>NC_008378.1 GCF_000009265.1 Rhizobium johnstonii 3841 | reverse complement strand
GATCTTTTTCCCAAGTAACTGCGCAATTTTGAACGAAAGCGCTTCAGTTGCGCAGTTACTATATGCCTCGATTCGTTACCAATTTACAAATGCTTAACCAAACCGCCCGTTTCAGCCCATCGCGGCGGCTGGCGACATGAGCCAGATTTCAAGTGATTCGCGCATTGCCGATCACTCGAAGTGACTAACCACGGTGGCTTTCCAGCCGATCGGGAGGTTAACCGCGTCGCTATATAAGCCTAATGTATCAATAGCTTGGGCGCTTCCTCTCTATTTCTCATCGTCCTTCAGGTAGTTGTTGCCGTTGATCACCAGAAGCCCGTCGGAACCTTTGTCCGGCTCGAATATGCTCATGGTCTCCGTCTTGCCGCTCGCATCGGTCAGGTCGATACGGTATCCCGAAAGCTTGTAGCGTCCGCTTGCGCCCGGCCGGTTGCTTGACGTGGTGACGCCCGATTGCGATCCGCCAATTTCGTTCGTCATCGAGGCGCGCGACCAGCCTGTGCGTTCGAAAGTACCGTTTCGATGAAGCCTCAGCGTATGGCTGGAAGCCACCGATCCCGATGAGGTCGCCGTCATCCCGCTCGAGGCGAAGGTGGATACCCATTCGCCGTCGAGCGTCGTGCCCTCATCAAATGGCGGCACGGCGCGGTAGTCTGCGTCGGCAATCATCAAGTCCTCCCCTTTTTTCGAGAATGTCTTCGTCTCGATCTCGATCGTGCCGTAGGCGGAGGTGACGCTGCGCATTTCGATCGACCCGGCGGAAAAGAAAAACCCGCCGCCGGCAAGCTTGTAGAGGCCGCAATCTGTCGGGGTGTCCCTGCAATGTTCGGCAATGCTCCGGCCGCCCTTCGGCAGCTCCGTGCCGAACAGCCCCTTCGGGTCGAACATGGTGATCGTGCTGTCCGAATAGAAATCCATACCGCCGAAGACGTTCGGCCGGAGACCGGTATCGAGATGGGTGAAGACGCCGTCCAGCCCGCCGTCGTCACTCGCCGGCACCAGATCGAAATCCTTGTCGGAAGGATCAAGCCTCACCGAGCGCACGAGGCTTGCGAAATCGGCCTCGGCACTACTGCTTCTGTCGCCGCTCACATTCAGCAGCACCAGCTGCAGAAAGGCCTGCCGCTTGTCGCCGGCGATGCCGACGACGATCTGGCTGATACTGACGTTCTTCTGATGAACGCAGCAGCGTTCTTCCACGCGGATATCGTAGCCGTTCACCGTGACCCCGTAATGCTTGATCAGGATATCTTCCTTCGCCATGTCGGGCAGCGTCGCGACGAAGGTCTTCATGCCGGCCTGCAGGGAACTGCGCGCTGCCGGGAGCGGCTTGGTGATCTGAATTAGAGCATTGCCGCGCTTGTCGTCCTCCGTTTCCGGAAAATCTTTCTGCAGCATGAACAGATTGCCCTTGCCGGCTTTCCTCCAGCCGGAAGCGGCATCGGGCAGGATCACCGTCAAGCCGCCGATATCGGCGGGTGCGGCGAAGGATTGAGGGCTGGACAGCAGGGAAACGAGGACGAGAATGAAACCCAAGCCTGATCTCACCCGACCGACCCGATCGATCTGTGCGTTGCCCATGTGCGCCTCCCCTCCTTTTCGACTGCTGCCGACGGGATTTGGAGCGGGGTGCGACTAGTTCAACCCTGAGCTTCATAAAGGTTTCTTGAATGCTTCGAGTGATGAACCCCGGCGACTTAGGTGAAAACATCCGAACCTCCGGCGTCGCGCCCCTCGACCTTCCGCCGGCCTCAGCATCGGGCGGCAGGGTGCGCCTCACGATCACGGGTCTACACCGGCCCAACGTTGACTTACCCGGCAAATGAATGTTTGCCATCCCTTGTTTTGCAGTGCACAATATTTGCTGTCAACAGGGATGTGAGCCGGTGAGAATTTGCATCTACAAATCAGATGAAGCTCCTGAAGTGACGCTGTTCTTGCGAGAGGGCGTACCGGTGCCCGCACATCCGAAGAGCCAAAAGTGGCGGCACATAAAAGCGGTTGTTGGCGAAGAGGTAAGGGCCGACCTTCTGACCCAGATAGAGATCGGCAATGGATGTCTTTTTGTCAACCTTGGGGCATCCCCGAAGCACTGATCTAGGCGGCTGGGTTAAACGCTGCTCAACCGACACGGAATATGCTCGCTCATTATTGTACCCGCCGCCAATCTTTCAGGAGGCAAGCCTTGAACCCCCGTTCATCTCTATTCAAAGATTGCGGTGAGCCTTTGAGGGTTCTAATCGCAGCCAGATGAACGTTCTGTGGCGGGTCGATCTTAAGTCTCCAACCGGCCGGAAGAAAAGCCGCACGGCCTACTCCCCCATCGATTGGTTGAGCCAGTCGGAAAGCGTCTGTCGCGCCATGCGCGCACCGGCGCCGGGAATGAGGGCGTCGTCGGTCAGTTCGACTCCGAAATACGACGTGGATTGATCGGTTATCACCTGCCGTTCGTCTTCGTTCGCGGCGAGATAGATCCGGGCGATTTCATCGATGCCGAACTGCTCCGGGCCGCCGATTTCGACGACATCGCCCGAAGGAGCGCCGGCTGCCAGTTCCGCCAGGAATGCGGCGACATCCCCGGCTGCGACCGGCCTCATGAAGGCCGATGGCAACCGAAAGACATTGCCTTCAGCCCCGATGTCGATCAACCCGTTTATGAACTCGTAAAATTGCGTGGAGCGGAGGATCGTATAGGGTCGGCCTGAAGCCCGGATGAGATTTTCCTGCACCATTTTCGCGCGAAAATAGTCACTCTCCACGAGGTGCGGCGTGCCAACGACCGAGAGTGCGAGATAGTGCCTGATGCCGGCTTCCGCCGCAGCTGCGAGCAAGTTCTTCGTCGACGCCTTGAAGAAATCGAACGCCGAACTGTCACCAAACGATGCGGCATTCGTCACGTCCACAACGACTTCGGTTCCCGCCATCACCACGTCCAGTCCCTTGCCGGTAACCGTGTCGACGCCAAGCGACAATGATGCGGCCGCGACGTCGTGGCCCGATCGGCGCAACTTCTCGCTGAGCCGCGTTCCGATGAGACCGCTTGCTCCCACAACCGTGACTTTCATATCGGCATCCTCTGCTGCATGTCTTCTGCAATGCCTCACGCGGATCGACAATGACCGGAAAGCCGGACGCCTTCCATCGTGCCTGAGGTCTGGCGCCCTAGCCGTTGGGCATAGCGGAACCAGCCTGAAGTCTAGGATGCGCCATCGGGAAAACTGAACAGTCTTCAGATCCGTCGTTCGCCCGAACATTCCGGCTACATTTCCGCGCAATGCATGGGTTTCCATGAGTTGCGGTTGTGGTGCGGCGGGATTACGCTTTGTAACATGAGCTCGCCAGCCCCAAAATCGAGAACGACTGCTGCAGGAAATGCTGACGATCCCCCGGTTCTCTCTGTCCGGCAGGAGCAGTTGATGCTGAGCGTCTGGTCGCACCGTCCCCAGCTCCTGCATCTGGGGCTTTTCTTCCTCGCCTATGTACTCGCCTGCGGCTTCGCTCAGTCGCTGGCAATCGTGCCGGGAACGGGTATTTCCATCTGGCCTCCGGGCGGGCTTTTCGTCGCGACCCTCATCCTCGCCTCCAGGCGCAGCTGGCCATGGTGGATCCTGGCGGGCTGCCTGGCAGAGATGTTCAGCAATTTCCTGTGGTTCTCCAGCCCCGTGCCCGCGGCCTTCCTGATCTATGCCGGCAACGCTCTTGGAGCAATGGTCGCGGCATGGCTGGTCAACCGGACCTTGAAGCACCCGGGTCAGCTGGAAACTCTGCAGGAAGTTCTCACATTTGTCATCCTGGCTGCCGGAATTGCACCGATCGTGAGCGCGACCGTGGGAAGTGCCACGCTTGCCTGGTTCGCGATCCAATCGCAATCCTTTGCGACGGCCTGGCCGCTATGGTGGATCGGAGACGCAACCGGTGTCCTCATCGTTTCGCCGCTGGCGTTGGTCCTCTTTCACAGCTGGCGCAGCAAGACGCAGTTCTCGGCCGCGCAATGGGTGGAAGCCTGCGTCCTGGGGCTGATCTTTCTCGGTGTCGCGGCTCTTTCACTGAGCGGCTACCTTCCTTTTGCCTATATCATCATGCCCCCTCTTCTTTGGGCCGCGGTCCGCTTCGAGTTCAAGGGCGCCGCGGTATCGCTCGCTCTGCTTGCTCTGATCACGGCGGTATTCACGATAACAGGCGCCAGCCAGTTTGCCGGTGATCCCGAATCCCAGAAACACAATCAGATCATGCTGCAGCTGTTTCTGGCCATCTCGGCATTTTCGGCGCTGATTGTCGCCGCCATATCCCGACAGCACCAGCTGGCAGTGCTCACATTGCGCCAGAACGTGGAGACGTTACGCGACCGGGAACGGGAACTCTCGCAACTCGTGGACATGGTTCCAAGCCATGTCTGGCGTCTGACACCCGAGGGCGAGCCGACCTTCTTCAATAGGCGGATGGTCGATTTCCTCGGTCTTGACGTGGCGGACTCGGACAGGCCAGGCATGAGCCGGCTGGAGGCGGTCCTGCAGGCCACCGTTCATCCCGATGATACAGCCGGTTTCAGGGACGCCCTTCGCCATTGCCTCGCCACCGGCGAGAGCTTCGTCATGCGGTATCGGCTGCGGCGCGCCGATGGTCTCTATCGCTGGATGTCGAGCCGAGCCGAGCCGATGCGCGATCAGGCCGGAAAGATCGTCCAGTGGTACGGCCTTTGTCATGATATCGACGATCAGATGCGTGCCGAAGAGGCCATCCGGCGGAGCGAAAAACAGCTTCTGCAGATGATCGACGCCGTGCCGGTCCGAATATGGAGCGTGGAACCGACAGGCGGATCGACCTACTTCAACAAACGCTACCAGGATCATTTCCGCGCCGTCATCGCCAATTTCGACGCGCGGGCCGAACCGCGTATCGACGAGTTGCTGCAGCAGCTGATTCATCCCGAGGATGCGCCCGACGTGCAGCGCACGCTACGCAATTGTTTCGAAATCGGCGGCGGCTCCGTCATGCGGTTTCGCTGGCTTGAAAAAGATGGCGTCTACCGCTGGGCCGAATGCAGGGTGGAGCCGCGACGCGATGACGACGGAACGGTCGTGCAATGGTACGGCGTCTCCCTCGATATCGACGAGGAGGTGCGCGCGCTGGAGGCGTTGCGCGACCGCGAACGCGAGCTGTCGCAGCTCGTGGACATGGTCCCGGTCCAGATCAGGCGCCTGACGCCGGAAGGCGAGCCGGTCTTCTTCAACAAGCGCCTGATCGACTTTTTCGGTCTCGATGTGGGCGATATGGACAAGCCTGGCATGAGCCGCCTCTCCTCGGTCATTCACACCCTCGTCCATCCCGATGACGCATCGAGGTTGCTGGAGACGGTTCATCATTCCCTCACCAGCGGCGATCCCTTCTCGATAAAATATCGCATGCGCCGTTTCGACGGAGCCTATCGCTGGGTCGATGGCCGAGCCGAGCCGCTGCGCGATCAAAGCGGCGCTATCATGCAATGGTATGTCATCTCCGTCGACATCGACGACGAGATGCGCGCGCAGGAAGCGCTACGCGACCGGGAACGGGAGCTTTCCCAACTCGTGGACATGGTCCCGAGCCTGCTCTGGCGGCTCGATCCGGAAGGCGCTCCAACCTTCTTCAATCAGCGCCTGATCGATTTTTTGGGTCTCGACATTGCCGATACGGAAAAGCCGGGTGTCAGCCGGCTGGCGGCGCTCATCGAGGCCGCCGTCCATCCCGACGATGCAGCCGGCCTCGAGCAAGCGCTCAACCATTCCTTCGCCACCGGGCAGCGTTTCTCCAGCCAATATCGCCTGCGGCGCGCCGATGGCGTCTACCGCTGGGTGAAAGGCAGCGCGGAGCCGCTGCGGGATCAGAGCGGCCGGATCGTCCAATGGTATGGTCTGTCTCATGACATCGACGATCAACTGCGTGTCGAGGAGGCACTGCGAGAGAGAGAACGATCGCTCTGGCAGCTCGTTGAAACGCTGCCGGCAATGATCGATTGCGCAGCACCTGATGGAGAACCGATCTATCGCAGCCAGCAACTGCGCGACTTCCTCGGTTATAATCTCGAAGAGTTGGATGGAACGGGCAAAACCCGGCTGGACGGCACACTCGATGCCGGTGTTCATCCCGACGATGTGGCAGGGGTCAAAGAAAACTATGCCCGTTCATTGTCCACTGGCGAGCCCTATGCGCGTAGGCACCGTCTGCGGCGCCATGATGGTGAATATCGCTGGGTCGAGACGCGTGCGGCACCGATGCGCAATGCCGAAGGCGTCATCGTCCAGTGGAATGTCATCTGCCTTGATATCGACGGTGAGGTTCACGCGGAGGAAGATCTGCGTCGAGCGCGAGAGGGTCTTGCACGGGCGAGCCAGGTGGCGAGCCTGGCGGAGCTTTCAGCCTCCATCGCGCACGAGGTGAACCAGCCGCTTGCGGCCGTCGTGGCCAACTCACACGCCTGCCAGCGCTGGCTCATGGCCGAGCCGCCGAATATGGAGCGGGCACAGAGGACGGTCGAGCGCATCATCCGGGATGCCAACTCGGCGGCGGATGTCGTCAGCCGCATTCGCGCTCTGTTCAAGCAATCCGCAGATAGGAGGATCCCATCGACGCTCTCCGGCATCGTCAATGAAGCGCGCAACCTCATGACCGACGAGGCCTGGCGTCGTCACGTTCGGATGGAGGTGGAGGTCGATGCCACCCTTCCGCTCGTCTCAATCGACCGCGTTCAGATCCAGCAGGTTCTGATCAATCTCATCCGCAACGGCATCGAGGCAATGGACGCCACGACAGGCGACAGGGTCATCGAAATCCGCGTACGCCAGATCGGGAATATCCTCCAGACCGAGATCAGCGATCGCGGCCAGGGCATCGATTTTCCCGAAAAGATGTTCGAGCCGTTCTTTACGACCAAGGAAAACGGCATGGGCATGGGGCTGGCCATCTGCCGCTCGATCGTCGAACTGCACGGCGGACGATTGTGGGCCGAGAAGAACAATCCTTGCGGAGCGACGTTGATCTTCACATTGCCTATTGAAACGAAGGCGGCGCCATGACGGCCGACGACCATATCGTCTTCATCGTCGACGACGATGAACGTATCCGGGAAGCGCTCGGCGAACTGCTGGACTCGCACGGCATGAATGCCATCGCCTTCGAATCGGCCTGCGACTACGTGAGAGCGGACAAGCCGGACGTGCCCGCCTGCCTCGTGCTGGATATCGAGCTGCCTGACATCAACGGCCTCGATCTGCAGAGGCAGATCGCCGACAGGGATCATCCGCCGATCGTCTTCATTACGGGACACGGCGACATTCCCTCCTCCGTGCGTGCGATCAAGCATGGCGCGGTGGACTTCCTGACCAAGCCGTTCAGCGATGCGAATCTCATGGCGGCAATCCACGCGGCGATTGCTCAGGATCGGGAAAAGAGAGCCGAGCGCGCCGAGATCGACGTGCTGAGACAACACTATCTCGACCTGACGCCGCGCGAGCGCGAGGTGCTGCCGCTGGTCGTCAGCGGTCTTCTCAACAAGCAGGCCGCAGCCGAATTGGGGATCAGCGAAGTGACGCTGCAGATCCACAGAAGAAACGTAATGCAGAAAATGGCCGCGGCATCGCTCGCCGATCTGGTGCGGATCGCGGAGAGATTGGAAATACCGATAACCCACTCGCGCCGAGTGGGAGGGAATTGAAACATGAACAAGACAAGACACGTCGTGGCAATTGTCGATGACGATCCAAGGTTGCTTGAATCGATGGGCGACCTTCTGGAATCTGCGGGTTATGTGGCCCGCAGTTTCTCATCGGCGGGCTCGCTGCTCGTCAACGGGCTGTCGGACCTCGACCTGCTCATCACCGATATCGGAATGCCTGGTATCGACGGCTTCGAACTTCGTGACCTGGTGAGGAAGTCGCGTCCGGAGCTGCCGGTATTCATGATCACGGGCCGCCACGAGATAGCCGATCAGGGACGCGCTCAAGGCGCAAGCGGATTTTTCCGCAAGCCCTTCGATGCCCAGGCCCTGCTGGCGGCCATTGCCAACGCTTTGCATAAATCGACAGATGGAGGCTGACATGAGAGTTGACCAGCCGTTGCTGCGGAGATCGGCGCCGTTATCATTGCAATGCAGTTATGAAGACAACCGGCCGCTTGTCATTATCGTCGACGACGACGCATCGGTCCGCGAAGCGCTGTCGGAGCTGATCCAGTCGGCGGGTTTCCAGTCGACCAGTTTTGCTTCGACCCGAGAATTGCTTGACGCCGATATACTGGATAGCCCCGGCTGCCTGATCCTCGACGTGCGCATGCCAGGCGCAAGCGGCCTTCACCTGCAGAGCCATCTGGCCGAAAACGGCATTTCCAAGCCGATCATCTTCCTGACCGGGCATGGCGACATCCCGATGACCGTCCAGGCGATGAAGGCCGGTGCCGTGGATTTTCTCACCAAACCGGTGCGAGACCAGACCCTGCTCGACGCCGTGACTGCCGGCATTGCGATGGATGCCGAGCGACGGGCGGAAGCCGCGATCGCCGAGCGCAATATCAAGCGCCTGGAGACACTGACGCAGCGCGAGCGCGAGGTCCTGCATGAAGTGGCGCGCGGCCGCCTCAACAAGCAGATCGCCTTCGACCTCGGCATCAGCGAAGTGACGGTCAAGCTGCATCGCAGCAATGTCATGCACAAGATGGAGGCGGCCTCCATCGGCGAACTGATCCGGGCCTGGGAAACGCTGCCCACGCAAATGCGCCAGGTCGGCCCGCGATAGCTTATAGGCGAAGGATGCCGGCCTCGAGAATGATCTGCCGTCGCTGTCCATTTGATGCGCGCCGTATCCGATTCGCGCCGGAAAAGACGATGCGGCGCCGATAATGGGTTTCGGCCCCGCACCCATGCGTTATCTCTAAATTAAAGCTCGGGGATAGACCAGGTACCCGGCTTTGATTCCCCAAAGGAGATCTCGCCTTGAACAATCAATCGTCAGCCGCGCCTTCCCCTGAAACCAACGCCTTCGACAACGAGGCAAACTTCCTCTCGGCCATGGGGAATGCCAAACGACTTCACATTCTGCATCTGTTGGCCGAAGGAGAAATGTCCGTCAGCGTCCTGGCCGACGAGGTGGGATTGAGCCAATCTTCGACTTCCCAGCATTTGGCAATTCTTCGAGAACAGGAACTCGTGCAGACGCGAAGGGCTGCCCAGACGATCTACTATTCACTTCAATCCGCCGCGGCCACGGCGATGCTCGATACGCTCGCCGAGATCTTCGGATGGCATCCTCGCTCCCCAGTGGAACGCGTCCGAGCCGTAGGCGCCTGACAAAATGACGAAGCGTTGCTCTTGCGGCTCATGATTGGAGCATGATCTTGTCGGCAACTCGGGATCGGTGCCGCGGCAACGAAGAGCAGCGCAATGGCGAAGACGGCGAAAAAGATGACTGCGGCTTGAGCGTAAGCGCCAAGCTGAGTCCGTTCAGGGGCGTCATTCCAGACCTGGATGCCCGTGGCGCGGGAGTCCCGCGATGCTTCGCCCACATGCCCCCCCGAACGCATCGATCCCTGATGTACGTTTGATGTATGCCTCCTAGACCACGGTGTGATTACGCCTCCATTGCGAATGGAGATAATGAACCACATCAGGAACGGAACAGTCAGGAGGAAACGGCCATGAGCATGGACGTAACGAACGGCCGGCGGCATGGAGGCGATCATGGACGTATATGAGGCAGTCAAAAGTCGACGGTCGGTGCGCGGATTCAAAGACGAGCCTGTGGAGAGGGAGGTGCTTGAGCGTGTGCTGTCCGCCGCAGCTTGGTCGCCGTCAGGATCGAATATCCAGCCGTGGAACACCTACGTGATGACCGGCGCACCGCTGGCAGAGCTCAAGACGACCGCCGTCGAGCGCGTGGCTCATGGCGACGCCTGGGACAAGCGGCAGTACGAGATGTACCCGGCCGGGTTGAAGCCCCCCTACGGCGAGCGCCGGTCCGCCTTCGGCAAGGAGCGCTACAGCGCGCTCGGCATTGCGCGCGAGGACTGGGAGGCGCGCCAGCGGGCAGCAATCGCCAACTGGAATTGTTTCGGCGCGCCCGCCGCCCTGTTCTGCTACATCGACCGTGAGCTGGGCCTACCCCAATGGGCCGACGTCGGCATGTATCTGCAGACCGTCATGCTGCTGCTCCGCGCCGAAGGTCTGCACAGTTGCCCGCAGATGGCGTGGTCGCAGGTTCGCGAGACGGTCGCAGAGGTCTTGTCACCCCCGGACGGGCTCATCCTCTTCTGCGGCATGTCGATCGGGTACGAAGACCCCACGGTCAGTTACGCCCGTACAGGCCGCGCCCCGCTCGACGAGACGGTCACGTTCCTCGGCGATTAGTGACTTGCGATCGAAGGACAGGAAAACCCTTCTTGCGTATGATACGTCCTTTATCATGCGAGATATTGGAGAACCCCATGACCACGCATAAAGTAGGCTATCTCATCGGCAGCCTCGCCAAGGGCTCGATCAACCGCAAGCTCGCCAAGGCGTTGGTGCGGCTCGCCCCGCCGGAACTTGAAATGTCGGAGATATCCTTCAAGGACCTGCCGCTCTACAGCTACGACTATGACGCCGACTACCCTCCGGCTGGCAAGGCATTCAAGGCGGCAATCGCGGCCGTCGACGCCGTGCTGTTCGTCACGCCCGAATACAATCGATCCATACCCGGCGGGCTGAAAAACGCCATCGACTGGGCGAGCCGCCCGTATGGCACCAACTCGTTCACACGCAAGCCGTCAGCGGTGATCGGCACGTCGCCGGGCGCGATTGGCACGGCAGTCGCCCAGCAGAATTTGCGCAGTGTGCTCAGTTTCTGCAACTCTCCCCAGATGAATGCCCCGGAAGCCTACATCCAGTTTACACCGGGGCTGATCACCGATGACGGCGAGGTCACCAACGACAAAACCGCCGATTTCCTTCGCACTTACATGCGGGACTTCCATGTCTTCATCGCAAGGGTTCGCTCAGTGCTGCCGAAAGATGCCTAGAACAGGATGATTTTAGGCCGGTCGGCCTAAAATTTGAATCCTGTTCTAAATTAAATAGTTAGAGCATAACGTCACCCGAAAACCGCTCACACTTTTCGGCTTCATGCTCTAGAAGCGTCGCCTGCGGGAGCTGGCCGCGCCATGCGGGCGGCCAGCTCCTGTTTTAAGCGGGCAATGCCCTCAGGCAAAGGCGTAGGAGCCGTCGGGCCGCTTCGGCACGCGTCGCTGCCAATGGATGTAACCTTCCTCTTCCATCGCCTTCTCGTCCATTTCGACGCCCCAGCCCGGCCGGTCGGGACGCAGCTCCAGATAGCCGTCCTTCGGCAGATAGGGATCGACGACGTAGCGGGTTTCCCCCTCCCGCTTCTCGATATCGAGGCCGCCATAGACATAAGCCTGTCCCTTTGGCAGCCGGTATTCGAGGATGCGGAAATTCTGCGCCGCCGCAGAAAAATGAACGTTGACCGCCGTCGCAAGCGGACCCATCGGGTTGTGCGGCGCCACGCCGACGAAGAAGGCTTCGGCGAGTGTGGCGATGCGGCGCATTTCACTGATGCCGCCGACGACGCAGATGTCGGGCTGGATGAGGTCGGCGCCCTTGACCTGCAGCAGCCGCAGGAACTCGTTTCTGTTATAGAGCGACTCGCCGGTCGCAAGTGTGCAGTTGAGCCCCTGTTTCAGGTCGCCCCAGGCCTCGATATTTTCAGGACGCAGCGGCTCCTCGAAAAACAGCGGATCATAAGGCGCCAGCGCATTGCCGAGCTGGCGAGCGGCGATCGGCTCGAAAATCTTCGCATGGGCATCGAAGGCGATTTCGTATTCGTCATTGACCGTTTCGCGAAGCGAGCGGAAATAATCCGCCGAGGCTTTCACGACATTACCCCAGCGGTTGGAGTGCATGTCGATCCGCCAGGGGCTGAGCTTGAAGGCGGTGAACCCCCATCCCTCCTTCAGACGATCGAACTCGTCGCGCGCCGCCGGCGCATCCGGTGCGGTATAGACACCGGCGTAGACCTTGATGCGGTCGCGCACTTCGCCGCCGAGCAGCTTGTAGACCGGGACATTCACTGCCTTGGCCGCAAGGTCCCACAGGCAGTGATCGAGCGCGGAGATCGCGGCAAGGCCAAGCGCCCCCGGCGGAAACCGGCTCTGCTGGATCAGCAGATTGACGAGATACTCCACGCGTGTCGGATCCTGGCCGGAGACAAATCCGTAGAGATAATCGAGCAGCGGCGGCAGCGCCTTGTCGGGGCCGTGATTGTAGCATTCGCCCCAACCCGTCAGCCCGTCATCGGTGTCGAGCGCGACGATCACGCGCGGACGGTCCTTGTCGCGGGTCATGAAAACCCGCATGCGGTCGATCTTCATCTTTATGTCCTTCTAGCGATTGAAATAGGTGCGACGCGACTGGCGCGTCTGCACGTAGAGATGCTCATTGTCGGTTCCGGGATTGTAGGCACCGGCACTTTGCGGCACCGAGACATTGCCGTTGCTGGGGAAGCGCGCCACGAAGGCCTCGTCGATATCGCAGCCAAGTCCCGGGCCATCAGGAACGGCGATCAAGCCGTCGACCTGTTGCGGATGCGGCACGATCGTCTGGCGGCGGCCGTCCCAGTCGTCGTCGAGGCGCTCGAGGATGAGGGCGTTGGGGATCGCTGCAAGCAGATGCAAAGCCGCATATTCCGCCACCGGCCCGAGCGAACCCGAATGCGGCGCCATCTGGATATGATGGGCTTCAGCCATGGCCGCGATCTTCTTCATCTGGGTGATGCCGCCGGCCCGGCCGGTGTCCGGCTGGATGACGTCGACCAGCTCCTTCTCGATGAGCTCACGCTCGCCGAAGATGGTCGCCGAGCGCTCGCCGGCGGCAAGCGGCACATGCGCGGCGTCGCGGATACGCCGGTAGCCGTCGATATTCTCCGGCGCGATCGGATCTTCCACCCACATCAATTCATAGGGTTCGAGCGTCCGCACCAGCCGGCAGGCATCCGCAGGCGTCAGCCACGGCGGCCCATGCAGATCGATGGCGATGTCCATGTCGTCGCCGACGGCGTCGCGCAGCGCAGCAACCTTGCGAACCGGATCGGCGACGCCGCCGCATTTGATCGCCTTTATGCCGCGCGTTTTGATGGCAAGCGCGCGCTCAGGCGTATTCGCATGCGAATAGATCGGGATCCGGTCGCGCACCTTGCCGCCGAGCAGCATCCAGACAGGCACGCCGAGCGCCTTGCCCTTGATGTCCCATAGCGCCATGTCGATGCCGGTCATCGCACCGCCTCCGACCGTTCCGAGCATGCCATGGCCCATCATCGCGATATGCATCTTCTGCCATAGCCGTTCGGTATGGGCCGGATCTTCGCCGATGAGGAGTGGGGCGAGATCATGAATCGCCGTCTCGACGACGCGCGGCCAGCCTGAGCATTCACCGATGCCGGTGATGCCCTCGTCGGTATCGATCTTCAGAAAGAGCCAGTTTCTGGTGCCGCCGAACTGCTTGGAGGCGCCACCGCCAGAACGTTGGTCGGAAGCCCAGTTCGCGGGATCGGGCTGACCGACATGCATGAGAAAAGTGCGGATCCCGGTGATTTTCATCGCTGAAAACTCCCATTCTTCAAAATGTCCGGCGCGACGTAGCGGAAGCGCCGCGATTGATCGCGATCACGCGGATCAGGGCGCGGAATCGCCGATATGAGCGCCTGCGTATAGGCGTGCTCGGGTGTGCGGCAGACCTTCTCCGCGTCGCCGATTTCGACGAGCTGGCCTTTGTACATGACGCCCACACGGTCGCACATGTAGCGGATAACGCCGATATCATGACTGATGAAGATATAGGCAAGCCCGAGTTCGTCCTGCAGACGCATCAACAGGTCGAGCACCTGCGAGCGCACGGAAACGTCGAGCGCCGAGGTCGCCTCATCGGCAACGATGACGCGCGGATTAAGCGTGATGGCGCGGGCAATGCCGATGCGCTGGCGCTGGCCGCCGGAGAAGGCGTGCGGGTAGCGTTCGCGTGCCCTCGGATCGAGGCCAACCTGCTCCATCAAGTGACAAACCCGCTCTTCCAGCGCCCGCCCCTTTGCAACACCATTGACGAGCAGCGGCTCGCCGATGATCTGGGAGACGGTCATGCGTGGGTTGAGGGAGCCGAAAGGATCCTGAAACACCATCCGTAATTCCCGCCGTGCGGCGGCAAGCGTCTGCCCTTTTGCCGTTGCCAGATCGATGATGTCGCCGTCGGCGCGGCGATAGAGGATTTCGCCTGCAGTCGGATCGATCAACCGCATGATCGAGCGACCCATCGTCGTCTTGCCGGATCCGCTCTCGCCGACGATGCCGAGCGTTTCGCCCGGCAGAAGCGAAATGGAAACATCGTCCAGCGCTTTCACCTCGCCGAAATCCATCGAGACATTGCGCAGTTCGAGGATCGGTGGCGCCGTCGTGTCGAGCGGCGGGCGCGCCAGCCGGATTTCGGCCTTCGCTTCCAGCTTCAGCACCGAGCCAATCAGCATGCGGGTATAGTCGTCTTTCGGCGCATGAAAGATCTGCTCGACCGGCGCATATTCCTTGGCGACGCCGTTGTGCATGACCAGCACATCGTCGGCGATCTGCGCAACGACACCCATGTCATGCGTGATGAAGAGAACGGCCATGCCCTTGGCCTTCTGCAGCCGGGCAATCAGGTCGAGAATTTCGGCCTGCGTCGTCACGTCGAGGGCCGTGGTCGGCTCGTCGGCGATCAGCAGCTGCGGTTTGCAGGCGAGCGCCATGGCAATCATCGCGCGCTGGCGCATCCCGCCGGAATATTGAAAGGCATATCGGTCCAGCGCTTTTTCCGGCGAGGGAATCTCGACCTGGCTGAGCAGTGATATGGCTTCAGCGCGCGCCTCTGCCTTGCTCATCCGGGTGTGAAGGCGAAGCGCCTCGACGATCTGGTTGCCGACCGTGTGGATCGGCGATAGCGACGACATCGGCTCCTGGAAGATCATGGCGATGTCGCGGCCGCGGATCGCTCGGATCTGACGCCCGCGCGGATTGAGGCTGGTCAGATCGATCGAGCCGCCGTTCTGATCGTTCAGCATGATCGATCCGCCGGATATGCGGCCGGGTGCATCGACGATCTGCAGGATCGAACGCGCCGTCACCGACTTGCCGGATCCGCTTTCGCCGACGACACAGAGCGTCTTGCCCGGCTCGATCGAGAAAGACAGATCGCTGACGGCGCGAAAGACGCCGGTGCGCAGCGGGAACTCGACCGTCAGATTTTTCACTTGAAGCAGCGGCCTGCCGGCAATGGGAAGAATATCGGTCATGCCGGCCTCATTTGTTGTAGGGGTCGGCCGCATCGCGCAGGCCGTCGCCGAGAAGGTTGAGCGCCATCACGGCGACCACGACGGCACAGCCCGGCATGAAGAGCCATGGCGCGGTGGCGATCGAGCGAATGTTCTGGGCCTCGCGCAGAAGCACGCCCCAGGAGATGGTCGGCGGCTGTAGCCCGAGCCCCAGGAAGGAGAGAGAGGTTTCGGCAAGGATCATCGCCGGCACCGCAAGCGTGATCGACGCGATGATATGGCTGGCAAAGCTCGGCAGCATGTGGCGAAAGATGATGCGCCTTTCGCGAACGCCGTCGAGCCTCGCGGCGGCGACGAATTCCTCGGTGCGCAAGGACAGGAAGCGGCCGCGAACGACGCGGGCGAGCTGCGCCCAGCCGGTCAGCGACAGGATGATCGTGATCATCATATATTGCAGCGTCGCAGGCCAGTCCTGCGGCAGGGCCGCCGCCATTGCCAGCCAGATCGGGATCGTCGGCAGCGACAGCACGAAATCGATCACCCGCTGCAGGAAGAAATCGATGCGGCCGCCGTAGTACCCCGAGATGCCGCCGAGCACGATGCCGAGGATCAGCGAGAAGAAGACGCCGACGAGGCCGATCGACAACGAAATCTGCGAGCCCTGCACCGTTCGGCTGAAGACGTCGCGCCCAAGCCTGTCGGCGCCGAACAGAAGCAGCGGCGTCGTCTTGTCGGGCGAGGCGATCAGATGGATGTTGGTCCTGAACAGGCCGAACACGGAATATTCATAACCGCGCCCAAAGAACTGGACATCGACACGTTTCGTCGTGTCTTCCTTGTAGATGGCGGCCAGCGTTTCCGGATCGCGGGTCAGCTTCATCGGATAATAATGCGGGCCGAAGGAGAAGCCGTTCTCAGTATCGATCAGATGCAATTTCTGCGGCGGGTGAAAGGTCGCCCGCGCATTTTGCAGGTACGGATCGTTGATGGCGAAGAAGCCGGGAATGACGGCGACGATATACATCAGTACGGTGACGACCAGCGCCACCATGGCCAGCCGGTGCCGGCGGAAAGCCCACCAGATGAGCTGCCACTGCGACGCGACGGCGGCGCGATCCGGCTGAATATTTGTAATGGGGATGTCGGCCACGTGAGGCTCCTATTCCAACCGGATGCGGGGATCGACCAGCGCAAGCAGGATATCGCTGATCAGAGAGCCTATCAGCGTCAGCGCGCAGATCAGCAGAACGAAGGCGCCGGCGAGATACATGTCCTGGGCCATCAGCGCCTGCAGCAGCAAAGGTGCGGCCGTCGGCAGATTGAGGACGATGGCGACGACGACCGAGCCGGAAATGAGATTGGGCAGCAGCCAGGCAATCGTCGAGATGAACGGATTGAGCGCGATCATCAGAGGATATTTCATCAGCAGCCGGAACTCAGAGAGCCCTTTTGCCCGTGCCGTGGTCACGTAAGGCTTCGGCAATTCATCGAGCATGTTGGCGCGCATGACGCGGATGAGGCTCGCCGTCGAGGAGACGGCAAGGATGATGACGGGAAGCCAGAGATGCGAGAAGAGGTCGACCATCTTGGCGAAGCTCCAGGACGCGTTCTCATATTCCGGCGAAAAGAGCCCGCCGACATCCTGTCCGAATTCGACCGCCGCGATGTACATCAGCACCAGCGCCAGCAGAAAGGATGGAACAGCCAGGCCGAAAAAGGTGAAGGCGGTGAAGAAATAGTCGCCGATCGAATATTTGCGCACCGCGGAATAGACGCCGATCGGCAGCGCGATCGCCCAGGTGGCGATCAATGTCGAAAGGGCCAGAACGAGCGTCAGCGCCATGCGCTCCCAGATCAGGTCCGAGACCGGCTGCTGCCATTCGAAGGAGATGCCGAAATCGCCGCGCGTGAGAATGCCCCACATCCATTTGAAATATTGGACGAGCATCGGGTCGCCGAGGCCGAAGCGCTCGCGCAATTGCGCCGCCGTGTTCTGATCGACGATTTCGTTGGATGCTGCCAGCGTCGCAATATAGGTCGTGACATAATCGCCCGGCGGCAGCTGGATCAGCACGAAAGCCAGGAAGCTGACGGCAAACAGCGATGGAATCATCCATAGGAAGCGTTTGGCGATAAAGACCAGCATGAGGCGCCTCTTGCATTGAACGCCGCCTCCCGGGCCTTGTCGGCGGTCAGGACCGGCAAGGCATCTCGGAGGGCGTACTGAAAGAAAGCGCCGTACCTGATGGCACGGCGCTCAAGACGAAAATCAGCTCGTGAAGGTGAATTGCTGCGGCATTGCCGGACCGGGATTGGGCCAGGACCAGCTATCCGGCTCCTTCTCGGGAACATTGCGCAGATTGTTGCGGATGATGCCGAAGCCGCCGACGGCAAGGCAAAGGCCGACGGTCTCGAATTCCTCGGCCGCGATGTCGAAGATCTGCTTCATGATCGCACCGCGCTTGTCGAGATCGGCCGTCGAACGCGCTTCGTCGAAGAGCATCATGCGCTTCTTCTGGCTTTCCGGCGGCTCTTCGCCGCGTGCACCGTTGGAGGTGTACCAAAGCGTCCATGGAATGGCGTACCGCGAACCCTGCGGATGGAAGGCGAAGAAATCGCGCGGATCGAGCATCGGATCGAGACCGCCAGGACCCGGCCACACCGCCGCATCATGGGCGTTGTCGTCGCCGCGGGTGTAATAGAGCGCCCGCTCGATCGTGTTGACCTTCATGTCGATACCGATCTGAGCCCAATGCGCCTTGACCAGTTCCAGTGCATCGACGAGGTCGGGATAGAGGGTCGGAATGACGTCGATCGAGAAGAACACCTTCTGGCCGTCGGGCCGGAGGCGGAAACCGTCGCCGCCTTTCTTATAGCCGGCCTCATCGAGCATCGCGCCTGCCTTGTCGGCGTCGAATTCGGTGAATTGGCGCGCGTATGTCTCGTTATACCAGGGATGGGTCGGACGCGGCCCGGCCTGGTAGGGCTCGCTCTGTCCGAAATAGACGATGTCGATGAGCTCCTGGCGATTGATGCCGATCGAAAGCGCTTGCCGGAACGCCTTGTCGGCAAACATCTTGCGCATGGCAGGATCTTTGTGGGTGATGTTGAAATAGATCTGGCACTGTTGCGAGGCCGAAGGCACGAGCGTCAGCAGCCGATAATCGCCCTTTTCCATGTTCTTGGACAGCGTCGGCTTGTTGGCCAGAACGCTGATGTGACGTTCCTGGATGTCGATTTTTCCAGAGATGACGTTCAGCATCAGCGATTCGACGTCCTGCGAGATGCCGAAGTTGATTTCATCGATGTAGGGGAGCTGGTTGCCCTCGGTATCGACCTGCCAGAAATAAGGGTTGCGGGTCATGACGACGCGCGTCGCGCCGCCGGCATAGGGCTCCTTGACCACCCATGGATCGAGCGTCGGCTTGTCGACATTGCCCCATCGCGACGGGATCTCGATGTCGCCGCAACGGCTGCGGAACAGCTCCGTCCAACTGGTGACGCCGGCCTTCTTCGCATCGGCCTCGATATTGGGATTATATTTCGGCAGGAACTGGCTGCAGTAATGCTTCGGGAACAGCGTCGGATGCTGGCCAAGCGGTGTGGCGAGGTTTTCCAGGTAAAGCGCGTTGGCCGCGGCAAAGGTGAACTTCACCGTATAGTCGTCGATCTTCTCGACGGTGACCGGCTTGCCGGCGACGGCAAGCTGCGCCGGCGTCGAGCTGTAGAGCTCGGTGTTCTTGACGCAGTCTTCGATCGCGAAAACGACGTCATCGGCCGTAAAGGGATGACCGTCGGACCAGCGCACGCCTTCGATGAGATGGAACGTGAATTGTGTTGCGTCGTCGCTGACCTCCCAGCGCTCGGCAAGGTTCGGCTGCACGGCGGTAAAATCGAGGTTCCAGCGCACAAGGCTCTGGTTGCCGACCATACGCAGGATGCCGTTATGGTCGGATGAACCGCGAAGGCCGCGACGCAGCGAACCGCCATAGGTGCCGACCTTCTCGAACGGCGTCACGACCATCGGCTTTTTCGGCAGGCGCTCGGCGAGCGGCGGCAGCTTTCCATCCTTGGCGAGCTGCGCAAGGGCCGGCGCTTCACCGCCTGCGGCAGACACGCGACCGGCGATAGACAGCGCCGCGACACCAGCCATGCCACCAAGCACGGCGCGGCGGGTGACGCCGCGCGACAGTATTTCTTTGGCCATCGAATTCCTCCCTTTTGTGCCGGCGCAGCCTTTGCACCGGCTGATGCGGCGGGCTCCCGACCCGACGCTGACGCCCTCCTCGGCGCTACGACCGAAACCATAGACACGTTCTCAAATGATTACAAGAGTTGACAGATAATTACAAATTTTGTAGCCATGCTGCATTGAAATGCGACGTTGTGCCGCTGAAATACGGCCAGCAGGACGAAAAACGTTGAATCTGTCAGATGCTGTCGCCGCCCTGAACATCATGGCCGGCGACAGCCCAGGGTGCGGCCGCTGACCCGGCGCACGCGGCGTCGAGAGAAAAGGACCATGATAACATTCGCCGTCGATGCCGTTTCGAACAGGGGCGCAACGCGCTTCAGCGACATCATCTACGAGAAGATCGTGGGGATGATCGCCGACGGCAACTTTCCGGTGAACGAACGGCTGCCGCCGGAGACGAAGCTCGCCGCTGATTTCGGCGCATCGAGACCCGTCGTGCGCGAAGCGCTCGAACGCTTGAGAGCCGATGGCCTGGTCGTTTCGCGCAAGGGTTCCGGTTCCTATGTCAGGCAAAGGCCGGATTCGTCGATGCTGAAAATGGTGCCGGTCGGCTCCTTGGCCGATGTCCAGCGGTTCTTCGAATTCCGCGCCGGTCTCGAAGCCGAGGCGGCGGAGCTTGCAGCGCGAAACTGGCAACCGGTCGACAAGGAGCGGATAACGGCAGCGCTTCTGTCGATCGAGCAATGTTTGCGCAACGGCGAGCTTGGCGCCGAGGAGGACCAGGCTCTGCATGATGCAATTGCCATGGCGACCGGCAACCAGTTCCACATCACCCTGCGCGAGTGGTTCAAGCCGCATTTCGCCATCGGGCATTCCGTTACGCGAAGCTTGAGCTTGAAGCGGACGCCGGAACAGATCCGCAGCGTCCAGGATGAGCATGCGGTGATCGTCGAGGCGATCTTCGCGCACCGGGAAACCGAAGCGCATGATGCGATGAAAAGACACATACTGAATGCTCGCGCCCGCATGTTCCAGGGCGTTTGAGCGATAATGGGAGGAGAGATGATGAAACGGGTCGCTGTGACGGGTGCTGCCGGACGTGTAGGGACGCTGCTGCGCCCGCTTCTTCGGTCGCATTTCGAGCACCTCAGCCTGATCGATCTCCAGGAGCCCGACGAGCTTGGCGAAAACGAGAATTTCGTCAGGGCCGACTTTACAAAGCTCGACGAGGCGACGGCTGCGCTGAAGGATATCGATGGCGTCATCCATCTGGCGGGTATTGCAAGCGGCACGGACATGAACGCCATTCTGCACGCGAACGTGCTTGGAACATACAATCTCTACGAAGCGGCGCGGATCAACAAGGTCCAGCGGGTCGTCTATGCATCGAGCAATCATGCCACGGGCTTTTATCCGCGCGGCCAGCTCGTGTCGCCGCTCGACCCGATGCGCCCCGACAGCCCCTATGGACTTTCCAAATGCTGGGGCGAGCTTGTGGCCGGACTTTACTACGACACGTCGGGCATTCGCTCTCTTTCCATCCGCATCGGCAATGCGGGCACCTATCCTAACAGCGAACGATCGATTGCGATCTGGATCAGCGCGCGAGACCTGGCGCAATTGGTCAGGATCGGGCTTTCGCACCCGTTGATCGCAGCAACAGTGGTCTACGGCGTTTCTGACACCGAGGAGAAGTGGTGGGAGAACGATCTGGCGACACGATTGGGCTACCAGCCACAGGACCGGCCGCGTGACCACGCCCTGATCGAAGAGGGATCCGAAGGGCCAGTCGCGCTGGCGTTCCAGGGTGGCGGGTTCTGTGAGATCAATCACGACGGCACCATCCGCATGCGCGACGCCGATGGCTTGGCCAAGAGCCCGGAGACGGTTGAATGACGGCGCCTCGGATCATCCGCCCGGACGTCCGTTCCGTTATCCAGCAACCGCTGACGGTCGGTGAATCGCCGGTATGGGACGAGGAGACCGGTACTCTGTGGTTCGTCGATATTCTGGCGCCGGCACTCGTCCGGCTTTCGCCTTCAGGAAAGATCGACCGCTTCGACATGCCGGCTGCAATCGGCGCCCTCGGGCTTTGCCGCGATCACAGGATCGTCGTGGCGCTTCAGACGGGCGTCCATCTCTTCGATCCCGTCTCAAGAGATTTCGAATTTCTGTGCGATCCGGTCGGACGCGACATCAATTGCCGCCTCAATGATGGAAAGGTCGGCCCCGACGGGCACTTCTGGATCGGCTCGTTCAGCGAAGCCAAGCCGCAGACCGATGAGGCCGCACTTTACCGCGTGGGCGCCGATGGCCGCACCCGGACCGTTGCAACCGGACTGACGAGCTCCAACGGCCTTGCCTGGTCGCCGGACGGCCGGCGGATGTATCATTCCGACAGCCGGCAATGCTTCTTGCAGGCATTCGACTTCGATCCTGATACGGGCGACCTCGGCGATGGGCGCCGGCTTCGTAGCTTCACGGAAGACGAGGGTCGGCCGGACGGAGCGACAACCGATCGTGACGGGTTCTACTGGAGTGCCGGCGTTTCCGCCGGTCGCCTCAACCGAATATCGCCCGAAGGCGAAATCGTCGAAATCTACATTCTGCCAGTCCCCGCACCGACGATGCCGTGTTTCGGAGGGCCGAATCTGCGCGCCCTCTTCGTCACGAGCCTGTCGACGGACCGCTCCGGACGTTTCGAAGCGGGGACGGTGATCGCCTTCGACGTGGATGCAGAGGGCCTGCCGCCCTTCCGCTTCGGGGATCATCCCGTCGGATGACAGCGTGCCGATCACCCCGGGTGACGGCGTGCCGATCACCCTTCGGGTGACGGCGGATTGATGGAAAGATAACGGGGAAGAAAGATGAGCATCGCAACCATGCGCAAGGCGCTTACAGGCGTATCGGGTGTTCCGGTCACCGCCTATGACGGCAAGGGTGAAGTCGAACCCCGGATCACGGCGAAGGTCTATGAGCGGGTGGCGGCGGCGGGTATTCACAACATCGTCGCTGCCGGCAATACCGGAGAATTCTATGCTCTGACGCCGCAGGAGATCAGGATCGTCCACGAAGCGGCGGTTTCAGGCGTTGCCGGCAAGGCGCCGGTGACGGCGGCGATCGGCCGGTCGCTGCGCGAGGCGATCGGCATGGCGAAAGATGCGGCCGCGATCGGCGCATCCGCCGTCATGTCACATCAGCCCGTCGATCCTTTCGCGGCACCTGCGGCCCAGATCGACTATTTCTGCAATCTTGCGGATGCTTCGTCCCTGCCGCTCATCGCCTATGTCAGGGCGGATGGTTTCGCCGTCGCCGATATCGTCCGCCTCGCAAATCACGGCAATATTGCCGGCATCAAATTCGCCACGACCGATCTGATGTTGTTGTCGAGGGCGATCCCGGCGGCGAGCCCCGGCGGCGCGCTGTTCGTCTGCGGCCTGGCGGAGAGCTGGGCGCCGACATTTACCGCAGCCGGCGCCCGCGGCTTCACGTCCGGCCTCGTCAATGTGGCGCCGAAGCTCTCGCTTGCGGTCCACGCTGCGCTTGAAAAAGGCGATTTTGCCGCCGCCAGGGCGGTCGTCAACAAGCTCGAGCCATTCGAACGGATGCGAACCAAATTCCGCAATGGCACGAACGTGACCGTCGTCAAGGAAGCCGTCACCTATTCCGGTCTCGATGTCGGTCCCGTGCGTGTGCCGGGATTGCCGCAGCTCGACCAGCATGACCGCGAGGAGCTTCATCGGCTGCTTCAAGGCTGGGAGGCCGAAGGCGACATTCAAACTCATTCAGACCAGCCGGCCGTAAAGGCGGCCGGCTGATTTCGACACTATCCACAAACAACAGGATTGGGAGGTCTTGAGATGCTGAGACAAGTACTGACAACGATCGCAATTGCCGGCGCCCTGACGACGGCGCAGCCCAGCTTCGCGGCCTCGCCGCCCAACATGCTGGTGATCGGCACCAATCTCACCGGCATAAGGACGCTCGATCCGGCCCAGAACAATGCCCGCACGGTTTCCGAGCTGATCTCGAACCTCTACGACAACCTCGTGCAACTGTCGCCGGACGATCTTAAAACGCTGAAGCCGATGCTCGCGACGCAATGGAGCGTCTCGGCGGATGGCAAGATCATCACGCTGACATTACGCGACGACGCCGTCTTCCAGAGCGGCAACAAGGTGACCGCCGAGGATGCTGCCTGGTCGATCCAGCGCGTCATCAAGATGGGCCAGGTCGGCTCCACGGACATCGCGCTCTGGGGCTTCACACCTGAAAACGTCGAAAAGCTCGTTCGCGCAAAAGACGAACACACGCTCGAGATCGAGCTGCCGCAAGCGGTCAATACCGATCTGGTGCTCTATTCGCTGGCGGGCTCGTCGATCGGCATCGTCGACAAGAAGACGGTTCTGTCGCACGAGGCGAACGGCGATTTCGGCGGCGCCTGGCTTTCCGCCAATTCCGCCGGCAGTGGCCCATTCAGTCTGGCGCAGTGGCGGCCGAACGATGTCGCTATCTTCAATGCGCAGCCGAAATACTGGGGCGGCAAGCCGGCCATGGCGCGCGTCGTCGCTCGTCATATCCCGGAATCCGGCAATCTCCGGCTTCAGCTCGAAGCCGGCGACGTCGATGTCGGCCAGTATGTGGCAAGCGGCGATCTCGATGCACTCGCTACCAAGAAGGACATGGTCATCGAGAATGTCCCGGGTCTCGGCTTCTACTATATCGCCCTCAATCAGAAAGACCCGGATCTGCAGAAGCCGAAGGTTCGCGAGGCCTTCCAGCATGCCTTCGACTGGAAAGCGATCTCCGGCAACATCATGCGCCATACGGGCTTTCCCTGGCAGTCGATGATCCCGCGCGGCATGATCGGCGCTCCCGGCGAGGCGGAGGTGCGCTACGATTACGATCCCGCCAAGGCCAAGCAACTGCTGGCGGAGGCCGGATATCCCAATGGCCTGAAGAAGGTGCTCAATCCGTCGGGAGCCCCGACCCTGCCCTTCGCCGAAGCGCTGCAGGCGAGTGCCCGCGCCGCCGGCATCGATCTCGATCTCGTGCCCGGCGAGTTCACGCCCGCTTTCCGCGAGCGCAAATTCGAGGTGCTGCTCGGCAATTCCGGCGCCCGTCTGCCCGATCCCTTCGCGGTCGCCACGCAATATGCCTTCAACCCCGACAATAGCGACGAGGCACGCCTCGGCAGCTATTACCTATGGCGCACGGGCATGAAGGTGGACGAGCTCAACACGCTCATCGACCAATCAATGAAGGAGCGCGACACGGAAAAGCGCACCGACATCTTCAAGAAGATGGACGGCATCTATGCCGGCATGGCTTCGCCGCTGGTCATCTTCTTCCAGCGAACCGACCCCTATGTCATGCGCGCCAACGTGAAGGGCTATCACGGGCATACGACATGGTCGACGCGCTGGCACGACGTGACCAAGGAGTAGAAAGCCGTGGCAAGCGCCGATATCACATCGAAGGGGGGGAGCAGCCTGCCCTCCCCGGCCGGCGGGTTCGCCGAGGCGGCCCCTCACCCGGCACTGAGCCTGCTGCGGCGCTTGGCGGGACGCGTCGTGGCCGTCGTGACGACGCTGCTCGGCCTGCTCTTCCTGACCTTCTCGATGGGCCGCCTGCTGCCCGCTGACCCGGTGCTCGCCATCACCGGGGCGGAAGTCAGCAAGGAGGTTTACGATCGCGTCTATAACGAGCTGGGTCTTGGGCAGCCGATCTGGATGCAGTTCCTGTCCTACGTCGGCAAGATCGCCACAGGCGATCTCGGCATGTCGGCGACGACGGGCCAGCCGATCCTCACCGATCTGATGGCGATCTTTCCCGCGACGATCGAACTTGCGATCATCGCCATGATCATCGGAGCGATCGTCGGCATTCCCTTAGGGATCACCGCTGCGGTCAGGCGCGGAACCATTATCGACCACATCGCACGGATCGTCGCCCTTGCCGGCCACTCGATCCCGATCTTCTGGACCGGGCTGATGGCGCTCTTCGTCTTTTATGCGAAGCTGAAGCTCGTCGGCGCCTCGGGCCGGATCGATGTCTTCTATGAAGGCCTCGTCACGCCGATGACGGGCTTTCTCCTGATCGACGCGGCGATTCAGGGCCAATGGGACGTGTTTTACAACGCCCTTGGCCACATCATCCTTCCGGCGGCAATCCTCGGCTATTATTCCGTCGCCTATATCAGCCGCATGTCGCGGAGCTTCATGCTGGAGCAACTGAGCCAGGAATACATCATCACGGCGCGGGCCAAGGGGCTCGGCACCCGCAAGGTGGTCTGGCGCCACGCATTCAAGAACATCCGCGTGCAGCTTTTGACGATCATGGCGCTGACCTTCGGCGGTCTGCTCGAAGGCGCGGTGCTGATCGAGACCGTCTTCGGGTGGCCGGGGCTCGGTCAGTACCTGACCCGGGGGCTGCAGATGAACGACATGAACGTGGTCATGGGTTCGGTCCTGACGATCGGCGCCGTCTTCCTGACGATCAACATCCTGTCGGACTTCCTTTATCGCATTCTTGATCCGAGGACACGGTGACGCCATGACGATCTCCTCTGAGCACGCAAACAGCGTCAACATCGGCGGCCTTCGCAACTGGCTGCTCGCACCGGAGCCTCGAGGCTGGTTCCAGTCATCGGCGCAGCAAATTCACCAGGGCTGGCGGAAATTCAGCCTGCACCCGCTTGGGCTGGCCGGATTAGCCATCATCCTGCTGCTGATCGTCGTGGCGCTGGCCGCCCCGCTCCTGACGAGCTACGATCCGATCGTTCAGGACATGGCCGGACGGCTTGCCGCGCCATCGGCGAGCCATTGGCTCGGCACCGACAATTTCGGCCGCGACGTCTTTTCACGGGTGATCTATGGCGCCCGCACGACGCTCTACATCATCATGCTCGTCACGGTCATTGTCGCCCCGCTCGGCCTGCTGATCGGCACCGTCTCGGGCTATTTCGGCGGCATCGTCGATGAAATCCTGATGCGCGTCACCGATATTTTTCTCTCCTTCCCCGGCCTCGTGCTGGCGCTGGGTTTTGCCGCAGCGCTCGGTCCAGGCATCACCAATGCAATCATCGCGATTTCACTGACGGCCTGGCCGCCGATAGCGCGCCTTGCGCGCGCCGAGACGCTCAGCCTTCGCAAGGCGGATTACATCGCCGCCATACGCCTGCAGGGCGCGACATCAATCGCGATCATCACTCGTCACATCCTGCCGATGTGCATTCCCTCGGTGATCGTCCGCGTCACCCTCAACATGGCCGGCATCATCATCACTGCCGCCGGTCTCGGCTTCCTCGGCCTCGGCGCGCAGCCGCCATGGCCGGAATGGGGTTCGATGGCCGCCAGCGGACGTGAATTCATGCTCGACAGCCCCTGGGTCATCGCAGCACCCGGCATTGCCATTGCGCTCGTCAGCCTCGCCTTCAACCTCGTCGGCGATGCGCTTCGCGATGTTCTCGATCCCCGAGGTTCGGAATGACTGACCTGATCGATATTCAGAACCTCGAAATCGCCTTCGGCGGCGGACAGGTGCGGGCCGTGCGCGGCGTGAGCTTTTCGCTTGGACAGGAAAAGCTAGGGATCGTCGGTGAATCCGGGTCGGGAAAGTCGACCGTTGGCCGCGCCATCATGAAGCTGCTGCCACCGACCGCGATCGTCAATGCCGAGCGGATGCGCTTTCGCGACGTCGATCTGCTCAAGGCGAACGAAAAAACGATGATGACGATCAGGGGGCGGCGGATCGGCCTGATCCTTCAGGATCCGAAATATTCGCTCAATCCCGTCATGCGGATCGGCGAACAGATCGCCGAGACCTACCGCTTCCATCATCCGAGGACGAGCAACAAGAAGACCTGGCAGAAGGCGCTCGATATGCTCGAGGCCGTCCAGATCCGTGATCCGGAGCGTGTGGCCCGCCTTTACCCGCACGAAATCTCGGGCGGGATGGGCCAGCGGGCGATGATCGCCATGATGCTGATTGCCGAACCCGAAGTGCTGATCGCCGACGAACCGACGTCGGCACTCGATGTGACGGTGAGGCTCGAGATCCTGGCCCTGCTCGACGAACTCGTCTTGCGCCGCAATCTCGGGCTGATCTTCATCAGCCACGATCTCAATCTCATCCGGAATTTCTGCGATCGCGTCCTCATCATGTATGCGGGGCGGGTCGTGGAAGTGCTCGAGGCGCGCGATCTCGACAAGGCCAGACATCCCTATACGCAAGGGTTGCTGGCATCCTTGCCGACGATCGAAGATCCCCCTGCCCGGCTGCCGATCCTGAAACGAGATCCGGCCTGGCTTGAAGAATTCGCATTGGAGCCGCCGCGGTGATTAAAATCGACAATCTTACGGTCCGTTTCGGACCCGGGCAGCGGCCTGTCGTTCGAGACGTAAGCTTCGCCATCGAAAAGGGAACTGCTTTCGGCCTGGTCGGCGAGTCCGGCTGCGGGAAGTCGACTGTCCTTAGGGCGCTTTCCGGCCTCAACGCCAATTATGACGGCCGGATCGAGCTTCAAGGCGAGCCGTTGAATCAACGGCGCAGTCGGCCATTCTTCCGCCGGGTGCAGATGGTGTTCCAGGACCCCTACGGATCCCTCCATCCCCGCAAGACCATCCGCTCGCAGCTGAAAGAACCGCTGCGCAACCAGGGCCTGGATACGAATTCCGTCGACGTGAACGCCGTCCTGAGATCGGTCGGCCTCGATCCGGCGCTGAGCTACAGATTTCCGCACCAGCTCTCCGGCGGCCAGCGCCAGCGCGTGGCGATCGCCCGCGCACTGATGCTGGATCCTGACGTTCTGCTTCTCGACGAACCGACATCGGCGCTCGATGTGTCCGTTCAGGCCGAAATCCTCAATCTCCTCCAGGATCTGCGCACCAATCGCGGTCTGACCTATCTGCTCGTCAGCCATGATCTCGCCGTCGTCTCGCACATGTGCAGCCGCGTCGCCATTATGGAAGCGGGCGAGATCGTCGAACAGATCGATGTCGGCGCCCTGCGAAGAGGTGCGGTCGAACACCCCTACTCGCAACGCCTGCTGCGCGCGAGCCGGATGTACGGAAGGGCGTAGCTGTTGGTCGGCACGGCCTGCCTGGTTCCTAATGCCATCAAGCTACGGACGGCAATGGGCGTCGATGGCAGAAGTGATCTCCCGCCAATCCTGGAGATGAATTTCGTGGCCACCGCCCTCGATCCGAATGAGCTTCGCTCCCTTGACGGTTCGTGCCAGCAATTCGCCGTGCTCAACGGGATAAATTGGATCGGCCGTTCCGTGTATGACAAGGAGGGGCGCAGCAAGTTCGGCCAGTTTGCCCTTTAAGGCCTGGCCGCCCTTCAGCATGAAATGATTGGTGGCGCTGACGAAGTTTTTGGCCCGTTTGACGTCACGTTCAACGAAGGCGCGCGCCTGCCGTCCGTCGTAAAGGTGCGCCGAACCGGCGATCATCTGGGTATCTTTTAGGAGGAATTCGATCACTTGGGCATTGTCTGTCCAATCGACGTGCTCACCCGTCGCTGCGTGCTCCATGTAGGCGTCGGTGGTATGGGGTAGAGCGCTGGTATCAACGCCCACCGGTGAGGTGGAGATCAGCGTTAGTGTCTTGACGCGCTTCGGATTTGACAGTGCGGCGATCTGGGCGATCGTGCCGCCCAACGACATTCCGATCAGATTGGCGCGGTCTAAGCCGTAGCCATCGAGTACCCTTATGGCGTCCTCGGCCATGTCGTCCATTGCATAGGGCGGCTCCCCCGGCGGGTAGATCGTCGAGCGGCCGGTGTCTCGATTGTCGTAGCGGATGACATAAAACTCGTGATCAGCAAGCTTTTGGCAGAAGCCGTCCGGCCACCACAACATTGAAGCCATGGCGCCCATGATGAGCAGGATCGGCTCATGCGCCGGGTTGCCGAAAGCCTGCGTGGCAATCTCGACGTCGTCAAACTTGATCATACGTTCAGTCACTTGGCGGCATCCTTTCTTGGCTTGGGTGAAGCAGCGAAATCTTCGTACCTGCAGGCTTTCACGCGAACGTCACTCGACGTCTGCGTGTTCCCTATCCTCTGGCTAAGGTGGGTGGTGCCGCATCGGGCATTTTGAGTATGACAGGCCGCAAAAACCACTTCCGCGGCATAAAGTGATCCAGTCGGATGCAGGTCAGGATTCCGGGGACTGAACATCGCCGGCGCTTGCGATCTCCACATCGCTACTCTGCACCGTCGGGATGACTATGTCTTCATCTCTGCTAATCTCGAACTTCAGGTTTCGGAGCATCTTGTGTCGACATCCCTCAGAAGGTCTCGGTTTTCAGGCCGTGCAGTTGAACTCGATTCGATGGAATCCGCTTTCCGAGATGTGTCCGGCGGGCGGCAACGTTGCTTTCTTGTCGGGGCGGAAGCAGGCGGCGGCAAAACGCGGTTGGTTGAAGAGTTTGCCAACCGACTGTCCGGCCGTACCCTGATTCTGAAAGGCGGGTGCATTGAGCAGCGGGAATCGGCATTGCCTTACGCGCCGGTAACGGCTGTGCTGCATGAACTTGTTCAGTTGCGCGGCGCGCCGGCAGTCAAATCCTTTGTGGGCGCCGAGGGTGCGCGAGAACTGGCCTGGCTTCTTCCCGAATTCGGCGAGAACTCCGAAAGATTTGATGCGGGCATCGCAAGAGCGCGGCTGTTCGAGGTGCTGCGAAAGTTGTTCGAGGAGCTGGCGCGCGAGACGCCGCTCGTGGTGGTCATCGAGGACATTCACTGGGCCGACCAGGCAACTTGCGACCTGCTTCGTTTCCTCGCGACACGGCTGAAGAAAATTCGGCTGATGCTGATCGTCACCTATCGACCCGAGGAGACCAGCGCCACCAACGCCCTGCGGACGACCGTCGCGGACCTCTCACTGTCCGGGGGTGCCGAAGTATTGACGCTTCCCCGCCTTCAGCGTGCGGAGGTCGCCGTGCAACTCGAGGGGCTCCTGGGACGCCCGCCAACACCTGCACTGATCAATGAGGTCCATGCGCGGTGCTGCGGAATCCCGCTTTTCACGGAGGCACTCATCGATGCGAGCGGAGGCTTGCGCAGAGATTTTCCTGGTTCGCTCAACGACTACCTGCTGAGAGCCGTCAGGGACATGCCGGCGTCGACGGCCGAGCTGTTGAAGGTGATGGCGCTCGGCGGCCCGCATATCACTCATGCGCTTCTTCGCAGCGTCGCGAACAAGGCCGACCTTGAATTGGCAAAATGGCTGCGTCCTGCGATTTTGGCTGGGATCCTGGTGCCTGATCATGACGGATATGCGTTCCGCCACGCACTTATCCACGAAGCGGTGCGGGGTGATCTGATCGCCGGCGAAAAGGTGGCCATCCATCGCGCCTATGCGGACGTGCTCGAACACGGACCGGTTTCAAGCTACCGGGTTTGGCATTCCGTTGCGCTCGCGCGCCACTGGTACGGCGCCGGCCAAGCCGAGAATTGCCTGCGATGGGCGTGGCAATCCGCCACTGAGGCCGCTGCCACTTTCGCTTATGCAGACCAGATGGAGATGCTGAAGCTCGTGTTGGCAGTATGGCCCGAGGTCGATGATGCGATTGACGTGATCGGCGCGGATCACTGCAAGGTGTTGGAACTCGCTGCCGATGCCGCCTGCTGGGCAGCGGAGGCGGAACAGGGGCTGGCTTTTGTCGAACGCGCACTCGCCGAAGTGGATGTCGGTCGCGACAAGGAGCAACTGGCAGCGCTTCTTCTGCAGCGCGCGGTGATGCGTCAACACGCGCTTATCCCAGGCGAGATCGCCGATCTCGAGCGCGCGCTCGATCATGCGCTAGATTCCACAAGGCTGCGCGCGGACGGACTGGGGCAGTTTTCCCGCGCGCTGATACTAAGGGGAGAGTTCGATCGCGCCAGGCGCTTGGGCGACGAACTGAAGGATCTGTCTGAAAGGCTCGATGACGAGGAGTACCGCATAGAGGCACTGATCGTCGCGGAGTCTTTGGAGATGGCATCGGGCAGTTACCACATCGATGACCTCTGGAGCGTCGTTGACCGCGCCAGGCAGGCGTCCATCGGACGAGTCGAGGTGCTGGCGGGCGCCGCATTGCTTCGCGCCCTGCTTGAGACGGGACAATTTCCTCAGGTCGCCGAAATCGGACCGGCGATCTTTGCGCGGACGGTCGAGTTCGGCCAGGCACGCTATATCGGGGCGATAATCGGTTCGCCTTTGTGCCGCGCCCTCCTCGCCTTGGGCCGCGTTTCCGAAGCCATTGAGACATGCGAGCGGATGGCGGCATTGGATCCGCTACCGCTCGGCCTCGTTCATGTTTTCGAATGCCAGGCGGAGATCGCCTTGGTCTTGGGGAACTCGGATCGAATTGCCGTTGCGGCGAGATCCTTGCGCAGTCTGCCACCCGGCCCTCAGGTTGCGAGTCCCATGGCGGCCAATCTTTTGAGATTTGACATCGAAAGCCGCGCGCTGGCGGGTGACATGGATCAGTCTGCGATCCTGGTAAGATCCGTCTTGACCCATTGCGAAAAACAAGGACGCGTCTCTTGGCCACTCCTGGCCTCGGCAATGCGCGTTGCCGTTGATACGAACCAGAAAGATGTGGCGCGGCAGTTCGCCGACCTTGCCGCTCGGTCCCCGTGCCGCAATGTGGTGGAGGAAGCCGAGCGGCTGGGCATCCTGGCCGAGATGTCGCGCTCGACGGGTTCCGACCTCGAGGGGTGGGAAGCGGTTGCCCAAAGCTGGGCTGAGTTGAGCCAGCCCTTTCGGCAGGCATATGCCCTTATGCAGGCCGGTGGTGCTGCAGTGAGTGCCGGCCAGCGCGCGAAGGGTGCGGGCCATTTCCGGCGAGGCGCGGACCTTGCCCATTCGACCGGCGCTTCCCTCCTCGGCAATCAGATCGAGACCCTCGCCAAAAAGGCCCGCATTGATCTTGGAAACGGGAAGGAGGGTGACATGCCGAAGGCACCCCTCGGCCTGACGGATCGGGAATTCGAGGTGCTCCGGCTTCTCGCCGCGGGACAGAGCAATCGCGAGATCGCCGTCAATCTGTTCATTTCCTCGAAAACGGCGAGCGTTCATGTCTCCAACATCCTGAGCAAGCTTTCCGTCCCCAGCCGCGGCGCCGCGGCCGCCATGGCCCACCGGCTCCGGATCGTAGATCCGGCCTAAGGTTCGCTTGTCTGGCTATGCCCTTCCTGTATCTGTCGTTCGCACGACACAGGCATTGCATTCCTATTTCATCATCTAGGTATGTTGCCTGATGTGCTTATGCCGGCCTTAGGCCGAGGATGGTTATATGGCGCCCCCGAGCGGCGCCCAAATGCGAACATCCGGAGGTCAAATGAACATCTCATCCGCCACCTTGGCCAACACCCAACGCACGATCGATTCTTATGAAGGTTGCGCCGATGACTATAGTCGCATCGTTGATCAGTTTCCCTGGCCGAGCCTCGAGGCGGCACTGCGTCAGGTCGCTACCGCCGCCGGCAAGGGCGGCCAGATCCTTGAGATCGGGTCGGGGGCCGGATGGGATGCGGATTTCCTCGAGACACAGGGCGTTTCGGTAAGGCGAACCGATGCGACGCGACGGTTTCTAGAACTGCAGGCGGCGCGCGGCAAGAAGGGCGAGCTCCTCAACGTCATCACCGACGACCTTGGCGGCCCCTATGACGCGGTGGTCGCTCTCTGTGTCCTCATCCATGCGCCTCGTGACCAGACCGGCCCGGTTCTCGAAAAGATCGTCGCTGCGCTACGCCCGGGAGGCGTCTTCCTGGTGTCGATGCGTGATGGGGACGGAGAGACGAGCGGCGCCTACCACATGTCCTACTGGCGCCGGGACGATTTCGCGCTGTGCATCAAGGAGGCAGGCCTGGCTCTTGAATGGGACGCACACAGGGTCAACCGTGACGGCGATGGGTGGCACACGTTTTACGCTCGGAGACCGGAGTGACGCGGTTTCGTGCCGCTCCGGTCCCCCACCCACCGTGAAGGCCCGGTCAAACAGCGGGCCCCCCTCTCTATTTCCAGCTCGTATAATCGTCGGCGACGCAACCAAACGGCGCGCGATCCTGACTAAAACGCTTTTTCAGCTGCTCGCATCCCCACTCGTTCAACGGCGCTGGCATGAGATTGTTGATGTCCATGCCAGGCGACTGGAATGCTGTCGTGGAGGTCGTGACATACCAAAGCCAGAAGCCGACCACACCCACAACGATCAGAAGCAACACACCGAAGAAAGCCTGCAGCCGCTTCCAGATCGATACCGCCCTTTTTGGTTCTTCAATCAAGATCGGCACACTCTGGTCGTGTTCTTGCTGATACGCGAAGGGTGCGAGAGCCGCGTTGCGCTCATTATCCGTAAGCTCTATGCGCTGCAGACGATCGTCGAGAAGCACCGGCAGGGCCGTATTGCCGTGCCTCACGGCCAGCCCGATCGCCTTGCCATTGGCTTCACCGACGATCAGAGGCTCCTCTCCATTCTTCATGCGCGTGTAAGCTGATCGCCCCGTTTTGTCGTCGGCAATCTTGTCGTTATAGGTGATGGAAAGGACGCCGCGTTTGCGATCGAATGCGGTGATCTCGACCGGAACGGGGGTCAGCATGGCAGGCCGAAGCAATTGGCCTTTGACCCACCAGATGCGGATAGCGAGAAATATCATCCCCAAGCCCATGCCGCCAAACAGTAGCGCGAACACAGTGAGCGTGATGATCCGGTTCCAGAGCATGTCCAGACCCAGGCTCATCGTCGCAAGTTCCGGATGATCGGCTGATATCACAAGACCGGTTTCGTAGTCGCCAGTATGGAAATCGACGAACATGACCTCCACCTCGGTGTCGTAGTCTCGTCCGCCGTAGCTGTAGACAAGGCGAGCATCGCAATCGGTAAAGACTGCCTTGCGTGTCGTGCATCGCCCGTTTTGAACATCGCCATTTTCCAGCGTCAATGGGTTCTGGCTGATCTGGAAATCGCGGATCACGCCTGGTGCTTCCGAGACGAATAGAAACACAGCCAGCGCCAGGATAATGGGCGTTGCCCAGAAGTAAGCATTCGGCGTGGAGATAACGTTGCGCGCCAACGAAAGCGGGCGACCAGGAAGAACAAGTGAAGGCAATGGCGTCGGACCCCTCATATGTGACAGCGCAGTGGGCTGGCAAGCTCAGGCAGCGGCCAATGAGGCAGCAATTCAAAGCGCTGCGGCGTCCTTTGCGCATCTGAAAAGACGCTGGGCGCTATAGCGGAATTGATGTCATTCCGGCCGGCTTCCACAATCTCATTGTGTAAGGCCGATCTAAAGGCTGCGACGGGAGATCGGCAATCCTTTTGAGCGTGCGTGGGCATCTTTGGTCCATTGATCTTGTTGAAAACGTGCGCGCCGCGTTGGGAACGCGATCGAATGCCTCCGATACGGAACCAAATCATCGCCGAGCGGTTATATGACACCCTCATCCTCGAAGAGCCGAGCGTCATGATGCGGATGTTACGCGGCCCGAAAGTTACTCAGATGATTAAGATCCTTGCCTGCGCCATCGCCGCAGCGACGGCGTCAATGCTCACCGCCGGTGCGGCCCACGCCGACGAATCCGCCTTCCTCAAAACACTGGCGGGAAATTGGAGCGGCAACGGTACGGTGAAAGTGCGGACAAATGCACCCACCATTAAAGTCACTTGCCGTTTCACGTCGGACGCGAATGCGAGCTCCCTTGCGCTCAATGGGCGCTGCACCAGTCTCGTCGTTTTTTCCCGTGTCATCAGCGCTAACCTCAAGGCCAGCGGTGACAGCTACACCGGCTCCTACGTGGGCGCGGGCACAGGTACCGCGGGTCTTGGCGGAAAGCGCGCGGGTAATGCCATAAGCCTCGCGATCAAATGGGCGAAAGAGGTCAATGGCGATCGCCGTGCGCAGATGACAATCGAAAAAACCGGGGCATCGGGCATGCGCCTCACAACCGTCGATACCGACCCCGCTACAGGTCGATCGGTTGTTACGAGCCGCATTGACCTTCGTCGGAGCTGATATCTTTTTACATTCAAAGAGCCGTCGGCGTGCTAAAGGGTTGATAGAGAAGCCCCGAAGCTATAGTTTCGCCTTCGCAAATCGCTGAACGATACAAGGAAATAGTTATCTCATGCCGACAGGTACCGTTAAATTCTTCAATGACGACAAGGGCTTCGGCTTCATCACCCCTGAGGGTGGCGGGCAGGACGTTTTTGTTCACGTGTCTGCGCTGCAAAGCGGCGGGTCGCTCCGCGAAGGCGACAAGGTCAGCTTCGAAGTTGGACAGGATCGCAAGACCGGAAAATCGAAGGCTGAGAACGTCTCGACCCTCTGATCAAAAATGGCCCAACCTGCATTGAGCGGGTTGGGCTCATCATCACGAGCCGCAGGCGCGAATGCCTTCGTACTCTACAGCGCGGCGCGATCTTTCAGATTCGCTCTTCGTGCTACAGCTCTTTTTGCTGCGCATGTCGTTGTCGCAAAACGCACAGTTTTGTGCGACGTGCTTTAAGCCGAAACGCAGGCAATCGAGGCCTGGGCGTGTCGTTTAACGTCAGCACCATGGAAATTCCGAATATTACGCGTGACGACGCTCACGCCAGCGCAGTCGCGGCAAACTGAGCATTTTGTCTCTGACAAAAGGATGTTCCACGCATTCGCTTTAGACAATGCGAGGAGTTCATCACGGCGAAGAGCTCATCACACCCCTGATAGAATGCTTTCCGCGGCCTTCTCGGCAATCATGATCACCGGCGAGTTCGTATTGCCCGACACGATCGTCGGCATGATCGAGGCATCGACCACCCGCAGTTTCGCCAGCCCATGCACCCGCAATTGCGGATCGACAACCGCCATCATGTCGCTGCCCATCTTGCAGGTACCAACCGGATGGAAGATCGTTGTGGCGATATCGCCGACGCGACGGATCAGGTCGTCGTCACTCTGGTATTCTGTGCCCGGCAGCATCTCCTGCGGCCGGTACTTGGCGATCGCACCGGCCTCCATAAGCCGGCGGGCGTGCCAGATCGATTTCGTCGCAACCATCCGGTCACCGACGGTCGAAAGATAATTCGGGCGGATTTCCGGCGCCACGGAAAAGTCCGGGCCGCCGACATGCACGGTCCCCCGGCTTTCCGGCCGCAGATTGCAGACGGAGACGGTGACGGCGGGATATTTGTGCAGCGGCTCGCCGAGCCGGTCGGTGCTCAAGGGCTGCACGTGATATTCGAGATCGGCGGTCGCAACAGCCGGATCGCTCTTGGCAAAGATACCGAGCTGGCTCGGCGCCATAGACAGCGGCCCGGACCGGCGCAGCATATATTCAAGCCCCATGCCCGCCCGGGTGAACAGGTTGTGATAGAGCTGGTTCAGCGTCTTTGCGCCCTCGATGCGGAAGACCGTACGGATTTGCAGATGGTCCTGCAGGTTTTCGCCGACACCCGGAAGTTCATGGACGACGTCCAGTCCGGCAGCGAACAATACATCCGGTCGACCGACCCCGGAAAGCTCCAGGATTTTCGGTGAATTGATCGCACCGGCAGACAGGATGACCTCGCGACCGGCGCGAGCCAGATGACTCCGCCCGTTCAGCCGGAACCGCACGCCGGTCACCATCCTGCCGTCGAATTCCAGCCGCTCGGATTCGGCGCCGGTCAGCACACGCAGATTGGGCCGCTTCATCGCCGGGCGCAGAAAGGCCTTCGTCGTGTTCCAACGCAGGCCACCGCGCTGGTTGACCTCGAAATAGCCCGAGCCTTCATTGTCGCCATCGTTGAAATCGTCGGTCTTCGGTATACCGAGTTCTTCGGCCGCATCGCGAAAGGCATCGAGGATCGGCCAGGACAGCCGCTGCTTCTCCACCCGCCATTCGCCGCCTGCCCCATGCATCGGCGATTCGCCGCGATAGTTGTCCTCGGATTTGAGGAAATAGGGCAGCACGTCGTCCCAGCCCCAGCCGGAATTGCCCGCCTGCCGCCAGCCGTCGTAGTCGGCCGCCTGGCCGCGCATGTAGATCATGCCGTTGATCGACGAACAGCCGCCCAGCACTTTTCCACGCGGATAGGGCAGTGACCGACCGTTCAGTCCGGCTTCCGCCGCCGTCTTCATCATCCAATCGGTGCGTGGATTGCCCATGCAGTAGAGATAGCCGATCGGCACATGCACCCAATGATAGCGGTCGCTGCCGCCGGCTTCGAGCAGCAGGACGCGGCTTTTCGGATCGGCCGACAGCCGGTTGGCCAGAACGCATCCCGCCGATCCCGCGCCGACGATGATGAAATCGTAGGTTCCTGCATCAATGGCCGCATCAATGGCTGCATCATTCACACGCATATTCACGCCGCCGCCCCCGCTGCCGCCGGCGGGACCGCCGTCAGACGCCGCCAGAGCGGTGCCATCGCTTCGGCGATATCCTGATAGAGAGCGTAGCGCCGCGCGTAATGCGCCTCAAGCGAGACATCCGGGCGATAATGGCGCTCGGTCCGGACCATGGCCGCAGCACCAGCGCCGAAGTCCGCGAAGACGCCGACACCGGTTCCGGCCGCGATCGCCGCCCCCAGTGCACCGGTTTCGCGCGAGCGGGCGACGGTGACGGGTACGCCGAGCACATCGGCAAAGATCTGCGGCCAGATCAGGCTGCGCGAGCCGCCGCCGGAGAGCACCGCCTCGTTGAACACCGCGCCGGCCTTTCGGATCGTCTCGATGTGCTGGCGATGACCGAAGGCGACACCCTCGAGAAGCGCGCGAACCAGATGCCCCTTGGTGTGCCAGCCGGCAATGCCGTAGAAGCCGGCGCGTGCGTGGCCGTCCTGCTGGGCGCCATAGAGATACGGATGGTAGAGCGGGTCGTCTGCCGCGGGCTCGATCGCCCCGGCCAGTGCGCAGCAGGCATCGAAGGGCGAAACGCCTTCCGCATGCACGCCTTCGAAAAACTCCCGCACCAGCCATTCGAGATTGGCAGCCGAGGTGGCGCTGTTCTCCATCGCCATGTAACGGCTGCGATCGAAGGTCGAGGACATGAAGACCGGCCCGTCGAGGTCGGGACTATCTATAACGACCTGGTTGATGCTCCAGGTGCCGGCAATGATCGAGGCGCTGCCAGTGCGCGAAACGCCCGAGCCGAGCGCCGAGGCGACAACGTCGAACAGCCCGCCGACCACAGGCGTACCGGCGGCAAGCCCGGTTTGCGTCGCCACCTCGTCCGTTATCGTACCGGCAATGTCGGCGCTTTCGATGAGCGGCGGCAAGAGGTCCATGCAATCGTCCAATCCATAGGCTTCCATCAGCCCCTTGTCGTAGCGGCGCGCGGCAAGATCGAGCAGACCGGCCCCCGACATGTCGGACACCTCGCTGACGCGGCGGCCGGTCAGGCGGTTGACGACGAAATCCTTGGAGAAGAACACCGTACCGATGCGGTTGAACAGATCCGGCCGATGACGCTTCAGCCAGGCAAGCAATGTCGGCGTCTGGGATGGCCACGGACGCTGGCGAGCAATCGGATAGGTCCGGTCACCAACGCCGGCCTCTCGCCATTCATCGACCAGCCCGGCCGCCCGCGTGTCGAGCGACTGGATGCCGAGCAGCGGAGCGCCGTCGCGATCAAGCGCATAGAGACCGTTGCCATGCCCGGCGCAACCGATCGCGGCAATTTCCTCCGGCTGGATCTCTGCCTTTTCGATGCAAGCGCGGATGACCTGGCGGGCATTCGCCCATAATTCGTCCAGACCCCGCTCGACATGCCCCGGGCTCGGCATGCGGCTGTGTCCTTCTTCGGACGCAGCTGCGATCTCGTTGCCCGCCCGGTCGAAAATCACCGCCTTGATGACGGTGTTTCCGGCGTCGAGCCCCAAAAGATAGTTTCCCATGCAGAACCCCTCCCAAGGTTCGAGATCGCTGCTCAGCGCTGCTGGTAGAGCGCAAAGGCCTGTTCGCCGCTCGCACCCTCGTGCACGATCGCCATCAGCCCGCCCACCACCGCACTCGGATTGGCGTGCTGATAGATGTTGCGCCCATAGACCATGCCCATTGCGCCCTGCCGCATCAAGGCGGCGGATTTGTCAAAGACGGCACGAAGATCTTCCTTGCCGCCGCCGCGCACCAGGACCGGGCAACGGGCTGCTTCCACCACTCTGTGGAAATCCTCGGCATTGGTGGTCGGATCCGCCTTGACGATATCCGCCCCCATCTCGCGGGCAAGCCGCGTCAACGTAACGATCTTGTCGGCATCGCCATCAACCATGTAGCCGCCCTTTTCGGTGACCGGCTGCATCACCAGCGGCTCGATCATCAGCGGCATGCCATACTTGTCGCAATCGGCCCGCACGCGGGAAATGTTCTGCACGCATTGGCGGAACAGGTCCGGCTCGTCCGGCAGCATGAACAGGTTGACGACGACGCAGGCTGCATCCATTTCGATCGCGCCGATCAACGGTTCGGCCTCGTTCTGCAGCACCGCCCACATGTCGCGGTGGCGGATCCGATTATAGGGATTGCCCATGTCGATGCGCATGACCAGCGCCGGCTTGTCCTTGCCGGGCACGTCCTGCAGCAGGTCCGCCTGGCCGTAATTCATCTGGATCGCATCCGGCCCGGCAGAAACCAGGGCCTTGACGACGGCCTGAATATCCTCCAGCCCGTTGAGGAAGGACGGTTCGTTGCAGACGCCGTGATCGATCGCCACGTCGAGGCAGCGGCCGCCGCCGAACAGCCGGTTCATCCGGACTTTGCTGTTGTGTCGCATTCTATGCTCCTTGGTTCGTTCCTTGCGGAAAGCATGTCTTCGTCGACGCCGTGGCGTTCGGTGAGAAGGGTGAGAAAACGGTCGCGCTCACGGGCGTGATGCGCGAGCGTCCAGTGCTTTTCCTGCGCCAGCAGGTCGAGTACGGCATCCATCATGTCGAGCGTAAGCTCGCCCGAAACGGCAAGCGTTGTGCGCCGTAAAAGCAGGTCGTCCAGATGTTCCACCGCTTCACCGCGGATCAGGAACTGCAATTCGCGCACCGAGTAGCCGGCGTGCGGCAGCACTGCATCGGGGCCGGCCGCGATGAAACCGGCAACCGCCTCCGCGTCCGTGCCGTATCGGGCAAACAGCTCAGCCATGCGCCGGATGGAAAGGCCTTTGCTGGCCGCCGCCTGCGCAAGCCAGACAGGCGCGTTGGCGGGAAATGCCTGCCCGCCGCCGATCGGCCGATCGGTTGTCGCAACACGGCGCTGCCTGTCTAGCCGTTCCAGAGCCATGTCGGCGGCCAGTTCCCCGAAGGACCGGAATGTCGTCCACTTGCCGCCGATCATGCACAGAACCGGTGGGCCGCCATCCTTCGGCTCTACGACCGTGCAGAAATGATCGCGCGGAATGCGCCCGGTAAAACTGTCGGTGCTGGCCGGCAGCGGCCGCACGCCGGAAAACTGGAAAACGATCTGTTCCGGCCGGACGGCGATATCAGGCAGCACGAAGGCGAGCGATTGCAGGATATAGTCCCGCTCGTCCGCCTCGCAGCGCACCGTTTCCGGATCGTCGACGCGGATATCGGTGGAACCGACGAGAACCTTGCCGAGATAGGGAAACAGGATGCAGATCCGCCCGTCCTCGTTTTCATAGTAGATCATGTGATCGGCGAGTGCGTCGCGCAGGTCCGCATTGTCGACGATCAGATGCGAGCCCTTTGTGCCGCCCATCAGCGGAGCCGGCCGCGCTTCCGGCGAAAACAGGGTCTGATTGGCGATGTCGATCCAGCCGCCGGTGGCGTTGATGATCAGCGCCGGTTTGACGGCAACGGACGCGCCGCCGATCTGGTCTTCGACACGGTACTGACCATCCTCTGTCCGCCGCAGTTCCGCATAGTTCAGCGCCATCGCCCCGAACTCTGCTGATAGACCATCCTGCAGAAGCTCGATGCCGAGCCGCTCCGGATGGCTGACCCAGGCGTCGAAATAGGTGGCGGAACTCTTGATGTCGGGATTGAGCGCCGGCCACTTGGCAAGCGTCGTGCGTCGGCCGCGAAACTGGTGGCGCGGCATCAGTGCCCGCTTGCGGGTCAGGAAATCATAGATGCTCAGGCCTGCCTTGATGGCGATAGCGCCACGCCGGCTCGGGCGGCGGCTGAGACCCAGGAAGCGGACGATGCCATTGCCGAGGCCGGAAAAGATATCGAACACCGGCACCGTCGTCGGCAGCGGCGCGACGTAATGCGGCGCATTGCGCAACAGCCGGTCCCGCTCGACCAGCGATTCCTGCACCAGCTTGAATTCGCCGTTTTCAAGATAGCGAAGCCCGCCATGCACCATGCGCGACAGCGCCGAACTGGCCCCGGAGCAATAGTCGTGTTTCTCGACGAGCAGCACGTTCAGCCCCTGCAGCGACAGCTCCCGAAAGACGCTGATGCCGTTGATGCCGCCGCCGATGACACAGACGTCCACCTTCGGGCTCTGGCGGAGCCCGTCCAATATCTCTTGCCGTTTCATGATGGCGATCCGCTACCTGTCCATGTCAGTCAGTTTCGCCGCTATGGCCGTATCGATGGCCGCAAGATCGGCCGCATCCAGCCGGACGGTCCCGGCCCGCGCATTGTCGAGCGCTTGTACCGGATTGCGCGCGCCGCAAAGTGCAAAGGTGACGCCCGGCTGCGCCAGCGTCCAGGCAATCACGATCTGGGCGATGCTGGCGCCGTGTTTTTCGGCGACCGGCCGGATGGCGTCGGCCAGCGCCGCTGCCTTCTGGCGGTTGTCGACCGAAAAGCGCGGATTGCCCTTGCGCTGGTCGTCGCCTGAGAACACCCGGTCAGGACCGATGGTGCCGGACAGCAACCCCAAGGCCAGCGACGAGTAGCTCAGCGTCGCAATGCTGTTGGCCTTGGTCAGCGGCAGAAGCTCCGCCTCGATCTCCCGGTCGATCATGCTGAACCGCTCCTGGATCGCATCGAGACCACCGGCAGCGATATAGGCATTGAGGTCGTCGGGGCTGACATTGCTTGCGCCGATCGCCCGGATCTTGCCCGATGTACGCAGGTCTTCCAGCGCCCTCATCGTTTCCTCGACAGGGGTCGTCGGGTCCTGCCAATGGGTGATGTAGAGGTCGATATAGTCGGTTCCGAGCCGCCTCAGGCTTTCCTCGACCTCATGCAGGATCGCGTCGCGGCCGAGATAACGGTGCACCGGCTTGCCGTCCTGATCGAAGAAATGACGGCCCTTCTGCGTATGCCAGACAAGGCCGCATTTGGTGGCGATGACAGCCTTGTCGCGGCGCCCGGTCAGCGCCTTGCCGACGATCTCCTCGGAACGCCCGAGCCCATAGGCCGGCGCCGTGTCGATCAGCGTCACGCCGGCATCGAGCGATGCCCGGATTGCGGCGATGGATTCGGCCTCGTCGGTTCCGCCCCACATCCAGCCGCCGATCGCCCAGGTGCCCAATCCCACCGCCGAGGCGGAAACGCCCGATTTGCCGATCTCACGTGTCAATTGCTGTCCGCTCATGCCCATTTTCCTTCGCCATTCGCCAGTGCCAGCACCCGCGCACCCGTCGCCTCATCGGTCACCAGCGTATCCAGATGATTGCCGCGCAGAACGCTGAGGATCGGGCCTGCCTTGTTCGGCCCGCTCGCCACACCGATCTTGGTGGGGATCGAGGCGAATTCCGGCAGCGTCAGCGACACCAGCGAACGGTTGAGGCTGTAGTCGCAGACCTGGCCATGATCATCGAGCAGATGCGCCAGCAATTCGCAGGAGGCGCCGGAGCGCTCGATCGCAGCGCGGTCTGTGCTCGAGGACGGATGCAGGTCGTAATAGCTCGAATCGTCCGACAGGATCGAGCCGATGCCGACCACCGCTACCTTCGCTTCGCGCGCCCGTTTGAAAACGTCTGCGACGGAACGCATGTTGATCAGCATCGCCCGCTGCTCGGCATCATCGGCAAAGAGGGGCGCATGGATCTGGTAGGAACGTCCCCCAAGCCGATCGGCCATCAAGGTCGAGACATGATTGACGTCGGTATAGTGTTTACCCTGGACGCAGCCGGTTGCTGGAATGACCTCGACATTGAACCGACGCGGCGGCTGCAGACCGGCAACGACGGCGCTCACCCCTTTGCCGCCAGTGATGCAGATCGTATCGCCGTCGGTGATCTCTTCCAGCAGCAACCTTGCAGCCGCTTCGCCGACGGCTTGAAGCGCCGTCTGCGGATTGTCGGACACTGTCGGCACCACCACTGCGCGGCCGATGCCGCCAAGTGCGCGTAGCCGTTCTTCCATATCGACCAGCGGCTCGACCGGCGACTTGATCTTGATCTCGACCAGGCCGAGCTGGCGGCCGCGCTTGATCAGCCGGTTGACGGTGGCGTGCGAGATGCCGAGCTGATCGGCAATCTGCGCCTGTGTCAGTCCCTCGAGGAAATGCAGGACCAGAGCCTGGTGCATCTGCCGGGCGATGACGATTTCCTCGCGCGGCGCATTTGCGGGTTTGAGCTTGGCTATCGGCATATCAGGCAGCCTTCCGCTTGTGCAGGAAATGGTCGATCGAGACGGCGGCAAGCAGAATGCAGCCTTTGATCATGTCTTGCCAATAGACAGACACGTCGAGCAAGATCAATGAGCTTGTTACGACCGACAGCAGGGCAATACCGAGGATTGCGCCCAGGATCGTGCCGGAGCCGCCATTCAGCGACGCACCGCCGATCACCGCGGCTGCGATGATGTTGAGTTCCATGCCGACGCCAAAGGTCGGGGTCGCGGCACCGAAGCGGGACATGTAGATCACCCCGGCGACACCGGACAGCGTGGCGCAGAGCACCGTCACCCAGAACTTCACCTGGTTGGTCTTGATACCGGAATAGAGCGCCGCCTTCTCGTTGCTGCCGGTGTAGAACACCTTGCGGAAGGCGGTTGCCCGGCGCAGCAGGAAATCGAACAGCACGACGACCGCAACAAAAATCAGGATCACATAGGGGACGCCATAGAATGTGCCCTGCCCGACCGCCTTGAACGAGGGTGGCAAGGTGAACAGCGACAGCGGCGTGCCCTTGGTGATGATCAGGCAGATACCGCGCACGATGACCATCGCCGCAAGCGAGGTGATGAAGTGATTGAGCCCGACGACCGTGACGAAGAAGCCCATGGCACAGCCGATCAGGCCGCTGGCAAGAATGCCGATCAGAGATGCGCTCCACGGATCGAGCCCCATCAGGAACAGCGAGCCCGACAGCACCATCGAGAAGCAGACGACCGAGCCGACCGACAGGTCGATGCCGCCGACGATCAACAGGATGGTCATGCCGACGACGACGATCCCTTCCACCGAGAACGACATCAGCATCGCCCGGAAGTTGCCGAGCGTCAGAAAATGCGGCGAGGCAAAACTCATGACGATGCAGAGCGCCAGGATGATCGCGATCAGTCCCGCCTCGCGCATCGTCCCCAGCCGTTTCCAGCCGGGCGCGCGTGCCTGATGTGCCGTTGCCAATGTAGCGTCCGCCATGACCCTGTCTCCTGCCCCTGCTTTTTCCCTATGCGGCATGCTCTGATGCCTTTGAATTGTTGTGACCGCCGATACCCGAGGCGAGCCGCATGATCGCTTCCTCCGTCATCGCCTCGCCCTCGACCTCGCCTGCCACGGTGCCTTCGTGGATGACCAGCACCCGATCGCACAGACCGAGAAGCTCCGGCAGTTCCGACGAGATGACGACGATGCCGATGCCGGAGCGCGCGAGATCGCGCAGCAGCCGATGGATTTCCGATTTGGCGCCGACATCGATGCCGCGGGTCGGCTCATCCATCAGGATGACCTTGGGATCGACCGCCAGTTGCTTGGCAATCGCCACCTTCTGCTGGTTTCCGCCCGACAGCGACGACACCGGCATGTCGATGCCACCCATCCGCACGCCGAGCCGCCGGACCAGGTTGTGGGCACGATCCGCCTCGGCCTTGGAATTCAACAGTCCCAGCGGTCCGGTCAGCGATTTCAAATCGAGAACGGCAATGTTCTGGGCAATGGAAAGATCGAGGAATATGCCGGAGCCTTTCCGGTCTTCCGACAGGTAGACGACGCCCGCCTGCGCTGCCTGCGCATAGGAGCGCGCCCGCAGCCGCTGTCCATGCAGTTGCACCTTGCCGTCGATGACCGGCCGCAACCCGCAAATACCTTCGGCTATCTCGGTGCGGCCTGAGCCGATCAGCCCGCCGACGCCGAGAATTTCCCCTTTGCGCAGGTCGAAGTTGACATCCGTGAAGCGGCTGCCGTCGCCGAGATTGCGGACGCTCAGAATGATCTCATCGGTCCGCTCCGCCGGCGCCTGCTTTTCCGGATAGAGCTGGGTGATCTCGCGCCCGACCATGCGGCGCACAACATCATCCGGCGTCACGTCCGCCACCTTCTCCATCGAGACATAACGGCCATCGCGAAACACGGTGACCCGGTCGCACAGGCTGAAGATTTCGGCCATGCGGTGGCTGATATAGATGATCGAAATACCCTGCGCCTTGAGGTCGCGGATGATTGCGAACAGGACCTGCGTCTCCGATTCCGTCAAAGCCGCCGTCGGTTCGTCGAAGATCAGCACCCGACAATCGAGCGTCAGCGCCTTGGCGATCTCGACAAGCTGCTGGCTGGAAATCGACAAGTCGCCGACTTTGCGGCGCACGTCGATCGGCGCCAGACGGTTCATCACGACCTGCGCATCCCGCTCCAGCCGGCCATAATTCATGAAAGGCGAGCGGCGGCGGTTGGTCGCGGCCATGAACATGTTCTCGGCCACCGTCGCATCGGGGCAGAGCGCGATTTCCTGATGCACGAGGCCAAGCCCGAGCGATTGCGCCACGGCCGGCGACGTCACCTTTACCGGCGCGCCATCGACGAGAACATCCCCCTCGGTCGGCTGCAGCACGCCGGCAATGATGTTCATCAGCGTCGACTTGCCCGCGCCGTTTTCGCCGCAAAGCGCATGAACCTCGCCCTTCTCCAGGCTGAAGCTCACCTCCGTCAACGCCTTCACCGCACCGAAGTGCTTGCTGACATTGCGGATTTCCAAAACCGGCACCGACGCCATCATCGTCTCCTCCTCCCGCTCGCGGTGGCTGTCCGGAGTTTCCTGCCCCCGGACAGCCGGCACAAAGGCTTACTCCTCGATGCCTTTGGTGCCCCGCCGCTTCAGATACTTGTCCCAGTAGAAATCGTCGGCATTGGCAGCCGTGACGATCGACAAGCCGTTGTCGACGAACGGAATGCTCATCGGATTGAAGCCGACGCGCTTGGCGTCGTTCATCGGGTCGATGAGTTCCGGATGCTTGGCAAGCCACAGGAGCATGAAGCCCATGTAACCCTGCATGCCCTGGTTCGGGTTGATCGAGCCGAACACTTCGCCCGCCTTGATCATGTCGAGAATGTTGGCGTTGACGTCGGCGCACATCACGAGGATCTTGCCGCCGCTTTCCTTATTGGCCTGCGAAGCGCCGATGGCCGAATTCGCTTCCGGCATGAAGACGGCGCCAATGTTCGGATGTGCCTGCACCAAGCTCATCAGACCCTGATAGGCTTTGTTCGGGTCCTGGTTGGACGCAGCGCGGCCGACCAGCTTCATATCAGGATATTTTTCCTCCATACGGGCGATGAAGGCGGCGATACGCTTGTCGTGGTTGTCCTGGCCCGGATTTTCGAGAACGGCATACTCACCCTTGCCACCCATCTTTTCGGCAATCGCGTCGGCCGCATAAGTGCCTTCGCGGGTATTGTCCGACGTGACGAACGAGATGCGCTTGGAAAGCGGCGCATCGGCCGCGAAGGTCACGACCGCCGTGCCCTGGTCGATCGCCCGGTTGATCGGCTCGATGAACGGGTCGGAGTTCATCGGGTGAACGAGAATACCGGCCGGGTTCTGGGCCAGCGCCTGGTCGAAAGTGGCGATCTGCTTGTTGACGTCATATTCCGGCGTGCCGGTATAGGCCGTCTCGCAACCGAGCTGCTGACCGGCCTGCTTGAACATTTCATAGACCGGGAACCAATATTCGACGCCCGATACCATGACGTTCATGACGTATTTTTCACCGGGCTTGCAGCGGAACGGATTTTCCGCGTCCGCGCTGGCCGCGCCGGCGAAAAGCGTCGATGTAAGGACCGCCAATGCGGTCGTGCTTAGAAATTTGCGCAAGTTTCCTCCTCGAGGCCGAAGCCCCTCCCAAATATCCGGCGGCGCCTCAGCGGCTGCCGATGATCCATTGAAGACCGGAGTTCCTCCTCGAAGTCCGGTATGGGCAGATAATCGCAACGGCAGAGCGCTGTCAATATAATTCATACGGTGAAATATATTTCACATTCATCCATCGCTGTGGCGGTCGATGCCCGCCTGCGAGCGTTCGAAGGGTTCATGCATGGCGACTGGCGATATCGCCCTGTTGCGCAAACGACCCCAGCCGAAGCTCTTCCGCTGCGCACTTTGGTGGAATTGCTCTACAGCCGATTGGCGCGCAATAGAGTGTCACGAGACAAATATCCCGCAAGCGTCCCGTCAGCGGCTCTGACGTGCAGGCCCGGCATCTCCCCGGAAAGAATGAGCGCCAAGGCGTCGTGAACCGTGGCGTCAGCGGCGATCTCGGCATCGCCGTTCGACGGTTCCGGCGCGGTCATGATCATCGATACGACAATCAAGCTCAGCCTTTTTATGGCCCGGTCAGGACCGAGGAAACTCTCGACGAATTCATTGACGGGACGCGCGAGGATTTCCTGCGGGGTATCATATTGAAGGAGGCGGCCATCCCGCATGATGGCGATGCGATCGCCCATCTTGATTGCCTCATCGAGGTCATGGGTGACGATGACGACGGTCTTCTTCACCTTCCTGAGAATATCGCGGAATTCGTCCTGAAGCCGAACGCGGGTGATCGGATCGATCGCGCCGAACGGTTCGTCCATCAGCATGATGGCAGGGTCGGCGGCGAGCGCACGCGCGAAACCGACGCGCTGACGCTGTCCGCCCGACAACTCGTGTGGCAGGCGCTGCCGCATGATGGCCGGATCAAGACCCACGAGATCCAGCAGCTCGTCGACCCGGCGATCGCTGCGCGCCTTTTCCCAACCGAGAAGCCGCGGCACGGTCGCGACATTGCGCGCGATCGACATATGCGGAAACAGACCAACTTGCTGGATGACATAACCTATGCTGCGGCGCAGTTCTTTCTGATCGACCCGGGCGATATCTCTGCCATCGACCAGCACACGCCCCGCCGTGGGTGTTTCCAATTGATTGATCATGCGCATGGTCGTGGTCTTGCCGCAGCCCGAAGGACCGATCAGGGCAACCGTCGTACCGGTCTCGATCAGGAGATCGAGATTGTCGACCGCATGCTGGCCGCTTCCGTCATAATTCTTCGTAACATGGTCGAGATGAATCATCCTGATATCCGCTTTCGGCCGCTTAGCGCCGTTGAGTGAAGACGCGCTCCAGGGCGCCGAACGCCAGTTCCGCAAAGATCGCGAGCAGGGCGATCGGAACCGCTCCGACGAGAAGGCGCGGCATGTTCATGATCGCAATGCCGGCATTGATGAAATCGCCAAGCCCGCCGCCGCCGATGAAGGAGGCCAGCGCGGCCCCGCCGATGACCTGGATGGCACTCGTCCTGACGCCTGACAGAATCGACGGAACGGCCAGGGGAAGTTCGATCTCCCACAGCATCTGACCGGCGCTCATGCCCATTCCATCTGCCGCATCGATCACCGAGGCGTCGATCTCGCGGATGCCGATGATCGTGCTCAACAGCAGCGGCGGCACCGCAAGGACGATGAGGGCGACCACCGACGGCAACAATCCGATGCCGAGAAACGGCATCGCCGCCGACAGGATCGCAAGGCTCGGTATGGAGCGCAAGGCGCCAGCAATATTGACCACTGCAAAGGCGGCGCGAGGTGCCCGTGCGACGGCAAATCCGAGTGGCACGGCAATGACGAAAGCGATGCCAAGCGATAGGACGCACATCAGAAGATGGCGATTGAAAGCGTTGAAGAAGGTACCGGAGTTATTGAAGATCCAGCTGAATGCATCGATAACGATCATGCTGCTTTACCTCCACTGCGCCGGCGCAGCAGCTTTTCGAAGGATGCAAAACAGTAGTCGGCAAAGAGCGCCAGAAATGACGTCAGCAGCCCGCCGGCGATGATCTTTTCGGGAAACCGCTGGTCGATGCCTTCGAAAATGATGACGCCGAGGCCGCCGGCATTGATATAGGCGGCAACGGTCGCGATGCCGATGACCGTCACCATGGCAATGCGGATACCGCCGACGATATAGGGCATCGCCAGCGGCAGCTCGACCTCCCAGATCCGGCGCGCGGTGCCGTAGCCCATGCCATCGGCAGCTTCGAGTATGTCACGCGGAATTGCCTGAAACCCCATGCCGATATTGCGGATCAGGATCATCAGCGAGTAGGCGGCAAGACCGGTAATGGCAGGTGCCGCCCCGATCCCCATAATGGGAATGAGAAGCGCAAACAGCGCCAGGCTCGGCACGGCGAACAAGATACCGGTGAAGATGATGATAACCGCGAAGCTCCGCGGTCGCCTTGCCGCCCATATCCCGACGATCAGCGAGATCACCAGGGCAATGCCGACCGAGGAAAAAACGAGATACAGGTGCTCCAACAGCGCTTCGAATAGCCGGTCGAGGTGTTTAGGGACCCATTTCATCATCGAGACCTCCGCGTCCGAGCGCTCGTTCGCCTGTCTACCATGAGATCCCCAATCTGCGATCGGCGTCGTCGGCTCTCTGCGGCAGGACATCGTAGGCCGACGGAGCGACCGCCGAAAATCGCCTGAGGCCGAGCCGTTCCAAAGCCGCCGCTCCCTCAGGCGTTTCATGCAACGTCACGAGGCTCTGCTGTAACGCCGTGGCGATGTCCGAGGGCAATGTTTGCGCGGCAACCAATAGCGGAGCGGGAAGCGGATCGGTCGTCGCCAGAATACGAAGACCATCGATCGCGTCGCGTTCGTGCAGCGACAACAATTGGAAGGCATAAGCGTCGATCGCGCCCGCATCGATCCTGCCCTCCTTGAGGGCTGCGACGATGCCTGAGGGATTGAGCAGCGGTCCGACCGTCGTGCTCTGCTTCATCGTGCCCGCAAATCGGCCGGCAAGGTAGGAGCGCGCCGCATGGTAGCCCGATTGGGAATCGCGCACGGTCCAGCCCCAGCGTGCCGCAGCGAGATCCGCCACCGCGTTCACCGGCCCGGTGGAGGCGACCAGGATGTGACTGGCATAGAGCGGCTGGTCCAAAGTCCATGCCTCGCTCGAGACGGGTGCGGCAAGGGCAACCGGTCTCGCACCCTCGGGCATGCGCGAAAACGGATAGCCGCACATAAAGACCGCTCCCATGTCCGGCCTCGCCCATAGCTCCGCCAGCGGCGCCGGTGCTGCATGAGCGATGATTTCGAGCTCGACGCCGGAATGCACGCTGACCAGCGCAAACAGCGCGTCCCACAGGCCACGAATGTGCGGGCTGAGATTATACATTCTCGAACAGGCGATTGGCTTGGACATCACCATGGCAATTATGCGAACCGCAGGCGCTGGCCGATATTCATCTCTCTTGCCTTATCGACCATGGCGGCGCCGAGCGCCACGTCGGTCGTGCTGAGGCCGCGATGCCAGAACAGGATCGTCTCCTCGTCGCTCTCGCGGCCGGGTTTCATGCCGCAGACGATCTGGCCGATTTCGGCATGCAGGTTCTCGGCCGTCACCTTGCCCTCGTCGACGTGACGGCGAAGCGCTCCAAACGGCTTGCCGGGGCCGCATTGTCCCCAATCGTCGACGACGACCTTGTCCATGATATCGGTGAGATCGAATTCAAGCGCGCTCATCGTGCCATAGGGCACGACGAAGGCTCCCTTCTTCACCCATTCCGTCTTGAACAGCGGCGCCGGTTCCGGCAGGCGGCTGGCCTCGACCATGATATCAGCACCCTTGAGGCAATCCTCCCAATTGTCGGTGACGATGATCTTCTTGCCGAGATCCGCCTCAAGACGCTTTGCGAAGGCATCGCGACTTTCCGGGCGGCGCGAATGCACGCGGATTTCATCGAAGTCGAAGAGATGATCGAGAAGGCGAACGTTCCAGTAGGAGGTTCCGCGGGCACCGATATGGCCGAGAATCTTGCTGTTCTTGCGGGCGAGATATTTTGCGCCAAGGGCGGTCACGGCGCCGGTCCGCATGTCGGTGATAGCAGTTGCGTCGATGATGGCCTTCGGCACGCCGGTGTTCGGGTCGAACAGGTTGAGGACCGCAAGCTCCGAGGGCAGATCGACCTTATAGTTGTCGACGAAATCGCCGACGACTTTGACGCCGGCATAGTTCAGCGCTTTGACATAGCCGCGAAGCACGTTGAAATGGCCTTTGTCGGAGCTCTCCGGCACAAGATGAACACGCGGCTCGATGACGGTTTCGCCCCTGCCCTGCGCATCCAGCGCTTTCGACACAGCATCGAGAATCTCGTCATTCGTCAGCGCCAGCGCCTTGGCATCGAGGGCGTTGAGATAATCGATCCAGATTTCCTGCATTTCCCGCTTCTCCACATTCCTGTCCGGCTGCTGAACGGACGGATTTTCGAACAGACACCTAAAAGGATCGCCACGCCAGGTCGCGGCCGGATCGATACCCGGCCGCGGGCGTGACAATCACTTCGGCAGCAGGCCGTTTTCCTTGAGGAATTCGACCGCCACATCCTTGGCTTCCTCGTGATCGGTCTCAACCTTGGCATTGAGGACCCGCATTTTCTCGTTATCGAGATGGGTGCCGACCGCCTCCAGCAGTTCGGCAACTTTCGGATTGGCCTTCAGCACGTCCTGGCGGACAACGGGCGCCACGTAGTAGGGCGGAAACAGACCCTTGTCGTCTGCCAGCGGCACGAGATTCTTCGAGCCGATCTGCCAGTCGGTCGCGGCGCCATTGGCGACGTCAATGTCCTTCTGTTCCAGCGCATCATAACGAAGGCCGAGCTTGGCAAACTGCTTGAACTCCTTGAACTCGGCATCATAAACACGCTTCAGGCCGGGCAGGCCGTCGGCGCGGTCCGGAAATTCAGCGCCGCCGCCGAAGACCAGGGTCTTCGAAACCTTGGCGAGATCCGACAGGCTCTTCAGATTGTTGGCCTGCGCCGTTTCCTGCCGGACCACGATGACATAGCCATTGTTGATGCCGCTCGGCTTCAGCCAGGTGAGGTTGAACTGCTTGGCGTAGAAGTCCTTGACCTGCGTGTAGACCTTCTCGGCATCGGTCGACATCTCACCCTTGACGACAGAAGCGAGCGCCGTGCCGGTATATTCCGGATAGAGATCGATCTCGCCGGCCACCAATGCCTGGTGAGCAATCAGCGTGCCGCCGAGATTGATCTTGCGCTCGACGGTGATGCCGGCATTTTCCAAAACGGCGGCGTACATTTCGGCGAGGATAAACTGCTCGGTGAAATTCTTGCTGCCGACCTTGATGGTCTCTGCGGATGCAGACTGGAACATGGCGGCTGCCATGATGCCGGCTGCAAAGATGCCTTTTGTCCAATTTTTCATAGTCATTCCCTCTTGTTGACTTTTCAATGAACGGACTGACGGCATTCCCCGGAATAACCGTCAGCATGACCGGTCGGCGCCCTGCCCTTCTTGCCGGGGCAGTGGCGAACCGGCTTATTGCGGGCCAAGCCCGATCAATGCGGCAATTGTCGCAAAATCCGGCCCTTGCGCGCGATCCTCTTCAAGCGCCGGGACGTGGGTGCGGACAAAGGCATAGGCTTGCGCCGATCCTTTGCCCAATTCGCCCGAGACGCCTCTGAGCTCGACGGCCTGCACCGAAGCAATCAGTTCGATGGCGACCAGATAGCGCAGGCGCTCGACGATCGCCTGCGCCTTTGCCAAAACGCTCGGAGCCATCGATGCCTGGTCTTCGACGCCATCGGCGACAGGAATGGGCGAAAGCGAAACCGGCATGGCCAGGTGGCGGATTTCGGCTTCCATGGCCGAGACGGTCTTTTGCACGGTCGCAAAACCAGTACGGCTCTGGCCCATCGGGGTCAGAAAGCGTGGGAGGTCGGACATGCCGGGCGACATGATCTTCATGATCCGATAGGCGGTGCCTGCCGCACAATGCGCCATCGCCTGCCCCAGCCTTTCCCAGGCGAGCACAAAGGCGGTCATGTCGAAATTGCCGTGCGAAAGAATGACGCCTTCGGATGCGATCACGACAGGATTGTCGCTGGAACTGACGAGCTCTATGTCAGTCGCCTGCCTTGCCTCATCGATCGCATGCCTCAACGCGCCCCAGACCTGCGGCGTGCAGCGGTAGCTCAAAGGATCCTGCAGACGCCTTGCTGCATCGGCGGTAAGCAAGGAGCTGCCCGAAAGAAGCTCCATCAGCTGAGCGGCGACGCGGCGCTGCCCAAAGGCCGGTCTTGCAGCCAGTGCGCGGTCGTCGAAGGCACTGACATTGGCCCGGAACGCTTCGAAACTAATGGCAATCGCCTTCAGGGACCAATCGAAGAGCCGCTCGATATCCACAAGCGTCAAGCAGGCGAGGCCGATGGAGAGGCTGTTGGCCACAACAAGCGCATGCCCGTCCTTCGGCGCGAATTCGAGGGGCTTCAGGCCGGCCCTGTCAAGGGCGATGGCGGCCGGCAGCACTTCGCCGCCAAGCTCGATCTCACCGAAGCCCAGGAGGCCCCGGCTCATATGGGCAAGCGGCGCCAAATCCGCCGCACCGATCGAGCCCAATGACGGGACGACGGGATGCACACCTGCATTGATGGCGGCAATCAGACCCTGGAAGACTTTCAGCGAAACGCCGGTACCGCCCGCCGCCATGCCGGCGGCCCTGACGGCCATCATCGCCCGCACGGATTCCCGGGCAAGCGGCTCTCCAACGCCGACCGCGCGGGCTTGCGGCACACGCAGCTGGAACGCCACCAGATCTTCCGTTGCAAGTCGTGTATCGACCCCCGCTCCAAGTCCCGTCGTCAGGCCATAGACCGGCAGGTCGCTTTCCGTATAGCGGTCGACGACGGCGCGCGCGGCCACAATCCGGGCCTCGACCTCGGCGGATACCTCGATCCTTGCGTGACGACGGGCAATTGCTGCGATGTCCTCGATCGTCGGCGGCGCCGCGCTGAAGATGATCGACGGAGAATTGGTGGCGCTCACTGTTTCTCTCCGAGAATGGCGACGGGCCTGGAGGGACCCTTGGTGGACCGTGCTTCCAGCCGGTATTGCGCGCCGGGATAGTATAACAGCGCGCAGGTCACGACGGCCTCGCCTGACCAGGTTCTTCGAAAGACGCGCAGGCAAGGGTGATCATTCCTGAGGCCGAGATATTTGCGTATGGCCGGATCCGGTTTGACGGCCTGGACGATATGTTCGAACGCCGTTATCGGAGCCACCTCCGTCAGATATTCGTGCGGCGTCATACTGCGGAAGTCGGCCGACAGATAGTCGGGCGCGACCAGCGGATTGACGTAGCGCTCCTCGACCTGAATGGGCTGGTCGTTTTCCATGTGCACGATCAGCGAATGCATCACCTCAGCGCCGAGGATGAGTTCGAGCGCATCGGCGACGTTGGCATCCGCCTTCATCAAGCCGGCCTTGATCACCATCGCCTGATGCTTGTGGCCCCGTTCCAGTATTTCGTCGGCTATGTTGCGGATTTGAAGCAGATCGACGTCGAGGTGCTTGGGCGACACGAAGGTTCCGATCCCGGCGGATCGCTTGAGAACACCCTCGAACATCAACTCCCGCAGCGCCCGGTTCGCCGTCATGCGGCTGACGCCGAATGCCGCCACCAATTCGCTTTCAGAAGATACCCGGTCTCCCGGCTGCAGCTTGCCCTCGGCGATCTCGGCCAGGATCTGCTCCTTGATCCTGATATAATGGCGCGCCTCGCCGGCGGCCGGCTTGACCGCTTTCGTCATGACAACCTCGCCATGCCATTGTCGAGGATGGTCGCGCCGCGCGCAGCAACGAGGCCTCGGAAGCGAATCTCGGCGTCGTTGCGCCATATCTGCACGGTGATCGTTTCGCCGGGAAAGATCGGCGCGCTGAAACGCGCCGCAATCGCGCTCAAGCCGCTGCCCATGCTTGGATCGATGGCAGCGACAATGGCGTAGCCCGCATAACCGAAGCTGCAGAGCCCATGCAGGATCGGTCGGTCAAAGCCGCTCCTGCCGGCTGCCTGCGGGTCGACGTGCAGCGGATTGAGATCGCCGTTCAGGCGATATAGCAGTGCGGCGTTGTCAGGGATGTCGACATTGAATTCAAGGTCCGGCTCTCTGTCCGGGACTTTCGGCAAGGGTTCGGGCGCAGATCCCACTGAGCCGCATCCACCGTCGCCGCGGCACGCATTGGTCTGGACGATGGTCGCGATTGGCTCATCACCGTCCACGGTTGCGATCAGGCGTTCGAAGCTGACGAACATTCCTTTCTCAACGCCGCGGTCGACCACCGACAAGACGCGCGACCGGGAGATCAGCGGCACATCGAGGGGAACCGGCCGGTGGATCGTCAGGCGATGTTCGGAATGCACCAGACGCGTCCAGTCGACGCCCGTCTGCTGCATCCATGGGCCTGGATGCGCCACGATATTGGCAAGGGTCGGCGCGGTCACGAGATCGCGTTCATAGACATACTTCAATGTCTTTTTGTCGGGCGCGTCGGTGCCGTAGCCAGTCGAGAGGGCGTAAAGGATGGCATCCCTGGCGGTAACCACATGTGTCGCTTGCGGCACCGGAAAGTCGAGGATGGATTGGGCCGACAGCGTCACGATGCGGCTCCCCCGGATGCCGCGGGTTTGCGAGCGCCACCGGACAGGCGGATGCCGCCGTCAACGGAAAGCAATTCGCCGGTGACGAAGTCTGCCCCCTGAACAAGCCAGACAATGGCGCCGGCAACATCTTCCGGTGTCGCGACCCGGCCGAGCGGCGCGGTTTCCGAAAATCGCTTGGCAATGGCTCCATAGGCATCCGGCCCGAGCGTGTCGCGCATCCAGCGCGTATCGATGATGCCAGGACAAACGGCATTCACGCGGATATCGGGACCGCAGGTGCGCGCCAAGGCCAAAGTCAGCGCATTCAGCGCACCCTTGGAGGCCGTATAGGCAAGCGAGCTGCCGCCGCCGGTAAAGGCAACGTTGGATGAGACATTGACGATCGCACCGCCGCCGCTGTCCCGCATCGCAGGTACCGCCGCCCGGCACATCTGATAAGCGCCGATGACGTTGACGCCGAAAACGTTCTGAAAATCTTCGGCCGACAATGTCTCCAGATCGAAAGGATCTGATTTGACCGTCATCGCGGCATTGTTCACCAAGGCGTCGAGCCGCCCCCATCGATTGACGGTAATCGCGACCATCCGGCGGCAGGCCGCGTCATCGGCAACGTCGGCCTGGACGATCTCGACCTCCGCGCCCAGACTGCGGCAGATATCGCCGGTCTCATCGGCCTCTTTTTTGCTGCGGCTGTAGTTGATAACCACCCGGGCGCCGCTCTCGGCGAATTGCTTCACGCATGCCGCCCCGACGCCCGTTGCCGAGCCCGTGACGATGATGGCGGCTCCAACGATTTTCATGGGGCAAAGTCCTTCATGGCATGGGTCGAAAACAGGCGCGCATCCATCTGCTTCAGCTGGTCCGACACCGCGATGCCCTTCGGCAGGCGGTCGAGAACATCGGCGGCAAGATCGATGCCGGGGGCAAACTCCGTCAGCGTCAAGCATCCGCCGATCACCCGAAAAACCGCCCGCTCGGTGACGACGAGCTGTGACTGTCCCTCCGGCGCAAAAGCTGGGCTCGAACTGATCTGGTCGACAGCCTCGACGATCTTGCAAAGGCGGCCGTCCTGGATGATCTCGAGCCTGCCGTCGGCAACCGCAATTTGCGCGCCGCCCGCCGAAAATGCGCCGAGATAAACAACATGCTTGGCCGTCTGCGAGATATTGGTGAATCCGCCCACCCCGACGATGGAATTGTTGAAGCGGCTGACATTGACCGCCCCATGCCGATCCACCTCGGCCATGCCGAGAAAGGCGATATCGAGGCCGCCGCCGTCGTAAAAATCGAACTGCGATGCCTGTGGGACGATGGCGGTCGGATTGACGGCGGCGCCAAAGGACAGCTCTTCGGCGGGCACGCCGCCGATGACGCCGGATTCGATCGTCACCGTATAATCGTCGAATCCCTCTTCGCTGGCGATACGGCCGATCCCGGCGGCAATGCCGATGCCGAGATTGATCGTCGGGCGGTTCAGCGGCGCCAGTTCCAGGAAGGCACGTCGCTGAATAATCTTATCGACCGACAGCGGCGCCGGCTGCAGCCGGCTCACCGCCATCCGGACGCGCCCGGTATAGGCGATATTGTCGGTCTCGGCGAAACTGACGCCGTGCTGGGACGGATCATCGCAGACGACGACATAATCGACGAGCGCCGCCGGGATACGAACATCGTTCGGCTGCAGCGAGCCGCGCTCGGCAATCCGCTTGACCTGCACGACGACGACACCTCCGGAGTTTCGGCCCGCCTGCGCCATGGCGAGCACGTCGAGCGGGAAGGCCTCGTCTTCGAGGGTGATGTTCCCGTCTTCGTCGGCCGTCGTTCCGCGCAAGAGCACGCAGTCGAGCGGCATCGAGGGGTAAAGCAGCCATTCCTTGCCGCGCAACGATACGCGCTCGACAAGCGGACGCGGTGTCGTCGCATTCATGCGGCCGCCGCCATGAAGCGGATCCATGAAGGAACCGAGACCGATATGGGTGACCACGCCAGGCTGACCCGCCGCAATCGCTCGATAGAGTTGCGCGATGACGCCCTGCGGCCAGCAATGCGCTTCGATCTTTTCCTCGATTGCAAGCTTTCCAAGGCGCGGCGTTCCGCGCCATCCCCCGGCAATCACACAGGCGACCAGGCCTTCATAACCGAAGTGCCCCATGCCGCGCGTCTGACGATCGCCCGTGCTGGCAGCAAACAGAAGCGTCAGTTTGCGGGGTTTTCCGGAAGCCAGGAAACGCTCCTCGACAGCAGCGGTGATGGCCTCGGGATGGCAGTATCCTCCAAAACCGGAAGCAGCGACGGTCATCCCGTCTTCGAGAAGATCCGCAGCTTGTTGTGAGGAGATGACCCGCATGACGATCTTTGCTTCCGTCTGACCTGTATATACAGGCTAGCCGCTGAGCGTTTGGAAGGCAACCGGAATCTTTGCAAGTATTTTAGGCATATCACCTCGATCAGACGATATTCAGCAGCCCGATCAGGCAAAGCCCGAGAGCCCCCAGCGCCAACAGCGACAGCGCCGCCGCTGCGAGGACACGCCCGCCGGTATGGGCGACGGATCTGACATCGACGGAGAGGCCCAAAGCGGCCATGGCGGTGACGGTGAAGGCGGCGGAGACAGCCGCCATCCCGGGCAGCAGCGGCGCCGGGATCGCGTCGAGGGAACGAAGCGTCGCCATGGCTGCAAAACCGATGATGAACCATGGGAGAAGATGGCGGAGATTGACTGGCGAACCGCCAGGGCGGCGGCCATGAACTGCGCCGAGCACGAGGATGACGGGTCCGAGCATCATCACGCGGATCAGTTTGACGAGCGTGCCGACCTGGATGCTGACGGCTCCGGCAGAGGCCGTGGCCGCCAAGACCTGCGGGACGGCATAGGCTGTCAGGCCTGCGAAAACGCCATATTGTACGGCGCTGAGACCCAAGAGCAGATGAAGAAGCGGCAGCGTCAGCACCGCCCCGATGCCGAGCAGTGCGGTAAAGGCTATCGAGGCCGCGATATCGTCCGGTTTGGCGCCGATCACCGGCGCTGCGGCGGCAATCGCGGAATTGCCGCAGATCGAGTTGCCGCAAGCAACCAACGTCGCCAGGCTGGCCGACAGCCCGAAGAGCCGCCCGATAACAAAGCTGCCGACCAAAGACAGAGCGACCAGAACGGCAATTCCACCGACAAGTGGCAGTCCAGCCTGCCTGATGGCAGCCGTGCTGAGCGAGGCGCCGAGCAACACGACCGCAATCTCCAGCAGCGTCTTGGCGGCGAATTGGATGCCGGGAATGAAGGTCTGCGGCAGGCAGACCGAGGAGCGCACGGCAATGCCGATCAGAATGGCGAGCACGAGGCTCTCGATCCAATGCGAGCGGAAAATCATCATCTGCAACTGTTCAACGAGATAGGCAGAGAGCGTGACTGCCGCACACAGGACAAGCCCCGGCAGAACGGCAGGAAGCGACAGGGAACGTGAGGCGGAAACGATCATCAGCGAGACCTTGCGGAGGACTGTAATCTCCCACACTCAATTGTCGACTTCCATTGAATAGTATAGCATGGTTCATTCGCTAAAATCGAACGATTGAATCAATGACGTTTGAGCAGCTTTCCATTTTTGTCGCGGTTGCCGAACGCGAGCATCTGACCAAAGCCGCCTTTGCGATCGGGCTGACGCCATCGGCGGTCAGCTCGGCTATCCGCAATCTCGAGACCTCCTATGGCGTCGAGCTTTTCGATCGCGTCGGACGACGCATAGAGCTGACATATGAAGGACGGGTGTTTCTGGGGGAGGCTAAAGCGACGCTGGCGCGCGCAAAGGCCGCAGCGCTCGTCCTCTCCGATCTCGGCGGCTTGCAAAAGGGTGAACTGGTGGTTTTTGCGAGCCAGACGATCGCCAGCTACTGGCTGCCGGCAATGCTGATGCGTTTCAAGATCCGCTACCCGGGCATTGACCTGAAGCTGATGATTGGCAACACGACCACGGCGGCGAAAGCGGTACTCGATGGATTGGCCGAAGTCGGTTTCGTCGAAGGCAGTGTTGATGAGCCGGCGCTGCATGTTCAGCCGCTTGCCGAGGACGAACTCCTTGTCGTCGTCGGTCCACGCCATCCCTGGGCGCGTGGCAAACCAATTGCACCGGCAGACCTGGTTTCGGGCACAAAATGGGTCATGCGGGAAAAGGGGTCCGGAACCCGGTCGGCTTTCGAGGCGGCGATTTCCATTCTCGGCATAGTCCCCGCAGATCTGGCTGTCGCGCTTGAGCTGCCGTCGAACGAGGCGGTTATATCGGCAGCAAGAGAGGGCCTCTGCGCGACGGTCGTCTCAGGTGCCGTGGCCGCGCCGCTCTTGACGCAAGGTCTGCTGGTAAAGGCGCGCTTCCCTCTGCCGTCCCGCCAATTTGCGATCCTGCGGCATAAACAAAGGCACTCCAGTCGTGCCTCGCTGGCGCTGGAAACCATTTGCCGCGAGGATAAAGCGGCCGAAGTCCAGAATTGGGATGATTGGGCGCTTTAGGTATGATCCACCGCGCCGGTGGTCTGCTTCACCGTATCATCGATGCGCTTGACATCGGCAGAGTTAAGGCAGAAGCCGCACTCGGCCGCGCATGCGCGGCTGCTTTGCGAGGATGCGAGAGATGACGACCAAGACTGGCGTAGCCAATGCCGGAAACCTGATCATGACTGGCGTTGTGCTGATGCTGCTCGGCGATCTGCTCTTTGCGCTGAACGATGCTATGGGCAAATGGCTGGTTGCGAGCTTTGCCGTCGGCCAGGTGCTGGTGATCCGCTCTGTCGGCGCTTTCATCGTGCTCGGACCAATGATCCTCCGGCAAGGGCCGATGGCCTTGTTCCGCGTCGAGCAAAAGGGCCTGCAGTTCATCCGTGTTTTGATGGCGACCTGCGATGTCGCGCTGTTTTACGCTGCCGTCGCCTATCTGCCGCTCGCAGACGTCATGACCTTCTATATGGCCGGACCGATCTATATTGCGGCGCTTTCGCATTTCTTTCTCGGAGAGAAGATCGGCTGGCGCCGTTGGCTCGCCGTTCTGATCGGCTTTGCCGGCGTCGTCATCGCGCTGCGTCCGTCCACGGCGATGCTGTCGCTTCCATCGCTCTTCGGTCTTGCCGGCAGCCTTGCCTTTGCGCTGTCGCTGGTGATGAGCCGCTATCTACGCTCGACCAGCGACACGACGCTGGTGACGTGGCAGACGATCGCCGCGCTCGTCACCGGCATCGTCTTGAGCATCGGTCACTGGCAGCCGGCAACGCTCATCGACTGGTCCGGCATGCTGCTGCTCGGCATCGTTGCCACCTGCGCGCATCTGCTTATCACCCGCTCGCTGAAGCTCGCGCCGGCATCGCTGCTCGCGCCGCTGCAATATACGCTGCTGCTCTGGGCGATCGTCCTCGGATACCTCTTCTTCAACGATATTCCCGATACGCAGATCATCGTCGGCGCCGCAATCATCGTCGTTGCGGGGCTCTTCATCTTCCACCGGAAGAACCTGAAAGAAACGGTTCCGGTCGAAGCCGTCCCGCCCGACGGCCATTGAGGCTACAGCGCCTTATCTTTCGGGCTTTGCATAGGATGCTGCTGTAACTCCTGGAATTCCTGCATACTTCCATCCTTAAACCGTGCGGGAATACACCAAACGGATGGAGGCTTAGTCACGTGGGCTTTCCACGGAACAATTTGGACGCTTGCACGCTACTCCCGAGCATTCGAACCCGGGAGATCGCAATGGCGTCCATGACCCTCGAAGACCTATCCTCGCAACTGAAGAAGATCGATTTCTGCATGCTGTCGACGAACGCCGGGTCGGGCCGCATCTCGGCCCGACCGATGAGCAATAACGGCGACGTCGAATATGACGGGGATTCCTGGTTCTTTTCGTATGAAGACACCAGCAAAATCACGGAGATCGAAGGTATCGACACCGTCTCGCTGACGTTCACGGCGCCTCCCAGCCTGCTCGGCAAACCGGGGATTTTCATTGCTGTCGAGGGCTTCGCCTCGCTGGTGCGGGAGAAGGCGGCTTTCGAAGAACATTGGGTGCCCGATCTCGAGCGGTGGTTTCCCGAAGGTGTGGACACTCCCGGGATCGTTCTTATCAAAGTTTCGGCGTCCTCCATCCGGTACTGGGATGGTGAGGAAAACGGTGAGGTCATCCTTCCCGGCTCAGCGAGTTAAGATAGTGGCATAAAGAGGCGCCCTACTCTGCAGGCGGCTCCTCCCAGCCGAAGACACTGCGGCCGCCGAAATCGGCGGATTGGCGGAATTCGCCGGCGATGATTTCCTTGAGGTCTGGACCCGTGACATAGCGTTCCAGCTGCCTGGATTGGTCGTCCAGGCGCTTGAGCGCCTGCAACTCCTCCTCGCGTCCGAGCCTGCCCTTCTGCACCGCCGATTTCATCACGGCGATCGTCTCGTCATAGACCTTGAGCGGGACCGGAAACGGATGGCGGTCCTTGCCGCCATGGGCGATCGAGAAGCGCGCCGGATCGGAAAAGCGGCAGGGGGCGCCGTGGACGACTTCCGCCACCATCGCCAACGCCTTCACCGTGCGGGCGCCGACGCCTGGAACGAGCAGCAGCTCTTCGAAATCCGCCGGCCCGCGGTCGGCGGCGGCAGCCAGATTTCCATGCAGGCGCCGCATGTTGACGTCGCTCTCGCGGACGTCGTGATGCGCAGGCATGATCAGGTGCGGCAGCATCGGCTGTTCGGCGGGTTCGGGCGTCGGCGCTTCGGCACGCAGGAGTGCGGCGGCTTCGCGGATGATCCGGTCGGGCCCGAGGGTTGCCAGCAGATCGAGCTGACCGCGCCGCGAGCGTTCGGCGCGGCGGTCGGCAAGATTGACGATCTCGCCCTGGCTCCTTCCCTCGATTGCCGCATGCGGCGAGTCGACGAAGTTCTCCAGCCCTTCGGACAGCCAGTGATAACGCCGGGCCTGACGCTTATCGCCGTTCATGCCTTGCTGCACAACCACCCAATGGCCGTCATCGGCGACGATGAAGCCGTGCAGATAAAGGTCGAACCCGTCCTGAAGGGCGGCGCTATCGACCTTAGCGATGAGACGGCTCGTGGTCGCAAGCCCCTCGCCGTCGAGGCCGACCCGCTCGCCGATCGAGACGAGCTCCTGCGGGGTCTTCCGCGAATGCGCGCCGCGGCCGCCGCAAACATGCAGGCCGAGCTCGCCGGCACGCGGCTTCAGCCCGCGCTTCAACGCGCCGAGAACGCTGGTGGTGATGCCGGAGGAATGCCAGTCCATGCCCATGACCGCGCCGAAGGACTGGAACCAGAAGGGATGCGCGAGCCTGCGCAGGAATTCGTCGCGGCCGTAATGATGGACGATCGCCTCGGTGATCAGTGTTCCCAACCGCGTCATCCGGTCGCCGAGCCAATGCGGTACGCGTCCCCCGTGAAGGGGAAGATCGGCGCTGCCGGCTCGTTGTGACATCTCGTTTCCTTACATTTTGCATCGCAGGCTGCCCGTAGCGCACCACTGGCCGACGCTATGGGGGAACCCAGGCAAATTCCGGGCGTTTGTGCTCCAGTTAGAGGCCGAGGCAATCATGACGACATTCGAAACCATCTTCAATAACCCGAGCTTGCCCCAAACAAAATCACAACGGCCGGGCGACGGCCAAAAACAGGAGGACAGCGCCTTGTCCCTGGAAGGGAGCGCTGCCAAGGCGGCCTTCCTGATCAACGGCAACAGCTATTTCGCAGAGCTGGCGCGCGCGTTGCGGCAGGCGCGGCGCACCATCTGGATCGTCGGGTGGGATTTCAATCCGAACATCCGGTTGGAACCCGATAAGTCAGACGAAACGCTGGCCGACCTGTTGCATGCCCTGGCAGCGGCAAATCCGAAGCTCGAAATACGCATCCTCATCTGGGCGCTCGGTCCCGTTTATTCTGGCAAGTCCCTGCAGCCGCTGCGGAAGAAAGACTTTCCCAGGAATGTGCGGATCGATCTGCGCTTCGAACTTCAGCCGACATTGCGCGGCTGCCACCATCAAAAACTCGTCTCTATCGACGATACCGTCTCCTTCATCGGCGGCATAGACCTGACGTCGCGCCGGTGGGACACCTGGCTCCACCGCGCCAAGGATAAGCTACGGCGCGACCCCAAGGGCGTTTCCTATGATCCGCTGCATGACGTTCAGGCAATGGTCACCGGCGACGCCGCCAGGTTGATCGGCGATATCGTCAGGCAGCGCTGGGAAAACGCCACCGGCGAAAGCCACCTGCCGCTGGCCGAAAATGTCCCCTTCGCCTGGCCGGACGATCTCGCCGTTTCGATGAGGGAGATCGCGGTCAGCTTGGCGCCGACGGAGCCGTCGACCGCTTTTCGCCCCGGCGTCAGCGACGGCATCGCCATGACATTGGACGTCGTCGCCCGGGCGAGGCGGCAGCTTTACATCGAGGCGCAATATCTCGCCTCCTTCCGCGTCGCCGACGCCATTGCCGCGCGGCTACAGGAGGAAGACGGCCCCGAAGTTGTCATCATCTGCACGCGCAGTTCTCATGGGCTGATCGAAAAGATTGTCATGGGCGGCAATCGCGACCGAGTCATCCGCCGCCTCAAACGCGCCGATCGCGCCGATCGCCTGCGCGTCTACTATGCCGTCGTGCCCGGGCCAATCGTGCCCGGGCCAGTCACGGCGAAAGAGAGCGGCGAGGTGGAGGTGCTCGTCCATTCCAAACTGATCATCGCCGATGACGAGCTGGTCCGCATCGGCTCCTCCAACCTCAACAATCGCTCGGAAGGGCTGGATGGCGAATGCGACATGCTGTTCGAGGCCGGCAACAACGAGCATCGCCGCGCGATCGCGGACCTGCGCAATTGCCTGCTTTCGGAATATCTCGGAACCACCCCGGAAAGTTTTGCCGCAGCCATTATGCAAAGCGGCTCGTTGATCCAGGCGGTCGACGCGCTCAATGACGGGCCTCGGGGTTTACGGGAATTCACCGTCGAGCTGTCGGGCAGCATTTCACCGATTTCAGGCACGGCGATCTTCGACCCGGTTCGACCCTTCGCAGTTTTAAACCGACTGGGCCTCGGCACGCTCGTCCGCCGCCTCATTCGCCCCGCGTGACGCCCGTCGGAAAACGACCTCGCTGATGACGAGAAGGGTCGTGCCGAGCGCCAGCGGAATGAAGAAATAGGCGCAGCGGAACGCAATCAACGCGCCGATCGACGCCTCCTTCGGCACGACATAGGAGATCGTGGCCTCGAGCACGCCGAGACCGCCCGGAACATGCGTTGCAAGGATCGCCAAATTGGCAAGCACGTAAGCCGTGACCGACCTGAAGAAGGCAACGTCGCCGAAGGCCGAAAGCATCTGGTGCAGGCAGGCGGCGACGAGCATGAAATTGATCGTCCCGACCCCGACCTGTGCGATCGCGATCGAAAATCGCGGTAGCTGAAACGACCAGCGCCACAGCCGCAACGTGCCGCGGATGAAAAAAGCCAGGCCCGCATAGACCGCCGGCACGACCAGCGCCAGTAAGCCGAAGATGCGCACACTTGCCGGATCGATGCGCAGCAGGCGCCCGGCATCGCCGGGATTGATGATCATGGCAAGACCGCCAAGCGTGATCAGCCCAAGCCCCACCGTGACGCCGCAAAACAGGATGATCTTCGCCACGTCCTCCGCCGTCAGCCCCCAGCGTGAATAAAAACGATAGCGAAAGGCGCCGCTGCTGAGACCGGCAAAGCCGATATTGTGGCCGAGCGACAGGCTGATGAAGGACGCCAGCGCAATCCTGGGATAGGGCAAGGATTTGCCGAGCGAACGGATCGCCAGGAGATCGAAGCAGCTCAGGCACAGATAGGACCCCGCCGCAAAGAGAAGTGCCGTGCAAAAGGTCGAAAAAGGGATGCTGCGAACCGATTGGACGATCTGATCGAGGCTGTATTGTTGGAAGATCCGATAGAGGAGAAAGACCGCAAGACAAAGGGCAGCAACGAGCAGTCCATTCCATATCATGCTTTTCAAGCTCATCGATTGTCCTCAGGAGTGCGAGCGCCATAGTCCGATCATCGGGAACGATCAAACGAGTTTTGTGTTCCCCCGGGGAACGAGTTCAGCGGGCCCATGCCGGATAAATCAATCAAACTCCTGACCTATAACGTGCACAGTTGTATCGGCGGCGACCGGAAGCTCGATCCCGGCCGCATCGCTTCTGTCATCGCCGAGGCTGAGGCTGATATCGTCGCTCTTCAGGAGGTCGACGTCCTCAGGCGCAGGACCGGCGGCGTCGACCAGGCCCATGCGATCGCCTCGCTTTTGAAGATGCAGGCTCATTTCCATCCGGCGCTGTCGATCGCCGAAGAGCAGTATGGCGATGCGATCATCACTTCGCTGCCGACAGGCGCGGTCAAGGCCGGACCATTGCCATCCATCGGCGAACAGCGCGGCGCCATTTCCGTCGAAATACTGGTCGGCAACAGAAAACTGCTGGTCGTCAACACCCATCTCGGCCTTCGTGGCCGCGAGCGCATCCGGCAGATGACGACATTGCTGAACCCCGGCTGGCTGCGCGGCACGGCGGATGAACCTCTTCCAACCATCCTCTGCGGCGATTTCAACGCCATTCCGTCATCGGCGACTTACCGACTTGCCGCGCGGTCATTGAAAGACGTCCAGCTCGCAGGCGGCGCCGCGCCGAGAGCGACCTTTCCCTCGCGCTACCCGCTGATGCGCCTCGACCACATCTTCGTCACGGACGATCTCATCGTCAAAAAGGCGGCGGTCCTGGAAAACCGCCTGACAAGGATTGCCTCGGACCACCTGCCTCTGCTCGCGGAAATCGGCTTCGCCTGAACAGTCATCGAAGCTGACGACTTTCACCGGGCGAGCTTCCGGTTCATCGCCGCCGCCACCAACGGTAGCGCCGTCGTCGCCACGGCTCCCAGAGGCAACCGCATGATGCCCCTGGTGACGACGAAGGCCGCCGCCATTGCACCTGCCAGCTTGAGCCAAGGCTGATTGCCGAGCTGCGCATGGGCGCTGGCATCGGCCCATCGGACGTTCTCCGTAACGACGGTCGCGGCCTGATGTTGGATCACATGAAGGCGAGCGCGGAGGTTTTCGAGTTCTTCTCGCAGTTCTTGCAGACGGCCTTCCAGGACATGACCTTCGTAGATCGGGAGAGGCTCCTCGACGGTGTCTCCAACGGAAGCGTGACCACCGAGCGTCGCAATATATGCCCGATATTCGGCCTCGCTGGCGAAACCCTCACGTCTGATAAGATCAGGATTGATGCTCGCCTCTTCGAAGGAGGCCGGCGCGGTTTCCACACCGTCGCGCATATCCTTGTTTGCGCCGGTGTCCCCGAGTTCGTCCTTGAACATGATGTGTCTCCAGTTGTTCCTGGCGATAGAACGCTCGACGGCTCAGAAGGATGCATCGGCCTCCGCTCCTGCCTTCATCTTTGCGACGCGCTGAAACGCTCCGGCCGAAAGTCCGCCAGCAGCGGATGGCGGTGTCCGGTGGCGATCTCGTCCGCCAGCAGTTCGCCGGCAATCAGGCCGAGGGTGGCGCCGCTATGGCTGAAGGCGACGAAATAACCCGAGATCGATGGCAGTTCGCCGAAGACGGGCTCGCCGTCGCCAGGGATGGGCTTCGGGCCGACACCATAATCTTCGACCTCCAGCACCGGATTGCCTTCGAGAACCCTGGAGGCCTCGCGCAGCAATCCTTCCAGCGTCGATTGCCTGACATCATAGCTGCCGTCGGGCTTCACGCTCACCTCTTCCTCGGACCAGGCGGCGTCGAGCGCGAAGCCACCGTTGGGCGTCGGCCGGATGGCGACGCGAGGGGTGTTGAGCACGGCCTTCAGCGGATGGCGGATCGGCTTGGTCCTGACGAGAAGGGCGACAGGCGTTGAATCGCCGATATGCTGGCCGGCCTCGGCCACGATTGCGGGAACGTCGCCGCCGGCAGCAAGCAGCACGGCATCAGCATCCCGGCGCATGCCGTCTGCCGTGATCACGCCACGGGCGCTCCCGCTTTCGACATCGACCATCGCGCGACCCGCGTCCGTGACGATCTCGCCACCCAGCGTACGGAATTCTTTCACGAGCGTGCCGATCAAGGACGGAAGATCGACCCAGCCCTCCCCGGGGTTGAAGATCGCGCCTTGCCGCGTCACCACACTTGCATCGACACCCGGCGTCGCCGCGGCAATTCTTTGCGGCGCGAGCCATTGCGCGTGATAGCCGAGATCGCGCTCATAGTCGAAGATTTCGGCGATCTCGTTGCCGGCATCGTCCGCATCCCAGGTCAGGCCGCCGTCGAAGCGCAGCCACGGCGCATCGGGATACCGGACGGCCAGCGTGCGGTAGCGATCTATGCCGGCCAACCGCAGCCGGTGATAGGCATCGGTGCGTTTGCGCGCCGAGTTGAGCCAGGCGAGCGAACGGCCAGAGGCGCCGTTGGCAAGCGGGCCATCATTGATGAGCACGGTGCGGACCCCGAGCCGGGCCAGATGGACAGCCGTCGAGACGCCAAAGATCCCGCCGCCGATGACGACGACCTTCGAAGGTTTGATGGAAGCGTTCATGTCGATAACCTTGTTTTCTGCTCTTGCTAGGTCGAATGAAATCCGGCACGCCCGGGGTGAGGACGACCGGGAGCACCATGCGTTGCCTGAGGCGCTTCAGAGAACTTCAGCAAGGAAGCGCTTCAGCCGCTCGCTTTTGGGATTGTCGAAGATCTGCTGCGGGCAGCCGGCCTCGACGATGCGGCCCTCATCCATGAAGACGACTTGGTCTGCCACCCTGCGGGCAAATCCCATCTCATGAGTCACCACGGCCATCGTCATGCCCTGGCGGCCGAGGGCGGCCATCAGGTCGAGCACGCCCTTCACCAGTTCGGGATCGAGCGCACTCGTCACTTCGTCGAACAGCATGATCTCCGGATCCATGGCCAGCGCGCGGGCGATGGCGACGCGCTGCTGCTGCCCACCTGACAGACCTGCGGGTCGATGATCCCTACGCTCTGCGAGACCGACCTCGGCCAGACGCGCCTCGGCGATGCGCCGCGCCTCCTGCCTCGGCATCTTCTTGATCTTGGTCAGCGAAAGCATGACGTTTTCGAGTGCCGTGTGGTCGGGAAACAGGTTGAAGTGCTGGAACACCATGCCCACACGCCGGCGCAGCCTCTCCGGCTTCATCGCCAGGATGCTCTCGCCATCGAGCAGGATGTCGCCGCCCTTCGGCTCGACAAGCCTGTTCATGCAGCGCAGCAGCGTCGACTTGCCCGAGCCGGAAGGGCCGATAATGCAGGTGACCGTACCAGCGGCAATGTCGAGATCGACACCCTTCAACACGTCGAGATCGCCATAGGCCATGGTGAGGTCCCGGATGTTCAGGGCCCCGCCCTTGAAGCGCGGCGTACTCTCCTCGGCCGTGCCCGTGGGAAGGGGGCCGGCAGCGGCCCGCAACTCGCTTACCTCGACCAATCCGCTCGCAACACCCGAGCCGCGGCCTTGTTTTCCGAGCCGCAGTCTCGCATCGATATAATTGACGAAGTGGGTTAGCGGCACGGTGATGACGAGATAGAAGACGCCCGCCAGCAGCAGCGGTGACAGATTGCCGGTGACGACGGCCTGGTCCTGGCCGACCCGGAAGATCTCCCGCTCGGAAGCGAGCAATCCGAGGAAGTAGACAAGGCTGGAATCCTTGACGTTTCCGATGAATTGATTGACCAGCGCCGGCAGAACCCGCCTGATGCCTTGTGGGATGACGATCAGGCGCATGCCCTGCCCATGGCTCATGCTGAGCGCCCGGCAGGCTTCCATCTGGCCGCGCTCGACGCTTTGAATGCCCGATCGGAAGATTTCGCCGATATAGGCTCCGGCAATCAGGCTGAGCGCCAGGATGCCGAGCGGAAATGGAGACGGGCCGAAGATCTCGCGTCCGATCCGGGCAAAACCCTGGCCAATGATCAGGATCGTGACGATCGCCGGAAGCCCGCGGAAAATATCGGTGTAGATGCGCGCCGGCAGCCGCAGCCAGCGGGATTGCGAGATGCCCATCACGGCAAGCGCCATACCGATGATGACGCCGAGCACGGTCGAGGCAGCGGCCAGGATCAGCGTGTTCTTCAGGCCGACGCTGATCATGCTCGGCAGAACTTCCGCCATCGCATCCCAGTCCAGGAAGCTGCGGCGCAGATTTTCAAGCCAGTTCATTCAGATCCCCATGAATTCTTGCCCGGCGCAGACGCCGCCGTCCGGCAGAGCCTTGGTAAGCCGCCCGCCATGAGCGGGCGGCTTGCGGCGTCACTTCTTGGGAAGATACTGTTCCGGCATCGGCGAGCCGGGGAACCACATTTCGTAAAGGGTCTTCCAGGTGCCGTCCTGCATCGCATCGTGAAGCGCGCCGTTGAGCGCCGTGCGAAAGGCGTCATTTCCTTTTCGGACCACGAAGCCAGCAGGCGCATCGAAGGACGGGATATTCACGGCAACCTTCAGCGCGGGATAGCGCTCGCCATATTGCTTGGCGGCCTCGTAGTCGAGAAAATGCGCATCGACCGTTCCGTTGTTGAGGGCGGCCACCGCGGAATTGTTGTCGGGAAATTTCACCAGATCGGTTCCCCCGAAATTCTTGGCTGCATAGACCTCCTGCAAGGTCCCCTGCACGACGCCGAGACGCTTGCCCTTGAGGCCATCTGCATCCTTTATACCGGCATCCGGGGTCAGGACGGAGAGATAACCGGCAAGATAGCCGTCGGAAAAGTCGATGGTCTTCTTGCGGGCTTCGGTGGTTCCGATCGCCGCAACGGCAACGTCGAACCTTTCGTTTGCGACCGACGGCAGGAGTGCTGAAAATTCCTGACCCGTAAACGTCACCTTGTCTTTCTGAAAGCCGAGGCGGGAGACGACGTTAAGAAACAGCTCGATATCGAAACCGGTGAACTGGCCGTCCGCGGTCGCAAAAGTATAGGGCTTGGAATCGCCCATCGTGCCGACGCTGATAGTACCGGGCTCGATCAGGTTATAGGGATTGTCGACGGCGGCCGCAGAACCTGCGCCCATCGCAAGAAGGCATGTGACAAGGCCGGCCCGCAACGGTGCCATGATGGCCGGAAAAAATAGAAAAGGCTTCATCGTCGTTCTCCGCTCTGAAAGGAATGCTCTTGTCGGCATTGTCGGTCGTCCTGCCCTGCCGCGCAGTGCGGTAGAGTTTTATGGACAAGATACCGGTCTCTGATATAAAGAGACCGGTCTCACAACATATTTGATATCCGTCAATTGACCGGTCGTCAACAACTCTTGTAGTCCTCGGCCCATGGAAGATTCCGCTCATCCGAAACGTTCAGTTACGGTCGCCGACGTCGCGAAGGCCGCAAAGGTCTCGAAGGCCACGGCCGCCCGCGTTCTCGGCGGCTACGGCGTGGTCAGCGCCAAGATCACAGATCAGGTCATGGCGGCAGCGGCCGCCCTCGAATATCGCCCGAACGAACTCGCCCGCAGCATGAGCACCGGTAGATCCGGCATCATCGGGGTCGTGGTCGGCGACATCGAGAACGCTTTCTTCAGCCTGGCAGTGCGCGGCATCAGCGATGCGGCCCGTCTTGCGGGCTTCAACGTCATCATCGCGAATTCGGGCGAAGAGCTCGATGCGGAAAGATCGGCCGTCGACCTCCTGATCGGCAAACGCGTCGATGGCCTGATCGTCACGCCGGCCCGTTGCGACAGTATCGATCATCTCCACCACATCCGCCGCGCCGGCGTGCCGCTCGTCCTGTTCGACCGGGCCATCCCCGAACTCGATGTCGACGCCGTAACCGGCGACGACCGGGATGCGGCCATCGCGGCGACCCGGCATCTGATCGGGCAAGGACATCGCCGCCTCGCCTACGTCTCTGCCATGGATGCCGAGGGCGGTGGGCTCACCGATATCGGGCGGATCTCGAATTCCGCCGTGCGCGAACGCGTGGAAGGTTTTGTCAGCGTCCTGACCGAGGCGGGTCTGCCGAACCCTCTTCATTATGTCAGGCTCGGCGCCACGGACCAGCATCAGACGGACGGCGTGATTAAACGACTGCTCTCGGACAGTGCTGCGCCGACGGCGCTGCTGGCATCGGACAGCCTCGTCGGCTTGCGCATCTTCAAGTCGCTGCAATCGCTCGGCCTGTCGATCCCCAAGGACGTGTCGATGATATCGTTTCTCGACGCCGATTGGACCAGCGTCACCGTTCCGCCGATCACCATCGTCGACCAGCGCGTCTACGAGATGGGCAAGCTCGCCGGCGAGCGGCTCATCGCCCGTATCGAACGCACCCCTCTTGCCGTCGAACGTCTACGCGTCAGCACGAGCCTCGTCCTGCGCGGCTCCGTCGCCACGATTGGCCGGTGAGGCCTATGGAGTTGGCTATACCCCCATCGCTTTGCGAAGCAGCGAGTAGTACCGCATTGCGATCGGTCACAAATGCCCATGGCCGCCGGCTTGATATTACATGGGGTTGCTGTTGTCTTTGCCTGACCAACGTTATTTAATACCGAAAATACTCGCTGTGGGATTTTCAGAAAGATCATGCTCCAGTCAAAAGACGCTTCATCTGAGCTGATAGATTTGATCTATGGAAGTCTATTCGGTGAGTGCAACTGGCAGGATTTTCTGGATCGCGTTGCGCAAACTTCGCCGAATGGCAAGGCTGCCCTCCATTACCACGATCTGGCCTCGCCTGTGGCCCATGTTCCCTTCGTATCGGGGTTTTCGAGGAATGAGGTCGACCAGTTCAGCAGCCACTTTGCCGCAGTGAACCCCTGGATTCCGAGATTGAGCTTTGTGCCGGTTGGTCAAGGTGTCTGCGGAGACGAAATCTTTCCACGCGAAGACTTGCTCAAATCGGAATTCTACAATGATTGGCTGAAGGGACAGGCCCGATGCGAGACGAGCATCGGTGTCTCGATCATTCGGGAGGAAACCCGCACCTTCGTCCTATCGACCTGCACGTCGTCAGCCGACCCCGATTTCAACAAAGAGGCAGCCGGGCGTTACACGATACTCGCGCCTCATTTGAAAAGAGCTTTCGACTTCATCCGGAAGCGCGATCTACTCGCCCCGGAAAGACAGACGACGCAAACCCTGTTTGATAGCATCGGCGTCGGACTGATCTACGTTTCGGAGCAAGGGCGAGCACGTCAATGGAATAAGAGCGCGGAAGCCTTAATGGCGGCTGGCTTTCCTGTGCAAGTCGCCCCGAGTGGCAAGCTCGAACTTCAATGCGAGAGGTCGACTGCCGTTCTTAATTTCCTGACTTCCAGAAAGGGTGTGCAAACAAGGCCGCATACGGCGATTGCAAATGGGAAGGACAAGGCTAGCTATCGCATCACACTCCTCCGGCTCCAGTCTGATGCATTCACTGAGTTCGTGGAGGGGCCGACCGTGGCCGTCATTGTTGAGCCGATGGTGGCCACGCCACTCAATGAGCGGCGAGATTTCCTAATGGAAGCCTACAAACTGACTGCGACGGAGATTCGGATCGCATCAAGCATTGCCTCGGGCCATTCTCCAAAAGAGGTGGCCATAGCCGATCACATCAGCTACGAAACGGTCAGAACCCACCTCAGAAACATCTATTCCAAGCTCGGGGTAAACTCCCGGGTTGGCTTGGTCGCGCTGCTCATGCGCTGACAATAGTCCTGCAACTCGTCCCTGCGCATGGCTAGCGAGCCTCTGCATATTGCGAACGGGTTCCGAGAGCAAAGACGTGTGACACTCGACATGAATTCCGGCAACCCTTGTCTCATTGCGTTGGAAAACCAGCGCTACGCCCTCTAATCGTAGAGCTCGCCGTGACCAATCTGCTCCTGTCTGGCAGGTGCGTCGCTGATGGAGGGATCATCGGCCGGATCGGGATCTCTCTTGTTGGCATCGCTCAGAAACTGCGCGGCCTTAAGCAGTGCCGCAGTTATCTCCTCGGTGCCCCATCCAGCTTCATTGGCGGCTGCAATCAGCCTTTCCAAAGCGTCGCGTGCGGCAGCGGTCGCCTCTTCGAAGCGCTGCGCGGGAGATTCGGTCTTCGGTGGTGGAAAGGTCATCGGCGTTCCCTCCATGTGTCTGGCTATTGGGGATGAACGCAGGCCGCGGGAAATGGATGCACGATCATGCCGATTTAACAAGCGGCGACCCTATACGCACGCACTGGCCGACAAGGGTCGGCCAGTCTTTTCCCCCTCAGATGACCGTCTGCAACAGAAACGGAGAGCGCTCCAACGGACGCTGGGCGAGGATCCTCAGCATTGCGGGGCCTTGTATGCCGGAAGTGGTGCAGGAATGGCCGTCGTGATAGACCACCGTCATGATGCGGCTGAGACTATTGTACCTGATCTCTGCGATCGTCCGGGTGTGAACCGGAAAGATGAATTCATGGGGTTGAGATTTCTCCCCCGAGGTTTTCAAGGTCATTGCGATGCCCCAACGAAAAAAGCAATTTTAGCCCCACCGCGCCCTGGTCTGAGCCTAACGGTGTCTATCAAGCACATATTGCTGCGACGGTCGCGTGACATCGGCGTGACATGCAGAATCGACACTGCCAACTCAGGGCGGAATTGGTGACGCGTCAGTTGCCAAAGCGGCCATCAACCGTCAATGCAATGTCCGACGGATCCCGTGTGCGAGAGCGGCCTGCGGCCAGCATTCGACCGTGCGCGCCAACGATCGAACGGCTTCGTCCACATTGAAAACCACGTCCCCGAGCCGCTCGATCTCATGATCAAGCTCGTAGACCTGGACTTCGTCGAGGTCGTCATTCTGAAGCCGTCGCCTCATTGCATCGATAAGGCGCTCAGTTCGCCCAACGATATCAAGAGCGCTTCGTATGATGATGTCGAACATGCCTATCCCCTCTCTTCGATAATGAAGGGTCGGCCATAATCGTGATGCTGACAATCCTGAAATCTTGTCAGAGGCGCTCGCGGATCGTGTCGTAGAGATCCCTTAACTCACGCAGTGCGGGTTGATGCCGATGGCGCGGCAGGGCGGCGCGACGAACGGCGAATGCAAGCGCGCCGGCGACAGCCGCGACGAGCAGAAGCGTCGAGGCCGGGTAGAGCTTCACCGTTGCCTCCGTCTGACGCATGGCTTTGCCGGCATTTCCCTTTGCCGATCGGGCAGCATCGAGGACCTGCTGCTGGAGAGCGCTGATCTGCTTTCGCAGCACGCCGAGCTCTTCGCCCAGGTCATGATCAGGCTGCCGGGGAACGCCGACGAAGGCCGTATTCGTATCGATGACGGCTTTCGGAACGGGGTCGCCGATCTTGGCCCCCTTAGTGTCGAGGATCGTCGTCTCAGTGCTCTTGCGGCGCGGCATGATCATTTCTCCTTCCTAGAGCTTGATGCCGAAAGGTGTAAGCGGGCGGTCTTCAGCCGACATCATGCTCTAACTATCTAATGTAGAATAAGATTCAGATTTTAGGGCCGGCCGGGCCTAAAATCATACTGTTCTAGTCGTCGTCGAGCGAGAAGACGGGCCGGTAGTGACGCGCGGCGATCAGCAAGCTCCGGTCGGGCTGGATGATGTAGATCTCCTCTACCTCGCGTCCCCACTGATCTGTGAAGGTGTGGGGGAAGGAAGAGCCCGCGGGTGATTTCGTCAACTTCGTGCGAGGCTGGCCACTATACGTGATGCTGCCGGGAATGGGCGCCAGTCCGGCCGACGAATAGTTGCCTGCGCTGGTGGTGCAGCCTGCAAGCACAACCGCAAAAACCAGCCCAAATGCTATGCTCCGCTTCATCGATCCCTCCAGCTGCCTTGTCTTCGCGCGGCACTCGGTTTTATCGTCAATGTAACATGGGACGACAGACATTGTTCCAGAATTTGGCCGGAGACATCAATGCAGGCGAGACTTCGGCCCGAAACCGGAACGAGGCGCCATCGCCTCGTTCCGTCGAAGCGCATGCAGTCGCCTATCCTCTCACGTTGACGTTGAATTTTTCGGAGACCAACTGGTAAATCCGAGAATATGCGCGGATATGATGAACGGATGAACCGTACCAACGCGGCGTGTGAACAAAAGGAAGTTCGGGCGATGCTAGCAAGACCAGCCGGATATGCCGGGGCCGCAATCGCTGCTCTGTGGTCGGCCCGCCAGGTGGGCCGACTTTATTCCTCCACCGAACCGTTCGGTCCTGAGCTCATGAATGTTGCAAGAAATCTCGGCATTTTCATTCTGCCGGCGCTCGTTCTTCTCCTGGCGGGGCCTTTCAGGATGTGGTTCGACAAATTTGCGCCGCTGTACCCCTTAGTGCTCGGAGCCGGTGTCCTCAACATCTATATGCAAGACGATGCGCTGGCTGCCGGTCTGCCGATGATCGTGCTCGTCTACCCCTTCCTGGTGGTCTTTGCGCTCGCCTACTTGTTGCGCGGGCGAGTGTCGGAAATGCGCAATTGAATCCTGCGGCGCCCCGCGGACGAGTGACTCCCATCTCACCTCTAGCCACTCCAGAAGAAGTGCGAAGCGGTTTTCCCGCGAAAGGCTCTAAAACTCGTCGCTGCGACGCCTCACGGCGTGCTTCAACGCCACCATATGCCTTCGCCGCTCCAGCATGTAATCGGCATATCCGACGCAGATGAACAGCAGCGTGGGGCCGGCGTAGATGATGATCAGAGCCAATGCGATAAGGATGAATGCGCTCGTCATGGTCTTGTTTCCCATCAATATTGGTCGCCGCATCTGAAGCGGCGAGAGCGGACTGGTCCTCATCTCGGCAATGCCTGTCCTTATTCCTTCAAAATTCGCCGGCTTCCTATTCGTTCCCTGCGCGAAGCGATTTCCATATGCGCGGCGGGTCCTATCGAACGACAATGATGAAGCGGACGGCTCGCCCGGCCTTAATCACTCCCGCGGCCGTTCCTCCCGCATTGCCGCCGTCACGCTCTTGAGCAGCGGGCTCGACATCAGATCCGCGAGCAAAACCGATAGCTTCGGCTTCCAGTTCGGATAGCTGTCGCTGGTGCCTGGCACATTGGTTGGCCCTTTTTCGTCGGTGAGATCGGCGAGACGGACCGCGGCGAGAAGCGAGGGCGTCCTAGCGATGAAGCGATAGCCGCTGACGGTCAATTCCCTCAGCGTCTCCTCGCTTGCCCGCGCCTGGGAAAGCCTGGCCGGCAGTTCGAGGCCGGCAGCCTTCAGCACCGCTTTCAGGTTCCTCCGCTCGCACTTGCGGTCTTCGAGATGTTTTTCAGTGAGATCGGGCGGCACGATGCCGTGTTCGCACCGGGCCTGAATGTCGGCGCCGCGCCACCAGCCGGCAAGGGTCTGGTGGTCGTGCGTCGAAATGCAGGCCAAAGCCAGGACGGGATAGACGTCCACCGGCTTGAAGCCCTTCTCGTCCTGCTCATAGGAAAGGATGCGGTAGGAGAGAATGTGGGCGGCTGCCAGATCGTCCTGCAATCCCTTGGGGATCAGTCCAAGGTCTTCTCCGATGACGAGGCATCGATGCTCAGTGGACACCTCGGCGAGGATCTGCAGAAGCCGATCCGCGGGATAGCGCACATAGGCGCCGCCGTCCGGCCCGCTGCCCGATGGCACCAGGAAGAGGCGGCGAAGCGCTGCGGCATGGTCGATACGGATGGCGCCCGCATATCGCATGGCAGCGCTCACCATGCGCCGGAAAGGCGACATTTCTCCCGCCGCGATCGCGGAAGGCAGATATCCGGCGAGATGCCAGTCCTGCCCGTTCACGGCGAATGGATCGGGCGGGCTGCCGATCGTGGCCTTCGCGACATAGATATCCGGCTCGCTCCATGTCGCCGAGCCGTCGACCGCCTCCCCGACGGCAAGATCGAGATAGAGCCCGATCCGCATGCCGGCCTTCCGCGCCCGGTCCGCCGTCTGCATCAATTGCCGGTGGGCAAGCCACTGCAGCCACATGTGGAAACCGACATCGTCCACGTGTCCGCGCTCGAATTCGGCGACGGCGGCGCTGTCGAAGCGCTGGAAATCGGCCGGCCACCCTTGCCAGCCGGCGCCCGCCCCGCGCTCGACCATGGAAAACGACAGGCATTCGAAAAGCGCGTGCAGTCGCAGGCTGTTACCGCCTTGCACGACGAAGGCGTCGAAATCGGCCGGATCATAGGCCTCGTCAATCAGGCTGCGCTGTCGCCAGACCGGCCAGAGATCGCGCAGGACCGTCAGCTTGATCTGTGCGACGCCGGCGTAGTCGACGAGATCGGTTTGGCGAAGGCTTGCCAATTGCCGTTCGAGTTCGGGACTGCAGGCAAAACCCGGCAACCGGTCGACCGCGATATAGAGCGGGTTGAGATGCTGGCGGCTCGAGGGCTCATAAGGGCTGCAACGCTCGGGATCGGCGAGAAACGGCGCATGAAGCGGGGTGAGGCCGATGAAATCGGCGCCCAGCGATCCCGCGAGATCCGCCATATCGGACAGATCCTCGAAATCTCCTATGCCCCAGTTGCGTGCCGAACGGAGTTCGTAAAGTTGCAGGCTTATCCCCCAGACGCGCGTGTTGGAAAGGAAATCCGGCAGAAATGACGTGGCGATCTTCTTAGCCGCAGGCTTGGGCTTCCACCGCAGCGCGCCGGTCTCGTGATCTGCCGCTCCCGGCACGTCGATCTTCAGTGCCGAGAGGATCTTGCGTTTGGTCTCGCCTGATATCGCCACCTCCCGATTGTCGGGACTGGGCCTCGTCAGGCTGATGCCGTGCCGGCGGGCGAGCTTGTCGAGCTCAGCAGATTTCATCGTTCGATCGCCTTCCTGTCAGCACGCCGTCACGCCTCGCTGATGCTCCAGATCACCGTCCAGGGCACGAGATTGCCGCCATCGCTGCCGCCGAGACGGAAGATCGTCTCGCCATCGCTCCGCTGCGAGACGAGCGGCGCCGCCTCGGCGCCGAGGTTGGCGTGCAGATGAAGACGCCGGTTTTGCGCCAGGGTCCAATCCACCGCGAGCGCGCTTCCCGCCGAGCGATAGACCGCGTTCCCGGCGCCAGCGCCTTTCAGCAAAGGCACGATCCTGCTGTGCCGGAGGTCGAGAAGCGTCCTGTAAAAACCAAGGACCTCGGAAGAGGCGAGTTTCGACCAGTCCAGCTTGGCGGCGGCGAAGGTCGATGGCGCTGTCGGGTCGAGAAGATCGTCGGCGTCGAAGCCCGGGAGACGGGAAAGCTCCTCGCGACGGCCTTTCCTGACCTTCTCGTTCAGATCCTCGTCGAAATCGCAAAAGAAGGGGAAAGGTTCTGTGGCGCCCCATTCCTCCCCCATGAACAGCATCGGGATCTCAGGCGCCAGCAGGTAGATGGCGGCGACGGCCCTAACGACATCAGCCGGGCTCGAAGCCAGAACCCGATCCCCCAGCGCCCTGTTGCCGATCTGGTCATGGTTCTGGATGAAGGAGATGAAAGCGGTGGGCGGCAGATGGCCGCTCGGCCTGCCGCGGCTTCCGCCGCGGTACGGCATATGTTCCCCCTGAAACACGAAACCTTCCGCCAGCGCCCGGCCGAGCTTGCCGGCGTCACCGGCGTAATCGGCATAATAGCCGAAGGTTTCGCCGGTGGCAGTGATATGCAGCACATGGTGCACGTCGTCGTTCCACTGAGCGGTGAACAGCTTCACTTCCCCGTTTTCGTCACGCGTCAACAGGTCGCTGTCGTTCTCCTCGTTTTCGACGATCAGATGAACATGCCGGTCGCCGGCCGCGGCCCTGACGCGGCGGGCAAGCGCGTGAAGCAGATGCTCGGCGCTGTCGTCCTTGATGGCGTGGACGGCATCGAAGCGGAAACCGTCGAGCCTGAACTCGGTGATCCAGTAGATGGCGTTTTCGATGATGAACTCGCGGATCATCTCCGATCCGTCGCCATCGTAGTTGATGCCGTTGCCCCAGGGCGTCTTGTGGTGGTCGGTAAAGAGCGGCGCATAGGCAGGGATATAGTTCCCGTCAGGCCCGAAGTGATTGTAGACCACGTCCAGGAAAACCGAGATGCCGCGCTGGTGCGCTGCGTCCACCAGCGCCATAAAATCTTCCGGCCGGCCGTAGCTGCTGTCCGGAGCATAGGGAAGCACGCCGTCATAACCCCAGCTGTAACGGCCGGGAAATTCACTCAGCGGCATGATCTGCAGCGCCGTAACGCCCAGCGCCTGCAGATGGTCGAGCCGCTCGATCGCGGCCTTGAAAGTACCCTCCGGCGTGAAGCTGCCGATATGCATCTCGTAGATCACCATCTCTTCCCAAGGGCGCCCCGTCCAGTCGCTCGTCTTCCAGCGATAGAAGGAAAGGTCGACCACTTCGCTCGGCCCGTGCACATCCTGCGGCTGAAACCGCGAGGCGGGATCTGGTATTTCGAGACCGTCCGGCAGGACGAAGCGGTAGCGCTTACCGACACTGGCATCCGCGACCGTATAGTGGTGCCAGCCGTCCTCGACCGCCTGCATCGGCCGCGGATCAGCGCATTCGATCGTCAACGACACGCTTTCATGCAGGGGAGCCCAGAGGCGGAATAGAACACCCTCTTCGGTGAATGCCGGTCCGAACGTCATTTGGGTCAAAGGAAAGCCTTCGATGAAATGGGGTTGGGATTTGGGTAACTTTTGTCAGGGCAAAAAGTTTCGCAGGCACGGAGAGCGCAAAGCGGCCCCGTCGCGAGGCGCGCCGCCGGCAGACACCCTAAGAGTATGATTCCATCCTATCGGGAGTAGGATTTTATCCTATCGCGTGCTATAAACCTGCAAAATAGGAGTGTAATCGATGCGTTCGACGCAACAGATGAGCATCACGTTGCCCGTGGAAATGGCGAAGCGCGTTAAACAGCGGGTGTCTAACGGTGATTACGCCTCGGAGAGCGAAGTCATACGCGAGGGACTTCGGGCTTTGCAGGAACGCGAGAATGCCGTCGAGCATTGGCTGCGAACAGAAGTTGCGGCCACCTATGATGCCTACAAGGCCGATCCCACCAAGGCCAAGCCCCTCGATGAGGTCTGGAAGCGCCTCGAAGCGCGCATGGACGAAATCGATCGGGAAGAAGATTGATGAAGCGCTATAGTATCCGCCTTACTGATGAGGCGGAATTGGATTTGGCGAGCATCTATAGTTTCGTCCGCAAGACATCCGCATCTTCTACCGTCGCCCGCGATTACGTGGCACGGATCAAGACCTTTGTAAGTGGATTCGAAACGTACCCCGAGCGCGGCAGCATCCGCGATCATGTCCGACCCGGGTTACGCATTGTCGGTTTCGAGAGCCGTGTAAGCGTGGCGTTCGTGGTTGAGCCCACCGAGGTTGTTGTCCTCCGCATCCTCTATGCCGGGCGGCAGTTTGAAAGCGACGAGGGTTAGAACTGGCCCAGAACGCAACACACCCAGTACATCCCCACTTCGATCGTCAAGCCGCCGCGACTTTGCCCGAGAGCGCCTGATCCATCGCTGCCTGAAGCTGTTCCTGCGTGAATGGCTTCTTCATCCGCAGCATCCGGCCGAGGCCATGGTCTTCGGAAAACTCGGCGTAGCCCGAGGCTAGGATGATGGGCAGGCCTGGAAAGGAGGAGCGAAGGTGACGTGCAAGCTCGGCGCCCGTCATGCCCGGCATGGCATGATCGGTGATGACGAGATCGCAACCCTGTCCGTCGGCAAAGAATTCCAAAGCCTGGGAAGCGGAAGACGCTTCCTGCGGCAGGTGCCCGAGATCCTCCAGCATCGCCACGGTTCCCGTCCTCACAAGAGCGTCGTCGTCGACCACCAGAATGGCAAGCGGCCGCGACGCCGGTTTCAAAGGCTCCGTCGCCGGAGGCTCGACGGGAGGCTGCACCTTGACGAATGTCTCGGCAACGGGCAGCCACAGCGAAACGGTCGTGCCCTTGCCCCTGACGCTCGATATCTGGATCGAGCCGCCGGATTGCGCTGCCAGGCCGTGCACCATCGACAGGCCGAGACCGGTGCCCTTGCCGACCCCTTTGGTGGTGAAAAACGGTTCGGCGGCACGCGAGACCGTTGCCTCGTCCATCCCCTCGCCATCGTCCGAAACCGAAATCCTGATGTAATTTCCGCCCGCGAGGCCGGCCGGCCGGGCGTCTTCGGCTGCCGCCGCGGCCACCGTCACGGCTCCGCCGCTTTCGAGCGCATCCCGCGCATTGACGAACAGGTTAAGCAGCGCCAGTTCCAGTTGGTTGCTGTCGACTAGGAGGGGCGCCAGATCCGCCGGGATGCTTTTGCGGATTTCGATGCGCGGCCCCACCGCCTTGGCGAGAAGATCCTCGACGTTTTCGAACAGCCTGAAGAAGTCGACTGCCTGCGGCTTGAGCTCCTGGCGGCGTGCGAAGGCAAGCAGGCGCTGGGTCAGCGCCGTGCCGCGCTCGGCCGCCTGGATCGCATTCGTCACCAGGCGTTCGCTGCGTTCATCGGCCGGAAGCCGCTTCTTCAGAAGGTTGAGGCTGCCGAGAACTGCCATCAGGAGGTTATTGAAGTCGTGCGCCACGCCGCCCGTCAGGTGGCCGATCGTGTCGAGTTTTTGCGCCTCGAACAGTTGTGCGAGCGCTTCTTCGCGCTCCCGCGTCCGTTGATCGATCCGGTGCTCGAGCTCCTCGTTGAGCTCACGCAACTGCGCTGCCGAGGCCTCGAGCTCGGCGGTGCGTTGGTGAACGCGCGCCTCCAGCTCAACGTTCAGGCGTTCGAGTTCCCTCGTCTTCCTGTAGAGATCGGCAAAGACCCGCACCTTGGCTCTCAGCACTTCGGGTACGATCGGGACGGAAACGTAGTCGACCGCGCCCACCGCATAGCCGCGCAGCCGGTCCGGTTCCGCCAGCATGACGGCGGAAACGAAGATGATCGGCGTGTTCTGATAGCGCGGATGCTGCCGGATCATGCTGACGAGCTCGAACCCATCCTGTTCGGGCATGCAGACATCGACGAGGATCACCGCGATTTCGGTGCGCAATAGGTGCTCGAAGGCTTCGCGAGCGGATTGCGCCTTGATGAGGTTTTCTTGGAGCTCTTCGAGAATGACCTCGTAACTCAGGAGCTTTGCCGGTTGGTCGTCGACGAGGAGGATGTTGACGGGGTTCATGGCCAGATCCTCAGCGATGCAACCACATGCGAAGAGCCGACAGAAGCTGTTCGGTATTGACCGGCTTCGCCAGATAGTCGGACGCGCCCGCTTCCAGGCATTTCTCGCGGTCGCCCTTCATCGCCTTGGCCGTCAGCGCCACGATCGGCAACCGCCGGAACCGGGGTTCCGAACGGATGACCTGCATCGTCTCGTAGCCGTCCATTCCAGGCATCATGATGTCCATCAGCACGATCGCGACAGAGGGTTCGTTGTTGATGACGTCGATGGCTTCGCTGCCGGTCGTCGCGGTCAGGACTTTCATTCCCCGGCGTTCGAGAACGCTGCTCAGCGCGAAGATGTTGCGGGCATCGTCGTCGACGAGCAGCACCGTCTCGCCGACCAGATCCTCGTCCGAGCTGTGCAGTTCCTGCAGCGTCGCCTGTTTTGCGGCTGGCAGGTCGGCGACCACCCGGTGCAGGAACAGAGCCGTCTCATCCAGGAGACGTTCGGGCGACTCGACCCCCTTCACCACGACGCTGCGGGCCATGCTGTGCAGCGCCGCGTCTTCCTCGGCGGAAAGCTCCCGGCCGGTGAAGACGACCACCGGCACCTCGCCGATCTCGGCGTCGTCGCGCATCTGCTCCAGCACGTCGAAGCCGGACATGTCGGGAAGGGAAAGGTCGAGCACCACGCAATCGGCGGAATTCTGCCGAAGGGCGGCGAGAGCCTCCGATCCGGAGCCGACGCTGGTGATATCGATGTCGTCATGTCCGAGAAGGGCGGTGACGCTCAGACGCTCGGCCTCGTTGTCCTCCACGAGCAGCAGATGCTTGCGGCGCGGTTGTGCATAGGCCTTCAATCGCGACAGTGCCTTGCCGAGGCCTTCCGGGGTCGTCGGCTTGCTCATGAAGGCGAAGGCGCCGCGGGTCAGCCCATGCTGACGATCCTCGTCGAGGCTGATGATCTGGACCGGAATATGCCGCGTTTGCGGATTCTGCTTGAGCTGGCTCAGCACCGTCCAGCCGAGCATGTCGGGCAGGAAGATGTCGAGCGAGATCGCCGCCGGCCTGTAGTCCTGCGCGAGTGCGAGCGCATCGCTGCCGCGCATCGCCACCAGAACCTTGAATCCATTGTCGCGGGCGAGATCCACCAGGACGCGGGCGTAATGCGCATCGTCCTCGACGACGAGCAGCACCGAGTCGCCGGCCGCTATCTGATGGCGATCGTCTTCGACATGTTCGGTCGGCTTTTCGGCGCGGCGGTGTGCTGCCGCCTCGGCGAATTCCACGACATTTGCCGGCGGAACGGACTTCGGCGCAACTGCGCCGGCGCCGACATAGGTGAGTGGCAGATAGAGAACGAAGGTGCTGCCGACACCGGGGGTGCTGCGCAGCTGGATCTCGCCGCCGAGCAGGTTTGCCAGTTCGCGGCTGATCGCCAGGCCGAGGCCTGTGCCGCCATATTTGCGGCTTGTCGAGGCATCCGCCTGCTGGAACGCCTCGAAAATGATGCGCTGTTTTTCAGGCGGTATGCCGATGCCGGTATCGACGACTTCGAAGGCAATGACCGAAGGCGCGTGTTTGAGCGAGGGATGGTCGGACGACCAGCCGCTCGTTGCCGATGCGACGCGAAGCGTCACACCGCCCTGCGCGGTGAATTTGAAGGCGTTCGACAGCAGGTTCTTCAGGATCTGCTGGAGGCGCTTCGAATCCGTGATGATGCTCTTGGTGATATCGGCGCCGACCTCGACCGCGAACGACAGGTTGCGATTTTCGGCTTCGTGCCGGAACGGCCGGGCCATGACTTCGAGCAGGTTGCTGACCGAGATCTCCTCGGCATCGACCGAGACCGTTCCTGACTCGATCTTCGACAGGTCGAGGATGTCGCTGATGAGGTTCAGCAGATCGGTCCCCGCGCCATGGATGGTCTTTGCGAACTCGACCTGTTTGCCCGAGAGGTTGCCATCCGGGTTTTCTCCCAGCTGCTGGCCGAGAATGAGAATCGAATTCAAAGGCGTGCGCAGCTCGTGAGACATGTTGGCGAGGAATTCGGACTTGTACTTCGATGTCAGCGCCAGCTCGGTCGCCTTCTCTTCCAGCGCGCGCCGGGCCTGTTCGATCTCCTGGTTCTTCGCCTCGACTTCGACGTTGCGCTCCTCCAGCTGCTGCGCCTTCTGCCCGAGCTGCTCGTTGGTCTGCTGCAGCTCGCGCTGCTGCGTCTGAAGCTCGGCGGCGAGCTGCTGGGACTGCTTGAGCAGGCCTTCGGTCTGCATGGTCGCTTCGATCGAGTTGAGGACGATGCCGATCGATGTCGTCAGCTGATCGAGGAAGGACAGCTGCAGCTCGGTAAATTCGCCTGCGGAGGCAAGCTCGATCACCGCCTTCACCTGCCCCTCGAAATGCACCGGCAGAACGATGGCGCTTCTCGGCAGGGTCATGAACACGCCGGAGCTTATCGGAACGACGTTGTCGGGAAGGTCGGTGACCAGGATGCGGCGGGCGTCGCTGGCGCACTGGCCGACAAGTCCCTGGCCGAATTCGAGGCGGGCCGGGTGCGCCGCCTCGCCGCCTTTCGCGTAGACGGAAAGCAGCGACAGGACCGGCTGCCGCTCGTCGGCATCCACCTGGTAGATGACCCCCTGATGGGCGCCGACCAGCGGCGCCAGCTCCGACAGCAGCATCTTGCCGACCAGTGTCAGGTCGCGCTGCCCCTGCAGCATGTTGGTGAAGCGCGCCAGGTTGGTCTTCAGCCAGTCCTGCTCGGTGTTGCGCTCGGTGGTGAGCCGGAGGTTGTCGATCATCGTGTTGATGTTGTCCTTGAGCTCGGCCACTTCGCCGCGCGCGTCGACCTTGATCGAGCGCGTCAGGTCACCCTTGGTGACGGCGGTCGCCACCTCGGCAATGGCGCGCACCTGCGTCGTCAGGTTTGCGGCAAGCAAGTTGACGTTGCCGGTCAAGTCCTTCCAGGTTCCCGCAGTACCCGGAACATTCGCCTGACCGCCGAGGCGGCCTTCCACGCCCACCTCACGCGCAACCGTGGTCACCTGATCGGCGAAGGTCGCAAGCGTGTTGGTCATGTTGTTGATGGTCTCGGCAAGGGCGGCCACCTCACCCTTCGATGCGACGGTGAGGTTTTGCTTGAGGTCGCCGTTCGCGACCGCCGTCACCACCTTGACGATGCCGCGGACCTGCTCGGTCAGGTTGGCGGCCATGACGTTGACGGTGTCGGTCAGATCCTTCCAGGTGCCGGCGACACCAGGCACCTGCGCCTGGCCGCCGAGCTTGCCTTCGGTGCCGACTTCGCGGGCGACGCGCGTCACTTCGCCGGCAAAGGCATTCAACTGGTCCACCATCGTGTTGATGGTGTTCTTCAGTTCGAGGATTTCCCCCTTCACGTCGACGGTGATCTTGCGCGACAGGTCGCCGCGCGCCACGGCCGTCGTCACTTCGGCGATGTTTCGAACCTGGGTCGTCAGATTGGCGGCGAGCAGGTTGACGTTGTCGGTCAGGTCCTTCCAGGTGCCGGCGACACCGGGAACGACGGCTTGGCCGCCCAACCTGCCATCGGTGCCGACTTCGCGGGCAACACGCGTCACTTCGCCGGCAAAGGAGCGAAGCTGATCGACCATGGTATTCAACGTATCCTTCAAGAGCAGGATTTCGCCGCGCACGTCGACCGTAATCTTGCGCGACAGGTCGCCATTGGCGATGGCGGTGGCCACCTCGGCGATGTTGCGCACCTGCGCCGTCAGGTTGCCGGCCATGGAGTTGACGCTGTCGGTCAGATCCTTCCAGGTGCCGGCGACGCCGGATACCTGCGCCTGGCCGCCGAGCTTGCCTTCGGTGCCGACTTCGCGGGCGACGCGCGTCACTTCGCCGGCAAAGGCATTCAACTGGTCCACCATCGTGTTGATGGTGTTCTTCAGTTCGAGGATTTCTCCTTTCACGTCGACGGTGATCTTGCGCGACAGGTCGCCGCGCGCCACGGCGGTCGTCACTTCGGCGATGTTTCTGACCTGACCGGTGAGGTTGGAGGCCATGGAGTTGACGTTTTCGGTGAGGTCCTTCCAGGTGCCTGCGACACCCGGCACCTGCGCCTGACCGCCGAGCTTGCCTTCGGTGCCGACTTCGCGCGCGACGCGCGTGACTTCGGAAGCGAAGCGGTTCAGCTGATCGACCATGGTGTTCAGAGTTTCCTTGAGCTCGAGGATTTCGCCCGAGACCGACACCGTGATCTTCTTCGACAGATCGCCATTGGCGATCGCGGTCGACACTTCGGCGATGTTGCGCACCTGCGCCGTCAGGTTGCCCGCCATGGAATTGACGCTGTCGGTCAAATCCTTCCAGGTGCCGGCAACGCCGAGCACATTGGCCTGGCCGCCGAGCCGTCCTTCGGTGCCGACCTCGCGCGCCACACGCGTCACCTCACCGGCAAAGCCGTTGAGCTGATCGACCATCGTGTTGATGGTCTCCTTCAGTTCGAGGATTTCGCCCGACACCGTGACGGTGATCTTCTTGGAAAGGTCTCCCTGCGCGACGGCAGTCGCGACTTCGGCGATGTTGCGCACCTGCCCGGTCAGGTTGGAGGCCATGGAATTGACGCTGTCGGTCAGGTCCTTCCAGGTGCCGGCGACGCCGCGCACATTGGCCTGGCCGCCGAGCCGGCCCTCGGTGCCCACTTCGCGGGCGACGCGGGTCACTTCGGAGGCGAAGGCGTTCAACTGGTCCACCATCGTATTGATGGTTTCCTTCAGTTCGAGAATCTCGCCCTTCACGTCGACGGTGATTTTCTTCGACAGGTCGCCATTGGCGATCGCGGTCGAGACGTCCGCAATATTGCGCACCTGCGCCGTCAGGTTGCCGGCCATGGAATTGACATTCTCGGTCAGATCCTTCCAGGTGCCGGCGACACCGCGCACATTGGCCTGGCCGCCGAGCCGTCCTTCGGTACCGACTTCACGGGCAACGCGCGTCACTTCCGACGCGAAGGCATTGAGCTGATCGACCATCGTGTTGATCGTTTCCTTCAGCTCGAGGATTTCTCCCGACACCGTCACCGTGATCTTCTTCGACAGGTCGCCATTGGCGATCGCGGTCGAGACCTCGGCGATGTTGCGCACCTGCGCGGTCAGGTTCGAGGCCATGGAATTGACGTTGTCAGTGAGGTCCTTCCAGGTGCCGGCGACGCCCGGCACCTGCGCCTGGCCGCCGAGCCGTCCTTCGGTGCCCACTTCGCGTGCCACGCGCGTCACCTCGCCGGCAAAGCCGTTCAGCTGGTCGACCATCGTGTTGATGGTTTCCTTGAGCTCCAGGATTTCACCCGAGACGTCGACGGTGATCTTGCGCGACAGGTCGCCGCGCGCCACGGCCGTGGTCACCTGGGCGATGTTGCGGACCTGGGCGGTCAGGTTGCCGCACATGGCGTTGACGGAATCGGTCAGGTCCTTCCAGGTGCCGGCGACGCCCGGCACCAGGGCCTGTCCGCCGAGCTTGCCTTCGGTGCCGACCTCGCGCGCGACGCGCGTCACTTCCGAAGCGAAGGATCTGAGCTGATCGACCATGGTGTTGATCGCTTCCTTGAGCTGCAGGATTTCGCCGCGCACGTCGACGGTGATCTTCTTGGAAAGATCGCCATTCGCAACGGCGATCGTGACGTCGGCGATATTGCGCACCTGCGCCGTCAGGTTCGACGCCATCGAGTTCACGCTTTCGGTGAGGTCCTTCCAGACACCGGTCACTTCCGGCACCTGCGCCTGACCGCCGAGTTTTCCGTCCGTGCCGACCTCGCGCGCGACGCGCGTCACTTCCGATGTGAAGACGCTCAGCTGCTTGATCATCGTATTGACGATATCGGCCGAGCGCAGGAATTCGCCTTTGAGCGCCCGCCCGTCAACGTCGAGCGGCACGGTCTGCAAGAGATCCCCCTTGGCGACCGCGGTGATCGTGCGCGTGACGGCCGTCGTCGGCCACAGGAGATCGTCGATCAGACCGTTGATCGATCCTTCCATTTCAGACCAGGAGCCGTCCGACAGGCCGAAACGCACGCGCGTGCTCGTTCGCCCGTCTCGGCCGACCACCTGCCCGACGTGCTCGAGCTGCTGGGCCATGCGCTGATTGGCGGCAATGATGTCGTTGAGGGCATCGGCGACCTTGCCGGTGAGGCCTGTCAGGTCGGACCGCATCCGTACGGAGAAGTCGCCGCGCCTGACCGCGACGAGGACTTCCAGAAGTGCGCTGGCGTCGTCGAACGCCATTGTTTTGTGGTCATGCCCATTGAGGCTGTCTACCGCAACGCTTTCGCGCGCGAATTCGCTAGTTTGGTTGCTCACGAAAATCCCCCTCTTCGACGATCGGTAATTTAGCGCTCAACTCAGAAAATGGTATGGGCCTTCCCGTATACAGCTTATCATGATTCAACGCTTAAAATGAGCCCGGTAGTTGCAGGTATCGAAAATGCCCGCTGGAAACCGTCTGGCCGGAATTTGCGGTTTTTCGTGCGCGGGGGAACACTTGCCTGCCGGCTGTCGTTTCAGTCCTGACAATGGAGAGCGACATGTCGAACGTCTCGAGGACAGGCAAGGAAGAGATCAACAACGCGACCAGCCCAACCACCTTTGGAAAGTCGGTCGAGAGCCAGGCGCAAATTAAGGATGCGGCTGTGCAAGCGTCGCCCGACGCTGGCGGCGAGATGCTCAACATCTACCGGTTGGAGCCGGTCGCCGCACCCGACGATCCGCGATGGGACAATTCCCCCGGACATGGTACCGTCGTCGTCGCCGCCAGAACGCCCGGTGACGCCAGGATCGTCGCAGCGGCGCGCGAACTCGACTTCATGGAAGTGGATGCGGCTCCCGCCGAGGATGTGACGACGGTTAATGCCAGCGCCTTTCGGGACGACAAGCTCTACACCGTCATCGAGATTGATCGGAACAGGCGCGATGTCATGCGCGGGATCGTCGACGGTGTGGTCACCATCGACACGATCCGACCGGTTCAAACGGACTGACGCAGCAATATCCCCGGCGCAATCGGCGAGGCGCCGGAGCGTCACCATCGCAGATCCTCTCGTTTCCTCGGAGTTCTCATGAATACGGCCAACCTCCAGCTCAAGGGCCTGATCATGGCCATGGCGGCGATATGTGATGCGATCGTCGAGAAGGAACTGCTGACCAGCGGGGAACTCAATGCCGCGCTCTCGAAAGCCACAAAGGCAGTCGAGGAGGACGACGACCATGAACTGTCGGACGCCAACCGCGCCGCAATCCTGTTCCCCATCCGTGTGCTGCAGCTCGCCGAGGAGGCAGGCAGGAAAGGCGAACGGTTGACGTTTTCGGACTATGCCAAGCTCGTGGCAAAGCTGACCTGAACATGTTTGAGAGCTTTACCTTGATGCTGTAGACATCGGGGCGAATTGGCTTCCGATCCCGCACCGAGGATCGGGGCCGGCCGTTCCTCTTCACGGCCATCCAAGCACCACACCAGAGGTTGACTTCATACCATGAATAACCATATAAATACCTTGTCAACCGAGGAGCCGCTCAATGGCCCGCCACGCATCCGGTCCCGTCACAGTGCAGGAAGAGCCGAATTCCATCAGGACCGCGTTTCTGCGGCGTGCGACATCGGCGCTGGAGCGCATTTCGGCGAATGTGCCGGCAAAGGACCTCGCCGACGCGCTTTCAGCCCCGACCGACGCCGGTTCGTTGGCACAGCTTCTCAGCCGCTCGGATATGGTGGGCGCAGCGATAAACGATCTCGACCCGCTGGTTCCGGCGCTGGCTCGTAACGTCGAGCATCGGCAAAATCTTGTCGAACGGGCCGGAGGGACGATGTCGGCCGAGGACGCCGGACGTATCCTCGGCATCAGCAGGCAGGCGGTCGACAAGAGGCGGCGGGCTGGCACGCTGCTTGCCGTACGCGAGGGCAGCGACTGGCGCTATCCGCTCTGCCAGCTGGATCAAGGTGAGGTGATCGGGGGGATTTCCGACGTCGTGCGTGGTTTTGCCGCCGCCGGTCCCTGGGTCGCATTGGATTTTCTGCTTGCTTCCGATACGGCTCTCGGTGGTCGGACAGCCCTGCAGGCGCTCCGCGACGGCGATCGTGAAGCAGTCCGGCGTCTGATCCGCATTGAAACCTCCGACGGCTTTGCCTGATGCCGGCAAATGCAGGCAGAGGGCCGTCGGGAGCTGCACTGCCCCCGCCCCCTTGGCTCGCCCATTCGCCATTGCCGATCGACCTCATTGCGGCCGGGCAGGTTCTCCATAGGGTCCATCGGACGCATCTCGATCCCATCTTCTTTGGACCCGGCCCCGGGATTGCCGCCACCAATCGTTTCGACAGCGCCAGCGGACGTTTCGGAATTCTCTATGTCGGGATGAGCCGCAGGGGAGCGCTTGTGGAGACGATCCTGCGCAATCCCCAGCGGTTGATGGTGTCCATGACCGAAATCACCACCCGCGCCATCAGCGAACTCAGCTGTATCAGACCGCTGAGGATCGTGCGCATGCACGGAACCGGCCTGCAGGCACTCGGCACCGATAATGCCATTTCCACCGGCCCTTACGAACCATGCGGCCATTGGACCGACGCGCTTTGGGACCATGCCGACCGGCCGGACGGTCTCGCCTACCAGTCGCGCCACGATTCGAACGAGATCTGCCTTGCCCTTTTCGAACGTGACGACATGGCGTTCAACAGAAAGGGCACGCTTCCGCTCTCCGGCATCCTCAAGGAGCTTGCCGCGATCCTCGAAGTCTACAGCAAGTCGCTGTCACCGGTCAGCCCTGTTTAGACGGCGAACGCTGCTGCAGTTCAACGGATGATGGCACGTTGCCCTCGCCGCAATGCGCTGCAATTTTGCGATAAGTTGATTTGTTTGGTCTTGTTTTCTGCCTGTTTCTGAGGCTATACGGCGGCCGGATATACTCACGCACCGGGGAATTTCTTCGTGACCAGCCTTAAATCGCTTCTGGCCGCCTGCGGCCTCTCCGCCATCATCGGCCTTGCCGCAAATCCGTCTTTGGCCGGTTCGACGACCTACCCGCTGACACTGGAAAACTGCGGCGCGCAGGTGACTTTCCAGAAGGCGCCCGAACGGGTGATCGGCCTCGGCCAGAACAGCGCTGAAATTCTGCTGCTGCTCGGCCTTCAGGACAAGATGGCTGGCACGGCCTTCTGGCCGAGCAAGGTCCTGCCGCAGCTCGCAGAAGCCAATGCCAAGGTCAAGCTTCTGACCGTCGAGATGCCGACCTTCGAATCGATGCTCGCCGAAAATCCCGACTTCGTGGCGGTGGCCTTGCCAAGCCTGGTCGGGCCGAACAGCAAGATCGCCAAGCGCGAAGATTTCGACAAGGTGGGCGTCGCGACCTATCTCTCGCCCAGCACCTGCCTCAGCACCAAGGACGTCAAGGACCAGTACGGCAGCCGCGCCGAGCTGTGGAACATGGATCTTCTCTACAAAGAGATCGACGAACTCTCACAGATCTTCGATGTCGCCGATCGCGGCCAGGCACTGATCGCCGACTTCAAGGCGCGCGAAGCCAAGCTTCGCTCCAGCGTTTCGAAGGACGGCAAGAACCTTTCCTACGTCTTCTGGTTCTCCAGCCCCAGTCCGTCGGCCGACGCCTATCTCGGCGGCAAGAACAGCGCGTCCGGCTTTATCGCCGACCTGCTCGGCGGCCACAATGCGATATCGGCGGAAGCAGAATGGCCGACGCTCGGCTGGGAAGGCATCATCGCCTCCAATCCCGACGTCATTGTCGTCGCCAGTCTCGACCGCAACCGCTGGGAACTCGACAAGCCGGAGGCCAAGATCAATTTCCTGAACACCGATCCGGCCGTCAGCCAGATCCCCGCCGTCAAGAACAAGGCGATCGTGATCATGGACGGCCAGGCCATGAACCCGACCGTCCGCACGGTCTACGGCGCTGAGCAGGTGGCTGGCCAATTGAAGGCTCTCGGTCTGTTGAAGTGACTGAAGCGGGCCGTATCTTCCGGCAGCTGGGAGCCGTCCTCGCACTGCTCCTCGCCTCTTTCTGCCTCATCGCTATCGCCATTGGCGTCAGCGTCGGGATCGGCGACCTGCCGATCCCGCTTGCAACCACGTTTTCGGCCGTCACCAACCGGCTCGGATGGACCGCGATCGAGCTGAACCGCATCCATGAGACCGTCATCTGGGATTATCGCCTGAGCCGCGCGCTCGTCGCCGCCTTCTGCGGCGCGGGTCTGGCGCTGTCGGGCGCGATCATGCAGTCGCTGCTGCGCAACCCGCTTGCCGAACCCTATGTGCTCGGCATCTCCGCCGGCGCCTCCACCGGCGCCGTCGCGATTGTCATCCTAGGGATCGGCTCGGGCGCGGTGTCGCTCTCGGCCGGCGCATTCGCCGGCGCTTTCGCAGCCTTCTTCTTCGTGGCGCTGCTCTCGAACGGCACGCGCGGCGGCGCGGATCGCACCATCCTTGCCGGCGTCGCCGCATCGCAGCTCTTCAACGCCTCGACCTCCTATATCGTCACCACCTCGGCCAATGCGCAGCAGGCCCGCGACGTCATGTTCTGGCTGCTCGGCAGTTTCGGCGGCGTGCGCTGGCCGGAATTCGCGCTGGTCTCGGTCGTCGTCGGCATCGGCCTCGTCGGCTGCCTGTTTTATGCCCGCGTGCTCGACGCTTTCGCCTTTGGCGACGAGGCGGCATCCTCGCTCGGAGTCAATGTCGGCCGTGCGCGGATGGTGCTCTTCGCGCTAACGGCGATGATGACGGCCACAATCGTCAGCATGGTGGGCTCGATCGGCTTCGTCGGCCTCGTCGTGCCGCATGTCGCCCGCTTCGTCGTCGGGCCGCTCCACATTCGTCTCCTGCCGGCCTGCGCCATCGCGGGGGCGATCTTCATGGTGTTCGCCGACATCGCCGCACGCGCCCTCATTCCCGGCCAGATCCTGCCGATCGGCGTCGTCACCGCCTTGGTGGGCGTCCCCTTCTTCTCGATCATCCTCTACCGGTTCCAGCGCGCATCATGAGCATCAAGGCCGACAACCTCATCTGGAAAATTGGCAGGAAGACCATTCTCGATGGCGTTTCCATGGAGGCGCAGCCTGGCCGGATGCTCGGCCTGCTCGGGCCGAACGGCTCGGGCAAAACCTCGTTGCTGCGGATTCTCGCCGGCCTGAAGCGGCCGCATTCCGGCCGCGTCACGCTCGACCGCAGCGATATCGGCACGATCAGCCGTCGCTCGATTGCCCGGCGGATCGCCTTCGTCGAGCAGCATGCGACGACCAATGCCAACCTGAAGGTGGTCGACGTCGTCAAGCTCGGAAGGTTTCCGCACCGATCGATGTTCTCGGGCTGGACGAGGGCCGACGAAGAGGCGGTCGAAGAGGCGCTGGCGCGCGCCGGCATGGCGGAGAAACGCGACGATCGCTGGCAGAGCCTGTCGGGCGGCGAAAAGCAGCGCACCCATATCGCAAGGGCGCTCGCCCAGTCGCCCCAGGAGCTGATCCTCGACGAGCCGACAAACCATCTCGATATCCAGCACCAGATCGGCCTGATGCGGCTCGTCTCCGGCCTGCCGATTACCAGCATCGTCGCCCTGCACGATCTCAACCATGCCGCCATGTTCTGCGACCAGCTGATCATCATGCAGCATGGCAGGATCGTCGCCTCCGGCGCGCCGCAGGACGTGTTGAGCGAGGATCTTTTAAGGAATGTCTTCTCCGTCGAGGCCCGTATCGAAACCTCTCCCTATCATTCGCGCCCGCATATCCATTATCTCAGGTGACGGTGAAACCGCCACCGAGATGACTGTCTATGGTCGTCTCAGGTGACGATGGAACCGTGACCGAGATGACCGTTCCGCGGCCGCGCGGTCAGGGCGACGGCCCCTGCAGAAAAATCGTCGATAGCGGCGGCAGCGTCAGGGACAGGGAGACGGGCCTGCCATGGGCGGGCACGGGTTCGCTCGACACCGCGCCGTTGACCAGGCCCGAGCCTCCATATTCCCGCGCATCCGTCGTTATCCGCTCGATCCACACACCGTCACTGGGCACACCGATCCTGTAGCCGTAACGCGGCACCGGTGTGAAATTTGACATGACCAGCACCGACGAAGCGCGGTCGGGCGCATAACGGAGCATGCCGAGGACGGAATTGACGGCGTCGTCGGCTGCCGCCCATTCAAAACCCTCGGAATGAAAGTCGCCGAACTGCAATGCCGGCTCGTCCCCGTAAAGGCCGTTCAGATCCTTCACCAGCCGCTGGATCCCCACATGCTGAGGCTGGTCCAGCACATCCCAGGTCACCGACCCGTCGTGATTCCACTCGCTCGGCTGAGCGATTTCGCTCCCCATGAACAAAAGCTTCTTGCCGGGATGGCCCCACATGAAGGCGAGGTAGCTGCGCAGATTGGCGAATTTCTGCCATTCGTCGCCCGGCATCTTCGTCAGCAGCGAGCCCTTTCCGTAGACGACCTCGTCATGTGAAATCGGCAGAATGAAGCGTTCGGAATAGGCATAGATCATGCCGAAGGTCATCGTGCCGTGGGCGTAACTCCGGTAAATCGGATCCTTCTCGATGTAGCTCAGGCTGTCATGCATCCAGCCCATGTTCCATTTGATGTCAAAACCCAGCCCCCCTTGCTCCGGCGGCTTCGTCACCCCGGGCCAGGCCGTCGATTCCTCGGCGATCGTCATCGCGTGCGGGCAGCGCTCGTGAATGATGCTGTTCAGGTGCTTGAAGAATTCGACCGCTTCCAGATTCTCGCGACCGCCATATTGGTTGGGAATCCATTCGCCCTCGTTGCGGCTGTAGTCGCGGTAGAGCATCGAGGCAACGGCGTCGACCCGCAAACCGTCGATATGGTAGCGCTCCAGCCATTCCAGCGCGCTGGCGATCAGGAAGCCCTTCACCTCGTTGCGGCCGAGATTGTAGATCAGCGTGTTCCAGTCGCGGTGAAAGCCTTCGCGCGGATCTTCGTGCTCGTAGAGCGCGCTGCCGTCGAAGCGGGCAAGCCCCCAGACATCTGTGGGGAAATGGGCCGGCACCCAGTCGAGGATGACGCCGAGCCCGGCGCCATGGCACCGGTCGACGAAATAAGCGAAATCCTCAGGCGTCCCGTATCGGCCGGTGGGAGCGAACAGACCGAGCGGCTGATAGCCCCAGGAGCCGCCGAACGGATGCTCCATGATCGGAAGCAGCTCGATATGGGTGAAGCCCATGTCGCTGACATAGGGAACCAGCCGCTGGCTGAGTTCGACCCAGTCGAGCGACCTGTTGCCGTCCTTTTGATCGCGAAGCCAGGAGCCGACGTGCACCTCATAGACGGAGAACGCGCCCTCCAGCCTGTCTTGCCGGGACCGGCCCTTCATCCAGCCGTCATCGGTCCATCGAAACGGCGTCGACGATGCGACGATAGAGGCGGTGGATGGGGCGGCCTCGCTCGCCCTCGCCACCGGATCGGCCTTCTGCGGAAGGCAGGTCCCCTCAGCATCGACGATCTCGAACTTGTATCTTTCGCCGGGTGCCAGCCGGGGGATGAACAGCTCCCATACGCCCGCCGACGGTCTCAGCCGCATCGGGTTTCGCCGCCCATCCCAGGCGTTGAAGTCGCCGACAACCGAGACGCGGCGCGCATTCGGAGCCCAGACGGCGAAACGAACGCCAGATATCCCGTCGATCGACATAGCCACCGCGCCGAGCGTCCGGCTGAGACTGTAGTGGGTGCCCTCCGATATCAGATGAAGGTCGAGCTCTCCGAGCAGCAGACCGAAACTGTAGGGGTCCTCGGTTATCTGAACTGCATCCGGCCATGTGATCCGCAGCCGGTATCCCGTCCTCGAGGCGACCGTCGCCGCAAACAAGCCGGACGGGTGGGCGATGCTGAACGGTGCAACCACCCGGCCGCTCGTCGCATCGATGAGATCGACCGCTTCCGCACCGGGCAGGTAGACCCGCACGATCGTCATGCCGCCGCTTTGGTGGGGGCCGAGGATCGAAAAGGGATCGCCATGGCGCCCCTCGATCAAGGCCCATAGCGCATCCTGTCCGATGCCCGCCAGAAGTTCCGAGCGCTCAACATTCATGCTGTGACCCCCGCCAGACGCGATACGATTTCGGTAAGGCCGGATAGCGGGATCGGAAGCCATTTCGGCCTGTTGCGAGCTTCGTAGGCGATCTCGTAGGCGGCCTTTTCGAGAAGAAAAGCATCGAGAATCCTCCGTCTTTGATCGGGCGGCATGTCAAGCTCTTTCGATACGGAGACCGCCTGCGAATAGGCATCCAGAAAGGCCTCCTCGGCATTGCGCCCGAAGCGAGCGATCGCCTCGCGGCGAACCTCGTTGTCGTGTTCGATGACCGCGTCGTTATCGAGCTGCGCGGTGGCCACGAGATAGCTCAGCGATCTCAAAAGCCCGGCGACATCACGCAACGGGTTCGTCTTGGCGCGGCGCTCGGTCAGGTTTTTCGCGGGCTCGCCCTCGAAGTCGATGATGACGGCATCACCCTCGCTGACGAGGATCTGGCCAAGATGGAAGTCGCCATGCGTGCGTGTCATCAGCGTATAGCGGGAGCTCTCCGCCAGCGTCCCGGCGAGCTCTGCGAGTTCGGAACGACGCTCGAGAAGCGGTGCTGCGAGCAGGTCGATTGCGGGATCGGCATTCTCGTCGCGTTCATCGAGCTTCGACATGGCATAGGCGAGTTCCCCGACAACGGCCTTCCTCATCGCCTCGACCTCGCTGTCGCCAGCAACCACCGGGCTGAAGGCCTCGTCTCCGGTCTTCGCAGCGAGCACGACATGCAATTCGCCGAGCCTGAGACCCACCATCGCGACGAAGCTGATCAGCGACCGGAAGACGTCGTCGTCTGGTTGGACCGCCGGATCGTTCAGGACCAGTTCGTCGGCCCCGCGGCGCAGATTGTTCAGCATCCAGTTCCAGGCGTCACCCTGATTGCGGATCGCGCCCTGGACGATGATCAAGGTGGAACGGCGTCCGCTGGAATCGGTATGCGCGACCTCGCCGAGCAGCGGCGCTGTGTGGTCATAGCCGGCGCGGGTGAGATAGCGCGTCATCTCGACTTCCGGATGGATGCCCGGGAAGATGTGCCTGATCAGTTTGATCATCGCTACGTCGCCGACGAGCAGCGAGCTGTTGGACTGTTCAGCCGATAGCCAATGCACCGGCAGCTCACCTGAGATATCGAGACTGTCGAGCTGTTCTGTCCCAAGGAATTCGAGCGTGCCGGTCCGGCCGGTGGTGCGCGAGCGGTCGCGAAGTCCGTGCAGAATGCCGCGCGCCATTGCCTCCACGGCGAATCCATCTGTGAGGAAACCGACGCGTCTACCTTGGCGAATCCTCCCAAGCGCAAGCTGCTGGGCAAGCGCGGAAGGGTGGGCATCGTCCCAGGCGACCGCGAGCGGCAGTTGGTAGGATTCGCTGTGGTTCGGCAGCACGACCTCCAACTCGCCGAGGACGACACCGTCGGCGAATGGGATTGGTGTCACGGAGATCAGTCGGGCGGCCTGAAGCGGCTGGTCCTTTGCCCCGAACCATCGCCTCCTGGAGAGATAGGCGGGCAAGATTTCGCCGCTCAGGATACGTGCATGACCCGGTTCATCCACGAGGTCGAGCAGGCTACGCCGGAGGACCATCGTCAACAGATCGGGAAGCTGTTCCGGCGGTGCGGTGCGCCACGCCGGCGGATCGGCATCAGCCGTCAGCTGGAACCAGAAGAAACCGTAGGGCGGCAAGGTCAGAAGATAGGTCAACTGGCCGATCGGCGGAAACGGCGACATGCCGGTCAGTTCAATGGGAACGCGCCCCTCGAAGCTCGACAAGTCGAGTTCGACGGCCTGGGGCAGCCGCGAGAGACTGGCAACACAAAGCAAGACCTCGCCTTCATACTCCCTGAGATAGGCAAGGATCTTGCGATTTTCCGGTGAAAGGAACCGCAGCGTGCCACGCCCGAAGGCGGGATGCCTGCCGCGCAACGCCAACATTCTGCGCGTCCAGTTGAGCAGCGAATGCGCGTCTGTGCTCTGCGCCTCGACGTTGACGGCTTCAAAGCCATAAAGCGGGTCGGCGACGGGCGGCAGGACGAGACGCGCCGGATCTGCCCTGGAGAAACCGCCATTGCGGTCCGGAGACCATTGCATCGGCGTCCTCACCCCATCCCGGTCGCCGAGATAGATATTATCGCCCATGCCGATCTCGTCACCGTAATAGATCACCGGCGTTCCCGGCATCGAGAGAAGAAGCGCGTTCATCAGCTCGATCCGCCGGCGGTCGCGCTCCATCAACGGCGCCAGGCGCCGCCTTATGCCGAGATTGATGCGGGCACGTTTGTCGGATGCATAGGTCTCCCAGAGATAATCCCGCTCGGCGTCGGTCACCATTTCGAGCGTCAGCTCGTCGTGGTTGCGAAGGAAGATCGCCCATTGGCAGTTGTCTGGAATCTCCGGCGTCTGGCGCAGGATATCGGTGATCGGAAACCGGTCCTCCTTGGCGATCGCCATATACATGCGCGGCATCAACGGGAAGTGGAAGGCCATGTGGCATTCGTCACCCTCTCCGAAATATTCGCGTGTGTCCTCTGGCCATTGATTGGCCTCGGCAAGCAGCATCACGCCGGGATGGGTGGCATCGAGCGCGGCGCGTATGCGTTTGAGGATCGCGTGGGTTTCCGGCAGGTTTTCGTTGATCGTCCCCTCGCGCTCGACGAGGTAGGGGATCGCGTCGAGACGAAAACCGTCGATGCCGGTTTCCAGCCAGAAGCGCATCACCCTCAGCAATTCCTCCATGACAAGGGGACTATCGAAATTGAGGTCGGGCTGATGGGAATAGAAGCGGTGCCAGTAGTAGGCGCCGGCGACGGCGTCCCATGTCCAGTTGGATTTTTCCGTATCGATGAAAATGATCCGCGTTTCCGGAAATTTCTGATCGGTATCGGACCAGACGTAGAAGCCGCGCTCTGGCGATCCCGCCGGCGCCTGGCGCGCACGCTGGAACCAGGGATGCTGATCGGAGGTGTGATTGATGACGAGTTCGATGATGACGCGGATATTGCGCTGGTGGGCGGCGTCGACAAAAGCCTGGAAGTCCTCGACCGTCCCGTAATCGGGACTGACACTGCCATAGTCGGCGATGTCGTAGCCGTCGTCTCGGCGCGGAGAGGGAAAGAAAGGCAAAAGCCAGATGGCATTGACGCCGAGGGCTGCGATGTGATCGAGCTTCTGGTGCAGGCCGGCGAAATCGCCGACCCCGTCGCCATTGGCGTCGTAGAACGACTTGATGTGCAGTTGGTAGATGATCGCATCCTTGTACCAGAGCGGCTGCGGCGCGCTATCTGCATTCATCGTGTCCATTCATGCCTCCCTTGAGCGAATACGCCAGATCGCATAGGGCAGGACCTCAGGATTGAGACTGATGCTCTGCCATTTGCCGGTCCACTTGAAACGATGCCCGCCGATCAGATCTTCGGCATCCAGCGAGCCGCCGTCGCCCAGCGACCACTGCCAGAGCGGCAGCTCGACGTCGCTTTGCTGGAAATTGTGGGGGTCGAGGCTGATGGCGATCAGCAGGACGTTGTCGCGGGCACGGCTTGCCTTCTCGAAAAACAGGATATTGTCATTTCGCGCATTCAGCAGCGTCAGCCCGAGATGCGAATGCAGCGCGGTGTTTTCGTTCCGGATGCGATTGAGCGTCCTGATTTCGGCGATGATATTGCCCGGCCGGTCGTAGTCCCAGGCGCGGATTTCGTATTTCTCGCTGTCGGCATATTCCTTGCGCTTGGCATCGGGACGCCCCTCGCAAAGTTCAAAACCGTTATAAACGCCCCACAATCCCGAAAGGGTGGCGGCAAGTGCTGCGCGGATCAGGAAGGCCGGGCGCGGCGCGTTCTGCAGGAAATCCGGATTGATATCATGGGTGTTGACGAAGAAATGCGGGCGGAAGAATTCCTTCGGCGCCGCCTCCGTCAGCTCCCGCATATATTGCTCGAGCTCCCACTTGGCATTGCGCCAGGTGAAGTAGGTATAGGACTGGGAGAAGCCGATCTTTGCCAGCCGGTACATAACCTTCGGCTTGGTGAAGGCTTCCGACAGGAAGACGACATCGGGATGGCGGCCCCTGATATCGCCGATCAGCCATTCCCAGAACGGAAAGGGCTTTGTGTGCGGATTGTCGACACGAAACAGCTTGACGCCCTGGTCCACCCAAAGCTGGACGACATCCCTGAGCTCCACCCACAACGAAGGCAGCGCATCTCTTGTGTAGAAATCGACGTTGACGATGTCCTCGTATTTCTTCGGCGGGTTTTCGGCATATTTGATCGTGCCATCGGGACGCCAGTCGAACCAGCCGGGATGCTCCTTCAGCCAGGGATGATCCGGCGACGCCTGGATTGCGAGGTCGAGAGCAATCTCCAGGCCATGCCGGCCTGCCTCCTCCACCAGCCGACGGAAATCCTCGAACTCGCCGAGCTCGGGATGGATGGCGTCATGGCCGCCCTCCTCGGAGCCGATGGCATAGGGACTTCCGGGGTCGCCCGGTCCGGCTTTCAGGCTGTTGTTGCGGCCTTTCCGGTTGGTCGAGCCGATCGGATGAATCGGCGGGAAATAGAGCACGTCGAAGCCCATGTCACGGATGACGGGCAGTCGCGGGATGACGTCGTCGAAGGTGCCGTGCCGGTCCGGATCGCCGCTCTGCGAGCGCGGGAAGATCTGGTACCAGCTGGCAAAGGCAGCTTCCTTGCGTTCGGCATCGACGGCGCTTGCCGTCGAGCGAAGCCGAAACGGCCGCTTGTCCGCCTTGTTCATCAATTCCAATGTTCCGGCATCGAGCAGAATTGTCGTGCGCTCGGCATCGGACGCCCTTTCGAGACTGTCGACGAGGGCCTTTAATTCGGCGCGGAGCGCGGCACCTGCATGCACCTCAGCCGAGCGGACGAGGTTCAACCCCTCCTGCAGTTCGAGCTTCAGGTCCAGCCGGGCATCGTTCTTCTTCATCAGCTCGTAGCGAAAGATCGCAAACGCGTTCTTCCACGCCTCGACGGCAAATTCGTAGCGTCCAATGCGCTCCAGCAGGAATTCGGCGCGCCAGCGGTCGTTTTCGACCAGTTGCATCTCCGTCTCGTTCCAATCCGGCGCATCGAGCGGCCGCCAGAGCAGGACTGCGGCGATCGGGTCGTGGCCGTCGGCGAATATATCCGCCTCGACGGTGACGGTGTCGCCGACCACCCGCTTGACGGGAAAGCGCCCGCCGTCGACCTGCGGCATGATGTTTTCGATGGCGAGCCGCGGCGACGCCGTCGCCTGAGCGACGTCGAGGATCTGCCGGGATGTGATCGGCGCCGGCGCCTTGCCTTCGACCACCAGGGTCTCCCCTGCCCGCAGCCGCAGAGCCGTCCCGTCGGCTGCGGCGGGCAGAAAACCGGAGGCCGCTTCGCGCAGTGCGGTCACTGGAGCGAGCGCACTTTTCCGAAGGTCCCTGTTGAGCAGGATGAACCGCACATTCTCGGTGCTACGAAGGTCTTCCGCCTCAGACTGCAGCAGCGCTGAGACCGGTCCGTTGGCGTTGCGGATGAGCCGAAGCGATGATGCAAGCGCATGGGGAGCCTTGCCGATCTCCGTGTTCGCAAGGCGAATTTCGGAGGAGATATCGAAAGCGAGATCGTGGCGCAGCCCCCGCAAACCCGTTCCATTCCCATGGGTCGGATCGAGCGGTGTGGCGGCGCCATATTCGAAGCCCATCGGAACCATCAGGCCGCCGCCGAGCGAGGCGGCAAGGCGCAGCGCCCTTATGGCGCGTCGTTCGAGGATTTCGCGACTCTCCGTTCCGTGTGCGATCCGCCTGGCGAATGGCGGTTCCGGAAAAGCGATCTGCCAGCCGAGCGGCTTCTGGACCCGGTGTTCTTCGACGAACCATCTCTCGTCGAAATCCCACCAGGCCATCGATGAAAAACATCCGTCGAAGCCTGTATTCTTGACCGCGCTCCTCGCCCCAAAATCAGTGCCGGGCGTCCAGGCGAGAAATTGCGCGTCCGCCTTCTCGCGCACCGCCGAAATCAACGATTTGAACGCCGCCGGCGCAATGCGATCAATCCCAAGCGCCCGGTAGCCGGAGAGGCCGAGATCGGCCAGCCCCCGCAGCCGTTCGGCCCATTCTTCCAACAGCCGGGATCGAGACTCCGCCCCCATCGCAGTCATCGGCTCCGCCGGGTCCAATGGCGAGAGCCTTGGATCGACCGGGCGAAAGCCTGCCTTGGGATCCCGGGCCTTGCCGTCGAGCATCAGGTCCATCATCAGGGCGACGCCGCTCTTGCGGGCAGCGTCCGTCAGGCGCGCCACCCCATCCTCCACTGCACTTCCGAGCGACAGTTGAGGATCGAGGCGCTTCAGATTTTGGGACGCAAAGATGCTGCGCTCCCCGCCCCGATCGAAGAGAGGTGCGGTCAGCACACGATCGAAACCGGTATCCGCAGCATGGTCGAAAACCTCGCGCCACGCATCGATACCCTGAAGAAGGAGTGGATTGACATAATAGATCCGGGGTGGGGTGCTCAACACACCCTGGTTTGGAGAGATTGACATCGGCCGCCGCTCGAGTTTGGTTTGAAGGCAAACTTCCGTTGGCCGCGGTTGTTCCACTGAAACTGCCAATTCGCGATGTGCAGACATCGTCGGCCGCACTGGCGCCGGATCGATGGGATGCGCTCCGTTCGCGCATCAAAGGCCCTGGATTTCCGCAGACGGACCTTGAAGGTTTGTGCCGTATTTGGATAGTCTTCCGCTTCCCGGGAGGGTGACCCATTTGGCTGCTGACTGCGCACCATTGCTTCGATCGATACGCCTTAGCGCCGCCCTGTCGGCTTGCGCACTGTGCCTCGCCTCCTGGAGCATAGAGACCGATCGATCCACTGAAGACACGCATGGCCTGTTCGAAATCCGCGAGGAGGCCAGGCGCTTCATTTCGCAGGAGAACGCCAAGGGGCATCAGCAATGGGACGCGCTGGAGCCTAACATGAAGACGCTGGTTCCCCGATGCGCGGTTCCGCTCGAAACACGGTGGACGCCGAAGAGCTATGGCCGCTCGAAACCGAGCGTGATGGTCATATGCACGGCCTCGGTGCCCAACACCGTGATGAGACGTTGGGATGTACATGTTCCGGTAGAGCGGAAGCCAAATCAGACGGGAAGCCCCGCCCCGTTCTGAAAGAGCAGGCGCCCGAACGGGACTTGATGTATCCGAATGAATCACTGCGATTGCAATAAAGGCGACCAGACGTGAATCCATCGGTGGAATTGTGTTCATATCCCGAACTCGATGATCGAATCGTGATCGTCAGGGCGGGGGACGAAGTTGATGCCGTGTTCGTCCGGACCGAGAGGTTCAATGTGCTGATCGATACGCTCGGCACGCCCGAACTCTGCATGGCGGCGCTGGACCTGCTCGAGGCACAGACAAACGCTCGTCCGCTGATCGTGATCAATTCGCACATGGATTGGGATCATTTCTGGGGAAATGCCGCCATTGTGGGGCGCGCTCCGATTATCGCGCATGCCGCCGCGCTCGACCGCTTAGGCGACCCTTCCGCACAGGAGATCCTGAGGGACAAGGCGAGCCAGGAGTCGAGGTTCCGGAACGTCGACCTCATCGGCCCCGATATCACCTTCTCCGGCTCGATGACCCTCAACGGCGGCGATCTGACGCTGGAACTCATTCATACGCCAGGACACACGCCCGACCATATCGCTGTATGGATTCCCGAACTTCGCATCTGCCTGGCCGTCGACGCGGTGGAATACCCCATCCCCGAAGTCTGGAGCAAAAATGCAGACGACCTTCGCTTGATCCGCTCCTCGCTCGAGCGGATACGTGACCTCGATGCAAGACTGGTTATCCCTGCGCACGGCCGGACGTACTCTCCTTCGGCGGTGGATAAGAACCTCGACTATTTCCAAGCCCTGGCCGATCGTGTCGGCAGTTTGAGCGAGAGCCAGGTGGCCGATCCGCAACTCGGCGGTTCAAGCGACCTGCGGCTTGAAGACTTCGTCCCCATCCCCGACGGAATGCCTTCCGACGTCGTGGCGTTCTACCGGAACTGCCATGAGACAAACCTTGGCGCGACCGTTCAGGCCCATATCGAAAAGCTGAAATTCGCATAGAGGACGTCTGGAGACCGGAAAATGAAACTATTGGAGGGCGGACGAACCGGGCAGATCTGGCGTGACGGCAACACCGTGATCAGGCCTTCCGGCGCATGGACGCCGACGGTGCACCGGTTTTTGCGCCATCTGAGCAGCAGAGGCTTTCCGGGAGCGCCTGATCCCATTGAAATAACCGGGAACCAGGAAGTCGTCAGTTATGTCGGCGGGCGCGTCTGCGAAGACTTGAGCGACCATTTTGTCGGGTCGGAGCGCATGCTGCTTTCCTCCGCCAGGCTTCTACGCGATTTTCACTCGGCATCTCAAGGGTTTATCGAATCGGACCGCGAGATCCAGACATGGATGCTGCCGCCCCAGGAGCCGCGCGAGATCATATGCCACGGCGACTATGCGCCCTACAACGTCGCTACGGCAGACCATGAGGCTGTCGGGATCATCGATTTCGATACCGCCCATCCCGCACCGCGCCTATGGGATCTGGCCTATTCGGTTTACCGCTGGGCGCCGCTCTCCGATCCCGCCAATCCCGACGTGACCTTCGGCCTCGACGATCAGCTCCGGCGGGCGGAGGTCTTTTGCACGGCCTATGGGGCGACGGCGGAGGAACGGCTCCAGCTCCCCGAGATGATCTGCCGGCGGCTTCAGGCGCTCATCGATTTCATGCTGGCAAGAGCGGCGGCCGGAGATGAGACATTCGTGGAGGACATGGTTGCAGGAGATGCTCAGCTGTATTCGAGCGACATGGACTATGTTCGAAGGCATCAGGATCGGCTGCTGAATGCCCTGTGCTGACGGAAGGATAGTCTGGCCATCGGACAAGCCCTGGGACCACTATGACATTTTAATCTCACGCGCCCGCCCAGCGCATGGAATAGCTATGGGCTGATCTCCATTCTTAACAGCATCCAAAACTTGCTGAACGGATATGGAGTTACTGTGATGTACTTCGGACTCAAAGACACCACGGCCGAAATCCTTGCCAAAAGTCGTCTGCATGATGCGCTTTGCGACCTGCCGCTCGATCTGATCGACTCCGAGCGGGAGGCCTATGACATCCAGGCCCTAGCCCAGGACGCTCTCGGATTTGAGCGCAAGGGATACGCTATCGTCGGATCCAGCGAGTCCGCCCGCCGTGCGCTGGGGCTCACCAAGCCGATTTATTCGGCGATCCCGGCTCTCGCGCTTGCATCCGCAACGGCGGTGTTTCGATTGCCGCCGGGCGTCATCGGCGCCCAGTGCGAATTTACATTCACGATGCGGCGAGCATTTCCTGATGCTGACGAGCCCATTTCGCTGGAAACCGTTGCCGATGCTGTTGCTGCATGCCGGCCGGCAATCGGCATCATCGGACGTCGCACGGGTCGGGCGTTCGCCGGCGACAATTCCGCGATCGCAGATTTTGGTCTGCACGTCGCGACCGTTCGGGGCAGTCAGACGGCTGAGGTCGATCTCTCCGCGCTTGGGAAGCTCGACGTCAATGTCTTCCTGTTCAGGGAGGTCGGGATTTCGGGAAATGCATCATCTGTTATGGGGCATCCCCTGAACGCTGTGGCCTGGCTGGCTGGCGCCCTCTCCTCTCGTGGCAAGCAACTTCAGACCGGCGATGTCGTCGCGACGGGCGCCTGCACGAGGGTCCTCCGCGTTCATGCGGGACAGCATGTTGCCGCCGATTTCGGGCCGCTGGGCCAAGTCGAATGCATTTTCGAGTAGCCGGGAGAGAAGGTTAGCATATGCGTCCCCAACAGAAACCATTCGTCGTGGAGATCAGAAAAAGTCGGCGCCGAAAGGAAGCGTCGTCACCTTCATGCGAACGTGCCCCAGAGTCCCTGACCGCGACAGATGCGACCAAGCAACAGGGCGAGAAAGATCGTCGCCCGGACAGGCCGGTCTGATGGTCAGCCGAAGCATCCCTCATGAGTACTTCATCCTTTCGGGCATTCGCGCGGACGGCCCCGTCGTCGCGCAAGTTTCCGGCAGAGCCGTTGCAACGTCTGTCTTCGACGCACATGGGCGTCGCTACCGCTTCGTTGGCGTCGCGAAGCGGGATCCAGCAGGCAGGATCGATGTGCTGTCCCTAAAGCCGGGAGAATGGATCGTCTCGCCCAATCTCATATATGAGGCAGCCTGAGAGGCGTGGTCCCGCATGAGCATCTCAGGCATTGCAGCGGTCGATCGTTGCGGCAAGAACGAGACCCATCATCCCGACCGTCGCATCGGGATTGGCCGGACGACGCTCCGGATCGAACGCAACCCCGATGACGACGGCCCGGTTGGTTGAACTTTGAGCCGGCCAGAAATCGAACCGGGATTCGTCGAATGGGTAAACGCCGCCGTTGACAATCGACTGCGACGTCATTGCAGTTCTTGCCGCCTCGGCTTCCATGGAAGAAAGGTTGCCCTCACCTTCAATCTTCAGGTGGTCGTCTTTCCCGGCGCGAATGACGACGACGGGCGCTTGAAAGAGAGAGACCAAGGCGGACCGAGTAAGACTTGTCGCTTCCCGTGCGGAGACTGCAGCAATCATCTGGCGAGCGTAAATCTGCAGCTTCTCCTCACGCCGGCGGTAGCGATCGAGTTCTGCTGCATCCCGCCTCCTCGTGGAGGCGATCGCGCTGGTTATGCAACCAACGATAAAGAGCAGAGCAATCGCCCAGATATTGGCTGTGTCCGCGACAGCAAGCGAAAAGCGGGGTTCTGTGAAGAAGAAATTGTATGCCAAGGCGCCGAGAAGTGCACAAAGCAGTGCTGGCCCGATGCCGAATGCCACGCTGCTGATGACGACCGGCAAGACGTAGATCAGCGATAGGTTCGGAATGGCCTCATATCGGTCGAAGCCGGCGGCAATCGCCGTGGCCATTACCGCCATAATGAAAGAAGCAAGATACTGAACTGCCAGCGGCACCTCGGAGAGGCCCACGTCATGCACGACAAACGGATCTGCAACAACGCCGGCTTGGCGATGGCCGAAATCTTTTTCCAGGGACATGACCGGATCCTCCTTACGGAGAGACATGGGCAGATCCGCATATCAATTCCATGCGGATGACAGATGAGATTTATAAAAACCTCATAAATGACGTCGATGGAAAAGGTCGTATATCGTTCGATGCGCGCGCTCAACCAGCGGCCGTTTAGAGCCACTTCTTCCGACGGAAGAAACCGAAGAGGCCCAGGCACAAGGTGATGATGACGCCAAGCACGACGAAATAGCCGTACTGGAATTTCAGCTCCGGCATATCGTTGAAATTCATCCCGTAGATACCGGCGATCGCGGTGGGAACGGCGAGGATTGCCGCCCACGCGGCGAGCTTGCGGGCGATCGCCGTCTGCTCCGTCTGGCCGATCATCACGCTGGCCTCGAAGGCGAAGGCAAGGACCTCGCGCAACGCATCGATATCTTCCTGAACCCGGCGCACGTGATCGGTCACATCGCGAAAGAGGGACTGGAGTGTGGGATCCATACCGGGAAGATCGATGTGCTCGTACCGCCGACAGACATCGACGAGCGGCACCACGGCGTTGCGCAGCCGCAGCAGCTTGCGCCGCAACAGGTAAAGCCGCTCGATGTCGGACTTTTCCAGCTGTTCGCGCAGCACCAAATCCTCGAGCTTCTCGACCTCCTCCTGCACGACCTCGATGACCGGCATGTAGTTGTCGACGATGAAATCGAGGATGGAATAGAGAATATAGTTCTCGCCATGGGCAAGTGCCGCCGGCGTGGCCTCGCATCGCTGCCGCACGGCCAGATAGGAGGACGAGTCGCCGTGGCGGACGGAAACGACATAACCGCGACCGACGAACAGATGCGTTTCGCCGAAGACGATTTCGTCATCCTTCATATGGGCGGTCCGGGCGACGATGAACATCGCGTCCCCATAAATCTCCAGCTTCGGGCGCTGGTGAGGCTGCGCTGCGTCCTCGATCGCCAGGGCATGGAGATTGAACTCGGCCTGAACCTGGTGCAGCAGCACTTCATCCGGCTCGTGCAGGCCAATCCAGACAACGGCATTCTCCCGGCTTCGCCATTCGCCGGCCTCTTCTATCCTGATGTCGCGAATGCGTTGCCCATGCTGGTAAACGGCGGCGGCCACGACGCCGGGCCGTTCATACGGAGGCGATGTGGTACCGCCACCTGCCTGCGCGAAATCGCTCTCCAGATCCTTCAGCCGTTCCAAATCCAGCTATCCTCTCCATCCCGCACCGGATCATATATCCGCGGGGCCAATCCCTTCGCCGGTCGGGCGCTCAGCCGATCATAATGCTATTTCGTAAAACATGCATCACCGCGTCGGTGCGGGGCCTGACCGGGCGCCCAGTAGCATCACGTGTCCGCGGAAATATCGTCCCAATCCTGGTCCATGTAGCCAATCAGCCAGTTGAGGGCGTAATGCCGTTCGTAGACCACGCCCTTGTCCAATCCGGCAGGTGGCTCCTCTCCCTTCAGCCGCGCGTTCACGGCGGCCCAATCGTAGCGGTAAATGAGGTCGGCGGCGTCCAGCAGCTCTTTCTGCGGACGAAGCTTGGCGCGACGCATCAACCCGTCCGTCCCCAGTTTGCGCAGCGTGTTCGCAATGAATGGCACGTCGCAAATATGGTCGGGACGTTCGAGATCGGAGCTGATCCCGAGCGCCCACAACATGACGTGCACGCCCTCGTAGCGCCAGGCGAAGTTCGCCCGGTCCTGATCCGTGGGATCGGGATCGTCCATGAACGCCCGTTCCTTCGGGGTAAAAAAGCTTGCCGCGTCGAACTGCCGGATGAGAGCCTGACCCATTTCGTGGTCGCCGGTCTCGCCTTTCACGGCGACGATCGCAAGAGCAACCGTGCGCTGAACAACAGCCTTTGTATTTCGGCGGATGCTCTCGCTCTCGGGCTCGATGGTCGGCAGATGATCGATGGTCGGCACGCCTTCCGATTGAAGCTGGGCGATAGTCCGAGCTTTGCGTGCCCCCGCTTCATCGGCGGGTTGCGAAACGGCGACCTGCATCGGAAGGATCAATGCGAGAAGGGCGGAAAATATGCGCTTCATCATTTCTGGCTCCCGTCATTCCTGATGCCGCATCGATAGGCATTTTCCTCAATCAGCGGGAGGCTCAGCACGAAGGCGGCGGCGATTTTCAGGAAAACTGGTAAACGGCATTTTTACATATGGAACAAATCGTTAAATTTCATTTCGATACAAAATTCCTTGGCCAACCCGGTATGAAGCCGGCGTTCGATGAGGACTTTCGATGCGTCGTCCAAACATAAAATCGAGCTTGCTATCGATTTTCAGCGGCATAGCTCTTCTTTTTGGTCTTGTCGCCTATCTCGCGGTCGACGGTCTTCGAAAGACGAACGCCTCCACTGAAGAAATTGCGACCCATTGGCTGCCGAGCGTTCAGGCTTCGCAAGCGATCAATCTCTCCATGACGAATTTGCGCCTCGCCTATCGTGATCACATCATCGCGCAGTCGGATGAGGCGCCCGGCGATTGCCGGGCGCTTTTCATTCGGTCAGGACGCGAAGGCCGGATTGCGCAGCGCGCCAACAGCGGCCAGTTCTCATCATTGCGAGCCGACGACACGCCCGGCCAGACGAAACGGACTTGCGACTGCGGCGCCGGCGGCATCGAAGACATAGGCGCCGACGTCACCGGCGCTCGACCGCCTGCCACTTTCGAAGGAGGCAAGCTGCGCGCCGAACTTGGCGAGCGATGCGTAGCGGTCATGCCCCAGCCCGTCGGATGCCTGGATCGACGTGATGTCGATGACCCGAAGCCTTTCCTTCAAGGCAGCCTCCCTGATGACGGGATCGTCGATATCGAGGCGTCCGACGCGCGCCCGCTCTCCCGCTATGAAGCTCGAGGCCACCAGCGCCCGGTCGTCCTTCGAAACGAGAAGGGATATCGGCATCGGCATCCGCCCGATATCCTTCAGCTGGGACCGGAAAACATCGACGTCGATGTCGGGGGCGGCGAGGATCACCGCCAGTTTGCCGATGACGTCGTCGCGATGCTGCAGTTTGAGCTCGCGCACCGTCTCCATGACCAGAAATCCGCCCATGCTGTGTCCGAAAAGGATGATGCGTTTCACCTTTCCTGACGCCGAGAGCGAGGTCACAAGCGAGTCGAGATCGCTGCGCGAGGAGAGAGCCGCATCGCGATCGGCGACATAGCCGGCGACGGCTGCGGCCGAAGGCCACGAAAACAGAATCGGAGAGCCCGGAATGTTGGCGTCCGCGGCGATCTGCGCGGTGCGAAACAGCGCCTCCTGATAGCTATAGTTATAGCCATGCACGAAGATGCCGACAGTGCCGTCGGACTGCGTAGAGCGGAGCGCCTCCTCTACGAAGGCGTCCTTTGCAAGCTGCTTGCGCCCGATGACGGCAAATTGGCGTTCGGGATCCGGTCTCGAGGTCGGATAGGTGATCGCGGTGTCCTTCCGGCCGGGAGGGACCGAAAACGCATATTGCTCGTAGGTGAGATTGTCAGCCCAGGTGCTGCCGAACCCGCCGCGTGCGGTGTCGAGGCTCCTGTTCGTCGCAGCGAGCACACTCACCCGGCTTGGGGCGGCTTCATCGGAGTGAAGCGATGCATTCAGATGAGCTGGGAGATGAACGGGCTGATGGACCGGGTTCAACACATCGGGCGACGGTCTCGTGGCGCAACCGGCGAGCATCGCCAGGCCGATTGCGACCAGCATCGCCTTGGCTCCCATCGGAAACCCGTTCAAACGCTGTTCCGTCATCGAGCTCTCTCCTCGGAGACCAGGACATGCAGCCGCCGCGGCGGCCGCATGCGATGGACGTAAAGGCCCATGCTCATGCCTTTGCCGCGGCTTCGGCCTGAACACCTTCATCCCTCGGGATCCTGAACCATGCGACGTAGAGCGCAGGCAGAAACAGCAGGGTGAGCGCGGTTCCGACGACGATGCCGCCCATCATGGCGTAGGCCATCGGCCCCCAGAAGATCTCGCGCGAGATCGGGATAAGTGCCAGCGTGGCCGCCGCGGCCGTCAGCATGATCGGCCGCATGCGGTGTTCAGTGGCCTCGATGACCGCCTGCCAGGGCGCCATTCCTTCGCTGCGTAGGTGCTCGATCTGGACGACCAGGATGACGGAGTTGCGGATCAGGATGCCGATCAGAGCCAGCACGCCGAGGATCGCGACGAAGCCCATGGGAGCATTGCTCAGCAAAAGTGCTGCGACCACGCCGATCAGGGCCGTCGGCGCAACCGCGAACACCAGGAAGAGGCGGCTGAAGCTTTGCAGCTGGATCATCAGGATCGTCGCCATCGCAAACAGCATCAGCGGAGCGACCGCCACGATCGGCCCCTGTGAGTCGGCGCTGGATTCGACCGCCCCGCCCACTTCCACCTTGTATCCCACGGGAAGGTTTTTCTGAAATTCTTCCACCTTGGGCTTGAGTTGGTCGACGATCGTAGCCGGTTGCGTCGGACCGACGACGGCCGCCTTGACCGTTATGGTGGGCTGCCTGTCACGACGCCAGATCGTCGGCTGCTCGAGCTCATAGCGGAAATTGGCCACGGCGGAGAGCGGCACGACCTTGCCGTTGGAGGTGGAAAGCTGAAGATTCTGCAGCGTCTGGATGGAGTCGCGCTCGGATGCCCTGGCGCGGCCGATGACGTTGACCAGGTAGATGTCGTCTCGAACCTGGGTGGCCGTCGAGCCTTCGACGATGCCGTTAAGGGCGGTGGCGATATCCTCGGAGGATACGCCGAGTTGGCGCGCCTTATCCTGCAGGACATCGACCTTCACGACGCGAGACGGCTCATTCCAATCCAGGACCATGTTCGCCAGAAGCGGGTGCGATCCGATGACGCCGGCAAATTTCTGGGAGAGATCGCGGACCTTTTGAATATCAGGGCCGCTGACCCGGTACTGGACCGGCTTGCCGACCGGCGGACCGATGTCGAGAAGCTTGACGAAGGCGTCGGTGCCGGGGAAGGTCTTGGTCAGATAATCCTGCAGTTCCGTCCGCACCTTGTCGCGCACGTCGAGCCCCTTGGTGACGATGATGGTCTGTCCGAACGACACGTTGGGCGTCTGCACGTCGAAGGACAGGATGAAGCGCGGGGCGCCCTGGCCGACATAGGTCGTCCAATGATCGATATCGTTGTTGTCGGCCAGCATCTCCTTTTCGAATCTGGCCATCTGCCTGTTGGTTTCGGCGATCGAACTGTTGTGGGGGAGGTTCCAGTCGATGATGAGCTCGGTCCTGTCCGAGCTGGGAAAGAACTGCTGCTGCACCAGCCCCATGCCGCCAATCGAAAGCCCGAAAACGCCGACCGTCAGAATGATGGTGACCCAGCGCCAGCGCATCGCCAGGCCCAGGAGCCGGGAGAAGACCGAGGCGAAGCGGCCCTTCTTCTCGTGATGCGATTTCATCGTCTTCGGCAGGATCGTGACGCCGAGAAGCGGCGTGAACAGCACCGCCACCACCCAGGAGACGATCAGCGAAACCGCGATGACCACGAAAAGCGTGAAGGTGAATTCACCGGCAGCGCTGTTGTTGAGACCAACCGGAATGAAGCCCGCTACGGTGACGAGCGTTCCCGTCAGCATCGGAAAGGCGGTCGACGTATAAACGTGGGTGGCGGCCTTCCTGAGATCGTCGCCCGCCTCCAGGCGGGCCACCATCATCTCGACGGCGATCATGGCATCGTCGACAAGCAGCCCGAGCGCGATGATGAGCGCGCCGAGCGAGATGCGCTGAAGCGAAATGCCGGAATACTCCATCACCACGAAGGTGATCGCCAGGACGAGCGGAATGGAGATCGCCACCACCATGCCGGCGCGAAGACCGAGGCTGATGAAGCTGATGATCAGCACGATGACGATCGCTTCGAAGAGCGCGCGAGTAAACCCGGACACCGCTTCGTCGACAACGGCCGGCTGATCGGAAACACGGTGGACATCCACGCCGATCGGAAGGTCAGCGACGACACGTTTCATCTGCGCGTCGAGCCCCTCGCCGAACTCCAGAAGATTGGCGCCCTGCTTCATGCCGATCGCAAGCCCGATCGCAGGCTGGCCGTTGAACCGGAACAGCGACGACGGCGGATCCACGTAGCCGCGTTTGATCGTGGCAACGTCGGTCAGCGGAAAGAAGCGGTCGTTGACCCGAAGATTGATCGATCTCAGACTTTCCTCGGACGTGAATTGTCCACTCACCCGCAAGGCGATGCGCTCCGGCCCGGCGTCGACGAAGCCGGACTGCGTGACGGCATTCTGCGCCTGCAGGGTCTGGATGACCGACTGCTGGTCGATCCCGAGTGCTGCGATCTGGCGTGTGGAGAATTCGAGATAGATCGCCTCGTCCTGGGCGCCGACCACATCGACCTTGCCGACGTTGGGAACGGTCAGGACCTCGGAGCGGGCGTTTTCCACGAGATCGCGAAGCTGGCGCTGGGTAAGGCCGTCGCTGGTGAAGGCGTAGATATTTCCGAACACGTCGCCGAAGCGATCGTTGAAGAAAGGACCGACGACGCCGGTCGGGAAATCGCCCTTGATGTCGGCGATCATGTTGCGGATGCGCAGCCAGGTGGGAGCGACATCCTTTGCCTTGGTCGTCGGCAGCAGCTCGACGAAGACCGTCGTCTGGCCGGCAACGGTCTCGCTCTTGGTGTAATCCAGCGATTCCAGTTCCTGGAGCTTCTTCTCGATCCTGTCGGTCACCTGCCGCGTCACTTCTTCGGCGGAGGCGCCGGGCCACTGGGCGGTGATCACCATCGTCTTGATTGTGAAGTTCGGGTCTTCCTCGCGGCCGAGCTTCACGTAGGAGAAAGCGCCTGCGAGAATGAAGACGATCAGGAAGTACCAGACGAGCGAACGGTGTTCGAGCGCCCAGTCGGAAAGGTTGAAGGATTTCACTGGCTGATCTCCTGGTCGATCCTGATGGCCTGGCCATCTTCAAGTTTATGCACGCCTGCCACGACGACCCTTTCTCCGGGGGCGAGCCCCTCGGTGACGCGGACGCTGCCGCCGTCTTCGACGTCGCCGTCGATCTTCACGCGGCGAAGCGATACCTTCCTGGCCGGCGCATCGACGATCCAGACGCTCGGGCCGTCGCTGCCGACAAGGATTGCGGAGGAAGGCAGGACGATCTGCGGATCGGCTGCAATGGTTGCCGAGGCTGATATGACCGAGCCCAGCCGGAAGGTCGCGGGAGGATCGCTCAGCGCGATCTTGGTCCTGCTCGTGCGGGTGGAGGTCTCCGCCTCTGGTGCTATTTCACGCACGATCCCGGACGTGCGGATGGTCGGATCGAGCTGCAGCATCACCTCGAAGGGCGCGCCGATCTTCAGTTTCTGGGCGGCTGCCTGGGGTACGTCGACCACGGCATCGCGCTTATCCGGCCGTGCGATGGTCACGACCGTCTGGCCGGCCGACACCACTTGTCCGACCTCAGCAGAGGTCGCCGTCACCACCCCGTCGAATTCCGCCCGAAGCTGCGCGTAGCCGAGTTGCTCCGTGGCCTTGTCGAGATTGGCCTGTGCCTTGGCGACGGCTGCGGCCGCCGTCCGCCTTGCCTGTTCGGCCTCTTCGAGCGAGGCTTCGGTGCCTGAGCGCGACTCCAGCAACGCGCGCTGGCGCTGCTCTGTGGTCACCGCGTTCCTGAGCTGGGCGTCGCTGTTCTCTACGTCCGACTGCGCGTTGCGCACGGCAAGCTCCAGCGCCAGCGGATCGATGGCGGCAACAACATCATCCTTCTTGACGAGATCGCCGACATTGACGTTGCGGGCGATCATCCGCCCGAGAATCCGGAAGCCGAGTTCGGTCTCGATCGTCGGTTCGATCGTGCCGGTCAGGCTTAAGCTCGAAGACGACGTTGGCTTGACCGTCGTCGACAGCACGGGACGGGGCGCTTCCTCCTTGCTTTCCTCCTGCGGCGTGCAGGAGGAGATCAGGGCCGTACCCATCATCAGTGCGACTATCTTGGGACGAATAATCACTTGGAAGCTTCCTTGACATAAGACACGATTTCACCCGGCCTGAGGAACTTGGTTCCGTCGGCCACCACGACCTCTCCGTCCGACACGCCTGACTTGACGATGAAGCTGCCGGTCTCGTAGCCGGAGACATCCACTGCCCTTGCCGAAACCGCAGACGATGCGGGATCGACAATCCAGACGGCCGGCTTGCCGTCCTTGGATGTCATGGCGGACCAGGGAAGCTGGATGACGTCCTGCGAGACATAATTGAATCTTCCGACGACGGGAGCGCCGAGAGGGATCGCAGCGTCGCTCGATATCGCGACCTTGACCTTGATGGTTCCGGTGGAGGAATCGATCGTCGGCGAAATCTCGCGAACCTTCGCCGCGATCTTCTGCGAGGGGTTCGACAGAAGGGCCACGGTCCCGTCGCCGTCGATCGGCCGCAGGAACGCGCTTTCGACCACTTCAAAGACGGCATCCCGGTCGCCGTCATGGGCAAGCGTGAAGACGACCTGGGCGGCCTGCGCCACCTGCCCGACCTCGGCATTGCGGGCGGTGATCATCCCGTCGGCGTCCGCCTTCAGCTCTGTGTAGGACAGAGTATCCTGAGCGGTTTCCAACAGCGCCTGCGCCGACTTCGTCGATGCCTGTGCGGTCAGAAGCGCCTCCTGCGCCTGGTCGAGTGCCGCACGCGTCGTAACCTGCGTTCGAAACAGGCTCTGCTGGCGGTCGTATGCGAGCTGCGCCTGGGTTTGCTGCGCCTCAGCCGACTGAAGATTGGCAGCTGCCACATCCAGCTCGGCCTTCTGCTCTTCGGGATCGATCCGCGCGAGGAGCTGCCCCGCCTTCACGGACTGTCCGACTTCCACCAGCCGCTCGACGATCTTGCCGCTGACGCGGAAGGACAGATCGGTCTGGACACGGGCGCGGACTTCGCCGGTGACCGCGCCACCTTGGACCAGCGGCTCAGGCTTGGCGACGACGACACCGACCTGCCGTGCGGTTGGCTCAGTCGGCCCGCGCTCATCGCTGCATGATCCGAGACCGACGGCGCATACGATCGCTGTGGCGACCAGAATGGTTCTCATAGTTGACCTCTTGCTCTCAACGGCAGCTGCTATATAATTGACTGACCCATTAGTCAATGAAGCTTTGCGCCCGCAGGGACGAGGGCGTGCGCAACAAGGGAGGCGAGGCAAATGGCAGCTCAGAAGAAGATCACGCGCGCGGAACAGAAAGCGCTGCGGCCCATCCAGATCCTGGATGCCGCCTTCGAGGAATTCGTGCGATGCGGTTTCGCGGGCACACGCGTCGAAGACATCGCCGACAGGGTCGGCGTCACCAAGGGTACGGTGTATGTCTACTTCGAGACGAAGGAGAAGCTTTTCGAAGCCATGATCCACCACTTCTCCGTGCCGTTTCAGGAACTGCTGGGGATCACCGAGAGCCTCAGCGGCAGCGCCACCGACCGGCTGATTTCCATTCTCGGCCTGCTCTACGAACAAATCGCCGAGGATCGCACGACCCGCGAGCTGACGCGGCTCGTCATTGCGGAAGGACACCGGTTCCCCGACCTGATCGACCGCCACCACGATCAGTTCATTGAGCCGATCATCGCCAAGGTCGACTCTCTCATTCTCGAGGGTGTGGCGTCAGGGGAGTTTCGCGAAGTTCCGGTGGAATTCTCCGAAATCGTGGTCGCGCCCATCCTGACGACAACAGTTCTGCGGCTGATATTCGACGACCGCCGCGTGCCCACTCCCAACAAGGAGGCCTTCCTGCAGGCCTATTTCGACCTGCTGCTCAACGGCCTGCTTGCCAAACCTCACTGATGGCCGAATGACGAATAATTCCGCGCCAAACACGTAGATTTTTTGAAGTTTTTATGTAAAAACATCGAGTTAGCTATGCCTTCGAAGGCACGACCTCAATTCGTGACGGAAAAAGTGGAACGCAAAGTCAATCTCAAGGATGTCGCGCGCGATGCTGACGTATCGCTGAGCACAGCCTCGCACGCACTGAACGGAACCGCGCCGCTGACGGTCGAGGTTCGCGAGAGGGTTCTCGATTCGGCAAAACGCCTAGGTTACCTCGACCGCCGGCGGAAGAAAGCGACGATCGCGACCTTACGCGTCCTGCTTCTCGCCATTCCCGACGATGCCGCGCCGGAGAGCGACCTCAACCTGGTGAGCTGGACGATCCTCAACGGCCTTCGACGGGAGTGCGAGCGCCGCGGGATCAGGATCGTACCCTTTGTCAGCACCGGCCGGCGCATCGACGGCGCGCAGGTCAGGCAGCTCGCGCTTGCGGAGCGCGCTGACGGCATCGTGGTCCTGAACGACGATCAGCCGGAACTGATCCGAAGCCTCGCCTCCCCCGATATGCCTGTTGTCATCGTCAACGGCGAAGACCCCGCCATGCTGGTCGATACGGTCACCCCCGAAAACCGCTTCGGGGCGCGGCTCGGCATCGAGCACCTGCTGGCGCTCGGGCATCGCCGCATTCTGCATCTGACATGGAAAGGCCGCACGACGATCCAGCGCCGATATGACGGCTTTTCCGATGCCTATCTTGCCGCCCAGCTTCCGGTGCCTGATAATATGGTCGTCGAGGCCGAGGGATATGAGCCCAGGCACGGCGAGGCTGCCATCAACGCGCTGCTCGACCGCGATGCCACGGTGAAAGGGGCGACCGCCGTCTTCTGCGCGGCCGACAATCTGGCGCTCGGCTGCCTGAAGGCATTGGCCGATCGTGACATACGCGTGCCGGAAGCGATTTCTGTCCTGGGATTCGACGACATCGTCCCCGGCGAATTCAGCCGTCCGCCGCTCTCGACGGTCAGCGTTCCCACAGACAAGCTCGGGGCTGCCGCTTTGGCGCTCATCGAACAGAGGCTGATCGCCAACGATCCGCAGCGGCCGGCCCATCGCCTGGAACTCGGATGCCATCTCGTCCTGCGTGGCAGCATCGCACCGCCGCGCTCCTAGAGCCTTTCCGGGTTAGATTGAAGCATTCTGCCGGAGCAGGTTTTCGTCAGGGCAAAGGCGATTGGCGAAGGGCATACCCCCAGGTACGTCCGAGCCGATCTCCTTTGATCCTGGCGGGAAGATGCCCGGCCCTTCGGGTTGGCTGAAACGGGCCGGCTGATCGACCGGCCGGCTTGGCCGTAGAGCCGGGCTACGACGCGCGCCAGCCGGTCGACCATCCGACTCCGTTTGAGCCCACAGAATGCTTCAATCTAACCCGGAAAGGCTCTAGAGCATGATGTTGTCCGAAAACCGTTCACACTTTTCGGCGTCCTTCTTTATCGCAAGCGCTCAGCCCGCAGGCGCGTATCGCGCGGGCTTTCTCCAAAGGCGCTGCGGTAGATAATAGAGAACCTGCCGGCATGAGAAAAACCCCACATCGCGCAGATTTCGCGGACGGATCGCTGATTCATCGGATCCTGCAACTGGTCGCGGGCTGCCTGCAGCCTGATCGTGCGCAAGTAACCGGCCGGTGAAGTTCCCCGGAAGGCCCTGAAACCGGTTTGCAGCGCGCGAAGTGAAACACCGACACCATCGGCAACCATCGTCATGGTGAGGGGCTCTGCGATATTGGCGTGCATATAGTCGATAGCACGCCGGACATGCCACGGCGCGACCAAACACACTTTCTGTTTTTCCAAATGGCCGGAAAGACGGTGGCGGCCAAACCGAATCACAAGGTTAGCGAGCGTTTCACTCATCGCCGCCAAGGCCAGAGGTGAAGACAGAAGCGGACCGCCATTGCGCATGCCCTGCACGATCGTCTGCACCAGACTGCCGATAAGCTGACCCGATGGTGTTGCGAGATCCACAACGGGCTCAAGGTCAAGCGACTCGAGGATCGGCGTTTCCACCAGTGAAACGAGCATTCGCCTGACAATTTTCCAGTCCAGGAAGAGAGCATCCGAGCAGTGCGGGCCTTGGATGAAACGATCGCCAGCTTCGTGGTTGTTGGCCATGAGAAGATGACCCGCTCCACTTTCAACCACCTTTCTTCCAATGGACAGCCGGAAGGATCCCGTGTGCGGAATGTAAAACGCAAGGTGTTGCGGCGTCTCATCGAGCGTTCGTATTGTCCAGGAGCTCTGATAGACGGAATGAAGTGCCGTAAATGCCTCACTTGTTCTCAAGTCCGCTGCCCAGGCAAAGGCCCGGTCGTTGCTCAGCGGCTTCGCGCCAAACACCCCGTAGCCTGCAGAATAGGCACGAACCATCGACTCGAAGTCACTGCCTTCATGCGTTGGCGCAAACCCGTATGCGTCACGCTCGGGAGCGCGCGCCGTATTTTCGGATCTCAACGATATCTGCAACTCGGTTCTTTCCTCTTCCACACCCCGACCCGCCTATCAAGCGCTCCATCTCGCTTGAGATCGCTGCGTCGCCGATATCGTGCCTTCCAAACGCATGGGGCACGATCACCTCCACCTTCGTGAATTGCTGTCATTCGGCTGGCTTGGCCAACCTCGATGAAGTAAGCAGAGCCGGCAAACCGGGGATCGAATTCCCTGTTTGACAGAAGCAAAATGCCCTCCCAATGTGGTTCACACTCACAGTGTAAATTAAAACGAACCGAAAATGAAGTATGATCCGCTAAACCATGTTGCCGCGCATTTTTTGCGAGACACACAACCCGTGCGCGTAGCTTCCCGCAACGAGCGTGATCTGTTGCGGCTGATCTGGAAGTCTCCGGGGATCGAGCGCTCCGACCTGACAGAGCCGCTCGATCTCACCCAGCAATCGTTGCACAGGATCGTCGCGCGGCTTCATGAGCGAGGAATGCTCGTCTTTTCCCATTCGGAAACCCGGCGCCCGGGACCGCCCAGCCCGGAGCTGACCCTTCGCAAAGAATGGTGTTTAACCCTGGGCATCTCCGTGAACGTCGGTTCGATCGGCCTTTGCCTCATGGGTTTCGGCGAGCCTTTGGAAAAAATGGAAATCCCACAGGCGGGCTCCTCGCTATCCGCTGAAATGGAGCGGATCGAAGCGGCGGTCGAAGAGCTTCTTGCCCGCCGGGGCGCCAAACGGCGTGACGTCCTCGGCGTCGGCCTGGCCGTCGCCGGCCACCGTATGCTGGAGACGGCCTTCAATTGCCCCTTGCCGCTCGCTCATTGGTCATTGATCGACCTGGCACCTTTGCTTGGAGAGCAACTTGGCCTGCCGGTCTGGGCAGACAATGTCGCCAGGACCGCAGCCTTGGCGGAAGCCATTTTCGGTGTCGGCCGGGATGTCGCGGATTTCGCCTACATCGCCCATCTTCATGGCTATGGCGGCGGCCTGGTTTCCGGAGGCATGCCGTTTCGCGGCAATTTCGGCAACGCCGGCGAATTTTCCGTTCTCTTCGGACGTCAGGACTATGAGGAACGCCCTGCACTCGGCGTCCTGCTTGAACATCTTCGTTCCAAGGGGCGCTCGAACTTGACCCTGAGAGACCTGAAGGACGAGAAGCTGATGGACTGGGATGGTGTCACGGAGTGGGTCGACCGCGTCACGCCGGCCCACAATCGAGCCATTAATGCGATCTGCGCAATATTTGATCCGGCATTGATCGTCCTCGGCGGCGAGCTTCCGCATTCACTGGCGAGAATGCTGATCGAACGCACAGACTTCAACAATCTGCCTCGGCATGGCGTTTTACGCGATGTTCCCAGGCTTGCCGTGGCACAGATAACCGATGCCCCCGGCGCAATCGGCGCGGCCCTGATCCCGCTCTTCGAAACCGTTTTGTGATATTTGCAGGACGCCGTAGCATTTTGAAATCGTCGTCAACATAGCCTAAAACGGCCGCCCATCAGGTCGCGGAGACCGCCGGCCCCGATGGCAATCGCTACGCTCGCCGCGGAGCCGCCCACAAAATGGACGACGATTTTGAGAGCCATGCACAAAGACAAACACCGAAACGCGCCGCATGAACCAGGTTCAATGCGACGCGCCTCAGCCGGGAGGAAGACGTGGTAGGGGTCGTTCGGCGATTGCGGGGAGGTCTAGCTCCACGCCTTGCCGCTCATTTCATGCCTGTTCCGGCGATGCCCGTGGTGATGTATTTCTGCAGGAACAGGAAGACGACGGTGACAGGCAGCAGGCTGAGGAACGTCATCGCCAGGATATAGTGCCACTGCACCGAGAACTCTCCCTGGAATGCATTCAGGCCGACCTGCAGGGTGAAATTCTCGCGGCTGTTGAGGACGATGAGCGGCCAGAGGAAGTCGTTCCATCGCCAGAGTACGGAAAAGATCGCCAGCACCGCGAGCGCCGGCGCCGTCAGCGGCAGGATGATGCGCCAGAAGATGCAGAATTCGCTCGCCGCATCGACGCGCGCCGCCTCTATCAGCTCGTCGGGTATGGTCAGCATATATTGCCGCAGCAGGAAGACGGCGGTCGGAGAGGCGACCGTCGGCAGGATGACGCCCCAGAGGTTATCGGCAAGCCCGACCCCGACGATGACGAGATAGGCCGGCACCATGACGACCGCGAGCGGGATCATCAGCGTTGAAATGATGATGACGAAGACCGTCGTATCCCCTGCAAATTTGTATTTTGACAGGGCGAAGGCCGCCATGGCGTTGACGATGAGCGTCAGAAGCGTTGCGACGAAGGTGACGAACACTGAATTCTTGAGGAAGGTCAGGAAGTTGAAGCGCGTTAGCGGATCGGTGTAATTCTGCGTGGCGACCGTCAGCTTCTGCACCGGCGTCATCCCCTTGACGTCGACGCTGACGGGTGGTCCCGGATTTGCGGGATCGACCATCTGGGCCTTGAGGCCGATGCGGCGGACCATGGCCATTTCGCGCATCTGGCCGTCGACGGTAACCTTCCAGAGGCTCAGCGGCTTGTCGAAGCCGGGCACGGTCTGCTCGACGGCGGCCCGAGGAAGCAGCGTCGGCGGAAACCGGGTGATCTCGGCGGCCGGCTTCAGCGAGGAGAGGCCCGCCCAGAGGACCGGAAGCAACACCACGAAGGTTCCGCCGATCAGCCAGACCCATGACAATATGTCGGTTATATCGATGCGTCCGGCCCGGCGTGTGCGCGTGAAAAAGCTGATCGGGTTCATCTCAGGACTCCATTCGCTTGCCGACGCGCAGCTGTATGAGGGTGAGAACCAGAAGCACCAGCCCCATGAGAACCGATGCCGCGGATGCGAGACCGAAGAGGCGAAGATCGCTGCCGAATGCCATCTGGTAGATATACTGGACGATGAAGCTGTTGGCCGTGCCGGGGCCGCCGCCATTGGTCAGAACCCAGGCCTCGTCGAAGATCTGGACGGACTTGATCATCAAAAGAATGAACACGACCAAGAGGTTCGGGGCCAGCAGGGGAAGCGTGATCCTGAACAGCGTGCGGCGCGGCGAAGCGGCATCGATGGAGGCAGCCTCGTAGAGTTCCTTCGGGATAGCCTGGAGGCCGGCGAGCAGAATGAGCGTGTAAAAGCCCATGTGGAACCAGACCGACACCACGACGACGAAGAAGCGCGACCAGCCGACGTCGAGCAGGAAGATCTCCGGGGGGATGCCGATCATCTGGAAGAAAGCGTTCAGCAGCCCGTTACGATCGAGAAACCATTTCCAGATGAGGCCGATGACGACGGGCGACAGCAGGACGGGATAAAAGAACATCGCCCTGAAGAAGCCGCGCGCGACGATCGCCCGATTGAGGATCAGCGCCGTGATCAGCGCCACCAGCAATGTGGCGACGACATTGAGGGCCACGAACCAGAGCGTATTCCACACAGCCGTCCAGAACAGCGATTCCTGGCAGGTTCCCGGCTGCAGATAATTGCCGCAGGAAAGCAGCGTGCGGAAATTATCCAAGCCGACGAAGGGACGCTCCGAGACGAAAAGATTGGTGCCGCCGGTGAAGGCGTACCCGATCGCGATCGCGATCGGAAGGAACGTGAAGATGGCGAACAGAACGAGGTTCGGCGCCAGGAACAGCCATGGCATACGCTTGCGGCCGAAGATGCGCTCGATCACATTTATCGGGGCTTCGACCACTCTCATCGCCGTTTCCCCTGTCTGGGACAGCAATGCACCTGCCTTGAGCGCCGCCATGTTCAGCGCCTCCCCTGCCCGGGCCGCCGGGCAAAAGCCAGGCCGCTTTCGGGATCGAACAGATGAACCCGGCCCGGGGCGGCGTCGATCAGGATGTGATCACCGGGCGCCGGCGCGAAGTGGCCGGCCTCATGAATGATGATCTGCTCGTCATGGCCTGCAAGGTTGCCATAGACATAGGTCTCGGTGCCGAGGCCCTCGTGATACTGGACGATGAACGGCAAGCCCTGCTCGCTGGAGCGTGAAAAATGCGCGGGCCGGATGCCGGCGAGAACAGCCTGTCCGACCGCAATGCCGGCGGGATCGACATCGCTGACGACCTTGCCACCATTGCCCACATCGATGACGACGCCGCTTTCCTCGATGCCAGCGACCTTGCCCTTGATGATGTTCATGCGCGGCGAGCCGAGGAAGCCGGCGACGAAGAGATTGCGCGGGCTGTCGAACAGGTCCAGCGGCGCTCCGACCTGCTCGACCCGCCCGGCGCGCAGCACGACGATCTTGTCTGCCATCGTCATCGCCTCGACCTGGTCATGCGTGACATAGATCATCGTCGTCTTGATCTCACGGTGGAGCTTGGTGATCTCGGCCCGGGTCTGCACGCGCAAGGCGGCGTCGAGATTGGACAGCGGCTCGTCGAAGAGGAAAATGTCAGGTTCGCGCACGATGGCCCGGCCGATCGCCACGCGCTGGCGCTGGCCGCCCGAAAGCTGCTTCGGGCGCCGGTCCAGATAGGGTTCGATCGCCAGCATCCTGGCGGCTTCGGCAATCCGCGCCTCGATCTCGGCGCGTTTGAATTTCAGGTTCTCCAGGCCGAAAGCGAGGTTCTTGCGAACGCTCATATGCGGATAGAGCGCGTAGGACTGGAAGACCATTGCGATCTTGCGCTCTGCCGGCGAGAGCGCGCTGACGTCGCGGCCCCCGATCGCGATTGCGCCCTCCGTGACCTCTTCGAGGCCGGCGATTACACGCAGCAAGGTCGACTTGCCGCATCCCGACGGACCGACGAAGACGACGAACTCGCCGTCTTGGATATCGAGTTCGACGTCATGCAGGACTTTGACCGAGCCATACGACTTGTTGACGCTGGAAAGTTTTAGTTCTGCCATGTCCCACTCCCATCAGGTGCCGCCGTTTCGAAGACAGCGTCGTTTTTGTTCCAGCCTTGCGGCAGGGGTGTCGGCCTCGTGATCCGCACCTCGTTCATCGATATCCCGGCGACATCAGCCACGTAGACGGCCGGCATTCCTCCCGGATAGTGCTCAAGACCGATCACTCGCCCGTCCGACCCGCGGGTCCAGGCATTGGCGCGGCCGCCGCCATCGGCTTTCGGGGAAAGGTCGGCGTTCGTTGGACGCAAATCGTAGGACCGCGCCGTGCCGAGTTGGCCCGGCTGCTGGTCTATAGCGATGCGCGCCAACGATGCGTTCCGGATGCCGGCCGACGAGGTCGAAATGACCGTGATCGCCCCCTCCATCCGACCGGTGATGTCCTCGACGATGAGATTTTCGATGGCGCCCGCCGTGCGTTCCGCGACACGATCGACGACATTGACCGTCAGCGCCTCCCCCGAGCCCCAGAAACCATCGGGGGTCTCGCGGCACTCTACCGCAATTCTCGAAAACCTTACGTTCGATATCCGGCCGCCGTCGCGGGAAAAGACACCCAGCGCCCTGTTGGAGGATGAGACGCTGCAATCCTCGAACACGACATTGGTGACGTCGCCATGCGTTTCCGTGCCGATCTTCAACGCGCAGCTGAGGCTCTGAACGGAGCAGCGGCGGACGAGAATATTCTCGCATCGCCCGATGGCGACACGATCAGGGCCGATGCTCGTCTTCAGGCATATGCCGTCGTCGGCCGTCGATATCCGGCAGTCCTCGATGACGGCGCCGCGGCAGGCATCCAGCACGATGCCGTCGGTGTTGGGAAGGCGGCGGTCGTTGTCGATGGTCACGTTCCTGACGGCGACATCGGTGCAGTTGACGAAGTGCAGCGTCCACATCGGCGACCGGCAGATATGGACGGAGCTGATCTCGACCTCGTCGCAACCCTCGAAGACGACGACGCGAGGCCGAAATTCGGCCGGGATGAAGGTTCCCACCGTCTCGTCGTCTCCCACAATGAAGCTCTCACAACCGGCTTCGATGCGGCCCGCCCCCGTCAGGCTGATCCGCCGTGCATCCTTGGCAACGATCATCCCGCGGTCCGATTTTTCGGCGATCACCGAAACACTCGTATGCGCATAGGCGGCATAGTCCGGAACGGGACGCAGGATCGCGCCGGCGGCCAGATGAAGGTCGACACCGGATCTGAGCTGGAGCCCGCGGCAGATATGGATGCCGGCCATGAGCTCCACGCGTCCGCCGCCCGAAGCCGACAGGCCGTCGATGGTCGCCTGCAGGCGCACCGTATCGTCGCCCTGCGCCGGGTCGATCGCGACGAGAGATAGAGGGCTCATTGGCGATTGCCGTTCTCGAGAAAAACTTCCGTCAGGAGCAGCATGGTCAGCGCCTGGCCATAAGGCGTCGGCACGTTCGGAATGCGCCTGTAGAAATCGAGGTCATGGCCCATCGGCGTGCCGTCCGAGACGCCGTGGACGACGCCTTCTTCGTCGATCTGCGCCAGCACCGCCGCAAGCGCGCGCTCCGCATAGGCCCTGTCGTCCTTGTCGAGAATGCCGGCATCGATGGCGCGCAATATGCCATAGGCAATGCCTGCCGTGGCTGAGGTTTCCAGCGGCGAAGACGGATCGTCCAGAAGCGTCGTGAACATGCCGTCCGGCCGCTGGTATGCTTTCAAAGAGCGCACCTGGCTGACGAGAACATTCGACAGAAAACGCCGGTCCTTCTCGCCAAGCGTCGGAACGAGGTCGAAGAGCTCGGGGATGGCGACGGTGATCCATGCATTGCCGCGCGCCCAGAAGGCATTGGCGAAATTGTGCCGCCCGTTGAAGGTCCAGCCATGATACCAGAGCCCGCTGACCGGGTCGGAAAGGTAGCGGGTGTGGATCACGAACTGATAGACGGCCTCGTCGATCCATTCGCTGCGCTCGCAGAGCACGCCGGCCCGGGCGAGAAACAGGCAGGCCATGAACAGCGTATCGTCCCACAATTCGCCCTCGTTGAGACGCTCCTTGACGACGTGCTGAAAGCCGCCGTCTTCGGTCTTCGGCAGTTCCTTGACGAGCCATTCGGCCCAGTCCTCGACGAGAGCACGAAAATCGGGACGGTCGACATGCTGGACGAGGATTGCAAGCGGCAGCATCGGCGCCGTGCTGTTGATCTGGCGCGGCGGCAAGCCGCGTTCGATCTGGCCGGCATACCAGGCGACGAGTTCCTGCAGCGCTTTCTGATCATTGGTGGAAATGGCGCGCCGCAGGAAGCCGTAAAGACCGACGCCGACTTCCCAGTCCCATTCGTCGAACTGGATTCCGGAGGCGGAATTTCCCGTCACGAGACCTTCCTTGATGCCTCTGAGCCGGCTGAAAGCCGTTGCCACGCGATCGATCGTCGTCAGGAGGGCGGCGTTATCGACAGATGTTGTGTTCATGCTGGAGACCTATATTTTCAGGAGTAGAACGGCCCGTCAGTGCCGGCGCCGGAGGCTGCACTGTCGTGGGTGAGGATCGGGTGCGGCTGATCATGGGTGAAGGGCCTCGCCTCGCCGCCGATCGAAAGACCGTCGGCATAGGAGAGGTCGATCGCCGGGCCGCCCGGCGGCGTCAGGGAGAGACGCCGAAGCTCGGGATCGAAGGAAACCGTCGTCTGGCCCAGGCGTTCGACGAACGCCTTGAAGGCGTCGCCATCGCCGCATCCGACGATAGCGGCCCAGCCGCAAAGCGGCCCGTAGGAACGCGCCTCGCGGCCGGCGGTCGGACCGTTGGTGATCAGCTCCAGGCCGTTCGACGCCCAGAGCGCGGAAAATCCCCGGCCCGATCGCGCGATGAGCCACTTGTCTTCGACGATCAGATCGTCCAGCCCGTCGCGGCCGATATAGGCGTGCGTCCATGCATGGCGTGCGTCACTTGTGTCCTCGATCAGCAGGGCGACGTCGCGATGCTGGGCAACGCGCGGCAGGATGCCGTTTCCGGCCCAATAGGACGGCCTTTGATTGCCCCAGGGATCGTCCTCACCGGGATGATTGACCCATAGCCTTGCCATCGGGTGGCCGGCCAGCCGGATGTCGAGGACATGCTGCTGGTGTCCCTTCTGGCCGGTCTTGTGATCGACGACCGTCGAAAGCTGCGCCGCCTCGTTCTTGAACAGCACGAGTTTTCCGCTCTCGAGTCCCTGGCTGTAGCGCGCTTCGACGCTTCTTGCGCGCGAGAGCGCCGCAAGCTCGGCCAGATCGGCGGGCGGCTCGTAGCTGCCGGCGCAGAACATGGTCAATGCCGCGACACCATTGTTCAGCCAGCCGGTTCCGAAGGCGACCTGGGCGAAGGGCGCGAGCTCGGTCAGCGGGCCGGCGCGCAACTCCTTGTCGTAAGCGCGGCCCTGCGATCCGGCGGGAACGCCTGCGAGCGTATGAAGGGCGATCATCCGGAAGATCAGATCGATCTGTGAGCGGGCGCGTGCTGACATCGCCGTCTCGGCCCAGCGCTCCAGCGCCAGCAGGCCGATGAAATCGATCGGGTAATAGGCGGCCGAGTTCCACTCCGCCAACCCATGGGCTTCGACGCTGTCGAACCAGCGCCCGAGCCGCTCGGCGGCGATTTCCGCTTGCTGCCGCCCCGTCCTGCCCGAGGCCGAAAACACCTCGTCGGGCAAAAGAAGTCCCGCCAGCAGCTGGCTCGTATGAAAGCAGAGCACATGGTTCTCGCTCCAGAACCACATCGCGTCGTTGCCCGGCTCGTCGACCCAGTAACGGTAGGAGCGAAGGGAATGCCGAATGCGGTCGACCACGGCATCGGGCATCCGGTCGGCATAGGCGCCGAGCAGCCACAACAGCGGCACCATGATGAAATCCGAGCAATCCTCCCGTGCATCGATGGAGGCGAGCGTCGCATCGATGATGCGGTTGAAGCTTTCCTGGTCGTGGTGACCGGTTTCCATCATGGCGATCAGGCGCCCGACGCGGTTGGCGCCGAAGCGGGCGCTGTATTCCAGTGCCTGCCGCTTGCGGGCGGCGAGCGACGCCTCGGCCTGCAACGGCGAAATGCTGCTCATGAAGGCGGCATCGATGACGCGCGTAACCGAGCCCGTGCCGCTGCCGACCGTCATGTGGACGCCATGATAACCGTCCGGAATGCCGCAGACGTCGTCGGCCGTGAGGCTGCACTGATGGGCCTTGAGCGTCAGTCGGGAATGCGCGAGAACGGGCCGCTCGTGACCATGGCCGACGACCTTGAGCTCCACCGGCAGGTCGCGTTGGGGCGCGGTGCCGAAGATGATTTCCAGCGGCTGATTGACGAAGACGTCGCGAGCCGGACGCACACCGCGCGCAAGGGCTTCCAGCTCGCGGACCTCATGCTGGTCCAGCGATACGGGCAGCAGCACGCAGAGCGGCTCCTCGTCCAGCATCTCGAGTTCGAAGAACCATGTCGTGTCGCGCTCGGCGAGGTCTTCGGTATGGACGAGAATCCGGTTGTCGCCGGCTTTAAGCGGCAGGCTTATGTCGGTTGCGCTCTCGGTGTTGCGCTTGAACGGTTCGAAGCGCACCGCCTCCTGTCCGTTGACCCAAATGCGAACGCCGCCGCAGGTCTTCAGTCTGAGATTGAGCGTTCGCGCGGTCTCCGTTCTGAACGTGCCCTTCAGCCATCGCCTGAGATGCGTCGGTACGTGCCAGAAGCCGGTGAACTCGACGCGACGGTTCGGGCCGGGGAGATTGAGGCTTTCGGTCGGCCAGGCGGTGTCGGGTAGCAGCGGCCGCCCGACCATGGTCGACCAGAAGGCCTTGCGGCAGGGCAGGTCGCCGACATCGACGAAACCGTTGATGAAACGATAGTTTACGCGGTCTTCGGCCGGCGCGGGCTCGCCGGGAAAATAGCTGGCGATGAGGCCGGAAACGGCCCATGCCGTGATCGTCTGCCCCTCGGCCACGCTGTAGGCTGGCGCCATATCGTCCGGCTGCTTGATGTATTCTGCTTTCACAGACCGCCTCCTCCGCAATCCTATGAAAATATTTTCATTAGGTTTTTGTGCGCGCTATTTTTGCAAATCGCTCAAAAACATCGCTATTGCCGCAGAAAATAGCTTGACGGAACGAATGTCAAGTATATGAAATTGATTTATCGATGGCTAAGGCCGCGATTAATGAAAATGTTTTCATGGGAGGATGAAAATGAAAACCTATCTCTCAGGGGCCTTCGCACTGGCGCTGGCTACCGTTTCTTTCGCCTGGGCCGGCGCGGCCATGGCGGAAACCAAGACGATCACCTTTCTGTTCACCGACGACGACCAGGCTTACGTCGAGCGGATGGAAGCGCTCAGCAAGGAATTCGAGGCGGCGCATCCCGACGTCAAGGTCAACTTCGTCTCTTCGGGCTATGATGCGGTCGCCAAGCAGCTGCCAGTGCAGCTTGCCGTCGGCGAAGGCCCTGATATCGCCAAAATCACCGACTGGCAGCTTGCCCCCTATTACCTCGACATGCGCCCCTACATGAAGGACCCGGATGGTTTCGCCAAGCTGCACGGCGACAGCCTGAACACGCTTCGCTTCCCCGGCGTCAACGATCCGCAGTCGATCAACGGCTATATCGCATCGCAGACCTTCAACCTGCCCTTCGTCAACAAGACGCTGTTCGAACAGGCCGGCGAACCGCTTCCGAAACCTACCGCCACGCTGAAGGATATCGTCGAAGCCTCGGCGCGCGTCGCCAAGGCGACCGGTGCCCAGATCCCCTTCACGATGGACCGCTCGGGCCACCGCTTCTCCGGCGCGGCATTCTCCTATGGCTCGAACTACGTCAAGGACGGCAAGTTCTTCTTCCCCGACGATGCCGCCAAGCGCTATGTCACGGATCTCTACGGCTGGACGAAGGACGGCTCCTTCCCCAAGGAAATGTGGGGTGCTGCCGGCGGAACCCAGTACAAGAACATGGGCGACGAGTTCGTCAACGGCAACGTCGTGACCTATCTCGCCGGCAACTGGATGGTCAATCCGTTCCAGAAAAAGATCGGCGACGCCTTCGACTGGACGGCGATCAGCGCGCCGTGCGGCGATGCCGGCTGCTATGCGATGCCCGGTGGCACCGCGATCGTCGGCTTCAAGCGCACCAAGTCTCCGGAGGCCGTGGCCGCGTTCATCGAGTTCCTCGGCTCTGAAAAGGTCCAGCGTGAAATCGCTGAAAACTACGTCGTCCTGACGGGCGCTGACATCAAGGACCCGCAATACAAGCTCGAGAGCAAGAATGCCAAGGATGCCATGGCCGTCTTCCTCGGAAGCCGCAATAGCGTGCCGCAGGCAGCCCGGGACCTGGAACGTCTCAAGGGATCCTCCGCCATCTATCAGCTCATCGTCCAGAGGATGAGCCAGCTGATCGTCGGCGAGCTTTCCCTCGACGAGACCTTCAAGGCAATGAATGCCGACGTCGACAAGGTCAACGAGGCGCTCGCCGCCAAGTAACCGGTCACGCGTTGTCCCGCATCATGCGCGCATGCAGCAGCCACGGCCTCGCAACAGGGCCGTGGCTTTTCCTTTCCCCATGGACACTTCGACCAGTTTCGAATTGTCGATGGCAACGCCGGAGATCTACCGATGCGGATGCGCGGTCTATCGCGGGTCATCTGTGGCGAAGCGGTCATGGAGCCACGCGCGGCCGAGCGAATGCCGGCCTTCGCACCGATGGCGAAGGCATGGTGACATGCGGTTCGGGAGAGGCTATAGGCGTTGTCGGCCTTCGCCGGCTCGCAGGCGCCATGGTCAACTTACAAATGCCGGCAACCCGATTACATCAGGCGACCCAGCGACTGTCTACCGCATAGAGGTGCATTTCCATGCCGATGGGCTCCGAGCATCCGCTGCGAAGGGAACTTCACAACGAGCTCCACGCGCGGCCGTCGCTTTACTTCGATGGCGACACGGATGTGTGGCACGTCGCTATCGTCGGAGAAAATGCCCCTCCTCAGATACCAAATTCCCTGCCGGGACTGGAGGATGTCTCCACGACCCGCGAAGGCAACCACGGCATCGGCCGCATCGGCGACGGCCGGCTGAAGTGGGAGGCCCATACCGAGTTCCTCACCCTGACCTTCGTCGTTCCGGCATCAGCCGACCCCGGCAGCAATCCGCCTGAAGCCTTTCAGGCCTGCTGCCGCCAGATCGACGGGAAGGTCATCGCAGCCGTCCGCGTGCTGGTGCGCGACGAGAAGGACGGGCAGCGTCCAGAAAAACCGAAGTTCGACTATGTCGCCTCTCAGGTCGGCGGCGGCGACGCGGAAGTGCATTCGAACTTCCGGCTGACCGACAGCGGCTTTGTGGAATTCCTGTTTTTCAACCGCAACCTCAATGCCTATCGCACCGGCCGCATGGTCAGGCGTTTTCTGGAGATCGAGACATACCGGATGATGGCGCTGCTGGCCTTGCCGATGGCGCGCGAGACGGTGTCGAAGCTTTCCGTCTTCGACCGGCGCCTCGACCTGCTGATCGCGCATATGCAGAGTGCGGTCAAGGTCGACAAGGCCCTGCTTTCCGAGGTCACCAAGCTCTCGTCGGATGTGCTCAATTTCTCCGCGCTCGCCCGCCACCGCTTCGGCGCGACGAAAGCCTATGCCGAGATCGTCGCAAGCAGATCGTCGGAGCTGCGCGAGGAACGCGTCGAGCAGCGCCAGCGGATCGGCACCTTCATCGACCGGCGCTTTCAACCGGCCGTCCGCGCGGTTCACGCCGCCGAACGCCGCCTCGATGAACTGGCCGAACGGGTGAGCCTGGCGGGAGACCTGCTCAGAACCACCGTGCAGGTTCAGCTCGAAGATCAGAACGCGTCGCTGCTAACGTCGATGGAAGAGCGGGCGCGCATCCAGGTGCATATCCAGCAGGCGGTCGAAGGCTTCTCCGTCATCGCCATCACCTATTACACCGTCGGCCTCGCAAAGATCTGCCTGGAAAGCATTTCCGAACTGGGGGTCGATCCGCACGTGACGAAGCTCGCCGTTCTCGGCGCCATCCCGCTCGTGCTCTTCGCCGTCTGGGCGGCAGTTCGTCATGTTCGCAAGAGCATTGCCGGCCACTCTCACGGTCCCGCATCAGAGAGCCACTGAGGCGACGCTGGCCGATGACCGCTCACCGCCGCCCTTTCGAGGCGGCGGCGTTTTCTTGCCTGCATCGGCAGGACGTCAGGATGCCATCGCGTAATGGCGATGTTCCGATACCCGGCCGCTGCCCGTTCTGAACCGCCGCAGCAATTCGGCAAGGCTTTCGGTTTCATGTGTCAGGCTCTGGGCGGCCGCCGTGGTCTCCTCGACCATCGCGGCGTTCTGCTGCGTCACCTTGTCCATCTGGTCGCCGGCAGCCGAGACCTCGCGCAGGCTTGTCGCCTGCTCGCGGGCGGCAACAGCGATCTCGGCCACGGTCGCATTCATGGCGGTGACCTGCTCGACAATCTGTTCGAGCGAGAGGCCGGATTCGCCCACCAGCTGGACGCCGGTCTTGACCTGCGCCGAGGAGGTAGAGATCAGCTGCTTGATCTCCCTTGCCGCATTGGCTGAGCGCTGGGCGAGTTCACGGACTTCCTGGGCGACGACGGCAAAGCCCTTGCCTGCCTCGCCGGCGCGCGCCGCTTCCACGCCGGCGTTCAGCGCCAGCAGGTTGGTCTGGAAGGCAATCTCGTCGATGACGCTGATGATGTTGCCGATCTTGGACGACGAATTTTGAATTTCCGTCATCGCATCGATGGCGCGGGCAACGATCTCGCCGCCCTTTTCCGCATTGGTGCGGGCGGTCGCCACGACTCCCTGGGCGCGGCTTGCGCCCTCCGCCGTTCCATTGACGCCGCGGGTCACTTCACCCAGCGCCGCGACGGTCTCCTCCAGCGAGGCTGCCTGCTGCTCGGTGCGGCGGGCGAGATCGTTGGACGCGGTGGAGATTTCCGCAAGGCCGGAGCGGATGGTGCCGACCGCGCGAATGACGGCGTCGACCGCCTCCTCGAGGCTCGCGACCGAGTTGTTGAAATGATCCCGGATCCTGACATAGCGATGGTCGACTTCGCCGACGCGGACCGTGAGGTCGCCCTTCGAGAGCGCGTCCAGCCCGACTGAGATCTGGCGGAAGGCATGCTCCATCACCTGCGCGTCGCTGAGCCGCTCGGCCTCCTGGCGGAGCCGCTCTTCTTCGGCCGCCAGGCGGGCGCGTTCGGCATTGGCTTCCGCGATCAGCTTGGCGCGCCCCGTTTCCTGGAAAACCTTCAGCGAACGCGCCATGGCCCCCAGCTCGTGGCGATGTTCGACGCCCGTTATCACGATTCTTTCCTCACCACGGGCAAGCTGCTCCATGGACTGGGCCATGTTGCGCACCGCCGAGGAAATCAACCGGCCGACGAAGTAGGAAAGGACGAGGCCAATGACGATCAGCAGCCCGCTGATGATCAGCGTCGTGCTGGTCGCGGAGGCAACCGTTGCGTCCACCGAACCATCAAGGGTCTTCTGCGCACCGGTAACAGTCGCCTGCAGATCCTTGAAGCCGCCTGAGATTTTCGGCGCGAGCACGCTGAGCTGCGTCTGGCGGATGTTGCCCGAGGCCTGCAGCACGTCCTTCATGTCGCCGAGACGGGCGGTGTAGTTCTGCATCAGCTGTCCGGCGCCCATCAGGCGCTTCTTTTGCAGCTCGTTCTTCGCGGCCTTGGCGGCGGCTTCGTTGAGCGTGACCGCTTCGGCCAGTGCTGCCTGCGCCGTGTCGTAGGCGGCAAAATCATCGGAATGCACGAAGCGTTCGGAGAAATAGAGGCTGCGGTTCAAGGCCTCCAGTGTCGCCGCCGTCATCTGCAGCAGCGGCACATCGTTCTGGCGCCAGGCGCTGCGCACGACGTCGTTGAGCGCAATACTGGTCCAGGGGCCGAATTCGGTGACCTTGGAGATCAAGGCATCACGCCTGGCCTGCAGGGCAACTATTTCTTCGAAAGCCTTGCCATAGGTGGCGATGTCCTGGCGGATCGCCGCAAGACCGGACTGCAGGTCCTTGTTGCCAGCAAAGCGCGGGTCATCGGCGTCGAACGCCTTCACGCCGGCGCGGAAGCGGTCGACGACAGCCTGCGTCGGCGTGGAGCGGAAGGCTTCCGCCGACATCTGAATCTCGTTCAGCTGGTCGCTGTAGTCCGAGATGGCGAGACTTTGGCCGGCCGTGGCGCGATAGGACGAGAAGATCGAGGCGAGCCCGTTCATACCCGAGATCGCGCTGACCGTGAGCAGGCTCATCAACAGGATCAGCGGCACAAAGCCGGAGGTGATCTGTGCGCGAATGCCGAATTTATTCCAGAAATGCAACATCATAGTCCTCTTATGCTCACTGGCTCTTCGGCAGATAGGTGGCAATGTTCTCAGGTGTGACGAGTTCGAAGGGAACGTTGTTTTCGCGCGGCACCTTCTCCTTGCGGATCAGCTTGACGGCGGCGTCGACAGCGGCAGCGCCCTGTCCGACAGCGCTCTGGAGAATGGTCACGTCGAGATCGCCAGCCACCATCGCGGCGAGCGCGTCGTCGGTCGCGTCGACACCGGCGACGACGACGTCCTTCATCGGGATATTGTTCTTCTTCATGGCCCGGATCGCGCCGAGCGCCATCTCGTCATTGTTGGCAATGACCGCGTCGAACTTGACGCCGGCCTGCAGCCATTCCTGCATCTGCTGGTCGGCATAATCGCTCGACCAATAGGCGGCCTGCCGCTCAACGATCTGAAGGCCCTTGCAATCCGGGGTGGCGATGACGTCTGATATATCCTGGGTGCGGGCGCGGGCGGCGGCGTGGAAGGGTTCGCCCATCAGCACGACGACGCGGCCTTTGCCTTTGAGGAGCGCGCAGACCTGCTTGGTCTCCAGCGTTCCGGATTCCTTCTCGTTGGAGGCGACTACCACCTGATTATCAGGCAGGTCCAGCAGGTTGGAAGGAACGTTGTTGATGTAGACCAGCGGAATACCGGCATCTGCCGCCATCTTGGTCATTTGCGGTCCGAGGTCGCCATCGGAGACGGCAAGAATGATCGCGTCGACCTTGTCGGCAATGAGCTTCTGCACCTGCTGCTTCTGGAGCTCCTTGTCGCCATTGGCATTCTCGGTGACGAGCTTGAGGCCGGATATCGTCTGCCCATGCGAGACGACGCCGTTTAGAAGCGCCGTCCTGAATTTGTCGAGACCGGACATCGAAACTCCGATCGTCTGGGCATGGGCAGCAGAGATCGATATCGCCAAGGCGATGGATGCAAGCGTAGCCGTTTTCATGAATTCCCCTGCGCAATTCGAATATGAAAGGGTTATTTCAAATTTTGGTTAAATTTTACTTTTCTTCCGGAAGCAAAAGTCAAGCGCGAGGATATGATTTCGGCGGCGATCGACCGGACTTGAAGGGCATCACACCAAACTTGATGCGATGCGCTTAAATCTTTGTTCTTATGAAGATTAGCGCCCACCAAAGCCGGAGCTGACGGTAATGCCCTTGTAGATTACCCTCTGCAGCACGATGGCCAGGATGACACCAGGCACCATGGAGATCGTCGCACCGGCCATGATGTAGTTCCACGCGGTGCCCTGCTGTGTCTGGAACAGGGTGAGCCCGAGCGGCAGCGTGGCCATTTCGACGCCGCTGGTGGCGATCAGCGGCCAGAGGAAACTCTTCCATTGTGCGATGAAGGTGAACAGCGCCAGCAGGCCGATGGCCGGCATGGCAAGCGGAACGATGACCGTGACCAGGATACGCAGGCGCGAAGCTCCGTCCATCATCGCCGCCTCGTCGAGATCCTTGGGAATGCCGAGGATGAACTGCCGCAGCAGAAAGGTGCCGAAAGAGCTGAAGGCGACCGGCAGGATCATGCCGTGATAGGTGTTGATCCAGCCGAACTTGCTGACGATGAGGAAGAGCGGAATGACCAGCATCACCTGCGGGATCATCAGCGTGCTGAGATAGGTAAGCAGCAGCCCCTCCCGGCCGGGAAACCTCAGGCGGGCGAAGGCGTAGGCGGACAGGCAGGATACCGCAATCACGATCGCCGTAACGCCGCAGGCGACCACGAAGGAATTCAACAGGAAGGTTCCGAACGGCAGGGAAACCAGGGCTTCGACGAATGTTCCCCAATGATACTCCTCAGGGAAGATGCGGACCGGCACGGCCATCACCTCGGCATTGGAGCGCACCGCGTTCGACACCATCCAGAAGAAGGGGAAGAGGAAAAGCAGCGCGATCAGCGAAAGTGCCGCGTAGCTGACGAAGGTGCCGACGCGCCGCAATATGCGGTGACGATGCTGGGACACGGAATGCGGATGCAGTGAGGTCGGATCAATCGTCATAGTGCACCCATTTGCGCTGCATGTGGAATTGCAGGATGGTGAGCGCCATGATCATGACGAACATCACCCAGGCGAGAGCCGAGGCATAGCCCATCTGAAAGTTGGTGAAGCCCTTCTGGTAGATGGCAAAACCGAGCGTCGCCGTCGCCGAGCCCGGGCCGCCGCGCGTCATCGCGAATATCTCGTCGAAGACCTGCAGCGAGGTAATAGCCGTCATCACGGTGCCAAAGAAGACGGTCGGCGAGATGAGTGGCAGGCGGATGCGCCAGAAGCGTTGCCAGGCATTGGCGCCGTCGATCGTCGCCGCCTCGAGATAATGCTTCGGCACGAGGTCGAGCGCGGCGTTGAGCATCACGACGTTGTAGCCGACATTCGCCCACAGGGTGACGAGCACGACCGCCTGCATGGCCCAGGTCGAGCTCAGCAGGAAATTCGGCAGGCCGAGGCCGAGCGCGCGGACGATGGTGTCGGCCAGCCCGTCCGGCGTGAAGATCAGCAGCCAGACCACCGATGCTGCGATCGTCGGCGTGAAGGTCGGCAGGAAGAAGATCACCCGGAAGATCGCCTTGCCGCGCTTCAGGCTCGATATCCAGACCGCGAGCGTCAGCGAGACGATAATATTCAACGCCAGATACTCGACGGCGAAGAACAGCGTGTTGCGGAGTACGGTGTAGAAGGCCGGATCGACAGTCAAGAGCCTGATATAATTCTGGAAGCCGACGAAGGACGGCGTCGAGATCAGCTGCCAGTTGGTAAAACTGAGCGCCAGCGACGCCAGGATCGGCAGGGCCATGAAGACCATGAAGCCGAGGAAGCTCGGCAGCAGGAACAGCATGGCCGTTTGCGTCTCCGGCATCAGGAAGCGCCGTGGCTGACCGGGCTGCAAGGGAACTTCGGCAACGGCGCTTTGCAACATGTCTTCCTCCATGCGCGGCAGGTCCTGCCGCAGCGAGAGCTGGCGCATGACCCGAAAATCGGAATCGATTTCCCGAAAGGATCATGCGCAGATTTTGAAGCGACGGCGCGTCCTGTCGGACGCGCTGGCTCTATTGCTGCGCAAGGCTCTGGATGGATTCCATCGTCTGCTTGGCGTCGGCGCTGCCGGCGAAAGCCGGCGGGAAATACTGGTTGAAGAGGTTTTCCACCGCTGCCCAGTTGTTGGTGATCACGTAGGGCACGGAGTGCGCCAGGGAATAGTCGATGGCCTCGCCGCCATTGGTGATGTCCTTGGCCGCCACCTTGTACCAGGCCGATTGCGCCGCCGTGCGCGCCGGCAACGCGCGCCCCCCTTCGGCAAGATAGGTCAGCGCTTCGGGGCTTGTCAGCACCTGAATGGCCTTCCAGGCCGCATCCTTGTTCTTGCTGGTCGTGGAAATACCGAAGCCGGAGCCTGCTGTGACGGCCGAGAGTTCGCCTTCGTCGCGCGGCAGGGTGGTGAGGCCGATCTTGAACTTAGCCTGGTCCTTCATGCCGATAATCGACCAGGGACCATCGATATACATGGCGACGTTGCCCGAATTGAACCGGCCCTGGACGACATCACCGGGATCTGCGCCACCCGAGGGAACCAGCGGCGCGATCTTATCCTTGGCGGCAAATCCGATCAGCCTGTCGGCGGCGGCAACTGCGCTCGCACGGGTCAAGTCAAGCTCGCCGGCGTCGTTGACGTATTTATCGCCCCAGGCCGCGGCCAGGACCGAATAGTTGGTCGGAGTGACGCCAAAGCCGTAATTGCCGTCCTTCGTCAGCTTCTTGGCGGCATCGGTGAACTCGGCAAGCGTCCAGCCCGGTTTCGGCAGCGGGACGCCGGCGGCTTCGAGCGCATCCTGGTTATAATAGATGACCCACGGACCGACGTCGTAGGGCAGACCGTAGAGCTGCTTGTCGACGGACATGCCGCCGATGATCGAAGGGGTGAAGGCGGCGACGTCGAACTTATCGGCCTCGATCCGGTCATTCAGGGGCTCGAGCAGCGAATAGAAGTTCGGCATGCGCAGCGACTGCATGGAAACGATGTCGGCGAGCTGTCCCGATGCCGCCAGCACCGGCAGCCGCGTCCAGTAGTCGACCCAGCCCGTCGTCGTCAGCGTCACCTTGATGTCGGGATACTTGGCCGTCACCATCTCTGCCACGTGCTGCCAACTCTTGGTGTCGGTTTCGGAGCCGGTCCACATCTGCCAGGTCAGGTTGACCTGCTCGGCCGATGCGGCTGTGGCAAAAAGACTGCTGCCTATAGCGGCAAGCAAAAGCGTTTTCTTCAGAACCTTCATGGGTTTCTCCTCCCTCCATGAACGCAAAGGACACGCGAGTGCGATCGAGCTCACGCCTTCAGGACGATCTCGATCACCGGCACGGTAACGTCCGGGCGCCGGACCGGCAGTTCGAGCGTGATCATGCCTTCCGGCACCGTCACGCCGATATTGGAATCCACATCTTTGGCATGGCTCAGCCAGTGCACCTCGCTGGCGTCGTGCAGGAATTGCGCATAAGAGATCCTGTCGGCGAGACCTTCGATGTGGATGTGGCGGTAAGGCCAATTGTAGACATGCAGATAAAGGCGGTTGCCGCGCTGGGTATAGCGGCAGCCGGCCGGCACCGGATAGCGGGATGGCCCTGCCCCATAGATGGAACGTCCGTTGACGGCCATCCAGTTCTGATAGACCTCGAGCGCGCTGATGGCGCGCGCATCGAGCGTGCCCCGGCCGGTCGGGCCGACATTCATCAGCAGGTTGCCGCCGAGTGCGACGGAATCGATCAACAGCTGGATGATCTGTTCCGGGCTTTTCCAGGTATCTTCGTCGCGGTGATAACCCCAGGAGCCGCTGAAGGTATGGCAGGCTTCCCAGAGTACCCCCTGGCTGGTGATGGCGGGGGCCACGCGCGGCGTATATTGCTCCGGCGTCGTTACGTCGGGCAGGCTGCCGGGCGGCAGATCGAGGCGGTTGTTAACGATGATGCCGGGCTGCAGGTCGCGCACCAGCTCGACCAGCCGCTCGCTCTCCCAATCGGCGCGCCCCTTGCCGGGCAGGCCGCGATATTCGCGCCCGGGATAGCTGAAATCGAACCAGATGATGTCGATGCGGCCGAAGCCGGTCAGAAGCTCGCGCACCTGTTCGCGCATATAGGCCGCGTAGTTGGCGATGTTACGGCCGGCATTCAGGGCCTTGGCGTCGGGATGGTTGCGCAGCGGATGGTGAACGTCGATCGGGAAATCGGGATGGTGCCAGTCAAGCAGCGAATAGTAGAAGCCGATCTTGAGCCCTTCGGCGCGGAAGGCTTCGACAAGCGGCGCGAGCAGATCTTTGCCACAGGGCGTGTTCGGCGCCTTGTAGTCCGTCACCTTGCTGTCCCACAGGCAGAAGCCTTCATGATGCTTGGTCGTCACCACGACATATTTCATGCCGGCAAGGCGCGCCCGGCGGGCCCATTCCTTGGGATCGTAGAGATCGGGATCGAAATTGTCGAAATAGCGCTGGTAATGCTCGTCGGTCAGCTCTTCGCGGTTCTTCAACCACTCGTGCCGGGCTCCCAAGGCATAGAGGCCCCAATGGATGAACATGCCCAGGCGATCCTGGCTGAACCAGGCGTGTTTCTCCGCCCCTCCCGATGCCGGATTTTCCGGCTGGCGTTCCGAACTCGTCACAGGTTTCTCCTCCCTGTTTTCCGGCTCAACATCATATCGAACCGGTTCGGTGAATGATCATCTCGCCTGATCCGATGTCTGTCAAGTCGAAATTCGTGATCGCAAGATCACCAAGTTAAACCCAGTTAAACAACGGATTTGAAGCATAAATGTTGCGCCAACCAATAAAATCGGACATAACAAGGCATTAGAACCGGTTCGACAGACATGACCACGATACGAGACGTAGCGCGCCTTGCGGGGGTTTCCATCTCGACCGTCTCGCTGGCACTCAACAGCCCGAAGCGGGTCGGCGTCGAGACGCTTGACCGCATCCAGCAGGCGATAAAATCGACCGGTTACCGCATCGACCCGGTGGCCCAGACGCTGGCGCGCGGACGCAGCTCGTTGATCGGTTTCGTTTCGGCCAATCTCGGCAACATGTTCTTCGGCGACATCCGTCGAGAGATCGAGCACCAGGCGCTCGACCACGGCTATTTCGTCCTGATCGCCGACTCCTCCGGCAGGGCCGATCTCGAACGGGCGCTGCTGGAGCGGCTGGAAGCGCAGAAGATCGCCGGCATTGCGCTGGCGGCAAACGGGCACGGCGAGGAGTACGCCACGTTCCTGCGCGACTTCAAAACCCCGATCGTGATGTTCGACCAGAAGGTGGAGGGGGCGGAACGCGATTTTGTCGGTTCCGACAACCCGCTGACCACCACCATCCTGACCGAACATCTGCTGCAGCTCGGCCACAGGCGGATCGGCTTCATTTCCGGGCCGAGCGGCCTGCACACTGCCGACGAGCGCCTGAAGGGCTTCATGAACACGATGGCCGGCGCCGGTGTGGACATCGATCCTTCGCTGGTGGTCGAAGGCGGCTACACCAGGACCGGCGGCCATGCACAGGCCATGCGCCTCTTGACCCGTCGCGACCGGCCGACCGCCATCATCGGCGCCAACAACATGACCGGCCTCGCGGCACTGCAGGTGATGCAGGAGATGGGCTTCCGCTGCCCTGACGACGTATCGCTGGCGATGGTCGACGACGTGCCCTGGAGCAACGTCATCACACCCCGCATCACGATGGTGGTGCAGGATGCGCAGAAGCTCGGCGAATTGGCCGCACAACGTCTGCTGGCAAGAATAGCAAGCCCCGAGGGGGCCGCAGAGCCGCCGCAGGATTTTATCCTGACGCCGAGGTTCGTGCGCGGAGAGTCGACCAGGCGGTTGTGAGCGCTTCTATCGGTCCTCACGCGTATGCCAAAGCCGCAACACATAGATCGTCGACTGCTGGATTTCATAGCGCAGCTCGTAACGGCCGACGAGAATGCGGCGGACCTCCCGAGGATCGAACTCCTCAAGCCGCTCGCCGAGGCGCGGCTGATCAAGAAGCCGCGCAGGTGCCTTCGTCAGTGCCTGGACGGTTCGAGCCGCCGCGAGGCGGTCTACAGGAGCGAGAAAGTCGTACAAGCGGGCAACGTCGGAGACCGCTTTGCTCGTCCATTTGAGTTCCATCACCGAGGCAACGAAATCGGCGCGTCGCCGTCAAGACTATCGGCCCAGGCTTGGACAGACTGGTGATCGACAACGTTACCGTCATCGACGTCGGCCAACGCCTCAAGCGTCAAACGCCGGCGCTCCTCCTCCTGGTCGATCCATGCCGTCAGGGCCTGCTTGACGATCCAGCCACGCGAGCGTTCGAGCCGCGACGCGAGTTGATCGACCTTCTGCGCAAGCGACAGCGGAACATGGGCGGTCAGAACCTTGGTCTCCATCGAAAACTCCTTGTCAATCACTTCTAATCATAGCGATTAATTTTGATTATATCCAGTCGCCTGTACATCGTGAAGCAAGGTCGTGACATGGCCGTAAGCCAGTACAGCGTCGGGAGCTTGAGAGAAAGCGCAGTGCCGGATTTTCATCGGACCGCGGAAACAGTCAAGGAACAAAGCGCCGGCGCCGCTCGTCCATTGAAAGATGGAGAAATTTGTCATACATGTGTGATGAATCGTGAATTTCGCAATGCCGCGCGTTTGAACGGGCGTGCGGATCAAAGCCGATGCGGGGGTCAGGCGTGGCTATGCAGATGAAGGATCGCAGCAAAGGCTCCGGGTCGCTGGTCTCACAGGTCGGCGAAAGCCTCCGGCAAGCCATATTGAGCGGCCAGTATTCTGCCGGTGACAAGCTTCCGAGTGAACACGAGTTGACCGAAACGCACAGCGTCAGCCGAACCGTCGTGCGCGAGGCAGTGGCAGCGCTTCGCTCCGACGGGCTTGTCGAGGTGCGCCAGGGAGCGGGGATTTTCGTACTCGGTGCCGATCCGGCGCTCTCCGCGCGGAAAGTCGACAAGGCCCGCGTCGCCTCCGATCTTGAGGTCCTCGAGATCAGAACACCTGTCGAAATCGAGGCGGCGGGCCTAGCGGCCCTACGCCGCTCGCCGGCACAGGAGGAAGCGATATTCGAATGTCACCGGAAAATCCTCCAATGCATCGAGAGCGATCAATCCATTCGCGATGCGGATCTCGAGCTCCATGCCGCGATCGCGGAGGCCACGAACAATCCGCTGTTCAGGCAGTTCCTGGAATCGCAGGGCTCTGCGATCATCCCGCAGTCGAGGCTCGTCCCGGAATCGAGGACGGCCGAACAGACCGCCTATCGAAAGCTGATCCACAGGGAGCACGAGGCAATCGTCGTCGCCATCTCAGACAGAGACGACCAGGCCGCCCGCAACGCCATGCGCGACCATCTGGTCGGCAGCCAGGCCAGGTACCGCAACCTGCTGAGGGATCTGCGAAGCTTTACGAGTTGACATCCGATCCGGAATTGCGTGGAAGCCGGACTGATTATGTGCGCACGGCCGGCAGGCGCCGGATGTGGCTCGAGGCTCTTGGCGCAAGGCCGCTCCTGAGCGTGGCTATTGGCGCGAATTGTCCGTTATTTGTCCGGCGCGCGCATTTTCCCCTGTCTTCAAATCGCCGAATATGACTTCATGATCAACCTGCATGGAGCAAAAAATGTCCGGCCATGATACTGTCCTTCTCGTTATCGACGCTCAGGAGTCCTTCAGACACCGCGATTACTGGGATGAAAACCTCGCTTCCGCCTATATCGACCGTCAGCAGACTCTGATCGACGGCGCGCAAGTCGATGGAATACCCATCATCCAGATCTTCCATGTCGATGAAAACGGTCCGTTCTCGGAAGCATCCGGGTTCGTCAGCACACTCGCCCCGCTCAGGATCGCTCCCAAGGCGACGTTCAGGAAGAACCGCCATAGCGCCCTGGTTGGTTCCGGTCTCGACGTGTGGCTGACCGAGAACGGCGTCCGCCGTATCCTCGTCTCCGGCATCCGCACCGAACAGTGCTGCGAGACCACGACCCGCCATGCCTCGGATCTCGGCTATCAAGTCGACTATGTCGGCGAAGCGACCCTGACCTTTCCAATGACCGACGTCACAGGACGCACCTGGAGCGCGAGGGAAATCCGGGACCGGACCGAACTGGTCCTGTCGGGCCGTTTCGCTCGGATCGCGACCGTCGAACAGGCCTTGGCCGGGCGCGAAAAATCGCTCGCCGCATGACCGACGCCGCGCAGCCCTTCGATATCCCGGTCTTCGTCGTCGTGCCGCCGCGCGTGCTGCTGCTCGACGTGGCCGGCCCGATCGAAGTGCTGCGCAAGGCGAACCTCGAACAGCACACGGTGCGTTTTACCGTGACCTATATCGGCCCATCGGCGACGGTCGGCAGCTCGATCGGTCTTGCCGTTACGGGCGTCGCCGCGTTACCCGAGCGCTTGCCCGATAACGCGCTTGTCGTCATTGCCGGCAGCGCCGATGCCCCGATGGATAACAACCGCCCGTGGGACGAACAGGAACGCGCCGAGCAGGCTGCCATCGTCGCATGGCTGAAGCGCGCCATTCTTCCGGGAATTCGTCTGGTCTCGATCTGCTCGGGCGCATTGCTCGCTGCCGAAGCAGGCATGCTCGACGGCCGCGACTGCACCACCCACCACGCCTGCATAGAGGATCTGGTGAGACTCGCACCCACCGCGCGCGTCCGGGACAACCGGCTCTATGTCGAGGATGGAGACCGCCTCACCAGCGCCGGCATCACCGCCGGCATAGATCTCATGCTGCATATCGTTGCCGAAGCGGCGGGACATGCCTGCGCGCTTGCGGTTGCGCGATATCTTGTCGTCTATCTCAGGCGCGGCGGCTCGGATCCGCAGCTTTCGCCCTGGCTCGAAGGTCGCAACCATATCCACCCGGTCATTCACCGCGCGCAGGATGCGGTGGTCGCCAACCCCTCTCAGGATTGGTCGGTCGCCTCGCTCGCGCGCCTCAGCGGTGCCAGCCCGCGCAACCTTTCACGGCTGTTCAACGAGCAGACGGGCATGAGCGTTACGGATTTCGTCAACCTTATGCGCGTGGCTCTTGCCCGCGAGATGCTCGCCGGTTCACGGCTGGACATGGAGGCCGTCGCGATGCGCGCCGGCTTCGGCTCGGCGCGGCAGCTCCGCCGCGCCTGGAACCGCCTTAATGACGGCCCGCCGAGCGCGGCACGGTCAAGGCTGCCCGTCGGTTCATAGACTGCTCGCCGCCGGCCGCCAGATCGGGATCACGGTCGCGGACATATTCTCTCGCAATTTTCACGTTGAAGCGCTTGCCGCGATGGTTGCCGCATGCGCTCGGAAAGAGATCCGTCTGGGAAATACATCTGTGGAAGCGACGGCGCATCTGGCTTAAGAAATGACTGTGCGCCCGTTGCTCCCGCGATGAGGGATGCATGGATGGAATTCGACGGGCTGCTTACCCATCCGCGACTGAAAGCTAGTTGAAAGCTTCGACGTCATAGGAAGGGGCAGCATCGTGGAGGAGACACGGGTCAAGGTGGCGAGACGACGATGCTAGCAAACCACAGGAGGAGATTTCCATGCGTTCTTCACGCAGCCTTTTTCACACCGTCGCTTTTTCGGCGCTTCTCGCCGCAGCATCTTTCGCGACCAGCGCCGCACATGCGGCCGATAAGATCACCATCATGGTCGGCGGCTATGAAAAGCAGATCTATCTGCCCGCCAAGCTTGCCGAATCGCTCGGATATTTCAAGGACGAGGGTCTCGACGTCGAACTCCTGAACGAAGCTGCCGGCGTCGATGCCGAAAACCAGCTTCTGGCCGGCGCCGTCCAGGGCGTGGTCGGCTTCTACGACCATTGCGTGGACCTGCAGGCCAAAGGCAAATTCGTCGAATCCATCGTCCAGTTCAGCCAGGCGCCGGGCGAAGTCGAGATGGTTTCGAGCAAGTATCCTGACATCAAATCTCCAGCCGACTTCAAAGGTAAGACCCTCGGCGTCACCGGTCTCGGCTCGTCCACCAACTTCCTGACCCTCTTCATGGCCTCGAAGGCCGGCCTGAAGCCCGGCGACGTCGTGACGGTTCCAGTCGGCGCCGGTGGCACCTTCATCGCGGCCATGCAACAGGATCAGATCCAGGCCGGCATGACGACCGAGCCGACGATCTCGCGCATGATCAAGACCGGCGAGGCAAGCGTGCTTGTCGATATGCGCACGGTCGAGTCGACCCGCCAGGCGCTCGGTGGCACCTATCCGGCCGCCTCGCTCTACATGGAAGCCTCCTGGGTCGACGCGCACAAGGAAGAGGCACAGAAGCTCGCCAACGCCTTCGTCAAGACGCTGCGCTACATCAACACGCATTCCGCCGCCGAGATCGCGGACAAGATGCCGAAGGACTTCTACGTCGGCGACAAGGACGGCTACATCAAGGCTCTCGACGACGGCAAGGGCATGTTCACACCCGATGGCGTCATGCCGGAAGACGGTCCGAAGACCGTACTTGCCGTGCTCTCGGAGTTCTCCAAGAACGTCAAGGGCAAGCAGATCGACCTTTCCAAGACCTACACGACGGAATTCGTCAAGAACGTCAAGTAAGGCGTCGCATCGCTTCCGGCTCCAGCCGGAAGCGACCTCCCGATCGATCCATGGGCATTGCGTGCACGCGCCCAAAGCACGCCTCAGGTATCATCATGCAAAATGACAAGAACCAGATCCCGGCGATCGAGCTGATCAACGTCAGCCGCCGCTTCGTCTCACCCACCGGCAAGTCCCTTACGGCCTTGCGCGATTTCAACATGACGGTCGCCCGCGGAGAGTTTGTCGCCGTCGTCGGCCCCACCGGATGCGGCAAATCGACGACGCTCAACCTCGTGACGGGTCTCGCACGCCCGAGTGCCGGTGAAGTCCGGTTGATGGGCGGACCGATCACCGGCATTGACCCGCGTGTCGGCTTCGCATTTCAGACCGACGCACTCTTTCCCTGGAAGAACGTCATCGACAACGTCATGGCCGGTCCGCTGTTTCGGGGCAAGTCGCGCACTGAAGCGGAAAAGAGCGCACGCGACTGGCTGGCCCGCGTCGGCCTTTCGAAGTTTGTGCATCATTATCCCCACCAGCTTTCTGGCGGCATGCGCAAGCGCGTCTCCCTGGCACAGACCTTCATCAACGAGCCGGAGATTCTGCTGATGGACGAGCCGTTTTCGGCTCTTGACGTGCAGACCCGCACCGTCATGCATGAAGAACTCCTGAAGCTGTGGGCGGAGCGCAAGGCTTCGGTGGTGTTCGTGACCCACGACCTCGAAGAGGCCGTCGCGCTCGCCGACAAGGTCTATGTCCTGACCGCCGGCCCCGCGACGGTAAAGTCGGTCTACACGATCGATCTCCCCCGTCCGCGCGTCGTGAAGGAAATCCGCTACGAGCAGAGCTTCATCGACTATTGCAAGACGATCTGGGAGGACCTCCGCGAGGAGGTGGAGACCAGCTACCGCCGCGCGAGCGAAGCGGCCTGAGGGAGGATATCATGGCACACATCACACTTGAGGCCGGTTCGGCCACCATGTTTCGGCCGGGCACCTCGGACACGGAAATCGAGGCATCGGCGCTGAAGACAATGCGCCGGCGCAAAACGCTGGTGCGCTTTTGGCAGATCGCCATCCTGGTCTTCGTGATCGGCATGTGGGAGCTGTCCTCAAACATGCAATGGATCGATCCGTTCTTCTATTCGAGCCCGAGCGGCGTCGTTCAGCGCCTCTACGAATGGGCAACCGAAGGCACCACGGAAGGTTCGCTCTGGTATAATCTATGGGTGACGATGGAGGAGGCCTTGATCGGCTTCTTCGCGGGTTCGATCACCGGCGTCTTCGTCGGCATCGGTCTTGGCCGCAACCGCTTCCTGTCGGACATCTTCTCCGTCTATATCAAGGCGATCAATTCGATACCGCGCGTCGTTCTCGCCCCCATCTTCATCATGATCATGGGTCTCGGCCTGCCTTCCAAGGTTGCTCTCGCCTTCATCATGGTGTTCTTCGTCGTCTTTGCAAACGCCTTCCAGGGTGTGCGCGAGGCCGACCGCAATATGATCGCCAACGCCCGCATTCTCGGCGCCTCGGACTGGCAGGTCACCCGCACGGTGGTCATTCCCTCGGCGATGAGCTGGATCTTCGCCAGTCTGCACGTGTCCTTTGGTTTCGCGATCATCGGCGCAATCGTCGGCGAATTCGTCGGCGCCCGCTTTGGGATCGGTCAGCTCATCTCGATCGCCAAGGGTACCTTCGATGCGGCCGGCATGTTCGCGGCCATCCTCCTCGTCATGGTCGTCACGCTTTTTGCCGAATACATCATGACATTGATCGAGAACCGCCTGGCGAAATGGCGTCCGCAGCAGCACCTCGATACCCAGTGATCCAATCGACCTCCTCCCAAGGTGGATCGAACAGAAGGCCGGGTGCATGCCCGGCCTTCTTTTCACTTGATGCACTTAGGTCTAAGCGAGCGGCAGCCGCACCGTCACGACGAGCCCACCGCCTTCCGCATCTTCGAGCGAGACTGAACCTCCAGCGCCTTCGACAACCTCCCGAACGATCGCAAGTCCCAGACCGCTCCCCTCGCCTTCGATCCCTATGACCCGGTAGAATCGTTCGAAAACCTGCTCACGCTCCCCGCTTGGAATACCCGGCCCGTTGTCCTCGACGGTCACCACGGCGTTGCCGTCCGCCTGCCCGACGGCGACGGTCACCCGTCCATTCGGGCGGGTATAGCGGATCGCATTGTCTATGAGGTTGACCAACATCTCGCGCAACATCGTCGCGTCGCCGTCGACAATGACAGGGCGCACTGCTTCCAGGCCGACGTCGATGTTGCGCTTGAGCGCCTCTTCGGCATGCGATTCCAGGATCTCGCGGGCAGCCTTCGTAAGGTCGGTCGCATCGCTGCGCGGGCGCCGACTTCCGGGCTCGGCCCGCGACAAGGTAAGTAGCTGGCTGGCGAGACGCGAAATCTGCTTCGTGCTGGTGCGAAGGGCGAAAAGCGCCTCGTCGCGGCGAGCTGCATCGGCTTCGCGGGCCGCCACGCTCGCCTGGGTCGAAATTAGCGCCAGGGGGGTTCGCAGTTGATGCGCAGCATTCGATACGAACCGTCGCTGCGCGGCCATCTGGTTCTGGACGCGCTCCATGTAGTCGTTCAGGGCGTGAACGAGCGGCTGCAGTTCGCTCTGTACCATCTCCGGCGGCAGCGGATCGAGACGGTTGCGCCCGCGCTGGCGCAGAGCGTCCCGCAGTCTCAGCGCAGGGGCCAGGCCCCGTTGGAGCCCAAGGATGGTCACCAGGCTTGCGACGAAGACGAGCACGAACTGCTTCGAAAAGTCCGAGAGCCACAATTGCCTTCGCATCGCATACTGGCTGTTATGCGTAACGGCGACGGTGACGGAGATCGCGCCGTCATCGGGAAGGCCGACGACGGGATGATCGAGCATCAGGACGCGCACATCGGCACCGTGGAACGCACGATCCTCACCGGTCCGCTGGACGGCCGGCAACGGCAGGTCGGGAAAGCCGCTGACCAGACTGCCCCATGCGGTGATGACCTGATAAGACACCCCGTCGCCGAAGCCCGTATCAAACATCTCCAGCGCGGAAGGCGGTACGTCCACCTGAACGTTGCCGCCCTCATCGACGCGGACGGCTTCGGCAATGACGCGGGCCGATGCCAGAAGTGTTCGATCCGTCACCAGCTTTGCTGTGGCGTCAGCCGTCCAGAAGCTGTCGTAAAGATTGAAGCCGATCGCCCCTAACAGGGTCAGCAGCACCCAGCAGAGCAGCTGCACCCTCAGGCTCTGGCTGAGCCGCGCGATCGTCGCGCCCACCTTGGTGACGAGGCTATTGGACATGTCTGAGGAGATAACCAAGTCCGCGCAACGTGGCAATTTGAACCGAACTGCTCTCGAGTTTCTTTCGCAGCCGGTGGACGTAGATTTCGATGGCGCTCGGATCCGCCTCGTCGTCGAAACCGAACACACTTTCAGAAAGGGCGGCTTTCGAGACTGTGTTGCCAAGCTTCATGACGAGCTGCTCAAGCACGGCATATTCGCGCGGCGTCAGTTGCAGCAACTCGTCGGCGACAAAAAACTGCCGCGTCCCGCCGGAGAAACGCAGGTTGCCGACGGTGATTTCGGATGATGCCCGGTCCTGTCCGCGGCGGACCACTGCACGAATCCTCGCTTCGAGCTCGGCGATTTCGAAGGGTTTGGCGAGATAGTCGTCGGCACCGCTGTCAAGCCCTGCAACACGGCCGTCCAGGCTCGCATTGGCGGTCAAGATGATGACCGGCAGCTTGTTTCCGGACTGCCGCAATCGCTTCAACAGCGTCAATCCGTCGAGCTTGGGCAGCGCCAGGTCGAGGATCATCGCCGAATACTCCGCCACCTTGAGCATATGCTCCGCGTCCTCGCCGTCATGGGCAATGTCGATAGCGTATTGCGCCTGTCGCAGGGCTTTACCCAGCCAGGCCGCCAGATCCTTGTTGTCCTCCACCACAAGCAGTCGCATCCGACCTCCTTAGCATGGGCAGGCGGTCCGGCGGAAGCGCGACACGGTTTCCACAGCTGATGCTTGGCCTCTGTTCAGAAGGAGATGCGATCACCCTAAGCGTCGTCAACGAGCGCGCCCGTCGGCGCTTCCGGAATGGTCTTCGACCGCAACCGCGACGTCCCGGTCTCCGGCGCCTCCGTTCCCCAGATTTCGATCTGGGTCAGCGCCGGATAGGGCGAGGCGTCCTCGGCCTTGATCAGGCCGTGCAGTTCCACCCATTCGATGATGCAGGGCTCTATGGGAAAGGCCTGGGCGGCGCCTGATTTCACCAGCGGAAAGCAGGAGGTCTTGCCGTTCGAGAAAGTGACGCTGGCCTCCTCCCACCAGGAATCGTGCGGAAAGTCGGCCCGGAGATAGAAAACGATCTCGTCGATCCTGACCGGCCTGCCGAATTCCACCGTCAGTGCTGCTTGCGGATCGCGATTGATGCCCCAGCTCGTATAGGGCCAGAAGCCGTGATCATCGTTGGCCTTTTCGCCGTCGATCGCGTTGCGCGCCGCAAAGACCGCTTCGCCCCGGGTCTCGACATTGGCGCGCGCATGCGGAAACAGAGCCCGATTGGCGTGATCGTCCCAGGGGTTCAGGGCGAGATTGCGCCGATGGACAATCTCGTCAGGGCGCGTGCTTCGCGCTGAGAGCCGGTGGATATCGCCCCTGAAGGCATTCGGCGAATAGGGCTTGCGCTTGTCGCCGAAGGGCACGGCGAGCGAATAGGCGCATTCCTTCATATAGACCAGGCCGGGCTGGATCGCGCCATCAAGGGAGAGGAAGACATGCCCAGGCTCGGAGACCTCCACGACCACGCGATCGCCTTCGCGATAGCTCTGGCGATAGACCAGGAACGTCTCGTCCCGGCCTGTGGAACTCGCCAGCACCGCCCCATCGGCATCCACGATCTTCAGCGTCAATTCCATGCTCGCCCTCCCCAGAGCATGATGCCGAAAAGTGTGAGCGATTTTCGGACGGCATCATGCTCTAACTCTTTAATTTAGAACAGGATTCAGATTTCAGGCCGACCCGGCCTAAAATCATCCGGTTCTAGACGATCCGCATTTTCAGCAGCCTGCCGGCAAACGGCAGGCGCAGCCGGTAGATTTTCTCGGGCCATGCCGATCTCAGCCGGGCGTCGTCCACGACGATTTCGTCGATTTCGATCTCGCCGGCGCCCTCGACGAAAATGCTGCCGAGATCGGCCAGGTCGATCCTGTCCGGGCCGGCGGTCGGCGCCAGGCATGTCATCAGCGACAGGACCGCCGGCTTGCCGCCGTCATAGGTGTCGACGATCTCGACATGGCGGCCGCGCAGCAGGGAAACGACGCGGCGGTAGCTGTGCAGCTGCGCTTCGGGGGGATAGGCGCCCGATATATCGAGCGATATGCGCGCGCTCCCTTCGTCGAACCCAACCTCGACATCGCGCGCGCCAAAAGCTTCGCCGGCGGACTGCATGACGCCTGCGAATGTCGGCAGGTTGTGGAACGTCGACTGCATCGTCCATATCTCGTAGCGCCGCGCCGAAAAGGTCTTTGCGGTATAGGTCTCGACACCGACATCGATCAGGAACGGACGTCCGTTCTTGTAAAGCGTCACGCTTCCGACATCGTTATGATTGTGGCCTTCGCCATTGTTGCCGCCCTTGACGGCAAGCGAAAACTGCCCGTCGCGGGCGATGAACAGGCCGATGCCGGGATAGAAGATATCGCGCCCGGATGCAGGATGCGGCGGGGCGGCAGCGGGAAGCGTCGGGCCGGCCAGCAGTTCCTGCACGCGATACCAGAGGTTCCATTCCCCGGGCAGGTGCGGATTGTCTGAAGCGGCTCTGTCGGATGCCGCGAACTCAGCCAGCATCTCAGAGCCGACCGCCCGTCCGAACAGGTATTCCCGCGCGCTGCAGGGTTCGACCACAGCGGAAGAATCCGCGAAATTGAAATAGTAGCGGCCGACCACATGCATGTGAGCGATATATTCGGCCATGTTTCGGATCTTCGGCTGTTGCCAAAATCGGCCGAACAGGCCCGGCGCCACCCTATCCAGGATGGTCAAAGCACCATGCAGGCAGAGCGCGGCGTGACGGTAGTAGAGCACGCCCTCCTCGCAGGCTCCGTCCTCGGCATAGTCTTTCAGGAAGGCGTCGAGGCTGCCGAGCGCCTTTTTGACGACGGCGTGACGCGTGGGCTGACTTGTTTTCAGGGAGAAGACCGTCAACAGGACGTTCTGGCTTATCCATGCCGTCCAGTTGTTCATCCGCTCTTCGCCGCGGCCCATCCACCAGAAATGCCGGCCGAGATAGGGCGAGAGGATGCGGATCTCGATCTCGCGCTCGACGCGTGCCGTAATCTCGGGGCTGATGCCGTCGAGCTCGTCGCGAAGCAATGCGACGATGGTGGCAAGCAGGGCGGCCGTTTCGGCGGCGAAGAGATCGACGACCGGCTGCGAATTGTCGGGAAGCGGCAAGCGCGCGCCGCTTCGTTCATAGGCGTTATGCGCCGGAAGCTGCCAGCCGCTCTCCTCCGCGATCAGGAAGATGCCATCGACGATCTTCGGCAGGAAGCGCGCCTTGCCTTCAATGAGTTCACCGAGCACCAGATTGTTCAGCATCCGCCGCCGCGTGAAATAAAGCTCCTCGAAGCGCGAGCGGTTGCCCGTTGCGGTGAACTCCTGGTAGTCCGAGGCCGCAATCAGCGGCCAGGCGCGCGCAAGCGTCTCTTCGGCCTCCTGAATGACCAGATCCCGTACCGCTTGCGGCACAGTGCTCCATCGGGCGCGATCGGAGCAGACCGCCCCGGGCGTGAAATCGCCCAGCACATCCGGCAGCTCCCCTGAAATCTCGCTGAACATGTCTCTCCCCGTACCGGAAAAGCATCGATGGGTGTTTGGTCTGCATGCTCACCTATCATATGTATTTTTCGCTTTCCATAAAATTCGTATGATCTATTCAGAACTTGTTTGACCAATACCGGATATGTGCTATGTCGTTGCGGGAGGAAGAGGAGGCATCGGTGTCCCTATCGAATTCGGTCATCGCGACGGATGGTGCTCCGGCAATCCCAAGCCGAAAGGCCGCCGTCTTGTCCAAGCGCCAGCGCAGGATACGCAGCGCGCTCGTCGCCTATTCCTTCATTGCCCCGAATTTCATCGGCTTTGCCGTCTTCACGCTCGGCCCGATCCTGTTCGCCTTCGTGCTCGCCTTCATGCATTGGGACGGTTCGAATGCGATCACCTTCGCCGGGCTGGATAATTTCTGGCGGCTCTTCGATGACAAGGCCTTTATCGCGGCGTTCTGGAACACAGTCATCTATACGGTCGCCTCCGTGCCGGCGACGCTCATCTGCGCGCTCGGCCTCGCCGTTCTCCTCAATCAGAAGATCGCGGGGCGCGACTTCTTCCGCACGGCGATGTTCTTCCCTTATGTCGCCTCGCTGGTGGCCGTCGCAGTCGTCTGGAACATGATCTTCAATCCCGAAATGGGACCGGTGAACATGATCCTCTACACGCTCGGCCTCGATCCCAAGAACATGCCGGGATGGGCAGCCGATCGCCATTGGGCGATGGTGACGGTGATCCTCTTCGGCATCTGGAAGAACATGGGCTATTACATGGTCATCTACCTGGCCGGCCTGCAGGGCATCAATTCGGAGCTCTATGAGGCCGCCGATCTCGATGGCGCCAATTCCTGGCAGAAGTTCATCCATGTCACTGTGCCGCAGCTCGGGCCGACAACCTTCTTCGTCACCGTGATGCTGACGATCCAGTCCTTCAAGGTGTTCGATCAGATCTACATGATCACCCAGGGCGGGCCCGGCACCTCGACGCTCGTCCTCGTCTACCACATCTACAACGAGGCCTTCATTTCCTGGGATCTCGGCTATTCGAGCATGGTTGCGCTCGTTCTGTTCTTCCTCGTGCTCGCGGTCACCGTCTTCCAGTTCCGGCGCCAGAGGGAGGATGGCGAATGAGGATCGCAGGACGCAAGGTCACCGTCAGATCGGTCGCGATCTACGCCATCGTCATCGCCGTCACGCTCATCATGCTGATGCCCTTTGCCTGGATGCTATCGGCATCGCTGAAGCTCAGCCGCGATGTCTTCGCCTTCCCGATCGAGTGGATACCGTCCGAGCCGCAATGGCAGAACTACGTCGATATCTGGACGAAGATCCCGCTTGCGCTGTTCATCTACAACACGTCGAAGCTGACCATCATCGTCACGCTGCTGCAGCTTTTGACCTCCAGCTTTGCCGCCTACGCCTTCGCCAAGCTGAATTTCCCCTACAAGAACACCCTGTTCCTCGGCTACATCGCCACCATCGCCATGCCCTGGCAGGTCTATATGGTGCCGCAATTCCTACTGATGCGCGAATTCGGCCTCAACAACACCCATCTGGCGCTGATCTGCCTGCAGGCCTTCACCGCTTTCGGCGTCTTCCTGATGCGGCAGTTCTACATGTCGATCCCGACCGAGCTCTGCGAGGCGGCCCGCATCGACGGCATGAACGAGTATCAGATCTGGGCGCGCATCATGCTGCCGCTGTCGAAGCCCGCGCTCTCGACGCTGACGATCTTCACCTTCGTCACCACCTGGAACGATTTTCTCGGGCCGATGATCTACCTGACCAAGACCGAGCTGAAGACCGTCCAGATCGGCTTGCGCATGTTCATCTCGCAATATTCGGCCGAATACGGGCTCATCATGGCGGCCTCGGTCGTCGCCCTCATTCCGGTTCTCGTCGTCTTCCTCTCTCTCCAGCGTTTCTTCGTCGAGGGCATCGCCTCGACGGGACTGAAGGGTTAAATCCATGAACGCCGTCTCGTCCGTCGCCCCGCAGCCGATCACCGATCCGGAGGTCAAAGCCGCGCTCGATCTTGCCGTCGAGCAGATCAGGCGCAACCTCCCCCAATTCACCCATGCCTCGCAGAACCATTCGAGCGTCGGAAATTTCTATCCCGCGGTGGCGAACGACCAATGGACCGCAGGTTTCTGGCCCGGAGAGCTGTGGCTCGCTTTCGAGCACAGCGGCGAGGCGGTTTTCCGGGATGCCGCGCAGATCCAGGTCCAGTCGTTCCTGCATCGGATCGTGAACCGCATCGAGACGGACCATCACGACATGGGTTTTCTCTATTCGCCCTCCTGCATCGCCGCCTGGAAGCTCGTCGGAGACGAGGATGGCCGCAGGGCCGCCATCCTGGCCGCCGACCAGCTGATCGAGCGTTTCCAGCCCATCGGCCAGTTCATCCAGGCCTGGGGCCGCAAGGGCAAGGCGGAGGAATACCGCTACATCATCGACTGCCTGCTGAACCTGCCGCTTCTCTACTGGGCGAGCCGCGAAACCGGCGATCCGAAATACCGCGAGATCGCGCTCATTCACGCCCGCACCACACTCGCCAACTCGGTTCGGCCGGACGATTCCACCTATCACACCTTCTATATGGACCCGGTCACCGGAGCGCCGGTGCGCGGCGCCACCAAGCAGGGCTACAGGGACGACAGCGCCTGGGCGCGCGGACAGGCCTGGGCAATCGCTGGCATGGCGCTCTCCTATCGCTATGAGCGGATCGAGGAATATCGCCAAACCTTCGACCGGCTGCTCGCCTTCTATCTCAACCGGCTCCCGGCCGACATGGTGCCCTATTGGGACCTCGTCTTTTCGGACGGCGACGGCGAGCCGCGCGACAGTTCGTCGGCATCGATCACCGCCTGCGGCCTTCTGGAAATGGCAGATCTCGTCGAACCGGAACCGGCTGCACGCTATCGCATGCTGGCGCGGCGCATGGTGAAGAGCCTAGCGGATCATTATGCGGTCAAGGACTCTGCCGTCTCCAACGGCCTGGTGCTGCACGCCACCTATTCGAAGAAATCGCCGTTCAACACCTGCCGCGGCGAGGGTGTCGATGAATGCGTCTCCTGGGGAGATTATTATTACATGGAAGCTTTGACGCGCCTTTCGCGCAGCTGGTCTTCCTATTGGTGAATTCAGGAGAACTCGATGGCCAGCATTTCGCTTAAAGAGCTGAACAAGAGCTACGGTGCGCTCACCGTCGTCCACGACATCGACCTCGAGATCGCAGACAAGGAATTCATCATTCTGGTCGGCCCCTCCGGCTGCGGCAAATCGACGACGCTGCGGATGATCGCCGGCCTCGAGGAAATATCGGGAGGAGAGCTCAAGATCGGCGGCGACGTCATGAACGACGTTCCCTCCAAGGATCGGGATATCGCCATGGTCTTCCAGAACTATGCGCTCTATCCGCATATGACCGTCTACAAGAACATGGCGTTCGGCCTGCAGCTCAGGAAGGTATCGCGCGACTTCATCGACGCCCAGGTGCAGGACGCCGCCCGGATCCTCGACATCTCTCATCTCCTGAACCGCAAGCCGAAGGCGCTTTCGGGCGGGCAGCGCCAGCGCGTCGCGCTCGGCCGCGCCATGGTGCGCAATCCGGCGGTTTTCCTCCTCGACGAGCCGCTTTCCAACCTCGACGCCAAGCTGCGCGGCACGATGCGCTCCGAAATCACCAAGCTGCACAAGCGCCTCAACGCCACCTTCATCTACGTCACCCATGACCAGGTGGAGGCCATGACCATGGCGGACCGGATCGTCGTCATGAAGGACGGGCATATCCAGCAGGTCGATACGCCGCAGAACCTCTATGATCGCCCCGTCAACATGTTCGTCGCCGGCTTCATCGGCGCGCCGCAGATGAACATGCTGCCCTCGACCATTCTGCGCCGGGGCGACGGCTACGTCGCCGTCTTCGACGGCCGGGAACTGCCGCTGCCTGCTCATTTCGACAAGGGCAGGATCGCCCCCTACGAGGGCCGCGAACTGGTGCTTGGCATCCGTCCGGAGAATTTCCACGAGCTGCCGCCGGCCGACATCGCGCCCGAGAACCTGGCGCCTCTCAAGGCGGTCGTGGAGCTGGCCGAACCGATGGGCTCGGAAGTGCATCTGAACATGGTGGCAGGCGGGCGCAATCTCATCGCCCGCGTCTCGCCGCGCTACCGGCCCGATATCGGCGAAGAGGCGACGCTGGTTGCCGATATGACCAATGCCCAGCTGTTCGACAAGGAAACGGAACGCTCGATTTTATACTGAGACGCCTGCGGGAGACGGCTATGCAGTGGTTGCGGGACATGTGGACAAGGGAGGGACCGGGCATTTCGAAGGATGCTCCGAAGAGGACCGGCCTTGCCCTGTTTACCGAGATCTTCGTCCGCGAGTGGTGGGAGATGGTGAAGCTGAACATCCTCTTCATCCTGGCCGGCCTCTTCGTCGTGACGCTGCCGGCAGCGCTCGCCGCCACGGCCCGGGTCTCGGTGGCCCTCGTGGAAGACCGCAACACCTATCTGCTGCGGGACTTCACAGAAGCCTTTCTGCGCTACTTCTGGCGCGCCACCGCCTGGGGCCTGGCGCTGGCGGGCGCTCTCGCCGTCTGCCTCTATGCGATCGCAACCTATGGCGCCGGCGCGCGGGACAATCTGTTGCTGAGCGCCCCGCTGACGATCGCGCTCGTCGCCACCGCCTTCGTCGCGGTCCTCGCCTGCCATCTCTTCGTTTTGATGGTGATGCGCGATCTGCCGGCTCTCAGGCTGCTGCGCCTGGCCGCGCTCGCCTCCGTCATCCGTCCGCTCCCGGCGCTTGCAGCACTCGCCTTTACCGCCAGCCTCTGGCTGGCCCATGTCCTCTTCTATCCGGTTTCGGTGTTCATGCCGGCAACTTTCAATTTTTCACTCGGAATGTTCGCCGTCGCATTCGGCGTCCATCGGGCGGCGGTGACGGTTCTAGACCTGCCAAACGCAACACAGCCGCACCGCGAACCGCATAGACGAGACGCTTCATAAAATAACTGATCCAGAGATGATCCAGGGAAGGAGAACGGGAATGTATTTGGATAAATTCGGGGGGAAGGTGAAACTTGCCGTGGCAGGATTCACCTTGGCGGCGATGACGACCGGGGCAGCGTTTGCCCAGGACGCCGTGACGCTCAAATGGGCTTTGTGGGATTGGGACAAGACCGCCTATTACAAGCCGCTGATCGAGGCCTATCAGGCCAAACACCCTAACGTGAAGTTCGAGCCGATGGACCTCGGCTCGCAAGACTACCAGCAGATGATCTCGACGCAGCTGACGGGCGGCTCCAAGGACATCGACATCGTCACCATCAAGGATGTGCCGGGCTACACCAATCTGGTGCGCGCCGGTAACATCGCCGATCTCAGCGGCTTCGTGAAGGATCAGAAGATCGACTCGGCTCCCTTTGGCGGCCTGATCGAGGAACTGACCATCGATGGCAAGATCTACTCCCTGCCGTTCCGCTCCGACTTCTGGGTCGTCTATTACAACAAGGATATATTCGACAAAGCAGGCGTCGCCTACCCCACCAATGACATGACCTGGGCGCAGTTCGACGAGACCGCCGAGAAGCTTTCGGGCGGCATGGGCACCAACAAGACCTACGGCGCGCTTCTGCATACCTGGCGGTCGACCGTTCAGCTGCCCGGCATCCTCGACGGAAAACACACGCTTGTTGACGGCGACTATGGCTTCCTGAAGCCCTGGTACGAGAGGGCGCTGACCCTGCAGAAGGATGGCGCAATTCCCTCCTATGCCTTCCTGAAGACGTCGAACACACATTATTCGGCGCTGTTCTTCAATGGCACGATCGGCATGCTGCCGATGGGGACCTGGTTCGTCGGCACCCAGATCACCAAGGTGAAATCGGGTGAATCGAAGAGCAAGAACTGGGGCATCGTCAAGTTCCCGCATCCCGACGGTGTGGCAACAGGCACGACCGCTGCGCAGATTTCCGGCCTGGCGGTCAACGCCAATTCCGACCACAAGGATGCCGCGCTCGATTTCATCAAGTTCGTCACCGGTCCTGAGGGCGCGGCAGTCATCGCGTCGACGGGCACCTTCCCTGCGCTCAAGACGGATGATGTCAGCGCCAAGATCGCGGCAACACCCGGCTTTCCTGAGGATGCGGCCAGCATGGAGGCGCTGAAGCCGTCGAAAGCCTACCTGGAGATGGCGGTCAACCCGAACGCCGCCAAGATCGAGGTCGTACTCAACCGGGTGCATGACGCGATCATGACCGACAGCACCTCCGTCGATGACGGGCTGAAGGAAATGACCGAAGGCGTGAAGGCCATCAAGTAGGCGTCCAGAAATGTCGACGGCCGCGGGCAATATCTGCCCGCGGCCGATCCTGTTTTTCATGAATTTCGAGCCTGACAATGATATATGATCCCGCCCGGGCCAATCCGCTTTTCGGCAATCCCCTGAAGACACGCGACGACCTCGCCAAGGCCGTCACCGATCTCTTCGAGCCGCTGCTGCCGTATTTTTCCGAAGGCGGCGCCCGTGTGCGCCTCGGCGCGGCCGGCGCGATCTTCGATCGGGCGGCGGCGGATCTGGAGGGATTTGCGCGGCCGCTCTGGGGGATCGTTCCGCTCGTTGCGGGCGGCGGCGCGTTTCCGCATTGGGATCTCTATCGCCGCGGGCTGGCGAACGGCACCAATCCCGCTCATCCCGAATATTGGGGCGATCTTGCCGACCGCAATCAGCGGCTGGTCGAGCTCGCCGCCGTCGGCTTCGCGCTGGCACTCGTGCCCGAGCACATCTGGGAACCGCTCGACGACAGCGAGAAGAAGACGGTCGCCGCCTATCTTCTCAGAGCGCGCGAGCTGGAATTCATCGACAATAACTGGAAATTCTTCCGTGTGCTCATCGATCTCGGGCTGGAACGCGTGAGCGTGGCGTTCGATCACCCGAAAACCCTCGCCTATCTCGACGAACTGGAGGCCTTCGACCTCGGAGAAGGCTGGTATCGCGACGGGCCGGTCCGGCGGGTCGATCATTACATTCCCTTCGCCATGCATTTCTACGGAATGATCTATGCGGTGCTGGCCAAGGGCGACGAGGCGCGCAAGGATCGCTTCCGGGGTCGCGCCGAGATCTTCGCCAGCGATATCCGCCACTGGTTCGGCCCCGATGGCGCGGCCCTTGCCTTCGGCCGCAGCCAGACCTACCGCTTTGCGGCGGGCGGCTTCTGGGGCGCGCTTGCCTTTGCCGGCGTCGAAGCGCTGCCCTGGGCGGAGATCAAGGGCTATTACATGCGCCATATCCGCTGGTGGTCGGCGATGCCGATTGCCGATCGCGACGGCGTTCTTTCCGTCGGCTACGGCTATCCGAACCTCTTCATGAGCGAGAGTTACAACTCTCCCGGCTCGCCCTACTGGGCGCTGAAATTCTTCCTGCCGCTCGCTCTTCCGGGGGATCATCCGTTCTGGGCCGCCGAGGAGGCGCCGCAGCCGGAATTCCCGGAGCCGGTTGCGCTGAAGCCGGCAGGAATGGTCGCCATGCACACGCCGGGAAACGTGGTCGTGCTCTCCTCGGGGCAACAGCACGACAAGATGCTCGGCGCAAACGAGAAATATTCGAAATTCGTCTATTCCACCCGCTACGCCTTCAACGTCGAAGCCGACGACCGGAATTTCTCCGCCGCAAGCTTCGACGGCATGCTCGGCCTCTCCGACGACGGCGTCCATTTCCGCATGCGCGAAACCCTCGAAGAGGCGTTGATCGCTGGCGACCTGCTCTATTCGCGCTGGCGCCCCTGGAGCGATGTCACCATCGAAACCTGGCTGCTTCCCGAAAACCCATGGCACATTCGCATTCACCGCATCGCCACGCCGCGCGCCCTCAGCACCATCGAGGGCGGCTTTGCGATCGAACGCGCGGATTTCAATGCCGACCGCTCCGATGTAGGCGATGGCCGGGCCGTCTGGTACGGACAGACCGACGTCAGCGCCATCGTCGATCTATCGCCCAATCGGAGGGCCGGTCATGCGATGAGCCCGATACCGAACACAAATCTCATCCACGCCAAGACCCTGCTGCCGCAGTTGCGCGGTGAAATCGGCCCCGGAACCACCGTGCTCGTGACCGCCGCGATGGCCCTGCCCAGCCGTGAGAACTGGGCAAAAGCGCTCGATAACCCACCGGCCTATCCTCGCCTCGACGAGGTGGAGCGCCTCTTTCGCGAGAAAGGCGTGCAAGTGCCGGCATTCGCCCTCGGGACGTAGCTTGGAGGCACTGGTTTCCGGGTTTCGACCGCGGGCCAGGCGGTTGACTATCGCGCGGTCAACTCTGAACGGTATGCTTCGGCAATGCGCTGCGCCAGCTGTGCCATTTGATCGCCAGGGATTTGCAGAACCCCGTGCTCCGCCATCAGTGCATGGTATTGCTGCTCTTCAAGCGGCACACCTGAGGGCAAGGGAACGACATGAAAATGCAGGTGGCTATTGGCTTGTTGGCTGCCGAGAGAAAGCACATAAATTCGCTCGGCGTCGAACAGGCTTTTGAGGGCGCGCGACAACACATGCACCTTCTCCTGCAGTCGAAGATATTCATCCGTCGACATGTCCCGCGCCAGATCCTCCCGGTGCTCCTTCGGACAGACGAGGCAATAGCCCGGCAGAGTGGGATATTTGCTCAGGAAAATGATCGTCTCACCGTCTTCAAAAACGCGATGATGAAAGAAGGCAGGGTCGTTCCTGACCAAGCCGCAGATAAAGCATGGCCTTGTTCCGATGTCGCGCCCATAGGCCTTGAGATCAAATGGTTGGCGTTCGATCATTCTAAACCTCTGTCTCTGACGCGCCGAGGCATGTTCGATTGCAGGATTGGTGCCTCAACCAATATTGTGAAGTCCGCAAGCTTAGACAACCGCTCGAACGTGGGCGCGTCGCTTGACGTCAAGGCGTCGCAGAGGCGATTGAAAGCACTCCGATGGCGGTCGCAAACTTCCGGAACTTTCGCGCGGCAAAACCGGCTGAAGAACATAATATTTTCGGATTACTTACAATAATTACATTGATATATTCGATCAGCGGATCAGAAAATCCATTCCAGGCAATATTATTGAATTAAAATCCAGCCACTCGTCGTGATATACTCAGATTTCATTTGAGGCCATGAAAGGAGACCGCAATGCCCACCATAATGATCTATCACGACGTCAAAGACACGAAACACTGGCTAGCTTCACCCATCCGCAAACAGGTATTGGAACCCGTTGGCGTCACGAACATTCGCACGTTTACAGACCCTCAGACGTCCAACCGCGTCGGCTTGGTCATGGACGTTGCAGACATGGAAAAGTTGATGGCCTTCATGCAGACCAAGGCGGCGGCCGATGCGATGGCGAGTGACGGCGTCTTGCCGGAGACCATGACGTTCCTCGTGCAATCGTAGCACACGCCTCAACCAAATTTGCAAAATGCAACGCGGGAGGATGATATGACGACATTATTCGTGAGGCACGAGGTCTCCGACTACGCCGTCTGGCGCAAGATATATGATGCCTTCTCGCCGGTGCAGAAGGCCAATGGGGTGACGGCGCAAGCCGTTTATCGCTCCATCGACAATCCGAACGATATTACCGTCACCCACGAGTTTGCCACGCTTGAAGCGGCGCAGGCATTCAGCAAGCTGGACGAGTTGAAGACGGCGATGCGCACGGGAGGCGTGCTCGGCGCGCCGACGGTGTGGTTTACCAACAAAGCATGAAACTAGGCCAAGACGGCTTTCGGTGCATGCCAGGGAGGCGGGTAGTGGGCGCTCGCCGATTGCCGCCCTCGATGGCCGTTACCTGCGAACTGTGCAAAATTATGATCCGTTCCTGATGTCGCGCAGGAGATCCAGGCCGCGCTGGTATTTTTCCGTTTTCTTGCCGGCCTGTTCGGCCTGCCGGAGATTGTCTTCGAGGTCGGCCCGCTTGACGGGCAAGGCCAGCGCGTTTGATGCCGCACGTCTGACGAAGTCGTCATCCGGCTCGTCCGGCCGCCGTGTCAGAGCCTTTACAGCGGAGATGATCGCCGGCGGAAAGCCTTCTTCCCTCAGCCTGTCGAGAGTCCAGCCATTGCCCTTCTCGACCGCATCGTGAAGGTAGGCGACCGTTCGCGTCTCGTCACCGGAAACCAGAAGGGCTACCCGCTGGCAGTGCTCGAAGAACGGCCGGCCGGTCTTGTCCGCCTGGCCTTCATGGGCTGTGAGAGCGATCTGGATGGCATGGTCGAGATGCTGCATGGCGATCACGGTCCCTCGGTCTTCCTGATCTTCCGCCGGGAAGGCTTTTCTCCCGTCGTCATCTCGATGTCAGGCACGGAAGCCTTGGCGGCCTGAACAGGCCTCGTTCGTGGCCGATCGAAATCGCCGCTCTCACCGGCGCCTTGAAGCAGTGCCGCATCATCCCTGTCGTCTTCATCGAGCAGGTCCTGCAGCGTCTCATGCTCATCCTCGCCGGCCAGTTCGTCGCAGGCTTGCAGCCAATGGCGCTGGTCGGCACCATCCGGGCGGCCTTCGGCCTCCCAGATTTCGTAGGCGCGCTGGCGTATCTGCTCGTGCTTGTCTATAGCCATGATCTGCTCCGCGCATTGGAATGAGCTGTCCGAAGAGCGGCTCGGCCGCCCTTTCAGGGCGTGTTGATGGTTGGAAGAAAATCCTCCACCTGCTTGCGTTGATCCTTTGGAAGCGTCTCCACCCGTTCCTTCCAGAACCGTTCGGCCTCCGGCGGATCCTCGTCCCATTGGCGAACATCGGTGATATTGTCGTCGATCATCGATCGGCGGTGGCCGCCGAGGCTGAGATATTCCTTTGCAAGCTTCAGGCTTGGGGTTTCGGTTTCGGTGCCGCTATCACGATCTAATGCCGAGCTGGCGTTGCGCCGGGCAATTTCCAATGCCCTTTTGCGATCGGTCTCGGCCCGTTCAGTATCGGCGGACCGCGCGTCGTCGGTGCCGCTCTCGGGCGGCACGCTGGATTTGAAAGTCGTCATGGATCACCTTTCGATATTGTGATCCAATAACCTTCGCAAACAGTGAGAGTTCCGCGTGGCGGGCGATTGATTTGAGCGGGGGATCGAGTAGCCATCCGGTGAAGGCCGCGAGTGACATGGCTTGGCGGAATGGCTGTTCTTTGCGAATGCATTGAGGGGCTAAAGAAAAATTCATCGAGAGTGGACTTCAAGACGAAATAGTTACTTGATCGATTGTGGTTCCAGGGGGAACATCTTTGACCTGTTCGTGGAGCTGGCCCGCAATGTGAAGCTTCACTGTGAACGAAAGCTTCTCAATTTCATCAACGCTCATTTGTCCGCCCAAAATCGGGGCGATTTTGAAATCGTAACATTCACCGGGTTCGAGAATCAGCCCTCTGTTGCGAGCGCCGATTACCAGTCCCCCAAACAAAAGCTCGTCTCTTGCCTCCGAATTCTGAAGCATAGCGGTCAGCTCACGGATTGAGTTGGCTACCTTCGAGAGCTTTCCTTCAATCGTGTCGATTTGAAAGACAGCACCAGTCCCGTCGCGGAGAAATACCTCGCCAAATGCCGACACCGCGATAACGGTCAGACCCACCAGAGACAGCCATTTCCATCCATCGATTGCCCTAAGGATATCGACCGCCGGAACTTCGATGAAAAGGAAGTCTAGCTCGGGCGGTCCTCCGATTGGTGTCAGCTCGACCGTAACGCCTTGGTCATCTCTATCCTTGCCCCTGTCGCCTCTGAACCAACCGCCAATGCCCATAATCGTCCCCTTTGGTTCCACTTTGAATGATGAGTCCGGCATCTGCAACGTTCGCGTGTCGGGAAAAGTAGGTCTTGGCACAAGTGGTATGGTCTACCATTCAGCCTAGCTGCCATGCAGAGATCAGGCAGCCAGCGCGTTTTCTTGAGACTGCCAGTTCCAGGGAAGTAGTTTTCCGAGGCACGTGGCAGGGTGCTCGGCGATGCGGGCGAGAACGTCAGCAAGCCATGCCTGCGGATCGATGTCGTTGAGCTTGGCCGTCATGATCAGCGTGGCCATGAAGGCGGCGCGGTCAGCGCCGCGATCCGATCCGGCGAAGAGCCATGACTTCCTGCCGAGGGCAATCCCCCGTTCATTCTGCCCATGTCGGCGACGAAGTCGAAGTCCATTATCGCTGGCATCCGTATTTCGGCCAAAAGGTGTCTGTTCGGCGCGTCGAAGAACGAGCGACAGGTCGGTTTTTGAAGGTTTTGGGACCGACAGGTGTCGTGATCGCGATTTCGGGGTGGATGATAGATCCTGTGGTGTGCAGCGGCATGACCATGGGAACGGCACGCGTCGATCTTGCGGCGCTGATCGAACTGAACAGACTGGTCTCAGGCGGTGCGAAGGCGGCACTCTTCCGAGGTGAACATAGAATCACTCAGGAGGAAGATGATGAGATCCCGCAACACGCTGGTGCCGGCGTCGGGCCGGCAGCTCGACCTGATATTCAAAACCCGCACGCTCGACGGACTGAGCGACAAGGATCGCAAGAAGGCGATATCAACACTGGCTTGCCTGCTGATGCAGGCGGCCGGTCTGGCCGTCGAGGAGCTCAACGATGATCAGCACTGATCTGATTCCGACAGTGCTGCTTGAACGCAAGGCCGTCGTTTACGTTCGGCAGTCCACTCAGTCACAGGTGATGACCAATCTGGAAAGCCAGCGACGGCAGTATGACCTTGTTGACGTCGCACGACAGCGCGGCTTTCTCGACGTTGAGGTCATCGACGATGACCTCGGACGCTCCGCCAGCGGAACGGTCGCGCGCCCCGGCTTCGATCGTCTCGTCGCCCTGCTGTGCGCCGGCAAAGTTGGTGCCGTTTTATGCTTCGACGCCTCACGGCTCGCACGTAACGGCCGCGACTGGCACCATCTGCTCGAACTATGTGGCCTCGTTGAAGCCCGCGTCATAGATCACGATGGTGTCTACAATCCATGTCGGCCCAATGATCGTCTGCTGCTGGGGATGAAGGGCAGTATCAGCGAGTTCGAACTTGGCGTGCTGAGAGCCCGCATGCTCGATGCCGCCAGATCGAAAGCGCGCCGTGGCGAATTGCGACTTTCCGTTCCGTTCGGCTACATTTGGCATCGGGAGGCGGGGCTTGGACTGGACCCCGATCTGCGTCTGCAAGACGTAATCCGATCTATATTCGCACGCTTCCACGAGCTTGGAAGCGCGCGTCAGGTGCTGCTGTCGATGACGAAAGATCAAATCCACTTTCCGCGGCCTTCGGATGAAAGGCGCATGACCAACTTCGTCTGGACGCCGGTCCGTTATCGCAATGTAATCGGCATCCTCAAAAACCCCTTCTACGCCGGCGTCTACGTCTATGGGAAGAGCGAGAAGCGGACTGCCATCGTTGATGGACGAGCGCGTCGCAGCTATGGGCATGGCAAGCCTGTCGGCACCTGGGAGGTGATGATCCGGGATCATCACGAAGGTTACATCAGTTGGGACGAGTACGAGCGCAACCAACAGCAATTGGCGCTCAATAATTATGGCCGCTCGGGCGGGACTAAATCGGGCCGTGGCGGCAAAGCGTTATTATCGGGACTCCTGACCTGCGGACGGTGTGGGCGGCGGCTGAGTGTTGCTTATACGGGCAATCCACACAATCCTGTCTATCGCTGCGACAAGCAGAATCTAATGATGGGCTTGCCCCGGTGCATGACGTTCGGTGGCCCGAAGGTCGATGCGGCGGTTGCGCGCGAGTTGTTGCGCGCGGTAGAACCGTTAGCGATCGAAGCGACCTTTGAAGCAGAGCGGATGCACCGGGAGCGGCAAGAAGACCAGCGGCACATTCACGACCTGGAGCTACAACAGGCTCGCTACGAGGCCAGCCTGGCTGAGCGTCGCTATGCGGCATGCGATCCCGACAATCGTCTCATCGCCGCGCAGCTTGAGAAGAATTGGGAAACTGCATTACGCCGCGTGCGGGATCTGGAGGAGCGCAAGCCTGCCGACAGTCCTTCGACAATAGCGGTCGATCCAGGCACTTTCGCGAACTTGGCCGACAATCTCTTAGCTGCCTGGGAGTCGCCCGATGTGACCATGCGCGTGCGCCAGCAACTGCTGCGTACACTCATCGCCGACATTGTCGTTGATGTCGACGATGCGGTGCGTGACGTCGTGCTGACGATCCATTGGAAGGGCGGCCAGCATTCGGAACTCAAGGTCCGTAAGCCTCAGACCGGTGAACACGGTTGTGCCACCACTGAGGATGCCCTGGCGGTGATGCGCAGCATGGCTGGTCGCTGGTCCGATGAACATATCGCCGCGTCGCTGAATCGAATGGGCATGCCAACGGGGCAAGGAAAAACCTGGACCGCCCATCGGGTCGCTTCTGTAAGGCGGGTACGTGCGATCCACGCGTACAAATCAGCCGACAAAGACGGCGAATGGCTGACCATGACTGAGGCTGCGGCGGCATTAGGCGTAACTAACCATCGAATACGCCATCTGATAAAGATGAAGGTGTTGTCCGCCGAACAGGTGGTTCGCGGTGCGCCGTATCAAATCAGGGTCAGCGACCTGGCTTCTGCGACGGTCCAAGCCGCGATAGCCCTGAAGGGCCGCCCGTGTCGCATTGCTGACACGGAGACGCTTCCAATGTTTACAGATACTTAGAGAAGGAGCGCACAATGACTCAGGTCCGGCGAAGCCTCGCAACACTCGCTCGGCAGCATTGTTCGTGAGGCAGATCCTGCCGTCTTCCAAGAATGACGCGAAGCCGTCCCAGCGCTTCAGCATGTAATCGATCGCCTCGGCAACCGGAGAGCTGCGCGACAGCCTTGCCCGCTCGGCCCGCAGCCATTCCTGGAACTCTAGGGCAAGCGGCTGGCTGTCGCGGCGACGCCGTTGCAGGCGTTCGTCGGCGGCCAGTCCGTTGATCTCACGCTCGATGTCGAACAGGGCGTCGATGCGCTTAACCGTCTCCAGCGCAACCGGTGAGAACGCGGCAGCATTCTTTCCGCGTTTGGCGTTGCTGGCTATGTCGGCAAGCACGAAGAACTTGCGGCGGGAATGCGCCCAGCACAGCGCCTGCGTCAGTGGAAGGGGATCGCGATCCACTTTGAACAGCGGGTTGTAGCCGCCATATGCGTCCGCCTGCAGAATGCCGGTGAAGCTCTTCAGATGGCGCTCGGGATGCTCCTGCCGCCGGTCGCGCGAGGCATAGTAAAGGGCGGCCGGCGGTGATTGTCCGCCGAACGGCCGGTCATCCCTGACATAGGTCCAGATGCGACCGATATCGGTCTTGCCCTTCGCAAGGATCGGCACGGTGGTATCGTCGCCATGCAGCCGTTCTGCGGCCAGCACATGCGCCTCGATCAGCCCATGCAGCGGCTTCAGTGCCGCGGCACAAGCCCCGACCTGGTCGGCCAGTGTCGACAGGCTGAGGTCGATGCCCTCGCGGGCATAGCGATCGCTTTGCCGGTTCAACGGCTGGTGCTGGGCGAACTTCTCGAACAGGATCATCGCCAAGAGATTCGGCCCGGCGAAGCCGCGCGGCGTCACATGGAAGGGTGCGGGAGGCTGGGTGATCTTCTCGCACTCGCGGCAGGTGAACTTCTCCCGCACCGTCTGGATAACCTTCCACTGGCGCGGGACGACCTCCAAGGTCTCGGTGATGTCCTCACCAAGCTTCGACAGTTTGGTTGATCCGCAGCAGGCGCAATTCGTTGGGGCAGCGATTACGACGCGCTCGCGCGGCAGGTGTTCGGGAAACGGTTTGCGTGATGGGCGCTTGCGCTCGAAGGCTTTGACGGCTGAAGCTTTGGCTGCGATCTCCGCGACCAATTCATCTTCGCCGGCGTCTTCCTCGAGTTCTTCGAGCTGTAGTTCCATCTGCTCAAGGAGCCGCGCCTTACGCTCGGACCGGCTGCCATAGATTTCACGACGAACTTTGTCGATCTCCAGCTTTAGCCGCGCGATCAGCGCCTCGGAACGCACTGCGAGTGCCTTTGCACTGGCGGCTTCAGCCTTGGCGGTCGCTGCTTCTGCTTCGGCTGCAACACGTCGAGCGCGTTCCTGGGCCAGCAGTGCGAGGGCACTGGCAAGATCGTCCGGAAGCTCTTCAGTCGCATTGCTCATGACAGGATGGAATCATATTCGACCCCGTCATTCCAGTGTTTTTGCTTATCCGGCCGACGTCGGCCGCCAGGTCTTTTGCGGCATCCGCCAGTCGATACCTTCCAGTAGATGGCCGAGCTGCGCGGGCGTAATCACCACCGTGCCATCGGCCGCTGATGGCCAGATGAAGCGTCCACGCTCCAGCTTCTTCGTAAACAGGCAGGCTCCCTGGCCGCCATGCCAGATCACTTTGATCAGGCCACCACCGCGGCCGCGGAACACGAACAGGTGGCCGCACATCGGATCACGCTTCAACGCCTCCTGCACCATCAACGACAGACCAGGGAAGCCTTTGCGCATGTCGGTATGACCTGTTGCCAACCACACCTTCACGCCAACAGGAACCGGGATCATCTTAGCCCCAGCACGCAATCGAGAATCCGGCCCAGCGCCTCGGTGTCGATGTCGCTATCCACGCGGACACGCCGACCCCGACCCAGCTCGATCGTTACATCGCTGCGCTTCCGACGAGGATGGGATGTGGTGGCCGGTTCCGGGTGAACGGGAGAGGCTGCCGACGCGGTCTCGGACACGATCACCGGCACCAACACGGTTCCCATCTCGGTCTTCGGCTCCTCGATCAGGCACATCTCCTTGCGCCAACGGAACAATTGGCTGACATGGATACCGGCTGCGCGAGCAATCTCAGAGATAACCGCGTCCGGCTCAAAGCAGGCAGCGACGAGGCGCTCTTTGTCTTCGCGTGACCAGCGCCGACGGCGCTCTACAGACGTGATCACCTCAATTGGATGCTTCGTCATATGACTACTCCTAGCGTTAACACTAGGACTGGCAGTCAACAGCACGTCATCGCAAGACGGCCTTCACCGTGGGCTTACGGGATCGAGGCGGGGCCGCGCATCCGGCGATCAATGGACGACCATACTCACCATCCGGTAGGGGTGCACGGCCTCGAATTGCGAGATCATCGCTGTTGCCTGCTGAAATACGAGCTCGGCATTTTCTGGATCGTCACGGGCGAGTTCATCGGCGTTGACGCGGATCGCTTCGGCCATGTTGTTGGAGAGTGCCGCAAAATGCGTATTTCCTTCGACAAGGGCCTCACGCGCCGTGTCCTCCAGCGTACGAGCGATATCGACGAGAATTTCCTCGCGCTCCTCGATACTGAGGTCTTTGATGATATTGGTCTTCTCTTCCATGTCACTCACTCCAAAAAGACGTGGGACGATGACCGAGCTCAAGCAAGCCTCGATCACCAAAGAGTTGGGAATGCCGAAATCCGGATTCAAGTTCAGTGGCGCTCGACACTCGCCTCCGGCACGGCGCCATCGCCTTGATTATTCGAACGCGGGAAGCGATTTTCTGTTCCCTGCCAGGCGCTAGCACTCGCGGGCAGGGAGTGCCAATTTTCTTCTATCCCCTCTTGAATTGCAAAACCATCGAACCAAATCATTCTCGCAAGGCTCGCGCGCGAGCCCCGCGCACCCGCCCGGACTGGTCATCCGGTCCGGCTAGGGAACCACGTCATCACTGTTGTCGATGGAGGAAGATATGTCGTTCCGACCGCTTCATGACCGCATTCTCGTCCGCCGGGTCGATTCAGAGGAAAAGACCAAGGGCGGCATCATCATTCCCGACACCGCCAAGGAGAAGCCGCAAGAAGGTGAGGTCATCGCCGTCGGCCCCGGCGCACGCAACGAGGCCGGCCAGATCCTGGCGCTCGATGTCAAGCCCGGCGATCGCATCCTGTTCGGCAAGTGGTCCGGCACCGAGATCAAGATCAATGGCGAAGACCTGCTGATCATGAAGGAAAGCGACGTGATGGGTATCATCGAAAGCCAGGGCGAAAAGAAGCAGGCCGCCTGAGATCCCTGCGGACATCCGTCAATGCCGGAACGTTTCAGCTTTTCATGGAAACGCAGAACCGCTCCAACCTTTTATTTCTAACGCAATTCCGAACGGAAAACCGCGTCGCACTTTTCCTGGAATTGCTCTGGCCGCCTATGAAGGAGTGAGGACATGGCTGCTAAAGAAATCAAATTCAGCACCGAAGCTCGCGAGAAGATGCTGCGTGGCGTCGACATCCTGGCCAACGCCGTGAAGGCGACCCTCGGCCCGAAAGGCCGCAACGTCGTGATCGAAAGGTCTTTCGGCGCGCCGCGCATCACCAAAGACGGCGTTTCCGTCGCCAAGGAAATCGAACTCGAAGACAAGTTCGAAAACATGGGCGCCCAGATGGTCCGTGAAGTTGCTTCGAAGACCAGCGACGTCGCCGGCGACGGCACCACGACTGCAACGGTGCTGGCCCAGGCGATCGTCAAGGAGGGCGCCAAGGCGGTGACTTCGGGCATGAACCCGATGGATCTGAAACGCGGCATCGATCTTGCGGTCGGCGCCATCGTCGCGGAACTGAAGGCCAACGCCCGCAAGATCTCCAACAATTCCGAGATCGCCCAGGTCGGCACGATCTCCGCCAATGGCGATGCCGAAATCGGCCGTTTTTTGGCGGAAGCCATGGAAAGGGTCGGCAATGATGGCGTCATCACCGTCGAGGAAGCAAAGACTGCCGAAACCGAACTCGAAGTCGTCGAAGGCATGCAGTTCGACCGCGGCTATCTCAGCCCCTACTTCGTGACCAATGCCGACAAGATGCGGGTCGAGTTCGAAGACCCTTATATCCTCATCCACGAGAAGAAGCTCTCGAACCTGCAGTCGATGCTGCCGGTTCTGGAAGCCGTCGTCCAATCCAGCAAGCCGCTGCTCATCATCGCTGAAGACGTCGAAGGCGAAGCTCTTGCTACCCTCGTCGTCAACAAGCTTCGCGGTGGCCTGAAAATCGCTGCCGTCAAGGCGCCCGGCTTCGGCGATCGTCGCAAAGCCATGCTCGAAGACATCGCCATCCTGACTGCCGGCACCGTCATCTCCGAAGATCTCGGCATCAAGCTCGAATCTGTCACGCTCGACATGCTCGGCCGTGCCAAGAAGGTCTCGATCGAGAAGGAAAACACGACGATCGTCGATGGGTCAGGTGCCAAGTCCGACATCGAAGGTCGCGTTGCCCAGATCAGGGCTCAGATCGAAGAAACCACCTCCGACTATGACCGCGAGAAGCTGCAGGAGCGCCTTGCCAAGCTCGCCGGCGGCGTTGCCGTCATTCGCGTCGGCGGCTCGACGGAAGTCGAAGTGAAGGAAAAGAAGGACCGCGTCGACGACGCGCTTCATGCAACCCGCGCGGCGGTCGAGGAAGGCATTCTACCGGGCGGCGGCGTGGCGCTGCTGCGCGCCGTCAAGGCGCTCGACAATGTCGAGACCGCCAATGGCGACCAGCGCGTCGGCGTCGACATCGTTCGCCGCGCGGTCGAGGCGCCGGCTCGCCAGATCGCCGAAAACGCCGGAGCGGAAGGCTCGGTCATCGTCGGCAAGCTGCGCGAGAAAAGCGAGTTCTCCTACGGCTGGAACGCGCAGACGGGCGAATATGGCGACCTCTATGCGCAGGGCGTCATCGATCCGGCCAAGGTGGTTCGCACCGCGCTGCAGGATGCGGCCTCCATCGCCGGCCTTCTCGTCACGACGGAAGCCATGATCGCCGAGAAACCCAGGAAGGACGCGCCGCCGCCAATGCCCGCCGGCCACGGCATGGACTTCTAAGGCGTTTGCCGGCCCGCCGGCCTCGCTGGGCGGGCCTCATCTGAGGGAATAGAGATGGTTCAAACGATCAAAAACCGATCGCAGGTGCCGCTGGACTCCCGCGATCTTGAAACCTGCCAGCGCGTCTTCGACAGGCTCAGCGCCGATTACGGGGTGGCAAGGGACAGCGACGAAGCCGAACGAATGGCGAGCATCATCATCGAGCTTTACCGGCAGGGCGTACGCGACCCCGATCACCTGCAGTCGATGGTCGAGGCGGCCCGCGGCCTCTTCGAAGCCAGCGAGCGGTAGGGAATGCCGTGCCTGCGCGTAGTAAGTACCGCGCGGGACCACACATAATGATTGTGTCAGCGCGGATGCCGTCCGGAGGGTTTACCCCGAAGAACGGTCATCTGTTCCTGCTGCACTTCATTTTCATCGTTCAGAACGGCTTGCCAAAGCCTGTTGCCGAGCCGAAGCGACACCCGTTTCGTCCCCTCGTGTTCAGCAGTCCCGATTTCCACGGAACTGACGACGGAACCATGGCGCATGTGGCGGCGAAGATCGGCCAGCGACAGGCCGAACCGCTCCGCCAGTTCCGATGATTCCAGGATAAAATCGCCATTTGCATCGCGCTCGATCAGCACCGATTTTTTCTCCAGCTACGTTCCACGTCGACTGCTCAGGCCAACGCCGGAATCGCATTGTCTGCCTTTGGCAGCAGTCGCGCTACTGCGCTCAGCAGATCCGTCTGCGATATCAGGCCAAGAATGCGGTAATCGTCATCGACAATGATGACGGCATGCGTGCGCCCGTCCGTCAGAACGGGCAACAGCGACAGAGCAGGATCCGAAGGTCTGGCCACCGCCGGCCTCGAGATCGCATGCGCGATTATCTCGGTGCCCATGGACAACTCCCGCAAGCCGACAGCACCGACGAGGCGACCCTCTGGGTCCTTCACCGGCAAGGTGCGGATATTATGCTTCAAGAGAAGATGCCGTGCGACATCCGGCTCCGAAGCTTCGCCAATGGCGATCACGTCGCGCGACATGATATCGGCACAGCTGATCTTGCCGTTTGAGCGGATGGCCGCTTGCAGCTCGACCTGCTGCAACAGCCGGCCAAGGTCTGCCCGGTCGATATCGAAGGTTTCGTCAAGCGCTTCGAGGGCCGCATCGACATCCTCCTCGCGAAAACCCACCCGCACCATGGATGGCAGGTCGATCGTCTGATGGGTGTTCTCTGCCGGTTTTGGAACGACATGCGGATAGTTCCGCTTGGAAAGCTTGTGGAACAGCAGGCCAAGGCCGACGAGAATGCAGGAGTTCAAAGCGACGGGCACGAAGGGAAAGAGGAATCCCCAGCCGGCAACGACCGGGCCGCCGAGCACGGCGGTTAGTGCGGCGGCTCCTCCCGGCGGATGAAGGCAGCGCGTGAAGGACATCGCGCCGATGGCAAGCGAAACGCCGACACCGGTCGCGATGATCGGATCACCAATGAAATAGGCGGCAATGATTCCCATCAGAGCGGAAATGGTATTGCCGCCGATGATCGACCAAGGCTGCGCCAGCGGGCTTGCCGGCACCGCGAAAAGAAGCACCGCGGACGCTCCCATCGGCGCGACGATCAAGGGAAGATGCGGCCCCTGCCCGAACAGATAGCCGCTGATGACGCCCGTGAAACCAATGGCCAGCAAAGCACCGAGACATGCAATCAATCGCTCTCGTAAGGTCGCTCCCGCCAATATCGGTGAGAACAAGCGAAAGCGGCGGAAGCGGCTCGGTCCCACCTTCGGGGAAACGGGATACTGCATGACAAGACCAATTTGAGCGAGGATTATCTGGCGGCGAAGGAGAGAGGCGTGCAGGCTAGTTTGTCGCCAGCCTGACATCTCTGCCCTTTGTCGCGCTGAGAACTTCGTGGAATGCGTTGAACGCGCTGGGGCGATCATGCTTGCGGTAGACGAGCAACGTCTCGACAGGGCCTAGCTGATGGGTCTGGACAGGCGTCGGCCAATGCATGAGGTCAAGGACGGATCGCGGCATGACACCCGCCGTATTCCCGGTCGCAACGCTCGCCAGGATCGCGTGGTAGGAGCCGAGTTCGCTCGTCGGCAGCGCGCTCGATTTGCGCGCCCAGTTTTCGGCGATCCGGCGATAGGTGCAGCCGGGCTCTAGAGCGGCGAGCGACCCGACACGCAGGTCGGCGGCGGATTTGATAGAGGGATGCCCGGACGGCAAGACGATCAACAGGTCCTCGACGAAGACCGGCTCGATCTCGAGCGCCTTGAGTTCGGCATCGAAACCTGAATCTTCCTCCCGCATCGTCTTCGGCGGGCGGGCAATCAGCGCGCAATCCAGGACATCAGCCAGGACGTCGCGGGTCAGATCGCGGGACGCTCCCATCGTCAGATGAAGCGACACATCAGGCCACATCTGATTGAATTGCGTCAGCGCCGCCGGCAGCCTGCTTGCCGCCGTGCTCTCCATGGTGCCGACCCGCAACGTCCCCGATGGGGCGAGAGGCCGCACGGCCTGGCGCGCTTCGAGCGCAAGCGCCATAAGCCGGTTGGCATAGCCGAGAAACGTCTCACCCTCGCGTGTCAACGTCATCTTCTTACCGTCACGGCTGAAGAGGGAAACGCCGAGATCCTCCTCCAATTGCTGGACGCGCGTCGTCACATTCGACGGAACCCGCCCGACAGCCTTGGCAGCCTTGGTGACACTACGGTCGCTGGCAACGGCGAGGAATATCTCGATCGATGAGAGGTCCAATGAAAAGATCTCGTTTCCGGAATTAAGACGATAGATAATTCTCTATATAAAAATCATTGCATCAGCTCAAGCCGGTTTCGGCATCGGACGAAAAAACGCCATCCGCGGACCGGACAGGCAAGCGATTGCCGAAAAAAGGATCGCGACGCCGAGGAAATAGCCATGCAGGCGGCGACATTGCCTCTGTCGGATGAGGATTTGCGGCTTTGAGGCTGGCATGCGGTTTGCATCCGCAAGGCCATCTGCAGATCGATCGGCGACGACCTTAATGTTGCAACTTGTCTTGACCTGTCTTCTTCTGAGCGTCGCTTCAGGCTTGAGCATGCGCCGTTTTCTCCTGCCGTATTTCCCAGGCGGCGATCTCGCTGAGAAATCCGCCCCTGTGACGATCGTCGCAAGCGCCGTCTTTCTGGCGGCAATCGCTTTCACCGTCTCCGATCAGGAGCTTTGGGCAAAATCCGTCATCCTGATGCTCGGCCTTTCGCTGGCGGCGATGTTCGACGATGCTAGACCCAGGCTGACGATCGCCCTCTCCGCCGTCAGTCTGGCGGCCTATCTCGGGCTGCGTTCGATTAGCTAAGCCATCCAACTATCACGCAAACAGATCAGTGGTGATTGAACACCGCAGCTCATTGCCCGGTGCCGAAGCCCAATCGAGGCGTTGCATCCACCGACGAAATCATTCGTCAAAGAGCCACATCTTACAACCTGAAACATCCCCCGACCGCTGACAAGAAAGACTTCGCGCAATACGGGAAAATGATCTCCATTGAAGAATATTCTCTCCCTGTTATTCTCCACAATAGAACATTTGCCCGTGCACGCCGGGATCGCAACGGCTCCTGTGCCGCACGGATGTTCGAGTTGCGCCGATGATGAGGAGGCGAGTGGCGATCATGGACAGCGACCCGGCAGGAAAAATCTGGTCGGAATGGTACGCGTGGCATCCTGTCTTGCCGACCGATGACACAGTGTTCTGGCTCGAGACCGTGTACCGCAAGGAAAGCCCGGAGGGTTTCTGGCAATACCGCTCGTTCCGGCCCGAATTCGAACGTCAGCAGGCTCTGACCCGCCTCCCCATCTGTCCCGGCGCTTAAAACCCGAAACGATCTTCAGTAGGCTTGCGTCAACCGAGTGCCTGGCTGACGAGCGCATAGGTCTTCGGCTCGGGCGCCACTGCGCGTCCGGCAACCGGAAGCCAAGGGCCACCGAGCGACATGGTCGTCACGATATCGTAGACGGGAAGACCGCAGCGGGAGAGGAAATCGGAAAAGGCTCCGCCTTGCTCGCGTGTGTCGAGGCGCAGGAACGCCCCTGCGTGCTCGGCAGCATGCGGGCGGACGACGGCGATCGCGTCTGCGTCGCTGCGCGCCACAACGGGACCGATGACATGGCCACGCCCGAACCGCCGGCAAAGCGAGAAGGCCTCGATCCGGCCGGCGCGGCTCAACACGATGCCCTTGGAACTTGCCATGAGTCGGGCCAGGAGCAGTTTGCGATCCGTGCCGAAGGCCACACAATCCAATTCGGCGATCGCTTCCAGATCGCCAGTCTCCACGGCCCGTATCACGGCACCGGACGGCGGTGCCACATCCGGCGGCAATATCGCTTCGCCATGGCATTGAAAGACGAGCGCCTCCCGAACAAAATTCAGGGACCGATAAAGACGGCGCGCTGCGCGCGTCGCATTCAACCCGAGGCTCCGCCCGGCGACCTGATTCAGCGCGTGGCCCATCAGCCATTGCCCGGCGCCATTGGTTTGAAGACGCGGCGAGGTGATGACCATACCGACCGTGGCAAATTGCGCGTCATAGGGAAACCACATCGCGGAGCCCAGGATACGGCCAATGTCATCGATCGCCACGATGCCCTGTCCGAACTCCCGCAGGAACTGCCAGTCCTCACCGCGATGCGGCCATGCGACGGTCATCGAAAGTGCATGCAACTGGTCGAGGGCGACGCTGTCGATCCCGGCGATATGCGTCTCGAAACTATCGACGAACCTGGATTCGGATGTCAGTTCACTCACTCCCGCCCCCTGCTGCATTTTTGGCCAAGTCTGCGCCCGGAAACTTCTCCGTCCAGATTAGAACAGATCGTTCGATACAATTCACTGGTGAAGCCTGCGCAAACACAACAATCGACCAAATCCCGATGCGCTTTCGGCAAGTAACGCCTGCGCCTCCCTCTAGACTCATTGACAGATCCAGCGGCCCGGAGTCGCCATTCACTGTGAGAGCCCGGAAATGTCACCTCCCTCAGCCCAGTTGCAAACACCTCTAACATCTCGCTGGGCCGAATTGTCGTTTCCGTCGGCGGCAGGGCATGCTTGTGAGGTCGGAGATGCAGGCCATTGAAATTCTCGAAAGGCTCGTCGGCTTCCCCTCCGTCGTCGGCACGCCGAACCGCGAGATCGTCGCATGGATTCGGCACTATCTGCAAAGCCACGGCGCCGTCGTGACGGAGCTCCCCGGCCCGGAGGGCGACCGGTCGAACCTCTTCGCCACGATCGGCCCGAAGGGGGAGCCGGGCTATATCCTCTCAGGCCATATGGACGTGGTCCCCGCCGCCGAAGGCGGCTGGACCAGCGATCCGTTTCGGCTGCGCGCCGAAGCGGACCGCCTCTACGGTCGCGGCGCCACCGACATGAAGGGTTTCCTGGCCGCCGTTCTCGCCGCCGTCCCAGTGCTGGCGGAAACACCGCTTCGCCGCCCCGTCCACCTTGCCTTTTCCTATGACGAGGAAGCCGGCTGCCGCGGCGTGCCGCACATGATCGCCCGCCTGCCGGAGCTCTGCGCAACTCCGCTTGGCGCGATCATCGGCGAGCCGAGCGGCATGCGGGCGATCCGCGCCCACAAAGGCAAGGCCGCGGCCCGGCTGACGGTCAAGGGCCGGTCCGGCCACTCCTCGCGCCCGGACCAGGGACTGAACGCAATCCATGCCATTACCGACGTCCTGGCTTGCGCTCGCGCCGAAGCCGAACGGCTCACGCGCGGCCCTTTCGAGCATGTTTTCGAACCGCCCTACTCCTCCCTTCAGGTCGGCACGCTGAAGGGCGGCCAGGCGGTCAACATCATTCCCGACACCTGCGAGGCCGAGTTCGAAGCGCGGGCTATTTCCGGCGTCGATCCGATCACGCTTCTGGCGCCGCTCCGGGCAGCGGCCGAGGGACTATCGCAGCTTGGCTTTCAGGTGGAATGGCGCGAACTCAGCGCCTATCCGGCACTTTCGCTTGCCGCCGATGCGCCTCTTGCAACTCTGCTCCGCGAACTGACCGGTCTCGAGCCGCTCGCCGCCGTCAGCTATGGCACCGAGGCCGGGCTTTTTCAGCGCGCAGGCATCGATGCAATCATCTGCGGACCCGGCGACATCGGCCGCGCCCACAAGCCGGACGAATTCATCCTCGCCGGCGAACTGCTCGCCTGCCAGGCGATGATCGAGGCACTCGGCCGCCGTTGCGCCTGATGACATGATCGAGGAACCGACGCCATGACCTTTCTCTTCAATTCCGATGTGAAGCGCGGCGCCATATTCGCCGAAGCCTTCGCGCGCGAACTGCCCGACATTGCCTTCTCCATGGATCCCAAGTCGGTCGAACGGGACGCCGTGCGCTACCTGATCACCTGGACCGTGCCGCAGGATCTCGCACGCTATCGCAATCTCCAAATCCTGTTTTCGATCGGCGCCGGCATCGACCAGCTCCGTATCGATGCGGTGCCGGCGTCGGTGAAGGTGGTGCGCATGGTCGAGGACGGCATCATCAGGATGATGCAGGAATATGTGACGCTGGCAGTCCTTGCGCTGCATCGCGACCTGCCGGCCTATCTCGACCAGCAGCGGCGCCGGACCTGGCAGACGATCGCTCCTAGGCAGGCCTCGGAACGCCGCATCGGCGTGCTCGGCCTCGGCATGCTTGGAAGCGCCGTGCTCGAGCGGTTGCAGCCCTTCGGCTTTCCGCTTTCGGGCTGGAGCCGCAGCCCGCGCGAAATCGACGGCGTCCGATGCCTGAGCGGCCGCGACGGCCTCGATACTCTGCTTGCAACCACCGACATTCTCGTCTGCCTGCTGCCGCTGACGGGCGAGACGCGCGGCTTCCTGAATGCCGAGCTTTTTGCCGGACTGCCGGCCGGCGCCACGCTCGTCCATGTCGGCCGAGGCGCTCAACTCGATCATCAGGCGCTCATTGACGCGCTCGACGCCGGGCATCTCTCCGGCGCCGTCGTCGACGTCACCGATCCGGAGCCGCTGCCTGCGGACCACGCCTTCTGGAACCATCCGAAGATCCTGCTGACGCCGCACATTGCGAGCGTCACCCAGCCTGAAACCGCCGCGGCGGCCGTCATCGCCAACATCAAGCGGCACCAGGCCGGCGTCGATCCGATCGGCCTGGTCGATCGCAACCGCGGCTACTGAGTTCTCAACCTAGGAAAAGCAAAATCATGTCCCTCCTCAAGACGATCGACACCAACCCGACCTTCGCGCCGCGCGAGTCCGGCCCCCTCCCCGAACGGCTGATCTCGGGCAATCCGGCCTTCAAAACCTGGGCGCAGGACGTTGCCCGCGGCGAGACGGTTCATAGCGGCGTGTGGGAAGCGACACCCGGCGAGACGCGCTCGATCAAGGGTGAGACGTTCGAGTTCTGCCATATCCTTTCCGGCCTGATCGAACTCACGCCGGAAGGTGGCGAACCGGTGGTCTACAAGGCCGGCGACAGCTTCGTCATGAAGCCGGGCTTCGTTGGCGTCTGGAAGACGATCGAGACGGTACGCAAGATCTACGTGACCGTGACGTGACGCCGTAGATTTGACTGTGGCGGCGGCGAAAACGCAATTTTTCGCCGCTGCGGCATCGCCGGTCGACGCATGCTGCTCGGGTTCCCCGGTTAGGCTTGTCTCAGCCCATCCCGAGGACATGCGATGACACTCAGCTTCGATCCGAACACGATTTCCCTGCCCGTCGGACATTTCATCGGCGGCCGGCTGGTTCCGGCCGAAGCCGTCATCGACATGCACCGTCCATCCGACGGCAAGGCCTATGCCGGCTGCCCGCTGGCCGACGAGGCCCTTGTCGATCACGCCGTCGAAACCGCCAGGGAAGCGTTGAAGACAAGCAATTGGGGTGGTGTGCGGCCGCGCGAGCGCACCGTGGCGCTGCAGCGCTGGGCGGACCTGATCGAAGCCGAGGCGGAAACCCTCGCCAGGCTCGAAGCGCTCTCCTCGACACGGCCCGTCGGTCATCTCGTCGCCGGCGATATCGCCGTCACCGCTGAGCAAATCCGCTTCTTTGCCGAATTCGCTGACAAGGAAGGCGGCGACCTCGTCCCGACCGACGATGCGAACTTCGGGATGATCATGACGGAACCTTATGGCGTCGTCGGCGCCATCACACCCTGGAATTTTCCCTTGTCCATGGCCGGCTGGAAGCTCGGTCCGGCGCTGGCGGCAGGCAATGCGGTGGTGCTGAAGCCATCGGAAATGACGCCGTTTTCGACGCTCTATCTCGCCGAACTTTCGGTGCGGGCCGGCCTGCCGGCCGGTCTCGTCAACATCGTGCTCGGCGACGGCCCGACCACGGGAAATGCGATCACCGGACATCCCGGCATCTCCAAGGTCAGTTTCACCGGCTCGACCGCGGCCGGCGCGGCGATCATGACCAACATCGCCCGCACCGGCGTGAAGCCGATGACGCTCGAACTCGGCGGCAAGAGCCCGCAACTGGTCTTCGCCGATGCCGATCTTAAGCTTGCGGCGGCAGCAATTGCCGGCAGCATTCTCTCCAACGCCGGTCAGGCCTGCGTTTGCGGATCCCGCCTCATCGTCGAGGCGAAGGTGGCGGAAGCGCTCGCAGCCGCACTTATCGAGAGGCTGGCGGCCATCCGCCCCGGCCCCACCTGGGATGAGGCGACCGACTATTCGCCCGTCATCTCCGAACGCCAGATCGCCCGCATGGACGGTATCATCCGTGCCGCGATCGACGGCGGTGCGGAGTGCCTCACCGGCGGCCGCCGGCTCGACCGCGAAGGTTATTTCTACGCACCGACCCTGATTTCGGGCGTGACGGCAAGATCGCCGGCGGTTCTCGAGGAGATCTTCGGACCGGTGCTGACCATTCAGACCTTCGTGGACGAGGAGGAGGCGCTGAGCCTCGCCGACCATCCGGCCTACGGGCTTGCCGCCGGCCTCTTCACCCGCGATCTCTCGCGTGCCATCCGCGTGACGCGCCGCCTGCAGGCCGGAACCGTCTGGGTCAACCGCTACGGCCGCTCACGCGACCATATCCTGCCGACCGGCGGCTACAAGCAGTCCGGCATCGGCAAGGATCTCGGCCGCGACGCCTATCTCGCCAACCGCAAGAGCAAGAGTGTGCTCATCAGCCTGTGAGGATCTGCGATGAAAACCTACAAAATCGCCCTTCTGCCCGGAGACGGCATCGGCCGCGACGTGACGGCAGCCGCCTGGGCCGTACTCGAAAAGGCAGCTCGCCTGAACGGATTTTCTCTTGACGCAACCAGCTATCCCTGGTCCTGCGATTACTATCTGGAGAACGGCAGCATGATGCCCGCCGACGGCATCGAAATACTCAGATCCTTCGACGCCATCCTGCTCGGCGCCGTCGGCTGGCCTCGCAAAGTGCCGGATTCCGTGTCGCTGCATGGGCTTCTGCTGCCGATCCGCAAGGCTTTCGTGCAATATGCCAATATCCGCCCGCACCGGCTGCTGCCGGGTGTGCAAGGGCCGTTGCGGTCCGATGGCTTCAACATCCTCTGCATCCGTGAAAATACCGAGGGCGAATATTCCGGCGCCGGTGGCCGCGTCCACCAGGGCACCGATAATGAGGTGGCCGTCGAGACCTCGATCTTCACCCGCAAGGGGGTCGAGCGCATCCTGCGTTTCGGCTTCGAGCAGGCGCGTGCGCGACGCGGCAAGCTTGCCTCGGTGACGAAGTCCAACGCCCAGAAATATTCGATGGTCTTCTGGGACGAAATCACCCAGAGGCTTTCTGCGGAATATCCAGATGTCGAGGTGACCAGCTACCATATCGACGCCATGGCCGCCCGCATGGTCATGGCGCCTGATAGTCTCGACGTCGTGGTCGCCTCCAACCTGTTCGGCGACATCCTGACCGACCTCGGCGCCGCCATCCAGGGCGGGCTCGGCTTTGCCGCCTCCGCCAATATCAATCCCGATCGCTCGGCGCCATCGATGTTCGAACCGGTCCACGGCTCGGCGCCCGATATCGCTGATCTCGGCATCGCCAATCCGATCGCCGCCATCTGGTCGGGCGCAATGATGCTGGAGCATCTCGGAGAACCGGCTGCCGCAGCAAGGGTGATGGCATCAATCGAGGCGACGACGGCACGCGGCATCGGCTCGATTCCCGGCAAGGACAAGACCGACGCGATCACGGCATCGGTGCTTTCGGCACTCGGCTGATCAATGGAGAACAGAATGAACGGATTGAGGGATAGCAGCCTGCTTCGTCAGCAGGGACTGATCGACGGAGAATGGCGGGGGGCCGCGGCCGGGCACACGATCGAGGTGATCGATCCGGCGACCCAGCATGTGCTGGGCACGGTACCCGACATGGACGGAGCCGATACGAGGGCGGCAATCGTGGCGGCGGAAAAGGCCTTTGGTCCATGGCGCGCAAAGACCAATGCCGAGCGCGGCGCATTGCTGGAAGCCTGGCACGATCTGATGCTCGACAATATCGAGGATCTGGCGTTGATCCTCACCAGGGAGCAGGGCAAGCCGCTGACGGAAGCGCGCGGCGAAATCCGCTATGGCGCCTCGTTCATCAGATGGTTTTCCGAGGAGGCGCGCCGCATCGGCGGAACGACCATTCCCTCGCCGACGGCGGACCGGCGGATCGTCGTTCTGAAGGAGCCTGTCGGCGTGTCGGCGATCATCACGCCGTGGAATTTTCCGAATGCGATGATCACCCGCAAGGTCGGGCCGGCGCTCGCCGCAGGCTGCACCGTCGTCGTCAAGCCATCGGACCTGACCCCCTTTTCGGCGCTGGCGCTCGGTGTATTGGCGGAGCGCGCCGGCATCCCGAAGGGGGTGATCAATATCGTCACCGGCATGCCGGCCGGCATCGGCGACGAACTGATGGCGAACCAGACCGTGCGCAAGATCTCTTTCACCGGCTCGACCCGCGTCGGCTCGCTGCTGATGCGCGGCGCGGCCGACAGCGTCAAGCGGCTCAGCCTCGAACTCGGCGGCAACGCGCCCTTCATCGTCTTCGACGATGCCGATCTCGATCTGGCCGTGGAAGGCGCAATCGCCTCGAAATTCCGCAATGGCGGGCAGACCTGCGTCTGCGCCAACCGGCTTCTCGTCCAGTCCGGCGTCTACGAGGCCTTTGCCGCCAAACTTTCCGCGCGCGTATCGGCCATGAAGGTCGGGGCCGGCACGGATGCAGGCACCGATATCGGGCCGATGATCAACAAGGCGGCGATCGAGAAGATCAGGCGACATGTCGACGATGCGGTGGAAAAGGGAGCGAGGATCCTCGCCACGGCAGGTTTCATGCCTGAAGGCGATCAATATGCGGTGCCGATGGTGCTTGGCGGTGCGACGACCGAGATGCAGCTCGCCAGCGAAGAGACCTTCGGACCTGTTGCCCCGCTTTTCCGTTTCGACAACGAGGAAGAGGCGATCCGCATTGCCAACGCCACGCCCTTCGGGCTTGCGGCCTATTTCTACACCGGGAGCCTGAAACGCTCCTGGCGTGTCGCCGAAGCGCTCGAATTCGGGATGGTCGGCCTGAACACAGGGGCGATCTCGACCGAGGTCGCTCCCTTCGGCGGCGTCAAACAATCCGGTCTTGGCCGCGAGGGCGCGCAGTGCGGCATCGAGGAATATCTCGAAATGAAGAGCTTCCACATCGGCGGGCTCGCCTGACTACAGGAAAACAAAAGAGCGCCGGGACATCATCCCGGCGCTGGATGATCGGAGCGACTGTCGATGCTCCTGCTGGAGCAACTCCGACACTTCGTTTTAAGTACTCCGCAGCCTTTGGCGGATGCCTGCAAAATTACGGTGCCCAAACAACATTTCTTTGACGCTGCTTTGACGGCAGGATGCTACGGCCGGTTTGCGAAGTTACGCAGAGGGATTTCAACCGGTTATGCTTCAGCTCGATCATCGTCATAGCATAGAGTTACATTTCGCAATCCCGGTTTCCCTTCCCGGTTGCTTGTCAGGAGCCGAAGTTGTGGCAGACTGGCCCCTGGATGCTAGATCTTCCGGCCGCCAAACGAGCGTATCGGAGGCAGCGGGGGCGGGGCCGGTGGATCGCATGAACAAGGAGCACTATCCGTTTCGGATGTTCCTGCTCGGGCCTTTTGCCCTTGTGGACGCCGGGGGGCGGTCGGTTGCTCCGAAATCCAAAAAGGCACAGGCTCTTCTGGCAATGCTTGCATTGTCCACCCGGGGCTCGCGCTCGAGAATCTGGCTTAGGGACAAGTTATGGAGCGATCGCTCCGACGACCAGGCGGCAGCCAGTCTACGCCAGGCGCTTTTGGACATTCATAAGAGTCTGGGACCGGCACGTGATCTCTTGATTGCGGATAAGAATACCGTTTGGCTGGATACGGACCGACTCCTGCTCGATACCGACCTGATGATTCGGACGGAGCGGTCTCCAGATCAAGTCACCGACGAATTGCTCGAAGGCATCGACATCCGCGATCCCGAATTCGAGGACTGGTTGGCGCTGGAACGGCAAAACTGGTATCGCCGCCTCGATGAAGGACAAGTCCACGACGTCTTCGAGCCGCGACAGCAGCCGAGCCGCGATATCGCCAAACATTCCGCCCTGCTGCCGTTAACAGGCGCCCCGGATACGTCGAGAACAGGCAAACCCGTGGACATCGCCAGCAGCGGCCCATATGGGCGGCGGGTTGGTGGTGATTGGCAATGGATGATGGCTCTTCAGTCCCCCATCGTGGTGGGTGCCGGAGAGGGCGGACAAATTGCTGCGACACGGTTCCAGAACCTCATTGCAAAAGCCATCATCGATGGGCTGGGTTTTGGCGTCACCGACCTCTCCTTCACCTTGCCGCATATTGAAGAGAACGAACAGCAGATCAGCCTTCCCATATGCCTACAGCTTCGCCTGACGTTTGATGGTGACATGGTGCTGATCGAGCTGGTGATGAAGCACCTGATCAACAACCGTATTCATTGGCTGGGCAGTCAGGCAATCAACCGCACGCAGTTCGAGCGGGGCGAGTTCGGCATCGCCGCTGCGCTGATCAGCCAGGCCGTCGATCAGCTGGCCTATTTCCAGGAGATCCAGGCAACCGACAGCCGATTGTCGCAAGACGGTCTCCTGATCGACGCCGTCAATGCGATTTTTCGGCTGTCGCGCGACGACCTCGATAACGCGGAACGGCGGCTGGAAGAACAGATCCAGTATCAGCCGCGATCATCGACTTTTGCCTGGCTGTCATTCATTCGGACTTTCCAGGTCGGCCAACGTTTCAACGCGCTGGACGCGCATCTGATCGAGGAAGCCCAGGCCTATGCACGCAAGGCGCTGGAACTCGATCCGCAGAATTCCGTGTCGCTCGCGCTCGTCGGCCACGTCCATTCGTTCCTGTTCGGCGAATACGACTATGCGGCCAACCTGTTCGAAAAATCGATCCGCCTGAATCCGGCCCTGCCGCTCGGTTGGGACCTCTACGCGATGCTGCACTGCTATGCAGGCCAGCCCGACAAGGCGGTGGCGATGGCGCGTTGGGTACAAGAGCTCGGCGTCTACAGCCCGCATAAATATTACTTCGATACGACCAAATGCATCGCGGCAGCGCTTGCAGGCGATCATGCCGCAGCCATAACTGCAGGCGAAGAAGCCTTGCGGGCACGGCCGAACTTCAACAGCCTGCTGCGCTATCTTGCCTCCAGTCATGCCCATTCCAACGATCTCGGCAGCGCGCGGCATTACCTGCAGCGTCTTGAGGCAGTCGAGGGCGGCTTCTCCATCAACGACTTCCGCGGCAGCGGCTATCCGCTGCTCGACACAGGCGGCGGCCAGATCTTGATCGACGGCCTGCTCAAGGCCGGCGCCAAGCTGCGCTGAGCCCCGGACAATTCTTCACATCATCGCGCAAGGAGGCTGCAATGGAAGCGGACACTGCCCACGAATCGCAATCAAAATTAGTTTTATTTCTAAACAGTTATAAATTCAGGATTGAGCCGGATACGGTCCTCCCATGCGAACCCAGGGACGATGCCGGTGCCGATCCTCTCGCCGGTGCGTCGCCGGCAGCACCTGATGCAGTCTCCGAACCTGCGCTTTTCCCCGGCACGGGTGAAGATGCATCGCCTCTGGCAGGGCCCATGATGGCGACGATGGCCGTAGCCTCGGTCCTCACGAGCGTGGCGAATAAGTCGGTGCTCAACAAGGCATCGCTGAACAAAAACAAGAACAAAAATAAGAATAAAAACAAGAACAAGAACAAGTCGACGATGGACGGCGCCAGCCTCGGCGTGTCGCAGCTTATCCCCTCCTTCGAGCTGCGCAGGCTGCACCAGCAGCCGTCACGCAACGCCTATACCGCGGCGCGGCGCTTCACCTGGGAAATGCTGGATATACTTCCGCCGCCCGGCCCGGATTATACCCGCCTCGAAACGACGGTGCTGCTCTCCATGCAGCGCCGCGACCGCGAACGCGTGCGGCGCCTGCCCGACATCCAAATCGAGTCGACGATCTCCGTCGGGGAATTCACCCGCGCATTGCATATCGAGGATCTCGGCGGTTTCGAGCAGACAGAAGGGCTTTTCCAGGCGATCCTGACGGCCTGCGAATATGTCGGACTGATCTACAAGAGCCAGTTCAATCGGCTGCGGCCAAACCAGTTCGAGCCCATGCTGCGGCCGTTGCTGGCCGTGCCGGTCCACGAGTCCTATCCCAGCAACCATTCGTTCCAGTGCTTTTCGATCGCCTTTGCGTTCTCGACGATCCTGCCGGAACATCCGGCCACCGACGAGCTTGCCCGCATCGCCCAGAACGTTGCCGAAAATCGCGAATGGGCCGGCCTGCACTATCCGAGCGATACGCAGGCAGGGCGAGATCTCGCCCGACGCTTCGCTCCCTACCTCCACGACGCGTTCGGGCCTCTGTTCCAGGCCGTACACGACGAATGGGTCTGAATTCTCCAACCGCTGCTCAATAGGGTTACAACCATGACGGATCAAACAAAAATGCCTGAGCCCGCGCCGATCAACTACTACTATCTCTGGCACCTGACTGCTCTTGGCGTAGTCGACGCGGAATACGGATCGGCTCCGCCGATGCCTCCAGCGCCCGATGCGAGCGCCGCACGCGCGCTCCCCGATCCCCTCATCACCGGCACGGTCTGGGATGCCATCGTTTCCGCCGGCCCGTTGCGGCCGGCACGGGTCGCGCTGATCGATGTCGGCGTATCTCCGGATCATCCCAATCTGGCAACCCGGCTTGACCGGGAGGCGTCAATCGATTTGACGACCCATCGTTACGGCGCCCGCGTGCTCGAAATTCTCGATACGACCACGTCCTTCGACCGCGAGGAAAGACATGCCTTCTTTGCCGGGCTCGACATTGCTCCGCTCGGCAATATGGGCCTTTCGAACGACGATCGGGACTATCTTGGTGATCTGGTTGCCGAATACGCCGCGTCGGAGGGTGTCCTCCGGCGGCTCTATAATCCGGAATCGCTGTTTGCGTCGCATGGTACCTGCTGCGCAGGGCTGATCGTCGGCGAACCCGCCGTTGTTGCGGAAGAAGGCACGCCAAGCCTTCCGCCGGAAGGAGCCTTCTACGGGAATGGCGACGAGCTGCGGACGAGCGGCAATCGCAATGTTATCCCCTATTTCGGCGTTGACCCTTTCTCAAGGCTTATCTCGATCAGAACATCCTTCGAAGACGATGTCAGGCAGTTCATTGCGGCCTTCCTTTACGCCTATCTTCAGAAAGCAGACGTAATCGTCTTGCCGCGCGGTCTGCCTGACCCGAAACACAGCATCGTTGATCCGAAGAACGAGCTGAAGGCCGACCTGGAATTGTGGAAAAACCAGGATGCCGCCAATCTGTTCACGCGCATTGCCCTTGCTGATCAGGGTGGGCCTGAACTGGAGCCGAAGGCTGCGCAGAAAGGCTCCAATCCGGATCGCCCATGGCATGTCCTCAAACAACTCATCCTCGCGATCAGCCGGCACATCCCGATCGTCTGCGCCGCAGGAAACAGTGGCGAGAGCCAGCTGATCTATCCGGCAAATCTTGCCGCCGACAACAACGGCGTCATTGCAGTTGGAGCCGTTACCGTCGAAGGTTTCCGTTCGGGCTACAGTAATTACGGCGAAGGATTGACGGTTGTCTCCCCCTCCGACGACGGGGAGGTCTTCAACAGGCATCAGTTGCGCCTCGACCGGCTTTCTCCATTTGCCGCGCAGCACGACTACAGCGCATTTCGAACGCGGGAATACTGCTATTCGCACTTCTCGCTGCTGACGACCGACCTATCGGGGATTTTCGGCTATGATCATGGCTCCGATCCGTGGTCGGCCGTCGTGCCGTTCGGAACCAATCCCGGCATCGGGGGCGGATACTACACCACCTTCGGAGGCACATCAGGCGCGGCGGCGCAGGTGGGCGGGCTATGTGCCCTGATACAGCGGGCCTACAAAAGCCGCCACAATCTGGGTGACCGCCTCTCCGGGCCCCAAGTGAAATCGATTCTGAAGACCGCATCCCGCCTGGACGCCATTGTCGCGCCCGGAACGAGGAAATTGACGGCGGATTGCATGAACGCCGAAAGCGAGGACGCCGTCGAGATGGCCTATTTCTTTGGATCAGGCCTGCCAAATGCGCGGGCGGCGGTACAGGCAGCTCTGGCCATCTGAAGCCCGGGGATGCTTTTCGAAAGATTCCAAGCCTCCTCTATCGAGGGGGCTTTTTCTTTGTTTACGACCTTTTTACGGATTTTTAACGCGGTACTGGCGGGCGAATGACGCCCTTGGGCAATAGTGCCTCTCAACGGACGGCACATACCGTTCCGATGCTCGACGAAGCCGGCCCGCACCGGGGCATCTTCGCCCGACATGCAACCTTGATCCGCCCGAAGACAAACTCACGGAGGCTGCCGATGTCCGCGTCCCGCATACAACAGTTGGCAGATGAGGCGCGCCTCCTGCTCAAGCGCAATCCTCTGATGGCAAGTTCCGTCTCCCTGCAGCGCGTGGCAACACGCAACCTCTTGAAGCGACGCTTCCAATATGGCCGCACGCTTGCGGCGGCTTCGAAGCTCGCCGGTTGTTCGGCTGGGGTAGAGGCACTGTCAGGTTATTTCCCCGACCTTGCACATGGCGGATACACTCGCCTGCCGGAGCTTCCGCCAGCGGTTGCCGGACCGGTCGGTGCCGACCCTTACCGTTCATCCGTACTTGCAGCCTGGATGGGTGCGCTCGCGCGCAGTCTGGAATGGCAGGCAGCCCGCCCCGATGTGCAGGTCGTCGGCCGCTATCTGCAGCCGGATCTGATCGCATCGGATCTTGAACTCGAACGTCAGACAGCGTGCCGGCTCTCTTGCGGCATCGGCCTCGTGCACATCGAAAGTCCGGTGCGAAGCCGTATCATGCAAGCCCTCCTCCGCCAATGCATGCCGGACTATCCCCGGCCCGGCTATCCGATCACCGACGATGCGGAATTGGATCGAATCGCCGACCATCTGGAGAAGGCCTTCGCATTGATCGCGGACTTGGACGAGTACGGCCATCAGCGTCTGATCGCCGGCCTGCACACCCTTTACGTTGGCGTGCGGCGCGAACCGCAGTGCTCCTTTTCGAGTTCGAACGAATTGCCGGGCAGCGCGCTCATCGTCCTTTCCAGAGAGAGATTGCGCGCCGGCGATCATGCCGCGACAGCGGCCCAACTGCTTCATGAGGCGGGGAATATCCTGCTCGGGTTCTATACGACATCGGCGGCGGCATCCCTGCCCGGCGAGTTCCAATATGTTTCCCCATACAAGAAGGACTTACAGACGCTCGAGAGCATCCTGCATACGGCCTACACCATTCCCTGGGAGTGCGCCTTGCGCATGGCATGCCTATCCACCGAGGCGGATCCTGAGCGCCGCGCCCGGAAAGCGGCATTCATAATCGCCTATGCCGCGCGGCAAGTCCCGCTTGTCGACATCGCTCGGAAAGGTATCGAACGTCTCGGCGGCGATGTCCTCCTCGACCTCCCAGACATCGCCGCCATTCCTTCCTGGAGCAGTCGGATCTTGTTCCTCGTCAGCCAGTTGCTTGCCGAAGAACCCATTGCGCACCGGCAGGCGCATCTTGCCGAGCGCCAGCGAGTTCTCGATCGCCAAGCCTGGGATATCGGACAGATGCTGCTGCGCGGCAAGGAGCCGATCGATCCTCGGATGGGCCGGCGAGAGATCGATGACAGCGGCGACAATGTCAGCCTCTGGTACGACGGCAAATTCCACGTGATCGTGAAGACCCCCGACCATGCGATGGGCGAGGATTACGGTCACTACGCCGCGACGATCCGCGGAGTTGCGCCCAGCGAGATGGAGGCGATGTGATGGTCAACTATCGGTTCAAACGATTATCGGCGGCCGCCACCGCGTCCGTCGACTTCCCGAACCTCGTCACCCACAGCCTTGGGCGGGGCGGCCAGGGGGCTCTGTTCACCGGCAATAGTGCCGATTCTGTCGAGGAACAGAGCCCCCATGTTACCCGATCTGCATTCGTCGTCTCGTTGAAGGCTTCCGATATGCCGGCGGAGGACGAATATGACTCCGCCGCAATCGATCACCACGACGCCATACTGACGCCTCTCCATCGGCAACGCGACATCGCACGCTTTGGCGATATCGACTTCGTCATCATCGGATGCGGCGACTTGGGCTCACAGATCGCCATCCAGCTTGCGGCCCTCGGCGCGCGCCATTTCCTTCTCGTGGATGCGGATCGTATCAATGAGAACGATTTGAACCGTCTCCCTTGGGCAAGCGAGGCTGATGTCGGCTGGCTGAAGACGGACAGGCTGGCGACCCATCTGGCCGCGGGTTTCTCGGCTTATGTCTTCACGCTGCCGGAATTTGCGGAAGGCGCCTCGGCGCTGCGGTTAATCGCAGACTACGCTAATAACCCGTTCTTCATCCTCGCCGGCGACGATTCTCGTCGAGCCCAAGATCTCCTGTCGGCCTGCCGAGCATTGAAAGCCGGCCTGCCGCCTCATCTGCATGTGGGCCGCTCGGCAAACTATTGCATGGCAGGTCCTTTGGTCCTGGTGCATGAGGACGCATGTTCCGTCTGCCATTGCGCCACCCAAGTCGCAACCGACGACAGCTTTCGCACCCTGCCGGCCACCGTCGACAACCCATTGGTCGCCGGCCTTGCCGCGTCGCAGATCGCCCAAAACTGCCTTTCGAGACACTCGGTCGCCCGGGGACGCCAATGGATATTGGACCTCAAAGGCGATCAAGCCGAGCTGCGCTCTCTTAAAACACCCCGAATGTAAGGTATGTCCATGATCGCGCTATTTTCCTCGGAATATTGTTGCCCCGTTGGCGCAACTGCCGGAAAGAACGATGAGCTGACGATAACTGAAGCTCTTCGTGATCCACTAATCGCTATCGTCATGCGCGCGGATGGCGTGACCTCCGAAGAATTCAAGCGACTCCTTGAGGCGGCAGCCCGCGAGCTAAAAGCCAATCTAGCGAACTCCTCCTTCCCACCAACCGGAGGATAGGCACGTGATTGTCGAGATGACGCGGAAGATGGTTGACGAGCATGTGCGGCCAATCTCGGTCCGAACCATGGCCCGGCATTGGCACTGGTCGTCCCGCGGAGTTCAGGGGCAATGAGATTCGATATGGTGAGAAAGTTCCCAACGATAATTCTTGTTTTTGCCGAAGGGAAAGATCGCAAGGTGATCCGTACCGCTCACGAGGCTGCCCAACTGTTGCTGAAGGAATGGCCCACCGACGATGGTGAGGAATTCCTCACGGCGGTGAGAATCTGTTTGGAGGTCCTTACCGGAGAGAGCGAACCCGAGCAATTGCATGAGGCAATCGTCCGCGCGGCATATGAAGCGGGTATTGCAGCGATCACGACTGATAACCGCCTTGGGATTCTCAGGATCTATCCAGTCAGTGAGGCCAGATAGTTGAGCGCCGCGCAGGTGCTCATCCCAGTCCTGCCTCCGGCCCGTTACTGGAAGCGATCGAGCGTCTTGTAATAGAGCCCGACGAGCGGCAGGAACCACGGCTTTCCAAAATGGCCGGGAACGGCCGGCCATTCGAGCCCCTTGATCGGATTACGGTCGACCTTGCCGAGGATGGCGTCGGCCATGATCATGCCGAGATGGGTGGAGAGCTGGGCGCCGTGGCCGGAATAGCCCATGGCATACCAGACACCATCGACATAGCCGGCGCGCGGATAGCGGTCCTTCGTCATGTCGACGAGCCCGCCCCAGCAATAGTCGATCTCGACGCCGGCAAGCTGCGGGAAGATTTCAGCCAGGCTGGCGCGCAGAATGTCGCCGCTCCTCGCGTCCGAGCGCTGATCCGATGTGGCGGAAAACCGGGCGCGACCGCCGAAGATCAGCCGCCTGTCGGGCGACAGCCGGAAATAGTTGCCGATGTTCATCGACGTCACACAGGTCCGGTTACCCGGCATCGTAGCGGCGATTTCGGCGTCGGTCAGCGGACGGGTCGCGATCAGAAAGCTGCCGACGGAAATGATCCGGCGGCGGAAATAATTAAAGAGCGACGGCGTATAGGCGCCAGTCGCGACCAGGACGTGGTCTGCGGTGACGGTGCCGCGTGCGGTCGCAAGGCTATGGCGACCGTTGCCCTGCCGGTGTGCCGTCACCGCCGCCCTTTCGAAGATGACGGCGCCATGGCGGGCGGCCGCAGTGGCGAGCCCGGCGACATAGCGGCCCATATGCATCATCGCGCTCTTCTTCGAGAGCATGGCGCCATGGAAAGGCGAGCCGACCTCGCTTTTCAGATCACTCGCCGTCAGAAGTGCGGTGTCCGGATCGACCTCTTTGTGAACAGCCTCGAAATTGCGGGCAATGGCATCGAAATGCTGCGGCTTGGAGGCAAGCTTCAACTTGCCCGCGCGGCGGAAATTGCAGTCGATCCCCTCTTCGGCGATAATCGCCTCGATCGTGTCGATGGAATCGTCGAACGCCTTGTAGAGGGCGACGGCTCGCTCCACGCCGAGTGCTGATTTGGCGGACAGGAAACTGTGGGCGAGCCCGTTGTTGAGGTGGCCGCCATTGCGTCCCGACGCTCCCCAGCCGACCCGTTCGGCCTCCAGCACCACGACCTTGACGCCGGCCTTCGCGAGCTGGCGCGCCGCGGCAAGCCCGGTGAAGCCGGCGCCGATGACGGCGACGTCGTAATGTCCTTCGACGGGGCCTTGAGCGCCGCCGGCAAAGGCTGGTGCCGTGTCGTGCCAGTAGGATTCGAACTGCATCCGCGTGTCTCCGTCAGAGCCCGACGACGCCAGGCAGGCCCGAGATGTCAGGGATTTCGACATAACCGTAGTAGGGATTGGCCGGCTCGTGGCCACGATTGACCCAAACCTTGTTCTTGATGCCGAGATCGTGGGCCGACATCAGGTCGTAGCGGAAGGAGGACGAGCAATGCAGCACGTCTTCCGGCCCGCAGCCCAGCATATCGAGCATATATTCAAAGCCCTTGAAGCGTGGCTTATAGGACTGCGCCTGCTCGGCGGTATAGACCGCATGGAAGGGCGCGCCCAGTTTTTCGACGTTCGACATGATCTGCGAATTCATGGCGTTGGAGAGGATGACCAAAGGGATTTCCTTGGCGACCTTGGCGAGACCGGCTGGAACATCCGAATGCGGCCCCCAGCTCGGAACCCGCTCATAGATCATCCGGGCGGCTTCATCGCGAAAGGTCACGCCGTTGCGCTTGCATGTCCGCTCGAGCGAATTGTGCACCACCTCGGCATAGGGTTTCCAGTCGCCCAAGATCTCGTCGAGCCGATAGGCGGCGAAATTCTTGATGAACTCCGCCATGCGTGGCTCGTCGAGTTCTTCGCCGTAGAGGTCGCGCGCCGCTTCCGCCATCTGAAAGTTGGTCAGCGTGCCATAGCAGTCGAAGGTGATGTATTTCGGACGGAACGTCGTCATCTGCGTATCCTTGAACGATCGGAACTATCACAATCATAGGCATCGCTTCGCCCGCAACTCGCCTGAATTGGCGGCATCGGAAGCAGAATCTATCGTATCGAAAGCAGGGTTTGGCAGAAGGTTGCGCGCTTGCCCGCGGTCAACGGCCGGCGGAGTGACGCCTTCAATCGCCGCCGTGATCGTGATCGTGATGCGACGGAAGGTCGAGGCCGAACGTGTTGACGAGATCGGCCACCTGCGCCGGGCTGAGGAAACGGGGATTGAGGTTGCGCAACAGCAGATAGAGCTTCGCCGTTTCCTCCAGTTCCTCGGTCGCAAAGACCGCCGCCTCCAGGCTGTCGCCGGCGACAACAGGTCCGTGATTGGCCAGCAGCACCGACGAATACTTGCCCGCCAGCCCGCGGATGGCATCGGCCACCGCCGGATCGCCCGGACGATAATAGGGCACCAGCGCGGTTTCGCCGGCGCGCATCAGATAATATGGCGTCATCGGCGGCAGGGCGGCGCGCGGATCGATCTCCGGCAGCATGGTCAGTGCCACCGCGTGGGTGGAGTGAAGATGGACGATGGCGCGGGCGCTGCCGCGCGTATCGTAAAGGGCCGTATGCAGCGGAATTTCCTTGGTCGGCTTGTCGCCGGACAGAAGCCGGCCTTCGGCATCGAGCCTGGAGATCCGTGCCGGGTCGAGAAAGCCGAGCGAGGCGTTGGTCGGCGTGACCAGCCAGCCGCCATCCTCCAGCCGCAACGATATGTTGCCCGACGAACCGGGCGTCAGCCCGCGTTCGAACAGCGAGCGGCCGTATCGGCAGATTTCCTCACGCAGGCGCGCGTCGGACATGACAGTTCCTCCAATATATTAGGCGGTTGCCCCTTCGATCAGTTCAAAGCCGAGATCGACGGCCTGCGGCGGTGCATTGGCGACGATCAGCTGCGCGGCGATCTGCCCCGTCGCCACGCGCGGCGTTCGGATGGTCGACAATGGCTGCGGTGTTGCCCGGCCGATATCGAGGCCGTTATAGCCGAAAATGGCGAGCTTCGAGGGGATCGCTATCCCCTCGGCCAGACAGTGAAAATAGCCGCCCAGCGCCATGTCGTCGTTGGAGAAATAAACCGCATCGAGATCGGCCGTCCGGGCAAGCAGCCGCTCCAGCCCCAGCCTGCCATTTTCCACGGACGAAGCGCCGGCGAGAATTTCACGGGCGACGAGCTGGGTGTCATGCGCATCGAGCGTTTCGCAAAAGCTGGAAAAACGCTTGCCGGCACGGGTATCGCGGTTCAGGTCGTGACCGACATAGCCGATCCGGCGATACCCCTGTTTGAGCAGGAAGGCAGCGCTCTCCCGTCCAGCCGCGCGGTTCGAGAAGCCGACCGCGATGTCGAGAGCATCGCCGTCGAGATCGAGCAGTTCGACGATCCGACACCCGCTGGCGCGCAGCATCTTCACCGTGCCCTCGGTATGCTCGCATCCCGCCAGCATGACCGCCGCCGGCCGCCAGGCAAGCATCGCGGCGGCGAGCGCTTCCTCCTTGCCCGGATCATAGTCGGTCACGGAGAAAACCGCCTGATACCGGTTTTCCTCCAGAACGGCACTGGCACCGCGCAGCACATCGGGAAAGACGATGTTGGACAAAGAGGGAATGACGAAGGCGACAAGACGCGAACCGGTAGAGGCAAGCGTTCCTGCGATCCGGTTCGGCACGTATCCCAGCCGCTCGACGGCGGCCATTACCCGCTCCCGCGTCTTGCCGGAAAACGAACCGTGGTTGCGCAGTACGCGCGACACCGTGCTCTCGCCGACACCGGCCGCTTCCGCGACCTCGGCAAGCGTCACCGTCGGTTGATGTTTGAATTCCATCGTTACGTTTGAACCCGACTGTTGAGGTGGTTGCCCGGCCTGCCCGCCCGATGACCACCGCTCTGCCCCATCTTTCACCGCTACCGCCAAGAAGCAAGGTTTTTTTGGCAGCGCTACCAATTTGCCGTTGGCAGCGCTGCCAAAATGGATTAATAAGAATGGCAGCGCTGCCAAAAAGTGGCATGGCGTGCCGCGGTAGGATCTCAAGGAGACCGCGGCAACAATCGGAGGAGAAAATCATGACGCTGCAGACGCAAGCGCCAGTTGTTGGCTTACATCCCGCCCAGACGCTCGAAGACCGTGCCTATGGCAAGGTATTCTGGCGCATCGTACCGTTTTTGATGCTGTGCTACGTGGTCGCCTATCTCGACCGCGTCAATGTCGGTTTCGCCAAGCTGCAGATGTCGAGCGAGCTCGGCCTCTCGGAAGCCGCCTATGGCATCGGCGCCGGCATTTTCTTCATCGGCTATTTTCTGTTTGAAGTGCCGAGCAACATCATCATGAACAAGGTTGGCGCGCGGGTGTGGATCGCCCGCATCATGGTCACCTGGGGCATCATTTCCGCCGCCTTAATGTTCACCTCTTCGGAAACCGTCTTCTATGTCCTCCGTTTCCTGCTGGGCGTTGCCGAAGCCGGATTTTTTCCCGGCATCATTCTCTATCTGACCGCGTGGTACCCGGCCCATCGCCGCGCCAGGATCATCACCACCTTCATGTCCGCGATCCCGATATCCGCCATTTTCGGCAATCCGCTTTCGGGTCTCCTGATGGATAGTTTCCACGGCACGCACGGACTTTCCGGCTGGCAGTGGATGTTCCTGATCGAAGCCATTCCGGCTATTCTTTTCGGCGTTGCGACGTTCTTCTACCTTGATGATACGATCCAGGGCGCGAAATGGCTGAACGATGAGGAAAAGCGCGTGCTGACGGCCAATATCGAGGCGGAGAACCGGGCCAAGACAGCAAGCCCGCACAGCATCGGCGCAACGCTGACCGACCGTCGCGTCTGGCTGATGTGCCTGATCTATTTCTGCTTCGTGCTCGGGCAATATGGCCTGAATTTCTGGATGCCGACCATCGTCAAGGCCTCGGGCGTCAACGGAAACCTCAATATCGGCCTGATTTCCGCGATCCCCTATATCTGCACATTCGTCGTGATGCTGGCGCTCGGACGTTCCGCCGACAGGCTGCGCGAACGCCGCTGGCACCTCGTCGTCCCGGCCTTCATCGCCGCCGGTGGGTTCGTCGCGGCGACGATGGCGACGAGCACGACGGTCTCGATTGTCTGCCTGTCGCTGGCTGCTGCCGGCGCCATCAGTTGCGCGCCGCTGTTCTGGTCGCTTCCGACGGCTTTTCTCGCCGGCACGGGCGCTGCGGCCGGCATTGCCTGGATCAATTCGGTCGGCAACCTCGCCGGGTTTCTCGGGCCGTTTCTGGTAGGCTATCTCAAAGACTTTACCGGCACCAACAGCGCCGGCATGTATCTGCTGGCGGCTGCCTTAGTCATTGGTTCGCTGGCCGTGTTGACGGTTCCGGCGAAAAGCGTCAATCGCTGAACAATAGCCCCTCCGGGATGGTACCCGGAGGGGCGCAGACCTCTCTCACAAGACTGGAGAAGCTCCTCATGTCACCGCTTGCTGAAAACTCAGGTCCCGACATTATCGCGGCCGTCATCGGTCTTGGTTCCATGGGGCTTGGAATGGCCCAGTCGATGAAGCGCGCCGGGCTCGATGTCGTTGGATATGACATCACGCCGGCGGCGGTGGACCGCTTCGTCGCCGATGGCGGACGGGGCGCGGCGACCCCCGCCGCTGCGGCAAAGGATGCCGACATCGTCGTCTCCGTGGTCGTCAACGGCGCGCAGACCGAGGCCGTGCTGTTCGGGCCCCAAGGCGTCGCAAATGCGATGAAGCCCGGCGCCGTCTTTATCTCGTCGGCCACCATGGATCCCGCCGTCGCGCGCGATCTGGCACAGCGGACGGAGGCTCTCGGCCTGCATTATCTCGACGCGCCGATTTCGGGCGGCGCGGCCAAGGCGGCGCGTGGCGAACTGACGATCATGGCATCCGGCTCCAGACAGGCCTTCGATACGGCGCGCCCGGGTCTCGACGCCATGGCCGCCAAGGTCTACGAGCTTGGCGACGAGGCCGGAAAAGGTGCTGCCTTCAAGATGATCAACCAGCTTCTCGCCGGCGTGCACATCGCGGCCGCCTGTGAGGCCATAACCTTTGCCGCCAAGCAGGGCCTCGACCTCGACAAGGTCTATGAGGTGATCACGGCTTCGGCCGGCAATTCCTGGATGTTCGAAAACCGCGTGCCGCATGTGCTGGCCGGAGACTATACGCCGCTCAGCAGCATCGAGATTTTCGTCAAGGATCTCGGTATCGTCCAAGACATGGCCCGCTCCGAGCGTTATCCGGTACCGCTCGCGGCAGCCGCCCTGCAGATGTATCTGGCCGCCTCCGGGGCGGGCATGGGCCGTGACGACGATTCCTCGCTCGCGCGGCTCTACGCCAAGCTTTCCGGCGCTGAATTGCCCAGCTCCACCAAAGAGCCGCAGAGCCTCTAAAAGGAACGCTAGACATGCCGGTTTTCGCCGCCAACCTGACGATGATGTTCAACGAATGGTCGTTCCTCGATCGCTTCGACGCCGCAGCCGATGCCGGCTTTGCCGCCGTCGAATACCTTTTTCCCTATGAAGCCGCTCCGGAGGCGATCGCCGAACGGCTTGCCCGCAACAATCTGCAGCAGGCCTTGTTCAACCTGCCGCCGGGCGACTGGGCAGCAGGCGAACGTGGCATCGCCGCTCTTCCCGGACGGTTCGATGCGCTGAAAGCCGATGTCGAGCGGGCACTGGACTATGCGGCGGCAACGGGCGTCAGACGGTTACACCTGATGGCAGGCATCGCCGACCGTCATGACGAAGACGCCGCCTCTTCTTATCGGCGCTCCGTCACCTATGCCGCCGGGCGGCTTGCGGAAAAGGGCATCGATCTGCTGCTCGAGCCGATCAACGGGCGAAACATGCCGGGATATTTCCTCAACGACTTCGGCGTGGCCGAGCGGCTGATTGCCGAATGCGGCCTGCCGAACCTGAAGCTGCAGTTCGACATCTATCACCGGCAGATCATCCGTGGCGACGTCACTATGGCGTTGCGACGTCTGCTGCCGATCACCGGCCATATCCAGATCGCCAGCGTGCCGTCACGCAATGAGCCTGAGGGGGAGGAACTGAACTATCCCTATCTGTTCGGCGAAATCGACCGCCTGGCTTATGACGGTTTCGTCGGCTGCGAATACATCCCGCGCGGCCACACACTGGACGGTCTTGGCTGGTTCAAACCTTTTGCACGGAGCTAGACGATGGCTATTTTCCTCGGATCAATCGCTGACGACTATACGGGCGCCTCCGACCTTGCCAACACACTGACGAAGAACGGCCTGCGCACGGTGCAGACGGTCGGCATCCCCCACCCGTCGCTCGCCCTGCCGGATGTCGATGCCGTCGTCGTTTCCCTGAAGATCCGCTCCGTCCCGGCCTCGGACGCCGTGGCGGCTGCGGCGAGCGCCGAGCGATGGCTGCGCCAGCGGGGCGCCGGCCATGTGCTTTACAAGATCTGCTCGACTTTCGATTCCACCGATGCCGGCAATATCGGTCCGGTCACCGAGGCATTGAGCGAGGCGGCCGGTGGCGGCGTCGTGCTGGTGACGCCCGCCTTTCCAGAAACAGGGCGCAGCGTCTATCTTGGCCATCTCTTCGTCGGCGGACAACCGTTGAACGAAAGCCCGCTCAAGGACCACCCGCTCAATCCGATGCATGACGCCAATCTCGTTCGGGTTCTCACCCGCCAATCGCGCAACGCTGTCGGGCTGATCGATCTCACGACCATCGCGGCCGGACCCGGCGCCGTCAAGGCGAGGCTCGATTCCTTTCGCACCGCAGGCGTCACCGCTGTTATCGCCGATGCGATTTTCGAACGGGATCTTGAAACGCTCGGCGAGGTCGCTCTCGAAACGCCGGTGTCCACCGGTGCGTCCGGCCTCGGCCTCGGCCTGGCCCGTGCGCTCGTCCGCTCCGGCCGGATATCCTCCGGCGGCGCGACAACGGCGGACGCCATTCGCCCCGTGGGCGGACTTTCAGCGATCGTTGCCGGCAGTTGCTCCAAGGCGACGCTCCATCAGCTCGACGTCGCCGAACGGTCGATGCCCGTCCTGCGGCTCGATCCGGAGCGGCTGCTTGCTGGTCCGGATGAGATCGCCACGGCGATTTCCTGGGCCGGAGAGCGCATCTCCGCCGGCCCCGTCGTCATCGCCGCGAGTGCGGCGCCTGAAACCGTATCCCGGCTGCAATCGCTGTACGGACGAGAGGCCTCCGGCCACGCGATCGAAACCGCGACGTCGATCATCGCAGCCGAACTGGTGGAGAGAGGCGTGCGGCGCCTTGTGATCGCCGGCGGTGAAACCTCGGGCGCTGCCGTCGACCGGCTCGCCATTCCGGCATTTCTTATCGGCCCGGAGATTGCGCCCGGCGTGCCGGTGCTGCGCACCGTCGGCAATGCCCAGGGCGATATGCTTCTGGCGTTGAAATCAGGAAACTTCGGAGGCGAAGATTTCTTTACGGCAGCGCTGGCGATGATGCACTGACGGGCCCCGGATCCGATGATATCGATCGGTTCTAGCATAAGATGCGGTGGCCGATGACAGCAAAGCCATAAGATACTGCTTGAACCATGGCCTTCAGACGATCTGCCCGCCGGCGCTCCGCCAGACTGGCGGGCACGACATGAAGGACGCTCCCATGCAAGCAAGTCAGATCGAAATCGTCCCGTTCGGCCCCGACCATCTGGAAGCCGCCGTCGCGCTCTCAAGACAGGCGGGCTGGCCGCATCGGACGGAAGACTGGCAGTTGGCGCTCGCCTTGAGCGACGGGATGGTTGCGGTCGAGGACGGCAAGGTCGTGGGCACCGTCCTCGTCACGCCGTATAAGGAAGATTGTGCGACCATCAACATGGTCATCGTCGACGAGACGATGCGCGGCAGGGGCCTCGGCCGCAAGCTAATGGACGCCGCACTGCTGATCGCCGGAGACCGGCCGCTGAGGCTGGTGGCGACGACGGCAGGCCTGCCGCTCTACCAGAAGCTTGGCTTCCACGAGACGGGAACCGTGGCACAACATCAGGGCCTTGCCGGAGACATCGCCGCGTCGGCGGAAACGCAAGCGGCTACAGACGCCGACCTCCCTGCTATCGTAGCCCTCGACCGACTTGCCTTCGGCGCCGATCGCGAAGGGCTGCTCTCCTATTTCGCCGGGATCGGCGCATTCGCCGTCATTCGCCGCGACGGCCACGTTTCCGGGTTCGCTTGCCTGCGTCCCTTCGGCCGCGGCGAAGTGATCGGACCCGTGGTGGCCGCCGACCTCGGGCAGGCCAGGAAACTCATCGAACATTTCATCGCCAGACGGCCCGGACGGTTCCTCAGGGTCGACACCACTGATGAGACCGGGCTTTCCCCATGGCTCGCCGAACAGGGGCTCGCCCATGTCGGCGGCGGAATCACCATGAAAAAGCCGTTGGTTCGCGACACCGCCGATCCGACCGCCACCACCTTTGCCCTCGCCAGCCAGGCACTCGGCTGATCCGGAGATCTCCATGTACAGCAATTCCCTCATCGAACTCGATCGCGCCCACCTCATTCATCCTGTCGCCTCCTATCGAGGCCATGAAAAGCTTGGCGTGCGCGTGCTGGCCTCGGCCAAGGGCGCGACGGTCACCGACGCCTCCGGCAAGCAGCTGATCGACGGCTTCGCCGGCCTCTGGTGCGTCAATGCCGGTTACGGCCACGAAAGCATCGTCGAGGCAGCAGCCCGGCAGATGCGCGAGCTTCCCTATGCGACGGCCTATTTCGGCCTCGGCTCAGAGCCCGCGATCCGGCTTGCCGGCGAACTCGCCGACCGCGCACCGGGCGATCTCAACCATGTCTATTTCACGCTCGGCGGCTCCGATGCGGTGGACAGCACGATCCGCTTCATCCGCTACTACTGGCATGCCCGTGGACGGCCCGAGCGCGATCAGTTCATCTCCGTCGAACAGGGCTATCATGGCTCCTCGACGGTCGGTGCGGGTCTGACAGCGCTGCCTGCCTTCCATGCCGGCTTCGGCGTTCCATTCGATTGGCAGCATAAGATTCCGTCTCACTACGCCTATCGCAACCCGGTGGGCGACAATCCGGAGGCGATCATCAACGCCTCGCTTGCGGCGCTGAAAAGCAAGGTCGAGGCGATCGGGCCGGAACGCGTTGCCGCTTTCTATGTCGAGCCGATCCAGGGCTCGGGCGGCGTTCTGGTTCCGCCGAAAGGCTGGATGAAAGCCATGCGTGAATTCTGCCGCTCGCACGACATCCTTTTTGTCGCGGACGAGGTGATTACCGGCTTTGGCCGCACCGGCCCGCTTTTTGCCTGCACCGAGGATGAGGTCGTGCCCGATTTCATGACGACAGCCAAGGGCCTCACCTCCGGCTATGTCCCCATGGGCGCTGTCTTGATGGCCGATCACGTCTATGAAACGATTGCCGAGGGCGCGGGTGCTGCTGCCGTCGGCCATGGCTATACCTATTCGGCCCATCCCGTCAGCGCCGCGGTCGGCCTGGAAGTCCTGAAGCTCTACGAAAACGGCCTTCTCGAAAACGGCCTCAGGGCCGGTGCGCGGCTGATGCAGGGCCTGGATTCTCTGAGGGATCATCCGCTCGTCGGCGATGTCCGCGGCCGCGGCATGCTCGCCGCCGTCGAGCTCGTGGTCGACAAGGTGAACAAAACGCCGTTGCCGGCATCTGCCGAACCCGCCCGCCGTATCTTCGATCGCGCCTGGGAGAACGGCCTCGTCATCCGCGCCTTCGGCAATGGTGTGCTCGGCTATGCGCCGCCGCTCTGCTGCACCGAAACGGAGATCGACGCGATCGTCGAGCGCACCCGCATGACGCTGGACGAGACGCTGGAGGACCCGGATGTGCGTCGGGCGCTGCAGGCCTGAGAATATCGGGAAACCGTCAGATTCGGTATTTTGTGCCGCCTCATGGCGTCTATTCGGCGAATCCGGCGCAGTGCAGGTGACAAACTGAAGACAACGAAAGGCCTGGATCCCGGCAGATGCGGGCCTTCCCATACAAGAGCGGGACAATGACCCCGCCAGCGGAACAGAATTTTCTTCTTCGAGAAGCCGAGCTCCCATCGGAGCCGAACACTGGGGAATTCACGTGAGCAAGAGCCTTTCGGAATTCAAATACATGACCTTCGACGTCGTCGGCACGCTTATCGACTTCGAGGGCGGCCTCAAGACCTGCTTCGCCGAGATCGCGGCCGAGGTCGGAAGCACAGTCGACGGCGAGCAAGCGCTTAGCCTCTACCGCGCAGCCCGCTACTCCAAGGATGCCGATCTCTTTCCGGACGACCTCGTGCGCGTCTACCTTGCGATCGCGCCGAAGCTCGGCCTGCCCACTGAGCAAAAATATGGCGAACGGCTGCGGGACTCGGCGAAGAGCTGGAAGGGTTTTGCAGACAGCGCCGCGGCGCTGGCAAGTCTTGCGAAGGATTACCGCCTCGTGGCGATGACCAACGCCCGCCGCTGGGCCTTCGATTTCTTCGAGAAGGAACTCGGCAATCCCTTTTATGCCGCCTTCACCGCGGATGATACGGGCACCGAGAAACCCGATCCCGCCTTCTTCGAGAAGGTATTCGACTACGTCGCCTCGGAAGGACATTCGAAGGACGACATCCTGCATGTCGCCCAGAGCCAGTACCACGATATCGGGATTTCCAGGAAACTCGGGCTGACCAATTGCTGGATCGAGCGGCGGCATGCCGAGAAGGGTTACGGCGGCACGATCGAACCGGCCGAGTTCACCAAACCCGATTACCATTTCACCTCCATGGCCGGCCTTGCCGATGCCGTGGCCGCTGCGCGCGCCCGACTTTGAAAGCAGATCGGGCCTGCCCGCAACGGGCAGCCCGCCACACAAGAAAAGGGGAATGAGATGAACGACAAAATCACCAATTGGACCAGCTCCGACGACGCCATGGTCGAAAGCGCCATTCGTCGTGGCGCCACCCGTCGTGAATTGCTGCATATGATGCTTGCGGGCGGCGTGGCCATATCAGCCGGCGGGCTCGTGCTTGGCCGTGCCGGCAAGGCGCTCGCCGCCACGCCCGTTTCCGGCGGCGCGCTCAAAGCGGCCGGCTGGTCGTCCTCCACGGCCGATACGCTCGACCCCGCCAAGGCGTCGCTCTCCACCGACTATGTCCGGTGCTGCTCCTTCTATAACCGCCTTACCTTCCTCGACAAATCAGGCACGCCGCAGATGGAGCTTGCCGACGCAATCGAGTCCAAGGATGCGAAGACCTGGACGGTCAAGTTGAAGACCGGCGTCACCTTCCACGACGGCAAGCCGCTGACCGCCGATGACGTGGTTTTCTCGCTGAAGCGCCATCTCGACCCATCCGTCGGTTCGAAGGTCGCCAAGATCGCCGCCCAGATGACCGGGTTCAAGGCCATCGACAAACAGACCGTCGAGATCACGCTCGCCAGCCCGAATGCCGACCTGCCGACCATTCTGTCGATGCATCATTTCATGATCGTTTCCGACGGCACGACCGATTTCACCAAGGCCAACGGCACCGGCGCTTTCGTCAAGGAAGTATTCGAGCCAGGCGTTCGGTCGGTCGGGATCAAGAACAAGAATTACTGGAAATCCGGCCCGAACGTCGATTCCTTCGAATATTTCGCGATCAGCGACGACAATGCCCGTGTAAACGCACTGCTTGCGGGCGACATCCATCTCGCAGCCACGATCAATCCGCGCTCTATGCGCCTCGTCGAGGCCCAGGGCGACGGCTTCACCTTGTCTAAGACGACGTCCGGCAACTATACCAATCTCAACATGCGACTGGATATGGAGCCCGGCAACAAGCGGGACTTCATCGAGGGCATGAAATATCTCGTCAACCGCGAACAGATCGTCAAATCGGCACTGCGCGGTCTCGGTGAAGTCGGCAACGATCAACCCGTTTCGCCGGCGAACTTCTATCATGACGCAGAGCTGAAAGCGCGAGCCTTCGATCCCGAGAAGGCGAAGTTCCACTTCGAAAAGGCCGGCGTGCTTGGCCAGTCCATTCCGATCATCGCTTCCGATGCGGCGAGCTCTTCTATCGACATGGCCATGATCATCCAGGCGGCCGGCGCCGAAATCGGCATGAAGCTCGATGTGCAGCGCGTGCCATCCGATGGTTATTGGGACAATTACTGGCTCAAGGCGCCGATCCACTTCGGCAATATCAACCCGCGGCCGACACCCGATATCCTCTTCTCCCTGCTCTACACCTCGGACGCTCCGTGGAACGAAAGCCACTACAAGTCGGAGAAGTTCGACAAGATGCTGATCGAGGCGCGCGGCTCTCTCGATCAAGACAAGCGCAAGACGATCTATAACGAGATGCAGGGCATGGTCGCCCAGGAAGCCGGCACTATCATTCCGGCCTATATCTCGAACGTCGATGCCACGACCGCCAAGCTCAAGGGCCTGGAAGCCAACCCGCTCGGCGGCCAGATGGGATACGCTTTCGCGGAATATGTCTGGCTTGAAGCCTGATGCAGCAAAGGAGACTGGGGCTGCAGCCGCGCCCCAGTTCGTCCATCTGCCTTGATGGAACTCAACTCGAACGCAAAGGGAAGACGCCCGTGAACCGCCAGGTCTTATCCCTTGTACTGAGCAGATTGTTCGTCGCCGTGATCACCCTGGTGATCGTCTCCTTCGCCGTCTTCTTCGCGACAACGCTGTTGCCTGGAGATACGGCGACGATCCTGCTCGGCCAAGCCGCCACCCCGGAAGCCGTCGAAGGCCTGCGCAAGGCCATGCATCTCGACGAACCGGCGCTCTTTCGGTTCCTGCGCTGGTTAGTCGGGCTGCTGCAAGGCGACCTCGGCACCTCCTATGCCAACGACATGCCGATCGCCGCTCTCATCGCCGGCCGCTTCGTCAACACGCTGAAACTTGCCGGCGTCACCGCGCTTTTCTCCGTACCGATCGCGCTGACGCTCGGGATCACTGCGGCGATGCTGCGCGGCACCCTTTACGACCGGATTGTCACGGTGATCACCATCGGCGTCATCTCCGTGCCGGAGTTCATGGTCGCGACCTCCGCGGCGCTCATCTTTGCCGTCTATCTGAAATGGCTGCCGGCACTTTCTTTCGCCAATGAGGTCCACAGTTTGACCGATCTGTTGCGGGTCTATGCCATGCCCGTGATCACCCTCACCTTCGTCGTCTCGGCCCAGATGATCCGCATGACGCGGGCGGCTGTCATCGAGACGCTCAACACGCCCTATGTCGAGATGGCATTGCTGAAGGGCGCTTCCCGGCCGCGCATCGTCTTTCGCCATGCACTGCCGAATGCGCTCGGCCCGATCGTCAATGCCGTTGCGCTTTCGCTGTCCTATCTGCTTGGAGGCGTGATCATCGTCGAGACCATTTTCAACTATCCCGGTATCGCCAAGCTGATGCTGGATGCCGTCGCCACCCGCGACCTGCCGCTGATCCAGAGCTGCGCGATGATCTTCTGCCTGGGCTATCTGCTGCTGATCACCATCGCCGACATCATCGCCATCCTTTCCAATCCGAGGCTCCGATGACCATGACCAGTTCTGAAACCACCTCCGGCCGGCTGTCCGGAACCCGGTTTGGCTATCGCTTCAACATCGTCGGCGCGATCGGCTTCACTGTGATCCTCTTATGGGCGCTCGTCGCGATCTTCGCACCATGGGTCATCCCCTACCCCGTCGGCGAGATTATTGATCTCGACTATTTCGGCCCGATGAGCCGGGAACTCTGGCTCGGCTCCGATTATCTCGGCCGCGACATGCTCTCGCGGATTCTGATGGGCGCGCGCTATACGGTCGGCATCTCGCTGGCGGCGGTCACGATCGCCTGTTTCTGCGGCGTGGTGCTCGGCATGATCGCAGCGGTCGCCGGCGGCTGGCTGGACACGATCCTCAGCCGCTTTCTCGATGCGCTTAACTCCATCCCGAGCAAGCTGTTCGGCCTGGTGGTCGTCGCTGCCGTCGGCTCCTCGGTTCCGGTGCTGATCATGACGCTGTCGGTGATCTACATCCCAGGCGCTTACCGCTTCGCCCGGGCGCTCGCCGTCAACATCAACGCGATGGATTTCATCACCGTCGCGCGCATCCGTGGCGAAAGCACCCTCTATCTCATTCGTTCGGAAATCCTGCCCAACATCGTCGGACCGGTGCTTGCCGATCTCGGCATCCGCTTCGTCTTCATCGTTCTGCTGCTTTCCGGACTTTCCTTCCTCGGCCTTGGCGTCCAGCCGCCCTACGCCGATTGGGGTGCGCTCGTGCGCGAGAACATCGGCGGCCTGCCATTCGGTGCGCCGGCGGTGATGTTTCCCTCGCTCGCCATCGCCAGCCTGACGATCAGCGTCAACCTGCTGATCGACAACCTGCCGCAGAAAATCCGCGACCGGAGTGTGTCATGAGCAATTTCATCGAAATCCGTGACCTGAAGGTCGAGGCCACCACCGATTCCGGCCGACGCGTCGAAATCATCAAGGGTGTCAGCCTCGATGTTGCCGAGGGCGAGATCGTCGCGCTGATCGGCGAGAGCGGCTCGGGCAAGACAACCATCGCCCTGACCCTTATGGGCCATACGCGTGCGGGCTGTCGCATCTCCGGCGGCAGCGTTTCGGTCGGCGGCAAGGACATGGTCACGCTCAGCGAGAAGCAGCGCGCCAAGGTGCGCGGCACCGAAGTCGCCTATGTCCCGCAATCGGCAGCTGCCGCCTTCAACCCGGCCACATCGATCATGGACCAGGTGATCGAAGTCACCCGTATTCACCAGCTGATGTCGCCGGACCAGGCGCGCGCCCGAGCCGTCGAGCTCTTCCGGGCGCTGTCCCTGCCGGACCCCGAGACGATCGGCAGCCGGTATCCCCACCAGGTTTCCGGCGGCCAGCTGCAGCGTCTGGCCGCTGCCATGGCGCTGATCGGCGACCCGACCCTCGTCATCTTCGACGAGCCGACGACGGCGCTCGACGTCACGACCCAGATCGAAGTGCTGCGCGCCTTCAAGTCGGTCATGAAGAAGGGCGGCATATCAGGCGTTTATGTCTCCCACGACCTTGCCGTCGTCGCGCAGATCGCGGACCGCATCGTGGTCCTGAAAGGCGGGGAGACCCAGGAAGCCGGCACCACGGACGAGATCCTCAACAATGCGAAGCACCCCTATACCAGGGAGCTGCTCGCAGCCTTCGAGCCGAAACCGCGCGGCGCAGTTGGCTCCGCCGAACCCGCGACGGCTCCACTGCTGAGGATCGAAGATCTGGTCGCGGGCTATGGACAGCGCCAGGCTGACGGCCTGCCGCTCGTTCGCGCGGTCGAGCACGTGAGCCTGAAGGTGGAAAAAGGCCGCAATCTCGGCATCATCGGCGAGTCCGGTTGCGGCAAGTCGACGCTTGCCCGGACCATCGCCGGCATCCTGCCGGCGGCAGTCGGCAAGATCGTCTTCGACGGGACGGAACTGCGCCGCAACGCGCGCGAACGCTCGCGCGATCAATTGCGCGAGATGCAGATCGTCTTCCAATATGCCGATACCGCACTCAACCCGGCAAAATCGGTTGAGGACATCCTCGCCAGGCCTCTGGTCTTTTACCACGGCATGGATCGAAAGGCGCGGAACGCCCGGATTGATCAACTGCTCGACATGGTGCGCCTGCCCCGCAACCTGCGCCATCGCCGGCCGGGCGAACTCTCGGGTGGGCAGAAGCAACGCGTCAACTTCGCGCGGGCGCTCGCCGCCGATCCGAAGCTGATCCTCTGCGACGAGATTACCTCGGCGCTCGACACGGTGGTCGCCGCCGCAGTCATCGACCTGCTCAAGGAGTTGCAGCGCGAACTCGGCCTCTCCTACATCTTCATCAGCCACGACCTCTCGGTGGTGGAGGCGATCTGTGATGAGATCGTCGTGATGTATGGAGGCAGGAAGGTCGAGGAAATCACCTCCTCGACGGTGAAGGCGCCGCAGCACCCCTATTCGCAACTGCTCTTCTCATCGGTGCCGACGCTCGATCCGGCCTGGCTCGACGGGCTCCAGCAGGATCCGGAACTGGTGCGGGCCTATTGCCGGCACTGAGCGTCGATCTCCTGCACGCTTGCCAGACATGGCGCGCACCCGGTCAGGTCGTGTTGAAAAGCCTGGGCACCACGGCACGAGATCTGCAGGTGGCAGCGAACATGGCTTTGGAAAGCAAGCCCGAAATTCTGTCGCAAGTCCTTCCAATCAGTATGAAGCTTATTGTTACAGGGAGAACAACCTGCGACAGAGAATCGGCATCTGCTTAGGACCGGTTGGATCGGGGAAAGACAACGGGGTGAGGTCGGTCTGGAACCCCGAAATCTTGCGTTTGAGCGGGTGCCCGGCTGCGGTCCTCTCGCCGGCTAATGCGGAAACAAGGTGGTTAGCGGCATGTGGGCTTTGATGATCGGCGATTTCAGGACGACGAAGCTGAAATACTTGTCGATGCCGACGTCCATATCGGTGAGGCGCTCCATGATCGTCTGGTATTCGTCGATCCCGGCGGTGACGAATTTCAGCAGATAATCGTAGCCGCCCGAAACCAGATGGCATTCGATCACCTGGTCGACCTTCTCGATCGCCGCCAGGAAGCGGGCGAAGTCGATCTGCCGGTGGTTTTTCAGGGTAATCTCGGTGAACACCGTCAGCGTCTGCCCCAGTTTGCTGACGTTGATCTGGGCCGAATAACCTTCGATATAACCCTCCGACTGCAGCTTCTTCACCCGCATCAAGCAGGGGCTCGGCGAGAGATTGACCAGTTCGGCGAGTTCCACATTGGTGACGCGGCCGTTCTTCTGCAGTTCGTAGAGAATTTTTACGTCGATCCGGTCGAGTTTCATCCCACACGCCCTCACTTGCTCGAGATCGCCAATCACACAGCATATTATGCTGCTACTTTCTGGCATCAACCTTAACACAGGATGCTGGCCTGTCGATCGCGTTACGAGACAGGCCGAAGCACAAACGGCTGCTGGCGTCCTCCCAACACGGAATCTTCTGCTGCCACCAACCGATCTCCGGCAAAGCCGTGGCGTCGGATCCGCTACACTACGGTTAAAACGGAGATTCTCCCATGCCCGCACCGCTCAACCGCGTCGACACCACGCCGGAACTGCCTTCCACTGCTGATGTCGTGGTCATCGGTGGCGGCATCGTCGGCGTCTTCACCGCCTATTATCTCGCCCGGCGCGGATTGAAGGTGGCCCTCATCGAGAAGGGACTGATCGGCGCCGAGCAATCGAGCCGCAACTGGGGCTGGTGCCGCCAGCAGAACCGCGACGCCCGCGAATTGCCGATGTCGACGAAGAGCCTCGATCTGTGGGAGCGCTTCGCCACTGAGACCGGTGAGGACACCGGCTTCCGCCGCTGCGGCCTCTTTTATCTCAGCAATAGCGACCAGGAACTGTCCGGCTGGGCCCGTTGGCGCGATTTCGCCCGCTCGGTCGGCGTCACGACGCATATGCTGAGCAGCGCAGAGGCAACCGAACGCGGGCATGCCACCGGCACATCATGGAAAGGCGGGGTCTTTTCGCCGACCGACGGCACCGCCGATCCGGCGAGCGCTGCGCCGGCCGTCGCCCGTGCGATCCTGAAACTCGGCGGCACGGTGCATCAGTCCTGTGCTGCCCGCGGCCTCGACGTCGAAGGCGGCAGGCTCTCGGGCGTCGTCACCGAGCACGGCACGATCCGCACGAAAATCGCGGTCCTCGCCGGTGGCGCCTGGGCCTCCTGCTTCTGCCGCCAGCTCGGCATTCGATTTCCGCAAGCCTCGATACGCTCCTCGATCCTCTCCGTATCTCCGGGCGCAGGCAGCCTTCCGGATGCGCTGCACACATCCGCCGTTTCGGTGACGCGACGCCGCGATGGCGGCCACACGCTGGCGATCAGCGGCCGCGCCCGAGTCGATCCGACGCCGCAGCAGTTCCGCTTCGCACGGCAGTTCCTGCCGATGTTCGCCCGGCGCTGGCGCAGTCTCGCACCCGGCGGGTTGGAAGGGTTTCGCTCCGGCCACGAATCTCTGGCACGCTGGCGGCTCGACAGACCGACGCCGATGGAGCGCATGCGCGTCCTCGACCCGACGGTCGACGAGGCCACCATTGCCCTCACCCATGCGCGGGCACTCGAGCTTCTGCCCGCCTTGAAGAAGACCGATATCAGCGCGACCTGGGCAGGCTATATCGACAGCACGCCCGACGGCGTACCGGGGATCGGCGAGATCGCCACCTTACCCGGTTTCATCCTCGCTGCCGGCTTCAGCGGCCACGGCTTCGGCATCGGGCCGGGCGCCGGACATCTGATTGCCGATATCGTCACGGGCGATGAGCCGATCGTCGATCCCAGGCCTTACCACCCCGACCGCTTCGGGGGATCCGCCTGGGGCAAAGTCGCCGATTTTTAGGACACGGTCGGCCTTTGCGCGACGTTCGACGACGCGGATCGGCACGACTTGGTACCGGCCATAGGAGCCGATGCATCACACTTCGATTCACGAAAAACCGGCGGTCAAGGGAAGGTGTATCGCTTCGGTTCCTCACCGGCATTATTGGCAATCAAGGCGCGCAATGCTGCCGCCGCAGGCGTGCCAGCGACGGCGAGATCGCGTACCGTGCTCATGTGATTGCCGTCTGTGACCTTCGATGCCCGCACCTCAAGCCCTTGGGCGGCAAGAATGTCCCTGAACGCGTTTGCCTGGATTTTGAACGGATCAGTTTCCAGTTCGCCGGTCATGATAGCGACACGCGTTGCTGGATCGTGCTCGTGATGCATGGGCGTAAACCGTCGCACCTCCTCGTCGCTCAAGGCGATCTCGTCCCGCAGGAAAGACGTCTGCAAGGGTTCGAGATCGTATAGCCCGCCAAGCAGGAAAGCAGCAACTACGCCCGAAGGCGCTGGCGAGCGATGGAAGAGAAAGGTTGCAAGATGTGCACCGGCGGAGTGGCCGCTGACGGAAAACCGCTTTGACGTGGCGCCAAAACGATCGGCATGCGCCAGCAGGAAAGCCTTGGCTTTCAGGACCTGACCAACCAGGACGTCCATTCTCGCCGTGGGCATCAAGGAATAATCGACGATGGCTGCGACCGCGCCAGCGCCGGTGATGGTCTCAGCGACGCAGGAATAGTCCTCCTTGGAAAACATCCGCCAATAGCCGCCATGGATGAACATGTGGATCGGCATGTCCGAGCCGGCACTGTTTGGCAGGAAGATATCGAGCGTCTCGCCAGGCCCAGCCCCATAGGCGATGTTGGCCTCCATGGCGACAGTGCGCCGCGTTGCAAGGCTACGAGCACGGATATCGCCGACGATCGCGTCGAAATCTGCGACATGGTCACGAATGCGGAACGGATCGGCGGCCACAGGTTCCTCCCTCAGAAACTTGTCGCAATGTACTTGGCTTCCATGAACTCCGCGATACCGTGATGCTGCCCTCCTTCACGTCCAAGGCCGCTCTGTTTCACACCGCCAAAGGGAGCGGCGGGATCGGAGACCAGTCCACGATTAAGCGCGATCATGCCGGCCTCGACCTTGGAGGCGACGCGCATGCCGCGGCCAATGTCGCGGGTATAGATGTAGGCGGCGAGGCCATATTCCGTATCGTTGGCGGCAGCGATGACCTCGGCCTCGCTCTCGAAACGGTAGAGCGGCGCGACGGGACCGAAAATCTCCTCGCAACCCATGTCGGAGGCCGGGGAAACATCGACAAGCACCGTCGGCGGATAAAAAAAGCCGCGGTCTGCCAATGTTCGTCCGCCGCAGAGGGCGCGCGCGCCGCGCGAAATGGCGTCGGTAACAAGGCGCTCGATCTTCTCCACCGCCTTGCGCGTGATCATCGGCCCGCATTCCGTATCCGTATCCGCACCCGGGCCTACGTTGAGGGCAGCCATGCGTCGGGTAAATTTTTCGGCGAAAGCATCGTGGATACCGGACTGGACATAAATGCGGTTTGCAGCCGTGCAGGCCTCACCCGCATTGCGCATTTTCGCGACCATCAAACCCTCGATCGCCGCGTCAATGTCCGCATCGTCAAAAACGATGAACGGCGCGTTTCCGCCGAGTTCCATGGAACAGGAGATGACATTTTTCGCCGCTTCCGCCAGAAGCGTGCGGCCGACGCCCGTCGAGCCTGTGAAGGAAAGTTTTCGCACGCGCGGGTCGGCCAGCATCGCGGCGATGACGGGGCCTGGCGTCGATGTTGTCATCACGTTCACGACGCCCGGCGGCACGCCAGCCTCCTCGTAGAGAGCCGCAAGTGCATAGGCCGTCAGCGGCGTCTCGCTCGCCGGCTTCAGGATGACGGTGCAGCCTGCGGCAAGGGCAGGAGCGATCTTGCGGGTCGCCATCGCGGCCGGGAAATTCCACGGTGTGATGAGAACGCAGATGCCGATAGGCTGGTAATCGACGACGATGCGGTTTCCGCCGGCCGGGGCAAGGCCGAACTCACCAGAGATGCGCACCGCCTCCTCGGCGTTCCACCGAAAGAACTCCGCCGCATAGGCCACCTCGCCGCGCGCGTCGCGCAACGCCTTCCCATTCTCGAGCGAAATGAGCCTGGCAATCGTTTCGGAGCGCTCCACCATAAGTTCGAAGCAGCGGCGCAGGATCTCGGAACGCTTTCTCGGCGGAGTCTCGCGCCAGCTTTCCGCGGCGCGTGCGGCAGCCTCCACGGCCGCTGCCGCATCCGCAAGGGTCGCATCCGGCACGGCGGTTATGACCGCCTCGGTCGAGGGGTCGATCACCTCGATCCGAGCCTCGCCCGCCGCAGGCCGCCAGGCGCCGCCAATATAGAGGCCGCGGGAGAACGCGCTGAGCTCGAAGGAATCGTGGTCTGGATGCGGAGAATGCTGGTTGAGGTTCATGATGGTTTCCCAGGTCAGAGGGCGGAAGCGGCCAGGTCGCCGTCATAGGCGGCACGTACCAAGCCGCGCATGGCGGCCGCATCGAAGGAGCGGGGATTGTTCTTGATCAGCCGGCCGATGCCGAGCGCCTGCTCCGCGGCCCAGTCGATCCTGTCTTCCGGCAGGCCGAGCCCGGCAAGTGTCGGCGCGATGCCGATCGCGGCGAAGAGGCGGCTCACCTCGCCGATCGCGGCATCGGCAACCGTTGCGTCGTCTTCCACTCCGGTCGGATCGAGGCCGAGCGCCCTACCGACAATGGCGATGTCCGCGCTCGCGATGCGGCGATTATATGTCATCACATAGGGCAGCATGGTCGCAACCCCGAGGCCGTGCGGCGTATGGGTCAAGGCACCGACCGGATATTGCACGGCATGGGCCGCAGCGGTGCCCGCCGTTCCGAAGGCGCAGCCGGCTGCGAGCGCGCCCATCATCACATCGGCGCGCGCATCGATGTCGGAGCCGTCGACGAAGGCCTTTTCCAAGCTCCGGCTGAGGAGCCGGATGGCATGCAGCGCGAACTGGTCGGAGAGATCGCTCTTGCCGACGAAGACATGCTGCTGCGCGAGTTCAGGATCGCCGGGGCGGCGCATGGCCGTGAAGGCTTCGATGGCATGCGTCAACGCATCCGCACCGGCAATCGCCGTAAGCCCAGGCGGGCAGGACAAGGTCAGTTCCGGGTCGCAGATCGCCGCTGCGGCGATGAGATATGGGCTGGAAATGCCAACCTTCAGGATACGGTCAGGATCGGAAACAACCGCGACCGGCGTCACCTCGGAGCCCGTGCCTGCCGTCGTCGGCACGGCGATGACCGGCAGAACGGGCGCCGGCACCTTGAACTCACCGTAATAATCGGCGAGCGCGCCGCCGTGAGCGAGCAGGAGCGAAGCGCATTTCGCCATGTCGAGACAGCTGCCGCCGCCGATGCCGATCACCATATCGGGCTCAAAACCGCGTGCGGCCTCAACGCAAACCGCGACCGTATCTTGCGGCACGTCCGGCAGCGTCTGGTCATGCACCAGCACGACAATGCCGGCTGCTTCGAGCGCGGCGATCATCTCCGCGAAGACCGGTGTTGCGGCAAAACGCGCATCCGTGCAGACGAGTGCGCGCCGGCCGGTTCTGCTGGCGACGCTCGCGAGCGCATGGCGCTGGCCGACGCCAAACAGGATTTCCTGCGGCAGCCTCAGGGCGGCAAAGAGGCTCATGATCCTTGTCCCTCGAAGGCCAGAATGCGAGGGCGCGAAAGCGCGTTGAGGTCTTCCCAGAGGCGCTGGTCGATCTCGAACCCGTTGCGGCTCGCCGCCGCCCGCCGCCGGCGGGCACGATCGCCCGGGACGAGAACCGGTTCGCCAGCGCCGGCGGGTGGTGAACCGCGCACGGCATCGAGATAGGTCGACAGTCGCGCCGGCAGTCCCGGCGCCAGACTGGGCTCGATCAAGATGAAGACGTCGCCCTTGTTGCATGGCGACTGGCTGTCGAGCGTGCCGCGCACATCCGGCGCGAGCGCCGAGCCGGCAAGAGCTGCCACCAGCAGCTCCATGGCTATGCCGAGCCCGTAGCCCTTCGCGTCGCCGAAGGGCGCAATCGCGCCGGCCTTCGCACGCCCCGGATCGGTCGTCGGGTTGCCGGCCGCATCGCGCGCCCATCCCTCGGGAATGGGTCTGCCGGTCGCCGCGTGATGATGGATCCTGCCCATCGGCACGAGGCTGGTGGCCAGGTCGAGCACGAGCGGTTCCTCGGCCGTGGGCACGGCGATGGCGATGGGATTGGTGCCGAGCATGGCCCGGGTACCGCCGAAGGGATGGACCAGCGCCTCGCTCGACGAGAGCGCGATGCCGACGAAACCCATTGCGGCGATGGCCTCCACATACTGCGCAAGCATGCCGAGATGGTTGGCATTGCGCACGGCGACAAGGCCGATGCCAAGATCCGGAATGTGAGGCGCTAGCCGCTCGATCGCGGCCATGGCGACGACGGGGCCAAATCCCGACGAACCCTCCACCTCCAGCACCGCATCCGCGCGCCAGCGCTGGGTGCCCTTCGTCTGCGGGTCAATGACCCCGCGCTCGATCCGTTCGACCAGCCGCGGAAGCCGGTACAGGCCATGCGAGGGGTGCCCCTTCATCTCCGCCGTTACCAGGACGCGAGCCTGCAGGGCCGCATGGTCACGCGGTGCGCCATGCTCTTCCAGCAGGCGGGTGGCAAGCGCAAGCGCTGCCGTTTCGGATACGCGCATGATTTTTCCTCCCTATATTAAATCGTATAGGATATAGGATTGTCTTGGCCGCAGCATCGTGCTAGCGATTGAACCTGTCAAGAGGCAAGGCAGCAGATGATTTCGACGAGACCGAAGGAACCCTCAACGGGCACAACCCAGATACCGCGCGCCAACAGCCTGGCGGGCGACGTCTACGAGGCAATTTTCAACCAGCTCATGTCGTTGAAGATTGCACCGGGGACGCGCATCACGGTCGACAACCTGGTCAAGGAGTTCAACGTCTCCCATACGCCGATCCGCGAAGCCCTCGGCCGGCTTGAAGGCGAAGGCCTCGTCGTCAAGCAGCATCTCGTTGGCTATCGTGCCGCGCCGCAGATCACGCGCCACCGCTTCGACGAGCTCTATGAACTGCGCCTGCTGCTGGAACCCGCCGGCGCTGCGAAGGCAGCCGAGGCGATGAATGACGAAAAGCTGGCCATTCTCACCGAGGCCGCGGGCGTGATGACACGCAGCGACAACAGGGACGAACGAGCGAACTATTCGGCCTTCGCTCGCCAGGACGCCATCTTTCACGACCGAATCATGGAATTTGCCGGCAACGAGTTGATCCGCGAGATGCTGACATTCCAGCACACGCATTTCCATATCTTCCGCCTGATGTTCCATCGCCGCGTCACCGAGGAGGCGCTCGCCGAGCATCAGACGCTGCTCGATGCCTTTGCGGCGCGCGACCCGGGCGCGGCTGCGAACGCAATGCGCATTCATATCGAACATTCGCGCGACCGGCTGTTGCCGGCATTCGACGAAATCTGAGCAACCGCGCCGGGCAAGGACCTGCCCGACCTGACAACGAGGAGGAGAACCCATGCCAGGCAAGAAAATCCTGATGCTCACCGGCGATTTCACCGAGGAGTACGAAATCTTCGTCTATCAGCAGGCGATGGAGGCGGTCGGCCACACTGTGCACGTCGTGTGCCCGGACAAGAAGGCCGGCGACATCCTCAGGACGTCGCTGCACGATTTCGAGGGAGACCAGACCTACACCGAAAAACTCGGGCACAACGTCACCATCAACAAGACGTTTTCCGAGGCCGAGAACCAGCTCGACCAGTATCATGCCGTCTACTGCGCGGGCGGGCGTGGACCGGAATATATCCGCACCGACAAGCGGGTGCAGGCAATGGTGCGTCATTTCCACGAGAAGAAGAAGCCGATTTTCACCATCTGCCACGGGGTCCAGATCCTGATCGCGGTCGACGGTGTCGTTCGCGGCAAGAAGGTGGGTGCGCTTGGGGCCTGCGAACCGGAGGTCACCCTGGCGGGCGGGACCTATATCGACCTCTCGCCAACCGAAGCCTATGTCGATGGCACGATGGTTTCAGCCAAGGGCTGGACGGCGCTCGCCGCCTTTATCCGCGAATGCCTGAAGGTGCTGGGAACGGAGATCCACCACACCTGAGACGACGGCACCAAGGAACAAGAGGCCCGGCAGGTTACATCCGCCGGGCCTTGTTTGCGGTTGGGCCTGCAATTACGCTCCGCCGCGGTTCCAGCCGCGGCCACGGTCGCCGAACATTTCATAGCCGCCATCGGTGATGGCAAGCGTATCCTCCAGCTTGATGAATCCGCGCTTTGGGTGAAGCATCGTCGTCTCGACCGAGATCACACTCCCGGCTTCCAGCGGCTTGTCGGCATCGATGCCATCATAGGTGACGGGGTGGTTCGTCATGAGGAAAGGCGCTTCGTGGGGGATGAGGCCCATACCATGGCAGAAAAAGTCGGTGAAGGCCGCCGACGGCGAGGCCTTGAGCTCGGCCTCCGCTGCCACGATCATCTCCCTGCCCGCAGCCCCAGCCCTGACCTTGGCGAAGGCCGCTTGCTGGATGCATTCGACTTCGGCCAGAAGGTCTTCCAGCTCCGTATCCGGCTCGCCGAGCACACCCATGCGGCAGAGGTCACCGATATAGCCGTGATAGTTGCCGCCGGAATCGATCGACAGAATCTCGCCCTCGACCCAGGCTTGCGGCGAGCCCGCGCGGTTGTGGCTGGAGCCAAGGGTCAGCAGGCAATATTCGAAGTGCAGGCCGCGGTTCGTTTCCTCCCGGCGCAGCTGCTCGATGATCTCCAACTTCGTCGAGCCGGCGCGGGCCGCCGCGATCGTCGCCAGCATAGAGTCGGTAATCAATTCGGAGGCGCGTCTCAGCTTTGCCAGTTCATCCGGCGTCTTGACGGCCCTTAACCGCTCCAACACATGCGTGGCATCGACAAATCGAGCGCCATCCAGCCGAGAGGCAAGCAGGTCGCGGGCGTCGGATGGCAGGAAGGCTGGCTCGATACCGATGCGCCCACCGGTCTTGCCGATTTTCTTCAGGTGCTCGACGGCGAGCCCGGCGGCATCCTGCGTGCCCCAGGTCGCCGTATGCACGGCGGGCGTCCAGAATGGATTGTTCTGGTGCTCTGCGCCCTCCATGCGGTTGCCCACATAGGCGGAGTGATCGGGCGCGCCTTTTTCATAAATCACCATCGGCAGGTACCGGCTATGCCCGATCGCATCCATGGCGGCGAAGAAGATGAACTTATAACCGCCCATGAGATATTGCGTATTGTGTTTGGAGGTGGCGACGACGACGTCGATACCGGCTTCCTCCATGAGACGGTCGAGCTTGGCCGTATCGAACGGCGTCACGGCGGCCTGCCTTGTTTGCCCTGCATTGTCGTTCATTGTCTTTCCTCCCAGAAAATGGATGCGTCGCCTCAGAAGCCTGGCGGCAGCAGGCGGAAGTCCGGCAAATCGCGAAGCGCAAGCTCCGGCCCCGCCGGTGAGTAGACCACGAAGAGGAGCATCTGCCCGTCGCCGGTGTTCTTCGTCGAATGAAAGCGGCTTTCCGGAACATATATCGTGCAGCCGCTGGCGACCTTCCGCGTGATCGGATTACCCGTCTCGTCCTCGACCATCTGCTCGCCCTCGCCGGAAATCACAAAAATGATTTCCTCCGCGCCAGGATGATTGTGGCGGGAATGGCCCTCGCCGCTCGGCAGTTCGACGACACCGCCGGAAAACCGGCTGGCGCCGTTGACCTCGGGCGCCACAGTCAGCGACAGCTTGCCCCAGTCGAAGCCGAAGGCGCTCACATCCTTCGGATAGATGAAGTACTTGTCCTTTACCATGAAACCGCCTCCTCCACATCCTTCCTCAGACGACCGCGCCGATCGCGAGCGCCTTGAAATCTTCCGTCTGCTTGCGGATTGCCGCCTCTGCCGGCAGGCGCTCCATCGAGCTTGCGCCATAAAAGCCGTGGCAGCCAGGGCAACGCTCGAGAACGTAGCGCGCATCCTCCGGCATGGAGATCGGGCCGCCATGGCAGAGCACGATGACATCGTCGCGCACGGAACGTGCCGCCTTGGTGATCGCGGTGATCTCATCGACGCAGTCATCGAGGGACTTGCCGGAGGTGGCCCCGATCGTGCCGCCGGTCGTCACGCCCATATGCGCCACGATGATGTCGGCGCCGGCGACGGTCATGGCGACAGCCTCGCTCTCGTTGAAGACATAGGGTGTCGTCAGCAGGTCGAGCCCGTGGGCGGTGGCGATCATCTCGACCTCCAGATTGTAGCTCATGCCGGTCTCCTCGAAACTCTGCCGCATCCGGCCATCGAAGAGGCCGATTGTGGGGAAGTTCTGTACGCCGGAAAAGCCCATTGCCTTGAGGTCGGCGAGGAAGCGCGGCATCAGCACGAAGGGGTCCGTGCCGTTGACGCCGGCGAGAACCGGCGTCTTTTTCACGACCGGCAACACTTCAAGCGCCATGTCCTTGACGATCTCGTTGGCATTGCCATAGGCCAGCAGTCCGGCCGCCGAACCGCGCCCCGCCATGCGGTAGCGCCCGGAATTGTAGATAATGATGAGGTCGATGCCGCCAGCCTCCTCGGCCTTGGCGGAGATGCCGGTGCCGGCGCCGCCGCCGACGATCGGCACGCCGGCTGCGATCATGCCGTGAAATTTTTCGAGGATGGTCTTGCGCGGTATGGCTGGCATCGATTTGTCTCTCAGGGGTTGGCGATCTCACGATAGGCCGCGACGGCGGCCTCGGCGAAGTGCGGGTCGTTGATATGGAGCGGCAGGCGAATAATACGTCGCGATGCCGTCGGCTTCACCGTCGCCTCGAGCGCGGCAAAAAGCGCGGCGTCGGCTTGCGGATCGAAGAACGGACCGCCTTCGATGTCGAGGGCCGAAACGCCCTTTTCGGGAATGAGGAAGCGTAGGGGGCCGTGGCAGAGATTGAGCTTGTCGCCGATCCAGCGGCCAATCTGCGCACATTCGGCCGGCGTCGTGCGCATCAAGGTGACGTTCGGGTTGTGGCGGTAAAAAAGCCGGCCGGCATAACGCTCCGGGACGGTCTCCGGCGCCCAGAAGTTCACCATGTCCAGCGCACCGACCGAGCCGACATAGGGCAAGCCCGTGCGAGCAATGGCGCCAAAACGGTCCGAGGTGGCAGGCAGGACGCCGCCAAAAAGCAGGTCGCAGACCTCGGTCGTCGTGATGTCGAGCACGCCTGAGACCAGTTCGCTGTCGGCAAGCTTCTCCATCGCCCGCCCACCCGTGCCTGTGGCGTGGAAGACCAGGCAATCATAGTCCGCTCGGAGGCGCTCGACCATGGCGGATACGGCAGGTGTGGTAACGCCGAACATGGTAAGCCCGAGGGCCGGTTTCGATGCCGTCACCTCAGCCGGCCGGCTGGCCATGGCGGTGATCGCCTGGGCGGCGTTGTGAAGGATGACGCGGCTCAGCCGGTTCAGGCCCGCCATGTCCGTGACCGAGGGCATCATCACGATGTCGGAAACATCGACATAGGGAGCGACGTCGCCGGATGCGAGCGTCGAGACCATGATCTTTGGCAGACCGAGCGGCAATTGGCGCATGCCTGCGGTGATGATCGAAGTGCCCCCGCCCCCACCGATACCGATGACGCCGGCGATGTCCCGGCGCTCCACGAGGAAGCGCGCGAAGGCAACGCCCATCGCCTCGACCGCCGTTCCGCGGTCCCCGCTGGCAAGAACGGCTTCCGCCCCGTCCGGATGGCACGCCGCCACTGCGTCGGCCTTCACATCGACGGCGGTCGCAGGCTCGCCTATGCCGACGTCGACGCGGACAACACCCCCGCCCGCCGCTTCGATGCAAGCGGCCAGATACGCAAGCTCCTCGCCCTTCGTGTCGGCCGTGCCGACCACGTAGATCTGCTTCATTTCCCCTCCGCGACCGGGTGGATTTCCTCCCGGCATATCTCACGTTCGGGGCAAAGCGACGGGCCCTTGCAAAATTGTGAGACGTGCGTATCATAAAGACATGGATGTCTCACGTCAACAGAACGAAACAGCCAGGACCGAGCGAGGCCCGCGTGCCCGAACGCGAAAACTGATGCTCGAAACGGCAACGCGGCTCATGCAGTCCGGCATCACTCCGTCGGTAAGTGAAGTCGCCGAGGCTGCCGAAGTGTCGCGGGCGACGGCCTATCGTTACTTTCCGAGCCAGGCCGCGCTCGTGCATGCCGTGGTGGATGAGGCTCTGGGGCCGATACTCAGTTGGTCGTCCGACAGTCCGGATGCACGCACCCGCGTTGCCGACCTCTTGGCGACCGCGATGCCGCGCATCGACGAGTTCGAGGCCACCTTCAAGGCGGCGCTGAAACTTTCGCTGGACCAGTGGGCGCAGCGCCAGGCCGGCACGCTCGGCAACGAGCCGCTGTTCAAGCGCGGCCACCGGATCGACCTGCTGAAGAGCGTGACTGCCCCCCTGCAGGGCACATTGCCGCCCGAATCCCGGGAACGCCTTGCACAGGCTCTTTCGCTTGTCTTCGGCGTCGAGGTGCTGATCGTATTGAAGGATATCTGGGGCCTGACCTCGGAGGGCGCGCAGTCTGTTGCCGAGTGGGCGGCCAAGGCGCTAGTCGATACCGCATTACGGCAGGCAGGGAGCGAGGCATGACGTGGCGTGCCCAGACTTGGCGCACCAACTGGTTAGACCAATGCCGGTAATATATTCTTGTATTGTGGTCTGGATCGGCGATGATGAATGTGAGACGGACCGACAAGACTGCGTCGGCAGGCCCGCAAAAGCGGGGGAAAGACGTCGAAAGCCTGAAGACGAGCCTTTGATGAAAGCTCTCCGAGGTTGCGCTTGACGATAATGGCATTTGGTAATACCAGATCAAGGTAATGACATTCAGGCTTGAGATCTGAAACGTGCTAGGGGTCGAGGAGGACCCCAGCACGAACACCACCCAGGAGGATCGGGAAGCCAGATCGGGAGGCCCGCGATGAAGCGGGAAGCGTGCATAAATGGGAGGAAACGTTATGCGCAAAACTATGACCGGTCTGTTGGCCGGTGTCGGATTGATGTGGGCCTGCGGAACATCCGCACAGGCCCAGGAACTGACCATCTTCTGGGCCGAGTGGGACCCGGCAAACTACCTTCAGGAACTCGCCAACGAATACGAGGCTCAAACCGGCGTCAAGGTCACGGTCGAGACCACACCATGGGCCGACTTCCAGACCAAGGCCTTCACCGAGTTCAACGCCAAGGGTTCAGCCTATGACATGGTCGTCGGCGACAGCCAGTGGATCGGGGCAGCGTCAGAAGCCGGCCATTACGTCGATCTGACCGACTTCTTCACCAAGCACAATCTGACCCAGGTGATGGCCCCGGCAACAGTGAAATACTACGCCGAATATCCGTCGAACTCGAAAAAATACTGGTCAATTCCGGCCGAAGGCGACGCCGTCGGCTGGTCCTACCGCAAAGACTGGTTCGAAGATCCCAAGGAGATGGAGGCGTTCAAGGCCAAATACGGCTACGACCTCGCCCCGCCGAAGACATGGGCAGAGATGCGTGACATCGCCGAGTTCTTCCACCGTCCAGACCAGAAGCGATACGGAATCGCCATCTACACCGACAACTCTTATGACGGCCTCGTCATGGGTGTCGAGAACGCGATCTTCTCGTTTGGGGGCGAACTCGGCGACTACCAGAGCTACAAGGTCGACGGCATCATCAATTCCGAGAAGAACGTCAAGGCGCTCGAGCTTTATCGCGAGCTCTACGGCTTTACACCTCCGGGCTGGGCCAAGTCCTTCTTCGTCGAGAACAACCAGGCGATCACCGAGAACCTGGCGGCGATGAGCATGAACTACTTCGCCTTCTTCCCGGCCCTGGTGAACGAGGCATCCAACCCGAACGCCAAGGTTACCGGCTTCTTTGCCAATCCGGCAGGCCCGAACGGCGAGCAATTCGCAGCGCTCGGCGGCCAAGGCATATCGGTCATCTCATACTCAAAAAACCAGGAAGAGGCGATGAAATTCCTCGAATGGTTCATCAAGGACGAGACCCAGAAGCGGTGGGCCGAACTCGGCGGCTACACGGCAAGCGCCAAGGTGCTTGAATCGCCGGAGTTTCAGAACGCGACACCCTATAACAAGGCCTTCTACGAGACGATGTTCAAGGTGAAGGACTTCTGGGCAACGCCTGAATATGCCGAACTGCTGATCCAGATGAACCAGCGCATTTATCCCTTCGTCACCGCCGGCCAAGGCACGGCGAAGGAAGCGCTCGAATCCCTGGCAGCGGACTGGAACGCGACGTTCGCGAAATACGGACGCCACAAGTAGCAAGCGCGCTCAGTGGAGGGGCCGCGGCCCCTCCCATTTCATTCTGCATCTCCGCGCCGAAGGCGCGGCTCGAGAGGGCGCGGCGCCCGGCATCAACTTCGCGCATCGTGATGCCATTCCGGCATCCGGCGCGCCGAACTCTCGGAGGAGGAGAGGATTGGCCACCGCAGTCATGACATCGCTGGACACGAAATCGCGTGCCGCATCTCGCGGCATGAGCGACATCCGGATACGCAATCTCTTCATCATTCCGACGATCCTGTTCCTGATCGTCTTCAACATCTTTCCGCTGATCTATTCGCTCGGCTATTCCTTCACCGACTTTCGCGCTTCGTCGAACGCGCCGGCCAACTTCGTCGGTCTGCAGAACTACCGCGAGTTGCTGAACGATCCTTTCATCTGGTCGAATTTCGCCATTACCGCGAAATATGTGATCGTCTCTGTGACGGGGCAGGTGATCGTCGGCTTCGGCACCGCGATGCTGCTCAACCGCGATATCCCGCTGAAGGGTCTTCTGACGACGCTGCTGCTGCTGCCGATGATGCTCTCGATGGCCGTGGTCGGCCTCTTCTGGAAGCTGCTCTACGACCCGTCCTTCGGCATCATCAACTACGCACTCGGCCTCGGCTCCTTCGAGTGGCTGTCGAATCCGGACATGGCGCTCTATGCGGTCGCAATCACGGACATCTGGATGTGGTCGCCCTTCGTGATGCTGCTGTCGCTTGCCGGCCTTTCGGCCGTGCCGAAGCATCTCTACGAGGCAGCGGCGATCGACCGGGCGGGGCCGTTCTATACCTTCTTCCGCATCACGCTGCCGCTGGTGGCGCCGATCCTGATGATCGCAATCATCTTCCGTACGATGGAGGCCTTCAAGACCTTCGACCTCGCCTACATCCTGACCAGCCAACCGACGACCGAGGTGATCTCCATCCGGCTCTACAAGATGGCCTTCCAGGAATGGCAGACGGGGCGCTCCTGCGCACTCGCCTACATCGTGCTCGTCATGGTTCTCGCCATCACCAACATCTACGTGAAGTACCTCAACAAAGTGAAGGAGCGCTGAGATGGCTGCCGTCCAAACCCGCTCCGAACGCGCGCTGAACCGGGTGGCGATCGCCGCCGTACTGGTCATCACGCTGATCTTCCTGGCGCCGATCTACTGGATCACCTCGACGGCCTTCAAGCCGCGCAACCTCGCCACCACCATTCCGCCGACGGTGCTCTTCGAGCCGGAACTCTCGCCCTTCGTGAAGCTCTTCACCAAGCGCTCGCAACTGCGCGGGGCGCCTACTCCTGAAGAATATGCCGCCGCGCCCTGGTGGGAGCGGATGGTGTTCGACGGCGGCGAGAAGATCGTTCGCTCCGGCCGCGGCGAGGTGCAGCCCTCCGGCTATCCGAACCGCTTCATGAACTCGCTGATCGTCGCCATCACGTCCACGGTGCTGGCTGTCGGCATGGGGACCTTCACAGCCTATGGCTTCTCGCGCTTCAAAGTGAAGGGGGAGGCGGACCTTCTCTTCTTCATCCTGTCGACGCGCATGCTGCCGCCCGTCGTCGTGGCGATCCCGATGTTCCTCATGTACCGTGTCGTCGGTCTCAACGACACGCATTGGGGCCTCATCATCCTCTACACGGCCTTCAACCTTTCCTTCTCCGTCTGGCTGATGAAGGGCTTTATCGACGAGATCCCGAAGGAATACGAGGAGGCCGCGCTCGTCGACGGCTACACGCGGATGGAGGCATTTTTCAAGATCGTCATTCCGGAAGCGGCGACCGGCATCGCCGCGACCGCGGTTTTCTGCTTCATCACGGCCTGGAACGAATATGCATTTGCGCTGATCATGACGAACCGGCGCGCGCAAACCGCTCCCCCCTTCATTCCGAGCCAGGTCGGCTCAGGCCTGCCGGATTGGACGGTCATTGCCGCCGGCACGTTCCTGTTCCTGCTACCGGTCGCCATCTTCACCTTCCTGCTCAGGAACCATCTCCTGCGCGGCATGAGCTTCGGAGCGATCCGCAAATGACCTTCCGCGCCTTAAACCAGAAATATCTCGAACCCGCTTCGCAGTATCTGATGATCCTCGGCATCATCGCGCTCTGCCAGCCCTGGAACCTGTTTTTGCATCGCTACGGCATGACGATGACGCTCGTCGGACTGATTGCCTTCATGGTGACGACCAAAATCCCGCGGGACGCGCAACCAGACGAAGGCAGCCATTCATGACGCAGATAGAACTTCTCGGGATCCAGAAATATTTCGGTGCCGTCCAGGTCATCAAAGACCTTAATCTCGCCATCGCCGACAATGAATTCATCGTGCTGCTTGGACAATCGGGCTGCGGAAAGACGACGACATTGCGCGCCGTCGCGGGGCTGGAAACGATCGACGACGGCGACATTCTGATCGACGGTCAGCCGGTGCAGCATATCAAGGCATCCGGCAGGGACATCGCCATGGTGTTCCAATCCTTCTCGCTCTATCCGCACATGACGGTCTACGAGAACATCGCCTTCCCGCTCCGCGCTACCCGGATGAGCCGTGCCGATGTCGATGCGTCGGTCCGCGAGATCGCCGGTGTGCTGCGCATCACCGGTCTGCTGGCCCGCAAGCCTTCGGCGCTGTCAGGCGGCGACATGCAGCGGGTCGCAATCGGCCGCGCGCTGGTGCGACGGCCAAAGGCCATGCTGATGGACGAGCCGATCGGTGCGCTCGACGCGAAACTGCGCGAGGAGATGCGGGCGGAAATCAAGCGCCTGCATATCAAGCAGGGTTCAACCACCATCTACGTGACGCATGACCAGGTGGAGGCCATGTCGCTCGCCGACCGCATCGTCATCATGCACGAGGGCATCCTTCAGCAGGTCGGCACGCCGGAAGAGGTTTATGCGCAACCCGCCAACACGTTCGTCGCCCAGTTCGTCGGAAGCCCGGTCATGAACATGGCGCCGGCGACCGTCAGCGAAACGGGCAGCCATACCAGCGTGCAGGTCGGCGACGGGACGACGGGCTTCGAGTTCCCCGCCGTGCTGGCCAACCGCCTCTCTGACGCAAGGGCCGAGAACGGCAAGCTGACACTCGGGGTCCGGCCTGAGGGCGTGCTTGTTTCACGCGAGGCCCGCGAGGGTTTCATGCCGGTCGAGGCGCATATCATCGAGCCTCTCGGCTCGCACGACATCGTGGACCTGAAGGTCGGCCACCAGATGATCAGGGCACGCACCAAGAGCGGTTTCGTGCCTGGTCCCGGCGAAGCCGTCTGGGCACGCATCGACCCCGCCCAGGCACATTTCTTCAACACCGCGACCGGCTCGTCGCTGGGGATCAGACTCTGATGGCGCATATCGAACTCAAGGGCATCACCAAGACCTTCGGCAGCCACACGGCGCTGAAAAACCTGAACATCGACATTGCTGACGGCGAGTTCTTCGTGTTGCTCGGACAGACCGGCGCCGGCAAGACGACGACGCTGCGCCTGATCGCCGGTCTCGAGAAGCCGACCGCAGGCCAGATCTTCATCGACGGGCAGGACGTCGCCGACTGGGGTGCCGCCGAGCGCGACGTGGCCCTGGTGCTCCAGCAATATTCGCTTTACCCGCGCTATACGGTGCGGGAAAACCTGGAATTTCCATTGAAGTCCCGTATCCGCCGCGTTGAACCCGGAGAAATCAAGGAGCGCGTCGACCGCGTTGCCAAGACTCTGCGCATCGAACATCTGCTCGACCGCAAGACGGACCGGCTGTCGGGAGGCGAGATGCAGCGCGTATCGATCGGCCGGGCCATCGTGCGCAAACCGCGGGTCTTCTTGATGGACGAACCGCTTTCGGCGCTCGACGCGAAGCTTCGCGAGGCACTTCGCACCGAGCTGAAAAACCTGCAGATGAACCTCGGCGCGACCTTCCTTTTCGTCACTCACGACCAGATAGAGGCCATGTCGATGGGCGACAAGATTGGCGTACTGAACAATGGTCAACTGGTGCAGACGGGTACGCCGCAGGAGATCTACGGAAACCCGGTCAACACCTTCGTCGCGCGCGCGGTCGGCTCGCCGCCGATGAACCTGATCGCCGGCACGCTCGCCGGCGGCGAGGCAGTGGCCAGCGAGGGCTATCGGCTGCCCCTCGGCAACGGACACGGGATCGCGACAGACGGTCGCCCGCTCACCTTCGGCATCCGTCCCGAAGACATTTTTCTCGACAGCGGCGCGCCCGGCGAAGCACGGGTCCACGACGTGGAGAACCATGGCGTCGAAAAGATCGTGACGCTGCGCACCGGCGAGAAGTTCATCCACGCGACCGTGCCGACACAGACGGCGCTTCGGATCGAGGATACGGTTCGCTTTTCGTGGAATCCGGAAAAGGTCGTGCTGTTTGACGCCGGAAGCGGTGTAAGCCTGCGGCACGCGGGCTGACCTGATCGGTCCGAAGGATGCCAGCGGTCTCGGCGGCACGGCAGGGGCAGTGAGCATTTCGAGTTGTCGCGACGAGGCGCTATGCGGGAAAGCGCCGGCGGTAGTGTTCTACCACTTCGGGATTGCGCAAATTGACGGGCAAGTCGCCCTTGATGACGCGCAGGGCTTCGCTCGCCGCGCCTGTTCCCATGCGCATCATGCTCTCTTCCGTCAGACCAGCGAGATGCGGCGTGACGATGACGTTGTCAAAGCCGAAATAGGGATGGTCGAGCGGCAGCGGCTGCGTTGCGAAGACGTCGAGCGCGGCTCCGCCGATGCGACCATCGCGCAGCGCCTCGATCAACGCCGCATCGTCGATGACGGGGCCGCGCGAGACGTTGACCAGAATGGCCGTGGGCTTCATGCGCCCGATGCGACCGGCATTGAGCAAGCCGGTCGTCTCCGGCGTCAGCGGGCAGCAGAGCAACACGATGTCGGCCGTCGCCACAAGCTCATCGATCTTCAGGAAACGCACGCCGTCCGGCACGCTTTCCGGCGACCGGCTCGTGGCGACCACCTCCAGGCCGAAACCGAACTTCGCGATCTTCAAGATCGCCTTGCCGACATTGCCCATTCCGATGATGCCCATGGTGCGGCCGGCGAGGTCGACGGCCGTGTCCGATTGGGCGCGGCCCGCCGCCCAGCCGCTCTGACGCAGGTCGCGGTCCATCGCGCGAAAGCGCCGAAGCAGGGCCAGTGTCACGAGGAAGACGTGCTCGGCGACAGTCGAGGCATTGGCGCCCGGGACGTTGGCGACAAGCACGCCGGCGCGGGTCGCCGCATCCAACGGCACCATATCGAGCCCGGCGCCATGGCGGATCGCAGCGCGAAGCGCCGGCGCATCCTCGAAGAAGGCCGGCGGGATCGGCGCGCGTACGACGACGATGCCCGCGCCGCGGCCTTCTCTAAGCAACGTTTCGGGATCGGGCGCGGAAGCGACGCGCAGATCACCCGCAGCCTCAAGCATGGACTTGGCCGCAGGGTGCAGGGGATGTGTGGAAAAGATGAAGCTCATCGGCCCTCCCGCCGGTTGCGCCTATCCGGCTGACGTCGCTGGACCACCGATGAGACCCTTCCAATAGCTTTCCGCACCTTGAAGATGTGCGCTCATCAGCGCCTGGGCCAGATTGCCGTCTCGGGCAAGCAGCGCCTCGTAGATGCGGATATGTTCCTCATGCGAGCGCCGGCTGCGGGCGGCGTCGGCAAAATAGATCGGCAGGCGGTGCTCGCCCATGACGTAATAGACGCTGCACACCCGATGGAAGACGCTGTTCTTGGTGGCCCGGACGATCTCCAAATGAAAATCTCGGTCCTCGCGCGCCAGCCCCTCGCCGGCGGCAAGCTTCGCCTCCGACGCCGCGAGGATATCGCGCAAGTGCTGGTAATTCTCCTCCGTCGCCCGATCGCAGGCGAGCTCCGCGGCCTTGATCTCATGGATCTTGCGAAGCTCCACGGTCTCGTAGATCAGGATAGGATCAAGCGGCACGCCGGCGCGGGCAAAAAGCGCCATTGCCTCCACGCTCGCCTCCGTGGTCGTCAGATAGATGCCCGACTTGGCCCGGCGCTCGACGATGCGCATGGCCTCCAGAATGGCCAGTGCCTCACGAATTTGGCCCCGACTGACGCCGAAATGCTCCGCAAGCTCTCGCTCCGAAGGCGTACGGCCGTTGCCGCTCGAGTTCGAGAAAAGATGGGCCGCGAGATCGGAGAGGAGGGAATTTTCTTTCATCGTCACTGTCTTTGCGCGTGAGTCTCCAGGACCCGCTGATTGATCGTGAAGCCGAGGCCAGGCCTGTCCGGGATCTCTACCATACCGTCTTTCACCGACACAGTGTCCTCGACAAGATCGTGGATCATCGGATTGGCGCCGAGCGAATATTCGATGATGAAGCTTGCCGGGGAAGCGGCGCACAAGTGCAGGCCGGAGAAGAAGCAGGGCGCGCCGGCCCAAAGATGCGGCGCGAAACGGAGGTTGAAGGCGCTGGCGAGCGAACTGATGCGCATCGCCTCCGTAATGCCGCCGCAGAAGGCGGGATCCGGCTGGAATATGTCGGCGGCCCGAAGCATGGCAAGATCTCGGAAGGCAAAACGCGTCGCCTCGCTCTCGCCCGCAGCGATCGGCACGTTCCCAGCCGCGCGCACCTCCGCCATGCCCGGCTTGTCATCCGCTATCACCGGCTCCTCGAACCAGGCGAGGTCGCAATCGGCGACCATCTGGATGAAGCGCTTTGCCTCGGCAACAGTATAGGTGCCGTGCGCATCGACCATCAGGTCGACGTCGGGGCCGATTGCCTTGCGAGCCGCCCGCACGCGCGATGCCGAGACATGCAGCGCACGATCCATCGCGCCGACGCGCATCTTGACCGACTTGAAACCACCGGCCGCGACATAGGACCGGAGCTGTTCGCCGATCCGGTCCACGCTCTCCCAACCGCCCGAGGCATAGGCGGGCAACCTGTCCGCCTTGCGCCCACCCAGCAGCTTCCAGACGGGGACGCCGAGCGACTTGCCGAGAATGTCCCAGAGCGCTATGTCGACCGCGCTGATCGCCGCGACGGACAGGCCGCGCCGCGCGATCTCGGGCATGGCGTGACCCGAACTCGCCGCCGTCTCGTGGCGTACGCCGTTATAGAGCATCTCCCATATTGTGGAGATGTCGGCGGGATCGCGATCGATGAGCTTCGGCCCAATCTCGTGATTGAGCATGTGTACCAGCGTGCCATAAGTGCCCGCACTGCCCGCGGCATTCTTGCCCTCTCCCCAGCCGACGATGCCGTCGTCCGTTTCGATCCGCAGGATCGCACTATCGAAGGTCGTCAGTCGGCCGAAGTCGCTGCGGTGCTGACGGTTCGCCTCGATGGGAATTTTAATCCACCAGGCCTCTATGGTCTTGATGCGCATGTCTCGGATCCCCTGCCCCTCACGGCCCGCGAGCCGCAGGGCATATGTCTTTCCGTTCGTCACTTGATCAGCGGCAGGATCGTCTCGGCAGTGATCCGCATCTGATCGTCGTAGAACTTCTCAGTGAGAAGGCTCGAGCCGTGGTCTTGGATAAATTTCAGCTGCTCCGGGGGAATGTCGACGGGGTTGCGCTCGACCATGTCCGGATATTTTGAAGCCGGCGTGCGGTCGACCGGAGCGACGAATTCGTTGGTGACGGCGCCGTCGTACCCGATCTCCTTCAGCGTGCCGATGATCTTCGGCCAGTCGAGCTGGCCGAGGCCGGCGGCAAACCGATTGTTATCGGCGACGTGGAAATCGAACAGGCGCTTTCCAGCGAGCCGGATCGCTTCATACATGTCTTCCTCCTCGATGTTCAGGTGGAAGGCATCAAGGCAAACCCCGCATTCGGGGCTGACGGCATCGGCGAGCGCCAGCGCTTGGGCGGCACGGTTGAAGAAATAGGTCTCGAAGCGGTTGAGCGGCTCGACGGCAATGCGCACGCCCCTCTTCTGGGCATGGGCAAAACACTCCTTGGTAGCGTCCACCACCCATGTCCACTCTTCCTCCTCGGTGCCATCCGGCACCACCTTTCCGACGGTCGCCGGCACCAGGGTGACGATCTCGCCATCGAGTTCGCTGACCATGGTGATGACGCTCTTGACATAGTCCACTGACCTGGCGCGCTGGCCTTCATCCCTGGCGGCAAGATTGCGCTCGCCGAGCGTCAGCGTAACGGCGCCCCAGCAGCGGATGCCATGCTCCTTCAGCAGCGCGCGCGTCTCGTGGACGTCGTACTGCGCCGGCTCGCCGGATATCTCGATGCTTTCGTAGCCATATTTCTTGATGCGCTTCAGCGTGACGGCGAGCGGTTCGGCCCGCATCCAGTTATGTGTCGAAAGATGCATGAGGTCCTCCCAGACAGGTGCAGCTCGGTTCACCGCCAATCGGGCGGCAAAGGTCATGTTATCGTTGGCCACTCTCGCCGCCTTCGGCAATCTGGTTTGGCCACTTCTCGTTATTTGAAAGCTCTAGCTCAATTCTTAACCCTCTGCAAGACGGGGCCAAAAGGTCGATATCTCTTTAAACGATCGATATTTAATCCTGCATTTCCCGCTTAGGCGCGAATCCGGCATCCCAAGCGTGCAATTAACTGGCTTGACCAAATTCGAAGATTTGGTATGACCAGATCTGGAAAAGTAATAGGGCGTTGAAATCGTCGCACAGTGGCAGCAGGGCCAAATGGAGGGGAGATGAAGATCGGCATGTGCATGTTCCTCTGGACGACAAGTGTCGGCCGGAAACACGAGGCACTGTTACGCGACATCAAGGATACGGGGTTTGACGGTGTCGAGATCCCGATCTTTTCAGGCACACCCGACGACTACCATCGGCTGGCAGACATGCTGGACCGGATCGGCCTGGAACGGACCGCCGTTTCCGCCATGGGCGATCCGCAAATGAACCTGATCGCCGCCGACGCTGCGACCCGCAGACGCGGCATCGACTACATGAAATGGGCCATCGACTGCAGCGATGCGCTGGGCGCAACGATGCTGAGCGGGCCGCTGCATTCGACGCTCGGCAAATTTTCAGGAAGCGGGCCGAGCGCGGCGGAACTCAAGCGCTCGATTTCCTCACAACGCGCGATCGGCGATCATGCAGCAAAGCACGGCGTAACGATCGGGCTTGAGGCGCTGAACCGCTTCGAATGCTACCTGTTCAACACGATGGACGATCTTGCGGTCCATATCGACGCGGTCGGACATCCGCATATCCGCGCCATGTACGACACGTTCCACAGCAATATCGAAGAGACCGACCCCATCGGCGCGTTCACGCGAAACAGCAACCGCATCGTGCATGTTCACATTTCGGAGAACGACCGCGGCGTACCGGGGCGCGGCAACATTCCCTGGGCGGAGACGTTTAGGGCGCTACGCGCGAGCGGCTACGACGGGTGGCTGACAATCGAGGCCTTCGGCAGGGCGCTCAAGGAGCTCGCCGCCGCGACAAAGGTCTGGCGCGACTTTTCCGAGACACCGGAAGCGGTCTATCGCGAAGGCTACCGCCATATCCGCGATGGATGGCACGCGGCGGCATGAATACCAACCGATTCTCGACGCGGTCGATAAGGGAACCATCGGCCTGAACGCTGCACTGGTAGGCACGCCTTAGCCTGAGCAATCACCTTCTGCCTGCTCTCATTGAGCACCCAGGTTCCCTGGCATATCGGAGAGATCTCCGAAGGCGTCCGCTCAGGAGACATCCCCCTCAGGAAACCAGGGACATCGGCGGGCGGGCGGCGGGCGATGCCTTGCGGATATCGGCGGTCTGAAAGTGGGAGATATTGAGGCATTTATCGCCATCCTGGAGGGGAAAACGGTATACATTCGCGCTGCTCATTTTCAGGCATTTCGCAATATCGGCCACTGTCGTCTTCTGAAAACCGATGTGGCGAAAGTGCTGTTCCGCCACATCGAGTATACGTTGGCGCCACATATCGACTTCCGTGCCCGAGCGGCCCCGCGGGATCATGGTACGTGGCACGAAGGCGCCTATTCCGCCGCGAGCGCCATCGGCTGCGCCTGACGTTCGATCGCTTGCGCTTTCCCGTCTACTTTGGGTGGTGTGATCCGAAACCACACAGCGTAGAGGGTAGGAAGGAAGAGCAGGATCATCACGGGGTCGTTCGCCGATCGGCGTATAGGCCATCGACCCCCAGAACACAGAATGCGCCAGAGGAAGAAAGCGAGGATCGCCGCGAGAGCCGTCAGGATCACGGGTCGTGTCCGCTGCACCGTCACCTCGATGACGGGTGATAATCAACAAGGCCTGCCGCCCGGTTCTCCTTTATCTGCTCTGTTAGGATCAGGGTGTTGCGCATCAAAATACCGGCCAGTCCTATCAACCCGAATGGCGTTGAGGCCGAACGGCTGATTGAACAAGAACAAGGTGGGGCCCACCCCAGAAAGGCCAAGCGGTGCGGACAGCATTGCCATCGTCATCGTAGACAGACTGCGCACCTTGGTATTGATGACGATCAACATGGCCGCGATCATCAACGGAAGACCTTCACCAAGGCGACATTAGCCTTCAGTGACTCCTCGATGTTTCCTCCCATCTCAATGCGGTACCCGATGGGCGGCCGCGAAATGAAATTGCTGGTATCGTCAACAGAGTTGAAACGGTTCTGATCTGCCGGAGCTGTTTGACGTAAAACATTCGTTCCGAGCGGAAGTCCTACCCGCGATCGGACCGGCTCCGCACCCCAGGAGCTGATGCGGACCCGAGTGAGGTCCGCAGGGGGTCGGCGCCGGCCCGCCGGCCCCTGTTAAGTCAGGGAAGGAGCAGATCGTGAATTATGAGTATGGAATGACGGTTTTCTACGATCCGGTGACCAAAAATGTCATTGTGGTCTTTCGTGGCGAAACCACAATTCTTGAAGGCCCCTTTCAAGACCTCCGAACAGGGATAACGGCTGGAGAAAAGCTATGCGAGGAACTCGGATGGCGGTCAGGTATCGAAGAAACGCCAGACAAATCAACCGACTGATCTTGCAATAGAAAGCCGGGACGCCATAGCGTCCCGGCACCTCAAAGGCGCTCTTCTGTGTGCTTCTCGACGTCGTGATTTCTATTGACGATCAGATTCCCAACAAAGGTTGCAGCCAGCGCACAAACCTGCTTTTGAAGCGCAGAGGCGCGTCAGTGACGGCAAGACATATGCAGTCTTTTCCGGCGCTGGCTCGTGGCTGATGCATGAGATCGCCATCTGCCATTTCGACGTCGCCTCGCGCGAACGTCGAGACTTCATCGCTGAAGCTGCCATCGAGAACAAGCGTCAGTTCAGAGCCCTCGTGGGAATGTTCCGGAACGGGCTGACCGGCAGGAATCTTCAGCAATCGGACGGTCGTCGTATTGTCGTCGGTCGGTATAATCATCTGCGCTGCGCCGCGACCCAGTCTGCGCCACTTCAACCCGCCAGCTTGCTCGATATAAGACCTCAGTGGCTCGGGGTAAGTGTTGTTGGCGGCTGTGTGCTTCTTGATTGGCACGACTTTCTCGATCTCACCAGCTTCAATCCTCGCTCGGAGGCTTTGCCAGCTTGCTGTCACATCGTCTTTGCCTGCGTCTTGGGATTCAAGAAAGTAGCCCCCCACGTTTTCGAGCATCGCAAGATTCGTGCGGCATAACGGGCAAAGTGCGAGGTGGGTCGCAACTGCGACGCTCCAACCCTCCGCCAGTGTCCCGGCGGAGTAGTGCAGGAGCATGTCGTCATCCAGATGGTGTTCAATCATTTGGCATCGTCCTGAATCGCCATCCGCAATTTCTCGCATGCAAGCCGTATCCTCGATTTTACCGTTCCAAGTGGGAGGTTTAGTCTTTCTGCTATCATTGTGTGGGTCAGACCGTCGAAGAATGACATCCGAAGGACTTCCACGTACTTCTGTTTCAATGTGAGCATCGCATTATGCAGCTCCTGCGCGTTCTGTTGCCGCTGAATCTTGACGTCCGCTGCTTCCATCTCATCTGGCACAAATGCGGGGTCGTTAACGTCGAATTCGGGATGGGCACCTTTGCGGGCAGCATCGATCATTTGATTTCTCGCAATCGCAAATATCCAGGTCGATGCCTGCGCCTTTGATGAATCGAACAGCGCCGCCTTATACCAGACGCGCATCATGGTTTCCTGGGTCAGTTCCTCAGCGAGTATGCGATTGCCTCTCGTCAGACGGGCCATGTAAGAACGGACGCGTGGGCAAAAGTGCCTGTACAGAATTTCGAATGAGTCGATGTCGCGCGACTTTCCCACGGCCGACATCAATGAATTGATCCGTGCGGCATCCAATTTTTGCTTCTCTTCCTCCAAGGCGCCGACCTTTCGTTCCAAACCCGGCAAGTGCCAGGCGACTGCCTTAGCACGGGTCCCTCGACGTAGTCCGGATCGGAACGGTAATCGCATGTTCATGACGTGGATTACGCGTGAGAACCTGAGCGGATCAAAAAAGCGACATGAAAAATTTGAACACGCGACGGATCATCTGCCAATGCGAAGTCAGCATATCCCCTACGGAACCTCATCACGTCTTATCCAGTGTTCCCACAACGCGCTGCGTAATCCAAAAAGCCGCGCCAGCTGAAACAGCCGATAAGGCGCTACCCCAAAGCAAATCGGCCATCGTTAGAGTCGTCGACCAATTTTTAAGCGTCGACTGGTTTGTTAAGTCGTAGGTTGCGTACGCTGTAAAGCCAACGGCGGCGCCGTATAGAGCGGCCGTGACCACGGAGCCAGACATCAAGCCTGTCCTGACAGCCAGAAACGTCAGTCCGGCCGCGTAGATGAGGTAAAAGGCGACGGCCGGAGCCAGCCTGAATTCAGGGGCCAGCATTTCGCCCAAAGTTGGGCGATAAAGGCGATCTGCCATGCTTCCAAGCCAGACGAAATCAATCGCGACGAAAACGATCAGCGTTGCAAGATAGGCGACAATATAGGTTTTCACATTTTTTCTCATTACAAATCCTGCACCTCAGTCAATGCGCGTCCAGTCGATAGCTTTGCAAAGCAAACCAGCGACCACACAGCCTTTCGTGGTCATCTTGTTGCCATCGACGGTGACCGTCAGCTTGTAGCTCATGTCACGTTGCGGATCGAAAGCGGTGCCCGAATAGCTACCCTCGGCGTCTGGTCTTATCGACATCACAAGCTTGTCGCCTTCCTTCTCCTTCGGCGTCCCCGGCTTGATCCATGTGTTGACAGCGCAGACATCTGAACCGCACGGTGCGATCTTCACCTTTGCGTTTCCGTCTCCTCGCGCCCACTGACCGTTGATGTCAGCAGCCGCTGCCATGCTTGCAGCCCCAATAGCCAAAACTACGACCATCGGCATCATCGGGTTCATTCCGTTTCTCCTTAAGGTGCGATTCAAGCATGTTCGATCGTGTAAAGGCCTACATCGATGCTTCGTTCCTCAAAGCCCGCCTCGCAGTAACTAGGCTAATAGTTCCAGAGCCGTTTAAAGCGCTCGTCGAATCCTTGGTCAGCGATCGCTGACCAACGCGCGTGAAAACGTACCCTCCATTCACGCAGAGTTCGGGCGTAGGATTTGCCGAAATGCTCGATCTCGGTCAGCTTCAGATTTTTCAGCCCTTAGCACCTCATCTGATGGCAGAAAGCCACCGGGAAAGACATATTTCCGGATGAAGTCGATGCTGCCGCGATAGGCGTCGAACCTTTCCTGATTGCCGTCGATTGCCAGAGACAGCGCATCGCCGTTTTTGACGGCCAGCCGTATCAATGCTGTCAGATCCGGGGTCGTCCAGTCCTCTTCGAGATAGCCTTCCGCAAAGCCGATATCGCCGGCGGTGACCATACGCCGGATCGCCCGCCAGCGCTCCATGTTAAGCGTTGCATCAGGCCCGGGCTCGGGGCCGACTTTATCGACCACCGCCCCAGATAGCAGCGCGATTCTAAGCGCGCCGAACCGCAGGCTGCGGACCATATGCGCTACCACAATGGCGCCAAGACTTGTGATTGACGGAAGATTCGAGACCTGCTCGCCAGAGATATCTTCAAGCGGGCTCATAGACTTCAATCTCCAGCTGAGACGGAATCCGGTCTGTATCCGACGTGGGAACAACAATTTTTACAGGCGGCGCCGATACGCCCGAAGATGGATGACTCTTAACGATGCGCGTTAGCCTGTGCCGTGCGTGGATTGCGCGGATAAAGGCCGGATGACTGGGACTTGGTCGAAATTCCGGTGTCATGCGAGCACTGTCCCGTCGATCGGAACATCGATGGGCCTAATCAGCGGCTTGCGAATAATCCGGGCACTTTCCTGCGCTACCTGCCAGGGCCGGCGCAGGCCGCCGAGATCTTCAGCGACCGCGAGCCCGGCTTGAATGCCGTCTTCATGAAACCCTGACCCGAAATGCGCGCCGCAGAACCAGGTATTGCCTACCCCCTGCAGCGACCAGACTTCGTGCTGAGCTCTGTCTGTTCCAAGGTCGAAGACAGGGTGGTCGTAGACTTCACGCAGAATAACGCTGTCAGCGCGCGGCTCGCGACGTGGATTGAGGGTCACAAATATTGGAGGCGCTGCGCCAAGTGGCTGCAGCCTGTTCATCCAATAGGTGATCGACGGCTGTGCGGGTGCATCCTCGGTGTCGGCGATATAATTCCAACTTGACCACGCACCGCGCCGCCTCGGCATGAGGCTGGCATCGCCGTGGAGCACGGCCTCGTTGCGCGAATATTGAAACGCACCAAGGATGCGCCGTTCGTCGTCCGTTGCATCAGTCAGCAGGCGGAGCGCCTGATCCGCGTGGGTGGCAATCACGACGTCGTCGAAGACTTGGTTTGCACCCCCGGCATCCCGGACTTCCACTCGCCCCGACAGCCGGCGGATGGCCGTCACCGGGGTCGAAAGCCTTATCCGGTCGGCGAAACGGCTGGCAATGCGCGACACATATTCACGGCTGCCACCCTTGACCGTTCGCCAGATTGGCCGGTTCCAGAGTTCGAGAAGGCCGTGATTGCGACAGAATTTCACGAAGCTGGCAGCAGCGTAGTTGCCCACCTCCATGGCCGGCGTCGACCAGATTGCGGCGGCCATCGGATAGAGGTGGTCGTCGCGGAAAGGTCGACCATAGCCGTTGCGGCATAGGTAGTCATGAAGCGACATGTTGCCCATCATAGCAAGATCGCGCGGTGCGGTGCGATAGAAGCGAAGTAAATCCCGTATCATCGACCAGAAGCGCGCGCTGACGAGATTTGATCTTTGAGCAAATAAACCGAGGCCGGTGCCGCCGGAATATTCGAAGGCACCATCGTTCAGCGAAACGGCAAATGACATGTCGGACGCAGCCGTCGGCACGTCGAGCAAGCGGAACAAAGCTGTCAGATTCGGGTACGTGACCTCGTTATAGACAACAAAGCCGGTATCAACCGCAACTGGTCCGCTCGCGCTCTCGAACTCCACCGTATTGCTGTGACCACCAATCCGGTTCGCAGCCTCGTAAACAGTAACATCGTGGCGGTGAGACAAAAGCCAAGCTGCCGAAAGGCCTGAAATGCCGGTTCCAACCACGGCTATATTCCGGCGCCGTCCGCCAGCGTTCCGATTATCAAATTCCATATAACCTCTCGGTGTGAGCCGTTGCCGGCTCTCAATGCAGTTGTTTTCAGACCGCCTCTACGAAGAGGAGCTCAGGTTAGTTTTGCTGGCTGCGCAATTTTTTGAGGAATTTCCAGGCGCGCGGAAAAACTGATCTGTGTGCAAGGCCGTAGAGAAGCTCGTTAGCAATCCACCCGATGGAAAAACGATGGATTTGTCTCTTCTAGTTCTCATTGCAATCTTGTTGTCGCTTGCGATGGCCATCGCCTGGGCGATTCAGCGTTTCACGGGCTTGAGTGGCTGGATCGATACGATCTGGACCGCCGCGGTAGGCGTCGGCGGTATGACCGCGGCGCTTTTTTCGAATGGGGACGTTGATCGTCGCATCGCCCTCATGATCATCATCGCCGCCTGGGCACTGAGGCTCGGCGGCCATATCGGGTCACGTACCAGAGGCGGTAGCGAAGATCCCCGCTATGCAAGGCTTATAGCGGAGTGGGGTGATAGCGCCGCATGGCGGCTATTCCTCTTTCTCCAGATCCAGGCGTTAGCGGCATTCGTGCTCGTGCTGGCCGTCTATCTCGCAGCGAACAATGATATCGCCTTCCCAAGTTTGCATGATGGGATCGCTGTCTTGATCGCTGCTGTTGCGCTGGTCGGCGAGGCGATCGCCGACGTGCAGCTGGCGCGCTTCCGGAAAACACCGCAGGCGAAGACAGAGGTCTGCGAGGCTGGCCTATGGCGCTATTCGCGCCACCCCAACTATTTCTTCGAATGGCTCTTCTGGTGTTGCTGGCCACTTTTCGCGATTGCAGCGCCAATCTCGAGCTGGCTGTCGATCTTCGCACCGCTGCTGATGTATTGGCTGCTCGTTCATGTCTCCGGCATCCCCCCGCTCGAAGAGCACATGCTGCGCTCGCGCGGCGAAAAGTTCCGCGCCCTGCAGAGCCGCGTCAACGCCTTTTTCCCAGCACCTCGAAGACAGCGCCCACAAGGAGATGAGCGATGAATGTGATGGCTTTCGCTATCAAGACTGCCGAGCGAGCCCCGCTCAACGACAGCATGACGCTCGCCGGCATCGAGCTCCTCTGCAACCGCACCAAGCGCAGACTGGCGGCGACGTCAGCTGAGGCCGAGAGGGTCTTTGTCGACACGATGGGGCATTTTCCGGTCGCCACGCATACTGACCAGGCCAACCGCCAACATTATGAGGTGCCGGCCGCCTTTTTCGCGCTGGCGCTCGGGGCGCAGACAAAATACTCATGCTGTCTATACCCGACAGATACCACGACGCTTGACGAGGCCGAAACCTTTGCTCTTGCCGAGACCGTGAACCACGCCGCCATCGAAGATGGCATGAGTATTCTTGAGCTGGGCTGCGGCTGGGGCTCGCTGTCGCTCTATCTCGCCACGCATTTCCCGAATTCGCGCGTCACCTCGGTATCAAACTCCGCCTCTCAGCGCGCATACATCCTTGCCCGCGCCGAAACACTCGGATTGACCAACCTGAGCGTCATCACCGCCGACATGAACCACTTTGCCACCGACCAGCGTTATGACCGCGTCGTCTCCGTGGAGATGTTCGAGCATATGTCGAACTGGCGGGCGCTTTTAGAGCGGGTGCACCGCTGGATCCAGCCTGACGGCAAGCTGTTCCTGCACATCTTCACGCACAAAGACCGATCCTATCGTTTCGACCGCGCCGACCCTGCCGATTGGATCGCCCAGCACTTCTTCACCGGCGGCATCATGCCGGCCCATGACCTGCCGCACCGATTCGGCGATCTATTCCAAGTGGAAATGGAATGGCGCTGGTCGGGCACGCATTATCGCCGCACTTCTCTTGACTGGCTCGCCAATTTCGATCGGTACATCGATCGCATCCGGCCAGTCTTAAGGCAGATCTACGGCCGGGACGCATCTCTTTGGCAGCGCCGTTGGAGACTGTTCTTTCTTTCGACGGCTGGCATGTTCGGCCATGACAGGGGCGCTATCTGGGGTGTCGGCCACTACCTTCTGGGACGAACACCATGATGGCAGTTGCACATGCCAAGCTTGATCCATTGACAACGGCGTCCGTAACGGTTGCTTGGGTCATTCTCCTGAACAAGCCGTTTTACCCGCTCTACATTTGGTATTTGGTAGGCAATGGCGTAACAGCTTCTCTTGGCACCTTAGCCGCAGCGCCGCTCTTTCTGGCGATCCCCTTTATAGCCCGGCGTTCGCCGCTGTCTGCAAGGATCGCCCTTCCGCTGGTCGGTACGTTTGACACTCTGTTCGAAACGAAGCTCTTTGGCCAACACTCCGGTACTGAGTTGTTTCTGGCGGCCTGCTTAATGCTCGTTGCAGTCTCATTTCGAGAAGACGAACAGTGGTGGCAACGTGGAATGGCTGTCCTCGTTTTTGCCGCCTTCGTGTTTTCACGGGGTTTTATCGGCGCGCCGCTGCACGTTTGGACGCAAACAGACCTTGCGATACTCCTCAACTTGAACGCGTTCGCCGTGGCAAGTCTGATGGCCTTCGTAACGCTGCGATATGCGGGAACTTCACGCCAGTCGAGGCTTTATTCAGCGGTGCCTGAGCACCCAACACCGGGGAGGTATTCATGAAACATTGTCTCAATCGTGCGGGCCGGCTTCTGCTGGCGGTGCTCTTCATCCTTGGCGAAGCCGCCGCTGCGTACGCCACACCCAACGTGATTAAAGTGGGACGGGATCACTATCGCGGGACGTGGCTGGAGGTCGGGCGGACACCGATGTTCCTGACCGACGGCTGCGTTGCGGGCTATTCGAGCTACCGACAAGGCAAATCGCCAGATGAGATTCTCATCGAAGACGGTTGTAGAGTCGACACGCCCCAAGGTCGACTGAAGACCGTCCGCGGCACCGGGACCATCCAGGATTTCGGGACAACAAATGCGAAGATGCAGGTTCGATACCCCTGGCTGATCACTTTCAACTATTGGGTCTTGTATAAATCTCCTGACAAATCCTGGTTTATCAGCGCCAACCCGTCGATGACGAACCTGTGGATTTACTCCAGGAACATCCCCTCGAAAAACAAGCTGCATCGAATGATCAACAAGGCGCGCGAACTCGGCTACGACGTTCGCAAGCTTGAGTTTCCACAGCAGTGAAGAGAAAACACAGACTGGCAATATCCCTTGACGCGCTGATGGACTTTCAGGAGAATTAGATACAATGCCCTCCTACCGCACAACCAGCGCAATGATGCTGGGCCTCTTTCTCCTTGTCGTGATCGGCGTCGGGCTGGTGATCGGCCTAACCATTCAACCAGGGGCCTGGTATGCCTCATTGAACAAGCCGTTTTTCAATCCGCCAAATTGGATTTTCGGTCCGGCATGGACCACACTCTATATCCTTATTGCAATTGCGGGCTGGCGCACGTGGCTTATCGAGGGCGTCAAAGGCCGGGCCATCAAGATCTGGATTGGGCAGATGATACTGAACTGGCTGTGGACGCCACTATTCTTTGGGGCGCATGCAATGTCTTTAGGCCTGGCGGTCATCCTCTGCCTACTGCTTCTCATCCTTTATTTTATTGCGATAGCAAGAGATAAGGTCGCGCGTTTTTGCTTCTTTCCCTATGCGCTATGGGTGGGATTTGCTTCCGTGCTGAACGCGTCTTTGCTTTGGCTGAACGGCTGAAACGTCATACCAAAAGATATCCGACAGGTGGCCTGAGCACTGGTTGCAGGTGACGGAACAAGTCAACAGGGTCCGCACTAAATCGACTGTCGCAATCACGACCTCTTCACCAAATCCAGACCACCAGCGTATCCAGAACCAATCTGACAGTTGCGCTACTTTGCAGATCGGCAGTTTTGATCCGGAACCCGGCAAGGGACGTAAGCTCAGTCGCTTGTTAATTCCGGAGAGATTTATGGATGCCATTGTCACCAATGCATGCCCGGTGGCTGCCTCGGAACGTCCAACTCAACACCAGGCTGAGGAAGCGGTGCGTAAGCTAATACGCTGGGCCGGAGACGATCCATCACGCGAAGGTCTGCTCGATACTCCGAAGCGGGTGGCAAAGGCTTATCGCGAACTCTTCTCCGGATACGCAACGGAGCCTCAGGATGTGCTTTCGAAGACTTTTTCCGAAGTCGGTGGCTACAACGAGATGGTGCTCGTCAGAGGCATCGAGTTTCATTCCCATTGCGAGCACCACATGGTGCCGTTCCATGGGATTGCTCATATCGCATACATTCCCGAGCAGTGCGTGCTCGGTCTTTCAAAAATGGCAAGGCTCGTCGATCTCTATGCCCGCAGGCTGCAGACCCAGGAAACCATGACTGCTCAGATCGCGAGAGCTCTTGAAGAAAGCTTACGCCCGAAAGGTGTCGCCGTCATGATCGAGGCGGAGCACATGTGCATGGCAATGCGCGGCATCCGGAAGCAGGGAGCCAAGACGCTCACAACCGCGTTCGCCGGACTGTTCGAAGCATCTGTATCGGATCAGGCGCGTTTCACAATGCTGGCCCGCGGTTGAAACCGGCCTCCTGACGACAATGAATCGCAATCTCGAGAACCCCGGATGACCGAAACGCTGATGCGATCATTAGATGCAGGGTATTCTGCCTTGGTCACTGGAGCCAGCGGAGGAATCGGAAATGCGATTTCGAGGCAGTTGGAAATGGACAGCAACTGCGCGAAGGTTGCCCGCCTTTCTCGTCAAGAGAACGGGTTCGACCTTACGGACGAGAATTCCGTGCAGCGCGCGGCGGACATGCTCAAGTCGAATGAGTTTGATCTCATCATCTGTGCCACAGGTGCTTTGACGATTGACGGCATGGGACCGGAGAAGTCGATACGCCAGATTTCGCAAAATGCCATGATGGCCCAGTTTGCCGTCAACGCCGTTGGACCCGCTCTCGTCGTCAAGCACTTCGTTCCGCTGCTCGCAAAGAAGAAGCGGGTAATTTTCGCCCTCCTATCGGCGCGGGTGGGATCGATCGGCGACAATGCGCTGGGAGGCTGGATTTCATATCGCTCGTCGAAGGCTGCGCTCAACCAGATCGTTCACACAGCCGCAATAGAAGTGGCCCGGGCGAACCCATTGTCCTTGCTTGTGACCGTGCATCCCGGGACCGTCATAACTCAACTGTCCGATCCATTCGCATCGGACCACCCGCGTTCAGCGCCTGATGAAGCCGCCAAGCGAATATTGCGGATGCTGGACGATTTGACACCACACCATACGGGCGGTTTCTTCGCATATGATGGAACAACCATTCCTTGGTAACCGCGATTGGTCCGACAGTCGCAACGCAACGGGCCATTCTGAAAGTATTTGCAGGTTCTTATCAATCCGGTACGCAATCTCATCTTCATTCGGTGACGAGCTGTCGCTGTCGATCTCTAGCTTGCCAGGAAATTTTGGTCCCGGTTTTCGACACCTCTTCAATTACATAAGTGATCGCCATCAATCCGGAGCTCGGCAGGACGGAACTCTCGGACGATATTGACTGAAGCTGGAGATCCGGTCGTGGTGGCATGCGCTTGACGGTCTTTTCGGTCTCAGCGGCAAACATCGCAAACTCTGCGGTATAGTCGTCGAAAAGTCATCCAGCGCCGGATCAAGTTTCGTCTTGAGTTCCGTGAACTTCATTGCGTTCCGCATGCACCAAAGCTCCGAGGCCGACGCGACCGTTGGCTTTTCGCGCCACCAGCGCTATCTAACTATCGAGAGCGCCGGCCGGCCGTGCAGACCGCGATCACGTCGGTGCGCAGCCACCCTTCCCGACGGACCGACTATCGTTAAAGCGCACAACAAGACCGCAATCGTCGATGATATCGGCTTCGCGGCAACCGAAAGATCCGTTTCAAACGATAGATATCTTCAGCGGCATGCGGTCCTCCTTTGAATAGTCAAAGTTTACGGACGGCTGGTCAAAGCAGGTCAAAACGCCGGTACACCAGAAAACAAAAAGCTGATCCAAAGCTTCAAACCTGCGTAGTCACTACGACATATTTTGATTATCGATCGCGGCAAAAACCAGCCTCTGATCGGCTTGAGGAGGCAATGTCGAGGATACAACGCCGGGGCGGAGCCCTAGCAATGATGTGGAGGAAGTCAAGTGAACGCTGTACAGAAAATCGCCATAATATGGATAACTTCTATCATATGCTCGGCATGCTCGACCTATACCGGATCTAGCACTAGATCTCCTGCACCCCACATTACTTCTTCTGTTAAAACGTCCCTAGAAGGACAAGGATGTCGCAGCAAACCAAATTTTGAGGGAATGATGCGAACGTTGTGTTACTAGTCGGACAGATTTGGAACACCTGCCTCAAGGAATTGCGCAACGGCGAGGTGTCGGTTGTCTGGAAACCCGAGCGGTTAGGTCGATCGCTCTCTCCCCTGATCCATATCGTTTGAGGGTTGGAAGTACGTTGCGTCGCCTTACGCTTTGTGACGGAGGCGATCGACACAAGGAATCAGCATGGTGCGTTTCTAGTCAGCCTGTTCGGCTCGCTTGCCGAATACGAGAGAGCGTTGATCACGGAGCGGGTCAATGCCGGCGTGGTTACGCGCGCCGGCGCGGCCGCGAGGGCGGCAGGCCTTCGGAACTGCGTCTCTCGCCAGCGCGGATACGCGACTTTTGAATTTGCCAAAGGCGGCGAGACCCAAGGGCAGGGCTCGCAAAACGACAGGCAGCTCCTCGAAATCCCTGGGCGAGCCAAGACGTCTACATCCCAAGCCCCAAGGACTTGCCGCGCTTCAGTGATCGCTTCAACTCCATCTGCTGGGTGAGCTCCGCACGATGACTACGATCGGCAAGGCGAGCAACCTGGCTGATCCGCTCGATGTCCCCAGCCCGACCCGGCCCCATTCGCTTCAGCTGCTCTGCGAGATCTGAGGGATCGGCGCGACCGAAGCGCGTTTCGATCGCAGTAACGATGTCCTTCGCCTCGGCAAGCGCGCGACGGCCCTCCGGCGTCCCCGCCAGTTGCTCGACGAACTTTGCCTTGTCGGCATAGGGCAGATCATCGAGCTGGCGCAGCAGCGCCTCGCTCCGGCGGCTCGGGCCCAGAACCTCGACCACGTCCTGCTTTTCCCGCTTCCAGCGCTCCGCGCCGCATTCGGCTGCGAGGCGACGCTGCCAGGTCTTGCCGGATTGGCGGACATGCGACGCCAGCGCATCGATCCTTGAAAGCGCGTGTTTGCGTTCGGCGTTGTCTCCGAACAGGCCGGTCTTGCCGGCCAGCGCACCGATCGCCTCGGGCAAAGTGCTGAGTTGACTGGCGAGCGCGACCGGATCGGCGTTCTCATCGAGGATGCGGCCGCGCAACACGTCCATTGCCGCTGGCGCGTCGTTGAACACCTGCGGCGCAAGCTGCTTTGCCGCGGCCCAATCTCGGTCGAATGCCGGCATCGCCTTTGACCGTCCAACCGCTTCCACGCTCATCGCATAGGTCTTCACGGCCGCAACGAGCACGCGGCGTTCATCGTCATTGCGGTCTTGGTGCGGAGAGCCGCCATCGGCGATGCTGCGGGCTGCGAGCGGTGTCGGCGGCCGCGGCTCCTGCAGTGGCTTGGGAACCGCCGTGTCCGGAATGTGCTGTATCCCTTTGCTGATTCCCTGAGATGCGACCTCACTCTCGCCCTGCCCCCGGCGATCCTCCATGCCGCGCCGATTGGCAAAGTCATGCGTATAGTCGAGCGTCGTCTCCTTCACGCCTGAGCGGCTGAGTGCCTCCGTCAGGGAGCGCAGCGTCTTGAACGCATCCAGTCCCGCATAGAGCTGCACCTCCTCGCGATGACGGGTCATCGCGACGTAGGTCAGATGCCGGTCCATCGTCGTCGACGCCAGAACAAAACTCCGGTCGACGGTAGCGCCTTGCGTCTTGTGGATCGTCGTGGCGTAGCCGTGATCAAAGGCCTGGTAACTATTCACCGGAATGATCACCTGGCGTTGCCCATCTGGCGTCTGCGCCTTGCCGTCAAGCCGAACCTGTATTGCGTCCGGCGCGACGGCGATCACCTCGCCCAGCATGCCATTCTTGACGGCGAGATCGCGATTGTTCTCCAGGAAGACGATGCGGTCGCCACGTGCAAAGGATCGCTTCCCATTGTTGGTCTGGTAGCTCAGTTCCTCACCTTTATCGCCAGGCGGGTGGCTACCCTTTGCCAGCTCACCGCGCTCCTGCAACTGAGCGCGAATGCCGGCATTGATGGCGCGGACGTCGTCGCGTCGATGGGCCATGGCAATGCGCGTGTCGTTGGGATTGGCCGATCGGTCAGCGACGTAATCGGCAATGATCGCCTTCAGCGTTTCAGCGCGATCCGTCTTCAGATGAACGCTTCCCCGTGCCTCGTAGGCCGACAGTCCGGCTGCGGTCCGGTGAGATGCGAAGTCAATCGAGGCCTGCTTTTGCCAATCGGTTCTTTGACGTCGGACTTCCGACAGTTGCGCATGGCCGACGGCTTCGGCGATCGCCCGGAACGGTGCGCCCGCTCCGATCGCCTGAAGCTGTTCATGATCTCCGACCAGGACGAGCTTGGCGCCGGCCCGTTTGACCTCGTCGACGAAGCGGGCGAGCTGACGACTGCCGACCATGCCGCCCTCATCGATGACGAAGACGTCCCGAGCATTGAGCCGACCGCGATCAGCTTGCCAGCTATATTCCCACGATGCCAAGGTGCGGCTCGCGATCCCGGACGATTGCTCCAGGCCTTCCGCCGCCTTGCCGGCCAATGCCGCGCCATGAACACGATAACCTTGCGCTTCCCAGGCGTGCCGGGCAGCCGCCAGCATCGTGCTCTTGCCGGCACCGGCAAAGCCGATCACGACAGCGATCTGACCGGGACCCGTGACATGCTCGATCGCCTGGCGCTGTTCCGCCGACAGCCCCTGCCCCGGTGAAGGATTTCCCGCCTGGATCGATCTGTCCTGTTCGGCAATCGCGGCATCCACATGCCGCTTGAAGACACCGTGGTTTTGGCGCGCCTTCATCGCCGTGACATTGCTGGCGATCACGCCCTCGATCGCCACCATCTCGACCGTCGAATAGCGTGCCTCGCCGTCACGACCGCGAAGACTTGAACTGTCGGGTCTGAGCTCGACGAGAGCCTTCGACGCCATGACCGCGGCAAAAGCGTTCTGGAAGGTTTGCGGATCGTCATTGACGTATCGATGCAGAGCCCTGGCAATGTCATAGCGGTTGAAGACGCTCTTTTCGTTGGTAATCAGCTTCAGGATTTCATCCGGGCGCCTCCGGATGGTCTCGGCATTTCGCTCGGCCGATTGCGGTGAGATGCGGACGCGCGAGACTGCCCCACCCTGCCGATTGATCTCAGTCGCATGCACACCGACATGTTCGGTCGGCTCGATCGTGATCCCGGCTTCCAGATGCGAACGGTTGTCGATACGGATATCGAGGCCGGCCCTCTCAAGGTGCGTGTTGGCAAGATGCTCCCAGGCCTGTCTGAGATCCTTCAGCTGCAGTTGCGATGGCGGCAGGTGATTGGCGAGAAGCCACCTGTTTTCCCGCTCGAGCAACGTCTTGTCGCCAAGACCGGCTTCCGTCACCTGGCGCGTCGTCATCATCAGATGCGCGTGGCTGTTTCTGATATCGCTTGCCTCGCCTGGCCGATGGATCGCGAAGTCGACGGCAGCGCCGTAGCGGTTGGCGAGATCGGCGGCGAAGGCCCGCGTCAGCGCCAGGCGTTGATCCGGCGTCAGTTCGTGCGGCAGGGCGATTTCGAATTCGCGGGCAATCCGGGCGTCACTTCGCTTCTCGGCACGCTCGGCGGCATTCCACAAGGCGGATCGCTTCATCGCCCAATAGGCAGAAGAGCGAGCCGGCAAGACGATCTCGGCATGCTCGACACCTGTCCTGTTGCTAAAATCATGGGTCAGCCCATCACGCTCGTTCGTCAGCCGCTCGGCGGCACGATAGGCGGCGGACGCCACGGCGCTGCGGCCACCGCTGCGGGCGATCGGCTTCATGCTGAGATGATAGATCGCCATCGCTTGTCCCCTTTGTTAGCGGGCCGCCGGCCCGCGCTTTGAGTTGCCCCGCAACTCGTAAGTGCGCCCTTGTGCCTTCGTCGCTTTGCTCCTTCGGGCACTGGTGGGAGCACGCGGCAATCTCCCCATGACCTCGTAAGCCGTTCAGCCGGTTGCTTCCACGCGCAGATTTGCGGGTTTCGAAAGGCCGCTCGTCGAGACAACCTCGATCGAGGCACGCCGGCAGCGGAGACACCCTCCGTTCATTGCCGCGGCCAATGGCTCAATGGGAACAAGGGAGAAGATCATCATGGCACGCAAAACCATCGGCGAACGGCTCGCCCAGCTGGAGGCGCAGCGCAAGACATTGCAGATCCGTCTCGGCAAGCAGGAGCGCGCCATCGATACGCGCCGCAAGGTGCTGATCGGCGCCCTGGTGCTGCATCGGCTTGCGAATGACCGCGACGTTCACATCGGCGGAGGACTGGCAGCCTGGCTCAGATCCGAACTGCCAAAATTCCTCACCCGCGATGGCGATCGGGATCTGTTCGACGATCTGCTGAAGCCGCAGGCAAATGAGCCGACTATCGGCAATATCGGCAGTGGGAGTGCGGTATGATGATCCATGCCAGCCAGATCAAGATTGCCTTCGCAAACATGATGCACATGGCGGCCCGCGATCCGCTCTGGGCCATCGTCGCGTTCATCAGCTTTCCGCTTCGATATGCCAGGTCGTTCCTGAAGGGTGCGGTCGGCTATGTCATCGTCATCGTTACCGTCTACTTCGGGATCGACTACCTCAGACGCGTGATCCTTGGCAGCAGCAGAGGTGACGTCATCTGGCATATCGGCGATTGGATATTCATGCTTTTTGCCGTCGTGCTGCTTATCCGGTTTTTGTCCGAGCCGCTGATCACGCATTTCGCGACAGCGAGCGACGCCGACACGCATGGGTCGGCGCGCTTTGCCGGCCGAAGAGAGATTGCGCCTCTGACAAAGGCAGAAGGCGGATTGCTGATCGGCCGTGCGAACAACTCCGGCCGGCTTCTTCGCTATAGCGGACCGGCTCATCTGCTCACCATGGCGCCGACGCGCAGCGGCAAGGGTGTCGGCACCATCATCCCGAACCTCTTGACAGCCGATCGCTCGATCATCTGCATCGATCCGAAAGGCGAGAATGCGAAGATCGCCGGTGAGGCACGAGAGAAGTTCGGGCCGGTTCATATCCTCGATCCGTTCGGCGTCACCGGCGGACCTTCGGCTGCCTTCAATCCGATGGACGGCGTTGATAAAGACAGCGTCGATGTCGCCGAAGACGTCTCCACCTTGGCCGACGCACTGGTGTTCGACGAACCCGGTCTTTCGGGGGACGCCCATTGGAACGAGGAAGCCAAGGCGCTGATCGCGGGATTGCTGCTGCATGTGATCGCCAGCCAGTCGGACGACAGGCGCACGCTGACCACGCTCAGGCATTTGCTGACGCTGGCGCCAGAAGCGTTCCGTGCCGTGCTGGACGCAATGCAGGACAGTGACGCGGTGAACGGCTTGGTCGCCCGTGCCGCCAACCGCCATCTCGGCAAGTCGGATCGCGAAGCCAGCGGCGTGCTGTCGGCGGCCCAGCGACATACGCATTTCCTCGACAGTCCGCGCATGACCGAGGTGCTGTCACGATCGGATTTTCGGTTCGGTGACCTCAAGGCAGACAAGGCGACCGTGTTTCTGGTCTTGCCGCCAGACAGGCTTGCGGCCTATTCGCGTTGGCTGCGTTTGCTGGTGGCCCAGAGCCTGACCGAGATGGCGCGGACCGCACCCTCGCCGCATCCATCCGCGCCGCCTGTTCTCTACCTTCTCGACGAGTTTGCCGCCCTTGGTCATCTGGCGCCGATCGAACGCGCCATGGGATTGATGGCAGGCTACGGTGTGCAACTCTGGCCAATCGTCCAGGACATTCATCAGCTGCGCGCCACCTATCGCCAGCGCGCCGGCACGTTTCTGTCCAACGCCGGCGTGCTGCAAGTGTTCGGGGTCAATGATCACGACAGCGCCCGTCTGGTCTCCGATCTGCTTGGCCAGGAGACCGTGGTGTTCAACACGGCGGCCCGTGCACTCGATTCGGAAAAGAGCGGCCTCTCCTTTGCCGAGCAGCATGTCGGCCGCCCGCTGCTGACGCCCGACGAAGTCCGCAATATGCATGCCGAGACCGAGCTGCTGTTCATCGCCGGCCAGCGGCCGATCGTTGCGACAAAGTTGCGATATTATGCCGATCCGGAATTTTCCGGATTGTTCACTGCATCACAGATCTGACGAGGCGACATCACCAACGTGAATCGATCGGGCCTCATCGATTCACAAATGTCGTTGGACGCCGCCGCCTGGTCTTTGCGATTCTGCCGGCATGACACGAGAGCCCTATCGTCTCTACATCGAACGTATCGATCCATCGAAGAACATGGCTCGTTATTACGCGCTGTCGATCGAGCCGAACCTCTTCGGCGGGACATCGCTGGTGCGCAGCTGGGGACGCATCGGCAGCCGCGGGCAGCAGAAGATCCACGTCTTCGACAGCGAGGCAAAAGCCGTCGATCTCCTGCTCACCCTTTTACGCAAGAAGCGGTCGCGAGGCTATCGGGTCATGCGGTGATCGGTATCCGCAGGAGACAGTTGAGTGAAGGAAGAGACGGCTCACGCCTCCTCCTCCTCGTCGAGTTCCGGCTGCAAGGAATGCAGGTAGTCGACGGCGCGCTGCGCATGTGCTGCCGCCGAGAAGATGGCACGCTTGTCGTGGTGGAGAACCTTGAGCCAGCCATCGAGATAGCCTGCGTGGTCGGGGCGTGGTTCGAGCTCTGGGACGATGCCAAGATCGGCGCAGAGAAACGCGCTGCCGAGTTCGGCAATCAGTTCTTCGCGGGCGCGGTCGCTCCGGTCTTTTGCGTAGCGGCTGAGATCGCGATCAAGCCGTCGCGGTGCAGCGGTCCAGTGGGTGATCTCGTGGCTGAGGATGGCGACATAGGCGGCATCGTCCCTAAAGGCATCCAGGCATGGCATCTGGATGTAATCACGCTGAGCGGCGTAATAGGCAGCTGTCCCTCCATGCCGGATCAGCGCGCCGGTATTGGCAAAGAAGCGGCCGGCATCGCCGATGCGGCTCAGCGGATCCTGGTGAGGCGCGACGTCGTCAAAGCAGCCGTCGAGACCGGCGATCTGGTCGGTGTTGAACACCGTGTAGGCTTTGAGGAATGGAATATCCTGTTCGATCTCGGTGCCTGTATCGGTCGTCTCTGTGCGGATGAAGGAACTGGCAAAGACAATGGTCGTGCCGGTTTCGCCCTTGCGAACGGCTCCGCCGAGCTCGATTGCCTGGCGGAACGTCATCCAGCGTGATGAGGCAAAGCCGCGGGCGATGGCTTGCGACCACAGCAGCAGGACGTTGATCCCGGAATAGGGTTGGCCGTTGTGGCGCAGTGGCCGGCTGACCTCGGCTGTCGCATGTCCCGTCGTCCAGGGTTTGGTCCATGGCCGCACGCCCTGTTCGAGGTCGGCGATGATCGTGTTGGTGATGCGGCTGTAGATATCGGATCGTTGATTGGATTGCTTCCTGCTCATGTTGGAACCTCCGTTTCGAGGTCGCGGCCATCGCGACCTGCTACGGCGGTCCGAAAGCCAGGCAGCAAGTGCTGCCTGCACCCGCAGGGCCGAAACGCAGTGGAGGACGGCAAAGCCGTTGCCGGCGGCGCGAGCCTGGCAGGACCAAAAGCCGGGGCAGGACGCGATCGCCCGCAATCGCAGGGGAGGTTTAGACGCAGGCGGACATGGCAGATCCGCGAGGCGGCGTCACATCGCTCGCGTCACAGCTGAACCGCAGCGCAGATCGTTTACCTGGCCGGCCGTGCCAATGAGCGGGCGATATCGACGATGTCGTCGCGCGAGGCGGTTGGATCCTCTTTATTCCAGGCGACACCAAGCCCGATCCTGAAGTCGATGCCCCTGACCGCCTTCAGCTCGAAGGCCCGGTTCGGCAGGCCCTCGGTCCATTCCGGCGCAAAGCCGATGCCAAGGCCGGCCGAGACCAGCGACACCAGCGAATAGGTGTCGTCGCAACTGTAGGCGATGTTGCGGGTCAGATCGTATTCCTCGAACTTCTCGTTGAAGTACCGTTCTGTGTAGGAGAGGTTCTTGCGATTGAAGGCGATGATCTTTTCCCCGCGCAGATCGTCGATGGAAATCTCCGCCTGTTCCGCCAGCCGGTTGCTGCGGGCCACCGCCAACAGATAACGCTCATGGGCGATCGAGGAGAAGCGCAAGGAGCCGATGTTTTCCACCGGTCTGATGAAGCCGAGATTGATCTGGCCGTTCTCCAGGCCGCGGATGATGTCGCCAGTGTTGCCGCTTGATATATGGATGCGGATATCCTGATACTTGCGGGCGATCTTTCCAAGAAAAGCCGGCAGCACGCCGGTGGTCGCCGGATAGACGGTGCCGATCCTGATCTGCCGGATCGTCTTGCCGGCCACGGCCCTGGTGATCTCGGCACTCAGATCGACCTCGCTCAAGATCCCGACGCAACGTTCGTGGAAGATCTCCCCTGCCCGCGTCAGTTCCACCCGCCGGGTCGAGCGGATGAACAGCGCGCAGCCAAGTTCGCGCTCCAGTGCCTGCACATGATTGGAGAGCGCCGGCTGGGCGATGCGCACCTTGGCGGCCGCCCGGCCGAAGTGCAGTTCCTCGGCCACCGCGACGAAGTAGGAGAGCTGACGGAGTTCCATGGGAGCGTCCTTTTTTGCAGCTTTAATATGGGACTATCAGTCCGTCGATTGTCAAGCCGTGAATATGCGTTTGTTATGGGATGGACGTTCGACAAACCATCGGCTGGAATCTCAGACGACTTCGTGTGGCCAAAGGTCTCTCTCAGGAAAGACTGGCTCTCGAGGCCGAGATCGACCGCTCGTATGTCGGACGGGTCGAGAGAGGCATGGAAAATGTCACCGTCGCAACGCTCGAGGCGTTTGCGAGGGTTCTTTCGGTGAACGTTTCAGCTTTATTCGCAGAAATTGATCCACGCGCTCCCAAGCCCAAGCCTCTTCGGTCAGGCAGAAAACAAAAGGAACCCGGCAGGTGAATGGTGGAGCGTTTTCGTCCCTCTGGGCACCTTCAGCTTGGCCGCCTTGAAAGGTTCGAACTCGTGACCATCCTGTTGGCCTTAATACGCAGCAAGGTTCGACGGTTTGAATGGCTGGCTGGCGAGGGCGTCACCTTCGGATGGCACGCTGCCCTGACTACAAAACTCGATCTTTGACAAACGGCATTCAAAGGCAACTGATATCGGAGCCCCGAGCGCTGGCAGCGTTGAATTTGCTGTCAATGACCGCCCTGCGCCTCTGAGTTGGGCCATCTAACTAAATGAGGTGCTCAAGACCTTGGTATCGAGAAAGTCGACAAACGAGCGACCGAAGTCGCTAAGATGCGGCACTTCGGGACGGTATCGCCGCCCCCTTGCTCCGCTACGCAATCCATGCCTCTATTTAACCTCAGAGGGGTGAGCTTCAACGTCATGCCATCACGCACGAAGATAGCCGCTTCGCGGCAGCGCGGAGCTGGGGTCGACCTCCATCCCCAAGGGACAACGGAAGACTTGAGGATGAGTGTTTTGCGCAAGAATTCAACTCGGGTTGGCCCTGGCTATCCACAGGTCGTTGTGCTCGTCGGCGCAACAGGCGATCTCTCACGGCGCAAGCTACTGACCGGGCTGTTCCACCTCACCAATGCGGGCTTCATCCCAGGCTGCCGCATTATCGGCGTCTCGCTCGACGATATCGACGCGGATGCCTTCCGCACCATCGCCCGTGACTCGCTTGACAAGTTCTTGACTCGCAAGTTCTCGCAGTCCGAATGGGAAGCGTTTGCCGCATCGCTCGACTATGTCCCGCTCGCAGCAGGCGCCAATGCTCTCAAGGAAGCGGTCGACAGGGCCGAGGAAGCACTGGGCGCCGAGACGCGGCGCGTGCATTATTTATCCGTGCCACCAAGTGCCGCCCTTCTAGCCGTGCAACTCCTCGCCCAGGCTGAGCTGACTGAACGCTCCCGTATCATCATGGAAAAGCCCTTCGGTACGGACCTTGCTAGTGCCGTTGCACTGAACAAGAAGCTGCACGAGGTGTTCGACGAGAAGCAGATCTTCCGCATCGACCATTTCCTCGGCAAGGAGCCGGCGCAAAACATCCTGGCCTTCCGATTTGCCAATGGCCTGTTCGAACCAATCTGGAACCGCAACTTCATCGACCATGTGCAGATCGACGTCCCGGAGACGCTCGGCCTTTCCACTCGCGCCGCCTTTTACGAGACCACCGGCGCCTATCGTGACATGGTGGTGACCCACCTCTTCCAGATCCTCGCCTTCATGGCGATGGAGCCGCCCACTGCGCTTGAGCCTGCGCCAATCTCGGAAGAGAAGAACAAGGTGTTCCGCTCCATGTTGCCGATTGAGCCGCGCGACGTGGTGCGCGGCCAATACATTGGCTACCGTAATGAGCCTGGCGTCGATCCCGAAAGCGACACTGACACCTTCATCGCCCTAAAATGCGCGATCGACAACTGGCGCTGGGCCGGAGTGCCCTTCTACCTGCGTACAGGCAAGCGCATGGCCGAGGGGCAGCGCATTATTTCGATCGCATTCCGCGAGCCCCCGAAATCGATGTTCCCTGCGGGATCTGGCGTGGGGGCACAGGGCCCTGACCACCTCACCTTCGACCTCGCTGATTCCTCCAAGGTCTCGCTTTCCTTCTATGGCAAGCGCCCTGGCCCGGGCTTCCGGCTCGACAAGCTCTCGCTGCAATTCGCCATGAGCGAAACCGGCCTGATTGGCGAAGTTCTGGAGGCTTATGAGCGTCTGATCCTCGACGCCATGCGCGGTGACCACACGCTGTTCACTACGGCCGAGGGTATTGAGCGGCTCTGGGAGGTTTCCCAACCTCTCCTCGATAACCCACCGCCCGTACGCCTCTACGACCAGGGCGGCTGGGGGCCGAAGTCGATCCACCAACTCATTGCCCCGCACGCCTGGCGCCTGCCGTTCGAGCGCGCCTGGAGGGATGCGGCAAAAGGATGATTGACGGTCAAAAGTTGGAGCGATGCCGGCGGTCGGAATGGCGCCGACCAATTGCGAACAATCCCAATAAAATGACGTTGGCAGAGATGTGCAGGAAACGGAATTTCGACCGCTAATGCTCAGTTCCGGAGTGGCATTGGTGCGTGGACCTGCATTTGTGCAGATTTCGGTCTTTTGATACATCGTTTATTTCGTCGCCGCCGTCGGTACCTTGCAGCGAACGGATTTCGGGCGTCCGCAGGCGGGTGTTCGGGTCAGTCTTGCAGCCGATCACAGCCTCTGTTTGCTGAGCGGCGAACGAGCTATGCAACCCGCTGCAACGTCGTCCTGGCAAGTGCTCGCTCCAGAGCTTCGATACAGGCCGGATCGTGCGAATGCCCACCCGTCCCGTAGGATCGCTATTGCCTTGCTGATTGGCATGGCAACTTGATACCGCCGGTCGGCCGCCTGCGTAAATTGGCTGGGCTGTGGTAATCGCGTCAGGACTCAATGATTGGGATTGCGGTCACGAAGAAGACCCTGCAAGCGGCCGCTCCCGCTTGTGAGGGATATGTCTTTGAACAACCGCGATATGAGGCGCGGTCGCAATCCTTGCCTCTCATCGATGAGGAGGAATGACATCCTCTTTATCTCGATCGTGATCACGCCTGCATTGTCATGGCGACGATAATTCCCGCAATCCATCGCATGGAATCCATTTTCCACCGCCCTGGCGGCTATCATATCCGCGTTCATCAAGGTCCTGCTTTAGGAGATGCGGACGTGCTGTCTAGCTGTCCCGCTCGCGCAAATCGCTTCGCAGTCCTACGGATACCGTAACTGAAACGCTCTAATCCAGCCAAATCCTTCCGAGATACCAGTTCCCACATAGGTGTTGCGAGAAAGACTCGCAGCACTCGGCACGACTGAGCCTTAAGCCCCGCCCGTTTGGTGCTCTTGAAGAGATTCGAACCGTGGCAACAGATCGCCGCGCAATTGGCCAATTCGATCAACTGAAGGGCCGAACACCCAATACCAAGACGTCGCAAGGCTGGATGGCACCGGCACCGAACCACGCCCGTCAAATGACGGACGCGGCTCAGCGAGAGGCGCCGGGGGATCAGCCTATCCGATTGCCTTCGGCGGAGAAGAGGTGGATTTTCTCGGATTTGGGCGCGAGGTGAATTTGCTGGTCGGGCTTTATATCCACCCGCCGGTGCAGCACGATGGTTGCCGTCTGCGTGCCGACACGCACCGAAAGATGGGTCTCCGCACCGGTCGGCTCGACAGTCAGCACGGTGGCCGGAATGCCCGTCTCCGCAATGTCGAGGTCCTCAGGACGGATGCCGTAGGTGCGCGCCGCGCTGTGACTAAATTGCGGCGGAAGCGGCAGGGAAACACCGCCTCCGATACGGAAGCTGCCGTCGCTGATGCCGCCCTCGAAGAGGTTCATCGACGGCGAGCCGATGAAGGCGGCGACGAAGGTGTTATCTGGACGGTCGTAGAGATCCAGCGGCTTGCCGATCTGCTCGATGCGGCCGGCGCGCATGACGACGATCTTGTCGGCCATGGTCATCGCCTCGATCTGGTCGTGGGTGACGTAAACGATGGTCGTGCCAAGGCGCTGATGCAGCTCCTTGATCTCGCTGCGCATGGTCACCCGCAGCTTGGCGTCGAGGTTGGACAGCGGCTCGTCAAAGAGGAACACTTTCGGATGGCGTACGATGGCGCGGCCCATGGCGACGCGCTGGCGCTGGCCGCCGGAAAGCTGTTTCGGCAGGCGCTCCAGCAGGGGTTCAAGTGCGAGAATGCCGGCGGCTTCGCTCACCAGCTTGTTGATTGTCGCCTTATCGCGCCCCTGCAGCTTCAGGGCAAAGCCCATATTTTCGCGCACCGTCATATGCGGATAGAGCGCGTAGGACTGGAACACCATGGCGATATCGCGCTCCTTCGGCGCGACGTCGTTGACGACGCGCCCGTCGATGCGGATTTCTCCGCCGCTGATATCCTCTAGCCCCGCCAGCATGCGCAGAAGCGTGGACTTGCCGCAGCCGGACGGCCCGACGAGCGTGACGAACTCACCGTCCTCGATATCTGCGGAAACTCCGTGGAGAACGGAGGCCGCGCCGTATTGTTTCTGAACCCGGTCGATCGCTACCGATGCCATTGTCTGTCCTCTCTCACAGTTTCAATTGCCAGACGCCGGCCCCGGCGACGGCGCCGGCGAGCGTTGCCGAACGTGCGGCGGCAAAGCCCGGAATGCGTTTGGACCCCGTCCAGCGGCCGTTGTCAGCGAAGACCTCGATGGAGCCGGCATCGAGGAAGATGCGCAGGCTGGACGGTTTCGCGCCGGTGGCGACGTAACGTGGCGGCGTCATACCGGTGCGGGCGTCGAAGACAATCGCCAGACCATCGGCATCGAGTTTCACGCCTAGATCGACATCTGGATGATCGAAGGTGAGATCGAAGGCGGCGCCCGGCGCGGTGAGATCAAGCACGATCTCGACGGCGCCGGTGCCGAGCGGCACGGTCTTGCCGGCGGCAAGCGCGGTGTCGTCCAGCAACTGGTGACGCAGGCTTTCGACGGCTGCGACCGGCGGGGTCAGCACGGTGTCGCCGTCGAGAAGCATGCGGCGCGGCAGCGTCATGGTCGTCGGGAAGTCGTCCTTCTTGGAAAAATCCGTCCAGTTGGCGAGCCAGGCGATGCCGACCGGCTCGTCGCCATCGACGAAGGCCTGGAAGGCATAGGCATCCGAACCGAAATCCAACTCCTGCACGAACTCCGCAGTGAAGGTGCGACCATCGAAACCGCCGACGGTGACGGAGGTGAGGTTGCGGCGGCCGGTGGCCGGGTCGCGGCTGGTGAGCAGACCGAAGATCAGCGCCCAGCGGGGTTCTGCGTTTTTGCCGGAAAGCGGCACCATGCAGGGGCATTCCGCCGCCGTCATGCCGAAACCGTCCTCACGATGGAGGATGCTAAGGAAGGTCCAGCCATCGGCGCCTTGCGCGTCTGCGGTTTCGTAGAGCAGTACGACGCCGCCCTGCCTGTCGCGGCTGCCAAGCAGCATCTTCCAGCGCCCGTCCGGGGCTTTGAAGACATAGGGGTCGCGGAAATCGGTGGTGAGGTTCAAGCCTTCCGGGCGCAGCGGCATCACGATTTCCGACGGGCCAGCGACAATGCCGTCGCGGCTGACCGCGGAAAGCTGGATTTGCTCTTCCGGTTGCCGGTCACGCACATGCTCAGTGTAGAAGACCCGGATCTCCTCGCCTTCCGGGCCGGAGCCGGGGATCGCCGAGCCGGAGAAGGCACCGCCGCGGCCATCGTCCTTTTCCGATAGATGCGCCGCCGGGAAGAGGAACATGGGCAGATGCCTCCAGCGGACGAAATCCTTCGAGACGGCATGGCCCCAGTGCATAGTGTTCCAGCGCGGCTCATGAGGATAATGCTGGTAGAAGAGGTGAGCGTTTCCGCCGAACCGTCCAAAACCGTTCGGATCGTTCATCCAGCCGAAGGGCGGGCGGAAATGGTAGCTGTCGGGCACGTCGGGGGCGGCGGTGCGGGCATCGCTGTGCATGACGCGGATGCCCTCCTTCATCACGGTTTCCGGCCGAAAGGCGTAAGCGACCGAGAGCGCTGTGGTTGTCGCATCATAGGACAGTGTGGCACGGCCGCCTTTCGCGAGCGTCACAGCGAAGAACTCAAATTCCCCCGTGCGGCGGGTCGAGGGCTCGCCGATGTCGTTGCCATCAACGGCGACGAAGAGCTTCGCCTCGACGCCGGCATGGCGCGCCTTCAGCCAGAGATGCAGCACCGTGCCTTCAGGCAGCTCCGCTTCAATGGTTTCAGGTGCTGACGTTTCGGATTTTGCCTGCAGAGACATGATCAACCTTTCACGGCGGAGCCGACGAATGAACTGACGAACCAGCGCTGGAAAGCCAGATAGAGAATGAGGACCGGGATCATCATCAGCACCGAGGCGGCCATGGCGCGGTCCCAGTAGATGCTGTCCTGTCCGAAGAAGGTGGCGATGGCGACGGCAATCGGCCGAGCATAGTCGGTCTGGGTGACCAGCGTCGGCCAGAGATACTGGTTCCAGCTTTCGATGCCCATGAGGATCGAGACCGTGGCGAGCGCCGGCAGGCTGAGAGGCATGTAGATCGACCGGTAGATGCGGAAGGCCGACGCGCCGTCCATTTCCGCCGCTTCATAGAGTTCTTTCGGCAGCTGCGCGAAGAACTGGTAGAAGAGGAAGACATAGAGCGGGCTTGCCACCCAGGGCAGGATCTGCACCGCGAAGGTATCCGTCAGCCCCGCCCGCGACATCATGACGACGAGCGGCATGATGATGCTTTCCTGCGGGATGACATAGAGCGCGACGACCAGCGCCAAGAGCGCCGCCTTGCCGCGCAGCGAGCCCCAGGCGAGAACGAAGCCCGCCATGGAATTGACGACCAGTCCCGAGACGACTGTGGCGCCGAGGATCACCAGCGAATTGAAGAGATATCGGCCATAGGCCAGCTCGCCGGAGAAATGGGCGATCTCCTTGTAGTTCGACAGGGTCGGGTCGCTCACCCAGAAGGCGCGGAAGCTGCCCATGTCGGCGAGGATGCGGAAGCGGTCGTCCTTCAGGCTGGCGATCAGCAGCATGAACAGCGGCGAGATCATCACCAGCGCGATGACCAGGATGCAGAGGCTCTGCACGATGCGCAGGCTTCTCTTGCCGTTGCCCCTTGCGATTGCCAGCGGGACGGGCTGGGTCAAAGCGAGATCAGACATCGAAGCGCCTCAGGAGTTTGCGTTGCAGGAGCGCGATCAGAAGAACGATGACGAAGAGGATGACGGAAACGGCCGATGCGTAGCCGAGTTTCTGCTCCTCGAAGCCGGCGCGCACCATGTAGTGGACAACGGTTTCGGTGCTTTCGTTCGGGCCGCCCTGGGTGAGGATCGCCACCTGCGTATAGAGCTTGAAGGCCTGGATCGTGGTGATGACCAGCACGAAGACATGGGTCGGGCGAAGGCCGGGCATGGTGACGTGCCAGAAGCGGCGCAGCGCGCTTGCCCCGTCGATGCGGGCTGCATCGTATAGTTCTTCGGGAATGCCCTGCAGGCCGGCGAGATAGATGATCATCTGAAAGCCATAGGCCTGCCAGGCTGAAAGCAACACGATGGAGAACATCGCCCAGTTGGGGTCGCCGAGCCAGTCGATCGGCTGAATCGTGCCGCCGGAAAGGAAACCGACGATCTGGTTGAGCGGGCCGCTCGGATACTGGAAAAGCGTGCCCCAGATGACGCAGACCACCACCATGGAGGTGATCGCCGGCAGGAAGAACAGGCCGCGCAGCAGGTTTTGCATCGGCAGCTTCTGATGCAAAAGTAGCGCGGTCAGGAAGGCGAGGCCGCACTGCAGCGGCAGCACCCAGACGGTGAAGCGCGTGACGTTCCACAGCGAGGTCCAGAACAGCGGATCGGTGAAGACGCGCTCGAAATTCAGGAGGCCGACGAAGCGCACAGGCGTCGGGCGCGGCACGAGCGGCTGGTTGGTCATCGCCGTCCAGAAGGACAAGAGGAACGGCGTGATCAGGAATATCGCCATAAGCAGAAAGGCAGGCGCGATCATCGCCATTTCCTGCCAGAGCCGCTTGTTGTCGCGGCGTTTGGCCGGACGTCGCAAAGCGGGCGTGGAGGTCTGTTGCAAAGTCATTGTTTCCTCCTCATCGGTCATCCTCCCGAGATGGTCCAGGGCCGGCAGGACGAGCCGGCCCCCGTCAAAACCCCTTACTGCTGCTCGTCGAAGGGCGGGTAGCCGGCGTTGTCCTCGATATCCTCGTCGATCTTCTTGGCAGCGGCCGTCAGCGCTTCCTGCGCGTCACCACCGTTGAAGATCTTGTCGACGGCCTGCATGAAGGCCGAGGTGATCGTCGGATAGGCCGGGTGCGGCGGACGGGCGATCGCGGTCTTGGAAGCCTGCTCAAAGGCGACGGCGAGCGGACCGCCTTCCGCATAGAGCGGGGAACCGGCGGCGAAGCTCTTCAAGCCCGGATAGGCGGACTGGGTCTTGGCGTACTCCCGGTACTCCTTGTCCTTCAGCAGGAAGCTCAGGAACTTGCCGGCGATCTCAGGGTTTTCCGAGGTCGCGGAAATGCCCCAGATCCAGGTTCCGTTCGGGCTCACGCCCTTGTCGCCGATCTTCGGCAGCGGCATGACGACGATATTGTCCTTCATCGCTGCCGATGCCTCCGCGTAGAACCAGTGGCCGCCCATGGCGAGCGCGGCCGGCTGTCCCTCGGCGTAGAACTGGTTGGTGCCCGACGAAGTCGGCACGACCCAGCCCTTCTTCACCCAGTCCTGCATCATCGTCAGCGCCTTGACGCAGGCCTCGCCATCGAGCGTGCCGCTGGCCTTCCAAGTCTTGCGGTCGATCAGGTCGCAGCCGGCGCTTTCGAGCAGGGGGCCGTAGGCATAGGTGATCCACTCGGTCTTGATGCCGTAACCTCGGAAGGTGTCGATCGGCCACTTCACGCCTTCGAGCTTGGAAAGCTTTTCGAGATAGCCTTCGAATTCTTCGCGGGTCCAGGCATCATCGACCGATTTCGGAATGCGGGCGCCAATGGCTTCAAGATATTTCTTGTTGCCGTAGAGCACGACCGAGGAGTCGGTGAGCCCGATCGCATAGAGGTCCTTGTCGATCGGATAGGTGCCCTGGGCGATATTCGAATCCGTCATGTCATCGAGCAGGTCCTTGTCAATGAGCGGCTTGACGGCCTGCAGATAGCCGGACCAGACATAATTGGCGAGGAACGGAGCATCGAGTTCCATGATATCGGGCAGCTGCTTGGCCATGACGGCGGCGCTGAACTTTTCGTTATAGGCATCGTGCGGCGCGTAGATCATCTCGATGTCGACATCGGGATTGGCGGCCTCAAAGCGGGTGGCAACGTCGCCATAGGCCTTCACCCAGCCGGGATCGCCCTGGTGCATGACGTGGATGACGGTCTTCGCCTCGGCGAAACCCGCGGTCGCGACCAGGGCAGCGGACGCTAAGAGTGCGGAAAGTAAACGATTACCCATTAAAATCCTCATTTCGTATTCTCCTCCTGTTTGGCACTATTCGATGTTCAGACGGATGCCCGTTCGACCAGATGGAACGGCAGTTTATGCAGATGCGGCGGTTCGGGCTGCTCGGTCAGGAGGATCTCCATGGCAAGGCGGCCCATGGCGCGGTGCGGCAGGGCCATCGTCGTCAATGGCGGGTCCAGCCGCGAGGCAATCTCGACCTGGTTGTCGAAGCTTGCCACCGCGATATCATCCGGGATGCGAAGGCCGGCGCGGGCAAGCGCCGCATAGACTTCCATCGCCACGCGGTCATTGCCGCACAAGATGGCGTCAGGCCGTTGACCGGATTTGAGAAGCGCCTCCACATGAGAGGCAACAAGGCTTGGCGCGCGGTCGCTGTAGACGCTGCGGCGCACCGCCGGAAACACCCCGACGTGGTCGATGCCCGCCTCCCCAAGCGCCGCACGAAACCCCATCTCGCGTAGCGTGCCAGCGAGAATGCCTGGCAGGTTGATGAAGGCAATGCGCCGGCGGCCGGCGACGAGGAGATAACGCACGATCTCCCGCGCGCCGCCCTCTTCGTCCGGCACCAGCGCGGTGACGCGGCCGGTAGCCTCTCGGCAGTTGATCATGACGCCGACGGCGCCCGCCAACCTGTCCGGCAGCGCGACATCCTTGTGGTACATGGCGGCATAAGCAACGGCGCGCGGCCGGAACTGCTGCACCTCGTCGAGCACCGAGCCGATAGATTGGCCGCTGCGGTGGTTGACCGCAAAGACCGCCATGCCGGCGCTGCGGGCCGCCCCGTCGAGGCCACGTACGATCTCGGTGGCGAAGGGCGAAGTGATGAGGCCGTCGGAGACAACGCCGACCAGCGGCAGCCAGCCCTGTCGCACGCCACGCGCCGCAAGGTTGGTCACGTAGCCGAGCTCTTCCGCAATGGCCTTGACCTTCTGGCGCTTATCGTCCGACATGCGGGCGGAGCCGCCGTGCAATGCACCGGAAACCGTCTTTACCGAGACGCCCGCACGTTCCGCGATGTCAGAAAGAGATACTGCCACGATCCGCACCATCCTCCTTGGGTGATCGATTACCCAATAGTCGCGGAGAACGCTTTTTGTCAAGCGGCTTTTACGCGCACTGCACGACCGAACACGCCTTTTGCCCATGAACATCCTTGGGATGGGCTTCTTCATGCCTGTCGAGGTGGGGCGCTTGCGGACGAAGACGGCAACCTGTGGAGGGGAAAGCAGGCCGCAAGGCCGTCGTAGAGTCCTTGGATGCCATGACCTGGAAAGACTTGTTCGAGCAAGTACATGAAGGCGGCGAGGTTTCCCGAAACTGCCTTTCCAATCGTCGTTCCTCACGCCGGCAATACCGTGTCGCCAGCGGATCGCCGCCCGACGCCGTATAGGCCGAGGAAGCGAGATTGAATTCCGGGAAGAGGGCCTCTTTTCCGTCTAGAGTTTCGGGGGCGCATTTTCTGCGCCCTCGTCCTGTTACTCAGCCGATGGCCATCAGGCTTGCATTGCCGCCGGCAGCCGCGGTGTTGATCGACGTCGACACCTCCTCCAGCAACCAGTTGAGGCAATAGGCTTCGGGATCGCTCGCCAGTTCCTCGCTCGTCGCGGCCTGGACCAGCAGCAGCGGACCGGGCAGGTGAGCAATCTTCTGATTGACGGCGAGAACCCTGTCGCGATCCCCTTCGACGAGCGCGCCGGAGAACGGCCCGTCCTTTTCCCAATCCGAGGTCCAGGAGATCCGGCCGGCGACAGCCGCCGGAAGGTCTGCCAGGACTGACTTCGATAGGGAACCCGCGTCCACGACGATGTGGTTGCCGGTCGAAAGGGCTGCGGCAATCTGGCGATGAAGCCCGCCTTCGGTCTGCGGCACGAGGAGAATACGACCGCGGGGATGGAGCGCGTAGAGATTGAGCTCGCCCACCGGACCGGTGAGTTCGCGTTCGAGCCCGAGCGCCGAGCGGCTCGCATATCCACGCGCCACTTCCCCCTCGCCCGACAGGCCCTTCTTGTCGAGCCAGACGATGTAGTCACGAAGGGCGAGGTCCGTATGGACGGAATCCTGCTGCGGCGGCACGGGCGCACGCTGCACCAGCCGGCCGATATAGAGCGGACCGCCGGCCTTCGGACCGGTTCCCGACAGGCCGCGGCCGCCGAACGGCTGCACGCCGACGACGGCGCCGATGATGTTCCGGTTGACGTAAAGGTTTCCGGCCTTGATGCGGCTGGTCACATGCGCGATCGTCTCATCAAGCCGGGTGTGAAGCCCGAATGTGAGACCATAACCCGATGCGTTGATGTCGTCGATCAGACGGTCGAGCCCGTTTCGCTTGAAGCGGACGACATGCAGAACCGGTCCGAAGATCTCCTTCGTCAGGTCCGACAGGGACTTGATTTCGATGATTGTGGGCGGAACGAAGGTTCCCGCCGCGGCACTTTCGGGCAGCGGCAGCTGATCCACCTTGCGGCCCAAGCCGCGCATATGCTCGATATGCTGGTCGATCTCCGCCTTTGCGCTGTCGTTGATGACCGGGCCGACATCGATGCTCAGGCGATCGGTACGGCCGATCGTCAGCTCGCGGAAGGCGCCCTTCAGCATGGCGAGAGTCCTGTCGGCGACATCGTCCTGAACGCAGAGAACCCTGAGCGCCGAGCAGCGCTGACCGGCGCTGTCGAAAGCTGACGCGATGACGTCGGCCACCACCTGCTCGGCCAAAGCCGAGGAGTCGACGATCATGCCGTTCTGGCCGCCGGTTTCGGCAATCAGCGGAATCGGCTTGCCGCTCACCGACAGCCGTTCCGCCAGCTGCGCCTGGATCATGCGGGCAACTTCGGTCGACCCGGTAAACATAACGCCTGCCGTTTCCTCCGCCCCGACCATACCGGCGCCGAGACGGCCGCTGCCGGGGACGAACTGCAGGGCACCGACAGGCACGCCCGCCTCGTGAAGGATCTTGACGCTCTCCGAAGCGATAATCGGCGTGACGCCGGCAGGTTTGGCAAGCACGGGATTGCCGGCCACCAAGGCTGCGGCGACCTGTCCGGTGAAAATCGCCAGCGGAAAATTCCACGGGCTGATGCAGACGATCGGGCCGAGGGGCGCATGCGAGGGGCCCAGCGTCTTGCGCGCCTGTTCGGCGTAGTAGCGCAGGAAGTCGATGGCCTCACGCACCTCGCCGACGGCATTGGCCGCGGATTTGCCGGCCTCGCGCATGACAATGCCCATCAGCACCTTGATGCGGGCCTGCATGATATCGGCCGCCCGCTCCAGGCAGGCGGCACGCTCGGCCGGCGGCACGGCCGCCCATTGCGGCGCATGCTCCGCAGCCATGCGAACGATACGCGCTGCCTCCTCGACCTTCACTTCGGTCACCGTGCCGACGACATCCCGGTGATCGGCAGGATTGAGAACATCGCGCGTCACCCCATCCGTAGAGCCGTCGGCAAGGAGGGGAAGCGCATGCCACGGGGCAGCAGCCGTGGAGATGAGCGCATCAGCCAAATCCGAAAGGGTGGCCTCGTTCGAGAGATCGAGACCATCGGAATTGGCCCGGGCATTGCCGTAAAGTGCCCGCGGCGAGGCGATCTGCGCGTGCGGCGCGCCAACGACAGGCATGGCTGCGACGATTTCGGCGGGATCGGCGATCAGCGCCTCGACCGAGACATTCGGATCGGAGATGCGGTGCACGAAGGAGGAATTGGCGCCATTTTCCAGAAGACGCCGAACCAGATAGGCGAGCAGCGTCTCATGCGTTCCCACAGGCGCATAAATCCGGCAGGGCCGGTCCAGCTTTTCCTTTCCGACAACCTCGTCGTAGAGAGGTTCGCCCATGCCATGCAGGCATTGGAACTCGTATTTGCCGACGGTGAAATCAGGGCCCGCCAGACGATAGATCGTGGCGAGCGTCTGCGCATTATGGGTGGCAAATTGCGGGAAGACCGCATCCGGAGCATCGAGCAGCTTGCGCGCGCAGGCGACGTAGGCGACGTCGGTGAAGATCTTGCGGGTATAGACCGGATAGTCGTCGAGACCGTCAAGCTGGGCACGCTTGATCTCCGCATCCCAATAAGCGCCCTTGACGAGACGGACCATGACCCGGCGCCCGGAGCGGCGTGCGAGATCGATGATGTAGTCGAGGACGAAGGGGCAGCGCTTGCCATAGGCCTGCACGACGAAGCCCAGCCCGTTCCATCCGGCAAGATCAGGGGCAAAGCAAAGCTCCTCGAGGAGATCGAGCGAAAGCTCCAGCCGATCGGCCTCCTCCGCGTCAATATTGAGGCCGATATCATAGGTCTTGGCGAGAACGGCCAGCGCCTTGACCTTCGGCAGCAGCTCGCTCATCACCCGGCCGGCCTGCGACCTCACGTAACGGGGATGCAGGGCCGAAAGCTTGATCGATATGCCCGGGCCGTCATAGATGCCGCGCCCGTCCGACGCCTTGCCGATGGCGTGGATCGCCTTTTCGTAATCCCGGTAATAACGCTCGGCATCAGCGCCCGTCGTCGCTGCCTCGCCCAGCATGTCGTAGGAATAGCGGAAGCCGCGCGCTTCCAGCGGCCGGGCGCGTTTCAGCGCCTCTGCGATCGTTTCGCCGGTGACGAACTGCTCGCCCATCATGCGCATCGCCATATCGACGCCGCGACGGATGACCGGCTCGCCGGCGCGCGCAATCAGCCGCGTCAGCGCTGCCGACAGGCTTCGGTCGTTGACCGTCGAGGTGAGCTTGCCGGTGACGACGAGGCCCCAGGTGGCGGCATTGACGAACATGGATTTTCCGCCGCCGATATGGGAGGTCCAGTTACCCTCGGCGATCTTGTCGCGGATCAGCGCGTCCCGGGTTTCGGTATCGGGAATGCGCAGCAGCGCTTCGGCGAGGCACATGAGCGCCACGCCTTCCTGGCTGGAAAGCGAATATTCCTGCACCAGCCCTTCGACACCGGTCCCCTTGTGCTTGGCGCGCAACGCCTCGATCAGGCTGCGGGCCGTGCTGCGAATGTCATAGCGTTTTGCTTCGGAGACGCGCGCTGCGGCAACGAGCGGCGGCAGGCATTCGGTTTCCGGCCGGCGATAGGCTGCCGTGATGGCCTGGCGAAGTTCGGATTGCGGCCGGATCGGTGGGGCAAAGGCCGAGAATGGCGCGCCGTCGGTCGGATCGTTGGAGGGGGCGGGGTCCATCGCTGCGTTCAACATGAAGGTACCTATCAATCGATATCTGGTTTAACGGATGAACGAGATGCCGGGCTCGTCGTCCCACTGCGCATCGTCCGTGCAAGCTGGGCCGGAATATTCCGTCTCTCGCAGCGGGCGCGCCTCCGGTCTGTCGCGCTTGAGGGTGAGCGCCGCGGCCACGGCCCTGATCGCCAGCGGCCGGTAGTGCGCGAGCAAATCCGGCGCGCGATCGTCATCCGTTTCTTTGTTATGCATGAATGATCCCCGTGTTGAGCGCGGCGCCGATACCGATTTCAGCACTCTTCTGCCCGGCGGATAATCTATCATAATCACAAATCGCAATCTCACTTGATTTCAACAGTTTCCAGGCTGTATGAACTTATTAATCCGCCCGCGAGAGTTCAAATGGCTACTGAAACCGACATCTTTAGTGAATTGGACCAGTTCGACAGAAAGATCCTCACCGCACTCACCGAGGACGGCAGGCTGTCGATCACCGATCTGGCCGCGCGTGTCGGATTGTCCAAGACGCCGTGCCAGATCCGCTTCAAAAGGTTGATCAGCGAAGGATATATCGAAGGCTTCAAGGCCGTCCTCAATCCGTCGAAAATGCAGCTCGACCATATTGCTTTCGTCGAGGTGAAGCTTTCCGATACCCGCGAGGACGCGCTGAAAAGCTTCAACGATGCCATCAAGAAGATCAGCGAAGTCGAAGAGTGCCATATGATCGCCGGCAGGTTCGACTATCTCCTGAAGATCCGCACGCGCGATATCGGCCGCTACCGCCGCGTCCTCGGCGAGCGCATCTCGACGCTGCCCCACGTTGCCAGCACATCGACGAATGTCGCGATGGAAACGGTCAAGGAAGGCTGGGACAAGTCCGGTTCGAGTTTTTCGTGAATGTGATCCGTGGGAGGCTATGACGAGCTGCCGGTGAGTTGCTGGAGAGAATCCAACACGCGCGCCGACCGAAGCTGCGCATAATCGGTCCAATTTGCCGCCGGGCGAACTGCGATAGCTGTCATCGGCTGACGCGCCAATGTGATCATTCCGATCATTCGCATGAAGCGATAGCTAAAGCGGTTGCGGCAGGGATAGCAATCGACCCACAGGCAGCTCAGCCATCTCTCGCTTTCCGACCGCGTGTGCTCGGTTTCACTGGCACACTCTTTCCGTACTCATTCCACCATGCCGTCAAGGCTTCCATGGTGGGACCGAGGCCCCGCGCTTTTTGCGTGATCTCATATTCGACGCGCGGAGGAACCTCCGCAAAGATGGTGCGGGACACGAGTCCGTCTGCTTCGAGCTCGCGGAGTTGCGCCGTCAGCATGTGTTGGGTGATGCCGGGAATAGCCTTTCTCAGTTCGCCAAACCGGTGGATCCGCTGATGGAGCAGCCACATGATTTCCAGCTTCCATTTGCCGGAGAGCAACGCGAATGCGCGGCGCATCTCCTCATGCATATTGATTTCGCCATCGGCCATAGTCTGGTTTTCCATACTAGCTGCAAGTAATTCATCCTACTTGCAAAGATAGACCTTAGACGACATTTTCCGTCCGTGCATCAAGGGCGCAGTAAAAGGAGCGCCTCTCACATAGAAACCGACAGACTCGACGAGAGGAATGTTGCTGCGTGAGCAGCGACAGGGATGAGCTTATGCTTGAATTTTACGGATACTGGATCAGCACGGCACTTCTATCCGTGCTCTACCTCGCTTCAGCCTACATGTATGCCACAAAGAAACAGTGGGTTCGTGAGGCGCTGACGGAACTCGGATACAGCGCCAACAACCTCGTTCCGTTCATGGTCATTGTTAAGATCCTCGGCCCGCTCGCGATCCTTTCGCGCGTCAGCGTCCCGCTCAGCGATCTCGCCTATGCGGGCATCTTCTTTCACCTGCTGCTATCGGGCCTCGCGCATATCGGCGTTCGAAAACCTGTCGGCGCCCTGCCAGCGGCGATCGGCCTGGCGCTGCTGATCGCCTCGTTCATCACGCAGAACGACGTTCGCGACGTCCCCTCCCCTTACGTCCAGGCCGCCGTCCTCTGACGCCTCGACGATTCCCAAGCCTTATCAAATGGAGATACACATGGATCGACTCAATGGAAGGTTGCCGTCATCACTGGCGCAAGCCGCGGCATTGGCCGCGCCACCGCAAAGCTGTTTGCGGCCGAAGGCGCGAAGGTCGCAGTTCTTTCGCTGACATCCGAAGGCGTCGAACGCGTTGTCGCGGATATCGCCGAAGCCGGCGGCACCGCGCTCGGCGTCGTCTGCGACGTCGGTGAAGCCGATCAGATCACGGCCGCGGTGGACAAGGTTGTCGCAAAATACGGCCGCATCGACATTCTCGTGAACAATGCTTTCGATGGTTCTGCGGTCTTGTCTTCAGTCATCGACCTTTCGGTCGAGCAGCTGCAACGGAACTTCGACACCGGGCCGATCGCATATCTACGCTTCATGCAGGCTTGCTATCCTCATCTGAGAGAAGGCGGAGAAGGGCGGATCATCAACTTCGGGTCGATGGCCGGCACGATTGGATTGGCCGGGTACGGCCCGTACAACATGGCCAAGGAGGCGGTGCGCGCGCTCACTCGCACGGCGGCACGCGAATGGGGTGCCGACAAGATCACCGTGAACAACGTTCTGCCGGTAGCGGACACTTGGGGCGCAGCAGAAAAGGAGGTTCCTCCACCGATGAGCGCACTTGCTCGTTTCGGCTCGCCGGAAGACGACATCGCCCCGGTGGTGCTGTTCCTGGCCAGCAAGGATTCCCAATTCATTACGGGATACAGCCTTACCCCCGACGGTGGCGCCATCATCGACAGCGCCCGGTAATTGTCGATGAACAAGAGGCGCGACGGGTTGCGCTGCTTCGCACGGCCTGTTTTCCGCTACCGATACCGGTAGCGGAAAGCTTCAACGAAGGCGGAGAAAGCAGGGGATGGATGGCGCCGGCTGGGGTAATAGAGATGATAGCCTTGGAATGTTGGCGCCCAGTCCGCCAGCACTTCGTGCAGTTGACCGCTGTCACAATATTGCCTGATCAGATCCCTCGGCACATAAGACAGCCCCGCCCCATCGAGAGCGGCATTGATCGCCGGCCCTATGTTGCTCATCACGAGCTGGCCTTCCACCCGTACGCTGAACTCGCGGCCATCCTTTTCAAACTCCCAGGCATAGAGAGCGCCTGACGTCGGAAGACGCAGGTTGACGCAATTGTGGTCCGTCAAGTCATGCGGGGTCGAAGGCACAGTGCGGGCCGCAAAATAATCGGTTGATCCGACCACAGCGTAAGAGATATCGGGTCCAATGCGAACGGCCACCATGTCGCGCGCAATCGCTTCGCCGAGCCGCACGCCGGCATCGAATTGGCGCTCGACGATATTTGTAAAACCGTTGTCGACGATGAGTTCCACGGTGATATCGGGGTAATCCCGTAAAAATGCCGGCAGCCTCGAACGGAAGACCAGCTCGACGGCATCATCGGGACATACGAGGCGGACTGTGCCCGAAGGCTTGTCGCGCAGCGCGCCGAGGGCACTGATCCCGGCGGCGATGCTCTCGAAATGCGGCTGAATACTTTCCATGAGCCGGGCACCGGCCGCCGTGGGAGCCACGTCACGCGTCGTGCGGGAGAGAAGCCGGACGCCAAGCCGGGCTTCGAGCGCGCTGATCGTATGGCTCAGCGCCGAGCGCGTGACTCCCAGTTTCGATGCAGCGCGGGTGAAACTCCGCTCCTGAGCCACCTCCAGAAACGCACGCATTTCCGTGAACTCGTCGCGCCGCATTGTTGAATCTCCTTCATCACGACGTTCAGATTATAGCTTCTAGTCGCGCAAAACCAGTCCGGCTATCTATCGGGCAGCGGACAGGAGCACATGCATGACCGTCGAATTGACATTGAATGAGACCTCACTGACGGACGACACGGCGACCTCGTGGTCTGCTGTGACCTGTCTCTCGCTTCTCACGTTCCTTCTGGTGGGATTGGAATTTCTTCCTGTGAGCCTTCTGACCCCGATCGCCAGGGACCTCTCTGTGTCAGAGGGGCAAGCCGGATTGGCGATCACCGTATCGGGAGTCTTTGCGGTCATCACCAGCCTTTTCGGCAATGCCTTCCTGGCGAGGATCGACCGGAAGTCTGTCGTCCTGCTTTATACGGCGGTTCTTGTCGCATCGAGCCTGGCGGTTGCCCTCGCACCCAACTTCCCTGTCTTTCTCGTCGGGCGGTCCCTGGTCGGCGTTTCGATCGGCGGCTTCTGGTCGCTGTCGACGGCTATTCTGGCACGCCTGGCTTCAGACCGTGACCTGCCCAAGGCCATTGCGCTTCTTCAAGGCGGCACCGCATTCGCCCTCGTCCTTGCCGCGCCGCTCGGGAGTTTTCTGGGCGGGTTGATCGGATGGCGGGGCACATTCTTCATTACGGTGCCGATCGGAATAGCAGCGCTCGTCTGGCAACTGGTGGTCCTGCCGAGGATGCCGGCGACATCCACCGCGTCGGTGGCCAGAATATTCGGGCTGCTGCGCAATCGCACATTCGCGATAGGAATGGCGGCGACCGGTCTCGCCTTCATCGGCCAGAACGCTCTGTCTATTTATCTTCGCCCGTTCCTCGAAGGCGTCACGGGACTGGAATTGAATGTTCTGTCCATGGTGCTTCTCGGCCTTGGCGTCGGCGGACTGGCTGGAACCTCCGTCATTGGCTTCATCCCCCGGCGCCACCTCCTCCTGGTTCTCGTGGGACTGCCGGCTGCTCTTGCGGTCCTTGCCCTGCTGCTGATCGCTCTCGGGCCGTTCGCGGCGGTTACGGCATCCCTGCTCGTCATGTGGGGATTTTTCTCGACGCCGCTTCCGGTCGCCTGGAATACCTGGATGGCCGCTATCGTTCCTGGTGAGTTGGAAGCGGCAGGTGGACTGCAAGTGGCGTTGATCCAATTGGCCATTGCAGGCGGTGCTTTCGCTGGCGGCATGCTCTTCGACACCGCGGGATGGTGGAGCACCTTCCTTCTGGCCGCCTGCCTTCTCGCCGGTTCGGCTGTCCTCGCCGCGCTCGCCAGTCGCCTTTCCTGAACCTTCAGAAACCTCAAAACAGGAGATCATCACATGTCCCAAGGAATTGAAAACAAAGTGGTCGTCATCACCGGGGCAAGCAGCGGGCTTGGCGAAGCCACCGCCCGTCACCTTGCCGAGCGCGGCGCGTCCGTCGTCCTCGGCGCGCGGCGTAGCGAGCGCATCGCTGCGTTGGCTGAGGAACTGTCCGCCAAGGGCTATAGAGCCAAGGCAGTCCAAACCGACGTGATGGATCAACATCAAGTCAAGACGCTCGTCGACACGGCCGTCAAGGCGTTCGGTCGCATCGACGTGATGCTGAACAATGCCGGCCTGATGCCACTTGCGCCGCTCGAACGGCTCAAAGTTGACGAGTGGGATCGCATGATCGACGTGAACATCAAAGGGGTGCTCTACGGCATCGCAGCAGCGCTTCCGCACATGAAGGCGCAGAAGTCGGGGCACATCATCAACGTGTCCTCCGTCTACGGTCATGTGGTCGATCCGGGTGCCACCGTCTATTGCGCGACGAAATTCGCCGTGCGCGCCCTCTCGGAAGGGCTGCGGAAGGAAGTGAAGCCGTACAATATCCGCACCACGATCATTTCACCCGGCGCAGTGAGTACCGAACTCCTCGAACACATCAGCGAAAAGGACATCCAGGCGGGCACCAAGGAGTTCGTCAGCAAGATCGCCATCAGCGCGGACACGTTCGCCCGAACGGTCGCCTTCGCGGTGAACGAACCAGACGATGTCGACATCAACGAAATCCTGTTCCGGCCGACGGCTCAACCTGTCTGACGGAAGGCGCGCCATGTCGATGACATCCAAGTTCATGAGCCGTCGCGCGGTGCTGGGCGGAACCTTGGCGGCCGCCGCTCTCCCTCTCGTGGCGCAAGGGCAGGACGAGCGCGGCCCGGCAAGTCCCGAGGCTACAGGCGTCAGGATCAGGATAGGCTTCAACAATCTAACCCTGACCGCGACACTCTCCAACAATCCGACGGCGCGCGATCTCGTTTCCATCCTGCCCCTGAACCTTAAGATCGAGGACTACGGCAGGAACGAAAAGATCGTCCATCTGCCGCGCAAGCTGACCGAAGAAGGCAGCGGTGCTTTCGGAAACGAGCAGCCGGGCGACCTTTGCTACTTCAAACCGTGGGGTAATCTGGCCCTGTTCCATGCGGATTATCGCTGGGACGGGCTGATCCGGCTCGGCCGCTTCGACGATGGCTTCGAGCCGTTGCTGGTGCGCGGCGAGTATCCGGTCCGCATAGAACGCATATGACAAGGGCCTTATGGCCGGAGATAGCAATTCGCCTTCCGCCCAAGCATGAAAGAACCCCATAGACGATACTTCCAGAACCAGAAAGCCGCGGCCGGCTTAAGCCAGCAGAGGCGCTCGACGGGGCGCCTCCGTCTATTCGATGATCTCGACGCAGAAATCTATAAAGGCCCTGACCTTAGCCGGAACATGCTGACGCGAGGGATAGAAGGCGTAGAGCGGGAATGTCTCGTCCGACCAGTCGGGAAAGAGGTTCACGAGCTGCCCATTGTTCAGATAATCCGCCATCCCGAGTGAGAAGACTTGCGCGATGCCTATCCCCGCAAGGCAGGTCGCCAAGGTCGTGCCGGCATCGTTGACTAAAATGCGGCTGCGGGTCTCGATCGAGACGACCTCTTCACGCCGCCGAAGCTCCCATTCGAAAGGCCTTGCAGTCAGCGGGTCCTGGAACTGGATACAGGTATGCTCACTCAAATCCTGTGGACGGCCCGGCCGACCATGTCGCTCGATATAAACGGGAGCCGCAATCGTGATCACGCGCGTCTGCATCAACAGGCGCGAAATAAGCGACCGTTGTGCAGGCTCGCCAAAGCGCACAGCGACGTCCATGCCATCAGCAACAAGATCGCCGATCTCGTTGCGGGTGATGACCTCGATCTGGATATCCGGGTAACGGTCGAGGAAGGCGCCGAGCCGCGGGCCGAGCACAAGGCGTGAGAAATATGGGTCGACATTGACTCGCAGTCGGCCACGCACCGCCTGTCTGGCGCCAACAGCTGTCTGCGCAGCCTCTTCGATGCCGCTCAAGAGTGGGGCCACCTGTTGGTAGAACCGCGCGCCGTCATCGGTGAGCCGCATCGTGCGTGTTGTCCGGTCGAGCAGCCGCAGACCGATCCGCCCCTCCAGTCGGGAAATGGCGCGGCTGACACCCGAGGCCGATAGTCCCATTAGCTCCGCCGCCCGCGCGAAACTTCCGCTCTCGATAACGGCGGCCAGTACGCTCACGCCATTCAATAATCGTCCGTCAAACATCGGGCATCCGTGATTTTTAGTCACCAATCATGTGACAGAAGCGCGCTTCAGTCAAATGCTGCCAAAGGACATGATCAGCATAACAAACCGCCAACCTGCTGGCGGTGCAGGAAGCAAAGGAGTCTAACCATGTTTGTGATCACCGGAGTAACAGGCCAAGTCGGAGGCATTGTCGCCGCGCGTCTGCTGAAGGCGGGGGTGCCGATACGCGCCGTCGCGCGCAATGCGGAGAAAGCAGCGGAATGGAAGGAAAAAGGCGCGGAACTGGCCTTGGCCGAGATGACCGACGCCGATGCGCTCACCAAGGCTTTCGCCGGCGCCGACGGCGTCTTTCTGCTGATCCCGCCGACCTTCGATCCGACCCCTGGCTTTATGGAAGTGCGCGCTGTCATTGCGGCCCTGAAGACCGCGCTTCTTTCGTCTCGTCCCGCCAAGGTCGTTTGCCTCTCCACCATCGGCGCGCAGGCCAGAGAACCGAACCTCTTGAGCCAGCTTGGTCTCGTCGAACAGACGTTATCTGCCTTGCCAATGCCAATCGCCTTTCTGCGTGCCGGCTGGTTCATGGAGAACACGGCCTGGGATATCGCGCCGGCGCGCGAGACCTGTGTCTTCTCGAGTTTCCTGCAGCCGCTCGATCAGCCCTATCCAATGGTTTCTGTCCTCGACGTCGCAGCCAAGGCGGCAGAACTGCTGCAGCACGAGTGGGTGGGCAAACAGGTCGTCGAGTTGATGGGGCCAGAGGGCGTCACGCCCAACGATATCGCCGCTGTCCTATCATCCATCCTCGGCAAACCCGTCCGGGCGGAGCCGGTCGCCCGCGACACCTGGGAGCAGATTTTCACCGATCAGGGCATGCAGAACCCCCTCCCGCGGATGCGTATGATCGATGGCTTCAACGAAGGCTGGATCCGGTTCGAGGGCGAGCCGGTGAAGGGCACGACCACACTGGACACAGCCATGGGCCGTCTCATTTGTCCCGGCCGATAAACAGCTCAAAGGCCGTGGCGGAGAGCAGCCACGCCCTTTCTCATGCAGCCTCTGACAGGGTCGCCCCCGGATTTTGAACTAACGGACTACCCAAAGACTACCGGATCGGACGGCAGACGTGCGGCCTACTCCGGTTTTTGAATTTCACAGTAGACAATGCTGCGGTTTGAGCCGGGCCAAACAGACACCTTCACATCCGCCCCGGTCACGCTTTCACTGGCGATCAAGCCCATCTCTCGTTCTGACCGCAACAGCAACGCCCAGTTCATAAAGGTCTCCATATAGCCATCGACGTCCGTCTCCGGGGAGAAGTTGGCGAAGAGGAATGTGCCGCCAGGCTTCAGCATGCTGACGCACTTCCTGGCCAGCCTGACGGCTACCGCGTCCGGCAAATAGTCGTAGAGACCCGCGGCATAGACGAAATCGAACATTCCCAGCGCATGCCTTCCACCGAGCAGGGATTTGACCGACCCGTTCACCGCCTCGACGGACGTGCCGGCGAAATCGCGGGCGACGGTTCCAACGCTTATCGGGTCTTGATCCAAAGCCACCCAGCGTCTGATCGTCCCGGCGCTGAGAGCGCGCGACAACGGCCCCTCGCGAAGATGCCCGGCAGCAATGGCGAGGACTTCGGCGGAACCAGGCCGGGCCGAAGCGATTTCGTCAACGCGGCGAGCCAGAATGTCTCGACGCTCCCTTACCGCGACGGATGACGAAGCATTTCGAGTGTAGGCGTAGATCGAACGTCCCAAGTTGCTCGATGACAAGACGGCGTCCTCGATTTCAGGTCGGCCGTATATGAAGTCGAGAAGGCGTGCGTCGCCAGAATAGCCGCGCGGTTTTTCAAACGACCAGCGGGTCAATGGATCTTGATGAAGATAGTGAGCAACGGGATGGGATTGCGCGATCGGAACGATGACGTCCCACACCTCCGGATGAAAGCGCCGCCGTATCTGGTGCAAGGCCTCGGCAAGACGCTCGATGATCGCATTGGGCTCGACGCCGGACTTGAACTGACGGATCGACACGTCAAGGCTGAGGGCGAGCTCGGCTCTGGCAACGATCAGGTGGCCGGGATCTGGGGCGGCAACCCTCCTTGCCACCCGACGAATTTCGCCGGGCGCAACAAGACTTTCACCGTCCAAGACCAGGCTTTGTGCCATTTCGAGATCCCCTTGATATAGCGTTAAGCATAATCAACCTCGAAATAGGATGCGACTAGAATCCACACGGGATAAGGGTAATTCTACTCTTGCGGGTCAGATGCTACCCCTCTAACAAAGCTAAGCAATAAGACAAACCGGTTGCAGATTGCCGAACGCGATTTTGGAGGGCGCCGAAGTATGGCTTACTTTTCAACATACTTTAGATGGCTGTCAGGCCAGCGTCGTTGCATGATCGCGGCTTGCACTAATGTCCAGAGTGACGAATCTACCGCCAGCTTTTCATTCGCCGAGGCCCTCAAATCTCTGAAAACTGAAAATGATGCTGTCCGGAGGCGGAGCTCACGGCAAGGTCTTTGGATGGCGGTTGCCGTTTATGTGGCCTTTGCACTTCCCGACCGATGGCTGATCCCCGATGTTGCCCCTGTGACGATCGCCGCGCGATTCGCCGTTGCAACGATCGCGCTGTTGGCGTTCGAAATCCTGCGACTGGCAAATGCGAAAACCGTTTGGCTCGACATCACATGCGCCGCAGCACTGCTCGTGGGCTATGTAGGCTGGCTTTATCCGGCGATTGCCACCCGCGACGTCACCGCCATGTCATACTACATGATATTCGGCGCCATCTTCATGATGGGCGCCAACCTGTTTTTCAGTTTCCCGTTCCGGCTTTCGGTGATCACCTCGGGCCTCGTTCTATGCGCATTTTTCATTACGATCGTGGAATTTTTTCCTTCAAGCCAAACCTACAAGCTTGCCTTCGGGATGTTCTACATTTCGTGCTTTACCTTCACGTCTTTCGTCAATTGGCGATTGAACGTGGAGCGTCGAAACGTGTTGTTGAACGCGGCGGAGGCTCGCCACCAGCACTGGGAGGCGTCCGAGCGTGGAAGGTCACTGCTCGAGCTTTCACATACTGACTACCTGACGGGCATAAGCAACAGGCGCGCCCTGGATCGGCGGCTAGACGAATGCTGGGCCGCCTGGAAAGACGAACGCCGCGACTTCTCCGTGTTCCTCATCGATGTCGACTTTTTCAAGCGCTTCAATGATCGCTACGGACATCAGGAAGGAGACCGATGTCTGACTGTCATCGCCAATGCGCTGAAGGCGGTTGTAGAGTCGTCCGATGGCATGATCGGCAGGTATGGTGGCGAGGAGTTTATCGTGGTCATGCCGGCTGCCCTCCCCAAGGTCGCGATGACTCTCGCCGAGAAGATTAGAATGGAAGTCGAGTCTCTTGCGATTGCTCACGACGAGCGACCAGATGATATGTCGACCGTGACCGTCAGCATCGGTGTCGCCTTCACCCGCGAGAAAGTTGGAGAGAAAGTTGAACGAATAGTCCGTGAAGCCGACCTCGCTCTCTACAATGCCAAAGCAAGTGGCCGAAACTGCATTCGTAGTTTTGATCCGCTGTTGCCTCGCCCCGACGACCATGCTGGTAAGCTCGTCCCGCTGCTGGCGGCCGCCATCGATCGCAAACTGGTCTCGCTCGTGTACCAACCGATCTTCGACGTGACGAACGGGAAAGCAAGAGCTGTCGAGGCTTTGATGCGCCTCAGGATGCCGGACGGCACGGCGGTTTCGCCGAAGACATTCATTCCGGTTGCAGAACGAAGTGGCGCTATCCTCGAACTGGGCAGATGGGCGATCGAGACGGCATGCCGTGATATACTGATGACCGATCGCATGGCGACCGTCAGCGTCAACGTGTCACCGATACAACTGCGTTCCCCCGGCTTTGCTGCCAGTGTCGCTGATATCCTTGCTCGGTGCGGGGTCTGCGGGTCGCGACTGGCCTTGGAAGTCACCGAGGGCCTGGACATGGACATGCAGTCGGAGGTGCTTAAATGCATTGCCGATCTGCGGGCACTCGGCGTCGAGATCTGGCTTGACGACTTCGGCTGCGGCTTCGCGGGCCTGTCGTGGCTGAGGGCAATCGAGTTTCAGACGGTCAAGGTCGATAGAACCTTCCTCCACGACTGCTCGAACCCACGCGGTCTGATGATGCTTCAGGACATGATTGCTCTCATCCGCAATCGTGGGAATACGATCCTGGTGGAAGGCGTCGAAACTGCAGCACAGTTTTCCCTTCTCAAGGATCTTCGCATCGACCGCGTCCAGGGCTTTCATATGGGAATGCCGGTTAGCGCTGAACTTCTGAGCGCGGCATAACTCGCCTCAAGGTTTCCAGATGGCCCAGCGTTGCCGATGATCGGTGGCACATGACGTCTCTGCAAATCGCGAACCCGGACGCCACGGCCGCACGGCAAAGCGCTACGAGCGCTTGCGATCGCATCGGTCGCCGGGAGGCCGGACCCGATCAAAGCAATTGGAACCATTTCAACGAGGGCTGCGCCGCCATTGCCGGAAGTCTTGCTTTTGGACGGATCAGGCCTTCTGATGCAGCGAGGCAATTGATCGCTGAAGGCAGACGATTATTCGGCGGTTGAACCCGGGAATGAGGAGCAGAATGGATCACGTCAATAGCCCGCAATCGTCAGTGAGCGAAGAGAAGGAAGCGCGCAGGCTTCAATACCTGACGTGGGAACACATTGCGTCTGACCTCCGTCATCCCACTCACCTCGCCCGAAAGACGGAACTCAGACGATCATGCGGTGCGGAGCTGGCCGAGACGTCCTACATCGCCGAGAATGCCGCAATCTTCACCGAAAGCCTAACGATGGGCGAGCGGTCGTGGATCGCCGGGCACGCGCTCGTTCGCGGCCATGTGATCCTCGGCGACGATTGCACCATCAATCCCTATGCCTGTGTTTCCGGCACGGTGACGTGCGGCAATGGCGTGCGGATTGCTTCGCATGCCTCGATCGTCGGCTTCAATCATGGCTTCGGCGATCCGACCGTTCCTATACACCGACAGGGTGTCGTCAGCATCGGCATCGTGATCGGCGACGATGTCTGGATCGGCGCCAATTGCGTGATCCTCGATGGCGCAACAATTGGAAACGGCGCGGTGATCGCCGCCGGAGCTGTGGTCACGGGAGATATTCCCGCCATGTCGATTGCCGGTGGCGTACCCGCCCGGGTGCTGCGAAGCCGAGGCTCGACGCCCCGGAAAGCCGGCACTGGCGACATCGAAGATCAATTGGTGAGGCTCGGCCAGAAAGCGAAAGACCAGTGGCCGGACATCCTGGCACGCTGGAAAACGCAAGGATCCTATGAATCGCTGGGAGCGGACGGCATCCGCAGACCGGCGATCCGGCATCTCTGCGATGCAATCGAGATCGCTGCCGGCTTCGGCCACCTGCCGCCCGATCTCGATGCGGCGGAGACAGTCGAGCGTCTCCAAGGTCTTCAGGACCGAGAGACCGGCCTTTTCCCGGAAGAGCATGCGCGCATGCATGGCAAGGCGCTGAGGGATGATTCAAAGGCGCTCTATAACGTCCTTGCGGTTGGCTATGCGCTTGAACTGCTTGGTTCCGGTCCACGCCAACTGGTCCATGCGGTCGAGTTCGGAGCCGGGGAGCTGGATGAATGGCTGAGCGCCCTGCCCTGGTCGACCCGTGCATGGCACGCCGGAAGCGTGGTCGATGCGATCGGAACCGCCATGTACTTCAATGCTAGGTATTTCGGCATCAGGCGTTCACGGCAGGCGCTCTTCGAGTGGCTGGGCCGCAACGCCAACAGCGTTTCAGGACTGTGGGGTGAACCGACCGCGGCGGAAGGATGGCTTCAACCGGTGAACGGCTTTTATCGCCTGACTCGCGGCACCTACGCCCAGTTCGGCGTGGCACTTCCCCACCCGCACGCCTCACTCGAAACGGTTCATCTCAACTATCGCAACCACAAGGGCTTCGTTGCTGCAAAATACAATGCGTGCAACCTGCTCGATACGATTCATCCTCTGCTGCTGATTGCCCGGCAGACCGACTACAGGCGGACCGACGGGGAGGCGATCGCCCGCAAGGTCATCTCAAGGGCGCTGGATAGATGGCGGGATGGCGAAGGATTCCCGTTTGCCGATGGTGGTGAACCGAGCTTGCAGGGAACGGAAATGTGGCTTTCCGTCATTCACCTGGCGGCCGATTTCCTGGGACTGGCAGATTGCTTCGCCTTCGTCCCTAAAGGCGTTCACCGAACGGCAACCGTGGGGCTGGGTTTGTGACTACGCTTCGATCACCCGTGCAATGATGCCGTCAGCCAGGCGGCGGCAAGGTCGCGTGCGTTGCTTCGCTTGGCTTTGACGGGCACGATCACGTTGTAACGATCCTCCGCGGCAAGCTCGCCGCCGTCGACCTGCACCAGGGTTCCATCCTCCAGAAAGGTGCCCACCAGCATACGCCATCCCAATGCAATCCCTTGCCCTGCGCGCGCGGCTGCGATGGTTTCGGTGTAGTGGTTGAACCGAAGCGACGGCTTTACCTCGAGGTTGGCGCCGGTGAGCGAAAACCACTGCGCCCAGCTATACCAGGAACGATCGAGAACGTCCGTTTCGATGAATTCGTCGGCGGAGCCGAGCGCGCCATCTCCGCGACGCCTGAGATAGTCGGGAGAGCAGACGGGGCAGATGACGTCGCCGTGCGAGGCGATGACGGTGCTATCGCTGAAGGGGGGCAAACCATATCGAACTGCCACATCGACTTCTCCATCGTCGAGAGCGATCGGGCTGTCCTGGGATATCACCCGCACCAGGATGCCCGGGTTCGCCCGGCGGAATTCGGCCAGCCGCGGCAGCAGCCAGAAGGAAGAGAATGCAACGGTCGCCCCTATGGTCAACACGTCCTGGCTGCGCGACTGGAGCGCTTCCACGCTCTCGGCAATATCGGCAAAGCTCTTGGCCAGCGTGGCTCCGAGGTTGATGCATGCCGCCGTCGGCTCGATCGCTCGATGCTTGCGCACGAATAAGGGCTGGCCGAACTCCTCCTCCAGCAATGCAATCTGCCTGCTGACCGCCGCCTGGGTGACACCCAATTCGGTCGCAGCCGTGGTGAAGCTCTTCTTTCTGAGCACCGCCTCCAGGGTCACCAGTGCCGTCAGCGACGGGATCCGTCTTCTAAAGTGCATCACAGAACTCCCCATCGCATGACAATAACTTATGCGAACCTGATTTTTTATGCCGTTGAAACAACGGCACTGCAAGGGCAATCTCGGGAAACTCTCGCATAAGAGGTTCTGATGCTAAACAAGCTCCCATCTTCCATTTCCGCCCTTCTCGACGCTCGTGCCAACGGTCACTCTTTGCCGGCGGGCCTTTACGTCAGGGAAGACGTGTTCGAAGCAGACATCGACGTCTTCTTCCACAATCACTGGATCTGCGTCGGTCTCGATTGCGATGTTCCCGAACCCGGTGATGCCACGGTGATCGATATCGGCAAGACGAGCCTGATCCTTCTGCGTGACGACGACGGAGAAATTCGCGTCCTGCACAATGTCTGCCGCCATCGCGGCTCCCGCCTTCTCGATCCGGGCAAGACGATCGTCTCAAAACTCGTCTGTCCCTATCACACCTGGACATATGAACTGACGGGTGAACTCAGGTACGCGCCTCACATGGGCAAGGACTTCGACAAGGAGTGTCGGAGCCTCAAGCCCGTCACTTTCAAATCGATCGGCGGACTGATTTATGTCTGTCTCTCCGACAATCCGCCCGAGGACATCGCTATCCTCGAACAGGCCATGACCGAGCGCCTCGCCCCCTACGACATCCGGAACGCAAAGGTTGCCTTCCAAACGGATGTCATCGAGGATGGCAACTGGAAGCTCACGATGGAAAACAATCGCGAATGCTACCATTGCTCCGCCAACCATCCGGAGCTCTGCGTCTCCTTCGTCGATCTCGACTTCGGCTTCGACCCCGAGACGCTGAGCCCGGAGGATCGCGAACAGGCCGAGGAGCATTTCAGGCTGTATGAAGAGCGGACGAACGCGTGGGAGTCTGACGGCTTCCCCTCGGCGGCCGTCGAGCAGCTCGCCGACTGCGCCACCAATTTCCGCACCCAGCGGCTGATCATCGCAGGCGCCGGCGAATCCCAGACTCACGACGCCACCGCCGCATCCTCCAAGCTTCTTGGGCACATGACCCGCAAGGATCTCGGCGACACGCATCTTTGGGGCCACAACAGCTGGAACCACTTCATGGGCGACCATGCCGTGGTGGCAACCGTCATCCCGCTCTCGGCGGGCAAGACGCTGGTCAGAACCAAGTGGCTGGTCCACAAGGACGCCGTCGAAGGCGTGGATTACGATCTCGACAAACTGACGGATGTCTGGGTCGCGACTACCGACCAGGACGCCGATCTCGTGGCGCGCTCCCATGCAGGCACTCTCGACCCGGCCTATCAGCCCGGCCCCTACTCCCGCTTTTCCGAGACGAACCTCGACAAGTTTGCCAGCTGGTACATCGATCGGATGCGCGCCCATGGATACTAGGAGCCCGCAGATGCCTGCAGCCAGGGCCGCCCTCGACGACGTCTGGAACCCTGAAGACGACGACGCGCTCGTCTGCCTCGACGTCCAGCAGGAGACCCACGACGTAAAGACGTTCACCTTTGCCTCCCGTGAAGGCAAGCGGTTCGCGTTCAAGGCCGGGCAGTACTTTCTGTTCGACCTGGAACGTGATGGAGATGCTGAAAACAGGTGCTACAGCATCTCCTCCTCGCCGCATCGGACGAACGCTTTCTCCGTGACGGTGAAGCGCGTTCCCGGCGGAAAGATCTCCAACTGGCTTCATGACACTCTAGTTCCCGGCGCGACCGTCAAGGCGAACGGGCCGCTCGGCCACTTCGTCAGGCCCGAGACGTCGGGACGCAAGCTTCTGCTTTTGTCCGGTGGCTCCGGCATTACCCCCGTCATGTCCATTCTGCGGGAACTCGCCGACAGTTGCGAACCTGCCGACGTCGTCTTCATGCACGCGGGACGGACGCCTCAGGATCTGATCTTTCGCGACGAACTGGCCTGCATCGCCCGCAGGCTGAAAGGCCTTCGCCTCCATTTCCTCCCGGAGACCGTGGCCGGCGAGCCGTCCTGGCCCGGTCTGACCGGTCGCATTTCGAAAGACTACATGCGGCTTGCGGTTCCCGATATCGCCGAGCGAACCGTGATGTGCTGCGGCCCCGCCCCGTTCATGGCCGCCGCGCGCAGCATTGCCGCCGAACTCGGTGTGCCCGGCTCGAATTACCTGGAGGAAAGCTTCGACGCAGCAGTCGTCGACGAAGCCGAAATCCCCGCGGTTCAGGAGGCAGCTGCCAAGGTCTTTCAGGTCACTTTCTCGAAGCAGGCGCGCAGCATCGACGTCTCCGGCGACCAGAGCGTGCTCTCATGCGCGAAGAAGTCAGGCGTCAGGATCCCGTCGTCCTGCGCGAATGGCGTCTGCGGCACCTGCAAGTCGAAACTTACGTCAGGCACGGTCGACATGAACCACAATGGCGGAATTCGTCAGCGGGAAATCGACGCCGGCTTCTTCCTGCCCTGTTGCTCCAAGCCGCTCAGCGATCTGGTCATCGAGCGCTGAACGCCGGCATAACAGGGACTTACTTAAATGTTGCGAGATTGCGGGCTCAGTGCGCTCTCGAAGCGGCACGATGCTGCGATGGCGTTTGCCCGAATGTGCGCTTGAACGTTCGCGTGAACTGCGAGGCGTTTTCAAAGCCGACATCCAGCGCGATCTCAATCAACGGCGCCTTCGACTGGGCAAGGATCGATTTCGCCCGCTCCATGCGAACACGATTATAGGCCTTGGCAGGAGACATCCCCGTCTTGTCGATGAAAATCCTCTCCAGTTGGCGCCGTGACAGGCCAACCGTGGCGGCAAGCTTCTGTATAGACATGCTGCCATCGACGAACTGTTCCATCGTAATCATTGCCGCCTTGACGCGGGCGTCGTCATAGTCGTCGTAGAGCGGACGCCGGGGCTGTATGTCCGCTGAAGTCCGGGCCTTTTCGATCTGAAGCACCTCCAGCGCGTTTCGTTCGGCGTCGCGGCTGATACATTTCCTGACCAGCAATGCCGCCATGTCGGCGGAACTGCTGCCGCCTGCGCAGGATCCGCGCTGGCGATCGAGATTGAAGAGCCGGTCGGAACGAACGCTGAGGTCAGGAAACCGCTCCCGAAACTCCTTGTAATGCAGCCAGCTCACACAGCATTCGTGCCGGTTCATCAGGCCTGCCGCAGCAAGAATGAACGACCCCGTGCACACGCCGATCAGCGGCACCTTCTTGGCGTCCGCCTGCTTGAGAAAAGCGATGGTCTCCTGGTCGACAGGGTTCTCCACCGTCAGAAGGCCGCCGACGACCACGATGTAATCGAACTTCGACGGATCGACGAAATCGGACGTCGGAGCGACCTGGACACCGCAACTCGCGGTGATCAGGTGCCGCGTGCTGCCAATCACCTGCCAGTCGGCAAGGACCCTTCCGGAACGATCCTGCTCGTCGCTGGCAAGCCGCAGTGTGTCCACGAAGAGCGCGAAAGCGGACAGCGTGAACGATCGCGCCAGAACGAAGCCTACCTTGAGCCGACCAGCCGACTTCGCGGCGTCATCTGCCCGTCGATGCTGCTCGGGTCGCATAGTCATCTCCTTGCCGCCTCTTACCGCGCCGCCCGTCTTTTCAGACGAAACGCGCTCATCGGATCTGAAAGCCATGCGCTAGCGGATCCCGATCGTCAACGAAAATGGTGTTGTGCCCGATGACGCGTGCCCAGCCTCCGATGCTTGGAAGAATACCGCTATAAGGCCCAATGCGTGCCTCGGCTTCGACCCGGCCCTCGAAGACGGTTCCGATCAGGCTTTCATGCCGGAATCTCGACCCGACGGTAAGCCGTCCCTTCCCATAGAGCTGGGCCATGCGGGCGGAAGTGCCGGTGCCGCCCGGCGAGCGATCGATGGCCTTCTCGCCATAGAAGACCGCGCAACGCCCATCCGAAGTGTCGTTGACGGGGAGATCACACCAGATGGCATGATGCACGCCGCGGATCCTGGCGTCGTCGGGATGAATGGGATCGCAGATATCGGCAAGCGCTGACCTGAGCTTCTGGCTGCAACCGACGATGTCGGATGCGGTCATGCCGTCGAGCCCGCTCCAGTTTTCCTGAGGTTCGATGACTGCATAATAGTTGCCGCCATATGAGAGGTCGACGCGCAGACGGCCCATTCCCGGCACATCGACCTCGACATCAGCCTCATGAAGATAGCTCGCAACATTGTGGAGACGAACGGTTTCGACATATCCGCCCTTCTCCTCATAAGTGACGTCGACCCTTCCTGCAGGCGTCTCGATGGCAACCCGGCCGGGCTCCCGCGGCTTGACGAGCCCCTCCTCGATCGCGGCGGTCACGGTGCCGATGGTGCCGGCGCCGCACATCGGCAGACAGCCACTCACTTCGATGAAAAGCACGGCGAAATCGCAATCCTCCCGATAGGCCGGATAGATGATCGCGCCTGACATGATGTCGTGCCCCCTTGGCTCGAACATCAGCGCCTGGCGTACCCAGTCATGGTCCCGGACAAAAATCTCCCGTCGCTCGCTGATCGGCGCATGCAGAAGCAGCGGACCGCCTCCGGCGACGAGCCGGACGGGATTGCCGCAGGTATGCGCATCGATACAGAAGAAGCTGTTTCTCATCTTTTCATGTCCTTGCTCATCCTGCCTTCCGTGGCCTGTCGCGGTCGAGCAGGCCGCGGGACAGTCGGTCGAGCAGGAGGGCGACTGCAACGATCGCCAGGCCCGCCCGCAGGCCAAGCCCCATCTCCATGCGCGTCAGGCCGCGCGTCACCTCCGCGCCGAGACCGCCGGCGCCGACGAGCCCGGCCAATACGACCATCGCCAGCGACAGAAGGATGCACTGGTTGAGCCCAACCAGGAGCGTCTGCCTGGCCAAGGGGATCTCGATCTTCCAAAGCACCGAACGAGGCGGCGCGCCGATGGCGCTGCCGAGTTCCACGAATTCTCTCGGCACCTGGTTGAACGCCAGCGTGGTCAGGCGGAGCATCGGCGGAATACCATAAACGATGGTGGCGATGATTGCCGGCACGCGTCCAAGGCTGAAGATCATCACCGCAGGAATGAGATAGACCCACGGCGGCACGGTCTGCATCACATCGAGAACCGGGCGAACCATTGCCTCCAATGTCTTGTGGCGCGAGCACAGGACGCCGATCGGGAAGGCGATGAGCACGGAGATCAGAACCGCGACAGTGACCAGGGAGAGGGTCTGCATCGATGCCGTCCACAGCCCCATGAGGAGACAGAACCCCAGGCAAAGCCCCGCAAGGATCGCGGCGCGCAGACCGACGGCGACGAATGCCAGGACGACGACCATCGCGATAAGCCCATAGGGCGGCACAAAGAGGAGGAGCGCCTCGAATCCGGAAAGGACTGCTTCGATCAGATAGCTGATCGCCGCAAACAGCGGATGCAGGTTGGTGTTGAGCCAATCGACTGACGGCGCCAGGAAAGCGCCGGGCGAAAACTGCAGGATGGATGGGTTCATGACTTCCTCCCCGTTCCCAAGCGAGCTGCACTCTGGGTTATCCGGTCAAGCACCATCGTCAGTACCACGATGGCGATCGCTCCATTGATAGAGGTCGCGATGTCGAGCGTTCTGATCGCGCCATAGATCGTCTCGCCGAGCCCGCCGGAGCCGACGATGCCGGCGATGACGACCATGCCGAAGGCCATCATCAGGCTCTGGTTTATGCCTGCCATGATGCTCGGCAGCGCAAAGGGAAGGCGGATCTTGAAGAACATCTTCGCCGGCGTCATCCCGAGCGCCTCTCCGAGTTCGATGAACTCCTTGGGCGTCATCCGGATACCGAGAGAGGTCAGGCGGATCGCCGGCGGCACGGCGACGATCACCGTCGCGATCAGTGCCGTCGCCGGTCCGTAGCCGAGCAGGGCGATCGCTGGCAGCAGGTAGATGTATGGCGGAAGCGTCTGGATAAGATCCAGGCCGGGCTCCATGAACCGATCGAGGGCGGGCAAGAAACCGGCGGCAATCCCGATCGGGATCCCGATCGCCAGGGCGAGTGCGGTTGCGGTCAATACCAGCGCCAGGGTGCTCATCGTCTCCGGCCAGAGCCCCATGGAAAAACAAAGCGCCAGTGCTGCGCCGCTCAGCAGAGCGAACCAGACATTGACCAGCCGCCAGCCGATGAGCGCCACGATCAGCGCGACCAGGTAGAAAGGCGGAAGCTGCAGGAGCCAGAGGATCCCGTCATAGAGCCCTTCGAGAAGCTGCCTGATGGAATCGAAAAGGAATTCGCCGTTGTCGCTCACCCACTCGAGCGCCGAGTCCGTCCATTCATCAAAAAGATCGGTGAAGCCTGAACTATCCATGTCAATCAGCTCCAGTTGTGGGACGCCGCCGTGAGATCGTGGGTGGAGGTTCCCTTGACGCCCATCAGCAGGCTGCGTGGTGTCACCACGCCGACGATCTGATCATTGTCCACGACGGCGATGGCATCGCGCTCCGACTGCATCGTCAATGTGATGAGTTCGTCGATATCGGCGTCCGGCGTCGTGCGCGCCAGCGAGGCGATGTCGGAATTCGGCGCGCTCTGCTGGAATTCGGCGACGCTGCGCATGACGGAATGCGCCTTGATCAGATGAAGGCGGGATATGCCGGCGACGAATTCGGCGACATAGGCATCCGCCGGGTTGAGGATGATCTCCTCTGCCGTGCCGGTCTGGATAATGACGCCGTCCTTCATGATCGCAATGCGATCGCCGATCCGGATCGCCTCGTCGAGATCATGGGTGATGAAGACCGCGGATTTGCCCAAGGCCTTTGTCAGCTGCCGGAATTCGTCCTGAAGCTGACGCCGGATGAGTGGATCGAGAGCGCTGAACGGCTCGTCCATCAGAATGATCTCGGGGTCGGAAGAAAGCGCGCGGGCCAGCCCGACGCGTTGCTGCATACCGCCGGAAAGCTCGTTCGGATATCGATTCACCCAGTCGGCGAGGCCGACCTTCTCGAGCGCTGCAACGGCGATCTTGTTTCGCTCCGGCTTGGCAATTCCCTGAACCTCGAGGCCGAAGGCCGCATTTTCCAGGACTGTCCGATGCGGCAACAGAGCGACGCTTTGAAACACCATGCCGATGTTCCTGGCGCGCATCTGCCGGAGATCGACCGGCGACAGGTCGGCGAGGTCGCGTCCCTTGACGAGGACCTTGCCGGAGCTTGGCGTGATCAGCTTGTTGAGAAGGCGGATGAGCGTCGATTTTCCGCTTCCCGACAAGCCCATGATGCAGAAGATTTCGCCGCGCCGGACCTCAATGCTCGCGTCGGACACGCCGACGACGCAGTTGAACTCCTTCAGGACCTCTTTTTTGCCGAGGCCGCGCTCTTTGATCGACTTCATTGCCGCAGCGGACTTGTCACCGAAGACTTTCCAAAGGGATTGGCAGTCGATCAGGACGTCATTGATATCGGCATTTACGGTTTTCATAGCGATCCCCATTGAGCCATTCAGCGCTGGCTTCTTCATTAGGTTTCAGGGTGGCCGCCCGACGGATCGGACGGCCACGACGCGTTTAGTTCTTCTTGATGTTTTCCCAGCGCTTGATCAGGTCGGCATGCGCGCCGATCCAATCCTGCACGGCTTGGTCCATGGTCTTGCCTTCATTGACTGCGCCGTTGATGGCGGTGATGTCGGCAATCGGCACGTAGACACTGGCCATCACTTCACGCGCATGCGGGTTCTCTGCGGAGAAGCCCTTGTGGCCGATCCAGTAATAGCTCTGCGGCGGCGGGAATACGCCCTTCGGATCCTTGAGGTACTTGACCTCGTACTTCTGGACCATCCAGGACGGCTCCCAGATCGTCACCGCAATCCACTCCTTGCGATCATAGGCGGACTTCAGCGCCGCCGTCATCGCGGCGGTGCTGCCCTCGACGAGCTGGAGCTTGAGGCCATAATCCTTGACCGCGTTCGAAGTATCGCGCATCAGGCCGGCGCCTGGTTCGATACCGATGATCTTGCCGCTGAACTTGTCGGCGTTTTCATTGAGCTGTTCCAGCGAGTCGATCGGGACATATTTAGGAACCGCGACGCCCTGATAGAGGCCGTGCGAAACGGGTGAGATCTTCTCGAGCCGGTTCTTGTTCTTGTCCCAGTAGTCCTGCGCAACATAGTCCGTCTGGGAGGTGAGGACCTGGATGTCACCCTTGGCGAGAGCGGCATAGGCGATGCCCCATTCGGAGAACTCGGTCACCTTGACCGTATAGCCGGCGTCTTCGAGAACCTTCTTGGTGATACCGGTGATGGGCGTCAGGTCCTCCCACGACATCGTGCCCATGGTGATCGTCTTTTCTTCCGCGCGAGCAGGAAGGATGCTGACCCCGATCATCGCAGCAGCGCAGAGCGCCTTCCACAAAGTCTTCATTGTTCTTACTCCTGTTTTTCGTTCCCATTGTCATTGAAGTCTGCGAGCGGGCAGTCTTCATATTGCGCGGCGAGAGATCATCCCTCGCGGCCTGCACGCAATTCCTGAAAGCGGATAACCGAATTGACCCCCAGCCACGCAAAGGGCTCGGGAGGTAATTTGCTCGGTTCCGGCTGGTTCCTGTATCGGTCGAGTTCGGGGCTACCCGCGCCGGCAGCCAGATCGGCCGCCATCATCCCTGCGAGCGTGCTCTTGACAGTGCCGAGGCCATTCTCGCAGCAGGCGGAAAAAAGCCCCTCTTCGACCTCGCCGAATGCCGGCACATGGTTTCGGCTGAGGCACAGAGCACCCGCCCAGCTATATTCCATCGGCAGGCTTTCCAGTCCGGGAAAGCGCGCGTCGAACGACCGGCGCTGCTCGGCCGCCACGCCGGCGACCCGCTTCTCGGACACCTGGAGGCTCGGGTCGTAGGTGAACCTCGTCCTGATGACGATTCTCGAACGACCATCGGTGGTGATCTTTCGAACCGTCGCTCCCATCGGGTCGGCCGGCAGCAGCGCCCAACGATCTGCGCCCGTCACATCGCCGCCGAACTCGTTCTGGGAAAAGGCTGATGTCATCGACGCGTAGGTGAAGATGTGCATCAGCCGTCCGCGAAAATGGCCGAAGCTTTGAATATGGCCGTTCACGCCTAGAATGACCTTCGGCGCGGAAACAGATCCTCGGCCGGATTTCGCCTTCCAGGACCTGCCCTCGCGCGAAAGCTCCAGCACCGGCGAATGCTCGTGGATGGCGACCTTTGAGCTAAGTCCCCGCGCCAGGGCGCGAATATAGTCGGCGGGCTGGATCATCACGGCGCCTGGCGTATAGAGCCCTCCGCGATAATAGCGCGAGCCGGTCATCTCCCGCATCTGATCGGCATCGAGAACGCGATGCTCCTCGCCGATCTTTTCGAGCGACTTCCTGTAGTTGTCGTTAAGCCCGAGCCCCCGCTCGGAGGCTGCCGCATTCACCTTGCCAGACGGGTCGAAGGTTTCCCTGGACAGGCCGTATTCCGCCGCGACATCGGCTGCGAAGGAAATCGCCAGACGGTTCTGCCTGATCTCGTCCTTGGTCGCCTCTTCGTCGGCCACCGAATATTCGCCTGACGACAGATTGTGCGGCACGTCGATCATGAAGCCGGAATTCCTCCCGGCCGGTCCCTTGGCGACTTCGCGAGCCTCGAGGACGACGATCTTGTCCTCAGGGCGCAATTGCGAAAGGCGGCGCGCCGCCGACAGGCCGGCAAACCCCCCGCCGACGATTAGCCAGTCCGCGGTAATGTCGTGCTCAAGCGCTGTTGCGGGAAAGGCGCGTTCGCTGATCGCCTCCCATCCCGAAACGCCGGTGTCGATCGGCAAGCGCTTGATCACATGGCGGGTCATCGGATGGTCTCATCGACCGAGCGTTCCGAGACATCGATCCAGATGGTCTTGAGTTCGCAGTAGTTGTCATGGGCGAAGACCGACTTGTCGCGGCCGCCGAACCCGGACTCCTTGTAGCCGCCAAACGGCGTGCTGGCGTCGCCTTCGCCAAAGCAGTTGACGGTGACGACGCCGGCGCGGATCTCGCGCGAGAGCTTGATGGCGTTCCTCAGGCTGCCGGTATAGACGGACGCCGTCAGACCGTAATTCGTGTCATTGGCAAGAGCGATTGCTTCGGCAAGCGAATTGAAGGTGGTCACCGAAAGCACCGGCCCGAAGATCTCTTCCTGGAAAAGACGGCTGGCAGGCGTCACACCCTCGACCACTGTCGGTTCGATAAAGATGCCGCCATGCGTTTCACCACCGTGGGTGACCGTCAGCTTCTCCTTCCTGGCGTCGTCGAGGAAGGATTTCACCTTCTCGAAATGGGCCTTGCTGACAAGCGCGCCGATGCGGTTTGCAGGGTCGAGCGGGTCGCCCGTCTTCCATTCGCGCATATAGGCGCCGATGCGCTTCAGCAGTTCGTCCTTGACCTTGGAATGAACGATCAGACGCGACGTGGCCGAGCAGTTCTCGCCCATGTTCCAGAAGGCGCCGTTGACGACCTGCTCGGCAACGAGGTCCAGGTCTTCGGCATCGTCGAGGACGACGGCGGGGTTCTTGCCGCCGCATTCGAGCACGACGCGCTTGAGGTTCGAGTCCGCTGCATAGCGCAGGAAGCGGCGGCCGGTGGGCGTCGATCCGGTGAAGGCCACCATATCGACATCCATGTGCATGCCGATCGGCTCGCCGACCTCCTTGCCGCCGCCGGTCACGACATTGAACACGCCGGCTGGAATGCCCGCTTCATGGGCAAGCTCGGCGACGCGCAGCGTGGTGAGCGTCGTCTCCTGTGCAGGCTTGACGATCACCGAGCAGCCGGCAGCAAGCGCCGGGCCGATCTTCCAGGCCAGCATCAAAAGCGGAAAATTCCACGGAAGCACACATCCGACGACGCCGACTGGCTCACGCACGATCATTGTCAGTGCGTTGGCGCCGACAGGCGCGGTATTGTCATAGAGCTTGTCGATCAGTTCGGCGTGCCAACGGATCGTGTGAATGGTATCGGGAACATCGACCGTCTGGCATTCGCCGACCGGTTTGCCACTGTCGAGGCTCTCCATGACGGCGAGCTCGTGACGATTGTCCTCGAGCAGCCTGGCGAGTTTGAGGAGCACCGCCTTGCGTTCGCCTGGCGAACGCAGCCGCCAGCGGCCGTCGTCGAAGGCTTGCTTTGCCTTGGAGACGGCGGCGTCGACATCGGTGGCGTCGCATGCGGCGATCTCGGCGAGAACCTCGCCCGTCGCGGGATTCGTCGAGGTGAATGTCTGCCCGGAATTGGCCGGACGAAATGCGCCGTCGATGAAGGCATTCGTTGGAAACTGAAGGCCGGCGGCGATCGCCTTGTATTCGGAGGCGGTCAAGGGTTCATGCATGATTTACTCCCGAGGTGATCTGGGCGACCGTGCGCTTCAACGTGGCGACGACGGTCTGAAGGGTTCGCTTTTCTTCGGAGTTGAGCGGACGCAGCGGCGCGCGGACCGATCCGACATTCAGCCCGATCAATTCGCATCCGTGCTTGATCGATTGAACGAACTTCCCGCACTCCAGGAAATCCATGAGCGGCAGCATCGCCATCATGATCGCCCGACCCTTGTCGAAGTTCTTTTCGAGCACGCAGGCTTCGTAGAGGGCGACATGTTCGCGCGGCAGGAAATTGGAGCCGGCGCAGACCCAGCTCTTCGCGCCCCAGGCGAAGAATTCGAGCGCCTGGTCGTCCCATCCGCAGGACAGAGCAATATGCGGAAATTTCCGGGCAAGCAGGTGCAGATTGCCCATGTCGCCGGAGCTTTCCTTGATGGCGATCACGTTCCTGGACTTGCCGAGGCGGGAGAAATACTCCTCGCCCATCATCACGCCCATGCGGGCCGGATAGTTGTAGAGCATGATCGGCAGGTTCGCCGCGCGGTCGACGGTCAGGGCGTGGACCGCATTCTCGCGTTCGGTCGGCAGCGCGTATGGCGGTGACGACACCAGGATTGCATCCGCGCCGATTTCCTTCGCCGCCTTTGCGTATTCGACCGAATCTTCGGTCCGCGTGGCGCCGGTTCCGATAATGAGCGGCAGCCGCGTGCCGATGACTTCCCTCGCATAGGCCGCGAGCTCGAAACGCTCCTGGCTGCTCTGGGCGTAGTACTCGCCCGTCGAGCCTCCGACGATGATGCCGTGGACGCCCGCCTCGATCAGCGATTCGAGCACGGCGGCAAATCCAGCCCTGTCGATCTGACCATTCTGGTCGAGCGGCGTCACCGCCGGCGTATAGATCCCCTCAAACTTCACGACGATTTCTCCAATAATTGCGTGGCGGGGCCGCCGAGGAAGGCGTCCGCCTTGAGGCCTTGCGGGGCGATGAACATTTCCATGTTCTCGCGGGACAATTCCCAGTGTTCGAAGACGAGGTCGACGACTGCATTTTCGTCGTGAGCGCCGAGCGCATCGATGAAGCTGTCATGATGGCCAACGGCCACTTGAAGCCGCCGCTTCATGTCCTCGTTCCTCGGCCGGAAGAAGGTGTGGCCGATGCGCGCGTGGTCGATGAGCAGCCGGCCCAGGCTCGGCTGCAGATAGACGTTGCCTGACATCTCGCCGAAGATTTCGTGAAAGCGATTGTTCTCGAGGACCATCGCCAGAACGTCCATGTTCTCGCTCGCGGCGCGGAACCGCTCCTGAGTCTGCTTCAGGTCTGAAAGCTGAGTAGGCTTGAAGTTCTGCACGGCGAGACGGCCGATCGCCGCGTAGATCATCGGCGCAACAAGAAAGAAATTTCGCAGGGTGGAGTGGTTCATCGGGATGACCCGCGCGCCCCTGTTCTCGCGGATGTCGATATAACCCTCACCGGCAAGGCGACGGAATATGTCGCGGACCGGCGTCCGGGAGAGGCCGTACTTTTCGCTCAAACTGGCCTCGTCCAGATCGGCATCCGGATCCAGCTCCATCGTCAAAATCTGCCGTTTCAGATCTTCGTAGAGATTGCTCTTCGGTGTCTTCGCCATCGTCGCTCTCCGGCCGCTCGTTGCTCTACGCCGTGAAGATGGCACGCCTCCCGTGACGAGTCAATAATTGTGTACTCTGCGTACACAATTAGTATTTCTTAAATACACAATGATGCCGCGTAAAGTGTCCCCGGCGCGCGTCAGGCGTCATTTCAAAGCGCTGTCCAGGATCGACGTTCCGCGGCGACGGCCGACGCGGAGTTCCCCAAGCGGATTATCGTGGCGGGTCTGTGAGAATTTCTGGCAGTCGAGGCTGATGCGGTTCTTATGCGCATCAACCTCGATCATCAGGCGTCGGAAGCCTGGCCGCCGGCAGACCGGCGCGCGGCATCACGGAATATCTCGATATCCGGATAGCGGCGGTTTGTCGGGGAGCGCCGCGTCGGCGCTCCCCTGGGTCAAATCACGCGGCCAGGACGCCGCTCTTCTTGGCCATCCAGGTTGCGATGTAGTCCATAAGGCCAGGGTTTAGGCAATCGTAAGGCTCGAGGCCGGACGTCTTCAACTGCGCCCTGACAGCATCCATCTTCGCGGGGTCGAAGCCGCTTTCGATGATCGACGACACGAAGGCCGCAAAGCCCGGCTTCGCCCAGCCGCTTTCCTGAAAGCGTTCCGGATGGACGAACGACAATCCCTGGAACGGATGTTCGCGCACGACCGGCCCATACATATGCACGCCGCATTCCTTGCAGGCGTGGCGCTGGATCAAGGCTGTGGAATCGACGACGGCGAGTTTGTCGCCATTCTCCTGAACTTCGATGCTTTCGGTCGGCGCAACGGCCACGACTGAAAAGACGAAGCCCTCGGGCTTCCAGCACTTCGTGCAACCGCAGGCATGATTGTGGGCGATGTCGCTCTTGATCCTGACCTTCACGGGGTTGCTTGCGCACTTGCAGACGAGCGTCCCGCCTGCGAAAGCAGCGTCAGTCGCCCGAAAGCCTGAATCCACTGCCGGATGTATGGCTATGCTGGTCATGGGTTTCTCCTCCCCTTCTGGGCCGTTTGCGATATGCCCGGCCAAGCTCTGCAATCAGTCTCCCAACCTCCGCGCGTGCCAGCGCAGATGGTCTTCCATGAATGTCGAAATGAAGAAGTAGGAGTGGCCGTAGCCTTCCTGCATGCGAAGCCGCAGGCTGATGCCGGCCGTCTCGCAGGCTTGCCTGAGCTCTTCGGGGCGCAATCCCTCCTCCAGGAAGCTATCCGCCGTCCCCTGGTCGACGAGGAATTCGGGGAACCGGTGCCCATCTTCGATCAGCGAGCAGGCATCATATGCCCGCCAGGCCGTTTCATCCGATCCGAGGTATTTCCGGAATGCCGGCTTTGACCAACCGGAGACCGAGGGGTGGCTGATCGGAGCGAAGGCCGAGCAGCTGCCGAAGCGTCCGGGGTTCTTGAGCGCAATCGTGATCGCGCCATGTCCGCCCATCGAGTGTCCGAAGATGCCCTGTCGGTCCATGTCGACCGGAAACTCGGCGGCGATAAGCTTCGGCAATTCATCGACGACGTAGCTGTACATCCGATAGTTCTGTACGAACGGCGGCTCGGTGGCGTCGACGTAGAAGCCGGCACCCTTGCCGAACTGCCAATTATCAGCTTCGTCCGGGACGGCATCGCCCCGCGGACTGGTGTCGGGGCAGACGACGATGATGCCAAGTTCTGCGGCAAGACGCCGATACTCGCCCTTTTCCATGACGTTGGCATGGGTGCAGGTCAGACCGGAAAGGTACCATAGAACCGGCAGCTTCCGTGCTTTGGCCTGCGGCGGCAGGAAGACCGCAAAGGTCATGTCGCAGTCGCAGGCGTCCGAGCGATCGAGGTAAACGCCCTGGGTGCCGCCATGAGAATTTTCGGTCGAGATCGTCTTCATGGCTCAGTACACGACCACGCCGCGGATGCTTTCGCCCTTGTGCATCAGCTCGAAGCCCTTGTTGATGTCTTCGAGCGGCATTGTGTGGGTGATCATCGGATCGATCTGGATCTTGCCCTGCATGTACCAGTCGACGATCTTCGGCACGTCGGTGCGGCCGCGCGCGCCGCCGAAGGCGGTGCCCATCCAGTTGCGGCCGGTGACCAGCTGGAACGGACGGGTGGAGATTTCCTGGCCGGCGCCGGCAACGCCGATGATAATCGACTTGCCCCAGCCGCGGTGCGATGCTTCCAGCGCCTGACGCATCACCTTGGTGTTGCCGGTGCAGTCGAAGGTGTAGTCGGCGCCGCCGATCAGATCGCCGTGGCGCTTCGTCAGGTTGACGAGATAGGGCACGATGTCGTCGCCGACCTCCTTCGGATTGACGAAGTGGGTCATGCCGAACTTTTCGCCCCAGGCCTTGCGATCAGGGTTGATGTCGACGCCGATGATCATGTCGGCACCGGCAAGACGCAGGCCCTGAAGCACGTTGAGGCCGATACCGCCAAGCCCGAAGACGATCGCCGTGGCGCCGATCTCCACCTTGGCGGTGTTGATGACGGCGCCGATGCCAGTGGTCACACCGCAGCCGATGTAGCAAATCTTGTCGAACGGAGCGTCGGGATTGACCTTGGCAAGGGCGATCTCCGGCAGCACGGTGAAGTTCGAAAAGGTCGAGCAGCCCATATAGTGGTGGATCTTGTCCTTGCCGATCGAGAAGCGCGAGGTGCCGTCCGGCATCACGCCCTGGCCCTGGGTTGATCGAATCGAGGTGCAGAGATTGGTCTTGCGCGAGGTGCAGGAATAGCATTCGCGGCATTCCGGGGTGTAGAGCGGAATGACGTGGTCGCCCTTCTTCACCGAGGTGACGCCGGGGCCGACATCGACGACGATGCCGGCGCCTTCATGGCCGAGAATGGCCGGGAAGAGGCCTTCCGGATCGGCGCCCGACAAGGTGAAATCATCGGTGTGGCAGATGCCCGTCGCCTTGACCTCCACCAGCACTTCGCCGGCCTTCGGGCCTTCCAGCTGCACGGTCATCACTTCGAGCGGTTTTCCTGCCTGAACGGCAACGGCGGCGCGAACGTCCATTTTGATATCCTTCCTCTTAAATTGAATTCTGATGCTACATATTCGAAGGGGCCGGCTTCTCACCGATCTGCTGCTGCGTCACAGCCGAGATTTCATGCTCTCGCCTTCGCGCTTTTCATTCATCTCAGGCTCATTTTCGCCAAGGACCCCATCACCTCTCCCGCTCAACCTGGCACCAGACCGCTAGCAGCGGCCGGGCTGTGCATCTTATCGCGAAGGATTCGCCGGCGTCATTCGCAAAGACGGTACCGACACCAGCAGAGAACCACTCGGAATCGCCAAGGCGGATTTCACCCGGCGAAAGCAGAATGAAGGCGCGGGGCTGCGTCTGAACATGGTCGGGAAATCTTGTATAGCGATCCATATAGATCACGCCGACCCTGAGATCGGCGCGTTCCTCCATGCCGCCAGGACCGACCATGACGGCATGGGAGTGCGTATTGCCAAAATTCAGGCTTGCGAACGGACCGGAGCGGCCGCGTCTCCAGAGCAGCTTGTCGGCGAGACTCTGAAACTGGCCGGCGATCGCCTCGTATTTCCGTCCCGATTTTGCAAGATGGCCGATGGCGTCATCAAGCCCTTCGGGCGCGCCGGGAAGAGGCCCGCCCTCCGGACGCACCTTGCCGGTCTTGAGCAGTTTCTGGAGGACCTTGCCCGCGACGAAACTGGCGACGGCAGGAGCCTCGGCCGACAACATCAGCCCGCCGACATCATTGAGGAATTCCTGCAACGGCCGAGAACGTCTTTCCCTCCCGATGTCGTGCAGCCGTATGTATGCCGGCTTCTCGTCATCGTGCAGGAGAAGGTCGGCACCAGGTTTCATTGGACGTCCCACGACGCGCGCCACGTTCGGTCTCCCCCGCTAGAGCGCCTTTTGCAATTCCGGCAGGGCGTCGAAGAGATCGGCGACCAATCCGTAGTCGGCGACCTGGAAGATCGGCGCCTCCTCGTCCTTGTTGATGGCGACGATGACCTTCGAATCCTTCATGCCGGCCAGATGCTGGATGGCGCCTGAAATGCCGCAGGCAATATAGAGCTGCGGCGCCACCACCTTGCCGGTCTGGCCGACCTGCCAGTCGTTCGGCGCATAACCGGCATCGACGGCCGCTCTGGATGCACCGACGGCAGCACCGAGCTTGTCGGCAAGCGGCAGGATGACTTCCCTGAACTTCTCCGCCGAGCCGAGCGCCCGGCCGCCGGAGATGATGATCTTCGCAGAGGTCAATTCCGGACGGTCGGAGGCCGACAGCGCGTCCCTGACGAAGGTCGACAGTCCCGGATCGGAAACCGCCGGGATCGCTTCGACGGTGGCCGATCCGCCTTCCGGTGCAGAGGCGAAGGAGGCGGTGCGCACGGTGATCACCTTCTTCGCGTCGCTTGCCTGCACCGTCTGGATGGCATTGCCGGCATAGATCGGCCGCTTGAAGGTGTCGGACGAGATCACCTCGATGATCTCCGAGACCTGGGCGACATCGAGAAGGGCAGCGACCCGCGGCAGCACATTCTTGCCGACCGAGGTGGCAGCCGAGATGATCGTGTCGTAGCTGCCGGCCAGCGAGACGATCAGGTCGGCCAGCGGTTCGGCCAGATTGTTGGCGAGTTCGTCGCTTTCGGCCAGCAGCACCTTGGAGACGCCGGCAAGCTTGGCGGCGGCATCGGCAGCAGCCTTGGCAGCTTTGCCGGCGACGAGAATGTGGATATCGCTTGCTTGGTCCTTGGCAATCTTTGCGGCAGCCGTCAGCGTCTTGGCGGTCTGGTCGGACAGGCTTGCATTGTCGTGGTCAGCCAGAAGAAGAATGGTCATGATGATGGCTCCTGTTCCAACTGATTACAGCACGCCGGCTTCGTTTTTGAGCTTGTCGATGAGTTCGGCGACCGACTTGACCTTGACGCCGGCCTTGCGGCCGGACGGCTCCTCGGTCTTCAACACCTTGAGGCGTGGCGTGGTCGAGATGCCGAAATCATCAGGGCTCTTCTTGTCGAGCGGCTTCTTCTTCGCCTTCATGATATTCGGCAGCGAGGCATAACGCGGTTCGTTCAAGCGCAGGTCGGTGGTGACGACCGCCGGCAGCTTGATCTCGATCGTCTGCAGACCGCCATCGACTTCGCGGGTGACCTGAGCCTTGCCGTCACCGATCTCGATCTTCGAGGCGAAGGTCGCCTGGGCAATTCCCATCAATGCCGCCAGCATCTGGCCGGTCTGGTTGCTGTCGTCGTCGATCGCCTGCTTGCCGACGATGATCAGCCCCGGCTGTTCGGCATCGGCGACAGCCTTCAAGATCTTGGCGACGGTGAGCGGCTCGATTTGATCGTCGGTCTCGACCAGGATCGCCCGGTCGGCGCCCATGGCAAGTGCCGTCCGCAGCGTCTCTTCGGCCTTGGCAGGGCCGATCGAGACGACCACCACTTCCTCGGCCTTGCCGGCCTCCTTCAGCCGCAGCGCCTCTTCCACCGAGATCTCGTCGAACGGGTTCATCGACATCTTCACATTGGCAAGCTCGACACCCGTGCCGTCCGGCTTCACCCGGATCTTCACGTTGTAGTCGACAACCCGTTTGACTGGGACGAGTATCTTCATGGGCAACCCCCTTTATTTCTAAACTGCTGGCCGTTCGGCAAGTAATGCCCAGAAGGCGAAGAGCGGCGTGTCGAGCGACCTCATGGCATGCTTGATGTCGGGGACATTGTAGAAGGATCCGCCGATGCCGGGCGAAAACCAGTCCCCTTCCCCCTGCTGGAACTCTCCCTCGGACAGTACGAGGTAGACCTCCTCTGGCGCATGAACGTGGTCGGGATAGCGCACCTGAGGCGCCATCAACGTCACGCCGATCCACAGGTCGCTCCGTTCCTCCAATCCTCCCGGGCCGATGATCATCGCATTAGCATGCCCATCGACAAAATTGTCGCTGGCCGTGTGGTCATACTTGGTGCGCCGGCGCCATTCAAGCATTGGCTCGATGCCTTTGAACCCCTCGATCAATTGCGTCAGCGAAGGATAGGACGTATCGATCGAGAGCGCTACATCAAGCTGAGCGCACACGGGCAATCGGCTTCCCTCTCCCGCCCGCGCAGCCCCCGGGCGCTCCAGCGCCGCAAACATCTGACGGACCGAGCGGCGGGCTTCCGGGGCTTTGGCGAACTGGTCGAAAGCCACGAAAGCCGCATCCAGGAAAATCTGCAGGCTTTCATTGCGTAAACTCATGTCATCACCTCCCGAGTCGATCGGCCGGCAAGCGGTCCGCTCCTGCGATCAGATATCTTTCGCGATGCGCAGTCCGTCATAGACGGCGGCATGCGTGTTGCGTGCGGCGACGGCATCCCCGATCCGGAACAGCTGGAACTTGCCATCAGGATTGCGAATGACGGACTGGGGTTCTCCGGAAAGAAGCTGGTCGTGCGACATCTCGCCGAGATTGCTCGAGCTGGGCTTCAGCTCGAAATAGAGATCATCGAGCGGAATGGTCCCATGATTGACGACGATCTGGTCGAAGCTGTGCTGCCTGGCGATCCCACCGTAATCGCTGCCGATATGGGCGACGAGCTGGTTGCCGCTCTTCTCGACGGCTTCGAGACGGTAGGTGACGGTGAAGGTCACGTCATGCTTCTGCAGAGACCGCATATAGGGCACCAGGTTCATGGCCATGACCTCGGGCGCGAAGGACCGGTCCGGCGTCATGATCTCGACCTTGGCGCCTGCCTTGGCGAGAAACTCGGCCGCCTGAAGGCCGGCATGGTCGCCGGCATCGTCGAAGATCAGCACATTGGTTCCAGGCTTCACGTCGCCGGAGATGATGTCCCATGACGAGACCACCAGCTCGTTGCCGCTGGCGAGAACCTCGGTATGCGGCAAGCCGCCGGTCGCGATGATGACGACATCGGGATTTTCGGCCGCGATGGTATCGGCCTCCGCCCAGGTGTTGAAGTGGAAGGTGACGTCGTATTTCTCGCACTGGCTCATGCGCCAGTCGATGATGCTGATCATCTCCCTGCGGCGCTCGCTCTGGGCGGTGAGGCGGATCTGGCCGCCGGGATTGTTCGCCGCTTCGAAAACGACGACCTGGTGGCCGCGTTCTCCGGCGACGCGCGCCGCTTCCAGACCGGCCGGGCCGGCGCCGACGATGACGACCTTTTTCTTGGCCTCAGCCTTCGCCACGATATGCGGCATGGTCAGTTCGCGGCCGGTGGCGGCATTGTGGATACAGAAGGCGGCCCCACCCTGGTAAATGCGATCGAGACAGTAATTGGCGCCGACGCAGGGTCGAATATCGTCTTCGCGCTTTTCGATGATCTTGCGGACGATGTGGGGGTCGGTCATGTGGGCGCGGGTCATGCCGACCATGTCGACCTTGCCGGAGGCGATCGCGTGGCGCGCGGTAGCGACGTCAGGGATTTTCGCGGCATGGAAGGTCGGGAAATCGGTTGCGGCGCGAATTTCGCCGGCGAAATCGAGATGCGGTGAACTCGCCATGCCCTGGATCGGGATCACGTCGGTGAGACCCGCATCGGTATCGATGTGGCCGCGGATCACATTGAGGTAGTCGATCAGGCCGCTTTCTTTCAGGCGCTTGGAGATTTCGATGCCGTCGCCCTTGCCGGTGCCGCCGGGAAGACATTCGTCGGCGGTGTAGCGCACGCCCAGAATGAAGTCGTTCCCCACCCTTTGCCGGATCGCTTTGAACACATCGAGGCAGAAGCGCAAACGGTTATCGAGCGAGCCGCCATAGGGACCGTCGAGCTCGTTGGTGAGCGGCGACGTGAACTGGTCGATCAGGTGGCCATAGGCTTCCAGTTCGACACCGTCCATGCCGCCCGCCTTCATGCGCTCGGCAGCGTCGGCGAAATCCTTGATGATGCGCTCGATGTCCCAATCTTCCATCTTCTTCGGGAAGGAGCGGTGGGAAGCCTCGCGATGATGCGACGGCGCCACCACCGGCAGCCAGTCGCCCTTGTCCCAGCGCGTGCGCCGGCCGAGATGGGTGAGCTGGATCATGATCGCCGCACCCTCTTCATGCACGGCGTCGGTCATTTCCCTGATCCAGGGCACGATTTCGTCCTTGTAGGCGAGCAGGTTGTTGAAGACCGGCGGGCTGTCCCTGGAAACCGCGGCCGAGCCTGCCGTCATCGCCAAGGCCACACCGCCCTTTGCCCGCTCCACTGTATAGGCGCGATACCTCTCCTTCGGCATGCCGTCTTCCGGATAGGCCGGTTCGTGGGAGGTCACGATGATACGGTTGCGTAGCGTCAAATGCTTGAGTTGATAGGGCTGAAGAAGGGGATCGTTCGACATGGGCTGTGGTTCCGGATTAAAAAACGCCAGGGCAGACGCTAAGCACAATGTACATATGTGTCAATATTGAAAACATATGGGTCGCCGTTTTCGACACCAATGTACATTTTCCTTGTGCGCGGCCTGATAATTTGATAGGAGATAGCCCATGGATCAGGCATTGAACGACACCGGCTGGCGCGGATCACAGGAGGGATGGCTGGAAGCAGCTTACCACTCGTTGCTGGATTCCGGCGTGGATTCGGTGAAAATTCTGCCGCTGGCGAAGAAGCTCAACCTCTCGCGCACGAGTTTCTACTGGTTCTTCAAGGACCGGGAGGAACTGCTGGCCGGGCTCGTGGCGCGGTGGCGCGACAAAAACACCGGCAATATCGTCAAGCAGTCCGAAGCCTACGCCGAATCGCTCGCCGAGGCGATGCTCAACGTCTTCGACTGCTGGCTCAACAATGATCTGTTCGACGCCAGGTTCGAATTCGCAGTGCGCAGTTGGGCGCTGCAGTCCGACGAGATTCTCGCCGAGGTCCGGCAAGCCGACCAGCTTCGGCTTGATGCGCTCAAGCGCATGTTTATCCGCTTCGGGCTACCAGAAGCGACATCGGATGTCCGAGCGCGAACAACTTACCTCGTGCAGATCGGATACATCTCCATGCAAGCCAAGGAGGAACTCGCCGTCCGCATGAAACGGATTCCCGAATATATCGCGATCTACACCGGCGAAGTGCCGCAGCAGAGGGAGCTCGATCGCTTCTTCTCCCGGCATGGCTACAGGCCGGGTTAGGGAAGGCCGGGATGAGCGTTTCCTTGAGGATCGGTATCATTGGCGGCGGAGGCTGGCTTGGCGGAGCAATCGCCGGCTCGATCCTTGATGCCGGCCTGGTCGAACCTCGAAATCTCTCCCTTTCCTATCGCAGTGAGCAGCCGCGCCGCTTCCCGAATTCTTTCTTGACCACCGACAATCAGGCGCTTGCCGACCGTTCGGACGTGATCCTTCTCTCCGTCCGTCCTGATGACTGGCATGCTCTCGATGTCGATGCCGGCGGCAAGCTCATCATCTCGGTCATGGCGGGCATCCGCCTGGACGCGCTTTCCGAGCGCCACAACACCGGTCGCGTCATCCGCGCTTTGCCGAACGCCGCCGCCGAAGTGGCCAAGTCCTATACGCCGTGGATTGGCGCGCGCGATGTCACCGAAGACGACCGGGCACTCGTCCGCGCGATTTTTCAGGCATGCGGATCTGAGGACGAGGTCGCAAGGGAAAGCGACATCGATTACCTCACCGGTCTTTCCGGTTCCGGACCGGCTTTCCCGGCACTGCTCGCGGCAGCCATGATGCGCGACGCCGTCGCAAACGGCCTGCCGGCGGAGATTGCGCGCCGCGCCGTCAACACGGTGATCACAGGCGCCGGCCGCCTGCTGGAGCGCCACGACGAATGTCCCGATGACGTCGTTGAAACCTTTGTCGGCTATCGCGGCACGACTGCGGCAGCCATCGAAGGCATGCGCGTTGCCGGGTTCGACGCTTCGGTCGCGAAGGGACTATCGGCGGCATTCAAGAAATCGGTGAGTATGGGAGACGCTTCCTGACAACCGTTGGAGTGGGTCCTGCGGCGCCCCGCTCAGCAAAACCGGCCGCTAAACAGAGGGAACGAGAATGAAAAAACTATTCGCATCGACATGTCTGATGTTCGGCCTGATCGGCGGGGCATCTTTCGCCAGCGCCGCCGAATGCGGCACGGTGACCATCGCCAGCATGAACTGGCAGAGTGCGGAGGTTCTCTCCAACCTCGACAAGTTCATCCTGAACGAAGGTTATGGCTGCGAAGCGGAAATCACCGTCGGTGATACCGTTCCCACGATCACCTCCATGGCCGAAAAGGGCCAGCCGGATATCGCACCGGAGGCCTGGATCGACCTGCTGCCTGATGTCGTCAAGAAGGGAACGGAAGAAGGCCGGATCGTCCAGGTCGGCTCTCCGCTGCCCGATGGCGGCGTGCAGGGCTGGTGGATTCCCAAATATCTGGCCGACGCCCATCCCGACATCAAGACCATCGGCGACGTGCTGAAGCATCCGGAACTCTTCCCCGATCCTGAAGATTCCAAGAAGGGCGCCATCTACAACGGGCCGCAGGGCTGGGGCGGCACCGTCGTGACCACGCAGCTCTACAAGGCCTTCGAAGCCGACAAGGCCGGCTTCACCCTCGTCGATACCGGCTCGGCTGCTGGCCTCGATGGTTCGATCTCCAAGGCCTACGAACGCAAGGAAGGCTGGGCCGGCTACTACTGGGCGCCGACCGCGCTGCTCGGCAAGTATGAGATGGTCAAGCTGGAAGCCGGCGTTCCGAACGACGCCGCCGAATGGAAGCGCTGCAATACCGTTGCCGATTGCCCCGATCCGAAGCCGAATGCATGGCCGGTCGACAAGATCGTCACCCTGGTTGCAAAGCCTTTCTCGGAAAAGGTCGGCCCTGAAGTCATGGACTACCTGACGAAGCGCTCCTGGAGCAACGACACGGTCAACAAGCTGATGGCCTGGATGACCGACAACCAGGCGACCGGCGAGGACGGTGCCAAGCACTTCCTCAAAGAAAACAAGGACCTGTGGAGCAAGTGGGTTTCGCCTGAGGCAGCCACGAAGATCGAAGCTGCTCTCTAGAACAGGATGATTTTAGGCCTGTTCGGCCTAAAATCTGAATCCTGTTCTAAGTTGAATAGTGAGAGCATGATGTCGTCCGAAAACCGCTCACACTTTTCGGCATCATGCTCTAACGCCGACTATTGCGGTGCGCTTGATGCGCACCGCCTTTCGCTGCCGATAAAATCAAAAAGACTGCCACGGCTCTTTGAAGAAAAAGGGGAACCGAATGGAATGGTTTTATAAATTCCCGCATATGGATGACGACGCCCTTCGCAATCTGAAGAAGGCGATCGATGACGGTTTTCGCGCATTTACCCGCACCTATGGCGACGCGATCGAAAGCCTCTTCTCCCCGCTGCAGCATTTCCTGATCGCCGCCGACCGCTTCATGACGCAGACGCCGTGGCCGATCATTACGGCAATCATCCTTGTCATCGCATGGTTTGCCAGCCGCAGCCTGAAGGTCGTCCTCGGCTGTCTCGTTACACTGCTGCTGATCGGCTATTTCGACATGTGGGACGATACGATGCGGACGGTCTCGATGATCTTCGTCTGTACCGTGCTGTCCATCGCCATCGGCATTCCGATGGGGATATTGATGGCGCGTTCCGACCGGCTGCAGCGCATCATCAATCCGATCCTCGACGTCATGCAGACCATGCCGAGCTTCGTCTATCTGATCCCTGTCGTCATGCTGCTCGGCATCGGCAAGGTGCCGGGACTGATCGCCGTCGTCATCTACGCCATCCCGCCGATGATAAGGCTGACCGACCTCGGCATCCGCCTGGTCGACAAGGACGTGCTCGAGGCCGCCGATGCGTTCGGAACGTCGAGTTCGCAGAAGCTGTTCAAGGTCCAGCTGCCGCTGGCGCTTCCCACTATCATGGCCGGCATCAACCAGACCATCATGATGGCGCTCGCCATGGTCGTCGTCGCTTCGATGATCGGCGTCCAGGGTCTTGGCCAGCCGGTTCTGAAGGCCATCGCCAACCAGTACTTCACCCTGGGTATTTTCAACGGCCTTGCCATCGTCGGCATTGCCATCATCTTCGACCGGGTCAGCCAGGCGTATGGCAAGCGGCTCCAGAAGCATCGGGAGATCGTCCATGGCTGATCAACGTTTCGGCGGCATCAAGATCCGCCACCTCTACAAGATCTTCGGTCCCAATCCTGGCGCTCATGTCGATGCCGTCAAAAAAGGATTGTCGAAGACCGAGCTCAACGAAAAGCACGGCCACGTGCTCGGCCTGAAAGATATCAATGTCGAGATACCCTCGGGCCGCATCCAGGTCATCATGGGCCTTTCGGGTTCGGGCAAGTCGACGCTCATCCGCCACATCAACCGTCTGATCGATCCAACCGCCGGCGAAGTGCTTGTCGACGGCGTCGATGTGGTGAAAATGAACGAGACCGAATTGCGGACGTTTCGCCGGCACCAGACGGCAATGGTGTTTCAGAAGTTCGCGCTTCTGCCGCACCGGAATGTTCTCGACAATACCATCTTCGGCCGCGAAGTGCAGGGCATGGAGCGCTCGAAAGCCGTTGACGTTGCCATGGGCTGGCTGGAGCGGGTCGGCCTGAAGGGCTTCGAGAGCAAATATCCCAACCAGCTATCGGGCGGTATGCAGCAGCGCGTCGGGCTGGCACGAGCCCTCTCGAACGATGCGCCGGTTCTGCTGATGGACGAGGCCTATTCGGCGCTCGATCCGTTGATCCGCACCGATATGCAGACGGTCCTTCTCGACATTCAGAAGGAGATCAAGAAGACCATCGTCTTCATCACCCACGATCTTGACGAAGCCCTTCGGCTGGGCGACCAGATTGCGATCCTGCGCGATGGCGAAGTCATCCAGCAGGGCACCAGCCAGGACATCGTTCTGCGTCCGGCCGACGCCTACATCGCCAACTTCGTCAAGGAGGTCAATCGAGGCCGGGTCATCCAGGTCGATGCCATCATGACATCCTTGCATTCCGGTGCGGTGCCAGGCGGATTGACGATCGCATCCGGCACGACCGTCGAAGACGCCGTCCGGATCCTGGCATCGGCGGCGCACGACGATGCCAGGGTGGTTTCACCATCTGGGGAAGCACTGGGGCTTGTCACCTTCCGCCAGCTCGCGGGCGCGATGGTGAACTCGCAGGAGGTGGCCCCCCGACGCGACAGCGCCCTCTCGGTCGCACTTTGACGCTCCAAATGCGGCCGTCTTTCCGTTTTGTTGGCGACACCGATATCAGGCACGTCGCCATCTCCGGAACTGGGAAGTCGGCCGCCTGACGCCTGGGAATCACGATGTCAAAACTCTTCTCGCGTCTGTTTTCGCTGATCGGCCTGGGCGGACGAGCCGCATTGGAGCTGTGATGGCCGGGCAGAGGATAAGAATGCCGATCGGCGAGCTCCGCCACCTGGCGCTCGAAGCCTGCCTCGCCTGCGGCGGCAGCCCGGCCATGGCGAAGGCGCTCGTCGATGCGACGCTGTCGGCCGCCTGCTTCGGGCGCACTGAGCTCGGTTTTCCGCATTTCGTCGATTATCTCACCAGTCTGCGCGACGGGCGGATCAATGGAGACGCCAAGCCCCGCTTCAACCATGTGCTGCCGGCCCTGATCCAGGCCGATGCGGACGGCGGCATAGCGCAGCTCGGGTTTGACCTCATTTACGACGACTTCACGACGCGCGTGAAAACCTTCGGCATTTCAGTCTTCACGCAAAGAAACAGCTATACCGCCGGGGAATTGGGATATTACGTCCGGCGTCTCGCCCAGGACGGGTTGATATCCATCGCCGCCGCCAACGGACCGGCGTTGATGGCGGCGGCCGAGGGCGGGGAGCGCGTCTATTGCACCAATCCGCTCGCTTTCGGCCTGCCTCTGCCCGAACCCTTGCCGCCCCTCGTCATCGACCAGGCGACGAGTGCCACGGCCTTCGTAACTCTTGCCGAGGCGGCAAAGGAACAGTCGCCGATCGCTCACGGCATGGCCATCGACGAGACCGGCGCAATCACCACCGATCCGGTCAAGGCGATGCTCGGCGCTCTCCTGCCCTTCGGCGGCTATAAGGGCGCCAATATCGCCCTTATCGTCGAGATGCTTTCTGCGGGTCTTTCCGGTGCCGCGTGGTCGCTCGATGCCGGCCACTTTCTTTCGGGCGAACACCCGGTGAATGCGGGAATGACCGTGATCGCGCTATTCCCCATGGCCGCGGATTCGGATTTCCCGGAGCGCGCCAAGGCCCAATTGGAACGGCTGCGTTCCAAGGGAGTCCGCATCCCCGGAGACAGAGCGATGCCCGCGAGCGTCACGGAAACCGATAGCCTTGAAATCGATATAGGCGTGTTGGAAACGATCCGTCGCTTGCGCCTTCAGTAAGAAAATCATTACTCAACTCAAAGAACCGAATGCATCGTGCCCGGCGGCATCATGCCGAAGTTCCCATCGTTGGTGCGCATTGGGAAATTGAAGATCTCTATCCACTTTCCGCAGCTCGTTGCGCAAGACAGGCAGCTTTCAAGCAAGTGCTTACCTATACATTTTGCGCAAGGTCAGTCCAGACTGCGTCACGAAAAGCCGGTTGGCCGACAAAATCGGGACGTGACAATTGCTCCATAGCTGAGGAACAGTAAGATCAATCTCGACCAAGGCCATGATGGTTTGCGGTCCCAAAGCCAAGCCCGTCCATCCATCACCCCCAAAGGATGGAAGGGCTCGTACATACGCACTCCATCCCGTGCGTATGCCTGCATGCCTGTCTGCCTGCCGAAGGCCCTCTTTAAGCGGTCCACTAAGACCCTTCGGCAGGCGACTGCGCGGCTCTCAAATGGGGCATTCTCGACAAGCTCATGCGCATCTCGCCAGATCGCCGCGGTTGAACCTGTGGCGTGGCGGAGACAGCTGTAAAATCGCACCTTCAGCTTAATCGTTTTATCAGCGGGTTGTCGTCATCGCCGGCAGCGTGACGTCTTGCCAATGGCCGCGGGTTCTGTCAGTTCCTGATCTGGATGGGAACTAATGCATTCAACGGGTTGGTCTTTTTGACCTCTACCATGCCCGAATTCGGCCTGCATCAACTGGGACAAACCGCTGATCTCGATGCCGGTATCACGCGGAGATCGACCTGCTCCGCTACAAGCTGCTGCACTCTATACAACAATCGTCTAATATACATCCAAGGCCGCTCATCCGGCTCTGATGAAGCGCCGCGCGCTGGCCTGCGAGCGGTGGAGAAGGGTATGTCGAAACAACCACATCGAACAATGGGAGCAGGATGACGGAAAATAGCGCTGCGCCATTTTCATTTCGATTTAGCGGTTCGTCCTTCGACAACATGGTCGAAACGCTCGGGGGGGCTTTTGGCGCATTTGATGCAGAGCCTGTCGGCCGCGCCCAGGACTTCCATTGGGGATTGGATTTCTCGGTATGTGAAAAAGCCGTCCTACTCACCGGTTATCATGAGGCGGAGTTTCAGTTCAATATCGAGCCGACCGCCGATACGGCGGAGTATTTGTCGATCGTCGTGCCGCGCAGCGGCGGCATGGGGGTAACCTATGGATCGTCCCGCATCGCCGAGGCCGGGCAAGGAAAATTGCTTCTCTATAACAATTTCGAACCCAACAGCGTCATCATGCATGGGCAATCGAACGTCATCGACGAGTTGCTGATCAACTGGCCCGTCATCCTGCAGACGATCGGCCAGACGTTCGAGATGCCGTTCAGCGGCTCCCTCGACCTGCTGCCGGAACTGGATCTGTCCAAGCCTGAAGGCCGGTTGATCGGCAATCTCACGGAGACGATCATCTCAGGCATGCGCGACGATGGCCCCTTGCTGCAGTCGCCGATCGCCATGGCGCATATGACGCAGGCGCTCGCCGATCTGGTCGTGCGCCTGGTGCCGCACCGGCTGTCGCATTTCCTGCAGAATGGCCCGGCCCTGATCGCGCCCCGGCATGTCCGCCGAGCGATCGAATTCATGCACACCAATATCGATCAGCCGATCACCATGCCGAAGGTGGCCGAAGCGGCCGGCGTATCCAGCCGGGCGCTCGAAACCGGTTTTCGTGCGTTCAGAGGAACCTCTCCCGCCGCCTATCTGCTGACGCTTCGGCTACGTGCCGCGCGCCAGGAACTGCTCGATCCCGAAAGCAAGGAGACCATGAAGGCCGTCTGCCTCAAATGGGGCTTCTTTCATTTCGGCCGGTTTTCCGCAGTCTATAAAACCACATATGGAGAATACCCCTCCGACACCAGGAAGCGCGTGATCCGCCGCTAGCGGCCGTGGCCTGCGGCGCGGAGGTGTTTACGTCTCGTCCCGCGGCGGCAATGTGTAGTGCACTCTCATCGTCCTTGGATCCCGCTTCACGATCTGCAGCACGTCTTCGCGTTCCGCCAGGACGTTGAGTTCCCTGAGCACGAGAGAATGCGCGATCCCCAGTATGCGCGCAAAGGCGCGGCTGTCCCGGGCAATCCCCAGATCCGCGGCGACAAGGAGACCGGCCTGGATGGATGTCAGCCTGGTATCCCTGCCTTGCGCCGCAGCGACGAGGGCAAGAAAACGATCGACGTCGGACGCCTCTTCGCTCACGCGGCTTTTCGCAGGCGGAAGGAAACCATGATGGATTTCGAGGTGGGCGTATCGCTTTCCGTACCCGCGCTGCTAAGCGGCACGAGCACGTTCAGTTCGGGATAATAACCCGCGATGCTTCCTCGCGGAATGTCATAGGGCACAAAGCGGAAATTCTCAGCGATGCGCTCGATACCGTCATCATGCTCGCCGACCACGTCGACCCGGTCACCGGCCTCGGCATTCATCGCCTTCAGGTCGGCTGGATGAATGAAGATGACCTGCCGCTCCCCATAGACGCCGCGATATCGGTCATCGAGACCGTAGACCGTCGTATTGTATTGATCATGCGACCGGAACGTCTGCAGGGCGAAACGCCCTTCGCCCTTTCGCGCCCGCTGATGCACCGTCTCGTCGGGAAGCGCCTCCGAAGAGAATGATGCCTTGCCTGCCGGCGTATCCCACTCGCGATGGGCTGCCGTATTGCGCAGGTGGAAACCGCGCGGCTTGCGCAGGCGCGCATTGTAGTTTTCGAAGCCTGGAATGGTCGCCTCGATATGATCGCGGATGCGGTCGTGGTCGTCGGCGAGTTCTGCCCAGTCGACCACGGCGGAGCCGACCGTCGCCTGTGCAATGCCGGCGATGATGGCGACTTCCGAGAGGAGATGCGGTGAGGCCGGACGATTGATGCCGGCGGAACCATGCACCATGCTCATCGAATCCTCGACGCTCACGAGCTGGGAGTTGCCCGCCGCGTTTAGATCCATCTCGGTGCGCCCGAGGCACGGCAGGATGAAGGCCGTCTCGCCGGGCATGAGATGCGAATGATTGGGTTTGGTCGCGATGTGCACCGTCAGCTTCAGCCGCCGAAGCGCCTTTTCAACGAGTGCGCTGTCGGGCGTGGCGCGGGCGAAATTGCCGCCAAGCCCGATGAAGGCCTCGGCCGAGCCGTCGAGCATCGCGCCGATCGCGGCAAGGACATTGTGGCCATGTTCGCGGGGGACGGTGAAACGGAAATGCTTCTCCAGCGCATCGAGGAAATTGTCCGATGGCTTTTCGTTGATGCCGACGGTGCGGTCGCCCTGCACGTTGGAATGGCCGCGAACCGGGCAAAGGCCGGCACCCGGCCGGCCGATATTGCCGCGCAGGAACATGAAGTTGGCGATCTCGCGGATCGTCGAGACGGAATGCAGATGCTGGGTCACGCCCATCGCCCAGGTGCAGATGACCCGCTGGGCGCCGATATAGACATCGGCCGCCCGCTCGATCTCCTGCCGGCTCAGTCCCGACTGGTCCTCGATCTCAGCCCAGCTCGTCGCCTCGACGGCTGCCCGGTATTCCGCAAAACCCGCGCAATGTTCGGCGAGAAATGCATGGTCGAGAACGGAGGGCAGACCGGCAGCGACGGCTGCGTCTTCCGCGGCCAGCGCGGCCTTTGCCATCCCGCGCACCGCGGCCATGTCGCCGCCGAGCTGCGGTTGCAGATAAAGGCTGGCGATATCGGTCGAACCGCCGCGCAGCATCTCGACCTTGTCCTGCGGGTCGGAGAAGCGCTCGAGGCCGCGTTCGCGGATGGGATTGAAGACGACGACGCGCGCGCCGCGGATGGCCGCCCGGCGCAGGTCGCCGAGCATCCTCGGATGGTTGGTGCCCGGGTTCTGCCCGATCACGAAGATCGCATCAGCCTCTTCGAAATCCTCCAGCAACACGGTCCCCTTGCCGACCCCGATCGCCTGACGCATGGCGATGCCGCTCGCCTCGTGGCACATGTTGGAGCAGTCGGGAAAATTGTTGGTGCCGTAGACGCGTACGAACAGCTGGTACAGGAAGGCGGCCTCGTTGCTCGCCCGGCCCGACGTGTAGAATTCCGCCCGGTTGGGATTGTCGAGGCCCGTCAGAATGCTGCCGATCTCGGCAAAGGCATCCTCCCATGCGACCGGCAGGTAGCGGTCGCTCGCCGCATCGTAGCGCATCGGATGCGTGAGGCGGCCATTGAGTTCCAGTTCATAGTCCGTCAGCTGGCGAAGCTGCGATACAGTCTTTTCCGCGAAGAAGGCGGGCGTGGCCCGCTTCTCTGTCGCCTCCCAGGCGACGGCCTTCACGCCGTTCTCGCAGAACTCGAACGACGATCCGTGCTCCGGATCGCCCCAGGCGCAGCCCGGGCAATCGAAACCATCCGGCTGGTTCGCCTTCAGCATCGTCCGCGCCCCTGAAATCGGCATGCCGCTTTGCAGCAACCGCTTGCCGCAGCTCTTCAAAGCGCCCCAGCCGCCGGCTGCCGCCGATTTCTTACCAATGAATTTTGTGTCCATGCGCCCTGTATTGTCGAAGCGGGGAAAACATCAAGGGCGCACGCGCGATGGCTCGATAGGAAAAACCTATCAAGGATTCGATCTAACCGACGTCCTTCATGGAGTGCCGCTCCTCGGGCGAATGTGCCAGGATGCGATTGCGGCCCTGCGTCTTGGCGTCGTAGAGCGCGGCATCGGCCTCGATCAGGAGGCGGTTCGGGTTGAGCCTCAACGTGGCCCCCGTCGCGCAGGATATGCCGATGCTGGCGGTTACCCGTCCGAATTCGCTGCCCGTATGAACGATATTCTCCTGGCTGAGGAGACGCGCGAATTGCTCGGCAACGATCATTGCCCCTTTCGCACTGGTTGCAGGCAGCAGAACCACGAATTCCTCTCCGCCGTAGCGTGCGACGATGTCTGCCGGGCGGCTTACGGACTGGCGCAGACACTTACTGACGACACGCAGGCATTGGTCTCCGGCGGGATGACCATAGGTGTCGTTATAGGCCTTGAAGCGGTCGATATCGACCATCAGAAGGCTGAACGGCGTGTTTTTCCTGGCGCTGCCGGCGGTCTCGCGGGCGAAAGCCTCGTCGAAGGCCCGGCGATTGACGATGCCGGTGAGCCCATCGGTCTCGGCGAGATTCCTCAGTTGCTCCGCCGACAGCCTGAGGGCGATTTCCGCCTGCTTGGTCGCCGTGATGTCCGAGACAACGGCCATCGCCGTGCCGTCTTCCGCAAGCCTTGTCCGGATGCTGCGCCAGTCGCCGTTGTGAAGCTGAACCTCTTCGTCCTTGTTGCTATGCAACGTCGCGCTAGCGGCCTTGATCCACTCCTCGCGGTCATTGTCCGGGATACCGGTGCGCTCGCCGGTTTCGGCAACACGGCGAAGGATGTCGCTGATATGCGCACCAACCACGCGAGCGTCCCCGGATAGCGGAAAGGCGGTGCGATACTGGTCGTTGCAAAAAACGAGGAAACCCTTGCTGTCGTACATGGCGATGCCATCGGACATGCCGGCCATCGCATGCGACAACAGGTTCTTGCTCTTGCGCAATTCCCGCTCCAGGGCAGTCCGCTCCGTCACGTCACGCGTGACGCCGGCAAGGCCGATCACCCGTCCCTGCCTATCCTTCAGCGGCACCTTGGAGGCGAGCAGGTATCTGTCTTCGATACGCTCGACGGAGTCGATCAGGGGCACCCCGGTGTCCATGACCTGCTGTTCGAGATAGTAAAATTCTTCGGCGCGCGGCCGCGATATAAGATTGAAATCCGACAATCCGGTCATCTCCGCCGTGGTTCTGAAACGAAAAAGGCGGCTCATATTTTCATTGACGGTGATGAACCGGCTGTTTCTGTCCTTCACGTAGAGATAGTCGGGCGACTGCGAAAACGCGGTCACCAAGATGCTCCGCTCCAGCTCCCATTGCTGCGTCTTCAACAGAACGAAACCACACAGCGCCGTCGCCAGGCAGTTCAATACCGTCATCGGCAGACCGATGATGGCCAATACGCGGGCGTGCACCAGTGTGGGAAGCACCGCCATCAATACGATAAGTGCAACGCCGAGCGCGAGGCTCAGCAGCGCAACGTCCATGAGCTCGGCAGATCTCCTCCGGATCCAGACATTGGCAGCCAGGCCAATCCCGGTTGCGACAGCAATTGCGATCAGGCCATCGATCATTGCCGTGCCGCCGACAGCAAAGCGGAAGACCATCGCCAGCGACGCGGCAAAAGCCGCTGCGATCGGTCCGCCAAACATGCCCGCCAAAGCAAGCGGCGAAAAGCGGATGTCGATATAGATGCCGGGATTGACTTCGACGGCCAGCAATATGGATCCGATGGAGGCGCCGCCGGCTATGATTCCGAAGGCGATTTTTTCCTGTGTGACCGAACGACTCTGAAATTGGATCGAGAAATGCGCCCAGAGCGAAATCGCCAGGCACACGAATGACAGGTTGCCACCGAATTGCGTCCAGATGCCATTCACTGCGTTGGATCCACCTTCCAATACATGTACCGAACCAATCATAGGGCAATACTGGTTTGAGCTTCGTTAAATCGCAGACCCGTCAGCCTATATTCGTCAGCAGTTGCGTCTCCAGGCTGGTCGCCAGCAACGCGACAACAGGAAAGCCGCGACCACTGCGACGATGAGGTAAAGGCCCCGCAGGGCCATCCAATGCCGCCAGCAGCCGCGGTTGCCGATGGCCCCGTCCGCCACTTCTCTCTTACTTGCAGATCGCTGCCGCCAAGAAGCCACGCATCGCATCGCCATAGGGCGGCCGCATCATGTATTCCGCTTCCACCATCCTGCTCTGGTGATAGACGGCGCGCGGGTGCGAGAAGGCGAGGAAGCCGAATTTGCCGTGATAGGCGCCCATGCCCGAATGGCCGACGCCGCCGAAGGGCAGGCCTTCCGCCGTGACGTGGCTCATGCAGTCGTTGACCGTCACCCCGCCGGAGGTCGTATTGTCGAGGACGCGGGCCTCCTCCTGCTGATCCTGGCTGAAGTAATAGAGAGCGAGCGGGCGCGGCCTGGCATTGATACGATCGATGACGTCGGCGATATCGCGATAGGGCACGACCGGCAGCACGGGTCCGAAGATTTCCTCCTGCAGCACGCGCATCTCTTCCGTCGGATCGAGGATCAGGGTCGGTGGCATGCGGTGCGCCGATTGCTGGGAGAAATTCTCCGCCGCCGGGTTGATCTCGACGATCCTCGCGCCCTTGGCCCTGGCATCGTCGATCAGGCCCTCTATGCGGGCGAGATGGCGGGCATTGACGATCGAGGTGTAATCGGGATTTTCCTGCAGCGCCGGATACATCGCGCCGACCGCCGCGACCGCGTGGCCGGCAAAGGCCTCGACGCTTTCCTCGGGCACATAGACATGGTCCGGCGCAAGGCAGATCTGGCCGGCGTTCAGCGTCTTGACGGTCATGACGCGGCGCGCCGCGTCGGCGAGGTCGGCCGAGCGGCCGACGATGACGGGCGACTTGCCGCCGAGCTCGAGCGTCAGCGGCGTCAGGTTATCCGCCGCCGCGCGCATGACGTGATGGGCGACCGCGGTTCCGCCGGTGAAGATCAGATGGTCGAAGGCAAGTGAAGTAAAGGCCGTGCCCGCCGACGGTCCGCCCTGAACGACAGCGATTTCGGTTTCGTCGAAGGCGCCGGCAATGAGTTCCGCCATCAAGGCGGCCGAGGCCGGCGTCACCTCCGACGGCTTGATCATGGCGCGGTTGCCGGCGGCAAGAATGCCGGCAAGCGGCGCCAGGGCGAGCTGATAAGGGAAATTCCACGGGCTGAGGATTCCGACAACCCCCTTCGGCTGATAGACCACTTCGGCCACCGCGTCCGGGAACAATGCCTCGTGCTGCTCGGGCTTCAGCCATTCGGCAAGATGGGCCTTGGCATATTTGAGCGAACCGACGCAGGTAAAGACATCGAGAAGCAGGCTCGCCTCGACGCTGCGGCTGCCGAAGTCCTCCGACAGGGCAGCGGCGATCGCATCCTTATGGTCGACGAGAAGAGCGATGACGCGGTCGATGCGATCGATGCGGGTGTCGATGCTTGGCGGCCCTTCCTTCAGGAAAGACGCCCTTTGCCGGTCAAGCAGCGCCTTCATGACATCGGGGCTGGTATCGGTGGCGATTGCGGTGATGGTGTTCATTGTTTCCTCCCTTGAACGGTGTCAGACGGCCGGCTGACGCACGACCGGTTTCAGCACGATGCCCTTTTCCGAATCCTCCACCGCCTGGTTGATGTCGGCGAAATCATAGAAGGTGATGAGCCTGTCGAAGGGGAAGCGGCCCTGCCGATGGAGGTCGATCAACAACGGGATCAAAACGTCGGGATTGGAATCGCCCTCGACGATGCCGCGGACCCGGCGTCCGCCGGACAGGATATGGGTGAGGTCGAGCGTCAGCGTCGCGCCATGGGGCGAGGCCCCGACGATTCCGCAGGTGCCGCGCGGCGCCAGCACCCGCACGCATTGGTCGATGACGGCCGGCACGCCGGAGGCATCGATCGAATAATCGACGCCGGCGCCGGTCAGCGCCATGATTGCGGCAACCGCGTCGCTCGCCTTGCCGTTGACGATGTCGGTCGCGCCGAGTTCCGCCGCAAGTGCCAGCCGCGTCTCGTTGACATCGACGGCGATGATCCGTGAAGCGCCGACGATCCGCGCCGCCATCACCGCGGCAAGGCCGACGGAGCCCATGCCGAAAACCGCGAGCACCTTTCCCGGCTCGACCTTCAGCGCGTTCATGACCGCGCCGGCGCCGGTCTGGATGCCGCAGGCGAGCGGCCCGAGCAACGCCAGATCGGCATCCTCAGGCACTTTCACGATATTGCGCTCATGGCACAGCGCGTGGCTGGCGAAGGAGGATTGCCCGAAAATATTGCCGTGAACCCGCACTCCCTCGCATGAGAGCCCGCTCGAACCATCGGCACGCGCACCGAAGAAGTTGCGCGGGAAGAATTCGTGGCAATAGGTCTCCTGGTGATCGTTGCAGCTCGGGCAATGACCGCAGGAATTGAAGGTCATGACCACGTGATCGCCGGGCTTGACCTTGGCAACGCCCGGCCCGACACGCTCGACGATGCCGGCGCCTTCATGACCGAGCACGACCGGCTGCGGCACCGGCAGGTGCTGGTCACGCATGACGATATCGGTGTGGCAAACCCCTGTCGCCACGACGCGAACCAGGATTTCACCCTCACGTGGCTCCTCCAGATCGAGCCTTTCCAGCGAAAACGGCGTATGGGGCGCACGCGCCACCGCGGCATGGATTTTCATTGCTTTACTCCTCCCGATGATCGGCTCGTGAACGGCCCGGCGAACCGGACCCGTGCTCAGCGGTCGCGCTGGTAGGCGCCGAGCCCCGGCTGATAGGTTTTGTCGTCGAGGAACTGTTTCAGCCCCTCGTCGCGCCCCTTGGTCTTGTCGAGAAACAGCATCTGCTCCAGCTTGGCGTAGATGTAATCGTCGGCGAGATCCCATGGCAGGTTGCGCACCCGCTTGTAGGTGTCCTTGGCGGCCTTCAGCGTCACCGGGTTCTTTTCGAGAAGGCTGGCGCAGATCTTGCGGACCCGGATTTCCAGCTCCGCCAGCGGCACCGCCTCGTTGACGAGACCCATTTCGGCGGCCTTGCGTCCGCCGAACAGTTCGCCGGTCATGATGTAATAGAGGGCGTCGCGATGGCGCATCACTTCGGCGACCGCGCGGGTGACATTGCCGCCCGGCAGAATGCCCCAGTTGATCTCGGAGAGGCCGAAATTTGCCTCCTCGGCGGCGATGGCGAGATCGCAGGAAACCAGCGGTGTGAATGCGCCGCCGAAGCACCAGCCGTTGACCATGGCGATCGTCGGCTTTTCGAAATACATCAGCCGGCCCCACCAGTTGCCGGACTGGCGCCGCGCCTTCAGCGTGACGTCACGCGGCTTGTCGTCATTGTCGCGGAAATATTCCTTCAGATCCATGCCGGCCGACCAGGATTCGCCGGCGCCGCGCAGGACGAGGACGCCGCAACGCTCGTCGCCCTCGAGCTCGTCAAGCACTTCGAGCATTCGGGCATTCAGCGCCGGATTCATCGCATTGCGCTTTTCCGGACGGTTGAGGGTCACGAAGGCGATGCCGCTGTCGAATTCGACCAGAACCGGCGATTTGTCTTCAGTCATGAGGTTACTCCATGGGTTTCGGCGTGATGCCGGGGGGCCGCTTCACAGGGCCTGTCGTTGAAGGGTTTCGTCGGAATGGAACTGGCGCAGGACATGTTTCTGCACCTTGCCGGAGGCGGTGCGGGGAATGGCCTCGACGAAGAGGATGCGCGCCGGACGCTTGAAGGCGGCGAGCCTTGCCGCGCAATGGCCGGCGATCTCATCGCCCGTTGCCGCAGCACCCGGCCGCAGCACGACATAGGCGACGCCGCATTCGCCCCATCGGATATCGGGAATGCCGACGACCGCCGCATCGAGGATATCGGGATGACTTGCGAGTGCTGCTTCGACCTCGGCGGGGTAAACATTCTCGCCGCCGCTGATGTACATGTCCTTCAGCCGGTCGACGATGCGATAGAAGCCGTTCGCTTCGCGTCGGCCGAGATCGCCGGTGCGGTACCAGCCGTCGGTGAAGGCGGCAGCGGTTTCCTCAGGCTTGTTCCAGTAGCCCGGCGTCACGGCCGGCCCGCGCAGCCAGAGTTCGCCGATCTCGCCTTCATCAACCTCGCGGCCGTCCTCGTCGACGATGCGAATGTCGAGCAACGGCGCCGGAAGACCGACGCTGCCGGGATTGTCCTGCACGGCGCGCCGGTCGATCGGCACGTGCAGCACCGTTCCGGCCTCGCTCATGCCGTAACCGTTGACCAGCGCAACGCCGTCATCGAGATAGCTTTCGATCAGCGCCTGCGTCAGCGGCGCGCCGCCGACGAAGAGCGCATGCAGGCCGGCCAGAGCCGCGGCGCTATAGGCTGGATCGTTGCGCAAGGCGAGCGCGATCTGCGGCACGGCGAAATAATGGGTGATGGCACGCTGACGGTCGGCAAGGGCTGCGAGTGTGCGCGCCGGGGTGAAGCGGTCGGAGACGACAAGCGTGCCGCCCAGCATCAATGTGGTACGCGCCACCGCGATCAGCCCGATCGTGTGGAAGAACGGCAGGTCGCAAAGCGCGACGGATCTCGGCCCGATCTCTCCGACGACGGAAAAGTTGATAGCGGCGAAAAAGGCGTTGCGGCGGGTGATAACGACGCCCTTCGGCTGCCCCGTCGTGCCCGAGGTGTAGAGAAGGACGCAGGGTCCATCGGCATCGGCGGGCACCGGAGCGGCCGGAAGGCTCGCTTCGATCCGCGCGGCGAACCCGGCCGGGCCGTCGGCCATCGATATCACCGCCATCTCGGGATCGGCGCCCGCAAGGTTGGCGACGGTTGCCGCGAACTCCTCGTCGTGAACGAGCAGAGCCGGCGCGCAATCGGCAAGGATCGGCCGAAGCTCGGCGGCGTTGAGGCGCCAGTTGAGCGGCACGTAGATGGCGCCGGCACGCTGGCAGGCAAAGGCAAGCACGATCGAATCTACGGAGTTGCGCGCCAGCATGGCGACACGCGCCCCGTCGCGGCGCGCTCCAAGCACATCGCTCAGCAAGCCCGCGCAGCAGGCGATCCGCGCATCGAGTTCGGCATAGGTGAGCTGCCGGCCGGTAGCGATCTCGAACAGAGCCGGACGGCCCGGTGCGACGCGGGCGCGGTAAAGGATCGGATCATCCGTCACCAGTCCGCAATCCGCCGACGAAGCCATCCCGGAAAAGGAATGCGCCATTTTCTCCTCCCATGCCCGCCGCTCCCCGCAGCAGGCATCAAATTCGTATGCAACACATACTAATATCTTTTCCCGGCAGGATGCAAGAGGCTGTTTAAGGCAAATCCGATCGCTCGAATGGCGCAGGGAAATCCGCAATACGGATATTGACTAACCCGCTGATTTTGATGGTTATGGCGCCTGGATGAGACGAGAACGAACGATGGCGACAAAATCACCGCGGGACGATTTCGAGGGCGAAGATGCGCCCGCGACGCCGGGCCTCGACGTCGGCCGGCTTGGCGACCTGCTGGGATTTCATCTGCGCATGGCGCATGTCGCAGTCTATCGCGACTTCGCCGAAACCATGGAGGAACTGGCGCTAACGCAGAAGCAGCTGGCGGTGATGGAACTTGTCTCCGGCAATCCGGGCGCATCGCAGATCGACCTTGCCAATACGCTCGGCACCGACCGGGCGACGATGATGGCCCTCGTCAACCGGCTGGCAGCCCGCGACCTGATCGAGCGCCGCCCCTCCGCGGCCGACCGCCGGCGCCAGGAACTTCATCTGACGAAGGCGGGACACGCAATGCTCGCGCGGGCGCGTGCGCTGATCGATAGGCACGAGCAGCGTTTCATCGACCTGTTTTCGCGCGACGAATTGGATGCGCTGCTGACGGCGCTGAAGCGGATATACAAGGGGAATTGAAACCCGCCTTCGCTTGGGAAGCAAGCAGCATCCAAGCCTTTAGATTTCTATTGGGTAACCCCCGTGTTATGATCCCCATCCTGGCGTTGTCCGCCGTGGGTTCTGCACACGGAGACTTGTCTCATGAGCGAAGTGGACGTCCTTTTTGCCTCCCTGCGACAGGCGGCTGACCCGCAGACGGTCGAGTGCATCGAAAACGTCGTCACGCATGGCTCGGATCGTGAACTCAATCGCATCAATGCGCTCGCTTTCGCCGATAAGCATGATCTCGACCAAGAGAAAACCATCGCCGCGTTTCTTCATGCAGCCCGCATAGGCGCATTCGAGATGACCTGGAATGTCCTTTGCCCGGGATGCGGCGGCGTCCTCGACAGCGGCGCAACCCTCAAAACCGTTGTCCACGAGACGTACCATTGCGCGCTCTGCGCCGCCGGATACGAACCGACCCTCGACGAGATGGTCGAGGTCACGTTCACGGTCAGCCCGCGCGTGCGCAGGATTGCCGGTCACGATCCTGATCGGTTGCCGCCGCTCGAGTACTACCGCCAGATCTTCTTCAGCACCGGGGTCGACCTGCCTGACGATCTCGAAGCAAGGTTTTCGCGCATCCAGCTGGAGATGATCGAGTTGGCTCCGGGCGAAAAGGCCTTCGTCTCCCTGCAACTGCCGGCGCAGTTCGTCATCATCTTCGATCCGGTGACACACTCGGCGCAGTTCATCGACGTGCAGGGTGAGCCCACCGACGAACGTCAAACCCTCTCGATGATCATCAGTCGGACGCATGCGCTGAACGAAACGCTGACCCTGCGTCCTGGCTCACTGCGGCTCACGCTTGAGAACCACACCGATCGCAGAGTGGTGCCGAACGTCTGCATCGCAGGAGAAGAGCTGCACGACCTGCTGGGCCGCAGGCGGCCTTTTCTGACAGCCAAGCGGCTGCTGACGAACCAGAGCTTCCGCGACATCTATCGGACCGACACACTCGACGTCGACCAGCGCCTCAAGATCACCAGCCTGACCTTCCTCTTCACCGACTTGAGGGGCTCGACCGCGCTTTACGAGCGCGTCGGAGATCTTGCCGCCTTCGATCTGGTGCGGGCGCATTTCCGGGTTCTTCACGAGATCGTCGCCACAGAGGCCGGAGCCGTCGTCAAGACCATAGGCGATGCCGTGATGGCCACCTTCCCGAGCCCGGACCGTGCGGTGGCGGCGGCACTCAAGATGCGGGAGGCGATGCTTCGGCTGAATGCCGAACACGGCAGCGACGACCTTCTCCTGAAGATCGGCATCCATGAGGGACCATGCCTCGCCGTCAACCTGAACGACCGGCAGGACTACTTCGGCCAAACCGTCAATATCGCTTCCCGCGTCCAGGGCCTTGCCGATCCCAATGTGATCATGACGACGGAGGCGATCGTCGAGGATGCCCAGGTTTCAGAGATCCTGCGCGACAGCGGCATCACATCGGCCTCCCGGATGGCGGAACTTCAGGGCATCGGGAGAGAGGTGAGGATTTTTGCACTGTCGTGAGCTTCGTCTGCTTTTTGACGTCAAGCCAACTTGAGCGGTTTCCGCTAAGGGGCCTTTTGTGGACTTTCATTGGGCAATCAGTGTTCGGCAGCTGCGCCTCTTCTCGGTCATAGAGGCAATTGTTGCCGCTCCCCGAAAGCGGCCATAGCATTGGTTTGACGAGACGACATCTGTGCGCCATGTGTGGACGTCGGCTCTCGTCGGCTTAATCGACTTGGAACGAAGGCGATCAAGAACGAGCACATAGTTCCAGTTCAGCACATGGCTCCAGTTCATCGTCGACGGGCGAAAGCAGCTTTTTCTTTCTAAGCTGGAGGTAGTCCGGACAACGCGGAGCAGCGGTACTGGGCCTTGGCCGTTGGACCACAGCCCCAAGCTGTCATCAACAACACTTGAACGTCTGTCAGAATTGCAAAAAGTGTGCATAATTGACAAATGAGAACAATCAGTTGTTGATACTGATCAGGAAGAGGTTGGGAGGCCTCTTGTTCAACTTAGCAGACTACCAGGAAATGCAGGGAGAATTCGACTACAATCCAGGGAGGAAGAACAATGACCAAAAAGGCAGTATCGCGTCGAGAGTTGCTGGGAGCATCTACGCTCGTTGGAGTAACCGCAGTTGGGGCTCTTGCCGCCCCGGCCGTGCTGGCCCAGGCACCCACCGTCATTAAAATGCAAACATCCTGGCCCGCGTCGGACATCTGGATGGATTTTGCCCGCCAGTACGTGCAACGGGTCGAACGAATGTCCGGCGGACGCCTGAAGTTCGAACTAATGCCTGCCGGTACGGTCGTCGGCGCGTTTCAGGTGCTCGACGGCGTCAACGATGGCGTGATCGACGCAGCCCACACCGTTCCGGTCTATTGGTACGGAAAGCACAAGGCAGCTTCCCTCTTCGGTACCGGGCCGGTATTTGGCGGCAGCGCAACCACCATGCTCGGATGGTTCCATCAAGGTGGCGGCAAGGATCTATACCGAGAACTCACCCAGGACATCATGGGGCTGAACCTTTACGGCTTCTATGGCTTCCCGATGCCCGCGCAGCCGTTCGGCTGGTTCAAGAACCAGGTCGCGACCGTGAACGACGTCAACGGCCTCAAATATCGCACGGTCGGGCTCGCCGCCGATCTCATGCAGAATATGGGCATGAGCGTCGCTCAACTTCCGGGCGGCGAGATCGTGCCGGCAATGGAGCGAGGCGTCATCGACGCCTTCGAGTTCAACAATCCCTCCTCTGACCTACGGTTTGGTTCGCAGGATGTCGCCAAAAACTACATGCTGTCGTCCTACCATCAAGCGAGCGAATCTTTCGAGTTCCTCTTCAACAAGGATGTGTTTGACGACCTTCCTGACGATCTGCAGGCGATCCTGGAATATGGCGTGGAGGCAGCAAGCACGGCGAATACAGCGTCCGCGATGGACAACTATTCAAGCGACCTTCGAAAACTCCAGGCCGAACATGGCGTGACCGTGCACCGCACTCCAAAGGAAATTCTGGATGCGCAACTGAAGGCCTGGGATGCGATCATCCCCACGCTGGAAGCGGATGCGTTCATGAAGAAGGTGCTCGACAGTCAGCGGCAGTGGGTGGAGAGGGTCGTGTACTACGAATTGATGAATTCCGCCGATCTCGCACTCGCCTATGAGCACTATTTCCCCGGAAAATTGAACCTCGGAAAATAGATGGTGAAGGCCCGGTATTTCCGGGCCTCGTCCCTCATCGAGGTTAGGGAGGCGCTTGCATGCTCCGTTACATTGCATTCGCCGACGATTTGTCGGCGTGGTTCGGCAAGGTGTTCGCGTGGGGGATACTCATCATGGCCTTCGGCGTCGGCTATGAGGTTGTTGCACGCTACCTCTTTCGCGCGCCGACCCCCTGGGCCTTCGATCTGAGCTACATGCTCTATGGAACGATCTTCATGATGGCGGGAGCGTATACCCTCTCGCGTGATGGCCATGTGCGCGGCGACTTCATCTACCGGCTCTGGAAACCGCGCACGCAGGCCAGGCTGGAACTGGTGTTGTACTTCATCTTTTTCTTTCCCGGTATAACCGCGCTGGTGTTCTCGGGCTGGAAATATGCCGCACGCAGTTGGGGCTACCTGGAGGTCAGTTCCAACAGTCCCGCCGGTGTGCCGATCTTCCAGTTCAAGGCCGTGATCGTCGCCGCCGGCATTCTCCTGTTCCTGCAGGGCGTGGCGCAGGTCTTCCGCTGCATTCTCTGCATAAGGACGGGCGAATGGCCGAAGCAGGCCGAAGATGTCGAAGAACTGGAAAAGGTACTACTGGAAACAAAAAGCCTGGACGTGCTCAAGTCCGAGGACGAGGGTTTCCTTCCGTCGCGGGAACTTGACGCTGGACGTGAACCACGGGATCGGGACGCTCAATGACGGATGCACATATTGCCGTCGGGATGCTCCTCATCCTGATCCTCACCATCTTCCTCGGCTTCCCGGTGGCGTTCACCTTGATGGCTCTGGGTGTCGGCTTCGGATACTATGCCTATTTCGATGCCGGCCGCATGTGGCGCGGCTATGACCGCGCGCTCGAATCCGGCGGCGATGCCGCTACACTGGCGCAGACCTGGATCGGCGGTTTCTTCAACAACCGGATCTTCGATCTGTTCGTCAACCAGACCTACTCGGTCATCCAGAACGACGTGCTCACGGCTATCCCGCTGTTCCTGTTCATGGGCTACATCGTCGAGCGAGCCAACATCGTCGATCGGCTGTTCTCGACGCTATTCAACGTCACGCGCCGGGTGCCCGGCTCGATGGCGGTCGCCGCCCTGGTCACCTGCACACTCTTTGCCACGGCAACCGGCATCGTCGGGGCCGTGGTGACGTTGATGGGACTGCTCGCCCTACCAGCGATGCTGAAGGCAAAGTATGACGTGCGCTACGCGACGGGCGTGATCTGCGCGGGCGGCACGCTCGGGATCCTGATCCCGCCTTCCATCCTGCTGATCGTCTATGCGGCCACCTCCGGGATCTCGGTTGTCCGAATGTATGCGGCGGCGCTCCTGCCCGGCCTCGCCCTGGCGGGGTTTTATCTCATCTATGTCGTGGTGCGAGCAATCCTGCAGCCGCAACTGGCGCCGCGGCCAACGAAAGAAGATGTGGGCGAGCACACGCCGGTCCAACTCGCCTGGATGATGCTTACATCCTTCGCGCCGCTCGCCTTTCTGATTCTTGCGGTGCTGGGTGCCATTCTCTTTGGCCTGGCAACGCCGTCGGAAGCCGCCGCAATCGGCGCATTGGGGGGACTGGCGCTTGCTGCGGCCTATCGGGCGCTGACCTGGCAGCGACTGAAGGAGTCGGTGTATCTGACGGCGCGAACGACCGCGATGGTCTGCTGGTTGTTCGTCGGTTCGGCGACCTTCGCATCGGTATTCGCCTATCTCGGCGGTCAACAGTTCATCAGTGACTTCGTGACCGGCCTGGACATGTCGCCGCTGATGTTCCTGATCCTGGCCCAGATCATCATCTTCATTCTCGGCTGGCCTCTGGAATGGACTGAAATCATCGTCATCTTCATCCCGATCTTCATTCCGCTGCTGCCGCATTTCGGGATCGATCCGCTGTTCTTCGGTATCCTCGTGGCAATCAACCTGCAGACGGCCTTCCTATCACCACCCATGGCGATGTCGGCATACTACTTGAAGGGCGTCTCGCCTCCGCATGTCAAACTGACAGACATCTTCCGCGGCATGATGCCGTATATGTTGATCGTCATTCTCTGCATGGTGTTCATCTATCTGTTCCCGAGCATCGTCTACATGCTGCCGAATCTACTCTATGGAGGACAGAGATGACGCAGTGTCTGGCCCATTCCGAAAGGATAGACCGATGAACAGAAGCCGGTTTTTTGCAGTATTTGCATTCGTGACGCTTGTCGCGTTCTGCGCGGTCATCCTGGCGTTTGTTCCACGGTTCGATTTGGCCGCTGCACTGCTGATCGGGATTGTCCCTGCGGGGTACGACATCTGGGATCAGCTCTTTCGGCGACGCCCGTCGAAATCGTCTGGATAGACTGCAATTGTTCAACCGCCGCCCTTTCGTGACGGCAATCCGCTGCAAAAGCCCGTTCGTCCATCGACCTACGGGCTCTTGGCTTGGAAATTGATCACCCATGGCCCCTCCCTGTGAAAGCGAGAGGCACCGTCGTTACGCGAACTTCCGGTTAACTCGCGTCGAGAAGGCGTCGGTGCGCGACGTCCGCGATGAGCGCCAAATCGAGCCGTACGTCATACTCGTGGTCTACGACTGCTCCGGGCCGATCCCGGACCTTCGCACCGAGGCCTCGCATGTCCGCTCTCGTGCCAGGTGCCCTCGCAGCGGACGGTGCGCCGTCGGCCCCAAATCGGTCATTCCTTCAAGCCGGGGCAACGACTGCTTCCGGCGCATCGCAGTCCTACGCGGCTTACGATTCCGGCAGCATGATTGTGTGACCCGAGATTGGCAAGCCATTGCTTTGACCAATGAGCCCCGAACCTAAGGCCAATCCGCATAACCCGAGGACAGCATGCTGTTTTCCGAGCCGGCCGAGGCGCGGGCGACCTCGCGGTAGCCGGCGGGTGAAAGGCCGGTCTTGCGCTTGAAGAAATGGCTGAAATAGGTCGGGTCGCGAAAGCCGAGGCTGTCGGAGATTTCCTGGATATTGCGGGCCGATCGCTCCAATCTAAGCTTCGCCTCCTGCACCACGCGTTCATGCAGGAGCTGGATCGGCGAGCGGCCGAGCGCCCTTTGGCAGGTGGAATGCAGCCGGTCGGCTGTGACGCCCAGCTCCGCGGCATAATCGCTGATCGGCCGGTGCTGGCGGAAGCCGGCTTCGACCAGTTGCCGATATCTCTGCAGGATCGATCCCACTTCGCCCTGCCCGCGCTGCTCGCTTCTCTCGCCATCGGAGCCGCGCCACAGCGCCATCAGGATGAGCCTGATATAGGCGGATGCGACCATCCAGGAGGAGCGGGTGGGATCGCCCAGTTCCCGCACGAAGCCCGAGATCAGCGGGCGGATTTCAGTGACCGTCAAGGGATCCAATGCCTCGACCAGCTTTCGCTGTTCGGTGAAGATGCGCAGCGAATAGGATTCCACCTTGTCGCCGATCGCATCGACCATGATCTGCGGCGAAGCGCCGACCAGATGAGCCGCGGTTCCGGCTGATATCGACAGGTCGCACCGCGCCTGCGGCGGCAGGAAGGCAAGCAGCGGTCCGTGCAGCGGCCGATGTTCGCCGTTGTCGAAATGAAGCTCCCCACTCCCCTCGCCGAGCAGAAGGAAATGGTGGAAATCGGCATAGATCCCCTTTTGGAAACGGATACGCCGGTGCGACAGCGACGGAGCGTGCCACTCGCCCCTGGCATAGTGATGAATCCCCCCGTCCGTCGCCAACGCTTCTCCTCCGCTCCCATGACAAACAATGCGGCAAACGCCGGATAATTACAATATTAACCCAATAAATCGCATTCCATCCGCGCCAGATCGGCGTAACCTCTTCTTCACCAGCCTTTGGGAGGAGGCTCTTCAACAGATGCAGGAACGGTCAGGCTGCCCTCGTGGCGCCGCGTCCGCTCGTTTTCTCCCATGGCAACAATGCAAGCGTCATCACGTGGCGCCAATGCGGGACGAATGGGTGGACCAGTGTTTTCGGCAAAGCTGATGATCAACAACGAGGCGATGAATGCTTCCGAAGGGGCCACCTTCGAACGCATCGATCCGTTGACCGGCGATGTCGCAACGATCGCCTCGGCAGGATCCGTTGCCGACATGACGAGGGCAGCCAATGCAGCAGCCGCCGCCTTTCCGGACTGGTCGCAGACCGGCCCGGGCGAACGGCGCAGGCTTCTGAATGCCGCAGCCGATATCCTCGAGGCCCGCACATCCGAACTCATTGCCGCCATGACCGGTGAAACCGGCGCCACCGCCCAATGGGCGGCGATCAATTGCGGGCTTGGCGCGGATATTCTTCGCGAAGCGGCGGCGATGACCACGCAGATATCCGGCGAGATCATTCCTTCCGGCATTCCGGGAAGCCTTGCCATGGCGGTCCGCCAGCCGGCAGGCGTCTGCGTCGGCATTGCCCCCTGGAATGCGCCTGTTATCCTCGGCACCCGCGCCGTTGCCATGCCGCTTGCCTGCGGCAACACCGTCGTCCTGAAGGCCTCTGAACTCTGCCCGAAGACCCATGGCCTGATCGGCGACGTCCTGCGTGACGCCGGCTTTCCGCGCGGCGTCATCAATGTCGTTTCCAATGCGCCGAGCGATGCCGCAGCCGTCGTCGATGCGCTGATCGCCCATCCCGCGGTGCGCCGCATCAACTTCACCGGCTCCACCCGTGTCGGCCGGATCATTGCCGAATCCGCGGCAAGGCATCTCAAGCGCTGCCTGCTCGAACTCGGCGGCAAGGCGCCGTTTATCGTCCTTGCCGATGCCGATATCGACGAGGCCGTGAGCGCTGCCGCCTTCGGCGCCTTCATGAACCAGGGCCAGATCTGCATGTCGACCGAGCGGATCATCCTGATGGACGAGATCGCCGACGGCTTCGTCGGCAAGTTCCGGACGAAAGCCGCAACCCTTGTCGCCGGCAATCCCAAAGACGGCAACACGCCGCTCGGCACGCTGATCAACACTGAGGCCGTGCGCCGCGTCAGGTCGCTCGTCGATGATGCCCTGCAGAAGGGCGCAGTGCTCGTCTGCGGCGGCCAGGCCAACGGCACGCTGATGGACGCGACCGTCATCGATCACGTGACGCCTGCCATGCGCATCTACCGCGAAGAGAGCTTTGGGCCGGTCGCGGCGATTATCCGGGTCGGCAGCGTCGACGAGGCCGTGACGGTTGCCAACGACAACGAGTACGGGCTTTCGGCCGCCGTTTTCAGCGCCGACGTCAATGCGGCCCTTGCCGTTGCCATGCGGCTCGAATCCGGCATCTGCCACATCAACGAGGCGACTGTTTCCGACGAGCCGCAAATGCCGTTCGGCGGCGTCAAATCAAGCGGCTACGGCCGCTTCGGCGGCAAGGCGGCGATCGATGAATTCACCGAGCTCCGATGGATCACCATGGCCTCGGGAAAACGGCACTACCCGATCTGAATAGATCGGCCGAGATGAACACTGGGACCGGGCTGGGAGGCCCGCATCAAGAGGGAGGAATGAATTCATGAACGACATTTTCCGCAGCGGAAAAATCAACGCGGCATCGCTGAGCCGCCGCTCTTTCATCGCATCGACCGTGGCGGGCGGTGCAGCGCTGGCGCTTTCCGGCCGCACGGCCTTTGCTCAGAGCGGCGATACGCTGAGGGTCGGCTTCATCAGCCCGCGCACCGGCCCTCTCGGCGGCTTCGGTGAGACGGACGGCTACGTGCTGGAACTGGCGCGCAAGGCCCTGGCGAACGGCCTGCAGGCAGGCGGCAAGACCTGGAAGGTTGACATTCTCGACCAGGACACCCAGTCCGATCCCTCGCGCGCCGGCCAGCTGGCGAAGGACCTGATCAACAACCAGGCGATCGACCTGATGCTTGCCGTGTCGACGCCCGAAACCATCAATCCGGTGGCCGACGCCTGCGAGGCGGCCGGCATTCCCTGCCTCTCGACGGTCATGCCCTGGGAAGCCTGGTATTTCGGCCGCGGCGCCAAGCCGGGCGCACCCTCGCCGTTCAAGTGGACCTATCATTTCGGCTTCGGCGTCGAAGAGTTCCACAAGGCTTATGTTTCGCAATGGAACCTGATCGAGACCAACAAGAAGGTCGGCGTCATGTATCCCAACGACGCCGACGGCAATGCGATCCGCACCCATCTGGCGCCGGCGCTTTCCAAGGCCGGCTTCACCATCGTCGATCCCGGCGCCTATGAAACCGGAACCACCGACTTTACGGCGCAGATCGCTCTCTTCAGGCAGGAGGGCGTGGAGATCTTCAATTCGTTCCCGATACCGCCTGACTTCGCCGCCTTCTGGCGTCAGGCCGCACAGCAGGGCCTCACCCAGCAGATCAAGATCTGCCAGATCGCCAAGACGGGCCTGTTTCCCTCCGACATCGAGGCGCTGGGCGATCTCGGCCTGAACATCGGCAGCGCCGCCTATTGGCACAAGGCCTTCCCCTACAAATCCACGCTCACCGGCGTCTCCGGCACCGAACTCGCCGACGGCTATGAAACGGCCAGCGGCAAGCAGTGGACGCAGCAGCTCGGCGCCAGCCTTGCGCTTCTCGACGCCGGCTTCGATGCGCTGAAGGCCAGCACAGACGTCAAGAGCAAGGAGGCCGTCGCCAAGGCGATCAGCACGCTGAAGACCACCACCATCGCCGGCAAGGTCGACTTCACCAGCGGTCCCGTCGCCAACGTCTCTCCCGGACCGATCATCGGCACGCAATGGGTGAAAGCGCCGGAGGGCTCGAAATTCGCGCTCGACTACGTCGTCACCGAAAACGCCACCGACCCCAACGTCCCGGTCGGCGCCAAGCTCACCGCCTATAACGGGTAACGCACAGTGCTGCAGCGGGAAGCTCAAAGACGGCCGGGGGGAGCCTTTCTCTCGGCCAAGGGGATCCACAAGCGGTTCGGCGCGCTGGTGGTGCTGGAGAATCTTGATTTTTCCATGGGCGATGGCGAAGCGATCGGCATTGTCGGGCCGAACGGCGCGGGCAAGACGACCCTGCTCAGCGTGCTCGCCGGCGCCTTCCCGCCGAATGAAGGAAGCATCACCTTCGACGGCGTCGACGTCACGCGCCGGACGGCGGCGGAACGCTGCCGCTCCGGGCTCGTCCGGACCCATCAGATTCCCAAGCCCTTCGGCGGCATGACGACCTTCGAAAATGTCTTCGTCGCCGCGTCGCACGGCAATGCCGCAAGCCGCGACGAGGCCTATGAGCGCGTGGTCGATTCCCTTTCGCTCTGCGGCATGCTCGCCGTCGCCAACCGCCCCGCCGACACGCTCGGCCTGCTGGACCGCAAACGCCTGGAGCTTGCCCGTGCGCTTGCCACGCAGCCGAGGCTGATGCTGCTCGACGAGATCGGCGGCGGCCTGACCGATGGCGAGGCGAGCGAACTGGTGGAAACCATCCTGGAACTGCGCCGCCGCGGCATCGGCATCGTCTGGATCGAACATATCGTTCATATCCTCCTGCAGGTGGCGGAGCGGCTGATCTGCATGGACGCCGGCAGGATCATCGCCGATGGCGAACCGAAAATGGTCATGAGCAATGCGGAGGTGGTCAAGGCCTATCTCGGAGGAACGCCCGCATGAGCCTTCTCTCCATCCGCGACCTCGACGTCCGCCACGGCCTGCTCCAGGCGGTGCGCGGGGTCAGTTTCGATCTTGCCAGGGGCGAGGTGCTGGCGCTGGTCGGCGCGAACGGCGCCGGCAAGACGACGCTGCTCAGATCGATCGCCGGCGCCCACCTGCCATCCTCCGGCCGCGTCCTCCTCAACGATGAAGATCTGGCTGCCGTGCCGTCCCACAAGCGGATCGCCAAGGGCATCGCCCTGGTGCCGGAAGGCCGGCGCCTGTTTTCGCAGATGACGGTGGAAGAGAACCTGCTTCTCGGAAAGAGCTCCGGCCGCAAGGGCGAGTGGAGTATCGATCGCGTCCTCGACGCCTTTCCGAACCTGAAACCGCGCCGTCACGCCAAGACAGGACATCTTTCGGGCGGGGAACAGCAGGCGACCGCCATCGGCCGGGCGCTGATGAGCAATCCCGATATTCTTCTGCTGGATGAGGTCTCGCTCGGGCTTTCGCCCCTGGTCGTCGACCGCGTCTACGCCCAATTGCAGGCGCTGCTCACCTCGGGAACGACCATCGTGCTCGTCGAGCAGGATCTCGCCCGCGCCATGAGCGTGGCAAGCCGTGTCATCTGCATGCTGGAAGGACGCATCGTCCTCGATCGGCCGGCCGCCGCCGTCACGCGCGAACATGTCACTCAAGCCTATTTCGGATTGCACCGGACATCAGGCGAAAGGAGCGCATCGTGATCAACACCCTGCTCCAGGGCATTCTGCTCGGCGGTTACTACGCCGTTATCGCCTGCGGCCTGTCCTTCATGTTCTCGGTCATGCGGATCATCAATCTCGCGCATGGCAGCCTGGCGGTCGCAGCCGCTTACGGGCTGTGGCTGCTGGCCGCCAAAGCCGGCATTCCGCCCTTCGCCGGCCTGCTGATCGTGCTGCCGGTCATGGCCGCGGTCGGCTGGCTGTTGCAGCGCTTCATTCTGGAACGCAGCGCCCGCGGCGGCACGCTGCTGCCGATCCTCACGACCTTCGGCCTGTCGATCGTCATCGACAACCTGCTGTTCGAGCAGTTCGGCGCCGACACCCGCTCGCTCGCGCCGTTCATCGGCAACCTGTCCTATGCTTCCTGGCAACTGCCGGGCCACATCTACGTCGGCAAACTTGCCGTCATGATGATGGTGACGGCAGTCCTTATTCTCGGCGGGCTGCAGTTCTTCCTGAGCCGCTTTGCGCTCGGTCGCGCGATCCGCGCCACGGCGGAAGATCCCGATACGGCGGGGCTGGTCGGCATCGATGCCCGCAGGGTCAACGCCGTCGCCACCGCAATCACCATGGTCACGGTCGGGATCGCCGGTGCTTTTCTGGGCATGCGGGCAACCTTCAGCGCCTATTCCGGCGGCCCGCAGCTTCTCTTCGCCTTCGAGGCGGCCGTCATCGGCGGAGCGGGATCGCTATGGGGCACACTTGCCGGCGGCATCGTTCTCGGCCTTGCCCAATCGCTCGGCGCCCAATTGCATCCGCAAGGCTTCCTGATCGGCGGCCATGCCGTGTTCCTGCTGGTGCTTTTCGTCAGGCTATCCCGGTTCGGCATGCCGGTTCTCGACAAACTTGCCGCCTCCCTGCGCACCCGTCTCCGGAGCCCGACATGAGCCCCAACGCGACCCTTGCCTCCAACGGAATATCGATAGAACGCTGGACGAAATCGTCACGGGTGGCGCTCGGCTGCATGGCCGCGGTGCTCGTCCTGCTGATGTTTGCCCCGGCCGTGCTCGGCGCCGGCGCGATCGACCGGATGACGGCCCTGTTCATCTACGTGATCCTTGCCGCCATGTGGAATGCGCTTGCCGGTTTCGGTGGGCTCGTTTCGGTCGGCCAGCAGGTGTTCTTCGGCCTCGGCGCCTATTTCACCATCCGCCTGGCGGATGCGGGGCTCAATCCCTTCGTCTCGCTGTTTGCCGCCGCGATCGTGACCGGCGCGCTGTCGATCCCGCTATCGCTGTTCATGCTGCGCCTGAAGGGCGGCGAGTTCGCGATCGGCATGTGGGTGATAGCGGAACTCGCCCATCTGCTCGTCAACCTCGACCGGCTCATCCAGGGGGAAACGGGAACCTCGCTGATCTCGCTCAACGTCTATGACGGCGCAACGCGGCGGGCAACGATCTACTGGCTCGCCTTGACGGCCATGGCCGCCCTGCTCGGCGCGCTCTTCATGCTGATGCGCAGCCGCGCAGGTGCGGCCATGCAGGCGATCCGCGACAATGAGGAGGCGGCAACCTCGGTCGGCGTGCGCGTGATCGCCACCAAGAGACTGCTCTTCGTGCTCGCCGCCTTCGGCATCGCGGTCGCCGGAGGCCTGTGGCTGGCGACCGCCACGACCTTCCAGCCGAAGACCTATTTCAGCGTCCAGTGGACGGCCTACATGATCTTCATGGTGCTAGTCGGCGGGATCGGCAAGTTTGAAGGCGCGATCCTTGGCGCCATCCTGTTCTTCGTGATCGAGACCGTCTTCGGTTCAGCCGGCGTCTGGTACCTGATCGGCCTCGGCGCCACCGCCGTGATCTTCTCGCTCTACCTGCCACGCGGCCTCTGGGGCGAAATCGAGCGCCGCTTCGACTTTCAACTTCTGCCGGTCGGCTATCGGCTGAAATTGCCCGGCCCGCATAAAATCAAATGGGAAGAATGAGCCGGCTTATTTCCGGACTCTCTTGCGAAAGGTGACGTTCATGCTTTTTGGTAAAACGATCCTGGTGACCGGCGTCGCTTCCGGCATCGGCGCCCGCACGGCGGAGCTGGCCGGCCAGATGGGTGCCGAGGTCATCGGCGTCGATGTGCGCGAACCGGTGGGTGGAAGCGCTGCCTTCATCAAGGGCGATCTTTCGACCGCCGCTGGCGTTGCCGAGATCGTCGCGCAGCTTCCGGCGCGCCTCGACGCACTCGCCAATGTCGCCGGCCTTTCCGGCAGCACCGGGGTCGTCTCGACACTCGCCGTCAATTTCTACGGGCTTCGCGCCCTGTCCGAAGCCGTGGCGCCCCGCCTGCGCGAAGGTGGGGCCATCGTCAACGTCGCCTCGATCGCCGGCTACGGCTGGCGCGCCAATCTCGAGCGCGCGAAGTCGCTCACCGCCATTGAAGGCTTTCCCGAGGTGGCGGCGGTCGTTACTGAGCACGGCCTCAAGGACGAGGAAGGTTATCCGCTCTCCAAGGAGCTGCTGCTGCTCTGGACGATGCGGGCGGCCCATCAGCCGCTGTTCAAAAACCGCGGCATCCGGGTGAATGCGGTCAGCCCCGGGCCGGTGGAAACGCCGATTCTCAAGCAGTTCCGCGCCGTGCTCGGCGACGCCAGGGTCGATAGCGACATTACCCGCGTCGGCCGCGCCGGCACCTCCGCCGATATTGCGCCCGCCGTGCTCTTCCTCTGCTCGGATGGCGCACGCTGGATCAACGGCGCCAATCTTGCCGCCGACGGCGGCCTCGAAGCTTCCATCAACGCCGAAGTCCTCGGCTTCTAGTTCTTGTCCCAAGGAGACCTCCGATGAATATTTCCCTGCTTATCAACGGCGCAGACCGCGCGGCCTCCGGCGGCCGGACCTATGATCGCATCGATCCCTTCACCGAAAAGCTCGCAAGCCGCGCCGCCGCGGCAAGCCTGGACGATGCTGCCGCTGCGGTCGATGCGGCCGCCGCCGCCTTCGGCGCGTGGTCGAAGACCGGCCCCGGCCAGCGCCGCGCCATCCTGATGAAGGCCGCCGATATCATGGATTCCAAGGTGGGCGAGTTTACCCAATTGATGATCGAGGAGACGGGCGCCACCGCGCCCTGGGCCGGCTTCAATGTCATGTTCGCTGCCAACATCCTGCGCGAGGCCGGCGCCATGACGACGCAGATATCAGGCGAAATCATCCCTTCCGACAAACCCGGCACGCTCGCCATGGGCGTTCGCCAGGCTGCCGGCGTCTGCCTGGCGATTGCCCCCTGGAACGCGCCGGTCATTCTCGCCACCCGCGCCATCGCCATGCCGATCGCCTGCGGCAATACCGTCGTCCTCAAGGCCTCCGAACAATGCCCCGGCACGCACCGGCTGATCGCGACGGCACTGACCGAAGCCGGCCTGCCGGCGGGTGTCGTCAATGTCATCACCAACGCGCCGGAGGATGCGCCCGAGATCGTCGCCGCGCTGATTGCCCATCCGGCCGTCAAGCGCGTGAACTTCACCGGATCGACCAAGGTCGGCAAGATCATCGCCGAGACCTGCGGCAGGCATCTCAAACCCGCCCTCCTCGAACTCGGCGGCAAGGCGCCGCTGGTTATCCTCGACGACGCCGATATCGACGGTGCCGTCAATGCCGCCATTTTCGGCGCCTTCATGAACCAGGGCCAGATCTGCATGTCGACGGAACGCATCATCGTCGACGAGACGATCGCCGACCAGTTCGTCGCCAAACTGGCCGCCCGCGCCAGCCAGCTTCCGGCCGGCGATCCGCGCGGCCATGTCGTTCTCGGTTCGCTGATCAGCCTCGACGCGGCGAAGAAAATGGATGAGCTGATTGCCGATGCGACGGCCAAGGGGGCAAAGCTCGTGGCCGGCGGCAAGCGCTCCGGCACCGTGGTCGAGGCGACGCTGCTCGATCACGTCACGCCCGAGATGCGCGTCTATGCGGAAGAATCCTTCGGCCCGGTCAAGCCGATCATTCGCGTTACCAGTGAGGAAGAAGCAATCCGCATCGCCAACGACAGCGAATACGGCCTGTCATCGGCCGTCTTCAGCCGGAATGTCCAGCGGGCAATGGCCGTTGCAGCGCGGATCGAATCCGGCATCTGCCACATCAATGGCCCGACCGTGCATGATGAGGCGCAAATGCCCTTCGGCGGCGTCAAGGGCAGCGGCTATGGCCGCTTCGGCGGCAAGGCGGCGATCGCCGAATTCACCGACCTGCGCTGGATCACGGTCGAGGATTCCGCCCAGCACTATCCCTTCTGAGCCGGTTTTACAGCCGTCACCGTGCCACGACGCCACTGCGGTCGTGGCACGGCTTTCAGCTCTCCAGCCATTGAACGAGCAGTTTGGCTGCCGCCCGCTTGCGGCCCACACGAATGTCGGCGGCGCCGGTGTCGAAATCCAGCCCGTTTTTCTCACGCACCTGTCTCAGCCATGTCGGAAAGGCATGAAGATTTCCGCGCCCGAGAACTGGGAAACCGAGATCGTTCCGGTAGTTCTTTGTTTCGCTTTCCGAGTACTCTCCACGCTCGGCCATGCGCGCGCTCAGCTCCCACTGCCAGTCCGGGTTCGGCCGGATCTGCAATCGCACGACGTTCTTGGCGATCAACGGATGACCTTCGGTGCCGCGCAGCGGGACCGCAATATGGATTTCCCACTCCTCGTCATCGCCAAATGGCAGGCCCAGCCTTTGCGCCAGGGCGACGGATTCGGTGGCATTGCGGCGCGCCAGCTCGATGCCCTTGAGCTGCCGCGCCAGCGAGCGGAAACGCTCTTCGTCAGGCTCGATATCCGGCAGGACTGTCTCGATATAGCGGTGCAGCATCGCCAGTTGCTCGACGCGCCGCATAAGATCATATTTGCCCTCGATCATATCGGCAACAAGATCGGCACGGGTCGCCTTGTTGAGCAGGCAGATAAACACCATACCCCAGAAGCTGAGATTGGTGACATCGTAGAGGTCTTCGCCATAACGTCGGTCGTGGCGATAGCCGAGATGCTGGAAAACCTCGAGAATGCGCACCGCCTCGTAGGCGAAAGGAACAAACTTTGCCTTCTTGTCGCGCTGGGCAGGCATCGTCGTATAATTGCCGACCTGCGCGATGAGCTTGAGCCGCGCCTTCAGCGCCTTGGCCGAAATCGTCTCGCCGCTCGGCAGGGCGCCGGTATCGTCAAAACCGAACACGAACAGCAATTTGTGCCGCCGCGACATCGGGATGACACCGCCAAGATCGAGAAACGGCAGCATGCGCCGGTAGGCCTCGAGCAGCAGCGGCATTTCCCTGTCTCCGACGGAGGGTGCGCCGCCGGCTATGCGCATGAAATGGAAATAGAAATCGATTTGCTCGTTCGGATCGAGCAGCCCGGAAGCTTTGGTCGCCAGGGGCCCGATGCGATAATGATTGGCAGGCCAGAATTTTCCCTGGCGCCGATCGGCAAAGGCTTCGTTCTCGTCGGCGATGAATGTCCGCAACAGCTTTGTGTCGGTGTCGGTCATAGTGTGTCCCTATCGATCAGACGGTCGTGTCCGATCGTACGGACAGCCTCGAGATGTCCAAAGGGTCCTCGGCCACCCTGCTTCGGATCGATATAGCGTTCGAGCGTAAAGGATCCTATCTGCGCCAGAACGCCCAGATATTCGATGAAGCCGCCGATTGAAAAATCCCTGGCAGCGCCATCGCCGCCGAGGCGGAAATGCGGGACCATAGTATAGACCTGATCAGCGCTGATCGGCCCAAGTCGCCGGCGAACCGCATCGAAAACGGGCTTGCCAGTGGTAGCATCCACCCAGCCACGACCATCGAAAACGCTGGCGTCCACGGCGGCAGCTACCGCCATATCGTCGTCGAAGGGAGGTACGCCTTCAATGACGTGGGTGGTAATGTCTGTGGTGGTGACGGTGCCGAGATTCATCTTGAGCGTGATCAGCTTGAACTTCGGATGCCAGACGCTGACTTCGCCGAACGCATCACGCATGAAGGGCACCATTCTTGCGGCGTCGAATTCCGGATCGCCTGCAAACAGCGCATGCAGGACAGGCATGATCGGCTCAGGATCGCAGATCCAGAAAAGACCGTCGCGCCATTGCCCGCGACCATGCTCAATCCAGAAATCAACCATCGCGTCAGGCAGCTTCCCGCGATAGCCCTCAGCCTGCGAAGCAGCAACCGCCATACCGTCTTTGAGCGGTCCGAATTCATCCAATATTTCCTGTAAGGGGCGCCGGGGGGTAGCAGACATATTGGCTCCAGATGCTCGTCAGCCGCTCGATATGGTCAAGGCGGTCCTTTCCCGCCGCCACCCTTGAACGGCCTCTGCGAAAGCTCTTTCGGAATGTCGTACTGATTCCAACCCTGATCATCGAATGTGTAATAGCGAAGCCCGTAGTCGAACACGTAGAGCTTGTCGTTTTGAACGAAGATCGCGCTCGGCTGCAGCACGAAGGGGGCAGAGCGCATCTTCACCTTGGGCGCGAATGGCTTTGCAAGATGGCCATCGAACCGGAACAGTTCGGTGCCGGTTGCAAGGATCAGTTCGTTGCGCCAGCAAACGCCGTCCTTGAAATTCTTCTCGCGGTCAGCAATGGACGAGATGTCGGTAAAGCCGGCTTGCGGATTACCCTTCATCACCAGGCCATCGGAACCGATGACATAGTCGGCTTCGCCTCCGTCGCTCTCGACATCGGCAACATAGGAATAAGCGGGAAGAGACCGGGCGATACGATCCGGTAACACCTGCTGCTTCCAGGCGCCGGGCCGACCGGTGAAAAGTGTTTTCAAACGCGGATAACTGTCCATTTCGGCGTAAAGTTTTTTCTTCAATTCGAAGCGCTCTTCATCAGGCATATCCTTCCGATAGAGAGGGTGGCCGGGATAGAGATTGAAATGCCGCGCATTCGCCGCCTGCGTGCCAACAATGAAGATATCGCCGTTTTGATTAGTCCCGAGGATAGTCCAATCGGGCACTTTGTAGGGATATTCCGTCGGCGGCGACGGGGAGACATCCTGCCAGGATTTGTCCTTGCCAAGCTTCAGAAAACCTTCGCCGCCCGCAACCAGCCATTGATCCCCGACCGGCAGAATGGAGGTGAATAGGATCTCCGGCGCTTCATCGGATTCGGCCTGGGTCCCGGGAATGACCGAATGCTCCGCGCCTTTGGGACTGATCACATAAATGTCGCCGTTCAGGCTGAGCGTCACATAAGACGGCTCACCTGCATCACCGGCCCGCGGCACGACCCTGACATCCCGCAATTCCCGCCGCACATCGAGGCGCGAGAATGTCTGCGCTTCCGCGTCGCGCGTCAGGATGATGGTATAGGGATCGTCCCAGCGCGGGCCGCCAATCAAAAGCGCAAAATATCGATCATCCGCCATGGCCGCGGCATAAAGCGTTGGCTCCCATGCTCCGTAGAGCTCCTCGAAATCTTCTTCCTCAGTGGCGGTAATTTCCGCTTCGGCCTCGGAAATCCTCCTGGACTCGTGGGGTTTGCCTAGCGCTTCAAAAAACACTGCTGCGGTCAGTCGTACCTCCTTCAAATCGCGATCAGGGACTTTCTCCGCATCCCGGTGGCTGTACTGACGATGTCCGCCCATGAACAGGTATGGCTGCAAGGATACGATAGACGAGCCCTATTGTCTGGCAGGCAAGCCTTTGAACTCGCGTTGCAGAAGTGACGGCGGGATCTCGTACCAATCCCAGGATTGCCCGTCCCACCTGCACACGCCATGCTTCCTGTCGAAATATATCAGCGTGTTATCGAAAGATTGAATTTTCAGAGGTGCAGGAATATTTCGGTTTATAGCTGCGGAATTTAGTTTGGGTTTCACGATGCCAAGCTTATGGCCGTCAAATCGGCGAAGACCGTCGTCTGTGGCCGCAAAAAGCTCCGAACGACACCACGCGGCACTGAACAACGTTTCCGTATCCCCGAGGAAGCCGACCTTCTCAAATCCTCCTTCGATGGTTCCCTGCAGGATCAGACCTCCCCCGCCCAAAAACCAAATACGCTGCTCCGGGTCGCGGTATAGCCCTCTAATCACGCAATCTTCGGGGAGGGATAATCGTGAGAAACCGCCGTCGAGATAATGATACACGCGTTGGATGCGTGGCCTTGTAACGCGCTCGGACCGTTGTTCCTTCATCATCTTCAGGAACTGCTCCGGGCTGACATTTTCCCAGCTTTTGGGATCGAGCTGCGCAGCGCTTGGTGCAGAATAAGGTCTTTGAACACTTTCGACGATGAGCGAACCGTCCAAGGAAATCGCCTTTCCAAAATGTTCGGCCTCATAACCGTCCTCGCGGGATTTGTTCGCAGAAAGCCGTTGCCATGTTCCAAAGCCCTCTCTGCGATAGAGTTGACGGCTATCCCCGACAACATATTGGCTATGTCCATCTACGACCAGCGTATGGACTGCCCCAAAACCCTCAGCATCTTCGCTGAGAATCCCAGCTCCGGGGATCTTCGATCGCTCCGCATGCTCGTCCTTCAACACATAGACGTCGCCCTCGTTGCTGAGCGCTACCGGGACATGGTCTTCCGTAGGATCGGCTCCCATATAGCTGATATCGACGATCTCGCGCTGAACATCCGTTCTGCTCCACGGCTGAGAAAATCGCCCATCATAAGAAATGATCGCAGTAAATGGATCATCGTATTCAAGCTCGCCAACACATATCGCAAAGCGGTCGACATCAAACGCCACAGCGGCTTGAATTGTTGCCTTCCAGTCACTGCCGTTCATCAATAATGTCCCCTTCTCAGTACTGTTTCGGCTTCGCCGGACGGAAGTGGCCGTTCCCTCGTTCGCCCAGGAGCGGCAAATCCGGTTTTTGACGCGACCTGGCCTGTTGCCATGGCTGTAGCTAGCGCTTTGCATTCTTCCGGCAAATCCGGAATATCCTCGATCACTTTGATACTTTCAGCTAATATTGCCCCCATAGGCGCTGTCCCCGGTACAGGGCTTGCGAGTTCTGCAAACCGTTGTCGAAGTATTCCATGCAATCCTTCGCTATCGCTTCCGTGCTGCCGACTTAGCAAACAAATCGACATCCCCTGGTTAAGCGTCGGTGCGTTGGGAATACGATTCTCTGTGGAATCATATTCGGATTTGCCAGGTCGCCGCCCTAATCGATAGGCCATATCAGGAACGATATGGTGAGCATTGCCCCGACATATCGGCTCGATCTCCTCGTAGGGGCCAACAATGCATCGACGTTGTGAGCCTTCCTCATCAACGCGCGCACCCTGCGTCTGGGGTAGAGGTTGCGGTTGCTGCCGTTCTTCTGTCTCCTGCTGCCTCCGGCGTCGTGCGTTCTCTGCGCGCTCGGATCGGAACCACTCCTGAACGTCATCAACGTCGACGCCTTGCTCCTCAAGTTCGCGTGCCTTCCGGAAAAGCGCCCGTTCGAAATCATCTTGTGGCATTTCATCATACCACGGCATTGCCGTCGAGGTTGGCCACATACCCTCGATAAAAGCTCCGATACCAGTCATTGCCCTACCAAATCGGCCGAGCCTTCCGACCCATTTACCGACTTTGATGGTCGGCCGGGGTGGAGGCCTATTCCACTGTGGAACATTCGGCCGGATGACCTGCCCCGGGGGTCGCGGCACCGGGGCGGGTCGAACTGGCGCAGGAACCGTTTGAGGTACCGTCGCCGGTGCTGCCTGCGCATATTGTGCGCCCATCACCAGCAGCTCCGGCGAGGCATCGCTCATGATCTTGCCTTCATCGCTGCCGTTCCAGCGCAGCGATCCTCGGACAGGATCATCGTCTTTCGGCGGCGCATATGTCTGCGTCCCACGCACGAAGATCGCTTCGCCCTGCGTATTCCGATTGTTCATCCAGAAGCGGTCGAGATGCCGGATGACATGAGAACTCTCGGCGCGCACCTGGTCGGCATGCTCGATCGGTTCGCAAACATTTTCTACGGTGCCGGATTTGACACCCTTTCTCGTTCCCGGCGCATCGCCATGGACGTGCGTCGTACGGGATCGCATGACCATGGCCTTCTTGCCGGTGAAGAGGACGGAAGGCGTATATCCCATGTCGTGCCCGCAATAGTCGACGATCGGGTACGGGATGGGGACAACCGAGGAGCCGACCGGCGTCAGGCAAACATCCGGCGACAGCGAGACGATCTTTGCCTCGTCAAGATCACGCAAACCTTCGCGCGGCTGCCTGGTCGTCCAGGTCGCCGGATAGTCGGGTTCGCCGACGTAATTGTCGCGCGGGATGCTCATGCCGCAACCTCATCGGCGTCAGCATCGGCCGTCGCTTTGACTTGGACCCGCGTCAACGTCAGCGATGTTTCGCCGGCCTCCTGAAGGGGAAAGCGTGCCCGCCAGGTCAGCATCACGCGACTATCGTTCCGCCAGTCGAGTTGCACGCCGTCCAGCGAGAGCAGATACCACTCATCGCGCCCATGACCGACACATCGGACCCCCAGCGTGATTCCCGGCAGTCGCCCTGCGGCTAGGGCGAAGCTGGGGTGCAGATGATCCAGCTGGTAGTCTTCGTTCCCGATCAGATGCGGCATAACAACGAGATCCGAATGAGCGCATTGCCAGAAGCGTGCGTCGAAATCCCTAGGCAGAAGCGGGTGGCGCTCGTTGAGCCAAGTATCGTCATAGGTGCCGGCATGTTGCTGGCGGGACCGCCACCAGGGCGATACGAGACCCAGTCCCTGCGGCTCGACCGGCTCTCGCCAGTTCAACTTCTCGCCAGGCAACGTGATTTGTGGCGCCGCGACGGGCGCTTGATCCCAAGGCATGTCGAGATTGACGATGCCGCAACCGAGCGGATTACGCGCTTCGACATCGGCTGGCGTTTCGTTTTCCGGGTCGCCCGTACCGGGAATTTGACCGCCATATGCCTTGCTCCAGCAGATCGGCACCGAAGATGCCGGCTCGGCTTCGGTCAGTTGCCAATCCGTCAGCTCGCGCTTTGCTTCTTTTGCCGAAAAGCCTGCCCATTTCTCCTTGACGACGGGGCGCCAGAAGCGCGCGCCATGGACTTCGAGCCTTTTGGAAAGCTGCCCGACGCGTAGGCCGACCTGCCATGAAGGTGCTGGCTCGCCGCCCGGGGCGTAAGCATTGCCGAGGAAAGTGATGTCGGTTCCGACCTTCTCTGGCGTGAGATCGGTCTGACGCAGGAGAGGACTGGCATGGGGATCGCCGTCATAGGCATCCTCCCACTGGAAGTCTTCCTGTTTCGAGGCGATGGCGAGCGCATCGCCCTGGCGGTGAACGAAAGTGCCGCGAACCGACACGACGCAATCCAAATCCCCATTCGCGTCGAATTGCCGGAAGGCCATAGCCGGAAAGGGAAGCCGGTTGATCAGGTCCAAGCGAACTTCCTCCTCAGTTCAGATCAATCGGCTTGCCGCGCATCTGGAAGTGTTCGGTGGCGACGAAGTTGAACGTCTTGCCGAGGATGATCACTTCGCCATTCGCCTTCATGATGAATTTGGAATCGCCGCATTCGATGACGAATTCCTCGCCGACGGCGATCTTCTTGAATTTTCCGACGCTCTCCAGCGATGTCTGGCCGACATTGGTCACCTTGCTGACGCCGATCTGCTCGGCGCGGGCGATGCCGATCGTGTCGGATTTGAACGAGCCGACGATGGTGTTCATGATGCCGGGCAGCGGAAACAGGCCGGAGGCGGCATCGCCCACACCGGTCCCTGAACCGGCAAGTGCCGTACCGGCATCGGCGCGCGGGCTTGGCCCCGAGACGACCCCTTCACGGCTGCCAAGACCACCGGCGCCTAGGAAACCAAGCGCCGACGACGCAAGCGTGCCGGCAAAGGCGGCAAGCCCCGGCCCACCGCCGCCTGCAATTTGCCCAGCCTGCGCCAGCAGCCCGGCCGTATGTCCGGAAAGACCGCTGACAGCCCCCATAAGCGCCATTGCCATCGGCCCCGTGCCGCCGACGACGGTGTTCATCGAACCGCCGACTTCGTGTTTCTGGTTGCCGCCGACTTCGACCGTTCGGTTGGCGCCGATCGCCGAAACTTCGTGGCGATCGATGCGCTTGGTGCGGTCATTCAGTACGCGCGTCGTCTGGTCCTTCTGCGCATGGAAGAACATGTTTTCCTGGCCAGACTCGTCTTCGAACGTCATCTCGTTGAAGCCAGTGCCCTTATGCGTGTTCGAGCGCATGACCATACGCGTCTTGTTGGCCGGCAGGTCGTAAGGAACTGCATTGCTGGGATTGGGCACCACGCCCGTCACCAGCGGCCGGTCGGGATCGCCGTCGACGAAGGCGACCATCACCTCCATGCCGATGCGCGGGATGACCTGGGCGCCCCAGGTCCCGCCTCCCCAGACCTGGCTGACGCGCACCCAGCAGGTGTCGGAACCGTCCTTCTTGGCCTTGCGATCCCAAGGGAACCACAGCTTGATGCGACCGTACTGGTCGGGATGGATTTCCTCGCCGGAAGGGCCGGCGACGATCGCCACCTGGGTGCCCTCGATCCGCGGCCGTTTCGTCTCGCGATGCGGCGTCATCGCCACCCGCGACGGCACCGCCTCGAATGTGTTCGTGTATTCCGGCTCGTTGCTGTTCGTCTCGTAGGAACGGTCGACGACGGTATGCACCGCCTTGACCACCACATGTTCCTCATAGACGTGGTCGGGATGGGCGACTTCATAGGGGGTGAAGCGGCGCCCCGCCTCCAGAATGCGGGATGTGGAGGCGCCGAAGACCCGGTCGTGATCTGCTTCGGAGGCCTGCATCCTGAGTTTTTCCGCCCGCTCCGCCTCGGTCACGGAAGAAATGCGCGCCGGATATTCGTAAAGCTCGCGCTTGGTCGCTTCCGGCATCTGCACCAGCGACGGGGTCATGGTGCCCGGCACCATGCGCGGCGTTTCGAAATTCCAGTCGGCGCCTGCCCGCTGGCCCGGCACATAGGAATAGCGCCGGCTCCACTCGTTGATATGGTTGCGATCCGAGGAGCCTTGCGCGAGGCGAACCCGCCCCTCACCCTGCGCCGAGGGCGACGGACCGAGCCAGGATCTTGCACCATCGGCCACATGCAGCTTGTGTTTGCCGTCCTCATGGGAGAACCAATAGAACAGGCCGTCTTCCTCGAAACGGCGGGTGAGATAGGCTAGGTCCGTTTCGTTCCACTGCACCGAATAATGCTGCGGCGGCGGTGGTGTGATCACGCCTGAGGTATCCGGCGCCGGGATGCCGTGCTCGGAAAACAGCGTCTCGACGATATCGACCGCGGTCTTATCCATCCAGATGCGGCAGTCGGAACGGCGCGAAAGGAGCCACATTTGCGGCCGCAGCACCATGGAATAGGATCTGAGGCCGCGGGTGATGGGCGGCCCCTCGTTGAGTTCGGTCACCAGGCCGTTGAACGGCCGGCGCACGCCGCCGCCATCGTCACCCTGCTGCACCTCGACGGAGACATCCATCAGCCGGCCGATCAGTTCCTCCGGCTTGACGGACGGCTTCTTGGCGCGGGCCGAAAGCCTGATTTCAAAGAGCGAGGAAATACCTTCCTCGATCGTCACCCGCTCCGGCAGAAGCTGGTCTTCGCCGAGCGGCGAGACGATCTTCAGAATACGGTTCGCCTGGATGAAATCCGCGGCGAGGGATTGCAAATCGTCCATAACATCACGTTCCGTCTTGGGAGCCGAATTACTACTGCTGTTGCGTCGGAGGATGGGTTTTGAGAAAATCCGCCAGTGCCTGGAAATACTGCCCCAGCATTTCGGTATTGGCCTGATCGGACGCCCGCCTGTAACTTTCGATGAGCGCGTCGCGCTTGGCCTTTCCACCCGGGCTCTCGTAGAAATCCGTCAGCACCGAGACGTCTTCCGGAGACAGAGTGGCCAGCACAAAGGCCAGGCGCGTCTTTTCGTTCGCCCGCGCTATGTCCTTGGGAACCGGCTTTTCGTTCTCGCTCTTCGAACGCAGCGACGAGATCACGCCCTGCATTTCGGATTGCAGCTTGTCCTTTGAAGCGGACGCCAGTGTCTCGACATCGGAATTGGAAAGAGCCTCAAGGCAGAGATACATGAGCTGTGCGGTAAAAGCGGTGTCCACGGCGAGATCCGGGCCGGCCATCAGATCGGCAAGCCGACTGATACGCGGACCGTTGTCCGGGTTGGCAAGACGCGTTTCGATGTCTTTCGCCGTTGTTTGGTCCTGCGCTTCATACATGCGAGCGACCTTCGTCTGTCCCTCTTCCAGAGCCGCTGCCGTTTTGGCGAAGGCCCTCGGATCAGCGGCACCGTCGCCTGCCTCACCCACGGCTTTCGATATTTCGGCAAGCATGCTGTCGGCCTTGAAGGAAGACCGCGCCGCCGTTTCAAGCAGCGGCTGCGCATCCGAAGTCGCCGAAATGCCCCGATCGGCCGCAGCCTTCGCGACATTTTCGACAGCGGCAGGCGTGCCGGAAAGGCGCGACGCCACCTGCTCGATCTGAAGCAGGGATTGATCGGTGGTATCAGACGCGCCAACCATGCCGGCAGCACTTGCGGCCATGGCGCAGACGAGAGCGGCCGCAACCAGCGGCCAGCGCATACGACCCATCAATCCGTGCGGCTTCAGGAGATCCGTCAACAGCATCGACACCCCTCAGATCATCCTGACGTCGGTGAGCTGCTTGGGCCGCGCTTCGGTGGACAGACGGTTGATGATCTGCTCCGCCTTCGCCAATTGCGCGCTGCCTGTGGGGTCGACCAGCAGCTTTTCGGCAAAATTCTGCTCGGGATAGAAGGATGAATTGCCGGTAAGACGGCTGAGCGTATTGATGCGATCCCGCACGACCGATCCGATATTGTCGTATTCGACACGCTGACCGGGTTCGAAAGGCTGGAGCGGCCGGCCGATAAAGCGGGGCGAAGTGGCCTTCGGATAATCCGTTGCCGAAGGCAGCTGCGGAATGGCGTTCTTGCTGTATTCGATATCCCGGCCCATGCCGCCGGCGGTCCCGCCGGTGGCAGGCACATAGGTCACGAGCTTGTCGGAATCCAGAACCGCGCTCATGTGGAACAAGAGCTCCATCTTCCGGGACAGCCTGTTTTCGTCGACGCGCCGGCTCTCCGGCGGATTGCAGAACGGCGTCTTGCCGACCAGATCGGCAAGCCTGGATTTGTTGGCCTCGCTGATCGAATTGTCCTGCTGCACGCCCCTGACGAAATCATGCACGCAGATGTGGTTGGTGTCGATGAAATCGGCGATCCGCGTCATGAAATTGAGGGCGGTCGGCGCAGAGGCGATCGGCGCGCTGCTCGTCAGCTTTTCCGCAGCGCTGGTCACCTGCTTGTTGGCGAGCTTCTTGGCCTCGTCGAGCACGCCACCGAGCGCAAACATCACCGGCTTGCTGGTGGCGGCGGCATGCATCAGGTCGAAGGTGCGGTTGAGATTGTTGTTGCAGATCACGCGTAGCGCCGTGCGCCCCGCCAGCACACGCACCGAAGTCGTGGCGAAGGCGGCCATCATGATGCTGCCCGTCAGGACCGAAGCAGAAAACACGAAAAGCTCGGCCAGCATGCGGTCGCGGGCTTCCTGGGCCTTTGTGGTTTTCTGGTAATTGTCGATGGCGAGATCGTAAGCCCGCACATAGGGATTGGCGACATTCGTCTCCCATTGGGATTTGTACTTGGGCAATTCTATAAGAATATCGTTCAAACGATCAGTTGCAGCCGACACGATCATCTCCATTGTCTAAAGCGCAAGGATGTCTCTCAACTCATCTGCGAAAACAGCTGTTTGATTGGCCTCCCCCAGGAATGGAAAAGACAACCGAAAACACGGGTCGCAGTGCCAGCCAGGGCTGGCACTGCCTGTGTCGGGAAACCTTAAGCGGCCTTGGTGGTCGCGAGATCGTAAGAAGCGATCATCGGCGACTGCGGCGAGTGCTTGTCGTCGTAAGGCGTGTACTTCACTTCCATCTTGGTGAAGTTCAGCTTGATCGTCTCGACCGGGCGGTCGCCGTTGGAATCGATCGAGTAGCTGGCGATCAGCGTATTTTCGAGGGAGTACTCGATATAGGTGTCGCCAGGATTGCCCGTGGTGACGAGATGGATGACGGAGCGCTTGCCGGTACGGCCCGAGCAGGCCTCCTGGAAAAGCTTGGTCGACGAGGAGTCGCTGACCTTGGTGAGGATCACTTCCGAAACGGTCGGCTCGGAAGCTTCACGGTTCGCCGCCGAACCAGCGGACGTGTTCATGTTGCGGGCTACATTCCAGTGGATGGCTTCGATATCCATCCATTTGCGATGCTGCTCGTGGGTAGCATCCCCCTGGATACCGTCGATCTGAAGATAAATCGGCATGCTGTCAGCTCTCCTGTTGGCGGTTGAGTGCCTAGTTGCGTCTAAGGCGTAGTTGCCTTTCTTCTCGCTGCTCCCCGAGTGCGCTTGCGGCTCGGGGTTACTTCATCCGACAACCGGTTTTCTCCCGGCGTGTCGAATTCCTGTGGGGCGGCCTCTTCGGCATCGAGGCCGAAGCGATGGCCGTCGTATCCGATGGCGACCCCGCTAATTTTCTTCCCCTGCCCAACGGCATCGAGGAAAAACGTCGAAAGCACAGGCAAGAGGTCGCGGGCGATCATGACCTCGATCGCGCGGGCGCCCACCTCGCTGGTGCGCGCCCGGGAAATCAGCGCGTCGCGGGCTTCCGGCGACAATGAAAGCTTGGTGCCGTAGGTGGCCTCGACCCTCTCGCGGATACGGCCGATCTGGATATCGACGATGCCCGAAAGGGTCTCGTTACCAAGCGGCATGAAGGGCAGCACCGTCGTGCGACCAAGGAAGGCCGGCTTGAAATGCTTCTGCAATTCCGGCGCCAGCAGCGCTTCGAGCGCCTCTGCCTCCGGCATCGTGTCGGGATCAGCGACAAGTGCGGCGATCATCTCCGAACCGGTATTCGCCGTCATGACGATGGTGGTGTTCTTGAAATCGATGTCCCGGCCTTCGCCGTCGCGCAGCGTTCCCTTGTCGAACACCTGATAGAAGATTTCCTGGACACCCGGATGCGCCTTGTCGATCTCGTCGAGCAGCAGCACCCCATAGGGCCTGCGCCTCACCGCCTCGGTGAGCACGCCGCCTTCGCCGTAACCGACATAACCGGGGGGCGAGCCGAGGAGCATGGAAATCTTATGCTCCTCCTTGAACTCGGACATGTTGATGGTCGTGAGGTACCGGCTGCCGCCATAGAGCATATCGGCGAGCGAAAGCGCAGTTTCGGTCTTGCCGGTGCCGGACATGCCGACCAGCAGGAAGACGGCCGGCGGCCGCCGCGGATCGGAAAGCCCGGCGCGGGCGGCCCGCATGGCCGAAGCGATCCGCTCGATCGCCGCGTCCTGGCCAAGCACCCTCTCCTTCAGACGGGCATCGAGCGTCTTGACGGTCTCGATCTGGTCCGACAGCAGCTTGCCGACGGGAATGCCGGTCCAGCGGGCAACAACGGCGGCAACGATTTCCTTGTCGACGACGCGCGGCAGGAGCGGCGTTTGGTCCGCGACTGTCGCCAGGCTCCGTTCAGTGACAGCAAGTGCTGCGCGTGCGCTTTCCGCCGTCATCGCCTGCGACGGGAAAGGCGCGACATTCGTGCCGTCGCCGGTCTTGTCGGCCGGCGCCAGCGGGACGACGGCGTCGTCGGGCGAGAAGAACTCCTCCAATCGGTCGGCCTCCCGGACGAGCCGGTTTTCTTCGTCGAATTTCGACCGAAGCGTCTCGATCTCCAGGACGATCTGCTGCTGCTTGCCTGCGATTTCGCCAAGCCGGGCGCGCTTTTCCGGCGTCTCCGGTTCGCGTGCGAGCCAGCTCGACTCGGTTTCCAGAAGATCGCGCTCGTCGGCGAGCAACTTCAGCGCCTCCGGCGTCGTCTGGCGCGCCAGCGCTACCGCAGCAGCTGCCGTATCGATCAGGCTGATTGCCTTGTCGGGAAGCTGCCGGTCCGGCAGATATCTCGCCGAAAGCCGGACGGCGGCGACGATCGCCTCGTCGCGGATGCGGACCTTGTGGTGGGTTTTCAGACCTTCCGCCACGCCTCGCAGCATGCGGATGGCGGCTTCTTCGTCCGGCTCGCGGACATGTACGGTCTGAAAGCGGCGGGTGAGTGCGGCGTCCTTTTCGATGAAGCGCTTGTATTCGCTCCAGGTCGTCGCCGCGATCGTCCGCAGTTCGCCGCGCGCCAAAGCGGGTTTCAGGATATTGGCGGCATCGCCCTGCCCTGCCTGTCCGCCCGCGCCGATCAGCCCATGCGCCTCGTCAATGAACAGAATGATCGGCTCCGGCGACGTCTTCACCGCATCGACCACGCCATGCAGCCGCCGTTCGAACTCGCCTTTGACGCCGGCCCCGGCCTGCAGCAGGCTCAGGTCCAGCAGCAGCAGCTTCACGTCCTTCAATCGGGCCGGCACGTTGCCGGCGGCGATCTCCAGCGCCAGAGCTTCCGCCACCGCAGTCTTGCCGACACCCGCCTCGCCGACGAGGATCGGATTGTTCTGCCGCCGACGCATCAGGATATCGATCAACTGCCGCAATTCGCGATCGCGACCGATGACCGGGTCGGTGCGGCCCGCGCGGGCATCCGCGGTCATGTCGTGGGTGTAGAGCCGCAGGAATTCATTGTCACCGGACGGGGTGGCGGGCACGGAAAACTGTTCCGACGCGCCTGGCGCCGCCGTCTCCAGCAAGCTGTCGAGCATCGCTCTGTCCAGATTGCGCATCGACGGGGCAATGCCGCGCGTCACCGCCCGCAATGCCGGCTCGTTGATCAGCGCGGCAAGCAGGTCGGCCAAAAGCACGACATTCCGCCCGCACTGCAGCGATGCAACCAGAAAGGATTCCCGTCCAAGGGCGAGCAGGTTCGGGGAGAGCGCGAGCGAGGCGCCATCCTCCCGCGGGATGTCGGCGATCGCCGCGTCGAGCTCCATTCTCAGCATCTCCGAGGAGAGCTCGAGCTCTTCGAAAACGGCAGAAAATCCTGCGATATCAAGAAGGGAGCGAAGCCAAATATACTATAGAATTAAGGACGCGAGAAACGCCGCGCGTACAGCCGAACGTAGTATTATCCCGGGTGAGACTATTACGATTGCACCTGCTTGGCACGATGTTAGCAATCTTGGATTGCAGATCCTTTCTTCAAAGAGCAAGGACATCGAAGTATTGGCATGGCTCGCAGAGGCGCAGCTGCGGCTGCGCGGCTTCTCTGGATTGCATGACGTTTACGTCGCAACCGTGTCGCTTTTAGACAAGCATTTCGACGCTTTGCATTCGATCGGAGATGGTGACGTCGAGGAACGGTTTGCGCCGTTTGCGGGACTGAACGGCGTCGGCGGCGAAGGAACGCTTATCCAGGCTATTCGTTTGACATCGTTGATCCCCGGCGGAAAGTTCGCGCAGTTTTCGCTTTGGGATTTCCAGCTTTCGCAGCGGCCGAACGAAACCGAACGACGCAAGGAATTGCAGCAGGCGGCAGCGGAAGCCGGTGTCGCTCAGATGTCAGCCTATCTCGACGTGCTGACCGGATGCATCGCCGCTTTCGATCGCATGGTCGAAATACTTGACGAACACTGCGGCGACCAGGCGCCACCGAGTTCGAATACACGCAATGTGTTGCAGGAGGCGGCATCTGCAATCCGGATGCTGGCAGGAATCGAAGCGCCGACCGAAGCGCCCTTGGCCGCTCCGCAAGCCCTTGCCTCGCAAGGATCCGAGCCACTGCGGGCAGTTGAAACCGACGAGTCCGAAGCCATCGGCCTGCGGCCTGTCAGCGCCGAGATGATTCGTTCTCGGGAAGAGGCCTTCGAACTTCTGATCGCCGTTGCGCGCTATTTCCGCCGCACCGAGCCCCATTCACCGATCTCCATGTCGATCGAAACGCTGGTGCGTCGCGGCCGCATGGATTTTTTTGAGCTTCTTGCCGAGCTCCTGCCCGAACAGCAGACGCGCAACGCGGTGCTGACGGCAGCCGGCATCCAGCCCGTAGCCGACAAGGGAGGCTAACGGCACGCCGCAGCATCCTCAATTGACAATCCGCCGATGAGACGAAGAAGAATCTCGATGGCAAGTGTGCATGAGAAACTGGAACGGGTTCGCAAACCGCGAGTCCACATCAAATACGAAGTGGAAACCGAAGGCGCGATGGTGGTGAAGGAACTGCCCTTCGTCGTCGGCGTACTCGGCGACTTCTCCGGAAATCCCACGCAGCAGCTCAAGCCTTTCGGCGAGCGCAAGTTCGTGCAGGTCGACCGCGACAACTTCGACGACGTCATGCGCCGCATGACGCCGGGCCTCACCCTGTCGGTCGAGAACACTCTCGAGAAGAACGGAACAGAGCTTCCCGTTTCGCTGAAATTCGAAAGCATGGCCGATTTCGAACCCGGCGCGGTCGTCGATCAGGTGCCGGCGCTGAAGGCCCTGCTCAACGCGCGCAACCAGCTGCGCGACCTGATGAGCAAGGCGGACCGCTCCGAAGAGCTCGAGCGCCTGCTCGAGGATATCCTGCAGAACAAGGCCGATCTCTCGCAGCTGGTGGCCCAGCTTGGCGGCGACAAAGCCGAAGAGGCGAAGGACGCATTGAACTGAGTGCCTGGGATCGCGGACCGATCGCGGCCCGCGCGCTCCATTCCTGAAGAGTCGTTGTCCGGCAGCGGCCCCTTTTGAAGGGAACCCCTCATGCTTCGAGGGCCGCCGCTTTCGCAAAAAGGATCGATAGATGACCGCCGAAACGCAATTGCAAACAAAGGAAGACGTAGGCTTCGCGCCTGATGAGAACCTGCTCTCGAAGGTCGTTGCGGCAACCCGCCAGACCGAGCCCGACCGTGCCCAGGACCTTCTGCGCACCCTTACCGATCAAGCCCTGAAGGGCACCGTCACCTATGATCGCAACCTGACGATCACCTTGAACAATGCCATTGCCGAAATCGATAAGGCGATATCAAGCCAGCTCGCGGCCATCATGCAATCGCCTGAGTTCACCAAGCTCGAAGGCGCCTGGCGCGGCCTGAACTATCTCGTCAAGAACAGCGAGACCAGCGCCAACCTGAAGATCCGCGTCCTCAATGCATCCAAGCGCGATGTCGCCAAGGATCTGGCAAAGGCCGTCGAATTCGACCAGTCGCGGCTTTTCAAGTCGGTCTATGAAGACGAATTCGGCACGCCGGGCGGCGAACCGATGGGCGCGCTGATCGGCGATTTCGAATTCGACAATTCCTTCGACGACGTCCAGCTGCTGCAGGGCGTCTCGATGATCGCCGCAGCCGCTTTCGCCCCGTTCATCTCCGCCGCCAGCCCGCGCATGTTCGGCTTCGAGGATTTCCGGGAGCTCGCAAAACCCCGCGATCTCGAGAAGATCTTCGAGACGGTTGAATACGCCAAGTGGCGCAGCCTGCGTGACAGCGATGATTCCCGCTTCGTGACGCTCGCCATGCCGCGTGTGCTCGCCCGCATGCCCTATGGCCCGAAGACCAGCCCGATCGAGGAGTTCAACTTCGACGAAACCGGCGGCTCCAAGACCGGCGAACTGTCTCACGGTTCCTACTGCTGGATGAACGCAGCCTATGTGATGGGTACGCGTCTCACCGAGGCCTTCGCCAAGAACGGCTGGTGCACCGCCATTCGCGGGGCGGAAAACGGCGGCAAGGTCGAAGGGCTGCCGATGCACATCTTCTCGAGCGACGACGGCGATCTGGACCTGAAGTGCCCGACGGAAGTCGGTATCACCGATCGCCGCGATGCCGAACTCGGCAAGCTCGGCTTCCTGCCGCTTTGCCACTACAAGAACACGGACTATGCCGTGTTCTTCGGGGCGCAGACCGCGCACAAGCCGAAGCTCTACGACCGGCCCGAGGCGACTGCGAATGCGGCCGTTTCAGCCCGCCTGCCCTATATGATGGCGACCTCGCGCTTCGCCCATTATCTCAAGGTCATGGGCCGCGATAAGATCGGCTCCTTCATGGAAGCGGAAGATTGCGAGGCCTGGCTCAATCGCTGGATCTCCAACTATGTCAACGCCAATGACGACGCCGGCGAAGAGTCGCGAGCGAAATATCCGCTGCGCGAGGCAAAAGTCACCGTACAGGAAATCCCCGGCAGGCCGGGCGCCTACAACGCCGTGGCCTGGATGCGCCCGTGGCTGCAGATGGAGGAATTGACCACCTCGCTGCGCATGGTCGCCCGGATTCCCTCGAAGAACTGATGAAAGCGGGTCCAAGCGCGGCGGGTTGCCGCCGCGCTTGGACCTTGCGTTCGAAACATCTGTGTCAGGTTGACGATGGGTTCCAGCACTGAATGGCGGCGCCGGGCGGATCAGCTGATTACGCTGATCGACGAAGCGCTGAACAAGCAAGTCAATGCCATCCTCCACCATCCCGATTTTCAGGCGATGGAGGCGAGATGGCGTGGCCTCGCCATGCTCGTGCGCGAGGCAAGCCGCAGCGGCGAAGTGAAAGTCAAGCTTCTCGGCGTCAGCTGGAGCGAGCTCACGCGGAGCATGGAGCGTGCCAGCGACTTCGACCAAAGCCACCTCTTCGAACTCATCTATAGCCGCGAGTTCGGCATGCCGGGCGGCGAACCCCTCGGTCTGCTGGTCGGCGATTATTATCTTTCTCCGGCCGATCCGGCCGGCGGCGATCCGGTCAGCACGCTGTCGCAGATCGGCATGGTGGCGGCCGCCGCCTTCTGCCCCTTCGTCGCGGGTGCTGCGCCGCTGGCGATCGGGCTTGAAGACTTTCACGAGCTGAACCGGGTCAACGACTTTTCCTGGCTTGCCAATGAGACCGCCCGCATCCGCTGGAATGGTCTCCGCGCACGTGAGGATTCGCGTTTCCTCGGACTTGTCGCGCCGCGCATCCTGATGCGCTCGCCGCTGACGCCTCATTCGCGCAATCGCAACGACGGCTTTCCCTTCCGCGAAAGCATTGCTGGCGACGGTAGTTCGCTTCTCTGGGGCAACGCCGCTTTCGCCTTTGCGACCGTCGTCATTCGCAATTTCATCGATTCCGGCTGGTTCGCGGATATCCGCGGCGTCACGCAGGATGCCGTCGACGGTGGCCTGCTGAGTACAGCGGAATTGCCGCCTTATGACTTCGGCACAGAAAGCAACGGACTATCAGCCCAGGCGCCGGTGGAGATCCATCTGACCAGCGGCCAGGAGCAGCAGCTCTGCGAGCTCGGCATCATCCCCGCCGCGACCACCTATCTCTCCTCTTCGGCGATTTTCAATTCCAATCAGTCCCTGCATGCGCCGCCGCACTATTCCAACGAGCATGCGCGCCAGAACGCCCGCCTCGCCGCGATGCTGCAATATGTGCTCTGCGCGTCGCGCTTCTCGCATTATCTCAAAGTCATCATGCGCGACGAGATCGGCCAGCTTTCGGATGCGATCTCGATCGAGCGGAAGCTGGCGGACTGGCTGACCGCCTATACGCTCGGCAACGACGACGCCGACATCGCGCTACGCACCCGCTTTCCCCTGCGCTCGGCCGGCATCGGCGTCGCAGAGATTCCGGGCAAGCCCGGCAGCTTCTCCTGTACCGTCCGGCTGCAGCCGCATTTCCAGCTCGACGACGTTGCCACGAGCTTCCATCTCATCGCTGAGACCGCGACCACGGGCCAGATTTTGAGCCGCCCAGTTGCCATACCCGAGAGGATGTCCGCATGACGCTTTCCGCCAGCATCGCCCAATCGCTCAGCGACAATGCCCTCGATGACGCGATCGAGGAGGTCAAGGCGCATCTGAAGGTCAAGCCCTCGGATCAGGAGGCGCGGCATCTCTATATCGATCTTCTCGTGCTTGCCGGCGATTACCAGCGGGCGGACAATCAGTGCAGCCTTGCTGCCACCCTCTCACCCGACGCGACGATGGGTTTCGCCTTGCTGCGCAACGAGCTTCGGGCGATGGCGGCGCGCGACGCCTGGTTTACGAGCGGCGCCCTGCCGGAATTTCCGCAGGGGCCGAGCGAGCTCGACAAGCTCGCCGTCCGCCTCGGTATCGCCCATCGCGACGACAATCCGGATGAGGCGAGGACGACGCTCGATGCGCTCGAGAAGCTGAGGGGCGAACGTCCGCTGATCTGGAACGGCAGGGCCGTCTCCGATTTCCGCGATCTCGACGACCGGACACCGCATGCCCTGGAAGTTATCATGACCGGCGGCGGCTATCTCTGGATCGATTTTTCCAAGATCGCAGCCCTCACGATAGAGCCGATTGCCCGTCCGCGCGATCTGGCCTTCCGCCGCGCCGAGCTTTCCCTGATCGACGGCGCGGCCGCGTCGGTGCTTCTGCCGGCGGTTTATCATGGCACCGGCAAGGATGCGGCGCTCAGGCTCGGCCGCGAGACCGAGTGGATCGAGGAGCCGACCGGCATCACCAGCGGCCGCGGCCAGCGCTGCTACCTCGCCGGCGACGAAATGGTTTCCTTCCATGACACCCAAAGTCTGGAGATCGTGCCGGCAACGGCTGCCGGCAGGCAGGTCGCGCATGGTTGACCCCCTCGAACGCTACCGGCTGCGCGACCGCGTCCTTGCCCGCTCGATCCTCGACAGGTTGATCGACGAGGCTCCGGATCGCACCGTCGATCCGCCGATAAGCTTCGTCGACCAGGTGCGCGACGTCAGGGAGGCGATCCGCCGCGATCTCGAAGCGCTGCTCAATACGCGGCGCTGCCCGGCCACACCACCGGCGGCACTTTCCGAACTCAAGGACGCGCTGGTGAGCTATGGCGTCGACGGCATCGTCTCGGCAAATCTGATGACCGACCAGGCCAAGCTCAAGCTGGCGCAAGCGATCGAGAGGCGGATTGCGCTTTTCGAAACGCGGCTGTCCGATGTGCGGGTGACGATCCTCAAGAGCCGGACGATGACCGAACGGGCGCTGCGCATGCGCATCCAGGCGACCTTCAGCCTGCATGAAGGCATGCCGCCGATCAGCTTTGAGTCGACGATCGATCCCTCGACCCAGCGCTTCCTCGTGGAGGCGGCGCATGGCTGAAGGTTTCCTGCACCGTTACAATGAGGAATTGCTGGCGCTCCGCCGCCGGGCCGCGCGCTTTGCCGATGCCTTCCCGAAGATCGCCGGCCGCCTGCGCATGACCGGCGACGTCGCCGACGACCCGCATGTGGAACGCCTGATCCAGAGTTTCGCCTATTCGGCCGCCCGCGTCCGTCAGAAGCTGGACGACGAGTTTCCCGAACTGACCGACGGCCTTCTCGAAACGCTCTATCCCCATTATCTGGCGCCGCTGCCCTCGATGAGCATCGTCAAGTTCCGCCCGAGCGACACGCTCGCCTCGGTCCAGACCGTGCCGCGCCATACGGAAATCCTAGCCGAGCCGGTGAGAGGCGAAGCTTGCCGCTTCCGCACCACGCAGGATGTCGAGATCGCGCCGATCGAAATCACCGGTGCTAATCTCTCCGGCCAGCCGATCAATGCGCCGCTTTCGCCCTATACCGGCGTTGCCGGTTGCCTCAGGCTGTCCATCCGCAGCCTCGATGCCCGAAAGCCGCTCGGCGGCCTTGGCATGAGCCGGCTGCGCCTGCACATTCCGTCCCCCTGGCAGCAGGCAGTGGCGATCTACGAACTGCTTGCCAATCATACACTCGGCATCGCACTTGCCAAACATGCGGACGACCGTTCGCCGGTCTTCCTGCCGGCGGGCAATCTCAAACCGGTCGGCTTCGAACCAGAAGAGGCCATGCTGCCCTATCCGGCGCCGAGCTTCATCGGCTACCGGCTGCTAACCGAATTTTTCGCTCTGCCGCGCAAATTTCTCTTTCTCGACATCGAAGGGTTCGATGCGTGGCGGGGGGAGACGCTGGAGCTCTTCGTCTACCTCGGGGAAAGCGACGCCAAGCTCGAACGCGCAGTCTCGGTCCGCGACTTCGCGCTCAATGCAACGCCCGTCGTCAACCTCTTCCGCCAGGTTTGCGAGCCGATCGCCATCGACGGCACCTGCACGGAATACCGCCTCCTGCCGGATGCGCGCCGCCAAAAGACCCGCGAGATCTATTCCATCGACCGCGTTCTCCTGACCGGATCGCGCGGCCAGGAGGAATTCTGCCAGCCGTTCTTCGGACGGTCGCAACGGGCTGGCACGAGCGCAACCTACTGGCAGGCCTATCGCCGTTTCGACGAAGACGACAGGACCAGCGACATGGACATCGCCTTCGTCAACAGGCAGCGCCGTTCTTCAGGTCCTGTCGATGCGGTCGCAAGCGTCGATACGCTCTGCCTCAACCGCGACCTGCCGGAACAGCTTCCCTTCGGCGGCGGCCATCCATTCCTGCAGCTCGCTTCCGGCCATGAGGCGATCGCCAGCGTCGAAGCCCTGATCCCGCCGACGCCGTCGGTCAGGATGAACGATCAGGAAGGGCGGAACTGGCGGCTGATGTCGCATCTCATCCTCAATCACCTGTCGCTCTTCGACAATGACGGTGCGGCACTCAAGGATATCCTGTCGCTCTACGCCTTCCGGGATAGCCCCGAGACCAAGCAATTCGTCGATGCGCTCGTCAGGATCAAGGCGGGCACTTCGACCGCCCGCCTCGGCAGCGGCGGCACGGTGCCCGGCACCGAGATCGCGCTTGAATTCGATCCGGCCGCCATCGACCGGCCCTCGGCCTTCCTGTTCGGCAGCGTGCTCGACCGCTTCTTCAGTCTCTACGCCTCGGTCAACAGCTTCACCCGGCTCACCATTCGGATGAAGGGGCAATCGAGGCCGATCGCCCGGTGGCCGGCACGCGCCGCCGAACGCCCGCTTCTCTAAGGAAGGATCGCTAGCCAACCATGGATCTCCCGACCGCCCGCAAGCCAGACGCCCTTGCCGATCTGCTCGAACGCGACCCCGGCCGCTTCGAGCCGGTGACGGCCTTTCGCGTCGCGCAGGCTTCGGTGAGGGAAGGACGGCTTGATGTCGCCTCGCATGTCGGCGTCTCGCCGGCGCCTCTTGCCGTCAGCGGATATAAGCGCAAGGGCGGCAGTGCCACCGTCCGCAGCGCGCTTGCCGGTCTCGTCGGGGCGCTCGGCTCGATGCCGTCGGCCTATAACGACCTCGTCATGCGCGAGGAGCGCAACAGGTCGCGGGCGCTGGCGGGCTTCTTCGACATGTTCGGCGCGCGGATGGCGGAACTCTTCACTGACGCCTGCGAGAAATATCGTATCGCCAGGCGGCTGCGATGGGGCGGCGCATGGGCAAACAACGCCTTCGTCACCACGCTCCTGTCACTCACCGGCTTCGGCACCAAACGTCTCGTCGAAAAGAGCGGCGTCGACGAGGAACTGATCCTGCGTTTCTCGGGCTTCTTTGCCGCGCGCAACCGCAATGCCGTCAATCTCCGCGCCATGCTCTGCGAATTCAGTGGCCTGCCGGTGGAGATCGAATTGTTCCGCGGCCGCTGGCTTACCATCCCGATCGAGGAGCGCAGCCGCATCGGCCAGCCCCAGGGCGTCCAGCTTGGCGTCAATGCGACGGCAGGTGCTGCGATCCACGATTTCAGCGGCGGCTTTCGCATCGTCATCGGTCCGCTCGGTTATGCCGACTACCTCTCGCTCGCGCCGGGCGGCCGCGCCATCACCGAACTCTTCGCCCTGGCGCGGCTCTATGTCGGTGCGGCGCTCGAATTCGACATACAGGCGATCCTGAAGAAGGAGGACGTTCCCTTCTGCCAGCTCGGACAGGCGGGCGATCCGCCGCGGCTTGGCTGGAACAGTTGGGCGAGGGTTGCGCCGGCTGCAAGCGACAGCGGCGATGCAGTGATCGTCGAGCGCCTGTCGGTTCAGGCGCGGTGAGGAGACGAGGAATGCGGCTTGAACTGAAAGAGATCACCAGGGACGCGGCGGCGCCAGCAGGCCAGTCAAAATGGTTCTTCGAACGCGGCCGGCGAACGCTCGGCCGGGCACCGGATTGCGACTGGCGCCTGCCGGAGGATCGGCGCTCCGTTTCGAAGCTCCATTGCATCATCGAGCGCGACCGCGAAGGCTTCCTGCTGCGCGACCAGAGCGCAAACGGCTCCCGGGTCGACGGCGTCGCCGTCCATGAGGGCCAGATCGTGCGGCTTGCCGACAGGTCGCGGCTGGAGTTAGGCGGACTTGCCTTTTCCGTCCACATATCGGGCGAGAAAGACCGCGAGATAGAGGACCCCGATGCCGGTCTCATGCTGAGTGACGAACCGCTGACCATCTCCGCAATCCTGGCCGATATCGCTCCGGGCGGTCATACCGCAAACGGCATCCTTGGCGAGCGTGCGGTCGATGATTGGGGCCTTCCCGAAAAGGCCGGGAAAAAGGGAGCGGCCTCATCCCGCAATGTCGAGATCGGCTGGAGCGGCCCTCCGGAGATCCGCTCAGTCACCCAGCTTCTGCCGGAGGATTGGAATTCGGAAGAAACCGAATATGGCAGCCACCTGGAACATGGCTCCGCCACCCATGTTTCGGCGCCCATCACTCAGCGCCGGCCGGCCCCGGTGATCGAGATCGTCAGCGACAACGATCCGCAGGCAGAGCCGGAGGCCGAGGAGTTTCCGGCACTGACGATCGGCCGGCCCGAAGCCTTCGCCGATCGCCTGGAGCCACTGCTTGCCCGGCTCGAGGAGGCTGTCCAGAATAGCTATGCCGTTTTCGAGATCAATGCGCCATCCGCCGCCAGCGAGCCGGTTTTCCTTGCCGCCAGCAGCAGGGAGGAAGCGCTTTTTGCCCGCACCGAAACCCTGCTCGGGCAACAGCTCAAGCTCAATTCGGCGCTTGAGGCTCTGGTTCAGACAGCGGGCCGGCTGGAGCCGCGCATGCTTGAGGCGCGGGTCGAGACCGGCGCCTGGCGCCTGCCCTGGGGCCGAGACCGGGCCTATTGGCGCGCCTACCGGGCACAATTCGAACAGGACGGCAGGAGCCGGTCGATCCATGACGTTTTCCGCGACGCAATGACGGGGGCGGTAAACGGCACGCAGGCAGGGCCTCGTCCGCAAGACGGGCAGGAAGGAAAAGACGCGCATCATGAGGAATGAAAACCGGGTGGCCTGGAGCGAAGGCATGTTCCTTCGCGTGCAGCATTTTCAGCAGGCGGACCGCTGGACCGAGCGGCTCGTGCGCACGGCGACGCACGGCCTGTCGCCCTATCCCTGGGGAGTGGCGGAAATCGGCATCGACCGCGGCGCACTGGCGATCGGCCAATTCGCGCTGTCGAACCTGCGCGGCGTATTGCCGGACGGAACGCCGTTCGAAGCCCCTGTTGATACCGACCTGCCGCCGCCGCTCGATCTCGACGAGAACACCAAGAATGCGGTCGTCTATCTCGCACTTCCCGCCCGTCAGCCGGGCAAGGCCGATGTGGCGTTGAACGGCGGTGCCGCGCGCAACAGCGTCCGGCTCGTCGCGTCGCCCTATGAAGCGCCGGATGCCAATGTCGAGACCGACTTCATGGCGCCGATCGATGTCGGCCGTCTCAGCCTGCGCTATCTGAGGACCGGTGATGAACTCGCCGGCTACGAACTCATCGGACTTGCCCGTATCATCGAGGTGCGTTCCGACAGGGCCGTGATCCTCGATCCGGACTATATTGTGCCGAGCCTCAACTGTACGGCTGCTGCACGGCTCGGCGAGCTGATCACCGAACTGCTCGGCATCGTGCGCCACCGCGCGGAGGCCATCGCCGAACGGATCGGCGATCCCACCATTCGAGGGACCGCGGAGGTCGGCGACTACCTGCTCTTACAGATGCTCAACCGCGCGGATCCGATGCTGAAACACATTTCGGCGAATGCGACGCGGATCCACCCCATCGTCTTTTACGAGACCTGCATCCAGCTTGCCGGCGAGCTCGCCACCTTCACGACCGACCGCAAGCGCGCGAGCGACTTCCCGCCTTACCGCCACGACGACCTGAAGGCGACGTTCGCGGCCGTCTTCGACGATCTGCGCGCCTCGCTGTCATCAGTGCTCGAACAGGCAGCCGTGGCGATCGAGTTGGCCGAACGCCGGCATGGCGTCAGGATCGGTACGATCAACGACCGTTCGCTGCTGAGAGATGCCGGCTTCGTACTGGCGGTCCGGGCCGAGATGCCGGCCGAAGACGTGCGCCGCAAGCTGCCGGCGCAGATCAAGATCGGCCCGGTTGAGCGCATCGCCGACCTCGTCAACGTCGCGCTGCCGGGCATCCCCGTCCGGCCGCTGCCGGTGCTGCCACGCCAGCTCCCCTATCGCTCCGGCACCATCTATTTCGAACTCGACACCAAGAACCCGCTTTGGAAACAACTCGACACTTCGGGCGCCATCGCCGTGCATCTCGCCGGCGATTTTCCCGGGCTCGAAATAGAACTGTGGGCCCTTAGAGAATGAAGAACGAACCCGCCTCCACCTGGCAGAACCTGCCGACCATTGTCGAACTTACCGAGGACGGCACTCGGAAAAAGCAATCCGCCCGCAAGATGGCGGAGATGCTGGATGACGTCCTCGACTTTCCCGAAAGCGAGGGCGGAAAGACGCCGGCGGGATCGCTTCCGAAGGGCGCAGCCTCCGTCGAAACGCTCGTCCGGGATTTTCGCTTCGGAGCCGAAGACGTGCCGACGCTGGTGCGCTCGGCCGCACCGCTCCTCAACCTCGCCCATGGCCTGCGCTACACGGAAGAACAGCCTGATATCGACGAACTGCGCCAGGTGGCGATCGAAGCCGTCGGCCGCTACGAACGCGATCTGGCGAGCGCCCGCATCAGCCCCGAACGAGCGCGCGCCGCCCATTACGTCATCTGTGCGACGGTCGACGATGTCGTGCTCAGCAAGGCCTGGGGCGTTCGCGCCGGCTGGGCCCGCTCGGGGCTCGTTTCCACCTTCCATATGGACGTGACCGGCGGCGAACGGGTGTTCGACCTGCTCGACCATTTCCACCAGAGCCCCGGCGCCAACAAGGACCTGCTTCTCCTCATCTATCTCTGCCTGTCACTTGCCTTCGAGGGCCGCACCCGCGTTTCACCGCGCGGCGGGCTGGAGCTCGGCCGCATCCGCGACGGCCTTTACAAGACGCTGCTTGGCCAGTACGGCGTCTTCGAACGAGAGCTTTCTCCCCACTGGAAGGGCGTTTCGGCCCGGCATCAGCCGTTGCGCACCGCGGCCGCGATCTGGACGCTTCTTTCCCTTCTGACGCTGATCCTGGCGCTCGGCTACATGTTCTTCACGCTCTCGCTCAATCGCGCCTCCGACGGAACGTTCGAGCGGCTCGCCAGGCTGCCGCCGCGCGATATGCCGAGCGTACTCGTCAAGGTTCCGGAGCCGCCTCGGCAGCAGCCGCCCGTCGTCGTCGCCGAAACGCCGCCGCCGCCGCCACCGCCGCAAGTGAAACCGCCGAGCCGGCTCGACAATCTGCTCGCCTTCCTCCAGCCGGAGGTCGAGAAGAAGCTCGTCACACTCTCGGATTCGAATGGCAGGCTGCTGGTGCGGATCAGCAATTCCGGCCTGTTTGCCACCGGCAGCGCGGAGGTCAGTCAAAAATTCCACGATCTTCTCCAGCGGATCGGCGGTGCGCTGGCCGCAGAGAACTTCCGCGCCGTGGTGGTGGGTTATACCGACAATGTGCCGATCCGCACCGTGCAGTTCCCCTCCAACTGGCACCTTTCCGAAGCCCGCGCCAAGGCGGTCGGCGAAATCCTGAGCTCCTTCACCGGGCCGGGTGCGATCCTGACCGAGGGGCGTGCCGACACCGATCCGATCGCCGCCAACGATACGCCGGAGGGCCGGGAGATGAACCGCCGCACCGAGATCCTGGTCCTGACCGATCCGAGCGAGCGGCTGAACGATGCGGGTTTGACGACGCCGCGTCGGGCCGACATGCCGGATGAACCGACGGCGCCCGCCGCAGGAGGTGGTTCGCGATGAACCCGCTCAGTTATTTCTATACGCTCCGCTCCTATGTGGAGGCCTATGCCGGCCTCATCGGCCGTCGCTTCATCTCGATCATCTGGGTGGCGGCAATCTGTGTCGTCATCTGGTTCTACGGCTATCTCGCCGTCTATGGCGACTTCAAGCCGCTGGCGAGCGCTAGCGCGCGGCTGACGCTGATCGGCATCATCCTCGCTGCCTGGCTCGCTTATCTCGTCTTCACGACCATCCGCGACCGACGCCGCGACAAGCAGCTCGTCGACGGTATCGAGCGAGACGCGCAAGCGGAAGCCGCGGCTAGCCAACAGGCTGAGGTCGGCGAGATCCACGGTCGGCTCAAGGAAGCGCTGCAGCTGCTCCGCCGCATCACCAAGAAGCGCTTCGGCTATATCTATGAGCTGCCATGGTACGTCATCTTCGGCGCGCCGGGGTCCGGCAAGACGACTGCGCTCACCAATTCCGGCCTCAAATTCCCGCTCGGCGATGCGCTCGGCAGCAATTCGGTGCAGGGGATCGGCGGTACGCGCAACTGCAATTGGTGGTTCACCGACGAGGCCATCCTCATCGATACGGCCGGCCGCTATACGACACAGGACGATCTGAACGGCACCGCCAAGGCCGGCTGGGAAGGATTTCTCGGCCTGCTGCGCAAGTACCGGCGTTCGCAGCCGATCAACGGCGCCCTGGTGACGCTGTCGATCGGCGATCTCCTGACGCGCGATCCGGAAGCGCAGCGCGAGGAGATCAGGGCGATCCGCCAGCGGCTTTCCGAACTCGATGAACTCCTGCATGCGCGCGTGCCGGTCTATCTGCTGCTGACCAAAGCCGATCTCTTGACCGGCTTCGTGGAGTTCTTCGACGGTTTCAACAAAAGCGACCGCGAACAGGTCTGGGGCACGACTTTCGGGCTAGACGAGAGCTATAAGGCGGCGAACCTGCCGGAACGCTTCACGGAGGAATTCACCCTGCTGCAGCAGCGCGTCGATAGCATGCTGATCGAACGCCTGCAGCAGGAGCCTAATCCGGAATTGCGCGGCCGCATCTTCCGTTTCCTGGCCGAACTCACCTCTTTGAAGGAGCGTCTGCACGAGGTCGTCACCGAGCTTTGCTCGGGTTCCAAGCTGGTGGAGGCGCCGCTGCTGCGCGGCATCTATTTCGCTTCCAGCACCCAGAGGGAGGAGACAGTCACCGTGCCCCGCATGCGGCGCAGCTATTTCCTCTCGCGGCTCTTCAAGGAGGTGATCTTCGGCGAGGCCTCGCTAGTCGCCCGCGACAAGCGGCTTTCGGGGCGGCAGCTGCTCTTCCGCCGCGCGGCCTATGCGAGCGCGGTCCTGCTGCTTGCCGTGGTGCTGACCAGCTGGACGGCCACCTACATCCAGAACGCCACGGCGCTGGCCGGCGCGGAAAGACGCATCGACGCCTACGAACAACTGGTGCGTGGCGTGCCGGTTCGCGACGTTTCGGATACGGATTTCCTGCGCATCCTGCCGGCGCTCGACAATCTCGCAGCAGTCACCACCGACTTCTCGAAGACCCGCGTCTGGCCGATAAGCCTCGGCCTCGACCAGGAAGGCAAGGTCGCCAGCCGGCAGCGCGAGGCCTATCAGCGGGCGCTGAACACGCTGCTCCTGCCGCGCATGCTGGTGCAGCTCCAGAAGGACATGACCGAGACCACCGACGTCACCCGAACCTTCGACGCGCTGAAGCTCTACGGCATGCTCGGCGGGCTCGGCCCGGTGAATGCAGACTTTGCCGCGCTGGAAGCAGAAGACATGTTCACGAGGCTCTATCCCGACGAAGGCAGGGCCGCGGCCCGGCAGGCGCTGATTGCCCATGCCGATGTCATGGCGCGCGGCGCGCTGCCGCCGATCGAGCTCGACAAGGCGCTGATCGCCAAGGCGCGCGAGGTCATCCGCTCGCAGAACATCGCCAACCGCGCCTATGACATCCTGGCGGAATATCGCGAGTCCCGCGCGCTTCCCGCCTGGAGCCCGGCAGGCGCGCTGGGGCCGCTTGGCGAACAGGCTTTCGAGCGCACCTCGAAGGCGCCGCTCAACGAAGGCATTCCCGGCCTCTTCTCCGCGACCGGCTATCGCACCGTCGTTCTGCCTGGGATCACCGACGCCGCGCGCGAGGCGCTCGACGAGCAATGGGTCCGCCGCGACCCCAATCCCGCCGGCGTCACGGTCGACACGATCGCCCAGGCGACGCTTCAGCTTTACTTCGACGCATTCGAGCAGCGCTGGTCGATGATCCTCACCGATATCAGGGTGAAGCCTTCCCAGACGATTGGCGATGCGGCGGAAACCACCCGCATCCTGGCGGGCAAGCCCGGCCCGGTCGAGACGATCACCAAATCAATCGTCGCTGCCACCGATCTACGCGCGCCCGGGGCGGAAATCGCCTCGGCCGCCGGCGACAGCCTGCCAGCCTCGACTACGGCGCTTGCCAGCGCAGCGAATGCGCCCGATCCCTTCGGCCGTCTTCGAGATGCGCTGAAGGCGCCGGCCGGCCAATCGTCGCCGGACGACCAGCCGAAGGATGCGCCGCGATCGGAGATCGGGCAGCTCGAGCCGATCCTGCAGAGGGTCCAGGAGCAGCTTTCGCGCGCCACGACGTCGACGGCCGAAGTCGCGAAAGTCTTCGACGTCGACAGCCAGCTCACCGACGCCAATCAGGACCTGCTGCAGCAGGCGCGCAAGCTCCCGGCGCCGGTCGATACCTGGATGGCGGGGCTGGCTGCGGATGTCGGATCGCTGGCGGTCAAATCCGCCCGATCACGCATCAGCGACGCCTGGGCTGCCGAAGGCGCGGGCTTCTGCTCGAATGTCGTCGCCGGTCGTTATCCCTTCGACCGGAAATCTCCGCGCGACGTGGCGATGAGCGATTTCATCAGGCTTTTCGGACCCGAGGGGCTGTTCAAGACCTTCTTCAAGGAAAAGCTCGAAGCCTTCGTCGACACCAGCGCCTCGCCATGGGGCTGGAAGGGCACGTTCGGCGCGGTAAGCATTCCGAGTGCGGCGATTGCCCAGTTCGAGAATGCCGACAAGATCAACCGCGCCTTCTTCCCGGCCGGCAGCGAGAACCCGTCGATATCAATCAACGTCAAGCCGGTATCGCTGACCGAGGCGGCCAGCGCCGTGATGCTGGAGATCGAGGGCGAACGCGTGGTCTATTTCCACGGGCCCATCCAATCGAAATCGATCACCTGGCCGTCGACGGACGCCAGCAACGTTTCGCGCCTCGCCTTCCAGCCGGGCGGCTGGCAGCAGGCGCTGACAGAGAACGGCGACTGGTCGCCCTTCCGGCTTTTCGACGATGCCGATCTCGCCATACAGGGCGACGACCTCTTCCGGGCAAAGTTCCAGCAGAGCGGCCAGGCAGCAGAGTTCGACGTGCAGTTCGGTTCGGTGCTCAATCCATTCCGGCTGGAGGCGCTCGGCGCCTTCTCATGCCCGGCGCAATTCTGACCGGTCTGATATGAACGAGCGCGCCACCCTGGACCGAAGCCCGACCGAAGCCGACAGGATCGGCTTCTTCGGCAAATTGCCGAGCCATGGCGATTTCGTTTCGATGGGACTGAGCCGCCACCTGCAGGCGGCACTAGACGCCTGGCTGCAGTCGGGGCTGCAAGCGTCTCAGCGGGAACTCGGCGAGGATTGGGAACGCCGGTTTCGCATGATGCCGGCATGGCGTTTTATCGTCGAACGCGGTCTTTGGGGATCTGCCACCATTGCCGGCGTTCTGCTTCCGAGCCTCGACCGCGTCGGGCGCAGTTTTCCGCTTGTGATCGCCGCCCAGCTTCACGGTTTTGCCGAGCATCCACGCCAGCTCTACCTTGATGACACCTGGTTCACGGCCGCCGAGGCGATCGCCGAAAGCTCGGCCAAGCGGGATTTCGACATCAATCACTTCACCGCGAGCCTGAAGCGACTGCGGACCCTGCGCCCGGCCGACCTCGGGGAAAACGAGACGCTGCAGGACAATGCTTCCGGCCGCGGCACGCTCTGGTGGCGGATCAGCCCCGAGGATCGGCGAGCCAAGGGGTTTCGTGTCGGCGGCGCCCCGGACCCCGAGGATTTTCCAAAGCTGCTGCACGACAATCCCCCCGCGGCTTCGGCACGGCCGCAACCCGAAACGGCCGAGACGCCGCGCCCTGTTGTCGTCGAGCCACATCATCCGCTGGTGATCCGCCACAGCCATGCCACGCATCCCGGCACGCGGCTGAGCGTCAACGCCGATGCGCTGCTCGTTTCGGAAACGCCCTCGCTCTTTGCCGTCGCCGATGGCGTCGGCGATGGCAACGCCGCTGCCGAGGTCGGCAAGATCGCCGTCCATATGCTGGCTGAAACCGGGAACCAGCAGACGATCGAAGCTCTGGTACAGGAGATCAAAGGCAAGCTCGGCCGCGCCCATGGCCTGCTTCAATCGGCCTATCTTTCCTCGGATCGCGAACCATCGGCCGCGAGCATCGTCGTGCTGGCCACGCGTGATGAGAGCTGCGCTCTGCTCTGGGTGGGTGACGCCCGTTGCTATCTTCTGCGGGACGGCATGATGCGCTGCCTCACGCGCGACCATGTGGAGATCGGCCTGCGGCGCACGCTTTCGCGCGCCATCGGCATGCGCGGACATCTCGTCCCCGAAGTCCGTTCCGGCGGATTGCAGGCCGGCGACAGGCTGCTGCTCTGCAGCGCGCCGCTGCCGAGCGTCGTCCCCGAGCGGATCATCGCCGAAATCCTCCTTTCCGCAAAGATCGAAAAGGCCGCCGATATCCTCGTCCAGGAGGGGCTGATTGCCAATTGCCGCGAAAACCTCAGCGCAGTCGTGATCGATGTGAAGACCGATGACAAATGATCATCCTGCGGATTTCGAAGAGATCGCCCGACGTTTTTCGCATCTCTGGCAGGCGTTGAATCGCGGTTCACCCGAGACCCGGAAAATCCTGGTAGACCGCGTCCGGGACGCGCTCGATCGGGGCGAGGCCCGCCTCCGCGACGCGGATTGCGAGATCGTCGCCAACAGCTTTATGCTCGAGGCGCTGATCCATGACGGCGCGGCCACCCGGGTCTATCGCGCCCGCCATCGCGATCTCGGAACGTTTCATGCCATCAAGATGCCGCAGGCCGACCACGCCGACGATCCCGTCCTCAGAAAACTGATGCTGCGCGAGGCGGAAATCGGCATGGCGCTCCGCCATCCCCACATTGCCGAGACGCAGACCGTTCTGCGCCTTGCCGACGGGCGCCCTGCCCTGGTCATGGAATGGACCGGCAGCCGCCTTGCGGAGCTTTTGCAGACAAGGTCATTATCCTTCGGCGAGATCACTTCAGCGATGACCTCAGTGCTTTCAGGCCTGGAGGCCATCCATGCCGGCGGTTTCGTGCATTGCGACCTGTCGCCTCTCAACCTTCTCGCCGACGGCGATCTCTCCCGTTTGAAGATCGCCGATTTCGGCATCGCGCTTCAGCGCGGATGCCGGCATGGTCAATTCGATCTTGCCTTTGCCGGCCAGCCGGATTTCGCATCTCCTGAACAGATGGCCGGTGAACCGCTCGACGAAAGATCCGATCTTTACGCAGCCGGGTGTCTGCTGTCCTTGCTGCTTAGCCGTTGCAACGAGGAGAGCGACGAAACCGAAGCCCTCAAGGCATTGGCGAACCGCCTGTCCCAACAGGATCCGCAGGACAGGCCCGAAAATGCAAGAGCCGCCTTGCGTCTGCTGGGCGGCTCCGCAAAACGTCCTGTTGTCGATGCTTAATTGCCGCTCGACCCCGGGATCGGTGCTGCGGCCGTCGGCACGCTTTTCTGGTACACGTTGAAGAGCTTGGCAAAGTCCACCAGGCTGGCGTTGCTGGCGTAGATGATATCGCCATCCATCATCTGGAACCGCTGCATCAGCGCCAGATTGGAAACGTCCTTCAGATCGACGCGATAGATCACCGGCTTGGTGCTCACCACAGCCGGCACGGGGGTCTTGGCATTTGCGGCCGCAACCTGCGTAAAGACCGGCTGGCTGCGCAGCACATAGAAATTGCGCGCATCGGCACGATCGTCGAGCAGGCCGCCGGCTCGCCCGAGCGCCTGGGCAAGCGTCAGCCTGCCCGGCTCGAATTCGAACTCGCCGACACTCTTGAAGGCGCCGAAAGCGGTGAAGGTGGGTGAATCCTTGTCGACGTAGATCTGGTCGTCGGGCAGAAGGTAGACATTCTGTTTGTTGTCGTCGATGACGCGCTGGAGCGGCACGGTGGCGCGCTGCTTGCCGCGCATCAGCGTGACGGTCGCCGAGCCCGGCGCAGACGATGCGCCGCCGGCAAGTGCGACCGCATCGAGTACACGCTCCTTGCGCGCTGTGAGCGGGAAGCGACCGGCGGCACGCACGTCGCCATTGACGGTGATACCGCTGGAGGGCCTGTCGACCACGGTGACGACGGCCTGCGGATTGACCGCCGACCCCTTCAAGCCGGTGACGATGCGCGTCTGCAGCGCCTCGGTCGAGGAATCCACCACGCGCTGTTTGCCGACGAAGGGAAGGGTCACGTTGCCCGTGGAATCGACGGTGAAGCGGCCGAGATTGAGGGTCTTGCTTTGGGTTGAAGAGAAAAGCCCCTCTTCGCCGGTGTCGAGGATCGTGACCTCGATGACATCGCCGCGTCGCAGCCTCGTATCGGCAAATCCGCTCGAGCGCATGAGGCTGAGCCCGGGATCGGTGGCCGCATAGGCAAGCGGGGTGGCCGCAACCGGACCCATCGGCGCTTCCGAGAGCCTGACGACCGGAATCCGCTCGTTGCTCTGAGGGGCGGTGGCATTATAGAAACCACCGGCGGTTGGGCCATCCGATGGCCGGGCGCAGGCACTAAGAACTGCGACAAGGACGAGCGGCGCCAACTTTCGCATCAGGTATCCTTTTGGCAATATTGAGAGAATCGAAAAATATCAGCGGTGAACGACCGAGCAATACCAGTTGCGCGCGAAAAATCAATTATGACAGTCCGGAGGCCAGCAGGTGTGGCTAATTGGCAACCATATTACTTAAGTTGAGTGAGATGGATGCGGCTTGAACAGGCCAACACCTGTTCCACCGGCTCCAGCTTGGAACCAAAACCTTGGCACGCGTATTCGTCGAGATTGGCTTTCGAACTTATGACGGGGTGAGAAAATGGCCTTGCACATCAAAAGAATCTACGAGCCGAAAGACGACAAGGACGGCACGCGCATCCTGGTCGATCGTCTATGGCCTCGCGGATTGAGCAAGCAGGATGCAGCAGTCGATATCTGGTTGAAGGATATAGCACCAAGCCCGACGCTGCGCCGTTGGTTTGGCCATGATCCCGCCAAATGGATCGAGTTCCAGCGCCGGTATCGGGACGAGTTGGAGAAGAATCCCTCCGCCGTCGAGGAGCTGAAACGCCAGATCCAGCAAGCGGACACGACGCTTCTCTACGCTGCGAAAGACCTACAGCACAATCACGCCATCGTGCTTCAACGCTTCCTCGGCAAAGACTGACGCGTCGGTGACCGACGTCGATGACACCCGGCCTCCCCGTGTCCGAAATTTCTGGGAACCTTTTCGTCCGAGCTGCATCCAATGCTCGCTTCCGAAGGCACACATCGTTCCCGCCGGAAGGCATCCAGTCACGACAAAAGGAAGACAGATCATGTTGAAACGAATTCTCGGCGCCACTCTGCTGGCGGCATCGCTCGGCACGGCTTCGCTCGCCGCCGATGCCAAGCGGACCGATCCTCAGATCGCCCACATCGCCTATACGGCGGGACAGATCGATGTCACCGCGGCAGAGCAGGCGCTGAAGAAGAGCAAGAATGCCGACGTCATTGCATTCGCCAAAACCATGGAGCGCGACCACAAGGCCGTCAACGACCAGGCGCTCGCCCTCGTCAAGAAGCTGAAGGTGACGCCCGGAGACAACCCCGTCAGCCAGTCCCTTTCGACACAGGCGACCAAGGAACTGACGACGCTGGAAGCGCTCGACGGCGCGGCATTCGCCAAGGCCTATGTCGAAAACGAGGTCGCCTATCACAAGTCGGTCAACGACGCGCTTGCCAACATCTTGATCCCTTCGGCGCAGAATAAAGAGCTCAAGTCGCTGCTGGAAACGGGCATGCCTCTTGTTCAAGGAACATCCGAGCATGCCGAGCATCTAGCTTCGATGATCAAGTAGACATGGCAATGGGCTCGCTGATGACATCGCTGCAGCTCCCGCTACTCTTAGCACTGCTTTGGGCAGGCAACGGGCTTGCCTCGGCGGCGGACCATCAGATCACCATCACCGGCATGAAATTCCGCTCGCCGCCTGCCGAGCTGCATTTCGGAGATGTGATCGTCTGGCGAAACGATGACATATTCACGCACACGGCGACCGCTCGCGACACAAGCTTCGATATCGACCTGCCGGCGAAATCGGAAGGCCGCATGACCCTCAGCCAAGCGGGAGCCGTCGATTTCTATTGTCGTTTTCATCCCGCCGTGACGGGCAAACTGGATGTCCGGCCATAGGGCCGGCTCCAATCGAACGGCCAGCAGGCGGAGAATTTCCACGACAGCCATTCCGGTTCCGGCCGAGCGACACCGGCAGCAGATATCGACACTCTCTGACGCCGAGCTGGTGCCCTTGGCGAAAATGGGCGACGAGCTCGCCATCCCTGCGCCGGCAACGCAGCATTGCCGTTCGCGCGAGCTCATGCGGTCAAGAGCAATATTCCATTCGAAGACCTGTTCAAAACAAACTCTGTTCATTCGATTGCCGATATAAACGCCGGGATCTGTTGCTCGAAGAACTTCGAGAATGAGGCGATGCGCGGCGGAAGCGCCTGATACGGCGGATAGTACAGGGTCAGCCACAAGTCCGGCGGCGACCAGTCCTGCAGGACGTGGGCCAGCCGTCCGGTCCGCAGATGCTCGGCCACATGGAACTTGGGCAGCATCGCGACCCCGGCGCCGTCGGCAGCCATGCTCGCGAGCACTTCCCCGCTATTGGCGCTGACTGCGCGGCCGGCAGAAATCGTGGCGCTGCCACTGCCATCCGACAGTGCCCAGGTCTCCCGTTTGCTGTCACCGCTATAGGCCAGGCAATCGTCGGGAATGAGTTCATTCGGGTGCTTCATGTCGCAAAACCGGCTGCCGGGCGCTGCGACGAGGATGCGGTGAACGACGCTGATCTTGCGCCAGATCGTGAACTTGTCCGAGGGGGCTGCGGAAATGCGGATCGCCAGATCGTAATCGTCGTCGATGATATTCACGAGCCCATCGGCAAGCGAGATCTCGAAGCTGATCTTCGGGTAGCGTTCCCTGAATGCGGAAAGGATAGGCGGCAGGACCTGCTGGCCGAACCAGGTCGGTGCGCTGATCCGCAGGCGGCCATGATCCGCCTTGTGGGTATTCATCAGATCCTTGCGCGCATTGTCCAACGTCTGCACGGCCGGCTGGATCTGTGCGGCGAAGATCGCGCCGTCAGTCGTCAGCGATACCTGGCGCGTGGTCCGCACAAAGAGTTGCACGCCAAGATCTTCTTCCAGGGCCGCGATTGCCCTAGTGACGGCTGCGGGGGTCATGTCGAGCTCGCGCGCGACCTGCGCGAAGTTGCGCTTCTCGGCGGCCAGTAGAAAGGTTCGAAGCAGCTTGTAGTCGTTCATTGATTATTTCACCTGAGGCAATTCACTGACAACTATTATTGCAATTCCGACCGCGGATCAACGGGCGTAGGTTTTCAATCACACCAGACAAACCAACGCAGCCGCGAAAGGGCGAGCATTATGATCACGGATATCAAGGGACTGCATCACATCACGTCGATGGCATCGGATGCCCGCCAGAACAACGCGTTCTTCACGGACACGCTCGGCCTGCGCCGCGTCAAGAAGACCGTGAATTTCGATGACCCCAATGTCTACCACCTTTATTACGGTGATGAGGCCGGCACCCCCGGCTCCGTCATGACCTACTTCCCTTTTCCCGACGTAATGCGCGGCCGACCCGGCGTCGGCGAAGTCGGCGAAACGCAGTTCGCAGTGCCGAAGGGCTCCCTCTCCTTCTGGCAGGATCGCCTGTCGGCAAAGGGAGCCGGGGAGCTGCAGGCCGGTACTGCCTTCGGTGCTGACCACCTGCTGTTCAAGGGGCCGGACGGTGAAGGGTTTGCCCTTGTTGAAGCGGAAGACGATGGCCGCAAGGCCTGGACCGGTGCAGATATCGACGAAAGCGTCGGTATCCGCGGCTTTACCGGTGCCAAGTTCCGCCTGCATGACACCGCTGCCACGTCCGAACTGCTCGGTTTCATGGGATACCAGCGTGCCGAGACGGATGGCGATGTAACCCGCTTCATCATCCCCGGCGGCAATGGTGCGGACAAGATCGATCTCGAGCTTCTTCCGAAAACGCCTTTCGCAAGGCAGGGCGCGGGTTCGGTGCATCATATCGCTTTCGCCGTCAAGAATCGCGCAAAGCAGCTCGACGTCCGCAAGGCGCTGATGGATACGGGATACCAGGTAACACCCGTCATCGACCGTGATTACTTCTGGGCCATCTACTTCCGCACACCCGGCGGCGTGCTCTTCGAAATCGCCACGAACGAACCCGGTTTCGACCGCGACGAGGACACGGCGCATCTCGGCGAAGTTTTGAAACTGCCGGCCCGCTACGAGCCCTATCGTGACCAGATCGAAGCCGGCCTGACGCCACTCGCCGCCTGAGGTCGCTTTCCAACAATACGGCGGCATAACTTTCAAGACGTGCCGCCTTGCCTGCCCCATTACCTACCTGCAACCCAATCAAAGGAAGACACGAGATGTCCAGCAAGCTTCAGGTCCTCACCCCGCAGAACAGCCAGATCATCTTCATCGACCAGCAGCCGCAGATGGCCTTCGGCGTTCAGTCGATCGACCGCCAGGTCTTGAAGAACAACGTCGTCGGTCTTGCCAAGGCAGCGAAGATCTTCAACATCCCGACCACCATCACCACCGTCGAAACCGACAGCTTCTCGGGCAACACCTTCCCGGAACTGCTCGCCGTCGTCCCCGACAATGATATCCTCGAACGCACCTCGATGAACTCCTGGGACGACCAGAACGTCCGCGACGCGCTTGCCAAGCATGCAGCAGACGGCCGCAAGAAGGTCGTCGTCGCCGGCCTGTGGACCGAGGTTTGCAACACGACCTTCGCGCTCTCCTGCATGAACGACACCGACTATGAAATCTACATGGTCGCCGATGCCTCCGGCGGCACCTCCGTCGATGCGCACAAATATGCGATGGACCGCATGGTGCAGGCCGGCGTCGTTCCGGTCACCTGGCAGCAGGTCCTTTTGGAATGGCAGCGCGACTGGGCCCGTAAGGAAACCTACGACGCGGTGACGTCGCTGGTGAAGGAGCATTCCGGCGCCTACGGCATGGGCATCGACTATGCCGTCACCCACGTCCACGGCGGCGCCGAGCGGGTCAGCCATGGCAAGCGGATCGGCCCGAACCCCGCGAAGTAAAACCGTCATCACTCCGGCAGGCCGCCGCCTGCCGGAGTGAACTCTTTCTCCCCAAGCGAAGGTGATCCGCGATGAAAATCTATCTCTTGTCCCTCGGTGCCGGTCTGCTGGTGGGCGTGATCTACAGCCTGCTCAATGTCCGTTCGCCCGCCCCGCCCGTTGTCGCTCTCATAGGTCTGCTCGGCATCCTCGTTGGTGAGCAGCTGGTGCCCCTGGCAAAAAGCATCTGGGCGCGCGAGCCTGCCGCCGTCTCCTGGCTTCACCAGGTCAAGCCGCACATGTTCGGGCACCTCCCGAAGGGCGGGACCAACATGGTGGCGGTGAACCCGCCCCGCGAAGATCCGACATCGAGGAAAAGCTGATGGCCACGCGCCGCACATTCCTGGGCGCAGCATCGAGCCTCGCCTTTTCAAACTTGTTTTCACCGGCCAATGCCGCCGATCCTATCAAGACCGGAGCCGCTTCCATGCACGCCGATATCGTTCTTCACAATGGGCGGATCACAACGCTTGACCGCGCAAATCCGAACGCCACCGCGATCGCCGTGAAAGACGGCCTGTTCCTCGAGGTGGGAACCGACAGCGAGGTGATGGCGCTCGCCGGACTGGATACGAAGATCGTCGACCTCAAGGGCAAGCGCGTGCTTCCCGGCCTGATCGACAACCACACGCATGTCGTGCGTGGCGGCCTCAACTTCAACATGGAACTCCGCTGGGACGGTGTTCGCTCGCTTGCCGATGCGATGGACATGTTGAAGCGACAGGTGGCGATCACGCCCGCGCCGCAATGGGTTCGCGTGGTCGGTGGTTTTACCGAGCATCAGTTTACCGAGAAGCGCCTGCCGACGATCGACGAGATCAACGCGATCGCACCCGATACCCCGGTCTTCCTGCTCCACCTCTATGACCGCGCGCTGCTGAACGGCGCCGCCCTTCGCGCCGTCGGCTATACCAAAGACACGCCGAACCCTCCAGGCGGCGAGATCACCCGCGATGCCAACGGCAATCCGACGGGGCTTCTGCTTGCCAAGCCGAATGCGGGCATTCTCTATTCGACCCTTTCCAAGGGGCCGAAGCTTCCGTTCGAATATCAGGTCAATTCCACCCGCCACTTCATGCGCGAACTCAACCGGCTGGGCATCACCGGCGTGATCGACGCCGGCGGCGGTTTCCAGAACTATCCGGACGATTATGCGGTCATCCAGAAGCTTTCGGACGAGGACCAGTTGACGGTGCGCCTCGCCTACAACCTGTTCACGCAGAAGCCGAAGGAAGAGAAGCAGGACTTCCTCAACTGGACGCAGTCGGTCAAATACAAGCAGGGCAACGATTACTTCCGGCATAACGGCGCTGGGGAGATGCTCGTCTTCTCCGCCGCCGACTTCGAGGATTTCCGTCAACCACGGCCCGAAATGGCGCCGGAAATGGAAGGAGAACTTGAGGAAGTTGTTCGCGTGCTTGCCGAGAACCGTTGGCCCTGGCGCATGCATGCCACCTATGACGAAACCATTTCCCGTTCGCTCGACGTCTTCGAGAAGGTCAACAAGGACATTCCGCTCGAAGGTTTGAACTGGTTCTTCGACCATGCCGAAACGATCTCGGATCGTTCGATCGACCGGATCGCGGCGCTCGGCGGCGGCATCGCCACTCAGCACCGCATGGCCTATCAGGGCGAATATTTCGTCGAGCGCTACGGTCACGGCGTCGCCGAGGCCACGCCGCCGATCAGGCGCATGCTTGACAAGGGCGTCAACGTATCGGCAGGGACTGACGCGACGCGTGTCGCCTCCTACAATCCATGGGTTTCCCTTGCCTGGATGGTGACCGGCAAGACGGTGGGCGGCATGCAGCTCTACCCGCGCGCCAACTGCCTCGACCGCGAGACGGCGCTGCGCATGTGGACGGAAAAGGTGACCTGGTTCTCCAACGAGGAAGGCAAGAAGGGCCGGATCGAAAAAGGCCAGTTTGCCGACGTCGTCGTGCCGGACAAGGACTTCTTCACCTGCGCCGAAGACGAGATCTCGTACCTCACCTCGCAGTTGACCATGGTCGGCGGCAAGATCGTCTATGGCGCGGGCGATTTTGCGGCGCTCGACGAGAATGACGTCCCGCCCGCCATGCCCGACTGGTCACCCGTTCGCACGTTCGGCGGCTATGCGGCCTGGGGTGAACCGCAGGGTGCCGGCGTGAATTCCCTGCGCCGGACGGCAATCTCGACCTGCGGCTGCGCCAGTTCCTGCAATGTCCACGGTCACGACCACGCTGGCGCCTGGACATCGAAGCTGCCGATCGCCGATCTCAAGGGCTTCTTCGGCGCCCTTGGCTGCGCCTGCTGGGCGGTGTGATTTTCAACATCATCCATGAGGCAGCAGCAGATCGCTGCCCCATGGAAGACTATTGCGAATATCGCAAGAGAATCTCAATTTTTGATGCAATTGTTGGCTCTAATCTTTGCGGCCAATATCGCTCCATCAGATGGAACCAACGCCGCCCGCATGGACGAAGCGGCCAACATTGCAGGAGCCGACATGACCGATCACACCTTCTCTGCCAACGGGTGGCGCCGGCTTATCGCCGGGATCGTTGCTGCCCCCGCCAGCCGGACGCTTGCGCTGCTTGCCTTGTGTGCGGCGTATATCCAGGGACCAATTACCAAGATCTTTGATCTCAACGGTGCAATCGCTGAAATGAACCATTTCGGCCTCCATCCGGCGGCATTCTTTGCAGTCGCCGTTATCGTCTTCGAATTGGCTGCCTCGGCCATGGTGGTGTCGGGGATCCTTCGCTGGGCAGGTGCGCTGGCGCTCGCCGCGTTCACGCTCTTTGCCACCCTTATCGCTCTTCGTTTCTGGGAGTTGCCCCCGGGCATAGACCGCATGATGGCAACCAACGCCTTCTTCGAACATCTCGGGCTCGCCGGCGCTTTCATCATTGTCGCGGCAATTGATTTGACCAAGGGAGCAGGCAAATGAGCACCAAATCCTCCGGGGGCAGCTTTGCTCCGCTTGCCCAGCCCGTCTTTGCAGTTCTTTGGGCTGCAACCGTCCTTGGAAATACCGGCAGCTTTATGCGCGATGTCGCCAGTTCCTGGCTCATGACTGATCTATCGGCTTCGCCGGCCGCCGTCGCCCTGGTGCAGGCGGCCGGAACCCTGCCGATCTTCCTCCTGGCAATACCTGCGGGCGTGCTCACCGATATTCTCGATCGTCGCAAGTTCCTGATCGCCGTGCAGATCTTGCTCGCCTCAGTCAGCGTAAGCCTGATGGTCCTGGCAAATACCGGCATGCTTTCGATCAGTGCGCTGATCGGCCTGACCTTCCTTGGCGGCATCGGCGCCGCGTTGATGGGGCCGACCTGGCAGGCGATCGTGCCGGAACTGGTGAAAAGAGAAGACGTCAAGAGCGCCGTCGCGCTCAACTCGCTCGGCATCAATATCGCCCGGTCGATCGGGCCGGCCGCCGGCGGTCTGCTCCTTGCTGCCTTCGGCGCGGGCGTCACCTATGGCGCGGATGTTGCCAGCTATCTCGTCGTCATCGCGGCGCTCGTCTGGTGGCCGCGGGCAAAGAACACAAATGATGCGCTGGCTGAAGGTTTCTTCGGCGCGTTCCGTGCAGGCCTGCGCTACACCCGCGCCAGCAAGCCCTTGCATGTCGTACTTTTGCGCGCGGCGATATTCTTTGCCTTCGCCAGTGCCATCTGGGCACTCCTGCCGCTCGTCGCCCGAGAATTGCTCGGCGGTGACGCAGGCTTCTACGGTATCCTGCTTGGCGCCATTGGCGCCGGCGCGATCGGCGGCGCATTGCTCATGCCTAAACTGCGCGAACGCCTGAATGCCGATGGCCTGCTTCTAGGGGCCGCTGTCATCACCGCACTCGTCATGGGCGCTTTGTCGTTCGCGCCGCCGAAATGGGTCGCCATCATCGTCCTGCTCTTTCTCGGAGGCGCTTGGATCACCGCCCTGACCACGCTGAATGGCGCAGCGCAGGCGGTGCTTCCGAACTGGGTCCGCGGTCGCGGCCTGGCGGTCTATCTCACCGTCTTCAATGGTGCGATGACGGCAGGTAGCCTTGGCTGGGGTGCCGTTGGTGAAGCTGCCGGGGTGCCGGGTGCGCTGCTGATCGGCGCGGTTGGACTGCTCATTGCGGGCTTCATCATGCATCGCTTAAAGCTGCCGGCCGGCGACGCGGATATGGTGCCGTCCAATCACTGGCCAGAACCATTGGTCGCCGAGCCTATCGCCCACGACCGCGGTCCTGTTCTGATCCTCATCGAATACCATGTCGAAAAACATCATCGCACAGCCTTCCTGCATGCGCTGGATGAGATGTCCCACGAGCGGCGGCGGGACGGCGCCTACGGATGGGGGGTGACGGAAGACTCCGCCGATCCGCAAAAGATTGTCGAATGGTTCATGGTCGAATCCTGGGCCGAGCATCTTCGCCAGCACAAGCGGGTTTCAAATGCCGATGCTGATCTGCAAGGCCAGGTCCTCGCCTATCACTCAGGAACGGATAAGCCCGTTGTCCGGCATTTCCTCACAATCAACCGGCCGGGGGCCGCCTAGCGACGCAGTTGGGCGGCATCCGCTGCTACCCTCGCAATCATACTCAATAAAGGATGACGGTAATCGACAATGACCGAGAACTTCCCTTCCATCACCCGCCGCAGCGCATTGCTTTCCGGCGCTGCCGCCGCCGCAGCCATGGCACTCCCCACATCTTTCGGGTTTGCTGCCAACATTTCCTCCACCCCCACCTCAATCAAAGGAGACAATAGAATGGGCTACATCACCACCAAGGACGGCGTCGAAATCTTCTACAAGGATTGGGGTCCGAAGGATGCCCAGCCGATCGTCTTTCACCACGGCTGGCCGCTCTCGTCGGACGATTGGGATGCGCAGATGCTGTTCTTCCTGGCAAAGGGCTTCCGCGTCGTCGCCCATGACCGCCGTGGCCACGGCCGCTCTGCTCAAGTTTCTGACGGTCACGACATGGACCACTATGCCGCCGATGCCTTCGCCGTGGTCGAAGCGCTCGATCTAAAGAACGCCGTTCATATCGGCCATTCAACCGGCGGCGGGGAAGTCGCTCGCTATGTGGCAAAATATGGCCAGCCTTCCGGGCGCGTCGCCAAGGCCGTTCTGGTTTCCGCCGTTCCGCCGCTGATGCTGAAGACGGAGACAAATCCGGGCGGCCTTCCGATGGAAGTCTTCGACGGCATTCGCAAGGGGGTGGCCGATAACCGCGCACAGCTGTTCGTCGATTTCCCCACCGGTCCGTTCTACGGCTTCAACCGTCCCGACGCGAAGGTCTATCCAGGCGTCATCCAGAATTGGTGGCGGCAGGGCATGATGGGTAGCGCCAAGGCTCATTACGATGGGATCAAGGCCTTTTCCGAGACCGATCAGACGGAAGACCTGAAGGCAATCACTGTTCCGACGCTCGTTATGCACGGCGACGACGATCAGGTCGTGCCCATCGACAACGCTGGCAAGCTGTCCGTCAAACTGGTGCAGAATGGCACCCTCAAGGTCTATCAGGGTTATCCGCACGGCATGCTGACAACGCATGCTGAGGTCCTGAACGCCGACCTCTTGGCATTTATCCAGGCTTAATTGGACCGTCCGGGTGTGGCTGCCCACGCTGCACCCGGATCCGGCCGAACAAACCCGACCAAGCAGGCTGTCACCAGGACAGTCCTGAGCGAAGCTGAGCTCAAAGCCCAGCAGTGCTGCTCGATGGTTTTCTGTTAGTGTCGGTTGCTCGAGCGCCAAGCCGCAGGATGCACCCCCACGACCCTCGTGAATGTTGCAACGAGTTCATTTTCGTCCGGAAACCCGCACTCTTCAGCGATCCGGGCAATGGTTTCACCTGTTCTGCTCAGTTGCGACTGGGCTCTGCTTATTCGATATGACGAAATCCATTCCGAAACAGACTGCCCGGTCGTGTTCAAGAATCCGGAACAGAGCTCATCGACTGAAAATCCGCAGGCTTCGGCAATCTTATCGACCGGTGTGCCGCCCGATAAGTTCGCAGCTATGTACGCCTTGATGCGCTTTTCCTGCAGCGGAGACAGCCGACCGGTGCCCGACAGGTGCTGGATGGGGGACCGCCCGTAACGATGCGCAAGATGGGCGCTTAGCGCTAATCCGATATGAGGAAGCAGTGTATCCCTGACCTCGTCCGGCATGTCGAACATCGGTATCAGTGCAGCGCCGATATTGCGGACCACCTGATCGTCAATCCCGCGGCAGGTTGTGAGGTCATCAATACGCGGCTCGCCCGCTTCCTCCGCGAGCTCGACAAAAAGCGCGCTTGGGATATGAAACGCCAGTGCTTCGAAGCGGCCACGAACAGAAATTGCGGCCCCATTCCTCAAACTGATGAGACACATAGAACCTCTGGAATAGGTCTTCCGAGGTGTCCGTGCTCCGTCCGGCAGGACGTCGCAATGATCAACGTCAACGAGATAGAGCATGACCAGAAAGGCGTCATCAGCCGGCAGGACGATTGTGTGTTCGCTACTGTCATAGGAGTGCTCGAGATGGACGACAGCGAGCTTTGCCTTGTAAAGAGGCCTGATTGCCAGCGCCCTTGCGGCATTAATCCCAAAACACGCCGCAATTCTCTCACTGATTGTCAACGCCTCACTCATATGTGTCTCGATCATCCTGGCTGGGGACTGTATAGCCGTACCGACGAGATGCCGCGCGTCAAAGTTTCCTACACAGGTTTCAAACGGCAATCTTGAACAAAAGGATCCTCGCGGGGCCGATTTAATAAATTGTCGTGAGGCAAGCTTACCGTGGGAAAGCGACCAAAGCCGGCAGGTCCCCTGTTCGAGTGTCTAGAAATGAAAGAACTGCGTCGTGGTCCAAGTCCTCCCCCTCCGCCAGCAATCTTCCACCGGAAACTCGACCGACGGGTTCGGGTGCTCGTTGAAGCAGTTGTCGATCAACCAAAGCCTTCCTGGTTCAGACATCGATATCTTTCGTAAGGCGACAGTCAACACTGAACTCGATCAGGTCATGACACCGGCAAGCGATCGAGGGTTCGTCGTGGGGGTTTCCTCGCTCGGCGGCCACACGCGACGCATCTTCCACGAACATCGTGCGACAACCCACGACTTTACCGAGAACTCGATCTATATTCGCGATCTCTCGCACGCCTACAAGGCGGATCTCCGCGGTCCTTTCGATTTCGTGTTGTTTGAGATTTCGCCAGCCTCCCTCGGCAAAATTGCCGATGATGCTGAAATGCCCGGCATAACGTCGCTGTCAGTTGAAACAGCATCAAAAGATATTGTGCTTGCCAATCTCGCTCGGGCGCTGATCCCGGCGCTCGAAAAGCCAGACGAAGCCAACGCGCTTTTCGTCGAACAAATGACGACCGCCATCGGCACCTACCTGGTCCAGCGCTACGGCGGCCGGCCAATGGTAGGCTCCGATAGGTCGGGTAGCCTTTCGCGGGCGCAGGAGGATCTGGCGAAAAGCCTGCTTCTCGAAAACCTTGATGGCAACGTGTCGATTTCCGACGTCGCCCAGGTCTGCAACCTGTCACGTGGCTATTTCATTCGCGCTTTTCGTCAAACGACCGGTATGACGCCCTATCAATGGGTCCTTCGTGAGCGAATAAGCCGTGCCCGCGACATCTTGCGGACCTCAAATACTCCTCTCGCCGAAGTGGCCATCGCCTGCGGCTTCGCGGACCAAAGCCATTTCACGCGCGTCTTTGCGGGTATCGTCGGCACCACGCCTGGCAATTGGCGGCGTAACGCGTAGTCCACACGAGCCCTTGGTAAGGGTCTGCCCAATTGAGGGTCTTGAACCGATTCGAACCTGAGACACACCAAATCCCACAGTTCCATCCGAGGCGTCGCTAAATTGAATCAGTTGCCCAATCTTCATGGGCGTGGCGAATTCGTACTACAAAAATTGTCTCATCATCTTCGATCCGACAAACGACTAGATGCGCTTTGAAGGGATGAATTCTAACAGGCGGATCAATCTCATCCCGTTCGCGCGCGATGCGTGAAGGCCAGTGGGTCATGAAGTAGCCGGGACAAAGCAACGCCACTACGCCGACAGCGATCATCGCGATGAAAGGTGCCTTTCGTTCCGCTATTGTCACCGGACACGGAAACTGACATCATGGATCGGCAGGCTTCAATGAGCCGCTGATATTCCATGAGCAGGGTAGCTCTCGACCGGAAACGGGCGGGAGCTTTTTTATTTTTTGGTGGGCGATGATGCATTCAGAAAACTGGCGGGTCGGTGTGCTGTTCTCCGAAACGGGTGTGACCGGAGCCGTGGAAAAAACCCAAAAGGCCGCGACCGTGCTGGCGATCGATGAGATCAACGCGGCGGGCGGCGTGCTCGGCCGGGCGATCGAACCCATCGCCTATGATCCGCAATCGACGCCTAATCTCTACAAGGAACTTGCAGTCAAGCTTTGCGACGAAGACCGGGTCCGGGTCGTTTTCGGTTGCCATATGTCGAGCACCCGCAAAGCTGTTCTGCCCGTCATCGAGGCCCGTGATGCACTGCTGTTTTACCCGACGCTCTACGAGGGATTCGAATACTCCCGTCACTGCATCTATACAGGAGCCGCCCCCAACCAGAACTCCGTCCAGCTCGTTGACTTCCTGACCGAGCATTATGGAAAGCGGGTCTTCCTTGTGGGGTCGAACTACGTCTATCCTTATGAATCCAATCGGACGATCAGCGACCTGTTTCTCCAGCTGGGCGGACAGGTGCTGGACGAGATGTATGTTCCCCTGAACCTCAAAAACGAGGACGTTGCAAAGATCATCCAGCATATTCGCGCGGCACAGCCGGATGTCATCTATTCGACGATCGTCGGCGACGGTATCATTCCCTTCTACACGGCGTTCAAGGAGGCCGGATTCGATGCGGCGACAATGCCGATCGCGAGCCAGTCGACCAGCGAGGCGGACGTGATCCGTATGCGGCCGGATGTGGCCGAGGGGCATATCACCGCAGCCCCCTTCTTCGCCTCTCTGGATACGCCCCGCGCCCGCGCCTTCGTCTCGGCTTACCAACAGCGATACGGCCTGCAGATGCTGCCGACCGCGCCGGCCGAAGCGGCTTATTTCCAGGTTTATCTCTATGCGGCGGCTTTGCAGCGCGCCGGTGGCGACGGGCTTGAGCAGCTTCTGCCGGCTCTCTATGATGTCGAGTACGATGCCCCGCAGGGCGCGGTAAAGATAGACCGGACGACAAACCACACGCATCTGTGGCCAAGAGTGGCAAGGGTGAATCCACAGGGCGACTACGACATCGTCTATGATCCGTCGCTCCGGGTGGCGCCAGACCCGTTCATGCGAGAATATCGCCCGGACTTGACGCGGACTTTCCCGCATCGTGTTCAGGTTTGAGAGGGAGCGACGATGTCTTTCGCCCTTCTCAGAGATTTGCGGGATCTCAAGGTTCTGGTCATCCACCCCCGGACATCCGAAGGAGAGTTTCTCGTCGATCACCTGCGCCGTATCGGCTGTACGGTCAGTTGCCTTTGGCCGGTGCCTGCCGAGTTGCCGCACGGGACAGATGTCGTCTTCCTCGCGATGGAAGATGAGGCGCGACCGGAAATCGAACGCCTGCTGAAGTCTTTCCCCAATCCTGCCCCGACCATGCTTGCCATCGTCGGTTACGAAAACCCCTCGACGCTGCAGATCGTTCTGGAAAGCGGCGCACTCGCCATTGTCGAAAGACCGATCAAACCCTTTGGCCTGCTGACCAATCTCGCCATCGCCCGCAACCTGTGGCTGGAGCGGCAAAAGCTCGTCAAGGAAGCGCGCAAATACAAACGCAAGGTACTGGGCGACCAGAAACTTGCTCGGGCCAAAGCCATTCTGATGGCCAATCGCGGCACCAGCGAGAATGAGGCGTATCGTGAAATGCGCGACCAGGCGATGGCTCGGCGGGTGCCGATCGATGAAATCGCCAATTCGATTATCAACGCCGAACAGCTCTTGCGCCCGCCCCAAAAACATGATTAGTTTTTCACGTGTTTCCAACAAAACACCTCCGGCACATCCCTTCGTTTGACGAAGCCATGTGCCGCTGTTGCACGCGGCGCAGCCGTGATGCGGTGATGGCAAGGATGCCCGCAGGCTGTGACAAGCCTCGCGGGTTTTTTGTTGTTTGCTGACAGTGACGTCAGTCCTCTATCCATTTTTCGGCATGAAAGTCTCGCCGTTTGGCGGGCTCTGCCGCCGTCCGCGCCAATCAAAAAAAGGGGAACCAAGATGGTGTTCAACAGACGTGAATTTCTGAAAACCGCAGCGACCGCTTCCGCCGCACTCGCCCTGCCGGCTCTGGGCAGCCGCGCCTTCGCAGCCGATGCCATCAAGGTCGGCGCGCTTTACTCGCAGACGGGCGGGCTTTCGGTTGCCGAGAAGCTTCTGGCGAACGGCGTCATGATGGCCGTGGCCGAAATCAACGCGACCGGCGGTGTACTCGGTCGCCCCGTCGAGGTGGTCGTCGAAGACGGTGCTTCCGATCCGAAAACCTTCAGCGAGAAGGCTTCGAAACTGATCCTCAAGGACAAGATTTCGACCGTGTTCGGCTGCCACACATCAGCAAGCCGCAAGGCCGTGCTGCCGATCTTCGAGCGACGTGGCGCCATGCTGTTCTACCAGACGCATTACGAAGGCTTCGAGTGCTCGCGCAACGTCGTCTATTCCGGCGCCGTTCCGAACCAGCAGCTCTCCAACTACATTCCCTGGATCGTCGAGAAACTGGGCAAGAAGAAATTCTTCATCGTCGGCTCGAACTATGTCTATCCGCGCGAAATGGCTAAGGTTTCCAAGAAGCTGATCGAGGCAGCCGGCGCCGAGTGGGTGGCGGACGAATATCTGGAACTTGGCCATTCGGAATGGGCCGTCATGGTCAGCAAGATCAAGGAGTCGGGCGCCGACGTGGTCCTGTCCAACGTGGTCGGCGACTCCATCATCGCCTTCTACCGCGAGTTCAAGAACCAGGGGCTCTCGCAGGAGGTTCTGCCGATCTGCGCGACGGTCACCTCCGAAATCGAGATCGCGGCGATGGGCGCCGAATATGCCGCCGGAAGCTACACCTCCTTCCCCTATTTTATGTCGATCGACACGCCGGCGAACAAGAGCTTCATCGATCGCTTCAGGACCTTCGTCAACGATCCGAAAGCCGTCACCTACCATTCTCTCGAAGCCGCCTATTTTCAGGTCTTCCTGTGGAAGCAGGCCGTCGAAAAATCCGGCGACCTGTCCGCGGACGCGATCAGGGCCGGAATTCGCAGCCAAACCTACGAAGCGCCCGGCGGCAAGGTGACCACCGACCCCGACAACCTGCATTGCTGGCTGACGCCGCGCATCGGGCAATGGCAGGCGGACGGCCAGAGCAAGGTGGTGAACGCCTACCCGGCGCCGATCAAGCCTCTGCCCTATTCGGCCTATGGGGAGACGGAGAGCAATCTGTTCTGCACCAGCAACGGTCTCGACGCCGCAAAGCTCAAGGGCTGACCCCTCCCGCGTCGTCCCGCCATCCATGGGTGGCGGGATCATGTCTCGTTAAGGCGGGCCTCCACTCTTCTTCCCCAAGCTGCCATCCTGCCGTCAGGATCGGCAAGGCGCAGCAGAGTTCGGCCCACCCTTGTCACGAACGGTGGCGTTATGCTCGACATTCTGTTTATCGGCCTCAGTCTCGGCTCGATCCTTCTTTTGGTGGCGCTCGGCCTTGCCATCACCTACGGCGCTATGGGCGTCATCAACATGGCTCATGGAGAGATGGTCATGATCGGCGCCTATGTCGCCGTCCTCTCCGGCATCTGGCTGAAGGCAAGCCTTCTGCTTGCGATCCCGCTGGCCTTCGTCGTGACGGCCCTGCTCGGTCTGCTGATCGAGCGGGTGGTTGTGCGGCGGCTTTATGGCCGTCTGCTGGACACGCTTCTCGCCACCTGGGGGATCGCCATCCTCCTGCAGCAGGCCGTGCGGCTCGAATTCGGCCTGTCCTTTTTCGGCATTCATGTCGAAGGTCTTGGGGCCGGCCTGCAGAACGTCCCGGTGCCTGCCTACCTGCAGGGCACGTTCAGGCTTGCCGGCGCCGACATCAATGCCTACCGCACCTTTATCATCGCCGTTACCGCCGCGCTGACACTGGCGACGTGGTTCATTCTCTACCGGACGGCGGCCGGCATGCAGGTTCGCGCCATCATCCGGAACCCGAAAATGGCGGCAGCCTGCGGCATCGACGTGAAACGCGTCAACGCCATGACATTTGCGTTCGGTTCCGGCCTTGCCGGTGTTGCCGGCGTCATGATGTCCGGCTTCAAGACGGTCTTTCCCGATATGGGCACGACAATGGTCGTCGACGGCTTCATGGTCGTCGTCACCGGCGGGGTCGGTAGCCTTTTCGGCACCATCCTGTCGTCAGGGCTGCTCGGCGAAATCAATGCGCTGGTCGCCATCGGGACGAACGACATCCTGGCACGTGCCGTCGTGTTCGGGGTCGTCATTCTCGTCATTCTCGTCAAGCCCAGCGGGCTGTTCTCGTTCAAGGGGCGCTGACATGAGCATCGAACGGAAATTCCAGGTCGCGGCCTATGTGCTCTTCATCGCGGTGATTTTTGCAGCGCCCGTTTTTGGCGACGAATTCTGGCTGAATCGCATTTCGAAATACCTGGTCTACGGCATGCTGGGCGTCGCCATCGCGCTCACATGGGGATATGCAGGTATTCTCAATCTCGGCCAGGGACTGTTTTTCGGCCTCGGCGCATACATGCTGGCCATGTCGCTGAAGCTGTCGAGCCTGACCAGTCTCCAACAGGGCTCCGATAAGCCCGTTCCTGATTTCATGCTCTGGAATGCCGAGCCCGGCGCGCCGACGGAGCTTTGCTGCATCAACAAGGGCTCCTTCCTCTGGCTTCCGTTTCAAAGCCAGTCGGTGGGGCTGGTGCTCGGCATCGTGCTTCCGGTGGTAATTGCCGGAGCACTTGGCATGCTGGTTTTCCGCAAGCGCATTTCTGGCGTTTTCGTCTCGATCATCACGCTGGCGCTCGTTCTGCTTGTCCGCCTCGTCGTGGTCGATGCGCAACCGGTGACCAACGGCTTCAACGGCCTGACGGATCTTGGCTGGCTGACGATCGGCGGCATCGAATTCGATCCCTACAGCCGGGCGACCTATTATCTGTGTGCCACATGCCTGTCGCTGACGCTCATCGGTGCCCGTCTCATTGTTGAAACCCGCGCCGGCATGATCCTGCAGGCCATCCGCGACGATCATGTGCGCGCCCGCTATCTCGGCTTCGACGTCTCGCTCTACCAGGTGTTTTTCTTCGTGATTTCGGCGGGGATCGCCGGCGTTGCCGGCATGCTCTACGTGGTCGTCGCAGAGTTCGCCTCTCCGACGTTCATGGACCTGTCCTTTTCCGTGACGATGGTGGTCTGGGCTGCCGTCGGCGGCCGCTCCTCCCTGCTCGGCGCCTGCATCGGCGCGATCCTGATCAACATGATCGAGGCGGAGGTCAGCGAGACCGAAGCGCTGGTCGAGGCATGGAAGGCAATCATCGGTCTCATCTTCGTGCTGGTCGTTCTGTTCATGCCGCGTGGCCTTGGCGGCGTTGCACATGATGTGCTGCGGCAGTTTATCCGCCGGCTCAAACCAGGCGCTGCATCTTCATCGTTGCAGCAACAAAGCGAGGCATTGTGATATGAGTGCGATCGCATTGACCATCGACGGTCTCAGCGTCGATTTTGGCGGCTTCCGCGCCGTCAACAATGTCAGCATCACCGTCTTCGACGGCGAGCTGCGTGTGCTGCTTGGCGCGAACGGCGCGGGTAAGACGACCTTGATGGATCTGGTCAGCGGCAAGACGCGCAGCACGCAGGGCAAGGTCTTCGTCTACGACACCGACATCACCAACTGGCCCGAACACCGCATCGCGCGCGCCGGCATAGGCCGGAAATTCCAGATCCCCAGCGTCTTTCGCGATCTTACCGTGCGACAGAATCTGGAGGTCGCCAATTGCCGCAACCCTTCAGTGCTCGCCAATCTGCGGTTTGGGTTTTCGCGCGCCGAGGCAGGGCGTGTGGACGACGTCCTTGCCCTCATCGGCCTCGATGCCGAGCACGGCATGATGGCCGCCTATCTCAGTCACGGCCAGACGCAGTGGCTGGAGCTCGGCATGCTCATTGTCCAGGATCCCAAGGTGGTTCTGCTCGATGAACCGACCGCCGGGATGACCCAGGCGGAAACCCGCAAGACCGCAGAGATCATAAACAATCTCAAAGGTCGCCATACGATTCTCGTTGTCGAACACGACATGGGCTTCGTCCGTGAAATCGCCGAGCGCATCACCGTTCTCCATCTCGGAGAGGTTCTGGCGGAAGGAAGCGTCGAAGATATCGAACGCAATCCGAAAGTTCGCGAAGCCTATCTCGGTTCGAAAGGAATATCCTGATGCTGTCGTTGAAAGACGTGCACAGCTACTACGGCCGCAGCCATATCCTGCACGGCATCACGCTCGATGTTCCGGCCGGCAAGGTGACGAGCATTCTCGGCCGCAACGGCACCGGCAAGACGACGCTGTTGAAAACCCTGATGGCGCTGACCGACCGCATGACGGGCGAGATGCGTCTGCAGGGAAAAGACATCGCCTTGTCCCCAACGCATGTGAGGGCCAGGGCCGGTATCGCCTATGTCCCCCAGGGCAGGGAGATCATTCCCGATTTTACCATCCGTGAGAACATCCTGATGGGCGCCTTTGCCCGCACCGATGGCAAACGCGAGATTCCGGCGCTGGTGCCGGAGCTCTTCCCTTATCTTATGGCCAACCTCGATCGACCTGGCGGCGTGCTTTCGGGCGGTCAGCAACAGCAGCTTGCTATCGCCCGCGCGCTGGCCGCCGACCCAAAGGTGCTTCTTCTCGATGAACCGAACGAAGGCATCCAGCCCTCCATCGTCGAGGAGATTGAAAAGATCATCATCCGGCTCAATCGCGAGATCGGCATGACGATCATTCTCGTCGAGCAAAACGTCGCCTTTGCGCGGCACGCGTCTCATCAGTTCGCAATGCTGGAGAAGGGAGGCGTGGTCGCGGCCGGCGCCATCGACACGCTCTCCGACGCGCTTGTTCATCGGCATATGGCTGTCTGAAACAGACCGATATCCTTTCATAGAGACAATGGGAACAACCATGACATCGACACAAAGCTATACCGCGGCCACCATCCAGTTCGAACCGACCATGTTCGAAAAGGCGCGCAATATCAGCCGGCTGACAGCCCTTTGCGAGGAGGCAGCGGAGGCAGGTGCGCGCCTGATCGTCACGCCCGAAATGGGCACGACCGGCTATTGCTGGTTCGACAGGGCCGAGGTGAAACCTTTCGTCGAGACTATCCCCGGAGCGACCACGGATGTTTTCCAGGCCATTGCCAGCAAACACCGCTGCTATATCGTCGTCGGCATGCCGGAAGTCGATCCGGCAAGCGATCTTTACTACAATACCGCCGTCCTGATCGGCCCAGGCGGCGTCGTTGGCCGGCATCGCAAATCGCATCCCTATATCGCGGAACCGAAATGGGCTGCCAACGGCGACATCGTCCACGAGGTATTCGAAACCGAGATCGGCCGGATCTCGATGCTGGTCTGCATGGATCTGCACTTCTTCGAGACGGCGCGCCTGGAGGCACTCGCCGGTGCCGACATCATCTGCCATATCTCCAACTGGCTGCAGGAGCGCACGCCGGCACCCTATTGGATCAACCGCGCCTTCGAAAACGCCTGCTATGTGATCGAAAGCAACCGGTGGGGGCTGGAGAGAACCGTGCAGTTTTCCGGTGGAAGCTGCCTGATCGAACCGGACGGCACGGTCGCAGCATCGATCGATACGGGCGACGGGATTGCCTATGGCACGGTCGATCTTGCCCGCGCCCGCCGCCGCGAGGTCTTGTTCGAACCGGTCTTCAAGTCCCGCCGGCCCGAGCTCTACATGAACATGATGACCAACAGCTTCACCTGGAATCCGGGCGATTACTTCCGTCTCTATGGCTACCAGCCGATCCCGCGCGGACGCGCATCGCGCGCCGCCGTCGCCCAGTTCGCCCCCACCTCCGTTGTCGCCGACAATCTCGCCCGCATCGCCGATCTGGCAGCCGAGGCGAAGGCAACGACAGCACCGGATATTCTGGTGTTCCCGGAACTATCTCTGACAGGATTGGAGGCCCCGCATGGCAGGGCGGAATCGCTCTCGGGCCCGACGGTATCGGCCTTCGTTCGTCTGGCGATGAAGCTCGGTTTCTATCTTGTAGCCGGATTTGCCGAAGAGGACGGGGACAAGGTCTACAACAGCGCTGTTCTCGCCGGCCCCGAGGGCCTCGTGGGCAGCTATCGCAAGACACATCTCGGCATTGCCGACAGCTGGGCGACGGCCGGCGACGAATGGAAAGTCTACGATCTTGCCATCGGCCGCGTCGGCCTGGCGGTCGGCCATGACGCGCTCTATCCGGAAGCCATCCGTTCGCTCGCGCTGATGGGATGCGACGTGGTCGCTTGCCCATCAGCCATAGCAGGCACTTTCACCGGCAGCCACACCGGCACGAAAATCCCGCATAACTATCCGATCCCCAAGGGCGCCGATCCCTACCACTGGCATGCGTTGCGCGTGCGCGGTGGCGAGAACAACCTCTATTTCGCCTTCGCCAACGTCCTGGATGCGGCACGGGGATACCAAGGCAAGAGCGCTGTCTTCGGGCCGGATTCCTTTGCCTTTCCGCGTCAGGAATCGGCAATCCTGGACGAGGACGGGATTGCGGCGGCAGCCGTCGACACCACCAATCTCGACACGCCTTATCCGACGAACATCGTCAGACGAAAGGATCTTGTCGTCATGCGCCAGCCGCATCACTATCAGCCGCTCGTCAAATGGCATCAGTGAGAGACAGGCCAAGATGTCCACATTCACATTCGCGACCGTCCCGCAGATCATCGCGGGACCGGGCTGCATCGCAAGGCTTTCGGAGCTGACGAAAACGCGACTTGGGTCGCGCGTCATGGTGATTTCGGACGAAGGCGTCGTCAAGGCGGGGCTTGTTCAGCCGGCCCTGGCAAGCCTTGCGGACGGCGGCGTTGAAGTATCGGTCTTCACCGGCGTTGTCGCCGATCCGCCGGAAGCCATCATTCATGCGGCTGTGGCGCAGGCGATCGGTTTCGGTGCCACGGGTGTGCTGGGCATTGGCGGCGGCTCGTCGCTCGATGTCGCAAAACTTGTAGCCCTGCTCTGCAAAAGCGGCGAAGCACTCGGCGATATATATGGTGTAGCTAAGGTTCGTGGGCAGCGCCTTCCGCTGGTACTCGTGCCGACGACGGCAGGCACCGGCTCCGAAGTCACTCCAATTTCCATTGTCACTACGGGTGCACACGAGAAAAAAGGCGTCGTATCGCCGGTGCTACTGCCGGATGCGGCACTTCTCGACGCGGAGTTGACCCTCGGCCTTCCTCCAGCCGTGACGGCTGCAACGGGGATTGACGCCATGGTGCACGCCATCGAGGCTTTTACCTCCGCGAGTGCGAACAACAATCCGGTTTCCCGTGCCCTAGCCAAGGAGGCTCTTCGGCTACTCGGGGCAAATATCGAGATCGCAGTCATGAAAGGAACCGATCTCGCCGCCCGGCAGGCGATGCTGCTCGGCGCCATGTTGGCCGGTCAGGCCTTTGCCAATTCGCCGGTCGCTGCCGTCCATGCTCTCGCCTACCCGATCGGTGGCCGCTATCACGTTGCGCACGGCCTTTCCAACAGTCTGGTCCTGCCGCATGTGCTGCGCTTCAACGCGATCGCGTGCGGTGATGCCTATGCGGAACTGGCGCCGTGCCTTTTTCCTGACCTTGAGCCCGCCGGTCAGGCTGAGCGGCTTGCCGGTTTCATCGAAGGACTGGCAATACTGCCTGTGCGCCTCAACCTGCCCGTACGCCTGAGGGATGTCGGAATTCCCAAGGACGGGCTTCCCCTGCTAGCGGAAAGTGCGATGAAACAGATCCGCCTGCTGGTCAACAATCCGCGCACGGTGTCGCTGTCGGATGCCGCGAGGATCTACGAAGTCGCTTGGTAACGAGGTGCCTAACGTTAGGATACGGAGCAGCGTACGACACAAGCCAAAACAACCGTATGATCCGGACGCAAGGACTTTTAAAAACTGTTTTTTCTTTGCGAGCGCCAGGGCGGGATGACCCCGGAGGCAGGCCCAGAAACGAGCGAAGTCGGCTTCTTTCTGCCTGTCAAACTAGCCGTCTTAACGACTGCCCCGCGTCCCCCGGTCATCCTCCGGATTACACCATCCGATGTGTGCTCGATTGACTCCCGGGCTCTCATGACCGACCCAGGTGGTCAGCCGGATCTGTGTAAGGCCGTCGTCTAATAGCGAGATTTGCAAGCGCCTTTTTAGGTGTGAGAGGCTGTTTGCCGAGAGCATGGTCGTCTACGCGGTCGACATGGGTCGCCGCATTATGGTGCTTCGCGGGACGGTCCTTCCAATGTATGTCTCGCACGCTCCGAGCAACTCGTGGTGCAACGGTCTTAACGGAATGGACCAGCCTCGGTCCCGGCAGGGACGCCTCTTCACGCCATGGGCGTTACAGAGCTCGAGAGTTAGGTAGTGGCTGTCGCCCTGTTGAAGGGCTCACCGGATCGAAGCATCGCATGCATGATGACGGCGAGTTTGCGGGCGACAGCGACCGCGGAGCGTTTGAAGCCAATCTTCTCGCGTAGTTTTGTACCCCATTTACGCAGATCGCTGTCGGCCCGGCTGCGGGTCAGGATCACCACCGCCGCTTCATAGAGAAGCGAACGCACATGAGTGTCACCGCGTCTGAAGATATGGCCGTCATAGTCTACTTCGCCTGATTGATAGCGCCGCGTCGTCAACCCTAGCCATGCGCCTACCGAGCGCGATCGCTTGAAGTTCGCGGGATCCTCGACGGCAGTTATGTAGGCAGTAGCTGTGATCGCGCCAACGCCGGGGATCGACATAAGCAACTGACATTGCTGGTTTCTACGTGCTTCGGCGAGGAGCTGCTTCCCCAACCTAGCCGCCTGGAGGCGCAGGCTACGCCACGCTTCGAGTAAGGGCAGGATTATCCTCGAAAGGCCGGCGTTGTCGGCCAGGAGGGAGCGAATATGCACCTCAAACTTGCCCCCCATACTGCACGGAACGATAAGGCCGAACGTTTTCATCAATCCCCGAATCTGGTTCGCTACGTCCAGTGTCGTTCGCATGAGTTTCGTGCGAGCCGCGACCAATGTCCGAGAAAGCATGCTGTCGAAGGCCTTTACTCGGACTTCGCGGAAGAAACCGACCTCCGCCAGGTGCGCGAGCCCGTCGGCGTCGTTGGCATCGGTTTTGTTGGCAGCCATGTCGAGCACGGCTTTGGCGTGACGAGCGTCGACGCAAATGGCCGGCAGTCCCTCGGCGCGCAGCGCATGATAGAACCATACCGAGAGAGGGCCCGTTTCGAACACAAGGCGCTCCGCACTTGGCGCTCGCGTGCGGATAAGTTCGGCTATGGCGGCGGGATCAGAGGCGCACTTCCCGCGCCAGATCCGCCTGCCCGCGCGACGGATCGAAATTGCTGTCTCTTTCATTGACACGTCGAGACCGATATACTCTGTCATGGCTGTTCTCCATTGATGCTGGGCCCGGCGTCCAGTCGAGAGACGGCCGGGTTCGGCACATGTTGGTCGAGAGCGCCTGGACTTATCGCCATCCGCCGAAGGTCGGCGCGAGGAAGCTGTACCGTCTGGAGCAAGCGCCGCCGAAAGTGCGGGAGATAGCATGGAAGGCTCAGAGCCGGTTGACGGCTCGTTATCGAATGTTGACCGGGCGCGGAAAGCGAACGACGGTGGTTTGTACCGCCATTGCCCGTGAGCTGACCGGCTTCATGTGGGCTGTTGCAAGGGAGGCGCAGGCGATCAGATTATAGATCGCCACATCGAACTTGCACCTCGCGCATGGGCGGGGGCGGAACAACGGCAGGGGAACACCCGTCAGACGCTTTGTGGCCGGCATTTGACCGACGCCCGCAGTAAGATCGGAGCAGCCCCGGACGCACTATCGGGAATGCGGTAGCCAATCCGCGCATCAGAGCTTGATCACCGACGTCCTTGAGTTCCGCCTCCACCCATACGCGATCATCATCATGAACAGCCGTTCGTTTGGGCGGTCGGTTCCTCGCGCCTAAAGCATTGACAACGGACATCAGAGGCGGTGTGCCGCTCACACGCGGATGGGAAATCACGGGATCATCGGACGGACCAGTGAATGACAGAAGCAGGCATCGATACCTGCAGTCCAAGGCAATTGCACGCTAAGGCCTGGGCCGAAGAATACGAACTCATTGACCGCCAGCTTTCTCCTCTTGGCCTGCGAGCCATGGAGGAGTTGCATTTGGGTCCTACGGATACCGTGACCGATGTCGGTTGTGGGACGGGCAGACGATCTTGCAATTAGTGGATCGGGTCGGTGAGGAAGGGTTGATTTACGGTGTAGATATTCCAGAATAGCTCCTCGCGGTCGCCGGTCAACGTACGAGCCAATGCAAATGTGTTCGCTTGATTGAGGTTGACGCTCAGGTTCTGGAGCTACCCCCCGCAGCGTGGATGCGATTTTCTCCCGTTTTGGCGTGATGTCATTTGGCGATCCAATAGCCGCTTTCTCCAATTTCCATCGGGTTGCTAAAGCTCGATGGCAGGCTTGCATTCTGCTGTTGGCGGCCCTTTCGGGATAATGAATTGGACAGGTTTCCGTTACTTGCGGCGGGATTTCAATCGCCAGAAGACGACACCCCTTTCAGCTTTTCAGACGCGGGATATGTTCACAACGTTCTGATGTCTGCCGGATTTAAAGACATTGCGATCGTGCCTTATGACGAAGCAGTGACAAGTGGTGACGTTGACGCAATGACGCGCGTGCTGTTGAGCATTGGCCCGCTTGGTAAAATTGCTCGCGAGAACGCCATGATCAAGTCGACGGCGCAACCCAAGTTGCGCGAAGCACTCGCAGGGCTCGAAAACCCGGCGAGCGTGGCACTAGTCGCCTCGATATGGATAGTAACAGCGAGGGCCTAAAATCGGACTATTCCCAGTGACCGCTTCGGGCCTCAGCAGTCATTAGCGGCACTAGCGACATAAGACCGGACAATGCCACGGCAAGAGTTCGTCGATCCGGCTCTGCTTGCGGCCGTTGACGATGGCGGTGAGAGTGGCGGTCAGATAGGCAAGCGGATCGACGGCGTTGAGCTTTCAGGTTTCGATGAGCGAGCGATCGTGGCCCTGTTCTCCGCTCCCACGTCGTGCCCGGCAAAAAAAGAGCGTTCTTGCCGGAAGCACATCGGCGCCGGTGGCCCGAGAAAACAGCGCACTCTTCGTCTAGGTCCCAAGCTCATCACTGGCGGGATTGTCTCCAAGCAAGCGGGAACTACATGGGCGCAGTGAGGGGCAAATGAGCAGTTGGTCGGCTTCGTTACGAGCGCTGGGGGATCCGGCGATCGTTTCCAGGCGCGATCCGCGACGCGCATTGTGAAGATTGGCCGTCAAGAGGCCACGCGTGTAACCGCGTAGGCCGTCGTAAACTCAGCCTTGCTCGATGGAATATTTGTCTGAGGAGGCCGTCCGCCCACGGCTGAGAAATAGCTGTTTTTGCTCACGGTGGAGCCCTGGCGCTTGTTTGAGCATATGCTTTGACTGCCGTTCACAAACTCGGCAACATCAAAGTCATCATCAGCGAGCAATACATCTCCCCCTAAGAGGTTATCTAATTGACCAATAAGATGAAATTATAGTTTCACATAACTTGGCACGAAACCTGCTTCTCTTCTTTCGACTGGGCAGACGCTCAGCGGCAGCAAAAAAGAGGGAACAGAATGACGCATAGGGACACTCACATTTCCCGTAGCCAGCGAATGACCATGATCTTCCGCACGGCAATCCTTGCAGTATCTGCTACGTTTGCAATGATGACGGCAAACGCAAGCGGAGCGCTGGCTGCGGGTACGTTGCGCATCGGGATGACTGCCTCCGATATTCCCCTGACGACTGGCCAAACTGACCAAGGGGGCGAGGGTCAGCGGTTCATGGGCTATACCGTCTACAATTCGCTCATCGAATGGGATCTGACGAGCGCAGACAAGCCTTCGAGCCTGATACCGAGCCTTGCGGTCTCCTGGGACGTCGACGCGACTGATAAAACGAAATGGGTATTCAAGCTTCGTGATGGGGTGAAGTTTCATGATGGCAGCGCCTTTGACGCGAATGCCGTTGTATGGAATCTCGACAAGATCCTGAAGCAGGATGCCCCACAGTTCGACAAGCGTCAGTCCGCGCAAGGCAAATCACGCATTCCGGCCGTTGCCTCCTACAAGGTCATCGATCCGCTCACGGTCGAAATTACCACCAAGACACCGGATGCCACCCTGCCCTATCAGATCAGCTGGATCCTGATATCATCGCCGACGAACTGGGAAGCCCAGAACAAGAGCTGGGACGCGGTTGCCCAGAAACCCTCCGGCACCGGCCCATGGAAAATGGAAAGTGGTTTCACCCCGCGCGAGCGCGTCGAGCTGACGCCGAACAAGGACTACTGGGACAAGAAGCGCGTACCACAGCTCGACAAGCTGATTCTAATCCCGCTGCCTGAACCGAACACCCGCGTCGCCGCGCTTCGGTCCGGCCAGGTCGACTGGATCGAAGCACCGGCTCCAGATTCCGTCAGCTCGCTGAAGGACGCAGGCTTCAAGATCATCACCAACTCCTATCCGCACAACTGGACCTGGCATTTCTCTCGTGTCGAGGGTTCGCCGTGGAATGACATTCGCGTTCGCAAGGCGGCAAACCTTGCGGTCGATCGCGACGGCCTGAACGAACTGCTCGGCGGCCTGTCGATCCCGGCGCAGGGCTATCTGCCGCCTGGCCACCAGTGGTTCGGCAACCCGACGTTCAAGCTGAGCTACAATGTCGAAGAGGCAAAGAAGCTGATGGCTGAGGCCGGTTTCGGTCCGGACAAGCCCATCACGACCAAAGTCATCATCTCGTCCTCCGGCTCGGGCCAGATGCTGCCGTTGCAGATGAACGAATACATCCAGCAGACGCTGGCTGAAATCGGCATCAAGATCGAATACGAGGTCGCTGACTGGAACACCGTCATCAACATTTGGCGTGCCGGTGCTAAGGATCCGAGCGCCAAGGGTGCGACGGCGATCAACTACAGTTACTTCATCCAGGATCCCTTCACCGCGCTGATCCGCCAGTCGCAATGCAACCTCGCACCACCGAACGGTACCAACTGGGGTTACTATTGCGACCCTGAGATGGATGCCCTCTTCGACAAGGTGCGCACGACCTTCGACGCTGCCGAACAGGACAAGGTGCTTCAGCAGATCCACGAGAAATACGTGAACGAAGCCCTGTTCCTCATGGTGACCCATGACGTCAACCCGCGTGCCATGACCGGCAAGATCAAGGGCTTCGTCCAGGCACAGAACTGGTTCCAGGACTTCTCCACCATCAGCATGGACCCCTGATCCAACGCATGGGCCTGCGCGCCGGCACGCCGGCGCGCAGTTCATTATGCCCGATCCGAACAATATTGTGAGGAAACCATGCTGGCCTATGCCTTGAAACGACTGCTGCATGTCATTCCCGTGGCCATCGGTGTGAGCATCGTTTGCTTCATGCTGATCCATATAGCTCCAGGTGACCCACTGGCCGCGATCCTGCCATCCGACGCCTCTGCAGAGATGCAGAACCAGATGCGGGCCTTCTACGGCCTTGATCGCCCGCTGCCGGTGCAATATGCCCTGTGGGCATGGCGTACGCTGCATGGCGACCTGGGTGTCTCGATCGCGTCCGGCCGCCCGGTGCTCAGCGAAATCATGGATGCCTCGGTCAACTCGATCATCCTGGCGCTTGCCGCGACGATCATCGGCTTCACCGTCGGCTCGGTACTCGGCTTCGTGGCAGGCGTCTTCCGGGGCGGCTGGATCGATCGCCTCGCCTCCGCTTTCGCGATGCTTGGTGTCAGCGTCCCGCATTACTGGCTGGGCATGGTTCTCGTCATTGCATTTTCTGTCACGCTCGGTTGGCTGCCGGCAATGGGCGGCGGGCCTGGAGGATCGGACGGACGCAGCTTCAGCTGGGAATATATGCAATACCTGATCCTACCTGCGGTCACGATGTCCGTCATCCCGATGGGAATAATCGCCCGCACCATCCGCTCGCTGGTGGCCGATATCCTGTCACAGGATTTCACCCAGGCGCTGGCTGCCAAGGGGCTGATGAACCGGCAGATCATGCGCCATGTGGTGCGCAATGCCGCCCCGACCGCAATTTCTGTCATGGGCCTGCAGCTCGGCTATCTCCTGGGCGGATCGATCCTGATCGAGACCGTGTTCTCCTGGCCGGGCACCGGCTTCCTGTTGAACGGCGCCATCTTCACCCGCGACCTGCCGATCCTGCAGGGCACGATCCTCGTACTTGCGATGTTCTTCGTCCTCCTGAACCTCATCGTCGATGTGCTGCAGAGCGCAATCGATCCACGCATCCAGAGGAGCTGACCCATGGCCGTCATTACAGCAGATCTGGCCTCGGAAGCGCCCAAAATCCTCAAATCACCGGGTTTCTGGAGCGGTGTCGTTCGCCGTCTTTGTCGTGATCCGGTGGCGCTCGCGGCTTTGGGCGTCGTCATTCTTTTGGTGCTCATCGCGATATTCGCGCCCTATATCGCCCCTTACGACCCGTCGAAAGGCAGCGTCATTCGCCGCCTAAAGCCGATCGGGACGCCCGGATATATGCTCGGCACCGACGAACTTGGACGCGATATGCTCTCGCGTTTGATTTATGGCGCCCGTCTCTCTCTGGTGATGGGCGTCATCCCGGTTCCGATCGCCTTCGTCATCGGCTCAGGAATCGGCATCATTGCCGGTTATGCCGGCGGGATCACCAACACGCTGATCATGCGCACGATCGACGTCTTTTACGCATTCCCCTCCGTGCTGCTCGCCGTCGCTTTGTCAGGCGCCCTTGGTTCGGGCCTGACCAATGCGCTGGTCTCGCTGACCGTGGTCTTCATCCCGCAGATCGCGCGCGTTGCAGAAAGCGTCACGACCCAGGTCAGGAAACTCGACTACGTCGATGCGGCCCGCGCATCCGGCGCTCCTGATCGCACCATCATTCGGGTGCACATTCTCGGCAATGTTCTCAGTCCCATTTTCGTCTTCGCCACCAGCCTGATCTCGGTCTCGATGATACTTGCGTCCGGCTTGTCGTTTCTCGGCCTTGGCGTGCGTCCGCCCGATGCCGAATGGGGACTGATGTTGAATACGCTGAGAACAGCGATCTACAACAATCCGTTCGTCGCGGCTCTGCCGGGATTGATGATCTTCACCACCTCGGTCTGCTTCAATCTTTTCTCCGACGGGCTGCGCACAGCCATGGACGTGAAATCATGAGCGCAGCAATTTCACCCTACAATCAGGATATGCAAATCGGCGAGCGCGGTGGACCGGCTCAGCCCCTCATCTCCGCCCGCGGGCTTCTGAAGCATTTTCCGGTCAAAACCAGTGGCTTTCTCGGGCCGCGGAAAGTCGTGCGCGCCGTCGATGGCGTCGACTTCGATATTCTCAAGGGCGAGACGCTCGGCGTCGTCGGGGAAAGCGGCTGCGGTAAATCGACGACGGCGCGGCTGTTGATGAACCTCATCGTTCGCGATCAGGGCGACATCCTGTTCGATGGCGAGACTGTCGGCAGCACGTTGCCGCTTGCTCAATACCGCCGTCAGGTGCAGATGGTCTTCCAGGACAGCTATGCCTCGCTCAATCCTCGGCTGACGATCGAGCAATCGATCGCCTTTGCGCCGCAGGTTCATGGTGTTCCGGCCGGAAAGGCGATTGCGCGCGCTCACGACCTGCTTCATCGGGTGGGGCTGGAGCCGACGCGCTTTGCCGGGCGATACCCGCACGAACTGTCGGGCGGGCAGCGGCAACGCGTCAACATCGCCCGCGCGCTGGCGCTCCAACCAAGGCTGATCATCCTCGACGAGGCGGTCTCCGCGCTCGACAAATCGGTGGAAGCACAGGTTCTCAACTTGCTGCTCGACCTCAAGCGCGACTTCGGTCTGACCTATCTCTTCATTTCCCACGATCTCAACGTGGTCCGCTTCATGTGCGACCGGGTCATGGTGATGTATCTCGGCAAGGTCGCCGAGATCGGCAGCCGGCAGGCAATCTTCGAAAACACGCAGCACCCCTACTCTTCGGCGCTGCTGGCCTCGATGCCGAAAATGGATCCATCTGAGAGAACGCTGGAGCCGCCGCTTTCTGGGGATCCACCGAACCCGATCGATCCGCCCAGCGGCTGTCGCTTTCATACCCGTTGCAGCTTCGCCGAGGATGCCTGCAGCCGAACTGCGCCGTCGCTGGCAACTGTCTCCGACGAGCAGTCCACCGCCTGCCTAATGTCGACACCGGGGTCGGGCCACAGCCGTGCGCCCATCACCATGGAGGCTTGAGATGACGCAATCCGATGTTGTGATCGATATTCAGAACCTCTCCGTTACCTTCAATCGAGGACGCAAGCCGGTGAAGGCCGTCAATGGCGTCAGCCTCCAGGTAAGGGCTGGCGAGGTCGTGGCCCTCCTGGGGGAGTCCGGGTCGGGCAAGAGCGTCACCATGCGCTCGCTGCTTCGTATGCATCCGAAGGGGACGACAATCGACGGGTCGATGTCGGTGGCCGGACGCGAGGTCACCGGCCTGTCGACGCGCGAGCTCGGCAATCTGCGTGGCGCCGTCGTGTCGATGGTGTTTCAAGAGCCGCGTCTTGCCCTCGATCCGGTCTACACGCTTGGCCGGCAGATCGAAGAGACGATCATGCGCCATGAAAAGATTTCTCGCTCCGCCGCGGCTGCCCGGTCGCTTGCCTTGTTTGAGAAGGTTCGCATTCCCTCGCCAGAGCGTCGCCTTCAGAATTACCCCCACGAGATGTCGGGCGGCATGTTGCAGCGCTCGATGATCGCCATGGCGCTGGCGTGCAATCCAAAGGTCCTTCTCGCCGATGAGCCGACGACGGCGCTGGATGCCACCGTACAGATCCAGATCCTGCTGCTAATCCGCGAATTGCAGAAGGAGTATGGATTGTCCGTCATCTTCGTAACCCACGATATCGGCGTTGCTGCCGAGGTCGCTGACCGCATCGCGGTCATGTACGCGGGACGGGTCGTCGAGGAGGGGCGCGTTGAAGACATCATCCGCGAGCCGAAACATCCCTATACAAAAGGGCTGCTCGGCGCGCGCGTTGAACTTGCAAACGGCCGCGATCGACTGATCACCATTCCGGGCGCGCCGCCGGATCTGGCCAACATGCCGCCCGGCTGCGCGTTTGCGCCACGATGCGCGCAGGTATCAGAACCCTGTCTTACCGAAGTTCCGGCACTCGTCGCAGCGGGACGAGCTGGCCGGGTTGCCTGCCTTCTATACGGCTGAGAAACCCGAAAAATACAATAAATCAGGGAGGTGGACGCGCGGCTGCGGCGTCCGAAGGACCATGACACACATCGTTATCATCAATCCAAACACATCGGAGGCGACCACGGCGATGATGACCGACATCGCTCGCCAGTCTGTTCCCGCTGGCATTTCGGTCGAAGGCGTGACCGCGGCAAGAGGCGTGCCGATGATCCTCAACGGCAATGAGCTTGCCGCCTCCGCCGACGGCGTCGTGCAGATGGGGTTGACCGCGGCGTCAAGGGCTGATGGCATCATCGTCAGCGCTTTCGGGGATCCGGGGCTCGAACCGCTGAGACAAATGACCGATATACCCATTATCGGCATATGCGAGGCAAGCATGCTGGAAGCTGCGTTCGGCGGACGACGGTTCGGCATTGCGACAGTCACACCAGATCTCGTCGAGAGCTTCGCGGCAAAGGCAGTGAGCCTCGGGCTTGCCAACCTTTTCACCGGCACTCGATTGACCAGTGGGGACCCAATCTCTCTCTCCTTCGAGCCAGAGCGGCTGCAGACAGCCCTCGCCATTGCCGTCAAAGAGTGCCTGGATTTTGATGGCGCCGAGGTGGTCATCATCGGCGGCGGGCCGCTTGGCAGAGCAGCGGCCCAACTTCAGCAGCAGCTGTCCGCGCCAGTGATCGCCCCGATTGAATCAGCCACTAAACTCCTCCTCAAGCGGATGTTTCCTCTCGCATCAGTCGCTGCGAGTTTGGCGCAGTGACAAGGGCGCTCGGGCGCGGCAGCTTGAGTTTTCCGATTGCAAATCGGGAGATTGCGACGGAAAGTCCGCCGCCTGGAGATGTCGCGGAGAGTACTGTGCCGAAAGATCGTTCGTTCCTGTTTCGCGTGAGAGAGGCGCTTCCCAACCTTCATCCGGCGGAAAAGCGATTGGCTGAGTTCGTTTGCGATTTTCCCGGCGAACTCGCGAGCTATTCAGCACAGGAACTTGCGGCACTCGCGCACGTTTCAAAGGCCACTGTCACACGGTTCATCCAGCGGCTCGGCTATGAAACCTACGAGGAAGCCCGCCGCCATGCGCGGGAGGAAAAGCAAACCGGGTCCCGGCTTTTTCTCGCGAGTTCGGCCAACGCTGCGTCGATCCAGTCGGTAGAGGCACATATAGCCCAAGGCATCGCAAACCTTGAAGCGACGTTCATTTCTATTCCCGACAGTCAGATAGAGGCCGCAGCTGAAGCAATCCTCCATGCGCGAAAAGTCTGGGTTGTCGGATTTCGAAGCAGTCACCCATTTGCCTCGTATCTTCAATGGCAACTGATCCAGGTCATTGAAAACATCGTCGCCATCCCCGGTTCTGGGCAGACATTAGGCGAACATTTCGTGAGCCTTCGTGAAAAGGACGTCGTCGTCGTCTTTGCTATGCGCCGACGAATTGCGCAGATGGACGCAATTCTCGAGCAAATCCGGAGATCGAAGGCAAATCTTCTTTACGTTACCGACGAAAGCGCACCCTTCGAGACGGCCGCCGGTTGGCACTTCCAATGCCAGACACTTGCGCCCGGCCCGTTGTTCAACCACACCTCGGTGATGGCGTTGTGCCATTTGCTGATTACCCGGTGTTTCGAAAAAGCCGGGGTTGAAGGGCGAAAACGCCTTCGTGACATTGAGGCCTTAAACGAGAATCTTGAAGAACTATAAGTCGTTTTAACTTCTAAAAAATGGCATGCGGTGTGTGTGAACTCCGAGTTTTAAACGGATTAGACCTCACCGACTGCTCCCTACGTTTTGAGTGTGGCGGCTTGAAGGGATCTGAACCGAGGACCACTCCGTCGCCAACTATCTCGGCGAAGCCGGTGAGCAGGATCAGGCACGCCATTGCGGCTTGCGCGCAAGGCCGATCCAGATGCCTTTTAAGATCGGCGATATTTGTTGACAGGCTTGGGTTTAGAGTCAGGTTTCATGCCCTGAAGCCGGAGCGGGAATCCCCAGGGCATAGATTTGAATAGGCGCCGACCGTCTTTCTCAATAACGATCAGACCCGGGCTCCCCTCGACTGTCTCTGTCGGTACGCTGATCGCCCAGAAAGATTGCTGATGACCTTCTAGTAGGTAGAATGTCAACGGGGAAAGTTCTTGATCTCCTGTCTTCCCCGTTTGTTGAACCTCTTTCCGAAGCGCTTCTGAAGAAACTGAGTTCGTCGGAGCCGAATAAAGACCGGGTTTAAGTGGCTAATTTCGGCCAGGAAGGGCGAAGTGAGCGCCCAATCCCAGGCCATGCCGACCCAGAAGTCGGAAGGCTGGATCGGCATAGTGAGCGACTTCTTCAACAATCGGAACATGTCCCCGCAGGGCGTTCAACAACGCCTGCATGACCTCCTGATCCAGCGCTGAATGCGAAATCTTGATACGCACGGTCATCGCTGGGTTATCCAATTTCCGGCCTGGCGGAAATGTCCCACACCAGCCTCGTCGGCCTGGTCTTCGGCCCGAGAAAGAGCAGAACCTGCCGCCAAAGCGCTGATATCCGTGCTTGGATAGCTCAGGCTGTTGAACGAAAACGCTGGAGAGGTCGCGGATGAGCGCCGGACATATCGCCGCGTCCGGCTTCACTCACGCATGCGGATCCCCGCAGCATGAATGAGATGATATGTCATTCCACGGCCTATCCATAATTCGCAGACATATACAATTTGCGCACGAAACATTGCGTCGGCAGTCCGCGTCCCGTCGGAAAACGCAGGAATTAACAAAGACTTAAGCACTTCGGATACTTCTTGCACATTAGTATGACTTATTTGACGGTGGTTTTATTGCGCTCGGGTCTTTCATATTCAATTGGCAGGGTCTTCAAAGCCTTTCGCGGCCTCGGAAGGGACAGGGGCGGCAATGTCGCGATCGTTGTTGCCCTCACCCTGGTGCCGATGATCGTCGCAGTCGGCGCGAGCTTTGACTATATCCGTACCTACAATGTCCGCCAGAGGATGCAGAGCGATCTCGACACGGCCCTGATCGCCGCAGTCAAAGAGATCGATACCGACGACACCGACGCCCTCAAGGAAAAGGTTGCAGACTGGTTCCACGCGCAGGTGGAAAACAGCTATACGCTTGGCGACATCGACATCGATACCTCAAACCATAAGATCACCGCGACGGCCAGCGGCACGGTTCCTACGACGCTGATGAAGATCGCCAACATCGACACCGTCGACGTCAGCGTGGCAAGCGCCGTCAAGGGGCCGGCCACCTCCTATCTCAATGTCTATATCGTCATCGACACATCGCCGTCGATGCTTCTGGCGGCAACAACGGCCGGCCAGTCGGCCATGTATTCCGGCATCGGATGCCAGTTCGCCTGCCACACGGGCGATGCGCACACTGTCGGCAAGACGAAATACGCCAACAATTACGAATACAGCGCGGCCAAGACCATTAAGCTGCGCGCCGATGTTGCCGGTGACGCCGTCAGAGACGTGCTCGACATGATCGACGACTCCGACAGCAATCATCAACGCATCAAGGTCGGATTATATAGCCTCGGCGATACCCTCACGGAAGTTCTGACCCCGACGCTCAGCACGGACACGGCGCGCAATCGCCTTGCGGACGCAAGTTACGGCCTGACCAGCGCGACCTCGAAGGCAGCCACCTATTTTGACGTCTCTCTGGCGACGCTGAAACAGAAAGTCGGCACAGGCGGGGACGGAACATCCTCGGGCTCGCCGCTCAAGCTGGTTCTCCTGCTGACGGACGGCGTCCAGTCGCAGCGCGAATGGGTGACTGACAAGGTGACATGGAAGAACGGGCAGGCGACGTACGGGGCATACTGGAACAAAGTCGCGCCGCTTAATCCGGATTGGTGCGCCTACGTCAAAAATCAGTCCGCCACCATGGCGGTTCTTTATACCGAATACCTGCCGATCACCTCGGACTGGGGTTACAACGCCACTGTGGGCTCGACCATGGCAAGCGCCAGCTGGAAGAGCACCTACGGCGGCACCATGCAAAGCGGCGTGTCGACCAGCATCACGAGACGGGATTACATTCCCTATGCGCTTTCCGACTGCGCATCCTCCAAGAGCCTGTTCATATCCGCGTCGTCGTCGACCGAGATCACCGCAGGTCTGTCGGCGCTTTTCACCCAATATCTCGCATCCGTCCGGCTGACCCAATGAGGCGAGGGAAACACTTCGCATCGTTGCGCCGTCTGCTTGGCGACCGCAAAGGGGTCGCAGCGATCGAATTTGCGATCCTGGCTCTGCCGCTCTTCATCATGATATTCGGCATTATCGAAGTGTCGCTAATGTTCTTCGTCAACTCGGCGCTGGACGCTTCGGTGCACAAGATCTCCCGGATGATCCGCACCGGCGAGGTTGCGTCCTCCAACATCACGCTGGCCGATTTCAAGGCCGGGATTTGCAACGACATGCTTCTCTCGTTCAGCTGCTCCAGCGGTCTGCTGGTCAAGGTGAACGTGCTTTCCGACCTCTCGTCCGCCGCCAGCGCCGACCCCATCGACGACAGCGGCAATCTCACTGTCACCGAGACCTATGATATCGGCAAGGGCAGCGACTACATCCTGGTTCAGACATTCCTGCCATGGACAGCCGTCGTCAATTTCTTCAGCCTGTCGAGCGCCAAGCTTTCGGACGGCCGCTACCTGCTCGGATCTTCCGTTCTGTTCCGCAACGAGCCTTTCTGACATGATCATAAAACGGAGCCTGTCCTTCTTCCGCTTCGCCCGATCCCGCGCCCGTCATCTCCTGTGCGACCGGTCGGCGGCTTCGGGTGTGGAATTCGCGCTGGTGTTGCCGATCCTGGTGATGCTCCTGTTCGGCACCGTCGATCTCGGCCATGCACTCACAGTCAGCCGAAAGATAGATGAGATCGCCTCTTCCACAGGCGACATGATTTCACAGCAGGGCTCCTGGACGAAATCCGATGTCGCCAAGCTTCTCTCCGGCGCCAGCTTCATCCTGCAGCCCTATGACACGACCGGGCTGACGATCACGCTGGCGGTGGACGATATCGCCAAGAGCGGCAGCGCGACGGTCAACTGGTCTGCAGCGCTCAACACCTCCGCTCTTACCTCCGGCTCGGCGAGCACAATCGAGGTCCCTTCGGAGATCCAGGATGACGGCGTGCAGGTGGTGCTGACCCGGGTGCAGTACACATTGACGACGCCGGTCTCGGCGTTCTTTTCGAATTTCACCGGGCAGAATGGCTACAGCTTCGATCGCCATTACTTCAATCGCCCGAGGGTCGGCGACACGATCACTTACAACTAAACCGGAAATCGAAGCCCTGCGGGACGACAGCCCAGGCTCACTTGGGCAGCTTGACTATGCCGTATGGGTTGAACTTGAACTCATCCGGTTCGTAAGTCGAATCGAAGGAGAGGCTTGCACGGCGCTCCTTGAGCGTCGGCTCGAGGCCCTGCTGCGCGATCTCGTCGGCAACCGCATCCATGATGGCGACGATCTGCCTTTCGCTGCCGGCCGTCTCAGGCACATAGACCTCCGGCAATCCGACGAGATGGAAACCGACGCTCTCCAGGTATCCCGGAACCGATAGCGGCCGCTTCGCAAAGGCCAGCCGGCCGATCCGTTGCTGGGTCAGCGGGTCGGCGGCCTTTACCGCCTCGGCGCCTTGCCCGATCAGCTCGCTCCATCGGTCGAGGCCATGGGCAATGCCGGCGCTTTCGCCCTTTACCGCAACCGCTCCCGCACCGATCAGCCGTTCAACGAGGCGCAGCGCCAGCATCGAAACCTTCACCGTCCCCGCCTGCGCCATGCTCGGCCCGAGGACATAGAGGACCGACTGATGATCGGCGACGGCCTCCTCGTCTGCCGGGCTCCACGCATCGGCTTCGACCCGATCCCAGCACACGGCGAATGACTGGCTCATACGGTCATCAGGCTCGGCCTGGGAATAGTCCCCGTCGATGCTGAAGCCGGTGGCGAAGTCACGGATCGCCTGCGATGCCGCTTCGGACAAGGGGCTGAGGTCACGTCCCTTGCCGAGGAAACATAAGACATGCCGGGGCGTCACCGACGATTCCTCCGCCTCGTTTTGGGTCACCGTTTCCTCGCCGGAAGCCGGGCTGATTTCCTTGGCCGATGACGGTTTCCAGCCGATCATCGCCCCGATGGACGCCAAGAGCGCGCGACGCAGGAGATTCAAGATCGATGCCTTCCGTTCGGTCGAATGTTCGCAGCCTCCTCGCCTTGTAACCGGATGAAATCCGAAACAAAAGCAGGATCAGGCATCCGCCAGCGCGCAAATAACGGCGTCATGCATCGGCGTATGGATTTCGCCGGGGCAGACGGCATTGACCCCGATCTTGTCGGGTGCATAGTCGCAGGCGAAGTTCTGGGTGAAGGCGGTAACCGCCGTCTTGCCGTTTGTAGGTGATGTAGTTCGGCACGGGGATGTCGCATTGGGCCCGCTGCGGGCTGCGGAGTAATCAAATGAAAATCGACAGTATCGGCTTCGTCGGCACCGGCGCGATTACCGAGGCCATGGTTCGCGGGCTTCTCACCGAGCCGGCCTATGCCTCCCAAATTCACGTGTCTCCACGAAGCGCCCACATCGCCGCGACGCTGGCCGACGAATTCGCCACTGTGAGAATTGCCAAGGATAATCAGGACGTCGTCGAACGCAGCGACATGGTGTTCCTGGCGATACGGCCGCAGGTCGCCGAGGAGGTCGTGCGTGCGCTATCGTTCAGGGATGGCCAAATGGTCGTCAGCCTCGTTGCGGCGACGGAGCGCCAGGCTCTCTCCGAATGGATCGCCGCCGACGTGCATCTGGTGCAGGCGATCCCCCTGCCCTTCGTCGCCGGCCGGCAAGGCGTCACTGCCGTCTATCCGCCTGATACCGCCGTCGCAGCGCTTTTCGATGCGCTCGGAACGGCTGTCCAATGCCAGTCGAGGAAGGAGTATGATCTTCTCGCGGCAGCGAGCGCAATGATGTCGACCTATTTCGGCATCATGGAGCAGGTTGCCGTCTGGCTGGAAAGAGGCGGCCTCGAAAAGGCGAAGGGACAGGCCTACATTGCCCCGCTCTTTGCAAGCCTCGCGCAGAAAGCGAACAGCCCCGGCAACGAACCGTTCAGCGCGCTGAGCCGCGAATTCGCGACCAAGGGCGGACTGAACGAGCAGGTTTTCTCAGACTTCGAGAAGAAGGGCGGCCTTGCCGCGCTGACCGCTGCACTCGACGGGGTGCTTGCCCGCATCGAGGGCAAGAACTAGAAAGTCGGCGGCGTGCAGGCGCTGATGACCTCGCAGGGCACCGGTCCGACGCAGCGGAAGCGGTGCGGGCGTCTGCTTTCGAAATAGTAGGCGTCACCCGCTCCAAGGATCCGCCGCTCGTCATCGACCGTCACCTCGAGCCTTCCCGAGAGCACGATCCCGCCCTCTTCCCCCTCGTGAACAAGGGGAACCTTTCCGGTGTCCGCACCCGGCTGGTAGCATTCCTTGAGGATTTGCAGGCTGCGGCCGAACAGGTTTTCTCCAACCTGCCTGTAGGAAATGGCGCCCTTGCCGATCTCCACCAGCTCCTCGGCCGCATAGAAGGCCTTCCTTGGACGCTCGGGCTCGAAGGCGAAGAATTCAGCGAGCCCGATGGGGATGCCGTCCAGAATTCGCTTCAAGGCTCCGACCGACGGGTTGGAGGCGTTCGATTCGATGAGCGAGATCGTCGAGTTCGGCACGCCGGTGCGCTTGGCGAGCTCTCGCTGGGAAAGCTTATTGGCGATGCGGAGATAGCGAAGGCGGCTGCCGATATCGACTGACATGATGCGGCTCGTTTGCGTTGTCCAGAATATCTAAAATTTATCTCCAAATCCATTGAATTTCAATAGCTTGCAACAGCAAAGAAAAGGACTTGTTTGTCAGAGGGAAACTGACATTCTCGGCGCCATCCCCAAAGGAGGCCAGGATGGACCAGATCAGCAAAACGAACGCGCCCGTACTCGAAAATTTCTGGATGCCATTCACCGCGAACCGGCAATTCAAGGCCACGCCGCGGCTTCTCGCAGCCGCGGAGGGAATGTACTACACCGACGTCGATGGACATCAGGTGCTTGACGGCACCGCCGGGCTCTGGTGCTGCAATGCCGGCCACGGCCGCAAGAAGATCGCCCATGCCGTCGAGCGACAGCTTGCAACGCTGGACTATGCGCCGACCTTTCAGATGGGGCATCCGATCGCCTTCGACTTCGCCTCAAAACTGGCTGCGAACGCGCCGGGCGGCCCGGAAGCCAAGCTCGACAGGATATTCTTCACCGGCTCAGGCTCGGAATCGGTCGATACGGCGCTGAAGATCGCCATCGCCTATCAGCGGGCGATCGGCCAGGGCACCCGCACGCGGATCATCGGGCGCGAGAAGGGATATCATGGCGTCGGGTTCGGCGGCATTTCCGTCGGCGGTCTCGTCAACAACCGGCGGGTCTTCCCGCAAATACCGGCCGACCATATGCGCCACACGCTCGACATCGAGCGCAATGCGTTCTCAAAGGGTCTTCCCGCTCACGGCGTGGAACTGGCGGACGATCTCGAGCGCCTGGTGCAACTGCACGGCGCCGAAACCATCGCAGCGGTCATCGTCGAGCCGATGTCGGGATCGGCAGGCGTGGTTCTGCCTGCGAAGGGCTATCTGGAGAAACTGCGCGCAACCGCCGACAAGCACGGAATCCTGCTGATCTTCGACGAGGTCATCACCGGCTTCGGACGTCTCGGCACTCCTTTCGCGGCCGACTACTTCGGCGTCGTGCCCGACCTGATCACCACGGCAAAAGGCATCACCAACGGCTCGATCCCCATGGGCGCGGTCTTTGCCAGCAGGAAGGTCTATGACGGCCTGATGGTCGGACCCGATAACGCGATCGAACTCTTCCATGGCTACACCTATTCCGGCCATCCGGTCGCCTGTGCGGCCGGGCTCGCTACTCTGGAGATCTACGAGGAGGAAGGCCTGCTGACCCGCGCAGCCGATTTGGCCGAGTACTGGCAGGAGGCCCTCCATTCACTGAAAGGCCTGCCTCATGTCGTCGACATCCGCAATCTCGGACTGGTCGGCGCAGTCGAACTGGCTTCTCGTGACGGGGCGCCTGGAACCCGCGCCTATGACATCTTCGTTGACTGCTTCAACAAGGGCCTGTTGATCCGGGTAACCGGCGACATTATCGCCCTCTCCCCGCCGCTCATTATCGAGAAAAGCCAGATCGACACGATCGTTTCGATCCTCGGTGATGCCCTGAAGCGCGCGGCATAGATCCGTATCCCGCGTGCCGCTCCCGTCGGCGATCGGACGCCTGGTCCATCGTCGACGGAATCATCCACGCCGAGATAGAGCTCAGCGCCTCAAGGTCTGTGACGGCAACTGGCCGAAACGCTTCCTGTATTCGGCAGAAAATCGCCCAAGATGCGTAAAGCCCCATCGCAGCGCGACGTCGGCGATGGCTTGCTTCTCGTCAGACTCGAGCAAATCGCGATGGGCGGCGGCCATCCGAAGGTCATGCAGGTAGGACATCGGGGTCGTATTCCTGAACTGGCGGAAACCCTGTTGCAAAGTCCGAACGCTGACTTTGGCTGCAATCGCAATGTCGTTGAGCGAAATCGGCTCGGCGATGTGTTCCTGCATGAAGTCGATGGCCCATTTCACATGGCGTGGAGCCGGCGCTGGAGCAGGGAGCGCAAGCTCGTTCGAATAACGATTGGGGCAGGTCTCCAGAAGCAGATAGATCGCCGCGTCACAGAGCAAGCTGGCCGCCAACGGCGAGCGTTGCAGCGGTCCGTTGCCGCTGAGGCCGCGATGGAGGCTCGAGACAAGTTGCTGGAATACAAGCCCGGGACCGGTCGTCAGATCGATGTGAGGATGAAAATCGACGTCGCCGCTGATCGTTCTCTCGAACATATGCGTTAGGTGGCTAATGATCTTCGCCTGATCGACGAACAGGCCGAAATGACGGCGCGGCCCAAACAGGCGAGCACCCGCGGCACGACCTGCCTCAAGGATCGTGCCACGCGCGGGAATGGAATATATTTGCTCCCGCATGCCTTCGAAGGATGCGTTTCCTGCCATCGGCAGAAAAACGATCATCCTATCGCTGGGCGCCTCCCGCCTGATCAGGATTGTGCCTTCGTAGGTACAATCGGCTACCGTTACCTCTTCTCCCACGGAGACGAAATTGCAGTGGTATGCAATCGGCATATTGCCTTCCGCCGCAACCTTGATCGGGGAGGTTGGCGTCGACAATATTTCCGAGAGTTCATCCGGGTCCGTTCCGCTGTGCGCCGTTTCCCGAAACAACATGCTCTGCACCGCCAGCTGTCGGGCGAGGCTGCCATCGTTTTGTATATGAGAATTAACGGACATTCGTGACCTCGAAAGGCGATGTACACAAGTGATAATGGATTTGCGCAATCATGTTCATCCCTCTTTTTCTGTGTTGCCCCGGGTTTCAGCCGTAGCGGGTGATGGCGAGATCCCTCGCGTCGATTTCCGGCTGGCCGCCGCCGACGAGATCGCCGATGAGCCGCGCCGAACCGGTGCTCATCGTCCAGCCGAGCGTGCCGTGGCCGGTATTGAGGAAGAGACCGGCGACCTTTGTCGGGCCGATAACCGGCGTGCCATCAGGCGTCATCGGGCGCAGGCCGGACCAGAAGGAGGCCTTGGAAATATCGCCGCCGGGGAAGAGATCGGTGACCGAATATTCCAGCGTGCTGCGACGGGCCAGGCCGAGATCATTGGTATAGCCTGATATTTCAGCCATGCCGCCGACACGAATGCGATCGCCGAGCCGGGTGATCGCGATCTTGTAGGTCTCGTCCATCACAGTCGATTCCGGCGCGCGTGACGCATCGGCGATCGGGATGGTGAGCGAATAGCCCTTGACGGGATAGACCGGCAGCCGGATGCCGAGCGGCTTGAGCAGCAGCGGCGAATAGCTGCCGAGCGCGACCACCACCGCCTCCGCACTCATCCTTTCACGATCGGTGATGACCCCACGCACGCGGCCGGCCTCGACATCCAGCGCCTTGATCGTCGTCCCGTAAGCGAAACGGACGCCGAGCGCCTCGGCTTTGGCCGCCAGCGCATTGGTGAACTTGAAGCAATCGCCGGTTTCGTCCTTCGGCGTCAGCAGACCGCCGACAATCTTGTCGCGCACATGCTTCAGCGCCGGTTCGAAGCGGATGCAGCCGTCCCGGTCCAGCACCTCATAGGGAATGCCGTCGGCAGCCAGCGCCTTGACATCCTTTGCCGAGGCCTCGAGCTGCTGCTGCGTGCGGAACAGCTGCAGGGTTCCCTGCATGCGTTCATCATAGGCGATGCCGGTCTCGGCGCGAAGATCGGCCAGCGCGATGCGGCTGTAATCGGCAAGGCGCAGCATGCGGCTCTTGTTGATCGCGTAACGCTCGGAGGTGCAGTTCGACAGCATCCTCGCCATCCAGGAAAGCATGGCCATGTCTAATTTTGGGCGCAGGATGAGCGGCGCATGTTTCATGAACAGCCACTTCATGGCCTTCATAGGAATGCCGGGCGCTGCCCATGGCGAGCAATAGCCGAAGGAGACTTCGCCGGCATTGGCAAAGCTCGTCTCCAGTGCCGGACCCGGCTGCCGGTCGACGACCGTGACGTCATGACCGGCCTTGGCCAGTTGATAAGCGGATGTAACGCCGACGATGCCGGCTCCTAGAACGATGACCTTCATGATGTCCCCAATGATGGAGCCGCCGGCTCTTAGCGATATTGCCTGTCGTAACGATCGCCCAGGCCAGTTAGGATTTCGTAAGAAATGGTGCCGGCATCGCGCGCGATGTCCTCAAGCGTCTGATGGCGGCCGAGCACTTCGACGAGACTGCCGAAGGTCAGCGCCCCTTCGGGCAGTGCTGTGATGTCGACGGTCGTGCTGTCCATCGACACGCGGCCGACGATCGGCAGGCGGACGCCCTTGAAATAGACGGCGCCGCGGTCGCTGAGGCATCGCGGCAGGCCATCAGCATAGCCGGCGGCAATGGTGGCGAGACGCGTTTCCCGTTGCGTGACATGCGCGCCGCCATAGCCGACCTTCGCACCCGCCGGTACGGTGCGCGTCTGCACAACGGCGACATTGAGGCTGACGACCGGCTCCATCGGGTTCTTCTCGCCGGCGTTCGGAGCGCCGCCATAAAGCGCGATGCCGGGGCGGGCGAGTACGCCGTAATAGGCCTCGCCCAGGAAAACGCCGCCGGAATTGGCGAAGGAAATGTCGAAGCCGGGAAATTCGTCGGCGATGCGGGACATCTCGGCAAACTGTTCGCCGTTCTGCTCGCTGCCCATGTCATCGGCCGAAGCCAGATGGCTCATGATGAACAGGATTTCGACATTGCTGCCATCGCGAAGAGCCGCCGCCAGCTCTCTTCGCTCTTCCCGGGGAAAACCGAGCCGCGACATCCCGGTGTCGAATTGGAGGACGGCTGGCAGGCAGCGCTTCAGAATGCGCGCAGCCGCCGACCACTGCCGCCACTGCGCCAGCGAATTGAGAACCGGGACAATGCCCATCTCGGCGCAGGCGATCTCGTTGCCCGGCTGCAAGCCGTTCAGCACGAAAATCTGGGCGTCGTGCGCAAGGGCCGGTCTGAGCCTCACGGCCTCGACAAATTGGGCGACGAAGAAATGCCTGCAACCTTCACTGTAAAGCGTTCTCGCGACCCGCTCGGCGCCGAGACCATAGGCATCGGCCTTGACGACGGCGCCGGCGCGGACCGGTGCCAGCATCGATACGAGCTTGCGATAGTTACGGCCGAGGGCGGCAAGATCGATCATCAGATAGCCCGTGGCTCCCTGCGCGATCGTAGCGGTGCGTGTGCGGGAAACCAAAATATCGCTATCCATGTCCACCCCTTTTTGATCTCAGGGAGTTTATGAAATAATGAGCGAAATTGCCTATCATTCAGTAGCCGATTATTGCTTGATTTGCCCATTATGCGCATAATCGATAAAAGTTTGGAATGATCCACTATGCCCGCTCTCGACGCCATCGATCGCAATATCCTGAGGCTACTGCGCCTCGATGCCCGCATGAGCAATGCCAAGCTCGCCGCCGAGATCGGTCTTTCTCCCTCGGCCTGCCTCAGGCGCATCAAGATCATGGAAAAATCAGGCGTGATCCGCGGCTATACGGTGCTGGTCGACACCGGCAATGCGGATGAGATGATCGCCGTGATCATCAACATCACTCTAGAGCGACAAACGGAGGACTATCTCGACCGCCTCGAGGCGGCGGTTCGGCGGCATCCCGAGATCCGGGAATGTTTTCTGATGACGGGCGGTTCCGACTATCTGCTGCGCGTGGAGGTTGCCAATGCGGGCGAGTTCGAGCGGATCCACAAAGAGATACTGTCGACCTTACCCGGCGTCCTCAGAATTCATTCCAGCTTCTCGATCCGCAATGTTCTGGCGACGCGCACGAGGGGCAGGCGCTGAACCGCGATCTAAGCTAATATTAATTGAGCGCCCCTCCGCATGGCAGCCCAGCGTCAGCGAAGAAGGAAATCTACCCCGCCTGCTATCGCGCCAGCGTCTGCCTGATGCCGGCAATCCCGCGGCGCAGGAAGGGGTCGGTGTGGATGTAAAAGAACTGAACACCCTTCTGCAGCCAATGAGGCAGTTCATCGGCGGTGGCCAGCGTGCCTGCAACCCTGCCTGCTGCGCGGATCTTGTCGACGGCGAGCGCGACCTTCTCCATGACAGCTTCAGGACGCGGCTCGCCGAAGGGTGGAGCCGGCGGATAGCCCATATTCTGTGAGAGATCGCCAGGTCCGATGAAGAAGACGTCGATGCCGTCGACCTTCAGCATCTGGTCGAGATTGTCGATGGCATCCACTGTCTCGATCATCGCCACCACCAGGCGCTTGTCGAAGTCGGACGGAAGAGCGTAACGGACGGCATCGACGACGGCGCGCGCCTGTTCGGCCGTGTCCACCATCGGGACCATGATGCCGTCGGCTCCCGCATTCAGATATCTGATGATGATCGGGCGTTCGTGCGAATGTGGCCGGACGATCGCCGCTCCGCCGACAGAACGGACAATCTGTGCGGTCATGCGCACATCGTCGAAGCTCCAGGTTCCGTGTTCGCAGTCGACGAAGACGGAATCGGCGCCGAGCTCCACCAGTCGGGCTGCCAGCCCCGACGAGGAGTGGTGCGGCGTATACATGGTGATCGCCTCGCCGGCCAACAGCCGGGCGCGCAATTTGGCTCCGTTCATCAATGTCCTCCCAATTCTATTTTTTCGGCATATCGGGCGTATCGGCCGGCGCACCGACCCAACGCGCAATTTCGATATCCGCTGACGTGTCCCGCATGAATGTCGGGCAGATGTGAAGCTCGGGGATCACGGCGCTCTTGTTCAGGCTGGCGCAGAGGACGATCGCACGGGCGACGTCATGAGGATCCATCATGACGGCGCGTTCCTCCTGCAGAGGAGGCCGCGCGCGATTGTCCATGATCGGCGTATTCGTCTCGCCGGGCAGGATCGTCGTCGCCCGGATCCCCTGATTGCGATAGGTATTGTGCAGGAAGGTCATGAAGTTCTTCACGCCGGCCTTGGCCGCACCATAGGCCGCGCCACCGAGCAGGTTGGGGTTGATCACCGCGAGCGACGAGACCGTGATGATCGTCCCCTCGCCCTTAGCGATCATGTCGGGAAGGACCGCCTGGGTCAGGTTGAAGACGGCAGTCAGATTGACGTTGATGGTGGAGGTCCACTCGGCCTCGCTCAGAAAACGCGCGTTCAGCACCTTGCTGGCGCTGCCGGCATTGTTCACCAGGATGTCGACGGGTCCGACGCTATCCTTGATCCACGTCACGGCCGCAAAGATCTCTTCACGCGTCTCGATATCGAGCGCGCGCGCGACGGCCTTGCCATTAGCCTCTTCGATCAGGGCCGCCACCTCGCGCAGCGGTTCGATCCGCCGCCCGGTCAGTACGACGGTGGCGCCGTCCTTTGCCAGCAGCAGGGCGGTTTCGCGACCGATGCCGGAGCCGGCTCCCGTCACGAGAGCGATTTTTCCTTCGAGAAGTCCCATGGTTTTCCCCTATTCGGCCGCAGCAGCGAGCGGGCCAGAATAGCCGTAAATTTCCTTCGCAGCCTTCGCCGTAATCAGGTTTTCGGAAAGATCCTGCTCGATGAGTGCAGACGAACGATTACTCGCAGCTCCCCAACCGCCGCCGCCTGGCGTCTCGACCTCGAGGCGCTGGCCTGTCTTCAGAACCACCTTGCCCTTCGGGAACTGAGGCTTGCCATCCTTCATGACCTTTCCAGCCGATCCGCTCTGGCCTTCCACGACACCGAAGCAGGGATGGCGAACACGCTCGGAGGCGAGGTAGATGTTCATCGGGTTCTTGCCGAGGTTCCGCAGCACGACACGCTGGCCGAGACCGCCGCGATGCTTGCCGGCACCGCCGGAGTCCGCGATCAGTTCCTTCCGCTCCGTCAGCACGGGAACGGCAACCTCGAACATCTCGATGGCCGTTACCTTGCAGTTCGAGGGGAAACTCAGCGTATCCAGACCGTCGAGCTCCGCGCGCGCGCCCTGCCCGCCATGGAAATTCTGGACGGAGCCATATTGCGTGCCGTCATTGCGCTGACCAACGCAATTGGCAGCCCAGATCGGCGCGCCGCCGCTGTCGCCCATAACCTTCTCGGGCACCACGCCTTCGAGCGCCTTGAAGATCAGCGAGGGAATAACGTGCCCGATCAGGTTCCGCGAGTTGCCCGCCGTCCAGTGCTGCGGATTGAGGATGCAGCCGAGCGGCGCCTCGTCGGTGATCGGAACGATGCAGCCCTCGTTGTTCGGAGTCTCGGGGTCGAGCAGGCATTTCAGAGCATAGACCGAATGGGCGTAGCGATAGTTCGTCCGGCAGTTGATCGAGTGCAAAACCTGGTCGGAGGTGCCGGTGTAATCGACATGGATCGAGTCATCGTTGACAATGACTGAAGCCTTCAGCGTGACGTCGACATCATAACCGTCGAGCAGAACCTCGGCGGCGTAGCTGCCGTTCGGCCATTCCCGGATCGCCTTGCGGGTCTGCGCTTCGGAGCGGGAATGGATGGCGGTTGCCAGGCCTTCGACGTCGTCGAGACCGTACTCATCCAGGAATTTGACGAGTTCGCGGCCCATGACGTTGTTGGCAGCGATCATCGACTCGAGATCGCCGCGCACTTCGGTCGGAAGGCGGACCGACGCTTCGATGATGTCGAAGACGTCCTGGTTCGGAACGCCGGCCTTCAGCAGCTTGATAATCGGGAAGCGGATGCCTTCTTCGTAGATATCGCTCGCTTCGGAATGCAGAGGGGCGCCGCCGATATCGGGAAGATGGGCGATGGAGCCGGCATAGGCGACGACCTTGCCGTTCTTGAAGATCGGCGTGATCATCGTGACATCGGGAAGATGGCCGGTACCGATCTCCGGATCGTTGGTCGCCAGCACGTCACCCTCTTCGAGCTTGTCTGCCGGGAACTTCGGCAGGAAATAATTCTGGGCCGCGGCCGGAAGCGAGGTGATGAAGACCGGGATCGACCAGGTGCATTGCGCCAGCGCCCGTCCCTTGCTGTCCAGCAGGACGGTGACGTAATCGTGGTTCTCGCGAACGATCGGCGAGAATGCCGTCTTGCCGAGGACGTTGTCAGCCTGGTCTGCGATGAAGATCAGGCGGTTCCACATGACCTGAAGGTTGATCGGGTCGTTGAAATCGGTGGCGGGTTTCGACATCTGAGTACCCCTTAGCGAATGTTGATCACGAGGTTGCCATGGGCATCCACATGGAAGGCGCCGCTTGGCCCGACGACCGCAGTCGATTCACGCTGCTCGACGATTGCCGGACCCCTGACCTCTTCGCCGACGGGAAGCTTGTAATGGTCGTAGACCGCAGTCTCGGTAAAGCCGCCGATCTCCTGGAAGTAGACCTTGCGGCTGCCCTTCTTCGCGTCGGCAACGACGGTCTCGTGCGGGCGCGTGACCTGATCTTTTTTGCCGCCGGCGCGCAGGCGCCAGGTGATGACCTCCAGCGGCGCGGCAACGGTACGGCCAAACAGTTCATGGTACAGCTTGAAGAAATTGCCACGGAGCTCACTGAGGAATTCCTCCTTCGGCAGGTTCCGGTCAGGCAGAACCACGGTGATCTCGTGGCCCTGGCCGACATGGCGCATGTCGACGGTGTAGCGGTTGCTGATCGTATCCTTCGGCACGCCCGCCGCCGACACGACTTCGGCACCTTGGGCCGAGAGTTCGTCCAGCAGACGGTTCATGGCGTCCATATTCCAAGCGTCGAGTGCCATCGGATGGCTTGCGGACAGATCGACCGCCACGGGAGCGATCAACAGGCCGATCGCCGAGCTCACGCCTGCACCGGTCGGGCAGATGATGCGGGAAATGCCGAGCTTGCGGGCGATGCCATAGGCGTGGACCGGACCGGCGCCGCCGAACGCGACCATGGGCAGCGAACGGGGATCGACGCCGAGATCGGTCGCATGCATGGCGGCCGCCTTGCTCATGGATTCGTTGACGAGGTCATGGATGCCCCATGCGCAGCGTTCGACCGAGACCTCGAGCGATGCGGCAAGTTTGGCCATCGCCTCGTGGGCGGCTTCCTTGGAAACTTTGAACGAGCCGCCGACGAAGGATTCGGTGCCCATGTAACCGAGCAGGATGTCGGCATCCGTGACGGTCGGCTGGGTGCCGCCGCGCTGGTAGGCGGCCGGCCCGGGCATGGCGCCTGCAGAGTGCGGGCCGACGTCAAGCAGACCGAGAGGGTTTTTGGCCGCAATCGAACCGCCGCCCGCGCCGATCTCGATCATCTGGATCGACTGGATCTTCAGCGGGAAACCGGATCCTTTGCGGAAGCGCTGATAATGGGCGACTTCGAGGTCGGTGCCGACATTCGGCTCACCGTCGGGGATCAGGCAGAGCTTCGCGGTCGTGCCGCCCATGTCGAAGGACAGGACACTCGCCTCACCTGCCGTGCGGCCGAACTCGGCAGCGGCCACGGCGCCGGCCGCAGGGCCTGACTCGATCAGGCGTACCGGCAGTTCTGCGGCACGCCGGCTCGGCACCAGCCCGCCCGATGACGTCATCCAGAGGACCTGCCGATCGATGCCCTTCGCAGCGAACTCACGCTGGAGATGAGCGACGTGCCCAGCCATCTGCGGCCTGGTATAGGCATTGACAACAGTCGTCGACGCGCGATCGAACTCGCGCATCTCAGGGCAGACTTCGGAAGAAAGCGAGACGAAGATGTCAGGGTGTTCTTCGCGCAGCAGCGCTGCGACGCGCTGCTCGTGCTGGGGATACTTGTAGGCATGGAGAAGGCAGACGGCGACGGAGCGGATGCCCTTCTCCTTCAGGCGGCCGGCGATTTCTCGCACCGTCTCTTCCTTGAGCTCGGTCATGACAGAACCGTCAGCCGCGATACGCTCTTCGGCGCCGAAGCTGTTTGCGCGGGTGACCAGCGGGTCGGGATATTTGATATTCAGGTCGTAGAGGTCGTAGCGCCCTTCGTTGCGGATACGCAGCATGTCCTGAAAACCGTCGGTGGTGACGAACCCCGTCTCGACGCCCTTGCGCTCGAGAACCGCGTTGGTGACGACGGTGGTGGCGCCCAGCACTTGCAGGTTCTCGATGGCGATGGTGCCCGCGAATTTTTCCAGCAATTCGGACACACCCTGCACGACTGCTTCTGCAGGATTCTTTGGCGTGCTCAGGACCTTGTGAAGGTGAAGGTCGCCCTTGTCGTCCAGGAGCGCGAAGTCGGTAAAGGTACCGCCCGTGTCGAAAGCCAGTTTTGCCATGTTGTCCTCGAAGCGACTGTTCGGCGCGGCAGGCGCCGCTATGCGGATCCGATGCCCGGACCCGGTGTCTGCTTGAAGGTTAGGGGAATGCCCGGCGCGTTGGCTAACACAACTACAGTCTGCCGCTATAGGGTTTGCTTATGGCGAAGCGGAGATACGCCGTCAGATCGCCGTTGCGAGGATTGGCCGCGGGCTAAGCCGGCCTGATTCCGGGGTGATGACTGCTCATGAGCTTGCCCACGACATCGAGGAGAACCGACCGCGCAGCGATGGCGGGTTCCGACAAGGGAAGATGATCGGCGACGCAAAGCGACACGGTCGCGTCAATCACCGGCTTCGTCAGCGCCCGCACCTGCGCGCCTGAAAAGATCGCAGTCTCGGTGACCACCGAAGCCGGCAGAATGGTCGATCCAAGCCCATCGAGGACGGCCGCGCTGAGGGCCGGAACGGATTCGATTTCCGCGACGACATCAGGTGTGGCTCTCGCTCTCGCCAGGGCGTCGTCGATCAGCCGCCGGAGCAGATGTGCCTTGCTGGGAAGCAGCAGCGGAATATCCTGGAGGGCAGAGAGGGGAAGCGGCGCACTGCTCTCGCCGGGAAGTTCGATTCCCGGCGGCGAGACAAGGAACATTTCCTCGCGAAACAATGGCTGCAGGGTGACGCCCTTGATCGGGGCAGCGGCATAGATCAGCGCCATATCCATCTTGCCCGTCATGATCAGTTCGCTGAGGATCTGGCCGAAACTGTCATTGATGTGGACGACGATATGGGGATGCCTGGCCTTCATCTCCTTGAGGATCGGCAGCGACAAGGCGCTTGACGAGGAATAGGTCGCAAGCCCGATCGAGACGCGGCCCGCCACCGATTTGGCGGCCTGATCGATGTCGACCTGCGCCTGCTCGATCTGCTTCAGCATCAGTTGCGCATGCCGATAGAGGATGAGCCCCGCCTCGGTCGGCGTAATGCCGACATTGCTGCGGATGAGAAGCTTGTGCTTGAAGTGCGCTTCGAGAGCGGCAATCTGCTGCGACAGTGCCGGCTGGGCCGTCCTCAGAAGGCTTGCTGCTCGCGATACGCTGCCTGTATCGACGATCTTGACGAAGCTCTTCAGTTTTCGGAAATCGACGCTCATTGCCACCGGCTTCTTGTTTCACGAAAAAACGTAAAGCCTGCGGCCGGTGGGGCGCAAGGCCCCGCCAGCCTCTTTGCAGTCAATACAGGTCGGCAACAGCCCGTTCAATGCGATCGCATGCCTGCGTGATTGCCTCCATCGACGTTGCGATCGAGAGACGGAAATGAGGCGATACTCCGTAGGCGGCACCCTGCAGCGCCGCGACCCCGACGCCATCGAGCAGATAGAGCACGAAATCGAGGTCTGTCTCGATTGTCTTACCTTCGGGGGTCTTCTTGCCGATAACACCAGCGCAGTTCGGAAACAGATAGAAAGCGCCGTCAGGCACCAGGCAGGAGAGGCCTGGCACCGCGTTGAGCCGTGAGCACGCATAATCCCGGCGCTTTCTGTAGACCGTCACGCTTTCCGTGACGAATGACTGGTCCGAAGACAGCGCATAGGCGGCTGCGGCCTGACTGACCGACGACGGGCAGGACGACATCTGCGACTGCAGCTTGTTGATGGCTGCGATCAAGACGGCCGGACCCGCCGCGTAGCCGATACGCCATCCGGTCATGGCGTAGGACTTTGAGACGCCGTTGGTGAGCAGAACACGCTCCTTCAGTTCCGGGACGGCGGCCACCAGCGTCGTCATCGGCTCGTCCTTGAACCAGACCTGGTCGTAAATGTCGTCGGAAAGCACGAAGACGTGGGGATGGCGCAGCAGCACTTTGCCGAGGGCTTCGAGCTCGCTCCTGTCATATGCCGCGCCCGTTGGATTGGACGGCGCGTTGAGAACCAGCCACAAGGTCTTCGGCGTGATCGCTCTTTCCAAAGCCTCCGGCGTGAGCTTGAAGCCTGTTTCCTGTGGGCATTCGATAATGACCGGCTTGCCTTCGTTGGCGATGACCATATCGGGATAGGAGACCCAGTATGGTGCGGGGATGATCACCTCGGCATTGTTTTCCACGCTCGCCATAAGCGCCAGAAACAGAATCTGCTTGGCGCCGCCACCCACGCAGATTTCGTTGTCTGCGTAGCTGAGGCCGAGCCGGCGCTTGATATCGCCGATGATTGCCTTGCGCAGCGCCGGCGTGCCGTTGACGGCGGTATATTTGGTTTCGCCCCTGTCGATGGCCGCGTGCGCCGCGGCCTTGATGTTGTCAGGCGTATCGAAGTCCGGCTCGCCGACGGTCAGGTCGACGATATCGCGGCCGGCTGCCTTCAGTTCGCGAGCCCGGGCTGCCGCAGCCGTGCTTGGCGAAACCTTGATTCTGGACACACGCGATGCAGGCACAAAAGTGCTCATTGAGATTTCCTCGATTATGATTCTTGAGAGGCGGGACCGCCTCAGTGAACGGCTTCGGTTTCGCCGCGCATCTTCCCGGTCAGGAACAGTTCGCCGAGCTCGTCATGGGTGATGTCTTTCGGCAGGCCGTCCCAGATGACTTTGCCAAGTCTCAGAATGACCGCGCGCTCCGCCACTTCCATGGCTTTCTTGGTGTTCTGTTCAACCAGCAGGATCGTCATGCCATCTGCGTGAAGTCGAAGAAGTTCGTCGAAGACGATACCGATCGCAGCCGGCGACAGCCCCACGGACGGCTCGTCGACCAGCAGCACTTTCGGCCGCTGCAGCACCGCCATCGCCACCTCGAGCAGTTGCTGCTCGCCGCCGGACATATTGCCTGCGAGCGTCGCACGGCGATTCTTCAGGATCGGAAAGAGGTCGTAGACGTAATCGCGGTCGGCCTTCACCTTGGCGTCGCGGAGGGTATAGGCGGCCATCTGAAGATTTTCATCGACACTCATCACGGGGAAGTTGCAGCGCCCCTGAGGCACGAAGGAAATCCCCTCGCCCAGAATGGATCTCGACTTGCTGCCGGCGATATTCTTGCCGCGCCAGTCGATGCTTCCCTGCTTGATGGTGGTCATGCCGTAGAGCGTCTTGAGAAGAGTGGACTTGCCCGCCCCGTTCGGCCCCATGAGCGCCACGAACTGTCCGGCGGGCACGTCGAGATCGACGCCGTTCAGAATATCCAGATTGCCGTAACCTGCGCGCAGGTCGCGGATCAAAAGTTGCGAGTTACCCTCCAAGATAGGCCTCCCTGACGCGCTGATCCTGAATGATGTCGCCTGGCAAGCCTTCGACGAGCTTGGCTCCCTGGTCGAGCACGATGACGCGCTGGCAGATGCTGGTGACGACATCGATATTATGCTCGATCACCAGGAAGCTCACGCCAAGCGACTTGTTCGCATAACGGATGGTGTCGACGACGCGTTCGATGATCTTCGGATTGATGCCGGCCATCGGCTCATCCAGCAGGATGAGCTTCGGTTCGGGCATCAACATGGATGCGAACTGGATAAGTTTCTGCTGTCCGCCCGACAGATTGCCCGCCGGCTGATGGCGCACATCCCAAAGACCCGCCATCTTGATGAGGTCGCGAGCTCGCTCCCGGAGACCACCGACGCGCTGCCGGGACATCTTTCCGAGACCGAAGGTCGAGGTGATGGACGGGAAGGTGAACATCTGACCGGCGATGACCAGGTTCTCCTCGACATCGAGCGACCGGAAAGTGACGGTCTTCTGGAAAGACCGCAGCATGCGACCTTCCCTGGCGATGCGGTTCAAGGACCAACCGGTGATATCCTGTCCATCAAGGACGACCGTGCCGGTGTCTGGCTTTGCAAGGCCGGTGCTGCAATCGAAGAAGGTCGACTTGCCGGAGCCGTTCGGTCCGATCAGGCCCGCGATCTCACCTCGATCGATGTGAATGCTGACATCGTTGACGGCCTTGACCGCACCGTAGGACTTGCTGAGGTTCTTGATCTCGAGAAGCGGAAGATGACTGGTCATTTCGCGCCTCCAATCGCATTCCAGAAACGATTGATCAGCGGCGCGCAGCCCTTCTTGAACCAGAAGACGAGGACGAGAAGGCAGACACCATAGGCGATCATGCGCAGTTCGGGTGTAATGCGCAGCGCCTCCGTCAGCCCGACGAAGAGCAGGCTTCCGAAGACAGTGCCGGAAATCATCCCCGCCCCGCCTCCGAGCACGATGATCAGCATCGTGGTCGAATAGTACATCTGGAAGGTCAGCGGGCTGACGACCGTCAGGTAATAGGCGTAGAGGCAGCCGCCGACCCCGGCAAACACGGCGCTGATCATGAAGACGATCAGCTTGTAGTGCCAGGTGGGAACGCCGAGAGATTCGGCGAGCGTTTCGTTCTCACGGATCGCCACCATATTGCGCCCGGCCGGCGAGCGGACGATTGCCCAGACGGCGAAGGTGGCAAGCGTCCCGATAATCAGGGCAAGATAGTAGAAGTTCGTCGTACCGGACACCGTGAACGAAAGCGGGCCGAGCTCGAAGTATGGTTTTGGAATGCTCGATAGTCCCATGTCGCCGCGCGTCAGCGAGACCCAGTTCTTGGCGATTGCCTGGCCGATGATCACGAAACCGAGCGTACACATGACGAAGGACGTCGAGCGCAGACGCAAGGCGGGAATGCCGAGCGGAAGAGCAAGGGCCCCGGAGACGGCGCCCGCGGCGATGAGATTGACGTAGAACGGCGTTCCGTAGGTGACGGCGAGAAGACCTGCCGTATAGGCGCCGATGCCGAAAAACGCGGCCTGAGCCAATGACAGAAGACCGGTGTATCCCACAAGCAGATTGAGCCCGTGAGCCGGAAGCATGAAGATCAGGGCGATGATCAGGGAATGGGTGATGTAACGGCTGCCGATGAACGGCGCGGCAAGTGCCAGGACGACCAGGACTGCGGCGAGCGGTATGCGAAGGTCGCGCCTGCGTGCCTGTTGAGCGGTTTCCGTGAGAGACATATCGAGTCCTCGGTCGTTCGAGAAAGATGGCGGGCGCAGCTGCTAGAAGCGCGCCTGCGTCGAAAAGAGGCCATGCGGTCGCCACATCAGCATCAGGATCAGCGTGGCGAAGCCGACCGTGTCGCGGAATTGCAAGCCGACATAGGTGGCGACCAGGCTCTCGGCAACGCCAAGGATCATCGCCGCGACGAAAGTTCCACGCACATTCCCCAAACCGCCCATGATAATGATCGGCAGCGTCTTGAAGGTGATCAACTCGCCCATGCCGCCATAAACACTGACATTGACCGGCGCCGTCAGAACACCCGAAAGTGCGGCGAGGGCCGCCCCCAGCATGAAGGTTCGAAGCACCACCTGTGGCACATCGATGCCGACGACGCTGCAGCACTCGACGTTCTGGGAAACGGCGCGCATCGCCATTCCGAGGCGGGTGTAGCTGACCATCAGTTCGAGGCCGATGAATACCAACAGGCAGACGACGAGAATGAGAATGCGCTGCTCGGCCAGACTGAAGCCCAGGATGGAAACCGGTTCGATATAGCCTCCGGCGAAGAACTTGTAGCCTCCGCCGAAGACGAGAATGATGGTGTTCTGCAGGATCAGCGCGATGCCAAGGGTGGCGAGCACGCCCGACTCCGCGGGCGCGCCGACCATCCGGCGCATGACGAGTTGCCCGACCACATAGGCAACGGCGATTGTCGCAAGAACGCCCACGACAATCGACACTTCGTAGGACAGGCCGAGATAATCGATCGCAAACCAGGCCCCGAACGTGCCGAGCATGTAGTATTCGCCGTGAGCAAAATTGATGGCTCTCAGCACGCCGAAAATCATGGTCATGCCGACGGCGACGATGGCGTAAACGGAACCCGTGACGATTCCATTCACAGATTGCTCGAGTATGGTCGAGAGCATGGGCCTACTCCTCCCGGCAGATTAGTTGGCAGGATATTGAATGTCCGCGGTATATGCACCCTTGATGCTCGGCTTGCCGTTCTCGATCTGCAGTAGGATCATCGGCAGGCGGGCCTGGTTGTGGTCGTCGAAAGTGACTTCGCCGACCGGGCTCTTGTACTTGATCTTCGAGAGTGCATCGCGAACCTTCACCTTGTCAGCACTGCCGGCCTGCTTGATCGCCGCGGCGAGGAGGTTGACGGTATCCCAGTGAACGTAGGCGTGGTTGTTCGGGGCTTCGTTGTAGGTGGCAGTGAACTTCTCGACGAAAGCCTTGCTTTCAGGCGAGTCGAACTGCGGAAGCCATGCGGCGGCTTCGACGGCACCTTCGAGCGCCGACGGGGCTGATTTGATGGTCTTTTCCGTGTTGAACTCGCCATTGCCGATCAGCGCGACCTTGCCGGCTATTCCGAGTTCGATCATCTGGCGGGCGATGATGGGCGTCGTATCGGCGAGGCCGTACATGATGATCGCCTGGGCGCCATTGTCGCGGATCTTGGCGAGAACGCTGCGGAAGTCGACTTCGCCTTCCTTGTAATAGTCTTCGCTGAGGATCTCACCCTTGAAATCGGGCAGGTACTTCTTCGTGAAGGTGATCGCCGAGCGGCCATAGTCGCTGTCGACCGAGAGCACCGCGAACTTGGTGAAGCCGCGCTGTTCTGCGGCATATTTGGCGACGATCAGCGCCCGGTTCTCATCTGTCGGATAGTTGCGATAGGTCCACTTGAAACCGCCGACACCGGCCTGATAGGTGATCTTCGGATTGGATGAGGCCGCATTCAGGAGAAGCACTTCGGCATCTTCCGCGACGGGCTGGATGGCAAGCGTCACCGAGCTGGAAACATCGCCGATGATGAAGTCGACGCCATCCTGGTCAATCAAACGACGGGCGGCCGAAACGCCTTCGACCGGCGTGCCCTGGCTGTCGGCGTTGAGGAGTTCGATTTTCATCCCGTCGATGCCGCCGGCATCATTGATGTCTTTGACGGCGAGTTCGGCTCCATGCATTGAAAATGCGCCGTAGCGCGCATTCGGACCGCTCATCGGCGCGACAAGTCCGAGCTTGATCGTCCCGTCCGCTGCCAGCGCGATAGCCGGCAGGCCGGAGACGGTCACGGCCAGCGAAAGGACCGCTGTAGAAATGAAAAGTGCTCTGCGGCTTACGGTAAGTTTCATGTTCCCACTCCATGTTCTCGGTTGCAAACGCTTGGCATATGGCCCAGCGTAGTCCTGACCGCTTTCCGCGGTTCTTATCGCGTCAGCCCAGCGCTGACACCGTCACAGTAGGTTCAGGGAAGCGTCGCTGGCCAACACAACTCCACTCTGCCGCTATAGCGTTTATTTATAGCGAAGCGATCGATTCGGCATTGCCGGAACGGTTCGCCGTCCCGGCCGGACGAGCCGTCGGGCGACAGTGACGATGTCGCCCCTCATCACTCGGATCCTGCGCTCCACTCGCGATAGGCGACGTGGATCTTTGCTCCGATCGTCGTGAAAGGCTGCGGTGGCAATACCGTCGGGGCAGCCAGGCGCGCGTAGACGCGTCGGCCGGGCGGATTCGATTGCTCATCGCCCCGCCGAGCACAGGCGTGAGTTCGGCGACGCGCTCTAAAAAGTCAGTTGCACCTTGCAGGCGGCCGCGCGGTCGCCGGCGAGGGTGAAGGCTGCGGTGGCTTCTTCGAGCGGCAGGCTGTGACTGATGATCGGCCGCACATCGATCTTGCGGCTGGAGATCAGCTCGACGGCAGTACCGAACTCCTCGTGGAAGCGCTGCGTTCCGTGGAGTTGAAGCTCCTTGCCGACGATGGCGTTGAGCGGGATCGGGACGTCTCCTGTGACGCCGACCTGCACGATCGTTCCGCGCGGCCTGATGGCGGCAATTGCGCCGCGGATGGCCGGGGCGGCGGCCGAGCATTCGAAGACGAGATCGAAATAGCCCTTTCCCGCCTCGAATTCGGCAAGCGCCTGGGCGTTTTTGGAAACATTGATCGTGCGGCTGGCGCCCATCGCTTTGGCCCGGTCCAGCGCCGCGTCCGCGAGATCTGTCACCACGATCTCGCTTGCATGGTGATAGGAGGCGACGGCAACCATCAGGGCGCCGATCGGGCCGGCTCCGGTGACCAGCACGCGTTTGCCTGTGATATCTCCTGCGCGCGATGCCGCGTGCAGGCAGACGGAGAGCGGCTCGCTGCAGGCCGCTTCCGCGGCGGTTGTCGCAGCTCCGACCGCAAAGCATTGCTTGGCCGGCACCACCAGCCATTCCCGGAACATGCCCTGCTCATGCGGCAGGCGCATCGCACTGCCCATGAAGCGCATGTCCAGGCAGTGGATCGGCATGTTTTTCTGGCAATATTCGCAATGCCCGCAGGGTTGGCTGGGATTGACCGCCACCAGCGTGCCAGCCTTCAGATCGACGCCCTCGCCCGCTTGGCTCACGGTCCCCGAGGCCTCGTGGCCGGGTATGATCGGCTCGCGAACCCGGACAGGCCCGAAGCCGCCGTCCTGATAATAATGCAGGTCGGAGCCGCAAATCCCTGCGGCCGCCATTTTGAGAAGCACCTCCCCGGGACCAGGGGCCGCAACCGCGGCGGTCTCGATCCTGAGGTCGCCCTTTTGGTAAAGCCGTGCCACACGTGTCCGCATCTTCCACTCCTATCTCAGCAGCCCGAGTTGCTGCGGCAGCCACAGCGATATGGCGGGCACGAAGGTGATCAGGATCAGCGCCAGGAAGAGCGGCACCAGCCAGGGCAGGATCGCCATGGTCGTGCGTTCGACAGAAAGTTTCGCGACCCTCGACAGCACGAAAAGCACCATGCCGAGCGGCGGGTGCAACAGACCGATCATCAGGTTCAGCGTCATGATGAGGCCGAACTGGACGGGATCGATCCCGAATTTCAGGACGATCGGCAGAAGGATCGGCACGAGGATGGTGATGGCCGCGATCGTGTCCAGGAAGCAGCCGACGAAGAGCATCAGCAGGTTCACGAGGATCAGGAAAACCCATTTATTGTCGGTGATCGACAGGATTGCATCGGACAGCAGCTGGGCCGCCTGGCTTACCGTCAGCAGCCATGCGAAGACCGATGCCGCGGTGACGATGAAGAGAACGGATGCCGTCGTCTCGATCGTATCGAAGCTTGCCTTGGCGAGCGTCGAGGGCGTCATCGTGCGGTAACGCACCAGACCGAGGAACAGAGACCAGAGGACGGCTGCGACGGCTGCCTCCGTCGGCGTGAACCAGCCCATCGTCATGCCGCCGATCAGGATGACGGGCGTCATCAGCGCCATGACGGCGGAGAAGCGGAAATACCAGTCGAGGGCTAGAAGGAGGGCAAGAGCAATGCCCGCCGCAACATTCATCGATACGCCGGCCCGCATCATCAGATAGATGGCCAGCGGCACCGCCAGGACGACGACGATTTCCATCCCCGCCGATAGGAGCTCTCTGACATTAAACGGCGCATCCGAGCCCCACCGCTTCTTATAAGCAAAGGCGGCGACCGTGATCATCATCAACAGCGTCATGACGATGCCGGGCAGGATGCCCGCCATGAAAAGAGCGCCGATCGAGACGTTCGCCATCATGCCGTAGATCACGAAAGGCAGCGATGGCGGGAAGATCGGGCCGAGCGTTGCCGAGGCCGCCGTCACGCCGACCGCGGCCTCGACCGGATAGCCGTGATCCTTCATCGCCTTGATCTCGATCGTGCCGATACCCGCGGCATCGGCAAGCGCGGTGCCCGACATGCCGGAGAAGATCACCGAACCGATGATGTTGACCTGCGCGAGACCGCCCTTCATCCAGCCGACGAGAGCAACGGCAAAGGAATAGATGCGGCCGGTGACACCGGCCGAGTTCATCAGGTTGCCCGCGAGGATGAAGAACGGCACGGCGAGCAGCGGGAAGCTTTCGACGCCGGCGATCATGCGCTGGGCGACGATAATGTCCGGCGCGACGCCATAAAGGACGATGTAGAGCACGGATGCGACGGCCATCGAAATGGCGACGGGCACCCCGATCAGCATCAACACCAGGAACGAACCTAGAAGCAGCAGCATCTGATCAACCCTCGACGGTCTGGAATTCTTCGGGGCGCTCCAGAACGGAGTAGCCGCGGCGCATGTTGGCGATGAAGACGATGACCGCGCGGATCAGCATCAGCACGAAGGCGACGAGAACGCTGTAGAAGACGATGTTGCGCGGCAGGTCGATGGTGACCATCTGCTCGTCCGCGACGATGTCGACGTAACGCCACATCAGATGGCAGCCATAGGCGAAGAAGCCGATGCGGACGATATCGACGAAAGTGGCGAGCACGCGCGCAAGGCTTGCCGGCATATAGTGATAGAACACATCCACCTGGATATGCCGCGAGGTGCGCACGCACATGACGGAACCGAGAAAGACGACGCCGATCAGGCAGTTGATCGCGATCTCCTCGGTCCATGCGTAGCTGTCGTTCAGCACATAGCGCGTGAAGAATTGCAGGAAGACGCAACCGGCCATCAGCCAGAAGACGAGCAGCGTGATCCAGTCTTCGATAGCGTAATCCGAGACGTTAGCGGTCGGCGCGTGTCCTTCGAACTCGTGACCGATTTCTTCGGCCGTAATTTGCGTATGGATTTCTTGCGACATGATCGGCCCTGTTCCAGTTGGGGAAGAAGGAACGCGGCGCTTGGGCTGCGGCCCTTTTGGACTGCTGACAAAGCCCGTTCTTTGCTCGCCGTCATCCTCGGCCTTGTGCCGAGGATCTGCCACGTGTCGATCGGAGCAGATGCTCGGGACAAGCCCGAGCATGACGAAGGAAGAGTTGGCGGGCTTTGCTAGCGAAGGGCGCCGCGCTTGGACGCCGCGCCGCGAGTTTTACTGGATCGCGCGGATTGCTTCCCAATCGGCCTTCTCGTAGCCGAAATCCTCGAAATTGACCTTTTCCATCACGGTCTTTTCGAAATCAGCCTTGTCGACCTCGGCGACGTTCAAGCCTTTTTCCTTGAAGGTCGCAATAAGACCGTTTTCCTTGCCGGCGATCGTCTTGCTCGTGCGCTCGGCGGCCTCCTGCATGACCTCGCCGAAGATCTTCTTGTCCTCGTCGGAAAGGCTCGCCCACCGCGTCTTCGAGATCACGGTGTTGAGGTGATCGACGATGTGGCCGGTGAGGATGATGTTCTTCTGGACTTCGTAGAACTTCTTCGCCTCGATCGTCGTCAGCGGGTTTTCCTGTGCCTCGACCGTGCCGTTCTGCAAAGCGAGATAGACTTCGGCAAAGGCGATCGGCGTCGTGTTGGCGCCGCATGCGCGCGGCATGGCGAGATAGGCCGGAACGTCAGGCACGCGGATCTTCAAGCCCTGCATATCGGCGCATTTGGCGATCGGCTTGTTTGATGTCGTGTGGCGCGTGCCGTAATAGCTGACGGCGGCGATGTGGTTGCCGGTCTTGTCTTCATAGCCTTTGGCAAGACGTTTGAAGACATCGCTCTTGGTATAGGCGATCAGGTGATCGGGACCGCGGAAGATATAGGGGAAGTAAGTCACGCCGATCGGCTTGTAGTCGCGGGCCGCAAAGCTCGATCCCGAGATGATGACATCGACGGTCCCGAGCTTGAGGCCCTGGTTGATGTCGGCTTCCTTGCCGAGCTGCGATGCCGGATAGACCTCGATCTTGTAGCGCCCGTCGGTGCGCTTGTTGATCTCTTCTGCGGCCCATACGGAATCCGTGTGGAAGGGCTCTGACGTTTCATAGACATGCGCCCATTTCAGCACTGTCTGGGCCTGCGCGATTGCGCTACTCGCCATGATTACGGCTGCGGTGCAAAGTATCGTTGCCAGTCTGCTTTTCATTGCTCTCTCCTCCCGAGCTTGGGTTAAGTCTTGGCAGTTCCTTTCGACGGCCGCTTGTTGCGTCCGCGCTCCTCTTCCCCCGAGAACTCCTCCCCGAAGCTCTCGGAAAACCTCTTCTGCGACATGGTGAGATGAGCGCGCATGGCAGCCTTGGCGCCGGCTGCATCGCCGGCGGCGATCGCGTCGCGAATGGCGCGATGCTCGTCCAGGGCGCTACGCCATGTCGTAGGCCCCTCGAAGTGGCTGGCGAGCCTTGCGAAATAAGGCGTCATGCGCATGTCGAACATCTCGCCCGTGACGCGGATCAATGTCGCATTGCCGACGATGGCGGCAATGCCGGTGTGGAAGGCGCGATCGGCATCGAGCACTGCGATCGCATCGTTGACCACACCACCCATGCGCGTCAGAGCTTCATCGAGCAGCGCGATATCGTCCGGTTTGGCGCGGCCTGCAGCTTCTTCGGCAATGGCGCATTCGATGAGGGCGCGCGCCTGCAGCAGCTCGAACGGGCCCTCCACCGGCTCTCGCTCGGCCCCAGTGACGGTCGCAGCATGCTGGCGCACCACATAGATGCCGGATCCCATGCGGATGTTGACGAGGCCTTCGACCTCCAGGACGATCAGCGCCTCGCGGACGGTCGGGCGTGAAACCGACAGTTGCTCCGCCAGGTCGCGCTCGGCCGGCAGCCGCTGGCCGACGGCAAGCTCGCCGCTGGCGATCATCAAGCGAATCTGATCGGCGACCTGCCGGTAAAGGCGGCGTGATTCAACAGGCGAAAACATCGTGGCCTCCCTAGGCGAGCTTCTCCTCAAGCGCGCAGCTGGTCAACTGGCCTGACCAATTAGTACTTGAATAGCATTGCTGGAGTTGTGCGTCAATCCGCCGCATAAACTCAGAAGGAGAGTTCAGACCATAGGCAAAGCCCCGGCGCAGAAAACCCCGCCGAAGCGGGGTTTTCTGCGAAGAGGGGTGATCAATTGTTATGCGCTGCGCAGGCCTCATCCATCGGCGTGGCGTTGCTTGTGCCGCCTTGCGTTTGAAGATTGCTGGAATTGTTAACGGGGTTGGGGCACTTGGTCCTGCCTGTTTTCATCGTGCCGCCGGTCGTGGAGTTTGTCGTGGTTGAATCGGTCGCCATCGGTGTTTTGACCTTCGCGCCACCCTGATCGACGTGGTTCTTGTCGATCGTAGCCCCGGCCGGCGCCGGATTGGATTGCGCGAAAGCAGATGTGGCCATGCCGACAGCGAGAAACGAAGCTGCTACGAGTTTCATACGCATCTGATGTCCTCCTTAGGATCTTTGCGTGATCTTTCGGAACTTCGCCGGCACGTCATTGTTCCCTACCAGCTGCTTACAAATGCGCGATACGCTCGGCAAATGCGCGCGCGGCCGAGGATCAAGGGTGAGACGGGTCAGGAGACGAGCGACGGCCAGGTATGCCAGCCAAGGGTGGTCGCCGAGTTCGTGAATATTACTTCGCGTAAAGCGCTCGCGACCGCTCGAGATGCTTGAGGAGTGCCGTTTCCGAGCCATCCACGTCGTTTGCTTCAAGGCGGTCGACGATCTCGTCGTGTTCGGCGAGCGTGAATTTTTCCTTGCCGGTCCAGATCAGCATCTCGGTATGATATTCCTTCAGCCAGGCAAGCATTGCTTCGCTGACGGCGACGTAGATCGGGTTGCCTGATATCTGCGCGATGCGGGTGTGGAATTCCATGTCCGCGTCGATGAACTCTTCTGCCCGGCCAAGCGACATGCGCTGGCGTTCGATGACATTCCTGAGGTCAGCGATATCATTTGCGGAGGCCCGCTGCGCCGCCTCGCGCGCCATGCCCCGCTCGAAGAAGATGCGCGCGCTCTTCAGATATTCCAACGAGTCCGACGATTGCGACAGCATGATCTTGGCGGTGAGATCGACCTGACGGAATATCGACTTTGCCGTCAGCCTGAGGACCTTCGCCCGCTCGCCATGCGAAATGCTGACAAGACCTTTATTGGCAAGGGACTGCATCGCCTCCCTGATCGCCGGCCGGCCGACGCCGAAGCGTTCCATCAGCACCCGCTCGGACGGCATTTCGTCGCCGGGCTGAAGCTCGCCCGAGGTGATCATTCGCTCAAGTCGATCAAACACTTCGTCAGAGAGTTTCCGGCGGACGATTTGTTCGAGGGGTTGGGTCATCACATCTCGCTGGCTCAAAATGTTTTCTCCTAACAGTTTCCGTGTCGAGAACAAAGCTGTCGGCGAAATTTTGCGGATCCGAAGATTCTACTTTTCATAAGTTGGAATACTCATTATACCAGATCACGAGTTGACGCCATGGCAATCTGCGTGGCGAGAGGAGCAACCGCCAGTTTCATGATGATTACCCTGACCTACCGTATCGAAACGCCCGGCAGCGTCGAGGCGATGGCGGAAAAGATCGCGAGCGACCAGTCGACGGGAACCTTCGTTCCCGTCCCCGGCGAGACCGAAGAGCTGAAATCGCGTGTCGCCGCCCGTGTCCTGGCGATCCGTCCGCTCGAAGGCGCCAGTCATCCGACCTGGCCCGAGGTCGCCCCCGGCACGCTGCTTCATCGCGCCGATGTCGACATCGCCTTTCCGCTGGACGCGATCGGCACGGACCTTTCGGCATTGATGACCATTGCGATCGGCGGCGTCTATTCCATCAAGGGCATGACCGGCATCCGCATCGTCGACTTGACGCTGCCCGAAGCCTTCAAGAGCGCGCATCCGGGACCACAGTTCGGCATCCCTGGAAGCCGCCGCCTCGCCGGCGTCGAAGGTCGCCCCATCATCGGAACGATCGTCAAGCCGGCGCTTGGTCTCAGGCCCCACGAAACGGCGGAACTCGTCGGCGAGTTGATCTCATCCGGCGTCGACTTCATCAAGGATGACGAAAAACTGATGAGCCCCGCCTATTCGCCGCTCAAGGACCGCGTTGCGGCGATCATGCCGCGCATTCTCGATCACGAGCAGAAGACCGGCAAGAAGGTCATGTATGCCTTCGGCATCTCGCATGCCGACCCCGACGAGATGATGCGCAACCACGACATCGTCGCCAAGGCCGGCGGCAACTGCGCCGTCGTCAACATCAACTCGATCGGCTTCGGCGGCATGAGCTTTCTGCGCAAGCGCTCCAATCTAGTGCTGCACGCGCATCGAAACGGTTGGGACGTGCTGACGCGCGATCCGGGCGCCGGCATGGATTTCAAGGTCTACCAGCAATTCTGGCGGCTGCTGGGGGTCGATCAGTTTCAGATCAACGGTATCAGGGTCAAATATTGGGAGCCGGACGACAGTTTCGTCTCGTCCTTCAAGGCCGTCAGCACGCCGCTCTTCGACGCCTCCGATTGCCCGCTTCCGGTTGCCGGTTCGGGCCAGTGGGGAGGACAGGCGCCTGAGACCTATCACCGGACCGGCCGCACCATCGATCTTCTCTATCTCTGCGGCGGCGGCATCGTCAGCCACCCCGGCGGCCCGGCGGCCGGCGTTCGGGCCGTGCAGCAGGCATGGCAGGCAGCCGTCGCAGACATCCCGTTGGAGGTCTATGCCCGGGATCACCCGGAACTCGCCGCCTCGATTGCAAAATTCAGCGGCGGCAAGGGCGCGTGACCGCGATGGATGGACCTCTCGTCAGCTATTACGGGGACGACTTCACCGGCTCCACCGATGTCATGGAGGCCCTGGCGTCGAACGGTGTCTCTACCGTGCTCTTCCTCGACGTTCCGACACCGGAACTGCTCGCGCGCTTTGGGGATTGCCGCGCAATCGGCATTGCCGGGACAAGCCGCAGCGAGACCCCCGCATGGATGGGAGAGTACCTCACGCGCGCTTTCGAATGGCTGAATTCGCTCGGCGCTGACATTTGTCACTACAAGGTCTGCTCGACCTTCGATTCCAGCCCCGAAATCGGCAATATTGGCAAGGCGATCGAAATCGGCCGCTCGGTGTTCGGGCAATCCGTCGTGCCCGTCATCGTCGGCGCACCGCAATTGAAACGCTACACGGCATTCGGCAATCTCTTTGCCGCTTACCAGGGCCGGATCTTTCGCATCGACCGCCATCCCGTCATGAGCCGCCATCCGGTGACCCCGATGGACGAGGCGGATCTTGCGGTCCACCTGTCGAAGCAGACCCGGCTTCCCGTCCTGGTCGCCGATCTCGTCGCCATCACCGCGACGGACGCCGATGCGCGTGTCGACGAACTGGCGTCGGCTTTACAAGGGATCCTGCTCATCGATGTCGACTCCGAGGCGACGCAGGAGGCTGCTGGTAGGCAGCTGCTTCGTGTCACCGGCCGTTCCGGAAGTTTTGTCGCCGGCTCCTCGGGTGTCGAATATGCCCTGCTCAGCGCATGGCGGCGGAGCGGTTTCATCGGCAGCAGCGGCGCCGAGTTTCCCGATATCGGCCCGGTCGACCGCCTCGCCGTCGTGTCGGGCAGCGTATCGCCGACGACCGAGCGCCAGATCCGGACGGCTGTCGAGAACGGCTTCGAGAGTATAGCGCTCGATCCGCTCACCCTGGTCTCGGAGCATGGCGAAGGCGCGGTAAATGCTGCGGTGGAGGCTGGAACGCAGCAGCTCAGGCAAGGCAAGAGCGTCATCCTGTATACCGCGCTTGGACCGTCCGCAGACCGCGGCGCCGACATAGACAGGCTTCCAGGCGCTCGTCACCGGCTCGGGAGCGCGCTCGGCACGATCTTGCGCCGCCTGATCGAGAACGAAAGGCTTTCACGTGCGGTCGTCGCCGGCGGTGACACATCAAGTCATGCACTCAGGCAGTTGAAGATCGACGCGCTGACGACGCTTCTGCCGCTGCCCCAGACGCCGGGTTCTCCGCTTTGCCTTGCGCATGGCGACTATCAGCCGACGAACGGCCTGCAGATCGCGCTCAAAGGCGGCCAGGTCGGGACGGACGGCTATTTCGTTCAGATCCGTGAGGGAAGGAAGCACTGATGGTTTTCCTTCGGTATCGGCCGAAACGTGCGATCGCAGAAAAACGTGACTCTAACAAATTAAGCAGTGATATGGTGATTGACTCATCATACCAGTTTGTGGTCCTATTGAGAACGGAAAAGGTGAGGAAAACATGACTAAGATTGCCCTCTTCGGCGCAGGCGGAAAAATGGGATACCGGCTCGCCAAAAATCTCAAAGGCTCGCGTTTCGAGGTCCGCCATGTCGAGGTGAGCGACGCAGGCAAGGCCCGTTTGAAGAACGATCTCGGTGTCGATTGCGTCCCTGTCGATGCCGGGCTCGACGGCGCTGAGGTGGTGATCCTTGCCGTGCCGGACACGGCGATCGGCAAAGTCGCGGCAGGCATCGTCGACAAGCTCGCAGCAGGTACCATGGTGATCGCGCTGGACGCTGCGGCTCCCTTTGCCGGCCACCTGCCGAAGCGTGATGATCTTACCTATTTCGTCACCCATCCCTGCCATCCGCCGATCTTCAACGACGAGACGGAGATGCAGGCGAAAAAGGACCACTTCGGCGGCCTCTTCGCCAAGCAGCATATCGTTTCGGCGCTGATGCAGGGTCCGGAAAGCGCCTATGCGCTCGGCGAGGAAATCGCCAAGCTGATCTGGGCCCCGGTCATGCGCTCGCACAGGGTCACGGTCGATCAGCTTGCCATGCTCGAACCGGGTTTGTCGGAAACCGTCTGCGCATCGCTGCTCGTCGTCATGCGACAGGCCATGGACGAATGCGTGGCACGCGGCGTGCCGGAACAGGCCGCCCGCGACTTCCTGCTCGGCCATATGAACGTACTCGGCGCGGTCATCTTCAAGGAAGTCGAGGGCGTGTTTTCGGATGCCTGCAACAAGGCGATCGAGTTCGGCATCCCGGCGCTGATGCGCGACGACTGGAAAAAAGTATTCGAACCGCAGGAGATCGCCGAAAGCATCCGGCGCATCACCTGAACCGGCTTGGGGAGGCAAGCCCTCCCCTCAACCGCCCCAGGGAGAAGGGGCTTTAGTCACAACAGGGAGGAAAATATGAAACTGACGCGCAGACTGACACTTGCAGCTTTTGCCGGCGCATTGGCGCTCGGAACGGCTCTTCCGGCCTTTTCGGCCGATCTCATCGCCATCATCACGCCGGCGCATGACAATCCCTTCTTCAAGGCCGAAGCCGTCGGCGCCGAAGCCAAGGCGAAGGAGCTCGGCTACGAGACGCTGCTCATGACGCATGATGACGACGCCAACAAGCAGTCCGAAATGATCGACACGGCGATCGGGCGCGGCGCCAAGGCGATCATCCTCGACAATGCCGGAGCTGACGCCTCCGTCGCGGCCGTCAAAAAGGCGAAGGATGCAGGCATCCCCTCCTTCCTGATCGACCGCGAAATCAACGCGACTGGCGTTGCCGTCGCCCAGATCGTCTCGAACAACTATCAGGGCGCCCAGCTCGGGGCGCAGGAATTCGTCAAGCTGATGGGCGAGAAGGGCAATTACGTCGAGCTGGTGGGCAAGGAGTCCGACACCAATGCCGGCATCCGCTCGCAAGGCTACCACGACGTCATCGACGACTATCCGGATCTGAAGTCCGTCGCCAAGCAGTCGGCCAATTGGAGCCAGACGGAAGCCTATTCGAAGATGGAAACCATCCTCCAGGCAAATCCCGACATCAAGGGCGTCATTTCAGGGAACGACACCATGGCCATGGGTGCGATCGCAGCGCTGCAGGCTGCCGGCCGCAAGGACGTGATCGTCGTCGGCTTCGACGGTTCCAACGACGTGCGCGACTCCATCAAGTCGGGCGGCATCAAGGCAACAGTCCTGCAGCCCGCCTATGCGCAGGCTCAGCTGGCAGTGGAACAGGCCGACGCCTACATCAAGAACAAGACGACGCCAAAGGAAGAGAAGCAGTTGATGGATTGCGTTCTCATCAATGCCGACAATGCCGGCAAGCTCGAAACCTTCGCCCTGACGAACTGATCAGCCGCGAATTGCGGAGGGCGCAGCACTGCGCCCTCCGCAATGCATTTCGCAAGACGTCGAGGTTCACTGCATGTTGAGAATGAAGGGCGCCCTGCTCGCTGCCGTCGTGGCGGCCGCCTTGCCCGGTTGCAAGATCATCAAGACGCCGACGGCTGAGGAAAAGGCGGCGGCAGCGGCCAAGACCGCCTTCGACCCGAATGCAAAGGTCGAGGCGATCTGGCAGTCCGAGGCAGTGCCCTATTTCGAAAAGCGCGCCGGCGACCTCAAGGACGTCATGCAACTGGCAGCCTCCAGCCCCGACGCCGCAGGCGAGAAATACGGCAACCCCCGCAAGCAGAGCAGCTCGCCATGGACCTATGCGGTGAAGATCACCGGCAAGGTTGTTGCGGCCGATACGGCCTCGCGCGCGGCGACGCTCGATATCGACGCCGATGGCGACGGCAAGGCCGACGCCAAGGTGCAGATCGGGCCGGCGCTGCGCGGCACGGCGCTGCGCGACACGCTGGAGTTCGTCAATTTCAACGAATTCAAGAACCAGATCGAGTGGGCGCAGTTCGGCAAAGCCTTCAACGAGAAGGCCAATACGGCCTTTCTCTCCGCCATTCCGCGTGAGGGCCTCGCCGGCAAGACGGTGACCGCGATCGGCGCCTTTCCGCTGCCGAAGAGCGGCGAGCTGCCGCTCATAACACCTTCGGAACTGAAGGTCGGCCCATGACCACAGCAGAGGCACAAAAGGACGATGTCATCCTGCGCCTCGATGACGTGTCGAAGGTCTATTCCGGCATCGTCGCCGTCAAGCGCGCCAATCTCGAGCTTCGCCGCGGCGCGGTGAACGTCCTTGTCGGCGAAAACGGTGCTGGCAAGTCGACGCTGATGAAGATCATCGCCGGTGTCGAGCGTCCGACGCTCGGCCGCATTATCCTGGATGGCAAGCCCGTATCCTTCGACAGCCCGGCGCACGCGCAGGCGAATGGCATCGGCATGATCTTCCAGGAGCTCAATCTCTTCGCCAACATGTCGGTCGCCGAGAACATCTTCGCCAGGCGTGAGATCACCCGCGGCATCCTCGGCATCGATCACAAGGCACAGGTGCAAAAAGCCAATGCGTTTCTGAAGCGTCTGGATGCCGGAATCGAGGCGGATACGATGGTCGAGGATTTGCCGATCGGCCAGCAGCAGCTCGTCGAGATCGCCAAGGCGATGTCGTTGAATGCCCGTATCCTGATCATGGACGAGCCGACGTCGGCGCTTTCGGCAGCCGAAGTCGAGATCCTGTTCAAGGTGATCGCGGAACTGAAGGCCCAGGGTGTGGCGATCGTCTATATCTCGCACCGGCTCGAGGAGCTGATGCGGATCGGCGACTACATCACGGTGCTGCGTGACGGCCAGGTCACCGGTGAGGCAATGGTCCGCGACATCGACACACGCTGGATCGTGCGCTCGATGATCGGCTCGGATGCCAAGGATTTTGCAAAATCCGTGGACCACGCCGTCGGAGCCGAGGTCTTTCGCGCCGAAAACATCAGCCTGCCGCGGCCGACGGGTGGGCTTTCGGTCAATGATGTCTCCCTGTCGGTCAAGGCAGGCGAAATCCTCGGCATCTACGGCCTGATGGGCGCCGGGCGCAGCGAATTCTTCGAATGCGTGATCGGCCGGCACACACACTCGACCGGCAAGATCTTCATCGACGGCAAGCATGTTCGCGCCCGCGACACCACGCGGCGCATCCGCCGCGGCCTTGCGCTCATTCCGGAAGACCGGCAGCGCGAAGGTCTGGTCCAGGTGCTCTCCATCGCCTCCAATCTGACACTGGCGAGCCTTGGCCGCTTCACCCGGCTCTTCCATATCGACAGGGGTGCGGAGAAGAGTGCCATTCGCGATGCAATCCGCGATCTTTCGATCAAGGCGCCGAACCCGGATTTCGAGGTGACCTCGATGTCGGGGGGCAATCAGCAGAAGGTCGTCATCGGTAAGGCGTTGATGACCAATCCGAAGGTGCTTCTGATGGACGAGCCGAGCCGCGGCATCGATGTCGGCGCCAAGGCCGATGTCTTCCGCACCATGCGGCGGCTGGCGGCAAACGGGCTCGCCATTCTGTTTTCAACTTCCGACCTTGAGGAGGTCATGGCGCTTTCCGATCGCATCGCGGTCTTGAGCAACGGCCAGCTGGTCGCCGTCTTCGACCGCAACGAGGCGACGGAAGAAGCCATAATCGCGGCTTCGGCCAAGGGACACGGACATCAAGGGAAACTCGCGTCATGATGGCGGCTACATCAACCACTCTTGCGCCGAAGGGCGCCAACGGCTCGGCACTTCTGACACTGATGAAGCTCAGGACGTTCATCGCGCTGTTCGCTGTCATCATCTTCTTTGCGATCTTCGCCCCGAACTTCACCTCGACGGCGAACATGATCCTGATGTCGAAGCATGTGGCGCTGAACGCCTTCCTGGTGATGGGCATGACCTTCGTCATCATCACCGGCGGCATTGATCTCTCGGTCGGATCGATCGTCGGGCTTTGCGGCATGGTCGCCGGCGGCCTGATCCTTTACGGCATCGAATTGCCGATCGGCTACACCATCTTTTTCAACCTCTTCGAGATCGTGCTGATCACCTTGTCGATCGGCCTGCTCATCGGTCTGATCAACGGCCTGCTGATCACCAAGCTCAACGTCGCGCCCTTCATCGCCACGCTCGGCACGCTCTATATCGCCCGCGGTCTCGCTTTGCTGTCATCGGACGGCCAGACCTTTCCGAACCTTGTCGGCCGGCCTGAATATGCCACGACCGGCTTCGATTTCTTCGGCGCAGGACGCATTCTCGGCCTGCCGGTGTCGATCTGGATCCTGATCGTGCTTGCGCTGCTGGCGGCCTATGTCGCCCGCTCGACGCCGATCGGCCGTCATATCTTCGCCGTCGGCGGCAATGAGCGTGCCGCGCGCATGTCCGGTATCCGGGTCGATGTCGTGAAGATCTTCGTCTACATGTTCTCCGGACTTTGCGCGGCAATCGTCGGCGTCGTCATCTCCTCCGAGCTGATGGCAGCCCATCCGGCAACCGGCGAAAGCTTCGAACTCAATGCGATTGCCGCAGCCGTGCTTGGCGGCACCTCGATGTCGGGCGGCCGCGGCACGATCGGCGGCACGATCATCGGCGCCTTCGTCATCGGCATCCTCTCCGACGGGTTGGTGATGATGGGCGTCTCCTCCTTCTGGCAGATGGTCATCAAGGGCCTGGTCATCATCATCGCCGTCGTGGTCGACCAGGCGCAGCGCCGCCTGCAGCAGCGCGTCACCCTCATGCAGATGGCAAAGGCAGGTTGATATGACGGAATTGAAAGGGGCTTTGATCGGTTGCGGCTTCTTTGCGATCAACCAGATGCATGCCTGGAACGACGTTCGGGGCGCCGGCATCGTCGCGATCTGCGATCGCGATCCGGAGCGGCTGAAGATCGTCGGCGACCAATTCGGCATCGATCGCCGCTATGGCGATGCCGAGGCTTTGTTTGCCGACGGCGGTTTTGATTTCGTCGACATTGCCACGACCGTCGAAAGCCATCGCTTTCTCGTCGAAATGGCGGCTCGGAACAAAGTGCCGGCTATCTGCCAGAAGCCGTTCGCCAAGACCTTGTCGGACGCGAAGGCGATGGTCGAGGCGTGTCGCAATGCCGGCATACCGCTGATGGTGCACGAGAATTTTCGCTGGCAGACGCCGATCCAGGCTGTACGAAAAGCCCTCGATTCAAATGCCATCGGCACGCCCTTCTGGGGCCGTTTCTCCTTCCGTTCGGCTTACGACGTCTTCTCCGGCCAGCCCTATCTCGCCGAAGGCGAACGGTTCATCATCGAAGACCTCGGCATCCATACGCTCGATATCGCCCGCTATATCCTTGGCGACGTTCGATCGCTCACGGCCCGCACCAAGCGGGTCAATCCCGGAATCAAGGGCGAGGATGTCGCAACCATTCTGCTCGATCACGAAAACGGCGCCACGTCGGTCGTCGACGTCAGCTACGCCACCAGGCTTTCCAGGGAACCGTTCCCCGAGACCTTGATCGAGCTCGACGGTTCGGAGGGCACGATCCGCCTGACCCAGGGTTACGGCCTCGAAATCACCAACGCCAAGGGCACCACCACGACCGACGTATCTCCGAAGCTGCTGCCATGGGCCTCGCGGCCCTGGCACAACATCCAGGAGAGCGTCTACGCGATCCAGCAGCATTGGGTCGATCAGTTGGAGCGCGGCGCGGAACACTCGACCTCAGGGGCCGACAATCTGAAAACTTTTGCACTCGTCGAGGCTGCCTATGACAGCGCTGCCGAGGGACAGACGATCGACGTCGGAGCGATGCTGCGATGACGATCGATGCGTTCCAGCTCTACGGCACTCATCTCGTCGATCCGCCACCGGTTCGCCTGAGAGCCGGAAAATTGGAAGCCGATCTCACCAACGGCAACCTCCGCACCATCCGCTACGGTGGGACCGAGGTGCTGCGAGCGATTTCCTATCTCGTTCGCGACCGGGATTGGGGGACGTACAGCCCTGAAATCGCCGATCTCCGGATCGAGCAGAGTGACGATCGTTTCGAGGTCGCCTATCGGGCCTGCTGCGAGGGGCCGGATGATACCAAACTCATCATCGATGTTCGCATCAGCGGAAACGCGGATCGGCTTGACTTCGAGGCCGAAGCCGTCGCCCCAACCGGCTTCGAGACCAACCGCTGCGGCTTCTGCATCCTGCATCCGATCGTCGGCGTGGCGGGTTCACCGGCGACGGTCGAGCATGTCGACGGGCAGATCGAGGCGACACGGTTTCCCGATGTCATCGAGCCTTGGCAGCCGTTCAAGGACATGCGCGCCATCACCCACGAGGTTATACCTGACGTTCAGGCGGAGTGCCGAATGGAGGGCGACACTTTTGAAATGGAAGATCAAAGGAATTGGTCGGACGCATCCTACAAGACCTATGTCAGACCGCTCGCTCTTCCCTGGCCGTATGAGATTCCCGCCAATCGGCCCGTTCGGCAGAAAACGTCGCTTGTTATCAGGGATATCAGCGGTGCTACACGGCATCCTTCAGCTGCGGCGTCAGGCGGCGCCATAAAACTCGAACTCGGGGCGCGAACCGGCACCATGCCTGATATCGGCGTGATCATTACGCCCGAAGAGGCCGATACGACGCTGTCGGCAAAGTCCGTCCTGACCGAAATCGCTCCCCAGGAACTCCTCTTCCATTTCGACCCCGGCGCCGGGCACGGCGTCGAAGCGCTCAGGCGGTTTGCCGCAATCGCCACAGTCCATCGCGGCCGCTCGACGCTGGAGATCGCCCTTCCCTGCAAATCGTCGCCGTCAAGCGAGGCGGCCGAGATCGCCCACCAGATGCGGCTGGCGGAATTCAGGCCGGATGCCATCATGATCTCGCCATCCGTCGACCGGCAATCGACGCCGCCCGGCAGCAAATGGCCGGAATGCCCGCCCCTGGATGAGGTCTATACAGCTGCCCGCGCCGCCTTTCCCGGCATTCGCATTGGCGGCGGCATGCTGAGCTATTTCACCGAACTCAACCGGAAGCGCGTGCCGGATGGACAGCTCGACTTCGTCAGCCACTGCACCAATCCGATCGTGCATGCCGCCGACGATCTCAGCGTCATGCAGACATTGGAAGCGCTGCCCTTCATCACGCGGTCGGTGCGTGCGATCTACGGCGACAAACCCTACCGAATCGGCCCGTCGACGATCCCGATGCGGCAAAACCCCTATGGCAGCCGCACGATGGACAATCCGGTGGGCGCACGCATCCCCATGGCCAATCGCGACCCGCGTCACAATGGACGCTTCGCGGAAGCTTTCGCGCTCGGTTACGCGATACGGGTGCTGGATGCCGGTCTGGAATGCCTGACGCTCTCGGCCTTGTCAGGGCCATTCGGTTTGATCGCCGGTCCGGCCGAACCGACCGAGCAAGGCGGGCGGCGCCCGCTGTTCAACACTGTGCGGGCATTGTCCCGATTGGCTGGTGCATCCTGGCAGGCATGTGTCTCCTCCTCGCCCTCCGAGGTCCTGGCTTTCGTTGCGCGGGATGCCGCAGGCGCCAGACTTCACATCGTCAATCTGACGGGCGAAGAACGAAAGGTCGATTGCGGCGCATGCCGGCCGGCAGATGCGGGCAAAGAGTTGCTGCTCGCGCCGTTTGCGACCGCAGCCTTGCCGCTGGCGGATTGACGTCCCACGCGCCAGCCGCATCTATGCAATCGGAGTTCGTTCCGTGGAGGATTGCATGAAGACGAAGAAGCTTATCAATGCCGGCGCAGATGCCGTCGATGAGATGCTGCAAGGGGTGTTGGCAGCGCATCCGCGCCACCTATACGCCGTGGAGAACATGCCCCGCGCGATCATTGCCAGAAACGGGCCGCGCAGGGGCAAGGTCGGGCTGGTCATCGGCGGTGGATCCGGGCACGAACCGACATTTCTGGGGTTTGTCGGCAAAGGCCTCGCAGACGCGGCCGCGATCGGCAACGTCTTCGCGTCGCCGCCGCCCGATCCGATCATCGCCTGCGCCATGGCGGTCGACGGCGGCGCCGGTGTCCTGTTCATGTATGGCAATTATGCCGGCGACGTGATGAACTTCGACATGGCTGCCGAGATGCTTGCGCTTGACGAGATCGAGGTACGCACCGTGCTCACCACGGATGACGTGGCGTCTGCCCCTGCTGATCAGCGGGACAGGCGGCGGGGCGTAGCGGGCAACGTCTTCATCTTCAAGGCTGCCGGTGCGGCCTGCGATCTTCTCTATTCCTTTGACGATGTCGAGCGTGTCGCCCGCCATGCCAATGCGCGAACCTATACGATGGGTGTCGCGCTTTCGCCCTGTTCGCTGCCCCAGACCCTCCGACCAAACTTCCTGATCGGCGAAGGCGAGATGGAGATCGGAATGGGCATCCATGGGGAGCCTGGCGTGGCGCGCGAGCCGCTGAGGCCGGCCGACGCGGTGACCGACGAACTCCTGGACAGCATTCTTCGCGAAATGAAAGCAGACCGGGGTGATCGTGTCGCGGTGCTCGTCAATTCACTGGGCTCGACCCCGATGATGGAACTCTACATCATGATGCGGCGCGTGAAGTCCCGGCTCGACGATGCCGGGTTCGTCATCCATACGTCGCTCGTCGGAAACTACTGCACCTCGCTCGAAATGGCCGGCGCGTCGATCACGGTCATGCATCTCGACGACGAGCTTCAGCGATTGATCGACCACCCCTGTGATTGCGCGATGTTTGCGAGGTAATCGATGATGTTTACGACCGAAGACCTGCAGCGCATGTTTGCCGGGATTGCCGAGGATATTGCAGCAGAGAGCGACCATCTCTGCGCGTTGGACGGCGCCATCGGCGATGGAGATCACGGCCTTGCCATGGATGCGGGCTGCCAGGCCGCGGCGAAAGCGGTCGGCGAACTTGACCCCGGGATTGCCCCGACAACCGCATTCAACGTCGCGGCAAAGGCATTCCTGAATGCGGTCGGCGCTTCGTCCGGCCCGTTATATGCCACGGCCTTCATGCGCGCCGGAGCAGCCGCCAAAGACAAGCAGACTTTGAGCGACGACGACTTCCTGCGCGTCTTCGCGGCAATGGCGCGGGGAATCCAGGAACGCGGAAAGGCCGAACCCGGTGAAAAGACAATGGTTGACGCCTGGAGGCCCGCGGCTGACGCGGCACTCGATGCCCGTCAGTCGGGAGAGCCCCTCCCCCAATGCTTCGAGGCGGCCGAGCGGGCAGCGCGCGCAGGCTGTGAAGCGACCGGCAACATGACGGCGGCCAAGGGACGGGCTTCGCGATTGGGGGACCGCGTGATCGGGCACATCGATCCCGGCGCCGCCTCCGCAGTCATCATCATCGCCGCGATGGCCAAATTTGCTCAGCATCACGATGGTTAGCTCATCATACCAGTTGACATGTCAATGACTATCTGCAACAAGGGGCCCGGCTTTACAAGAGGAGGACGGTAATGCTGACCCTTTCTGCGAAATTGAAGACTGCGAGCATCGTTGCGATCGCCGTGGCGTCGCTATCGGCCACGCCGGTTCTTGCTGAAGACATCACGCTTTGGACCCTCAACTTCGACAACAATGCTGCCAACACGGCTCTGAAAAAGGTGGCGACGGACTTCGAAGCGGCAAACCCCGGAACGCATGTCGAGATCGTTCAGCGCGCCGTCGACGAGCATAAGACCGCCTTGCGCGTCGCTGCTGGCTCCGACAAGGGGCCTGACATTTATTTCAGCTGGGCCGGCCTCGGCCTCGGTGGCGAATATGTGAAGGCCGGTCTGTCCCTGCCCCTCGACAAATACTATGCCGAGTATAAGTGGAGCGACGAATTGTTGCCCTCGGCAGCGGCTTTTGCCGACCTCTATCCCGGCGGCAAGCATGGCGTCCCCTTCACCTTCAAGGGTGAGGCCGTCTATTACAACAAGAAGCTTTTCGAACAGGCCGGCATCAAGGAAGAGCCGAAGACCTACGAGGAATTCCTTGCCGCGGCCGATAAGCTGAAGGCCGCAGGCATCCCCGCCTTCACCTTCGGCGGCACGGTCAACTGGCACGTCATGCGTCTCATGGACGTCATCCTTGAAACGAAGTGCGGTGCTGAAAAACACGATGCGCTGAAGGCGATGACGCTGGACTGGACCAAGGAACCCTGCGCGACGGAATCCTTCGCGGAGTTTGCGAAGTGGACGAAGGACTATACGCTGCAGCCGTTCATGGGCATCGACAACAAACAGTCCTACAGCCTCTTCACCGCGGGTCGTGCAGCGATGATGCTCGAAGGCGACTGGCTGGTCAGCCAGCTTAACGGCTCCGGCGCCAATCTCGACGACTACGGGATTTTCCCCTTCCCGACCAACACCGATCGTCTCTATGGCTTTGCCGAGTACAATTACATCAGCACCAAGAGCAAGAGCCCTGACGTAGCGGCGAAGTTCCTCGACTACTTCCTGTCGACGAAGGTGCAGCAGGACCTGCTCGGCCAGCTGAGTTCGACCTCCGTCAACAAGAACGTACAATATGCCAACCAGAAGCCGCTTGAGGCGGAATGGCTGGGGATCTTCCAGAAATATGGCAAAGTGTACATGAACGGCGACCAGGCGTTCCCGCTCGACGTCACGACGGAGTACTTCCGGGTCATCAACGATGTTGCTTCCGGCAACACCGAGCCGGCCGATGCCGCCAAGCAGCTGCAGAGCTTCATCGCAAGCCGAACCTGATTCCTCCCGAGGTGCCAGTCGATCGACCCAACTGTCGATCGACCGGCACATTCTTTCATCAGCTGGCAGCCGCTTCACTGCCAGGAGGAAAGCATGTCACTTCGACAATCGACACATGATCCGCGCGTACAAGCGCTCATCCTGCTCGTGCCAGCACTCGCGATTTACGCGGTCTTCGCGCTCTACCCGATGCTCAACGTCGTGATCCTGAGCTTTCAGAAATGGAACGGGCTCGATCCCAATCGACAATTCGTGGGGATTGCGAACTACCAGGCAATTTTCACAAGAGATCCTGTGTTCTGGGTTGCCTTTCGCAACACGGTGATCTGGACCTTGATGAGCCTGATCTTCCCGCCAATGGTCGGACTGCTGCTGGCGCTCAGCCTCAACCAGAAGATATTCGGCCGAAATGGCCTCAGGGCCATCTTCTATCTGCCGGTTATCATCGCGCCGATTGCCGTCGCCACCATGTGGAAATGGATGTACGATCCGTTCTTCGGCCTTTTCAGCCAATTGCTCACCTCGTGGGGCATGCAAGGTTGGATCAATGACTGGCTGGGCAACCGGGATATCGCCCTTTATTCGGTCTTCGTCGCCTATCTGTGGCAGACAGTTGGCTTCTCGATGGTCCTGTTCCTGGCGGGCCTGCAGAACGTCTCCCAGACACTCGTCGAGGCCGCGCGCATCGATGGCGCCGGCCGCTGGGCGGTGTTCAAGCATGTGACATTGCCGGCATTGCGCCCGACGATCACGATCGTTCTCGTTCTTTCCGTCATCTCCTCCCTGAAGGCTTTCGACATCGTCTATGGTCTGACGGGCGGCGGGCCGGCGCAGTCCACCCAGATGCTGGCGCTCTGGGCGTTCACGCAGGCGATGCAGATCTTCGATTTCGGACGAGGTGCGGCGATTTCGGTCGTGCTGCTGCTGATCACCATGGCCGTCGTCATTCCCTATCTCAAATGGACCCAGAAGCACGAGGAGGTTGAATCGTGACAGCAGTACCGACCGACCAGACCGCAGTGCATCTGCAGGTCGAACCATCGTCGATGAAGCGGGATCCGATTCTGATCGGCCTCTGGATCACGCTTGTCATCGTGGCGCTCGTCTGGGTCGCGCCATTCGTCTTCATCGTCTTCACCTCCTTGAAGACGCCGGCGGCGGTGACGGGCACGGGCGCCTTCGTGCCGCCAACCGAGCTCGCTTTCGAAAACTACAGCGCCGCATGGAGCCGCGGCAACTTCGCAAACTCCTTCTTCAACAGCGTCATCATCACCGTCATCAAGGTGCCGCTCGGGCTGTTCCTTTCGGCGATGGCCGCCTATGCCCTTGCCAAGATCAAGCTGAAGATCACCAAGGCCTTGCTGCTGCTCGTGGTGTTCGGCACGATGATCCCCTTCCAGGTGATGCTTGCGCCGCTCTTCACCCTGGTCAATTCACTCGGCCTGATCGACACCTATCCGGGCGTCATCCTTCCCTACATCGCCTTCGGCGTTCCCTATCAGGTTTTCATCCTGCACGGCTTCTTCAAGAGCATTCCCAAGGAGCTGTCGGAAGCAGCACTGATCGATGGTGCCAACCACTTCATCATCTTCAGACGGATCTTTCTGCCGGTGTGCCTGCCCGTGCTTGCCGCCCTGCTCATCCTCGACTTCGTTTCCACCTGGAACGAATTCGCCATGGCGCTGGTGCTGCTCCAGGATCAGCACATGTGGACCTTACCGCTCGGCCTTATGTCGTTTCAGGGGCAGTTCTCGAGCAATTACGGCCAGCTCAATGCGGCCATCGTGATGACCGTCCTGCCGGCAACGATCGTCTATCTCATCTTCCAGCGTTACTTCGTCTCTGGCCTGACCTCCGGCGCCGTCAAAGGCTAGCGACCACAAAAGCATTCACGAGGAGAATATTCTATGTCTGATGCAACAGTCGAAAAATGGGGCGTGTTCGAGGCCTCCTTTGATGGACCCTCCGGCGGAAATCCCTATCTCGACGTGGCATTCGATGCCGTGTTCACCCACAAGAGCCGCGAAGTCCGCGTGCCGGGCTTCTATGACGGCAACGGCACCTACCGCATCCGCTTCATGCCGGATAGCGAGGGCGAATGGTCGTTTCTGACCCGTTCCAGGACTGCTGCACTCGACGGCAAGACCGGTGCATTGACTGCCACCGTGCCTTCGGCCGGCAATCACGGACCGGTGCGCGTGCGCAACAAATTCCACTTCGCCTATGCCGACGGCACCCCGTTCCTGTCATTCGGAACGACCTGCTATGCCTGGACGCACCAGCCGCTCGAGATGCAGAAGCAGACCCTCGAAACCCTCAAGAAAGCCCGCTTCAACAAGATGCGGATGGGCGTGTTTCCGAAGGATTATCCCTACAACGTCAACGAGCCGCTGCACGCCTGCTTCGAACGCGGAGCGGACGGGAAGGAAGACTTCGATCGTCCGAACCCCGCCTCGTTCCAGCACTTCGAGAAGCAGGTCGCAGCGCTCTGCCAGCTGGGAATCGAAGCCGATATCATCATCTTCCACCCCTATGACCGGTGGGGCTATGCCGACATGTCGGCCGAACAGGATTTTCGCTATGTCGAATATCTGGCCGCTCGTCTCGCCGCCTACCGGAACGTCTGGTGGTCGCTTGCCAACGAATATGATTTCCTCATCGATACAAAGCCGATGGAGCAGTGGGATCGCTACTTCCACATCCTGGAAGAGAACGACCCATACCAGCACCTGCGCTCCATCCATAATGGCGACGTGACGGCGAATTTCGATCATCGCAAGCCGTGGGTGACGCACACCTGCATTCAAAACCCAGACGTCAAGCGGACACAGGAATGGCGCGATGCCTACGGCAAGCCTGTCGTCAACGACGAGCCCGAATATGAGGGCGACATCCTGCAATCATGGGGCAATCTCAATGCGCAGGAGCTCGTGCATCGCTTCTGGATCACGATGGCGCGCGGCGGCTATGCCGGCCACGGCGAAACCTATTCTCATCCCGAGGACCTGATCTGGTGGGCCAAAGGCGGGGAACTGCGCGGCGAAGCGTGGAAGCGCATCGCCTTTCTCCGCGACCTCCTGGAAGCCGATGTCAAGCACGGCCTCGAGCCGCTCGGCATCATCGGCGAGTGGCCCTGGTCCCGCGTCTCGGGCGCGCGCGACGGCGACGGCGATTTCCGTCTGATCTATTTCGGTGAGCATCAGCCGGTGATCTGGTCCACCGGCCTGCCGGTCGACGGCGACGACTATGATGTCGATCTCATCGACACCTGGGAGATGACGATCACACCGGTCGAGAAGGTGGCGGCTCCCGTTCCGCATCCGACGCGCCATGGCTCGGTCGTGCGCGGCGGCAAGCCGGACGCGGCCTTCGGCGTGAAAATTCCGCGCAAGCCGTACCAGGCGCTGCGCGTGCGCAGGAAGCGCTAGAAGATGACAAGGGGTACTAAATGTCTGGCTTGAGCATCAGAAACGTCAAGAAATCCTTCGGCACGGTCGACATCATTCATGGTGTCGACGTCGAGATCGCCGACGGTGAATTTACCATTCTCGTCGGCCCCTCCGGCTGCGGCAAGTCGACATTGCTGCGCATGATTGCCGGGCTCGAGGATATCACCGCCGGTCAAATCAGCATTGACGGCCGGGTCGTGAACAATCTACAGCCGAAGGATCGCGATATCGCGATGGTCTTCCAGAACTATGCATTATACCCGCAGATGACGGTCTCCCAGAACATGGGATTTGCGCTTGAACTCGCCGGGGCCAAGCGGCCGGAAATCGAACAGAAGGTCGGTGAGGCTGCAGCAATTCTCGGATTGCAGCCGCTTCTCGATCGAAAGCCGGCGCAGCTGTCGGGCGGACAGCGGCAGCGCGTCGCCATGGGCCGCGCCATCGTTCGCGATCCGAAAGTCTTTCTATTCGACGAGCCGCTCTCCAATCTGGATGCGAAACTGCGGGTGAAGATGAGAGCGGAGATCAAGGCTCTGCACCAGCGCCTGAAGACCACGATCGTTTACGTCACCCACGACCAGATCGAGGCCATGACCATGGCTGACAAGATCGTCGTGCTCCACGGCGGTCGCGTCGAACAGATCGGCAGTCCGCTCGAGCTCTATGACCGACCACGCAATATCTTTGTCGCCGGTTTTCTCGGTTCCCCCGCGATGAACTTTCTCGAGGGAACCCTTGAGGGCGCAGGCAACCCGGTATTGTCACTGCCGGGTGGGTCACGCGTAACGCTTTCGCGGGCTCCAGCCAATGCCGCCAACAGACCGCTGACGCTGGGTATTCGTCCCGAAGACATCACCTTCGGCGGCGAAAACGGTGTGGATGCCGTGGTCAAGGTGGTCGAGCCCACGGGATCGGAAACCCATGTCGCCGTGGAACTCGAAGGCAGGGAGCTGACATGGGTCGTTCGCGAACGTGTCGAGCTGGTGCCGGAACAGCCGGTGAAGCTTTCTTTCGAAACCGCCAAGGTTCACTTCTTCGACCGGCAGACGCAGCAGCGCCTGAACGCCTGAAGACGACACACCCGGAGTAGTCCGTCGAACGCGGAACCGGAATTTGCCCTTGCAGACGAAACGCTGACTTGTACTCTCTAGTCTCGCCAACAGGCTGTTGGTCGAAGACGAGGTAGCCAAGACATGCACATTCGAAAGGCCGTCTCCGCCGACGCGGCGGAGCTGAGCAGTCTCCTGAACGAGATCATCCTTGCCGGTGGAACGACCGCACTCGAGACGCCGCTTTCGGCTGCCGAGTTCGCGGACTGGTTCATCGATGGCGAGTTTCCTCTTACCTGCCATGTTGCAGAGCACGATCGGTCGCTCGTCGGTTTTCAGTCGCTGAGCTTATACGGCGATCCGCCGAAAGGCTTCGCCGACATCGCTACCTTTGCCCGCCTGAACCCAAGAACCCCAGGCGTCGGCAGTGCTCTCTTCCCGGCAACCCGAGCCGCAGCGGGAGAGTTCGGGATCGAATTCATTAATGCGACCATTCGGGCCGACAACATCAGCGGCCTTGGCTATTACGCAAAGATGGGCTTCGAGACCTATGACCGGCTGGTCCAGGTTCCACTTCAGGACGGGACGCCCGTCGATAGGATCAAGAAGCGTTTCAGAGTAGACGCTGGGCACCACACGATACCCGACGCCTGAAACGTGTCGATAGTCCTGTCGGAGTGCTTGGCATCCAGGGGCCGGACGGCTTCAGCCTTGCCCAGCGTCACCTGCTGTCGAGGACCGATAGGCCGATAGTACGTGGGGCAAAATCCATGGCGGCGTTTTGGTGAGCGGTCATAGAAGTGTGCATAACCGCGCGCTTTGAGAAGTGATTGCTAGTCTGGGGATTCTCAAGCCGGGGCAAATCATGATTCGATTCTGCAATGAAGAAACGGCTCCCCTCCCCCGAGCATGCCGACACGCTTTCACTGAATGCGTTGCGCGGATTGGTGACGGGTCTTCTGGAACGGTCGCAGCAGGCAGAAGCCCGGCTTGCGAAGCTTGAGGCCGACAACATCCAGCTGCGGGAGGAAAACGCCGCCCTTCGGCTGGAGAATACCCGCCTGAAACTCGAGAACCAGCTGTTGCGCGACGAGATCGCCCGGCTGAAAAATCTGCCGCCGCGCCCGCCGTTTCGCGCCTCCGGCATGGAGAGGGCAACGGAGGCCTCTCCAGCAAACCATGTGGCCGGCAGGAAAAAGCCGCGGGGTCCGAAGCTGGATGTGGATCGGGTCAGCCGGCAGGAGATCCTGCGCATCGATGCTCCGTCCGGCTCGCGCTTCAAGGGATATAGAAGCGTCTACGTCCGAGACCTGGTGCTCAAGGCGGAACTCGTGCACTACCGCCGTGAATGCTGGGTGACACCGGATGGAAAGACGGTTCTCGCTCCCTTGCCGGCCGGGATCATAGGTGGCTATGGCGCCAACCTCCGGCGGCTTTGCCTGATGCTGCACGCACAAGGACAGGTGACGACGCAGCGGTTGACGACATTGCTGAACGATGTCGGGATCGCCATCTCCAAGCGTCAGATAGTGCGGCTTCTCACCAGGCAGCTGGAGGGCTTCGTCGCCGAGGATGCCGCACTGCTGCATGCCGGTCTCGTGGCGTCGCCTTATGTGACGGTTGACGACACCGGCGCGCGGCATTCCCATAATAACTATTACACCACACAGATCGGCGGTGCGGATTTTACCGTCTTTCGCACCACGAAATCGAAGTCACGCCTGAACTTTCTGTCCCTGCTGCGCGGCGGCTATCAGGATTATGTGCTGGGTGACGCCGCATTCGATTATCTGAAAGAACGTCGCGGCAATCCGCCCGTAGTCCATGGGCTTCGGACGTTTGAGCCGCAACACTTCTGCAACCAGGTACCGTTCATGGCGCATCTGGCTGACAAAGGTGTCGATATTCTCAACCGCCAGGAGATCGGCACCCTTGCCGAAGCAGGGCTTTGGGGCTCCATCCGCCATCACGGCCTGATGGCAAATACGGTGATCGTGTCCGACGATGCCGGACAGTTCCGTGTCGGCAATCATGCACTGTGTTGGGTCCATACTGAGCGCCTTCTGCAAAAGCTGATGCCGACCACTGCAAAGGAGGAGCGGCTGGTCACGATGGTCCGAGATCTCGTCTGGCGTTTCTATAAAGCGCTGAAAGCCTACCAGCAGTGCCCTTCCCCCCAGTCCGCTCCCGCATTCCGACGACGGTTCGATAGGATCTTCACACTACGTACGGGTTATGAAGCACTCGACACGCTTCTCGAGCGACTGCATCGCAGGAAGAACGAGCTGCTAAAGGTGCTCGAGTATCCCGGCATCCCGCTCCACACCAATGCCTCCGAAAATGCCTTACGGACGTTTGTCACGAAGCGGAAGATCTCCGGTGGCACAATGAGCCAGGATGGCCGTGTTGCGCGCGATGTCATGCTCGGCCTGATGAAGACCTGCCAAAAGCTCGGCCTTTCCTTCTACCATTATCTCGGTGACCGGCTTGGGATCGGCAGTGAAGATCACCCCATCCCGTCTCTCCCGGCCACCATCCTTGCCCGGGCTTAAACGCTGGAGCCACCAACGGTCATCAGCGCTCGACGCTTCTGCCTGCCAAACCGGCAGCGCCATCGAATCTGCCCCACTTACAGGCCGATACCGCGTCTTTGTCCGGCCACGCTGGAAGTTAACCATATGAAGTAACAGCGTAGTTTTTCATAATGGAAGAGAAGTGTCGGATAGCTTCCGTCACCAGTTCACCTCCTCCATGAATCAATCATTCGGGATAGAAATGGATTTGGAGCCGCAAAGCGCAAAAAGGGGAACAGGTCAAAGCCATGCCCGGAGATTTGCCCATGCCGACTACGATGTTCACGGCCGACGAACTGGCGGTGATCCGCCGCGCTTACGCGCATCAGGTGATGGCAACCGCCGCAACGACGAACCCGCGGATCGAAGCTGCCTTTGCCACCGTCCCGCGCGAAAAATTCCTCGGCGCGCCACCATGGCAGATCGCCAATCTGGGCGGCGGAAATCGCCCCCTCCCCTCCTCCGACTTGGTTCTGGCCTATCAGGACGTGCTATTCGCCCTGCAGCCCGACAACGGTGTCAACAATGGTAGCCCCTCACTGCATGCCCGGCTCCTGGCAGAACTGGACATACAAATCGGCGATCGCATCGCCCATATCGGTGCCGGCACCGGTTATTACAGCGCAATTCTCGCAGAGTTGGTCGGCACTTCTGGTCATGTCTATGCCGTCGAGATGGATCCCGATCTGGCGGCCCACGCGCAAGCAGCGCTTGCCGAGCGCGCCAATGTTAGCGTCATCAACGCCGACGGTAGTCAATGGCCGCAGCAAGAGGTGGATGCGATCTATGTGAATTTCGCCGTCGCGCGGCCCGCGGAACCCTGGATCGAAAGGCTGCGGCCTGGAGGGCGTCTGGTGCTGCCACTCGGCGTACCGCGCCAGGACCGACCGCCGAAAGGCGGCCGTCATGCGTCCCATGGTGCTGCACTTCGTATCGAGCACGGCGAGGGTGGATTTGCGGCGCGTTGGATCGGCACAGCCTATTTCGTCTGCGCCAACGGTGGGTTGACGATCGACGATAACGAGATCGAGGCGCTGACCGCCGCCTTCAGGCGCGGCGGCATCGAGTTCGTCAAAAGCCTGCTCTGGAAGACGGAGCCGCGGATAGGGCGCTGCTGGCATATCGGCGGCCAATGGGCGCTCTGCTATGACGACGTCTGAGCCATCCGCGCCGGTTCGGCAAAACCGACCACCCATCCCTGCGGAGAACGGGAGTGACGTAGCGCGCCGCGGCACCCAAGAGTTTGACGTTCTCGGCACCACCTTTCCTTCGACCGACGCGATCAGCTAGCCGCACTTCTGACCGACGATGACGTCGCAACGCTCAAACATCCGGCGCAAGGCATGGGCGACAATATGCTCAGAGCGCCGACCTCGGATCTGGCCATCTCGGAGCTTAGTCATGGCGAGCCACCGGCACCCTTCCCCGCCCAGTGCTAGAGGACCTGCTGTGAAATCAACATCCATCATCTCTCGGAGTCAGCGAGCGTGCGGCAAGGATCGGAGCCAAGGCATACCGACTGAGATCGAGATAAGATTGGCCGCCGACGGCGTGTTGAATGCAGCGGCCAGCGTGCGTCAGATATGGCGCCCCAACAGCTGACTTGATCGGCTCTAATAGGCTGGCTCGACATGACCAAGGCTTTGCGCGCTTCCTCCTGGAAAGCGCCACGTAGACCGGCGGCTGAGATCAGCAAGCGGCGGCGACCGCGCCATCGTCGGTCGGTGGCGCTCTTGGCGCGCGGCTTGCTCGCCAGCGATCTCACGAAACAACCACGCGCGTCTCTCCTGCTGGAGGCGATGCGGCGGTCGCGGCGCAAATCGGCGGCGCAGACAACCCATCGCCGGCTCAAGCTCCCTGATCTCGACACATCTCGCGAAGTCCGATCGACACGTATGGAAGGTGAGGATGCGGCGCCTGTGCGGCGGCGGGTTGCCAGAATGACAAAAGCCCGGCGCGGGAGAGATGCGCCGGGCTTCGAAAGTGACCGACAGCTGGGAGGAGAAGTGCTGTCCGTCGGACCGAAGCGGCTAGGAGGGGAAAGCGCTTCGGTCCGTCACGAGGTAATGTCGCAATGCGGCAAATTCAAGCCTGACGATTGCGCGGATGTCGCAGACGAAGTGCCAGGCAAGTACAGCCCAATCTCGCACGCGATCAGGGCTAGGCGAGGGGTTGTCCGCGGACAACTTGCCGTCAGCGATCCGGCGGAGGGAGTTCAACAGCTTTCAGCGGGCCGACCTGCTCCACCCCGAAATGCTCGACGAGGGTAGGGGATCGCACTGCTGGTGCGCCAAAAACCGGGCGCGCGAATGGAGATTACCGCAATGGTCGACGGCGATCTGCCTTGGAGCTGCCTTGCCTAACCCTTCGCCTTCTCACGGGCGTGGTCTCGCTTATCTCCATCTGACTGAAGCCGAATTGACCGAGAGATCGAATAAGGCAATCGCTAAGCCGGACGATCTGGCGCCGGCGACCAACGACGACCAGAACATCCGGCCCATCCGCCCACCACATGCGGATGTCGCCGCCGGCTTTTCGCCATCCGCCGCATCATTCGAGGCTTCGGCCTTTGACCTACGAAGCACAGGAAGGGGACCAATCGGCAGGCTTGGACGAACAAACCGATCGACGTCCCGCGGGCTGACACGCTGCTGAATTCGCCGCCGTCACCTGCCGCGCTCTCTCCAGCCCTCCCCTAAGATGCCCCGCAGAGGCCTCGAAGGACGGTGCTGGCCGCCCCGCTTGCCCGATCTGCCCGGGATTGCGACCGAAGCGTAGTCGTTGGCCAAACAACCTCCGCCTGGTGACGAGCGGCCTCGATTGCCGCCTCATCAAGGAGGCCCAAGAGTGGCAAGGATGAGGCCGCGGCGGCGCCATGCCATCCTTGCCGCGGATCCCTTTCGGTGACCGAAGCCGCATCGCAGGCAGCCCGCATCTCTTCGAATTGGCAACGTTCTGCTCCTCCTAAACGCGGGGTAAGCTCTTGGTATCACGGACCCGTCCACAGACCCGACAGAGATCTTCGAAACTCTTGGAGCCGAAGGCGCCACGCCTGTTCGGCAAGACGCAGGACACCGCTGTTCTACAATGGCAGGCAGGGCCATCAGGCGGGCGTACTGCCGCAAGTCTATGGCATCCATCAGCAGGGCGATATCAGGGATATTTTCCCGGCAGCGAACCAATTGCTGCGGAGATCGGATCATGTGCAAACGACCTGACATCTACCACGTTGATCATCCGGTTGTCCGCGGACAACGGCACGATCAGTCGACATTCGACCTGCAGGGATTCGCGGATTCGCCTGAGGCAAGACTGGAGGGTCGACAGTCCTCCCGTCATTGAGGCTGCGCCTTCCGTGCGATAGCCGACCGACACAGAACGCTGTCTCGCCGCCACCGCATTCGGCTCTTCACGCGACCGAGCGGAAGGATCAGGCGACAGGGGAGGGGCTGCCTTTCGACCTACGGGATCGGCAGGTCACAGCCGAGGCCTTCCGACGCATCAGCTCATTGCGAACGGGGTGGCCGCTGATATCGACCGACAGCCCGTCAGCGCGCATGACCTAGCGACGACTATCCCCGATCTGCTTGCGACAGCGAGCGAGCGCGTGTGGGAACGGTGGCCTCCGGTCCACCATGTCCTGGGATAGCCGACCGTGGCGCCACGGCTTCGCCGCCATGTCAGATGGGGCGGCGCCCATCATTGATGCACGTTATTTGATGACGCGCAGCTCCTCGCTCTAAGGCAATGTGGAGGACGAGCGTTAGTCCCGGCCGATATGCCAGGAGATGATCCTGCACCTTCGAAAGGGATGCTGGAGATGCCCGGCAAAGAACTGCCGGAGCAGCGCTGCCAGTGACAGTCGGGGAGGGGCCGCCGATGGCACATAACGCCAGACTGCGAGCTGACCGACGTCCGGAGCAGCGCGCATCATGTCACCACCGCCTTGCCATACAGTTGCTTTCGCGTGGAGACTTGGCGATCGCGATGCGCGTTCTGCCGATTGCCGAGACGCTATCAAGCAACCATCGTGGCCATGGAGGTCGCGGCCGCCGGCAGGCAGTGTCTCGACGACACTCAGCCATGCCGCGCGCCGAGCGAGAGCAATCGGCTCGCAGGTGGCCGGCCTGGTATTTGCCCGTTGATAACGCAAACGGCTATTGCAGGCCGCTGTCACCGGCGCTATTGTTTTGTTGGACTTGCTGCACAGCACATCGCCTGAGGTGCCGGTCGCAGATAGTTGCCTGCTTCGGATCGCAGCAGGTGGAATTCAGATCCAAGCCGCGCCTCAGATACGGGCTGCGCACCAATCTACCGCTTCGCGGCTGCCAAGCCGCCCCATCGGTAGATTTGTTGAAAAGACCCCCAGCACTGCAGTAACGAAACTAAAGTCCAGATTTGCTTCCGTAGCAGGATGTGACTGCAGTGATATCAATAGCTTATAATTGTAGCGGCGGCGTCGATCAATCGTTCCAATCCCCGCTTCCTGACACAATTGGACAAGCGGGCCCCCTCGGCCCTGCATCAAATGTCCGCAGGAAAGCAACGGCTTGCATCCTTTAGCGGCACCCTGCGTTATCTCCGCACCAGATCGGAGAACATCCTCATGCCAGATGTACTTCACCTCAAGAAGTTCCCCATTGCGGCGACAATGATGGCCGCAGCGATTGGCGCATTTGTCTTGATGCAGGCAACTGATCGCAGGTCGGTCGCCCCGTCTGCGGATACCGTCCGCGCAGCTGACGATCATGGCCGCAGCGCCAGCACGCCCGAGGCTATCCCCTTCAGCGGCCTTCGAGACGTGTTCTGGCGCGTCTTCCACGAGGTCCTCGCCGACCGGGTCACGCTGATTGCCGCGGGCGTGACCTTCTATCTGCTGCTGGCGCTGTTTCCAGCCATGGCGGCTTTGGTATCGCTCTACGGGCTGGTTGCAGATCCGGCCACCATATCCGAACATCTTCGCGAATTGGCTGGCCTCATGCCATCCGGAGCGTTCGATCTTCTTGCCAATCAGATCAAGGAACTCGTTGATCGGCGCGATGCTACGCTCGGCATCACCTTCTTCGTCGGCCTCGGTATCGCCCTCTGGAGCACGCATAGCGGCACGCTGGCGATCTTCGACGCGATGAACGTCGCCTATGAGGAGGAGGAGAAGCGGGGGCTTATCCGATTGAACCTGATCGGCCTCTGCTTCACCTTGTGCGCAATGCTTTTGACGGTAGTCATGGTGGCGCTCGTCGGGGTCATGCCGGTTGTTCTCTCCTATCTCTGGCTCGATCAGTTCAAGGAGCACATGGCCCTTCTCCTGCGATGGCCGCTGCTTCTGCTGGTCGTCGCAGTGGCCGTTACATCGGTCTACCGCTTCGGCCCCAGCCGGGAGCCTGCCAAGCTCCGGTGGATGACATGGGGCGCGGTTCTGACTACGGTCGCCTGGACCGCCATGTCCCTCGGCTTCTCCTACTATCTGGATCATTTCGCCAATTACAACGCGACCTACGGCACGCTCGGCGCACTGATCGGCTTCCTCATCTGGATCTGGCTTTCCGTCGTCATTCTCATCGTCGGAGGGGAGCTTAACGCCGAACTGGAGCATCAGACCGCGAAGGACACGACGACGGGAACGCCGCTGCCGATGGGAGCGCGCGGAGCCTATGTCGCGGACACTCTGGGCGAGACCATGAACTGACCGGGAAGATTGCTCCTCTCCTATGGTTTTGATGTATTCTGCCATTTCGCCAGTCGCGACACAGGAGACGATGATGACCGCCCCGCATCCTTCCAAAACCCATATCGGCAATCATGCCCTGCATCCCGAAACGCAGATGCTAAATTACGGCTACGATCCGGAGCTCTCGGAAGGGGCGGTCAAGCCGCCGGTATTCCTCACCTCGACCTTCGTGTTCAAGACGGCGGAAGATGGCCGCGACTTCTTCGATTACGTGTCTGGCCGTCGCGAGCCGCCCGAAGGGAAGGGGGCAGGCCTCGTCTATTCGCGCTTCAACCATCCAAACAGCGAGATCGTCGAGGACAGGCTCGCCGTCTACGAACGGACGGAAAGCGGCGTGCTGTTTTCATCCGGCATGGCGGCGATTGCCACCACCCTGCTTGCCTTCGTCCGGCCGGGCGATGCGATCCTGCATTCGCAGCCGCTCTACGGCGGAACCGAAACATTGCTGGCGAAGACCTTCCTGAACCTCGGCGCCGCCGCCGTCGGATTTGCCGACGGCGTCAGCGAAGGATCGGTGCAGAAGGCGGCTGAAGAGGCGATGGCCAAGGGCCGCGTTTCCGTCATCCTGATCGAGACGCCTGCCAATCCGACCAACAGTCTGGTCGATGTGGCGATGATCCGACGCGTGGCCGACGCGATCGGTGCAAGACAGGGCCATATGCCGATCATCGTCTGCGACAACACCCTGCTCGGGCCGGTCTTCCAGCGACCGATCGAGCACGGCGCCGATATCTCGCTCTATTCGCTGACAAAATATGTCGGTGGTCATTCCGATCTGATCGCCGGCGCCGTTCTTGGCCGCAAGGCGGTGATCAAGCAGATCAAGGCCTTGCGCGGCGCGATCGGCACCCAGCTCGATCCGCATTCCTGCTGGATGCTCGGCCGTTCGCTGGAAACGCTGCAGCTCCGTATGGAACGGGCAAACAGCAACGCGCGGGCCGTCGCCGACTTTCTGCGCGATCACCCGAAGGTCGAGAAGGTTCACTACCTGCCCTACCACGATCCGGAATCGCCGGCCGGCCGGACCTTCATCGCGCAATGCACCGGCGCCGGCTCGACCTTCTCTTTCGACATCCGCGGCGGTCAGCCTGCCTCGTTCAAATTCCTGAACGCGCTGCAGATCTTCAAGCTCGCGGTCAGCCTGGGGGGCACGGAATCGCTTGCGAGCCATCCGGCCGCCATGACGCATTCCGGCGTGCCCGCCGATGTCCGTCAGCGCATCGGCGTTCTGGAATCGACGATCCGTCTTTCGATCGGCATCGAGCATCCGGACGATCTGATCGCCGACCTGGAGATAGCACTGCAGGCTGCGTGATCGGGGGGAAACGATGCCCGGCGGCGCCGGGCATCAAGTACCACATTATTTGTCGTCGATCGTCAGTTCCGTCTCGTCTGTGTCCAGCACGAAGACCGCAAGCAGGCGCGCCGGCTTGGTGTCGCTGGCGTTTGCGCTGACGCTATGGTGATCGCCGGGAAATTCGGCGAAGCTTTCTCCGGCCTTATACGTTTTCACCGGGCCGTCATTCACCGCGCTGCGGATCGCCCCTTCGAGAACGGTGGCGTAGATGAAGGCCGAATCCGGATGGGTATGGCCGGGCGAGATGCCGCCGGGCTCATATTCCACCATCACAGCCTTCATGCTCTTGCCGGGAACATTGGGAAGCTTCTGGTCGAAAACGACGCTTATCTTCGCTTTTCCACCTCCGGCGTGAGCTTGAGTACCGGCGGCAAAGACAAGGGCGAAGGCCGCTGCCGAGATCATTTTTCTGAGCATGTCTGGTCTCCTCGGTTAATAGAATGGGTGTCGACAGGCGCCGCCTCGCTGTCAGGCGCTCTTTTTCTGCGGCGGCTGGCGGCTGAGCCAATCGTCGAAACGGATCTGGCCGAGCCGAGCCTTGGCCCCGGTCACGAGCGAATTGTCTTCGAGCTCGACGCCGAAATAGCGGGCGTGCGGATCGACGACCACCTGGCGCGGATCGTTTGTCGCCTTGAAGAGACGCGTGACGATTTCGGTGAGGCGGATTTTCTCCGGCCCGCCGATCTCGATGGTGCCGTTGAGAGGCGAGGCGAGCGCCACCTCGGCCATGACGTCGGCGACGTCGTCCGAGGCGATCGGCTGCATGTGGGCGGGCGACAGATGCACGGTCTGACCGACGGTGCCTGACTGGGCGATGCCAGCCATGAATTCATGGAACTGCGTCGAGTGCACGATGGTGTAGGGTATGCCGGACGTCTTGATCAGCTCCTCCTGGGCCATCTTGGCGCGCATGTAGCCGCTGCCCTGCAGCCGCTCCATGCCGACGATCGACAGGGCGATATGATGCTTCACGCCGGCGGCAGCCTCTGCCTTGAGCAGATTGCGGCCTGACGTCTGGAAGAATTCCAGGACGGCCTTGTCCTCGAATGAGGGCGAGTTCGCGAGATCGAGAACCACCTGCGCACCGGCGAGCGCTTCGGCCAGGCCCTTGCCGGTAATCGTGTCGACGCCCGAATTCGGCGAAGCCGCCAACACCTCGTGCCCCTTGTTGCGCAATCTTTCCACGGTCTTTGAGCCGATGAGGCCAGTGCCGCCGATAACGACGATTTTCATGGGTAGTCTCCAATGAAAGAACGCAAGGGGCAGAACACCACCATTTGGCGGCTTTTCCTTGGGTTCGGTTAAGTTTTGACCGGCATTCGCACCGATCGGCAAAGTCTCTCTTTCCGCCGGACAGATCGCTTTGCTGTCCTTCGGTTCTTGAACCAGTCTCCAATGCGTGACCTGATGCCTGGGGCTTCGGTCACAGAGTGGCGTTCGGCTCCCGGTTTCCCATTCTCCTTGAGAAGCGCAACCCAGTTCTACCGGGCTCGCTAGACTGCCATCAGGACAACCGGGATATCGTCGACGCGCCTTCCATGGTGCTTTCGCCGCGCGGCTCGTAGGCGCGCTGGTCACGCAGGATCTGGAAGGTGATCGTCAAAAGCTTGCGCGCAATCGCCACCCGCGCCTTGTTTATTCCTTTGATCTTCAGATGCTCGTATTGGGCGCGCAGCTGTGGATCGCTGGCGATGGCAGGAGCGACGGCTTCGACGAAGGCCCAGCGCAGCCACTTGTTGCCCTGCTTGATGATCTTGCCGTGGAAGGTCTTGCCGCCGGAGGAATGGGTCGACGGCACAAGCCCGGCATAGGCGGCAAGCTTCTTCGAGTGGCGGAACCGCGATATGTCGTCGATCTCCGCATCGATCAGCCGGGCGAAGAACTCGCCGATGCCGGGGATCGTCTTCAACAGCTTGACGTTGGCATTGGCCTTGGTCATCGCCCGGATCGTTGCTTCCGACTGTTTGATCCGCATGTCGATGTCGCCGATGAAGGCGAGACCACGGTCAATCTGGATGCGGTCGATCTCAGAGACGTTCACTTGAGCCAGCTGGACGCGGCCGGCCTTGCCAAACAGGTCGCCAAGCTTCTTCAATTGCGCCGTCTGCTCCGGATAGCGGTCGAACACCGTGACGATGCGGTTCTTGGTCATCGTGCGCAGCCGCACGTAAAACATCCGCTCGCGCAGCGCGACGCGAAGGTCCCGCGATCTCTCGCTTGGCGCCCAGGCTTCGGGTACCAGATCGGCTCTGAGCAGATGTGCCAGCACCGTCGCGTCGATCTTGTCGGTCTTGATCTTGGCGTCGGCGATCGCCTTAACCTTCAGCGGATGAGCGAGAACGACATCATCACAAATGTCGTCGAGCCAGTCGTACATCACCATCCAGTTGCGCGTCGCTTCGACAACCGCATGCGAGTTCTCCCGATAGCGTTCGAGAAACCCGCCGAGCGACTGTCGGTCGTTCTTCACCCGGCCGGATCTCAGCGTCTTGCCGCTGCTGTCCTGAACCACCAGGTGGCTGTAGGATTTGTGGTAGTCGACCCCGATATGGTATTCATAAGAGGCAGTCATGCTTCCAACTCCCTTATTGAGATCTTCGAAACCCCAATAGGATAAGCCGAAAGGCTGGAAGTGTGACTGTCCCTCGATCATCATCTGCATCTCAGTGATCCGTTCTCTCAACGGGCGCGGCCTCTTTCATGCCACCTCCTTGTCCTTTACGAGGAGTTTCCTCTGTTGACCTGAAAGCGAGCAGGCAACTGCTCGGCATGCCCCCGCGCCCTCGATGAGCGAAGCGACTTCATCGGGACCGTTGCCGGTGCGGCCGGTGTAACCGATGGGCAAGAGGATGCGCCGGATCGCGGCCCCAAACTATTCTTCCTCGGTCGCTGTCACCCTATGCGAACGTAGTAGGCGAGCTGGCTCTGCGATGAGCCAGTTGGCTGAAATGGAGGAACATCACGTCAACAGGCATCGGCCTGAGGATGAGGACGCGCTAAGGCTCGGCGAAACGGATGACCGGTTGCTGCTTCCAAACGCATGGCGGGAGTCGCTCTCGATCGGCTTCCGGCTTCAACATCCGGCGGATCACAAACGCGCCGCCGCCTGACGGTTCTGCGCCTTCGGCAGGTCAAGAAAGCTGGGTAGCCTCGAACATGGCGGTCAGTCCGATGCCTCCGCCGATGCCGATCATGGCCAAGGCAGTCGCGCCGGGCGCCCAGCCTTCCCCGGTGTTGCGGATCAGCCGGCTGTATAGCCTGGTAACGAGGATTGCGCCGGACGCCCCGAACGGATGGCCGAGCGCAATGGCTCCGCCGTCCTTGTTGATCGCGTCGGCAGGGATAGCGAGCTGGTCCAGCGATGCCAGAACCTGGGCCACGAAGGCCTCGTTGAATTCGATGGCATTGACGTCGGAAAGTGAGAGCCCGGGCTGACGCTGCAATAGCTTTCTGGTCGAGGCGACCGGGCCGATGCCGAGCAGATTGGGATCCACACCGGCAGCGGCACTGTCGATGAAGGCAAGGCCCTTTTCGATGCCCATGCTTCTCGCCATTGCGCGGCTCATGACCAGCACCAGACAGGCGCCGTCGTTCAGCGGGCAGGCATTGCCGGCTGTCACCGAACCATCGGCCAGGAAGACCGGCCGGAGGTTTGCGAGCGCCTCGAGAGATGTGGACGGGCGCGGGCACTCGTCCCGTTCGATCAGACCGTGGCCGGTGGAAATGTCGACGATCTCGGGGCGAAAGATGCCTGCCTCGGCCGCCGCTACTGCGAGCCGGTGGCTGCGCAGGGCGAATTCATCCTGTCTCTGCCGCGATATGCCGAACTGACGGGCGACGTTTTCGGCGGCAATCCCCATTTCCGGGTCGCCGATCGTGTCAGGCGAAAACCGGGCGCGCCCGTAAAATCGCGGCGGCATCCCATTCGCCTTTGGTCTTTCGACGCGCCATGGCGCGGTGCTGACGCTCTCCACGCCACCGGCCAGAAAGCACGAACCGGCTTTCGCCTGGATCTGCCGGGCTGCCATGATGATCGCTTCCAGGCCCGAGCCGCATTGCCGATCGATCGAAACACCGGGAACCGCCACGGGCAGACCTGCGGTCAGCGCTGCCAGCCGCGCGATGTTTCCGCCGCCGCCTGCGGCGTTGCCCACCAGAACGTCGTCGATGCTTTCGGGCGCAATTCCCGTTTCGGAAAGGATCCGATGAATGATCGGCGCAAGCAGGTCTTCCGCCGCGACAGTCGCAAGCGATCCGAAAGCCCGGCCGATCGGCGACCGGTAGGCGGCAACCACGACTGGCTGCCAATCCTCGTCAGGCTGAAAGGCGTAGGACAAGATCGTCTCCAGAAACCACGGCCCGCTCCACTTGCCCCCTCGAAATCTTGCCGCTGCTCGTCATCGGCCAGGACCTTATATGGTAGAATTGCTTGGGGATCTTGTACTTCCCGAGCATCTGCGCGCAATGATCAGCCAGGATTTTCGGGCCCACCGTCTCTCCCGAGACGACAGCGACGATCCGTTGGCCGAAATAGGCGTCCGGCAGCGCGAAGACAACAGCATCCTCTACCCCCGGGCAGGCCTTGAGCGCACTCTCGACTTCGGCGGGATAAACGTTGTTGCCGCCTGATATCATCATGCCGCCCGCCCTGCCGATCACCCGCAGCATGCCATTGGCATCGAGTTCGCCGAGATCTCCGACCGTCGCTCCGGCTTCTGTGACCCGGAAGGCCTGACCGTCGTCGCCCCAGAGATATCCATCCGCGATCAGGTCGCTCCTGACGAAAATGGTGCCTGGCACATCGGTCCCGACATTATTCTCGTCTGGATCGCGAATGGAGATTTCGACACCGGGATAGGCTTGTCCGACCCGGTCGATCGGAAAATCGATCTCGCCGCCCGCAAGGGTCGAGACGGTCATGAAACCAATCTCGGATGCGCCGTAATATTCCCGGATACGGGCCTTCGGAAACAGGCGACGCATGGATTCGACCCCGTTCCTGTCAAGCTTTGCGCCGGCGGTTAGGACGTCGCGCAAGAAGGTCAAAGCGGGTTCGCCCGCCCACGCCCTTGCAATTCCGGCTATATGGGTGGGCACGGCAACCAGCCGTTCGACTTGCCAGGAGCAGAGCGTGCGTGCGACCACGCCCGGATCCCATTTCCGGACTGAATGGAAGGTTGCCCCCGCATCAAGAGCTTCGACCAATGCATAGAGCGCCAGGCCGTGCGCGAGGGCTCCCGGGCACATTGTCGACGGCGCGTCTTCGAGCTCGAAAACGACGCGTCCGCGATCGAGGCTCCAGCGCCACTGCTCGCGCGAGCGATAATAGGCCTTCGGCTCGGCGGTGGTCCCTGACGTGAAGCCGATCAGAAAAATCTTGTCGGCATCGGCCGGCAGCTCTGCTTCACCGCCCGCTGCAGCGAGGTCGAAAGCCTCCGCTCCGGCGGTGACGACGGGAATGCCGAATCTACGGGCAATTTCGGCGCTCGGCCCGGCATCGTCGTCGACGATCAGAACGTCAGGCGTCAGCCGCTCGATGATGCGTTCGATCCTTTCCGCCGGCATTATCGGGTCGATGACCGCGCAGGCATTCGGGAAAGCGGTGGCCGCCGCAAAATACTCGGCAAAGCCGATATGGTTGCTAAGGCTGAGAGCGGCAAGCGTCTCCACACCGGGCAGATCGAGCGTGCGGCGGTTCGAGCGAGGGAGATCTTGGAGAAACCGATAGATTGCCTTGGCGCGCACATAGAGCTCGCCATAGCTGAGCGAATGCCCGTTGATCACCAGCGCCGGCTTGTCCGGTGTCTCCGTTGCATGTCGAAGAAGCTGCGCATGGATCGGCATGGACACCCGCTGGTTTGAATGATCGGCCGTCAGCCTGGAGACAGAGCGGCTCTGGTCGCTTCGGGGATCGGCGTCGGGCGGCTGTCGGAGAGGCCGACGCAGACCCAGACGAAATGCGCCGATGCGCAATGGGCGCCATCGCGCTGGCGAAAGAGTTCTATGGCAAAGGACAGGCTCGTGCGCCCGATTTTCTCCACGTCCACCTTCGCCTCGACGACATCGTCGAGGTCGATCGGGCTGTGAAAGGTGATCTCCGCCTTTTTCACGTGATAGGCGACGCCGGAGGAGGTGTGACGGAAATGGCTGAGAATTTGCCGTTGCCGCAGGAACTCGACGACCGCATCCTCGCAATAGTCGAGATAACGGGAATTGTGGACATGACCATAGATGTCAATGTCTCGCATCGAGACCCGGAACGATGCTAAAGGCCTGTCATCAACGCTCATTCGATCACCGAAAATTCGACGGGGTGATCTAACCGCAGTGTGTGGGGGATGCAATGCAATATCAGGCGGTCGTGCGAAAATTCGGCCCGGCCCAGGAGGTTGTCGAGCTCGAGCGGGCGGCGCTGCCGCCGCTGCGGCGCGACCAGGTGAGGGTGCGCCTGCTGGCGCGGGCGATCAACCCGTCCGATATCATCACCATATCAGGAGCCTATAGCGGACGCACGACGTTGCCCTTCATTCCCGGCTTCGAAGCGTTCGGCGTGGTCGAACAGTGCGGCGAGGAGGTTCATGGGCTTTCCCCGGGAACACGCGTGCTGCCGGTGCGCAGCGCCGGTGGCTGGCAGGAATTCAAGGATACCGATCCCGGCTGGTGCCTTCGTGTTCCAGACGCGCTCACCGACTTCGAAGCTGCGACGAGCTACGTCAATCCGATGACGGCCTGGTTGATGCTGCATGCCAAGATCGGACTGAGGCCGGGCATGCGTATCGCCATCAATGCCGCCGCCTCTTCGATCGGAGCGATATTGATCGGTCTCGCCAATGCCGCAGGCGTGGAGCCGGTCGCCATCGTCCGCAGCGAAGGATCGCTTGAGCGCCTGCGCGGCCGGGTCGAGGCTATCATCATCGATAGGGAGGAAAGCGATCTGGTTGCCGGGCTCGCCGGCCGGCATGGGGTCGACGCGGTGCTTGATTGCGTCGGAGGTGCGCGCGCCGCGACCCTCGCCGATGCGCTGAAGCCCGGCGGGCATTTCGTGCATTACGGCCTGCTTTCGGGCCAAAGCATTCCGGCTTCCTTCTGGGCCTCCCATCCCGATATTGCCTTTTCCTATTGTCACCTGCGGGAATGGGTTCATTCGCAAGCCATGGGAGATGTCCAACAGGCCTATTCCGAGATCGCGGCGCAGATCGTTTCGAAGGTTATCGCGACCGAGGTGCGGGAGGTATTCCCCTTGGAAAATGTCCGGCAAGCCCTGCACTCCGCTCTTCCCTTCCGAGCGGGCGGCAAAGTTCTGCTGGCCTGACGAACATCCGTGGGCCGCGAGGTAGCTTTGACGGCTAATCGGGATCGGGAGTAGCATCCATGCGGCAGCGGCAAGGTGGTCAAAGCGGCCGGCCCGATGGAGATGCAATGATGAAACACAAACCTTTCCTCCTGACGTTTGCGGCGCTGGCATTTTGTTCCGCATGGCCAATTTCTAACGCCTTGGCTGCCGCGCAGCCTATCTTCTGGAGCGCTTTACGGCCGGCCGATCAGGCCAAAGCGACAGTGCCGCTGTCGGGCAAGGCGGTGAGCGGCCCACAGGGCGAAACACTCGCCTGGCATGGCGAGGGGCATCCGATCGAATTGACGGGCTTCGTTCTGCCGATCGACCAGGATGGCGATCTTGTCTACGAATTCATGCTGGTGCCGTGGGCCGGAGCCTGCAGCCACATGCCTTCCCCTCCGCCCAACCAACTGGTTCGTGTCGTTCCGGAAGAGCCTTTGCACCTGGCAAGAATGTACGAGACCGTCACCGTGACGGGTACCCTGCGGCCCGGCCTGGATCAGGCGCAATTCTTCATGATCGACGGTGACCGCGTCCTCACCTACGGCTACAGCATAAGCCATGCCCAGGTAGCGACAGTAACGGCGACGACCGATCCCGATCTGCTGTCACTTTCGCCTTTCGGCATTTTGCCTCGCTAGAACAGGATGTCGTCCGAAAAGCCGCTTACACTTTTCGGCATCATGCTCCAGTAGAAGGCGCAGGGACGGCTTCTTGCATGAATACCGCCAATCGCGTATATACAACAACATATATACGAGCCTCGGAGAGCACCCATGCCGCAATACGCTCGCGTTTTCCAATCCGGCAATTCGCAAGCCGTCCGGCTGCCGAAAGAGTTCCGCTTCGACGTCGACCAGGTGGAGGTGACGCGGGAAGGCGATGCTGTGATCCTTCGGCCACGGGCCGATCGCGGTATGCGGTGGGCATCGTTGCATAGCGCCTTGGAGCGCGGCCTCAGCGACGATTTCATGGCGGAAGGGCGAGAGCAGCCGGAGGCGCAGGAGAGGCCTGATCTTCAGAACCTGTTCAAGTGATCACGCATCTTATCGACACCAATGCGGTGATCGCCCTGATCGGCAGGAAATCCGAAACACTGCTGAAGCGCGTGATCGATAGCGACGAGGGATCGATCGGGCTGTCGACCGTGGTGATGCACGAGCTTTATTATGGCGCCTATAAAAGCACGAAAATCTCCTACAATCTCGAAACCCTGCGGCTGTTCGTGGCGGATTTCTCAGTCGTCGGTTTCGAGCAGGAGGATGCGTTGGCCGCTGGGGAGATCCGTGCCGCATTGGCGGCAAAGGGAACGCCGATCGGCCCCTATGATGTTCTGATCGCCGCTCAGGCCAGGACCCGGGATCTGGTTCTCGTCACCAACAATGTCGGAGAATTCGGCCGCGTCGATGGTCTGCGTGTCGAGGACTGGACGGTCGGGCGGTAGGTCCGGTCTCCGATGAATGCCCGGGCGCAGCCGAAACTGCGCCCGGGCAAAATGCTGTCGATCAGACGAGATCGAAACGATCGGCGTTCATGACCTTGGTCCAGGCCGCGACGAAATCCCTCACGAACTTCTCCTTGGTATCGGCCTGGCCGTAGACTTCGGCAAAGGCGCGCAGCTGCGAGTGCGAGCCGAAGATCAGGTCGACGCGGGTGCCGGTCCACTTGACGTCGTTGGTCTTGCGATCACGCCCTTCGTAAACGCCGTCCCTGCCGGCAGCGGGCGACCACTGCGTGCCCATGTCGAGCAGGTTGACGAAGAAGTCGTTCGTCAGCGTTTCCGGACGGGACGTGAAGACGCCATGCTCGGGGGCGCCGGCCTTCAGCACACGCAGGCCGCCGACGAGAACGGTCATTTCAGGTCCGGTCAGCGTCAACAGCTGGGCGCGGTCGACGAGCGCTTCTTCCGGCTTCATGAACTGCCGGCCACCGATATAGTTGCGGAAACCGTCGGCGCGGGGCTTCAGCGCCGCGAAGGAATGCGCGTCGGTCTGTGCCTCGGAAGCGTCCATGCGACCCGGCGTGAACGGCACGCTGACGGCATGACCGCCGGCCGCTGCCGCCTTTTCCACACCGGCTGCACCACCCAGAACGATCAGGTCGGCGAGCGAGATCTTCTTCGCCCCGGTCTGGGCGGCGTTGAAGTTTTTCTGGATGCCTTCGAGAACGCCGAGGACCTTGGCGAGCTGCGCCGGCTGGTTGACTTCCCAGTCCTTCTGCGGGGCAAGGCGGATACGCGCGCCATTGGCACCGCCGCGCTTGTCGGAGCCGCGGAAGGTCGAGGCGGACGCCCAGGCGGTCGAGACCAGTTCCTGCACCGTGAGGCCGGTGGCGAGAACCTTTTCCTTCAGGTCGGCAATGTCCTTGTCGTCGACAAGCGGGTGGTCGACGGCCGGGATCACGTCCTGCCAGATCAGGTCTTCGGCCGGAACTTCCGGGCCGAGGTAGCGCACCTTCGGTCCCATGTCGCGGTGGGTCAGCTTGAACCAGGCGCGGGCGAAAGCGTCGGCGAACTGGTCGGGATTTTCGAGGAAGCGGCGCGAGATCTTCTCGTAGACCGGATCGAAACGCAGCGCGAGGTCGCTGGTCAGCATGGTCGGCAGGTGCCTCTTCGAGGCGTCGTAGGCATCCGGAATGGAGGCATCGGCGTTCTTGGCCTGCCACTGATGCGCACCGCCCGGGCTCTTGGTCAGTTCCCATTCGAAAGCGAACAGGTTTTCGAAGAAGTAGTTGCTCCACTGGGTCGGCGTCTGGGTCCAGGTCACTTCGAGGCCGCTGCCGATGGCATCGCGACCGACGCCGGTGTTGAACTTGCTGGTCCAGCCCAGGCCCTGAGCTTCGAGCTCGCCGCCTTCCGGGTCGACACCGACAAACGACGGATCGCCAGCGCCATGGGTCTTGCCGAAGGTATGCCCGCCGGCGATCAGCGCCACGGTTTCTTCGTCGTTCATCGCCATACGGGCGAAGGTTTCACGGATGTCGCGGGCGGATGCCAGCGGATCCGGAGTGCCGTTCGGGCCTTCCGGGTTGACATAGATAAGGCCCATCTGCACGGCGCCAAGCGGCTCTGCCAGTCCGCGTTCGCCACTGTAGCGTTCGTCACCCAGCCAGGTTCCCTCAGGACCCCAGTAGAGTTCTTCCGGCTCCCAGACGTCGGCGCGGCCGCCGGCGAAACCGAAGGTCTTGAAACCCATGGATTCGAGCGCGACGTTGCCGGTGAGGATCAACAGGTCAGCCCAGGAGATACGGTTGCCGTATTTCTGCTTGATAGGCCACAGCAGGCGGCGGGCCTTGTCGAGGTTCACGTTGTCAGGCCAGCTGTTGAGCGGCGCAAAACGCTGCTGGCCGGCCCCGGCGCCGCCGCGGCCATCGGTGATGCGGTAAGTGCCGGCGCTGTGCCAGGCCATGCGGATGAACAGGCCGCCATAGTGACCGAAATCGGCCGGCCACCAATCCTGCGAATCCGTCATCAAGGCGTGAAGATCCTTCTTCAGGCCGTCGAGATCGAGCTTCTTGAACTCCTCGGCATAGTCGAAGGCTTGGCCGAGCGGGTCGGCGCGGCCGGAATTCTGGTGAAGAATCTGCACGTTCAGTTGATCCGGCCACCAGTCGCGATTGGATCTGCTGCGAGGCGTATTGCCGTGTGCGACAGGACATTTGCCTGCGCTGTCAGTGGGGTTGTCCATGATCGTCTCCTTGATTGCTTGATCTGTCTGCGGTCCAAAAAGATGAGCCGAGCTGGCGCCCCACTCTCTCCCTGCAGTCTTCATATCGGAAGCGCTTCATAAATTTAAGTTGGATTTACTGATCGCTGCGATAAGCTGAGATTATGAAGAACCTTACGCTGAAACAGCTGCGTTATTTTGAAGCGCTGGCAAGAGATGGACGCTTCCGACGCGCGGCCGACGCCTGTGCGATCTCCCAGCCGGCATTGTCAATGCAGATCAAAGAACTTGAGCAAGAGTTGGGCGGTGAGCTTTTCGAGCGCAACGCGCGTGAGGTGAAGCTGACCGCTTTCGGTCAGACCGTCGCTCTCAGGATCCGCGATATCCTGCGTGGCGTGGACGAACTGGCGGACCTGGCGCGCGCCGCGCGCGATCCTTTCCTGACGCGGCTGCGCATCGGCATCATCCCGACGATTGCGCCCTATCTGTTGCCGGCAATCATCAACGATCTGAACAGGAGCTTTGCAGGCATTCAGATCGAAGTGCGCGAAACGCAGACGTCGAAGCTGGTTCACGAGCTGGCGCAGGGCCAGCTGGATACGGCAATCGTTGCCTTGCCCGTGTCGGAACCATCCCTCGCAGAACTCGAGCTCTTCAAGGAAGAGTTCGTGCTGGTTCGGCGGCCCGAAGACGAGGGTAAGCCGGTGCCCGAACGCGAGGCGTTGCGCGAAATGCGGTTGTTGCTGCTCGAGGAAGGCCACTGCTTTCGCGATCAGGCCTTGTCGTTCTGCAAGATCGGGCAGGCCCGTCCCCGGGAAGTCATGGAAGGCAGCTCTCTCTCCACCCTGGTCCAGATGGTCAGTGCCGGTATCGGCATCACCTTGATTCCCGAGATGGCCGTTCCCCTCGAAACGCGCTCGGCGCACGTCTCGATCTCCCGTTTTCAGTCTCCGCAGCCGTCGCGAACGATCGGCATGATCTGGCGCAATTCGACACCGATGGCCAAACAGCTCCAGCAGGTTTCCGAGGCGGTTCGCCGGTCGGCCGACAGCATGCGCGAACAGTATGCCGCCCGGTGATGGATCTGATATGGCCTCGCCTCAAGATCGCCGTTTGAACGTATGCTCCGCTGCCGGAAACTGTCGCGATCGGACCTCGTCGGCATAAGCGGCAGCGGCGGCTGAAATCCTCTTGCCGAGTTCGTCGTAGCGCTTCACGAAGCGCGGGGTGAAATCGTTGAAGAGGCCCAGAATGTCGTCGGAAACCAGAACCTGACCGTCGCAGGCGGAAGAAGCGCCGATGCCGATGGTCGGGACGTGCACGGCGGACGTCACCTCCCGGGCGAGCGGCTCCACCGTGCCCTCGATGACGACGGCAAAGGCGCCCGAGCCGCCAACGGCGTGGGCATCGCGGCGGATCTTCGACGTCTCGTGTTCGGAATGGCCGACAGATCGATAACCGCCTGCGGTTTGGACCTGCTGCGGCATCAGGCCGATATGGCCCATAACCGGAATCCCCCGCTTCGTCAGAAAGGCGATGGTCTCGGCCATCTCCTCGCCGCCCTCCAGCTTTACGGCATCGCAGCCGGTTTCCTGCAGGATGCGGACAGCATTGCGGAAGGCAATCTCCTTCGATTCCTGATAACTGCCGAACGGCATGTCGACGACGACGCAGGCCTTACCGACGCCGCGCATCACCGCCTTGCCGTGTGCGATCATCATATCGAGCGTGACGCCGATGGTGGTCTCCATACCGTAGAGCACCATGCCGAGCGAATCCCCGACCAGCAGGAGGTCGCAATGCTCATCGAGCAGCCGCGCCATCGGCGTCGTATAGGCGGTCAGGCAGACGATCGGCTTGCCGCCCTTCATGGCTGAGATGCGCGCTGGCGTAATGCGCTTCTGAATTCCGGCCGCGCTCATCTGGTCACTCCCTTTCCCGGCAAGCTCTGCCCGCCGGCAACCCTGTTGTTCCCGACAAACCGGTTGCTCCCAACGACCCTGTTGTCGAGAAGCCGTGTCGAGCCGACCCGAACGAAGAGCGCCACGACGACAGGGTCTGCGATCGACGTGACTGGCTGCAGCGTTGCGGCATCTCTGACGGCGACGACCTCGGGCTTTGCCAGAGGCTCGCGACTAAGAAATGCCGTGAGCCGTGCCTCTAGTTCCACCGGATCGGTCAGGCCGTCGGCGACCAGGCGCTCGGCCTCGTCAAGGGTCTGAGGGACGATCACCGCGGCACGCCGCTCCGCCTCGCTGAGATAGACGTTGCGCGACGACAATGCGAGGCCGTCGCTATCCCTGACGGTCGGCACCGATATCAGGCGCACCGGCAAGGCCAGATCGTCCACCATGCGCTTGATGATGACGACCTGCTGGTAATCCTTCGCTCCAAAATAGGCGGTCTGCGGCTGCACGATGTTGAAAAGCTTGCAGACGACAGTGGCGACGCCGGCGAAATGCCCAGGCCGTACCGCCCCTTCGAGTTCGCGCCCGAGATCTGGAACGTCGACGACGGTCAACATCGGGCGGGAATACATGTCCTCGACACCAGGCGAAAAAAGGAAATTGACGCCGGCTTGCCTCAGCATGGCGGCATCGCGTTCCAGATCGCGCGGATATTTGCTGAGATCTTCCGCCGGGCCGAACTGCAGCGGATTGACGAAAATCGAGACGACGACGATGTCGTTCTCGGCGCGAGCGCGCGAGACGAGCTCCATATGACCGGCATGGAGATAACCCATCGTCGGAACGAGGCCGACGGTTCGCCCCTGCCGCCTCAGCGCGTCGAGCGTGTGGCGCAGCTCGTCAATGCTCGAGAAAACCCGCATATATCCTCCCCTGGCCGGTCACTCCATCTTGGGCGCGGATAAGAAGTGTAATCGATGCGGCAGGTCAATGCATATTCCTCGATAAAGACGATTAGATGAAACGCCAGCCGATGACACCGGACCATATCAGGCCCGGGGAACGGATTTTCGTCACTTGGCTCCTGTTCCGCGTCTCACCTGCTTGCGGTGGAACCGACGATGTGCGACTTCCGTTACTCGCCCTGTCCGTCAAGATACCATCACAGTCGATCGCTATGGACGTTACATGGAGGACGCATGGACAAGCCCTGGAAGATCAGCCGCGGACCGATTGCGGCAACCGAGCTCGACGTGGAGAAGGCAAACGCGATCAATGTGCTGTTGATGCGGCCGGTCGGCGTCCTTCCGGCCAAGGCGGGAGATCCTGTCCTTCCGTTTGCCGTCGGCCTTTTCAACGAACTCCGCCCGCTCCTAAAGCCCGATGCCGGCGTCACCACGCTCAGGCGAGCGACCGCGGCCTATGTCCACTGCCGGCGCTACTATTTCGCCAGCGCCCAACCCGATTCCATGCGCCATAGTCTTGACGGTGAACCTGTCGAACCACTGTCGTCCGAAGACCGGCTGGTCGCGCAAAAACGCTTCCTGAGCCTCAAGCAGACCACCGGTAAGACAGACGCGCCCGAGCAGACAGCACCGGTCCTCGCTCCCCTGTTGAGCAAAAGCGAACAGATCCGCGCAGCTCTCCTCGGCAAAAAAGGAACGCCGCCAGCTAGTCACCTGGAACCAAAGTAAGCTTCATTTTGTTCGGCTTCTGTCACAAGAGCAGGAGTTTGATCGATGGTTGGCAGGCAGGCGGACCTCGTCGTTCTGAGCGACGCGGACAGAAATTTCCTCGAATCTCAGGTGCGCCGGCATAAAGCGGCACGCTCGTTGTCGGATCGATGCCGGATGGTCTTGCTGTGCGCGCAGGGTTTGCAAAGCAAGGACGTTGCCGAACGCCTGGGTGTTCACGAGCACACGGTTGGCAAGTGGCGCCGCAGGTTCGTACAGGATGGTATTGAAGGGCTGACAGATGAATATCGTGCCGGTCGACCGCGAACTGTCTCCGATGCCCAGGTTGCTCAGGTCGTCGAGCGTACGTTGAACGTCACTCCCAAGGATGCCACGCACTGGTCCATCCGTTCGATGGCAGCCGACAGCGGCCTTTCGCATACCACCATCCGTCGGATCTGGACCGCATTTGGCCTGCAGCCGCATCGTGCCGAGACATTCAAGCTTTCCTCAGATCCGCTCTTCGTCGATAAGGTGCAGGACATCGTCGGCCTTTATATGTCGCCACCGGACCGGGCGATCGTGCTATGCGTGGATGAGAAATCGCAAATCCAGGCATTGGATCGCGAGCAGCCGGTTCTGCCTATGGCACCGGGCGTCGCCGAACGGCGCACCCATACCTATGTCCGCAACGGCACGACTTCTCTGTTCGCCGCGCTCGACATTGCCACTGGTGCGGTGATCGGTCATTGCTACAAGCGTCACCGGGCCACTGAATTCCTCGACTTCCTGAAGCGGATCGACGCCGAAATGCCCAGTGGGCCGGACGTGCATCTGGTGATGGACAACTATGCGACCCACAAGACGCCGAGAATCAAGGCCTGGCTCGCGCGCCGCCCACACTGGCATGTTCACTTCACGCCAACGTCGGCATCCTGGATCAATCAGGTCGAGCGGTGGTTTGCAGAGCTAACGCGAAAGCAGTTGCAGCGCGGCGTACACCGTTCCACCGCAGAACTGGAAGCCGACATCGACGCCTTCATCGAAACCCACAACGAGAACCCCACCCCGTACAAGTGGGTCAAATCCGCCGACCAAATCCTCGCGTCGGTCAAGCGCTTCTGCCAGAAGACAATGAACCGAACTTCAGATTCAGGTGACTAGAGCATGATGACATCAGCGTCTCATATCCGGCTTGCAGTCATTGCGCGGTCTTGGTCGTGCGGCCGTCATTGGCAATGGCGACGGAGTCGCTCTATGAGCTTGGCCGCATCGGGGGCGCGGAAAACGCGCCCCCGGCCGGCGCCGGCCGAAGGGGAGGGGCAATCGGCCGGGTCAGTTCAACGGGGCTTCGCCTGATGTGATCCGCTGCTCGTCCTTTCCAAACAGGTGGATGGTATCGTGGATTGGCGCGATCCTCAGCACCTCGCCGGGGGCGGCCCTGATCCGTTCCCTGAAGACGCAGGTCAGCGTCTGCGTCCCCAACCGGACGATGACCAGCGTTTCCGAACCCGTGGGCTCGACGACCACCGTCGTGACCTCGATGCCGCCCGGGTCCAACCGGATATGTTCAGGACGAATGCCGTAGATGGCGGCATCTGCCGGACGGCGCTCGCTCGGCAGGAGCAGGCCGTCGGCGGTTCGAAACCCGTCTTCCGTCATGCTGCCGCTGATGAAATTCATCGCCGGCGAGCCGATGAAGCCGGCGACGAAAAGATTGTTCGGACGATCGTACAATTCCAGCGGAGAACCCGACTGCTCGATCAGGCCGTCCTTCATGACGACGATCTTGTCGGCCATGGTCATGGCTTCGATCTGGTCGTGAGTGACATAGATGGTCGTCGTCTGCAGCCGTTGATGCAGTTCCTTGATCTCCGAGCGCATCTGCACTCTGAGCTTGGCGTCGAGGTTCGACAGGGGCTCGTCGAAGAGGAAGACGGCCGGGTCGCGCACGATCGCCCGCCCCATCGCCACACGCTGTCTCTGGCCGCCCGACAGTTGCTTGGGATATCTCTCCAGGAGACTTTCGAGACCGAGGATCTTCGCGGCGTTGCCGACCCGCTGATCGATCTCCGTCCTCGGCATCCGTTTCAGCCGCAGCGAAAAGCCCATGTTCTTGGCAACGGTCATATGCGGGTAGAGCGCGTAATTCTGGAACACCATGGCGATGTCCCGGTCCTTGGGGGCAAGCTCGTTGACGATATGCTTGCCGATCTGGATCTGCCCTGAGGTGATACCCTCGAGGCCCGCGATCATCCTCAGAAGCGTGGATTTGCCGCAGCCCGAGGGACCGACCAGAACGACGAACTCGCCGTCACCGATATCGACCGACACGCCTTTGATGGCTTTGAACGCGCCGTAATCCTTGCGCGCATTGTTGACCGAAACATGGGCCATTACCGTCCTCCCGAAATCGCTGTCAAAGTCCGCTCAGGACATTTCTCAAATAATCGAGGCCGAGGCGCTCACCGTCTTTGCGCGCGGCTAAGTCCTTGCCCGGCCAGCCATAGGCGCCATCCTCGTGTTCGATCGACAGCGTGCCGTCGAAGCCGGCCCCGCGGGCCTGGCGCAGAAACCTCGGCCAATCGATGAGGCCGAGCCCCGGCAGCTTGTATTGCCACCAGCCCTTGCCGTGATAACCGACAGCCTGCAGGCTCTCCCGATCGATTGCCGTGTCCTTGGCATGAAGGATGGCGATGCGATCCTTCACCGCCTCCATCGCCCGATAAGGATCGACGCCGATGCGAATGAGGTGCGAGGGATCGAATTCCAGGCCGAAGCGGGGGTTCTCGATCCTTTGAAAAAGCTCCTGCCATCCTTTCGGCGTCGTCCCGATGAAATTGTCCTTCGGACCGGGCCAGTTCTCGATTGCAACCGTCAGGCCGTAGGGCTCCGTCTCAGTGATCAGGCCGTTGGCGAAATCGGCGAAGTCATCATAATTGGCTTCGTCGCTTGCGGTGTCGTCCCGGCCCGGGAAGATCACGAAGATCGGGACGCCCGCTTGCCCGATCGCGCCGGCAAATTCGGTGGTCCTTTCCCGAAGTGCCGTTCGTTTTGCCCGGTCGGCATCGAGCTGGTTGCCGAAATAGGTGATCGACGACACGAAGAGGTCGCGGCTGCGCGCGAGCGCGACGGCGGCCTCCACTCGATCGGGCGTCTTGATATGGCCGCCGACGTCGATCTCGATGGCGTCGAACCTGGCCGATGCGGCGAAATCCACCACTTCCTCCAGGGGGCGATCGTTGAATGTCGAAGTGTAAAAGCCGATCTTCACCAAAATCCTCCGATCTTCACCAAAATCCCGTTCTTCACCAAAATCCGTGGGCCTTGCCAGCCGTTTCAACTGTTCAGGCGATCCATGTTCTTGAGTGGCGAACGTGTGCGTTGAGCCGCGTCGGCCGATGCGAGCATGAGGGCTGCTGCCATCGGCATAACCGCCGCCCCCATGGCCGAGGCATCCTCTCCGAGCGAGGCGCGATGAAGCGAGGGAAGGTTGGTGTCCTCGGCATCGAGATGCTCGTGCACATAGCGCAGCAATTCGTCGACGATGCGGATCGGCAATCGGCCGCCGACGAGGACGGCGTCGGGGTCGACGACCATGCCAATATGCTTGACGGCGACGGCCAGATGCGCGCTCATTTCCTTCAGCCACTGCGAAACGAGGCGCCTGCCATGCGCATCCAGCGTCAGGAGATCGTGGGGAACACTCACCTCGACGCCGTGTTGCGCAAGGAAATCATAGAGGAAGAACAGCGAGAATATCTCGCCGAGAAGCTGGACCTTATGGGCCGTCCCGTCCCGGCCGTCGGCGATCGGCAGCCAGCCGATTTCGCCGCTGAGGCCCATGGCGCCACGATGACCGTTGCCGTCGAGCACGAGGCCGCCGCCCGGGCATGGGTTGATGGCGATGTAGAAGAAGCTGCTGCTTTCAGCACCCAGTCCATAATCGAGTTCGGCAAGGGCTGCGGCATTGGCTTCGTTTTCGATGAAGACGGGATGCTGCGTCAGGTTCTCCAGTGCGGCGCGCACATCGAATGCCGTCCATTCCTGATAAGCCTCGGGCTTGCCGAGGAGCGAAATCTCGCCAAGCCAATCCGGCATCGCCAGACCGATACCGGCGAGGCGCGCGTCGTCGATGAGCCGGCTGCGTTGGAAATGCGAAATCGCATCGGCCGTGAGCTGCAGGAATTCCGCCGGCAGGATGAAGCGTTTCTCATGGTGCACGCGGGCGCGGACATTGCCGACGGCATCGACGGCCAGGATCGTCAGATGGTCGCGATCGATGTTGATGCCGATGGCAAAGCAGGCATCCGGATTGATTTCGAGTTCGATTGCCGGCTGGCCTCTCAACCCATGCCGCCGGCGGGCTTCCATGATCAGCCCCTCGTCCAGCAGGCGATCGACGATCCGGGCGATTGCCGGTTTGGTAAAACCCGTCCGCCTGGCAATTTCAGCGCGCGAAATCGGCGCCTGGCGATGAATGCAGCGCAGGACGACGGCCCTATTGTGCTCACCTGCATCTTCGACATTGGCGCCGGTCAGATCCGGGGACAGTCTGGCGCCGAGTGTCTGGTTCATGCTTGAAATCCTTCCTTGCGCATAGCTTGAACCGCTCCTCATCCCTTGACCGCGCCGCTGGTCATCGCACCGAGGATCAGCCGCTGGAGCGACAGGAAGGCGACGATCGCCGGAACGACCGCGATCAGGCAGGCGGCGGCAAGCAGCTGAATGGACGAGTCGGTTTGCATGCCGCGGAAGTTAAAGATCCCGACGCCGATCGGCATCAGATCATTTTTCGTGAGCAACAGAAAAGGCACCAGAAATTGCGACCAGCCGGCAATCACCGTGATGATGAAGACGGAGGCGATGCCCGGCGCCGATAGTGGCAGAATGATGCGCCAGAAGACCGAAAATCGATTGCAGCCATCGATCATCGCCGCTTCGTCGAGGCTGCGCGGGATGCCGTCGACCGAGCTCTTCAGAAGCCAGGTCGCCAGCGGAACGCCAAGTGCGATATAGACCATGACGACGGCAAAATGCGTATCCAGCAGGCCGAGGCGGTTCATGTAGCGGTAGAGCGGCACCATGATGACAAGCGGCGAGATCATCTGGAAGAGCAGCAGCCCCATCATCGACAGGCCCTTGCCCCGGAACTGAAAGCGGGAAAAGGCATATGCCGCGGGCAGTGCGACGATCAGGACGCCCAGTCCGCTCAGGGCGGCAAGCTTGAGGCCGTTCCAGAGATAGATCGGAAAATAGCTGTTGTTCAAAACGGTGATGAAATTGTCGATGGTGGGATTGTTTGGAATATATCGCGCGGCGCCGCGATAGATCTCGCGCTTGTCACGCATCGCCATCGACAGGAGATAGGTGAGGGGGCCGGCGAAGAATACGAACATTACCAGCATGAACAGATAGCTCATGGCATCGCCGAGCCGCGTTCCGGTCCGTCCGCTCATTGCTCTTCCTCCTTCGGCAGGAACGACGCATAGATAAAGGCAAGCCCGAGGCTGATGATCAGCATGAGCACGGAGAGCACGCTGCCGCCGGACAGGTCGTAGTTTCTAAAGACGATATTGAAGACGTAGAGCGAGATGACCTCGGTCGCACGCCCCGGACCGCCGCCCGTCAGCGTGATGATCGCATCGAAGGTATTCACCGTCTGGATCGTAATGAGGATCATGTTGACGAGGATTGCCGCGCGCAGCTGCGGAAGCGTGACGAAGAAAAACTGCTGCGATGCCGTCGCGCCGTCGACCTCCGCCGCTTCATAGAGCGAGGGATCGATCGACTTCAGCGCCGCATACATGACGACCATCGAAAATGCCGTGCCGCGCCATATGTTGGAGATGAGGGTAGACCACGGCGCAATAGCAGGATCCGAGAGCCAGGCGACAACAGGCATGTGCATTAGCCTCAGAATGCTGTTCAACGCACCATAAGGCGCTTCGGAAAAGAGCATCTGCCAGATGATGCCGCCGGCAATTCCGGGGACAACCCAGGCAACCAGCGCCGTCGTCCTCAAAATGGTGGTGCCGAACAGGCCGCGCTTTTCGCCGCGGATAACCACGACGGCGACCGCAAGGCCTAAAATCTGCTGACCGATAACGCTGCCGCCGACAAAGATCAGGGTCGCCCATAAAATGTCGGGTAGCTGCGGCGAGCTCAACGCATTGGTGATCGACCCCAGCGTATAATCCTGATTGTCGCCGATCAGCGTGGCATTGGTGAATGAAAGCCTGAAAACGTCGATGACGGGGTAAAGGTAGAAGATGCCGATGACGACGATCACGGGCATAATCCAGGGCAGGGGCGCACCGGCGAAACGGCGCATGAACGTTCTGCTTTGAGGCGGGCTGTCAGCCTCGATGGCAATGGGGCTCATTGGCTTCTCTGTGCGGGGTTTCGCAATGTCGACGGCGCCTGGCAGGCAGGCGCCGTCACGGTCGGAAGCACTAGAGACGCTTGTAGGCCTCCAGCGCCGCATTGAAGGCGGCATTCAAGGCGTCTTCCGGCTTTTTGGTCCCCGAGAGCACGTCGCCCATCATGATCTGGATCTGGTTGGAGATTTCAGGATAGATCGGCACACCCGGGCGTGCCTGTCCATCGACCAGAGCCGCGGCGAAGGTCTTGTTGGCTTCGGTGGAGAAGACCTCATATTTGTCGAACAGCGACTTCCTGGTCGGCAACTGCTGCTGCAGCGCGTTTGCCGGCCCCATATAGACCTCGCGTGCGAGGTTGGCGCACATCTCGATCTTGTCCTTGTCCTTGCTGAAGGATGCGATCGTCCAGCCGCCGGTTCCGGTCGAACGCTGATCGGCGCTGGGGCCGGGGATCGGCGAGAAGGTCCAGTTGTTGAACTCGTCCTCGTCGAGCGTGGCCTTCAGCTGCGCATATTGCCAGTTGCCGCCGATGAAGAGCGCCGTCGTCGCCGCTGCCGCCGCGGCATTCATATCGTCGTAATTCGCGATCGTGCTGACGCGCTTGGGCGCGGCACCCGAATCGACGAGATCCTTGAAATAATTCAGCGCCTTCAGGAATTTCTCCTTGTTCTCGCCTTCGCCGAATACCGGCTTGCCTGAGTCGTCGACGAGCTTGCCGCCCAGCGCCCAATAATTCGCGAGCCAGTCGAACGTCGTCCCTTCCCAGCGCCCGCCGTTGAAGAGAACGCCTTCCATGCCTTCCTTGGTGGAGGCGAGCGCGGCCGTTTTCAGGTCGTCCCATGTCTGCGGCGCATCCGCAACGATCGACTTGTTGCGGTAGAGCACACGAAGGTCCGTATCCCACCACCAGGCGCGGACCGTCTGGTCCTTATCCGTGATGCCGCTGCGGATGAAGGGGAACAGGTCATCCACTTCCTCCTTCGAAAAATACGGCGTGAAGTCCGCAAGAACTTTATTGACCATGAACTGCGAGAGGACGAAGGAGTCGACGGCAGCGCAGTCAGGCGCGTTGCCGGCCTTGGCCTGCTCCAGCATCTTGGCCTGTTCGGTGCCGATGTCCGAGGACATGAATTGCATCTGCAATTTCCAGTCCGGATGCTTCTTGATGAAATCGACGAACAGCTTCTGATAGCCCTCGGCGATCGCCGGATCCGAATTGTTGGGACTATCGTTCGTCAGACGGACGACGAGGGATTTCGGCGCATCGGCAAGGCCGATCCTGTCCTTCGTGGCAAGTTCCTGGGCAAATGAAACGGATGCTGAAAATAACATGGTGCTCAGCGCAAATGCGCTGACGGTGGCGCTCTTCATGATGGGTCTCCTCCCCATTTTGAACGGATACAGCCTGGCGGTCAGTTGACCTCTCCTCATTTCCGTGCTGCATTAATTAGATTAAGTTACTTTGATTTGATGTCAAGCCACAGCTTGGATGGCCAGACTTGGGAGGTTGAGATGCTGGCGACAATCAACAGCAGCTAGCGCACAGTTCCGGAAAATCGAGATCGATTTTCGGAAAAGAACATGCGCCGCGAAAGTGATGGAGCGTCCCGCGGCATGCGCGGCGCATCCACCGCAATTTTCCTGAAGAAGAGCACGAGGCAATCGCGGATGGCTGCGATTGCGTCAGTGCTGTTTTGCCCCGGCTGAACTGCCGCGGGAAGTTAATTCCATGGAGGATAAGATGCGTCTACTCATTCTCGGTACCGGCGGAATGGCCAACCAGCATGCCGCCAACTTCAAGGCGATCGAAGGCGTCAGTGTCGTGGGCGGCGTCGATGTCGTCCCGGAAAGGCTCGCGGCCTTTTGCACCGAACATGGCATCGCCAACCACTTCACCACCCTCGAGGATGCTCTCGCCTGGGGCGAGTTCGACGCAGTGGCAAACGTCACGCCGGACCGCATTCACCCCCCGACGACGCTTCAGGCCATTGCCGCCGGCAAGCACGTCTTCTGCGAAAAGCCGCTCGCCACCGATGCCATCAAGGCCATGGAGATGACCGAGGCCATCGAGCGATCGGGCAAGGTCGGCATGGTCAATTTCACCTATCGCAATTCGCCTGCCCTTCAGAAAGGCCGGCAGATGGTGCTCGCCGGCGAAATCGGGGAGATCAGGCACGTCGAGGCCTCCCACCTGCAAAGCTGGCTGGTCGGCCGCCACTGGGGCGACTGGAAAACCGAAAGCAAATGGCTGTGGCGGCTGAGCAAGAAGCACGGATCCAACGGCGCGCTCGGCGATATCGGAATTCACATCGTCGATTTCGCATCCTACGGTTCCGGGCTCGACGTTGCTCATGTCTTCGCCCGGCTGAAGACCTTCGACAAGGCGCCTGATCATAAGATCGGTGAGTATGATCTCGACGCGAATGACAGCTTTACGATGAATGTCGATTTCTTCGGCGGGGCGATCGGGACGATCCAGGCAACGCGCACGGCGGCCGGGCAGATGGATCAGCTACGCCTCAGGGTCTATGGCGAAACCGGCTCGATCGAGATGATCTACGACACCGGAAAATCGACGCTTCGCGCCTGTCTTGGAGAAGACGTGCACACGGCGACCTGGCGCGACGTCCCCTTCGATCCGGTCGAGACGAACTACCAGCGTTTCGTCCAGGCCGTGCGGGCGGGCAGGGCCCAGGAACCCTCGTTCCGGCGGGCGGCCAATATCCAGAAAGTCCTGGACAAGGCGCTGGCCTCCGATCTCAGCCACGCCGATGAAGCGCTCGGCTGAGTTGGCCAAGCGCGCAGCGCGTTTGGGCCATCACGCCGAAGCAGGCGGCAGCAGCAAAGTGTTGAGGAAGGGCAGGAGGGCTGCGCCGAGCGCAACGCCGCCGCCGCTGAAACTCGCCGGTTTCATCGGCGAAATCCAGGGTGTCAGCAATGGTCTCGTCGAGGTGTCGCGCCGCTCGATGGAAAGCTGATGGATCAGCGCTTCGATCACGCCCTGCGGCAGATCGCTGCCGATCATGACGACGCTCGGCGCGAGAAAACCGGCCATGGCGATGATCGGGTCGAGGAGATGGCCTGCGGCTTCCCGTATCCATTGCGACAGTGATGGCGAGGAGAATTCTTCTCCTTGCAGCAGGCGGGTGAATGCCTGGTCGCCGATCCGTGATCGCAGCGACTCGAAACCGACGACAGTGTTCAGCTGGACATTGTCCGGGCCGGTCAGCATTTCGCCGATGCTGCCTGCCCTGCCATGCACGCCGGAATAGGGAATACCGCGAATGAGAAAGCCGGCCTGAACGTCGTCGTCGATGATGATCATCGCAAGTCCGCCTTCCCTGCCGGAGCTGCCGATCGTGCGTTCGGCGAGAAGGCTCGCCGTGCACTCGTTCTCGACATAGGGACGCGCAATCGTCGACATCGCGGCGATCTGATCGCTTTGATCCTCTGTCCAGTCGTTGGCGGCGATGCCAAGGCCGATGATCGGCAAGGCGGCGTGGCGATCGACTATATCCCTGACGGCCGCATGTACCAGGCTGACCCTGTCTGCGGGGTCCAGCTCGATATAGACCCGGTCATGGACCTGACCACTCAGATCGATGAGCACGGCCTCGCCACGCCTTTGGCGAAGCTTGACGCCGATCGAGAAAGCACCTTCCGGGCGCAAGGCAAACTCGGTCGCGGTGGCCCCTCCGCCAACGCCATTGCGGCGGTTGGAGGTCACGAGCTTCTCCTCAGCCAATCGGCGTAGAATATTGGTAATGCCGGGGCCGGTCAGGCCGCAATGCCCGCCAAGCTCCATCCGCGTCAACGGGCCATGGCGGCGGATCGCCTCCAGAATGACGCGAATATTCCGGTCGGCGATTTCACCGGACCTCAGGCCGACCGTTTTGGCGCGCGGGGCACCCATCTCCTGAGTGTGAAGCCGACGCGGCCCTGACCGAAGATACCGCATAGTCGCCGTCCTTAGAGCTCCATGACGCTTGTGTATCACGCCGGCGTCTACCGCAATGAAATTCTTACGGGCTTGACGCCAAATCAAAGTTACTTAATCTAAGACTCTGCAAGCCCGCTTGGAGGAGGGGCCGGGCAATCGCGATGTCGGTCGCGCCATCTTCGTCTCCCCCACAACCATGACCACGACCCCAAAAGCATGACGACAAGATTGTCAGCCGTCGATTTTCAACAGGATAAGCCATGCCTCTGACCATTGCCCAGCGCCTCGATCGTCTGAAAGTTCGCATTGCCGAGTTGGCTCATTGGCGGGATCGACAAAGTGCTGCGATCGACGGCTGGACTTTCGAGGGCGAGCCGATCGCACATCACCAGGATTGGCCGCACCGCCAGGGAGTGGTGCATTTTGCCGCGACCGCTGAAGCGCCGGAGGCATGGCCTCTCGCGGACATTCGCCTGCAGCTCGATCTCGGCGGCGAGAGCCTGATCACGCTGAGCTATCCCGATGGCGAGACAGAAACATTCGGTCTCGACCCCTATCATCAGGAATTCCCGGTAAAGGGCCGCCGCCTCTCGATCGCGACGGAAACCGTCGCCCGCTTTCCGTTCGGGGAGCCCAATCGAGCGCCCAAGCTCAACAAGGCCCGGTTTATCTGGCTCGATGGTCCCGCTCACCGCCTGCAACTTTTGCTGAAGCAGATTGCCGAGGCAATCGATGCGCTCGGCGAGCATGAAGTTGTGCCGCACCTGATGGATGCCGCCGAGCATGCATTGCGCAGCCTCGACTGGCCGTCGGATACGGCGGCCTATATCTCCCGCACATCCGGCGCCGTCATGCAGCAGAAGATCTGGGAACTGCCGGAACTTGAGGTTAATCCGGCAGGCCTCACGGAAGAGCAGAGCGCTTCGGCAGCCACGGCCTTCGAGGCTCTGACGGCGCGGTTGAAGGAGCTGCAGAAGCGCTTCCCGCCGAACGGAGAACTGCTGCTGACGGGCCATGCGCATATCGATCTCGCCTGGCTTTGGCCTTATCGCGAGACGCGGCGGAAAATGCGGCGCACCTTCAATACGGCGCTCTCGCTGATGGAACGCTCCGACGATTTCCGCTTCAACCAGTCAACCGCCCATTATTACGCGCAGATGGAAGAAGAAGACCCGGAGCTTCTCGATCGCATCAAGAAAAAGGTCGCGGACGGAAAGTGGGAAACCGTCGGCGGCATGTGGGTGGAGCCCGACACGAACATGCCGACCGGCGAAAGCCTCGCCCGTCAGGTTCTCTATGGCCAGCGTTATTTCGAAAAGACCTTCGGCACTCGCCATACGGTCTGCTGGCTGCCGGACTGCTTCGGCTTTTCCGGCGCGCTGCCGCAAATCCTGAGACAGGGCGGCATCGACAGTTTCTTCACGATCAAGGTCAACTGGAGCGAGACCAACCATATTCCCTCCGATCTCTTCTGGTGGAAGGGCCTCGACGGCAGCCGGGTGCTGACCCATACGTTCGACAATCCGATGCAGGGTTACAACGGCTTCGTGCAACCCGATTGCTACCTGCCGACGTGGAAGAATTTCCGCGGCAAGACCCAGCACGATACGTCGCTGCTGGCCGTCGGTTATGGCGACGGCGGCGGCGGCGTCACCCCGGAGATGGTCGAGCGCGAGGTGCAGTTGCGCGATTTCCCGGCTATCCCGCAGGCGCGCTGGGGCACCGTCAAAAGCTATTACGAACAGGCGCACCGCACCGCAGGCGAAAAGAACCTTCCGGTGTGGGATGGCGAAATCTATCTCGAACTGCATCGTGCGACGCTGACGTCGCAAAGCGGCGTCAAGCGCAAGCATCGCCAGGCCGAACGTGCGCTGATCACCGCCGAAACCATCGCTTCGCTGGCGCATATGCTCGGAGCAGACAGGCCGAATAGCCTCGAAGCGGATTGGCGTGTGGTGCTGAAGAACGAGTTTCACGACATTCTGCCGGGTTCGAGCATCCGCGAGGTCTATCAGGATGCAGAGCAGGAACTGGACGGCGTCATCGAACATGCCAAGGCCGAACAGGCGGGGGGATTGCAGGCGCTGTCGGCCAAGCTGCCGAAGGGCGGAGTTGGCGATGCCCTCGTCGTCGTCAATCCGTCTCTTGCGCCGAGGCCGCTCAGCGCGACACTCTCTGACGGCACGGTCATTGCGGCCGCGGATTTCGTTGCGCCCTTATCCGTCGCGGTCTTCGACAAGGGTTCGCTCAAGCCGGCAGGCGGGTTGAAGGCAGGCCCCGACCGTCTCGAAAACGACCAACTCTCGGTCTCCATCGGCAAGGATGGGGCGGTTTCGAGCCTTCTTCACAAGGCAACGGGCCGGGAAGCAGTCGACGGCTCGGCCAACCAGCTCTGGGTCTATCCGGCCGACAAGCCGCGCAACTGGGACGCTTGGGACATCGATGCGGATTATGCCGAAAAGGCCGTCCGCCTCGATGCGCCTGAGAGTATCACCCTCGTTGAAGACGGGCCGCACCGCGCGGCGATCCGCGTCGTTTACCGCTACCGGAATTCGAGCGTCACGCAGACCTATGTGCTGACGGCCAACGCCAGGCGGCTCGACATCGAAACGACGATCGACTGGCATGATCGCCGCACGCTGCTGCGAACCCTGAACCCGGTCGCCGCGCAGGCCCGCAAGGCGACCTTCGAATGCGCCTTCGGCATCGTCGAGCGGGCAACGCACACGAATACGTCCTGGGAGCAGGCGATGTTCGAGGCCGTCGCGCATCGCTTCGTCGATATCAGCGAGCCGGACTTCGGGGTCGCGCTGCTCAACAATGCCAAATACGGCCATAGCGCCCGCGGCAATGTGATCGGCATGAGCCTCGTGCGCGGGCCGATCTATCCGGATCCGCTGGCCGACGAAGGGGAGCAGAGCTTCACCTATGCACTGATGCCGCATGAAGGCGCCTGGCATGAAGGCGGTGTTCTCGACGAGGCGATCGATCTCAACCAGCCGCTCGTCTCGGCCGAAGCCACCGGCCTCTCCACCGGCACTTTCGCGCCGCTTACGGTCACCGGCATCCCCGTCGCGTTCTCGGGCCTGAAGCCGGCGGAAGAGGGTGATGGTCTCATCCTGCGCCTTTACGAACCGGCCGGCCGGCGCGGCAGGCTCGCCCTCGGGCTACCTTCCGGATGGGCAGCATCGCAGCCGCTGAACATTCTCGAAGAACCGATGGAACGGAAGGGACCTGCCGACATCATGCCGTTCGAGATCCGGACCTGGAAGCTGCAGAATGGCTGACGCCTGACCGCCATACGTGCCGGGAATCAAATGGCCTACGGCAGCATGTCGCACCATGATTTCAAGAACTGGCGGGCGCTCCTGAAAGCGCCTGCTATCTCCTAGAATTGGATGGGATGCCAGCCGCATCCAGCGGGCGAAAAGCGTCGGGTCGGGCGGCAAAGTTCGCAGCCACAAAATCCACGAAAGCGCGGACTTTTGGTGAAAGCTGACGATTGGACGGCCAGACGAGCGAGAGCGAGCCGTACGGCACCATGAAGGAGGTCAGGACGGGGACCAGACTCCCGGTTCGCATATGGGGCTCTGCGACGTAGACAGGCAGATGCGCGATCCCCAAACCGTCTCGTGCTGCCCGCAGCCCTGCGTCCGTATTGTTGAATGTAAGGGTTCTTGGAAAAATTACCCGATCGTATGGTGAGCGGAATGCCCATGGTGCGAGCCGGCCGCTGGATGGGTATTTGAAGTGAATGCAGGCATGTTGGGAGAGGTCATCCGGGGTCTCCGGTCGCCCATGGCGCTTGAGATAATCGGGACTTCCGCAAACGACGAAATGCTGATCGCCGAGACGGCGGGCAATCAATCGTGCATCGGCAAGCTCACCACTGCGCACGACGACATCCAGGCCCTCTGCAACCAGATCGGTGACCTTGTCTTCGAAATCGATGTCCAGTTCGATCTCCGGAAACTGCTCGGCAAAAATGGGCAGGATCGGCATAAGAAGGTGGTGTCCGACGATATGCGGTACGCTGACGCGAAGGCGCCCCCTTGGTCGTTCCCGGCTTCGTGAGATTGTGGCCTCTGCGTCGTCCATGTCATCGATGATGCGTTTGTAGCGCTCGTAGAGGACCGCTCCTTCCTCAGTCAGGCTGATACTGCGCGTCGTCCGGTTGAAGAGCCGCACGCCCAGCCGGCCTTCGAGACGCGCCACTGCCTTTCCGATCGCGGACGGCGAAACTCCGCCAACCCTGGCGGCTGCGACATAACTCTGCTGTTCGGCGGCGTGAACGAAGGCGACAACACTTGCGAGACTGTCCACATCAGCACCCGATTGAAGATATTTTGTCCTTTATGTAAGTCCAAGAGCCGTAATTGATCAATATTGCATAGGAAATATCCTCTGTCTCGATGCGCAGCCAGCCAATATCAAAGGAGTGAGCGGTATGAGGGACTATGCAAAAGAACGACCCGAGCACACGGAAAAATACATCGGAGAGAATGACCTATTTCTGGAAATGTTTCATGGGAACAGGGACCCAGGGCAGTCCGTTCGGCCGCCTTTGCTCTTTGTTCACGGCGCGTTTACCGGGAGCTGGATGTGGAGCAAATACATTCCTCATTTCATATCCGCTGGATGGAACTCTTATTGCGTCAACCTGCGAGGCCACTACAAAAGCAGGTCGGTGGATTTCACAAAAATCCTGTTTGAAGATTACCTGGAAGACATCCGGCTGGTGATCTCCGAAATCGTCGAAGAATGTGGAACTCCTCCCATCGTGATCGCTTTCAGCATGGGAGGAATCCTGAGCCAGAAACTGGCGGAAAGCGTGAAGATAGCCGGGCTGGTGCTGATCGATTCCAGTATTTGCAGGGAAGTGCATGCGGAGGCGCACTATCGCGATCTCGCGTTGCGAATGCCCGACCTCGTCGTGCCTGCTCCCGTGCGTGACGAGCAAATCAGTACCGATGAAACATTCGAGGATATCGAATTCCAGCGGAAGTACCTGTCCATGGAATCTGCAAAAGCATTCAGCGAATTTTCCTTTCATTTCGGGGCGGAGGGGATTTCCATCGAAAGCGAGAAGATCACGTGCCCCAGCCTCGTCATTTGCGCCGTCAACGACGAATCCGATGATCATCGAGGCCTGGCGACAGCACGCCACATCGGTGGCGAATATCTAGGTCTCTGGGGTACGACACATACGGGTCTGCTCGTCGGGCAGAGGTATTACGAAGCTGTAAGCCGCATTATGGTCTGGTTGGCACGCTTTGATGGATGCTAGATCTTCCGATAGAGCGCCACCTCGATCGGCCCCCGAGCACAGAGCCGCAAGCCAAGCTCAATCCTCCAGGCCAAGGCTCGCCAGCAGGCGGCTGACATAGGCTTCCAACCCGCCGACCATGTCGAAGCGGGTGGGATCGCGCAGCCAGAGCATCTGAAGGCCGTCCATCACGGCGATCAGCTCGGCTGCCATCGCCCGGCCATCGATCTTGCCGTCTATCGAGCCATCGGCGACGGCCTGTTCGAAAGTCGCGGCGATGTCATTCTGCAGCTGGGTGGCGCGATCGAGAAACCATGCCTTGGCCGGGTGATCCTTCATCAGGCTCTCGGCATTCAGGATGGCGAAGGTCCTGACGACCTCGACCATATCGGCGTTGCGGCGGAAGACTTCGACCATGCCCTTGAGCAAGCCGCGGAGATCGGAGCGATAGGGCCCGATGAAGCTTTCGCTTTCGAGATCGCGCTTGTCCAGAATGGCAAGCAGGAGATCGACCTTGGTCGGAAAATGGTGCAGCAGGCCGGGCAGCGACAGGCCGACGTCGCGGGCGATATCGCCGATCGCAGCATTCTGGTAGCCGTCTTCGGCAAAGCGTCGCATCGCAGCCGACAGGATCTCCGCGCGGCGCGCTTCGCCCTTGCGGGATCGGCGCCGTCGCTTTTCCTCCAGTCCGGTCTTCGATTCGAAAAATTCTGCCATCGTCTCGTCTGCCTCTTTCTCACGCCCTCCATCCATACATCACGGGCGCGTAGTTGACATCTTAAAAATACCGAGTAATCGGTAGGTTTAAGAACTACCTGTGCGTAGAGAAGTTGGCGTCGCCACCGGGTGAATTGGCACGGGGCATACTCGGCCAGCATTTCGCAATGCCCGAATTCCATTGAAGGGGAGGTTTGCATGATCGATTCCATTCTCGACAAGATGACGATTGAGGAGCAGGTCTCGTTGCTGTCCGGCGCCGATTTCTGGACGACGGTTCCCGTCGAGCGTCTTGATGTGCCGAAGATCAAGGTGACGGACGGGCCGAATGGGGCTCGCGGCGCGGGCTCGCTGGTCGGCGGCGTCAAGGCGACCTGTTTTCCTGTCGCCATCGCGCTCGGCGCCACCTGGAACCCCGATCTCGTCGAGCGTATGGGCGTGGCGCTTGCCCAACAGGCGAAGAGCAAGGGTGCCGCCGTGCTGCTCGCACCCACGGTGAATATCCATCGTTCCGGGCTCAACGGGCGAAATTTCGAATGTTATTCCGAAGATCCGATGCTGACGGCGGAACTCGCCGTCGCCTATATCAAGGGCGTGCAGAGCCAGGGGATCGCAGCGACGATCAAGCACTTCGCCGGCAACGAATCCGAGATCGAGCGGCAGACCATGTCTTCCGATATCGACGAGCGGACGCTGCGCGAAATCTACTTCCCGCCCTTCGAACAGGCTGTCCGGCGCGCCGGGGTGATGGCCGTCATGTCCTCCTATAACCGCCTCAACGGCACCTATACGAGCGAACACGCGTGGCTACTGACCAAGGTGCTGCGCGAGGAATGGGGATTTGACGGGATCGTCATGTCCGACTGGTTCGGTTCGCATTCGACGGCCGAGACGATCAATGCCGGACTCGATCTCGAAATGCCCGGCCCGGCGCGCGATCGCGGCGAGAAACTGGTTGCGGCCGTGCGCGAGGGCAGGGTCGAAGCGGCCACCGTGCGGGCGGCGGCGCGGCGAATCCTGCTGCTGCTCGAGCGGGTCGGCGCGTTCGAGAAGAAGCCAGATCTTACGGAGCAGGCGGTCGACCTGCCGGAAGACCGGGCGCTGATACGACGTCTCGGCGCGGAAGGCGCGGTCCTTTTGAAGAACGACGGCGTCCTGCCGCTTGCCAAGACGTCGCTCGACCGGATCGCCGTCATCGGACCCAACGCTGCGAGCGCGCGTGTCATGGGCGGCGGCAGTGCGCAGATCGCGGCGCATTATACGGTCAGCCCGCTCGAAGGGATTCGAGCGGCCCTTTCCAATGCCAACAGCGTCAGCCACGCCGTTGGCTGCCGCCACAACCGTCTGATCGAGGTGGCCAAGGGAAAGATCACCGTCGAATATTTCAAGGGACGCGGTTGCCGGGGTACTCCCCTTCACGTCGAGACCGTCGACAAGGGCGAGTTCTTCTGGTTCGAGTTGCCGTCAGGCGAACTCGACCCCGCCAATTTCTCGGCGCGGATGACGATGCAATTCGTGCCGGAGGAGAGCGGCGATCATGTCTTCGGCATGACCAATGCCGGACTGGCGCGGCTCTTCGTCGATGGCAGGCTCACGGTCGATGGTCATGACGGCTGGACGCGCGGCGAAAACTATTTCGGCACGGCCAATGATGAACAGCGCGGCACGGTAGCGCTCGATGCGGGCAAAGCCCATGCCGTCACCGTCGAGTATGACCCGCCGGTGGCGACCGGGGAGGGGATCAACCTCACGGCCATTCGCTTCGGCGTCGAAAAGCCTTTGGGCGAGGCCGATATCGAGGACGCCGTCGAGACGGCGCTGAATGCCGATGTGGCGCTTCTCTTCGTCGGCCGCGACGGCGAATGGGATACCGAGGGCTTGGACCTGCCCGACATGCGGCTTCCGGGCCGGCAGGAAGAGCTCATCGAGCGGGTTGCGGCCATCAACGCCAACACCGTGGTCGTGCTGCAGACCGGCGGTCCGGTGGAAATGCCCTGGCTCGGCAAGGTTCGCGCCGTGCTGCAGATCTGGTATCCCGGGCAGGAGATGGGCAATGCCGTCGCCGATGTCCTGTTCGGCGACGTCGAGCCCGGCGGACGCCTGCCGCAAACATTCCCGAAGGCGCTTGCCGACAATTCCGCCATGACGGGCGATCCGGCCGTCTATCCGGGTAAGGATGGGCATGTGCGCTATGCCGAAGGCGTGTTCGTCGGCTACCGTCACCACGATACACGCGCCGTCGAGCCGCTCTTCGCCTTCGGTTTCGGCCTTGGCTATACACGCTTCAACTGGGGCGAGCCGCGGCTCTCAGCAAGCGAAATGGGTGCCGAAGGCGTGACGATCAGCGTCGATCTGACCAATATCGGCGACCGGGCCGGATCGGAACTGGTCCAGCTCTATGTGCGCTCGCCAAAATCCAGGGTGGAGCGGCCGGACAAGGAGCTGCGCGCCTTCGCAAAGCTTTCGCTGCCGCCCGGTGAGACCGGCACGGCCGAAATGAGGATCCTGCCGCGCGACCTCGCCTATTTTGACATCGAGGCCGGCGCCTTCCGCGCTGAACCGGGCGATTACCAACTGATCGTGGCGGCGAATGCCGCGGATATCAGGTTTGTCATCGATCTGCCGTCACCATTGGATTATTTGCTGCCTCCGTCGCACCAAGCGACCAGTCTCATCGCATAAACGGCCGCCTTCACCACACCAATCCCATTGGATTGATGAGGTTCGCGCCCGATGAGGCAGGTCGAGCGCGACCATCGCTCCCGTGAAGGTCAAGCGGCCCGGATCCGGGAAGTCATCCAAGGGCGAGAGCGCCGAAATCCTTTCCCGACGCGGCCTGCCTCAGCGCGCCCGCCATCCAGGGCCTTCAGCGCCGCCAGGATGTCGGCATAGCGAACCGGAGCCGGCACGCCTGGCGGCTGCCGCAGTTCCGGAACGGACTCCACCGCATAGAGGTCCGAAGCCCAGGACGCGAGGATCGCTCTCTTCTCCTGCGCAGGCGTGTCGGCGGCGAGGATTTCGTTCGGAGACGTGAAATGGAGTTGGGGATGTAAGATGTGCGACGCGGAGATCGCCTCGGCGACGCCATCAGGAATGATCGTGGTGGTGCCTTTGCTGGTCATGAGAACTCTCCCAAAAATTTCCACACAATCGAAGAACATCTTCAGGCATCAGTCGATTTAGGTGAACAAAAACAGCGTTCAAGAGGCTTCCGATCGTTGTCGGTGAACATGCAGAAAAAATTTTTGGATCTGCTCTTGAATCGAAAAATGCGCGAAACCAGATCATTTTCGTCGGCAGCGCAAAGCGGGCCGATCAGAGCAGAGGCGCAGTTTCCAATGCGTCTCCAACCCATGTTGCTTTACGGAGGATATGGCTATGAGAAACGAACTTGACTTCGCACCCCTTTACCGGTCCAGCATCGGCTTCGACCGGGTCTTCAATCTCCTGAACAATGCGCAACGCCTGCAGGCGATCGATAGCTGGCCGCCTTATGACATCGTCAAGATCGGCGAAGACGACTACCGAATCCAGATGGCGGTTGCCGGCTTCGCCGAGGCCGACCTCGACATCACGCAGGAGCGGAACGTTCTCGTGGTGAAGGGTCAAAGGACCGAAGAAAAGGACGGCGAGTACCTGCACCGCGGCATCGCCGGGCGCGCATTCGAGCGTCGCTTCGAGCTCGCCGACCACGTGAGGGTCGAGAATGCTTCTTTGACCAACGGTATTCTCTCGGTCGCTTTGAAGCGTGAAGTGCCGGAAGCCATGAAGCCGCGCAAGATCGCGATCGGAGAAGGCTCCTTTCAGCAAACGCCTCTTCAGATCGAAGCCGAGCGTCAGGTGGCTTAAGGAGAGCTTCTCGATGAAGTCCCGGACAAAGCCGTTTACCGTTGAGGTCAGGAAACGTCGCGCGAGCAGCGCGAAGGATGAAGGAAAGCGCGCGCGCTCGAAGCTGATAGACAAGCTCCGCTCCGGAAGCGCCGTAGCGGTGCCAAGACCCTGAGCAGCTCTTTTGACGTCAAGTGGGGCCGGCGCCTGCGGCCGGCCCTTTTGAATTAACTGGATTTGGTTTCGTCTTCGCTGCGGTTCCGCGCGACATCGTCATGACGCACACGCGTGGATTTTCATGGCCGACGGCGCTGAAAAGAGGCGCGGGCAATCCCAACTCAGACTGCGTCCGGCTGGGTGCGGAGATTGGAGACGACGCGCCGGTTCTGCACCTTGCAGGAGCGCTCCGTGCAGTCGCGGACCTCGCGGTCGTTGCCGTAACCCTTGGCCCACATGCGCCTGGCCTCCACGCCCTTCGAGGCGAGATAGGCCATCGCCGCATCGGCGCGCTTCTGCGACAGCGTCTCCATGCTGGATGCGGAGCCGGAATCGTCGGCAAATCCCTGCAGCTTGAGCAGCCAAGTCGGGTTCTTGCTGAGCCAGGCCGCCTGGTTATCCAACGTTGCCATGGCGACGGAATCGAGCGTGGCCGAATCCTGCGCGAAGTAGATCCGTCGGCCGACATTGAGGATGAAATCCTCTTCGCTGCCAGCCGCGACGGTTTCGAAGCCGGGCGCCGGATCGTTGGTCTGGCCGGTCATCGGCGCCGCAGCAGGCTCTTCCAGGGACGCGACCTTGGTGGTGGTGCAGGCAGTGAGCGCCAGGAGCATGGCCGCGACAGCAAGGCGCCTCGTATATCCGGTCGGAGCAAACATCAGGGTGATATTCCTCATTCGACCGGAGTTGTTTGGCTGACCTGCGCGGCACTTTCAGCCTGGTCGGCAATATGCGGCAGAACCTGCACAGCGGTGCCGATCGGGCAACGCTGGTAAAGATCGATGGCGTCTTCGTTGAACATGCGGATACAGCCGCTGGAGGCATCCTTACCGATGCTCCAAGGCTCCACCGTGCCGTGGAAGCGATAGCCGGTGTCGACGCCGTCACGATGCAGGTACATGGCGCGGGGACCGAGCGGATTCTTTGGCGAACCTCCCGCCACGAATTCGGGCAGTTCCGGATGGCGCTTGCGCATCTCCGGTGGCGGTGTCCAGCGCGGCCAAAGCGATTTAGCGTCGATCGTGGCGCGGCCGAACCATTTGAAGCCCTCGCGGCCGACGCCGACGCCGTAGCGGATGGCCGTCTTGTTCTCCATAATCACGTAGAGAAAATGATGCCTTGTATCGACGACCACTGTGCCGATCGGCTCGCTGCTGAAATATTTGACGACCCGGCGTTGCCACTTCTTATCAATCTTGGCGAAGTTCGTCCTTTGGAACGTCACGCCATTGTCGACCGCGGTGCCGGTAAAATTGGAAGACGCCACGGCAAATGCCGGTTTCTGAACCGCGGCGGCGCCAAGTAACGCCAAACTACCAAGCAAAATATCCCTGCGTGTCCCCACCATCGGCAATATCCCCCTTAAAGCCAGCAGCGAAGTAACAATAAATCAGAATTTTCATTTGCGACAACAGAAAATTCTTCTGCCCTTAAAGACCGAGATCGGGTTGCCGGTCGGCTGGACAAACTTGCGCCGATCGTTGCTCTGAAAAGATGACGCCCAATCCTGCAAACCCGCGGGCCACTTGCGCGAACAGATCGCTGTCAGCGCTCCTGTCGTTTGAGATCATTCATCATTGAGATGGCAAGCCGACAGGTGCCCCGGTGCAATTTCCTTTTTCACCGGCACTTCCATATGACAGCGGTCCATCGCAAACGGGCATCTCGGATGGAAGTGACAGCCTTTCGGCGGGTTTATCGGGCTGGGGAGTTCGCCGTCGACGGGCTTGAACTGCCGCTTGCCGGGTTCGATGCGCGGCACCTCGGCCAAGAGCGCTTTCGTGTAAGGATGATTGGGCCGCCTGAAAACCTCCTCGACGGGCGCCTCTTCGACGATGCGGCCGAGATACATGATCGCAACACGGTCGGAAATATGTTCCACGACGCCGAGATCATGGCTGACGAACAAATAGGTCAGGTCGAGCTTGTCACGAAGTTCCATGAACAGGTTGATCACCTGTGCCTGGATGGAAACGTCGAGCGCCGCAACGCTTTCGTCACAGACGAGGAATTTCGGCTGCACGGCGAGCGCGCGCGCAATATTGACGCGTTGCCGCTGGCCGCCGGAAAACTGGTGCGGGTATCGCTTTTTCATGGCCGGGTCGAAGCCGGCCAGCATCAAATATCTGTCGACATAGGCGTCGCGTTCCGTCGAGCGGGCAAGCCCATGCGTTCGAGGCGCCTCCCAGATAAGCTGCTCGACGGTCATGCGCGGATTGAGAGCCGCCATCGGATTCTGGAAGATCATCTGGCTGGCGAGACCGAACTGATGCTGCTCGCCTTTCGACATGGCGCTTCGGTCCATCCCCTTCCAGAGAATGTGGCCCTGGCTTGGCGAGGTGATCCCTGCAATGGCGCGGCCGAGCGTCGACTTCCCGCAACCGCTTTCGCCGACAAGGCCGACAACCTCTCCGGGCCGGATGCTGAGGCTGACATTATCAAGCGCGTGAACGACGGGCGTCGGTTTGGCCAGCTTGAGCTTGAGCACGACCTTGGCGGCGAGATCGGGCTTGGCTCCGAAGCGTTGCGACACGTTCCTCGCTTCGATCAGGGGCGCGGTGGTCGCCGTCATCATGCTACCTCTTTCGTTACGGGATGAATGCAGCGGAAGGAGCGATCGCCTTCCGGCATGAGCGCCGGCACGACCAGACAACCGTCGGTTGCTCGATCACAGCGCGTACGAAAACTGCATCCCTGTGGGAGCCGGTCGATCGCCGGCGTCATGCCGCGGATCTGGTGAAGCGGTTCTCCGCGTTTGTTTTGCGAAGGAACGGACGCGATCAGACCGGCCGTGTAGGGATGGTGAGGATCGGTCAGAACCTTGCCCACCGGTCCGGTCTCCACGAGGCGGCCGGCATACATGACGGCGATCTCGTCGGCCAATCTTGAGACGATCGCCAGATCGTGGGTGATCCAGATCACCGCCGTATTCCCCTCTTCGGTGAGCTTCTGGAACTCGGAAATGATCTGGCTCTGGATCGTCACATCAAGCGCTGTTGTCGGTTCATCGGCGATGATAAGGTCCGGCTTGTGAAGAAGCGCGATGGCGATCGCCACCCGCTGGCGCATTCCGCCGGAAAACTGATGCGGGTAGGCGGCAAGCCTTTCTTCAGGGCTTGGTATTCCGACCAGCGCCAAAGCATCCCGCGCCCGCTGCCGGGCGGCATCCTTCGAGACCCGGTCGTGTGCCTGGACGGCTTCCACCATCTGCGTACCGACCGTCAGGACCGGGTTGAGCGTCATCATCGGATCCTGGAATACCATGGCGATCCGCTTGCCGCGCAGCTGCCGCATCTCTTCATCCGAATATTTCGCGATGTCGGCGCCGTCGAAGATGATCCGGCCGCCGGCAACCCGGCCGGGTTTATCGAGGAGCCGCATGATCGAGAAGCCGGTCACCGACTTTCCGGATCCGGATTCTCCCACAAGACCAAGGACCTTGCCGCGCTCCACCGTGAACGACACATCGTTGACGGCGCAAAGGCTGGGGCGTCCCCTGCCGCCGCCGAATTCGGTGACGAGATTGCTCACTTGCAGCAATGGGGTCATGACATGTTCCTCGGGTTGAGGACATCGCGCAGCCGGTCGCCGACGAGATTGATCGCCGCGATCGTGACCAGAAGGGCAATGCCGGGAAAGAAGCTGATCCAGTAAAGGCCCGTCAGTAGATACTGGTAGCCCGTCGAGATCAGCATGCCGAGCGAGGGTTCGGTCACGGATGCACCGAGACCGAGGAAGGACAAGGTTGCTTCGAGGCCGATTGCCCGGGCGATCTGCATCGTGGCGATGACGATGACCGGCGCAAGACAGTTCGGCAGCAGGTGCCTGAAGAGGATGCGCCATCCGGGCAGGCGCAGCATCCGGGCCGCCTCGATATATTCCTTCTCGCGCTCGACCAGAGCGGTGCCGCGGACCGTTCGGGCATAGGTCGCCCACTCGGCGATGATCAGTGCGATCACGACGTTGGGTACGCCCTTGCCGAGCACGGCGAGCATCATGAGCGCCATCAATATGGTGGGAAACGAGAGCTGCAGATCGACGAGCCGCATCATCGCGGTTTCCGTGCGCCCTCCCACGTAAGCGGCAAACAATCCGGCTGAGGTTCCGATGATGGCAGCAGCGAAAGCCGACAGAACGCCCACCAGCAAGGAGGTGCGCAACCCATAGAGGATGCCGGACAGGATATCGCGGCCCTGGCTGTCGGTACCGAGGTGATAGACAAGCCCGGTCATGGATTCGGACCCCGGCGGCAGCCGTCCATCCATGATGTCGAGCTGCATCAAATCATAGGGATTTTGCGGAGAGATCCATGGCGCAAACAGCGCCAGGCAACAGATGATCACCAGCGTGAGGAAGGCGATCGCGGCTGCCGGAGAGCTGAAGAAATCCGTGACCCCTTTCGACAGACGACTGGGTTCGGGCGTTGGAGCGCTGGTGTCTTGCGTTTGTGGTTCGGCCATGGGGTCAAGCCTTTCCTTCCAGCCGGACCCGCGGATCCAGAAGGGTATAACAGATATCGATGATGAAATTGAGGACGACGAAGAGCAGCACCATCATCATCAGGTAGGCGACGATGACCGGGCGATCGAGAAGATTGATCGAGTCAATGATGAGCTTGCCCATGCCCGGCCACGCAAAGATGCTTTCGGTGACGACCGAAAAGGCGATGAGTGAGCCGAACTCGAGACCGATGATGGTCACCACCGGGATCATCAGGTTCTTGAGAACGTGCACCGAAATGATCCGCCGCTCTCGCAATCCCTTGGCGCGGGCAAACTTCACATAGTCCTGGGGAAGGACCTCCTGTACACCGGCGCGGGTCAGCCGAAGAATGAGCGACGTCTTGAACAGAGCCAGGTTGAAGGCCGGCAATAGAAGATGCCTGATGCCGTCCCCGGTCAGAAACGACCATTGTGCGCCAAGCAGTTCCCGCGTTGGGCCGCGGCCATTCGTCGGCAACCAGCCGAGCTCGACGGAAAACACCATGATCAGCATGAGACCGACCCAGAAGGTCGGAAGCGAGAAACCCAGAATTGAGCCGCTCATGATCAGCTTGGAGGAAATGCGATTGGGGTAGAGCCCTGCATACAGCCCAAGCGGCAAGCCGAACAGCAGTGCAATGACAAGAGCCGTGATCGCCAGTTCGAGCGTCGCCGGGAGACGTTCGAGGATCAGGCCCAGCGCCGGCCGCCCATAAACGAAGCTGTTGCCGAAGTCCCCGTGCAGAAGCCCTTGGAGAAACAGCAGATACTGTTTCCACAGCGGCTGATCCAGGCCGTAATGCGCGATAACGAGTGCCCGCTCCGCCTGGTTGGCGTCCGGGTTGATCAGGATGTCGACCGGATTGCCGATCACATTGACACCGATGAAGACGATGATCGTCATCGCGACAATGACGAACAGCGCCTGTATCAATCGCCTGATGATGGATGTGACCATTGAACCTCTCCCTACAGCGCCGAGCGTCTTTCCGAGAGCCGCAAAAGACGCTGTAACACTTTGAATCGACGTCTTTGTTTTTACGCATGTCGTTGCCGCAAAACCGCTGCACACTTTTGCGCGACATGCACTAGCCGACGGAGATCGCCATCCCGTCACGCTGCGGATCGGCAGCGCCTTTCGAGATGCCGCCGTCAATCTTGATCGCGTGGACTGCGGCGAACGCGTATGTCTGCGGCGACCGCGCCACCTGGTAACCCTGCGCCCGCAGCTCGTCTTCGACAGAGTGTCGAATGCGATTGCAGATGTCGATCGTGTTCGACACCCCTACGATCCTCGGCGCCGAGACGGCTTCGAGCACGGACATGTCGAAATCGATCATGTTCATCAGGCATTGCGCAACGGCCGGCGCGATATAGCTGCCGCCTGGCGCTCCAATGACGATGCTGGGCTCGTCGCCCTTGAAGACGATCGTCGGCGCTGCCGAGCTGGGACGCCGCTTGCCGGGCGCGATGGAGCCGGGCTTGCCGGGAAGCGGATTAAAGCGGCTCATCGTGCCATTGTACATGAAGCCGAGGCCGTCGGTGATCGCACCCGAGGGACTGCCGAGGGTGTGGGTCATCGCGACGGCATTGCCGTCCTTGTCGATTACCGAGATGTGGGTGGTGTCGCGCTGCGAGCTATCAAGACGCGAAACACTGGCGATCTCGCCCGCCTTGATCGCGCGGGCATGGGCCTTTGCATGCTCTTTCGACAGCAGCTTTTCATAGGGCACGTCGACATAGGCGGGATCACCCATATGCGCGTCCTTGTCGATCGTCATCCGCTTCATCGCTTCGAACAGGATGCGGACATGATCGGCGCTGCCATGCTGCAGCGAGCCGACATCGAACTGCTCCATGATATGCAGGAGTTCCAGCATCGGGAAGCCCGAGCCTGGTGGAGGCGAGGTGGCGATGCGGTGGTCGCGGTAGTCGCCCCAAACCGGCTCTACCTTCGACAATTCGTAACGCGCCAGATCCTGCCGATCGATCAAGCCGCCATTTGCCTTGAAATCGCCGGCGATCTGTTCGGCCAGTTCGCCGTGATAGAAAATGTCCGAGCCGCCGCTTCGCGCGATGCGTTCGAGCGTCTCTCCCATGTCCTTGTTGACAAGCAGGTCGCCGACATTCTTGAGCGTGCCGTCGTCGTGGAAATAGACTTTCCGGCCCGTTTCAGAAAAGCGCAGCTTGTCGAGCGTGTTGGCAAAACCGTCATTCGACTGGTCCTTGGCCCAATACCAGTGCATATGGTTTCGGATCATGAAACCGTTACGGGCAAGGCGGATAGCCGGCTTGATGAGATCGGCCCAATCGAAGGTGCCGTAGTCGCGCAGCGCAGTCTCATAACCCTTGAGCGAGCCGGGGGTGCAGACGGCAAGGTAGCCGATATCGGATATATTGCCTTCAAGCACGTAGCCGAAGCCGTCGCGGCTCTGGTGCTTGATCTTGTCGAGCCACATGTCCGGCGCAGCCTTCAACGGCGCGCGCGCATAAAATTCGAGGATCTCGTGCACACCCTTTTTCGGCATATAGACATGCATGGAGCCGAAGCCGCCGATGCCGGCCATCTGCGGGTCGACCACGCCCTGGACGAAAGCACAGGCGAGTGCTGCGTCGATGGCATTGCCGCCGCGTTCGAGAACTTCCGCACCGGCTTCGACTGCCTCCGGCTGAGGCGCTACGATCGTTGCATTTCTCATTTCGCGCGCCGCTCCTCCAGCACCTTTGCCAGGAAGGCCTTGACGTGACCGAGAACTCTCATCCGGTCGTGAGAGACGCCCGGAACACGATCGAACGTTACATCGACACCCGCTTCGCGGAATGAACTCGCCAAAGCGGCAAGGCGCTCGGGCCGCGTTTTGCCGGCGTCGTTGGCACCATCCATATAATATTTGCCGCCCGGCTTGTGGGTGATTTCCCAGGTCTCCAGATCGGCGTCGCCGACGATCATATGCACCGGCACCGTGGCGAGATCTTCGGGCCGGAAGGACTTGCCGAAGCGCACCTCCAGATCCCGAATGCCGACCCACCAGTCACGCGTCGGATCCAGAAGGGTGACGGAACCAGGTGCGCCGATGGATGCCGCCCAGAGCTTTTCCGGATGCAGGATGGTGAAACGGTGCACGAAATGCCCGCCACCGGAGAAGCCGAACATGGCGAATTTGGACCAGTCCTGACGGTATTTGTCGGCCATCTCCGCGACCATGGCCAGGACGACCTGATCGTAGCGGATGTCGCCTTCCTCAAGAAACTTGTAGCCGGAACGCGCACCATCGCCGAGCACACCAACCGGGAAGATCGGGCAAAGGATGGCACAGTCGTTGTAGAGCCCGAATTCGGCAAAACCGTCGCGGAAGTCGATGGCCGATGTGCGCCCGGTGCCGTGGACCGCGACCAGGAGGTCGAGCTTGCGGCCATCTGCCGCCGTCGGCGGCACATAAAGCACCATATGGAGGCGGGGATCGGCCTGAGAGGCGAAGATGGCCGTCTGGCCATAGTCATAGATGGCCTTCGCCCGGGCGACGGCTTCGCCCGTTCCAAGTTCCTGCATGAATGTCTCCTGGGAGATGAAGAAAGGGACGGCCCTGGTGCGGCCCCATGCTGCTCTTTTTAAACCGCGCCGCATCGATTGGATCGATGCGACGCACTTCAAATCTTTATTTGTCCCAAAACCGCTGCACGCTTTCGGACGACATGCATTAATCCGCCGGCTTCACGTCGTAAGCGAGCGTATATTTGTCACCGCGCGGGGTGTAGGACACGGTCTTCTTTGCACCCAGCACGACGTTTTCGTAATGCATCGGGAGGAGCCAGAGGTTGTTGAAGGTCTCGGTCGACAGTTCCTCGAGAAGGGGCGCCCGTGCAGCTTCATCGAGTGTCGAACTCGCCTTGGCCAGTACCTCGTCGATCTTCGGATCGGACACGCCGCCGCCGTTATATCTGCCGGTCCCCTTTTTCTCGTCGCGCGTGGCGACGAGCGCGACAGTCGGATTGGTGGTTTCGCCGGTGTTCACACCCCAGGAGCCGAAATAGGTGCTGTAGGTGCCCTTTGAATAGGCTTCCGAATACATCGACCAGGGCAGGACTTCGACTTTCGATTTGATGCCGATGCGTGTGAACATCTGGCCGACCGCCTGCAGAACTTCGGCATCCTTGACGTAACGGCCAGAGGGACCGTGCAGGGTCAGGCTGAAGCCATCGGGATAACCGGCCTCGGCCAAAAGCGCCTTGGCGGCGGCGGGATCATAACCCACCTTCTCGACTTTTCCGGAATAGCCCGCATAGCCTTGGGTGACGAATTGGTCGGCCACCGTGCCGTTCTTCTGCATGACGCGGTCGACGATTGCCGGCCGGTTGATCGACATCAGCATTGCCCGACGCACCCGTTCATCCTTGAGCGGGTTCTTGTCGAGATCGGAACCATCCGCAGCCTTCACGAAAGGTGAAACATCGCGGCTGACATCGAGGCCAAGATAAACGAAGCGGGAAGACAGGCCGTTGATGACTTGCAGATTATCGCTCGCTTCCACGCGTGCCATTCCATCGGCAGGAAGGGTTTCGATAAGGTCGATCTCGTTGGAGAGAAGCGATGCCAGACGGGCGCCGTCATCGGGCAGGAAGCGCAGCGTGACGTTCGACCAGTGCGAGGGGCCTGCGAAATAGCTGTCATTGCGCTTCAAGGTCAGGTTGCTGCCTGGCGAATAGGAGACGAAGGAATAGGCCCCGGTTCCGATTGCACACTTGCCGTTGTCGAAATCCTGGACTGGCGCCTCCTTGCAATCGGCGCTGATAATGCGAATTCGGCTGACGGAATTCAGCAGGATCGGATCCGGAACCTTTGTCTCGACGACGATGGTATAGGGATCCGTGGCGGTGACATTGACAATATTGCGGGTGTAGGAAGCAAAGCTCTGGCTGGGCTTGTCGCGGGCACGCAGAAGCGAAGCGATGACGTCATCGGCGTTGAACTCGCTGCCGTCATGGAATTTCACGCCCTTCCGCAGCTTGAATTCCCAGTGAGTAGGGTCGACGACCTTCCATTCGGTGGCGAGTTCCGGCGCATTTGCCGACGTTCCCGTGAGGTTTATCAGGCTGTCCCAGATATGGCGCGAGGTCGCATTGTTTGGCGCCGAACTGTCTTCATGAGGATCCAGCGTCGTCGGCGTCGTCGACATCCCGATCGTCAGCGGGGTTTCCTGTGCGGCGGCCATTGCAGGAATAGCAATCGTGCCAAGCAGCCCGATCGCTGCCCGCGTCAATGTTTTTGCGGCCATTTCTTCCATCCCGGTTTAGCGTTTTTGGGCCGACCTTGCTTGGTCGGTGCGAGCAGGTTCCCGTCCACTCTTGACACAAATTGGTAAGGGGGCCTCAAGGGGGCTGTCAAACGGAAAACAAGCGCGTTACGATAGGCGTAACTTGAGACTACGCCAATCCTTCAGCCCTGGTCGCGGAGAAAATTCTGGTCCCATGGACAAAAGACAACCATCAAAAAGCGAGATTGTGCAATCTGTTGATGTCTGCATCGACGTATTGCTGAATGTCGCCAAAAACCCGGATATCAGACTGACTGAGGTGGCGCAGAACCTCGGGGAAACCAAACCGAGAATTTTGCGCATGTTACGCACACTGGAACGGCGCGGCCTGGTGCGGAAGAGCGATACGGGCACTTACCGGCTGGGGACGACTGCGATCATTCTCGGGACCGCTGCCTCGACACAGGTTGATCTGGTGCGAATAGCCAATCCTATTCTTGAAGAAGTCGGCCAGAAGGCGAACGAAACGACCCAGCTCAGGATCATCGACAATGGGGAATCCCTGTGTATTGCAAAGTTCGAACCGATGCGCGACTTGCGAGTGCAGGCGATGATCGGTCGAAGACGGCCGCTCACGGCCGGCTCGTACAAGGTGCTTCTCGCCTATCTCCACCCCCAGGTGCAGTTGCAAATGATCCCGGAGACTTTGCCGCGGCTGACCAAGCGCACGATCACGGATCGCAGCAAGCTGGTGGCTGAATTGGATAAAATCCGCCGCCAGGGATTTTGTGTGAGTTACGGTGAAGTCAGCGAGCAACTCGTCTCCGTCTCGGTGCCGGTTCTGGCTTTCGACGGATCCGTGATCGCCGCGGTGAATGTCGGCGCCCCGGCCTTCCGCACGCAAAAAAGCGACGTCGACCGCTTCATCGTTCTGCTGAAGGAGGCCTCCAGCAAGATATCGGCCCGGCTGGGATGGTAGAGCGTTCTGCGCCATATCGGGCCTTGTCTCTTCGGCTCGACGCCCATCGAGGCGAGCCAACGCAGGTTGTTTCGTGACAAGCCCGCTCTTTGAGCAAACTCAGAGGAAAAGATCGGGGAGTTCGGCGCGTGCAATGGGTCGCAACCTGACCGCTTCTGCCATGTCTATCGAACGATAGGGAAAGCGCAAACGGGTGCCCACGGGTCCCCAATTGCCGATCGCACTTAAAAGCTTGTCGAGAGCGGCGTTCGAATAGCCAAATTCCTGGCGAAACGGGACGATATGCGCGTCCATAAACGCGCAGATGCGTCGCTCCAGATCGAGTGCGGCGTCGATATCGTTTCGCATCGAGACCGTCCAGGCCTGAGCACCGCGGGGACTAAGGCAGGCCACATTGGAAAAAGAGCCTGCTGCCACACCTTCCTTGGTGCCGGTTGCGAGATGATGGCCGGGGACGAAGAGCGAAAGCCCGGACAAATGCCGGCGTGCTTCGGCATACCAGGAGCCGTCGCCGTCAGCGAGCTTGATGCCGATCACCTCAGGCACTGCCGCGCAGACCATGCCGAGCTCCCTTGGCGCCAGCACGCGTTTTGCATGCGGCGGGTTGTAGAGGATGAGCGGAATACCGTCGGCAGCCTCGGCCGCTCGTTTCAGGAAGTCGACCGCTTCGGCATCGGTGAGCGGCCACCAGTCCGGCAATATGGTCTGAATGGCGCGGGGATCGAGCGCGGCGGCGCGGCGGACGCGATTGAGCATGATCAGCGGGTCGGGCTGGCAGGCGCCGATGACGAATGGGGTTGAAGACACCTTGCAGCGTTCGGCCAGCATTGCCTGGATGCTATCGAACTCCGCTTCCGTCTGATTGTGGAATTCACCGGCAGTGCCGTTGGAATAGATACCATCGACGCCGGCATCGATGAGGATGTCGATCTCTTCACCAAGCTTGTCGAATTCGATGCTGTCATCGGCTGCGATCGGCAAAAGCAGGCTCGCCCAATTTCCGCCAATGGCAGGACGCAGCGTCTTCGCATTCATCTCTTGTTTCTCCGATGGATGACGGATCAATTGAGGTCGTCGCGGATGCAGGCCTTGAAGTGGCCGGGCGCGATTTCCTGCAATTGCGGAACGGCGCCGGCGCAGGCATCGAGCGCGCTCGGACAGCGCGTGCGAAAAACACATCCGCTCGGCGGATTGGCCGGACTTGGGATATCGCCTTTCAGGATCTGCCTGTTACGGCGAGCGTCAGGATCGGGCGACGGAATCGCCGAGAGCAGCGCGCGTGTATAGGGATGCTGCGGTCTCGCATAGAGATCGGCACTCGGCGCGATTTCCATAATGCGGCCGAGATAGAGCACGATCACCCGGTCGCAGATATATTCGACGACGGCAAGGTCATGCGAGATGAACAGCATGGTCAGGCCAAGCTGCTGCTGCAGGTCGCGCAGCAGGTTGATCACCTGCGCCTGGATCGACACATCGAGCGCCGAGACCGGCTCGTCGGCGACGATGAATTCGGGCGACAAGGTCAGCGCACGGGCAATCCCGATGCGTTGGCGCTGGCCACCGGAAAATTCATGCGCGTACCGATTGATCGCATCGGTGGGCAGTTCGACCTCTGCCAAGGCCGACCGTGCCCGGTCGAGTCTGTCGCGGGCAGTGCCGATCCCTTGGATCTGCAAGCCTTCCGTCAGGATCTCACCGATGGTCATGCGCGGCGACAGGCTGGCGAAGGGATCCTGGAATATATACTGCATGCGCGGCCGTTGTCGTCTGAGCGCGGAGGCGGAAAGCGCTGTGAGCTCCGTCCCGTCGAAACGGACGCTGCCGGACGACGGTTCGACGAGGCGAAGAACGGTACGCCCGATCGTGGTCTTTCCGCTGCCGGATTCGCCGACCAGCCCGACGACTTCACCCTTGCCGATATCGAAGGAGATGCCCTGGAGAATGTTCAGCCGCGTGCCGCGGGAAGTATAATGTTTCGAAAGGTCGCGGACGGAAAGCAGCGGTGCGCTCATCTAGATCTCCTGCCATCTGATGCAGCGGCTGAGATGCTGCGGATTGACCTGTTCGAGCGCGGGAACGGCAGCGCGACAGGCTTCGATCGCGAATTTGCAGCGCGGGGAAAAGGCGCAGCCGCTCGGCATGTTCATCAGGCTCGGAACCATGCCGGGAATGGCCGCGAGCTTTTCGCCGGCCAGCTTCATCCGCGCGGCATCGCCAAGGCGCGGCATGGAGGCGAGAAGGCCCATCGTGTAGGGGTGCTTGGGATTGCGGAAAACCTCGCCGACCGGCCCTTCTTCGACGATCCGGCCGGCATACATCACCGCCACGCGATGGGCGATTTCGGCGACGACGCCGAGATTGTGGGTGACGAAGAGCATGGCCATGCCGCGCTCGCGCTGCAATTTGAGGAGCAGGTCGAGAATCTGCGCCTGGATCGTCACGTCGAGCGCCGTGGTCGGCTCGTCGGCGATCAGCAGCGCCGGATCGCAGGCGAGCGCCATGGCGATCGTCGCGCGCTGCCGCATGCCGCCTGACAGTTCGTGCGGATATTGGCCGGCGCGGCGTCGGGCGTCCGGTATGCCGACGCTTTCAAGCAGCGCGACGGCTGCGTTCATTGCCGCCTTGCGGTCCGCGCCGCGATGGATGCGGATCGGCTCGGCGATCTGGTCGCCAATGGTGAAGACAGGATTGAGGCTCGACATCGGCTCCTGGAATATCATGCCGATGTCGTCGCCCCTGATCCTGCGCATGCTCTCTTCGTCGAGGGAGACGAGATCGCGGACCACGCCATCGCTCGTCGCAAGGCGGATGCTGCCTGCGGCGATCACGCCGATGTTGCGGGTGAGCAGCCGCATGACCGACAGGCTGGTGACCGACTTGCCGGAGCCGGATTCGCCGACGAGCGCAAGCGTCTCGCCGGCGGCAACGGTTAGGTCGATATTGTTGACCGCCGTGATCTCACCGCCGCGGATGCGGAAGACCGTTCGCAATCCCTTGATGTCGAGCACGGGTTCGGCGATCTGTTCCATTAGCCGGCTCAGTTCAGCAGGCCGGTTGCACGCAGGATCTCGTCGATCCGCGCCGTTTCGGCATCGTTGAGGGCGGCACGCGGCCGCGGCATGACGGCGGAATCGATGATGCCGAGGCTGCGCATCGCCGCCTTGAAGGCGCCGATGCCGGCTGCGCCGCCGCTGACGCGGCCCTGCGCGACCCAGACGATTTCGAACAGGCGGCAGAGGCGCTCCTGCTCCTTCCTTGCGGCGACCCAGTCGCCACGCTGGGCAGCATCCCAAAGGCGGACATAGCCGTGCGGATCGACATTGGCGATACCGGGAACGACGCCATGGGCGCCCATCAGCAGGGCGGTGTCGACGACGATCTCGGAGCCGGTCATCAGGAAGACGTTCTTGTGTTCGGCAAGATCGAGGAGCGCATAGCGGAAGTTGCCGTCGTCGCCGCTGGAATCCTTGAGACCAATAATCGCGCCTTCCCTGGCGAGCGTGACCACGGTCTGGCGCTGCAGCTTGACGTGAACGCAGACGGGAATGTCGTAGGCGATCAGCGGAATGTCCACCGCGTCGCGGATATAACGGAAGTGATCGAGTATCTCGGACTGGCTGGTGACAGTATAGAATGGGGCCGTCACCACGACCGCATCGGCGCCGGCGGCCTTTGCGACCTTCGCATGGGCGATGACGCGATCCGTGGTCGGATCGATGACGCCGACGATCAACGGCACCCGGCCATTCACCACCTTGGCCGAATGTTCGATGACGTCCCGCCGGGTCTTTTCGTCATGGAAGATCACCTCACTCGTCGAGCCGAGCACGAATACGCCATGGCAGCCGGCATCGATCAGATGTTCGAGCACGCGTGTATAGGATGGGTAATCGACGGTGAGATCCGGATTGAGCGGCGTTACGACGGGAGGGACGACACCCTTGAATTTGGTCATTTTCGCTTCTTTCGATTGTCAGTTCAGTTCGGCACGTGGGTCGAAGGCATCTCTGAGGCCATCGCCAATGAAGTTGATCGCCAGGACGGCAAGGATGAGCGCGGCGCCGGGGAAGAGCCATTGCCACGGATATTGTTCGAGCACGGCGGTCGAGCGGGCCGCGTTCAGCATGTTGCCCCAGCTTGCCGCCGGCGGGGCGATGCCGAGACCGAGAAAGGACAGCCCCGCCTCGAGCAGGATGGCATTGGCGATCTGCAACGTTGCATAGACCACCAGGATATCGATCGAGTTCGGCAGGCCGTGGCGAAAGAGCAGATGTCCGATGCCGGCGCCCATGCCGCGGGCAGCCATGACGAAGTCGCGCTCGCGCAATTCCAGCAATCGAGAGCGGATCATGCGCGCAAGCAGCGGCCAGGAAAGCAGCGAGATGACCAGCACGGTCGGCCAGATGCCGGTGCCGGCAATCGAGGCGAGCACAAGCAGGAAAATGACGGGCGGCAGGGTCATCACCAGATCGACGAAGCGCATCGAGACGGCGTCCGTCCAACGTCCCGCAAGCGCCGAGATTGCCCCGAAAAGAAAACCGATGACCGCCGAAAGCGCGGTGGATGCGACGGCGACCAGCAGCGAAATCCTGCCGCCTTCGAGCACGCGGGCGAAGACGTCGCGACCGACGCCGTCGGCTCCGAACCAGTGCGTTGCCGTTGGGCCGCTATTCATGGCCAGAAGATCGATGTCGTTCGGCCGGAAAGCCCACCATAACGGATAGGAGAGGATCAACAGCAGCATCGGAATGGCAATGCAGACGCCGGCAACGGCTGCGCGGTTGAGCAGAAACCGACTGAAGGCGCGGGCCAGTGGTCCGGGGCTCCGGCGTTCGGAAGAGTGTGCCAGCATGATCAACCCACCTTGATGCGCGGGTCGACGACCGCATAAGTGATATCGGTCAGAAGATTGACGACGATAACGCAGGCGCCGATGACGAGCGTTGCCCCCATGATGACGGGGTAATCGCGGGTCTGCACGGCATCGACGAGCAAGAGCCCCATGCCCGGCCAGTTGAAGACGCTCTCGATGAAGATGGCGCCGCCGATTGCAAGCCCGATGGTGGAGCCGATCAGCGTGACGATCGGAAGAAGCGCATTGCGCAAGGCATGCTTGGTGATGACCCAGAATTCGCGAACGCCCTTGGCGCGGGCGGTGCGCACGTAATCCTGGTTCAGGACTTCGAGCAGCGAAGCGCGCATGTAACGCATGATCAATGCGGCTTGCGCGACAGACAGAAGTGCTGCCGGCAGGATCAGATGGTGGAGGAGGTCGCCGAGCGAGAATTCCTCGCCCGGCGTCAGCATGCCGCCTGATGGCATCCAGTGCAGACGAACGGAAAAAATATAAAGGCCGATCAGCGCGCTGAGGAAGGCTGGGCTCGAAATGCCGGCAAGCGCAACCACCGATAAGGAGAGATCGGCAAGCGAATTGCGGCGGACGGCGCCGATCACCCCGCAGGTGATGCCTGCGACGATGGCAAAGGCAAGTGCGGTGCCCATCAAGAGCACTGTCGGGCCGATCCGTGACAGCACCAGGCCCAGAACCGGCTGATCGATACGCTTGATCGAATAGCCGAGATTGCCCGTCAACGCCTGCTGCAACCAGCCCAGATACTGCGCGGGCAAGGGCTGATCGAGCCCGAGGCTTCTGCGCAGATCGGCAAGGTCTGACGGCGACATCGGCAGGTTCGGATCGATATAGGCATCGATCGGATCGCCGGGCGTCAGGCGCAGCAGCAGGAAGATCAGCATGCTCAGGGCAACGAGCATGCCTATTCCTATGACCAGGCGTCTGAGACTGTATTGGAGCATGGTTCATCCGTCTTGTCAGGGTGGCCGAGGCCACCCTCAAGGCTTTCCCGGAAAGAGCCTATTCGGCGATCGACCATTTCTGCGGGTTGGCCTGGTAGGGGCCGCCGCCCGGCGCCGGCGTCCAGACGAAATCCTTCACCTTGGTCGAGACGATGCCGTAGCGGTTCGCCACCCAGAGGGTCGCCCAGGGCAGGTTGGTGTTCATCACCTTGCAGACGTCCTGGTAGGCGGCATCCCGCTTGGTGCTGTCAGGCTCGGCCAAGGCACTATCGAGCGCCTTGGTGAGGTCAGGCATGCGAACCCTGGCGACATTCGGTCCGGCCGGAGGGATCTGCTTCTCGTTAAGGCCGACATTGATGCTTCCGGCATCCGGCCCGTTCTGCAGCCCGGCATAAACCAATTGGAACTGGGCAATGTCCGGCGTCGCATTGAGCACGATGCTGTTATAGGTCGGCGCATCGACGGCACGCGGGACGATGTTGATGCCGACCTGGGCCAGCATCGCCTGGACTGCGGCAAGCACATTGGTCGCCAGCGGTGTGGTGTAATAGGTCAGAAGGGTGATCGGCTTGCCGCCATTGATCTGGTCCCAGCCGGCATCCGTCAAAAGCTTCTTGGCCTTCTCGGGATCATAGGCATAGCTGTCGATATCAGGGGGGATCAGCTGTTCGGCGACATAGGCGCAATTGGCAGGCTTGGCCGCGCCGCCATAGAGGCTCTGGATGATGGCATCGCGATTGATCGCGTACATCACCGCCTGGCGGACGCGCGCGTCCTTCCAGAGCGGCGAATCGTGGTTGAAGCCGAGATAATTGACGACGAAAGAGTTGCCTTCGATGACCTGGAAGTCCTTGTTGTCCTTGAAGGTCGGCACGTCGTTGGAATCGACATAGGTGAACTGAATTTCGCCGGATCTCAGCGCCGCGATCGCTGCGGCCGGGTTGGCGAAATAGCGATTGATGACGCGTTCCAGTGCGGGTTTGCCACCGCGATAATCGGTGTTTGCGGCAAGTTCGACATATTGATCCGAGACGTATTTGGTGAATTTGAACGGACCGGTGCCGATCGGAGCTGTGGACCACCAGGTGTTCTTCGCCAGCTGGTCGGCCGGAATCGAGGAGAGCGCATGCTCGGGCAGCATCATCACCTTGGTCATCGTGTCGGGAAAACTGCTGCTCGGCGCGCTAAGCTTGATGATAACAGTGCGATCGTCCGGCGTCTCGACGGACGATATGCCCTTCAGCCGGGCAGCGAGCACCGAGCCGGTTTTCGCATCCATAGCAAGGCCCATGGTGAACTTCGCGTCCTTGGCGGTGAACGGTTTGCCGTCATGCCATTTGGCGTCCGTCAGCTTGAACGTGTAGGTCATCTGGTCGGAGCTGACCTCGTAGGAGCTTGCCAGCGCGCCGACGACCTTCTGCAGCTTCTCGTCATAGGTGATCAGCGGTTCGTAGTAGACGCTGAGCCAGGTGAAGCCGGCGGTCGCGGCGAGCGGATTGAAGTTGCCCTGGAAGCCTCCGGGGCCGACATCGAAGCCGCCCGACAGCGTGGCTGCCTGAGCCTGGGTTGCAACGCCCGAAACGACAAGAGCCGGAACGGCAGCCGTCGACAGCAGGGCGCCAAGCGCAATAACGGATAGTCTAGACAGTCTTTTCATGTGTTCCTCCCACGTTTGAACTTGTCTTGTTGTTGGCAATCACCCGGGCAATGCCCTCGTAGTGACGATCCAGGCGTCTGCGCGCCTCCTCCAGATCTTTTGCCTCGATCGCATCGACGATCGCGGCATGGTCGCGCCACGTCGCCATCGGATCGGCATTTTCAAGATTGACGAAATCCGACGCCTTGTAGAAGGCGAGCCAGAAGACATCGATCAGCCGCACCAGCGTTTCATTGTCCTGGCAGCGAAACAGCAGCCGGTGGAACAACTGGTCGTCTTCCGCAAAGGTTTCGCCCCGCTCGGCATGCGCGCGCATCCGATTGACGGTGGCGCGCAGCTCGGCGATGTCCTCCTCGCCAATCACGTCGATCGTCTTGCCGATCAATCCCACTTCCAGTGTACGCCGGATTTCGAGGACCTCCTCGATCTGCCGCAGGGCGCCGCCGAGGCCGTAAGCGAGGTTGTCGAGAAGCGGCTCGAAGGAAAAGGCCTTCACGAAGATGCCGACGCCGCGCCGCGTCTCCAGCACACCGAGCGATTCCAACGCCTTTATGCCTTCCCTCAGCGAATTGCGGCTGACACCTAGCTGGGTGGCGAGTTCTCCTTCCGCCGGAAGCAGGGTTCCGGGCGCAAGGCCATTGTCGTCGATATAGGCGCGCAGACTTTCCTGCACGGAGACATGCAACAGCGGGGCACGCGTCAGCGGCTTCATCGATTTCAATGTCATGCCCCGGTCACTTTCCCGCATCGCCAATAAGATGGATATTACATATCCACTTGTAGGATATCTGTCAAATGGTCAGGCTTGGAATGGCTGGCCCCTCCGCTCGCAGCCGTTTGAAGCGGTCGTTCTTGGCGCCAGAACGACAACAGGCAAACAGCACAGTTCTTCTGGAATGACCTCAGCCGGAGGCTTGACCGACCTCTGAAGCATGGACCACCACGCAGTTGCGGCCGGTCTTTTTGGCAAGGTAGAGCGCCGCATCCGCTTGTCGCTGCATGTGCTCTGCTGACACGAGTCCGCTGTTTTGCATCAATATCGCTACTCCGATGCTGACAGTGACCCAGGGGCCGACGCGGGAGGTAGGATTTGGAAGAGACGCAGCTTCTACTCGGCTGCGAATTCTCTCAGCGATCACCCCGGCCTCTTGTTCATCAGAGCCTGGGAGAAAGACGAGAAATTCTTCGCCTCCGTACCGGGCGACCTGGTCCCGCTCGTCTCTCATGCTGCTCTGAATGATGCCGGCAACTTTCACCAGGCAGCGGTCGCCTTCGGCATGTCCGAGATTATCGTTGAGATGCTTGAAGTCGTCGATATCGCACATCAGCATCGCCGCGCCGCTCGTTCGTTTAAGATCCTCGCTCCAGAAATAATGGAGCGTTTCCATCATCGAGCGCCGGTTGGCGACACCCGTCAGCGGATCGGTCCGCGCCAGCAATTCAAGCTGCGAGTTGGCGTCGGTAAGCTCCGCGAGGCGACTTCGATCTCGTAACTCGAGCAAGAAAGTCTTCTGAGCGAAGATGGTTGCGGTGCGTCGGGCAACGACGGTTGCAGCCACACCGCTTGCGAAAAACAGCGTACCGGCCAGAGCACTCCCCGCTTTAATGTCTGGATTGCGCAGCTGAAACACAAGGTAGATACCGAGGGCAGTAGCACCGATCGCCATCGCCCAACCGAGTGGAACGGGAAATATGATAATGGCGGTGACGGCCACAAAAAGCATGATGTTCAAATGCCGCTCGTAAAACTCGCCACCGGTGTTAACGCCCACCAAGGCGACCGACAGGAGGATGAGAAAAACAGCCGAGAGGATGAAAACTCCCTGCACCCACAAGGCATGCGGCCGCAGGAAGGCTATCGATGCGACAAGAGCTGCGGGGGGAAGGATAGACGCTGGCCAAAGCATCGACATCACAGTTTCGGTCGGAAGCAAGACCGCGTTGAGGCCCAACGTCAGAACGTCGAGCACGATTACCCAAACCATCCACGCGCGGATGATCTTGGCAGTCCGCGGCCAGGAGCGTTCGCGAAAAAGCAGGGCCAGTTCACCATTGAAGCGGATATCACGCGTGCGTCCACCGAGCAGGCGCTCGACCTGCTCGACAATGGCCGGGCTCAACCTCTGAAGAGGTTTCCGCGAAGACGCCCTTACCGGTTTGATAGGAGCTGTGGTTCGCTCGGTATCCATGTGTCGGATCTAGGGAGCAGACGACCGGAGACAAGACGAGCCGCAAATTGCGCCGCAAAAGACGATATGCTTGCCCTAATGATTTTGGACCACTTCACGACAGTATGTTGTTAAGGTGTGTCACATCGGTTCAAAGTCTCACCCGCGCCGGGCCAAATTTACGGTTCGCCCCCATCGAGACCGGAAGATTGACAGTCGTCTCAGTCCGCACTTGGTCCCTCGCACGACAGAACCGCCTCCGTTGGCAATTTACCCGAACAAAACGTTACGGGCTCGATGCTGAGTGCAACCTGTTCGGGAGCGTCGAACGCAGCAATTTTATCGATTAAAAGATGACTAAAATAATCATCTTATGTTGACAGAGCCAATTTCGCTCCATAGGTTCCGCCCGCATCCGTGGCGTAGGGACCAAGCAATGGCGCGTGTTTTTTTGAATGTTTCTAATAATGTATCGCGAATTTATAGAGATAGCCTATTTGTCACGACAGCGATCGTCCTGATCGGCATTGCAGCATCGCCGGCCTCAGCCCAGAGCGCATCCGCAGATGCCGGCGCGACAGCGCTGGAACCGATCGTCATTCAAGGCGCATCCTCTGATAGCAAGACGGACCGGACGTCCGTTGCCGCCAAGAACAGTTCGGCCGCGACCAAGGTCAACACGCCGCTCGTCGAAACGCCGCGTTCGGTCTCGGTGACCACCGAGAAGGAAATCGAGCAGCGTGGCGCCCAGAGCATCATCGAGGCCGTGCGCTACTCGGCCGGCGTGACGACAGGGCCGAACGGCTTCGATCCGCGCTTCGACCAGATCTACATCCGCGGCTTTAACGTTACGACGGTCGGTGACTACCGTGACAGCTTGCGCCAGCCCTACATCAATTACGGCATGTTCCGCACCGATCCCTATCAACTGCAGCGCGTCGAGGTGATCAAGGGGCCGGTATCCGTGCTCTACGGCTCGGGATCGCCGGGCGGTCTCGTCAACAAGATATCGAAGCTTCCGACCGAAGAGCCGATCCGCGAGGTGGGTATTTCATACAGCACCAAGGATCGGGCTCAGGCGATGTTCGATTTCGGCGGGCCGATCAGCGAAGACAATGACGATTTCCTCTATCGCATCGTCGGCCTTGCCCGCCGTGGCGACACCAATTTCGATATTGCCGACGACCGCTATTTCCTGGCGCCGTCCTTCACCTGGAAACCGGACGAGGGCACGACCTTCACGGTGTACGGTCTGGCGCAGGCCGACGAGACCGACTCCAACGTCGGCGCGATCACGACTCTGGACGGCAGAATACTCGACATCAGGCAGAGCGATCCCGACTACGACTACCAGAAGGTCAAGCAGCAGCAGGTCGGCTATCAGTTCGAGCATGAATTCGACAATGGCCTGACGTTCCGGCAGAACCTGCGTTACTCGCATCTCGATCTCAGGGCGCGCTACCTCGGCGTTTCCAGCTGGACCGGGACCGTCGCACATCGCAACGCAAGTTCGATCCGGGACGAGATGAACGTCTTCCAGGTCGACAACCAGCTCGAGGCGAAGTTCGATACAGGCCCGCTTGCCCATACGATGCTGTTCGGGCTCGACTACACCAATCTCCAATCCAATTGGGGCTACGGCATTGGCGCCGTCAACTCGGCATTCGATTTCGATATCGCCAATCCGACCTATGGCGTCTCGGGCGCAACGCCGGCCTATAACTTCATCGTTGCCGATGCCGACATGCGACAGGTCGGTGTTTACGCCATGGATCAGATCGAGGCCGGAAACTGGCGCTTTAATCTCGGCGGCCGCCAGACCTGGGTGAACCAGACGCGAGATACGACCTACCCCTCCTTCGGGTCGAACGAATCGGAAGACGTCAACAAGAATGCGTTCTCCTGGCAGGCCGGCGCGCTTTATCTCTTCGACAACGGCATCGCGCCCTTCGTCTCTTACGCAACTTCGTTTGACCCGGTGACCAACCGGTCGACATCCGGCAAGATTCTTGAGCCGACAGAGGGTGAACAATACGAACTCGGCGTAAAATACCAGCCGCCAGGGACAGATATCCTGCTGTCGGCGGTCGCCTATCATATCGTCGAACAGAACAAGCCAGTGCTGGTCAATCCGGTAACCCTTGCCTATGACTCGCTCGGCGAGGTGACGGGAAAAGGCATCGAGCTTGAAGCCCGCGCGGCAGTCGCCGATGGCCTGGATCTCATTGCAGCCTACACCTACAATCATTCCGAGGTGACCGGAGGCAACAACGAGGGCAATACGCCAGCCGTGACGCCGTCACATGTCGCAAGCCTCTGGGCCAACTATACATTCCAGGAAACCAACCCCTTCAACGGCCTGTCGGTCGGCGCGGGTGTCCGTTATGTCAGCGAGAATTGGACAGATACAGCCAATACCTCGAAGAATCCCTCGAGCTTCTACATCGATGCATCCGCCGCTTATGATTTCGGCGCGGTCGACAAGAAATATGAGGGCCTGACGGCCGCCTTCAATATCCGCAACATTGCCGACGAACGCGACACTGTCTGCAACGAAGGCTTCTGCTATCTCGGCCAGGGCCGCAACATGACCGGCACCCTGAAATACCGGTGGTAAGGCACGGCAATGGAGACAACCGGGGCGTTTCAGCGCCCGACCTTGATCGCTGACCATCCTGTCGCCCACCAGGCCGTCGACCTCGACGGTCTGGTGGGCGACGGCCCGTTCTCCTATTGCCGCGGCAAGCTGCTCAGCGCTCTCCCGCAGACGGGCATCGTTGTTTCCTGCAGGGATCTTTGCGACCGAGCGATCTTCGACGAGATCATTGGCCGATATGCGCAAAAATTTCCGGGCAGCGACCGTCGTGCGATCGTCTCCATGTGGACCCTCTATTATTTCAGCATGCTGACGATTGCTCCGAGCGTCCATATGTTCATGAACCGCATCGCGCTGCCGTTGGAGGTCGACCGGCTTTTGCTCGTCTGCAACGAACAGACAGGCAAGCCGGAAGCATTCGTGATGTCAGGCAGGCCCGAGGTGACGAGTGACCCGGCCGGCGAGCTTCACCGGCTGATGCTCGGTCACGCCGAGCCCGTCATCGCGGCGATCGCCGCCAACGCCGGCGTCGCACCGAAGCTTCTCTGGAACAATGTCGCGGCCTATCTCTCCTGGATTCTGAAGGAGATCGCTCATCGCCATGGGCCCGTCCACGTCGAAGGCGGCCTGGCGCTGCTGGAAGAAGCTCAATGGCCGGGTGGCGGGCGCAACCCGATGTTCGGCATGATCCGCATTGCGCGCCAGCAATGCGGGCTCGAATTCGTGCGCCGGAAAATCTGCTGCCTGCGCTATAACCTGCCGGGCGTCGGTGGCTGCGGCGAAGCCTGCCCGCTGCCGGAGGGGCGCCACTAGCTCCTATCGTCCGCCGCGTGCAGAGACGGGTGCCCTGCGCACCAGTTATTGCCAATGCGCGCCAAGCAGAAAGTCTCGTCGTCTCAAAGCGTAGCCTCACCTGCCTCGACGCCGGCGAGTGGCTTGACCATGAACAGGCATGGATGGTCCTCGTGCCAGAGCTTTGCAAAGACCTCCGCCCGCACAAAGCCGTTCCGGTCATAGAAACGCCGCGTCGCCTCGAACTGCGGTTCGTCGAGGCCTCGCGGGGCGAGCGTCTTGACCGTCAGCAGCCGCGCACCCGATTCATGGCCGAAACGTTCGGCCGCATCGATGAGATGGCGTCCGGCGCCGCGACCGTGATGTTCCGGTCGTGTCGCGATCAGCGCGATCTCGACGGCGCCGGGCGGGTGCCGCTTCAGGGCCATCAACGCGGTCACGACATCCGCTTCGACATAGCCGAACACCGGCAGGTCTTCGATCGCCTGGGCGCTCGCTTCGATAACCGCAGGTTCTGAAAACCAGTCCGGCAAAGCCCCCATGATCGATCGGCAGAGCTCTGCCTTGCCGGTCAGGATCTCAATTGTTTTTCCCATTTTTTCTCGCCTCCGATCGGTCGATTTAAACTTGACTCCTGTTATCACCTTAAAATAGACACTGCAATCAAATCGTGTACTTCAGCTCAAAAAAGGAGCCCGAGACCGAACCGGCCAGCAACGACAGAGCCTGATTTTCCATTTGTAAAAAGGGTACAGGACAATGCAAGCATTGCATCGTGATGTGAACGGAAATGCCGTGGTCAACGCCATGATCGAAAACAAGGACAAGCTCCTTAAAACGATTGAAAGCGTTGTCAAATCAAAGTCATATTCCGAGGATATCTTTCAAGATGGAGTCATTAAAGCCTATGGGGTCAAGACCGACGACATTCGTTGCCCGATCGGCTACGCCTTCCGGATGGTCTACAATCTCGCACTCGATGAGAGCCGCCGGCGACGCCAGAAGATGAACAACCATAGGTCGATAGACCAGATTCAGGAGATCACGGCTCCCATCCCCACCGTGCTCGACCAGCTCGTCGCTGCCGAGACCCTGCGCAATGTGCTTGCCTCGCTCGAGGCGCTGCCGAAGCGAACCAACGATGCCTTCATTCGCCATCGCCTCAACGGCGTGCCGCAGAAGGATATTGCAGCCGAACTCGGCGTCTCAAGGACCCTCGTCAACTTCATGATCAAGGCGGCAGAGGAACATTGCCATCTGGCGATCGCCGAACCTGCTTCCCGCCCCGACCATGCGCACCCGCAGGAGCCTACCGTTTCGCTGCGTGCAGCGCCTGCTGCAAATCGCTCCACAGCAGTTCCGGCTCTTCCAGGCCAACGGCGAAACGAACCGTCTGCTCGCTCACGCCGAACCGGATGAAGGAGGTCATCCGGTCGGGGATCTGCAGCGCGACCTTGGCGGGGACCACCAGCGTTTCGGGTCCCCCCCAGCTGACACCGAGACGGATGTCGCGAAGGCTATTCACAAAGCGTGCGACATCGATATCGGGATTGAGGTCGAAGGCAAACAGCCCGGCATAGCCCGTCAGCGTCGCCCGCCCGGGATGCTCCTGAAATGCCGGGTGACGAACGCATCCGATCGCAGAATGCTCCTTCAGCCGCCCGGCCAGCAAAAGCCCGCTGCGCTCATGCTCCTTGAGACGGACACGCAGCGTGCGCATGCCGCGCAGCAGCAGCCAGGCTTCGAACGGTGACAGTTTGGCGCCGACATAGGGGTAGGATGTCGCGTTGATCCTGGCGATGGCTTCTTTCGAGCCGACGACGACGCCGGCGACCGTATCGCTGTGACCGCCGAGATATTTCGAGGCGGCGTGAATGACGATATCGACGCCATGCTGGATCGGTTTCTGAAAGAGCGGCGTTGCCCAGGAATTGTCGATGATACTCGTGACGCCAGCCTCCTTTGCCATGGCCGACAGCGCCGCAATGTCCTGAAGCTCGAAGACGAAGGATGTGGGGTTTTCGAGGTAGAGCAGCTTGGCACCCGACAGGGCCTTGCGGACCTCGTCGTGGTCGGCGGGATCGACGAAATCCACCGCGACACCGAGCCTGGCAAGCAGCTTCACCAGAAGGCGGTAGACATCGTTGTAGAGATGGCGGACCGCAACGACCCGGTCTCCCGCCTCAACAAGACTGAGAATTGTCGATGTAATGGCGGCCGTTCCGCTGGAGAAGGCACGTCCGTCCTCTGCGCCCTCGAGGCGGGCGACCAGCAGTTCGAATTCGCGAACCGTCGGATTGTCGCCGCGCGAATAGATATAGTTGCGCGTGCGTCCGGCAAAGACATCCTCCATCGCCTCGTAACTGTCGTAAGTGAAGAGCGATGTCTGGAAGATCGGCGGAGACACGGCGTTGAATGCCGCCGGATCGACAGGCGTAAAGAGATCGTCAGCGGCCGCATGGGCGCCAAGGTCGTGCGGGTTGATCGACTGGTTCATGGTCATCCTCTCATGGACAAAAGTTGGGATATGGACGGATGGAGGTCAGATGGTCGGCAGCGCGCTGACGGAGCGCGCTGAGCGTCCTCGCCAGGCAGCCGGCTGACAGCAGGCCGGTCAAGGCAGAGGCCAGGAACATTGCTGCCAGCAAGCCTGAAAAACCGAAGAACGGCGGCAGAAGAGCAAGCAGCGGAAAAAGAAGATAGCCATTCTGCGCCAGGCCGATGGCAACCGCCGCTTTCGGTCTGCCCTGGGCCTGGAAGAGGATCAGCACCGTTTGCCGCAGGCCGAACAGCAAAAGGGGAAGATGGGTCGCAATGATCGCTTGCCCGGCGATCCCGATCACCGTGGCATCGTCGGTGAAGAACGAGGCAAGCTCTTCGGAGAAAACGAGCGCCCCCAACCCGTATGCGCCACTCACCGCACTGGTGACCACTGTGAGGATGCGGGCTGCCGACAGCATCCGGGTCGTATCGCCTCGACCCCAGGCAAAGCTCAGGATCGACTGGGCTCCGAGTGAAATGCCGATGACGGGGAGGGTTCCGACCGCCAGCAGCCGCAAGGCGATCCCGACGCCGGCAATGCCGGCTTCTCCGTGATAGGTGCCGGCGAGCGATACCACGGCCGCAATCGCGCCTGCGGTTGCGAGACTGGTCAGTGTCGTCGGTGCGCCCACAGCAAGCACAGGCCTGAGATAGCCGATATCTCTCCACCGCCAGCCAAAGGTCAGCCGGACGGTCCCAAGTCGCCTGGCGTGGTAAGCAGCATAGATGCAAAGCGCGACGAGCTGGGACAGGATGGTTGCGATTGCAACGCCCTGCAGGCCGAGGCCGAAGCCGAAGATCATGATCGGGTCGAGGATCATGTTCAGCGCAAAGCAGGCGACCAGCGTCCACATGCTGAAACGGGCATTGCCCTCTGCTATTGCCAGGAAATCGAGAATGATCTGCGCCATCGTCAGCGGCACCGAGACCGCAATGATCATCAGGTAATGTTGCGCGAGCGGCTGAAGGGCAGGCGTGGCGCCAAACAGCAGCAAATCCGGAAATGCGAGGATTGCGATGGCGCTTGCCGCGCCGAAGACGACGCCGGCAGCAAGGCTGATCGAGGCAATGGCGCCGGCCCGGGATCGGTTGCCGGCGCCGAGCGTGCGTCCGACCTCTGTTGCGACACCGACGCCGATCCCTTCGCCGAAGGCGGCGACGAGCATGAGGACCGGCAGGACGATCATGATCGCCGCGATTTGGTCGTCACCGATCATCCCGACGAAAATCATGTTGATCGTGTGATGGGCGGCGTTGATCGACAGGCCGAACATGGCCGGCAGTCCGAGCCGAAGCAGCAGCCTGAGGAGCTCAGGACTGGCAAGGTCCTCCGGTGCGAGGCGCTGCCGTTTCCGGAAGCTGCCGCTTGTGTCGCTCATATCGTTCATGACGCAGGCACCCAGAGACGATCGCCGAAAAAACGCTCGCGGCCGAGCATCACCAGGAGCGCCCGCTTATGCGGAAAATCGAAATGCTTGACCTTGGCAAAACCCGAACGGTCGAGGTTGCGGATCTGCTGTTCGTGACTGGCGCGCGGCTCGCCGACGATGCGCTTCGTGCGCGGATCGTCGAGGAAGATGAAATGCATCAGCGAGGGAAGCCATGCGCTGATCCATTTCTTGCCGCGATAGCCGGGCTCGCCGATCGCCACATGCCATCCACGATCATAGTCGTCGGCGTCGTAGAAGGGGCCGAGCCGGTTCTCTTTCGCCCAATAGACTTCGAAATAGCCGAAGGGGATGTCCGCGAAACTGCCGATTAGCGGCAGGACATGCGGATCTGCGATCCTCTCTTCCAGGATCTCCCGGTGCTTGTCGATCGAACCCGCATCCTCCCAGATCGTGTTGACCTGTTCGTCGTTCATCCAGCGATGAAATCCTGCAAGATCGGTCTCCGGGTCGGCCACCGTGAAGGTGATTTCCCGTTCCAGCCAGGGGATGAAACGCCTGTAGATCGTGCCCTTCGGCTTTGCGGGTCGACGCGGATGATACCGGCCCGCGGTCATCTCCTGCACGGGCGGCAGCGGATAGGACAGCTGCGGCAGCCACAGCGATGGCCACTGCCACAGGATCGCCGAATCGAGCCTTCCGACTGCATCCGCAATATGCGGCGGGAGGCTTGCCTGATGCCCTTCGAAGACGACTGACGTGATCGAGCGATCCTCTGCCGTCACGGCTTCGGCGGCCGCCATAAGAAGCTCCGGCGATTGCACCGGATCACGATGGTAGAAGGTCACCGACGCGATGCCGGCCTCGACCTCGAATGCGGCTTCGTGGTGGCCGTAAGCGGTCTTGAGGTGGATGAGATTGGGGGCGAGGCTGACGTAGCTGCGCGACTGCAGAGCGCGCCTTGGTTTGACGGCGTCGAAATCCATGATGTTCTCCTTGGCCGGTCGGGGGCCGGTCGGGCTTTTGGCGCTGTGAGCATGAAGCGTGCTCTTACGCCGATTTAGTAGAATGACGATCCATCTCCCGCTGGGTTTAGAGATAAGTGAAGAAAAAAATTCTCATCAATTTTCTAAACTGCAGCCTGCCGGATCCGTCACTTGCGCATGACCATCATCACCGCAGGAGCTGCGAATGGATAATCTTGAACTTCACGACGATCTCTGGATCGCCGTCATCGACACCGAGCGTCGCTACTCGGTCTGGCCGCAGGACAAGCGGATTCCCCTGGGCTGGGAGCCGGCGGGTTTTGCCGGTTCGCGCCAGCAATGCCTGGCGCATATCGCTGACGTCTGGGCGGATCCGCGCCCCCTCTCCTTGCGCTCGGCAATCGCCGGCGATGCGCGTCTCTGAAAACGGCTGGATGGCACGGATGAACAAACAGATCACAAATTTCGCAGATGCCTACCCGACCGATGTCGCAACGGATGCGATCTTCGAGAGCTTCCCGCTGACGATCGCGCAGAAGCGTATCTGGTCGCTGGAGCAGATCGGCAATGAGACGGTATTTCCCGACCAGGTCATTTCGCTGCGATTAAGCCCGGCGGTCGACGTCAAGACCATTGCCGGCGCCTGCCGGACGCTCGTGGCGCAGCATCCGTCGCTTGCCACCCGGTTCCGCCGGCTGGCGGGCGGCCGCGTCGAGCAATACTGCGGCGCATTGAACGCAGTACCGATCGAGATTGTCGGCGAAGGCGCGGCTCTTGCTGAGGCCGATGCGTTGGCCGCCCAGAAAGCCTTCCGCGACGGGCGCTTCGATCTCCTTGCTGGTCCACCGGCGCGTGTTCAGATTATCTTGCTTGCCGATGGGCAGTCGCTTCTGACGATCGTGCTTCATCCCGTGATCTCGGACGATCGCGAGAAGTCTATTCTCTCCGGCTCCCTGACGCGAATTCTCGACGGCGCAGCCGCCGGCGACACACAGCTGACCGAAATCTTGGCCGGAACGCGGGAGGCTGAATGGCTGCAGACCGAGCAGGCGCAGGAATCCCTCTCCTATTGGCGGAACACGATCGGTCTCGACTACGCCGCCTCGACCTTTCCCACCCGCTTCAACAGTGGCGGGCTGGCAGGTGTGGCGCGCGCTCAACATCGATTTTCGATCGAGCCCGATCTCTGGGGCAAGCTCGGTCGACATGCGCAGCATAAGGGTTATCAGGTCGAGCGCGTGCTTCATGCGGCCTTTTGCGCGATGCTGGCACGTTACAGCGGCAACTATGCTTTGCTGACCGGGCTCCTGGTCGCGCGGCCGCAGAAGGAACATCTTGCGAACCGCGGCCGTGCCGAACAGGTCCTTCCCCTCGTCCTGTCGCTGACATCAAGAAGCTCTCTCGACGATGTCATCGCAGCGATCTCATCGGCAACGGAGGAGGGGCTTGCCCGGCTCGTTCCGCTGGAGCGCATCACGCAGGAACTGGTCGTCGACGAAGCGGCCGCCCAGGAAGCCGTGGTCAAGGCGCTGTTCGAATTCCGCGAGCCGTATCCGGTCCCAAGACACGCAACAAATCTGGAACCACTGGGCGCGCGCGCCGATAGCGAGCTTTCCCTGGTGGTCGAGGCACGTCTGGATGGGGCCGCAGCTGGGCTGATCGATTATGCGCAGGATCTCTATGACGGCGCGCTGATTGCCCGTGTCTCCCGGCATTTCACCCTCGTGCTCGAGCAGATCGTTGCGCGGCCGAAGGTGCGGATCAAGGACATCGAACTCGTGGGGTGCGACGAGCTCGACCAGTTGTCGGCGCCCTACGAAGACGAGGTCGTCAACGACGACAGACCGGTCCACGAGCTGATATCGGCCCATTCGCGCCAGACGCCGAAGAAGACGGCGATTGTCTACGGTGACGAGGAATGGAGCCATGGCTGGCTGGAGGCCAGTACCAACCGTCTCGCACATCGGTTGCGGCAACTGGGCGTTCGTGCCGAGGTGACGGTCGCCATCTTCATCAAGCGATCGCCGGAGGCCATCGTCGGGATCCTCGCGACGCTGAAGGCGGGCGGCGCCTATATCCCGGTCGAGCCCGACCATCCGCCGGTCCGCAACCATCACATTCTGCGCGACGGCGGCGTCAAAATCGTCCTGACCCATAGCTGGCTTCGCCATCGGCTGCCGGAAGAGCTCGACACCATTATCCTCGAACTCGACAAGATCGACCTCGACGGCGAGCCGGATACGCCGCTTGATATTCCCACTCACAAGGATCAGCTCGCCTATGTCATGTACACCTCCGGATCGACCGGACTACCGAAGGGTGTGGCCGTCGAGCACGGTCCGCTGACGCACCATCTGCAGAACACCTCGCGTGTCTATGGCATGAGCTCGGCATCCCGCGAGCTGCCGTTCCTGCCTTTCAGTTCGGATGGCGGGCACGAGCGGTGGATGAACCCGCTGATGGAAGGCGGCAGCATCATTCTTCCCGACCAGCCGCTGTGGACACCGGAAGAGACATTGACGGCCATGCGCAAGCATGGCGCCAACAATGCGAGCATTCCGACCACCTATCTGCAGCAACTGGCGGAATGGGCCGATATTTCAGACGGCGCGCCGCCGATGCGGCTTTACTCTTTCGGTGGCGAGGGGCTGGCGCAACCGACCTTCGATCTTCTGTCGCGGGCGCTGAAATCGGAATGGCTGATCAACGGCTACGGGCCGACCGAAACCATCATGACGCCGATGGTCTGGAAGGTGAGGGCCGGCACGAAATTTCAGGGTGTCTATGCTCCGCTCGGTCGCGCTGTCGGGTTAAGGCGCATCTATGTGCTCGACCCTGACCTCAATCCGTGCCCGATCGGCGTGACTGGCGAGCTCTATATCGGCGGCGAGGGCATCGCACGCGGCTATCTCGGCAAGCCGGATACGACTGCGGACCGCTTCATCCCCGATCCGTTCTTCACGGAAGGCGGCCGGCTTTATCGCTCCGGTGATCTGACGCGTTGGCGTGATGACGGAACCGTCGAATTCGTCGGTCGTGTCGACCATCAGGTGAAGCTCCGTGGCTACCGGATCGAGCTCGGCGAGATCGAAGCGGCCCTGCTCCAGCAGCCAGGCGTCGGCGAGGCCCTGGTCGTCCTGCGCGATGACGATGCCGGCGGCGACAAGGCGCTCGTTGCCTACGTCGTTCCGAAGAAAGACGAGACGTTGAACGTCGAGACGATCCGCGCCGGCCTCGAGCGCAGCCTGCCGTCCTATATGGTGCCGGCTGCCGTGGTCGAACTGGAAAAAATGCCGACCAATCCGAACAGCAAGCTCGATCGATTTGCGCTGCCGGCGCCACAACCGGTCAAACGCACAATCGTCCAGCCGTCAACCGTGCTCGAAGAAGAGGTGCTGGATGTCTGGCGGCAGATTCTCAAGCTGGAAGCAATCAGCGTCGAGGACAATTTCTTCGCGATCGGCGGCAATTCGCTTGGCGCGATCCGCATCCTTTCGCAGTTGCGGCAGCGCCGGCCGAAAACCCCGCTCACCGTCGCCGATATCTTCAACAATCCGACCGTGCGCTCATTTGCCGGCGTAATCGAGCAGGGAGACCAACGGGATCTGTCGGAGGTGATCGTGCTGCGTGCTTCCGGCGTCAAGCCGCGGCTCTATTGCTTCCCAGGCCTTCTCGTCAGTACCCGTGAATACGTCAAGCTCGTCGACTATCTCGGAGCCGATCAGCCGGCAACCGGCTTTATCTGCCACTCGCTTTCCGAGAAAAAGGCAGTCGGCGCTCCGGTCGAAGAGATCATCGAGAGCTATGTCGACTATATCAGGACGCACAGCCAGGGAGCGCCCTGCTATTTCCTCGGCTGGTCCTGGGGCGGGCTTCTGGCCTATGAGGCTGCCCGCGCCCTCGGTGATGAGGTCGACGTCAGGATGATGGCGATGGTCGACGTTTGCGATCTCGGATCGGAATTCGCGATCGGCGCAAAGCCGAGGTTCCGGCCCGGCGAGCGCGATGAGCTTCACCGAGACGTGCAGGCATGGCTTGGAAGAACGGCGATGCGTCCCGAATGGGACCGGCTGCTGTCGACGATGGACGCGGATACCTACGATCAGTTCCTGCGCTTTGTCGGCGACGAAAAGGATCCGCTTCCAAACGACGGGCCCGATATCAGCAGTCGCGAGCATACGTTTTGGGTGCTGATCGACAATGCCCTGATCTTCCGCAAGCACCGGCTCGTTCCTCACGATGTGCCGATCTATCCCTGGGCTGCTGACGACAGCCTCAACCGCGGCCTCAACCTGATCGACTGGCGCCGCCTGTCGCCGCGGGCGCGTGCGGCCGAAATCATCACCGGCACCAACCATCTGCACATGATCGGGTCTCCCGCCTTCCACTCAAGGCTTGCCCTGCGTCTCAAGGAAACAGAGAAGGATATCGCATGACCGTCGCTTTTGCCCGCAGGGATGCCGAGCCGCTGGATATTGCCGGCATCGGCATCGGCCCCTCCAATCTGAGCCTCGCCTGCCTGTTCGAGTCGGTGCCCGAGATCAGAAGCCGTTTCTTCGAGCGACGAGACTCGTTCGACTGGCATCCCGGCATGATGATGCCCGGCGTCGAGTTGCAATCGTCCTTTCTGAAAGACCTCGTCACCCCGGTCCTGCCGACCAGCCGCTGGTCATTCGTCTCCTATCTGGTTGCCCATAAGAGGCTCTACGCCTTCCTGAACGCCAATTATGAGGCCGTTCCCCGGCAGGAGTTTGCACGTTATCTCGCCTGGGTGGCCAACGGGTTGGACGGCCTGCGCTTTGGCACGGAGATCCGTGACGTCGAGCATCGCGACGACCGCTTCTTCCTGCGGTTCGACAGCGGGCAGGAGGAGGCGCGAAACCTGGTGATCGGCACGGGATCTCCACCCTTCGTGCCCGACTGGGCAAAACCGTTTCTGGGTGCTGATTGCTTTCACAACAGCGAGGCCAAATCGCGTCTCAGCGATCTCGGCGTTGCCCGCATCGTCGTGGTCGGCGGCGGTCAAAGCGGCGGTGAGGTTGTCGAAGCCCTGCTTGCCGATCCCGGTTCCATGAAGGAGCTGACATGGATTAGCCGGCGTCACAATTTCGAGCCGATCAACGACACGCCGTTTTCGAACCAAGTCTTCTCACCAGAATACGTGCAGGCCTATCTGAAGCTCGGCAGCGAGCAGAAGCAAGCCGCTTTGAAGAACTCGATCCTGACCAGCGACGGCTTGTCGATTTCGACGATACACGCGATCTATCGCCGCCTCTATGCATTGCGCTATCTCGAACCGAGCACACTCAACGCATCTCTGGCGCCAAATCGCGATGTGATTCAGATGGAGCGGAACGGCAATGCCTACCGGCTCATCGTCAGGAACCAATTCGACGGTGGGATCGAGGTGCTTCATGCGGATGCGGTGGTTCTGGCAACCGGCTACCGGTTCCGGTTACCGGATGCTCTCGGCTCACTGGGCGACAGGATAACGCTCGACAGAAACGGCTATCCGCTTCTCAATGACGACTACACGATGCAGTGGACGGGTCCGAGGGCCAACCGGCTGTTTGCGCAGAATGCGGGGCGATACTCGCATGGTATCGCCGATTCTCAGCTCAGCCTCATGGCCTGGCGCAGCGCAACCATCGTCAATACGCTTCTCGGCCGGCAGCATTTCAATGCAGAACCCGACAATGGGCAACTCGCCTGGGCGACGGAGACCGCGTCCGCAATGCCTCATCAGCTCCGCGCCGGCTATTCGGACGGCATGCTATCGTCCTGAAATAGGCGTGTCGAAATGCCGGGGAACCCGGATTGCGAGCAAGCAGCCAGCGCGACGACGTGCTGGCTGCCGCTTTCGACCAGACGATGATGCCATCGCCGATCGCGATCGCCACCATCGACCATGACTGGGATACCATCCTTCCAGGAAAAGGCGACGTTGCGGGGATTCTCGCGCAGCCCGACGCCGAGTGCCTTCAGATGGCTCTCCTTGAGCGTCCAGAGTGCAATGGCCGCGCGCGTGCGTTCGCGCGCAGGCAATTCCGCAAGGCAGCGCCGTTCGTCTGCACTGCAATAGCTATCCACTGCCGCCGCTTCGATCTCGGTATCGGCGCGTTCGCAGTCTATTCCCAGGTGGTCACATCCTGAAGCGACAGCGACCGCCACAAGCCCGTCGGTATTTGCGAGGCTGAAATGCGGCCTCTCACGCCCCTCAAGCCTCAGCTTGCCACGGTTGTCCGGGGACAACAGGAGCTTGCTCGGCGATATCCCGGTATGCACGCTCAATAGCCGCCGCAGGAGATACCGGCCGGCAACGAACGAGGCCCGATCCCGGTCAAAACGGTACGTCGCACCGCGCTCCCGTTCATCCGGTGAAAGCGACTGCATCCAGCGGTTCCAGTCTCCTTCGATCTTGGAATACGGCCAAAGCGCGATTTCAATGCCGGCAGGATGATCTTCAGGTTGGTGCATTTTCGCTCGCCGTGGCTGCTATCTCCCTGAATTTTCAAGAACTCAGGGTCGTAACGCGTTTAATTGATCGCGGAAGTATTGGTCAACTCAGAAGATCTTCGCAAATGAGGCGGGACCATTGTTTAGTTAATACTAAATTATGGAATCCGGTGCGAGATCTTACATCAGCCGGCACGCCGCTCGTCCCAGCTATCTTCGAGGAGACCCGCATGAAACGCCCGAGTATCAAGCAAGCCCTGATCTTAAAGCTGTCGATCATCACTCTGTTCATGGTTAGCCTGTCCTATGTCTCGCTGAGCACGATTTCGACGCTTCGTGCCAATACCGAGCAGATCGGGACCTTCTGGATGCAGCGGCTTGTGACGGCTCGCGAGATCAAGGATGACTTCCTCGACCTGAAACTGGTCTATGCCCAGTACCTCCTGGAGGATACGGCGGAGGAGCGGATGGTTGGACAACAAAAAATCGATGCCGCCGGCGCCGCGGTCGAGAAAGTCGTCACCGAATACGAAAGGGGTGTCCGCACCGAGCGTGGACGCGAACTGATCAACCAGATGAAGCCGGAACTCGCCAAATATCGCGCGCTGGCAGAGCAAATGATCGCGCTTGAAAATGACGGGAAGACGCCTGAAGCAATCCGCCTCTTCAAGGAAAATATGGAACCACAAGCGGAACTGGTCAACAAGGCGGTGGCGGACCTGGTCGCTTTCATTCTCGGCCAGGCCGAAGGTTTTGTGGCCGCGAGCGGTGCTTCCGCGCAATCCGCTTTCATGCTGACGGCCACGATCGCAGTGCTGGCAGTGCTTCTTGCCGTAGCCGGAATCTTATTTGCGATATCGGGCATCGCCAACCCAATCCGAAGCATCGCCTCAGCCATGAGGCGCTTGTCGGATGGCGATCTTGACAGCGATATTCCCTATGCCGGTCGCGCCGACGAAGTCGGCGAAATGGCCGGCGCGGTTGAAATCTTTCGTCAGAATGCCCTCAACGTCGTCAGGCTCGAGAAGGAAGCCGCCGAATCCCGCAGCGAGAGCGAGGCAGCGCGCGCCGCAGCCCAGCAGCGCGCCGAACGCGAGGCGGAACAATTGCGCTTCGCGACCACGACATTGGGCGAAGGCCTCCGGCGGCTTGCATCAGGTGACATATCCTTCCAGCTTTCGGAGCAATTTGCGGCCGAATACGAAGCCTTGCGCGAAGACTTTAACGCTTCGCTCCGGCAATTGGGCGCGACGATCGGCGCCGTGCTGCAGACGGTGTACAGCATCGATAATGGTACCGGTGAGATTGCATCTGCCGCGCAGGATCTTTCCAAGCGTACCGAACAACAAGCCGCCTCTCTCGAGGAGACGGCCGCAGCCCTGGAAGAGATCACGTCGAATGTGACGATGGCGACCAAACGCACCGACGAGGCGCGCAATGTCGCCAAAGAAGCCGATATCAGTGCTCAGCGGTCGGCAGCGGTCGTCTCGCAGGCGGAAGGGGCCATGCGACGCATCGAGGACAGTTCACAGCAGATTTCGAACATCATCGGTGCAATTGATGAAATCGCCTTTCAGACGAACCTCCTGGCGCTGAATGCCGGCGTTGAGGCTGCCCGTGCGGGTGAGGCGGGCAAGGGTTTTGCCGTTGTCGCCCAGGAAGTCCGTGAGCTCGCCCAGCGTGCCGCTCAAGCGGCCAAGGAAATCAAAGGCTTTATTCAAAAGTCATCAGCAGATGTGGAAAATGGCGTGAAACTGGTTCTTGAAACCGGAACCTCGCTCAAGTCGATCGGTGAGTACGTTGTCCATATCAACCAACTCATGGATGCGATTGCCACATCGGCGCGCGAGCAGTCGACTGGACTTGCCGAGATCAACACGGCCGTCAATCAAATGGACCAGGCGACCCAGCAAAACGCGGCAATGGTCGAGCAGTCGACGGCTGCCGTTGCCTCATTGTCCTCCGAGGCGGGCCGCCTGCGGGATCTGGTCAACCAGTTTCAATTGGACGGCGACAAAAGTGCCGCGGACGGGCAGCGCAGCGGGCGGGCCTTTGAAGGCAATAGGCCAATCCACTTGGTCGCTTCGCGGCGCGTGACGCAAAGATGACGCGCGGCTGACGTCAGGTAAGATACCGAAAGACATTGACCTGGCGCCTGGGCGATCATCGGCTCGATCCCTCCAAAGCAGTTGTCCCGCATCACTCGTCGCAAGGCATCATGAGCGGCAGCGATATTCTCATATCCTGCCGCATCGTGTACGGTCGCGGGATCTGCGGACCTATGGGAAACTAAGTGCGATCGATGAAGAAGACCTTCAATCCGGCCTCGGTGCGCCGGCCTTTTGGAAATTACAATCACGGCCTGCTCGTGCCGCCCGGCGCATCGCTCCTGGTCACGTCGGGCCAGCTTGGTATCGGTCTCGACGATGTTGTTCCGAGCGACATCACCGCGCAGGCAGAGCTCTGCTTCGAGGCGATCAAGGCGATCCTCGAAGAGGCGGAGATGAGTTTTGCCGATGTCATCCGCATTTCGGGCTTCGTCACCCGCCGCGAGGATTTCCCGGCCTATATGGCCGTGCGGGATCGCTATACGCTCGATCCAAAGCCGGTTTCCACCTTGCTCGTCATCGGCGGCTTTACCCGCCCTGAGTTCCTCGTCGAAGTCGAGGTGACGGCCGCGAAAATCTTCTAAAAGCGCTCCATCGCCCCTCCGACGCGGGCGAGGAATTTTGCCCGCGTTTCCGGCGTGCAATTGTTCATGTCGTAATGGGCCAGGAACGTCACCGGCCTCACTGGATTGATCTGCGCCCTCAGCACGCGCTTGACGATTTTCTTTGGAGGGTTGCCGGCAGCGAAGGCCCGGAAGGGCGTTGCGCCGTAGGTCAGGACGGCTGCGAGCTTGCGGATGTGGCGCAGCCGCGATTCCACCTTGCCGTTGACCAGCTCGAAGGAAACGCCCGGCAGCCAGACTCGGTCGAAATATCCCTTGAGGATCGCCGGAAAGCCGAAGTTCCAGATCGGGGTGCAGATCACCAGCCCCTCGGCCGCCTTCAACCTTTCGACATGCGATTCCACCAGCTTCAGATTTTCCGGATAGTCGTGATAGGCGAGCCGGTCGTGGCGCGAGAGCACCGGATCGAACCGCTCTTCATAGAGGTCGCAGCCATCCACCATATGCCCGGCCTTCTGCAGGCTCTCGACGGTTTGCCGGTAAAGCGCCTTGCCATAACTTTCCTCGACCGGGTGAGAGTGGAGGACGAGAACCCTCATGAGGCCTCCATCAGGGCCGCCAGGCCGGGGAAGAGATAGTTCTTGCCGGCGTTGAAATCGAAATCGGGATTTTCCCAGGCGATCATCTTGCCGGGATTGAGCAGGCCCTTCGGATCGGTTTCCTGCTTGAAGGCGAGTTGCACCGCATCGGTCCGCTTCATGCCGCCTTCTTCGAGCGTATAGCGGTGCGGGTTGAAGATCGGGCATCCATTATCCTGGTGGATCTTGATGATCTCCTCCAGCCGCTCCTCGGTGGTATAGCGCACCAGCGGCAGGCCCGAGCACTGGATCTGGCCGTCGAATTTGATGAATTCGAGATGACCCGGCACTTCGTCACCGAAGATCTCCACCATCTTGCGGACCTTGGCGACATGATCGGGTCCAGGATATTGCACCTGCAGATAGGTGAAGCTCGGGTCGACCTTCAGCGCACGCAGTGTCGTGTGGTTCCAGGCAAGCTCATAGGCGTGCGGGATGCCGCGCATGCTTTCCACCTTGTCGGAGCGGAACATGATCTCGCCCTTCTGCGCCGCCGTGAAGGCAAGAAAGGCATCCATGGAGTGCGGCGCGATCATCAGCACGACAATCGACTGGCCCTGACGGATGTAGGGCTTGTGGCGGGTGAAATAGTCGTAAGGGATGGGAGCGGCGATCGGCGCGATCTCCTTGACGAGGATGCCGTTGCATTTCGCCAGCGCGTCGGAAAAGCGCACCGCTTCCATGAAGTCGTCATAGCCGACGAGCACATCGACCCAGTCATAGGCAGGCGCAAGCGGCATCTCGATCTCGGTGATGATACCGTTGGTGCCGTAGGCGTGGCTCACCTTCTGGAGATCCCAGCCGGTGAGGTCGAGCACGCGCGGTTCGGCCTCCATCGTGACGACGCGCAGGCGCAGGATATTGCCGAGGTCGCGCAAGCCGCCCCAGGTGATCGAGCCGACGCCGCCCGAGCCGCCGGCAATGAAGCCGCCGACCGTCGCCGTTTGGGCGGTGGAGGGGTGGAAGCGCAGCTCCTGGCCGGAATGGGCCTTGGTCTGCTTGTCGAGTTGGGCAAGTACGATGCCCGGTTCGCAGACGACGCGGCCGGGATGGATCTCTTTGATCTTGTCCATAGCTGCAAGGTTCAGCACGATGCCGCCGGAAAGCGGCATGGCCTGGCCGTAATTGCCGGTGCCGGCGCCGCGCGGCGTGACCGGCACGCCATGGGCATAGGCGACCTTCAGCGTCCGGATGACCTCTTCCTCGGTCTTCGGCGTGACGACGAGATCGGCGGAAACATTGTCGAGCTGCGCCTTCAGGATCGGCGAGTACCAATAGAAATCCCGGCTCTTCTGGCGAACCAGCGCCGGATTGTCCTCGACAGCGATGCCTTCGAGGTCCTTTTTGATCTTCTGATAATCGGCCATGTCAGGCTCCAACGACACTATCGAGTTCACGGTAATCCGGCAGACTGCGGTCGATCACCTTGCCGCGGCGAAGCACGACGCGGTCAGACTGCGGACGGGACAGGAATTCACTCCAGCGCCGTGCGCTGAAGAGCACGAGATCGGCGGGATCGCCGGCGGCGATACGGCCCTTGTCCGGTCGCCCGACGATGGCGGCGGGCGAGGTGGTGACGACACGGGCGGCGGTATCGAGCGGGTGATCGAGATGCAGAATCCGCACGGCCTCGCGGAAGACCTCCACCGGATCGAGATCGCCATAGGCATAGAAGGGATCACGGGTATTGTCGGATGCGACCGCGGTCGCGACACCGGCGGCGACCAGCTCCTTGAACAGGGTGACACCGCGCCAGCGCGGGGTGCGGCCGGGATAGCGGTCCTGCAGATACATGTTGCACATCGGCAGCGCGATGACCGCGATACCTGCCTTGGCGACCAACTCGACGGTGCGCGCGGCGGTGTCTTCGTCCTGGCGGGCGAGCGAGCAGCAATGGCCGGCGGTCACCTTGCCCTCGAACCCGTTGCGCAGCACGGCCTCGGCAATTGCCTTCAGTGTTTCCGCACCGCGATCATCCGTCTCGTCGACATGCAGATCGATATCCAGGCCATGCTCTGCGGCAGTCCTGAAGAGCATGTCGAGCTGCCAGACAAGCTCCGGCCCCATCCGGGTGACGCCGCCAAGCAGGCCGCCGGTCTGTCGGATTGTTGTGACGAGATCGGCAAAGAAGGCGCTGTCTGCCATGGCATCCAGCGGGAAGAGGGCGACCGCTTGCAGTGCGATCCTGTCTTTCCAGGCATCCCGGATTTCGGCAAAGACCTCGAAGGAGATGCGATGCTGGGGCGCAAGCGAATCGAGGTGCGTGCGGATCAGGCTGGTGCCATGGGCATGGGCGGAGCGGAGCGAGAATTCCATGCGCCGTTTGACGTCTGCCGCCGACCAGTTGGCTTCACGGTCGGCCCTGACGGCATCGAGCGCACCCATGAAGCTACCGTCGGGATTGGCCTGGCGCGGCCAGATATGGCCCTTGTCGAGATGGGTATGGATATCGGCAAAGCACGGCCAGACCATTCCGTCCCTGAGATCGGTCCTGGCATAATCGGCGGGTGCGGCGCCGGCCGGCCGGATGGCGGCAATCATGCCGTCGCTGATGACGATATCGACTGTGGCCAGCCCTTCTGTGACCGGCACGTCGATATGCTCGACGGTGACGGCGGGCACTGTCGCATTGCTCAGCACGAACCGGGCAGCATTCGGCGGGGATATGAAGGAATAGGTCATCAGTTTTCCCGTTTGATGCTGCTCTCATGCCAGCGGTGGAGGCTCAGCCAGGCGATGAGTGTGGTGAGGCCGAAGATCGCTACGCCAAGCATGGAGAGCATCAAGAGGGCTGCGAAGAGCCGCGGGATGTTCATCCGGTACTGCGCTTCGAGCAGGCGGAAGGCGAGACCGGATCCGGCACCGGCCGAGCCCGCGGCAAATTCGGCGACGACAGCGGCGATCAGTGCGAGCCCGCCGCCGATGCGAAGGCCGGTCATGAAATAGGGCTGGGCGGCCGGGATCTTCAGATGGATCAACGTCTGCCATCGCGAGGCGCCGTAGAGTTCAAAGAGGTTGATCAGATTGTGGTCGACGCTCTTCAGTCCCTGCACCATGTTCGAAAGGATCGGGAAAAAGGCGACGAGGAAGGCGCAGATCAGCAGCGCGACCTGTGTCGACGGCGCATAGATCAGGATCAGCGGCGAGATGGCGACGATCGGCGTTACCTGCAGGATGACGGCAAGCGGATAGAAGGCAAGCTCGACCCAGCGCGACTGCACGAGAAAGATCGCAAAGCCGACGCCGCCGACAAGCGCCAGCATCAGCGACATGAAGGTGATCTTGGTGGTGACCCAGAGGGCAGGGGCCAGCGTACCCCAATCCGTCACGAAGGCGTTTGCCACAGCGGCCGGTCCTGGCAGGATATAGGGTGGCACGCCGGACAGTTTCACATAGGCGTACCAGACAAGGATCAACAGGGCGATGACGAGGAAGGGGATGGCGATGCGCAGCGCAAGATCGCGGCGCGTTGCGCTTGCGGTACCCTTAACGAGCAGCGGCGATGTGTCTGTTTCGTCACTCATCAATGATCCCCTGCCGAATTGATCGCCCCGATCAGCGAATGCGATACCGTTTCGCAGGCCTTGCGGTATTCTTCCGAGGTGCGGTAGTGCGCGTCGCGTTCGAGGCTGGTGATCAGCGGGACGTCGGCATGCACGCGCCCGGGCCTTGCCTTCATCACGACGATGCGGTTCGAGAGATAGGCGGACTCGAAGACCGAATGCGTCACGAAAATCACCGTAATGCCGGTCGCCTTCCACAGCCGCAGCACATCGTCGTTGAGCTTCTGACGGGTGATCTCATCGAGCGCGGCGAAAGGCTCGTCCATCAGCAGCAGCTTCGGCTTCGTCACCAGCGCACGGGCGATCGAGACGCGCATCTTCATGCCGCCGGAAAGTTCGCGCGGATAGGCCTTGGCAAAATCCTGAAGGCCGACGGTTGCTAGCACTTCCATGATCTGATCATGCGCGGCTGCCTTCGAAACGCGCCTCAACCACAGCGGCAGATGGACATTGTCGAACACGTTCTTCCAGGGCATCAACGTCGGCTCCTGGAAGACAAAGCCGATATCGCCCTCCGGCAGACCTCTGGAATTGATGCGCGAACTCGGCCAATCGATCGTTCCCGAGGTGACATCGCCGAGACCGGCGATGATGCGCAGCGCCGTCGACTTGCCGCAGCCGGAAGGGCCGAGCAGGCTGACGAACTCGCCGCTTTCGACCGTGAGCGACATGTGCGAAAGGGCGACAGTGCCGCTGGAGAAGATCTTCGACACCGATTGCATGATAACAAGCGGCCGCTTGCGCGTCTCTTTCGGGGATACCGCCTGGGCGTCTGCTGGGAGCATTGCTGTCTCGTTCATGCGGGGAGGATACGGCCCGCCACGTCCTCATTGGCGGACCAGGAGAGCCGGCGGTAAGCCTATTTCTTCAGTGCCACGCCGGTGCTCTTGCAGACGAACTTCGTCGTAAACGCTTTGGTGTAATCCGTCTCCGGCTTGAAGACCTTGATCGCCACCATCTCGTTGAAGAACGTCTTGTAGTGCGCATCGGTGATGCAGCCGATGCCCTTGTCGAGGCTGTCGCCGGATTCGATGATGCCGTATTCCTTCATCTTGGCGATCGAATAGGCGAGCTGGCCATCCGTCATTTCAGGATTATCCTTCTTGATCAGCTCGTTCGCCTTGGTGTTGTCGCCATGGAGGTAGTTGTACCAGCCCTCGATCGAGGCATCGACGAAGCGCTGCACGACATCGGACTTGCTGTCGATCATCGCCTGTGTTGTCGTGATCATCGTCGAATAGGGCGAGTAGCCGTTGTCGGCGAGCAGGAAGACCTTCGGCTCAAAGCCTGCCTGCTTCTGGATCTCGTAAGGTTCGGAGGTCAGGTACCCCTGCTGGGCAGAGTCCTTGTCTGCGAGGAAGGGCGCGGGACTGAAGTTATAGGGCTTGTACTGTTCGTCCTTGAAGCCTTTGAAGTTGGCCTTCATCCATTCGAAATAGGTGAGGTAGCCGTCCTTGCTGAGGAACAGCGTTTTCAGCTTGGCGAGATCCTCGAACTTGTCGACGCCGTTGTCCGGATGGGCGATCAGCACCTGCGGATCCTTTTGGAAGATCGCGGCGACATCGACCAGCGGAATGCCCTGCTCGACGGCGGATATTTCGCCCTGCGGGCCGCCCATGTAGAAATCGAGCTTGCCGGAGATCAAGAGCGCGCTGTTTGCAGCATTCGGGCCGCCCTGGACGATGGTGACGTCGAGGCCGTATTTTGCATAGGTACCGTCGGCGACGGCTTGGTAGAAGCCGCCATGTTCCGCTTGGGCAAGCCAGTTCGTCCCATAGCTCACCTTGTCGAGGGCAAGCGCCGGCGAGGCGGCGGCAAGCATCGAAGCGAGGCCGAGGCAGCTCAGGAATTGCGTCTTCGTCTGTGCTTTCAACATGGTCGGCAGTTCCCCTTTTTGACCGAGGGAGGCCTTGCTCGGCCTCCTTTTGAGGGAATTTGAGCCATTGCCATGCGCTTTGAAAAGCATCAAAATTCGTGCGCATTGATGCCTTTTCGGCATCTGTCGGAAAGCTGAAAATAATTTGTGCGCTCTGCGCAAAATTTATGCATCGGAGAGACCATGCTGCACTCCAGACGCCTTCTCTACATCAACGAGATTGCCCGTTGTGGTTCGATCCGCAAGGCGGCCGCGCGCCTCAATGTTGCGTCATCGGCGGTCAACAGGCAGATTTTGGCGCTGGAGGAGGAGATCGGGGCGCCGCTTTTCGAGCGGCTGCCGCGTGGCTTGCGGCTGACGGCTGCCGGCGAACTCTGCATCGAGCATATCCGGGACGTGCTGAAGAATTACGAGCGTCTGGAAGGGCGCATCCGCAGCCTCAAGATGCAGCAGGCAGGCAAGGTGCGCATGGTGACCACCGTTGGGCTTGCCGCCGGACCGCTGCCCGAAATCATCGCGCGCTTTCTTTCAGAACATCCGCGCGTTTTCGTCCAGCTGCGCAACGACACCGGCGGCACGACGGCCAGCCCCGTTGTATCAGGCGAGGTGGATATCGGTCTTGGCTTCAACATCCCCGCCATGCCCGGCATCCGCACGCTCGGAAATTTCGATATCCCGATCGGTGTCGTGCTGCCGCCGGGGCATCACCTGATCGGTCCCGGGCCGATCAACCTCGCCGATGTCACCCAGGAAAAACTGGTTCTGGCGCAGCCGGGCACCAGCCTGCGCGAGGTGATCAACCTTGCTTTTGCGCGCCTGCCCATCTCGGTCGAGCCGGTGCTGGAAACCAATGCATCGGAGATGCTGAAACAGCTCGTCAAATGCGGCACGGGGCTGACGCTGCTCAATCCGCTTGACGTCATCACCGAATGCCGGCGCGGTGAACTCGTCTTCCGGCCGATCGCCGAGCCGCATGCGCGTTACCAGCAGATGAAACTGTTTGCCCGCGCCCGTGCGCCGCTCGACGCGGCCACCAGCCTTTTCGTCGAATATCTGCTCGCTGAACTGCTCGGCCTGGTGCAGGAATTGCAGGCCAAGGGTCATATCCCACCGGATGTGAAACCGGCGGCTGAACCTATTTCACATAGAGATTCGAAAGCGGATAGGCCTTGAGGTCCCGGAGCAGCTCGACGAACCCCTTGACTTGATGGCGGCAGATCGCCTCGCCCTTTTCGGCAGTGGCAATCGAGGCATCGCCGACCACGCCGAAGGGATTGAGGTCATGCGCAATCCAGGCGAGCGAATGCGGCGGCAGAGGCTGAAGAAATCTGGATTGCTCCCGCATCCTTTCGGCCTTCGAGGCAAAGTTCTGGGCCTTGTCCATCCGCACCAGTTCGGGGCGGAAATGCAGCATCAACGACGTCTCGACATCGCCGCCGTGGATGCCGTATTTGCTCTCGTGATCGCTGACCATGCCTTCCGGGTGGCCGAAACGGCCCCATTGCGTGGAGACCACCGCCATTTGATAGTGCACGCGCAGTTCGCGCGCGACGATGCTCATGATGTCGACATTGCCGCCGTGGGAATTGACGATCACCATCTTCCGCAGCCCGGCTTCGGCAACCTTTGCGCCGATCGCCGTCCAGACGGGGATGAGCAGCTCGGCACCGAGCGACAGCGTGCCGGGGCCGTAGATGTGTTCGTTGGCCTTGCCGATCTCCTGTGTCGGAAGGACCAGCATGTCCAGATCCTCCGGCCGCTGCCTCTTCAGCTCCGCCAGCATGCCGGTCGCGATGGCGACATCCGTTGCAATCGGCAGATGCGGGCCGTGCTGTTCCGTCGAGGCGATGGGCAGAATAGCAATCGTGGTCTCGGGGGAGAGGCCGGCAAAATCATATGTATTGAGCTCGTTCCAGTAAAACGGCGTGGGCATGCGGTCTTCCCCTTTCGTCACCTGCTTCGATAGGGAGTAGGGAATAATGATGAGCCCGAAAAGCATCATTTTTTGCGCATGGCGCTGCTTTTTTTCGCGCGCATCGGCGGGCGTTGCTCCGCTGGCGCTTCCGCGTCCAAGCCAACTTCATTGATGTTGTGGCTCGCGGCATCTTATGACCGCGGCTCGGGGAATTCATGAGCCAGATCGATAACCGTATGCAACGGAAGGGGTCTAATCAGGAGGCGGAGTTGCACTACCTCAGCAGACGGCGTTGACGCGCGCCTATGTCCAACGAGCAAGGTGGAACAGTTCATGCCAAGCCAGACACAACTGGAACTTTCCCGTCGAGATCTACTTATCTCGTCGGCCGCAACGATTGCGGTCACCGCAGCCGTCGCGCCCGCGGCGGCACAGTCCCCAGGAAATGACATGGCCTATACATCCAAGGTTTCCTTCGCGGTTAACGGTGAGAAGCGCGATCTCGAGGTCGACAACAGAACGTCGCTGCTCGACGCGTTGCGCGAGCACCTACATCTCACAGGCACGAAAAAGGGATGCGACCACGGCCAATGCGGTGCATGCACCGTCATGGTCGACGGCCACCGCATCAATTCCTGCCTGACGCTGGCGGTCATGCACGAAGGCGATCAAATCACCACGATCGAGGGCCTCGGCCAGCCTGAAAACCTTCATCCGATGCAGGCGGCCTTCGTCAAGCATGACGGCTTCCAGTGCGGCTACTGCACGCCGGGACAGATCTGTTCCTCCGTGGCGGTGCTCGAGGAGATCAAGGCGAATATACCGAGCCACGTCACCGGCGATCTTACGGCTCAGGCGGCCGTCACTGCGGCCGAGATCCGCGAACGCATGAGCGGCAATATCTGTCGATGCGGCGCCTATTCCAACATTATCGATGCCATTTCGGAAGTCGCGGGGATTAAAGCATGAGAGCCTTCACTTATGAACGTGCCTCGTCCGTCGAGGCCGCGGCCAAGGCGGCAGCCTCCAATCCTGAAACCAAGTTCATCGCCGGCGGCACCAACCTCCTCGACCTGATGAAGCTCGAGATCGAAACGCCAACGCATCTGATCGATGTCAACGGTGTCGGCCTCGACAAGATCGAACCCACGCCGCAGGGCGGGCTGCGCATCGGCGCCTTGGTCCGCAACACCGATCTTGCAGCTCATGAGACCGTTCGCCGCGACTACAGCCTGATCTCCAGGGCGCTTGTCGCGGGCGCCTCCGGGCAACTGCGCAACAAGGCGACGACGGCCGGCAACCTCCTGCAGCGCACGCGCTGTCCTTATTTCTATGACCCGAACCAGCCGTGCAACAAGCGGCAGCCGGGCAGCGGCTGTTCCGCCATCGGCGGCTTCAGCCGCCAGCATGCCGTCGTCGGCACCAGCGAAGCTTGCATCGCCACTCACCCGAGTGACATGGCCATCGCCATGCGGGCGCTCGATGCTGTTGTGGAAACGGTCAAGGCCGACGGAAGTCGCCGCGCGATTGCGATCGCCGACTTTCATCGGTTGCCCGGCGACACGCCTGATATCGAAACCGTTCTTGAGCGCGGCGAGTTGATCACGGCGGTCCTGCTGCCACCCCCGATCGGCGGCAAGCACATCTATCGCAAGGTGCGAGACCGCGCCTCCTATGCCTTTGCGCTGGTCTCGGTCGGAGCCGTGATCCAGCCGGATGGGACAGGACGTCTCGCCGTCGGCGGCGTCGCCCACAAACCGTGGCGCATCGAGGCCGCCGAAGCCGAGCTGCCGAAAGGCGCGCGGGCGGTGGCAGGCGTGCTTCTTGCCGGCGCGCACCCGACCGAACAGAACCGTTTCAAGGTCGACCTGGTCGAGCGCACGCTCGGCGCGGTCATTGCCGAAGCAAGGGGTTGAGCCATGCAGTTCGATACGCCAGCGACAACCAACCCGATCGACAATCTGAAGGTCGTCGGCCAGCCGATCCACCGCATCGATGGTCAGCTCAAGACGACCGGCCGCGCGATGTACGCCTATGAGTGGCACGATCCGAATATGTCCTACGCCTACGGTTATCCCGTTGGCGCGGCCATCGCCAAGGGCCGCATCACGTCCATGGACGTTTCCGCCGCCAAAAAGGCTCCGGGCGTGCTTGCCGTCGTGACGACGCTCGATATCGGCGAGCGGAAGAAGGGCAGGTTCAACACCGCCAAGCTTTTCGGTGGCGACGAGGTTCAGCACTATCACCAGGCAATCGCGGTCGTCGTCGCCGAGACCTTCGAGCAGGCACGCGCCGCAGCCTCCCTGGTCAAGGTCGACTATGCCGAAGAAAAGGGTGTGTTCGATCTCGGTCAGGCAAAGGATTCAGCCGTCAAGCCGGATGAATCTCAGCAGCCCGATACAGCGGTCGGCGACTTCGAGGCTGCCTTCAGGTCAGCTCCCGTCACTGTCGACGCGTCTTACACGACGCCCGACCAGTCGCATGCGATGATGGAGCCGCACGCATCGATCGCAGCCTGGAACGGCGACGAGGTGACCGTCTGGACCTCCAGCCAGATGATCGACTGGTGGCGCTCCGACCTTGCAACGACGCTCGACATCGACAAGGAGAATATCCACCTCATGTCGCCGTTCATCGGCGGCGGCTTCGGCGGCAAGCTGTTCCTGCGGGCGGATGCCGTGCTGGCCGTTGTCGGTGCGCGTGCGGTCAAGCGGCCCGTCAAGGTCGCCTTGCCTCGCCCCCTCCTGATAAACAACACCACCCATCGGCCGGCGACGATCCAGCGGATCCGCATTGGAACCGAGCGTGACGGCAAGATCACTGCCATTGCGCACGAAAGCTGGTCCGGCGACCTTCCGGGCGGCGGACTGGAGACCGCCGTCAACCAGACGCGGCTCCTCTATGCGGGTGCAAACCGGATGACCGCAATGCGTCTTGCGACGCTTCATCTCCCGGAGGGCAATGCCATGCGCGCTCCGGGCGAAGCCCCCGGACTGATGGCGCTCGAAATCGCCATCGACGAGATTGCCGAAAAAGTTGGGATCGATCCTGTACAATTTCGGATCGTCAACGACACGCAGGTCGATCCGGAAAAGCCGCAGCGGCCTTTTTCCCAGCGCAATCTCGTCGGCTGCCTCACACTAGGTGCGGAGCGGTTTGGCTGGCGTGAAAGAGGAAAGCCGGGTTCCAGACGGGATGGCAGCTGGCTGGTCGGCATGGGCGTCGCCGTTGCCTTCCGCAACAACCTCGTCCTTCCCTCCGGAGCCCGGGTAAAGCTCGACCGGGAAGGCGTCGTGACTGTGGAAACCGACATGACCGACATCGGAACCGGCAGCTACACGATCATCGCCCAGACGGCGGCCGAGATGATGGGGGTCACGATCGACAAGGTCGCCGTCCAACTCGGCGACTCGCGTTTTCCGGTTTCTGCGGGTTCCGGCGGACAGTTCGGTGCGAACTCTTCCACGTCTGGCGTCTACGCAGCCTGTGTCAAGCTGCGTGAGGCCATCGCCAAGAAGCTCGGCTTCAACTCCGAAGACATCGTCTTCGAGAATGGCGAGGTCCGCTCGGGCAATCGTTCGGTGCCTCTTGCCGAAGCCGCCGGTCCGGATGGCCTTGTCGGCGAAGACACCATCAAGTGGGGCGAGCTCACCGAAACGCATCAGCAATCGACATTCGGCGCGCACTTCGTCGAGGTTGGCGTCGACATTGCCACTGGGGAAAGCCGGATCCGCAGGATGCTCGCAGTCTGTGCGGCGGGAAGAATCCTTAATCCGATCACCGCCCGAAGCCAGGTCATCGGCGCGATGACGATGGGGGCGGGCGGCGCGCTGTCCGAGGAATTGGCGGTCGACACCCGTCGCGGCTTCTTCGTCAACCACGATCTCGCCAGCTATGAAGTGGCGGTGCATGCCGACATTCCGCACCAGGAGGTGATCTTCATGGACGAGACCGATCCGATGTCCTCGCCGATGAAGGCAAAGGGCGTCGGCGAGCTTGGCCTTTGCGGCGTCGCGGCAGCAATCGCCAACGCCGTCTATAACGCGACCGGCGTCAGGGTCCGGCACTATCCGCTGACACTTGACAAGCTCATCGGTGGCTTGCCGGATGTGGCCTGATTATTTCGGCGGTGGTCTCGAAAGCGGACCCCCGTCACTTCCTGTAGGATTTCCGATGGATCAGACACTTGCGCCCATCACGGCGCCAATTCCCGTCAGGGCCGCGTCCACCGACGATCCGGCGGAACTGCTTCGCTTCGCGATAGACGCCCATGGTCTCGGCGCGGCGGCACTTGCCACCCTCGTCGAAATCCGGGGCGGAGCGGCGCGGGCGCTCGGCGCTCATATGGCCGTTGCAGCAGACGGGCGGTTCTGCGGCTATGTCTCCGGCGGATGCGTCGAAGCCGCCGTCGCTTCCGAAGCACTTCTGGCAATGGCGGAAGGACGGGACCGCACGGTCAAGTTCGGCGACGGCTCTCCCTTCTTCGACATTGTCCTTCCCTGCGGCGGCGGGATCGCTGTTGCAATCCATGTCCTCAAAGATGTCGGAGCTTTGCAGCATGTTCTTGATCGTCTCGAACGCAGGCAGGCAGCCGGCCTTGCATATTCGCCGGAGCGGCAGACGCTCGAAGCGGTAGACCCACTGCCACGGGCGTGCTGGCACGAGCGAGATTTTCTGACCGTCTACCGTCCCCGTACCCGCATTGTCCTTTCCGGGCGGACCATCGAAGCGCAGGCCGTCGCACGACTGGCCGAGGCTTCCGCCTACGACGTGATCGTCAGGGGGCAGGACGAGGGGGCCAAGGTCGCAGCCGACATCATCGACCCCTTCACGGCCGTCGTGCTCCTGCATCATGACCTCGACGCCGAAGCCGCCATTCTCGAGACCGCGCTTCACTCACCCGCCTTTTATATCGGCGCGCTCGGCAGCACCCGGACGCATCATCGGCGTGTCGAGCGGTTGACAGCCATGGCTTTCGGAAAGGATGATATCGGTCGCATCAAGGCGCCCATCGGGATGTTCGGCCCGACGCGAGATGCAACCTCGCTCGCCCTGTCTGTTCTGGCGGATGTCGCCGCGGCAAGACTGGTGGCTTATGCGTGAGGCGTCAGTCGCGATCGTCATTCTCGCTGCCGGCAAGGCAAGCCGGATGGGTGAGGGTGGGAGGCACAAGCTGCTGGCCGAATTCGACGGCGTGCCGCTCGTGCGGCGGTCGGCATTGACCGCACTCGCTGCGGATGCAGCCTCCGTTATTGTCGTCACGGGCCATCGCAGGAGCGAGATCGAGGCCGCGCTCGATGGGCTCGCTCTGACTTTCATCGATAATCCCGATTACGCCAGCGGCATGGCGAGCTCGCTCAAAGCAGGATTCTCATCGAGGGACGCTGACAGCGCCGAAGGCATTCTCGTCATGCTGGCCGATATGCCCGGCATTTCCACGGCGCATCTCGATGCTCTGATTTCCGCCTTTCGCAACGCCGGCGGCGAGGCCGTCGTGCGCGCCGTCTCACACGGCAAACCCGGCAATCCCATTATCCTGCCACGTTCTCTCAATCAGGCAGTCCTTAGACTTGAAGGCGATGTCGGCGCCCGTGATATCATCGCCACATCAGCCCTGCCCGTGCGCGATGTCGATGTTGGCGACGCGGCCCTGCTCGACCTCGACACGCAGGAAGAGGTATTGGCCGCTGGTGGCGCAATGAACTAACCCGCGGAAAATACAGTGGGATGAGGAAGATTTGATGAAACGGTTCGAGCTGGATTCTCCGCGGCTTTGAATTCGCCACTCTCAGCCGCGGATATGCCAAGCCGTCATTCTGCAGCCGATGTATCAACGCACCGACCTGAATGCCTCTCGCAGTTCCTCAGCGAAAAGCTGGGGCTGTTCCCAGGCGGCGAAGTGACCGCCCATATCGACACGGTGGTAGTAATGCAGCGTGGGGTAGGCCTCCTTGCTCCAACTCTCCGGCGCCTGGTAGATCTCCTTTGGGAATACGCTGATTGCCACCGGGATCTTGATCTCTTTGGTCTTCTGCGCGTCTGAGCTGAAGTTGTTGTTGTTGTTCTCCCAATAGAACCGCGACGAGGATGCCCCCGTGTTGGTCAGCCAGTACAATGTGATGTCATTCAGCATTTCGTCCTTGGAAAAAACGCGCTCGGGAATGCCCTCGCTGTCGCTCCATTGAGCAAATTTTTCGTAGATCCAGGCAGCCAGTCCCGACGGTGAGTCGGAAAGCGAGTAGCCGATCGTCTGCGGACGCGTCACCATCACGGCCCCGTAGGCCGCATTCCGGCCGAAGAAGGTGCTCAACGATTCATAGGCATCCCGCTCGAGCGCCGACAGTCCCGCAGGAGCCGGGTCTCCACTGTTGATCGCCTTGGTGAGATTGCCCGGAACGGTCGCCGGCATGTTGAGATGGATACCAAGCAGGCCCTTCGGTGCCTGGCGCGCCAGCGCGTCGGAGATAACGGAACCATGGTCGCCACCCTGGGAAACGTAGTGCGCATAGCCGAGCCGCTTCATCAGGATGTCCCATGCCCGCGCAACGCGGTCGGGGCCCCAGCCAAGCTCCGTCGGCTTACCCGAAAAGCCGTAGCCGGGGATGGAAGGAATGACCACGTCAAATGCGTCCTCCGCTTTACCGCCATAAGCAGTCGGATCGGTAAGAGGGCCGATCGCCTTGATGAACTCGAAGGTCGAACCCGGCCAACCATGGGTCAGAATGACCGGAAGGGCGTTGGGATGACGCGATCGCACATGGATGAACTGGATATCGACCCCGTCGATCGTCGTGATGAATTCCGGAAGTGCATTGAGCTCCGCCTCGGCTTTGCGCCAATCGTAATCAGTGCCCCAGTAACGGACCAGATCCTGGACGCGCGAAAGCTGGATGCCTTGCGAGGTGTCGCTCACGGTTTCCTTATCTGGCCAACGCGCTTCGGCAATGCGCTTGCGCAGATCGTCAAGCTGTGACTGCGGAACGTGGATCTGGAACGGGCGGATCGTTTCGTCGGCCTCGATCGGCGTCGCCGGCCCGTCCGATGTGACGTCGGCGGCACTCGCTGGCACAAGGTAACCGGCTGGGAACAGCAACATCGGTCCAACCGCCATCACCATTGCTCCGCGGGCAAGCCGGCGCCAGGCGAGAATATTGTCAAACTTCTTCATGAGGCACTCCATGTTCTTGTCGCCCGAGGCGACATTTCGTGACGGAGTGATGTCTGACGGGTCTGCGTATCTGGCATGTTTCAGGAAATGCCAAAAACGTATCAGAGTGTGGAGTGGCGGCTAGAGAGGGGCGGGAACGCGATCGTCGAGGACCGACCCCCACGGCGCCTGAATAGAAAATCAAACACCTCGTTGCTGCCTGCGGAGGCTGCCCAGCATAGCCTTGAACCCCGCAACCGCCCGCTTCGAAACCGCCTCCGGATTCTCGGCATTGGCGATCCAAAGCGCCATATGGCTGCTGGCGCCATTGATAAGGCGAGCGGCGGTTTCGGTGTCGATGTCGATAATCTCGCCATCGGCCTTGAGACGGTCGAGGCTGCGGGAGAGGGCGGCGATACAGCCGGGGGTGTTCTGCCATTGCGAGATGTCGCCGAGTACAGCCGGGCCATCGCGAAACATGATACGCTGGATTTCGGGCTCAAGCGCCATTTCGATATAAGCGGAGCACTCGTCGACAAAGCCCTGCCAGCGCGTCGGAGCGGCGGCCGAGACCTCGTTCAGCCGTTCCGTCATTTCCGCGTCGATTTCGATGATGACGGCCTGGAGCAGGCCTCTCTTGTCACCGAAGTGGTGATAGAGGGCCCCTCGCGTCAGTCCCGCTTCGCCGGTGAAATCGTCCATCGACGCTTCCGCGTAGCCGATCGTGCCAAAGGCGCGCCGCCCGGCTGCGATAAGCTTGCCGCGGGTCTCTGCGATCATCTCCTGGCGCGGTTTGCGCATGGCTTCTCCATTGGCATACGCCGCGTATCTTTTTTCATTGACATACGTGACGTATGCATTATCTAAACACATACGCTCCGTATATGAGTGTTCTATCCGATAGCTGGAAGGGTCGTCCCATGTCAAATCCGTATAAACAAATATTCGCGGCACCTGGGGCCAAGGGCTTCTCCGCAGCCGGCTTTTTCGCACGCCTTCCCATCGCCATGGCGCCGATCGGCATCGTTGCCATGCTCTCCCAGGCACATGGCGAATATTGGCTGGCGGGCGCCGTGTCGGCGACCTATGCGCTCACCAATGCGGTGATCTCGCCGCAGATTTCGCGAGCGGTCGACCGGCTGGGCCAGACGGCAGTCGTCGTTCCCACAACCATCGTATCCGTGCTGGCGTTTATCGCGCTGATCGCCGCGACCAACCAGAACTGGCCGGTGTGGACACTCTTTGCCTCAGCCTTCCTCGCGGCAGCCATGCCAAGCATTCCGGCGCTGATGCGGGCGCGCTGGACGGAGCTCTTTCGCAACCGGCCCGAGCTCAACACCGCCTTCGCGTTCGAAAGTGCCGCGGACGAACTGGTCTATATCGCCGGCGCCTCGCTGTCGGTCGGGCTGGCCGTCGCCCTATTCCCGGAAGCCGGCATGATGGTGAGCACAGCTTTTCTGGCGCTCGGGACGGCCGCCTTCATCGTGCAGCGCGGCACCGAGCCGAAGGTGCGTCATGTCGCCGGCGCGGCTGCGGTTGGCTCCGCCATCCGCCAGCGTCCGGTGCAGATCATCACGCTCGCGCTGATCTTCGTCGGCGCGATCTTCGCAACCGCTGAAGTGAGTGTTGTCGCCATCACCAAGGAGCTTGGTCAGCCGAATGCGGCAAGCCTGGTGATCGGTGTCTATGCCCTCGGTTCCTTCCTAGTGGGTCTGACCCTCGGCGCGCTTAATCTGCGTATCCCCCTGCATCGTCAGCTGCTGATCGCTGTTGCGATCCTCGCACTGACCTCGCTGCCGCTGCTCGTCGCCGGCAGCTCGGTAACCCTGCTTGCTGTCGCCGTCTTCGTCAGCGGCATCGCGATCTCGCCGACATTTATAACGGCCTTCGGACTGATCGAGCGTCGCGTGCCGGAATCGGTGCTGACGGAAGGCGTCACCTGGGTGATGACCGGCATCGGCATCGGCATGGCGCTCGGCGCCTTCGTCACGGGCTGGGTCGTCGACAGCTACGGTCCCCAGAGCGGATTCTGGGTGTCAGCGGCGGCCGGGGCCGCGACCGTCCTTATCATTGCGCTCGGTCAGCGCACCCTCTCGGGAGAGTGCACCGGCGGGGAAGATTGCGCCATGCTGGAGCCGGCGCAGTAGCAGGGCGGGCGGTAGACAGGAACGAAGCAGGAGGGTTCACCGGCCAACGGTTCGAAAGCGTTCAAGGCGGAAGGCAGTGGGTTAAGCCGCTTTTCGGGAGAACTCACGAGCTAAGTCGAGAAATGCTCTGACGCCAGCCGATAGATTTCGGCGTCCAGGATAGTAGAGGCACAGGCCTGGATAGGGCGGCGTCCAATCTTCTAGAACACGAGCAACGCGCCCCGCCTCTATGTCCGAGAGAATGTCTTGTTCAAAGAGGTAGCCCACGCCGGCGTTTTCAAGCACGGCAGTCCGCGTAAGGCTGGCCTCATCGAGTGCGATTGGCCCCCGCACGTCTATCTGCACCGGCTCGCCGTCTTTTTCGAACCGCCATCGAAACAAGGAGCCGTCAGGCAGCCGCACGCGGATGCATCGGTGATTGAGAAGATCCGGAGGCACCATGGGCCTACCGTGCTTCTTGAAATACTCAGGAGACCCGACGACAGCGTGTCGCTGAGGCCGCCCGAGCGAAACGGCAATCATGTCGGTGGGAACGAGGCCTTCAACCCTGACGCCCAGATCGAACCCCTCCTTGACGATATCGACCATTTTCCCCTCGGTAACGATATCGACATTCATGTCGGGATAGCGGCGCAGGAACTCCAGCACGAGCGGTGAGATGATGGCGCGCGCCGCAAACGGCGCTGCGTTGATCCGTATTGTTCCGGAAGGAGTCTCGCGGTGGGAGCGTACCAGATCCAGAGCAGCATGGAGATCCTGAAGCGTAGGCCCTACCTGCTGCACAAACAGCCTGCCGGCATCAGTCAGCGACACGCTGCGTGTGGTGCGGTTGAACAGTCGCACGCCGAGCCCGGCCTCAAGCCTGCCTATGGTGTGGCTGAGCGCGGTGGTCGACATGCCGAGATCGATGGCTGCTGCGCGGAATGTCCCGCGCCGGGCAATCGCAATGGCCGCTTCGAGTTCCTTCAAGCTGGCGTGTTCCATTGTCCCGATCCGTTCAATACCGAATTCCGGTTTATCCCACTTATCTATGCAATGGTCGAGCGCTAACTATCGGGGCAGATCATGAGGAGAAACAGGATGGATTTGCCCCATATCGTAAACATGTATTTTGACGCCGACAGTCGCAATGATGCCGATGCGCTGGTGAAGACCCTCGCGGTCGATGCCGTGGTCGAAGATGAGAACGCTCGCCATCAGGGCGCCGTCGCAATCCGCGACTGGTGGGTGGCTGCGAAGAAGGCGACCCAATACCGTGCCGAACCCGTGGAATCCGCGGTTGACGGCGACAAGGCACTCGTCCGGGCGAGGGTGAGCGGCCAGTTTCCCGGTAGCCCGGTGATGCTCACCCACGCCTTCACCATCAAGGACGACAGGATTGTCAGGCTGGAGATATTATAATGGCCGACTTTCTCAACCTGAGAGGCAAACGGGCCCTCATTACGGCTGGAACCAAAGGTACTGGTGCCGCGACCGTCAGACTGTTTCGGGAGCTCGGCGCGCAGGTGCTGACAGCCGCTCGGGCCTGTCCGGACAGCCTGTCGGAAGACCTGTTCGTCGAGGCGGACCTGACCACCGAAGGGGGATGTGCAATCGTCGCAGAGGCCACACGGCGGCGCCTTGGCGGCGTCGACGTCATCGTCCATATGCTGGGTGGCTCTTCAGCGGCCGGAGGTGGATTTTCTGCACTGTCGGAAGACGACTGGCATAAGGAGCTGTCGCTCAACCTTTTTCCAGCCGTTCGCCTGGATCGGCAACTGGTTCCGGACATGGTCGCTCAAGGAAACGGTGTGGTGGTGCATGTGACATCCATCCAGAGAGTCCTGCCGCTTCCGGAATCGACGACGGCCTATGCTGCGGCGAAGGCAGCGCTTTCCACTTACAGCAAGGCGATGTCGAAGGAAGTTTCGCCCAAAGGTGTTCGTGTCGTTCGGGTGTCGCCAGGCTGGATCGAAACGGAAGCTTCGGTCCACCTTGCAGAGCGCCTGGCGAAGCAGGCCGGAACAGACCTCGAGGGGGGCAAAAAGATCATCATGGACGGGCTGGGCGGCATTCCGCTGGGGCGTCCGGCAAAGCCGGAAGAGGTCGCAAACCTGATTGCCTTCCTCGCCTCGGACCGGGCTGCGTCGATCACCGGTACCGAATATACAATCGATGGGGGGACAGTGCCAACAGCTTAGGCGCCGACATACACGGCAAATCAGGCGGGTGCGTCCCAGCCGCCGATCTGGGAATAGATCGCGTTGCGGAGATGGCGGACGTCGCGGTTCAGAGCGCCCAATTCCTGTGGCGTCTGGGTCGAAGCTGCAAGCAAGGTGTCGCTGAGACAACCAGCCTTGTGCTGTAATGCCCTGCCTTCGTCGGTCAACGCAATCAACACCTGGCGCTCGTTGCTCAGGTTTCTGGTCCTACGCAGCAGGCCGGATACCTCAAGGCGCTTTAGAAGCGGCGTCAGCGTGCTGGATTCCAGGGCAAGGGCATTGGCAATGGCGCCCACCGTCTGCCCATCCTCGCCCCACAGCACGTTGAGCACGAGGTACTGCGGGTACGTCAGGCCCAACTCATCGAGAAGGGGCTTGTAAGCACGCTGGATGGCAATACCAGCAGTGTAAATTGCGTAGCACAATTGGTCGTGCAGAGGGGGCGGGTCGTTATGGCGTGCGGTCATTGTGAGCTCCTGTAGACTCCATATAGCCCATGCTAGAGAGAAATTAAATATCGCGATAAGAATTATCTTGACGCGCAATCCAAAGTCTGCGAGCTTACATATATCGCGATAATAGTTATCGCAGTTAACGAGGAGATAGCCATGACACGCAAGACCACGACCACCGTAGCCGCAATTGCTGCTGCAGCCTCACTGTCCGCTGCCGCATTGCCGGCGAACGCAGCGGACACCATCTCTCAAGACCAGTCGGTCAGAAACGTTGTGCTTGTCCACGGCGCCTTTGCGGACGGTTCTGGCTGGAAGGGTGTTTACGACAATCTCACCAAGCGCGGCTATCGCGTTACGATCGTCCAGAACCCGCTGACCTCCCTCGAAGACGACGTTGCCGCCACCAAACGTGCGCTGGAACGGCAGGATGGTCCGGTCATTCTCGTTGGACATTCCTGGGGCGGCACGGTCATCACGGAAGCGGGCATCGACGCAAAGGTTGCTGGCCTCGTCTATGTTTCTGCTCTGTCCCCCGATGCCGGCGAGACAACGGCACAGCAATACCAAGGATTTGCTCCTGCATCGGAATTCGTCATTGAGACCACGAAAGATGGCTTTGGATATGTCAGCCCGGAAAAGTTCAAGGCTGGCTTTGCTCATGACGTCAGCGATGCGGATGTTGCATTCATGAGGGATGCGCAGGTCCCGATCAACATGTCGGCGTTCGGCACGAAGTTGGAAAATGCTGCATGGCGCACCAAGCCGAGCTGGGCCGTCATCGCTACCGAAGACAAGGCATTCGATCAGGCGATGCTGATCCACATGGCAGAGCGCATCAAGGCGAAGATCACCAAGGTTTCGGCGAGCCACGCCCTGTTCATGACGCAGCCGAAAGTCGTGGCGGATACCATTGATGAGGCCGCCAAGGCTGTCTCGGCGAAGAAGCAATGACGGACGCAGCCTCATCGGGACAGCCCGCACTGTCCCGATGACGACGAGCAGGGCCTCGAACCAGGCGCGGTAGCGGCAGAGCAAGTAAATGCCGCACGATCGCTGAATTAGAACTATTGCGCGGCTTCGCCGTGAAATCCCCAGCACTTTCGCAATTTCTTTCAATCCATTCACGGAGGTAGTCACGTGAAGCTGAATAGTCATGACCAAAATGCACCCGAAAATCCGCCTATTCCTCAGCACGAGGTCGGTGATGTTTTCGACTTCATCGTCTGCGGCGCCGGGTCCAGCGGCTCCGTTGTCGCTGCGCGACTGGCAGAGGATGGGAACGCGAGCGTTCTGCTGCTCGAGGCGGGTGGGGACGATGCGGCCGAAACCGTTACGAACCCTGCGCAGTGGCCGCTCAATCTCGGCTCGAGCCGCGACTGGGGCTTTGTTGGACAACCGACCCCCGGCCTGGACGGACGACGTCTTCCTCTCAGCATGGGCAAGGGGCTCGGTGGCGGTTCGAGCATCAATGTCATGGTGTGGGCCAGAGGACACAAGGGGGACTGGGACCACTTTGCCGCTGAAGCCGGCGATGACGCGTGGGGCTACCAGTCGATCCTCGGCTACTATCGCCGGATCGAAGACTGGCACGGCGCTCCGGACCCAACGCGTCGCGGCGTGGGAGGACCGGTCTACGTAGCGCAGCCGCAGGCGCCCCAACCGATCGCAGAGGCCCTGTTGCGTGCGGCATCCACTATCGGCATTCCCGTCTACGATAGCTCGAACGGTGAAATGATGGAGGGGCCAGGAGGGGCATCGATCGCTGAACTGCGGATCCGCGATGGCAAGCGGGAATCCGTGTTCGGATCGTATGTCCGTCCGCTCATGTCGCGGCCGAACCTGACGGTGCTGACCGACGCACTGGTCACGCGGCTCATCTTCGATGGCAAGCGCGTGACGGGGATCGAGGCTCTCGTCGGTGATCAACGACGTCAATTCATTGCGCGTTGCGAAACGGTACTGTCGCTCGGCGCGATCAACACACCGAAAGTGTTGATGCAGTCGGGCATAGGGCCGGAAGATGATCTGCAAGCCCACGGCATTCCCGTGGTTCAACATTTACCTGGCGTTGGGCGCAATCATCAGGATCACCTCGCATTCGGCAGCACCTGGGCATATCGAAAACCAGAAGCCGTCGGTGGCAGTGGCTGCGAAGCAAAACTCTACTGGAAAAGCGACGCGCGTCTCGCCCAGCCGGACATTCTTCAGTGCCAGCTGGAGTTCGCCGTGCCGTCGCCCTTCGAGACGGGTCTCGAAACGCCGGAACATGGCTGGACGATGTTTAACGGCCTCGCCCAGCCGAAAAGCCGTGGTTGGCTTCGGCTCTCCGGCCCCAACGCAAGTGACCCTATCCTCATCGAACCCAATTCGTTGAGCGAACCAGAAGACATGGCTGCTGCCCTGGCCGCGGTGGAGCTATGCCGGGAATTGGGAAATAGCGACGCTTTCAAGCCGTTGGTAACGGCCGAGACTGCTCCGGGCGCGCGCAACAGATCAGGGATGATCGACTTTATCCGGCGTTCGGCGGTCACCTACTGGCATCAATCCTGCACAGCCAAGATGGGACGCGACAGCATGTCGGTGGTCGATAACGAGCTCAAAGTGTACGGTATTGATGGCCTTCGCATCGCAGACTCCTCGATCATGCCTCGCATCACCACCGGCAACACGATGGCGCCCTGTGTTGTCATCGGAGAGCGGGCGGCCGATCTGATCCGGGAAATGCATGGTCTTACGGACTCGAGCGGAGGGTTCAATCAGCCTATATGATGAAGAGATTTATGTGGAGCTCGGCGGCCAGCATACGTGGGCCGCCGAGCTTTTTGTAGAAACGGTTTGTATATTGGTTCAAGGCGACCAACCTCACGGCACCTGAGCCCCACTCACCGCGACATAGACCGAATAAACCGACCGCGTCGCCGCAATGAACAGCCGATTGCGTTGGGGGCCGCCGAAGGTGAGGTTGGCGACGGTCTGCGGTACGCGGATCTTGCCGATCAGCTTGCCCGTCGGGTCGAAGCAATGCACGCCGTCGGCGGCACTTGACCAGAGGTTCCCGTCGACGTCGGTGCGGATGCCGTCCGGGATGCCGTTGTCGATCAGGCAGAAGACGCGGCTGTTCGTGAGCCTGTTGCCGTCGATCACATCGAAGGCGCGGATGTGACGCGGCAGGCTTTCGTCGTGGCTTGCGGCCGAATCCGCCACATAGAGGATTGTCTCGTCGGGCGAGAAGGCAAGGCCGTTCGGCTGGATGAAATCCGTGACGACAGCCGCAAGCGCGCCGGTCGTCGGATCGAGCCGATAGACGTTGCGGGTTGCCTGCTCCGGCTCGGCGCGAAAACCTTCATAGTCCGACATGATGCCGTAGGTCGGATCGGTGAACCAGATCGAGCCGTCGGACTTCACCACCACGTCGTTCGGCGAATTGAGCCTGGCGCCCTCGAAACGGTCGGCGAGCACGGTGATCGAGCCGTCGACCTCGGTGCGGGTGACGCTGCGCGTCCCATGCTCGCAGGAGATCAGCCGTCCCTGCCGGTCGCGCGTATGGCCGTTGGTGAAGTTGGACGGTTGCCGATAGACGGAGACGCCGCTCTCGGGCGTCCATCGCAGCATGCGCTGGTTGGGAATGTCGCTCCACAGCAGCTGGTTCGCATCGTTGAACCAGACGGGACCCTCCGCCCAGCGGCAGCCGGAATAGAGTTCGTCGAGACCGGCGCTCGTCACGATCATCTGCCGGAAGCGCGGGTCGTGGATTTCGTAGATGCTGGCCTCGGCCATGGCGGTCTTTCCGTTTATCGCATGCCAGCTCGGCGACCGCCGGCGAGCATGATGACGCTGATGATGATGAGGCCGGTCATGATCAGGCGGATGCCCGCGCCGAGCCCGTAAGTGTTGAGCATGGAGACGACCAGGAACATGAAGAGCGACGCGCCCCAGATGCCCGGCACGTTGGAATCGCCGCCGGCCACCGCCGTGCCGCCGATCACGACGACAGCGATCGACATCAGCAGATATTCCGAGCCCATGTTGAGCGCCGCCCCGCCCGAGAAACAGGCGAGCAGATAGCCTGCGACCGATGCGAGCACGGCGCAGAAGAGATAGGTGACGAAACGCGTGCCGTCGACCGGTATGCCGGCCATGCGCGCAGCCGGCATGCTCTGGCCGATCGCCGAGATCCAGCGTCCGTAGATCGTCTTCTCGAGCAGGAACCAGGCAAGGAGCGAGATGAGGAGTGCCACGATCGCAACGTTCGGCACGCCGAGCGTGCTCGACGTGGTGAATTCCGCCAGCACGCTCGGAGGCTTGATGCGCAAGCCCCGGTTCGTCCAGATCGCGGCGGACTGCACGATGAAGCTCATGGACAGCGTGGCGATGATCGGCGGAATGCGCAGCGCCTTGATGAGTGCATAATTGCCGAGGCCGACGACAAGGCCGATGACGATGGCAACGAGAAGGCCGGGCAGGATCATGCCGTTTTCGACATTCATCAGCTTCAGCGCCACCGTGCCGGCAAGCGTCATGGTGGCGGGAACCGACAGATCGATGTTGCCGGGGCCGAGCGTGATGACGAACATCTGGCCGATGCCGACGATGACCGAGAAGGCCGCGAAGGTGAGGGCTGCCTGCGACAGGCCAAGCGCGCTGGCGCCGAGCGTCACCATGATCGTCAGGAACCAGACGACAAAGGCGGCAAGCCACGACCAGATCCAGGGTTTGCGGAATAGGCGAAAGAGCGGGGTCATCGGCGTTTCTCCCGCTTCTCCAGGCGGTTCAGCATCAGCCGAAGTGCCAGCACGATGATCAGGATCGCACCCTGAGCCCCGATCTGCCAATCCGGCGAGATCCGCAGGAAGGACAGGAACGAGCCGGCAAGCGTCAGCGTCAGCGCACCGATGACGGCGCCGATCGGGGAGACGCGGCCGCCGATGAACTCGCCGCCGCCGAGGATCACGCCGGCGATCGACAGCAGCGTGTAGCGCAACGCGATATTGGCATCGGCCGAGGTCGTCAGGCCGACGAGGGCGATGCCGGCGAGCACGGCAAAGAGGCCGGCAAGACCATAGGCGGAAGCGCGCGCCCCGACAATCGACCAGCCGGCGCGCTCGACCGAGCGTTGGTTGCCGCCGATGCCGCGCATCAGCACGCCGAGCGACGACCGCATGACGAGAAGATGGGCGACCAAGGCGATGACGATGCTGGCGACGATCGCCATCGGCGCCAGCGGCGGCTTGACGGTCATCAGCCAGCGCACCCAGTCCGGCGCCTGCCCGCCCGGTGCCGGCAGCAGCAGAACGGCAAGGCCGCCCCAGACGAAGCTCATGCCGAGGGTCACGACAATGGACGGCAGGTTGCGCAGATAGATGACGACGCCGAGGCCCGCATAAGTTGCGATCGCGCCGGCAAGGATCAGCACGCCGATCACCGGAGCATCCCGCAGAAAGGTCGCGGTGACGCAGGCGACGAAGCTGACGAAGGCGCCCATCGACAAATCGAGATCGTTCACCGCCATCACGATCATCTGGGCGATCGTCGCAAGCGCGATCGGCACAGCCAGGTTGAACAGCAGGTTGAGCCCGACATAGCTCATGGCGCGCGGCTGCAGCCAGAAGACGGCGGCGAGCAGCAGCGTCAGCGACAAGGCAGGAATGGCAAGACGCAGGGCGTCGGACGACAGCCGGAACGTCATGCAGCGGCCCCCTCGAAGGAGGCGGCGATGATACTCGTCTCGTTGACGGCATCACCGGCGAGTTCGGTGGTGATGCGGCCTTCGCGGAAGACGTAGACGCGATCGCAGAGGCGGACCTCGTCCATCTCCGTCGAGTACCAGATGAATGTGCGGCCGCGCGCCGCCTCCTCGCGGATGATCGCGTAGACCTCCTGCTTGGTGCCGACGTCGACACCGCGCATCGGATCATCCATCAGGACAACAGGCGCGCGCGTCGCAAGCGCGCGGGCAAAGAGCACCTTCTGCTGGTTGCCGCCCGAAAGCGACAGGATGCGGTTGTCCATATCGGGCGTGCGGATCTCGATCCGCCGCTTCCAGTCGGCGCCTTTCGTCTCCTCTTCGCCCGCGAGGATGAGGCCGCGCCGGGAGAGGTCACCGAGCGAGGCGATGGAGAAGTTGCGCAGGATACTCCAGAGTTCGAAGACGCCGTTCAGGCGGCGGTCGCCGGCAACGAAGGTGACGAGCGGATCGCGCTCGGGCAGCCAGTTGCTGGACTGGGCGGCATGCAGCGCGAGCAGGAGTTCGGTCTGCCCATGGCCCGCCAGACCCGCCAGTCCGATGATCTCGCCCTTGCGGGCCGCAAAAGGAAGCCCCTTCGCCTGATGGGACAGAATGAGCGGAGCGGTGGACAGTTCGCGCACTGAGCGCTGCCCGGTCTCCTCCTTCGCGACGGTACCCATGGCTTCGACGAGGCCGTGATGGTCGAAGCCCTGCGCCGGGCGCTCGGCGACGACGCGGCCGTCCTTCATGACGACGATGCGGTCGGCGGTTTCGAGGATCTCGTGCAGGATATGCGAGATGAAGATGACGGACCCGCCCGCTGCAATGAAGCGGCGGACATGATCGAGCATCTGGCGGGCAAGGCTTGCATCGAGCGACGAGGTCGGTTCGTCGAGGATAACCAGCCTCGGCGCAATGCCGGAGTCGGAAAAGGCCATTGCGATCTCGACCATCTGCCGCTCGGCGATCGAAAGATCTCCCACGGCCCTGCTGCTGTCGATGCCGTGGCCGGGAAAGACGGCGTCGAGGCTCGTCTCGATGATTTTTGCGGCGCGCCTGCGCCAGCCGAAGCCACCGAGATGGCGATGCATGATGCGCGTGTTCTCGACGATCGAAATGTTGGGGCAGAGCGAAAGCTCCTGGAAGACGCAGCGCACGCCGCGGGCACGCGCAGCGTTGATGCCATAACGCTCCAGCCGTTCGCCGTCGCTCGCCACACTTCCTTCATGCGGTGTGAGGCCGCCATTGATCACGCTGACGATGGTGGACTTGCCGGCTCCATTGTGCCCGACAAGCCCGACGCATTCGCCCGGCATGACGCGAAGGGTCACGCCATCGAGTGCCCTGACGGCGCCGAAACTCACCTTGGCGCCATCGACGGCGATCACCGCCTTCAAAACGTCATCCATGCTGCCCGCCATGCCTGCTTGCAAAAAATGCCGCGCGACCTTCTGCGACCGCGCGGCAGTCGCCAGGAGAATTACTTTGCCGACTCGATGACCTTGATTGCGTCTGCCTGCGTGTATTCCACGTTGGCGACGCCGCCGGCCTGGGTATTGGCGAGGTTGGTTTCGAGATTGTCCTGGTCGATGCGCAGGAAGGGCACGACGAGGTCCTTCTTGACTTCCTTGCCGTCGAGGATCTGCTGGGCCACCCAGAAAGCGAGTGTGGAGACGCCTGGCGCGATGGATACGGACATGGTCTCGTAGCTCTTCGCGTCCTTCTGCTCCTTCCACCACTTCAGTTCGTCCTCGCGGTTGCCCATGATAATGATCGGCATCTTCCGGTCGGTTGCGGCAATCGCCTGTGCGGCGCCATAGCCGTCACCGCCCTGTGTCACCACGCCGGCGATGTCGGGCAGACTCGGCAGGATGCCGGCAACAGCCTTCTGCGCCACGTCCTGCGCCCAGTCGCCGTGAACGGAGCCGGCAATCTTGAACTGCGGGAACTGCTTGACACCCTCGTGGATGCCCGCCGAGATTTCGTCGTCGACAAAGACACCGGCAAGGCCGCGGATCTCGAGCAGGTTGCCGCCGTCCGGAAGTTTCTTCGACAGGTACTCGACCTCGCTGCGGCCCATTTCCTTGAAGTTGACCGCGATACGCCAGGCGCAGGGTTCAGTGACGATGCCGTCGAAGGACACGACGATGATGCCGGCATCGCAGGCTTCCTTGACCGCACCGTTCAGCGCCGTCGGCGAGGCGGCGTTCAGCACGATGGCGTCATAACCCTGCAGGATCATGTTCTGGATCTGCGCGGCCTGCTCCGTCGCCTGGTTCTCGGCGGTGGTGAAAGGGTCGGCTGCGGCAACGGTGCCGGCCTTCACGGCTTCGCCCGTCACCTTGCCCCAGCTCGTCAGCATGGCCTGCCGCCACGAGTTGCCGGCATAGTTGTTGGAAAGGGCGATCTTCTTGGCCGATGTCTCGGCAAAGGCGGAAACGGGCATCGCGGCGCAAGCAATAGCGGCCGATGCCAGAAGCATCTTACGGATTGTCATGTCTTCCTCCCTGATGATCGCGCTGGTCGGCGGATCGCTTCACTCCTGCCGGCCCAATTGGGTCCGAGTGAAAATTGTTCTTGCACTGAGCTTCCTCCTCTCAGTAAGGGCAGGATGCGGGAGATCGACCGGCCTGTACAGGGGCAAGGCGGCAATCCGTTTGCGGGATTTGCGCAACAAGCTGCGGGTTTACGCAAGACGGCGGCGCTTCCGCGGGCGCTTACTGCGAAGGGTCGCGGCGGGTTGAGGAGCCTGCTGCCGCCTCGGGGAGGAACTGACGATGCTGCATCTCGTACCCGCAGCCATGTTCGACCACTATCTCGGCATTTCCCGGCTGCTCGCGGGCCAGCTCGACTTCCGCTCGGCTATCCGTTCCGTTGCGGCCGAGGTCGCCCATATCATCCCGCACGACCACCTCGATGTCTGCGTGCTGCTTGAGGGCGGCAACTACCACACGGCCTATGAGACCGGCATCGAGACCGCCTGGGGCGGCCTTGCCGGCGCGCCTGTTGTCAACAGCCCCATCCGTTCGCTGCTCTGGGGCGAGGTGGATTTTCTGCTGGCGGACGACGCCATGACCGACCCGCGTTTCCACTTCGAGGGCGCCTTCAAGCGGCCGATCGTCGAACAGTCGCTGAGGAGCCGCTTGCATGTGCCGATGAAGGTGCAGGGCACGATCATCGCGGCGCTTTCCTGTTCGTCGCACAGGGCGAGCGTTTATACGATGGAGGATATCGAACGCGCCCGCATCATCGCCGACCTGCTGACGCCCTATTTCTTCGCGCTGCAGGCAGCCGAGCAGGCGCAACGCTCGGCCATTGTCGAGGCAGAGGCCCGCGCCCGCGAGGAGGGCTTGCGGCAAGGTGCGCTGAAGCTTACCGAAGCGCTGGAGCAGGAACGCCAGCGCATCGGCATGGACCTGCACGACCAGACGCTCGCCGACCTGACGCGGCTCGCCCGCCGGATCGATCGGCTGTCGCGCAACGGCGAGTTGGCGCCCGAGGCGCTGGAGCCGATCTCCCGTTCCCTGCAGCATTGCATGCAGGATCTGCGGCAGATCATCGAGCAGGCAAAACCCTCCGTGCTCCAGCTCTTCGGCCTCGCTCAGGCGATCGAACATCATCTGGACCGATCGACCCGCGACACGGGGTCGGGGATCGAGTGGGGCCTTGTCGACGAGACGCACTGCGCACTGGAGCGACTGGAACCGACCGTCAGCGTCGCGCTGTTCCGGATCGCCCAGGAGGCGATCAACAATGCGGTACGCCATGCCGCGCCGCTGGCCGTCACGGTGCGGCTCGAGGCCGATGACGACCGGCTATCGATCGAAATCTCCGACGACGGAACCGGGCTCGCCAAGGCCCGGGGCCGGATCGGCGGCGGCATCGACAATATGAAGACCCGTGCGCGGCTGATTTCAGCGCGGTTCACGACCGGCCCCGGCCACAACAATCGCGGCACTGTGGTGCGCGTCGTGCTACCGCTCGTACCGAACGACCCGCCGAGCGGGCCAAACTGAGGAGAAGGGCATGATGAAGGTTCTGATCGTCGAGGACGACCCGCTGCACCGGTCCTATCTGCACGAGGCGGTCAACGCGGCTCTGCCGGAATGCGACACGGTGATCGAGGCGGAGAACGGAACCGTCGGCGAGAAGCTCGCCCGCGACCACAAGTCGGCGCATATCGTCATGGACCTGCAGATGGCGAACCGCAACGGCATCGAGGCCGCGCGCACCATCTGGAAGGAGCGGCCGGAGACCCGTATCCTGTTCTGGTCGAATTATTCGGACGAGGCCTATGTGCGCGGCGTCTCCCGCATCGTGCCGGATGGCGCCGCCTATGGCTATGTGCTGAAATCCGCCTCCGACGAGCGGCTGAAGCTTGCGCTGCGCTCGATCTTCATCGAGAGCCAGTGCGTCATCGACCGCGAGGTGCGGGGCCTGCAGCAGAAAAGCCTCGGCCAGACGAACGGCTTCACCGATTCCGAATACGAGATCCTCGTCGATATCGCGCTCGGCCTCACCGACCGGGCCATCGCCAAACGTCGGGGCCTTTCGCTGCGCAGCGTGCAGAACCGCCTGCAGCAGCTCTACGACAAGCTCGACGTCTACCAGAGCGCCGGCGACGACCACGAGGACGGCCGCTTCAATCTGCGCGCCCGCGCCGTCACCGTCGCTTTCCTGCGCAAACTCCTGAACTACAGCGCTCTGGAGCGGGCTGAGGCAGAGCTGCAGGAATGGCTTGAGGGAAAGTAGTTTCCGGACTTGCTCGGACAAACTGGGGATCAGAGACACGGGCTGCGGCCCTGCTTTTCACGGCGTATGAGCCAGCGCAATCGCATCGGCGGCTTCCTCGCAGCGATGGCTGAGCGTGCTGGTCGCGACACGGATATGACTGCTCGGCAGGACGGAGAATTTGCTGCCTGGATTGACGGCGATATTGCGTGCGGCGAGCGTCACCATCGCGAATGGTTCGGAGACGACGGGCACCCAGAGGCACAGGCCCTGACCCGGCGGTATCGGTATTCCCCGTTCGCTGAGCGCATCGGCAAGAGCGTCGCGTCTCTGCTGATAGATCTCGCGCGCCTCGCCGATAAGCTGCCAGCTTGCCGGATCGCGCAATAGCCAGGCCGCGGCACCTTGCAGGATACGGCTCGTCCAGCCGGCGCTGAAGGAACGGTAAGACTGGATCTGGTCGACGATCGGCGCGGAACTCGACAGAACCGCGAGACGCAGATCCGGGCCGAGGCTTTTCGAGAGTGAGAGGATATGGATCGTCCGCTCCGCAAATCGGCCGCCCAGCGACTGCGGAGGTGCCGCCGACACGTCGCCGACGCCGTCATCCTCGATGATAAGCGTATCGCTGTCTTCCAGCACATCGCCGAGCTGATCGAGGCGGGATGAACTGACCGTAACGCCGGTCACGGAATGCAGCCGCGGCTGGAACAGGAAAGCTGCCGGACGTTGCTGCAATGCTTCGCGCAGCGAATCCGGCAGGGGGCCTTCGCCGTCGCAGGCGACAGGGATGATTTTCACGCCGAGATCTTCCAGAATATCGAGCAGCCGCATCGCGGTCGGATGTTCGATCGCGACCGACGAGCCCGAGGAGACCAGCGCATGCAATATCGTATAGACGGCGTTGTAACCGCCATTGGTGGCCAGAAAGGCTTCCGCCTCATAAGGCCATCGCTCTGAAACGGCGTCTTTCAACTCTGGTACGATCCGGCTGCGCTCATAGCTGTTGAGGTCATCGACGGACGCGCCATAGGCCATGGCTTCGGCGAGGCGGGGAAGAAGTGCGGCATCCGGTCCGGCTAAGGTGAGGTCGAGCACACCTGCCGCATAATTTCCCGAGCTGCCTGGAGTGAATTGCGGCGGCAAAAGATCATCAGCGGCCGGGGGCGCAACGGCACCTGGGTCAGCGGCGACCGCTTTGTCGCCAAGCCGGAACGTCTCGCCACTTCGGAGATCGTTGCCGGACTGACATGCAATTCGTAAGCGATATCGCGGATCGCCGGCAGGCGCGTCCCAATGGGCAGGACACCGGCACGGATCAGCGCGCTCGTTTCGAGAGCGATCCCCCGGATGCTGCGGTCGGCTATTTTTTCGGCAAACCAGGAGGCTTCGACCGTGTCGCCCCAGGATGACGCCTGAAGTCCCGATCGCCCAGCTTGACCGCGTCGCATTTGGAGCTTGCACTTTCTGTAGCGCAAAGGATTTTGTAGCGAGACCATCACGTCAACACCTCTCGCCGCAATCCAGGATGCGCAGCATGATTGCCAACTATAACGACGCCGGCCTCGACTTGTCCTACGATCCCGAATCTTACGCATTGATGGCGGAAAGCTTCGAACAAAGCGTGGGACGCAGCCTGACGCCGGAAGGCCAGGGTGCTGAATGGCTTTACGACCAGTCGCCGGCAGTTGTCCTTGCCCATAATACCGACGCCGATCCGCGCTTCATCTACGCAAACCGCGCTGCCCAGGCCTGCTTTGAATATTCATGGGACGAGTTCATCACTTTGCCATCGCGTCTTTCGGCGGAGGCGCCCGATCGCGCCGAACGCGAGAGGTTGTTGAATGCCGTGGCGGCCAACGGCTTTATCGCCGACTACCGCGGACTTCGCATCGCCAAGTCAGGGCGGCGTTTCTATATCGAAAACGCCATCGTTTGGGATCTTGTCGACCGCAGCGGATGCCGTCGCGGTCAGGCTGCGACGTTCGATTCCTGGCAAGACGTGCAGGCGGATTGAGCGCCGGCTGCGGAGACCCCAACCAGGCGCCGGATATGTCCGCAGCTTTGCAAACCATGTCGTTTGCCATTTGGTTGCCAAAAAACCATGATTGCGTCACATAGATCGCACATCGACACTCGGCATCAAGAATTGGATCAACGCTGAATGCGCATAGCCTACTTTTTCCTTGGTGCATTTCTTGCAATTGCACAGTCCGCATATGCTGAAGTCGCATCACCGCCTCTTTTGGCTCCGCTAAAGCGACAGGCGCAAGCCGCTGAGTTGAGCGCGCAATTTCTTTCGCGGTATAGCTACAGGCCCGTCCCACTCGACGACGCCTTGTCAGCCAGGATCATGGATGGGTTCATCAAGTCACTTGATCCGGATCGCATGCTCTTCCTGCAAGCCGACATCGACGGATTCATGTCCGACCGCAGCGAGATCGATGATGCCATCGAGGAGAGAAACTTGAAGATCCCGTTTGCGATCTTCAAAGCGTATCAGCAGCGCGTTGTCGACCGCATGAACTATGCGCGCAGCCTGCTTAAGCAAGGCTTCGATTTCAGCGCGCAGGAAAATTATTCGGTGCTGCGCGATAAAGCGCCGTGGCCGCAGTCGGAGGCCGAGAGCAATGAGCTTTGGCGCAAGCGCGTCAAGAGCGACTGGTTGCGGTTGAAACTGGGCGGCCAAAACGACGCGGCCATTCGAGAAACACTCGACAAACGTTATGAAAACACGCTGGAGCGCGCTTACAAGTTCAAAAGCGACGACGTTTTCCAATCGTTCATGGACGCCTACGCAACCTCGATCGATCCGCACACGGATTATTTCGGTGCGGCCGCTTCAGCCGACTTCAATGTTTCGATGAAGCTTTCGCTGTTTGGTATCGGTGCGGTCCTGCAGGAGCGCGACGACTACACGACGATCCGTGAGCTCGTTCCTGGCGGACCGGCACAGCTGTCCGGCAAGCTCTCGGTCGGAGATCGAATTACCGGCGTTGGTCAAGGCAAGGACGGCGCAATCAAGGACGTGGTGGGCACGCGCCTTGATGAAGTCGTGCAGATGATACGCGGGAAAAAAGGTTCCGTCGTGCGGCTGGACATCCTGCCGGCAGATGCCGGAGCCGAGGGCACGCATCGCGTCATCAGCCTGGTGCGCGATAAAATCAGTCTCGACAAGCAGGCCGCCCGGAAGACTGTACTGTCCGTAAAAGCGGGCGACGCCACGCGTAAAATCGGGATCATTACGCTGCCGGTATTCTATGAGGATTTTGAAGCCAAGCGCAAAGGAGACAAGGACTACAAAAGCGCAAGCCGTGATGTCGCCAAGCTTCTCGGCGAGCTGAGCGAAGAAAAGGTCGACAGCGTTCTCATCGACCTGCGCAACAACGGCGGCGGTTCATTGGACGAGGCGATCGATTTGACCGGCCTGTTCATCGGCAATGGCCCGGTCGTTCAGCAACGCGGCAGCGATGGCAAAGTCGAAGTGAGGAGCTCGGATCTTGCGGCCCCTGTCTGGACAGGCCCGGTGGGTGTCCTGATCAATCGCGGATCGGCTTCGGCGTCGGAGATTTTTGCCGCGGCAATCCAGGATTACGGTCGAGGCGTGATCGTCGGCGAACCCAGTTTCGGGAAGGGCACCGTTCAGACCGTCGTCGATCTTGACCGGATCGTCCGCAACAGCAAACCCGAGTTGGGGGAGCTGAAGGTGACGATTGCCCAGTTTTTCCGGGTCAACGGCGGGACGACGCAGTTGCACGGCGTAACGCCCGATATCGGCTTGCCAGGACTTTCCGATCCGACGAGCTTCGGCGAGACCAGTTATGACAATGCCCTGCCGTGGGCTCAGATTAAACCTGCGAAATACACGGCCGCCGACACTGTCACGACGTTGCTGCCGACATTGCAAAGCCGCCATGATGCGCGGATTGAGAGCGATCCGGACTTCCAACGCCTGATAAAAGACATTGCCGACCTCAAGGCGCAGCGGGAAAAAGGAATTGTTTCCCTCAATGAAACCGAACGTCGCAAAGAAGCGACGGCGCGCGAGAAACGGTTCAAGGATCGAGCGAAAGCAGGGGATGGCGAGGATCTTGGAGATGACGGCCTGGAGGCAGGCGAGCGCAGCCTGAGCGCTGATATTGCCATCGAGAATGCCCGCAAGAACGCAAAAGACGTCCTGCTCGACGAGGCAGCCGCCATTCTTGCTGACGAGGCGGATCTGCAGCAAGGCGTGCTGAAGGCAGCCACCAAACAATCAGGAAACACGAACGGAAAATAATCGTCGATGACCGGCGCAACGGTGTGCGCAGCTTTGCGATCACCTTGGCGTGATCGGCCTGGGTTCAGGTCCTTTCAAGGCGAGGGATTTCGTTGGCGATTTCCGCATCGGCGTGATGACAGGCGGTCAGAAGACCAGGTGCTGCCGTTCGCGCGGTCAGGGCAGGCTCCTGCAGCGACAGGATGATCGCGAAGTGGATGGGTGGGCATGCCGGATCGGCTGGAGAAGCGACCCGGCCGGCTGAGGCACGGGAAGGCTGGCGGACGCGTTCCGTCTATTGCCGCGCGATGCCCGCATCCTTTATGACCTTTGACCACTTGTCGATATCAGCCTTCAGACGATCACCGATTTCCTGCGGCGTGCTGGAACGGGCCTCGACGCCGAGATCCGCAAACCGCTTCTTGACGTCGGGGTCGCCAAGAACCTCGACGAGCGCCGTGTTCAGTTTGTTCACGACGGCCTGAGGTGTGCCGGCGGGAGCGAAGATGGCGTTCCAGGACGTGACATCGAACCCTTTTACGCCTTCTTCCTGGGCCGTCGGAACGTCCGGCAGGAGGATAGAACGGGCCGAGCCAGATGATGCAATCGCAACAGCCTGGTTCTGCTGAAGTGCTGCCTTTAGCGCCGTCTGGCTATCGATGATCAGGTCAAGCTCCCCACCGAGAAGGGCAACTTGTAGATCCGGCGTGCCCTTGTAGGGAACGATCGTGAGGTCCACCCCGGCCGTCGATTTGAAGAGTTCGGCCGCAAGGTTCTGGCTGCTCCCGACATTAATCGTCCCGACATTGAGCGCGCCCGGGTTTGCGCGGGCTGCTTCGAGAATATCCTTGAGGGATTTGAATTTACCATCCGCCTTGGTCACGAATACGAAATCGAAATAGGCGAGGCTGGATACCGGAACGAAATCGGCGACGGGATCGAACTGCAGGTTCTTGAATAACGGAACGCTGACTGCAGTTCCGTTCGAAAGCAGTGCGAGCGTATATCCGTCGGGCTCCCCATTCAGCGCCACCCGTGCGGCGACCGATCCTCCCGCGCCGGGCTGATTCAGGATGACGATCTGTTTCCCAAGCTTTTTGCCGAGAGAATCCGCAACGATGCGTGCAGTGATGTCGGCAATTCCACCAGGGCCGAACGGAATGACAAGACTGATCTCGCGGCTCGGATAGTCGTTCTCCTGCGCCGGGGCTTCCACCGCCATCGCGAGTATTAGAACGAGCGCCGGGATTATCGATTTCATCAATGTTACGATCCGCCGGGATGGCGTGCTCACTTGTTGTCCTAGGCTCATGTTCATGATCTCCTCCTCTTGATAAATGCCGATGCACGATGTCCGCACAACCGATGCATGAATGCCCTGCGCATCCAGATCGGCGCCCTCCACCTGCGTGAAATGCGTCGTCCAGCCATCCCGAAGGCGGATTACCGCCAATAGAGCCGCATAGGATTGTCAACCAGCAGCTTGCGCTGAAGCTCCTCGGACGGTGCGATGCGCGGGATGATATCCACCAGCGCGCCGTCGTCGGGCATGTGGTCCTTCATATTGGGATGAGGCCAATCGGTGCCCCACAGGACACGCTCCGGGAAACGCTCGACCAGCGTCCGCGCAAACGGAACGACGTCGTCGTAGTTCGGTGGACCTGATCGCGACAGTCGCTCCGGGCAGCTCACCTTGCTGACGACATTTTCATGCTCGGTCATGAACCGGATAAAGCGGCCGAACTGCGGGCCGTCGACAGGCTGGGAGACATCCGGCCGGCCCATATGGTCGACCACGACGGTCGTCGGCAGCGAGGTGAAGAAGTCCCAGCGCTCCTCGAGATCGGCCGCCTCGAAGTAGATCACCACCTGCCAGCCAAGCGGTGCGATACGGTCGATGATCGCACGATAATAGGCATCCGGTTTCGGGTCCACCAGGCGGCGAACGAAGTTGAAGCGCACGCCGCGCACCCCTGCGTCATGCAATTCGGCGAGCTCCCCGTTCGTCACCGTGTCGCGCACCGTCGCTATCCCGCGAGCACGATCGCCGGCCGCATGCAGCGCATCGACCAGGGCACGATTGTCGGCGCCGTGGCATGTCGCCTGGACGATGACGTTGCGCTCGAATCCGAGAAAGTCACGCAGGGAGAACAGTTGCTCTTTGCCGGCATCGCAGGGTGTGTATTTCCTCTCGGGCGCATAGGGAAACACATCCCCAGGCCCGAAGACATGGCAATGCGCATCCACTGCACCAGACGGCGGAATGTAACGCGGTTTGGTCGGGTCGGGATGATAGCGGAGCCAATCGGGATCCATCTGGAAATTTGCCATCACAGCCCCCTTGCCTTGAGCTGTGCATCGAGACGCGGATAGACGCGGCGCGCGTTGAGTTCGAACACCTTCCGCTTGTCCTCATCGGATATCGTCAGAGCCTCGATATAGCGCTTGGTGTCGTCGAAATAGTGACCCGTCTGCGGGTCGATCCCGCGCACTGCGCCAACCATTTCCGATCCGAACAGGATGTTTTCCACATCGATCACCTCGAACAACAGGTCGATGCCCGGCTGATGATAGACGCAGGTATCGAAATAGACGTTCTTCATCACGTGCTCGGCCAGAGGCGGCCGCTTCAGCATGTCGGAGAGGCCGCGATAACGGCCCCAGTGATAGGGAACGGCTCCGCCGCCATGCGGAATGATGAACCGCAGCGAGGGGAAATCCGCAAACAGGTCGCCCTCGACGAACTGCATGAAGGCAATGGTGTCTGCGGCAATGTAATAGGCGCCGGTCGCATGCATCGCACAATTGCAACTGCCGGAAACGTGGATCATCGCGGGAACGTCGAGTTCCACCATCTTTTCGAAGAAGGGGTACCAGGCGCGATCGGTGAGCGGCGGCGAATCGAACTTGCCGCCGGAGGGATCGGGATTGAGATTGCAGCCGACGAAGCCGAGTTCGTTGACGCAGCGCTCAAGCTCGTCGATCGCGTTGGCGATCGAGACACCAGGAGATTGCGGCAGCTGGCACACGCCCACGAAAGTCTCGGGATAGAGATCGACCACGCGCTTGATCAGATCGTTGGAACGGCGCGCCCAGACCTTTGCCACCAATTCTCCGCCGATATGCGGCGCCATCGCCGAAGCCCGAGGCGAGAAAATAGTCATGTCGGCGCCGCGCTCGCGCAGCAGCCGCAGCTGATTGGCCTCGATGGTCTCGCGGATCTCATCGTCGGAAATGTCTGGATAGGCGGGATCGATATCGCCGCCCGATTTGATGGCGGCCTCCTGTCGTGCTCGCCATTCGCCATGGAGCGCAGGGGCCGTGGTGTAGTGGCCGTGGCAGTCGATGATCATATCTTTGAGGTTCCTGTAGCGGCAAAGATGCGTTCGCCTCGGCAGCGAATCCCGCGGTCGGAGGGGAAGGCATGGGGAACCAGCCGGCGGTGGCGCGGCTTAGCTCCTGGACCAGCATTCGCTCGAGGTCGCAGCCGGCGCGGGCGCCAGCCCCGACAGAAAGCCTGCGAAGGCTTTCCAAAACCGGTGAATGCGATCGTTTGGTGTTTGCTCATGCCCCGTTCTAACGAACCGGACGACGATCAGGCATATCGGAAGGGTTCACGCTCCATTGCTTTTCCTGAAGTCCACTGCGCGCAAACCGTGCGAAAGGTATCCGTGAATGCCGTTTGCAGCTGTGTCGGACGCCAGTCATCGCGCACCGTGAGGCCGATCTGACGACGCAAGGACAGCCCAGCGCCGGCGATTTCGCCAAGCAGGCCAGCACGCCGCTCGAACAGGAACTGGTCGCGCGACATCAGCGTCAACCAATCGTCCTCCAGCATCAGCCCGCGGACCACCAGAACCGAACCGCATTCGATGCGTAGCCGTGGCGGCTCAAGCCCGTGCTCTGTGAACATCTCCTCCCACCGATGGCGCACCGGCGCGCCCGTCGCGGCGATAACCCATGGGAAATCCAATAGCCGCGAGAAGGCAAATCCCGGCTTGGACAGCAGGGGGTGTCCGGCACGACCGACGATCACCGGATCATCGATGAACAGCGGTTCCTGAGCGATGTCCTTGACCGGCGGGGGGTCGCGCATTGCCCCGATCAGCAGATCCATCTCGCCTTCGCGGAGCCTGGCCAACAGCTCCACATATGGCCCCTCCACCACGTTCACCGACGCCATTGGATAGGCGCGAGCGAAACGAGCCAATGCCTGCGGCAACAGGATTGCGCGCGCCAGCGGCATGGTGCCGACAGTGACACGTCCGGCGCCCTCCGACCGCAGTGCCTCCAATTCGTCGAACCCAGCCTCTAGCTCCGATTGCGCCAGACGGGCGAACCGCAGCAACACGGCGGCGGCGGCCGTCGGTTGAACGGTACGCCCCTGCCGGACGAGAAGCGGCACACCCAGCAACTGCTCCAGATCGCGGCTCGCCCGATGCAATGCCGGTTCAGACAGGCCAATGCGCTTCGATGCCAGCGCAAAGCTGCCTGCTTGATCCACCGCGATTAGCGCACGCAATTGTCCAAAAGTGATGCGCCGCTCGATATGGGGCAGCGGCGGCAAGCGAGCGCCCCGCCGCACGCTTTGGCCGCCGCGCGCCACATAGGCGAGTGCGCGTTCGATGCGGGCCGTGATCAAGCGCCCCGCCTCGGTGCTGGTAACGCCGCTCGGCTGGCGATCGAACAGCACATGGCCAAGCTGCGCCTCGACCTTGGCAACGGCCTGGGTCAGAGCAGGCTGCGACAAATTCATGGTGTGAGACGCGCTGCTGATGCTGCCCAGCCGCGCGGCGGCAGCGACGGCCTCGAGGTGGCGAAGGTTGAGTTCGCGGTGTGCAATCATCGTCACACTTCAGCACAGCTTATGACCGGTGCGCAAATCAAGTTTGCTTTGCGGCTCAATATTCCCTCCTTAAATCCCAGCCAGGACAGGAGGGAGGATCGAGCATGCCCGATGTGATTACCCAGATCGAACGCGCCGATACCGCCATCATCCACGGCCTGGCAGATGCCGGAGTGGCCATTGTCCACGATGCGCAGGAACGCACGGGACCGCTGGCCGGCCGGTTGCGGCCGATCTTTGTGAGTGCCCGCATCGCTGCTTCCGCAGTCACCGTTTCGGGGCCGCCGGGCGCGCCAATTGGACGGTGCAGTTGCCATTGAACAATTGAAAGATGGGACATCATGGCCGGGCAGGCAGCTTGGGAGGAAATAAAACATGACGTATTTGGAGGCGAGTAAAACGATGACACCTGTGGGTGAGACGCAAAAACCGGCGGGCCGATTTGGCCTCTTTGGCCAGTTGTGGTTTCAGGTGCTGGCAGGGACGCTGCTCGGCATCCTGCTGGGTCATTTCGCTCCCGCCACTGCGGTGGCGATGAAACCTTTCGGCGACGCCTTCATAAAAATGATCCGCATGATGATCGGGCCGATCATCTTCGTCACCGTTGTGCATGGTATCGCCGGCATGAACGACATGAAGAGCGTCGGGCGTGTCGCGCTGAAATCCATTATCTATTTCGAGGCGATCACGATCTTGGCGCTGATCTTCGGACTGATCGCAGTCGATCTGTGGCGTCCGGGCGAGGGCATGAACATCGACGCTACCGCAATCGATACCGCATCGATCAAGACCTATCTTGCGACGGCGCACGACCAGTCCATTTCAAGCTATTTCCTTGACATCATCCCAGACACCTTCGCCAGCGCGCTGACGGAAGGACACGTTCTGCAGGTCCTGTTTATCTCTGTCCTGTTCGGTATCGCCATCGCCGCCATCGGAGAACGCGGACGCCCCGTGTTCCAGGTGATCGAAAGCGCCTCCCAAGGGTTTTTCAAGATCATTGGCTACATCATGTACTTCGCGCCGCTCGGGGCCTTTGGCGCAATTGCCTTTACCGTCGGTCAGTTCGGCACCGCCTCGCTCTGGTCGCTGGGCGAGTTAATCATCGAGTTCTTCGTCGTCTGCGCCTTGTTCACAACAATCGTCCTCGGCAGCGTTGCCCATTGGTGCGGTGTCAGCCTGTGGCGGCTGCTAGGCTATCTCTGGGATGAAATCGTCATCGTCGCTGCGACCACCTCGACCGAAACGGTGCTGCCGCGCCTCATCCAGAAGATGCGCAAGGCCGGCTGTGAGGAAAGCGTGGTCGGCTTCGTCATCCCGGCCGGCTATTCGTTCAACCTCGACGGCACATGCCTCTATCTGACCACCGTCGCTGTGTTCCTGGCACAGGCGACGAACACACATCTGACCTTCTGGCACGAACTCGGCCTGATCGCGGTGTTGCTGCTCACCTCGAAGGGAGCGGCGGGCATCGCCGGAGCGGCCTTCGTTGTACTGGCGGCAACCCTGAATACCACCGGAACCATTCCGGTCGCCAGCATCGCGCTGATCCTCGGAATTCACCGTATCCTTGCGGAGGGGCTGACTTTTGTGAATCTGATCGGCAATGCGCTTGCCACCGTCGTCGTCGCGAAATGGGAAGGCAAGCTTGACGAGCAGCTACTGGCCGCCACTATCGGCAACGACCGCTTGCGCGCCAGGCACCAAACCGCCGCCGCTGCGTTGTGACATGGTGCAAGACTCAGCTCCGGTCTGCGATCTATCCTATTGGAAGCCGAATTGTCGCATAGGTTCAGGTCCTGTGACAAAATTACGGGACGCCACCATGTACGACAAAATCTCGACGCCGCTTGTCCCGAGGCAAGCGTGCCTCTGAATATGCCATCAACCCTGCGACGCGCAGCCTGATCGATCACGCCGCCTGCTTGACGCTCGACACACACAACTTCACACTTCCAGTGTCGAAGGTGAGTCGGACAGACTGTACCGTTTTTCGCATCCGTTGCTCGCCTCAGAAGGAGTCGCCGGCAGGGGCTGATTGATCCAATCGCCGACCGACGCTGGTTGGTTGCGAATAGGATCGAGGTTTGATTGAGTTCGAACTCGCAGCCGCTCCTATTTTCTTGTAAGGTCGCGCCGTGGATAAAGTCTTATCACCCGTCGATCCTCCTCGCGACAGTACATTTTGGCATCGGAACTTTCCATTGCCGAGCAACCGCCGGTCTCTGCTTTGGCCGGGGCTTTTGATATCGATTTTGCTTCTTGCAGCCCTCGTCGTTTTTTTCCGTGAAGTCCACCACCTCGAAGAGCCGGTCGAGCCCCTTGAATATCGAACTCTCAACAAGGCTGCCCGATCACCTCGCATCGCCGCCCGCCAAGATCCGGCGGCTCCTTCTCCCCTCCCGTCGATATCGATATCGCTGCAGCTGATCGAGGTCCCGAAGCTGGAGTTGGCAAGTCAGTTTCTGCGGATCTGGCGCGTCTCGGGGCTGAATATGTGCGGTGCTCTTCGAGAGGCCGGCATCGATATGAGCGAATGGAAAGCCGCATCGATGCGCAATCGCAGCTATGAATGTTACTTTCAGCGCATCTACGAACGGGACGAGGTGCGTCCCCTCAGCTCGACCTTCGTTAAGGTTCGTGGAGATGAAATGGGCGGTATTCTTGATATCCGCGCAAAGATCATTGGGCCGACGACCGACGCCCAGGGACGTCTCGCTCCGGCTGTCCTGCGCATTTTCGAGATCATCGTGAAGCAGGCGTGCTGGCGTGATTTCGAGGATACTCTTGCCTCGATCCAAAACCTTCGAAATGTCGAATACGAACGATTCGGCTCGTATCTCAGCTTTACGCGCGAAGCAAGCAGCGCAAATATCTTCAATTTTGTTCTTGGTCTTAAGGCGACTTCAAGTTCGCAGGTGAAGACCAAGACGTATTTTTCGACTGAGCGCTGGCTCCAAATGCCCGCAGTGCTCCCGCGAACTTCATCCACAGTGAGCGCTCGGAAACGTCCATATGAGCCAGCGCTCAATGACGGTGCAAGCACTCGTCACGATCCGGGATCGAGCCGGAACTGTGGCTGAACATCGACGATAACCGCCGATGCCGCCGAACGCATGGACAGGCCCGGAAAAGAACATATCTTCAAGGGGCCTTCCTTTCTGGAAGCCTCGAACCAAACAGCACGGGCACACATCCAATGACTAAAGGCTCCGATCTTCTAGTGGCAGCGATTGAGAACGAAGGTGTCGATCGCATCTTCGGCATCCCAGGCGAAGAGAATCTCGACGTCGTCGAATCCATCCGCAAGTCGTCGATTGAGCTCGTCCTCACCCGACACGAGCAGGCAGCAGCGTTCATGGCCGCGACCTATGGCCGCCTGACTGGAAAGCCCGGCGTCTGCCTGACGACGCTTGGCCCCGGCGCTCTGAACCTCTCGACGGGTGCCGCCTATGCCTTGCTCGGCGCGATGCCGATGGTGATGATCACCGGTCAGAAGGGGATCCTCTCGTCCCGCCAGGCACGTTTCCAGGTGGTCGACGTCGTCGCGTCGATGAAGCCGCTGACCAAGCTCGCAAGGCAGATCGTGTCGCCGCAGATGATCCCGACGACGGTCAGGGAAGCGTTCCGCATCGCCCAGGAGGAAAAGCCGGGGCCGGTGCATCTGGAGCTTCCGGAAGATATTGCAGCCGAGGAATGCCAGGAGGTGGCGCTGATTGCACCGCACCAGCTCGAACTGCCAACGGCAAGCGACGCGGCCCTTGACCGTGCCGCCGACCTCATCGCCGCAGCCAAACGTCCGCTTCTGATGTTCGGGGCCGCCGCCTCGCGTCCCCGCTCGACATCAGATATTGCGCAGTTTGTGATCCGTACGCGCATTCCGTTCTTTACCACTCAGATGGGGAAGGGAACGGTTCCCGGCGGAACCGAACTTTATATGGGCACCGCCGCGCTGTCGGAGCGGGATTATGTCCACGAGGCCATCGAACAGGCAGACCTTATCATCACGATCGGGCACGACACCATCGAGAAGCCACCGTTCATCATGGGCAAGGGCGGCCCCAAGGTCGTTCATGTCGGATATCAGCCGGCGACCGTCGAGCAGGTCTACTTCCCGCAATCCGAAGTCATCGGCGACATCGGCCCTTCGCTGAAGGCGCTGGCGGATCGCCTCGAGGGCAAGCTGCCAAACGCGCATGCGCTTCTCCATCTCCGCGAGCGCATTCTCGAGCGCATCGCCGCGCGGGCGACGGAGGATCGCTTCACGCCACAGCGGCTGGTTCACGATATAAGAGAGGTGATGCCGCATGATGGCATCCTGGCCCTCGACAACGGCATGTACAAGATCTGGTTCGCCCGCAACTACCGGACGCGGATGGCGAACACGCTGCTGCTCGACAATGCTCTTGCAACGATGGGAGCGGGACTGCCGTCGGCCATGGTTGCCTCGATGCTCTACCCTGAGCGGCGTGTCATGGCGATCTGCGGTGACGGCGGCTTCATGATGAATTCCCAGGAACTCGAAACCGCCGTCCGGCTGAAACTCAACCTCGTCGTTCTTGTCATCGAGGACAATGCTTACGGGATGATCCGTTGGAAGCAGGCCGTGGACGAATTCCCGGATTTCGGGATGACCTTCGGCAATCCCGACTTCGTGAAATATGCAGAATCCTACGGCGCCAGGGGAACCAGGGTCGAGGATATCAGCCAGTTCAAACAGGTTCTCGAAGAGGCATTCTCCGGAGGTGGCGTCCATCTGGTGAACGTCCCGGTCGACTACTCGGAAAATGAACGCGTGCTGGTAAAGGAGCTTCGTGAACGGCTCCCCGCGATATTGGAGGCCTGAGATGCCGCCTGCCATGAAGGTCCACAGGCGTTCGACCGCGAGCCGCACGATTGCCGGCACACGACGCGGCACGATGGAACAGATACCTATCTTCTTGAACGGCGACTGGGGAATATGATGTCGAGCATCACTCAAAATTAGACAAGCATTGGATAACAGCTTGTTCGGCCAGGATAGGCTTGCCTCGCCTGTTGTCGAGAGGCATGGTCTGTCCCGGAACAGCGGAATCACGAGACTGCGGACGAGGCCTACTGCCGCGCGTCTGAAAAGACGCGGGCGCTGTAGGCCATGCTCGAAAGCTCGCGGCGCATCGCAAACATGGCTGGTTAATGTTTTCCTTTCTGCACAGTTCGGACCTTCATATTGGCAAGCGGTTTGGCAATCTTCCGGAGGATTTGAGAGGGCGCCTGCGCGAGGCGCGGCATGGCGTGATCGGGAGACTCGCCAGTGCGGCACGAGAGCATGGGGCTGATGTCATCCTGCTCGCGGGCGACACATTCGATACCGAGACGCCGACGCCGGCCGTGCTTCGGCAAGCACTTGGCGAGATGGCCCGGAATGCTTCGCTTCGCTGGGTTCTGCTTCCGGGCAATCACGATTCACTGCTGGCGGACCAGCTCTGGAGTGCTGCGCGCGGCGTGGTGCCCGACAATGTCATCCTGGCGACGGAAGCGGCGCCCCTTCCGCTTGGACCTGATGTCATCCTGCTGCCGGCGCCTTGCACGACCAGGCGGCCGGGCCGCGACCTGACCGAATGGATGACGGGTGCAGCCACACCGGACGGCTCCATCCGCATTGGCCTCGCCCATGGCCCGATCCAGGAATTCTCGGAGGATGCTACGGCCACCAACGTGATTGCGCCGAACCGCGCGGCGCTGGCCGGCCTCGATTACATGGCGCTCGGCGATTGGCACGGATCGGTCGCGGTCGACCCCAGAACGCACTACAGCGGCGCGCCCGAGCCTGACCGTTTCAAGCATGACCGGCCGGGGCAGGCGATGGTCGTTTCCATTGCCGGGCAGGGAGCGATGCCGACGACGACGACTGTCGCGACCGCCAGCTTTTCCTGGCAGACATTGCACCTTCCACTGCTGGCATCGGAAGACGGTGTTGAAGCGCTGAAGGCTGCATTGCCGGAACCGTTCGCGCGGCGACAAACCCTGTTGCGCGTCGCGCTGTCCGGCCGTGCCCGATTGAACGGGCGCACAGCAATGACCAGCCTGCTGCAGCAGGTCGCGCCGGAATTTGCGCATCTGGAGATCGATACCGAACTGCTGGGGACCGATTGCGAGAGCGATGATCTCGAGATCATCGACCGAGCCGGTGCACTGCGCGATACTGCGGATTTGCTGCTTGCCGAAAGCCTCGACCAATCCCGCTCGGGCGATGACAGGCGTGTGGCGCGTGAGGCGTTGATCCGCCTGTTTTCCTATTGCGAGGCGATTGATCGATGAAACTCAACGCTCTTCGCCTCCACAATGTCAAACGCTTCGCCGGCCGCGGCATATCCGTCGAAGGAATCGCCGACGGCGTCAATGTGCTGAGCGCTGCCAACGAACACGGCAAATCAACCTGTTTCGAGGCGCTGCATGCGCTGTTCTTCCAGCCGCACGGCGGCACGCCAAAGAGCGTGCAGATGCTGCGCCCCTATAGCGGTGGCAATCCGATCGTCGAGGCCGATATCACGACAGAAGCCGGCCGCTACCGCCTGACCAAGCAGTTCTATGGCGGACGGCGCGCCAGCGTCACCGATCTCGGCAGCGGCCGGCTCGTCGCCCAGGCCGACGAGGCCGAGGCTTTCATCGGCGATCTCATTTCCGGCGGAACTGCCGGCCCCGCGGGCCTGCTCTGGGTGCGCCAGGGCGTGACCGGCATCGAAAATCGCAGCAAGAGCGAGGAAGAGAACGACAAGCGGGTGCGCGAAAGCCTGCTGTCTTCGGTGCAGGGCGAGGTGGAGGCACTGACGGGCGGGCGGCGCATGTCGGCGGTGCTAGAAGCCTGCGAGGAAGAACTCAATCGCCTGGTCACCGCGACGCTCCGGCCAAAGACCGGAGGCCGCTTTGCCGCCGCGCTCGACGATCGTGACCGGCTGCAGGCGGAGGAGGCGCGGCTGGCCAAGGAGGTGGAGATGCTGCACGGCGCGCTCGACCGCCGCCGCTCAGCGCAGGCGAGACTCAGCGAACTGGAAAATTCGGACGAAGAAGCCGGCCGGAAAACGGCGATTGCCAATGCCGAGTCGGTGCTCGAGGCCGCTAAACTGCACGACCGGGAACTCAAGGCGCTCGACGCCGAAGCTGCCCTCGCCGTCAGCCGTCGCGATGAGGCGCAGCAGGCATTCGACCGCTTCCACGCGGCATTGAACCGCAGTGACGAACTCGCGCGGCGTTTCGCCGTGACGGAAAAAGAGCTTTCAAATGCAGCCGAGCGACGCGCGGCATCGCTGGCCGAAAGCGAGGCCGCAACGGCGGAGGTGCAGGCGGCCGAAGAGGATGAGCGGGTAAACCGCGAATGGCTGGCGCGGCTGGAGGCAGCACTGCGTTCGCGCCATGCCGCAGAGCGACTGGCGGAGGTTCGTCTGCATCTCGAACAGGCGGAAGCGGCGCGGCGGCAGATCGAGGACGGGGAGGCCGCACATGCATTGCTCGCCATTCCAGCCGATGCGATCGAGCGGCTCGAAGCGTTGGACCTCAAGATCGTTGGCCTGCGTGCAGCAGCCGAGGTTGGTCTTCCCAGGCTCAGGATCGACTACCTGAGGGACGCCTCCGGATCGGTGAGCATGGATCGCCAGCCTTTGCCGGGGGGCGAGGACAAGAGCTTTGCCGGGGTGGCGAGGCTCGACATAGCAGGCGTCGGTACGCTGACCATCCATTCCAGCCGGCAGGCAGATCAGGACGGCGCGCTCGAAATCGCGGAAACCACGCGCCAAACATTGCTTGCCAGGCTCGGAGTCGACAGTTTGCGGGCGGCGCGACAGCGCGATATTGCCGCCCGAAACAAGCAGGAGGAACTGGTGCGGGCACGGCAGCGGTTCGCCGACGTGGCTCCGAATGGCATCGACCAGCTTCACCTCGATGCCGCACGCTTTGCGGCACTCAGTCGGGGTCCAATCGAACTCGACGCCGACCCGGAAGAAGTGCGCGCCCGTCTCGCGGATGCAACGCGGCGTATCGACCTGGCGCGAAACCGGGCGCGGGAAGCGTCGGTGATGCGCATGGAGGCCGGCGAGGCAATATTGCGGGCGCAGACGGAGCACGCCAAACTCGGCCAGGACCTCGAGGCCATCGTCGCGATCATCGGTCCCGAAGCCGGCCGACCGGAATTGCAACGGGACCTTGCGGCAAGGCTTTCCAGCGCCAAAGAACAATGCGACGCGGTTGAGCTTCGGGCCGGGCCTTTGCGCAGGGCCGGGCGGGACCTCGCCGGCGCGGAAGCCGCCCTTGCCAGGGCACGTTCGGTCGCCGACGCCGCAGCACGTGAAATTGCCAGGTTACGCGAGGAGCTTGCCGACCTCGGCGGTCAAATTCGTACCCGCTCAGACAGTGCGGTGGAAGAAAACTGGTTGGAAACTCGCGGTTTGCTTGACGCTGCGCGGGAACAGGTAAAGCGTTTCGAGGCGGAGGTCGCCGTCCTGGATCGCCTGCGCAAGGCGCTGACGGCGACGCGAGCAGCCGCGCGCGACCTCTATCTCAAGCCTGTCATGAGCGAACTCGCCCCGCTGGTCGGCCTGCTGTTCGACGACATCTCGATTACCTTCGACGGCGACACCTTGCTGCCGCAGATCGTGCGCCGCAACGGCCAGGACGAGGATGTCGACCGGCTGAGCGGCGGCATGCGGGAGCAGCTCTCGGTGCTGACCCGCCTCGCATTCGCAAGGCTGCTTGCCCGCGACGGCCGGCCGGCACCTGTCATCCTCGACGATGCACTTGTTTATTCCGACGACGACCGGATCGAGCGGATGTTCGATGCGCTGCACCGCCAATCGCGCGACCAGCAGATCCTCGTCTTCTCCTGCCGCCAACGCGCCTTCGCCAAGCTGGGCGGCAACGTGCTCACCATGCAGCCATGGCAGCCGGAATAGGGCGAGCAGTCGATCTGTCGTCTGGATGAAGTCGTTTGCTAATTATCGTCGAAGCGGACGTCTTGGCCGCGATGGAAAAACACGCGGGATAGATACGATGTTCTCTTCCACCACAAACGCGATGCTTGCCTTGCCGCGATACCCAACGACGCGCAGTCCCGGCCGCAGGTCGTCACGAACGGCGCCTCGCTCGGGAAGCGTCTCAAAGCTGAGGCAGTAATCCACAATCTTACCGACGTGGTTGCGAGCCGTCTCGGGCCCGGCCTCGTCTATCAGGTACACCAGCAGGTTTTCGAGGTCGTCGCTCGCCTTTGGCGCAAAAATGACGTTGTAGTTCATGCCCTGCGCTATTTCTTGGCGTGAGCGGCCATACGGGCATCGAGCCGCCGGCGGACTTCCTCGACGGAGAGGGCGAGCTCGGGGTGGGCTTTCATCTCGTCATAAGTGGGCACGACCTCGTCGCGCAGCCATTTCTCAACGGCGGCGTCGCGGGCGGCCAAGGTGCGCAGGCCGTCGCGGATGACTTCGCTCTCGGTCGCATATTCGCCGGAGCTGACTTTGGCCTTCACCATCTGCGCCATTTCCAGCGGGAGGGTGATGGTGAGGGCTTGGGTTGTACGCATAGTGTATGTCCTCGGTTATCTCCCAATAACACAGCGTATGATTAAATCACACGCTTTACATATAGGCGACCTGGAGCGGTTAAGCCAATCGCAGAAAACGGCTTAATTGGGCGTGGCTCTACACTCAGGCAGGGAGCGCGCCTCGCTCAAGCCACAGATAGGCGGCAGCCGTCCAGGAAAAGCCGAGGCCGCCGCAGCCTTCGCCGGTGACCGGGTCGAAATATTCGGCGAAACCTTCCGTTTCGATCGCTGCGATGGTGGATCGCCTCAGTTCTTCGGCGACATCAGCGTGGCCATTGCGATTCAATCCGTCGATCAGCAGCCAGTTGATGATCGCCCAGGCGGGGCCGCGCCAGTAGCGCTTCGGCTCCCAGCTGGCGATGCCGGGTTTGGTTGTGGGGAAGGCGACCTTGAGATCCTTGGACCAGGCCTTCATTTCGAAGACCAGGGCGTCGGCAACCTGCTTGTCGAGGTCCAGCGAGAGGAGGGGGATGAAGCCCGCTTGCGTGGCAGCTTCGACATCTTCGCCGGAGATCAGGTCGCGCGAGACGAAGCGGGCAAGCTCGGGCCGCCACTGGGCCATTATCGCCTTGCGGGTGCGGTTGTTGAAGGCGGCGATCTCGATCGCGTCCTCGGTCCGCCCGAACAGGAGGGCGAGGTGTTCCAGATCTTCGCCCGCCTTGAGCAGGATCGCGCTCGTCTGGACCTCGGCGACCTTGAAGGATGCCTTTTCCCATTGCCTAGCCGGCTCCCAGCCGCAGGCGGCATAGGTATCGACGAGATGGATGAAGCGGCGGTAATCCTCGTCGCGCGGACGCATGTCGGCATCGACATGGCCGGTATCCTTGCGCACGACGGGCGTGTCGGTGTCGGTTGGCACGCGGGCGAGCGCGATGTCCCAGGCGGGAGAATTGTCGCTGCCGCTTTCCCACGGATGCAGGAGCGCAACGAGCCCGGTGCCATCGGGATCACGGGCGGAATACCACCAGCGATGCCATTTCAGCGCCGCCTCGTAGAGCGGCAGGATGCGCTCCTCGGCGCCTTTGCCGGCAGCTTCGTGCAGCTTGCGCAGCGCGATCGCGAAGACCGGCGGCTGGGTTATGCCGGAGGTCGGGATCGTCTGCTCAGTGCGCCAGACGTTCGGTCCCGGGAAATAGGTTTCGCTCGGCGCGTGGAAGACGATATGCGGGATCATCCCGTCCACCCATTGGCCCTCGACCAGCCGCTCCAGCTCGCGATAGGCGCGATCGATATCGTAGAGCGCAAAGCCCATGGCGACGAAGGCGGAATCCCAGTTCCATTGGAAGGGGTAGAGCCGGTCGGTCGGCACGGTATAGCCGCCGCGATCGTTCACGGCGAGGATGCGCTTCGCCTGGTCGATATGCGTGTTCATTCTGGATGCTCCGGTATTCTTAGGCCAAAACGGCCGGAAAGGACTTGCCGCTTTCGGGCGAAAGCCAAGTTATGCGCTTCTGGTCGAGCTTCAGGCCGATCCTCTCGCCGCTCTTTACGGTCTCCGAAGCCGGCAGGATGACACGGACCGGCTGGTCGTGGATCGATCCGGTCAATAGCAGATGCGAGCCCATCGGCTCGGCAACGCGAACCCGCATTTCGATACCCTGCGGCAGCGGCGCGAGTTCGACAGCCTCGCCGCGCAGGCCGAGGATGATTTGATCGCCGGATTCCTGCGGCGCCACAAGCCGTTCTGTACCGGCCGCCACCTGGCCGTTCGAAACCGGCACCTGGATGAAGTTCATCGGCGGATTGCCGATGAAACCGCCGACGAAACGTGTCGCCGGGTGATTGTAGATCTCGACCGGATGGCCGACCTGCTCGACCACGCCGCCATGCATGACGGCGATGCGGTCGGAAAGGCCCATGGCTTCCGTCTGGTCGTGGGTGACATAGATCGTCGTGGTGCCTGCCGATTGCAGCACGGTCTTGAGTTCGGTGCGCATTTCCAAGCGGAGCAGCGCGTCGAGGTTCGAAAGCGGCTCGTCCATCAGGAGAACCTTCGGTTCGACGGCAAGGGCACGAGCGACCGCGACGCGCTGGCGCTGACCACCGGAAAGCTTGTTCGGGTAGCGGTCGAGATATTGCTCGATATGCAGGAGGCCAGCGGCTTTCTCGACCTGCGCCTTCACTCTGGCGTCGTCGACCTTCTGCATCCGCAGCCCGAAGGCGACGTTCTCGTAAACCGTCATATGCGGAAAGACGGCGTAGTTCTGGAAGACCATCGCAAGGCCGCGATCCCGGGGTGCAAGGCCGATCACCGACTTGTCGCCGATGCGGATATCTCCCGATGTAGCCGTCTCGAGGCCGGCGATGATACGCAGCAGCGTGGTCTTGCCGCAGCCGGATGGACCGAGCAGCGAGACGAATTCGCCGTCGTTGATCGTCAGCGAGACCTCTTTCAGAGCCTGGAAGGCTCCGAAGCTCTTGCGGATGCGGTCGATGACAATATTGGCCATATCTCTGGTCCCGTTATTTGGAGGAAATGCCCCAGATCGCGAAGAGGTAGCGTCTGACCGCGAAGATGAAGACAACCGAGGGAAGGATGAGCATCAGGCCCCCGGCAAAGCGGTAGTGCATCGGGCTTTCCGAAAGCACGGTCAGCAGGTAGGCGGTCAGCGTGCGGTTGCGCACCGTCAGCACCGAGGCAGCAAAGACCTCGTTCCATGAGATGACGAAGGCAAAGACCGCGGTTGCGACGATGCCGGGAAGCGCCAAGGGTGCCACCACCTTGAAGAAGGCCTGGATGCGGGTGCAGCCGAATACCCAGGCGGCTTCCTCCAACTCCTTGGGCACGCCGAGGAAAATGCCCTGGGTGACGAGCGCGGCAAACGGCAGCGCCAAAACCGTATGGATGAGGCCGACGCCGAGGATCGTATCGTAGAGGCCGAGCCGGATGAAGGAGACCGTCAGCGGCAGCGCCAGGATTGCCAGCGGGAAGGCGCGGGTCAGCAACACCAGGAGGCGGTAGCTGTCCTTGCCGCGGAAATCGTAGCGGGCGAGCGCATAACCGGCCGGTGCGCCGAGCAGGATCGAAAGCGCCACCGTGATGCCTGCCGCGCCCAGCGAATTCAGGAAGGACTGGACGACGCCTTCGGTCTTCAGGAAGAGAATGAAGGGCTCGAGCGATATGCCCGTGGGAAGGCCGGTCTTTGGCCAGATATAGACGCCTTGGCGTCCGCCGAGGGCACCGAGTGCGACGAGATAGATCGGCACCAGCACCCAGGCGCAGAACGCGGCAATGCCGCTCCACAGCAGCCAGCGGCGCGAGGAGACGAAGCCGGCGGTGTTGGAGGTGTCCGCGGTCGTGCTGATGCTATCCGTGGTCATGGCAGGCGCTCCGGATCGACCTTCAAGGCTTTGAGATAGATGAGCGTGGCGGCAAGCGAGATGATCATGATCAGCACGGCGTAGGCAGCAGCGACGCTATAGTTCTGGTTCTGGTTCTGCCAGTTATAGGCCTCGCCGACGAGAACCGGGAAGTTGCGTCCACCCAGCGCATAGACCACCGCGAAGACCTCGAAGGCGAGCACGGTGCGCAGGATCAGCGCCGATTGCAGGGCGGGACGGATCAGCGGCAGGGTGATGCGCCAGAAGCGCGTCCACGGGCCTGCGCCGAAGATTTCAGCAGCCTCCTTGAACTCCTTCGGTACCTGGTTGAGACCGGCGACGATGATGACCATGACGATGGCCGTGCCGCGCCAGATTTCGGCAACCGCAATCGCCAAGAAGAGCGCGACCGGCGTCTGGTAGGAGAGCCAGCTTGCCTGCCTGCCGATGATGCCGAGGCCGAAGAGCAGCGAATTCAGATAACCGGTATTCTGCAGGATCGACAGCCAAACGAGACCGGCGGCGAGATCGGAAATGCCGAGCGGAATGGTCCAGATCCACAGGATCGTCTCGCGTCCGCGACCGATCTTGGCGACCATCGTACCCATGGCAAGCGCAAGGGCGATCTGCACCGGCACGACCGCGATCGTCAGCAGGAAGGTGTTCTTCACCGAGCGGGTGAAATTGATGTCGGTTACCATGCGCTCGGCATTGGCGAGCGATGGCGCGCCATTGTCCGAAACCGCCAGCCAGATCGTCTGCACCAGCGGCACGACGAACAACAGCCCCAGAAAGGCGACGGAAGGCAGGATCAGCAGATAGGGGATCCAGGGTCGGCTATTGGTCATCGGCTCCCGCCTCGACGAGCAGAGGGTTGAAAGAGCGTCCGGGCATTTCGCCCGGTCGCTTCATGGGCAGATTTATTCGACCGGGCAGGGGCCGTCGCTCTTGGCATCCGGCGCCCAGCAGGCAGCCTTCGTGTCGGTCATCAGCTTGGCCATCGTCGCGCCCTGGGCCTTCAGCACGTCTGCAATGGGCTCGTTCTGCAGCACGATGCGCTGGAAACTGTCCATGTAGACCTTGTTGAACTCACCGCCCTTGTCGCCGAGGCCGACCGGGAGCAGCGAGATGACCGCGTCCTTGGAAGCCTGGGTGGCGGTGACGGCACCGGCGAGCAGGGCGACGCCGGCATCGAGATCCGGCGGCAGCTTGATGTTCAGCGTCGGGAAGAAGCCGACCTTGGAGGCAGTCAGGAGCTGCGTCTCCGGCATGGAAAGGTGCTCGATGACCTTTTCGGCGCCGGCCTTGTCGGGTGCACCCTTCGGAATGGCGAGACCGGCAACGACCGGCATATAACCGCGGCCCTTCGGACCCGCAGGCGCCGGGAAGACGACATAATCGTCAGGCGCTGCCGAAATGGCATTCTTCAGACGGGCGATATGATCCCAGGCGACCATGACTTCGCCTGCAGCCAGCGGCTCCTGCATGAAGTCGTAATTGGTGGAGTTCGGTGTCACATAGGCCCACAGCGCCTTTAGCTTCTCCCAGCCGGCGGCGGCATCGGCACTCTGGAAGGTGCGCACGACACCTCCCGTGAAGGAGGGATAGAAATAGCCCTGGAAATAACGCGCCATCAGGCCCTTCGGGCCGGCCGGGAAGCCGATCTGCGGTTGGCCTGTGGCGTCCTGCATATTCTTGCCCCACTCGATCAGCTGATCGTAGTTCAGCGCGTTCACGTCGGCGCCGGCAGGCAGGTATTGCAGGGCTTCCTTCTTGGCGGCCATCACATAGGTCGCCTGCATCCACGGGATGTACTGCTGGGTCGACTTACCGAGCTTGCCGAGGTCGAGCAGCGACTGCGGCATGCCGCCTGCCGCCAGCTTCTTGGCGAGATCGTCGAGCGGCTCAAGCGTGTCCTTGTCGGCGAGTGGCGAAAGCTCGCCATGCAGCGCGCCGACGAGGCTGACGGTGTGCTTGCCGGCCTGGCGCTCGGCTTCCATACGCACCGCAAACTGCGGTGGTTCCTCAACCACGTAGTCAACCGAGCCGACGTCCTTCAGGAGTTCCTCGCGAACGACGGTCGCCTCCTCGATCGGACGAAGCTGGGTGGATACGAAAACTGTCTGGGCCAGCACCGGCGAGGCGAAGGCCAGCACGGTGGAAGCCAGAATTCCAAATGACATGATATGTTTCATCTTCTCCTCCTTCATTGTTCTTTGTTTGAGATGCACGGCTGTCTATGCCGCCTTGGCGGGATGGCGATGGCTGTCGCGATCGACGAATTCGATCGCGTGAAGCTCCTGGAGTTCTTCGGCGGGTTCGCCTGCAATTGCGCGCAGCAGCAGCGAGGCGAAGCTCGCGCCGAGGTTTTCGCCGGTCATGCGCATGGTGGACAGCGGCGGGCTTGTGAAGGCGCCCATCGCTAGGTCGTCATGGCCGACAATGCTGATCTGGTTGCCGCCATCGACCTCGCGCAGCGCCCGGAGCGCTCCGATCGCCATTTCGTCGGTGGCGCAAACGAGTGCGGTCGGACGCGAGGGTTGGCGCAGAAGTTCGAGTGCGGCGAGATAACCGCCCTGTTCCAACGGCGCGCCTTCGGCGCAGAGGTCGGTGGCAAGGCCGCATTCCTCCATCGCCGCCCGCCAGCCACGGCAGCGGTCATGTGCGAAATAATATTCCTGCGGGCCGGCGATGTGGCCGATACGGCGGTGGCCGGCAGCATGGAAGCGCAGCGTCGCGGCCCGGAAGCCGGCAAAACCGTCGCCGTCGATATAGGGATGGGGCAGCAGGCTTTCCGTGCGGCCGTTGGTGACGAAGGGAATGCCGCGCGATTGCAGAAATTCGACGCGCTCGTCCTTCCGTTTGGTGCGGACGAGAAGCATGGCGTCGACGCGGCGGCCATCGACGAAGCGGCGGCAGATGTCGAGTTCGCTCTCGCCGCGCGGCACCGGTGCAATCACCAGATTGAGGCCGGCAGCGGCAAGATGTTCGGCACAGCCGGACAGCATATCGAGGAAATGCGGAGGGCCGATATGGCCGGGATCGCTCGGCAGCGTGACGGCGACCAGCTCGGCGCGCTGCCTGCGCAGGCGGCGGGCGGACGCATTCGGCCGGTAGCCGACCTTGTCGGCAGCATCACGAACTCTTTCGCGTGTAGCCGCCGACACATCGGCATAACCGTCGAGCGCACGCGACACCGTGGTGATCGATAGTCCCAGCGATTGCGCGAGCTGTTTGAGATTGGCCAAGATCTTCCTCCCGAAGTGAGAAAAAGATTCTCCAAAACGTTTTGGGAGTCAAGCCAAAACGTTTTGGCTTGATGAAGGGCACAGGAATTCTGCGATTATCTCTGGCTGGCAAAAAAACGCGGGAGCTGTAGGAAGACAGCTAAGAACGCTCAACGCAGATTTGGAGGGACCACTATCTTATGTATCTGGATACGCTCCGGAAGTTCGCACAGCAGTTCTGCATCTCGCGCCAGATGATGAACCTGCTCCGGATCACCTTTCGTAAACGCCGTCATCGATTCCATGTCGGCCCAGTAGGAGATCGTCGTGAACCATGTTTCATCCTTTCGGTCTTCGCGCAGCAATTGAACGCCGAGTGCCGTCTTTAGCAGTGGCGGAATTCCCTCAGCGCGATTGTAGGCTTCATATTCATCAGCAAATTCCGGCTTCGTGCGACCGCGCCAGATACGGGCGATAGTTGGAACTTTCGTCATGTTCTGCTCCCCGTGACATTTGAATGAAGCAAGCCGACGGTCGAGGACGTCTGCCTCAAACGGCATGGCATCGTGGAACAGGGCACCAAGCCCTGCCAATCACAGGCGATTATGCGCCGGGCATGCGCCAATCCGGGCATCACACCCGTTCAGCCCGGAACGTCGGTTCCACGAGCAAAAGGAGATGAGTCCCACGATCGATTATTCAAGGCCTGCGTGAGCCGATCTACCCTGCCTCGGGTCTAGACTTTCCAACTCCGCTTCGGGGCTCGGTCGCTGATGGCTCGCGAGGTGCGTCTATTCGATCAAAATCTAATCAACGGCGTAACCTGATTTGAAAGTCGGTTTGGTACGGAGGGTCTCCTTCCGGGAAGTGACGTCATGATCCTTGAGTTGCAGAATGCCATTCTGGAAATGATTGCCAAAGGGGAACCGCTGGCAGCAACGATAGAGCAACTTTGCCTCAAGGTTGAGGCCGCCGTTCCTGGAATCATCGCTTCGGTGCTGACGTTCGACGGGAGCCGTCTTCACACACTCGCTGGCCCCTCCCTTCCGCCTGACTATTCAGCGGCGGTCGACAATCTTGAAGCCGGTCCTCTTGCAGGCTCCTGCGGCGCTGCTGCTTATTTCGGAGAAGCGGTCGTTGTCACCGACATCGAGACCGATCCTCGTTGGCAGGATTTCAAGTCCTTGGTCCTTCCGCTGGGGTTGAAGGCTTGCTGGTCCAGCCCGATCAAGCGTGGCGAGCGGGTGATTGGTAGCTTCGCCTTCTACTATCGAGACCACCGCGGTCCAAAGGCCCTCGAACGGGACCTCGTCGAGGCTTGTGTCCATCTCTGCACAATCGCCATCGATCGCGAAGAACGGGTGATGGAACGTCAGCGGCTGACATACAGCGACGCTTTGACGGGGCTGTCGAATCGCGCTCGTTTTAACCAGCTTCTCGCCGAAGATCTGCCTCGGTCCGGGCGCGCCTGGGGCATCTTGCTGGTGGACATCGACAACTTGAAACTCGTGAACGACACGTTCGGGCACGCAGCCGGCGACGCATTGATTCAAGTGGTTGCGGACCGGGTCGCCACGACAGCAGGCTCCCAAAACACGTTTAGGCTAGGTGGAGATGAGTTTGCTGTCATTGTGTCGGACGACAAAGACCTTGATCTGAATGCGAGGGCAACCGACATCCTCAAAGCACTGTCCTCTCCTTCAACGTGCGACGGTCATGTCGTCTTTCCCGCCGCGACGATTGGCGGTGCGTTGGCGGAGACCGAAACAAACCCTGACCAGACCCGCCAGAACGCCGATCTGGCGCTCTATCATGCGAAAGAACACAATCGCGGCCGGTACGTGCAACACTATCCCGGCCTGGGCACAGCCCTGACCAGACGCTTCAGGGCAGTTCGGGACGTGGGCGTCGCCCTGGAAGACGATCGGATCGACGCGCATTACCAGCCGATCTTGCGCCTGGATACGCGGGAAATCGTCGGTTTCGAAGCCCTGTGTCGAATGACCACGCCTTCCGGCGAAATCATAGCCGCCGCGCATTTCCATGAGGCGACGAAAGACGCGCATATTGCTGCTGAGCTGACTCAACGGATGTTGCTGAGGGTTGCGAGAGACATCCGCAGCTGGCTCGCCCGGGGCCTTCCTCTCCAGCATGTCGGCATCAACCTGTCCGCCGCAGACTTTCGCGGCGGTAATCTGCAAGACAGGCTGTGCCGAATTTTCGGGGAAGCGGAGGTTCCTCTCAAGCACATCATCCTCGAAGTGACGGAATCGGTTTATCTCGGACAACGGGACTATGTCGTAGCGGACGAGATAAAGGCTCTTCGGTCCAAGGGTTTGCGGGTTGCCCTCGACGACTTCGGTACGGGCTACGCGTCTTTGACCCACCTGCTGACGGTGCCGGTCGACATTATCAAAATCGACAAGTCCTTCATCGACCGCATGGTGCCGGGCGACGCTGGGACCTTCATCGTTGAGGGCCTGATCGGAATAGCTGACAAGCTGGGAATCCGGGTCGTCGCAGAAGGGATCGAAACAGAACTCCAAGCTGTTCAATTGAGCCAGCTCGGCTGCAAGCTCGGACAGGGCTATCTGTTTTCGAAAGCAGTCGATCGAACGGTTGCCGCGGCCATTTTAGAGCAGCATGGACAACGGCTCGACCAAGACAAGACCCGTGCCGGAGCCCTATAGCCTGAGCGAGGTTTTCGCGCTCGGGCCCGCCCCGGATAACTGAGACCACGCTTGAGTACCAAGATTATTTTGAACGGATCAGAGATGCGAAAACGGATACATGTCAGCCAATTGCGGGTAGGAATGTATGTCGAGGACGTCGAGATTGAGGGAGAAGACAGGACACGCCGGTTCAAGCCGTTCCTGATCTCGGCCGCCGGTCAGGTCGAGAGTTTAATGGCAAGCCGCCTGATGACTGTCGTTATCGACGTCGGAAAGGGCGCGGATGTCGACCCGGGCGGGGCACAGGACATCGACCGGGCTGCGTTCGACGCCCAACTTCGTGCCGTGTTTTCGGCAAAGGATATCAAGCAGGCGAGGGAATGCGTCGAGGATACAAGACCGCAGATCCGTCAAATGCTTGCCCACGCCAGGATCAAGGCCTCTTTCGCCAGTGATGCGGCAAGCGCAGCTGTGGAGCGGATCATGTCGGCAGCCTTCGACAACGCCGGCGCGCTGATCGCAGTCGCAAAGCTGAAAGAAAAGGATGAGCTGACGTTCCTCCATTCGCTTGCGGTTAGCGCGTTGATGATCACCCTAGGGCGCAGCCTCGGTCATGGAGAAGAGGATGTGCGGGTATTGGGACTGGGTGGACTGGTTCACGATCTTGGAAAAATGGCGCTCCCGGACGAAATCTTGACGAAACCCGGTAAGCTGACGGCCGAGGAAATGGATCTTGTCCGCGGGCATCCTCAGCGGGGATATGAGCTGGTTTCTCATGTCGCCCATGTCCCGAAGCCGGTGCTCGACATTTGTCGCTACCACCACGAAAAATTCGATGGCTCGGGCTATCCTGGCCGGCTCGCCGGAAAGAAGATCCCTTACGTCGCCCGGCTTGCGGCGATTTGCGACGTTTACGAAGCGCTGACCACGATCAGGCCGTATAAGCGCGCTTTCTCGCAAGCAGAGGCGATCAACATGATGATGAATTCGCCGGGACATTTCGATAGCCAGCTTCTTTCCGCATTCGTGTCGAAAATGGTGATCAGCGGCACGCTCCACTAAAGTGGTCGTTGCCGTACGACGGTCGCACCGGGGGAACATGGTCAGAAGTGATATTCTGCTGGCAGGGGCGATCTTGCTTTCCGCGATCATCGTTGGTGGCGCGATCCTCATCCGTCCCTCCGATTTTGATCGATGCCTGGAGGTGATTTCCGCCGAGATCTATCGCCGGGACCAAACGGCGACGCTTGATCCGCGTGAGGCCGAAGCGCAAGCGGCACGCAGCTGCTCAAGTAATGCGCCGAAATAGGTGAGCACCCAGAGCCTTCACGACCTTGTCTGTTGGAATCTCATCATTGCGCTGGAGTGGTCTTGGAGTTCACCGCTTCCCGGAAATGACGGGGAGTCGTACCCGTTCGCTCCTTGAAAATCTCGTAGAAGCGACTGCTGGAACCAAACCCGCAGTCAAAACCGATCTGGAGGACCGGATCGTCCGTGTCCGTCAGCAGCTGCATCGCCCGGGCAATCCGATGTCGGGTCAGGTATTCGTTGACTGATATTCCCAAAATCTTTCGGAAAGCGCTGTTGGCGGTGCTTGGATGCATGCCCGCAAGCTTTGCGAGATCGGCTACGCTAATCGGATCTGCGTAGCGGGAATTGATGAGGTCGATCAACAGCTCGACGTGGCGCACTGCATGGCCAGCCAACGATGTCGGAGAGACATGGGTTGGCGAATTGTCGATTTCAGCATTGTCCAGGATCAGACGCCGTATTCGCAGTCGTGCCTCCTCCACGACCAATTTCCGTCTTGCCGCACTGCCGAATTGCCATTCCTTTTCCCATCGTGGGAGTGTCAACGCATCCATCGTTTCCTGATTTCCCTGCGCCAGAAACCTCCCCTGCATGATCGACTGCCTGGCCTTTCTGTCCACCGGCAGACTCAGAAAATCGACAAGGGGAACATAGAGGCATACGAGCGGCGCGTTTTCGGCAACAGCAATCGTCTGATGCGGAATTGCAGCCCAGAATAAAACCAGACGGCCGGCCTCCACCTGCTCCTGCCGTCCATTAAAAAGGTAGGTCATCCGGCCTTCCATGAGCAGGTTTAATTCAACGTGGTCGTGCCAATGCGGTGCGGCCATCGCATCAGCGATGTGACGCTCGACCAAAAACGCCCCTCGGGATCCAATCCATTCGCCACGGCTTTGGGTATGTTTCATTTGCAGAAGACTCGAATCCCGGAATTAATAGGCCGATGCCAGGAGGAAATTCTGATCTAGAAGGAGCAACAAGCAATCACAACCCATGGGGAGATTGCAATGCCGAAAATTTGCCTGGTAGGCGCTGGGAGCACCGTTTTTGCTCAGAACATTCTGGGAGATGTCCTGTCTTCGCAAAGAGGCGGCGACTATCTCATCAGCCTCTTCGATATCGATCCAGAGCGACTGAAGACTTCAGAGATCGTTGCTCGCCGGATCTGCGAGTCGCTTAAGCTTTCAAACGTCAGGATAGACGCCACGCTCGACCGGCGGGAAGCGCTGCGCGGTTCCGATTTCGTGATCCTCATGATGCAGGTCGGCGGCTACAAGCCGGCGACGGTCACGGACTTCGACATTCCAAAAAAATATGGCTTGCGTCAGACGATCGCCGACACCCTTGGCATCGGCGGCATTTTCCGCGGTTTGCGGACGATACCAGTCCTTGAGGCGATCTGCCGAGACATGCAGGAGGTCTGCCCACAGGCTCTTCTGATGCAGTACGTCAACCCGATGGCCATCAACTGCTGGGCGATCAAGGATCTGGCCCCGGAAATCCGCACCGTCGGCTTGTGTCACAGTGTGCAGCACACAGCCGGGCATCTCGCGCAATGCCTCGGCGAGGACATTGCCGACGTGAACTATGTTTCGGCTGGGATCAACCACGTCGCCTTCTTCCTGAAATATGAGAAAATTCATAGCGACGGACGGCGGGAAGACCTTTATCCGAGACTGAACGCTCTCGCCGCCGATGGCCGCGTTCCGCCGGACGATCGGGTGCGGTTCGATGTTCTCAAACGGCTCGGCCACTTCGTCACCGAATCCAGCGAGCATTTCTCCGAGTATACCTCCTGGTACATCAAGGAGGGACGAGGGGATCTGATCGATCAGCTCAATATTCCGTTGGACGAATACATCCGGCGCTGCGAGGTGCAGATCAAAGAGTGGCATGCCCTTCGCAAGGAACTGGAAGGCGACAAGCCGATCGAGGTGTGCCGCAGCAATGAATATGCGGCCGGCATCATTCATGCCGCAATAACCGGCAACCCGGCGCTGATATACGGCAATGTCCCAAACAACGGCCTGATCGAGAATCTGCCCGATGAATGCATCGTGGAAGTGCCTTGCCATGTCGACAGAAACGGAATTCAGCCGGTCCGGGTCGGTCGGATCCCCTCTCAGCTTTCCGCCGTCATGAACTTGAGCGTTTCCGTTCAGCAGTTGACGGTCGAGGCGGCTCTTACAAGAAACCGCGAGCGCATCTACCAGGCCGCTCTGCTCGATCCGCATACGTCCGCGGAATTGTCGCCGGACCAAATCTGGAACCTTGTCGACGACCTGATCGTCGCACACGGCGATTTGTTGCCGAGATATCAGTGAGACCCCGCGGATAAGCCAGCCACAAGCGCAGGGCAGTTCATTTGTTTAGACGCGTCGTGAATTCACGGCGCGTTTTTTTCATTCCAGCGTCATCCAATAAATCAAAAAACGTCAGAAAATTGATTGACACTGATCATTTGAAATGAAATCATGATCGAAATTGGGATCGGCCGTGAGGGAGGTTTTCGTTGAGCCAGGCAGTTGGAGTGAAGGTCGATCGACTGGATGCCATTCGCAGCCACCTCTACGCGAACGGCTTTTCGACCATTCAGGCGCTTGCCGATGCGATCGGAGCATCGCTTGCCACGGTTCGTAGAGACCTGCAGATCCTTGAGCAGGAGGGCGCTATTGATCGCGTGCATGGTGGAGCGCGCATTGCCGAAGGATCATCGGTGGAAGTGGCATTTCAGGAGCGCGAAAAGCGCCATCTATCGGCCAAACGGGCGATTGCCACCGCGGCCTACGACCTGCTTCATCCACGTACGGCAATCTTTCTCGACGCGGGAACCACCGTCCTGCAGCTTGCGCGCCTCGTTCGCATCAACCCCATGCCGCTCAGGATATTCACCAACGGCCTGACGGTAGCGCAGGAATTCCTGAATATTCCGAATTTGGAAGTGGTGCTTCTCGGCGGTCAGCTGCGCAGCGAGAATGCGTCGCTTGTCGGACCTCAGGCGGAGGCAATGCTGGAAACATTATGGTTCGACCAGCTCTTTCTTGGCGCCAGCGCCATTAGCTCCGACGGTGCGATTTATAGCGTGGACAGTGCGGAAGCGAGCCTCAACCGGCGCATGCTGGCTCGGTCGGCCAATCGTTTCGTCCTGGCCGATTCCTCGAAATTCGGAACCACAGCGACCTACAAGGTCGCGCCGCTGGACACCGCGAAAGTCATTACCGATTCCGGGCTTTCGCGGCATTGGCGTGACGAGCTTGTCAACTTCGGCGTCGACGCAACAATCGCGGATCTGAGGGCGAAAGAGTGAGCGACGCGCTGATCCTCGGCATCGACGGTGGCGGAAGCAAGGTGCTGGTTGCGCTTGCGGACAAGCGTGGCCGGATATTGCGGCGGTCCCGCGGCCATGGTGTCAATCCCATGGACAATCCGAATTGGCTCCATGAGCTGGAGGAGCATCTCCTTCCCTTTCGCGATGAAGGAAATCTGGCGGCCGTCGCCGCAGCGCTGCCCGCCTACGGCGAGGTTGAGCGCCTGTCGGCTCTACAGCGCGATGCGATCGAGCGCCTGTTCCCAAACGTCCACCGCCGCGTCCTCAACGATGTGGACGGGGCGCACCTCGGTGCTTTTGCGGGCGAGCCGGGTATCCTCATTCTTTCCGGCACGGGTTCAATGGCATGGGTGCGTAATTCCAAAGGCCAGTCGGCGCGGACCGGCGGCTGGGGAGATCTCATCGGTGACGAGGGCAGCAGCCATTGGATCGGGCAGAGGGCGCTCAATCTCGTCAGCCAAAGCTTGGACGGGCGTGCTCCGGCAACGGCTCTTGCAAAGGCCCTGTTTGACCACCTTCGCATCGACTTGAGCAATCCGATGAATGGGCTCGGCGATTGGGCCAGCTCCCTGGCGAACCCACGGGCGGACATTGCAGCAATTTCGACCCTGGTCGATCAGGTCGCACTTGGCGGCGATAAAGGGGCGGTCGGGTTGATCGAGCAGGCCGCCGATGAACTCGCGAAGCATCATGCGACAATTGTCGGCCATTGTGATCCGGGTGCCGACTGGACCTATGCCGGCGGTACTTTTTCGAGCCGGCTTCTTTTGGAGGCGCTTGAACGGCGAATTGGCAGGCCTCCGGCTTTGCCGAAACTTCCCCCGATTGGCGGCGCGCTCCTGGCTGCCGCCCAACTTCTCGACTGGCCGTTAGACGACGGCTGGTTCGGGCAAATCGTGGCCACGGCCGAAGGCGGTGACTGCGCATCCCAGTGAATTGAGCTCAAGAATAATGAAGGATGGGAACATGCATAAATTGATCTTGCCTCTACTTGCATCGGCGGCCTTGGCAATCGCCGTACCCGCTCTGGGCCAGGACGCCAAGCCGCTTGCCGGTCAGTCGATCACGGTGCTCATGCCATCGCCGCAGGGACCGAACATCGCCTCTGACTTCGAGGCCGAAACCGGCATTCACGTTGACCTACAGACCCTGTCGTGGGACGACATCCGCCCGAAGCTGGTGACAGCCTTGGTTGCCGGTACAGCGCCAGCGGATGTGACCGAATTCGATTGGTCCTGGACCGGTCAGTTCAGCGCGGCCGGTTGGTATATGCCGCTCAACGACGTGATCGACGCCGATACGGTGAAAGATATCGGCGTTGCCAAGATCTTCACGGTTGACGGCAAACTATTGGGAATTCCCTACACCAACGACTTCCGGGTGATGCTCGTCAACAAGAAGCATTTCACGGATGCAGGCATCACCGAGATGCCGAAAACATTGGACGCCCTGGTCGCTGCCGCCAAGAAGATCAAGGAAAAAGGCATCGTCGAGTATCCGATCGGCCTGCCGGTTTCAGCAACGGAAGGCGCGTCAACGAGCTGGTACCTGCTGACCAAGGCCTTCGGTGGCGAACTCTTCGACAAGGACTTCAATCCGCTCTTCACCTCGCCGGATTCGGCTGGTTACAAGGCGCTTGCTTTCGAGTTGATGCTCCTCAAAGAAGGGCTGGTCGATCCTGCGTCTACCGGCCTGAAAGACAGCCAGATCAATGAGAGCATGTTCGCGCAGGGCATCACCAGCATCATGATCTCCGGTGAGCCCGGTCGTCTCGGCCAGATGAACGACCCCAAGCAGTCGAAAGTCGCCGGCCAGGTAGAAGCGATCCTCGTGCCGACGGCGAGCGGTGAAACGCGCAGTTTCGGCCTTCCGGAAGCGCTGGCTATTCCAAATGTCTCTCCCAACAAGGAGGCGGCGATCGCTTTCGTCAAATGGTTCACCAGCAAGGACTTCCAGAAAAAGAATGCCGTAAACGGCTTCCTGCCGACCCGCACGTCGGCGCTTTCCGAACTCAACGAGTCCGGAAAACTGAACAGCGGCGACGCTCTCGTAGCGCAGTCCAAAACCGTTGAGCCGCTGTTCCCGCAAGGCACGCCGCCTTGGTATCCGCAATTTTCCAGCGGCGTAAACACCGCGATCAATAGCGCTGCCAAGGGACAGATGAGCGTCGACCAGGCGATGGAGGCTATCGCTGCCGCCGCCAAGCAGGCGATGGCGCAATGACCGCTTTGGCGTCCGAAGGGGCCACGAGCAAGCGTGGGGTCGGCTTCAACGCCGACGCCACGCTCGGCTTGCTGTTGGTGTCGCCCATCGTTATCACGATGGCAGCTTTGGTCTTCTACCCGATGGGAAGAACCGTCTGGGACAGCCTGCACAGGGTCAACCCCATGCAGGCCGGCACGCCATTCGTCGGCCTGGAGAATTACAGCCGAATGCTGTCGGATGGCCAGCTCGCGACGACCTGGAGCAACACGCTCACATACGTTGTTCTGGCCGTCGTCGCCGAAACCGTGTTCGGCGTTCTTGCCGCCGCTCTCATCAATCAGATCAAGGTCGGGCGGCAGTGGGTGCTCGCAGCAGTGATCTTGCCCTGGGCGCTGCCCGGCGTTGTGAATTCGGTCATTTGGCTTTGGATTTATCAACCGGGCGCGGGTCTGTTGAACGGCATTCTTTCGGCGCTTGGGCTGCCCTTCGAAAATCACGTCTGGTTCAACGATCGCACCAGCGCCATCGTCGCCGTAACAATCGTCCACGTCTGGCGCATGATGCCTTTGACGATCGTCATCGTCCTTGCGGCGATGCAGAGTATTCCTGCGCATCTCTATGAGGCTGCGCGGATCGATGGAGCCACGCGCGTTCAGATGTTCACATTGGTAACCCTTCCGCTGGTTCGCAGTGCGATCGCTGTCGCCATGACGAACGCAACCGTGAATGCTTTCAATCTCTTCGACGAGGCCTGGGTTCTGGCGGGTGCCAGCCTCGAGACCCGACCGGTGCTCGTCCAGATCTACCTCGAAACCTTCCAGAATCTCCGCTTCTCGTATGGCATGGCGCTATCGGTGGTGATCACTCTCGTGTCTCTGCTGATTTCGTTGGTCTACGTCCTTCGTGTCTATCGCAACACACGGTTCGACTGATGAAATCCACTATTGCCTATCGAATGATGATTTGGGCCGGTGTCGTCGTCCTGTTGATCTGGTCTTTGGGGCCGATCTACTGGACCATCGCGAGTTCGGTTACGCCCAGCGAAGACTTTTCGACCCGACCGATCAACTTCTTCCCGCAGCACTTTACGCTCGATCACTACTCGCGGCTGCTTGGCATCAATATTGCGCGGATCGGAGGTGTGGAGGTATTCAAACAGTTCCGGGCCGCGTTGTTCAATAGCGTGGTGACCTCGATCGCTGCCACGCTGCTTTGCGTCGCAATATCCTCTCTTGGGGCTTACGCGTTCACCAGGCTGCAGTTTCCCGGCCGGAAAGTGCTTTTTGTCGCTGTCGTCGCGACGCTGGCTATTCCCGCTTACGCTGTCTTGATCCCGCTCTATCAGATCATGATCAAGCTGCATCTCGTCGATACCTATGTGGGCGTCTCGCTGATCTATGTCTCGGCCTTCCTGCCTCTGTCGCTCTGGCTGTTGCGGAGCGTGTTCGAAGCTCTTCCGATCGCACTGGAAGAGGCTGCGCAACTCGACGGAGCGGGCCGGCTCTACATCTTCTTCAATATCGTCCTGCCGCTGGCCGGACCGGGTCTGACGGCAGCGGCGATCCTCACCTTCCTTGGTGCATGGGGACAGTATCTCGTACCGCTCATTTTTTCGCCGCAGGCAACGAAGCCGCTAACGGTTCTGATCCCGGAATTCGTAACGAAGAACTTCATCGACTACGGGCTCATCACCGCGAGCGGCTCGATCGCCATCGTCATCCCCGCCCTCGTCGTCATTTTCCTCAACCGTTACCTCGTCAGCGGCCTGTTGGCTGGTTCAGTCAAATAATCGGAGACTTCATGAACACGACCGAAAAAGTCATTTTCGAGCAATTTCCCTACTGGGAGAAGGCGATCGGCTCGAATTCAGCTATCGATAGCGCGGAGCTGCTCGTCTTCGTCGGCTGCGGCACGTCCTTCAATCTGGCGCTTGCGCTGGCATCCTATTCGAATATGGCCGGACGCAAGGCAATCGCGGTTCCCGGTGCCGAATGGCAAAACCGGCCATCGGCCTTCTGGCCGGAGTGGCGCAACACGCACGTCGTCGCGCTTTCCCGGAGCGGCGAGACGACGGAGACAGTTGCCGCGGCAAAGGCAAGCCGAGCCGCCGGCGCCTTCGTGACGGCGATAACCGTCGAACCGGAAAGCGCCCTCGCGAAAAATTGCGATCGGATGATCGCTGCCGAAACCCATCCGGACGAAGGTATCGTTATGACGGTCTCGGCGAGCCTCATGGTCCTTCTCGGTTTGCAGATGATCGGGCAGAAAGTTCCTGCCTCTGCCGTGAATTCCGCCCGCCAGCTCGCGAGCGCTCTCGATGCGGCGCTTCCTGGAATGATCGCCGACCGGTCGCACTTCGTCTTTCTCGGTGGCGGGCCGCTCTTCGGCGTCGCCCTGGAGGGAGCGCTCAAGCTCATGGAAATGAGCCAGATCATGACCCAGGCCTTCCACCCGCTGGAATACCGGCATGGGCCGATTAGCCTCGTTGACGCAAAGACGGTTGCGGTCATGCTGTATAGCTCCGACCAGAGGGAGGCGGAGACGAAACTGGTGGGAGAACTGAGAGAAAAAGGCGCGGTCGTCATCGGTGTGGGTGGTCCAGGCGATCTGGAACTCGCCGTCGATGTCGATCTGTCGCTTGCGGGTCTCGTTGTCCTTCCGGCGCTGCAGGTCCTCGGCGAACGCGCCGCGCAGGCTCGGCAAATCGACACTGTCTCTCCCCGTCACCTGACGAAGGTTGTGACGCTCGCATGACGTCGATCGAAGAGAACCGGCAGACCGCGCTGCGAAAGCTTTTCGGTGCCCGAAACCTGCCTTTTCCCCATGGCGTCACTTCGGTCTGCTCGGCGCATCCGCTGGTTATCGAGGCAGCCGTTCGGCGTGCCGGCATGGAGCACCGGGCGGTCCTCATCGAAGCCACCTGCAATCAGGTCAATCAGGAGGGCGGCTATACCGCGATGACGCCGGTGGACTTTCGCCGGTTCATCGAGGACATCGCCGCAGCGACTGATTTTCCAGCCGAACGCATCATCCTGGGAGGCGATCACCTCGGTCCCAACCCATGGAGAAAATTGGCGGCCGAGGAGGCAATGCTGCGCGCCGCGGCTATGGTGACGGCCTATGTCGAGGCAGGGTTTGAAAAGATTCACCTGGACACGTCGATGGGCTGTGCCGGTGAACCAACGGCCATCGATGACGAATTGACCGCGGCGCGGGCCGCTCGATTGGCAAAGGCCGCTGAGGAGGCCGCTCTTCGTTCAGGTCGCCGTCCGCCGGTCTATATCATCGGAACCGAGGTGCCGCCTCCAGGTGGTGCAACGCACGCACTCGAAGAAATCGAAATTACCCGGGCCGATGCGGCGATGAAAACGCTGGCGGTTCACCGGGCGTCGTTTGCCGAAGCAGGTTTGGCGTCGGCAATGGAGCGGGTCATTGGGATCGTGGTTCAGCCGGGCGTGGAATTTGGCAACACGGACGTGGCGCTCTACAAGCCTGAACGGGCCAAGAGCCTCATTCGTTCGCTGGACGACATGCCGGGCTTGGTTTTCGAAGCACATTCCACCGACTACCAACCGGCCGAAGCCTTGTCTGCTCTCGTTGACGGCGGCTTTGCAATCCTCAAGGTCGGACCAGGGCTGACTTTCGCGCTGCGCGAAGCGCTGTACGGTCTCGATGTGATCGCTGACGTGCTTGCCGGGAGGACGCCACGAGCCGGACTGGTGACGACCATGGAAAAAATCATGGTCGAGCAGCCGGCAAGCTGGACGGGCCACTATGGCGGCAGTCCCGATGAGGAGCGACTGCAAAGGCATTTCAGCTATAGTGATCGAATTCGCTATTACTGGCCGGATCCTCGCGCATCCGCCGCGGTCGGCGAATTGTTCAGCCGGCTCCCCGATGAAATTCCCGAAACTCTGATCAGCCAATATCTCGGCCGACTCTATTCCGACGTGGTGTCAAAGCGGGTCGCTCCGAAGGCCCGCGAACTCTGCCTTGCTGCGGTCGACGCGGTATTGGCGCCATATTCAGCCGCCACGGCAATCCGATGAGCAATCGACAGCCGTGTCAGACGAGCGGCTGCGTCCCGAAGATACCAACATTCAGCCGGAGAACGTTATGGCGTCAGTAAGTGTGGCGAATGCCCGCAAGAGCTACGGTCACTTCGAAGTTCTGCATGGGGTGGATATTGATATCCAAGACGGCGAATTCGTGATCCTGGTCGGTCCGTCCGGGTGCGGGAAATCGACATTGTTGCGGATGATCGCCGGCCTCGAAGAGATTTCAGCTGGCCGGATATCGATCGGCAGCAAGGTCGTGAACAATGTCGCGCCAAAAGAACGCGATATTGCGATGGTTTTCCAGTCCTACGCGCTCTACCCCCATCTGACAGTCGAGGCGAATATGGGGTTTTCGCTCAAGCTGGCGAAAGCACCCAAGGAACAGACCAGGCAACGTGTTCGAGAGGCCGCTGAAATTCTGGGGCTCGGGCATCTGCTCGACAGATATCCGAAAAACCTGTCGGGCGGCCAACGTCAACGTGTGGCGATGGGCCGTGCCATCGTCAGAAATCCGCAGGTCTTCCTGTTTGACGAACCATTGTCGAACCTGGACGCAAAGCTGCGTGTCCAGATGCGTTCGGAAATCAAGCAACTGCACCAGCGACTGAAGACGACGACCATTTACGTCACCCACGATCAGATCGAGGCCATGACGATGGCCGATCGGATTGTTGTGATGCGGGACGGCTTCGTCGAGCAGATAGGCTCGCCGCTCGATCTCTACGACCGGCCGGCAAACCTTTTCGTGGCGGGCTTCATCGGTTCGCCGGCGATGAACCTTATTCGAGGCCAAGTCAGCACTTCGGGGCCGCTGGAGTTGATCGCGGACGGCGGAGGTAGGCTGCCGCTGCCCGAAGCAGCGCCATTGGAACGCGGCGCACAGCTTATCTACGGCATTCGCCCTGAGCATCTCGTAATCGGACACGGTCCTGTTGCCGCTGAGGTCGTCCTCGTCGAGCCCACCGGTGCTGAGATCCAGGTCACCACGAAGTTTGGTGCGGATCAGCTCGTTGCGACGGTAAGAGAGCGCCTTGATCTCCGCGCCGGCGACCAGATCGTCATTACCCCGGATCTCAGCAAACTGCATCTGTTCGACGCAAAAACCGAAAAGCGGTTCAGGTCCGTCTAACCTGATGATTTTCGAGCGAAACGTGACATGGAGTTCAAGCTGATGACAGGTCGGAGAGTCGCCCTCATTCGACATCGTGCAGCAACGCTGGCGGAAGGTTCGCTGCAGGTCAGCGTCCAAGGCTGCCAGCGGCGGCGATGATCTCCGCCGCGGTCGGGAAGATGGAGAGGCTGTTCGGTCCGTCGAGCGCCTCGATTTGGGTCCAGCCGATGGTGCCGTCCGCATTGACCAGGAAGTGCCCGACGAGCTGGGTAGCGTGGTTCGCGAAGATCGCATGATCGGCCTCGTCAAGCTCGAAGCCGTCCTTGGCGTTGAGTACCGCATTGGCTTCCATCGGGTGCAGCGGTTCCGGCAGCTCGCCTGTGGGGTTGATGCGTGCCGCCTGGAACTGCGCCATCGTTGCACCATAGGGCCATTCGGGCTGCTCGCAGCTGCCTTCGGGCAGGAACTCGCCATGGGGCACACCGTAGGCTCGATGCGTGCGGCAGTCCGGGTCACACAGAAGTGTTATCGGCGTCGGCCGGTGGCGGAAGTACAGGCGGGCACGTTCCACCGGCGTGTTGATAACGGCCACGGTCTCCACCCCGGCGGCGCGCAAGGTCGGCTGTACGCCGGCAAGCTGCTCTAACTGACGCCGGCAGAACGGGCAGTGCAACCCGCGAAAGAACCCGATCACGAACGGGCGACCGCTCAAGTCTGCGAAAGAGACCGTTCCGTCGAAGTTGGCCGTGGCGAGTGCGAAGGCGGGGGCGGTTTCTCCTGGTTGCAGCGGGCGTTTCTGGTCTCCCATGGAATATTCCTTTGTCGTATCGCGCTAAAGCGCGTCGCGATCTTTCAGATTCGCTCTTCGCGCTTTAGGTCTTTGTTTTTTACGCATGTCGTTCTCGCAAAACCGCTGCACAATTTTGCGCAACATGCTTTAGTGGACGACCGAAATTGAACTATATCACCTGTCGCAAAAAGGCCCAGCGCTCGATGTTGAGATCGCCGAATGTGGTTCGGCATGCCATTTGCCGCTCCGACCGGCGTCGAGAGCTTGCCGGTATCGATCGCCGCTCCTATCTTATTAGAATACACTGATGGAGCAATGAGATGGCGGAGCTTGTGGCCGACACTCTAATCGACAAGACGATCGAGATCATTCCACCGGAAGACACGAAAGAACAGCCAGACCGTGCTGCTTGCCTTTGCTGCAAGCGCCGGCGTCGGTGGATGGACGATGACGGCTGCGGCATCTGTGAGGAATGCCTGGCCTCGTGATCGACACAAGAAGGGTACAAGGCGATGGCAATCCGCAGCGCCGGACTTCTGATATACCGGCGCGTTTCCAGCGACATCGAAGTCCTTCTCGTCCATCCGGGCGGTCCTTTCTGGGCTAGGAAAGACGAGGCTGCGTGGTCGATCCCGAAGGGGCTGGTCGAGCCTGGAGAAGATGAGCTCGCGGCAGCAATAAGGGAGACTACCGAAGAGCTGGGTGTAGCAGTCGATGGCAGGTTCACACCGTTGGGCGAATACCGGCAACCTGGCGGGAAGATGGTTGTTGCGTGGTCGATCGAAGCCGATCCGGTACTGGACGTGAATACGATACAGAGTTCCGAGTTTGAAATGGAATGGCCACCACGGTCGGGCCAGGTAAAGAGCTTTCCGGAGGTCGATCGCGCGGGGTGGTTTTCCCCGCCCGACGCAGCCATAAAGCTGTTGAAAGGGCAGCGACCGATGCTTGCCGACCTGCTGACGCATCTGGAATGATCGGCCCGAAATTATTGATCGAGCCGTCCGATCTTGCTTCACTCATGCGTGAGGTGCGCGGCAGCCATGAGTTGCTTCTGACAACAACCATCCTATCTGACAGTCACCGCCACGTCACTGAAATCGAGAAAACGGAGCTGCGATCCGCCTTGAGCACGCGCGAGGAGACAATCATGAACGGCATTTCCAAAACCCTGAACGACATGACGCTCGTCGAACGCTCGAGCCTGCTCGACACCGTCGCCGACGCCTTGGAAGCAACGGCCGAAGAGGCGGAAGGTGAAGGCGACGCCCGCTTCGTCGCCAACTCCATCTGCGTCGCCAATACGATTCGCGGACTATCCGGGGACCTGACGCCACGCGATCTGCAGGCGGCCGAGTTGCTCCTCGAGCAGGGCATCATGCTCGTCCACCAGTTCTCGAACCGGGCGAAGACAAACGGAGTGATCCACTAGAACAGGATGATTTTAGGCCGGCTCGGCCTAAAATCTGAATCCTGTTCTGAATTAATTAGTTGGAGCATGATGTCGTTCGAAAACCGCTCACACTTTTCGGCATCATGCTCTAACCGTGGGGTGAGGGCGCGCCCGTCAGCAATGCGCGCTGTCGGTGTGGACGGCGGCCGGCCGATTGAGATAAAGCCGTTAATCCGCGCTGGGGTATAGCGGATGCCGCCGGTCCCTGGTGAGAATGAGTGGTCTCCGCCGCGGCAAGCCGTGGGAGTGGGAGATTAGCAGACACGCCAGGAAGGCTTTATTTCCAATGGATTGCCGGTTCAACGCGCTGCCGTATCGAATGGCCGATATAGCAGGGTTCATCTTTGTTCGGTCAGGAGAAGCGTGATGCAGCCTGGTCGCACAGGCCTTGCCATCTGCTTGATGGTGGCCGCCGCTTTTTTAAATAGTCTCGACGCAGTCATTGTGCGTTTGCTGGCCGGCGACGTGCATCCATTGATGATCGGCTTTTTCCGGTCGTTTTTCGGGCTTCTTGTCGTCACGCCGTGGATCGTGTCGCGGGTCGACCTGAAATCCTCTCCCTATCGTGTTCTGCATGTCGTGCGTGCGGGTCTGAAGCTTGCCTCACTCGTTGCTTTGTTCGTCGCCTTTGCGCACGCGCCACTCGCCGATGCCACGGCGATCAATTTCACCATGCCCATGTTTCTCGTTCTCGGTGCGTGGCTGGTGCTCAAGGAACATGTCGGCATCTCCAGCGTCGCCGGCATTGTCGCAGGTTTTATCGGCGTCATGATCATCATTCGCCCTGGAGCGTCCGGTTTCGACCAATGGCTGCTTTTTGCGCTGGCAGGAGCGGTCTTGACGGCGGCCAGCCAATTGATGCTGCGGCGGATGGCATTGAGGGATAGTGCCGACCGGCTGGTTGCATGGAATCTGATAGCGACGGTACCGCTGGGCCTGATCGTCATGCTGCCGGTCTGGTCGATGCCGACCTGGAGCCAACTCGGACTGCTTGCCCTGCAAGGGGCACTCGGCGCACTTAACATGACGCTGATCACGCGCGCCTTCGGTATGGCGGCCGCAAGCGTTCTGGCACCGCTCGACTTTCTCCGACTGCCGGTCGTGGCCCTTATGGCCTTCTCATTTTTCTCGGAAGTTCCGGCCGCACAGACGTGGATCGGCGCGGCGGTGATCATCGGCGCGGCCATTATCGGAACCCGCGGCATGACATGGCGACGCAAGCCGCCGCTTGACAAGCCCTGATGATTTTTGGGGTTCACAAAAATTTTAGATGCACTAATATTTCAGTTATAGCGACTTGTCGTCGAGCCGTGCCTGTTGTCGGAGGGGTATGACAAGCAGCACAGACGAAGACGAAACCGGACATCACGACCCCCATGGGGTTCACTCGGGAGGAGTGGCATGAAGAGTTTCATCGGCAAACGCGCGATCGCCAGTGGCGTATCGCTCGTGGTGCTTATCGTCATCGTGTTCTTCCTGTCCCGACTGACGGGCGATCCGACCGACCTTTATCTGCCGATCGATGCGACCACGGAAATGCGCCAGCAATTCCGCGAGATGAACGGTTTCAACGATCCGTTGATCATCCAGTTCGGCCGTTATGTCTCGGATCTTGCCCAAGGCAATTTCGGTCAGTCACTGCGACAGGCCCGTCCGGCCATGGATGTCGTGCTGGAGGCTTTCGTGTGGACCTTCTGGCTGGCTGTCATCACCATGGCGCTGGTCACGGTCGCCGCGATCGTCATCGGTTCGCTCGCGGCGTTTCGCGTCGGCGGCGTCTTCGACCGTCTCGCCACTTTCTTCTCACTGATCGGCGCTGCGGCGCCGGATTTCTGGCTGGCCATCGTGGCGATCGTCATTTTCGCCGTCAAACTGCATGTCCTGCCGACATCGGGAACGGGAACTTTCTGGCACTGGGTCCTGCCGGTCAGCGTGCTGTTCATCCGGCCTTTCGGCCTGATCCTGCAGGTGGTCCGCGGCTCGATGATCAGTGTTCTGTCTTCCGCCTACGTGAAGACGGCCCGCGCCAAGGGTGTCCGCTCGAACTCGATCATCTTCATTCACGGACTGCGCAACGCCATGCTGCCGGTGATCACAGTCATCGGCGACCAGGCGGCCGCCATCCTGAACGGTGCCGTCGTCGTCGAGACGGTGTTTGGCTTTCCTGGTATCGGCAAGCTGATGATCGATTCCATTCTGCTTCGCGATTTCGCCGTCGTGCTGGCCGTCATCATGGTCTCGGCACTGGCGATCTTCATCATGAACCTGTTGATCGACATCGCCTATGCGCTGCTCGATCCGCGCATCCGGTATTGAGCGATGACGATGGCCGACACACAAATCCTCGCCGAGAAAAAACCAAGCGGCCCGATCGGGCGTTGGCTGACGATGTTGTGGGCGGACAAGCTCGCTTTCTTCGCGGCTCTGTTCCTCTTGATCATTCTGCTCTGTGCGCTGTTTGGGCCGTTCCTGCTGGAGGCCATCGCCACCAAGCAGAACCTGCGGGGCCGGAACGCGCCGCCGTTCGATATCACCCGCGGAACGCTTTATGTTCTCGGCGCGGATGCGCTGGGCAGGCCGCTTCTTGCCCGCGTCATCGTGGCAGCGCAAAATACCATCCTGGTTGCCGCGGCAGCCGTGCTCGCATCATCCGTCGTCGGTACGGCGCTCGGTCTGGTGGCGGGTTACAGCCGCTCTTCTGCTGCTCAATGGATCATGCGCCTCGGCGACGTCATCATGTCCTTTCCGTCGCTGCTTCTGGCGGTGATCGTGCTCTACATGCTCGAGCCCTCGGTCACCAATATCGTCCTCGTGTTGGCGATCACCCGCATTCCCATCTATCTGCGCACCACGCGCGCCGAAGTGCTGGAAGTGCGCGAGCGGATGTTCGTGCAGGCGGCGAAGGTCATGGGAGCATCGTATTGGCGCATTGTCTTCCATCACATCCTGCCGGTGATCTTCCCCACGCTGGTGACCATCGCGACGCTCGATTTCGCCTTCGTCATGCTGGCGGAATCCTCGCTGTCGTTCCTTGGGATCGGCATTCAGGCGCCGGAGATCACCTGGGGTCTCATGGTTGCACAAGGACGACCCTATCTCACCAATGCCTGGTGGCTTTCCTTCTGGCCGGGCCTTGCAATCATTCTGACGACGCTGTCGCTGAACCTTCTGTCGAATTGGCTGCGCATCGCGCTCGATCCGACGCAACGCTGGCGCCTTGAAATGAGGGGCAGGAAAAATGGCTGAACATCTTTTGGAAGTGCGCGACCTCTCGGTCGAGTTCCACACCGCCAGCGGGACCGTCAAGGCGGTGCAGGATGTCAGCTGGCATCTCGATCGCGGCGAGACGCTGGCGATCCTCGGAGAAAGCGGTTCGGGCAAGTCCGTGTCGGCCTCGGCGATCATGAACCTGATCGATATGCCGCCCGGCAAGATCACCAGCGGCACCATTCTCCTCAACGGCCGCGACATGCTGAAAATGACGCCCGAGGAGCGACGCTCGATCAACGGCGCCAAGATCGCCATGATCTTTCAGGACCCGCTCGCCCACCTCAATCCGGTCTATCCGGTCGGCTGGCAAATCACCGAGATGATGACGACGCATGGCCAGTCGGCGGAGCGCGCCGGTGCGAGGGCGCTCGAATTGATCGGGCGCGTCGGCATAAGCGATCCGCAGGCGGCGATGCGAAAGTATCCGTTCCAATTCTCCGGCGGACAGCGGCAACGCCTGATGATCGCCATGGCGATCGCCTGCAAGCCCGATATCCTGATCGCGGATGAACCCACCACCGCGCTTGATGTGACGGTGCAGGCGCAGGTGCTCGAACTTCTGCAGGAGCTGCAGCAGGAAACCGGCATGGGCCTGTTGCTGATCACCCATGATTTGGGCGTCGTTGCCGAGATCGCCGACCGCGTCGTGGTAATGAACTCGGGCTGCGTCGTCGAAACCGGCAATGCGGCCGAAGTCTATCGCAACCCGCAGAACGCCTATACGAAGAAGCTGATAGCCGCCGCACCCGGGAAGGGTGCGATGGCGCAGGAGCGCGACCGGCAGGGCGAACCGCTGCTGCGCGCCATCGGCTTGAAAAAGAGTTTTGGCGCATTCCAGGCGCTGAAGGGCGTGGATTTCGTCATCATGCCCGGCGAAACTGTTGCCGTTGTCGGCGAGAGCGGTTCCGGCAAGTCGACCCTTGCCCGGGCAATCGTTCGCCTCGATGATCCGCAGGAGGGCCAGGTTCTCTACCGCGGCAACGATCTGCTTGCGATGACCCCTCGAGAAATATTCGGGCTGCGTCGCGATTTGCAGATGGTCTTTCAGGACCCGACCCAGTCACTCAACCCGCGGATGAGCGTGTTCCGGTTGATTTCCGAGGCCTGGGTCATTCACCCGGATATCCTGCCGAAAGCGAGATGGAAGGAGAGAGTGGCCGAGTTGCTGGTCAAGGTTGGGCTGAAACCGGATATGGCCGACCGGTATCCACATCAGTTTTCCGGCGGCCAGCGCCAGCGCATCGCCATTGCCCGGGCGCTGGCGATGGAACCGAAACTGATCATCTGCGACGAGGCGGTTTCGGCGCTCGACGTGTCGATCCAGGCACAGGTGATTGCCCTGCTTGAGGGCCTGCGTCGCGAATTCGGCCTGTCCTATCTCTTCATTGCGCACGACCTGCCGGTGGTTCGCGATTTCGCCGATCGCGTCATCGTCATGAAGGCCGGCGAGATTGTCGAAGAGGGGCCGGTGGAGCAGATCTTCAACGCGCCCTCCCACCCCTACACGCAGGCGCTTCTTGCCGCGAGCCTCGATCCCGATCCGGAGATCCAGGCCACCCGACGCGCCGCCCGCCAACGACAGGAAGGACTCGTTTCCGCATGAAGCCCGATGTCATCGTCGCCTATCCGCTCCGGCCCCATCAGATGGCGATGCTGGAGGAGACCTACACGCTGCACCGGCTCGATCTCGTCAAAGGCGAAGAGCGGGATGCTCTCTTGCAACAAGCCGGCCCGATCTCTTCCGCGCTGGTCTGCAACGGCCATGTGACGATCGACGAAGCCCTGCTTTCGAAATTGCCGGCATTAAAGCTCGCCGCCTGTTCCTCGGCTGGTTACGACCAGATGGATCTCGAGGCGATGACCCGGCGCGGCATCAAGCTCACCAACACATCCGAAGTGCTGTGCGACGACGTTGCCGACATGGCACTGCTTCTGATGCTGGCGGCACGCCGGCGCCTGCCGGAAGGCGATCGCTATGTGCGCTCCGGCGATTGGGGGCAGAAGGGCATGATGCCGCTGACGACATCGACGTCGGGCAAGAAGGCCGGGATCGTCGGCCTCGGCCGCATAGGGATGGCGATTGCCAAGCGATGCGAAGCTGTCGGACTGACGATCGGCTATTATGGGAGGACGAAGAAAGCCGGCAACGATTTTGCCTATTTCGACGCGCCGGTAAAACTGGCGGACTGGGCCGATATCCTGATCGTCGCGACCCCCGGTGGGCCCTCGACCGAGGGGTTGATTTCGGCGGACGTGCTGAATGCGCTCGGACCGACGGGCAGCTTCATCAACATTGCCCGCGGCACCGTGGTCGACGAACCTGCCTTGATCAAGGCCTTGCAGGAAAGGCGGATCGCCTCGGCCGGCATCGATGTCTACCTCAACGAACCCAATCCCGATCCGCGCTTCGCGGCGCTCGACAACGTTGTGCTCTATCCCCATCATGCCAGCGGCACCGAGGAAACGCGCGACAGGATGGCGCAGTTGACGGTCGACAACCTTGCCGCCTTCTTCGCAGGCAGGCCGCTGCTGACGCCGGTCAATTGACTCCGGCAAAGCCCGCGGCGCGGCAGATCAGACGAAGTAGTCCGGGAACTCCTTCCGCAGGTCTTCCACTTTTGCGACGGTGCGGCTGAGATGCTCACGGATTGCATCGACGGCACCCTGTTCGTTGCGCTCGGCAATCGCATCGATGATGGCGTGATGCCCATCGAGAATGCTGACGATCTTGCCCTTCTCGGGCAGATGCAGGCGACGAATACGCTCGAGATGGCCGGACCGCTCGCGTATCAATTGGTGGAGGCTGCTGCGCTTAGCGCCTGCGAACAATGTCTGGTGAAAGAGCTCGTCGAGCTCCTGGAAGATCGCGATCTGATCGGCGTCGTCGGCGACAGCCGCCTGCATCTTGATGATCGACCGGGCGCGGGTAATGACGCTCGGATCCGGATCCGGATCGGTTGCGAGGCGGCGGCAAACCTCCGTTTCCAGGGCAACGCGAAGGAAATGTGCCTCGTAAATCTGCAGGACGTCGATCCTGGTCACCACAGTGCGGGACTGCGGATAAATGCGAACCAGACCTTCCTGTTTGAGAAGCTGCAATGCATCTCGGATGGGAGTCTGGCTGACTTCATAAGTCTCGGTGAGCTCGGTGCGCGACAGCGTGGTGTCCGGCGGCAGCTGAATGGTGATGATGCGCTTTCGCAGATCATCATAGACCCGCTGGACCGTACTGCCGGCAACAACCGGAAAGCCGGGCGCGGTCAGGCCGAATGTAGAGGCGAACTGGGAATTCATGTGAGGCGTCCTTTTCGACTCCATTCATAGCTTTGCACGACCTAATGCACAAGAACGCAAACTTTCCATTGATATATATGTCAAACTAAAATATCAGTTGGTGCAAACGCTGAAATAAGCAAGCGAAAAGGTGGGAGAAAGCCGTGACCGCGAGGAAAACCTACGAGCAATTGCGGTCCGCCCGATGGATGCTGCCGGATGATCAGCGCTCGTTCGGCCACCGGTCGCGGACCATGCAGATGGGTTACGCGCCGGAGGATTGGCAGGGAAAGCCGATCATTGCTGTGATCAACACCTGGTCCGATGCGCAGCCGTGCCACATGCATTTCCGTGAACGCGCCGAATGGGTGAAGCGGGGAATTCTTCAGTCGGGTGGGTTCCCCATGGAACTGCCCGCTCTTTCCCTTTCCGAAAACTTCGTCAAGCCGACCACGATGCTCTATCGCAATATGCTGGCGATGGAGACCGAGGAACTGTTGCGGAGCCATCCTGTCGATGGTGCCGTTCTGATGGGTGGCTGCGACAAGACGACACCCGGCCTTGTCATGGGCGCAGTCAGCATGGGCATTCCCTTCATTTATCTGCCGGCCGGCCCGATGCTTCGCGGCAACTATGCCGGCAAGACGCTGGGCTCCGGTACCGACGGCTTCAAATATTGGGACGAGCGCCGCGCCGGAACGATCACCCAGGAGGAGTGGCAGGGCATCGAAGGCGGGATCGCCCGCAGTTACGGCCATTGCATGACCATGGGCACGGCGTCGACGATGACGGCGATCGCCGAGGCTATGGGATTGACACTGCCGGGCGCATCCTCGATCCCTGCAGCCGACGCCAACCACCAGCGCATGTCGGCGGCCTGCGGCCGCCGCATCGTCGATATGGTGTGGGAGGATCTGACGCCGGAGCAGATCATCACGTCCGCGGCCGTCGACAACGCAGTCACGGTCGCCATGGCGACCGGCTGCTCCACCAATGCCATCATTCACCTGATCGCCATGGCGCGGCGCGCCGGCGTCCCGCTGGAGCTCGATGATCTCGATCGCATCGGTCGCACGACGCCGGTTCTCGCCAACATCCGCCCTTCCGGTTCGACCTACCTGATGGAGGATTTCTTTTATGCGGGTGGCTTGCGCGCCCTGATGAAGCAACTCGGCGACAAGCTGGATCCCACCGCGATCACCGTGACTGGAAAACCCTTGGTGGATGGTCTGGACCAGGTGAAGATCTACAATGACGACGTTATCCGGCCATTGTCGAACCCGGTTTATCATGAAGGTTCGCTGGCCGTGCTCAAGGGGAACCTGTGTCCCGACGGCGCGGTCATCAAACCGGCGGCCTGCGATCCGAAATTCCATCGCCATCGCGGCCCGGCGCTGGTCGCCGACAGCTATGCGGAGATGAAGAAGATCATCGATGATCCCGACTATCCGCTGACGCCGGACACGGTTCTCGTGCTCCGCAATGCCGGCCCCCAAGGCGGACCGGGCATGCCGGAATGGGGCATGATCCCGATGCCGAAGGCGCTGTTGAAGCTCGGCCTGCGCGACATGGTGCGTATCTCGGACGCCCGCATGTCCGGAACCAGTTTCGGTGCCTGCGTGCTGCATGTCGCACCGGAATCTTATGTTGGCGGGCCTTTGGCGCTGCTGAGAACGGGGGACATGGTCGAGCTTGATATTCCGGCACGCAGCCTCAATATGCTGGTTGCCGAAGAAGAGATCACAGCGCGGCGGGCCGCCTGGGTGGCGCCGACGCGGCATTACGAGCGCGGTTACGGTTTTATGTTCTCCGGCCATATCGAACAGGCCGACAAAGGCTGCGATTTTGATTTCCTGACGACGGAATTCGGTGGCAAGACGCCGGAACCGGCCATCAACTGAGGCACCACGATGTTTGATCCCGATCGACGTACGATTCCCGCACAGCCTCCCAAGGCTGGCTTCGCTGCCGGTCCGTCCAAGTTGGACGCCATCCGATCCGTCACCCTGTCGCTCGTTTACCTGCCTTTGGCGCGGCCGATCAGCGATGCCAAGGTTTTGACGGGCAGGCAGAAGCCGCTGACGCAGGTGGCCTTTCTATTTTGCGAGATCGTCTCCGAGGCCGGCCATAGCGGTCTCGGTTTCAGTTACTCGAAGCGGGCAGGCGGACCTGCCCTTTATGCACACGCCTGCGAGCTTGCCGACAACCTGATCGGCGAAGACCCCAACGATACCGCGCGCATCTGGGACAAGCTCTGCTGGGCAGGGGCCTCGGTCGGCCGCTCCGGCATCGCAACGCAGGCAATCGCCGCCATCGACATCTGCCTCTGGGACCTCAAGGCGAAACGCGCCGGCCTGCCGCTCGCAAAACTGCTTGGCGCCCATCGCGACAGTGTCGCCTGCTACAACACCTCCGGCGGCTTCCTGTCCTCGAGCGTCGAGGAAATCCGCGATGCCATCGACCACTCGATCGCCTCCGGTATCGGCGGCATCAAGATCAAGGTCGGACAGCCGGACCCGATGATCGACCTTCGCCGGCTTGATGCGGTGACCAGCCATATCGATGGCCGTGTCCCACTGATGGTCGATGCAAACCAGCAATGGGACCGCACGACGGCCTTGCGCTTCGGCCGGCTGGTCGAACCGCTCAACCTCGAATGGATCGAAGAGCCGCTCGATGCCTATGACGCCGAGGGCCATGCGGCACTGGCGCGCGAACTTGCCACACCGATCGCCACCGGCGAAATGCTGGCAAGCGCCGACGAACACATGGCGCTGATCCGGGCCGATGCGGTCGACTTCATTCAGCCGGATGCGCCGCGCGTCGGCGGCATCACGCCCTTTCTGCGCATCTGCACGCACGCCGAGGCGAAACGTATGCGCCTGGCTCCGCATTTCGCCATGGAAATCCATCTGCACCTGGCGGCCGCCTATGCGCATGAGCCGTGGGTAGAGCATTTCGATTGGCTGGCGCCGCTGTTCAACGAAGAACTCGAGATCAAGGACGGCCGGATGATCGTGCCGGCCCGTCCGGGGCTTGGTTGCAGCCTGACGGGCAAAGCCCGCGACTGGACCGTGGAAACGCGCAGTTTCGGCGTCTGAATGAGAACGAGGAGAAGGAAATATGAACCCCGCAACCCGTGAAAAGCTGATGGGTGTCTCCGTCGCGACGCTCTGTTCGGCGCTGTTCAAGCGCGGCCTGAGAAACCAGACTGTCCAGGATGTTCGGCCGGTGCAGCCGAAGGGCCGCAATATGGTCGGACCGGCCTTCACGCTGCGCTACATGCCGGCGCGCGAGGACCGCAACGCGATGAACGTCTTTCGCAACCCGAAACATCCGCAACGGCTTGCCATCGAGACTTGCCCGGAAGGCTCTGTTCTGGTGATGGACAGCCGCAAGGATCCGCGCGCAGCCTCTGCCGGCGACATCCTGATTACCCGCCTGATGATGCGCGGCGGTGCCGGCGTCGTCACCGATGGCGGCTTCCGGGACGCCATGACGATCGGCGGCCTTGATATCCCCGCCTATCACAACCGTCCCTCCAGCCCGACGAACCTGACGCTGCATGAGGCAATCGACATCAATGTGCCGATAGGCTGTGGCGATGTGGCGGTTTTCCCGGGCGACATCATGGTCGGCGACGATGACAGCGTGATCGTCATCCCGGCCGAGATCGCCGACGAGATCGCCGATGAAGCGGTAGAGATGACCGCTTACGAGGATTTCGTCACCGAGCGCGTCAAGCAAGGTCACACGATCATTGGCCTCTACCCGGCCACCGACGAAAGCAATCTGACGCTCTTTGCCGAATGGCGGAAGGTGAGCGGCCGCTAAGCCGGCGTATCTTGAACAACGGAATCAGGACGGAGCCAGGCTCCGCCGAGGAGAATAACAATGAGCTGGACCCCTTCAGGCAAGCATTTCATCGCCGGCGAATGGATTGCCGGAACGACGACATTTCAGTCCGAGCCGGCGCATGGGCAGGCACACGACTTTGCTGTCGGCACAACGGAACTGGTCGACCGCGCCTGCCGCGCTGCCGAAGCTGCTTTTGCAGCATTTTCGGCAACGACACGCGAGGAGCGCGCCATTTTCCTCGAGGCAATCGCCGAGGAGATCGACAAGCGCGGCGAGGCCGTCACCCTCATCGGAACGCAGGAAACCGGGCTTCCGGAGGGCCGGCTCAACGGCGAACGTGCTCGTACCACCGGCCAACTCAGGCTGTTTGCCGACCATATCCGCAAGGGCGCGCATCTCGACGCCAGCGTCGATGCGGCGCAACCGGACCGGCAACCGGCGCCGCGGCCCGAGATCCGTCTGGTGCAACGGCCGATCGGCCCGGTCGCCGTCTTCGGCGCCTCGAATTTTCCGCTGGCATTCTCGACCGCCGGCGGCGATACGGCAGCCGCGCTTGCCGCCGGTTGCCCGGTCGTGGTGAAGGGACATTCAGCCCATCCCGGCACAGGTGAGATCATCGCCGAGGCGATTGCAGCCGCTATCGAGCGCACTGGAATGCCGGCCGGCGTCTTCAGCCTGATCCAGGGCGGTCGCCGTGATGTCGGAACGGCGCTGGTGACCCATCCGGCCATCAAAGCCGTTGGCTTTACCGGCTCGCTTGCCGGCGGTCGGGCGCTCTTTGACCTTTGCGCCCAGCGCCCTGAGCCGATCCCCTTTTTCGGGGAACTCGGCAGCGTTAATCCGATGTTCCTGCTGCCGGCCGCTACCGCTGCCCGGGCGGAGGCAATCGGTTCCGGCTGGGCCGGGTCACTGACGCTTGGTGCCGGCCAGTTCTGCACCAAGCCCGGTATCGCCGTCGTCGTCGACGGGCCGGAGGCGGACAAGTTCACCAGTGCCGCCAAGGCGGCTCTTGAAAAGGTGGCGCCGCAGACGATGCTGACCAAAGGTATCGCCACGGCCTATCACGACGGTGCCGACCGCCTGCGGGCGAGCAATGCCGTCGCGCCGGTTCTTGCTGCAAAGAGTGCTGACCGCGACGCAGCGCCGAACCTGTTCGAGACCAACGGCTCGGCCTGGCTTGCCGATCACTCCCTCAGCGAAGAGGTGTTCGGCCCTCTCGGCCTCGTCGTGCGCGTCGACTCGCCTGAAAAGATGCTCGCCCTTGCCGAAAGCTTCCAGGGACAGCTGACCGCGACGATCCATATGGACGACGCCGATCTTGGCCTTGCCCGCGACCTGCTGCCGATCCTCGAAAGGAAGGCTGGCAGATTGCTGGTCAATGGCTTCCCAACCGGCGTCGAGGTTGTCGATTCCATGGTGCATGGCGGCCCCTACCCGGCCTCGACCAACTTCGGCGCAACCAGCGTCGGGACCATGTCGATCCGCAGATTTCTGCGCCCCGTTGCCTACCAGAATTTCCCTGCCGGCCTGTTGCCCCAAGACCTGCGCAACTGACATCGAGGAGTACCAAATTGATCGCCCCGACGGAACTTCGCGAGATCATTCGCAACGGCCTGCTGTCCTTTCCCGTCACCCCTTTCGATGCCGAGGACCGGTTTGCCCCCAAGCCGTTTTCAGCGCATCTGGAATGGCTGTCATCCTACCCGGTTGCCGGCCTGATCGTTGCCGGCGGCACCGGTGAGCTGTTCTCGCTGACACCGGGTGAGGTGGTTGAGGTGGTAAAGGCCGCCCGCGCCGTGTCCGGCGATGCGCCTGTTATTGCCGGATGCGGCTATGGCACGCGGATTGCCTGCGACATGGCGCGCGAGATCGAGGCGGCCGGCGGCGACGGCATTCTTCTGCTGCCGCATTACCTGACCGAGGCGCCGGCAGATGGCATTGCCGCGCGTGTACGGGCCGTTTGCAAGGCCACCAATATGGGCGTCATCGTTTATAATCGTGGTCAGGCGCGGGTTTCGGCCGAGCAGCTTGCTCAGCTTGCCGACGAATGCCCAAATCTGATCGGCTTCAAGGATGGAACCGGTGACATCGATACGGTGCGCCGTGTCACGATCGCGCTCGGAGACCGCCTTTCCTATATCGGCGGCATGCCGACACACGAACTGTTTGCTCAAGCCTATCGCGGAGCCGGCATGCCGACCTATTCCTCGGCGGTCTTCAATTTCGTGCCTGAAACGGCATTGAAATTCCACAAGATTCCTCGCCGGTGACGACGCGGCCTGTGAGCAGATGCTGCGCGATTTCTATTATCCCTTTGCCCGCATCCGCGATCGCAAGGCCGGTTATGCGGTATCCGCGGTCAAGGCAGGCGTGCGTTTGCGCGGCTTTGATGCCGGTCCGGTGCGGGCGCCGCTGACGGATCTTACCGACGAGGAAGTCGAGATGATGCGCGAACTGATTGCTGCGGCCAAGTAAAATTTCGCGCCCCAGACAAGGTTGAAGGCTCTGCACTTGGAGCGTCAGAGTTGATGGTTGTCGCAAACTAGTATATTAGTGCACTTGTGCTTTATCAAGCTATTGAGGAGATAGATGCCGGAGCACCGGAAACGGGACGCAGATCTACTGTGAGGAGCGCCAAAGGCGCATGGGAGGAGAACGAAATGAAACTGCATTTGTTAGCAGCCTGCTTTTCAACAATGGTGCTCGCGCTGAGCGGCGGCACGGCTCAGGCACAGGATGCCAAGAGCAACGTCACTGTTGTGCTTGCCGAAACCGTCGATGTCGTCGAACCCTGCATGGCAGCGCGCCAGGACGTCGGCCGGGTCATTTCTGAAAACGTCAACGAGATGCTGGTGGAATTCGACTACGTCAATGGCGGCCTCAAGCCCCGCCTGGCGACGGAATGGTCGAAGATCGACGACGACACCTGGGAGTTTAAGCTGCGCCCGAATGTCAAATGGCACGATGGCAAGCCGTTCACTGCCAAGGATGTCCAATTCACCATCGAGCGCAACAAGAATAAGAAGCTCAGCTGTGAGACCGGCGGCAAATATTTCGGCGGCATGGAGTTCAGCTTCGAAACGCCGGATGCCAACACGATCCGCATTACGACAAAACCGGCGCAGCCGATTCTTCCGCTTCTGATGACGGTGATGTCTGTGGAATCTGCCGAGGCGACACCAGCCGACGAATTCACCCGCAAGCCGATTGGCACCGGCCCTTATACGTTCGACAAATGGGAAATCGGCCAGTCAATCGTGCTGAAACGCAATCCGGAATATTGGGGGGAGAAACCGCAGGTCGAACAGGCGACCTATCTGTTCCGCTCCGACAGCGCCGTTGCTGCCGCCATGGTCGATGCTGGCGAAGCCGATATCGTTCCGGCCGTATCCGTACAGGATGCCACCAACAAGGAAACCGATTTCGCCTACCCGAATTCGGAGACGACATCGCTGCGTATCGATACGCGCGCAGCCCCCCTTAACGACCGGCGCATCCGCGAAGCGATGAACCTCGCCATCGATCGTCAGGCGATGCTCGGAACGTTGTTCCCGGAACAGGCAAAGATCGCGACACAGCTCGTCGTGCCGACCACGATCGGCTACAATGCCGATATCCCCGCCTGGCCCTATGATCCCGAAAAAGCAAAGGAGCTGGTCGCAGCAGCAAAAGCGGACGGCGTCCCGATCGATCGTGAGATCCGCATCATCGGTCGCAACGGGCAATATCCCAACGCCACCGAAGCGATGGAAGCGATGATGGCGATGCTTCAGGAAGTCGGCCTGAACGTAAAGCTCGACATGTATGACGTTTCCGTGTGGAACGGCTACTTCGTTGCACCCTTTGTCGCCGATTCCGGCCCGACGCTGACTCAGTCGCAGCACGACAATGCAACCGGCGACCCTGTCTTCACCGCATTCGTGAAATACGCCACCGACGGCTCCCACTCCATGGTTCGCGATCCCGCCGTCGACGCCCTGATCGCCAAGGCGACGTCTGCCACCGGCGACGAGCGCACAAAACTCTGGAAGGAGCTGTTCGCCAAGGTGAACACCGAAATCATCGCCGACATCCCGATGTTTCACATGGTCGGTTTCACCCGCGTCTCGCCGCGTCTCGACTTCAAGCCGACGATCGCGACGAATTCCGAACTGCAGCTGTCGCAGATCCGCTTCAAGTAAACCGGTATGCCGCACTTGAGCACGGGCCGCCGCAAATAGCGGCCCGTGCTTTCCATGACGTGAGGGAGAAATGCCTATGCCGCTGATTGACCGCATTGCCCTGACCCAATTCGCAAAGCAGATATTGACCCGCGCCGGCATGGAGGTCGACAAGGCCGAAACGACCGCCGTCGTACTGGTGGAAGGCGACATGATCGGCCACGAAACGCATGGCGTCAGCCTTTTGAACTGGTATGTCGAGGCATTGGAAGACGGCTCGCTGGCGAAGTCCGGCAGCTATGAGGTCGTCAATGACCGCGGTGCAGCCTTTGTTTGGGACGGCAAATCCTTGCCCGGCGCATGGCTGCTGACCAAGGCGATCGAGCAGGCCTGCGAACGCGTCGGCGATCATGGCGTCGTCACCGCCGCGATCCGCAACTGCCACCATACCTGCGCTCTTTCAGCCTTCATGCGGCAGGTAACCGACCGGGGCCTGATCGTGCAGCTGTCGGTGTCGCATCCCGCGGCGAGCCGCGTTGCGCCCTATGGCGGCACGAAGCCGCTGCTGACGCCCAATCCGATGGCGGCCGGATTCCCGACATCTGCGGATCCGATCCTGATCGACGTCTCGGCCTCGATCACCACCACGACCATGACGCAAAACCTGGCGAAGGCCGGCAAGAAATTTCCTGAGGCCTGGGCTTTCACCGCCGCAGGTGAGCCGACCGATGATCCGCGCGAGGTGACCGAACGGGGCGGGACGATGATGCCTCTTGGCGGCCAGTTGAAGGGGCACAAGGGTTTTGGGCTCGGGCTGATCGTCGAATTGCTGGGGCAGGGGCTTTCCGGCAAGGGACGGGCCAACGCGCCGTCCGGTGTGTTTTCGCAAAGCGCTTTCCTTCAGGTCATCGATCCCGCCTTTTTCGCCGGGCTGGATGCCTTTACGGCGCAGTCTGATTTTCTCGCCTCTGCATGCCGCAGCAATCCTCCTGCGCCCTGGAACAATGGTCCTGTCCGCATGCCGGGCGACAGCGCAGCGCGAAGGCGCCGCTCGGCGTTGGAAGAGGGCGTGCCGGTCGGCGATGCAACTTGGCAGAAGCTTTGTAAACACGCCGAGATCCTGGGCTTGCCTATTCCAGACGTCGCTGCGTGAGGAACGCATCTCTGCTTCAAAACTTCTTATCGGCCGCCGCAATGCCCGAGCAGTTGAAATCAAATCGGCCAAACCAACAACAGGATCGGCACACTAACGATCGCCACAATGAGCGAGAGCGGCAGACCCAGTCGGGCGTAGTCACCAAAACGATATCCGCCCGGTCCCATCACCAGCGTGTTGCACTGGTGTCCGATGGGCGTGAGGAAGTCGCAGCCGGCTCCAATTGCCACCGCCATCAGAAAGGCATCGGGCCTGAAGCCCAGCTTCTCGGCAAAGGTCGCGGCGATCGGTGCCATGACCAGAACCGTCGCTGCATTGTTCAAAAACGGGGTTACGGCCATGGCCGCAACCAGGATGAGAGCCAAAGCACCGAAGGGCGGGAGCATTTCGGCGGTTCGCGAGAGGAGGTCCGCGATGATGTCGGTGGTTCCCGTGGTCCTGAGCGAGTCGCTGATCGGAATGAGAGCGGCCAGCATGATCAGAATGGGGGCATCGAGATGCTGATAAACTTCCCGCAATGGAACGGATCCGGTGACCACCATCAGAAAAGCTGCGGCAAAAAACGCTGTCGCGACGGGAATGCCCCCGAAGGCTGTCGCCCCCATCGTTGCCATCAGGATAATGACGGGGATCATGCCATTGCGGGCGTTGCCGAGCTTCATATCTCGTTCGACCAGCGGCAAACATCCCCATTCGCGTAGAAGATCCGGTAGTTTCTGCAAGTCGCCCTGCAAGACCACGACGTCGCCATTGCGGATCTTGATCTCGCCCAGGCGCTCGGTGAAGCGCCTGTCGCGGCGGCTGACGGCAAGAAGGTTGAGCCCGGTATTGTGGAAGAGAGAAACGTCTTTTGCGCTGACGCCGATCAATCGGGAATGTTCGCCAACGATAGCTTCAACAGAACTGATGTCTTGGCGTGTCTCAGGCTCGTGTTTACGGTCGGACAGTTGAAGCTTGGCTTCACTGACGATCTTGTCGAGGGCGCTCTGCTCCCCCTCGATAATAAGGAGGTCGCCATCCTTGAGCACCGTATCGGGAAGGGGCGTTCGCCTTTGGCCGTTGCCACCGATAATCGCAGTCACCATCGCATCGCCGCCCGCCGGCTTCTGCAGCCAGCTGACGGACCGCCCGATCGCCCCTGATGGCGTGGTGACCTTGGCCTCGGTCGTGTAGTTTTTGATCGCCACCGCCTCATCCATCGACGTTTCGACCCGTGATCTTTCAGGCAGCAGCTTGTAGAACAGCGCCAGAAAGACAACGCCGGCGACCGAGAGCGCCAGGCCGACAGGCGTATAGTCAAACATCATGAACGGCTGCCCGGTGATCTCCTCGCGCACCCGGGAAACGATGATGTTTGGCGACGTGCCGATCTGCGTCATAAGCCCTCCGAGCAGAGAGGCGAAAGACATCGGCATCAGGAACATCGACGGTGATACGCGTGATTTCCGGGCCATTTGCACAGCGACCGGGATCATGATCGCCAGCGCACCAATGTTTTTGATGAAAGCCGACAGGGCTGCGACAATGGCAACCAGAATGATCAGCTGCATCCGTGGCCCGCGTCGTTCGGGAGAAAATCTGCGCAAGGCGACATCCATGATCCCCGATCTGGATATCGCCGCACTGACGATGAGCGCGCTGCCAACGATGATAACAATGTCATCGGAAAAGCCGGAAAAAGCATTCTTGGCGGGGACGATGCCGACAATGATTGCAGCGAGAAGGGAGCTTACGGCGACTATATCGTATCGATAACGGCCCCACAGGAACGCGCCCATCATCAGCGCGATGATGAGAAGAGATAGCCATTGATCAGCGCGCATGTTTGCATCCCGGTGGTAGCAACTAACGTTTCAAGCAAGAGAACGATGCGGCGAGGCGGAGAAATTTTTTCTCGTCTATCCCAGCCGTTATATCCGCTGACGGCTGGGGGAGCACCCTGATGGAACTTCCAGCCGCCAGGCGGCATTTCGCTGTCGGGGTTGCTTTCGGGAACGACCATGGCCAGTGACAAACTATCGACCTATCGGTCGAAGCGCGACTTTAAAAAAACGGAGGAGCCGAGCGGTGAAAAACGCCTGGCGCGCAGCAATCGCCGCCGCTTCGTCATCCAGAAACATGATGCCACCCGGCTGCACTACGACCTGCGGCTCGAGCTGGATGGCGTCTTCAAATCCTGGGCGGTCACCAAAGGCCCGTCTCTCGACCCGCACGACAAGCGGCTGGCAGTTGAGGTCGAGGATCATCCGCTCGACTATGGCGACTTCGAAGGCACCATTCCGAAAGGTCAGTATGGCGGTGGGACGGTCATGCTCTGGGACCGGGGCTATTGGGAACCGGAAGGAAAGAAGAGCCCCGAGCAGGCCCTCGCCAAGGGTGACTTCAAGTTCACCTTGGAAGGCAAACGCCTGCACGGCAGCTTCGTGCTGGTGCGCATGCGCAATGATCGCAACGGCGGCAACCGGACAAATTGGCTGCTCATCAAACACCATGATGAGTTCTCCGTCGAAAACAATGGCGAAGCGATCCTCGAGGAGAACGACACCTCCGTCGCCTCCGGCCGAACCATGGAGATGATTGCCGCCGGCAAGGGACGAAAGCCCAAGCCCTTCATGGTCGAGGGTGGCGACGTTCAGGCTGATGCCGTCTGGGACAGCAATGACGGACTGGCTGCCGAAGAGCGAAAAGAGGGCGCCGGAGGCGGTCGGAAATCGAAACCGGCCACAAACGTCGATCTGCCGGATTTCATTGCGCCGCAACTCTGTCAGACCCTGGAACGGCCTCCGGCCGGCACCGGCTGGCTTCACGAGATCAAGTTCGACGGTTACCGGATCCAGATGCGAGTGCTGGATGGCGAGGCGACGCTGAAGACCAGGAAAGGGCTCGACTGGACGGCCAAATATCTTGAGATCGCCGAGGCAGCGTCGACATTGCCCGATTCGATCATCGACGGCGAGATCTGCGCCCTCGACGATCATGGCGTTCCTGATTTCGCGGCCCTGCAGGCGGCCCTTTCGGAAGGCAAGACCGGCGAGCTCGTCTATTTCGCCTTCGATCTTCTCTATGAGGGAGGCGAGGACGTGCGATCTCTACCGCTCATCGAGCGCAAGGCGCGGCTTCAAAGCCTTCTGTCCGACGCCGGTAGTGATCCGCGCATCCGTTTCGTCGAGCATTTCGACACCGGCGGTGATGCAGTTCTCCGGTCTGCCTGCAAACTCTCACTGGAAGGCATCGTCTCGAAAGAGGCGGATGCACCCTATCAATCCGGCCGCACCGAAAGCTGGGCGAAGTCGAAATGCCGCTCCGGCCACGAGGTGGTGATCGGCGCCTATGCCAAGACCAACGGGAAATTCCGATCCCTGCTGGTCGGCGTCTATCACGGCGACCACTTCGTCTATGTCGGCCGCGTCGGCACGGGATATGGCGCGAAGAAAGTGGAAACGCTGCTGCCGAAGTTGAAAGCGCTCGAGACGGCGAAATCGCCGTTCACCGGCATCGGCGCGCCGAAAAAAGAGGCCGAGGTCACCTGGCTGAAACCCGAGCTGGTGGCGGAAATCGAATTCGCGGGCTGGACGGCCGACGGCATTGTCCGGCAGGCGGCCTTCAAGGGACTGCGGGACGACAAGCCGGCCAAAGAGGTCAAGGCCGATCGGCCGGCAAAGCCCGCGCAAACTGACGTGCCGCAGCCGGTGGTGGAGGCGAAGGCCAGACCCATCCGCCGAAAAAGCGCCAAGGCCGAGGTCATGGGGGTACTGATATCCAACCCGGACAAGCCGCTATGGCCGAATGCCAATGACGGAAAACCCGTTACCAAGGAGGAACTGGCCCGCTACTACGAAGCCGTCGGCTCCTGGCTGATCGAGCACATCAAGGGACGGCCGTGTTCGATCATCCGCGCGCCCGACGGGATCGGCGGCGAGCAGTTTTTCCAGCGCCATGCGATGCTCGGCACCTCGAACCTTCTCGAACTGGTCAAGGTCTTCGGCGATAAAAAGCCCTATCTGCAGATCGACCGGGTCGAAGGCTTGGCTGCCGTCGCGCAGATCGGCGCCGTCGAACTGCATCCCTGGAATTGCGGACCGCATCAGCCTGAGGTGCCGGGCCGGCTCGTCTTCGACCTTGATCCAGGTCCGGACGTACCATTCTGCGCGGTCGTTTCGGCAGCCCGCGAAATGCGCGATCGTCTCGACGCGCTCGGCCTGATCGGCTTTTGCAAGACGACCGGCGGCAAGGGTCTGCACGTCGTCACTCCACTCGCAATCAACAAGCGCAAGCCGCTTTCGTGGGCCGAAGCGAAGAGCTTCGCACACGACGTCTGCCAGCAGATGGCGCGCGACAATCCCGATCTCTACCTGATCAAGATGACGAAGAGCCTGAGGAACGGCCGGATCTTCCTCGACTATCTGCGTAACGACCGGATGGCGACGGCAGTGGCGCCTTTGTCACCCCGCGCCCGGCCGGGTGCCACCGTCTCGATGCCGCTGACCTGGACCCAGGTCAAATCAGATCTGGACCCCAAGCGCTTCACCATCCGCACCGTTCCGGCCTTGCTGTCAAAATCTTCCGCCTGGGAAGATTACAATGACGGCAAGCGTCCGCTGGAACAGGCGATCAAGCGGCTCGGCAAGGGCTTCAAGGCGGCTTGAGCATCCGAGTGAATTTCTCTGCATGCCGATATTGCTCTTCACGAAATTGCTCCAAATAACTGTGGAATCGATCGAGGACATCCAAGCGTTGACAATCTCTTGCCCCTGAGGTCTACTGGCCCACTTACCGGACCAGCAGACCTCAGGGGGAGGGGATGGCGATGGATGTTCGGGCGATGCTCGAAGACGACGTTGCAACGCTTGGGGGAGCGCCGAAGAAGTCGATGAAAGACTTCGTCGTCCAGAAGATTGCGACCTTCATCGCCACCGGCATCCTCAAAGCCGGCGACCCGCTGCCCAGCGAACGGGAGCTGGCTTCCGCACTCTCGGTCAGCCGCGAGACCGTCCGTGGGGCGATCCTTATCCTTTCCACGCATGGGATTCTCTCGGTTGTGCACGGAACGCGCACGGTGGTGGCATCGGAGGACGTCGGCGAATTGGCCGTCCAGGCTGCGCGGTATCGCGACATCGCGGCCTACAGTCTCGACAATGTTCATGAGGCTCGGCTTCTTATCGAAGCACAGGTCGTCAGGGCCGCCGCGCTCAAGATGGAGCCTGCAACTTTTGACTATCTCCGCAAGTCGATCGCAGCACAGGAAGCCGCCTGCGACGATCCCGTCCGTTTTTTGATCTGCGACCGGGAATTTCACACCGCTATCTACCGTTCCAGCGGCAACGCGGTGCTGGCTGATATGGCCGCCGACCTCTATTCCTATCTTCTGAGCCACCGGAGGCGCGTCGTATCGCAGCCCGGGAGTATCGCCACGAGCATCGCCGATCACCGGTTGATCCTGGCTGGTTTGGAGACGCGGGACCCGGATGCCGCATGCGCGGCCTTCGCAATCCACGAAACCCGTATTTATACGACGACCAAGTTACTCTTCTCGTAGTTCGCAGGGAGGCGAAACACGATGCACATTCTCATTATCGGGGCGGGAGGAATGATCGGCCGGAAGCTCGCCGCCACACTGGGGCGCAGCGGGTCACTCGGCGGCGATACAATCACGCGCATGACGCTTGTGGATGTAACGCCTCCGCCGGTGCCCGCCGACGTCTTCGTGCCGGCGGAAGCGCTGGCTGCCGATATTTCCGAAAGCGGCGCAGCGGAGGCCCTGGCGGCTCGCCGGGCCGACGTGATCTTCCATCTCGCCGCGATCGTTTCCGGTGAAGCCGAGCGCAATTTCGACCTCGGCTACAAGGTCAATCTCGACGGCACCCGATTGCTGTTGGAAGCGATCCGCCGGGAAGGAAGCCGCCAAGCCTATGTTCCCCGGTTCGTATTCTCCTCGTCGATCGCGGTCTATGGCTCGCCGTTTCCCGATCCCATTCCCGATGATTATGTGCTCGCACCTCTCACCAGCTACGGAGTCCAGAAGGCGATCTCCGAGCTTCTGCTTGCCGACTATTCGCGGCGCGGCTTTATCGACGGCGTCGGAATTCGGTTGCCGACCATCGTGATTCGGCCGGGTGCGCCGAATGCCGCCGCATCGGGCTTCTTTTCCGGAATCCTGCGTGAACCGCTCGCAGGCCAGCGGGCCGTTCTTCCGGTCGAAGAAACGGTCAAGCACTGGCTGGCAAGCCCGCGTTCCGCCATCAAGTTCCTGATCCATGCGGCTACGCTCGACACGGCCGCGCTGGGTGTTCGGCGCACGCTCACCATGCCCGGCGTCGCCGCCACCGTTGCCGACCAGATTGCCGCCTTGCGCCGTGCTGCCGGTCCCGAGGCGGCGGAGTTGATCGATCGTCGCCGCGATGAGGTCATTGAAGGGATCGTCGCCGGATGGCCGAAGTCCTTTACGCCCGAACGCGCGACGCAACTGGGTTTCGTCGCCGAAACCACGGTGGACGAGCTGATCGAGGTCTATCTCGCCGAAGACGCTCCGGGTGCGTCCGGATGAGATTGAACCGGGCTAAAACCGCCCCATAGGAGGAGAGTACCGCCAGGGCACGCCCGCATATGCGGGATTGCAGCGGCAGAAGGCCTTGAGAAGTTAAGGCCGCCGGCAAGATATACGAAAATACGAATACATAGCATGTAGCGCTCGATTTCTGGGAGGAGTGGGTATGGCAGGCGTTCAATTCGCGGATGTGCGGAAATCATTCGGAGCATTTCCGGTCATCAAAGGCGTGGATATCGACATTGCCGACGGGGAGTTCGTGATCCTGGTCGGCCCGTCGGGTTGTGGAAAATCCACTCTTCTGCGGATGCTGGCGGGACTTGAGAATATTTCCGGCGGCGAGATCAAGATCGGCGGGCGCGTGGTCAACACGCTGCCGCCCAAGGATCGCGACATCGCCATGGTGTTCCAGAACTATGCGCTCTATCCGCATATGACGGTACAGGAGAACATGGGTTTCTCGCTGATGCTGAACAAGGCACCGAAGGCGGAAGCCGAGAAGCGGGTGAAATATGCCGCCGGCATCCTCGGTCTCGACAAATTGCTCGACCGTTATCCGCGCCAGCTTTCCGGCGGCCAGCGCCAGCGTGTCGCCATGGGGCGGGCGATCGTCCGCGATCCGGAAGTCTTCCTGTTCGACGAACCGCTATCCAACCTCGATGCGAAGCTGCGCGTCGCCATGCGCGCCGAAATCAAGGAACTGCACCAGCGGCTGAAAACGACGACGGTCTACGTCACCCACGACCAGATCGAGGCCATGACCATGGCCGACAAGATCGTCGTCATGCATGACGGCGTCGTCGAGCAGATCGGCACGCCCCTCGAGCTTTACGACAAGCCGGCCAATCTCTTCGTTGGCGGGTTCATCGGCTCGCCGGCGATGAACATGATCAAGGGCAGGCTCGACCCCGAAAACCCGACAAGTTTCAAGGCGCCGGACGGCACGGCGCTCCCGGTTTCCAATCCGCCTGCCGCCGCCCTGGGGCGCGACCTCGTCTACGGGCTTCGCCCGGAATACATCCTGCTCGATGCCAATGGCCTGCCCGGTGAAATCGTGGTGATCGAGCCAACCGGCTACGAGACGCATCTTATCCTCAGGCTCGGCGGCAGCGATCTCAGCTGCGTCTTCCGCGAACGCGTCAGCGCGCGGCCGGGCGAGACCCTGCGCGTTGCGATCGACGCCGCGCATGTTCATCTCTTCGATGCCGAGAGCGGCCGGAGATTGACCGACTGACGCCGTCCTGTGGCTGCGCGGGGCGGAGGAGCCCCCGTCGCCCGCAGGCCGGCAGCACCCCGTTTCAGGGATGCAAGGACCGTCGTTCACCAAGCGGGAGGTGAATGGCGGGGAGTTCGCACCCGCTTTTTTGAAGAGGAGGAATATCATGAGGTTTAAGAGACGTGACTTTCTTGCCGCCTCGGCTGCCGTTGCCGGCGCCGCCGGCCTCGGCATCCGGCCGACCTTCGCCCAGGCCGAACCGACCTATACACCGGAAAGCGGCGCCAGCCTGCGGCTACTGCGCTGGACACCCTTCGTCAAGGGCGACGAGGAGGCCTGGATTGCCAACACCAAGAAATTCACCGAAGCGACCGGCGTAGAGGTGCGCATCGACAAGGAAAGCTGGGAAGATATCCGCCCAAAGGCTGCCGTCGCGGCCAATGTCGGTTCCGGCCCCGACCTCATCATGTGCTGGTTCGACGACGCTCACCAGTATCCCGACAAGCTGGTCGACCTGACCGAGCTCGCCAACTATCTCGGCAACAAATATGGCGGCTGGTATGACGGCGTGAAGGGTTATGCCGCGCGCGGCGACACGTTCATCGCCATGCCGCTGGCGGCAATCGGCAATGCGGTGGTCTATCGCGACACTCACGTGAAGGCTGCCGGCTTCAGCGAGTTCCCGAAAGACACGGCAGGCTTCCTGGAGCTTTGCAAGGCGATGAAAGCCAAGGGCACGCCGGCAGGCTTCCCGCACGGCAAGGCCGTCGGCGACGGCAACAACTACGCCCATTGGCTGCTGTGGAGCCACGGCGGCAAGATGGTCGACGAAGGCGGCAAGGTGACGATCAACAGCCCGGAAACGCTGGCGTCGATCAACTATGCCAAGGAGCTCTATGCGACCTTCATTCCAGGCACGGAAAGCTGGCAGGACGTCAACAACAACCGCGCCTTCCTCGCCGGCCAGGTTTCGCTGATCGCCAACGGCGTCTCGGTCTATTACACGGCCAAGAACGACCCGAAGCTCGCCGAGATCGCCAAGGACATCCGCACGACGAATTTCCCCGTCGGCCCGGTTGGCCAGAGCGTCGAGCTTTTCCAGACGAGCTCCCTGCTTCTCTTCAAGCATACGAAGTATCCGGAAGCGGCGAAGGCCTACATCAAGTTCATGATGGAAGCCGACCAGATGAATGCCTGGATCCAGGGCTCCAGCGCCTATTGCTGCCAGCCGCTCAAGGCTTTCGCCCAGAACCCGATCTGGACATCCGATCCGATCCACGCGCCTTATGCGCGCGCCTCGGAAAAATTGCGCCCGAACGGCTATGCCGGCCCACTCGGTTATGCCTCGGCAGCGACCATGGCCGACTACGTTCTGGTCGACATGTATGCGGCCGCCGTCACCGGCCAGATGTCGCCCGAAGATGCGATGAAGGAAGCTGAACGGCGGGCAAACCGCTACTATCGCGTCTGAGCCGCGCTTCAAAACAAGCGGTGTGCCGGCCCTCGGCATGCCGCAAAGTCCTCTGGGAGTTCAAGTGCAATCTGGGAGATGGCAATGTCGATGGTGAATTCGGAGGACAGGCGTGGGCCGATCTCTTCGCTGCTGCAGAACAACAATGTGCTCGGCTTCCTGTTCATGCTGCCGGCGGCGGTGTTCCTCGTCTGCTTTCTCACCTATCCACTGGGGCTCGGCGTCTGGCTCGGCTTCACCGATACGAGGATCGGCCGCGACGGCATCTTCATCGGGCTGGAGAACTACCAGTTCCTGATGGACGACAGCGTCTTCTGGCTGTCGGTCTTCAACACCATTCTCTATACCTCCGTCGCCTCGGTGCTGAAATTCGCGCTTGGCCTCTGGCTGGCGATGCTGCTCAACCAGCACCTGCCGTTCAAGTCCTTCTTCCGGGCCATCGTGCTGCTTCCCTGGGTCGTGCCGACGGTGCTTTCGGCGCTGGCCTTCTGGTGGATCTACGATTCCCAATTTTCGATCATCTCCTGGTCGCTGATGCAGCTCGGGCTGATCAGCGGACCGATCAACTTCCTCGGCGACCCGATCAATGCGCGCATATCCGTCATCGTCGCCAATGTCTGGCGCGGCATTCCCTTCGTGGCGATCTCGCTGCTTGCGGGGCTGCAGACGATTCCGGCGTCGCTGCAGGAAGCCGCCTCGCTCGACGGCGCCACGAGCTGGCAGCGTTTCCGCTACGTGACGCTGCCGATGCTGACGCCGATCATCGCCGTGGTGATGACCTTCTCGGTGCTCTTCACCTTCACGGATTTCCAGCTCATCTACGTGCTGACCAAGGGCGGACCCGTCAATGCGACACATCTGATGGCGACGCTATCGTTCCAGCGCGGCATTCCAGGCGGTCAGCTCGGCGAGGGTGCGGCAATCGCTGTCGCCATGGTGCCCTTCCTGCTCGGCGCCATCATGTTCAGCTTCTTCGGGCTGCAACGGCGCAAATGGCAACAGGGCGGCCAGGATTAAGGCCGGGGTTAGAGCCAAATTGGGTTAGGGAGAGTGATGATGTCGATAAATTCAAACGCCGCCGATCAGGTCGTGACCGACAATGCCGAAGGCATGAGCTATCTGAACCGCCTGCCGCGGCGGATCGTAATGCTCTACCTGCCGATGGCTGTCTTCGTCGTCGTGCTGCTCTTCCCGTTCTACTGGATGGCGATCACCGCGGTGAAGCCGAACGATCAGCTGACCGACTACAGCAACTACAGCCCCTTCTGGGTGGTGGGAGCGACGCTCGATCACATCAAATACCTGTTCCTTGAGACCTCCTATCCGGGCTGGCTGTGGAACACGATGCTGGTCGCGGTCTGCTCCACCTTCCTCTCGTTGGTGGCCTCGGTCTTCGGCGCCTATGCCATCGAGCGGGTCCGCTTCACAGGGTCACGTTCGGTCGGCCTCGTCATCTTCCTCGCCTATCTGGTGCCGCCGTCGATCCTCTTCATCCCGCTTGCCTTCATCGTCTTCAAGCTCGGGATCTACGACTCGCGGCTGGCGCTGATCTTCACCTACCCGACCTTCCTCATTCCCTTCTGCACCTGGCTGCTGATGGGTTATTTCCGCTCGATCCCCTTCGAGCTGGAGGAAAGCGCGCTGGTGGACGGCGCCAACAGATGGCAGATTCTCACCAAGATTATCCTGCCGCTCGCCGTGCCGGGGCTGATTTCGGCTGGCATCTTCGCCTTCACGCTGTCCTGGAACGAATTCATCTATGCGCTGACGTTCATCCAGTCCTCGGAAAACAAAACCATCCCGGTCGGCGTGCTGACCGAACTGGTGCGCGGCGACGTCTTCGAATGGGGGGCACTGATGGCGGGCGCATTGTTCGGCTCGCTCCCGGTGGTCATCCTCTACTCGTTCTTCGTGGACTACTACGTCTCGTCGATGACCGGGGCGGTGAAGGAGTGACGGTCTAGCGCGGACACGCCCCTGCTTTCTACAGCAGTTGCGACTGCTTGTTACCGTGCGCAGGAGGAGGAGTGTCCGCAAAATGGGATCAGGTGCCTTCCCATCATGTATCGAAACCTCGTCTTGCCGAGATCGAATAATTGTAAACCGCCGCGTAGCTCGTCGATACGAGCAGCGGAAATGCGATGGTCTTGAGTATTTCCGGCGTGCCGGTCGCCGCATGGATTGCCACGAGAATGCTGGCTGAGCCGAGACAAGCAATGAGAGGCGGCGCCCAAAATCGTGCGGATCCGACAAAGCGCTTCGAAAGCCAGTCGATCACAGATTTCAGGAAAAGCGTCAGGCAGGCGGATATCGCACCCTGCACAAGGCCGGCATAGAGCGGCAATGGCATGGCGTGCGCGCGATTGGCGAAAATCGCCCAGCTGCCCATTGCCAAAAAGGCGAAGAGAACATGGACAACGCCGCTGCGGAGAAGCCGGTGCAGTGCATTCCGCATCACAGCGACCACCCGTAGCGTATAAGATGCTGCAACAGGGTCAGACCCTGCTCTTCATCGCGGCGCGCAATATATCGTTGATCCGATCCTGCCAGCCGGGGCCATCTTCCTGGAAATAGGCAAGCACATCACTGTCGATCTTGAGCGAAACAAGCTCCTTTGTATTCGGCAGCGCCGGCCGCTCAACAGCTTGCTCCGGCTTCTTCTTCGCGGGTTTGAACAATGCTTCGGCAGCGTCTATTGGATTGACAGGTCTGCGGGGCGAGTTTGCCATCGTTATGACTTTCTATTGCCTGTCGGATCGACATATGAGCGGCATACGGGATCTCGGCTGCTTCGTCGACTATTTAGCTTGTTTTCCAAGGCGATTTAGCCGACCTGCTCGATCGCCAGCGTGCCGGCGGCAGAAACCACCTGTCCTTGCGGTTCCTGTCTTTCGCCTCGGTGACCGCGTAAAAGCCGTCGGCGATGATCAGGCATTGGCTTCGCAAAGTTTGCATTGCCGGCAGGTTCTGGATGTCAGACCTGCCGACAATCTGGCCGTCAATCAGCCTTTTTGCGATACAGCAACGTCATGAGCGCGAGGACGCATCCCAAGACTCCGACCGATGCGAAGATGTAGAAGTTCCACTGCGGAGCCAGGCCCGCACCCAGAACCGCACCGCCGATGGCCGGTCCTATCATGCCGCCGATACGGCCGATGCCGAGCGAGAAGCCAAGGCCGGTTCCACGGATTTCGACCGGATAGAGGTTTCCAACGAGAACGTTGGCGAGGATCTGCGTGCCGATCGTTCCCGTACCGGCAAGTGCGACGAGACCATAAACCTGGAGGCCCTGATCCACTTGCGTCAGCAACCAGATCGAGCAGGCTCCGAGAAGAAACATGCCTGCCACGACTATTTTGACGTTTCCGCGGTCGGCAATCCTTGCGCCGATCAGGAGGCCGACGGCCGCTCCGAGATTGAGCGTTACGGAGAAGAGGAGGGCGGAACCGAGGTCATAGCCCATCTTGTTCATGATGGTCGGAAGCCAGTTGACCATGCCGAATGTGAGCAGAAGCGAACAGAAGTGAATGCCCCATGCGTTCAATGTCGGCAGCAGGCGACCTTCAGAAAACAGCGAGCGGATGCCGACCTGGCGTGATGCAGCAGGCCTGGCTACGGGATTGGGCAGCCCGTACTGGTTTGCGATCTGGTTGGCTTCGGTCTGGCGGTTCTTCGTTGCCAGCCATTCGGGGGACTCGGGTATGAGACGGATGAAGAAAGGCAGAAGCAGGATCGGTGCACCGCCGATAATCATCAGTGGACGCCATCCGTATTTCTGTATCAGCAGCATTCCGAGGATACCCGAAATGATGCCGCCGGCCAGGTAACCCAGAAGAGCAATCGAATAGGCCATTGCCTTCCGTTTCGGCGGAGAAAACTCGATGATTAGAGCGGTTACCGTGGGAAAAAGAGCTCCAAGGCCCAGGCCGGCGAGAAAGCGTGTTCCCTCGAAAGCGAGAAAGTTCGGCGCAAGACCGCTACCGATCATCATCACGGAAAAGCTCAGCAGACTGCCGATGATGACCTTGCGACGACCTATCCTGTCAGCAAGTGTTCCGGCAACGAGAGCGCCCAGCAGCATACCGAACAGGGTGATGGAGGCAGCCCGTCCGACCATGCCCGGAGTCAGGCCCCAACTGGCTTCACCGAGCAACGCCGGCGCGACTGCGCCGTAAACGATCAGGTCATAGCCGTCGAATAGGATCAGCAGACCGCAAAGGGCGATGATGATATTCGGGCTGCGAACGCGTTCGTTGATAATAGCGAGATCTTGTATGGCCAATTTTCCCTCCCCATACATTTGCGTACAGGAAGTACGCTCCTGCCAAGCGGCAGGTCCGCGTCGATCCGTGTACAAATCCTCCTGGATCGTTGCCGGCGTGGTTCCTCCCAGCGCCAGACTCACCCGCAAACGGGCTATGTCAAGACAACGATGACACGCTATTAAATACTTGCGAATAAAATATTTGCAACTGCAAACTTTTCAGTTCGCAACTTTCCCCTTTCCGGACATTCCCGGCAGGTTGCTGTGCATGCGGCGCAGTGCCTTCTTCAATGCTGCGACCTCCTCGTCCGACATGTCCTGAACCGCGGTGCGCTCAAGCTCGACGGCAAGCGGCATGAGCCTTTCCGTCAGCGCCTCTCCCTGCGGGGTCAGCCTTACGATGACGATACGGCCATTATCTTCCGGACGTGTTCTCGAAACCAGCTTGCGCTTGGCCAGTGTGCCGACGAGGCGCGAAAGCGTCGAAATCTCGACAGAGACAACGTCGGCGAGATCTCCAAGGGTGCTTTCCCGGCGCTCCTTGAGCATGGCCAGAACCCGGTACATCGCCACGCTGAGATTGTCTTCAGCGATTCTCTGCGCGAATACCTCGGCTATCCGCACGCCGGCGCGATTGAGAAGATACGGAACGGAATCGGTAAGTTTGTACATGTCTCTGTCTGCTGGCGGGATTTCGCTTGCTGAGGGCTCTCTCCGACATGCACCTAAATTACCGGAATGACAACACGATTGGCTTTCAGCCGTCGAGAAAGGCTGAGTAAGGCAAGCATTTTCCCGCCAATTTATAAACTTGCATTGACAATAGTTGCAAATGCAATAATCTAGATGCCAAGGAGACACGGGAGGAAATCATGTCTGCCACTGCTGCCCTCGGCATAGCGCCGGCCCCCGCACCCATCAGCGATGCGTTTCGATCGACCATGCGCCGTTTCCCGGCGACGGTGACAGTCATTTCTGCTTGTCGCAACGGCGCGGATCATGGAATGACGGCCACCGCCGTCACATCACTTTCGATGGATCCGCCATCTCTCATCATCTGCCTGAACAATCGCACCTACCTGCATGACATGCTGCTTGAGGTGCCGGAATTCGCAGTCAGCATTCTGACCGACAGGCAGGCAGCCGTATCGGAAGGTTTCAGCGGCAAGATTGCGCCTGAGCGTCGGTTCGACGCTGCCGATTGGGTTCGCCATGAGCGCGGCATGATGGTGCTGGACACCGCTCATGCCTCGGTTGTCTGCCGCCGCATGGGCGCAGTTCCCTATGGAACGCACACCATCTTCATCGGGCAGGTGGTGGATACACGCCATTCCGACGACACCATCGCGCTGATGTACGAGAATTCGAAATATTGCGCGCCACAGCACGCGCTTCCTGCATCCCAGAACTGAAGGTAGTTCCATGAACAATACAGCCGCCCTGTTTCCCGCCTCGGCGCGGGTCAAGACCGCATGTCTTGCAGATCGCATCGCCCCGCTGCTGGACGAAATCCGTGCCGGCGCGCGCGATACCGAAAAATCCGGCCGCGTGCCGGCCCGCTCTATCGATCTGCTGCGCTCCGCCGGCTATTTCGATATCGTCAAACCGGCCCGCTTTGGCGGCGACGAAGGATCCTTTGCCGAGCTTGTCGATGCAAATATCGAACTGTCGTCGGCCTGCGCCTCCACCGGCTGGGTTGCCGGCCTCCTTTCCGCACATCAATGGCTCCTTGCCATGTTCGATGAAAGGGTTCAGCAGGAGGTGTGGGGCAGCGATCCGGATGCGCTGCTCTGCGGTTCCTATGCGCCGGTTCGCATGGCTGAACGCACCGAGGGTGGTTTCCGGCTATCCGGCGATTGGGCCTTTGCGAGCGGATGCGAAAATGCCCAATGGGCGCTCTGTGCGGCGATCATTCCGCCAAACGGCGAGGGTGAGCGTCCTGTGCCGGCGTTCCTTCTGGTTCCCGCCAGCGACTATACCATCGCCGAGACCTGGGACGTGGTCGGCCTCGCGGGCACCGGCTCAAAAAGCCTGATCCTCAAGGATGTCTTCGTTCCCGAATACCGCATTCTGAGCTTTCCGGATGCGACCTCCGGCAGGACACCGGGCGGACGTGGCTACAAGGGTATCGGGCTTTTCAACATTCCGCTCCTCATGGGGGTTCCGTTCTGCCTCGGCAGCGCAGCCGTCGGTGCGGCGAAGGGCGCACTGGATAGTTATATCGACCAGATCGGGACACGTGTGACACGGGGTGCAGTTGCCGGTGGCAACAACAAGATCGCGGAGTTTCCGACGATCCAGCTTCGCGTGGCGGAAGCCTCGGCATCGGTGGATGCCGCCCGCGAAATCATTCTGCGCGATATTGCCCGGGCGCAGCAACTGGCCCAGGCCCGCGAGGATGGCACCGGCGAGATCACCGAGGAAGATCGGATTCTGGCCCGCCGCAGCCAGTCCTTTGCGGTCAGCCTAGCGCTTCGCGCCGTCGAAGCGCTCAATGCATCGACAGGCGGTCTCGGCCTCCAGATGTCCAACCCCGTCCAGCGGGCATGGCGCGATGCAAATGCCGTCGGGCGCCACATTTCCATGAACTGGGATGCCGTCGGCACCATGGCCGGCCAGCAACTGCTCGGTCTTCCGCCCAAGGGACAATTCTGATCCGCCATCCTCAGCATTTCGATTCAAGACAGGAAAGAGAGCATATCGTGCAAGGCAAGATCGCGCTTGAAGAACATTTCGCCATTCCCGAGACACTGCAGGATTCGGCTGGATTCGTGCCGGGCGACTATTGGAAGGAACTGTCCGCACGTCTTCTGGATATCCAGGAAAAACGTTTGCGGCTGATGGATGCCCACGGCATCGAGAAGATGATCCTGTCGCTGAACGCTCCGGCCGTGCAGGCGATCCCGGATAGGGCAAAGGCCCTGGAGATTTCCCGACGCGCCAACGACTTTCTGGCGGAGCAATGCGTCAAGAACCCCAACCGTTTCCTGGGATTTGCAGCATTGCCCCTGCAGGATCCGGATGCCGCAACACAGGAATTGCAGCGCTGCGTGACGACGATGGGTTTCGTCGGCGCACTGGTCAACGGCTTCTCGCAGGAAGGCGACGGAACGACGCCGCTCTACTACGACCTGCCGCAATACCGTTCGTTCTGGGCCGAAGTCGAAAAACTCAACGTTCCCTTCTATCTGCATCCGCGCAACCCGCTGCCGCAGGACAGCCGCATCTATGCTGGCCATTCCTGGCTGATGGGTCCGACATGGGCGTTCGCGCAGGAGACCGCCGTTCATGCGCTGCGCTTGATGGGATCCGGCCTGTTTGACGAACATCCGGCTTTGCGGATCATCGTTGGCCACATGGGCGAGGGACTGCCATACATGATGTGGCGCATCGACAACCGGAATGCGTGGGTCAAGGTGGAAAAGAGCTATCCGGCCAAACGCCCGATTGCCGATTATTTCAACGAGAATTTCTACATCACGACGTCAGGGAATTTCCGCACGCAATCGCTTATCGATGCTATGCTGGAAATCGGCGCAGACCGAATTCTGTTCTCGGCAGACTGGCCATTCGAGAACATCGACCATGCTGCAAACTGGTTCGACAGCGCCACCATCTCCGAAGCCGACCGTCTGAAGATCGGTCGCACCAACGCAGTTTCACTCTTCAAACTCGATCGATAGCATGGTCGCACCTTTCAGATACACGGTCAGCGCGGCCCAGGTGATCTTCGGGAGCGGCTCGTTGAGCCGTCTCGCCGATGCGATGACAGAGCAGGGCGGCAAACGCGCCCTGATCCTTTCGACCCCGCACCAGAAAGCAGAGGCTGAACGGATCGCAGCTTCCCTCGGCCCGCTTGCGGCGGGACTATTCCACGATGCGACGATGCATACGCCGGTCGATGTGACCGAGCGCGCGATGGCGGCCTATAACGCAGCCGGTGCCGATTGCGTCATTGCGATTGGCGGCGGATCGACGATCGGTCTCGGCAAGGCAATTGCCTATCGCAACGACGCGCTGCAAATCGTGGTGGCGACGACCTATGCAGGGTCGGAGGTTACACCGATCCTCGGCCAGACAGAGAACGGGCAGAAAACGACGGTCCGTGGGGCCGGCATCCTGCCCGAAGTGGTGATCTACGATCCTGAATTGACATTAGGATTGCCGGTCGCCATCAGCGTCAGCAGCGGGCTCAATGCGATGGCGCATGCGGTCGAAGGTCTCTACGCGCAGGATCGCAACCCCATTTCGTCAATGATGGCGGTCGAGGGCTTGCGCGCGCTGAAGCAGGCTTTGCCTCAAATCGTCAATGCACCTGGGGATATCGAGCCGCGAAGCGAAGCGCTTTACGGTTCCTGGCTGTGCGGCACGGTGCTCGGAGCGGTTGGAATGGCCCTGCATCACAAGCTTTGCCATACGCTGGGCGGTAGCTTCGACCTGCCGCATGCGGAAACTCATGCGGTCATTCTTCCCCATTCTGCCGCCTACAACGCTGAAGCCGCAGCGGACGCGCTAAAGCCCGCTGCCGATCTTTTTGGCGGCTCGCTGGGCAGCGGTCTTTATGATTTTGCCGCTTCGATCGGCGCCCCCCTGGCGCTGCGCGATCTGGGTATGAAGGAAGCCGATCTGGATCATGCAGCGGAACTCGCCGCCCAGAACCCCTACTGGAACCCGCGCCCGATCGAACGGGAAGCGATCCGGGCTTTGTTGCAGAGCGCCTGGGAGGGCGCGCGGCCGCGTTAATACCTTAGGAGGATGGCCACGTGCCTGAATATTTCAGCGAAGAGAGATCCGTGGAAGCCGTCAACTCGCGGATGGGGCAGGACATTAATCCGCGCCTGGCCGAAGTCATGGCGTCGCTTGTCAGGCACCTGCATGCCTTTGCCAAGGATGTCAGCCTGACCCAGGAGGAATGGGAGCTGGCCATAGGCTTCCTGACCCGCAGCGGCCATCTCTGTCATGATGAGCGGCAGGAGTTCATCCTGCTCAGCGATACGCTGGGTTTGTCGATGCTGGTGGATGCGATCAACAACAGGCGCCCGCCAGGCGCCACGGAAAATACGGTGCTTGGACCGTTCCATGTCGAAGGGGCGCCCGTACGGCAGATGGGTGAAAACATCTCGCTCGACGGCAAGGGCGAGAGCTGTCTCTTCATCGGCCGGGTGCTGGATCTTGACGGCAATCCGATCGAGGGAGCTCGGATCGATATATGGTCGGATAATTCCGATGGCTTCTACGACGTCCAGCAGCCGGATATCCAGCCGAAGTGGAACAACCGGGGCATTTTCGTCACCGGCGCAGATGGCGCCTATAGCTTCGTCGGCATAAAGCCGGTTTCCTATCCGATCCCGGATGACGGCCCGGTCGGCCAGATGTTGACGTCCCTCGGCCGCCATCCCTACCGTCCGGCCCATACCCATTACCTGATCACGGCTTCAGGTTATCAGAAGCTCGTAACCCACACGTTTGTCGGCGACGATCCCTATCTTGAATCCGATACGGTGTTTGGTGTCAAAAACAGCCTGGTCGCGCCTTTCGAGCGTGTCGATCATCCCACGGTCTGGCGCTCCGATTTCGATTTCGTGCTGACGCCGGTTGAGAATAGACAATGATCGTCGCCCGCTACGCGGTATCCGACCCCGGCAAGGCTGCCGAACGCTCCCGATTGATCGAGGAGCACAAGGCCTATCTGCATGGCGCGGCGATCCGCATCCTGCTGTCCGGACCTTCCGCACCGCCGGCGGAGGGCAAAGGTTCCACCGCAATCGTGATGGCGCAAGTCGAAACGCTCGCCGAGTTCGAGGCGTTCAGCGCAGGAGATCCCTTCGTCCGCTCCGGCGTTTACGCGAGCGTCGATATATTCGAATGGCGGCCCAGTCTTGGGCTTCTTCTGGAGAGTCTCTGATCGGCGTTTTGACCTGCTGAAAGCGATCAGATGTAGGTCATTTCGAAGACAGCGGCGTTGTCCTGAACCTCGCGCAGCCCCTTGTACGAGGCATGGCGGAGATTGCCGTCATCCGTCCAGCCGCGAAACTCGATCTCGGCAATCAGCGTCGGCTGCACGAGGACGAGGCGATTGCCCTTCAGCGGAACGACCGGCCGGCTCGTCTTCAACCGGTCTAGCGTCTTTTTCAGGTATTCAGCATCGCTGGCACCGAAACCGGTTCCGACGGAGCCAACGTAGATCCAGTCGAGGCCTCGTCTGCCGGCCAGCAGCAGCCTGCCGATGCCGCCGCGGGCGGATGCGGACTGCTCATAACCGACGACCATGAAGCTCTCGCTCTGCACGCATTTGATCTTCAGCCAGTCGCCCGTGCGGCCACTGCCGTAGGGCCGGTCGCGATGCTTGGCGATGATGCCTTCCAGATGATGATGGCAGGCGTGCTCGAGGAGTTCTTCTGCCGGCAGCTCTATCTCCTCGGAGAGTCGGATCGCTCGATCATCGCCTTCCGGTATCAGGTCTTCAAGCAGATGCCGGCGTACCTCAAGCTCGGTGCCGGTCAGATCGTGTCCATCGAGATAGAGAAGGTCGAAGGCGACGAGGATCGACTCGGTCGATACTCGCTTGCCGCCCCGCCCGCCGAGCGAACGCTGCAGGGCGCCAAAATCCGAGCGGCCGTGATCATCGAGTACAACGGCCTCGCCATCGAGAATGGCGGTTGCTACGCCAAGCTCTTTGGCTGCCGCGGCGATGGTGGGGAAGCGGTGGGTCCAGTCATGGCCGCCGCGGGTGATGACCCGCACGCCCTTCGGCTCAACGTGGATTGCCAATCGATAGCCATCCAGCTTCACCTCGTAGAGCCAATCCGGCCCGACGGGCACAGTCGGCTTCAGCAGTGCAAGGCAGGGCTCGACGCGCGACGGCATAGGATCGAAGGGCAGACTGGGCTGGTCAGGATCGCGCTTGCGGATCGGACGAGACTGCAGCGTTGAGTGAGATTCGTCGAGCAAGGGCAGTGGGCGGCGCGGGCGCTTCATGATTAAGTCCGACGCCTCCCCGAGCCGTTTTCCACTTCGACCGGCTTACGCCCAGCACTCATGATTCTGACAACATTGCCCGGTGCCGGCCCCTGCTTTTCCCTGGTCTTGGACTTTGCCCTGCTCGGCTTCATCTGCTTCTTCTTCGCGTCGATGGCAACCACGCGACTCAACTGAATCACCCGGCGGATTGTTCCGAGTCGAAACGAATCTCAATTCAAGGACTTAACGCGGAGAACACACTCGTGCCCGGCATCACCATCAGCATTCCTCAACGGGCGCTGTACTTCGCGTCGAGATCATCCATGGCCTTGACGTTACCGGCAGAGCGGCCGTTCTCGTCGAAGGTCTGGGCAAGAAACGCATCAGCGATCGACTTTGCCAGCTCCGTTCCGATGACGCGGGCTCCCATGGTGATGATCTGCGCATTGTTGGAAAGCGCGGCGCGCTCGGCCGAATAGGTGTCGTGCGTCAGGGCGGCGCGGATGCCGGGAACCTTGTTGGCCGAGATGCAGACGCCGATGCCGGTGCCGCAAACGAGGATCGCCTTGTCGTAGGTGCCGTCGATGACGCCTGATGCAACGCGGTCCGAGAGGTTGGCGTAGAAAGGATCGGCACCGGCGCTGGTGCGCGAGACTTCGTAAACGTCGAAGCGCTCTTTCAGATGGTCGGCCAGAACCTTGGCGAGGCCTTCGCCGGCGCTGTCTCCTGCAATGGCAAGCTTCATTGTCTTTCTCCTTAAAGTTTGGCGGCGCATCTGGCCAGGATGTCGAGGTAGCCTTCGACATTCCAGGCCGAACGGCCGATGAAGAGCCCGTCGATATGCGGGCTTGAGATCAGTTCTTCGCAGTTCTGCGGGTTGACCGACCCGCCATAGAGGCAGGGGATCTTCCGGCCCAGCACAGCTTCGGCAACGGCGATGATTTCAGACTGGCGGGCATCGGCATAATCCGCAGTCGCCGGGATGCCCTTCTCGCCAATCGCCCAGACGGGCTCGTAGGCGAGCAGGATTTCGGCGCTTTTCTGGGCGCCCGAAAGTTTCGATAGCGCGCCGCGCACCTGGGTCGCGAGGATGTCGGCGGCCTTTCCGCTTTCGCGGTCGGAAAGCGTCTCGCCAATGCAGATCAGCGGAATGAGGCCGTGGCGAACGGCTGCTTCGGTCTTCAGACCCACTGTCTCGTCGGTCTCTCCAAAATGTTCGCGCCGTTCGGAATGGCCGAGCTCGACGAGATCGAGATTGCAGTCCTTCAGCATCACCGGCGAGACTTCGCCGGTCCAGGCGCCCTGGTCGGCCCAATGCATGTTCTGCGCGCCGACCTTCACCGAGGTCTTGGCAAGCATCGCCTTGACCTCGCGCACGGCCGTGAAGGGTGGAATCACGAAGCGATGGATGCGCGGGTCACGCGCGCCATCGGCGGCTTCGAGACCGCGCGCGAATTGCTCGGCTTCAGTAAGCGTCTTGTTCATCTTCCAGCTGGTGCCAATCCAGAAGCGCGGCTTTTCGGTCATGTCGGATCCTGCGTTGATGCAATGGTGAGCGTAATGCCCGCCTGCTCGAATTCCTCCAGAACAGCAGCATCCGGTGCGCTGTCGGTGATAACGGTGTCGAAATCAGCCAGATCCGCCATGACATGCAGGGCAGTGTGGCCGATGCGCTGATGGTTGACCAGAAGGCAGGTCCTGGTCGACGACGCGATCATCGCCCGTTTGGCGCGCACGACGTTATCGTCCATGTGATAGGCGAGCCCGCCGCTGACGGCGGGCGTCGAAATGAAGGCGATGTCGGCCCTCAGCCGCGACAGGGCCTCCTCGGTGACGACGCCGAGATAGGCGTTGAATTTGGCCGAATAGATGCCGCCGAGCGCGATCAGCGTGATGCCGGTTTCGCCTTTCAGCCGCTCCATGATCGCCGCATTGTTGGTGATCAAGGTCAGCGGCCGCTTCTGCAGCAGCATTTCTCCGAGCACGGCCGCCATCGAGCCATCGTTTACCATCACCGTCATCCCCGGCTCGACCAGTTCCAGCGCGGTCTCAGCCATGGCCAGCTTGGCTTCGTTGCCCTGGCGTTCGCGAATGCGAAAGTCGCTTTCGAACTGCGTTCCGGCGTCAATGGTCGCGCCGCCGCGAACCTTGCGCAGGACGCCTGCCTGCTCGAGATCGTCGAGATCGCGATGGATCGTCATCTTTGACACGGTGAAGCGATCGGCAAGGTCGTCGAGATCGACGGTCTTGTTTTCGACGAGCAGGTTGACGATCAACTGCTGCCGCTCTTCCCGCCTCATCCCGGTCTCCACCCTCGTTTAATGTTAAGATAACGGAATATGCGTGATAATCAACATTTATTATGTTATTTTGCGATCAAATATTGTTGTGTTTCCATAGCTACTTCAGCAGCGCCTGCGCGGTTCGTTCGTCGGTGATCAGCCCGAAAAGGCGGCGGCTATTCAGAATTGCCCGGATGGCAGCCACTTTCGACTGTCCGCCCGCCAGCGCCACAAGCCGCTCTTTCTTGGTCTTGGGAAAAGACGCAGAAAGCGTGCGCGCCGTCAGCGCGGTGTCGAGGATATGGCCGTCGGCGTCGAAAAAATGTCCGAGGATTTCGCCGACGCCGCCGGCATTGGCAATGTCGTCGATTTCACCGGGTTCGACCATACCGGATAAAACAAGCTGCGCCTCGGCATCGACAGTTCCCAGGCCGACGAGCTTCAGATCGGCATTGTTGGCAAGGTCGAAGACCTCCTTGACGGCACGCTGCGCCTTCAGCACTTCGCGGTCCTCGCCGGTATTGGCGAAAAAGGGAACCGGCATGACATAGGCATGGGCGCCGGTCTTTTCGGCGATGCGATGCATCACGTCATAGGGATTGGCGCCGTAGTTTCGTGTCAGGCCGCCAAGCAACGAGACGAAGCGCAGGTTCTTCGCGCTCACCCTTGGCATATATTGGACGGCGGCAGAAAGCGTGCGGCCATGACCAAGGCCGATGACCCTATTGTCGCCGCGCTCGATCTCGCGCTTGAGATAGCCGGCGCCGGCATGGCCGAGTGCGCGCAGCGGCAAGCCTTCCTCGCCGAGATCGGGTGCGACCTCGCAATATTGAAGCCCGAACCGTTCCGAAAGCCGCATCTCCAGCTCGACGCATTCGACGATATCCCCGTCGATGGTAACTTTGACGACGCCATCGGCGACCGCTCTCGCGATCAGGCGATGGGCCTTTACCGACGGCACGCCGAGGCGGCGAGCAACGTCGGACTGCGTCAGGCCACCGGCATAGTGAAGCCAGGCAGCGCGCACGGCAAGCGTATCATCGGCGTCCGTCATCACGGCTCCTTTTCGAAGGTCATGCGGCGATTCCGCCGTATCGCAGTGCTGCCTTTTAAAGATCTCCGCCTCAGATGTTCAAGTCAGCGACACCGGTGTCGATATGCGGCGCCCAGAAGGCGACGCTTTCGGCGATCTGCGGGATGACCTGGCGATCGTTCGGCTCGCGTTCCTTGAAGGAGAGTTCCAGGCAGATTTCATTGTCCTTCGCCCCACCTTCGGCCAGCGCCTGGAGCAGAGGTGCCGGCTGGATGCGGCCCTTGGCGTTGAATTCGGCGGTAAAGGGCCGGTGCCCGCCCTTGTCCATCAGGCTCTGCTTGATGTGGATGATCGGCGATATCGGCGGGACGGCACGCGCCCAGGCATAGGGGTCGTAGTCATCGGGATCGGCGGAGGTGATGTCGCCATGATCGATATCCGCCATCATCCACATCGGGATGGCCATTCCGGCTGATGTCAGCCGCTGTTGCAGCGACAGGCAGGCGCCGATCGTCTCGCCGAACTCGCGGCCGATGCTCATCGGTTCCCAGAACATGTAGGAGAGGCCTGCGGCCCGCGCATGCTCGGCGACATCGGCCCAACAATCGATGGCGATCTTGATCAGTTCCTCGCGTCTGACCGGATCGTCGAAGTCCTTGTAGGTGAAGATCGCAAATTGCGTGCCGACCGAATGGCCGCCGAGATCAGCGGTGATGTCGGCAAAGGTCTTGAACCAGTCGACGTAGTAGCGGCGCACATCGGCATCCGGATGTCCGAAATGGTTGAGGCGCCCATAGGGACCGGTCATGCCCGAGGTGACACGCACGCCGGTGCGCTTCAGCGCGGCGCTCATCGTGCGCGTCAGGCGGCTGATCACGGGCGCCTGCCAGCTCGGATTGATGAATTCGTGGGTCAGCTGAAGGTCGCGGATCCGCAGGTCGCGCGCAACCGTATCGATCAGATCGTCTGGGTCGGCGAAGCGGTTCACCAGCGGATTGGTATTGAGCGAAAGGGTCAGCGGCATGGCGGCATCCTTCAGGCGGCGGCAAGGCGGGTTGAAGCAAACCACTCGCCAAAGGCCGCGCGCTCCGCTTCGTTCAGATGGAGGTAGTGCTTGGTGCGGCGATAGAGGATGTCGTCGGCCGTTTCGGCCCATTCCGTGGCGACGAGATAGCGGGCCTCAGCTTCGTAGAGCTGTCCGCCGAAATGCCGCCCAAGCCCTTCTATGCCAGTCGCACCGGCAACCACATTCCTGGCGCGGGCGCCATAGAGACGGCCGTAGTGATGCACGAGCTTGCGCGGCATCCAGGGATAGATATCGCGCAGGCTGTTGGCAAAGCTCTCGTAATCGGCATTCGGAATTTCGCCGCCGGGCAGCGGCGCCTTCTCCGTCCAGTCGCCTCCCATGTTCGGGAAGATGTGCTTCAGGCGCTGCATGCCGCGTTCAGCGAGCTCGCGGAATGTGGTGATCTTGCCGCCGAAGACGTTGAGCAGCGGAGCGCCGCCTGTCTCGTCGAGATCGAAGACATAGTCGCGGGTAACGGCGGACGGGTTGCCCTTGCCGTCGTCAAACAGCGGGCGCACGCCGGAGAAGCTGTGCAGTACGTCGTGGCGACGCAGCTTTTCCTTGAAGTAGCGATTGACCGCCTTCAGCAGATACTCGATTTCCGTCTCGTCGGCGGCAACATCCTCGGCCCGGCCTTCGTAAGCGATATCGGTCGTCCCGATCAACGCCTTGTCGCCCTCATAGGGATTGATGAAAATGACGCGCTTGTCGTGGTTCTGCACCAGATAGGCATTGGCGCCCGCCCAGAACTTCGGCACGATGATGTGGCTGCCCTTGACGAGGCGGACGTTGCGGCCGGAGTTCGAACCGGCGACGCGATTGATGATGTCCATCACCCAGGGGCCGGCGCAGTTCACCAGACATTTGGCACGGAAAGTTCGCGTCTCCCCCGTGGCGTTGCTTTTGGTGACCACGGTCCAACCGCCATTCTCGCGACGGGCCGACACGGCCGGCGAGCGGGTCAGCACCAGAGCGCCGTTTTCCGCTGCGCTCACCGCATTCAAGGTCACGAGGCGGGCGTCGTCGACCCAGCAATCGGAATATTCAAAGCCGCGTGTGTATTGATCGAGGATCGGCGTGCCTTCCGGGTCGCGGAGCAGATTGAGCGTTCGTGTCCCGGGGAGCTTCTTGCGACCGCCGAGGTGATCGTAGAGGAAGAGGCCGAGACGCACGAGCCATGCGGGGCGATCCTCAGGGCTGTGCGGCAGGACGAAGCGCATCGGCCAGATGATATGCGGCGCGGCATTGAGCAGCACTTCACGCTCGATCAGCGCCTCACGCACCAGGCGGAATTCGTAATATTCGAGGTAACGCAGACCGCCATGCACCAGCTTGCCCGAACGCGACGAGGTTCCCTGTGCCAGATCGTCCTTTTCGCACAGCACGACCTTCAGGCCGCGGCCGGCAGCATCGCGTGCTATCCCCGCGCCGTTGATGCCTCCGCCGATGACGAAGAGATCCAGGAGTTCGGGTTCGGTCATGTCATGCTCCTTCGATGCCTGCTGCATCAGAATTACGCGCCCAGCGGCGACGTCGTTGCGGCTACGGCAAGCTTGTCCCAGGCGGGCGTCATTGCCTGGCGTACATCGGTATAAGCAGAAAAAAGCCGGTCGAACCGGTGGGCCTCGCTGGCATCCGGTGTTTCCGGATCTCCGAGCAGCGGCGTCACCCAGTCGGCAATGCAATCGTCCATGCTCGAATAGATGCCGACAGCCACCGCAGCCATCATCGCCACGCCGGCCGCCCCCGTCTCCTCGCGGCGCGACTGGCGGATCGGTGCGTTGACGGCGGCCGAAAGTGAACGGCGAAGGGCGACGGAGCGTGTTGCGCCGCCGGTGACCCGCAGCTCCTCTGGCATCGCGCCCATCGCCGCGTAGCAGTCGCGGGTCGCAAGCCCCAACCCTTCGATCACGCTGCGCAGCAGGTCGGGGAAACCGTGACGCATCGAAAGCCCGGTGAAGCCCGCGCGCGCATTGGCGTTGACGAAAGGCCCACGTTCGCCCGCTTCGGAAATGTAGGGATGGTAAAGCACCGACCCCGGTCGGCTTTCTGCAAACCAGCCGTCGATGCGTGCAATGAGGTCTGCGTGCGAAGCAGGCTTGCCTGCCTCGGCCATCAGATAGGCGGCGACATTAAGGATCCAGTCGATGTTGATCGTGGCGCCCATATTGGTCTGGACCTGGGTGACGATGCCGGGAATGGGCAGGGCGATCACATAGCCGGTGCCCTCGCGATTGAGCTGAACGTCGGCAACGGCCTTGGCGCGCAAGTGCACCCCGGTCGAGCCGATCGTCGAGCAGGCGGCGTTGCGAGCGCCGCTGCGCACGCCTGCACCAAGCGCCGTCATCACCATGTCGACATAGCCGAGGCAGACCGGCGTTCCGGCAAGAAGACCGCAGGCCTTAGCCGCCTCCGATGTCAGCGGGTGGCTGATCTCGCTGCCGTCGATGATTTCGGGCAGGAGCCCGCGTCTGTGCTCAAGGCCGAGCGCGTCGATCACCACGGCATCATACTGGCGTGTTCTGAAATTGCCAAAGGTGAAACTCGCCTCCGATGGATCGGTTGCCCGCACGCCTGTGAGGTTGAGATAGAGCCAGTCCTTGCAGTGCAGCGCCGTCTCCGCCCGATCGAGAAGGTCCGGCGTGAAGCGGTCCATATGGGCGAGTTGCGCACCCTGCTGGCAAGTGTTGAGGCCGGTGCCCGTCGTCTCGAAGCGGGCACGATTCTGCGTTCCGCCCGCGAGCGACGTCACCGTCGGCGCGGCGCGCGCGTCGAGCCACAGCCAGGCATCGGCAACCGGCCTATTGGCTCGGCCGACGAGCCAGGTGCCGTCGCCCTGTCCGGTGACGGCGATGGCTGCGGTGCGTGACGCAAGATCAGGGACTTTTTCGCCGAGACCACGCAACGCGCTGGCGCAATCGAGCCAGGTCTGATCCAGCGACTGCGTTGCCGAACCATCGTCTCCTGTGGCATATCGGTTTCGAACGGAGGCCGTAGCAATCTGGCGCCCGGACAGATCGAAGGCGACAGCCTTGATGACCGAGGTGCCGGCATCTATGCCAATGATGATCTTCTGGGTCGATGTCATTGCAGGCCTATCTCGCCATCCTAGCAAGCGTCGCGGCGGGCAATACGCGCATCAAATCCATCTGAAGTCCTCCCGATCCCTAAACTCTCTGGGATGATGCATCCGGCTGCCAACTTCGGTTTTTAATCCCAGATCGCGCGAGCAGCCGAAACCTCCCTAAGTTCGCTTAAAAAGATAACATAAAGATACCATAATGCTAGTAAGATTTTTCTAGCGATGTAATTTTTTTCATCTAAAATAGACGGGTACGGAAGTTACATCTGTGCCGCCCAGCGATTTCCGTGCGGCATCGAAAACGGTAGCGTCCGCAATGCTTAACGTGCAAAATATCGATTTTAAAACATATATATACCGCCATAATGCGATCGAATGACATGCGTGAAGCTGTTAGCATTTGCTGCCCTTTTTCGCTGCAGCGCAGCGTGATAAACAAGATGTGAGACCCTGCATTTTAATCGACATATCTTGAAAGTGCCGTTGACAGCTCGCAAAATTTATAACATCATTTACGGCATAAGTAACATACTTCTATCACGGAAGCGCGCTTCCTGATGGAGAATTTGCAGGCCCAGGCGGTTGGAGGAGACGACCGCCGGTCTTGTTGAGGAGGCTTCCAATGCGAATTTTCGTCCAGAGTTGCGCTCTTGCGGGTGGCCCGCCGGCTTCTGTTCCGGTGCGACGCAATGCTTCAGCCCGCCTGCGATCATCGTCGCGCTAACCCTCTCCATCTCGCCATTCCAAGCCAAGGCTGTCCGGACATGAGTACATCGCCCGATTATCCAGCATCAAAGCCGAGCAGCGGCAATCGCGGGCTCCTTGTCAGCGCGGCGTTGGCGGTCATCGTCGTAGCAGCGATCGCGTTCGATACGACGGTCGTCAGGATTGGTTCCGAAAACGATGTCCGGCAGCAGGCATTCTCTCCGGAAACCTTCGGCGCCGAGCAGTTCCCGAAGATCAAGGCAAATGTCGAGGAACGGGCGATTGCAGCCGCCGATCTCGCGGCCGCCATTGCCGCCGACAAGAAGGCGGCGGCCGAGAAATACGGCACTGCGACGAGCACCGGACCGGTCATTCCCGTCACGCTGACCGGCGTTTTCGGCGCCCGCAAGTCGAACACCAACGAAATGAAGATCGATGGGTTGCCTCCCGAGACGGTGGTCCGTGTCCAGACCGGCCCTGCGGTCAACGGCACGGACCTCCGCGATGCAACCGGCACCATCGAATTCGGCCAGTTTACCAACCAGATCCAGTATCAGGATGCCGGCTCGGCCATCAATAACGAGATGAAGAAGGCGGTTTTCGCGGGCCTGGATGCTGATGCGCTGGACGGAAAGCAGGCGACCGTGGTCGGCGTTTTCAAGCTCATCAACCCGAAGAACTGGCTCGTCACGCCGGTGAAGGTCGAGCTCAAATGAACCGGCCGCAACGCAGCAACGGGGCGAAAGGCGAGGTCGTCCTCGCTGCCCGCAATATCGCAAAATCCTACGGCAACGTTCATGCCCTGAAGGGAGTGAACTTCGACATCCATCGCGGCCAGGTCACAACGCTGTTCGGGGAAAACGGCGCGGGCAAGTCGACCTTGATGAAGATCCTTTCGGGTGTGGTGCAGCCAAGCTCCGGCGAGATCATTCTCGACGGCTCGCCGATCAGCTTTAGTTCGTCCACACATGCGCGCGAGTGCGGGATCTCCATCATTCACCAGGAGCTCAGCCTGGCCCCCAATCTCAGTGTGCGCGACAATATTTTCATGGGCCGGGAGATCATCAAGGGCGGTGTCGTCGACTTCGCTGAAGAGGCGCGTCAGACCCGCGCGCTGATGGAGGAACTCGAGGAAGACATCGATCCGCTGACGCGCGTCGAGGATCTTCGCCTCGGCCAGCAGCAGATCGTCGAAATTGCCCGGGCCCTCTCGGTCAATTCGCGCATCCTGATCATGGACGAGCCGACCTCGGCGCTGAGCGCGACCGAGGTGGAAGTGCTCTTCAAGGTCATCCACGATCTGACGAGCCGAGGCGTGTCGATCGTCTACATCTCGCATCATCTGGAAGAGGCGTTGCAGATCACCAATCATGCCGTCGTTCTGCGCGACGGAAACATGACGGCCTATGCCGAACGCAAGGATATCGATCTCGAGTGGATCGTCCGCAACATGGTCGGCGAGAATTTCGACCTCGGCAGCCCGCCGGAAGGTCACCCGTTCGGAAACGTGTCGCTTTCCATCGAAAATCTCAGTGTCCCCGGTCCCTCCGGCGCCGCCTATAATGCAGTCGATCGTCTGTCTCTCAAGGTGCGTGCCGGCGAGATCGTCTGCATCTACGGGCTGATGGGCGCCGGGCGCACGGAACTGCTCGAGTGCGTTGCCGGACGTCTGCGCGCAAGCGGCGGACAGGTTCTGCTCGAAGGACAGGACGTCAGTGGGCTCAGCATCGCCGGGCGCATTGCCAGCGGTCTCGTGCTCGTGCCCGAAGATCGCCAGCGCGACGGTCTCGTCCAGACGATGACGGTCGGCTCCAATCTGTCGCTTGCGAGTATCCGCGCCTTCACCAAAGGGTTTTTCACCTCCGGCCATCGGGAGCGCGATCTCGTCAATGACGCGATCCGGCGGGTGCATGTGAAAACCGATGGCGGCGCGGCTTCGATCGGCTCGCTCTCCGGCGGCAACCAGCAGAAGGTCGTCATCGGCAAGATGCTGGCAACCCAGCCGAAAGTCATCCTGCTCGATGAGCCAAGCCGCGGCATCGACATCGGCGCCAAGGCGGAAGTATTCAAGTTGCTCGCGGAGCGCGCCAAGCAGGGATTGGCGGTCATCTATTCGACGTCCGAAGTCAATGAATGCCTGAGCATCGCGCACCGCATCATCGTCATGCATCGCGGCAGGATATCGGCCGAGTTCGGCTCGGATGTCACCAAGGAAAAGATCATGGCCGCCTCCGGCGAAGCCGTGGTCGCGCACTAGCCTGAGTATGGAGCACTGATTATGTCAGTCACGAACGTCACCGAAAAGAAATCAGTTTCCAGCGGGCCGAAGCGCAATACCAATATCGTGCGTCTCATCCTGGAGGGCCGGGCCTTCTTCGCGCTGATCGTCATCATCGCGGTCTTCTCATTCCTGTCGCCCTATTACTTCACTCTGAACAACTTCCTGATCATGGCGTCGCACGTCGCGATCTTCGGCATTCTGGCGATCGGCATGCTGCTCGTCATCCTGAATGGCGGCATCGACCTTTCGGTCGGCTCGACGCTTGGGCTTGCAGGCTGCATTGCCGGTTTCCTGATGCAGGGCGTCACGCTCACCTATTTCGGCGTCATCCTCTATCCGCCGGTCTGGGCCGTCGTCGTCATCACATGTGCGCTCGGTGCGCTGGTCGGTGCAGTCAACGGCGTGCTGATCGCCTATCTCAAGGTGCCGGCCTTCGTCGCCTCGCTCGGCGTGCTCTACGTCGCCCGCGGTATCGCGCTCTTGATGACCAACGGCCTGACCTACAACAATCTCGGCGGCCGTCCGGAACTCGGCAATACCGGCTTCGACTGGCTCGGCTTCAACCGGCTCGCAGGCATTCCGATCGGGGTCATCGTGCTTGCGGTTCTCGCCATCATTTGCGGCATCGTGCTGAGCCGCACCGCCTTCGGCCGCTGGCTCTACGCCTCTGGTGGTAACGAGCGGGCCGCCGACCTCTCCGGCGTCCCGGTCAAGCGCGTGAAGATCATCGTCTATGTGCTTTCGGGCGTCTGTGCCGCAATCGCCGGCCTAGTCCTCTCCTCGCAGCTGACCTCGGCCGGTCCGACGGCAGGCACAACCTACGAGCTGACGGCAATCGCAGCCGTGGTCATCGGCGGAGCGGCGCTGACCGGCGGCCGCGGTACGGTTCGCGGCACCATGCTCGGCGCCTTCGTCATCGGCTTCCTTTCGGACGGCCTCGTGATCATCGGCGTCTCGGCCTACTGGCAGACAGTATTCACCGGCGCTGTGATCGTTCTCGCCGTCCTCATGAACAGCATTCAATACGGCCGCCGGGTCAAATCGTCCTGACGGCTGAGACCGAAACTTATCCACGACGGCAGGCTGGAGTCCAGAAAGCCGATTGGGGAAAGCAACGCCGGATCACCGGCAATAACTGAGCTCACGAATGGGAGAGAGACTATGTTTAAGAAAGGCATGCGCATACTTCTGGCCGCCGCGGCCGTAGCACCGCTTCTTGCAAGCTCGGCTTGGGCAGCGGGCATGATGACGATCATCGTCAACGATCCGTCGAATCCTTATTGGCTGACGGAAGGCAATGTCGCCAAGGCAACTGCCGAAAAGCTGGGCTACACGGCCTCGGTCAACGCCCACAAGGGTGACACCAATACCGAAAGCAACCTGATCGATACGGCGATCACCAACAAGTCGGTGGCGATCATCCTCGACCCGGCAAACGCCGACGGTTCTGTCGGTGCGGTCAAGAAGGCCGTTGCTGCCGGCATCCCGGTCATCCTCGTCAACGCCGAAATCAACCAGGAAGGCCTGGCCAAGGCACAGCTTGTTTCCAACAACGCACAGGGCGCCGCTCTCGGCGCACAGCAATGGGTCGAAGCGATCGGCGACAAGGGCAACTATGCCGAACTCTTCGGCGCTCCCTCCGACAACAACGCGGCAACGCGGTCGAATGGCTACGAGACTGTCCTTTCGCAGTATCCGGATCTGAAGAAGGTCGCCAAGGAAGTTGCCAACTGGGACCGCACTCAGGGCCACAACAAGATGCAGTCCATGCTGCAGGCCAACCCGGATATCGTCGGCGTCATCTCGGGCAATGACGAAATGGCGCTCGGTGCGATCGCCGCACTCAAGGAAGCCGGCAAGCTCGCCAATGTGAAGGTCGGCGGCTTCGACGGTTCGCCGGATGCGGTTGCGGCCATCAAGGCGGGCGAACTCCAATACACCGTCCTCCAACCGGTTGCCGTCTTCTCCGAAGAAGCCGTCAAACAGGCCGACAATCTGATCAAGACAGGTAACACGGGTGCCAAGAGCGAAAAGCAGCTCTTCGATTGCCTGTTGATCACCAAGGACAACATCGACAAGTACACCGGTCCGTTCGTTCTGGCGCAGTAAACGGTAAAAGGGCGCTCGCAAGAGCGCCCTCATTTCATGCTGGAAGCGATGGCCGACGGCCCAACCGCCGGTTGCGCTTCGCCTTTTTGCCTTGGCGCGGCAATCACTGTACGAAGCTGGGATCCATAATTCAGCGACAGGGGTGACCCGTGACACAGAAGACCAGCCGGGACGACGATCTGTTGGACCAGCTCACCAGCGACAGCCGGCAGACGCGCCAGATCGCGCGCCGCCGCATGATTGCAGAGGCCGTGATGGGTGAAGGCTCGATGCGGATTGAAGACCTGACCGACCGCTTTGGGATCAGCCTGATGACGGCTCACCGCGACGTCGATGAACTCGTCAGCCGCGGCCTCTTCAGGAAGACGCGCGGTATCGTCACTGCGGCGGCGACCAATCTCATCGAATCCAGCGACGTCTATCGCTCGAACCGTCAGTCCGCCGAAAAGAAGCTGATTGCCGAGGCGGCAATGCAGTTCGTCGAACCGGGACAGGCGATCTTTTTCGATGACTCGACCACGGTTCTTCAGATGGCGGCACATCTGCCTTCGAAGGCGCCGGTCACCGCAATTACCAATTCCCTGACGCTGATGAATGCGCTGACGGGCCTGCACGACGTGACGCTGCTCGCCCTCGGCGGCCAGTATTACAATTGGTGCAACGCCTTCATGGGTCGCATGACCATCAACGAGATCAACGCTCTCAGGGCAGATGTCGCGTTCATCTCGATGTCGGCGATCAGCGATGGCACGGTGCTGCACCAGTCTCCTGAAACAGTCGATACCAAGCGCGCCATGTTCGACTGTTCCGTAAAACGCATCCTGCTTGCCGATCATACCAAGTTCGAACGGCGCGCACTCCACAGTTTCGCAGCACTGGATGAGTTCGACGTCGTTATCGTCGACGACAAGACCCAGCCGGTGCACATAGACCGTATGCGGTCCAGAGATATCAACGTGGTCATCGCCAGGGGCGCCGGAGGGCGCTCCTGACGGCGCCGGCCGTTGCCCCTCATGAGGTAAATTTAAATGCCGACACTGCTCGGGATCGATAGTGGTTTGACAGTCACCAAGGCGGTCATCTTCGATATCGACGGCACGCCGCTTGCAGCCGCGCGTCGCCGTGTCACGCAGTTCATTCCGAAGGCCCGCCATATCGAGCGCGACATGGATGAATTATGGAGCGCGACGGCCGATGCCATCCGCGAGGCGATTTCGCTCAGCGGGCGGCCAGCAAGCGACATAGAGGGCATTGCCGCTACCGCGCACGGAGACGGTATCTACCTGCTCGATCACGCCCAACAGCCGCTCGGCCGGGCCATTCTCTCGCTGGACAGCCGGGCAGGGGCGATCGTCGACCGGTGGACGCAGAGCGATGTCGCCGACCTGGCGATCGAGCTGACGGGACAGATCCCGCACGTCTCCGCGCCATCGGCATTGCTTGCCTGGATCCGCGAAATGGAGCCTGAGCGCTACAAGCGCATCGGCCATTTCTGCAGCTGCAAGGACTGGCTGCGGTTCTGCCTGACCGGGATCATCGGTACGGACCGCACCGAAGCGAGTACCTCCTTCACCAATGTCAAAACGCAGAACTACAGTGAGGATGCCCTGCAGCTGTTTGGCTTACAGGATCTCGTCCACGCCCTGCCGCCAGCCTCGCGCTCCGACCAGATCGTTGGACGCGTGACTCGTGAAGCCGCGCAGCTGACGGGCCTTGCCGAAGGAACGCCTGTCGTTGCCGGTCTGCACGACGTCACGGCCTCGGCGCTCGGGGCAGGGGGTTATGCCAAGGGCGTTGTCGCGGTCATTGCCGGGACCTATTCGATCAACGAGACGCTTTCGTCGGAACCGCGTGTCGACCGACGCTGGTTCTGCCGCAACGGGATTGCGCCCGGCATCTGGAACAGCATGTCGATCTCCCCTGCGTCGACAGCCAATTACGACTGGTTTCTGGCCACGCTCTGCGCTGCCGAGCGAACGAATGGCGAGGTGCGAGGCAACTCGATCCACGCCCTGCTGGCGCCCGAGATCGACGCCGCCTTCGAACGCCCCTCGACGGCGCTCTTCCATCCCTATCTGTTCGGCTCGCCTTATGGCGCAGCCGCCAGCGCCGGCTTCTTCGGGCTCGGTGGATGGCACGACCGCGGCGACATGCTGCGCGCCGTGCTTGAGGGCATCGCCTTCAATCATCGCATCCATGTCGATGCGCTTCGCGACGGCTTTGCCTTCGATCAGGCGCGGCTCGCCGGTGGCGTCTCGCGCAATCCTGCCGTCGTGCAGATGTTTGCCGATGTGCTTGGCATGCCGGTCACGGTAACCGAGACGGATGAGGCAGCCGCCTGGGGTGCTGCGCTTTGTGCCGGCTCGGGCGCCGGTATCTTTGCCGATCCGCAGAGCGATCCGCGCGACACGGCCTCCATCGCAAAGACTTGCCGGCCCGATGCGGCGCGCAGCGCGGATTATGAAAAGCGTTACCAGGTGTTCCGCGACATTGCCGACGCGATGATCTCCCTTTGGCCTAGGATTGCCGCGCTTGCGCCGGAGCAATCGGCAAACTGAAAAGACAAATGCCTGCTGCGGCGGGCGATTTAGGACGATGAGCATGACCCCCGATTTGCAGCAGCGCTTCTCGAACCTCGGCGAGAACGATATCGACGTTTTGATCATCGGGGCGGGCATCAACGGCGCCGGCCTGTTTCGCGACCTCTCGCTACAGGGTGTCAATTGCCTGATCGTCGACAAGGCCGACTTTGGCTCCGGCACGAGCGCCGCACCATCGCGGCTCATACACGGCGGCCTGAAATATCTGGAAACGGGCGAATTCGGACTGGTTGCGCAGTCGACGCTTGAGCGCAACCTCCTGCTCAAGAACGCGCCGCATTGCGTCGAACCGCTGCCGACCTTCATTCCGGTCTTTTCCTGGACGCGCGGCATCTGGGCAGCGATCCGGACGCTCTTCGGGTCGAAGACGGCGCCACGCAGCCGTGGTGCGGTTCTCATCAAGATCGGGCTTCGGCTCTACGATTTCTTCGGTTCGCGCGACCAGGTCATGCCGCGCCACCGGCTGATCCTGAAGAAACAGGCGCGCAGGGAGATGCCGCATATTACCCCCGCCATCGTCGCCGGCGGCATCTATTACGATGCCAAGATCAGTAGGCCGGAGCGGCTCGTCTATGAGCTCGTCAATGATGGTCTCGATACGAATGCGGGGAGCCTCGCGGCAAATTTCGCGACACTGGCTGCCGTTTCAGAAGGGCGTTTGACCTTCCGGCAGCCCGATGGTCGCGAGTTCAGCGTCGCTCCCAAGCTGGTCGTCAACGCGGCAGGTCCCTGGATCGATCAGGTCAACACTTTGCTCGGCGCTCCATCGCGGCTGATCGGCGGCACGAAGGGTTCCCATATCCTGCTTGACCATCCCGAATTGGTGCGAAGCCTCAACGGCCACATGATCTATTTCGAGGCCGACGACGGCCGCATCTGCCTGGTCTACGACTATCTCGGGTTGGCGCTGGTCGGGTCGACCGACATTCCGGCAGGTGATCCGGACAACGTCTCCTGCGAGGAGCCGGAAACTGAATATTTCCTCGAAAGCATCCGCTCGCTGCTGCCGACGCTCCGCTTCGATCGCGATCAGATCGTTTACAGCTATAGCGGCATCCGCCCGCTACCGGCATCGGATGCGACCGCACCGGGGCTGATCAGCCGCGACCACTCCGCGCCGGTGAAGGAACCCGAGGACGGCAGACCTTTTCCGGTCGTTTCGCTGGTCGGAGGCAAGTGGACGACGTTCCGCGGCTTTGCGGAAGAGGTTGCCGACACCGTTCTCTCCCGGCTGCAGCGCAGCCGCAGCCAGTCGACACGCTATCTGGCGATCGGCGGCGGCAAGGCCTTTCCGGCTGATGCTGAGCAGCGTAACGCCTGGATCAGCGATACCGCGGCGCGCGGCGGCGTCGCTGCCGAGCGTGCCGGCGAACTGCTCGGCCGCTACGGCACGACGGCTGTGGCCCTGCTTTCTTCCCCTTCAGGCTATTCCGACGAACAGCGCCTGACGGGTGCGCCGCGTTACAGTCTCCGGGAGATCGACTGGGTCGCCCGGAACGAACTCGTTATCCACCTGTCGGACATCGTGATGCGCCGCACGACGCTTGCGATCGAGGGTCGATTGACGCTGGAAGGCTTACGGGAAATCGCCGGCGTTGCCGAGGCGGCGCTCGGCTGGGATGGCGAACGGACGGCCAGCGAAATCCAGGACGTTGTCAGCCAGCTGAGCCGCTTCCACGGCCAAGCACTGACAGGCAAGCCTGCCGCCGCCGAGCCGGAAAAGGCACCCCGCCCGGCGTTGGGCTAGAGCGTTTCAGGAGAAAGCCGGATCGAGGGAACCGGATTTATAACGCTTCGCCATTTCCGAAACGGGAAGGGGCGTGATGCGGCCGGCCATGCCGGCAGTGCCGAACTGTTCGAAGCGCTCCTTGCAGAGCTTGGTCAGCGCCGTCATTGCCGGCTTCAGATATTTGCGCGGGTCGAACTCGCTTGGGTCCTCCTGCAGCACGCGGCGGATCTGACCGGTCATCGCCATTCTGCCATCGGTGTCGATATTGACCTTGCGCACGCCGTTCTTGATGCCGCGCTGGATTTCCTCGACCGGCACTCCCCATGTCGGCTTCATCTGGCCGCCATACTTGTTGATGATCTCCTGCAGCTCGATCGGGACCGAGGACGAGCCATGCATGACGAGATGCGTGTTCGGGAGCTTACGGTGAATTTCTTCGATGACGTTCATCGCCAGCACCGAACCGTCCGGCTTGCGGGTGAACTTGTAGGCGCCATGCGATGTGCCCATCGCGATGGCGAGCGCATCGACCTTGGTTTCGCGCACGAACTTCACGGCTTCGTCCGGATCGGTCAGCAGCTGGTCATGCGAAAGCTTGCCCTCGGCGCCGTGACCGTCCTCGGCCTCGCCCATGCCCGTCTCCAGCGAGCCGAGAACGCCGAGTTCTCCTTCCACCGAGATGCCGCCGAAATGCGCCATGTCCGTCACCATCTTGGTGACGCCGACATTATAGGCCCAGTCGGCAGGCGTCTTGGCGTCCGCCTTCAGCGAACCATCCATCATCACCGAGGTGAAGCCCGCCTGGATCGCCGTCATGCAGTTGGAGGGATCGTTGCCATGGTCGAGATGCACGCAGACCGGAATATGCGGATAGATTTCGACGACGGCATCCATCATATGCTTCAGCATGATGTCATGGGCGTAGGCGCGGGCTCCGCGCGACGCCTGCATGATAACCGGAGCATGACACGCGTCGGCGGCTTCCATAATGGCGAGCGCCTGCTCCATATTATTGATGTTGAAAGCGGGAACGCCGTAGCCTTCCTCCGCAGCATGGTCGAGCAGTTGCCTCAGCGTAATGCGTGCCATCCAAGATTCCCCCATATCGATGGTCGATCGAAACGCCGCCATCTCTTCGAAACTAGAGCCCGGACGTGAGCCGTTCAAGCGTCTTATTTTAATGGGCAAAATGGCATAGGAGGAGGAATGTAACAAGCATCAATAACAATATCACAAACAGCGTGATATTTCTCAAGAGTCATTTCGCATGCACGAGCCCAATGAAATTCAGTACCTGTGCTGAAGAGATGGGGCGTCATGCCCCTTGCCGGCCATGGCGAGAACTCTTCAGCCAGACACCCGTGCGGCCGCTGAATCCTGAATATCCGGCAAACCGGGTCAGATGAGACCGTATTGTTCCGCCTTGTTGCGCAGGAACGGCAGGCCCTTGTCCATGACCTCTTCCATATCGCGTGCGACGGGGCGCCAGACGGCCAAGCCATAGGCGACCTCGGGCGGCATGTTGATGAAGCTTTCCATCGCAAGTCCGCCCTTGAAGCCGATTGCGGCGAGCGCGGCATAGATCGCATCCCATGGAATGTTGCCGTAGCCCGGCGTGCCGCGGTCGCTTTCCGAAAGATGGATGTACTTCAGGTGATCGCGGGCGATCAGGATGCCGTTTGCCGCACCCTTCTCCTCGATATTCATGTGGTAGGTGTCGAGGTGAACGAAGATGTTGTCGGCGCCGACACGCTCCACCATGTCGACGGCCTGCTGCGCCGAATTGATCAGGTGGTTCTCATAGCGGTTCACCGCCTCGACGCCGAGTTGGATGCCATACTTCTTCGCATGCTTTGCCGCGACGTCGAGCACCTTGGCGATGTTGTCGTATTCGCCCTGCGTCGGTGGCACGCCGGTGCGCTCGCCGATGCCGCCAAAGATGACGCCAGACAGGGCCTCGGCATTCATTTCTGCGGTCTTTTCGATCGCGACCCTCAGGTGCTCGATCGCTGCATCCGGGCGGACGGAGGCCCAGGCATGCTCCGGCAGGCCGAGCGAGCAGACGGCGCGCAGCTTGTTCTTTTCAAGCAGGTCGCAGGTGTGTTTGGCATCGACGGCAGGCGCGTTGAGCAGCGCGATCTCGATGAAATCCATCTTGTAGTGCACGGCTCCGGCAATGGCCTTCTCGGCGCCTGCGCGGTCCCAGTTCATGGTCCACATGCTGGTGTGAACGCCGAAACCTTCCATGGTCGTATCTCCTATTTCACGATTTTGATGAACTTGGCCGACAGCCACCGCAGCACCATCACGACGATGAGCAGGATGCCCCAGACGGCAGTGGTGAGATGCTGGTTGGCGCCGAGCAGGTTGAGCCCCGAAGAGAGAAGCTGCAGCACGATGAGCGCCACGAAGACGGGCAGGACGCGGCCGAAGCCGCCGAAGGGATTGATGCCGCCGAGGAAGCAGGCGAGCACGGTGATCAGCAGATAGGATTCGCCGTGGCCGACGCGCACCGAATTGAAACGCGCAAGCATGATGATGCCGGCAACCGCAGCCATCACGCCGGAGAGCATGTAAACCAGCACCAGGACCTTGCGGGTGTTGATGCCGGAATAGCGGGCAGACTCGATATTGGAGCCGATCATGTAGGTGGAAAAGCCGAGCTTGGAGCGCGAGAGCAGGATATGGCTGGCGATTACACAGGCGATCAGGATCAGCAAGGGGACGGGGATGCCGAGGATGCTGCCGTGGCCGATCGGAGCGATGAAGGCGGGGAAGCCCGAGATATCGCCGCCGCGTGTCAGGAACTCGCCGAGGCCGCGTAGGAAGATCATCATCGACAGAGAAACGAGAATCGGATGGGCGCGGGTAAAGGCGATGACCAAGCCCATGACCAGGCCGCTTGCCGCGCCGACGGCAAGCGCCAAAGCCGAGCCGAGCAGGAAGGCGCCCGGACCGGCTTCGATGCCGCCATTGGCCTGCAGCGTCCAGGCGAGGGTCAGGCCGGCGATGTTGGCGGTGAAGGTGATCGCGAGGTTGAGGCCGCCGGTGAGGATCGGCATCAGCATGGCAAGCGTCAGGACGCCCAGCTCGGGAAGCTGAAAGGCGACCGATCCGAAGGTCGCGCCCGTTAGAAAATGCGGCGAGGCGAAACCGAAGACGACAAGCACGGCCGCCAGCGCGGCGAGGGGACCGGCCATGTCGGCCCCGAAGATGGCGTTGAAGCGGGCGGCGAGCGCGTTCATCAGCTCTCTCCCCTGTCTGCAGGCCTGCCGCCGGTCGATTTGCGGGTCGCAAACACCGGCACCAGATTGCCGATGCGGGCGCTCGACAGCGTGATCGCCACGAGGATGATCGCGCCGACGATCATCTTGAAGGCGAAGGGCGAGACGCCCATCAGGTTGAGGCCGTTCTGGGTGATCGAGACGAGCAGCACACCCAGCACGCAACCGAGCACCGAACCCTTGCCGCCGCCCAGCCGCGCGCCGCCGAGCACCACGGCAGCCAGGACATCGAGCTCGCGGCCATAAAGTGCGTTCGGCACGACCTCCTGCGCATAATGCGCCTGCATGAGCCCGGCGATGCCTGCCATCAACCCAAGCCAGCCGAAGGCGATGAATTGCATGGCGCCGATATTGATGCCGAAGCGGCGCGCGCCTTCCGGATTGTCGCCGAAGGCATAGAGCTGCCGGCCGGTCGTCGTGCGAGTAATGAAGAGCCAGGTGGCGAGCGTGCAGACGACCATGACGACAACCGGCAAGGTGATCTCGGCCCAGCTCCCATCGGCCATTTCGCGCTCGTAGATTATGACGCGGCTCGTCAGCCAGTCGGGCAGATCGTAGATCGACACGCCCTTGGTGAAGAACATCAGCAGGCCGAAATAGACGTTGAAGGTCGCGATGGTCGCGACGATCGAGATGATGCGGAAGCGGTGGATCAGGAAGGCGTTGATCACGCCGAGCACGATGCCGATACCGCCCGCAATCAGGAGACCGGATAGCCATCCGCCGCCGCCGATGCGCTCGAGCGCAAGTGCGGTGACATATTGTACGATCGAGGCGGCGACGGCGAAGGAGATGTCGATCCCGCCTGATATCAGCACCACGAGCAGGCCGACGGCGAAGATGATGTTGACCGCGCTGATATTGAGCAGGTCGAACCCATTGCCGAGCGTGAAGAAACGGTCGGTCGCAAAAGCGAGGACGATACTCATCGCGATGATGACCGCAAACAGCACGAATTCAGTCGTATGGGACAGGAACAGCTTACGCATAGACCGCCGCCTCCAGGTCCTTCAGTGTGGTCGCGCGCGGATCGTGCCAGCCGGCGATCCGGCCCTTCTCCATATGGATGATCCGATCGGCGTTGAAATAGACCTCCGGCACCTCATCTGAAATCAGGATGATCGCAAGCCCCGCCTCGGCGAGGCGGGCAACGATTTCGAAGATGCCGGCGCGCGCGCCAACATCGACGCCGACCGTGGGCGCATCGAGGATCAACACCTTGGGATCGGTGGCTAGCCATTTGGCGATCGCGACGCGCTGCTGGTTGCCGCCCGAAAGCGTCGAGATCGCATCGTCCTGCTTGCCGATCCTGATGCCGAGATCGGCGATCCAGCGCGCGACCAGCGAGCGCTTCTTTTCCGGCGAAATGAGCCGGCCACCCAGGATGCGGTTGAGCGAGGCCATGACCAGATTGTCGGCGATGGATTGCGGCTGATTGAGACCGAGCGAAAGGCGGTCTTCGGAGAGATAGGCGACGCCTGATGCGATCGCCTCGCGGTTGGAGGCAAAGCGCATTGCTCTCCCCTCTAGCACGATCGTGCCGGTGGCGGGCCGACGCATGCCGAACAGCGTCAGCGCAAGTTCGGTGCGCCCGGAGCCGAGCAGGCCGGTTACCCCGAGCGTCTCGCCACGGCGCAGATCGAAGGAAATATCCTCGAACTCGCCGGGCCGGGAAAGCTTGCCGACGGAGAGCAGGACCGGGTTCTGCGATACATTGCGGGCGCGAACGTTCTGGTCGAAGGTGCGTCCGGTCATCAGCTCGGTGATGTCAGACTGGGTCATGCCCTCCACCGGATAGACCCCGACCAGCGCGCCATCGCGCAGCACGGTGATGCGAGAGGAGATGTCCAGCACTTCCGCAAGACGATGGCTGACGAAGACCACGGCAACGCCCGAAGCCGACAGCGTGCGCACGATCGCCAGCAGATGATCGGTCTCCGACTGGGTGAGGGAGGCGGTCGGCTCGTCCATGAAGACGATCCGGGCCTCTCCGACCAGCGCGCGGGCAATGGCGACGATCTGGCGCTGAGCGATGGCGAAGTCCTTGAGGGGTCTGTCGACGTCGAGGGTGACGCCGAGCCGGACGAGCGCTTCCTCGGCTATTGCGCGGATCGCGGCATAATTGACGAAGCGCGGGCGTGAACCGGAAAGCGTCTGGAAGGCGATATTCTCAGCCACGCTCATTTCCGGAAAAAGCGCGAGATCCTGCCAGATGATCTGGATGCCGCGGGACTGGGCCATGGCAGGCGTCATGTGAGATATCGTCTCACCGTCGAAGACGATCTCGGCGCCGTCTGCGGGCCGATAGACGCCTGATATCACCTTGATCAACGTGCTCTTGCCGGATCCATTCTCGCCGGCCAGACAGTGCACTTCGCCGGGCAAGACTTCGAAGGAAACGTTTTTCAGCGCCTTCACACCGCCGAATGTCATGTTGATGCCGCGAAGCGAAAGAAGCGGCTGCGCCTTCACACCATCATCCGTTGCCGTGCTCATGCCGGTTGCCTGTCCAGTCGAATGCCATGAAAGATCAATGGTCCGGCCATGGCCGGATACCGCTTTCTTTCCCGAACGCCGGGCCGGTCGACATGGACCAGCCCGACACCCGGGGAGGGGGCCTCTTCAGAGGCCCATAGCGGCCAGGTCGTCGACCGTATCCTTGTTGATCGGCAGCAGTTGATCGACGATGATGTCGTTGCCAACAGGCTTGATCACGCCGAGACCTGGAATGTCATCACCTTCCTTGACGCTCTCGCCCTTGATCAGGCGATCGGCGAGCGTGACGAAGACTTCGCCGGCCTGTTTCGGATTCCACATGAAGCCGCCCGATATCGCGTCGGACTTGATCAGCTTCTGACCCTGGCCCGGCGAGAACGGGCCGAGCACGAAGATTTTGCCCGTCTTGCGGCGTTCCTCGATAGCGCGCCCAGCGCCGATCGGACCCTGGCTGCCGAAGGCGAGGAAGCCGGTCAGATCCGGATGCGCAGCGATGAGATCGAGCGCCGTCGAGCGGCTCTTGTCGACGTCTTCCGCCACACCGTAGCGCTCGCCGACGAGCTTCATGTCCGGGTAATTCGCCTTGATATAGGCGATTGCGGCATCCGCCCAGGCGTTGTGGAGCGGCACGGTCAGCGAACCGACGAAGACGGCATATTCGCCCTTGCCGCCCATCTTCTCGGCGAGCAGCTTGCCATGCGCTTCACCGAAGCCGGTGGCCGATGCGAGTTCGAAATTCCAGTCGGCGCCCTTCTGCGAGGGCGATTCATGCGTAATGACCTTGATGCCGGCGGCTTGCGCCTTGGTGAGCACGGGCTCGAGCACCTTGGCATCGTTCGGAACCACGCCGATAACCTTGACGCCCTGGGCGATCAGATCTTCGATGGCGCGCACCTGGAGCGCCGGGTCGGCGCTGGTCGGGCCGATCATGAAGGCATCGACGCCCAGTTTCTTGCCCTGTTCCTTGATGCCGGCTTCCATCGCGTTGAACCAGGGAATGCCGCCGATCTTGACGACAACGCCGACCTTCGGCGCGTCCTGCGCAAACGCGACCACCGCCCCGGCAAGCGACAGCGATGCGGCAAATGCCGCTACGATAAGGCTCCTCATCCTCACTCCTCCTCAAAGGTCGCTCATACGAACGACGACCACCGGCCGGTTTGCGGCAGGTTGTTCCTGGTTGCTTCTTGGCGAGGGAATACCCTTGCCTCCCATCCCGCCTCCTCCGGCGAACCATCTTTGCACAATCGATCTTTCTTTTTTGCACAATCGATGGTGCAATGACTATCGATCAAGGTAGGGCTTTCGTCAAGAGGGGTTTGTTTCTAAGGGAAGCGACAAGGGAAAGGCGAGATATGACCGACATCGGCAAGAAGAAGGCGACGATCTACGATCTCTCGATGCTATCGGGTGCGTCGCCTTCCACGGTGAGCGCCGTGCTGAACGGAAGCTGGCGGAAGCGGCGTATCAAGGAGGCGACGGCGCAGCTCATTCAGAAGCTGGCAAACGAGCACGGCTATACGGCAAACCTGCAGGCCCGTGGCCTGCGTTCGTCCCGCTCCGGTCTCGTCGGCCTTCTGCTGCCGGTGCACGACAACCGCTATTTCTCCTCGATGGCCCAGTCTTTCGAGGCGCAGGTCAGAAGCCGCGGCCAGTGCCCCCTCGTTGTCAGCGCCTGTCGCGATCCGGAGGAGGAGCGCAAGGTCGTCGCGACGCTGATCTCCTATTCGATCGACGAGCTTTTCATCGCCGGCGCAACCGATCCGGATGGCGTGCACAAGGTCTGCGAAAAAGCAGGGCTGAAGCACGTCAACATCGATCTGCCCGGCACGCTGGCGCCATCGATCATCAGCGACAATCATGAAGGTGCGCGCATGCTGACACAGGCGATCATCGAGCGCGCGCAGGAGGATGGACCGCTTTCACCTGACGATCTGTACCTGTTCGGCGGCCGCAACGACCATGCCAGCCATGAGCGAATTCGCGGCTTCCGCGACGTAAAGCGCGCATTACTGGGCGCGGATCCCGACGTCTGCATCCAGCCGACCGGCTATTCACCCGCCATGACGGCGCGTGCCTTCGAAGCCTTCTACGAAGGCCACGGAAAGCTGCCGCGCGCATTCTTCGTCAATTCCTCGATCAATCTCGAAGGGCTGATGCGCTTCCTCGCCCTGCATCCGCACGAGACCTTCGCCGATATCATCGTCGGTTGCTACGACTACGATCCCTTCGGCTCTTTCCTGCCTTTCCCCGTCTTCATGATCCGGCAGGACAGCGAAACGATGATCACCAAGGGGTTTGCGATCCTCGATGCGGACCGCCGTCCGCCAATCACGCATCTGGTGCGGCCGACACTCGTGCCACCCCGCACGGCACTGACCGGCCCGCTCGACGCGCTGAAGGATATCGAGTAGCGCGCGCCGCCTCGTTGGAAACGCTGGGCTGACGGAGAACAGACCCTTTGATGCCCGATCGCGTTGGCATCAACAATTGCCTTATCGGATCTAGCTTTCTGTGATGCGGCGATCTTCATCCGAGTCGACGGAAAGCTGCTTCCAGTCCAGGTCTTCCTGCAGCTCGAGATATTGCGTCGCGCCGATCTGATCTGCGTCGCGCAATTCCTCGAGGCGCTGGCGCTGGGCGAGAACGGCCGCGATCGTCAGGTGACGGCGGCGATCGAGCGGCGAGGTCTCGTTTGCATCGGTTGATGCGGTCCAATGATCCTTGCAGATCGTCCGGATCGCTTCGGCCTCAGTGCCGTCTTCCTTCTCGAGCCGCAGAAAGGCAGCTTCGGCGAGCGATCTTCGGGCCGCCTTGAGTTCATCGCGGACTTCTGCCTGCCGACCGAGTTTCAGGAAATGGATCATCGGTGCCAGGGTCGCTCCTTGAATGACCAGGGTTGCGAGCACCACCGTAAAGGCCGTGAGCACGACCAGGTCTCGTTCCGGAAAATCGGCGGGGAGTGCGAAGGCCGTCGCCAGCGTAACGAGGCCGCGCATACCGGCCCAACCCACCAGCAAGGTCTCCCCGGATGTGAAAGGTGCCAGTTCACCGCCGCGCCGGTGGCGAGACGCGACGACGGCGTGAAGCAGGAACGCCATTGCCATGCGCGCCAGGATGACGCCGACCACCACGATGGCGGCAAATCCCATCGCCCGCTGGAGCTCTTCGGCCGACATCGCCTCAAGGATGCGGCGCGCCTGCAGGCCCATCAGCAGGAAAGCCACCACGTTCAACAGGAAGACGACAGTCGTCCAGACGGCGAAGGAATGCACCCGCATCCGTGGCGAATCCTTGACCGAAGAGAGAGTGGCGAGCGTCATTGCGCTCGCCACGGTGGCAAGGACAGCCGACAGGTGCAGATGTTCGGCGATCAGCCAGGTCGAAAAAGCGTAGACGAATTGAAGCAGGGTCCCGCCGACCGTGTTTTCGGTTATCGGACGAAGCCGCGAGACAAAAAAACCGAACGCGATGCCGAACAGGATCCCTCCAGGTGCGGCAAACCCCACCTGAAGCGCCGTCCCGGCATCCAGTCCGCCACGCGCCTGGACAGTCAGCGCGGCGCCAAAAAGCAGCAGCGCGGTTGCGTCGTTGAACAGGCTTTCTCCCTTGAGCAAAGCATCCACACGGCGGGCGACCGGCAAATTGGAAAGGACTGCCGTGGCGGCTGCGGCATCGGGCGGCGAAACAATTGCGCCAAGTGTGACCGCAACCGCAATCGGAAGCCCGACCGTCAGCATGCTGATCGACACGACCACGCCTGTCGTAACAAGAACAGCGACGACGGCATAGAAGAACAACGGCAGCAGCATGCGCCGCGCCGCGCCCACCGGGAAGTCATAGGCCGAATCGACAAGAACGGGCGCGATGAACAGAGCGAGCGCCGTCGGCGGATCGATCGGAATCGTGGGCGCGCCGGGCAACATCGCCACGGCGACGCCGGCGGCAGCCAGAATGCCGGGGTAGGGCAGGCGCATACGACGCGTGACCTGCAGCAGCAGGATGGCAACCGCCAGCAATGCAACAAGTGTTTCGAAGAACGTCATTTCAGCATACTAGCAGGCTTTCGAGCACATTGAAGCGGGTGCCGCCCCGATGTAAAGCTTGTGTCGTATCAAGCTGATGAGGGCGACGATGGACTACGAGGTTGCGATTGTCGGCGCTGGCGCAGCCGGCATTGCAGCAGCAAAAGGGCTGGCCGATGCCGGGCGCTCGGTCATCATCCTGGAAGCCAGCAACCGCGTGGGTGGACGGGCCTGGACAATCGAGCTGGCCGGAATGCCGCTGGATATGGGTTGCGGCTGGCTGCATTCCGCCGAGCGCAATCCTCTCGTCGCCATTGGCCGTGGGGCCGGGTTCAATATCGAGCGCGGGCCGACGGCGTGGCAAAGCCAGTGGCGCGATCTCGGCTTTACGCAGGATGAGCGCGCCGCGGCGGCAGCGGCATGGACCGCTCTTGAGGAGCGGATGCGGACCAATCCTCCCGCCAGCGACAGGGCGTCGGACGCGCTGGAGCCGGGCGGCAAATGGAACGCCTACTGCCAGTCCCTCAGCGGATATATGAACGGCGCGCCGCTCGATCGGCTGTCGGTCGCCGACTTTCTTGCCTATGACAATGCAGCGACCGACGCCAATTGGCGGGTGCAGGAAGGCTATGGAAGTCTGATCAGCGCGACCGTTCCGAACGTGGCCTTGCGCCTTTCGACGCCCGTTCGACGCGTGACATTGACCGCGAACGGCGTCCAGCTGGAGACCGACCGCGGTCCTGTCACGTCAGGTGCCGCGATCATCACGGCATCGACCACGGTTCTGGCCCGCGGAACCATTATCTTCGCCTCGGAGGCCGACGATCACCTCCATGCCGCAAGTCAGCTGCCGCTTGGCCTCGCAGACAAGCTGTTTTTGGAACTCCATGGCAATCATGGTCTCGAGCCGGAGACCCATCTGCTCGGCGACCCGCAAAATGCCGAGACCGGCAGCTATTATATCCGGCCGCTCGGCCGGCCAATCATCGAAGGCTTCTTCGGCGGAAACGGCGCTGTCGTCATCGAACGCGCGGGTTTGCTGGACGCATTTGCCTTCGCACTCGACCAGCTGTCATCGCTGCTCGGCAACAACATTCGCCGCCACTTGCGGCCCCTGGCAGCCTCTTCCTGGTGTCGTACCGATTGGATAGGCGGCTCCTACAGCCATGCACTGCCCGGCCATGCGAGCGCACGCGCAGTCCTGGCGCGACCGGTCGGTGACCGGCTGTTTTTCGCCGGCGAGGCAACGCACCAGTCCGACTTTTCGACCGCGCATGGCGCATGGGAAAGCGGGTTGCGGGCCGCCGACCAGGCTGCGGCCGTTCTAACACGCTCCTGATATAGCAGGGTGCATCTCGTGACCCTCAACACACCGATGCCACTGACCGACGTGCTCTCGGCCTATGTCGCCTTCAATGCGGAGCAGGGCGATGTCAGCGAGGCACAGGCACTGCTGGACGATCTGCTTGCCGTTGCCGGCCCCGGGCACAATATCCGGCCCGGCGGCAGCGAGGCGGTCAGTACAGCCGAGATCGTCAGGCAGGCGCGGATGGATTTTGTCTCCTTCATGGAGGCACGCCACAGCGTGCGCCAGTATGACAGCAACAGGACAGTCGCGTTCGAGAAGATCGAAAGAGCCATCCGTGCGGCTCAGCAATCGCCTTCGAGTTGCAACCGACAGACATGCCGCGTCTACGCCTTCACCGAGAAGCCGTCGATCGCCCGCGTTCTCGCCCACCATGACGGCAATCGCGGCTTCGGCGAGCTGCTCGGCGGCGTATTTGTCGTGACAGTCGACCTGTCGCACTGGAATACGGTCGGCGAACGAAACCAGGGATGGGTGGACGGCGGCATGTTCGCCATGACACTGGCGCTCGGCCTCCACGCGGAGGGGCTGGGCGCCTGCATGCTGAACTGGAGTGCTGCGCGCGAGCAGGATATCAAGATGCGAACCTGCGTCGGCATCCCCGACAACGAAATCATCATCACACTGATCGGCTTCGGCCACATGCGCGATGAATTCCGCGTGCCGGTATCGGCCCGAAAGCCGATCGACATGGTCCTGACGCACGAACCGTCGCTTCGATAAGCCTCAATCGTCGAGCGATCGCAGCGCTCGACACCCTCGGCCGATCGGGTAGTTCTTGAACTTCTTCTTCACCGGACTATCGCCATCGACATCCGGCAGGCGGCCGATGCCGTGGCGCTGAACCAATCGCGCAGCCGGAAACCGGCAGCACAATCCGTTACCCGTTGACGCTCCGAGCAGTCGCAGCGCTACCTCCGCCGGCAGCCCGGCGCGTAGCAAGCGCCTTGGCCGAAAAGAGCGCGTAAATGATCAGCGGAAGACAGACGAGATAGGATGTCCGGATGCCGGCATGTTCGGCAATGAAACCGAGCAGGGGCGGCGCCAGGAAGAAGACGACAAAGCTCATCTGGCCGAGGGCGGCGACGTTGAGATAGGCCGCGCGATCTGTGCGTTGGGCCGCCGCCGAAACGGCGAGAGGATAGACCGCGCTGCAGCCGGCGCCCATCAAGGCAAAACCCGCCAGCGCGACATAGGGATGCGGCGCCCCCGACACGGCGCAGACGCCGATCGCCGAAAGAACAAGCAACATCGTGGTGACGGCCCGCGCGCCAAACCGATCGACCAGCGGATCGACGAACAGGCGCGCCAGCGCCATGCAGAAGGTAAAGAGCGTCAATCCCAGTCCGCCAATGAAGGGCTCGACCGAAAACACGTCGCGCATATAGATCGCCGACCAGTCGATCCCGGCACCTTCGACGAGAAAGGCCGCGATGCCGATCACGCAAAGCGGCATTAGGCCCCAGGTGGGAAGCGCTACCAGCGGCGCCTTGCCTTCATGCAACGCGATCCGCGCCGGCGCATTCCGCATGCCGGAAATCGCCCAGATGCCGATGACAAGAACCGTGACAAAGGTCGCGGCGAGATGGAGTTCCATCGAAATGCCCGCTTGGCGGACGACCGAGGAGACAAGTGCTGTGACGAAGAAGCCGAGGCTCCAGAAACCATGCGCCCTGTTCATCACGCCGCGTCCTAGCTGCGCTTCGATGCGGTCGATCTCAACATTGAGATTGATCTCCAGCGCCCCGGCGAGCAGCCCCTCGATGAAGAGCACACAGAACACGACCGGCGCCGCACCGATCCACGGCACCAGCGATAGCAGCGCAGACGTGCCGAGAACAGTAATGAATGCCGTGGTACGCGCGCCGAGCCGAGCGATCAAGGGCGAAGAGAAAGTCAACGAAATCAAGGCGCCGATCGCAGCCCCTATCAGCGTTAAACCAAGTTCGGACTTATTGACGCCCAGCGCAACCTGCAAATCCGGCATCCTCGACAGCAGCGCCCCCAGCGACACAGCGAAGAGAAAGAAGCAGACATAGATCCGCTGCTGCGGCGCGATTTTCATGATGCAACTCCGGGGATTGACGCGTCGAAGCAGAACACGCGCGTATGGACCGGTGATGTTTATCTCACAGGGCCTGAGATCGAAACTTGTTTCTGAGGAAATGCGTCGAAGAAGGTGATCTTGGGGACCGGCGCGATTTGCCTAGCCGCGGTGACGTGCGCGGGCCGTTTGATCAAGCTTGCAAGCTCGCCGCCGCGATTCTGAACGCGAGCTTCCCTTCGCCGCCAGATACAGTTCCGTCACTTGAGATTACAGATCGCTTTCTGCATCAACAAGGTTGAACTCTGCGCCGCCGAGCCGACGGCCCCAGAGAATCTCCCAATGTCCCCGTCGTCATTCCCATGATGGTTTGCCGCGAACGCCTGGATCGCAACCTGCCTACCGCTATTGAACTTTGCCTTCCCGTTCAACGAAATCTATATTCCGTTCAACACAGGAGAATCTTATGGGTACCCAACCACCCACTGCTGCGGAAAGCGAAGCGAAAGTCGCGTTGGCCCGCAATAAGCTCGTACTCGAGCAAGCGAAGGCCGTCGGTCTCCTTGGCACGGCGAAGAATACCCGCTTGTCGGGGCGTGTGCCGTCGGAGTTGATCGAGGCAGCCAAGAAGCGTGCCCGTGTTACCTCCGACACCGAGCTGCTGGAATTGGCGCTTTCACGGCTGGCTCTCGAAGACGACTTTGGTCCGCGTCTGGTGGGCCGCAAGGGCCGCATCCCGACGGATATCGATCTTGGGATTTGATCTCTCTGAAACCCTCCGGTCACTAAAGCCCCAGAGGCACGTCGCGACGATCGAGCGTAGGCCCGACGAAGATCCTCCATGGGTTGCTAAGGGACCGGCAATCGGAGGGCCTCTGTTCCTGGATACCGGCCTCTATCTGGATGTGCTTGCTTGCACAGTCACCCACCTTCAAAGGCTCACAGATGGTCAACCTTCTTGATGGATGGATTTTCTCTGGTACCCCGTACGTGCGCGGCAAGGCTTCGGGCGATGTTGTTGCAAGCGATCTTGAACTAAGTTTCTGGGGTGGGGTCGATCCCTGGACCGGCGAGGTGATCGATCGGCATCACCCCTTGAGTGGCCGCTCTCTCAAAGACCATATCCTCGCGATCCCCGGGGGTAGGGGATCCTGCTCTGGAAGTGGCGTGATGTTGGAGCTTTTGCTGAATGGCAAAGGTCCTAAAGCGATGCTGTTCGAGCGAGAGGAGGATATCCTCACGCTCGGTGTCGTCATCGCCGAGGAGGTATTCGGTCAATCCATTCCCGTTGTGACGCTCACGCCCGAGAATTTTCGCAAAGTGGTGCGTTCGGCCTTTGTCGAAATCGACGGAAACGTGGTCTTCTGTTCGGCCGACGGGTTAGCAACGGACGCCATTCCGGCGCACAGCCAGCACTCTGGCCATCTTTTCGGTGACGTCGAATTGTCGGAGCTGGATAGAGCTTATCTGGCAGGTGATCACGGGAAGGCTGCGCAATCGGCGATCCGCATAATTCTCAGAATGGCGAAGCTGCAGGGGGCCGCTCAACTGATGGATGTCTCACAGGTCCACGTCGACGGCTGCATCTACACCGGACCCGGCTCGCTTTCGTTTGCCGAAAGGTTGCGTGATCTCGGCGGGCGCGTCGTGGTACCGACGACACTCAACTCGATTTCGGTCGATCATCGACGCTGGCGCTCGCAAGGTATTGATCCCGTTCTGGGCGAACCGGCCAGCAAGCTGGGTGACGTTTATGTCGAGATGGGCGCGCGGCCGACCTTCACCTGCGCGCCCTATCTGCTCGAGACGGCTCCCAGGATCGGCGAGCAGGTGGCCTGGGCAGAATCGAATGCCGTCGTCTACGCCAACAGCGTTCTTGGCGCGCGGACAATGAAATATCCGGACTTTCTCGACATTTGCATCGCACTCACCGGCCGCGCGCCGCTGGCAGGTCCACACATCGACATCAATCGAAAAGCCGGGCTCGTCATCAGCGTCGGCAATATCGAGGGCATCGACGATTCCTTCTATCCGCTGCTCGGTTATCACATCGGCACTCTGGCATCGAACCTTATCCCTGTTGTCACCGGCCTCGATCAGGCCGATCCAACCAATGATGATCTTAAGGCTTTCGGTGCGGCCTTTGCGACCGTTTCCAGTGCGCCGATGTTTCACATCGTGGGGGTGACGCCTGAGGCAAAGACGCTGGATGCCGTTGCCCCCGCAGGCATCAGCATTCCTTCGATCGATCTTCGGCTCGAGGAACTTGCGTCGAGTTGGGAGGAACTCAACAGCGCCGACGAGGAGCGCGTCGATCTCGTCTCGCTCGGCAATCCGCATTTCTCGCTCAGCGAAATCGAGAGGCTCGCGTCCATGTGTACCGGGCGAAAGAAGCATGTGGATGTGGCAGTGGTCGTTACCTGCGGCCGCGCAACATACGACAAGGCCAACGAAGCCGGGCTGATACCAGCCCTCGAACATTTCGGGGTGCAGTTCGTGACGGACACATGCTGGTGCATGATCACCGATCCGATTATTCCTACCCTTGCGAAAACCATACTGACGAACTCGGGCAAATATGCTCATTACGGGCCAGGGATAACCGGTCGACGCTTCTATTTCGGTGGCATGGCCGCATGCGTTGCGGCTGCATGTAGTGGGGTACATAGCAAGGCGGCGCCCCGCTGGTTGCGGCCGGCCTAGTGCTGCCGCTGGAGCAATCATTTTTCCGCTTCTGGCGACCATGGAGCGTGATGTCTTGATCACACCGCCAAAGTTTGAAGGGTTCAGGTCACGACCGCATGATTTTCGACAGTTCTCGTTCCTGCCACTTTAACGTTGTTTCGCGATCTTCTTCAGCTTAACCATTCACATCGATGACGGCCCGGCCGCGAATTTTGCCCGCGACAATGTCTTCAGCGAGTTGTGGCAGCTTGGACATAGGCTCAACAGTCGTCATGCTGTCGAGCTTGCCCTTGTCCATATCGCGGGCAAGCCGCGCCCATGCGGAAAGCCGCTGTTGGCGGGTGGCGATCACGGAATCGATGCCAATCAAGGTTACGGCACGCAGGATATGCGGCAGCACAGTGGCCGGAAGATCGGCACCGCCGGCGAGGCCGCAGCAGGCGATTGCGCAGCCGTGAACCGTCTGGGACAGTGCATTGGCGAGCGTCGTCGAACCAACACTGTCGATACCGCCGGTCCAGCGTTCCCTTTGTAACGGGCCACCCTTTTCGGCAAGCGTCGCGCGGTCGATGAAGGTGGTGGCGCCCAGAAAGGCGAGATAATCATGGGTCTCCGGACGGCCCGTGGACGCCGTGACGTTGTAGCCGCGCGCGGCAAGCAGGGCGATAGCCACCGAACCGACGCCGCCGGCCGCACCGGTGACCAGGACTTCGCCTTCGCCCGGCTTGATCGAACCCCATTTTTCAAGGGCATCGACGCAGAGCGCGGCGGTGTAACCGGCGGTGCCGATCGCCATCGCCTGTTGCAACGAGAAGGCCTCGGGCAGGGGGATCAGCCACTCCGACTTGACGCGCTGGTAACGGCCATAGGCGCCCCATTCGGTCTCCGAAAGGCCCCAGCCGTTCAGCACCACCTTGTCGCCCGGCTTCCATTCCAGCGATCGGGATTCGATCACGGTGCCGGAGAGATCGATGCCGCCGACCATCGGCATGCGGCGAGCGATGCGGCCCTTACCGGAGATCGCGAGGCCGTCCTTGTAGTTGAGCGTCGAATAGGCGATTTCGACCAGCACGTCATTGTCCGGCAGATCGGCGATCGAGAGTTGCCTGAACGCACCTTTCGGCTTGCCGTCAACGGTGTCGATCACCATTGCGGTGAAGGTCTCGGTCATTTCGTGCCTCCCGGTCTTTGATTTCTTAAGGATTCAAGCCGAAACCTGCGCGGCATCGCGTCCGGCGCGGGCGTTCAGGACGGCCGCATAGCTTTCGCGCACATAGGCGAGAAGCCGCGCCAACGCGTCCGTTGCCTTCGCATCGTCGCGGGCGCGCACGGCATGGATGATCTCCTGATGCAGCGATGCGACGTGGTGCCGCTCGCGGACCCGGAAGACGATCATGTTGGTGATCGGAATGAAGGCTTCGATCACGGTATACATCATCAGCTTCAACGGACCGTTGCCGGTCGATTCCACCAGCGCACGGTGAAAACGTACGTCCGAGGCGCAGAAACCCTCGTCGCTGATCGTCGGATCGAGCTGGACTGCGATCTCCGCCTCCATGGCGGCGAGATGGCTTTCGTCGCGGTTTGCGGCCGCCAGTCGGCAGCAGACGGTTTCGGTTTCCAGCCGCGCCGTGATGATTTCTTCGATATCGAAGGCGCCGATGCCGACTAGAAGCGTCGCCGCCCCAGTGATGGCCTTCGATAGACCCTCGGGATCCGGCCGCTTGACGAAATTGCCGCCAGCCGGGCCGCGCTTGGAGCGGATGAGATTCTGTGCCGCAAGACGCTTCAGCGCCTCGCGCACGGTCGGGCGGGAAATGCCGAAACTCTTGGCGAGATCCTCCTCGGTTGGAAGGCGCTCGTCGATCTTTAACCGGCCGTCCATGATGGCCGAACGGATATTGTCGGCCACCTGTTTGGCGATGCCCGTGCGGACAACCTCGTCGTATTTGAGGATCATTTCGCCCCTTCCCGATCTCTGGCCAACAGTGATGCCATGGGCGAATTCAAAAGGCTACTGCTTTTTAAATATAGGTTTGACAAATAGAGGAATGGGACTAACCTCACCCCCCGGATTAAGGGGTAAAGGAATGGGCGCAATCGCATTTGGCCGACCCTGGGGTGCACGGCCGGACCGTAGAGTTTCCAGGGGAGGGCGCCCGTGCCGTCTGACCGGTTGAGCCGTCTTCTCGCCCGCCTGGAAAACCGACTTGATGCAGCCGCAATCTTGAGCGGCGATGCCGTCCCCGATGCCTATTGCGCCGACGCAGCGGCGCAAGGCCAGCGGCCACTTGCCGTTCTGCGGCCCCGCAATTGCGCAGATGTTTCCGCCATTCTTTCTGCCGCCAATGATCTTGGCCAGCCGCTTGTCGTCCAGGGCGGGCGTACAGGTCTTTCAGGCGGTTCTCGGCCGGTCGCCGACGAAGTGTCGCTGTCGCTGGAGCGGATGAGCAGCATCGAATCCATCGACACGGTGGCACAGACGCTGATCGCCGGCGCGGGCACTCCGATGCAGGTCGTGCAGCAGGGGGCAAGCGATGCGGGCCTGTTCTTCGGTGTCGATATCGGCGCACGCGGCAGCGCCACGGTCGGCGGCAATATCGGCACCAATGCCGGCGGCATTCGCGTGCTGCGTTACGGCATGTACCGGGCGCAGGTCATGGGTCTCGAAGCCGTGCTCGCAGACGGAACGGTGCTGACCTCGCTCAAGGGCCTGCCGAAGGACAATTCCGGCTACGACCTCAATCAACTGTTCATCGGTAGCGAAGGCACGCTCGGCATCATTACCCGCGCCTGTTTGAAACTGCATCCCAAGCCGAAGATTGAGCGCAATGCGTTCTTGGCGCTTCCGTCGCTGGCCGCCGCGCAGGATCTGTTATCGAAACTGCGGGTCGAGCTTGCCGGGCTCCTTTCCGCTTTCGAAGTGATTTTCCCGAATGTCTACGAGGGCACCGTCGCGCATATGGGCATCCGCCCGCCGGTGGCGCCTCGTGCCGGCATGTATGCCATGGTTGAGATCCAGGGGCAGGCGCCGGATCAGGACAATGAGCGTTTCGAGACCGTGCTGGCTGCTGCGCTCGAGGACGGGCTGGCGAGCGACGTCGTGCTCTCCAATTCCGTTCGTGAATTTCAGACACTCTGGGCGATCCGGGACGGCATCAACGGATTTCTCACCGCCTGTGGTCAAAACGCCGGTTACGATATTTCAGTGCCACTTGGCCGCATGCAGGAGTTTCTCGACGCAACGGCCCAGTCGATATCGATGGTGGATCCAGGCGCGGTGTCGTTCATCTTCGGTCATCTCGGCGATGGAAATCTGCATTATTGCATGGTCACGAGCCGCGAAAAGGACGTCGCAAAGGCGGTATTTTCCGGGATCGAGCAGGTCGGCGGCGGCGTATCCGCCGAGCACGGCATCGGCACCGACAAGGTGGGCTATCTGAACTATGCCCGCAGCGAGGCCGAGATCGCCACCATGCGCCGGCTGAAAGCCGCTTTTGATCCGAACGCCATCCTCAATCGCGGGCGAGTCTTTGCGGCGCCGGTTTCGGTTGCACAGATGGAGCGGGCATAGATGTCGATCCACACCCAACCGGATATCCCGGAACCGAAAATCAGCCTGGACGACCGTTACACCCTCGAAAGGGGTCGTATCCTCGTCTCCGGAACGCAGGCGCTGGTGCGCCTGCCGATGATCCAGCGTCAACGGGATCTGGCGCGCGGGCTCAATACCGCGGGATATGTTTCGGGATATCGCGGATCGCCGCTTGCCGGTTTCGATCGCGAGATGGCGCGCGCCAAGAAGTTTCTCGATGCGGCACATGTGAAATTCCAGCCAGGCCTCAATGAGGACATGGCGGCGACCGCCGTCTGGGGCACGCAGCAGACCGGCATGTTTCAAGGCCTGCGCTACGACGGCGTGTTTGCCATGTGGTACGGCAAGGGCCCGGGCGTCGACCGTAGCATGGACGTCATCCGCCACGCCAATGCCATCGGTACCAACGCGAACGGTGGCGTGCTGCTATTGGTCGGCGACGACCATGGTGCGGTCTCCTCGACGCTTCCGCATCAAAGCGAGCACAATCTTATTTCGGCCATGGTGCCGATGCTCTCGCCGGCGGGGATCGGCGAATATATCGACTACGGCCTCATCGGCTGGGCGATGAGCCGGTACTCCGGGGCCTGGGTCGGCTTCAAGTGCCAGACGGAAATCGTCGAATGTTCGGCAACCGTCGATCTCGATCCGGACCGACCACTGATCGTCATGCCCGACGACGTGTTTGCGCCGGACGGCCTATCCCTGCGCTGGCCGGACGGGCCGCATGCGATGGAACTGCGGCTGGAGCGCAAGATGCTGGCTGTCCAGGCTTTTGCCCGCGCCAACCATCTCGATCGCGCGGTCTGGGGTGCGACCGGACGCGCAAAGCTCGGGATCGTCTCGACCGGAAAATCCTGGCTCGACCTGTTGGGCGCGCTGGCCCTGCTTGGCATCGATCAGGCCCGCGCCGCCGACCTCGGGCTTGCGCTCTACAAAGTCGGCATGGTCTGGCCGCTCGAGCCGCAGGGGATCGCCGAGTTCGCCGCGCGGGTCGACGAACTGCTCGTGGTCGAAGAAAAACGCTCGATCCTCGAAGACCAGATCAAGGCGCAGCTGTTCAACCTGCCCGCTGATCGGCGTCCGAGCGTGTTCGGCAAGGCCGGCGAAAACGGTGCGCCTCTGCTGCAGGCGATCGGCGAGATCGGCACGCTCTCCGTGGCAAAGGCAATCTTGTCGCGGCTTGGCGATTTCGATGCCGCCTTGCAGGCCAAGGCCCGTTTCGTCGATGAAATGGCGCTTGCCATGGAGATCGAGGCGACGGCCTTGAAGCGCGAGGCCTATTTCTGTTCCGGCTGTCCGCACAGCGTGTCCACCCGCCTGCCGGAGGGAAGCCGCGCTTCCACCGGCATCGGCTGCCACATGATGATCATCGGCAACGAGGATCGCAACACGTCAACCTTCACTCAGATGGGCGGCGAGGGCGGTTCCTGGATCGGCCTTTCGCCATTCACAGACGAGAAGCATATCTTCGTCAACATGGGCGACGGCACCTATTTCCATTCCGGTGTACTCGCCATTCGCGCCGCCATTGCGGCCAAGGTCAACGCCACCTACAAGATCCTCTATAACGATGCAGTCGCGATGACCGGCGGCCAGAAACATGACGGTGACGTAACCGTCCCAGGCATCGTTTCCCAGATGCTGGCGGAGGGCGCGACCCGTGTCGTCGTGGTCGCCGAACGGCCGGACGTGTGGCAGGGCAACCTTCCACGCGCGGTTTCCGTGCATCATCGCGACGAACTCGATGCGGTGCAGCGGGAGCTGCGAGATATCCCGGGCATCACGGTGCTGATCTACGACCAGGTCTGCGCCGCCGAAAAACGCCGTCGCCGCAAGCGCGGTGCCTATCCGGTATCCGACAAACGCGCCTTTATCAATGAACTGGTCTGCGAGGGCTGCGGCGACTGTTCCGCCGTGTCGAACTGCATCTCGATCGAGCCGCAGGAAACCGAGTTTGGCCGCAAGCGCCGCATCAACCAGTCGAGCTGCAACACCGACCTTTCCTGCATCAAGGGATTCTGCCCGAGCTTCGTAACCGTCGAAGGCGGCAGCATCCGCAAGCCGGCGGCGAAGTCGAAATCGGTCAAGACCGACGACCTGCCGCTGCCGGTTTTTACCGCGACGTTCGAGACGCCCTACAGCATGCTGCTTGCCGGTATCGGCGGCACTGGCGTTATAACGGTCAGCGCTATCCTCGCCCAGGCGGCACTTCTCGATGGCTTGGCCCTGACCACGCTTGACCAGACAGGACTTGCCCAGAAGAACGGCTCGGTGGTGTCGCATATCCGGCTGGCGAACAATCCGGCCCAGATCCACGCGGCGCGGGTCGGTCCTGGCGAAAGCGATCTCGTTCTCGGCTTCGACATTGTCGTGGCCGCCCAGAAGAATTCGCTGACCTCGTTTGCGAAGAACAAGACGCGGGCGGTGATCGACGACCATTTTGCGCCGACGGCGTCCTTCGTGAAGGACACGACGATCGATTTCCGGCAGGAGGCCACGTTGAAGTCGCTGCGCCGCGCGGCTGGGGACAACGCCGTCGAGACGGTTGCCGCGACGGATCTGGCAACTGCGCTGATGGGCGATGCAGTCGCTGCCAACATGTTCTTGCTCGGCCATGCATGGCAGCGTGGCCTGGTGCCGATCAACCTTGCCGCCATCGACAAGGCGATCGAACTCAACGGTACCGGCATCGCCATGAACCGCGCCGCCTTCGGCTGGGGCCGTCGCGCTGCGGTGGATATCGAGGCCGTGGCCCGTGAGGCCCGTTTCGTCAAGGCCGAACCCAAGGCCGAAACGCTGGATGAGATTGTCGCCAAGCGTGTCGCCTTCCTCACCGATTACCAGAGTGCGGCCTATGCAAAGCGGTATACGGATCTGGTGGGGGTTGCTGCATCCGCCGAGGCCCGGCTGGGTGGCCAGACGGGTTTTACAGAAGCGGTTGCCAAAAATGCCTTCAGGCTGATGGCCTACAAGGACGAATACGAGGTCGCCCGACTGCACCGCGACCGCAGTTTCGAAAGAAAACTGTCCGAACAGTTCGAAGGTGATTTCAAGATCAAGCATCATCTGGCGCCGCCGATGATTTCGAAGATCGACCGGCGTACCGGCCATCCGGCCAAGATCGCCTTCGGCGCCTGGATTCGACCGGCCTTCGCAGTGCTGGAAAAGCTGAAGTTCCTGCGCGGCACGTGGCTCGATCCATTTGGCCGCACTGCCGAGCGTCGGCTGGAGCGCCAGCTGATCGGCGATTATGTCACGCTCGTCATCGAGCTAAGCCAGTCGCTCGATGCCGGCAATCCGTCGGTTGCTACCGAGCTTGCTGGCCTGCCGGACATGATCCGCGGTTTCGGGCATGTCAAACTCGCATCCATCCAGCGCTTCGAAAAGCGCAAGAACGATCTCCTGGCGAAATGGCGGGCAAGCGAACCGCTCACCCATGTCGCCTAAATTTTGTTTCCGAGAGTGAGCCCCAAATGGCACAAAAAATCATCATCGATACGGATCCGGGGCAAGACGATGCGCTGGCCATACTCCTGGCTCTGGCGAGCCCGGAAATCGAAGTTCTCGGCATCGTTGGCGCTGCCGGCAATGTGCCGCTATTGCTGACGTCCAAAAATATCCGCAAGATCTGCGAACTCGCCGGCCGTCCAGACATCAAGGTGTTTGCCGGCTGCGATCGGCCGATGACCGGACCGCTAGTGACCGCCGAGCACGTGCATGGCGCGACCGGCATGGATGGCGCGGATCTTCCTGAACCGAGCATGCCGATGCAGGAACAGCACGGCGTCGATTTCATCATCGACACCCTGCAGAGCGAACCGGCCGGCGCAGTCACCGTCTGCACGCTTGGGCCACTTACCAATCTCGGCAAGGCGCTGACCCGGGCGCCGGAGATCGCCGGCCGGATCAAACAGCTCGTGCTGATGGGCGGCGGACTGTTCGAGGGCGGCAACATTACGCCCGCCGCCGAATTCAATATCTACGTCGATCCGCCGGCTGCAGCTGTCGTCTTCGGATCGGGCGTGCCGATCGTGATGATGCCGCTCGACGTCACGCACAAGACGCTGACGACACGGGTACGTGTCGCTGCAATCCAGGCGCTTGGAACTCCGCTCAGCGATGCCGTGGTCGGATGGCTTCATTATTTCGAACGCTTCGACGTCGCTAAATATGGAAGCGATGGTGGGCCGCTGCACGATCCCAACGTGATTGCCTATCTCCTGAAGCCGGAACTTTATTCCGGTCGTTTCTGCAATGTGGAGATCGAGACGGAGTCCGAGCTCACCAAGGGCATGACCGTCGCCGACTGGTGGGATGTCTCGGGGCGGCCGAAAAATGCGCTGTTCATGCGCGACGTCGACGCCGACGGCTTTTATGCGCTGCTGACGGAACGGCTCTCCTGGCTCGGTCGCGCGGATACGGCAGCCGAAGCTGCGCCGGGTCTGCTCGTCACGTCTTCGCGCGCGCGATGATCAGCGCGTCGAGAATGCGCACGCCCTCGCCATCCGGCAGAACGGCGACCGGATTGAGGTCGACAGCCTCGATATCGTCGCCATAACGGGCGGCGAAATCCGAAAGCTTGACCAGCAATTTTGCCAGCGCCTGGCGATCGGCCCTTGGTGAGCCGCGATAGCCCTCCAGCAGTGAGGCGAGCTTGGTTTTGCCGATCATAGCGTCGGCGCGGGCGAGATCGATAGGCAGAAGGTCGAAGGCACTATCATTGACCAGTTCCACCAGCACGCCACCGATGCCGACGACAAGGCCGAAACCGAAGGGCTCGTGGCGAACAAGCCCGACCAGCGCTTCCACGCCGCCAGTCACCATTTCCTGCACCGATACGCCACGCAGATCCGCATCCGGGGCGTAGGCCCGGGCGCTTGCCATGATCGCGTCGAAGGCTTGCCGAACCTCCGGTTCCGAGGCGACGCCGAGTTTTACGCCGCCGGCCTCGGTCTTATGCTGGATATCCGGCGACTCGATCTTCATCACCACCGGGAAGCTGAGTTTTGCGGCCGCGCTGGCGGCTTTATCGGCGCTGGTGACGAGGTATTGTTGCGGAACAGGCAGTCCCTCCGCAGCCAGCAGGTTTTTGGCTTGGCGTTCGGTCAAAGCACCCGCAGGCAAGGATTTTCTGTCGGAGGCTGCAGCTCCGGGCCATGATACAAGCCGGTTCTGATCGATCAGACTTTTGATAGCGGTCAAGGCGCTTTTCGTGCCGCGCAGGACAGGCACGTTCGACAGCTTCCCTTCGACGGCCGGATGGTGGCCGGAGGAGAGGTTGCTCATGAACACGATCGGTGCCTTGCCCGCTTCGGCATAATCCGACACCGCCTGGGCGATGCCGAGATATTCGCAGGCGCAGAAGTCGTCTAGTCCGACCGGCGCATCCTGCGAGGCGACGATCAGCCCGATCGATGGATCTTCGGACACGGCGGTCAGCACGTCGCGGTAGATTTGGCCGTCGGCAAAAACGATGCCGGTCGTATCGAGCGGGTTCTGCGGCGTGGCGAAGGACGGCAGCAGCGTCTTCATCTTCGCGACCGTCTCGGGCCGCAGGTCCGGCATCGAAAGGCCGGCTTCATCGGCAACGTCGGAGACATGCGCGACACCACCGCCGGACACGCCGACGATCGCGACACCGGGTTTTACCGGGCGTGTCTTCAACGTCAGGCATAGCGTTGCCGTTTCCATGAAGCCGTCCATGTCCGGCACTTCTATGATGCCGGTGCGGCGGAAGAAAGCGCGGTAGGCATCGTTGCTGCCAGCGAGTGAGCCGGTGTGGGCAGCCGTCGCCTGGGCGCCGCGGCTGGAGCGGCCAGCACGCAGCGCAATGACTGGTTTGTTGGCCGCGTGCATTTTTTCCATGGCCGCTGCCAGTTCCTCCGGCGCGCGAATGGCTTCGATGACGATACCGACCGTGCCGGTGTCTTCGTCGCTTGCCAGAAATTCGAGATAGGCGGGAATGTCGGTTGCAGCGCTATTGCCGGAGGAGACGATGTGGCTGAGGCCGAAGCGGGCGGTATTGCCGAGCGCGATGGCGCTGGCGCCAGAATGGGAGAGGATCGCAAAACGGCCCTTCTGGAGATTGGCCGAAAGACTGGAGGAATAAAGGGCCGCGCCTGATGTGAGATTGAAAAGACCAAGGCAATTGGGGCCACAGATGGCCATGCCGTAGCGCCCGGCGATCTCGACCAGTTGTCGCTGGCGTTCGCGGCCGGCTTCGTCCAATTCGGCAAAACCGGAGGCCAAAACGACGGCGGCCTTGACGCCGGTGCTGCCTGCCTCTTCCAGCGCTGCGATCACCTTGTCGGCGGCGATGCCGATCACGGCAACGTCCGGGGCGGCGTCGAGTGCGCGCAGGGAAGGGGCAGCGCGATAACCGAAGACTGCCTCCGCCTTAGGATGCACAGGGATGATCTTTCCCTGATACCCGAAGCGCATCAGGTTCTTCATCACGTAGCTTGACGAGGCGTCGGCGCGCTCGGTGGCACCGACGACCGCGACGGAGCGCGGCGCCATCAAAGCCCGCATGGCATCGATCGTGTTTGCGGGCATGGCCAGGACCTCAGTCGAGGCCCTTGAACGGATTGTCGCGGAAAGCGAGATATTCCTTCAGCGACATCTTTGCGAGGTTGGCCATCCAGTCACGACCCGCCTTGGTCACGTGTAGGGCTGCGATCGCCTCGATATTGTACTGGAAGGACGGCATCAGGCCGGCAACCATCTGCTGGTTATTGATCGAGGCCTTGGTGTATCTCAGCGCAGGCAGCGGCATACGGGCCAGCTTACGGGCCAGGTTCTCGGTTTTTTCCTTGAGCTGATCGGCGGGCACGATCTTATTGATCAGATGCATGCGCAGCGCCTCTTGCGCATCCACCATGTCGCCGGTGAACATCAGCCAGCGGACGTCGCGAGTGGCAAGCAACCAAGGCATCATCAGCGCCGGAGGACCGGAATTGTGGCGCACTTCCGGTTCGCCGAACTTGGCATTGTCGGCGGCAATCGCCAGATCGCAGCACATCATCAGTTCCAGCGCGCCAGCCAGGGCATAGCCGTTGACCGAGGCGATGACCGGAATCGGGGCGCGCCAGATGTTAAGCAGCGCTTCGGCATTCTCCGACATGTCCTCGCGCCAAAAATCGATATCGACGTCGAAATCGCCGCCCTGCAGATCGTAACCGGAGGAGAAGGCGCGGCCGGCGCCGGTGATGACCAGCGCGTTGATATCGGGATCTGCAACGGCTGCAGCCACGGCCGCATCGATCTCGCGGATCACCACCTTGTTCATCGCATTCATCTTGTCTGGGCGATTGATGGTGATCGTCGCGAACTTGTCGCTGGCATCCTTCTCGTAAAGGATCGTCTCGTAGCTCATGGCAGTTCCCCTGTTTGATAGTCAGTTGCGGGCCTTCTTCAGCGGCGCATAGGCGACCGCTATCCTGGCGGCGAGGCGGGCATTGTTCTTCACCAGTTCAATATTGGCCTTGAGGCTTTCGCCCTTCGTCAATTCGTTGATGCGGGCGAGCAGGAAAGGTGTCAGTTCCTTGCGGTCGATGCCACGCTCGTCGGCATCGCGCACCGCATCGGCAATCGTGCCGTCGATGAAGTCTGGCGCCAGCGCTGACGCTTCCGGGATCGGGTTGGCGATCAAAAGGCCGGTGCCCGTGCCGAGTTGATGGTGCAACCACATCGCCTTGGCGATCTCTTCCGGCGTGTCGAGCCGATGGTCGGCCTTGAAGCCGCTCCTGCGCGTGAAGAAAGCCGGGAAATCCTCGGTGCCGTAGGCGATCACCGGCACTCGCTGAGTTTCGAGATATTCGAGCGTCTTGGCGATGTCGAGGATCGATTTTACGCCGGCGCAGACGACAGCGGTTTTCGTTCTGCCCAATTCCGTCAGGTCGGCGGAGATGTCGAAGGTCTGCTCGGCGCCGCGATGCACGCCGCCGACACCGCCGGTCGCAAAGACGTCGATGCCGGCGAGGTCTGCCATCAGCATGGTGGCCGAAACCGTCGTGCCGGCCGACTGACCGCGTATCATGGCGACGGCCAGGTCGCGGCCAGAGGCCTTCACGATGCCCTTTGACTGCGCCAGCTCTTCCAGCTCATCGTGCTCAAGGCCAACGCGCAGTTCGCCCTTGACGACAGCGATCGTGGCCGGAATGGCGCCGTTTTCACGGATCACCGTTTCCACGCCCAGGGCCGTTTCGAGGTTGGCCGGATAAGGCATGCCATGGGTGATGATGGTGGATTCAAGCGCTACGACCGGGCTGCCGGCTGCAATGGCTTCGGCCATTTCGCGGCTCAGTCGGGGCTTCATGAGGGTCATTGTGACAATTCCTTGATTCAGCCGGCGAGGTTAGCCGACAAGCCGGTGCATGTTCGCTTCGAGGAAGCGTTCGGACAATTCGGTGTGGACGCTGGCGGTGCTTTCCGTCGTCAGCGTGGCGAGCAGCGCGCCGGTGCGGGCCGCGGCATAGGTGTTTTCGCCGTTCAGAATGCTGTGAAGCGTACCAGCAATCATGGCATCGCCCGCGCCGGTAATGTCGATCGGCCGGGCAGTGACCGCCGGAAACGTCTTGGCGCCTTCGATCCCGGCAACTGCGATGCCGCGTGCAGCCATGGTGACGATCGCTTCCCGTGCGCCGGCTGCCTGCAGCGCAAGCGCGGCTTCGCGGGCATCCTCGATCGTTTCGTGGCCCTGGCGCTTCAGGATCGAATTCGCCTCGTCGATATTCATGAACAGGAGGTCAATGCCGGTCAGATTTTTCGGCAGGCGAGCAGCCTTGGGGGTCGAGACCGCGTCGATCGCTAGCTTGAAGCGGGCGCCGCCCTGGCGCTTGGCGATCAGGGCTGCCAGCATTTCGGCGGGCGGGTTACAGTCGGAAAACACCCAGCTGGCGGCGGCCAGATGCGGCCAGATCCGCTCGATATGGTTCGGCAGAAGCAGGTCGAAAATGCCCATGTCGGCAATGCCGAGAACAAGTTCGCCCTGTGGATCGAGGATCGCAGCATATTCGGCTGTCGGGCGTTCCGAGGTGGTGACGACCTGGCTCACATCGATGCCGCGGTCGCGCATATGCTTCAGGATCGCCCTTCCGCCTTCGTCATCGCCGACGATCGAGACGAAGCTCGTCGAGGTACCCAGCAGTGCAAGGTTTTCCGCAACGTTGCGGGCAACGCCGCCGAGACTGCGAATGCCATCCACCGGGTTGGAGGTTTCGAACACAAGTGCTTCCTTGGCGCGGTACTTGTGGTCGAGCACGGCGCCACCGATGCAAACGGCCCGCGTCCTGGCCGGCATCACATAACCGCGGCCGAGAATATAGCCCTTCTGCATCAGCTGGACGATGTGGGCAGCCACGGTCGAGCGGGCCAGGCCGAGCATCGACGCGATTTCCTGCTGCCCTGCGAAAGGGTTGTCCTTAATGATTGCCAGGACGGCCGCTTCCTGGGGGGCAAGGTCATCCATCTTGTCTAGTTCACTGGGTTGAAGTTTCGTTATTTTTGATATGGACAACAACAGATGTTTTTGTCAACATCTGTTTGTCAGTCGAGTTTGGAGGTAGGCTTATGTCCGTATCGAACGCCAATACCGCGTCGTCCAACGGTGTCGGGGCCGGCATTCCCGTCATCGATGTGGGGCCTTTCATCCGTAATGAGGTGGGCAGCGCCGATGTGGTGAAGGCGATCGAGGCCGCCTGTCGCGACACCGGCTTCTTCCTTGTCACCGGCCATGGTGTTTCGCTGGACGTCACCTCGCGGCTCTATCAACTCGCCCGCGCCTTTTTCGATTACCCGCAAGACTGGAAGACGACGCAAGGGCGCGGCACGGGCGTGATGGGCGGCGTCGCCTTCTCGCCCCTCGCCGAGGAAGCATTGGCCGCGACGCTCGGCATCAAGACGCCCGGCGACTACAAGGAAAGCCTGAACTTCGGTCAGAACCTGCCGGGCGATACGTGGCCCAACAGGCCGGAAGGGATCGAGCGGGCCTTCCGCGACTATTTCAAGGAAATGGAAATCCTGGCCAAGCACATGCGCCGGATCTTCTGCCAGGCGATCGGGCTTGACCAGGATTATTTCGAGCCGTCCTTCGAGAACCACCTCTCGGCACTGCGCGTCATCAACTATCCCGAACAGGACGAAGCACCGCTGCCGGGCCAGATGCGCGCCGGCGTCCACACCGATTACGGCTTCATGACCATCTTGCGCTCGGAAGCGTCGGCAGGCGGGTTGCAAGTGCGCAACCGCAATGGCGACTGGCTTGACGCGCCATCGATCGAGGGTGCCTATGTCATCAACATCGCCGATGCGTTTATGCGCTGGAGCAACGACGAGTGGGTCTCGACCCCGCATCGGGTCGCCAATCCGCCGAGCGGCTTCAAGGGCACGGCGCGCCGCCAGTCGATCCCGTTCTTCCTCAACCCGTCGAAGGACACGGTGATCGAGTGCCTGCCGCCTTTCTTAAAGGGCGGCGCGAAATACGAGCCGATTACCTACGGTGAATATATCGACCTGAAGACGAAACAGGCTTTCTCGAAAGGCTGATGAGTGACTGAAGTCGACTGACTCGTGCGCAGAAGCGGAAAACCGCCGGCACAACGATCAAGGATCGCAACTAAGGGGAACTGGAAAATGATGGATTTGACAAGGCGGCAGACGCTTGCCGGAATGGGAGCATTCGCTGCCGCCGGTCTCATGGGACTTCCGGCCCGTGCACAATCTAAGACGCTGATCGTGCCGACGCTGGGCGGGGTATGGGAACAGTACTGGCGCTCGACAGTGGCGCCGGAATTCACCAAGCAGAGCGGGGCAGCCGTGACGCTGGACGTTGGAAACGGCCGCGTGTTCGGGGCGAATCTGCGGGCCGCCGGCGTTGCCAAGCCGCCCTATTCGATCGTGATGACCAACGAGGTCTTCGCCTCGGGGCTGCGCAAGGAAGGTTTCTTCGAGAAGCTCGACCTGACGAAGCTGTCGAACTATGCCGACCTTTATCCGCTGGCCAAGAAGACCGACGGCTGGGGCGCGATCGGCGCCGTTTCCCCGATCGGCATCGGCTACCGCACGGACCTGGTGAAGACACCGCCAAAAAGTTGGAAGGATCTTTGGACCAACCCGGAATTCAAAGGCAAGATCGGCCTCTACAATTTTGCCAACAGCGCCGGCAAGATGGAGTTGCTGCTGTTTTCGAGGATTTTTGGCAAGGACCAGTATGATGTCGACGCCGGCTTTGCCGCGCTCGAAAAGCTTGGCTCGGTCATCCAGGTGGACTTCAACCTTTCCACCGGTCTCGCGTCAGGCGAAATCGTCGTCGCACCGTTCGATTTCGGCGAAATTGCCCGCCTGAAGGCTCAGGGACTGCCGGTCGATTGCATCGTCCCGGAAGAAGGGATGTTCATGTTCGACCAAACCATCAACATCCTTGCCAATGGCCCGGAGAAGGAACTGGCCTACCAGTATGCCAACTTCCTGCTGTCGCCCGACGTGCAGACGATGATGATGAGACAGTTCTTCATCTCGCCGACCAATTCCAAGGTCATGGTGCCGGCTGATCTCAAAGCCAGCGTGCCGGTCTCCGGCGCCGACATGGACAAGATCCTCACCTGGGACTGGAACTTCGTCAACGAAAAGCAAGGCGAGCTCGCCGAACGCTGGGCGAAGACCATAAAGTGATTTCCCCCGATGCGATCATGGCCCACCCCTGTGGCGGAGCCATGATCGGTTTTTTTTGCGGAGGATCTTTGGACCGTTGGCTCCAGGCAATTGGAAAGTGACAATTCATGACAGAGGTTAGCATTGAAAAGCTGACCAAGGACTACGGGCAGGGTCTCGCAGTCAACGGCATTTCCATCAAAATTGCCGAGGGTGAGTTCATCTCGCTGCTCGGCCCGTCCGGATGCGGCAAGACGACGACATTGAAGATGATCGCCGGGTTCGAGGACGCGACCCATGGGGCGATCCGCTTCGACGGGCGCGATGTCGTGCATATGCCCGTCGAGAAACGCGATATCGGCATGGTGTTTCAGAACTATGCGCTTTTCCCGCATATGACGGTGGAAAAGAACCTCGCCTTCGGGCTGGAAATGCGCAGGATACCGAAGGGCGAGATCCGCACCCGCATATCCGAGGTTCTGGATATGGTGCAGCTTGCCGGCTATGCAGACCGTTATCCGCGCCAGCTTTCCGGCGGCCAGCAGCAGCGCGTGGCGCTGGCGCGTGCGCTCGTCATCGAACCTAAAATCCTGCTGCTCGACGAACCGCTCGCCAATCTCGATGCCAAGCTGCGCGAGGAGATGCGGATATTCATCCGCGACCTGCAGCGCCGCGTCGGAATTACGACCGTCTACGTCACCCATGACCAGGCAGAAGCCATGACCATGTCCGACCGGGTGGTGGTGATGTTCAGCGGCCGTATCGCTCAGATTGGGACGCCCTCCGACATCTACGAGCGTCCGGCAAATCTGGAAGTGGCGGAATTCGTCGGTCAGGTGAATATCGTCCACGGCAAGGTCGGCAAGGCCGCTGGCCGCACTGTGGTCTCCACCGTGTTCGGTGAGGTCGAAGTTGCCGACGACTATGCCGACGATACCGAACTTGTTTTGGCGCTGCGCCCGGAAGCGGTCGAACTGCTGCCGATATCCTCCAAGGGGGCCGGCGTGCCCGCCAAAGTTCTGTCCAGCTATTATTCCGGTAGCCTCGTCGATTACCGGCTGCAGTTGGCGGACGGCGCGGTCGTCAACGTCCAGACGTTTCCGCGGATACGATTCGCCGATGGCGAGGAGGTGCTGTTGCGTGCACCTTCAGACCGCTTCTGGCCGCTTGGATCCGCGGCATGAACGCAGGCGCCAAAAAACGGTTCGGGCCGCTGCTGTTGATCGCGCCCGCCGCGATCCTGCTCGGCTTCTTTCTCGTGCTGCCGTATCTCAATATCATCGTGATGAGCTTTCGCGTGCCTGGGCAGGGCACGCCCTATGCGCCGGGCTTTACCACCGGCAATTACAGCAAGTTCTTCTCGGACATCTTCTACATCAGCCAGATGGTCAACACGCTGTGGATCGGCTTCGTCACCACGTTTGCCTGTCTGATTCTAGGCTATCCGGTGGCCTGGCAGCTGGCGCGGGGTACATCTGCGATCCGCTCCCTCGGCTACGGACTGGTGCTCTCACCACTTCTGGTCGGCATCGTGATTCGCAGCTACGGCTGGACGATCCTGCTCGGCAATAACGGCCTGATCAACCGGGCGCTGGCTGGCTGGGGCGTGATCGATGGGCCGCTGCCGCTGATGTACAATGCCCTCGGCATCGTCATTGCGCTGGTGCATGTATTCCTGCCCTTCATGATCCTGCCGATAATGAGCGCGATCCAGGGCATCGATCCCTCGCTGGAATCGGCCGCTCGTTCGCTCGGTGCCTCCAAGTTCAAGGCCTTCCGGCGCATCACACTGCCGTTGTCGCTGCCCGGCATTCAGGCCGGCTGCATCCTGGTGTTCGTGCTGTCGCTAAGTGCCTATGTGACGCCTTCGCTGATCGGCGGCCTTCGGGTCAAAACCATGGCGGTGACGGTGGTCGATGCCCTGATCGACACGTTCCAATGGCCGTTCGGTTCCGCGCTGGCGCTGATGTTGTCGGTCACAGGCGCGATCGTGGTGGTCATCTTCGGGCGGCTGACCGTCATGAAATGGAAGGCATAAAAGACATGTCGAAACCCTTCCTCACGGTGTACTGCCTGGTCATCTACGCCTTTCTCCTGGCGCCGATCTTGGTCGTCGTCGGGGCGTCGTTCAATGCCGGCGCCTTCCTCACCTTCCCGCCGCAGGGGTTGTCATTTCGCTGGTATCTGGTGTTCTTCAACAACGAAGTGTTCATGCGGGCAATCCGCACTTCCTTGTGGATCGCGACGCTGACCACGATAATCTCCGGCATCATAGGAACGATGGCGGCGATGTTCTATGTGCAGTATGCTGGTAAGTTCAAGGACACGGTGCGGATCGCCATGCTGGCGCCGTTGCTGTTGCCGGAAGTCCTGACTGCGATCTCGCTGCTGTTTTTCGTCTATTCGATCGGTATCGGCACGCAGACGATCGTTGGTCTGCTCCTCGGCCACGTGCTGATCACGCTGCCCTTCGTATTCATCAACGTCTCGGCGTCGATGGAAAGCTATGATCCGTCCTGGAGCTTGGCGGCGCAAAGTCTCGGGGCCGGCCGTTTCACCCGTTTCCGGCGGATCATGCTGCCACTGATCAAGCCCGGTGTCATCGGCGGCTGCCTGTTCGCCTTCATCGTCTCATTTGACGTCTTCACCATTTCCTTCATGCTGAAGAATGTCGGCACATCGACGCTGCCGATCCAGTTGTTCGATTACCTGCGCACCAATTTTACGCCCGAGGCGGCAGCGGTCTCGACTTGCTCGATTATTTTGACACTCATCGTGGTGGTCGTTTGTGAGAAGATACTTGGCTTACGCATTCATCGGTTCTGATCGGGCATCTGAAGCGTTTTTGAAGTAGCCAGTCACGCATCATCTCTTTCGGATGCGATCGTCATCGTTACCTCAGTGCTACCGGCTGATGTTTCCGAGCCGTCAGAAAACCGCTCGATGGTGGTTTCACGGCAGCGGCTCCGATTTTCCTTCGTCACTGAGGTGCTCCGCCAGGAAGTCGATGAACGCGCGAATGCGAGCGGCAAGATGCTCATGTCCAGCAAACACTGCATGAATCTGTTCCATGTCGTGAGGATTGTATTCCTCTAGCAACGGGATCAGCTTCCCTGCGTCGATATCCGGCTGAACATGGAATTGGCCCACCCTGCCCAATCCACTGCCGGAAAGGCAAAGTCGGCGCATGACCATGCCGCTGTTGACCGCGGTATTACCCGTTACGGGAAGGCGATAGACCTCCGACGTCCCAGGGTTCCGGAATGGCCATTCGTTCAGGGAACGCCGGAAATTGAAGCTGAAACAGTTGTGGTTGGCGAGGTCCTGTGGAGTTTTCGGTATGCCCTTTGCGTCTAGATAGGCGGGGGACGCAACAATGACCCGTCGGCTTTCGAGAAGCTTGCGCGCCTTTAGGGACGAGTCATCCATTGCTCCAGATCGAATTGCTATATCTGTGCGTTCCTCAATCAGACCAATGATGCCGTCCGTCAGCGAAATGTCGAGCTGAACTTCAGGATAGAGTTCGAGAAAAGCAGGTATGAGTGCAAGGAGGTGTCTTTCTCCAAAGCCCACGGACGCATTAACGCGAAGCAGTCCGCGCGGGATCATTTTGCCTCCGCCAGCCACAATCTGTTCTGTCTCTGTTATATCGGTCAGGATACGCCGCGCTCGAGAGAGATATACTTCACCCTCCGGTGTTAATGTCATTGTCCGCGTCGAGCGCACCAGCAGGCGTGTCCCGAGACGATCTTCGATGCGCGTCACGAGTTTGCTGACGGCAGACGGAGACATTTTGAGCCGCCGTCCAGCGGCGGAAAAGCTCTGCAATTCGGCTGCCATTACAAAGACTTCCATTTCCCCTGTTCGGTTATCCATTGTCTTTCGCCTATGAAAGTAATTCACAGGTACTTATCCAATACTCCCGATTATCATTCAAGTTCTCTCCACCCATATTGCAACACAGCAATCGTTCAACCGGCAGCTCCGCTGTCTCAGCACCCTCACTCGAACCGTGGGGCGGAAAGGAACTTGTCATGCCCTTAGCCATTTTTGCCTTGACGATCGCGGCCTACGCGATCGGCACCACCGAGTTCGTGATTGTCGGGCTTTTGCCGACGGTTGCGACTGATCTGCACATTACCTTGTCGCTCGCCGGTTTGATCGTCAGCGTCTACGCGCTCGGCGTCACCTTCGGCGCGCCCATACTCACCGCCTTGACCGGCAAGATCGAACGAAAGCCGCTGCTGCTTGGCCTGATGACCCTGTTCGTAATAGGCAACACCATTGCGGCGCTGTCGCCCAGCTATGAGATGCTGCTCGTTGCCCGCGTAATTGCCGCCTTCGCTCACGGCGTCTTCTTTTCGGTCGGCGCAACGATCGCCGCCGACCTCGTGCCGGAAAACCGCCGCGCCTCGGCTATCGCCATGATGTTCATGGGCCTGACCGTCGCCATCGTCACCGGCGTTCCGATTGGCACATATATCGGCCAGATCTACGGTTGGCGTGCAACGTTCTGGGCCGTTGCCGCTCTCGGTGTCATCGCCTTTGTCGCTATCGCCGCCCTTTTACCGAACACGCTGAAGAAGGCCCCGCCGGCAAGCATTCTCGATCAGGTCCGCGTGCTCGGTTCTGGCCGCCTGCTCATCGTCTTCGCCATGACCGCGCTCGGTTATGGTGGCACCTTCGTCGCCTTTACCTTTCTTGCGCCGATCCTTCAGGACGTTACCGGCTTCTCCCAATCCAGTGTCAGCCTGATCCTCGTGCTCTATGGCATCGCCATCGCGGCCGGCAACATCGGCGGCGGCAAGATTGCCAACCGTAATCCGGTCAAGGCGCTGGTCGGCCTCTTCCTGGCTCAGGCAATCGTACTGCTGGTGTTTTCCTTCACCGCCGTCTCGCCGGTACTGACCCTGATCACGCTGGCGGCGCTCGGCTTCCTGTCCTTCGCCAATGTTCCGGGCCTGCAGCTCTATGTCGTGCAACTGGCCAAGGAACACCGTCCCGGCGCTGTCGATGTCGCCTCCGCGCTCAACATCGCGGCCTTCAATCTCGGCATCGCCATCGGCGCATGGCTTGGTGGCCTGGTCGTCGAATCGCCGCTGGGTCTCGCTTCGACCCCTTGGATTGGCGCAATCCTGGTCGCCGTCGCCCTGCTCCTGACCATCTGGAGCGGCGCCCTCGACCGCCGCGCATCCCCGTCCCTCAGGGTCGCGTGACGCCTGCCAGGCCCGTCCTCATTATGATGACCTTCCTTTTCTTCCGGAGAAAATCAAGGAAAAGCAGCGTGCCGGTTGGGATTAACTTGGCCTTGTCACGCCTGTTGGCAACGTCGGTCACGCCAGCGGAATGCAAGCCATACCAAGATGGAGGATCCGGAGACCCGTCGCTTCGGATAGATTCTGGGCTTCCAGTCCGGAAACCGATAGGGTCCACGACAGGACGGACGCTTCAAACTCGTTTGGAAATGCAAAATGGTTCGACCGGTCCGTGCGATCGTCATTGCAGTGCTTGTGTTGCTTGTCGCCTTCGCATCGGCCTGGTCGTCGCTCGCGCTTTGGTACCGCTTGCCATTGCCCGAGGTCGGCAGGCAAGCCAGCGCCATCTTGTTCGGGCTTCTTGGCGCCTGGGTCATCGTGGCGCTCTTCGGCAGGAGGCGCTTTCGTGCGGTCCTCGCGTTTGCGGCCGCGTTCGTCCTTGTTCTCGTCTGGTGGAGCACGATCGAGCCGCCGGCAAATGGAGCGTGGGCTCCGGACGTTGCTCGTCAGGTCACCGGCGAATTCGACGGTGATCTGTTGACGCTGACAAATGTCCGCGATTTCGAGTGGCGCAGTGCCACCGACTTCACGGAACGATGGACGACACGCAGTTACGACCTGAACAAGCTGAAGAGCGTCGACATGTTCATGTCGTACTGGTCAGGTCCGACCATCGCGCATGTCATCATGAGCTTCGGCTTCGACGACGGCCGCTATCTGGCGTGGTCTATCGAGGTGCGTCGCCTTTCCGGAGGTTCGTTCTCACCGCTGGCGGATCTTTTCAAAAACAGTCCTCTGGTCATCCTCGCCGCAGATGAAAGAGATGTGATCGGTCTCCGCTCCAATTTTCGCGGTGAGGACGTCCAGATCTATCGCCTGAGGGCGACGCCGGCGGCTGCGAGACTTCTTCTGCGCGAGTATGTCTCCGACGCAAACAAGCTCGCGGCCACGCCCGCCTTCTACAATTCGCTGACGACCAACTGCACGACGACGATCGTCAAGATGATGCGCGTCGCAGGCGACGCCGTGCCGACGGACTGGCGCCTCGTCGTCAACGGATACCTGCCGGAATACGCCTATGACCGTGGCGCGCTGGACATCTCCGTTCCCTTGTCGCAACTGCGGTCTGCCGCACACATCGCTGCAAGAGCGCACGACGACGGTGTTTCGCCGAATTTCTCGCAGGCCATTCGCGTCGGCGTCCCGTCGCCGTTGGGCGCGTTGTGACGTATGCCGAAGCATTGAGCAAGCAAAACGGCTAGGCAGGCGCCACAATGCCTCCGGAGATTTTGACTACCATACGCCCCGCTTCGGGGCTTTTCGTATTCAGCTCAACACCATAGGCGTTCTTATCGCACGACTGAGACACCCCGGTGGTGGTTTGCCTTACGTGGGAGTCCGGCGGGTCGCATATAAACCCCAGCAGCCTAACGCAAACAGCGCGGATTGGATGTTCCGGATCGACGGGGATCTGCATTGTCGTCACCAGATGATTGGTTTGGGCGGCAACGCCGATGACCGAAAGGAGTTCGGCATGCTGCGCCTCCGTCCTCCCACGCACCTTGGCGGGGGCCGTGTGGGAATGGGCGCAAAAGGAGCAGCTATTGTCAGTGGAGATGGCGAGGTTTGCGCGTTGCCTTCCCTGTGTATTTTTTAGGCGTCAAAATGTGATTTTGTGATATTTATAAAAATATCTGACCCGCTTATTCTGCCTGCACAATAGATAAATGCTGAAAAATTCGCCATTCTTGTGATCTCAGCTAGCGCCGCACCGAAAGAGTTTTCCGAAATTGCACTTATAATCAACAGAATACAAATCGTCGGAGCCGGCTTGCGACGGGAACATGGCATTGCGGCTTTTCTAAATTACGAGAGCCCATTGAAAAAGGAAAAAATGCCCGATATCGTGGAATAATAAGAAAGCCACATAAAACCACAAAAAGGGAAGCAGCTTATGAATGACATCAGCAGACGCAATTTCCTCGCCGGGCTTGGTGCAGCTGGCACGGGTGCCGGTCTCCTGCAGATCAACCCGGATTTTCTGTTCTCCTCGGCCTTTGCCCAATCGGGCAAGACGGTGGTGTTCCTGTCGGCGGAAAATATTACGGGCAACTGGGACCCGACCGGCCACACGACGCTGTCGCAGAAGAATATCGAAGGCTTCGTCATGGGCTTCCTGACGCGGACGCCGATGACTGTCGAAAAGCCCGATGAAGTGGTCTATGAACTGGCCACCAGCATCAAGCTTCTCGATCCGAACAAGCTCGAGATCAAGCTGCGCGAAGGCGTCAAATTCCACGACGGCAAACCCTTCAAGGCCGAAGACGTCAAGGCGACCTTCGAATACGGCTCCGGGCCGGACCGCCCGGCCCAATTCTATCCCGGCCCGACCGAGACGCTTGTTATCACCACCCCTGACGACTACACGGTCATCGTCGATACCTCTAAGGGCGGATATCCGGCCCATCTGTTCATCTTCCTCGCCTCATACCTGCCGATCATGTCGGCGACCGATGTCGCCGGCGGCCCGACCGGCCCGCTGACGCAGCGCCTGAACGGCACCGGCCCGTTCAAGTTCGTCAAGCAGGAAGGCAATGCCACGATCCTCGAAGCCTATCCTGATTATTTCCTCGGTACACCGAAGATTCCTGGCATCAGCTTCAATTTCGTCGGCGACAGCACGACGCGCATGTTGTCCCTGCTCAACGGCCAGGCCTCGATCGTCGAGCGTCTGGAACCGGAACAGGTGACTTCGCTCCAGGGCAACGACAAGATCGCCATCAGCAGCGTCGTTTCGGTCGAGAACAAGTATCTCTGGTTCCGCTGCTCGAAGGCGCCGTTCGACAACCCGCTGATCCGCAAGGCGGCCTGCCACGCGATCGACCGCTCGATGATCGTCGAAATTCTGGGCTCGGCCGGTCATGCTTCGTCCAATTACGTGTCGCCGGTGAAGTTCGGCTATATCGACCTGCCGAATTATCCAGAATACAGCCCGGAAAAATGCCAGGCGCTGCTGGCCGAGGCCGGCTTCCCGAAGGGCGAGGGCCTGCCGCCGCTGGAATACATCACCTCCGTCGGCTTCTACCCGAAGACCAAGGAATACGGCGAGGTCATCACCGCCATGCTGCAGGAACAGGGTTTTCAGGTGTCGCTCTCCGTTCTGGAAATCGCCGCCTGGAACGAACGCCTCTACGACCGTCCGGGCGGCGGCCCCGGCCATATGGTCGATTGCGGCTGGTCCACCGGTTCGCCCGAGCCCGACCTCGTGCTGCGCACGCATTTCCATTCGACCTCGAAGCGCATTACCGGCATCGTCGACAAGGAACTCGACGCGACACTCGACAAGGAGCGCAGTGCCCCGTCGCTCGATGAGCGCAAGAAAATCCTGCAGACCGAAACCATGCCCATGCTTGCCGAAAAGGTGCCGGCCCTGTCACTGTTCACTTCGGTGATGATCCACGCGATGGACAAGTCGCTGGCCGGTCTCTTCATATATCCTGACGGATCCATGGACGCCTCGAAGGCCGCATTCAGCTGATGCTAGCTTGCGTTTTCCGCGGCGCTGGAGGCCGGCGCCGCGGAGGTTTTCGTTTCGCTCATGATGTCAACAAACGACCGCGACCGTCACCGCTCAGGACGGTTCGCTCCGATTGCTGCCAGGATATGACATGTTCATTCTCAGTTTTCTGGTTCGACGGCTGGCGCAAGGCGCATTGATCGTTTTTCTGGTGACGCTGCTGATCTTCACGCTGCTGCGTGTGGTTCCCGGCGATCCGGTCCGGCTGATGGCCGGCGGCATGGCGCCAGAAGCGCTGATCGAGCAGATCGCCAAGGACATGGGCCTGCGTGATCCCATCCTCGTGCAGTTCGGCCGCTATATGAGCGGCGTCGTCAGGGGCGATCTCGGACAATCCTTCGTACGGCCTGCGAGCGGCGCTTCTACAGGCGGCTCCAGCTTCGGCGATTCCACTCGCGGCGAACGGGCCGAAGTGCTGACCCTGATCGCCGACACCCTGCCGATGACGCTGCAACTCGGCGGACTGGCAATATTCTTCGCCCTGGTCTTCTCGTTCCTGGTCGGCATTCCCGGCGGACTGGCGCCTGGACGATGGCCGGATCGCGTGGCCTTCTACATTTCCTCGATCTTCATATCGTTGCCGAACTTCTGGCTCGGCATCGTCCTTGCCATGCTTTTGTCGGTCAAGCTCGGCTGGCTGCCTGCGATCGGCTATTCCGGCTTTGCCTATACCATCCTCCCGGCGATCGTTCTGGCCGTCGAACTGGCGCCGGTGCTGATCCGGACGCTGACCGGATCCGTGGCTACCGTGATGATGGAGCCCTTCATCGCAGTCGGCAATGTCCGCGGCCTTAGTCGCAGCCGCATCATCGTTGCCCATGCGCTACGCAATGCGTCCGTTCCGCTGCTCAATCTGATCGGCATCCAGATCAGCGGCCTGCTGGGTGGCGTCCTCGTCGTCGAATTCATCTTCGACTATCCGGGCCTCGGCCTTTTGACCATCAACGCCGTGCTGCAGCGTGACTTCCCGCTCATCCAAGGGATCGCCATCGTCACCAGCGCGATCTTCGTCTTCATCAACATCGCAGTCGACCTGATTGCCACCATGATCGATCCAAGGTTGGAATATTGATGAGCGTGACAGAGACAGACATCCCGGCAGTCCCGGTTCCGGCAACGCAACGCGGCGCTTCGGTGGCGCGGCGTATCTGGCGGATTGCCCTTGCCTCCAACGAATTTCGTTTCGGCGCTGCCATTTTCATCGTGCTGGTTCTGGCGGCCCTGCTTTATCCGGAATTGAGCGGTATCGACCCCACGAAGATGAGTGTCGCCACACGCTTGCATGCGCCGCCGTTCATGGGCGAAAAATGGAGCTGGACGGCGCCGCTCGGCACCGACCAGATCGGACGCGACATGTTGGTGCGCAGCCTTGTCGGTCTGCGTTACTCGTTGCTGATCGGGCTTTCCACCGTTCTCGTCATGCTGATCATCGGCTGTTCGCTCGGCACGATCGCCGGCTACTATGGCGGCCGCGTCGACATGGTGATCATGCGCCTGACCGATGCCCAGCTGTCGATCCCGATGATTATTCTGGCCATCACCGTGCTCGGAGTCTCGCGCCCGACGATCCCCGCGATCATCCTCGTCCTCGGCCTTTCGAGCTGGCCAGTCTATGCCCGCGTCACCCGCAGCGTCGTGATGACCGAGCGCAAGCGGGAATATGTGCGCGCCGCCGAAATCTACGGCGCATCGGATTTCCGCATCATGGTGCGCCTGCTGGCGCCCTTGGTGCTGCCGCCGATCATCTTCGTGTCGGTGCTCGATGTCGCCCGGATGATGATCTTCGAATCCATCCTCGGCTTCATCGGGCTGGGCGTTCAGCCGCCGACGCCGACTTTCGGCAACATCATCGCCGACGGCCGCAAATACCTGCTCAACGCCTGGTGGATCGCCACCATGCCGGGCGTGTTCCTGTGTCTGTGCCTGACCAGCATCAACCTGATGGGCGCGTCGCTCGAACGGGCTCGCAATCGTATCTATGGAGGCAAATCGTGACCGGCACACCGCTTCTGAAGGTTCGCGATCTGAGCGTCGGCCTGGAAACGGGCGGCGGCATGCGCCCGATCATTTCCGACATCGGCTTCGATCTGGCCCCGCGCGAAATTCTCGGCATCATCGGGGCGAGCGGCGCCGGCAAGACCGTGCTCTCGCGTGCGCTCGTCAACTGGATCGATCCGCCACTGAAGGTTACGTCCGGATCGGTGGTCTACAAATCCCAAAACATCCTCGATTTGCCGGCACAAAAGCTGCGCATGCTGCGCCGCGAGATCGCCTATGTCGGCGCCAATCCGGCCGGGGCCCTCGATCCGACCCTGCCGGTCGGCCAGCAGATCGTCGAGAAATTGCGCGCGGTCGCACCGGAGATTGCGCATGAGGAAGCCAGGAAGCGGGTCATCGATCTGCTTGGCGCGGTGCGCATCCCTTCGCCGCAGATGCGCTATCACGAATATCCATCGCAATTCAGCGGCGGCATGATGCAGCGCGCCCTGATCGTCGATGCGCTGGTCAGCAATCCGGCTTTCCTTGTCGCCGACAACGTCACCCAGCCGCTTGATGTTACGGTCGCCGCCCAGGTGCTACGTCTGATGCGGGAGTTGACGACGCGTTTCGACACGGCGATCGTCTTTATATCCTCGTCGTTGCCGCTGGTGAGTGACGCTGCCGATCAGATCCTGGTTCTGGCCGAAGGCAGGGTCGTGGAGCGGCAGGCAACGAAGGCGCTCGTCGACACGCCGGAGCATCCCTATACCCGCGAACTGATCAGCCAGATCCCGAAGATCTGGACGAGCGAAGCGGTCGCCATCGATCTGCCGGCCGAGACCCGCAAGCCGATCATCAGCATTCGTGATGCCACCCGTTCCTACCGGGTGCGCAAGCGCGGCACCTTTGCCAGCTACAGCACCGTGCGCGCCGTGCGCAACGTCACCTTCGACGTCTTTCCGGGCGAGAACTTCGGCATCGTCGGCGAATCCGGCTGCGGCAAGTCCACTCTCATGCGCCTGCTCAGCCGGCTGGAACGGCCCGATAGCGGCCAGGTCCTCTGCGACGGGCAGGATATCACCAGGCTTTCCGGCAAGGGACTTTTGAAGTTCCGGCGCGATTTTCAGCTGGTGCTGCAGGACCCCTTCAATTCGCTGCCGCCACGCACCGCCATCGGCGCCATCATCGAGGAGCCGCTGAAGACGCACGGCATCGCCAGGGGCGCGGAGTTGCGTGACCGCGTACTCTCCGTGATGCGTGAGGTCGGCCTGCCCGGTACGCTCTACGATGAGCTTCCGCTGGGTTTGAGTGCCGGCCAGCGCCAGCGCGTCAACGTCGCCCGCGCCATGGTGCTGGAGCCGAAGGTGCTGATCATGGACGAGACGCTGTCGTCGCTCGACCAGACCGAGCAGTTCAAATTGCTGAAGCTGTTCGAGCAGTTGCAGGCCCAACACGGCCTGACCTATGTCTACATTTCCCACGACCTGGCCATGGTACGGCGCGTCTGCAATCGCGTTGCCGTCATGTATCTCGGCGAAGTCGTCGAGATCGCCGACAACAGCCGGCTGTTCTTCGATCCAGGCCATCCCTACACCAAGGCCTTGCTCAGCGCCGTGCCGACGCTGGAGGAGCGCCGCTACAAGCCGGAAGAGTGCCTGCTGGAAGGAGAGCCGCCAAGCCCGATCGACCTGCCGCCCGGCTGCAGTTTCGCCAGCCGCTGCCCGAACGCATTCGGCCGCTGTCACAAGCAAAGCCCGGTCCTGACCGCCCGCGGCAACAAGGATCTGGCTGCTTGCTTTTTGGTGGAAAACACGCTTTCCCATGCCGCAGCTTGAAACCGCAAATTGCATCGAAACCCGGGGGGATCAGAGGATGAAAGAAACAGCAACTGCGGCGGGACACGCCTGCTCGACAGACTTGCCCATGGGCTTGTGACCGGGAAAGCCCTCATGACCGACCATCCCCAGGCACGTCTGCAACACATTCTCGAAGAACTGGCCAAGCATGGCCGGGTCACGGTCAAGGAACTGGCAGCGGAGTTTTCCGTCAGCCCGGAAACCGTGCGCCGCGACCTGAAGCAGCTGGAGATGGAAGGGCACCTGCGCTGCATCTATGGCGGCGGCGTGACGCCGCGTCGGGATGCCGACCAGCCGATCTCGCAACGTATGCGCGTCAATGCCCGTGAAAAGGCAAAAATCGCAACCCTCGCCGCCAGGGAGCTGCGCGACCATTCCAAGATCTTCCTCGACAGCGGCACGACGATGCTGGCGCTGTCGCGCTATCTTGTCGATCGGCCGCTGATCAATATCTACACCAACTCGCTGGATATCATCCAGACCTTGTCGGGGGTGGAATCCAATAACGTGGTCGCGGTCGGCGGCGTTCTACGGCCGAGCTACCGGGCGTTTCTCGGCACCGATACGCTCAACGTGATCCGCGAACATCTCTTCGATATCGCCTTCGTCAGCGCGGTGACGGTCGATATCAACCTCGGTTTCATGGACCTCGGCGAGGACGAGGCGCTGGTGCGCCGGGCGTTGCGCCGCCATGCCAAGCAGGTCGTGATGCTCGCCGACAGCAGCAAGTTCGGCCGCCAGGGTAATTTCTGCACCTATAATTTTCGTGACGTTGATCTGCTCATCACTGATGCGCCTCCGCGGGCAGATTTTCTTGAAAAGCTTGAGGAGGCGCAAGTGAAGGTGATTTATGCTTGAAACCCGCAGTGAACCTGCATCCCTGCCTGAGGTCGATGCCGAAGCCCTGCACCGGATGATGGAGGAAGTCTCCGTCTTTGGCGGCGGGCCGGGTGGTGCGATGACGCGGCTGACCTTGTCACAGGAAGACAAGGCGGCACGCGATTGGCTGGCGAACTGGCTGAAGAATTCGGGCCTGCGCCTGGAGATCGACCCGATGGGCAACATGTACGGTTTTCTCGACTGGGCAGGGCCGGATGCGCCTCTGGTCATGAGCGGGTCGCACCTGGACAGCCAGCCGAACGGCGGCCGTTTCGATGGCGCCTATGGCGTGATTGCCGCCTGCGCGGCGATCGACGCCATACGCAAGCAGGTTGCCGCGGCTGGGGTCACGCCGAAAGTCAATTTCTGCATCGTCAACTGGACCAACGAGGAGGGCGCCCGCTTCCAGCCGAGCCTTCTCGGCAGCGGCGTCAATGCCGGCGAACTGACACTCGATTTCGCGCTCGCCCGCAAGGATGGCGACGGCATTTCCGTCAATCAGGCTCTTGATGACATCGGTTATGCGGGCACGTTCGGCCCCGTTATTCCCGATGCGCTGATCGAGCTGCATATCGAGGGTTCCGCTGAGCTGGAAAAGAAAGGCATGCGCTTTGCCGCCTTCAACCGTTTCTGGGGCAACGTCAAATACCGGCTCGCCTTCATCGGCCGCCAGGCGCACACCGGGCCGACGCCGATGGCCGAGCGCCATGACGCGCTTCTCGCCGCGGCTTACCTGATCGCCGAATTGAAGGGCTTTGCCGATCAGGCCGGGATCGACCTGCACACGTCCTGCGGCCGTCTCGAGGTCTATCCGAATTCCCCCAATGTCGTGCCCGGCGAGGCGGTGATGTTCATCGAACTGCGCTCCGCCAAGCCCGATGTGCTTGCCCGGGTTGAAGCCCAGCTCAAGGAAAAGATCGAGATCTGCGCCAAAAAAGCGGATGTCGGCTTCGATGTCCGCTCGATCGACCGCCGCCGCGCCGGGAACATGGATGAAGGGCTGGTCGCCCTGGCCCAGGATACGGCTGCCGGCTTCGGCCTCGAAACCTTGTTGCTCGACACGATCGGCGGACATGACGCGGTCAGCATGACGGCCGTTTCCCCGGCTGTCGTCATCGCCGTGCCGAGTGTCGGCGGCGTCATCCACCATCCGACGGAATTCACCACGCCGGAAGACCGGTTGCTGGGCACGGAAATCCTCAGCGCCATGCTGTGGAAATTCTGCCTCAACGGCAACATCCTGAAAACCACGGACTGAAGGAGTGGGAGCATGAAGGCACTCGGGCAAGCATCCACGGTGGATGAGAAGGCGGCGGAAGCCGCCATCCGGGCCGTTCCGGGCTGGGCAAACGCCGATATGCGTTATGCGCTGGGCATTGCGGGCGTCGCCTCGCCGACGCACCGCGCCGTGGACAGCCAGAACTGGTTCGTTGCCAGGGGAGATGCGCCCGCCACCTATTTCCTGAAAATTCTCCATACGGACCAGTCGGATTTCATCGATCTGGACAGGTCCGTTAGCGCCGCGCGTCAGGCTTCAACCCTGGGCCTGACGCCGGCGCCCCTGTGGCACAGCCCGGAAATGTCGGCGGTCGTTTTCGACCGCCTGCCGGAAGCCTGGCATACCGCCAGAATGGACGACCTGCGCAAGCGCAATGTTCTGGAAAGCGTCATCGCCGCCAAGAGCACCCTGCACGGCGGCACGCCGCTTGGCGAAACGTGGACGGTGTTCGACCGTATCCGCGTCGTCGAGAAAGCGCTTGTCGATGCAGCCGTCGTAGAGGTCGCCGCAGACGGATGGTGGATGCGCGAATGCGTCGGCGATATCGAAGCGGCGATCATCGCCACCGGCTTCGATGAAAAACCAGCCCATGCCGACGGCCTTGCCTCCAACATCATGATCGCGCCGGATGGTAGAGTGCAACTGGTCGATTTCGACGAGGCCCGCAATGTCGATCCGTTCTACGATATCGGCATCCTGCTCAACGAGGCCTTCCAGTTCGACAGCGAAATGCAGCCGGCGCTCGAAATCTTCGAGGGACAATTTCGCCAGACATCGCTCAACCGCTGCCGGCTTTATGCCATTGCCGACGATCTCTTCTGGGGCATGTGGGGCATGCTGATGGACAGGGTTTCGCCGCGCGGCGGTATCGAATTTCTGAAATATGCGCAATGGCGCCTGTTGCGCTGCCGGATGGCGCTTCACAATCCGCGTTTCGAATTCATGCTCCGCACACTCTAAGAGATCAAGCCATGGAAAAACGATTGGGAGAAGCGGCAAACGAGGCGGAAGCGGAGATCGAATCCCTGCTGCGTGAGATTGAGCCGTGGTCGGGACGCGAACTCCACTACGGTCCGGTGCACGGCGGTATCAGCAATTCGAACTGGCGGGTCAGGGTCGCAGGCGAACAGGGCCGCTTCTTCGTCAAGGTTCCTGGCCGCGGCACCGAGATGTTCATCGACCGTAACGCGGCGCTGGATGCCAGCCGTCGGGCGCAGGACCTCGGCATCGGCCCGAGGATCTACGAGTATCTCGCTGACAGGGGTGTCGAGATTGCCGATTACATCGAAGGCCACCGCGCCTGCACCAACCGCGATTTCCAGGATCCGACGGTGCGCAAAGCCGTCGTCGGGCTCTACCGCACCTTCAACGATTCAGGCAGACTGCCGCTGACCAAGACGATCTTCGACATGATCGACGAACACATCGAGCAAGTGCGCGAACTGAACGGTGCCTTCCCGATCGATTTTGCCTGGCTTTACAAGCAATATCGGCTGGCACGCGCGGCTCTCGAGGCCTCCGGCATCGATCTCGTTGCCTGTTTCAACGATCCCATGGCGGGCAATTTCATGGTCGCCGAGGACAAGTCGCTGATGCTGATCGACTACGAATATGCCTCTAATAACGACCGTTGCTACGATATCGGCATCTGGTGCGGCGAGATGTTCTTCTCCGATGCCGTGGAGGCGGAAGTGATAGAGGAATATTTCGGCCGTTTCGATCCGCGAATGAAGGCTCGTCTTGCCGTGCACCGGGCGCTTGCCGATGTGAAATGGTCGACTTGGGCCATGGTCCAGAATGTCGTCTCTGCGCTCGATTTTGATTTCTACAAATATGGCGCCTGGAAACACATGCGCGCTCGCGCGGCCATGCAGGATCCGCGCTGGGTCGAGTATCTCAAGGCCGTTTGATCCGGTGGACTTTTCAGATGATCGGCGGAAAGCCTGACTCGTATTCCGAGCGCATTTCTTAGGTGCGCGATAATCGCATGAGCATACCACTCTGCCGCCCCCTTCTAGTGTGGCTCGTCAATCACTGCATCACGTCGTGCGGAGGGATCTCAGCTGGCAGCTACATCACCACGGACTCCTATAGCCGTCAGTGAAAGCGGTCGACGAACCCAAACGGGATACCGAGCAGTCTCGGTTACCGACAGTCAGCCTGCAAGTCGTCGTTGCCACAAATCTCGGACGCTTTGGTGGTCCGGAGGACCATCGCGTACCGGCAGCCATTCCTGACCTGCCGAGGCTCGAAGACGAATTCATGCATTGGTGCCCGGCAGGCCGAACGCCTGCTGAAAATATCGGCGAAAGGCATGCATGGCTGGAGTGAAGTCGGTGTTGGCGCGCCAAGCGAGGCCGACATCCATCGGTGGCACCGGATCCTTGATGTTGATTGTCTCGATCCGCCGGCCTTCCAGCGACCAGGGGCGGTGTACCATATCCGACAGGATCGCGACGCCGAGGTTGTTAGCGACCATGGAGCGTACTGCCTCGATCGACGAGGTGCGCAGCATCACGCGGGGTTGATAGGGTGTCGTGCTCCAGTACTTCAGCGACGAATACGCCGCCTCGTCCACCGTCAGCATGATGTAGGGCTCCTCGGCGATTTCCTGCAGGCCGACGCCCACATGCTTCAGTAGCGGATGCTGCGCCGCCACCCAGAGCCTGCGGATGGAACGCAAAAGCGTCTCGGTGGTGAGCGCGGTATTCAGGATATTCGAGGTGAGAAGTACCGAAATGTCGTACCGGTTGACCAGCAGGCCTTCCTCGATCGACTCGCGGTTTACCTCGTAAAGCTGGATGCGCAGCTTAGGATAGAGTCGCCGCATGCGCTCTATGTGGAGCGGCAGGAAGTAGCCGATGACGGTGTAGGTCGCCGCAACAGTCAGATCGCCCTCGATGTCGCTGCTGACATAGTTCAGATGCGTTGCCTCATCGACCTTGGCGAGGATCTCGTAGGCGTAGGAAAGAAACTGCCGGCCGGCGGCGGTCAGTTCCATGCCCTGCGGCATGCGCGTGAAAAGAGCAACGCCGATCGATTTTTCCAGTTCCTTGATGGCGGTCGTCACTGCCGACTGCGAGATCGAGAGCTGTGCCGCTGCATAGGAGATCTGTCCTTGCTCGGCGGTTGCGACGAAATAGCGGAGCTGCCGGAAACTGAGGCTCATGATCTGTTTTTCCCATCGAATTATCTGAATTCGGCTTGAATAAATCCGATCGACTGCTTTTAACTTATGCGAGTGCTCTACGAATTTGAGGCGGAATCGAGCCAAGCCGTTGGAAAGAAACATATTAAGCTTCGCCCGTGATTTAAGCGCAGGTATCTCTTTTCTCGATAATGATGCCGCAAAAAATGAATTTTTCAAATCCTGTTTCGTCGCGTAGCGTTTTCGTCGGATGACAACGGCGGGAAGACAGTTTGAAAGATATCGTCGACATCAACTGCGATATGGGAGAGGCCTTCGGTCGCTGGCGGATCGGCGATACGCAGGATTCGCTGCTGATCTCGCACATCAGCTCGGCCAATATCGCCACCGGCTTCCATGCCGGCGACCCGAACCTGATCGACGAGACCGTGGCGCTAGCCGCGGCTCATGGGGTCGGGATCGGCGCGCATCCTGGCTACAATGACCTTCAGGGCTTCGGCCGTCGCAAGATTGTCGGCAGCAGCAAGGAGCTGGTCAACGACATCATCTATCAGGTGGGCGCGCTGCGCGAGTTCGCCCGCCGCTACAGCGTGCCGGTGCAGCATGTGAAGCCGCATGGCGCGCTCTACATGGAGATGGCGGTCAATCCGGACTTCGCTCAGCTCTTTGTCCAGTATATGCGCATCGTCTCGCCCAACGCCTTTGTCTTCTGCATGGGCGGCTCGGCGACGCACAAGGCGGCACTCGATGCCGGACAGCCTGTCGTGCGCGAGTTCTACGCTGACCGCGACTACGACGACAGCGGTTCGATCGTCTTTACCCGCGATGCCGGCCGCCCAGACCCGATGGTGCTGGCGCAGAAAGTGCTGCGCGCCTGCCAGGAGGGCAAGGTCCGCACGGTCACGGGCAACGATATCGACATCGAATTTGAATCCATCTGCTTTCATTCCGATACGCTCGGCGCGCTCGACATCGTTCTCAGCATGCGCGAGCTTCTGATCGGTGCCGGAATCCGGATCGTGCCCGTGTCGCAGATCCTTGGACATTAGACTTTGCGGAGACCGACCATGAGCAAGATTGAAATCCGTTCGCCCCTGCCGGGCACCTTCTACCGGGCTTCGGCGCCGGATGCGCCGCCCTTCAAGGCAGACGGCGACGATGTCACCGAGGCCGAAACGATCGGCGTGATCGAGGTGATGAAGACATTCCAGGAAGTTCCGGCTGGTGTTTCCGGCAAGGCGATCACCTTCCTCGTCGACAATGAGGAGCCTGTCATGGCAGGGCAGGTCATCGCGGAGGTCGAGGCATGACGATCCGCTCGGTGCTCGTCGCCAATCGCGGGGAAATCGCCGTTCGCGTCATCAAGGCGGCGAAGGCGCTCGGTATCCGGACCGTGCAGGTGCACAGCGCAGCAGATGCCGACATGCTGGCGGTGCGGCTCGCCGACGAGGCGGTGAACATCGGCCCGCCGGCGCCGAAGAAATCCTATCTCGACATCGAGGCGGTGATCGCCGCCGCCAAGGCGGCCGGTGTCGATGCCGTGCATCCGGGCTACGGCTTTCTGTCCGAAAACGGCGATTTCGCCGATGCGGTGCGCGACGCCGGCATGATTTTCATCGGTCCTTCCGGCGATGCGATCCGCACGCTCGGCGACAAGGTGGCGGCGCGGCAGGTGGCAAAACGCGCGGGCGTGCCGACGGTGCCCGGCAGCGACGGGCGTGTGGCCGGGCTCGAAGAGGCGCGGTTGCTCGCAGGCGAGATCGGTTTTCCTGTGATGATCAAGGCGGCGGCTGGCGGCGGCGGACGCGGCATCCGGATCGTCGACAGCATCGCCGAGCTCGAACAGCAGTTTCCGCTGGCTTCGGCCGAGGCACTGGCCGCATTCGGCGACGGCGGACTTTATCTGGAAAAGGTCATCGCCCGCGCCCGGCACGTCGAGGTGCAGATCTTCGGCGACGGACAGAATTTCGTGCATTTCTTCGAACGCGAATGCTCCTTGCAGCGGCGGCGCCAGAAGGTGTGGGAGGAGGCGCCCGCCTTCATGCTGCCTGCCGACATGCGCGAACGCCTCTGCGTCAGCGCCGTGGCGCTTGCGCGCGAGGTCGGCTATCGCGGCGCCGGCACGGTCGAATATCTCTATGACGACGAAACGGGCGACTTCTACTTCATCGAAGTCAACACCCGCATCCAGGTCGAGCATCCTGTTACCGAGATGATCACCGGGTTCGACCTGGTGCAGGAGATGTTCAAGGTCGCCGGCGGTGCGGCTCTTTCGGTCGCTCAGCGCGACATCGTGGCCAGCGGCCATGCGATCGAGTGTCGCATCAATGCCGAGGATCCGTTCAAAGCCTTCCAGCCATCGCCAGGTACGATCGCGTCGCTGTCGGTCCCGGAAGGCGAGGGCATCCGGTTCGACACGATGCTCTACGAGGGCTACACGATCCCGCCCTTTTATGATTCCCTGCTCGGCAAGCTGATCGTGCACGCCGAAACACGCAAGGCCTGCCTCGAAAAGCTTGCCGCGTCGCTGACGGCTCTCGCGATCGAAGGCGTGCCGACGACGGTGGCGCTGCATCTGGCGCTCGCCCGCGATGCAAGCGTCGCCAAGGGCGCTTTCCATACCCGCTTTCTCGAACAATGGCTGGAGCACGATTTTCCCGCTCTGGCCGGCCGGACCCAGGAGGTTGCCTGATGCCTGCGCGATATACCTTCGGAGGTGATGAACACCTCTTCGTCGAATGCAGCAGCGAGATGTCGCTGGAAGCCTTCTTCAAGAGCTTGTCCATGGCGACAGCGGTCCGCGAAAGCCGGATCAGGGGCGTCACCGAGATCTGCCCGGCCAATGCCTCGTTCCAGGTAAAGTTCAATCCCGATCTCATCAAGCCGGACGACATCCTGCGGGAGGTGCAGGCGATCGAGGGCGTGGCGGAAAAATCCGAGCCGGTCCTGAAGACCCGCATCATCGAGATTCCGGTCTTCTATAATGATCCATGGACATACGAGACGCTGATGCGCTTTCGCGAACGGCACCAGGAACCCGGCGGAACGGATCTCGATTATGCTGCCCGGATCAACGGCTACGGCGGTGTCGAGGATTTCGTCGCCGCCCATGCGGGTTCGCCCTGGTTCGTGTCGATGGTCGGTTTCGTGGCGGGGCTTCCGTTCATGTACCAGATGGTCGAGCGGCAGCGGCAGATCGAAGTGCCGAAATATCTGAGGCCACGCACCGACACGCCCAAACTGACGGTCGGCCATGGCGGCTGCTTCGGCTGCATCTATTCGGTGCGCGGCGCCGGCGGCTACCAGATGTTCGGCGTCACGCCGATGCCGATCTTCGACCCGACGCAGCAAACGAGTTACCTGCGCGATTTCATGGTGTTCTTCCGTCCTGGTGATATCGTCAAGTTCAAGCCGGTCGATCGCGACGGTTACGACACGGCAGTCGAAGAGGTCGACAAGAAGCTCTTCAGCCCGCCGATCCGCGAGGTCCGGTTCGATCTTCGCGAATTCAGCAAGGATATCCACGGTTACAACGCCGCGCTGGAGGGCGTTCTCCATGGCCATTAAGGTGCTGCACCCGGGACTATCGACCAGCGTCCAGGATCTCGGCCGTCCGGGCTATTTCCACCTCGGCATCCCGATCGGCGGCGCCATGGACCGCTACGCCATGCGTGCCGCCAATCTGCTCGTCGGCAACGACGAAGGGGCGGCGGGTCTCGAGGCGGTCTTCATGGGACCGAAGCTCGAATTCGCCGAGGATGCCCTGGTGGCCGTCACCGGTGCCGACATGCCGGCCAAGGTCGACGGCGTGGGGCAGCCCGGCTGGACGGCTTTCAAGGTCAAGGCCGGCCAGGTGTTGAGCTTCGACTTCCTGAAATCCGGCGCGCGCATCCTGATCGCGGTCGCGGGCGGCATCGACGTGCCGGAAGCGCTCGGCAGCCGCTCCACCTATCCGATCGGCGCGCTCGGCGGCTACAAGGGCAGGGCGCTGGCAGCCGGCGACGCACTGCCGGTCGGAAAGGCCGGCCTTGCCGAGGAAGGAAAAAGCGTCGCCGAAGAGCTGCGGCGCAGACCCGGAACGCCGGCAGAGCTGCGCGTGCTGCCGGGGCTCTACTGGGACCGGCTGACGGATGCCGCCAAGGCGAGCTTCTTCGCCGACGAGTGGAAGGTGGCGCCTGAGGCCGACCGCATGGGCTACCGCTTCCGCGGCGGGCGCAAGCTCGACTTCCTGGACCGCAAGCAGCCCTTCGGCGCCGGTTCCGATCCGTCGAACATCGTCGACAGCTGCTACCCCTACGGCTCGATTCAGGTGCCGGGCGGAACGGAGCCGATCATCCTTCATCGCGACGCTGTCTCCGGCGGCGGCTATTTCATGGTCGGCACGGTAATCTCGGCGGACATGGACCTCATCGGCCAGTTACAGCCGCATACACCGGCGCGGTTCGTCGAGGTGACGATGGATGAGGCGCTGAAGGCGAGGGCCGATCGCGCAGCGCTGCTCGACCGCCTCCGCCAGAGCCTGTCGTGAGGTGACGAGGATGGCCTGTCGATCACTCGACGTGCGTCAGGTAATCGGCGGTCACGCTCGGGCCGGGAATGATGGCGACGATCTTCATCTGGGCGATCATGCGCTTCATCGAGGCATCGAGATGGGTCTCCAGCATGGCGGCAGCCGCATCGACGGCGCCGCGCATCAAAAGCTCGACGATCAGCCGCATCTCGGTAATCGCGGTCGGATCATCGGGCAGGCCGAGATGACGCAGCAGCCGTTCGGCGGCGTTGACGGGCAAAAGGTTGTTGCGGATCAGTTCCCGCGTCTTCTCGTTTGCCGTCGTCAGCACGCAGATGTCGATCATCTGCTCCTGGAGTTCCTCGAGCTTTTCGAGGTGGTCGACCGGCTGCGAAGCTTCAAGACCGGCCAAGCGTGTGAAGAGTTCGGTCAGGCGTTCGCGATCGACGGCGGCAGCGCCGGCCTTGAGCGCCGCGGGCTCCAGCATGCGTCGAAGCGTGAAGTGATCCTTGATCGTCTGGGCCGTCAACGGGCCAGCGATCCAGTGGGAACTCTGGTTCTTCCGGACGAGGCCGCGTTCCTGCAACCGGCTGAGGACGTCGCGCACCACCGTGCGGCTGACCTTGAAATGATTGGCGAGTTCGATCTCGATGATGCGGTACTGGCCAAAGACGACACAGCCGGCCACGTCGCGCTCGACCGTGTTGTAGATGCGCGCCCAGGACGAACGGCTCTGCAACGCCTCGTCGGCATGCTGGGCGATGACGAGGCCAAAGGACTTGATATCTGTGCGGTTCGGCGTCAGACCTGCATCCTGAGGGCCGACAAGAAAGCCACGTCCCTGGAAGCGGTGGACGAGGCCATCGGCCTCCAGACGAAGCAGGGCGCGCTGCACCGGCGCGCGCGACGTTTGGAGAATATCGGCGATCGGCCCCTCCAGCAGGACCAGACCCAGCGGCAGCTGCCCACCGACGATGTTGTCGCGCAGGATATGCTCGGCAATCTCGTACCGACGCTGGGCCGTCTGTGCTGGGAGATTGCGTATCATTGGGCGGGGCATCCTCCATCCAACCACGGATGGCAACAAAATCGAAATTCTCTTTAGTGTATTTCGCAGTTTCGGACTATGTCAAAATAAATGTCTTTTGCATACCGAAATTGCATTTTCTGCGAGAAGGGGAGCGGGTTGCACTTTTTTGTCCCGCTGGGCCGTTTCCCCGTCGAAAGGGTCTGGCGGTGCGGAGAGCTGCGCATGGAAAGCGCATTTGATGCAGAAATATGCGAGTTTTGCCGAGTATTCGCCGAAAAAATGCGCATAGTGAGCCGGAGCTTTCATCTCTCCTTTTCGAGTTTTGCCATCTATCGATGCGATCATTTTATGACTTCGCGTTGCCATGCACAAAATCTCGACGGTTTCCAAAAAAGCCTATTGAATACAAAAACCATTTATGTCATCAATTCAGCATAGGAATGCCGCTAGAAGCACTCCTGGGGTGAACGACAAAAAACGTCAGACTGCCGATCGATTTCCGCCGCGTGCCTGACTGCGCGCGAACGGTTCCGGCTGCCATGTCGCAGGGATGCGGCGGCAAGCGTGCTGACGCAAGATGGAGAGGCTCTTGTCTTCGGTTCTCAAGCTCGCAGGTGTCACCAAGGCCTACGGTACGCTGAACGCGCTCGACGGCATCGACCTGTCGCTGCCGAACGACAGCTATGTTTCGCTTCTGGGGCCGAGCGGATCGGGAAAGACGACGCTGCTGCGCGTCATCGCCGGTTTCGAGCAGCCGGATCTCGGCACCGTTGTTTTCAAAGGCCAGCGTATCGAGACGGTGCCGCCGCACCGGCGCGACATCGGCTTCGTCTTCCAGAATTTTGCCCTCTTTCCGCATCTTTCAGTCTCCAGGAACATTGCCTTCGGGCTGGAAAACCGCGTCGAAAATCCGGTGACCGATCCTGCTATCGTGCAGGCTAGGGTCAAGGACATGATTGCGCTTGTCGGCCTATCTGGCCTCGAGGATCGCGGCGTCGCGCAGATCTCCGGCGGTCAGCGGCAGCGCGTGGCGCTGGCCCGCACGCTGGTGACCGAACCGTCGCTGGTTCTGCTCGACGAGCCGCTTGGCGCACTCGACGCCAATCTTCGTGCCCGCATGCGCAGCGAGCTCAGGCTGATCCGCGAGCGCTGCGGCGTCACCTTCCTGCACGTGACCGGCAGCGAGAGCGAGGCGCTTGCCATGGGCGACATGGTGCTGGTGCTCGACAGCGGCCGGATCGCGCAGGCGGCAGACGCCGATACGATCTACAACCGGCCGAAGTCGCTGGCGGTGGCGGGCTTTCTCAACTGCTACAATCTTTTCGAAGGCCGGCTCGCCGGGGAGAGCTTCCTCGGCCCCTATGGTGCTTTCCCGCTCGGCGACCAAATGCAGTTCCGCGACGACCGCACCGGCTACGCGATCCGCTACGACCGTGTTGCGATCCGCCCGGCCGAAGCGCCTGTTGCCGATGACGAGGTGAAGCTCGAGGCGACCTTCGTCGCCGACGAATATTCGGGCGCCGCGATCAACTCCTTCTTCTCGCTCGATGACGGCCGCGTCTTCGAAGTGGAATCTCATCTGAGCCAGAGCATGCCGCCTGCCTGTGCGCCCCAGTCGCGCTACGCACTCGTCTGGAAGCGCCGGGATGCCCTCGTTTACGCCTGACACTCTTACCGCGCAGCCGCGGGACGGGAGACTGACTGATGTCGATAAGTGCCACAACAGCCGAGACCGAGACCACCGTGGAACCGGTCAGGAAGGCATCCGGCAAGACGCTCTGGCTGTTGGCCCCGGGCGTTATCTGGATGCTGCTTTTTCTGGTAACACCCATCCTGATGATGATCTACGTGTCCTTCTGGACGCAGACGACCTTCAAGATCACGCCTGATCTTACCATCAAGAGCTGGATCACCTTCTTCACCACGGACACCTATCTCAGCGCTCTTTGGACGACGGTCAGGATCTGGTTGATCGTGCTTGTCTCGACGCTGGTCGTCGGCTATCCGGCGGCCCTCTATGTCGGCCTCTTCGTCAAGAACAAGACAATCCAGACGGCGCTTCTCGTCCTCTGCGTCATCCCTTTCTGGACCTCTTTCCTGATCCGCGTGCTCGCCTGGCGGCCGATGTTGGGCAAGGAGGGGGCGATCAATCTCATCCTGCAGGGTCTCGGCATCATCAACCAGCCGATCGAGGTGCTGCTGTTCTCCGAACTCTCGGTCATCATCGGCATGACGCAGATCTATTGCGTCTTCATGGTCGGGCCGATCGCCTTCATGATGGGCCGCATCGACCAGAGCGTCATCGAAGCGGCGCAGGATCTCGGTGCGGGCTTCTGGCGCATCTTCCGCACCATCATCCTGCCGCTCACCATGCCGGGCGTGGTGGTCGGCGCGATCTTCGTCTCCGTCATGGTGCTTGGTGAGTTCGCGACGGCCGCGGCCCTTTCCGGCCGCAAGGTGAACCTCCTCGGCAATATCATCGTCACCCAGGTCGGATCGCTGAAATGGGCCTTCGCCGCCGTCGTCGGCGTCGTGCTCACCGTGCTCATGGGCATTGTGGTCGCAGCACTCCTGCGCGTCGTCGATCTCAGGAAGGAGCTCTGACATGCAGGCAGGCGGCATCAAGCTTTCACTCGGCGTCTACACCGCGCTCTTCCTGATCTTCCTTTACGCACCGATGGTGGTGCTCGCCATTCTGTCTTTCCAGACAGGGCCGGAAGGCGGACCGCAGTTCCCGATCATCGAATGGTCGACCTACTGGTACAAGCATCTCTTCGGCCTGACGCCGCCGTCGCGCATCGCGCCGCTGCCGATCAACGAAGCCCTGGTCCGCTCGCTGGTGCTCTCGGTGATGACGATGATCGTTTCCACCGTGCTCGGCGTCACCTCGGCGCAGGCCTTCCGTCGCCGGTTCCCTGGCTCGGGCGTCGTCTTCTACCTGATCGTTCTCGGCATGATGGTCCCCGGCGTTCTCGTCGGCCTTGGCATGGCGCTCGTCGCCAATGCGCTCGGCGTCGACCGGCACTGGTGGGGAACGGCCTTCGTGCTGCACGTGGTCTACACTTACCCCTTCGCCTTTCTCGTCATGCTGGCGATCCTCAACCGCTTCGACCAGAGCGTCGAGGAGGCGTCGTGGTCGCTCGGCGTGTCGCCGGCGCGCACCTTCCGCAAGGTGACGTTCCCGCTGATCTTTCCGGGCGTGCTCTCGGCCATGCTCTTTGCCTTCACGCTGTCCTATGACGAATTCTCGCGCACGCTGTTTGCGTCCGGCCGCGACCTGACGCTGCCGCTCGCCATTTACGGCACCTTCTCGGTGGAGGTGCATCCAAACGTCTTCGCCTTTGGGGTGCTGACGACGATCTTCTCCTTCGCGCTGCTCGGCGTCTACGCCGTCCTGATGATGCTTTCCATACGCCGCGCCAAGCGAGTCGCGATCCAGGAGGAGGCGTGATGCCGATACCTTCAGCCATCGTCACGGGTGCAGGATCCGGCATCGGCCGCGCGATCGCAGCCCGGCTGTCGCAGGACGGCTATGCCGTGCTCGTCAATGATCTCCATCTCGACCGTGCACAGGCGGTAGCCGACGAGATCGCGGTTGCCGGCGGGAAGGCCGTTGCGGTTGCCGGCGACGTCTCTTCCGAGACGGATACGGCGAACGTCTACGATGTCGCAGTTTCGGCCTTCGGCCATCCCCGGTTGCTCGTCAACTGTGCCGGCATCGTCCACCAGGCACTGTTCGAGAACCTCGAGGTCGCGGACTTCGACCGGATGTTCGCGATCCATGTGCGCGGCACCTTTCTGATGACCAAGCTGGCTTTGCCATCGATGCTCGCCGCCGGCGATGGCGTCATCATCAACGTCGCCTCACAGCTCGGCCAGATCGGCGGCATCGAACTCGTCCATTATGCCGGCGCCAAGGCGGCGATCATCGGCATGACGAAATCGCTAGCCCGCGAGGTCTCGAACCGCGGCGTGCGCGTCAATGCCGTCGCTCCCGGGCCGATCAACACGCCACTGGTGCGCGAACTCTCGCAGGAATGGCGCGTCCGCAAGGCCGCCGAGCTGCCGCTCGGCCGTTTCGGCGAGCCGGAAGAGGTTGCCGCCACCGTTTCGTTTCTCGCATCGCCCGCCGCCAGCCTGTTCGTCGGCCAGACGCTTGGCCCGAACTCCGGCGACGTCATGCTCTAGTCAGGAAAACAGAATGACCACGATCTCTTCGACACCCCGCATCGTACTGATCACCGGCGCCGGCATCGGTATCGGCAAGGCGACTGCCAAGGCATTCGCTGCGCTCGGCGACCACGTGATCGTCACGGATGTCCTGAAGGTCGAGGGGCGCGCCGCCGTGGCGGAGATCGAGGATGCGGGCGGTTCGGCCGAATTCATCGAACTCGACGTCCGCTCGACGTCGGCCGTCGATGCCCTGGTCGCCGACGTGGAGAAACGTTACGGCCGTCTCGACGTGATTATCGCCAATGCCGGCATCGCCCACAAGGCACCGCTCGATGTGCTCGACGACGACCGGTGGGAGCTGACCTTCGACATCGATCTCAAGGGCATCTTCCGCGTGGTCCGTGCCGCCGTACCGGGGATGAGGGCACGCAAATCCGGCGCGGTGGTGGCGCTCTCCTCGATCATGGGTGTCGCCTACGGCTGGGACGAGCACGTGCATTATTCCGCAGCCAAGGCCGGTGTCGTCGGCCTCGTGCGCGGTCTGGCTGTCGAACTCGCCCGCGACGGCATCCGCGTCAACGGCATGGCGCCCGGCTACATCCGCACCGCACAGCTTCTATCGGAAGAGAACTCGCTCGGACCGAAGGGCGCGGAAGCGGCAAGCGCCTTCATCCCGATGGGGCGGCTCGGCGAACCGGAGGACATTGCCGACGTGATCGTCTTCCTGGCGTCAAACAGCGCAAGATACATGACCGGCCAGACACTGGTCGTGGATGGAGGGCTCCTCGTGGGCCGATACTGACGGCGGGCGCGTCAGGACCGATCCCGTCCTGACGCCGAGGCTGGACGAGAACGATGGGTGGTCATGAAGGCCATCCCGGGGAACAAAAAACCGGAGAACGACAATGACAATTTCGATGGACATGAATCGACGTTCACTGCTGAAGCGATCCGCAGGCGCGATGGCGCTTGCCATCGGCGGCGGTACGCACTTCCTCTCTTCGCGGGCGGCCTATGCGCAGGCCGCCAGCCTCGCCGGCGAGCAGCTGCGCACGATCGGCCTTTCGGTGACCGTGCAGGAACGCATCCTGGCCGACTTCAAGGCGGCAAGCGGCGTCGGCACGACCTCCGGCACCGCGGCAACCTTCCCGGACGCGCAGACACGGATCCTCTCCGGTTCGAAGGACTATGACGTCTGGGAAACGATCGGCGAGCGCCTTCCCTCCGTCGTCATGACCGACAATGCCGACCCGATCGAGACCGCGGGCCTGAAGAGCTGGTCGAACATCCGCGAGATCTTCACCAAGCCTGATCCGAAGTTCGACCCCAAGGCGCAGATCGTCGGTCAGATCTGGACGGACGAGACGCAGACGGCGCTCTGGATGGTACCTTCGGTCTTCAACTTCGATTCGGTCGGTTATAATCCGGAGGTGCTCTCCGACGAGGAAGCCAACAGCTGGACGGCGATCTTCGACAGCAAGTACAAGGGCAAGTCCGGCCTCAACACCGACCCGCTGACAGCCTTCGGCCAGGCGGTCATGGCGATGAACACGCTTGGCCTCTCCAACGTCAAGAACCCCGGCAATCCGACCGCCGCGCAAATCGACGAAGCCGCGAAGTTCCTGATCTCGAAGAAGAAGGAAGGCCAGTTCCGCGCTCTCTGGGGCGATTTCGGCGAACTCGTCAACTTCCTGGCATCCGGCGAAATCGTCGTCTGCGACGCCTGGCAGCCGGCGGTCATGGCCGTCAAGGCACAGGGAAAGCCCTGCAAATACGCCATCCCGAAGGAAGGCTATCGCGCCTGGTCGATCGGCAACACCATGCTGAAGGGCACGCCGAACAAGGAAGCCGTCGTCGCCTATGCAGATTACTGGCTGTCGGGCGAACCAGGCATCACGGTGTCCGAGCAGGGCTATTATTCGCCGACCACCAACATCAAGGAGAAGATGGCGCCGGAGAAATATGCCTTCTGGTACGAAGGCAAGCCGTGGGTCGGTGCGGCTGAGCGCGGCATCAAGGAGGGCGATCTGCGCGACGGCGGTTCGCTCGAGACCCGCGCCGCAAACGTCGCCTACTGGCACCAGTGGCCGGACGAATACGACCACCTCATCCAGAAGTGGGACGAATTCCTCAGCGCCTGATGCGTTACCCCCAGCGCCCGGGCATCCCACGTGAGATGCGGTGAGGGCGCCACCTGGCAGGCGGCTCCGGTCGCCTGTCCTTTAACCAGCAACCCGGAATGACCGACATGATACATGACCTCGAGCTCTACCAGATCGGCAAGGTCTACGATAACGGAACGCCGGCCGTGATCGATTTCAACCTCACCGTCGACAAGGGCGAGTTCATCGCGTTCCTCGGCCCGTCCGGCTGCGGCAAGACGACGACGCTGCGGATGATCGCCGGCTTCGAAAGCATCTCCTCCGGCAATCTGATGGTCAGAGGCGAGCGGATCAACGATATCGGCCCGGCGCAGCGGCCGACCTCGATGATCTTCCAGAATTATGCGCTCTTCCCGCACATGACGGTGCGCAACAATATCGGTTACGGCCTCGACGTGAAGCGCATGGAAAAGGCCCAGCGCAATGCAAAGGTCGATCGCATTCTCGAAAAGCTCGGTCTCGAGGACGTCGCCGACAAGCGCTGCGACAAGCTTTCCGGCGGCCAGCGACAGCGCATCGCACTTGCGCGCGGCCTCGTGGTCGAGCCTGATATTCTGCTGCTCGACGAACCGCTCGGCGCCCTGGACGCCAACCTGCGCAAGACGATCCAGAGCGAATTGAAACTGCTGCAACGCGAGCTCGGCGTGACGTTCGTTTTCGTGACCCACGCCCAGTCCGAGGCGCTGGCGCTTTCCGATCGGATCGTTGTGATGAACCAGGGTCGGATCGAACAGATCAGCCCGCCGCATCAGCTCTATACGCGGCCGAATACGCCTTTCGTCGCGCAGTTCATCGGCCGCAACACGATCTTCAAGGGTGCGGTCAAGGGCCACGAAAAGGGACATGTCATGGTCGACACGCCACTCGGCCTTCTCGCCGGCGATGCCAATGGCGCGGTCGCAGACGGAGATGCGGTGAGCGTCGTGATCCCTGCCGAAGCAGTCGAGGTGCATGCGCTCGACAAGGGCGGCCGTGACGCGATCGCTGAGGCCTCCAGCGGCAATATCATCGACGCCAGGATCCACCGCTTCGACGTCGTCGGGCATATCTCGCATCTTTCGGTCGCCCTGCCGGACGGACGTATGCTGGCGCTCGAAGCCCATGTCGACAAGTATCCGCCCGGCGCGTTTCCAGTCGATGCGCCGGTCGCGCTCGCCTTCAAGCCCGAAAACGCCACCGTCATTCCCGCCCACTGAACAGCCGGTCGATCAAAGCCGGACCAACGAGAACATCACAAGGAGACCCCGCAATGGCAAAAGAAATCTTCTGCAGCTTCGGCATCGACGTGGACGCCGTTGCCGGCTGGCTCGGCTCGTATGGCGGCGAAGATTCGCCGGACGACATCTCGCGGGGCCTGTTTTCCGGCGAAGTCGGCAGCCCACGGCTGTTGAAGCTGTTCGAGCGCTTCGGCATCAAGACCACCTGGTTCATCCCCGGCCACTCCATCGAGACGTTCCCGGAGCAGATGCAGGCCGTCGCCGCTGCCGGCCACGAGATCGGCATCCATGGCTACACGCATGAAAACCCGATCGCAATGACGCGCGAGCAGGAGACCGAGGTGCTCGACAAGTGCATCGAGCTCGTCGCCAAGCTCTCCGGCAAGCGGCCGACCGGCTATGTGGCGCCCTGGTGGGAATTCTCCAACGTCACCAACGAACTCCTGCTCGAGCGTGGCATCAAGTACGACCATTCGCTCATGCATAACGACTTCACGCCGTACTATGTCCGCGTCGGCGACAGCTGGACTAAGATCGACTATTCGAAGAAGCCGTCGGACTGGATGGTGCCTCTGAAGCGCGGTCACGAGACCGATCTGATCGAGATCCCGGCATCGTGGTATCTCGACGACCTGCCGCCGATGATGTTCATCAAGAAAGCCCCCAACAGCCACGGCTTCGTCAACCCGCACGACATCGAGCAGATGTGGCGCGACCAGTTCGACTGGGTCTATCGCGAGATGGACTACGCCGTCTTCCCGATCACCATCCACCCTGATGTCGCCGGCCGGCCGCAGGTACTGATGATGTTGGAGCGCCTCTACGCCCACATGATCAAACATCCCGGCGTCAAGTTCGTGACGATGAACGAGATCGCCGACGACTTTGCCAAACGCTTCCCGCGCAAGAAGTAAGAGGCAAAGGCGATGTGTTCGCTCTGCGGCATTCTAGGTGGTAACGAGCACTGGGCCGATGCGGTCGCGCGGCCCGGGGTCTATACCCGCTCCGCCGAGCGGATCGACCGCCGGCGCGAGCGTGCCCGCCGTGTTGCGATCGCCAACCGCATTCTCGACGCCTTCGGGCTCGGTATCTCCGACTGGCAGGGATCCTCCTTCCTGCTGTCGACCCGGACCGGAAAGACCGAGATCATCGAAGATCTCGGACATCTTTGGCCGGCGGCCGAGCGGCTTGCGGGCCGGCCGCTCGATCCGCTCGCCGAGCCGCTTCTCGACCGACTGGAGGCGAACCGCCATGGCTGATGCATTTCCGGCCTTCACGCCCGTCACGTTGCTGACCGGCTTTCTCGGATCCGGCAAGACGACGCTGCTGCGCCGGCTGCTGACCGATCCGGCGCTCTCGAACGCCGCGGTGCTGATCAACGAATTCGGCGAGGCCGGGCTCGACCATCACCTGCTCGAGCGCATCGACGAAAACATGGTGCTTTTACAATCCGGTTGCCTTTGCTGCACGGTGCGGGGCGAACTGGCCGATGCGATCCGCGACCTGCATTCGAAGCGCGAACGCGGCATCGTCCCGCCCTTCGACAGGATTGTCATCGAGAGCACCGGACTTGCCGATCCTTTCCCCGTTCTTTCCACGTTGAAGGCCGATCCGGTTCTGCGGCATCATTTCCGGTCCTCGGGCGTGATTGCCACCGTCGATACCGTCAATGCGGGGAGGCAGCTTGCCGCCTATCGCGAACCGATGCGGCAGGTGGCGGTGGCCGACCTTCTGGTGCTGACCAAGGCCGACATCGCCGAGGCCGGCCAGGTTGCGCGGGTAACGGCGATGATCCGGCAGATCAATCCGGATGCGCCGATTGTCCTGGGCTCGGACGACGTCGTCAGTCTGATGGAGGACATGACAACCGGCCGCGCCGAGGCGATGCAGTCGCCGGGCGGCTTCTATTGCGACGACCCGGGGCCGGTTCTTGCCAGCGAACATTCCGGTGGTATCCGGTCCTTCGTGCTGGTGAGCGAAGGCACGGTCGACTGGACAGCCTTCGGGATCTGGCTGACCATGCTGCTCAATCGGCACGGCGACCGTATCCTTCGGGTCAAGGGTATTCTCAACATCGAGGGCGAAGACTTTCCCGTGGCGATCCACGGCGTGCAGCATCTGGTCCATACGCCCGTCCATATGCAATCGTGGCCCGGCGGGGACCGGTGCTCCCGCATCGTCTTCATCGTCGACGGCATCGCGCCCGAAGTGATCAAGCGATCGTTTGACGCCTTCAATGGGCTCGGCGTGGCAAAAGTCGCGCCGAAGCGGGTCGAGGAGTTGCAGCCATGAGAAAAATGCCGAAGAGCTTTCCGACGCCCGCCCTGCATACAGAGGGCCGGATCAAGCTGCGCATCCTCGGCACGGCGATTTCGCTTCTCGAAGAACTTCGGCTCGGTGCCGAGCGCGATCTCGGCATGGATATCGAATTCGACAATCAGGACTTCATGACCGCCCAGCACAAGGCGGCGCTGGAGCCGATGACCTACGACATCTACGACCAGTGCTTCCACAACCTCGATATCGTCTGGTACTGGCGCGCTGTGCAGCCGATCGACATCGAGCGGATCACGCTTTGGGACGAGATCACCGATCTGACGAAAACGGGGCGCATTGGACCGAATGCGCGGATCGGGCAGGGCGATGCGCCGGTGACCAAGCTATTCGTGCAGCCGAACCTGGCGCTTGCCGAAACGCCCTCGCAACGCATCTCGATGCTGCCGACGACGCATAATTTCGACAGCTTCGCCTACCGCACCGATGCGGCCAATTCCAACCAGATGACCTCCTGGGCGGCATTGCTCGACCCGCGGTGGCACGGGCGCGCAGCCCTCGTCAACGAGCCGGCGATCGGCATCTTCGACGCCGCACTTGCGGCGCAGTCGGCCGGGCTGATGACCTTTAACAATCTCGGCAACATGAGCGTTGAGGAAATCGATCGGTTGCTGTGCATTTTGGAAGAGCGCAAGAAGGCCGGCTTTTTCCGCGGCTTCTGGCGTTCGGCCGAGGACGCGGCGAACCTGATGACGAAGAGCGACACGCAGATCCAGTCGATGTGGTCGCTAGGGATCAGCAAGCTGAACCTGCGCGGCTTTCCCGTCGAACTCGCCAATCCCGCCGAGGGTTACCGCGCCTGGCATGGCGGGCTCTGCCTGTCGAAACGGCTCTCCGGCCGGCTGCTCGACGCGGCCTACGATTATCTCAACTGGTGGATCTCCGGCTGGCCCGGCGCGGTGGTGGCCCGGCAGGGTTATTACATGTCGACGCCGACACGCTCGCGGCCGCACATGACGCCGGCCGAATGGGACTATTGGTACGAGGGCCTGCCGGCCGCGACCGACCTGCCAGGCCCCGACGGCCTCCTCCGCGTCAAGACGGGTGCGGTGCGCAGCGGCGGCTCCTACTGGCAGCGCGCCAACTCGATCGCCGTCTGGAACACGACCATGGACGAACACAATTATTTGGTGCGCCGCTGGATGCAGTTCGTGGCGGCGTGAGCAGAACTGGAACGACAGAATGACCCTTTCTTACGGCTCCCTCTCGATCGCCCAGCTCTCCACCCTCATCCAGGGCGGCAGTGTCGATCCTGTCACGGTGGCAGAGCAGGTCTTGGACGCGATCGAGAGCCATGACGACAAGGCGGTCTTCATCTCGTTGACGCGGGAGCGGGCAATGGCGGAAGCGCATGCCTCGTCGAAGCGGCTGAATGACGGTCGTTCGCTTGGCTTGCTCGAAGGCATTCCGGTTGCCTGGAAGGATCTCTTCGATGTTGCCGGCAGCGTCACGGCGGCGGGGTCCAGGCTGCTTCTACGTGATCAGGCACCGGCCGCAGTCGACGCCGCCGTCGTCTCCGCGCTGGCTTCGGCGGGTATGGTGGCGACGGGCCGGGTCAATATGAGCGAGTTCGCCTTTTCCGGCCTTGGCATCAATCCGCATTTCGGCACGCCGAAAAACCCTCGCAGCACCGATGTCGCCCGCATTCCGGGCGGCTCGTCCTCCGGTTCGGGCGTGGCGGTGGCATCAGCTCTCGTGCCGGTCTCGATCGGCTCCGACACAGGTGGTTCAGTGCGGATCCCGGCGGCGCTGAACGGCATCGTCGGCTACAAGGCGACGCGCGGACGATACCCGATGACAGGCGTGTTCCCCCTTTCCGGCAGCCTCGATTCGCTCGGGCCGCTCTGCCGTTCGGTGCAGGATGCCATCTGGATAGACGCCGCGATGCGCGGAGCCATGGCGCCGACGGCCAGTCGCCGTCCGCTCGCCGGGCTGGAGGTCGTCATCCCCACCAACGTCGTCTTCGACGATGCCGAGCCGGGTGTCGTTGCGGCCTTCGAAGCGGCGGTTGAGCGTTTGTCCGCCGCCGGCGTCATGTTCACGCGGCTGGAGATCCCGGCCTTCGCGGAAATTCTGCAGTTGATGGCAAGCCACGGAGCCCTGGTGACGGCGGAGGCCTACTGGCTGCACAAGGCGCGGATCACCGGGCCTGATGCCGGACTGATCGACCCGCGTGTGGTCTCGCGCACCCGCTTCGGTGAGGAGATCACCCTTCCGCACTACCTCGACATACTCTCTGCCCGCAAGCGGCTGATCGAAGCGGTGGACCGGCTGGTCGGCGACCGCCTGATCGCCTTCCCGACGGTCGCGCATGTGGCACCGTTGCTCGAGCCGCTGAAGACCGATGACCAGCTTTTCGTGGCGACCAACGGCAAGACACTGCGCAACACGCTGCTCGGCAATTTTCTGGACTGGTGCGGGGTGTCGATCCCTTGCGGGGCAGGCGACGCCGGCATGCCGGTCGGCTTCCTGCTGTCGGGGCTGGCGCGCGGCGACGAGCGGCTGCTGTCGGTGGCGCTCGTCGCCGAACCGGTCATTCGCGGCGAGACAATTTGAAGGCAGTCGCTCCGGTGGCTGCGAACATGAACAAGGAGAGTTGCAATGTGCATGGCGTGTTATGTCGACGAAGCGACCAAGAGCAAGATCATCGCTTACAATGCCGAATTCCATAAGGTGACGAAGAGCCCCTATGGCAGCGACGACGAGATCGGCATGCTGAACCTGATCGACGCCAAGTCGCGTTCGGCGATCATCGGCCGCACCGATGCCTCGAAGGTCTTCGACCTCTCGGTCGACCATTTCGTCGGCATGCCAGGCTGGTTCGGCGCCGGCGACCAGCCCTACCAGATCTGGATGACCCACACGCCGCAGGGCGAGATCGTCGCCAACACCATGGGCGTGACGCGCCAACAGAACGAACTCGTCGCCTATTCCGGCGACAGTATCTCGATGTACACCCATTGCGGCACGCATATCGATACGTTCAACCACTTTGGCTACAATGGCGAGATCTTCAATGGTTTCACGGCGCGGGATCACCTCGGCAGCCGCGCCTGGGATATTTGCGGCCCGGAAAAATATCCGCCGATTTTCGCGCGCGGCATTCTCCTCGATATCGCGGCGATGCACGGCGTCGACACGCTGCCGCCGAGCCACCCGATCGGCAAGGCCGACATCGAGGACTGCCTGAAGAAGCAGGGGCTGAAGATCCTGCCCGGCGACGTGGTGCTGCTGCGCACCGGCCAGATGCTGCGATGGCCGGACATCGCCTTCACCAAGAATACGCCTGGCCTCAACCGCGAAGGCGCGGAATATATCGCCAAGCACGGCGCGGTCATGATCGGCGCCGACAACCTGACGCTGGAGCAGACGCCGTCGGCGCACGAGCTCAACTTCTTCCCCGTCCATACCTATCTGCTGGCGGAAGCGGGCGTCCCGATCCTCGAGATGGCCTATCTTGAAGAGTTGGCTGGCGACAAGCTCTACGAATTCGCCTTTTTTGGCGCATGCATCAAGTTGCGCGGAGCCACCGGTGCACCGATGCGGCCGGTGGCGATGCCGCTGAACTGAACGCAAGGCGTATGCGGGGAAGCGAAAATGAAAACAGTGGACGGCAGGGCGGTCTGCAGTCGGTTTCAAGAGGAACATCCAACCCTGATGCCATTGCACCAACGGAAGATCAATCGTCGGTGCCGGCCCTCTACTCTGCCCAGCGTCGGTTGAGCGCCTGGCAAGTGTAACCGGCCAACCCGCCGATTGATGTCGCACTGGTGAGGTGGAGGAAAATTGACATCAATGCCGGCGGTCACCATTCGCAATCTTTCTGACGAAACACATCGCGCCCTACGGGTGCGCGCAGCTCATCATGGCCGAAGCACAGAGGCCGAAATCCGTGACATTATCGAGGCCGCCGTGCGTCCATCTGAACGCGTGAAGCTCGGCTCCTTACTTGCGGCCATCGGTCGTGACGCTGAGCTCTCCAACAGCGACGTTGAAGCCTTGCAGCAAAATCGCAATAAGGCGCCTGCTGAACCCATGACTTTCGAATGATCCTGTTGGACACCAACGTGATATCGGAGCCGTGGAAACCGATTCCTGACGGAGCAGTGGTCGCTTGGTTGGACGCCCAAGCCATCGAAACTCTCTTCGTTTCCGCAATAACAATTGCTGAACTACGTTTTGCGATCGCTGCCATGCCCGCAGGCAAACGGCAAACTATCCTTCGCGATCGCCTGGAGGAAGAAGTGCTTCCGCATTTTGCCGAACGCATCCTGCCTTTCGATCTTGCCGCCAGCCAATTTTACTCGGAACTGATGGCGCGCGCTCGAGTATCCGGGAAAGGATCAGCAAGGGGACATATCGCAGCCACCGCCGTAGCGAACGGCCTTGCCGTCGCAACTCGCGACACAGGCCCTTTTGAGGCCGTTGGGTTGAAAGTGATTAACCCCTGGCTCCCATAAACATCAGGTGATTTTAGGTGCCGTCGGTTCTTAAGGCGCCGCCTAAAACGCAGCTTCGGGGCTGATTAGCGTCCAAAACAGTAACCTGCGCTCGCGCTCGAATGTCCGCTGATCAAAAGAAGTGGCGCCGGTTCATCTCGCCATGAGCTTTGAATCTACGCAGGCGCCTGCATTATAGTCGGGCTCAATACCGTTGTAGCAAATCGTGATGGGATGTGTCACACAGCCATCCACCCCCCATCGACCAGCATAATGTGTCCAGTATGTGCGTTGCTTCATCGCTGGCGAGGAACAAAGCGGCTTTTGCGACATCCGGCTGACCATGCGGTGACGCTTAGTCGTCGGTGTTTGTGTTTCGTTGCCTGCCTGAGTCCGCCGCTGCTGCGGACCGGCAAAAGCAGGGCAAACGGGATGTTTGGAGTTCGCCCCATGACGGATCAGACCTATACGCTCAAGCAATTGGCACAGGGGCATCGACCGATCCGGATCGGCTTTTTCCTGGTGCCGGACTTCCCTCTGATGACCTTTGCGGCGGCGCTCGACTCGTTGCGGCAGGGCAATCGTCTGGCCAAGCGAAAGGCCTTTGAGTGGCTCATCCTGTCGGCGGATGGCGGCCATGTGAAGTCCAGCAGTGGACTGGGCTTCGATGCAGATGCGGCAATCGGCAGGGCGCCACGCTGCGATATCGTCATCCTCTGCGCAGGCATCAATTATGCGGACGCCTATGATGCCAATGTCTTTGCATGGTTGAGGCGCATCCATTCGGAGGGGTGCGTGCTTGGAGCAGTCAGCACTGCCGTCTTCTTCCTGGCAAAGGCTCGATTGTTGGAAGGGCGACGATGTGCCGTTCATTGGGAGTCGCTTGCAAGCTTTCGCAGCGAGTTTCCGAACTGTCTCGCCACCGACGACATTTTCGCGATCGACGGACGTTTTCTGACCTCGTCGGGCGGAACGGTCACATTGGACATGATGCTTTACCTCATCTCGGCCGTGGAGGGTCGGGAGTTGGCAGCACTCATTTCGGACCAGTTCAACCACGCGCGCATACGGCGCCAGGACGACGTTCAGAGGATGTCGCCCGAAGATCGTTTCGGCATCCGGAATGCCAAGCTTGCCTTTGTGGTTCGTCGGATGGAAGCCAGCCTCGGCGATCCGGTCGAAATTTCCGATCTCGCCAGTAGCGTGGCGCTTTCGCTTCGGCAGCTCGAGCGGCTGTTTCACGCCAATTTCGGCAAGAGTCCCACCCATTTCTACATAGAGCTTCGCATGACTCGCGCGAAAGAACTGCTAGTCTACACGGAATTGGCGATCGGTGAGATCGCCGAAATCTGCGGTTATCAGTCGGCTTCGCATTTCGGCCGCTCATACCGCACGCGGTTTCGCGAGAGCCCTGCCGCGACACGAAAGGCAGAGAGACGACGAGAGGTGCCGGTGTCATGAACAATGTCGATCCGCGCAGAGAAGATGTCGGATCACCGCATGTCACAGAGGTCCATCCCGTTTTAAATTGAACGAAGACGGATGGGTGACGGACAAAAGTCCGCTGCGACCGAGCCTGGGGCGAGTGTCTTGCCGGCCGGTCCGACCAACAAAAATTCGGAACAGTTAAAGCGCTAAACTAGGAGATGACTACCGTGGACAAGTCTCAGCATTCCTATATCCCGACTCTGGTCGAACAGATGTCGAGCGGCTCGATCGGCCGCCGAGAATTTCTGCGTAAAGCGACGCTTCTTGGTGTTTCGGCCGCAGCCGCATATTCTCTGGCCGGCGTTCCAATGCCGGGCGACGGCGCCCGGGCCGACGATATGCCCAAGGGCGGAAACCTGCGCATCGGCATGCGTTGCATGGAAATCAAGGATCCGCATCTGGCGGATTTCGCCGAAAAGTCGAACGTGATCCGCCAGGTCTGCGAGTATCTCACCCTCACGGACCGCAACAACATCACTCATCCCTACCTGCTGGAAAAATGGGAAGTCAGCGACGACCTGAAGACGTGGACCCTACACGTGCGCAAGGACGTCAAGTGGCGCAAGGGCAGGCCGCTGACGGCTGACGATGTGATCTGGAACCTGAAGCGCGTCTGCGATCCAGCCATCGGCTCGTCGATGCTCGGGCTCTTCACCGGCTACCTCATGCAGGAATACGAAACCGGCGAAAAGGACGAGAAGGGCAATCCCAAGAAGTCGAGCAAGCTCTGGGCCGACAACGCCATCGAGAAGGTCGACGATCACACTGTCCGCCTCAACTGCTCCTCGCCGCAAATTGCCGTGCCCGAGCATCTCTATCACTACCCGATGTTCATCATCGATCCGGAAGAAAATGGCGCCTTCGGTGCGGATGCGAACGGCACGGGTCCCTTCGTTATCACCGAGTATGTCGTCGGCAAAGGTGCCAAGTACAAAGCGCGCACCGACTATTGGGGCACTGGCCCCTATCTCGACACGTTCGAATATGTCGACCTCGGCGACAATCCAGGTGCAGGTATCGCGGCAATGGCCTCCAAGCAGGTCGATGGCCTGTCGGAAGCCGATGCCGTTCAGATCAATGCGATGAAAAATTTCCCGCATGTCGCCGTTTATCAGGTCGAGACGACCCAGACGGTCGTCGCCCGCATGCATCCCGATATCGACCAGTTCAAGGACAAACGCGTGCGCCAGGCGATGCGTTATGCGATCGACCGCGATAAGGTCATTCAGACGGCACTTCTCGGTGCCGGCATTCCTGCCGAAGATCATCACGTCGCGCCCTCGCATCCGGAATATGCGGCGTTGCCGAAATACCCCCGCGACATCGAGAAAGCGAAGAAGCTTCTGGCCGATGCCGGCTATCCGGATGGTTTCGAATTCGACATGGTCACGCGTCCCGATCCGATCTGGGAACTGAACACGGCGCAGGTCCTCGCCGAACAGTTCAAGGACATCGGTGTCAAGATCAACATCAAGTCCCTGCCCAGCGCCCAATATTGGGAAGTCTGGACGACTGCTCCCTTCAGCCTGACCGCGTGGGGCCACCGGCCGCTGGCAATCATGACACTGTCGCTTGCCTATCGTTCGAATGCCGCCTGGAACGAGTCCAACTATTCCAACGCGGATTTCGACAAGCTGCTGACCGAGGCCGAGGGTATCCTTGATCCAAAGGAACGCAGCAAGGTGATGGCGAAAATCGAGGCGATCATGCAGGACGACGGGCCGATCGTTCAGCCCTTCTGGCGTGTTTTCTCGACCGTCATGGACAAGAAGGTCAAGGGCTTTGAGCTCCATCCTTCGCAATACATCTTCGCGCATCAGTACGCGATCTCGGCGTAACCTCCCGGCTGGCGCCTGGCCGCGTTCGCGCGGTCGGGTGCTAGGCCCAGTCAGCGGATTCCTCCGGCTATGGCGACATTTCTCCTGAAACGCTTGGCGATGATGTTCGTGACGATGCTTTGCGCCTCGTTTCTCGTCTTCGCCGTCTGTGAGTTCACTCCCGGCAGCGTGGCCCGCAAGTCGCTCGGTCCTTTCGCCACCCAGCAGCAGGTCGACCTGCTGTCGGAGAAATTGAAGGCCAATGATCCGCTGCTCGTGCGCTACGGTCGCTGGCTCGGTGTGCTAGTCGGCGCAATTCCCGATCCCCTTCAGGATCCGACCACCGGGTTGAACTTCAAGGATCCGCGTGGCGCGCAGTATTTCGGCAACTTCGGCTATTCGACCCTGAACAAGCTGCCCGTCAACGATGTCATATGGGATCGCCTCGGCAATACCTCGATCCTCGCCGGACTGGCGTTCCTGCTGATCGTCCCGCTGTCGATCATTTTCGGCATCCTGTCGGGGTTGAAAGAGGGTGGGGTACTGGACCGGACGCTATCGGTCATCTGTATCACCTTCACGTCTATTCCGGAGTTCGCGTCAGGGGTTTTCCTGGTGACGCTTTTCGTGATCCTCTGGCCGATCCTGCCAGGTACCAGCCCTCTCAACAGCGATGGCGGCTGGGCGGTGCCCTACCAGTTTGTCCTGCCGGTTGCCGTGCTGGTCATCTATGACTTCGGCTATGTTGCCCGAATGATCCGCGTCTCGATGATCGGCGTCATGGAGCGACCTTATATCCGCACCGCAATCCTCAAGGGCATGAGCACGCGCCGCATGGTCCTAGGGCACGCACTCCGCAATGCGATGATCGCGCCCTTCACGGTGCTCCTGTTGCAAATAAACTTCCTGATCAGCGGCGTCGTCGTCACGGAGCTCGTCTTTGCTTATCCGGGCTTCGGCCGCCTGATCCTCGATGCAAGTTTGTTCGGCGACATCGCAACGCTCGAAGCCGCCACGCTGATCACCGTCGCTATTGCCGTTGTTACGCAGCTGCTTGGCGACCTTGGCTACATGCTGCTCGATCCACGCATCCGGGTGAGGTAAATCATGGCTGTTCAAGACAACATCATCGGAGCAGTCGCCGCACCGCCAAAGCGTGCTGCAAGGCCCAACTGGATGCGCATCTTTCATTCGCGCACGGCCGTCGTCGGGCTTTGCCTGGTTCTCTTCTGGGTACTTGCGGCGCTTCTCGCGCCGATCCTGCCGCTGCCATCGCCAACAGATTCCGATGTCCTGGCGATGAGCGATCCCTATCCGTCAGCTGCCCATTGGCTGGGAACCGATATTCTCGGACGTGATATGCTGTCGCGGTTGATCTTTGGCGCGCGCACCGTGCTTTCCGTTGCGCCGCTTTCAGTGGCGGTTGCCATGATCGTTGGCATCACCATGGGGATGATTTCCGGCTATTATGGCGGCTGGATCGATGTGCTGATCAGCCGCGTCTCGGATATCATCCTGGCCTTTCCGGTTCTCGTTATTTACGTGATCCTGATCGCCAATATCGGACCGTCGGTTCTGAACATCGTCATTGCGACGATGATCGCCTCGGCGCCGGGTATCGGCCGCATAACGCGCGGCCTGGTGCTGGGTCTGAAGCAGCAGGAATATGTCGCGGCGGCAAAGCTGCGTGCGGAAAGCACGCTCTACATCATGATCGTCGAACTGCTGCCCAACTGCCGCAGCCTGCTGATCGTCGATGCCTGTCTGCGGATCGGCTACACGATCATCACCATTGGCATCCTCGGTTTCCTCGGCCTCGGTCTGCCGCCACCGAACCCGGACTGGGGTGGCATGGTCAAGGAGAGCGTGACTGTTCTGAATGTGTGGCCGCACATGTCGCTGATCCCCTCATTCGCGCTCGTCAGTCTGGTTCTCGGCTTCAACCTGCTGGCCGATGGTATGCGGGAGGCATGGAAGCCATGAACATCATCGCGTCCAACCTTCAAGGAGCGGCCATGTCCATCACGCCATCGATCGATCGTGAACCCGTTCTCGACATCGAAAACCTGCGCATCGAGTTTCGCGGCAAGAGCGAAACGGTGGTTGCGATCCCCGATCTCTCGTTCAAGGTCATGCCCGGCGAAAGCTACGGTCTCGTGGGTGAATCGGGCTGCGGCAAGAGCACCACGGCCATGGCGATCATGGGCTATCTCGGCGCGACCGGTATTGTTGCCGGCGGCAGCATCCGCTTCAACGGCAAGCAACTGGTCGATGCCTCCCCCAAGGAGTTGCGTTCCGTCCGCGGGCGGCAGATCGCAATGGTCTACCAGGATCCGATGAGTGCGCTCAATCCGGTGAAGACGATTGGTGCGCAGCTTGCCGAAGTCCCCCTGCTTCACATAGGCGCCAGCAAGAAAGACGCCATGGCCATGGCGGAAGCGATGCTAGCCGACGTCCGCCTGCCTGACCCCGGCGACATGATGAAGCGGTATCCGCATCAGCTGTCTGGTGGCCAGCAGCAGCGCGTGGTCATCGCCATGGCATTGCTTGCCAAACCGTCCCTGTTGCTGCTCGATGAACCGACAACCGGCCTTGATGTGACCGTCGAGGCTGCGGTCATCGATCTGATCGCCGAATTGCGCCAACGTTACTCGACCAGCCTGCTGTTCATCTCGCACAATCTCGGGCTAATCGCAGAGAGCTGCGATCGTCTCGGCATCATGTATTCCGGCCAGATGGTAGAAGAGGGAACGACATCAGAAGTATTCCGCCGGCCGAAACATCCGTATACGCGCGGCCTTATCGATTGCATTCCGGACATTGCCGGTGACAAGCGCAGCCGCACGCTAGCTGCCATCCCGGGCTCGATCCCGCTGCCGCAGGAAAGGCCGCAGGGCTGTCTTTTCGGGCCGCGCTGTTCGAGTTTTGTCTCCGGCCTCTGCGACCGTCCGGACCTTGCTCTGGAGCCGGCGACGGAAGAGCATTTGGTGCGCTGCGTCCGCTGGCAGGAAATTTCGGCTGCAGAAGCGACCGTTGCTCCGGTCGAGACACAGATGATTGCAAAATCGACGGCGATAACGCTGTCCGATGTGAACCGTCTCTATCCCGTCGGCCGCCAGAAGACCGTCAAGGCAAACGAAGCGGTCAGTTTTGAAGCGGCAACAGCCGAGATCGTGGCGCTGGTCGGCGAGTCCGGCTGCGGAAAATCTACGCTGGCACGCATTGTGACGGGTCTCGACAAGGCGACGTCGGGCGAAATCCGCATGGCTGGCGAAAACATCGCCGAACTGCGGGCCGGCGAACGTCCCCGCGCGCTGCTGCAACAAATTCAGATGATCTTTCAAAATCCCGATAGCACACTCAACCCTTCGCATTCGGCCGCCTTCTCCATTCGTCGTTCGATCAAGAAATTCGGCATTCGCAAGGGAAAGGCCGAGATCGAGCAGCGCGTCCGCGAGCTCTTAGAAATGGTGCGTCTGTCTCCGGCCGTCGCGGACCGAAAGCCGAACCAGCTGTCCGGCGGTCAGAAGCAGCGTATCGCCATCGCACGCGCCTTTGCGGCGGAACCTTCGCTTATTGTCGCCGATGAACCGGTCTCGGCGCTCGACGTTTCGGTGCAGGCCGCGGTCGTGACGCTTCTTCTCGACATTCAACGGGAGAAGCATGCCACCATGCTGTTCATCAGCCACGACCTGGCGCTGGTTCGCCACGTGGCAGACAAGGTTGTGGTCATGTATCTCGGCAAGATCATGGAGCAGGGAACCGTCGAGGAAGTCTTCGGCGAGGGCGCGCATCCCTATACCGAAGCACTTCTGTCAGCGATCCGCAGCCCGCATCCGGATGAAGCGCCGCGCGAGCGTATTCGCCTGTCCGGCGAAACACCGAGCCCGGTCAACGTACCCGCCGGCTGCCGCTTTTCGACGCGGTGCCACCGCAAGCTCGGCAGCATCTGCGACACCGCTCCACCGCCGCTGCGCAAGATGTCCGAGACGCATGAGATTCTCTGCCACATCGATCAAGCAGATCTCGCGGCTCGGCCATCCGTTCTTGTTTCCGCCGATAAGGCATAATGATGCGCGATCCCGATAGGACGATTGGTGACTTCTGGCGGAAAGCCGCGGGGCTTCGTGCAATCCTGCATGTCATGGCGAGCATCTGCATCGTCGCGACAGGCAATTCACTTTTGACGACCACGGTTTCTCTTCACCTCAGCGACCCCGCAATCGATCCCCACGTTGTCCAGTTGTTGCTGACGGCGTTTCCCATAGGCTTCCTAGCCGGCTGCCTGTCAGCCCGTTTCATGGTCGTCCGCTTCGGACATGAGCGCGCTTTCCTGGCCGTGGCATTGCTCGCCGCTTTTGGCGCCTGCGGCTACATGCTGACGGAAGTCGCTCCGGTCTGGTTCTGCCTGCGTCTGATAAACGGCTTTTCCATCGCGACGCTGTTCGTCGTTTCCGAAAGCTGGATCAATCTTTACGCTGACCAGAAGAACCGCGGAGCCTATTTCTCGCTCTATATGCTGATGACGTCGCTGGCGACGCTGTTTGCGCAATTGCTTGTCGAAGCGGCCGGAGCGACCTCTCCCCATCTCTTTCAGATCGCGCTCGGCGTGATCCTGCTTGGACTGATCTACGCCCGCTTTGTTGGTGGACCTTGGCCTGTCTTGCGGCTGCCGCTGGCGGTGACGGTCGACGCCGGTAACGCCCACTCCGGGCATCGGTATGGCATTTGGCGGCTCGCTGCTCTAGCGCCGGTGGCTGTCGTCTGCGTCTTTCAAGCGGGCATGACGAATATGAATGTCTATACGATGACGCCGATCTATGCTGAGCGGGTGCATCTCGACGCGGCGGTCGCCGTGACGCTGGTAACCGCCTTCAGCCTGGGCGGCATGCTCGCTCAGGCGCCAGTCGGATGGTTGTCTGATCGTATGGACCGGCGCGTTCTACTTCTCCTTCAGGGATTGGCGGGAACAGGACTGTGCGCAGCAATTGCCTGGCCCGGAAGCTACCCGCAGATGCTTCTCTACGGTCTGTTTTTCGCCTACGGCGCGATCGCGCTGACAATTTACCCGGTCGGCATCGCTTACGCCAACTCACAGCTCGACAGCCGCCATATGGTCTCGGCATCGGGTAGCCTGCTGCTCCTCTATTCGATCGGCAACATCATGACACCTGGGCTCGCCGCCCAGCTGATGGAGCTGTTTGCACCGCAGGCACTCTTCCTTCTGCTCGGGAGCGGAGCGTTCCTGGTTGCTGCCACTGCCTGCTTCAATCTCCTGCGCCGTCCGATCGGCGCCGCCAAGCCTTGCTTCACTACGGGAGGAAACGAATGACGCTCGCTGAGCCTTATGACCTCGTGATCCGTCGGGGCCGTGTGGTGCTGCCGGATGCAACCAAGCAAATCGATATCGGCGTTCGCGACGGCGTGATTGCGGCGCTCGGGCCGGATCTGCCCGAGGGGAAGCATGAAGTCGCGGCCGAGGGGCGTATCGTGCTGCCCGGCGGCGTCGACAGCCATTGCCACATGGATCAGCAGCCATGGGAAGGGAAGGCGACAGCGGACGATTTCAATACCGGCACGCTGTCGGCGATGTGCGGTGGCACGACAACTGTGGTGCCTTTCGCCATGCAGATGCGTGGCCAGTCGCTACGCGACATCGTCGAGGACTATCACGAGCGCGCCCGTTCGAAAGCGCATATCGACTATGGTTTTCACCTCATCGTCGGCGATCCCTCAGCCGAAGTGTTGCGCGACGAAATTCCTCGGCTGATTGCCGAAGGCTGCACCTCAATCAAGATTTACCTCACCTATGACGGTTTGAAGCTCGATGACTATGAGGTGCTGAATGTGCTCGACCTTGCCCGCGCGCAGGGCGCGATGGTCATGGTTCACGCGGAAAACGACGCCTGCATTCGCTGGCTGACCGAAAAATTCATTGCCGCGCGCAAGACCGAATTGCGCTACCATGAAAAGGCGCATTCAGCGATCGGCGACCGTGAAGCGACCTTCCGGGCGATCAGCCTTTCGGAACTGATAGAGACGCCGATCCTCGTCAGCCACGTCGCTGCGGGCGGTGCCGTCGAGGAGATCCGCCGCGCCAAGGCGCGTGGGCTTCCGATCTACGCCGAGACGTGCCCCCAATATCTTTTCCTTTCGGCCGAAGATATCGACACCCATGATCTCTCCGGCTCCAAATGCGTCTGCACGCCGCCGCCACGCGATAAGTCGAACCAGCCAGCAATCTGGGCCGGCATCCTGGACGGAACGCTGGAGGTCTTTTCTTCGGATCATTCGCCCTGGCACTATGCCGACAAGATTGCGGGCGGGCCGGGGACGCCGTTCCACCGAATTCCCAATGGCATTCCCGGCATCGAGACGCGACTTGCCCTTTTGTTTTCGGCAGGCGTGAATGGTGGCTTGATCTCGCTGCAGAAATTCGCGGACCTCACGTCCGGCGCGCCGGCACGCCTTTTCGGGCTTGCTCCGCGCAAGGGGCAGATTGCCGTCGGGGCAGACGCCGATATTGCGATCTGGGATCCGGATCGCAGCGTGACGATCACTAATTCCCTGCTGCACCACGCCACCGACTACACGCCCTACGAGGGGCAGGTCGTCAAGGGCTGGCCCATCATGACGATCTCGCGCGGCGATATCGTCTGGAAGGACGGAAAAATCCTGGCGGAACCGGGCCGCGGCCAATTCATCGCCAGAGAGCGGCCTTTTCCGCCGCAGCAGGGACTTTCTAAGGTCCTCGCATCATGACGACGCCGATGTCACGTCTTGAAGGCAAGGTGATTTTCCTGACCGGTGCAGCAAGCGGCATCGGCGCGGCGATCGCGCGCCGATGCATCGACGAGAAAGCCTTCGTGATCTGCGCAGACCAATCGCTCGATGGTGCCGACGCGCTTGCAAAATCGCTTGGCCCGCAGGCGTTGGGCATTCGGTGCGAGGTTACCGAGAGCGGCTCGGTCAAGCGCGCGGTGGAGACTAGCCTGGAACATTTCGGGCGGCTCGATGGTCTTGTGCATAACGCGGCTGCACCTTCGATGGATGGTACGGTTATCGACCTTGCCGCGCCGCAATGGCAGTTGGAAATCGATGTCATACTGACCGGTGCCTTCCTCGCCAGCAAACATACGCTTCCGGCCATGATCGAAGGTGGCGGCGGTTCCGTCGTCTTCATCGCATCGCAATTCGCTCATGTGGCAACCGGCAAGGCTGTCGCCTACTGCGCTGCAAAGGCCGGTCTCGTGCATCTCGCCAAGGCTATGGCGGTTGACCATGCGGCGGATGGCATCCGCGTCAACAGCCTTTCGCCCGGCGCTGTCGCCACGCCGCGGCTGCTGCAACGGTGGCCGGATCTCGACGCGGCCAATGCCGGGCTGGGGCCTGCGCATTTGCTCGGACGCATCGGACAACCGGAGGAAATAGCCGCCGCCACGGCCTTTTTGTTGTCGTCGGATGCATCCTTCGTCACCGGAACCGATCTCCTGGCCGACGGCGGCTACGCGACGCGCTGATATCTGTATTGAAAATCTTTGGATGGATTTGAAATGACCCTTCTCGTCACCGGTGGAACCGGCTTCGTCATGAGCGTCCTTGCACGGGAATGGCTCGAACGCGATGCCAAGGCGCGTGTCGTCATTCTCGATCGTGCCGGCCTGGATGCGATGGCGGAGCGCTATTTTGCGCCGGTCCGCGATCGGCTGACCGTGGTCACGGCCGACATCTGCGAGCCCACCCAGTGGGAAGCTGCACTCGACGACCACGATATCCGCTATGTCGTGCACGGCGCCACCGTCACCCCCATCTCGCGTGGCAGCGCGGCTGAGGCAAAGCGTCAGCCAGAGGCCGAAGATCCGGCCAGGATCATCGATGTCAATTTCATGGGCACGGTGCATGTTCTCGAATGGCTGAGAAAACGCCCCGGCTTTCAACGCCTCGTCTTCGTCAGTTCCGGTTCGGTCTACCGTCATCACGGACCGGACTGGATGGGCGAACCGCTTCCCGAAGACGGCTATGTTGCACCGCTGACACTCTATGGCATCTCCAAATTTGCAGCAGAGATGGTCGTCAACCGCTACGCAGATCTTTTCGGCCTGTCGGCAGCCTCTGTCCGGCTTGCATCGGTTTATGGGCCGATGGATCGGGTCACCGGCAGCCGCAATTTCCGGCATGTTCCAAACCGCGTCGCCCATATGGCGCTTGCAGGGGAGACCGTGCGCCCGAATAGCCTGGAACCTGTCGGCGACTATGTCACTTCCACGGATGTGGCCGACGCAATCATCGCGCTGCTTCTCGCAGAGCGCCTCCGTTACCGGCACTACAATATCGGCAGTGGCGAGACTTCGACCATCGGCGACATCATCGGCTGGGCGAAGGAGCGCGCGCCTTCCCTGCAGGTCGAGGTGAGCCCCGCGGATACCGCCAACGTCATCCAGGACGTTTCACTGAAAGACGGCATGTGGGGAGCCTACGACATCGCCCGGATCGCGCGCGACACGGGCTGGCAGCCACGCAGCGCCAGGCAGTCGTTCCACGACTACATGGACTGGATCGTCGAGAACGAAAATCAGAGCGAGGGAAAGTGATGAGCGCTGCTGCAAAAGACCAATCGCGCGATTTTGTCGGCTATGGCCCGAACCCACCGGTCATCTCCTGGCCAGGTGGCGTCACGCTGGCGATCAACCTCGTGCTGAACTACGAGGAGGGGGCCGAATATTCCTGGCTTGAAGACGGACGAAACGACAACTGGGGCGAGTACAATATTCCCAACAGCCCGCCGCTGCGCGACCTCGGCACCGAGACCCATTTCGAATACGGCAGTCGCGCCGGCGTCTGGCGCCTGGCTCGCCTGTTCGACCGTTACGATATTCCGGTAACGATCTCGGCCTGCGCCGTTGCGCTGGAGAAGAACCCGGCTGTCGTCGATTGGATGAATGCCCGCGGCCACGATCTGCTCGGCCACGGGCTGCGCTGGAGCGAATATTCCGGCATGCCGCGCGATGAGGAGGAGCGGCAGCTTCACGAAGCACTCGCCCTTTATGAGAAATTGACCGGCATAAGGCCGCTGGGTTGGAATTGCCGATCCTTTCCAAGCGTCAACACCCGTGACCTGATCGTCAGGGAAGGCGGCTTCCTCTATTATTCGGACCCCTGCAACGACGATCTTCCGTATTTCCTCGATCACGAGGGTACGAAGCTTCTCGTCGTGCCCTATTCGAAGACGCTGAACGACAGCCGCTATCTGATCGCGCCCGGCTACAGCAATCCGCGCGATTTTGCCGAGGATTGCCGATCGGCGATCGACTACATGATCGGCGAAGCCGACGAGACAGGCGGGCGTATGCTGACGATCGGCGTGCATGCACGCTGGATGGGCCAGCCCAATCGGGCGTCGGGGCTGCGTGACGTGATCGAGCACGTCAAGAAAACGCCAGGTGCGGCCTTCATGCGGCGCGAGGATATCGCCCGTTACTGGATCGATCATCATGGCTGACGGCACGCATGCACTGCCGAATGGCCATTTGCCCGCCGAGGCGAAAACGATGAGCGGCGCCGAATATGTTGCAGGGGTCCTGAAGGAGGAAGGCGTCAAGCAGATCATTGGCTTTCCAGCAAGCGAGCTTTTCGATGCCTCAGCGGCGCTCGACATTCCGCCGCTGATTGCGCGAACGCAGCGTGTCGCCGTCAATATCGCAGAGGGCTATGCCCGGGCGACGGCCGGCAGGGAGCTTGCCGTTGTCACTGTGCAATATGGCCCGGGAGCCGAAAGTGCATTTGCCGGCATTGCCCAGGCTTTCAACGACCGCGTACCGATGCTGTTCCTGCCGACCGGCTACCCGCGCGGATCAGAAGCCATCGCCCCCAATTTCGAATCTCGCCGCAACTTTCGGCACATTACCAAATGGTGCGAGGCGGCAACGCAGGTCGATGATCTGCCCAAGCTCATGCATGCGGCGATATCGCGGGTCAGGAATGGGCCGCCGGCGCCGGTCCTGCTCGAGTTGCCTGTCGATCTGCTGGCCGAAAGGCTTGATGCTCTGCCAGCGGATCATCGCCGACCGCGCCGCAGCGTACCGCAGGCCGGTGATCGTGAGGTGGTCGATCTGGCCGAAAGCCTGCTGGCCGCCAAAAATCCCGTCATTCTCGCGGGGCAGGGAGTGCTGTCAGCCTCGGCGACGCCGGAACTGATCGAGCTTGCCGAACTCTTGAACATTCCCGTCATGACGACGCCGAACGGCAAGAGCGCTTTTCCGGAAGACCATCCGCTTGCTCTCGGGACAGCCGGGCGTGCCCGACCCGCGACCGTCGACCATTTTCTAGCAAAGGCCGACCTGGTGTTCGCGCTCGGCAGCAGCCTGACGCGCTCCTACTACATCCTGCCGGTTCCCGAAGATAAAACCATCCTGCATGTCACGCTCGACGATGCGGATCTCGGCAAGGATTATGCGATTGCCCAGGGTGTGGTCGCAGACGCCGCCTCGGTCCTGAAACAGATGATCGCACTCATCCGTCGCGTTCACCTGCCTCTCGGTGAACGTCAGCAGCCGGCGGCGGAAATCGCCGCCGTTCGCGCGGCTTTCATGGAAAAATGGATGCCGCTCCTGACATCGGACAGCACGCCGATCTCACCTTACCGTGTCGTCTGGGAGATCATGCAGGCGATCGATCCGAAGACCTCAATCGTGACGCACGACGCCGGCAATCCGCGCGACCAGTTCTGCCCATTTTATTTGGCAAGCACACCCGGCAGCTACATCGGTTGGGGCAAGACCACCCAGCTCGGAAGCGGCCTCGGCTTTGCGATGGGGGCCAGGCTTGCTCGTCCCGATGCGACCGTCGTCAATCTGATGGGAGAGTCCGCGTTCGGAATGGTCGGCATCGACTTCGAAACCGCAGTCCGCTGCAATCTGCCTGTCTTGACCATCGTGCTGCGCAACAACGTGCTCGGCGGCTACGCGAAAAGCATGCCGATTGCCACCACGAAATACGGCGCGAATCGGGTGACAGGCAGTTACGCGCCGATCGCGGAAGCTCTCGGTGGTTACGCGGAATGCGTCGTGGACCCGGAAATGCTGCGCCCCGCGTTGCTACGTGCCCTCGACAAGGTCAAGGCCGGGCAGGCGGCCCTTATCGAGGTCGTCACGCACGAAGAGTCGCGGCTCGCGGGTCTATGGTAGGGGAGGCGAAGGCGACTATGTTCGACACGCTGATCACCGGCGGCATGGTCGTCAACGCAAGCGGTCAACTTCCTGCGGATATCGGCATTCTCGACGGCGTCGTCGTGGCCCTCCTTGCGCCTGGCGAGCCCGCCATGGCACGCGGCTTCATCAATGCGAGCGGCAAAATGGTGCTGCCCGGCCTGGTCGATGCGCATGTTCATCTGCGCGAACCGGGAATGACGCAGAAGGAGGATTTCGAAAGCGGCACACACGCAGCGGCGCTCGGCGGCGTGACGACCATCCTCGACATGCCGACGGACGATCCCTGGACGGCGACTGCGCAGCAATTGTCGGATAAGATGGCAAGCGCGGCGGGGGGTATTCATGTCGATGTCGGCTTTCAGGCCGTGGTTTCGAAGAGTTATGACAGCCTGGAGGACCTGCTTGCTTTGTCCCCGGTCTCTCTTGAACTGTTCACGGCCGACGTACCCGTCGACTATCGGTTCGATAGTCTGGATGCTGTCACGGAGATGCTGCGCCGGCTGGCGGGTACGGGCGCGGTGATTGGCGTTTCCCCCGGCGACCAGTCGATCCTCGAGGGAACCGGCTTGCGGGAGCGCAGTGTTGGCATTCCGGCATTCCTGGCCAGCAGACCGCCGCTCGCCGAAGCCGGCGGTATCGCACGCGCGGTACTGGCGGCGGCTGAGACCGGCGCGCGCGTGCATGTGCGTCAAATCAATTCGAGGCTCGGCGTCGAGACCTGGCGCCGTCTTCGGAGCATGGCTGATGTCACCGTCGAAACGACACCGCAGAACCTGTTCTTCACATCCGACGACTACGAGTCGGAAGGTGCCCGGCTGAAGGGATCGCCTCCGTTTCGCGGCCGCGACGATGTCGCGGCCTTGCGCCGAGCGGTCTCTGAGGGCCTGATCACAATCATGGCGACGGATCATGCGCCGCACAGCCCGGCCGAAAAGTCGGCAGTCTATGGATCTTTCGCAGATATTCCCGGCGGGATGCCGGGTCTTCAGACATTGCTCTCGGTGATGCTGGACCTTGTGGCGGAGAAGGTAATAGGGCTTACGGATCTCGTGCGGATCTGCGCCTACAATCCCGCCCATCGCTTCGGACTTGGACGTTCGAAAGGGTCGATTGCCGTCGGCAGCGATGCCGACATTCTAATTGTCGATATGGACCGATCGGCTGTTATCACCAATACCGAGCAGGCCTCCCGTGCCGCCTATTCACCATTTCACGGCAAGCGCACGGCCGGCCGGTTGACCGACGTCTTCCTGCGCGGCGCACGCATCGTCAAAGACGGAACGCTTATTAATCCCCGTCGCGGCCAAGTCGTCCGCAGGACTGCATAAAGGAACGCCGATGCCTTTGCTCGACAGGAAAATTGCCATTGTCACCGGCGCGAGCTCTGGCCTCGGCCGCGCGATCGCACTTCGCTACGCCGAAGAGGGTGCGGTCGTCGTGATCGCCGACGTCTCCGAGGCTCCGATCGAGGGGGGTGAAACGACCCTTTCCTGCATCGTTGCGGCAGGTGGAAAGGGCATGTTCGTAAGGACCGACATCTCCAACTGGGCTGACGTCGATGCGCTGGTCTCACAAACGGTGAAAGAGTTCGGTCGGCTCGACATCATGGTCAACAATGCCGCGATCTACACCTCGACCAATCTCCTTGAAACCTCGCCCCAACAATGGGATAGGGTGATCGCCGTCAATGTCACCGGGTTCTTTTATTGTTGCAAGCGAGCCGCGCAGCAATTTCTGGCGCAGGAGCCGACCGGTGAAACGCGTGGCCGCATCATCAACATTTCATCGCAGCACGGCATGGTCGCTTGCCCTGGTGATTTCCCATACGGCGTCAGCAAGGGTGCAGTCGTGCAAATGACCCGGCAAATTGCCGTCGACCATGCTGCGACAGGTATCGTTTGCAATGCGATCGCCCCCGGCAAGATCGTCACCGGCAAACCGGGTGTCGCCAACGATCCCGACGCTCTCGATTATTCGCGCCGTCGCACCCCTTGGCCGCGGCTCGGCGAGCCACACGATGTCGCAAGTGCCGCGCTTTTCCTCGCCAGCGACATGGCGAGCTACATGACCGGCGTTAACCTGATGGTCGATGGCGGCTGGATGGCGGGCTGATGATCACAGCGTATGAAGATCGCCAATAACGGAAAGGAAAACGGACCATGGATCTCGGATTGAAAGGCAAGACTGCCCTGGTATTGGGCGCCGGCGGCGGGCTTGGTGGGGCAATTGCAAAAACCCTTGCCGTCGAAGGCGCGCGGATCGCGGTTGCAGATATCAACAGGGAAGCAGCGGAAAAAACGGTTACCGATATCCGCACGGCTGGCGGCTTAGCGATGGCGCTTCAATGGGACCTTGCCGAACTCGGCGTGATCGAGCCCAATCTCGCCGCCATCGACGAGCAGCTCGGCTCGGTAGACGTTCTTGTCAATATCACCGGCGGCCCGCCGCCGACGCTCGTTTCCGGTCAGAATGCCGAGAGCTGGCGCAAATACTTCGACAGCATGGTTCTGTCGGTCATAGCAATCTCCGATGCCGTACTTCCCCGGATGCGTGAAAAGAAGTGGGGACGCATCATCACCTCGACATCATCTGGCGTCGTCGCGCCCATTCCCAATCTTGGCCTGTCGAATGCCCTGCGCATGTCGCTTCTCGGATGGTCGAAAACACTGGCGGGCGAGGTCGGTCGTGATGGCGTGACCGTCAATGTCGTGTTGCCAGGCCGTGTCGCCACACAGCGTATCGCCTTCCTCGACGAACAGAAGGCGAAGCGCGAAGGGAAGGCCGTCGAAGAGGTTTCAGCGGCAAGCACTGCATCGATCCCCGTCGGGCGCTACGGCGAACCGCAGGAATATGCCGACGTTGTCGCGTTCATGGCAAGCAGCCGCGCCTCCTATCTGACCGGGTCGGTGATCCGGGTGGACGGTGGTCTAATCTCGAGCGTGTGATTGCCCCTGCCTTCGATTTCTGTTGGCAAGCAGGGCCTTTGACTGAAATTTCGACTGCCTTGACTGCGAGAAGAAACCATCGGTTGGCCAGCGATGTTTGCTATGGCTTCAGTCATGGGCGGAGCCATCGAATTTCCAATGGACAGGCGCGGCATGGGAACAGTGTCAGGGGGGAGTGTCTTTTCCGGCCCCGAGGTCTCGATTCGGTCTAAACGATAATCTGCGGAAATCTTCGCGATGTTCCATGTCCTGTAAAACCGTAGTAGGACGCGGCTTGATGGCGACATTCGCGAACGCCACCATCGCATGCGGGTTAGGGCAGAGTATGTCCCGCAGCTCGGAAGAGGCGATACCATTCCTCTCGGGTCATCGAGATAGAAGAACCGGCCGCGGCTTCGACGACACGTTCCGGCTTCGTGGTGCCGAGCACGACTTGAATTTTTGCCGGATGACGGGTGATCCACGCAACCGCGATACCCGTCGGCGTTACACCGTAGGCCTTGGCGAGTTCGTCGATTGCGCCGTTCAGATCGGCGAAATTCTCGTTGTCGCCAAGGAAGACGCCATCGAAGAAGCCCTTCTGGAAAGGCGACCAGGCCTGTAGCATCATCCCGTTGATACGAGAATAATCGAGGAGACCGTTGTCGCGGTCGATCGACTGGTCGAGCCCGGCCATGTTGGCAGCAACGCCCGATGCGATCAGCGGCGCATGCGTGATGCTAAGCTGTACCTGATTGACGATGAGCGGTTGCTTGACCGCGGTTTTCAGCAGCTCGACCTGGCCAGGTGTATGGTTTGAAACACCGAAATGGCGGACCTTGCCGGCAGATTTGAGCGTGTCGAAGGCCGCAGCAACCTCTTCGGGCTCGACAAGCGTATCAGGACGGTGCAGCAGAAGCACGTCCAGATAGTCGGTCTTCAGCGCTGCGAGCGACTGATCCACCGAGGCCAGAATATGCTCGGCGGAGAAATCGAAAAATCCCTCGCGGATTCCGACCTTGCTCTGGATGACAAGTTTCTCACGTTCTGCGGCGGTGAGGGAGATCGCCTCGCCGAAACGAGCCTCGCAGCGATGCGGCGCACCGCCATAAACGTCCGCATGGTCGAAGAACGTCACGCCGGCATCGCGTGCACCATCGACAAGTTGTTGGATTTCGCCATTGCTCATATTGGAGATCCGCATCATTCCGAGAATGATACTCGACACATTGAGGTCGGTCTGTGGAAGCGTGTATGTTTTCATTTCAGTAAAACCTCATGCAGGTTGCGAACTGGCTGACTTCACTTCTGGTAACATATTTGATTGGCCGCATGCTCGCCGGGCGAGAGGCCGCTCCCACTTTTCAAGCAAGCGTGTTTCTGACGCTAAACGATGGGTTTCGGCCGCATTTTTAAAAGCTGCGTCACGCGATCAAATACAGCGTCGCCTGCAGCCTTCGGGTCCTTGCGCTCGAGTGCTAGCACCATATTTTTGAGTTCGGCAATCTCGGCTTCGTCCGGCGTGTAGCCGGCAAACCCGTCTCCGACGGATCGGACAACCCGTTTGCCGTACGAGCTCGGCCCAGCACGTCGTTCGCACGGATTTAGCGGAACTCGCTTCCGCCCCCGAAAAAACTTTCGCCAGCGGCGAGATCGACTTTGCGTCGCGTTTGGCCGAAGCGAAGGATCGAACTGACATTGCGCGAGGCCGTGAGCCTAATCGTCAGCGGTTCGCCATCCTCCCAGTCAAGGTCGAGCAGCATGCCGCCGCGCAGGCGCAAGCCACGGATACTGCCGCCCGGCCATGCCGTCGGCAACGCAGGGAGTAAATGGATTTCCCCCGGGCGCGACTGCACGAGCATTTCCACGATGCCTGCCGCACCGCCGAAATTTCCGTCGATCTGAAAGGGCGGATGAGCGTCGAACAGGTTTTTATAGCTTCGTTCCGGCGTCAGAAGCAGTTTCAGTACGTTGTGAGCATGGTTGCCATCGCGCAGCCGCGCCCAAAGATTGATGCGCCAGCCGATACCCCACCCCGTCGCGTCGTCCCCGCGGATCTCCAGGGAACGGCGGGCGGCGGCGGCGAGTTCGGGCGTTTTGTCCATGTCGATCTGCCAGCTCGGATAAAGGCCGTAGAGATGCGAGACATGGCGGTGATGCATCTCCGGCGCCTGCATGTCCCAGTCTTCGAGCCATTCCTGCAACTGGCCATTCGCGCCGATCCTGTCGGGCGCAAGGCGCGGCAGCACACGATCGATGTCGGCGACAAGATCGGGCTCTCCACCGATTGAGACTGCGAGAGGGCGCAGGAGACCCAAAAAATCGCGGATGAGTTGGCTATCCATCGCCGGACCGGCGCAAATCGAAGCTCCGTGCGGGTGGGCGTTTTCGGGTGAAAGCGACGGGTTCGTCACCAGATGATCCGTGCCGGGGAACGGGACGAGCACGTCGAAGAGGAAGTGCGCCGCCTCCCGGGCGATCGGAAACAGTCGACGTCGCATCGCTTCGGCGTCATCAAGGTAGTCGCAGGCGTCCAGCAGTTGCGCCATCAACCAGATCCCGCCCGTTGGCCAGAGGCCCCATTTGGCGCCGTCGATCGGTCCGGTTGCGCGCCAGAGATCGGTATTGTGGTGCATGACCCAGCCGCGGGCGCGATAATGTACGTGTGCCATCGCCTTGCCGGTCTCGGCAAGCTCTTCGGCCATTTCGACGAGCGGCTCGAGGCATTCGGGTAGATTGGCCGGGGCCGGCAGCCAGTAGTTCATCTGGAGATTGATGTTGGCTGTGTATTTGCTGCCCCAGGGTGGATCCGTTTCCGCATTCCAAATGCCCTGCAGATTGGCCGGTTGCGTCCCAGGACGCGACGAGGCAATCATTAGATAGCGGCCGAACTGGACATAAAGCGCCGCCAGCGCCGGATCATCGCCGCCAGCGAACCCAGCGATACGTTGGTCGGTTGGAAGCGACGCTGCAGGCGTCGATCGGAGATCAATGGCGAAAGCGCTGAACAGTCGCCGATGCTCCTCGATATGGTCGTCGCGCAACGATACGAAGTCGCGCGAGACGGCGCTTTCGAGCCTATCGACGATATCGCGCTCGGGATGCCCCAACACGTCGTCGTAGCGCCTGAAGCTCGTCGCGGCGTCGAGAAAAACCAGAACCTCGTCAGCGCCTTCTACCGACAAGGCTCCCCCCGAAGCGTTCACGGTTCCACCGCTGTTGATAAGCCGGACGCCAAAGGCGAACCGGAGAGCGGCGGCAATGCCGGATTCCGCTTTGCCCTTCCCCGAAAAGCTCAGCTGAGATCCCTGGCCGATGCGCATTTCTCCCTGCTGCGGACTGTCGATGGAGATCCGGCAGTTGATCGCGCGTTTCCGGTCGGCCGAGAGGCGTAGGACGAGCACACCATCGACCGGCGACACGAAGGCTTCGCGCAGGTAGGCGATACCGTCGGCAGTGTAAGACGAGGTAGCGATGGCGGTATCGAGATCGAGCGCACGCCGATAACCGGAGACGCTCTCGCGGTGATCGAATTCGAGATGGAGATCGCCGATAGGCTGGTAGGACATCTGCTTGATCGGCCGTGCCATCAGATGTTTCTCGGCCAGCGCCTCGGCGTCCGCATAGCGGCAGTCGAAAATCAGCTGCCGCACGGTTTCCAGATGACCAAAAGCGTCTGGATTGACGGGCTGGTAGGGACCGCCGGCCCAGAAGGTGGCTTCGTTGATCTGCAGGTGCTCGCGCAGAGGATCGCCGAAGACCATGGCACCGAGCCGGCCGTTGCCGAGCGGCAGCGCGTCCGTCCACAGCTGTGCGGGCGTATCGTACCAGAGAAGATGAGCGGTCATGGCCACGCCGCCGGAAGGGTGTTTTCCGGGCGCGTCTCGCGGATGCGCTCACCGTCCGCACTGAAGAGCAAGGCCCTTCTTGCGGGGAAGCCGGCGGTGACGGTCTCTCCGGGGCGGCGGATGGTCTCGGAGCGGTCCTCAATGATCACGGCCTGCCCTGAATTCAGCGTGCCATAGATGAAACGGGTGCCGCCGAGATTTTCCACCACGTCGACCTTGAGGTCGATTGCGCCGCCAGCATCGTCGCGTCCGGTGAAGTGCTCGGGCCGAATGCCGGCTTTGATCGGAATGTCGCCTGCGCCGTGCAAAAGACCGGTCTTGAAGACAGCGCCGCAATCGAGCCTAACCACGCCGTTGGGGTCCAGCGTGCCATCCAGGAAATTCATGCGCGGCGAGCCGATGAAACCGGCGACGAAGAGGTTGTCGGGGTCGGCATAGAGCGTATCTGGCGTCCCTGTCTGCTCGATCTTGCCGGCGCGCATGACGACGATCTTGTCGGCGAGTGTCATCGCCTCGGTCTGGTCATGGGTGACGTAGATCATCGTGGCGCCGATGCGCCGATGCAGCTTGGCGATCTCGACACGCATGGAGACGCGGAGCTCGGCATCCAGGTTCGACAGCGGTTCGTCGAACAGAAAGACAGCCGGATTGCGCACGATCGCCCGGCCGATCGCGACGCGCTGGCGCTGGCCGCCCGAGAGCTGAGCGGGCTTGCGCTTGAGCAGCGGCTCTATCTGCAGCGTTGCCGCCGCAACAGCAACGCTGCGCTGGATTTCGGACTTGCCAAGGCCCGCCATGCGCAGCGAGAAGCCGATATTCTGCTCGACCGTCATATGCGGGTAGAGCGCGTAGTTCTGGAAAACCATGGCGACGCCGCGCTCGATCGGATCCGCCTCGTTCATGCGCCGCCCATCAATCTTGAGATCGCCAGCGGTGATCTTTTCAAGGCCGGCGATCATACGCAGCAGTGTCGATTTCCCGCAGCCGGAAGGGCCGACAAAGACAGTGAAGGAGCCGTCATCAACGCTTAGATTGAGCCCTTCGATTGCTTCGAAACTGCCATAGGACTTGTCGATATCGTGTAATTCTACGCTGGCCAAAGCTTCCTCCCTTTAACCGCTTGGCGGGCAGAACGCGTCAGGTGATCCGTCGCGTCGAGCCCCGCAAAATGATGTCGCATTCAAGAACGACGCTGCGGGTCGCCCCTCCTGATGGTTCCGTCAGGCGTTCCACGAGAATGTCGGTGATGGTCTCGGCAATGCTGGCGACTGGCTGGGCGACCGCCGTAATGCCGGCCTCATAGAGGCGGAAGATCGCCACGTCGTCGAAGCTCGCCAGCGAGATATCGTCGGGCACGTGACGGCCGTTCTCCTTCAGCCAGCTGAGCGCCCCGACCGCCATGCCGTAATTGGCGGAGAAAATAGCTGTGGGTGGGCTTTCCAGCGACATCAGTCGCTTGGTCGCCTCGTAGCCGCCATCCATGCGCCAGTTGCCGCGCACTGCCAGGGAAGCATCCACCACGATGCCCCGGTCGCGCAGCGCCTGCTCGTATCCGGCCAGGCGTTCGATTCCCGACGAATTGCGCGGGTCACCCGTCAGCATGCCGATGCGCGTATGGCCGAGATCGATCAAATGGCTGATTAGGCGGTAGCTCGCGCGGTGATTTTCGACCATCACCCGGTCCGCCGCGAGCCCACGCACGTCGTTATTGTAGAAGATGATCGGAATGTCGTGATGGATCAGGTCGTCGACGCGATCATAGACCTCAGCCGTGCCGTCCATGACCAGTGCATCGACGCGTTGCGCGGCAAAGAAATCGAGAGCCTCGGCGACCACGCGCGGATCGCCGCCATGACAGTAGGTCAAGAGCGCTCGTCCGGTCTGACGCACGGAAATGGCCAGATATTCCAACATCCGGGCATGGAATTCGTCGAAGGTCGGCACCAGGAAGCCGATCATATGGGTAAGGTCGGTACGGATCGAGGCCGCTGCGGCATTGCGCCGGTAGCCCAGATCCTGGATTGCGCGCTCGATCTGTTCGCGGTTCGAGCGGCGGATCGTCTCGCCGTTGAGATAGCGCGACACGGTGCCGACAGCGACGTCCGCCACCCTGGCAACGTCGATAATCGTGGCTCCGCGTCTCTTTCCGGCCGTCCGGTCCGTCTGTCGCATGTCGAGCGGGCTCCTGCACTCATTGAGGGGAAATAGCGCCAGGGGAAGCGCTTTTCCGTCGTATAGCCCAGCGCTCTGCCGCCCACCAGCGTTGCGGGCGGCAAGAGCAATGTCCGACGGTTCCCCTACCTCAACCTGCATCAGACGCCTTCGAACACCACGGCGCTGTGGATATGCAGTCGCGGCACTGTGATGCTAATGGCGCCGTCTGCGCCGGCTTCCCAGGCCAGATCCTCTCCGGTCATGGCATCGAAAACCCGCTTCGGCTTCGCCGGCAACCGCACGCTGGCGTTAACCGGGCCGATCGCCGGGATGTCCTCGATCATTTCCATCACCCGCCTCGAGCCGTCATCGCCACGAACGTCCTTGCCGCGGATCTGCGGCGGTCCGTAAAGAAGATGCAGGATGTGGCGATTGTGCCCAATCTGCCGGGTCAGCGTTGCCCGGCCGGATGAGGGAAGATCGGTAACCATCGCCGGATCGGGAACGAGACGATCGAGAAGCCCTCGAACAACATATTTGTAAAGCGGCTGGCCAATGGCCCGGTAAAGCCGAAAGATCGGGTAGGCAATATAGGCGATGCCCCCATGCTCGGTCACGGCAGCGCCAAGCATATCAGCGGCTGTATCGTCGGGAGCATGCTGGTGCGAGCAGAAATGTTTGTAAGACCGGTTGAAGTAGGAGGGGTAAATACCGGCCAGCACCGTTGCGCCGACCGCGCGGACGGTTTCGGCTTCATCGTAGAAAACGAAGGCCGTTTTCGGCATGGACGGATCAAGGTCCTTGCCTGCCTTCACATAGCTCGGTCTGGACGCGATCGGCGTTGCCTGCCGCTCAATGCCGAAATCGACAGCAAATGCACCATCTTCGCCGATGCCCGAATGCCAGGAGGCGATGATCTTGCCGCCACCGGCGAGATAGGCTTTCAGCCGCGCCGCAAGGGCAGCATCGACCGGGATTTCATCCGGCAGGATCAGCAGTCGGTACTCCTCGAAACGAGCGGAACTGTCGAGCACGTCGAAGGGCCGCTTCAGCTCCTGCAGCATCTGTGCCGCGCCATCGTCGCTCGGGTGATTGCGCGCGCCCTTGGGGTTCATGTGCTCGGCGGACAATATAGCGATCTCGGAGACCTGCTTCGCGCCATCCAGAAACGGCTCCAGCTTTTCAACGCGTCGATAAGCCGGCGCGATCGAAGCGTAAGTATCCGGGTTGATGGCGCCGTTCGGATGCAACTGGTCGCCGACCAGGCACTTCGATCCGAGCGCGATCATTTGCGCACATTCATATTCCAACGCATCAGGGTGCTTGAAACCGCCGAACTCGCCCCACGAGGTGTGGAACTTGCCTGTATGTGCCAGGAAATCCATGCCGAGCGTTGCCGCGTAGCGCGCGCTGGACGGAAAGTGATCGTAACCCCAACCGCCGGTGGGCAGGCTTTCGAGCTCGAGATGAGAATAGGTGGAAAAGCGCTTCGGGCCCTGCTTGTGGATATGTCCGCAATTGTAGAAGACGCGGAGATTAGGGAACTCCTTGAACAGCGCCTCGCTCGTTTCACGCCGGAACTGTTCGTTGACGGCCTCGTCGTTCTTCAGCCGGTCCGCCGAATTTTCTGGATCGAGGCCCTCGCACTGCATGCGCTCGATGCAAGCCGGGCATACACAATCCGGCGTGAGGATGATATCGAAGAACAGACCCTGCGTGGGATAGCTTTGCGCGACTTCGCGCGCCTGGTCGAGAATGTATTTCCGTAGGCCGGCATGGTTGAGGCAGAGCGTATGCCACGCCGGGCTAAGCTGCTTGCCCGCCGAAGGGTCGTCCGGACGGTCGTGATGGTATTGGTTCGACGCGGTCATGGCGCGCCATTCGGGATGTTCGCGCGCCGTCAGCTCGTCCCACTGTACCGATATATAAATCGGGCTTTCGATATCGGCCGCCGACAGCGCCTTCACCATGTCGCCGAGGAGGTCCGGGCGGGCCAGCCGCGGATGCGGCTTGCCGACCTTGGTCGGATAGTAGGACCAGCCGTGATGGCACTTGGCGAAGATCGTGATCGAGTCGACATGCGCCGCCTTCAGCGTTGAAACGAAAATATCCGGATCGAAGTCGACGCCGATGCCGGGAATATGTTCCGACGTATGGAAGTCGAGATGGATCTGGCGGTAGCGCAACGGCTTGTTTGTGGTGTTCGGCATGGTCCTATTCCTTTGCGCCGGTGCGGGTTTGAGAGCCGGCGGCGAACTGACGTTGGAAGACAAGAAAAACGAGGAGGGGAACGATTGTCGTGATGATCGCCGCCACCGAGCGCAGGTCCCAATTGATCTCGTAGCTGCCGGAGATGCGGGCGAGCAGCACGGGCAGGGGTACGTCGTTGCGCAGGAAAAGCATCGGCAGTAGCAAGGCGTTCCAGGTCCAGAGGAACTGCAGGATGCCGACGGCGAAGATCGGCGACAGGCTGTTCGGCAGTACCACGTGACGGAAAGTCGCAATCGGTCCGCAGCCGTCAATCTTGGCTGCTTCCACTAGTTCGCGCGGGAAATCCTCGAAGAAATTTTTGACGAGGAAGATCGACCAAGCGAAGGACATCCCGACATAGGGAATGAGAACGGAGAGAATGTTGTCGATCAGCCCGAGATCGCGCCACAGCGTGAAGAGCGGAATGATGACAACCTGCTGCGGCAACACGAATGCGTTGATGATGATGATCAGCAAGATGCGGCGGAACGGGAAATTGAGGAAATGGAAGGCGTAGGCCGCTGCCGGCGTCAAAACCATCGTCAGCGCCGTCGCAATCCCCGCCGTTTTCATCGTCACCCACATGGATTGGGAGAGCGGATATTTGTCCCAGACACGGTGCCACGCATCGAAGGTCAGATCGAAGCGCTCGAAGTGCCACCAGCCAAGCGAGACGCCCTCGGGAGGACGCAGGGATGTAACAACGATACCGGCGATTGGGATGACCCAGATGCAGGCGATGATGCCGACGAATATGACAATCCAGCGGGGAGCCTTGCCGATCATTTCGCACCTGCCGTTCGCTGGATGATGGCGGGGATCGAGACGATGAGCACGGCCAGCAGCAGGATGACGGTCGCGGCGGCGCCATAGCCCAGTTTGAACTGGGTCATGGATTCCCGGTACATGAAATAGCCGACCGTCTCGGTTGAGCGCACCGGTCCGCCGCCCGTCAGGATGTAGATGATGTCGAAGGCGCGCAGGGCACCCAGAAGATTGATGAAAACCGCGACACGCACGCCGGGCATCGATAGCGGCATCATGATATGGCGCATGGTCGAGAGCGGCTTGGCGCCGTCCATATAGGCTGCTTCGAGCACGGATTTCGGGATTGCCTGGATGGCGGCGAAGATCAGCATCAGGGGCAAGCCTACGCCGCTCCACGATGCGGCTATGATGAGCGCCCACAGTGCCGTATTGGCGTCACCGAGCCAAGCATGCGAGAAGCCGGAAAACCCGAAAAGCTGAATCAGCGAATTGAGCAGGCCGCCGGCGTCGGCCCTGTAGATGCCGATCCACATGTAGCCCGAAACTGCCTCCGAAATACCGAAGGCGGCAAAGATCATCACGCGGAACGGCAGCGTCTGTCGTGGCGCGAACGCGCACGTCATTGCCAGAGCCCAGCCAATCGAGACAGAAATCACCGTCGTCCCGATCGTGAATATCAGGGTCGTTAGCAGCGTGCTGCGAAAGGCGGCGTCCGAAAACAGCCGCACATAATTGCCGAAGCCGATGAAGGAAGGCTTCCGCAGGCCCTGTATGTCCCAGAAGCTCAAGCGGATAGTCTCCACCAGCGGATAGACCACGGCGAGGGCAAAGAGCACGATGACGGGTGCGATCAGGATCAATGCGGCGGGCGTGTCCCTGAGCAGACGCCGGCGACCTTCAATGCTGACCGCTAGCGGGGAAACCTGCATCACGCCCGCCGCTTCCCGCGCGGGGGAAGCGGAGGTGCCGGCCATCAGTAGGAACCCTGGGCCTTGGTTTCGATTGCCGCAAGGACGCTATCGATATTAGCATCCGAGGGATCCTGCAGAAATTTCTGCAGCTGCACGCGATATTCATCGACGAGATCGCCGGGCAGGAGATCTCCGAGCACGAATTGCAGCTTCGAGCTTGCGACCGCTGATGTCGCCACCTTCTGCGTCTCGCCATAGAGCGACGTGTCGGTATTGCTGCTTGGTGATGCATAGCCGTTCTTGGCAAGAATGTTGGCGGCCTCGGCGCTTGTCCAGAAATCGAGGAAGGCGTCGGCTGCCTTCGGATTGGGGCCGTTTGCCGTGACGAGCAGTTCCTTGGTATCGACGCTCGACGTGTCGTCATGACCCATGCCGAGGGCGGGGAACTGGAAGAGACCGTAATCCTTACCTTCGGTGAGTTTGTAATCGTTCTTGGCGCGGTTATTCATCCACATGCCGATCAGCAGGTAATTTTTGGAATTCGCCTGGAAGATTTGGTCGGCTTCCCCGTCCCAGTCGTTGGCGAGCATGCTGTTCGGCGCACCGCAGCAGCCCGCGGTCAACATTTCGGCATATTTTGTAAGCGCATTCTTCACGGCCGGATCGGTCCACGAAATTTCGTGCGCGCCCAGCTTCGAAGCCGTCTCGACGCCTGCCGTTCTCAGGAGCAGCGTTTCGAACCATTCGGCATGCGCCCAGTATTTGCCGGGAATAGCGACCGGAGCCGCGAACCCAGCTTTTGTAAGCTTCGCAAAGCTGGCGACGAACTCGTCCCAGCTCCTCGGCGGCTCGGTGATGCCCGCCTTGGCAAGGTGCTCCTTCTTGTACCAGATGCCGGAGCGGTTGCCGAAGGTGTAAGTCAGGCCATAGGTCTTGCCGGCTATAGCGCCGAGATCCTTCCAGGATTGGCTGATGAGCCTGTCCCAGCCGAAGGACTTCCATTGGTCGTCGATCGGCCGCAGCATGCCGGCATCGAGCAGTTCCTTCCGGAAGGCCGGCCAGGTGTTGTAGAGAACATCGACCACTTCGCCGCCCATGAGTGCCGTGCGGATGCCACCGCGCATGTCTCCTTGGCCGGTAATGGCAACTTCCCTGATCGTCACTTTCGGATATTTCGCCGTAAAGGCATTCTGGATCTGGTGCATCATGTCGAGCTCGGAACCACCGAGCCAATTCAGCACCACAAGTTCGCCGCTCACGCTATCCTGCGCGTTGGCGCTACCCGCCAAAGCCATCAATGCGGCACTTCCCGCACCCGCAAGCAGGGTGCGGCGACGTATCTCATGCGTGAATCCACTGCTGTTGGTCATGTCACATCCTCCCAAACGTTGACTTTGCCCTTGGCACTCAATTTAATTGAAACGTTATCATCTATCTTGAAACTAGCAAGGGTTTTGTCTGATAGTGCTCAACGAGCCGAACCGTTGCGTGGCGGCGGCACTAAACAAGATAGGAGCACAAAATGACCCGGCTTAAGGACAGCGTAGCGGTCGTCACCGGTGGCGGTAGAGGAATCGGTCGGGAGATCGCGCTCCGGCAGGCGCGAGAAGGCGCCAAGGTCGCAGTGCTTGCGCGAACCGCCACTGAGATCGAGGAAACAGCCTCGCTGATTGAAGATGAAGGCGGGCAAGCGATCGCTGTGACGACCGACGTTACCCAATACAGCGCCGTCGAAAACGCTTTTGCCCGGATCGCATCTGAGTTCGGTCCGGTTGATACGTTAGTCAACAATCACGGTTCTTTCCAGGCTTTTGGACCGATATGGGAGTGTGACCCTGTTGCCTGGTGGCGGGATGTGGAAATCAACTTGCAAGGGACGTTTCACACCTCCCGCACGGCTTGTTCGACAATGTTGGCGCGCGGCAGAGGCCGGATCATCAACCTGGTTGGCGGAGGGACGGGCAATAGTTTTCCACACGGTTCCGGATACGCATCGAGTAAAGCAGCGATCATGCGGCTGACCGAGTGTCTCAATGATACGACCATCGCTCATGGCATACGCGCTTTTGCCGTCGACCCCGGGCTCGTACGAACCGACATGACGGAAAAGCAGTTGTTTTCGGAGGCAGGCAAAACTTATCTGCCCGCCATCCAGCAGCTCTTCGACGACGGCATCGATATCCACCCTTCTCGAGCTGCACTTCTTATCGCGGACATCGCCGCTGGCCGGTTCGATGTGCTTGCTGGTCGCCTCTTGCGCGGCGTCGACGATCGAGATGTACTCGAAAAGGAAATGGACGCTTTGGCAGAAGCCGATGGAAGGGCATTGCGCTTCAGCGCGATAGAGCAACAGAAACTCTGAGGGCGATGAAACGGCGCTCCGAGCAGTCGCAGCGCTACCTCCGCCGGCAGCCCGGAGCGCCGCGCGATCTGTGCGTTGGGCCGCCGCCGAAACGGCGAGAGGGTAGACCGCGCTGCAGCCGGCGCCCATCAAGGCAAAACCCGCCAGCGCGACATAGGGATGCGGCGCCCCCGACACGGCGCAGATGCCGATCGCCGAAAGAACAAGCAACATCGTGGTGACGGCCCGCGCGCCAAACCGATCGACCAGCGGATCGACGAACAGGCGCGTCAGCGCCATGCAGAAGGTAAAAAGCGTCAATCCCAGTCCGCCAATGAAGGGCTCGACCGAAAACACATCGCGCATATAGATCGCCGACCAATCGATGCCGGCACCTTCGACGAGAAAGGCCGCGATGCCGATCACGCAGAACGGCATTAGGCCCCAGGTGGGAAGCGCTACCAGCGGTGCCTTGCCTTCATGCAACGCGATCCGCGCCGGCGCATTCCGCATGCCGGAGATTGCCCAGATGCCGATGACAAGAACCGTGACAAAGGTGGCGGCGAGATGGAGTTCCATCGAAATGCCGGCTTGGCGGACGACCGATGAGACAGGCGCCGTGACGAGGCAAACCGGACGGCGGCTCGGCCACCGTCCCAGTCCACGAACTACCGCCCACCCTCGATCTTGCGATGGCGCTGGTTGATGCCGCCCTTGCCATAGGGGTAGTCGAACGGCTGGGGCGCACTCACCTCGTTCAACCGCGCCATGTCGTCGTCGGAGAGCTTGAGCTTCATGGCGCCGAGATTGTCAGCGAGCTGTTCCGGCGTGCGGGCGCCGAGGATGACGGAGGTGATCGCCGGCTGCGCCGCCGTCCAGCCGAGCGCCACCTGCGCCATGCTGACGCCATGCGCCTTGGCGATCTCCTCGACGACAGCGATGATCGCCCAGGTTCTCTCCATCGCATTGCGCGGCGCATAGGATTCACCGCCGCGATTGGGGTTTTCGCCGAGGCGGGTGGCGCCCGTCGGCATCTCGTCGCGCTTGTATTTGCCGGTCAGCCAGCCGCCGCCGAGTGGCGACCACGGCAACAGACCCATGCCGGCATCCTGGCAGGCCGCGACGATCTCGAGTTCGATGTCGCGCACCAGCAGGTTATACTGCGGCTGCAGCGTCACCGGACGGGTATAGCCGCGCGCCTTGGCGATCTCGGAGGCCTTGGCGATATGCCAGCCGACATAATTGGAGAAGCCGTAATAGCCGATCTTGCCGGAGGAAACCGCATCGTCGAGGAAACGCAGCGTTTCCTCGATCGGCGTCAGCGCGTCCCAGGCATGCATCTGGTAAAGGTCGATCTGCTCGAGGCCGAGGCGGCGGAGCGAATCGTCGAGCGCCTGGCTAAGATGCCGGCGCGACAGGCCGATATCGTTGGGGCCGTTGCCCATCGGGAACCGCCCCTTGGTGGCGACGATCGCCTGGCGGGCCTCGGTCGGGCGCGCCTTCAGCCAGCGTCCGATGATCTCTTCCGACTTGCCGGCGCTATAGACATCGGCGGTATCGATGAAATTGCCGCCCCAGGCGAAATAATCGTCGAGCAGCTTGTGGGAGGCGGCCTCATCGGCCTCCGCGCCGAAGGTCATGGTGCCGAGGCAATAGGCGGTGACGACGGTCCCGCTGGGACCGAGCTTGCGATAATCCATATTCATCTCCTCTTTGAACACAACTGCGGCATCAGCGGCGGCTGTCATTTCGATGTCGACGGCGGTGAAAGAACGAGCAGCGAACTGCCTTCACACGTCCCAAACGGGGCACCAATCGCCGTTTACCAGTCGCATGCCCTTCTCGAGGCCCTCGATCCGTTTGATCTCGGCCGGCGTCAGCGTAATCTTGCGGGCTTCGAAATTCTGCATGATGCGGCCCCTCTTGCTGGAAGACGGGATGACGACATGCCCCTTGGCGATCAGGAAGGCGAGCGCGATCTGGTCGCTGGTGGCGCCGCGGGCCTTGCCGATCTCTTCAAGAACCGGGTCGCCGACGACGGCGCCGCGCGCGAGCGGCGAATAGGCCGTGACCGCGATACCGAGGTTTTGGCAATAATCGATGATCGGCCGGTTCTGCATATAGACGTGGCACTCCACCTGGTTGGTGGTGATCGTGCGGCTGTCGAGCAGGCGGATGCTTTCGTCGATCATCGCTTTGGTAAAGTTCGAGACGCCAATCTGCCTGGCAAGGCCGGAATCGAAAACCTCGGCGAACTGGCCGAGATAATCGGCAAGCGGATATTTGTTATGCGGCGACGGCCAGTGCAGGAGCAACAGGTCGACCTGGTCGACGCGGAGCTTTTCCAGGCTTTCCCTGACCGACGGCATGACGGCTCCAGGGCCATAATTGTCGGGCTTCACCTTCGTGGTGATGAAGATTTCGTTGCGCGCCACGCCGGCGTCCTTGATGCCGCGGGCGACATCCTGCTCGTTGCCGTAGCCCTGGGCGGTGTCGATGTGGCGGCATCCGGCTTCGAGCGCCCAGATGACGCCCTGATGGGCTTCATCGGCCGAGCGGTTCCATGTGCCGTACCCCATCTGCGGGATGCCAGCGACCATTGCTTCTTTCGTCATGATCTCTTCCTATGCCGCAATCCAAAACGTTACTGTGCGTCTGAAAACCCGCGCGGAGCTATCGTCAGAAACCGGCGACGTGCAGCGATTTGTAGGGGGCTTCAAGCGCTTTGACGTCATCACCGGTGAGTTCGAAGTCGACCGCGGCGATCGCATCTTCGAGATGGCTCATCTTGCTGACGCCGACGATCGGCGAGGTCACGACCGGCTTCTGCAGCACCCAGGCCATCGCGACCTGCGCCATGGACGTCTTGCGCGCCTTGGCGACGGCTTCGACGGCCTCGACGACGTCCCGATCGCCGGTCTTCTCGTACATGCTCTTGTTGTAGCGGTCGGTGGTGGCGCGCTTGGTCTCGGTGCCCCAGGGACGGGTCAGCTTGCCGCCGGCAAGCGGGCTCCACGGAAGGACGGCGATACCCTGATCGCTGCAGAGCGGCAGCATTTCGCGTTCTTCCTCGCGATAGGTGAGGCTGACCTGGTTCTGCATCGAAACGAACTTCGTCCAGCCGTTGACCTCGGCTGCATGCTGGAGCTTGGAAAACTGCCAGGCCCACATCGAGGATGCGCCGATATAGCGGGCCTTGCCGGCGCGCACGACGTCGTTTAGCGCCTGCATGGTTTCTTCGACCGGGGTGAACGGGTCGAAGCGGTGGATCTGGTAGAGATCGATATAGTCGGTGCCGAGGCGGCGCAGGCTGTTGTCGATCTCGGTAAGGATCGCGGCGCGGGAAAGACCCTGGCCGTTCGGGCCGGGACGCATGCGGCCGAACACCTTGGTCGCCAGCACGATCTCTTGGCGGGGCGCCAGTTCCTTGAGCAGGACGCCGGTGATCTCTTCGCTCGTGCCCTGCGCGTAGACATTGGCCGTATCGAAGAAATTGATGCCGGCATCCCATGCGCGCTTATAGAGTGGCCGCGCCTCTTCGAGCCCGAGAACCCATGGGCGTTCGTCCGTCTGTTTGCCAAAGGACATGCAGCCGAAGCAGATGCGGCTGACTTCAAGCCCTGTCTTGCCAAGTCTTGTGGTCTTCATGGTCTTTCCTCCGAGTTGTTGATCGGCGGTGCCGCAAATGCGGCTCGCTGCATCATGCGCCGGAAACGTATTTCCGCCAGTTGTGTTCTTCCTTGAAACCGAGAACCTCCCGGATCTTCCGGTTCGAGAGCGGCGCTTCGAATTCGCCGAGCTCCCGGAGGATCGGCGTGTTCGGCGCCCATTTGCCGAGGAAACCCCGCGTTGGCTCGCTTGCCGTGATCGTGTCGTTGACGGCATTGAAGACCTGGAAACCGAGGCCGTCGGCCCGCAGGCAAAGATCGACGATCTGCCCGAGATCGCGGGCATCGATGTAGCTCCAGGCGTTGCGCTTGCGCGATGGCGGATCGGCAAGGAAACCCGGAAAACGCTCGTATTCATGCGGTTCGATGACGTTGGCGATCCGCAGGGCGTAGATGTCGATGCCGCTGCGCATCGCAAAGGCGCGGGCCGTCTTCTCGTTGACGACCTTGGAAAGCCCATAGCTGTCCATCGGGTCGATGTCATAGTCTTCTTCGAGCGGAAACGAATGGAAATCCTTGTCTCCCTCGGCAAAACAGACGCCGTAGGTCGTTTCGCTCGACGCGATGATCACCTTGGGAATGCCGAGCTTCACCGCCGCTTCGATGACGTTGTAGGTCGAGATCGCATTGACCGAAAAAGTCTGGTTGTCGGGCTTGAGCAGCAGGCTCGGTATAGCGGCGAAATGCACGACGGCGTCGACCTTGGCCGGTCCGCCCGGCGTTTGCAGACCCTCGCCGCTGAAATGCATCGACAGGGCATTGAAGGTCTGGCCGCTATCGCTGAGATCGGTGATCAACGTCTGCACGCCGGGGCAGTTCAAGGGAACGAGGTCGAGGTTGCGGACCTTGTGTCCCTTCTCCACCAGATATGGAACCGCATGGCGGCCGGCCTTGCCGCTGCCGCCGGTAAAGATGATCCGCTTGCTCATGTGATGTGTCCGCTTCCTGATGAAGGTTCGATGGAAGCGGTACAACGCGGGAGAGCGATGAATCAATAGAGTGGAAATCACTGAACCGATGAACCAGGCTCATCGATTGGAACCAGCCGCTAAAATCCGTTCAAGCCGCGAACGATCTTGATCAGCGCGTCGACGCCGAAGGGAAGCTGCCGCCGGCTGGAATAATACATCGAAAACGGCGGGCCTATCGATGCCCATTTGGGAAGAACGACTTCCAGACGGCCTGCGGAAACGTAGGGGCTTGCCAACCGTTCCAGGCAATAGCACAGCCCGGCGCCTTCCAGAGCCGCATTGATGGCAAGATCGGTTTCGCCTGATATCAGCGCTCCGGGAACGTCGATCTCGCGCCGGTCATCGCCGCGTTCGAATTCCCACTTGTAGATCTGGCCGCGGCCCGTCCGTATCCGGATGCAGTGGTGGGAATTGAGGTCCTCCGGCATGACAGGGCGACCATGACTTCTGAGATAATCAGGGGCAGCGACCGCGACCCACTTTAAAGGAGGAGTGAGAGGAACTGCGATCATGTCTTCCGGGATGGTGCCGCTGTACCGGATACCGGCATCGAAGCCGTCCGCGGTGACATCGACGAACTGGTCATCCACGGCGACCTCGAGTTCAACATTCGGGAAGCGCTGCTGGAACACCGGGATGGCTGGCCGCAAAAGCAGAACGGCGGCATCTTTCAGAACATTGATGCGAATGCTGCCGGCGCCACCTTGATAATGTCCGTTCAAGTCCTCCAATCCGGAGTTGATAAGCTCGAGCCCGGCAGAAATCTTCTCGGCGAGGGCTGTTCCGGCGGCGGTTGGTGCAACGCTGCGGCTGGTTCGATTAAGGAGGCGAACGCCCAGCCTTTGCTCAAGCGCCTTCATGCTGTGGCTCAGGGCGGAAGCCGTTACTTCCAGGTGATCCGCCGCTTTCCGAAAGCTACGGTACTGGACTATCGCGAGAAAGATCGACAGTTCGTGAATTTCATTGCGCTTGAACTGCATGTTGATCTCAGGAGGCTAGTTGGCGATACTTCGCAACCGGTCTTAAAGGCTCTAGCTCGTTCGGTGCAACTCAGCACTCGGATGCTGGTTTACCGGCTCGGATTATGCGGCGTTGGTGGCGTGATAACGCGACGGCAACGGCCATGCTAGCCTCGTCTATTCGCGCTGAGTCGAGTTAACACATACCCCGCCCCGCCAATTTGAATCAAAAGGTCTGCCCTCATCTCTCTGTCCGTGACGACCTTAATTTTGGTCCATTTGTCTATCTTGGTATCCGAAGGTATGGGCAAATCCTCTCGCAGCAAGAGGGTAAGCTCAGGTGCCCTATCCGACTTATAGATGCAAATCCTCATCGCACGGCGCCTGACTGCCCCAATTTATGACAGTTATATTGCGCTGCGTTATCACCTATTGCAATGCCGCAAATCCGTTCTCTGCAACTGTACCGGAGCCAGCCATTTCGCCGATCTCCAGATCGAGATGATCAGTCGCCCTGCAGGTGACCAAGACGGTCAGGAACTGCAAATGTCGCCAACCCACTCGCCCACGCGACCCGCATATGCCCCGGCGGCGACGCTCATGGGTCACTCGCCGGGAAACTAGCGTCTAGGCTCCCCAGACCACTGACTGCTCGTGCCGCTTGATCAGATGCTTGAGGTTATCGAAGCCTGTGCGGATGTGGCGGGCGAAGTGATCGGCGGCGGGCGTGCGGGGTGCGTCCGAACGCTTCAGCAAACCGAGCGCGCGTTCCGAATGGGGGATGGGGACGGGCAGGGCGGTGATGGACTTTTCGTTGCGCAATGCGAAGACGACGCTGTGCGGCATGATGGTCAGCGCATCAGCCGCCTTCATGTAGTGGACGACGCTCATGAGGGAGCCGCCCGAATAGCGAATCTTGACTTCGGTTGCGCCGAAAGACAGCAGCATGCTGCGCAGATCGGTGAGTAGCGGGCTGCCTGGCGGGGGCGCCACCCAAGGAAAATCGAGCAGGTGCGCCGGCTGAGGTCGCCGCTTCAACAGCAAAGGATGGGTGACCCGGCAGGCGACGACGTTGCGGCCGGGCAGGATCTGCTGAAATTCAAGGCCGGAGCCCTCGTCGAGAATATCGATCGGACAGATGGCAAGGTCGATCTGGTCGGCATTGAGCGCGGCACGGAGGTCTGGAAAATAACCATAGGTCTGGTCGATGCGCACGTCTGGATGCAGGTTCTGGAACTCGGCGATCATCCCCGCGATCAACGCATCCATGAAAAAAGGCGTACCACCGACGCGCACCACGCCGCTTCGGCCGGCCCGAAAGCTTTCGACGACATCAGAGGCCTTGCGCGATGCCGACAGCATAGTCTGACCGTGATCGGCCAGCGCTCGTCCCAATGGCGTTGGCTGCAGCGGCCGTCGCCCTTTGAGGAACAGCGGTTCGCCGATGCGAGCCTCGAGCATCGAGAGCGTGCGCGAAACAGCCGGCTGCGATAGGCCGAGCAGGGCCGCTCCCTCGGTGACCCCGCCGGTTTTGACGACTGCCGCAAGCTGGATAAGGTGACGTTCGTCTATCTTCATAACGATATGATATATTAATCGCGAATAAAATCATTACCGGCATATAGCGATTGGACTAAATTTGTCTCCACCAGCCATTGCCTTGGAGGAGACGCATGACGCCGGGTCCGATGGCGCTGAATTTCAGCGAGGCCACCTCGCATGACATGTTCGCGCAACGACTACCGCCATCAAGGGACAACAGCCTGCCGCAGGTTCTCGCGGCAGCGGTGACGCATCTTCATACGCTGATCCGCGAAGTGCGGCCCACCCAGGCGGAATGGCGCCAGGTCATCGAATTCTTGACCGATGTCGGCCATGCCAGCGACGAGCGGCGCCAGGAGTGGGTGCTGCTGTCGGATCTGCTCGGCGCTTCGGCTCTGGTCGAAGAAATCAATTCGCGCCGTCCGAAGACGGCCACCCCCAACACCGTGCGCGGACCCTTCTTCCGCGCCGACGTTCCGCAACTGGCGCTCGGCAGCAATATCTCGCTCGACGGGATCGGCGAGACGCTTGATGTTTCCGGCCGCGCGCAGGATCTCGATGGCGATCCCATCGCAAATGCCGAGATCATCACCTGGCAGGCCAATGCTCAAGGATTTTACGAAAACCAGCAGCCGGATCTGCAGCCGGAATTCAACCTGCGCGGCGGCTTCCGCACGGATTCGGATGGACGTTTCCACTATCGGACCATCAAGCCATGCGGCTATGGCGTGCCGGACGATGGGCCGGTGGGAAAACTTCTGCGGCAGGCGGGCTATCCGCTGCGCCGCCCCGCGCATCTTCATTTCATGATCAAGGCCCCGGGCTTCGAGACGATCACCACGCATATCTATGACGGCAGCGATCCGCATCTGGCCGAAGACGCGATCTTCGCCGTCAAGCCGGAGCTGGTGCGAACCTTCGAGCCGCGGGGCAAGGGGTGGCTGTTGGATCTGACCTTCGTCATGGTCCGCGCCAGGCAGGGAGCCGAGATATGAGCCGCGATTTCATCTATAGCGGCAGCCCCGCCCATATCGTCTTCGGCGAAGGCAAGAGCGCTGCCGCCGGCGAGTGGGTGGAAAAGCTCGGATGCGCTAATGCGCTCGTCCTCTCGACGCCGCAACAGAAGGCCGATGCCGAAGCGCTGGCAGCGCAACTGGGCTCTCTCGCTGTCGGCGTCTTTGCCGGCGCCGTCATGCACACTCCGGTCGATGTCACCGAAGAGGCGAGGGAGGTCGTTCTCCGAACGCAGGCCGACTGCGTCGTTTCGCTCGGCGGCGGCTCGACCACCGGGCTTGGCAAGGCAATCGCCTATCGCACGGATCTGCCGCAGATCGTCATTCCGACGACCTATGCCGGATCGGAAGTGACGCCTATCCTCGGCCAGACCGAGGGTGGGCGCAAGACGACCGTGCGCCATGCGAGCATCCTGCCTGAGGTGGTGATCTACGACCCGGCGCTGACGCTCGGCCTGCCGGTCGGCATGAGCGTCACCTCAGGGCTGAATGCCATGGCCCATGCGGTCGAGGCGCTCTATGCTCGGGATCGCAACCCGATTTCGACACTGATGGCGGCCGAGGGGCTGCGGGCCTTCAAGACCAGTCTGCCTGACATCGTCGCGATGCCCCGGGCTGCCGATGTCCGTGCCGATGCGCTCTACGGCGCCTGGCTCTGCGGCACCGTGCTCGGCACGGTCGGCATGGCCCTGCACCACAAGATCTGCCACACGCTGGGCGGCACCTTCGATACGCCGCATGCCGATACGCATGCGATCATGCTGCCGCACACCGCCGCCTACAATGCCGCAGCCGTGCCGGAACTTCTGGCGCCGGTCGCCGATATCTTCGGCGGTTCGGTCGGCGGCGGGCTTTGGGATTTCGCGAGACAAATCGGTTCACCGCTGGCGCTGAAGGATCTCGGCCTCAGCGAAGCCGATCTCGATCGCGCAGCCGAGATCGCCACCGAAAATCCCTACTGGAATCCAAGGCCGATCGACCGGCAATCCATTCGCGCCCTGCTGCAGGATGCCTGGGAGGGCACGCGGCCGGCATAGGTTGACGACAGACATCACGCTCTCTGGGAGGAGAGAAAAAATGGGAGGAGGAAACATGTTTACCAGACGCGATTTTCTGAAGACGACGGCCGCCACCGGTGCATTGGCGGTGACCTCAGGGCTCGCCGCCCCTGCGATTGCGCAGGATGCCGCGATCAAGCTTGGTTATGTCAGCCCGCAGACGGGGCCGCTTGCCGCCTTCGGTGAGGCCGATAAATTCGTCATCGACAGTTTTCTGGCGACCACCAAGTCGATGGGTCTCAACTATGAGGTCGTCGTCAAGGACAGCCAGTCCAATCCAAACCGGGCGGCAGAGGTCGCCAAGGAACTGATCGTCACCGACGAGGTAAACCTGATCCTCGTCGCCTCGACGCCGGAGACCACCAATCCGGTGGCGACCACCTGCGAGGCTGAGGAAATGCCTTGCATTTCGACGGTCGCGCCCTGGCAGCCATGGTTCATCGGCCAGCAGGGCAATCCCGGCGACCCCGGCTCATGGAAACCGTTCAACTTCGCCTATCACTTCTTCTGGGGTCTCGAAGACGTCATCGCGGTCTTCACCAATATGTGGGCGCAGATCGAGACCAATAAGAAGGTCGGCGGCCTGTTCCCCAACGATGGCGACGGCAATGCCTGGGGCGACAAGGTCGTCGGCTTCCCGCCGGTGCTGGAAAGGATGGGCTACGGCCTGATCGACCCCGGCCGCTACCAGAACATGACGGATGATTTCTCGGCGCAGATCAACGCCTTCAAATCAGGCCAGTGCGAAATCATCACCGGCGTGGTGATCCCGCCTGACTTCACCACCTTCTGGAACCAGGCCAAGCAGCAGGGTTTTGCCCCGAAGATCGCCTCGATCGGCAAGGCGCTGCTCTTCCCGCAGACGGTGGAGGCGCTCGGCAATGCCGGGCACAATCTGTCGTCGGAAGTCTGGTGGACGCCGAGCCATCCGTTCAAGTCGTCCTTGACCGGGGAAAGTACAGCACAGGTGGCAGACGCCTTCACCAAGGCGACCAACAGGCCCTGGACGCAGCCGATCGGCTTTGCCCATGCGCTGTTCGAACTGGCGGTGGATGCGATGAAGCGGGCCGGAGACCCCACGGACGGGGATGCCGTCGCAGAGGCGATTGCCGCCACCAAGCTCGATACGCTGGTCGGTCCGATCGCCTGGGACGGCAAGGGCCTGCCGCCGTTTGCCGCCAAGAACATCGCCAAGACGCCGCTCGTCGGCGGCCAGTGGCGGTTGAAGGACGGCGGCGGCTACGATCTCGTCATCACCGACAACAAGACGGCGCCGAACATTCCGGTCGGCGGCAAAATGGAAGCGATCGCCTGATTTTTGGCGCGGGGCCTGCTAGGGGCCCCGCCTATTCTGGGAGGAATGGGTTTGGCAATTCTCGAACTCGATGGGGTCTCGAAGAAATTCGGCGCATTGACGGTCGCCGAGCAGATTTCCTTTGCCGTCGGCGAAGGAGAGGCGCTGGGCATTATCGGGCCGAACGGCGCCGGCAAGTCGACGCTCTTCAATCTGATCACCGGTAATATCCCTGCCGATAGCGGCAGCATCCGCTTTCTCGGCAGCGATGTGACCCGCACGCCGCCGATGGCGCGCTGCCTGTCGGGCATGGGCCGCACCTTCCAGATCCCGCAGCCGTTCGAGAAGCTGACGGTCTTCGAAAACCTCCTGGTCGCCGGCGCCTTCGGATCGCGGCGGCGCGAGGCCGAGGTGTCGGACCGCTGCGCCGAAATCCTGGTGGACACTGGGCTGATCGATCAGGCGAATGTGCTGGCCGGAAGCCTGTCGCTGCTGCAGCGCAAGCGGCTGGAACTGGCCCGGGCGCTGGCGACGGAACCGAAGCTGCTGCTGCTCGATGAAATCGCCGGCGGACTGACCGAGGGCGAGTGCCGGTCGCTGGTGGCCACCATCCGCGCCATTCATGCGCGCGGCGTTGCCGTCATCTGGATCGAGCACGTGCTGCATGCGCTGAATTCCGTCGTCGAGCGGCTGCTGGTGCTGCATTTCGGCAAAGTCATCGGCATCGGCAAGCCGGAGGACATTATGGCGTCGCGCGATGTGCGTGAAATCTATCTGGGGATCGAGATCTGATGGCGCTGCTCGAAACCAGAGGCTTGACCGCTTCCTACGGCGACTTCCAGGCGCTATTCGGCGTCGATATCATGGTCGGCTCCGGCGAGACCATCGCCATCATCGGCGCCAATGGGGCCGGCAAGACGACGCTAATGCGCTCGATCTCCGGCGTGCTCGCCAATGCGCCGGCATCGATCCTTTACCGCGACGAGCCGATCGGGGCGCTGCCGGCGCCGGACATTCTGGCGCGCGGCATTGCCATGGTGCCGGAAGGGCGAAAACTCTTTCCGTCGCTGAATGTCGAGGAAAACCTGCTGGTCGGCAATTATGGCCGCAAGATCGATGGCCCGTGGACGCTCGAAAGCATCTTCGCGCTGTTCCCGATCCTGAAGGAGCGGCGCAACAACCCGGCCACAGCACTTTCCGGCGGGCAGCAGCAGATGGTGGCGATCGGCCGCGGGCTGATGTCCAATCCTGCGCTACTGCTCTGCGACGAGATCAGCCTTGGCCTTGCGCCTGTCGTGGTCCGCGATATCTACGGCGCCTTCCCGCTCATCCGCGAGACCGGCGCTTCGATCGTCATCGTCGAGCAGGATATTGCTCAGGCGCTGAAGGTGGCCGACCGCGTCTACTGCATGATGGAGGGGCGAGTGACGCTGTCGGGCCGCACTGCCGATCTTAGCCGCGCCGACATCCACAAGGCCTATTTCGGGACCGATCATCATGAACTGGCTTGATACCATTCTCCAGGGCGTGCTGCTCGGCGGGCTCTATGCGCTGTTTGCGGCGGGCTTGAGCCTCGTCTTCGGCATCATGCGGCTGGTCAACCTCGCCCATGGCGACCTGATCGTGCTTGCCGCCTTCTTGATTCTGATCCTGGTGACAACACTCGGGCTTGACCCGTTCGTTGCCGCCCTGATCGCGATGCCGTTGATGTTCGCCATCGGCTGGGGCCTGCAATATTTCCTGCTCAACCGCACTCTCGGCAAGGATATCCTGCCGCCGCTGCTTGTCACCTTCGGCTTGTCGATCGTCATCCAGAACGGCCTGCTCGAAGGATTTTCGGCCGATAGCCGCCGTGTTTTTGCCGGCAGTCTCGAGAGCGCCTCCGTCAATCTAGGTCCTGTCACCGCCGGCATCATGCCGCTGATGACCTTCTTTTCCGCCGTCGCCGTCATCGTCTGTCTCAACCAGCTCATCTACCGCACCTCCGTCGGCCGCGCCTTCCGGGCAACCTCGGACGATCCGGTGACGGCAGGGCTGATGGGCATTCGGCCGCAGCGCATCTTCGCGATGGCAACGGGGCTCGCCATGGTCGTGGTGACGATCGCTGCCCTCTATCTCGGGACACGCGCCAATTTCGATCCGACGTCAGGGCCAGCGCGACTGATCTACGCCTTCGAAGCGGTGATCATCGGCGGCCTCGGCTCGCTCTGGGGCACGCTCGCCGGCGGCATCATCCTCGGCGTTGCCCAGACTGTGGGTGCCGCGATCAATCCGGAATGGCAGATCCTTGCCGGCCACCTGGCATTCCTCGCCGTTCTCCTGTTCAAGCCGCGCGGCCTTTTCCCGCGCGCGGTGGATTGAGGTGCATCGATGACCATGGCCATTCCATCCTTCACCGTCGAGACGCGTACCAGGGCATCGACATTGTCGGCTGTCGCGGTCGTTGCCCTTCTGCTGCTTGCCTTCGCTGCACCCTTCATCGTCGCGCGCGGCGTCATCCAGGACCTTTTCTTCATCCTCACCATGCTGGTGCTGGCACAGAACTGGAACCTGCTTGCCGGTTATGCCGGGCTGATCTCGGTCGGCCAGCAGGTTTTCGTCGGCTTTGGAGCCTATACGATGTTCGGCTGCGTCATCCTGTTCGGCGTCGATCCTGTCGTGGCCATCCTGATTGCCGGCGTATTTTCCGTCGCCCTTGCCATTCCCACAGCCTTCTTCACCTTCCGCCTCTACGGTCCCTATTTCGCCATCGGCACCTGGGTTGTGGCCGAAGTCGTGCGGTTGCTGCTGGCCCAGTGGAAGGCGCTCGGCGGCGGCACCGGCACCTCGTTGCCGCGGGAGGCGACCCGCGACATGATGGGCGTCGGCGCGATGCGCGACCTCTTCGGCATGAAGGCTTCCGAGGCGGGCGACGCGCTGACTTACTGGCTGGCGCTGATCCTCGCCGTCGCCACAATCGGCTTCATCTATGGTCTTCTGCGCAGCAAGCAGGGTCTCGGCCTTGCCGCCGTTCGTGACAACGAGCAGGCAGCCCGCGCCCTCGGCGTCGATGCGCGGCGGATGAAGACGCTGGTCTATCTCGCCACCGCCTTCATGACAGGCATCGCCGGGGCGCTGATCTACGTGCAGAAGGCGCGCATCTCGCCGGACGCCGCCTTCTCGGTCACCGACTGGACGGCCTATGTCATCTTCATCGTCGTGATCGGCGGCATCGGCACGATCGAGGGACCGATCCTCGGCGTCATCATCTTCTTTCTCTTACAGAACCTCCTGGCCGATTACGGCTCCTGGTATCTGCTGATGCTCGGTCTTCTCGGCATCGCCATCATGCTTCTCGCGCCGCGCGGCCTCTGGGGATTGTTCTCCGAGCGCACCGGCATCCAGCTTTTCCCGGTTCGCCGCGTCCTGAAGGGCGGGCCGCTCAATCTCACGCATAGGGGAGGGACTCATGGCTGACATTACCACCGACGTACTCATCATCGGCACCGGCCCAGCAGGCTCTGCCACCGCTGCTCTGCTCTCGTCCTACGGGGTCGAGAACCTAGTGATCAACCGCTACCGCTGGCTCGCCAGCACGCCGCGCGCCCACATCACCAACCAGCGTACCATGGAAGTGCTGCGCGATCTCGGCCGCGACGTGGAGGACGAGGCCTATATGTTTGCGGCCGAGCAGGACCTGATGGGTGAGAACGTGTTTTGCACCTCGCTCACCGGCGAAGAGATCGGCCGGATGAAGAGCTGGGGCAAACATCCGCTGTCGCGCGCCGAGCACCAGTTGTCGTCGCCGACCCATATGAACGACCTGCCGCAGACCTTCATGGAGCCGCTGCTCTTCAAGACGGCTTGTTCGCGCGGCAGCCAATCGCGCATGTCGACGGAATATCTGAGCCATGCGCAGGACGAAGACGGGGTCACGACGACCTGTCTCGACCGGCTGACCGGCAAGGAATTTACCGTCCGCTCGAAATATCTGGTCGGCGCCGATGGCGGCAATTCCAAGGTTGCGGAACATGCGGGCCTCACCTTCGAAGGCAAGATGGGCGTTGCCGGCTCGATGAACATTCTGTTCAAAGCCGATCTGTCGCGGCTGGTCGCCCATCGTCCATCGGTGCTTTACTGGGTGCTGCAGCCGGGTGCCGATGTCGGCGGCATCGGCATGGGGCTGGTGCGCATGGTCAGGCCTTGGAACGAATGGCTGATCGTGTGGGGTTACGACATCAACCAGCCGGCGCCTGAGGTGGACGAAGCGCATGCGAAGAAGGTCGTGCGCGACCTGGTCGGCGATCCCGATCTCGAGATGACCATCAAGTCGGTCTCGACCTGGACCGTCAACAATATGTACGCTACGTCAATGTCGAATGGCCGCGTCTTCTGCATGGGCGACGCCACCCACCGCCATCCGCCGTCGAACGGCCTCGGCTCCAACACCTCGATTCAGGACGCTTTCAATCTCGCCTGGAAGCTCGCCTTCGTCCTGAAGGGGGCCGCAGGCCCGAAACTTCTCGACAGCTATCAGGCCGAGCGCGCGCCCGTTGCCAAGCAGATCGTTAGACGCGCCAACAAGTCGATCGAGGAGTTCGGGCCGATCTTCAAGGCGCTGGGGCTGCTCGATTCCATCGACCCGGTGAAGATGCAGCAGAACATGGACGCCCGCTGCAACAACACGGCTGCTGCCGAGGAGCAACGGGCCGCAATCCGCAAGGCGATCGCCGATAAGGTCTACGAGTTCGATTGCCACGGGGTCGAGATGAACCAGCGCTACCACTCCAGTGCTGCGATATCAGATGGACAGGCCGAGCCCGCCTTTACCAAGGACCCGGAACTGCATTGCCAACAGACGAGCTGGCCCGGCGCGCGGCTGCCGCATGCCTGGCTCTTCTCTGCGACCGGCGAGAAGGTTTCGACGCTCGACCTCACCGGCCACGGCAAATTGACCGTGCTGACCGGCATCGGCGGGCAGGGCTGGGTCGAGGCGGCCCGCAGTCTCGGCAACAAATTCGGCATTGAGATCGTTGCCCAGGTCATCGGGCCCCGCCAGCCGTGGCAGGATTTTACCGGCGACTGGGCCAATATCCGCGAAATACGCGACAGCGGCATCCTGCTGGTTCGTCCCGACCACCACGTCGCCTGGCGGCGCGAGGCGATGGTCGACGATCCGACGACTGAACTGCGCCGCGCGCTGACAGCAATTCTTGGAAAGTGAGGCCGTGATGGACGCGCATGAGAAAGGCTTCTTCACCGAAGAGATCTCCGTCGAGGTCGTCACCGGCCGCAACAAGAATGCCAAGGACGAGCGGCTGAAGCAGATCATGGAAGTGATTACCCGCAAGCTGCATGAGGCGGTGAAGGAGATCGAACCGACCCAGGACGAATGGATGCAGGCGATCCTGTTTCTGACGCGCACCGGCCAGATGTGCAACGAATGGCGGCAGGAGTTCATCCTGCTGTCGGACGTTCTCGGCGTCTCGATGCTGGTGGATGCGATCAACAACCGCAAGCCGTCGGGCGCATCCGAAAGCACGGTGCTCGGTCCCTTCCATGTCGAGGGTGCGCCGGAACTGGCGATGGGCGCCAATATCTGCCTCGATGCCAAGGGCGAGGACATGGTGATCGGCGGGCGGATCCTCGATACGGCGGGGCAACCCATCAAGGATGCGGTTATCGACGTCTGGCAGGCCAATGACGAGGGCTTCTACGACGTGCAGCAGCAGGGGATCCAACCAGACTTCAACCTTCGCGGCGTTTTCCGCACCGGTGCCGACGGCCGCTATTGGTTTCGAGCGGTCAAGCCCAAGTATTACCCGATCCCGGACGACGGACCCGTTGGCAAGCTGCTCGGCGCGCTCGGTCGCCATCCCTACCGGCCCGCCCACCTGCACTATATCATCAAGGCCCACGGCTTCGAGACGCTCACGACACACATCTTCGATCCGGACGACCCGTACATCCAATCTGACGCCGTCTTCGGCGTGAAGGAGAGCTTGCTTGCCAAGTTCCAGCACGTTGAGGATTCGGTACGCGCTAACGAGCTCAGTTTCTCTGGCAAGTTCTGGCAGATAGAGCACGATTTCGTGCTGGCTCGGCCCGAGGAGTAGCATGCTCGCCAGCCGGCGTTCTAACGAAGAAGGCCGTTATAGCCGATGCAATGGAGATGATCGCGCCACAAAGGAACGCGGCTCGAATTCCGTCAGTCATAGCCGCAGCGGCATCGGCGCCAGCCAACGCGGCATTTGAGCCGGTCTTTGCTGCGGCAAGCGCCCAAACAATATGCAAGCCGATATACCCATACATAGTTCCATAACGTTGATTACGCCACTTTCACATGTAGCCGGGTGGGTTCAAGGATGAAGTGCGACCTGTGAAAGATGCCAATGGGTGTCGCTTGCAAGGCAAGCGCAATGAGACACACCTATTCCCATATCGACCTGGGTGAACGCCGCAAGAGACGAAGATCGCTGCGGCTGAAGCGATATATCTCCTCTTATCCGACTATGACGTGCGGCACGAAACGCGATAGATTGGCGGTTATGCGCGAGCGGTCCTCGCGGACCGCAAGACCGCAGGCGCGATCACCGACGATCCAGCTGCCGAGCACGGCGAAGCCGCCATCGCTTTCGAAAAGCGGGGCATAGGCCTGGACGATAAAACCTTCGTCGCCATAATCGCCGGGGGCGGAAATCAATTCCCGGCCATCTCGGAATATCGTGACGTTCTCGCCTTCCCGCGACAGCAGTGGTTTGCGTACATAATCGCTCAAAGTCGAGGCCGCCGGGTCGTCGGCGAAATAGCTAGCCAGCAGGTTGGGATGATTGGGGTGCCGCTGCCAGAGCAGAGGCAAAAGCCCTTTGTTGGAAAGCACGGCCTTCCAGGCGGGCTCGACGAAAACATCGCCCGAGCGCACGAGGTCGCGGGCGAACGGCTCGCGCAGCATGAATTCCCACGGATACAGCTTGAAGCAGCGGTCGATCACCCGATCCTTGAGATCGGTGTAACGGCCCTGTGCATCGATGCCGATCTCGCGGATATCCAGAAGCTCGACACGATGGCCGGCCTGCACTGCACAGTCCATCAGATAGACCGTCGTGCCGCGATCCTCCTCATTGTCGGTCATCGCCGCGAAGTGGAAGATCGGCTCCTTGGAAAATTGCTCGAACGCCTCGACGAGGCTTTCCTGCAAGGAATTGTACTGGTCCGCATCCTTGGGCAGGATACCCAAAGCCACCTGGTCGGTCAGCCAGTTGAACTGGAAATAGGCTGTCTCGAACACCGAAGTGGGAGTATCGGCGTTATATTCGAGCAACTTGGCCGGGCCAGTCCCGTCGTAAGCAAGATCGAACCGGCCGTAGAGGTGCCGGTCGCGACGCTGCCAGGAGCGCTGCACCACATCGCGCAGATCCTCCGGAATGGCCAGCCTGTCGAGCGACTCTTCGCTTCTGACGATATCACCGACCATATCCATGCACATGTCGTGCAGTTCCTGGCTCGGCTCTTCAATCCGTGTCTCGATCTCATCGAGCGTGAATGTATAGGCGGCATCGTCGAGCCAGTAGGGTTCGCCATACATGACGTGAAACCCGAAGCCGACGGCGCGCGCCTTGTCACGCCAATCGGGACGCGCCGGAAGTGTGATGCGCTTCATGTCAGCCGCCGAAACTGAACGACGAACGACCCCCGAAGCCTTGACGGGCAACGGTGCGAGTGTTGACGTTGACCGGCTTGACAGTCTGACGCGAGGGCGCGATCGCGGTGTCGTTGCCGCCCGAGCGAACAGTCGTTGTCACCGTTTGTCCCGAGCGATTGCGATAAATCGGTGTCGAGCCGTAGGAGCCACTCTCCTCCTGGCGCCGGCGATAATTGTAATAGTCGCCGATGTTGTTCAGTGCGGAAGACAGCACGTAGCCTGTCAGGAACGGCACGAAAAAGCTGCCGCCTCCGCCGGTATTGTTGGGGACGGCACTGGCCGGCTGTTCAGCGCATTGACCCGAGCCGTATTCGGCCTCGCAGGCGGCCATGCCGTTGAAACGCGGCGCGGCGGCGAGATGGGCCCGCATGGCATCCTGATAGCCGGCTTGGCAGACCTGCCGGTCCATGCCGGAAGTCACGCATTGGTCGACGGAGGTGAACATTGCCTCCGAGGGAGTCTGATCGCCGCAACCGGACAGCGCCAGGGTCGAGGCAGCGATCGTGCCGAGGGCCAGGAAAGGTCGTTTGTGCCCGCTCTTACGTCTGCGCATCGTTCCCTCCCCTCAATAGGTCATGCAGGCGGCGTTGAGAATACCGATGACCAGCGCGATGCCGCCGCCCCATAAGCCCGCGGCGATATCGCCGGCAGTGATCTTTTCATGCAGATCCGTCATGGTGAAATTCGCAATATAGTAAGCGAGGATCTGGGCCAGAATGCCGACCACCGCCCATATGATGTAGTCGACGATGCTGACCGAATTGGCTGCGGCCGAAGCCAGAGGCAGGCTGAAACCGACAAGCGCGCCCAAGAATGCCGTGACGGCGGCAAGATTGCCTGCGCGAATGAGTTGGACTTCCTTCTGCGGCGTCAGGAATGTGTAGATCACCGCGAAAACGCCATAGGCGGCAAGACCGACGGCGAAATAGCCGAGGAAGGCAGGCAGGCCCGCCACGTAGTCGAGCATTGAAAAAGTCCTCCGTTGAAATTGATAGGATCCATCAGACGCGGCGAACATCGGCCGGAGCGAGTCCGTAGCCGATCAGAAATTCCACCGAGCTGCCTGCCTGGCTCTGTCCGAGATCGAGGTCGCGCTCGACATTGATCAAAAGCATTTCGCGCGTCGAGCCAAGCGGGCGATAATACAGCATGCAGGTCTGGTGAATGGAGCGCTGCGCCTCACCGTCGTCGACCTTCTCGACAAACTCCGCCAATGGGGTGCGCTCGGGGCCTTCGCCCCAGAAGCGGCTATAGAGGATGCCATCGGCATCGTAGCTTGGCTGACCGATCAGGCCGTCCGGCCCGGTCCAGCGGTTCCATTCGCCCTGCCCGGCAGGCACGACGCTGTCCCAGGGCTGATAAAAGCTGATGTCGTCGACATCACCCGGCTGGCCCGACGTCGACATCACCTGAATCATCCGATGGTCTTCATCGTAATAGCGCGACAGAACCGTCGCGGCATCGAGCGAAACCTCACCGTAGGCGGCAATGATGAACGGGCCGCTCCGTGGCAGCGGCATGGCCGGCTGGCCGGCCAAAGCATCGGCTTCGAGGGAGAGGAAATCGATCTCCAACGCCCCGCCGATGGCGGCGCTCAACGGGCCATGTTCTTTGGGTAAAGGCCTTTCGTTCTTGTCTCTGCCGAACCAGCCGATCATGATACGTCTCCCATTCGAGCCCAAGCGATGGCAGCGGGATCTAGCCGCATTCCGCTGATGTAGTAAAGAGTCTCGCCGCCCCGAAGCGGCGCCTCGTCTCCGCAATTGAGGTCGGTCACGCCCTGGCTCAGCATGCCCACCAGCGTCACATTGTGCTGACGCTTGAGGCTTAAAAACACGTCTCCATAGAGCAGCGGCGTTTGCAGAGGCGGTACCGGCAGGGAAAAGGCCGTGTCGGTGGAGGCGGCCGACAGCAGCCGTGCGGCGATTTCCGAAGAGCCCGGATCACGGGCGGAACGCGACAGCAGCTCCTCGGCGAGCGAGCCCACAGCCTCGACGCGCGGCCGGCGTTGTTTGACCATCTGTGCCGTGCGGTCGTCGGCGAAATAGGCCACGATATGGGCATTAGGCGCATGGTCTTCGGCAATCAGCACCGCGGCCAGCGTCTCGTCGTCATTTGCGCCGCGCGCGATGATCGCGCGCGCCTTCGCCACTCCGGCCCGCACCAGAGCGTCGGCATCACCAAGCCGCTCGGTTCTGATATAGTCGGCGTAATTGCTGGCGGGATTTTCCGGCAGGTCCTTGGCAACCAGAACACTCATCGGTTCGTTGGCCTGTCGTTCGGCATGCAGCAGCCGCAGCGTCTGGTATGTCTGCCCCTCTTGCCAGCCCAGGACAATGATATGGCCGGCGCGCTCGCTGTAATCACCCAATCCACGCATGCGGTTCCTCCAGATCGTACCGATAGTTGTCAACAACTTGCCAAGAACAGCGGTGAAGATGGCAATGCCGCCGGGAAGAACGAACAGGACGGCAATTAATCGGCCAGGCCCCGATTTTGGAGAAAGATCGCCATAGCCGACAGTCGTTGCCGTCACCATGTAGTAATAAAGAAAGTCGACCGGATTGCCGACGAGATCGCCTTCGCCGGCCAACAGGAAGAGCAGGTAAGAAGCGACCAGGTGGATCACGAGGATAACAAAAAGGGCTGACCAGGCCAATTCGCTGAGCGAGAGATATACACGCCGCAGCAATGAAGCGATAAATGGCAAGCGATTCGCCCCCGTTCCCAACGCGTACCCTAGCGAAATTTATTTAGCGCACCAGATCTTTAAGTTGCAAACCGATTACCCAAATATTTTGACGTTCCAACCGATGGAGGACTTTTTGGAGACCTGGAACCTCACCACTTTAACGCGCCTGTTCGCCGCCGATCCCGACGCACTGGGCGATGTGGATGTAGCCGTACCCGAACAGGGCGACGTCATATGCGTGACTCTTAAGGAAAAAGGCGATCTCGACGTCTTCGTTGCGGTGAGCGGGGAGCGCGACATCCTTGTCAGCGCTGTTCTGGTGCCGTGCAAGGACGTGCCCAATCGAGAAGCCTTCGAACGGATGGTGCTGAAGACCCACAAGTTCGTGCCGCTCTCCAGCTTCGGCATCACCACGATCGACGGTGAGGAATGGTATGAATTGTTCGGCTCGCTGTCAGCACGCTCGCCGGCCGAGACGGTGGTCGAGGAGGTCGCGATTCTGGCTGCCAATGCCGTCGATGCGGCCCACATGATTGAAGAATGGAAAAGCGGGGAGATTGCAGCGTGAGCACCTGGGGCAAGATTTTCACCGCCATTCGCGGCGGCATTAACGAGGTAGCGGAAGCGGCCGCCGACAGTCAGTCCATGCGTGTCCTTGATCAAGAAATCCGCGATGCTGAACAGTCGTTGCGCGGGGCGCGATCCGATCTGGCCGGCATCATGGCGTCCAACAAGAGCGTCATGCGCCGACTTGAAGAAAACCGCGCCAAGGAGACCAAGGATACCGACAGCGCTCGCGCTGCGATCTCCGCGGGCCGCACGGATCTCGCTCAGGGTCTCGCTCAGCGCATTGCCGGTACCCGAGCCGAAGTGCAGCGCGACCAGGAAGAGCTCGACCGGCTGCTGCCCCGCCAGCAGCAAATGCTGCGCACGATCCAGGAGACCGAAGCGCGCATTGCTCAGATGAAGCGTGAGGTGGAGAATGTCAAAGCCAATGAGTCGCTGCTGCGCGCTCAGTCGGCGATCGCCCATAGCCAGTCGGGCATCAATACCCGCCTCGGTAGCGCCGTCGAAAGTCTCGAGCGTATCAAAAAACGCCAGGAAATCACTGCCGGCCGCATCGAAGCCGGTGCTGAACTGGCCGCGCTGGAAAACGGCAGCGACCTCGATCGTCAGCTGCGCGAGGCCGGCATTGGCAGTTCGAGCCACTCGGCCGACGACATTCTTGCACAGCTGATGGCACCGAAACATTCGGTCGAGCCCATCTTGCTGCCAGCGCCGACCAGCCAAAAAGACTGACAATCCCGGGAGCGGCAGCCCTGCCTGCCATCCGCGCGCTTATGGAATTGGAGCGCCGCAACCCAGCCTCTTAAAGCAGTGGGGATCGCGGCATTTCAATACGCTGCAAGCTGCCCTTGGCAGGCGGTGCCATCGCCGCCTGCCCGCTTGTTTGGCGCCGGCAGCGAGAAAGGCACGGTTCCGCGGCCGATACGCCGAATACGCCCGTCAGATCTTGAAATTTGTCGCGACACATGACATATAATAAGCGACAGATGACGCGGGAGAAAGATCATGGCTGTCGCGGCAAAAGTACCTTCCTTAGCAGCAGCGGGCGGTGGTGAACTGCAAAAGATAGAAGCATTGCTCGGCGGCTCGCGCATTCTGTCGCGCAGCCTGACCAATGCCCTCGACGCCCATGAGCTGCTCCTGCACGGCCTGCCTGCATCGGCACTGGATCATCTTGTCGGTACTCTCGTCGTCCTCGGCAAGAACGAGTCCCTCGAAAAGGCGGTGGGCATGAGCTTGCGCACCTGGCAGCGGCGGAAGGACACGCCTTCCAAGCCGCTCAACCAGGAACAGAGCGGCCGAGCGTGGAAGTTCGCCGAGATCCTCGCAAAGGCAACGGATATCTTCGGATCGCAGGCAGAAGCCGAACAATGGCTGGAGCGTCCGGCGGTCGGACTTGAGCAGCGCCGCCCGATCGATCTTCTCGGGACGCCCGCCGGCGTCGAGCTTGTCGAGGATCATCTCGATCGCCTGGAATACGGCGTCTATGCATGACCCTTTTGCCGATCGCGCTCGGCGGGACCGAACTGGTCGCGTGGCGGCTCGACCAGGCCGTCCATGCGCCGACTTGGGATAGCGGAGAAGGCGCCTATCGGGTTGGCGGCCGCTGGAACAGCAAGGGGGTGCGCGCGGTCTACTGCTCGCTCGATCCCGCGACGGCGATCCTTGAAGTCGCGGTCCATAAGGGGTTCCGGGCGCTCGACACCGTGACGCACAGGATGACGGCAGCTGTCATTGCCGATGCTGGCGATATCCATGTTGTCGATCCGGGAAACGTGCCCAATCCCAACTGGTTGCGCCCGGGCATTCCCAGCGCCGGACAGCAGGCCTTCGGAGACGATTTGCTTCGACAGCATCGTTTCGTGGCAATCCCGAGCGCGGTCTCGCGGCATAGCTGGAACCTGATTTTTCTGGCAGGCGGCGCAACGGGCGCCTATGCGCTGAAGTTCCAGGAGGCTTTTGCCCTCGATACACGGCTGCATCCGCCCACGTCATGAACGTCTTGGAGCCACGGGGATATTTGGAAGGGACCGAATCTCAATGTCAAATATTGACATAGCGACCCGGATGCAGAACAATTTCAGGAATTTGATAAGGAGGGTGCTACATGACCAGCAGCCTGCATGTAAGCTTGCCCGATGAAATGCGCGCCTTCGTCGATATGCGCGCCAACGGGAAGAGCCAGTACACGACGCCGAGCGAATATGTACGCGCCCTTATTCGCGAAGATATGGCACGCGAAGAAGATCGCCGCTTTGCCATCCGCTCACTGCTACGGGCGGAAGAGGAATTCCGGCGCGGAGAGATGCTGCCCCTTTCCGCTCTGGATGCTATCGACGCGGAGCTGGATGAAGAACTGCGCTAGTGGCTCCTCGCGTTCTCATCCTGCCGACCGCCCTTGATAACTACCGTCTGGCAGTCCGCGAAACGGCGCGAAAATGGTCCACCGAACAGGCGAAAGCATATAGCCGCTTGCTGCGGGCGGGATTTGAAGGCATCCCCGAAGCCTATGCCCGCGTAAGGATAAAGAAAGACGAGCGCGTCGGGAATTCGCTCTTCCGGCTCTACAAGATAGAACACCATTACGCCGTATACATCGTCGTTGACGACTCAACCTTCGTCATTGCCGCGGTCTTGCATGAGCGGATGGATATTCCCGCACAGCTGAGGACAATCGAACGATTGACCGACAGAGAGTATGCAGCGTTGATGGGACATCCTCGGCCGAAGTCCTGAGGACGGCCGACCGCGATCATCGACGACGCCGATATTGTCACTGCCTCTTAGTTGACACCGAGAAATTGCTTCAACTCCGCTGTCTGCGGCTTGGCGAAGACTTCCTCCGGCGGGCCTGCTTCATGGACCCGGCCCTGATGCATGAAGATCACGCGGTTGCAGACGTCGCGGGCGAACTTCATCTCGTGCGTTACCATCAGCAGTGTCATTCCCTCTGCGGCGAGTTCGCGCACGACGGCCAGAACTTCGGCGACCAGTTCCGGATCGAGCGCGGAGGTGATCTCGTCGCAGAGAAGTGCGGTCGGCTGCATGGCGAGCGCGCGGGCGATGGCGACGCGCTGCTGCTGGCCGCCCGAGAGCTCGTCCGGATAGGCGTCGAACCTGTGGCCCAGCCCTACCCGCTCCAGCATCTTGCGGGCGGTGGCCTCGGCTTCGGCCTTCGGGGTCTTCTTGACCACGGTCTGCGACAGCATGACGTTGCCGCCGACGGTCAGGTGCGGGAAGAGGTTGAACTGCTGAAAGATCATGCCGACCTTGAGGCGCAGTGCCTTCAGATGGACTTCGTCATCGAGGAGCTGCGCGCCGGCCACGGAGATGGAGCCGTCAGTGATGGTCTCCAGGCCGTTGATGCAGCGAAGCAGGGTCGATTTTCCCGAACCGCTCTTGCCGATAATGGCGATAACTTCGCCGGCCTCCACATCGAGATTGATGCCTTTCAGCACCTCGGTGGTGCCAAAGCTCTTGCGGACTTCAGTGATTTCGATGAGCGACATTGAGCTTCCTTTCCAGGATCTGGCTGCTTTTCGACAAAGGCCAGCAAAGGGCGAAGTAGATGAGGGCGACGAGCCCGTAGACGGTGAAGGGCTGGAAAGTGGCATTGGTGACGACCGTGCCGGCTTTCGACAATTCGACGAAACCGATGATCGAGGTCAGCGCCGTTCCCTTGACGATTTGAACGGAGAAACCGACCGTCGGCGGTATGGCGACCCTCAGTGCCTGCGGGAGGATGACATAACGCATCTGCTGCAACCGGCCCATGCCGAGGCTGGCGGAGGCTTCCCACTGACCCTTCACGACCGCTTCGACGCAGCCTCGCCAGATTTCGGCGAGGAAGGCAGCGCTCCACAAGATCAGCGCAAAACCCGCAGCAAGCCAGGCCGGCACGTCTATCCCGAAGAGGCCGAGACCGAAAAAGGCGATGAAGAGCTGCATCAGCAACGGCGTGCCCTGGAAGAGCTCGATATAATATTTCGCGACTGTCCTGAATGCCTTGCGCTTGCTGATGCGCAGGAACAGCAGCCCCAGCCCGACCACGCCGCCGCCGATGAACGAGACCAGCGAAAGCAGGATCGTCCAGCGGGTGGCGAGCAGCAGGTTGCGCAGGATGTCCCAGAGCGTGAACTCGATCATCGTGCTGCTCTCCTCGGGAAAATGAACCCGCCGACCACCGCCAGCAGCTGCCGGAGCAGGATCGCCAGCACAAGATAGATGGCTGTCGAGACGATGTAGGCCTCGAAGGCGCGGAAGGTTCGCGATTGTATGAAGTTCGCGGCAAAGGTCAGATCCTCGGCGGCGATCTGCGAGACGACCGATGAGCCGAGCATCACGATGACCACTTGCGACGACAGCGCCGGCCAGATGCGCTGCAGGGATGGCACGAGAACGACATGCCGGAAGGTTTCGAAGCGCGTCATGGCAAGGCTCTCGCCTGCCTCGAACTGGCCCTTCGGGGTTGCCTGGATGCCCGCGCGGATAATCTCGCAGCTATAGGCGCCGAGGTTGACGACCATCGCGAGGTTGGCGGCCGTCAGTTCGGAAAGCTTGAAGCCGAGCGACGGAAGGCCGAAGAAGATGAAAAAGAGCTGGATCAGGAACGGCGTGTTGCGGATCAGTTCGACATAGGTCGCAACGACAGGCTTCAGCCAGGCCGGGCCGAGTGCACGCACCCAGGCACAGAAGATGCCGAGCGATATGCCGAGCACTCCGCCGATCGCGATAAGCTCCAGCGTGATCAGTATGCCCTTGATGATCTCAGGATAATATTCAAGCAGCCAGCCGAATTCGAAATGGTAACTCAAGGAATTGTCCCCTCTTGTGGCGACGGAGCGTCATGTCATCCCGCGCGGGCGCGGGATGACATCCGTGAGACCGGTCCTTAGAGATCCGACGGGAGATCGGCGCCGAGCCACTTCTGCGATATGGCGTTCAGCGCGCCATCGGTTTTGGCGGCGGCGATAATGCCGTTCACCTTCTCCAGAAGGGCCGTCTGTTCCTTGTTGAGACCGATGTAGCAGGGCGAGTTCTTGATGAGGAACTTCATCTCAGGGCGCTTGGGAGGATTTTTGGAGAGGATCGCAGCGGCCACGACGTTGCCGGTGGCGATGGTGTCGACCTGGCCGGACAGGAAGGCCGAGATAGTGCCGTTGTTGTCCTCGTAACGCTTGATCGTAGCGTCGGCCGGCGCGATCTTCGTCAGCTCGAGATCCTCCACGGCGCCGCGCGTGACGCCGATGCTCTTGCCGGCGAGATCTTCCACCTTGGCGATCGAAACATCGGCCGGTGCGAACACGCCGTTGAAGAAGGGTGCGTAGGCCGTTGTGAAATCGATCACCTTTTCGCGCTCCGCATTCTTGCCGAGGCTTGATATGACCAGATCGACTTTGTTCGTCTGCAGATAGGGAACGCGGTTGGCGCTGGTGACCGGCACGAGCTCGGTCTTGACGCCCAGCTTTTCGGCAATGAGATTGGCCACATCGATATCGTAGCCCATCGGCGCCATATCGGTGCCGACACTACCGAAGGGCGGAAAATCCTGCGGGACGGCGACACGCAGCGTACCGCGCGCCGTGATGTCGGCAAGAGCATCGGCGTAAGACGCGGAGCCGAAGCCGAAGGTTGCAGCCAGGGTCGCGATTGCGAAGAAGACTCGTCTTGTCAGCATGTTTTAATTGCTCCTTTGAAGTTGTGGTTTTTTGGGTCTGACAGTTGGGAGACCGAGGGCACGGCCTTGGGAGGAAGTGACAGGGAACTGCGCAGTTCCGAGAGCGGATCGGGGCGCGTGGTAAGGTCGAGGCCCATTTCCACTTCGTCCAGATGTTCGATAGAGAGCTCGGCAGCTCTGGCGAAATCGCCCGCTTGCATGGCCTCGAAGATGCGGCAATGCCCGTCATGAGACTGTGCTGCGTGAAATTCAGACTGATAGAGCATCGAAATGAGGATCGTCCTCGCGGTGAGATCGCGGAGGATATCGACGATGATGGCGTTCCCGCTCAATTCTGCGATGCGGATGTGGAAATCGCCCATCAAATACGTCAGGCGCTGGCGGTCGCCCGCAGCCATTGCGGTCTTTTCCTCGTTCAAATGCACGTCGAGAGCTTTGCCTCCTTCGTCCGTCAGCACACGCATGCTGCGCAGCAACCCGGCCTCGATGACGCGCCGTGCCTCATAGACCGCGATCGCCTCTTCAGCGGACGGCTCGACGACAAACCAGCCCCGTCTCGGACTGACATGCACGATACCGCGTGTTTCCAAACGCATCATGGCTTCCCGAACGCGGGTCCGAGACACGCCGAAGAGCGTTGCCAGCTGGTTTTCACTCAGACGCGTCCCAGGCCGAATTTTGGCTGAAAGAATCCCGGAGACGATCGTCTCCTCAATGGTCTTCTGCGTGCTCTCAGATGTGTGGCTATCTTGCATACAAGACAGGAAAGCAAAGCTCGTGCCAAAATTCTGCGTTTAGGATTTTCAAGATGTCTCGGATCCCTCCCCCTGGAATTTGCACGCTGAGAATGCAGACTGAGCGCAAATTGAGCGAGTGCCTGCAACTCATTGCAAACCTGGATCAGCGTCGGCCCGCTCACATGGCGCCGTGTTCACTGGCCGAACAACCTTATGCGGTCGAAGCCGCCCAGGGATTGATCACTTTAACGCCCGCAGCGTTGAAAGCACTTGTATCGCGCGTGGCGACGGCGAACCCTTTTGATGCTGCGATGGCGGCGATATAGCCATCCGGAGTGGGGAATCCTCTGCCAGCGGCTCGGGCCTTGACGGCGAGATCGGCATAGTGCCGTGCCGCTGTGATGTCGAAAGCCAAAATACGGCTTTCGAAGAGCTCCATCAGACCGTCCAACGCGTCGGAGAGCCTTTCCCTGCGCTTGCCAGCCGGGAGCGCGCCGATTCCAAACATCAGTTCGGCGATCGTGACGCTAGAAAGGAACAGGGTTTCGGCTGCCTGCTCATCGAGCCAGAATTTCACGGCTTCGTCGGGCGTGGGTTTCATCGCCTCGGAAACAACGTTCGTATCGAGGATAATCATTCAAAGCTCATCGGCTTTGCAGGCAATGTGTCGCGAGCTTGGTCCAGAACGGCAAAGTCCTCATTCGTCAGTCCGAGGCGGCGGCTCCGTTCGGCGAGTGCGCTACCAAGACGAAGCCGCGTTTCTGGACGCACGGCAGCCTCGAGGATTTCCCGCATTTCCGCTTCGGCGCTGCGCCCGTGATGAGCCGCACGCACCTTGAGAGCACGGTGCGTCGCCTCGGAGAGGTTTCTGATTGTGACTGCGGGCATGATAGCAACTTTACGAGATGATAGCGATGCTAGCAATATAATTGATCTGCCATCACTCTTCAATGCGCGTTGCATGTACCCGATACCGTGCCGCTGGAGGCGTCGCGTCGTAACGTGTGATCGTCACGGGATCTTTCATTTCGCCTAATTGAAACTCGAGGTTTTGAGGAATTCCGCCAGCCGTTCGGTCTTCGGATGCACGAACATCTCCTTCGGATCGCCCTCCTCGCAGATGACGCCCTGGTTCATGAAGATGACGCGTGACGAAACGTCGTAGGCAAAGCGCATCTCGTGGGTGACGAGCAGCATGGTCATGCCGTCGGCGGCAAGCCCCTTGATGACCTGGAGCACTTCGCCCACCAGTTCCGGGTCGAGCGCGGAGGTCACTTCGTCGAACAGCATCAGCCTCGGCGACATGGCGATTGCGCGGGCGATCGCGACCCGCTGCTGCTGACCGCCGGAAAGCTGCCCGGGATAATGGTTCATGCGGGCGGAAAGGCCGACACGATCGAGCCATTTTTCCGCGATGACGCGGGCATCCGGCTTCGCCATTTTTTTGACCTTGACGAGGCCGAGCATGACGTTTTCAGCGGCGCTCATATGCGGGAAGAGATTGAACTGCTGAAACGCCATGCCGGTCAGCGCGCGCTGGCGCGCAATCTCCTTCTCGCTCTTGCGGCGTCGCGTCGCGCCTTCGGCGCGGTAGCCGATCTCCTCGCCATCGAGGCTGATCGTGCCGCCCTGGAATTCTTCGAGCATGTTGATGCAGCGCAGCAAGGTGGTCTTTCCGGAACCGGACGAGCCGATGATGGAAATGACTTCGCCCTCCTCAACGGCGCAATCGACGCCCTTGAGGACTTCGTGGATGCCGTAAGTCTTGCGCAGACCCTGGATGTCGAGAATGGTCTTGGCCATCGGGGGAACTCCTCAGGACGGCAGGGCGGTCTTGCGCTCGACATATTTGCCGAAGTGCTCGATGCCGTAGTTGATGATGAAATAGAGACCGCCAGCCAGGAAATAGAACTGGAGGCTCATGAAATTGCGGGAGATGATCTCCTGCGTGCGCAGGAGAAGTTCTGCGACGCCGATGACGGAGAGCAGCGTCGAGGCCTTCACCATCTCGGCCGCCGTATTCACCCAGGCCGGCAGGCACTGGCGCATGGCCTGCGGCCACAGCACCGAGGTGAAGGTCTGGGTAAAGGTCAGGCCGATCGCCTTGGCAGCTTCGGTCTGCCCTTTCGGGATTGCCTGAAGCGCCCCGCGCACGATTTCGCCGACATGGGAGGAGCAGAAGATGGCAAGGGCGAGCACGCCGGCCGAGAACGGCCCGAGATCGAGGCCGACGGCGGCGGAGACATAGTAGCTCGCCAGAACCAGCACGAGCACCGGCGTGCCACGGATGATATCCGTATAGGCGCGCACGGCCAGACGCAAAACAACGCCGCCATAGACGAGCGCCAAACCGACGAAAACGCCGAGTATGGAACCCGCGAGGATGGCCAGCAGGGAGATCGACACGGTCACGCCGATGCCGTTCATGATGACGTAGCGGGCGATCCAGAGTTGTTCGAGAAAGGTGTGGGACATCGGGTCTATCTCGGCAGGGCCAGGCGGCGCTCGACGAAGCGCATCACGGCGGCGATGAGGAAACAGGTCGCGACATAGAGCGCTGATGTGACCATCCAGGTCTCTATGACGCGGAAGCTCTCGACATTGATCTTGCGGGCAGCAAAGGTCAGTTCGGGCACGGCGATGGCGGCGGCGAGCGAGGTGTCCTTGAAGAGCGAGATGATCGTCGAGGACAGTGATGGCAGCACGTTGCGCAGCATCAGCGGAGCGATGATGGAGCTGCGGATCTGCATCCCCGTCAGGCCGATGGCAAGCCCCGCTTCCGTCAACCCTCTTGGAATAGACAGCAGACCGGCGCGGAACACCTCGGCCAGATAGGCGCCGGAATAAAGCGACAGAACCAGGACGAAGCTTTTTATCTTGTCGAGGCGCAAACCCATTTGCGGCAGCGCGAAAAAGACAAAAAGCACCAGGACGAGAATCGGCAGGTTGCGGATGACAGTGACATAGATCCGTGCCGGCACGACCGCAAAGCGGTTTTTGGACGTCAGCGCGAAGGCCACCACAAGACCGATCGCGGCCCCGATCAGGATCGAGATCACCGCAAGGCCGAGACTGAGCGCGAGCCCGCTCAAAAGAAAATCGAAGTTGCGCCAGACGGCAGCGAAATTCAACGTGTAACCCATACGGGCCGCCCTTTCAGACCAGAGCATGAGGCCGAAAAATATGAACGGTTTTCGGACGGCATCATGCTCTCACCCTTTAAATGCGGAGCGGGAAACATGTCCCGCTCCGCATGGCTGTTACTTGAACTCGACCGGGAAGCCGATCTGCGGCGGCGCCAGATCCTTGCCGAACCAGGTCTTGAAGGACTTGGCGTAAAAGTCGAATTCGACGCCGGTCATGGCCTCGTGCAGGGCGGTGTTGACGAAGTTCAGCCAATCCTGATCGCCGCGCTTGACGGCGCAGGCGTAGGTCTGCGGGTTCCAGCCGTAGCCGGCATCTTTGTAACGGCCCGGATTCTGCGTCATGTACCAGGCAAGCGACGACTGGTCCGTGGCGACAGCATCGGCGCGTCCCGATTCCAGCGCCTGATAGATCAGGTCGACGGAATCGTATTGGTCGACGGTCGCCTCAGGCAATGCCGCATGCACCATCGCCTCGGCATAGACGTTCTGGAGAACCGAGATGGTAACGGAGGAGCCTGCCGCCTTGAGGGCGGCGTAGTCGGCATATTTGCCATCCGCCTTGAGCATCAGGCCAACACCCTCGCGATAATAAGGAATGGTGAAGGCAACCTGCTGGGCACGCTCGCCGGTAACGGTCATGAACTGGCAGGTGATGTCGACTTTGTCGGTGGTAATGTTCGGGATGCGCGCGTCGGAGGACTGGTTCACATACTCGATCTTTTCAGGATCGCCGAAGAGCGCCTTGGCGATGATGTGGCCCATGTCGACGTCGAATCCCTGAAGCTTGTCGTCGGCGCTCTTGAAGTGCCAAGGCGCATTGGTGCTGCCCGTGCCGAGGACGAGATGGCCGCGGGCCAGCACTTCATCGAGCTTGCTGCCTTCAGCCAGCGCAGGCGTGGACAACAGAGCGGCGACGGCCAGCGACATCACGCCGGTGCGAAAGGAAATGGTCATGGCGTTCCCCTTATGGATGATTCCGTTTGTTCCAGTATAATGGACGCATGTCTGTTTTACTGGAACAATGTTATGAAGTGCCATCAAGGATGAATTGTCAATGGGTCATGCTGAAAAAACGCGCAGTAGCGCGCGTGGCGATTTTTTCGGCAGTGCAGCATTGTTTTGTTGTTTAGAGGCTCAACATCATGCCCTTCCCGCTCAGCGACCTCAGGCCATGCCGAAGGCGAAGGATGCGGTCTTCAGAGCGAGCGCCTTACGCATTTGCGTTTGCGGTCGCAGCACGGATCAGTGAACCAGCCGCCTCGCCTGCCGCTTCCATGTAGGTCGGATCGCGATGCAACAGAACGACGGCGAAGGAGCCATCAAGCAGCAGGACGATCTGCCGGGCGAGCTGCGGCGCTTCCGCCTTGATGCCGGCCGCCTCGAACCTCACCCGCAACCAGGCCTCGACCCTCTTCTTGTGTTCAATCCCGACTTTCATGGCTGGATGGCCGGGCATATTGACGAGTTCCGCAGAGGTGCGCAGGAAGCCGCAGCCCTTCCATTTCGGGTGGCGGGCTGCGCGGGCGAGATTGCGAAAGATGCCTTGCACCTTATCCGCCGGTTCGCCCGTCGTTTCCGCGTACCAGCGTTTGAACAGAGCGAGGTTGGGCTGGTCGCGCGCCTCCAGGTAGGCCCCGATGAGGTCGTCCTTGCTGGCGAAATGGTAGTAAAGGGTGCGTTTCGTGACGCCGGCCTCTTCAGCCACCGCATCGACGCTGACGCTCCTGATGCCCTCGTTGTAAAACAGCTTGGCGGCGGCCGATATGATGCGTTGGCGCGTCGGGATTGCAGGTGAGATCATGCCGTTATGTATACCGACTAGTGAATATACACAAGCATCGACCGGCGGCATACTTCTCCTGACGCAGCATACCGGAAAGGAAAACCGAATGGCCGACACTGTTTTGATCGACAGCCGCGACGGAATCGCCACGCTCACTCTCAATCGCCCGGAAAAGCTCAATGCGCTGAATTACGCCTTGATAGACCGCTTTCTCGCGATCCTCGACGCCATCGAAACCGACAGTTCAATCCGGGCGATCATCCTCACCGGCGCAGGCGAGCGGGCGTTCTCGGCGGGCGGCGATATCTACGAATTCTCGGAAAGCGTGGCGCAGGGCGCCGATGTCGCCATGCGCGATTTCGTCGCGCGCGGACAGCGCCTAACTGCGCGGCTGGAAGCCTTCCGCAAACCCGTCATCGCCGCCGTCAACGGCCTTGCCTTTGGCGGCGGCTGCGAGATCACCGAGGCTGTGCCGCTCGCCATCGCCAGCGAATGCGCCCTGTTCGCCAAGCCCGAGATCAATCTCGCAATGCCGCCGACCTTTGGCGGAACGCAGCGTTTGCCAAGGCTGGCCGGGCGCAAGCGCGCCCTCGAATTGCTGTTGACGGGCGACGCATTCTCCCCGCAGCGCGCCCTCGAACTCGGCCTTGTCAACCAAGTTGTCCCGCATGACGCTCTCATGCCGGCCGCCCACGACCTCGCGCGGCGCATTCGGCGTCATTCACCGCTGGCGGCGGCGAGCATTCTGACGGCGGTGACGCGCGGCATCAACCAGAGCATTGCGGAGGGGCTGCTGATCGAAGGCGAACAATTCGCCCGGATGGCGCCAACCGCCGATTTGCGCGAAGGGCTCGACGGGTGGATCGAGCGTCGCAAGCCGAACTATCCCGGCTCGTGGTCGCTCGATTGATTGCCGCCAACACTGCCGAGAATGGCTCAGTCAGCGTAATCAGAACTCTTCCCAGTCGGACTTCAGCGCGACGGAGGCCGACCCGCGCTGGATGGATGCGAGGGGCGAATTGCGAACGACTTTCAAAGCCGTCGGTGCGGCGGGGTGACGATCCGCCTGCGCAAACGAAGACCTGGATCTCGGCGCATCGTTGAAACGGAACTGTTCAAGAAGCTCGAAGAGCGCGGCAGCCTCTCGGGCGAGACCATGGCTCGCAGCCGTCTGCTCCTCGACCATTGCGGCATTCTGCTGCGTTCCCTGGTCGACGGTGTTGATGGACTGGCTGATCCCGCCGAGCGCAGTCGATTGCTCGCGCGCCGCCTCCACGATCGCCGTGACGTTGGTATTGATTTCGTGAACCTGACTGGCGATTTCCTGGAGCGCGGATCCGGCATTCGTCACGAGGGCGACGCCGTTTGCGACATGAGAACCGGACGCTGTGATCAGGCTCTTTATCTCCTTGGCAGCTTTCGCCGACCGCTGCGCCAGCTCACGGACCTCCTGGGCAACGACCGCAAAACCCTTGCCCGCCTCCCCTGCTCGTGCCGCCTCTACGCCGGCATTGAGCGCCAAAAGGTTCGTCTGGAAGGCAATCTCATCGATGACTCCGATGATATTGGAAATTTCGCGTGACGAGTTTTCAATCTGGTCCATCGCTCCGATGGCGTCACGCACCACCTGGCCGGAATGCTCGGCGTGATTTCTGGCGCGCCCCACGAGTTGACCGGCCTCTTCGGCGCGGCGGCTCGAATCCTTGACCGTCGTCGTGATTTCCTCAAGGGCGGCGGCCGTTTCTTCGACGGATGCCGCTTGCTGCTCGGTACGCTTTGCCAAGTCGTCGGCCGCTGTGCGGATTTCGTTGGAACCGGCTGATATCGCCTTGGCATTTTCGGCAACCGTTGCCATTGCGCCCTTCAGCTTCTCCGAGGCGCTGTTGAAGTCGGCACGCAGCCTTTCCAGCGAAGGAATGAAAGGCTTCTGGATCATCTGCGACAGGTCGCCGTCCGCAAGATTCGTCAGGCAACGGGCAAGTTGTTCGACATTTTCGACGCGCGCCGTGACATCGGTTGCGAATTTCACGACTTTGAACACTTTGCCATTCAGGTCGAAAATCGGATTGTAGGAAGCCTGAATGTAGACCTTCCGGCCGCCCTTGCCCACACGCATGAATTCGTCGGCAACCAGCTGGCCGCTCGCTAGTCTCCGCCAGAATTCCTTGTAAGCCTCCGATCTCGAGTAGTCGGCTTCACAGAACATCGAGTGATGTTTGCCCTGGATTTCGGCAAGCGAATAACCAAGCGTCGACAGGAAATTGTCGTTGGCGGTCAGGATTTCGCCGGCCGGCGTGAATTCGATGATCGCCTGAGCCCGGGACAATGCATCGATCTTGCCCGAATCCTCGGCAGACTTCAGCTTCTGCGCGGTGATGTCAGTTGCAATCTTGATGACCTTGACCGGCTTCCCGCGTCGGAACACGGGATTGTAGGATGCTTCGATCCAGACCTCGCGCCCGCCTTTTCCGAGACGCTTATATTGCTGCTGGTCGAATTTCCCGGCTGCGAGCTTCGTCCAGAAAGCCTTGTATTCTGCCGACGACGCATAGGCAGGCTCGACAAACATGCTGTGATGTTTTCCGACAATCTCCCTCAACTCGTAGCCGAGCGCCCTGCAGAAGTTTTCGTTCGCGGTGAGGATCCTGCCCGATAGATCAAACTCGATCATGGCTTGCGAATTCGATAGAGCGGCAAGAGCCGCGACAGCATTTGCACCACGATTAAGAATACTCACGCGCAATCCCCCTAGATTTCATTGCTGTTGGTCCAGCCATGTCGCGAATATTCGCTTATGCTTATTAACGAGGATTTAATTATGAATATAACGTGCAGGATATTTTGTTTTCAACCAGCGCTGCGTCCATCAGGCACATCCGGGCAAAGGCAGCCGCCCCCCTGCCCTGCCGTGGGCAGCGATGCAGGCTCTCCGGGAACGGGGGGCTTGCAGGCCGCTCAACCGCTTTTCAATTGCGCCATCGCAAGCAGCGTATCGGCGCTTATCGTCGCCGAGCCGGTCAGGATCGACAGCGCCGTCGACGTGGTGCCTGTGCCGTTGGCCATGTCATACATGGCGGTGAAGCGTTTGATCAGATCGTCGACTTTGTCAGGATCCGACAGATCCTCGATGTCGATAAAATTGTCGATCATCTCGGCTTGTTTATCGACGTCCATGTTCGAGACGTAACTGGACAGGTTGAAGCTCGTCGTAAAAAACTCGAAGAGCGCGCTGTCGCCCAGAATGTCGTAGGCGCTCGAGATCTCCGGCGCCTTGCGCTGGAAGTAGAGGGCAAGGCGCACGCCGGTGTTGCTGTCGCCTTGATCATCCTCCAGCGTCAGCCTGACATAGGCGTCGATCGTCTCCAGCACGTCGCCGCGCTGCTGCACCGTTCCGGTGGGCTCCGCTGAAATATTGCCGTCCTGATCGAAATTGAACGCGCCGACGAGTTCGGCGAAACGATTGTCGTCCAGCTTATTGACGTAACTGTCTTCGTCGTCGAGATCGGAAGCAAACATCTCTTCCAACGCGTCCGACGTGACATCATCAGGATCGAGCCCCTTCGCCTCGAGCACGAAGGAAACCAGACGATCATCGGCCAGGAATTCGCTGGCCGTGGTGATCGTCGCCATCTGCTCGCGAAAATAGGTGATCCCCTCGTCCGCCGCGTCGGTCGCTTCCGTCATCTCGTCGCCTTCGAGGTATCGGATCTTGTTCTGCTTGTAATAGGTCGCATAGTCGTCGACGACGGATTCCGACATGGCCTGTAGCGGAACGGTCACGTCGCCATTATCGTCGAAGTTGAAGGCTTTGCGAAAGGCGACGAACCGGTCATCGTCGAGGCTGTTGACATAGCTTTTCGAGTCCGAGGGATCGCTTTCGAGAATTTTCCGGACCTCGCTTCTCGAAACGCTGTCCGGGTCTATGTCATAGGCTCGCAACGCCATTTCCCACAGTTCCGGGAGATCGTCGTTGTCGTCATCGTCGTCGTCATCATTCGACACCAGGAAATCATCGATCGAGGTGACGCTGGCGATGCGCGTCGTATAGTTGTCGACGGCGTCTTCAGTGTCGGTGTTGGCGATCAGCACTTCATAATTTTCATCGAAGGCCGCCGTGGTGGCGGCGGTCTGTTCCGATGTCTGGGCCGTGTCACCATCGGCAAGCGCGCCGTCTTCATCGAAATTGAAGGCATCGTGCAGCTCGGACAAGCCGATCGCGTCGGCGATGTCGGCGCTTTTCAGCGCCGCAGAAATGAAGTTATCGGTTTCGCTATCGGTAAGCCCATAGGCAGTTCTCAGATAGGAAACCAGTTTGTCGTCGCTCATCAACTCATCGACGGAGGTGATGTTGCCAATTTGCGCCGCGAAGTAAGTGTCATAGGCCTCCCCGGTTTCCGAGGAAGCGATCGTCGCCGAGGCTACCGCATAAGCGCTTGTGACCAGCGAGATCTGATCTTCCGACATCACGTCGCCGTCGGTCAAGCCATCCTCGTTGAAGTTGAAGGCCTTCGACAGGTTGACATAGACCTCGTCGTCGAGTTGGTTGACGAAACTATCGGTCTCGTCGAGATCGCTCGTCAAAACACTCTTCAGAAAGCTGCTCGAGGTATATTCGGTGCTGAGCCCGAAAGCCGTCAGCACGTAGTTCTTCAGCTTCGAACTCGACAGAAGATCGTCGACCGAGGTGATCGACGAGATATTGTCTTCGAAATAGTCCGTCGCGTCGGCGATATCGCCCGCCTCGGTGTCGAAGGACTCCTCATAAGCATCGAGCAGATTGTCCCGCTGCACGTCCGATTGCGCCGTCTTCGTCTCGCCGGCGAATTTGAAGGCGGCAGCGAACTCGGCATAACGGGTGTCGCTCAAGCTGTTGGCGAAGCTCGATGAATCGCTGAGATCGCTCTCCAGCACCTTCTTCATGAAGGCCTTGGCATATGTCATGTCTTCAAGGCCGTAGGCCTTCATGGCATAGGAATAAAGCTTGTAATCGCTCATGAATTCATCGACGGTCGTGACCTTGTCGATGTTTTCCTTGTAATAGGCGCTGTCGCGGGCAACCGTTGCCTGTGAAGCCACGTTCGAGAGGCTGGCGTTCAGATTTCGCGCGACCGTGAGATAGCTTACATAGGTGGAAACCAACGTCTGTCCCTTTCATAGGCACGGCGGTGCCGCGCGAAAGCCGGCCGGCAGTCACGGGTGAACATTTTCATCTCTGCGGGAATGTCGTCGCCGGTCATGGCGAAGCGCAGCCACCTATATGTGGCCGAATCAACTTAATAGAACTCTATAGTTCTATAATTTATCCAATGCGGAATTGGAAAGCGAAAGTCAAGGGATCGCGTTTTGCCGGACGAAAGCGCGAGGAGCGAATCTCAGCGCTTTAGGTGGCGCCGACGCCTGCGGCAAAGATGGCAATGCAGCGGCGAAGATGGGCAAACAGTTGAGCCCGATCGGGCCAGGCCTGCGCGCGCCCTTCCGGCGGACCCATGCCGCCGAGGATCATATCCATCAGCATCCGGGCTCCGCTCGCCGTATCGTCCAGCGTCAATCTGCCTTCCGACCGGCGTTCGCTCAGCCAGTCGGCGAGATGCTGGCGGCTGGCAAGCATGCCTTCGCGTTGCAGGATATCGACAAGTTCGGGAAATTGCGCCGCTTCGCGAAAGACGAGCTGCAGGAATCCGGTGCGATCGGCATCCTTGTCCTCATCCATATCGATCATGAAAATGCGCTCGAGGCTCGCGGCAATCGAGATATCTTCGGCAGGCCTGGGCAGATCGAGCATCAGGCGTCGATGCGCGCCGACCACGGCGGCAAACAACTCTTCCTTGCTCTGAAACAGCTTATAGAGCGTCTGCTTCGAAACGCCCGCCTCGGAGGCGACGATCGCGGTCGTGCTTCCGGCATAACCGTATTTGACGAAAACGCGGCCCGCGACTTCGACGATATGCGCCCGCTTATCCTCGTCGCTGGAAACTTTCGGTCGACCGCGTTTGCGCGGCTCGTCCGCAGGTTCGTCGATAATATCCATGACGGTCTAGACCACCCTGCCGAAACGCGTGCCGACGACCTGAGAACGTAGACTACGATTTCTGAGGGGCAATTTTTTCGGTTGTGGCATTAGTGATTTCGATTTAGAGAACTGATCAGTTCTGTAATGCGTTGCATCCTCACCCTCCTAGCGATGGAGCGCTTATGACGACCATTTCCGCTGCAACATCAGTCTCTTCCTATTCCTATAGCAAGTACCCGACATCCGCGTCCGAGGAGATCCTATCCTCTAATACGGTTTCGTCGGCAAAAGCAACCAAAAGCGGGCAGCTCGATGAAGACACGTCCAGCAGCGCCGACAAACTCCTGTCCCAACTGATGACGCTGTCGATGAATCGCTTCTCCGATCAGTCGGTATCCGGCGAGGATGAGGATGGCGGCGAAGGCATGGATGTTGCCCAATTGGACAGCGATGGCGACGGCTACGTGACTAAGGCCGAGTTCGTCGCGGCCCGGCCGTCCGACGTGACGGAGGACCAGGCCAACACGCTTTTCGGCAGCTTCGACAGCGAAAGCACTGGCTCGCTATCGGTCGATGTGCTCGCCGAGGCCATGTCCGCTCAGCAGTCGCAACGCCCCGGCGGCGACGATCTTGCATCCCTGCTCTCCGATCTCGATACCGATGGCGACGGCTCCATCAGCAAGGACGAGTTCGTCGCAGGCCGGCCCTCCGATGTGACGGAAGACCAGGCCGGCACGCTTTTCGACAGCTTCGACAGCGAAGGAGCGGGTTCGCTATCGGTCGATGAGCTGACCGAGGCCATGTCGGCCGAGCAGTCGCAACGTTCCGAAGGACCGCCACCGCCGCCGCCCGCAGAAGACGACGAGTCTCAATCCTTGCTCTCCGATCTCGATACGAATGGAGACGGGCTCGTGACATTGGACGAGTTCATGGCAGGCAAGCCCGAGGACGTCACCGAAAGCCAGGCGAGCCAGCTCTTTAGTCTGCTCGACACATCCGACACCGGTTCATTGTCCGTACAGTCCGCGGGCTGACGGCGGATACGGAGCGTCGCCATTGCAGTTGCTGGAGAAGCTGCAATGAGACGATCTGAAAGCGGCCCGGCCGTGGAGCTGGCAGAGCCTTCAGCCGGGCCGCTCCTGAAATGCTGAAACGTTGGTGCGCCGCCACAGGCGCACGATACTAGCGCGCGGATGAGCCGAAGCGCCTATCGCCATCACGGGGTCAGTCCAGACAATCAGATCATCGACCGGTGTCGGCCTTTGCCCGGCGCCAGCGATGTCGTGCGCCCGCAATCCGGGCCCTGGAAGCCCCTCGTCACATGGCATGTTCCCAAACCTTAAAGGATCGAGCCATGAGCATTTTTGGAAGCATGAAAACCGCCGTCTCCGGCATGAGCGCCCAGGCAAACCGGCTGAGCACGGTTTCCGACAATATCGCCAACGCGAATACTACCGGCTACAAAGCCGTTTCAACGTCCTTTTCGTCATTGGTTCTGCCGTCTTCCTCGGGCAATTACAATTCAGGCGGCGTTCAGACCTCGGTGCGCCAGGCGATTTCCCAACAAGGCGACATTTCCTATACGACCTCGGCCTACGACCTGGCGATCTCGGGAGACGGGTTCTTCATCGTGGAAAGCGCCGACGGCACGCCTGTGCTCACCCGGGCCGGCGACTTCTCGGTCGACAGCGACGGCAATCTCGTCAACGGCGCCGGTTTTACGCTGATGGGATATTCCTATGACTCCGGCGTGCCGGCGGTGGTCGTCAACGGCTTCGACGGCCTGGTGCCGGTCAACGTATCCCAATCTGGCTTGAGCGCCATCGCTTCGAGCAGCGCCTATTTCAGCGGCAACCTGAACTCCGAAGCGACCGTCGTCACCAATACGACGACACTGCCGAGCGCCAACACGGCGAGCGTCACCGACGACACGCAGAAGATGTCGCTGGTTGCCTATGACAGCCTCGGCGGCACCGTCCAGTACGACTATTACTTCACCAAGACCGGCGTCACGACGGACGCGAGCGGCGCGGTCACCGGCAGCACCTGGGAAGTCGCGGTTTACCGCAATGCCGATGCAGCCACCGGCAGCACGACATCCTTTCCCTACTCCTCCGATGCCGTGAGCGTCGCAACGCTCTCCTTCGACGCCGATGGCCAGCTGACCTCCGCAACCGACACCGACATCGTCGATCCGGTGACGGCAAAGACGGTCACCATGGACTATTCCGACTTCACCCAGCTTGCCTCCGACTTCTCGGCGACGGGCTCCGCAGACGGCCAAGCCGCAAGTGCGGTGAGCTCGGTGTCTATCGGTGCGGACGGCGTGGTGTCGGTCTCCTATGCGAACGGCGCGACAAAGGCTCTCTACCAGATCCCTCTCGCGACGGTCGCCAGCCCCGACAATCTGACGCTGCTCAGCGGCAACGTCTACAGTGCCAACGGATTGTCCGGCGTCACGGTCACCGGCTTCCCGCAGACGAACGGGCTTGGCTCCATCCAGTCCGGCGCTCTCGAAAGCTCGAACGTCGATCTCGCCGGCGAACTGACGGAAATGATCGAGGCGCAGCGCAGCTATACCGCCAATTCCAAGGTGTTTCAGACCGGCTCCGATATCATGGATGTCCTCGTCAATCTGAAACGATAGGGAGGGCGCCGGCATGTCGCTCACCTCCGCATTGAACAACGTGCAAAGTATTTTCAACACTACGGGCCAGCAAAGCAGCGTCATCTCGACGAATATCGCCAATGTCGGAAATTCCGACTATGTGAGACGGGAGGCGTCGGTTACGACATCTCTTTCCGGCGCCCAGGTCGTCAGCATCAGCCGGGCGCAGGAAACTGCGCTGCTTGCCCAGTATCTGCAAACGAATGCCAAGGACAGCGCCCAGCAGACGCTGGTGACGGGTCTCGAAAGCCTGAAGTCGCTGGTGGGCGGCAATGACTACGAGACCTCGCCGAGTACCTATCTCACGGCATTCCAGCAGGCGCTCCAGACATTCGGCACGTCGCCGAGCAGCACGACCGCCGCGCAATCGGCCGTGACCGCCGCGCAGGATCTCGCCAATTCGCTAAATACCGCAAGCGACGGCGTCCAGTCGATCAGAGCCGAGGCGGATGCGGAGATCGCCACACAGGTCTCAACCCTGAATACACTGCTGTCGCAGTTCGAGGCGGCCAACAATGCGGTCAAGCTGGCGACATCGACCGGTACCGATACATCCTCGGCTCTCGACGAGCGTGAAAAGCTCCTGAAGCAGATCTCCTCGATCGTCGGCGTCACTTCCACCGTGCGCGACAATAACGATATGGCGCTCTACACCTCTGATGGCACCGTGCTGTTCGAGACCATACCCCGCACCGTCACCTTCGCGCCGACAGCGACTTACGTCGCGGGAACGGAAGGCAATTCCATCTATATCGACGGCGTTGCGCTCGACGCCGGCGAGGGATCGACGACGAGTGCCTCGGGCAGCCTGCAGGCACTGCTGCAGCTTCGCGACGAGATCGCCCCGACATTCCAGGCTCAACTCGACGAGATCGCCAAATCGCTCGTCCAGATCTTCTCGGAAACAGACGGCAGCACGAGCGCGCCGGGACTTTTCGTCTGGACGACGGCGTCAGGCGCAACCGGGGCAACACCTGCTGCTTCCGACGATGCGACAGGGATCGCCTCCACCATCTCGGTCAATCTGGCCGTCGTCACCAGCGAGGGCGGCGATGCGACAAAGCTGCGCGATGGCTCCATCAGCGGGATCACCGATCTCAACACCTCGGGAGACAGCGGCTTCTCGGACAATCTCGACGCCCTGTATGAGGCGCTGACGGAACAGCGCTCGTTCTCTTCCGACGCCGGTCTCTCGACGTCGCAAAGCCTGACGGACTACGCCAGCGCCTCCATCGGCTGGCTCGAGCAATATCGAAGCGACGCCACCTCGGCCTCCGAAACCACGGCTGCCGCCTTGTCGCGCTCCGACGAGGCCTATTCCAACGAAACCGGCGTCAACCTCGACGAGGAACTGACACTGCTTCTCGACATCGAACAATCCTACAAAGCGGCGACAAAGATCCTGAACGTCATCGACGAGATGTTCCAGTCGCTCCTCGACATAGCGAGCTAGTCATGAAAGCATCTTTTGTCTCATCATCGGCGATGCAGAATGTTTTGCGGCTCACCATCAGCCAGTCCCAAAACAAGCTGCAGCAGGCCTCGACGGAAGCGACCACAGGAACCTACGCCGATAGCGGCGTATCCCTCGGCGCCGGCGCTGCAAAGTCGATCAATCTCACCAGTGCTATCGCGCAGGCCGCCTCTTTCAAGATGAGTAATGCCGTCGTCGAATTGCGCATGAACGCATCGCAAACCGCCCTTTCGAGCCTCAAGGATGCCGGCGACAGCCTGGTCTCGAACCTGACCGCACTCCAGGCGAGCCAGGATACGACGAGCATCGCCGTTGCCTTGCAGACGGCGAGCGCCACGATTTCGCAGCTGGTCTCGACGGCAAACACGTCGGTCAATGGCGAGTTCCTGTTCGGCGGAACGAACCTCGACAGCCAGCCTCTGAGCGATCAATCCTCGGCGGTCTCGGATACGATCGTTTCGGCTCTGAACGATTATGCAACCGGTCTCGGAAAAGACGTCAGCGAATTGACGGGCGAGGAAATCGGCAGCTTCATCACCGACACGGTCGAGCCGATGTTCTCCGAGAGCGCCTGGACGGACGCTTCCGAAGGCTGGTCGGCCGCTTCCAGCACCAACATGACGAGCCGGATCAGCGGATCGGAAACCATCACCTCGTCGACCAACGCCAATTCCGAAGGCATGCGTTATCTGGCGCTCGCCTCCGTCGTCGTCTCCGCTCTCTTCGGCCAGGATCTCAGCTCCGACGCGCAGAGTACCGTCGCATCCAAGGCGATCGCCTATGCGGCGCAGGCGACCTCCGGGATCGTGACGCAGCAAAGCGAACTCGGCCTCGCCCAGGAACGGCTCGAAAAGGCAAATGACGCGCTCGACGCTCAATCCACTCTGCTTCAGGGAAACCTCGTCGATCTCCAGGGCGTAGATACCTATGAAGCCTCGACGCTCGTCAACCAACTGCAGACGCAATTGGAAACGGCCTACACGCTCGTTTCGAAACTCCAGAGCCTGAGCCTGGTCAACTATCTCTGACGGATTGAAAAATGCGGGAATTCAAGCAGTTGCAAATACCGGCTCTCACGAAGGAGCCCAACACGACGTGTTCCGAAATCGTGGCGGAGGCGGCCTTCGCGCTTGCCTCCGGCATCATCGATACGATCCCCTTCGTCGGCAGCAAACTCGACGAGCAACAGACGCGGGCATGGCCGCGATCGGGTGTCTTCACGGATGACGGCGTCGAGATGACCGCTACGCCCCCTGAAATATTCGAGCTTTGCGAGTTGCTGGCAGCCCACGTCGAGAAAGGTACGTCATTCGACGTTTTCGAGGTTTTCCACAAGATTGCACGCATCGACCGGCTGATCGACTGGCGCCACGGCGCAGTGCTGTCACCCGAACCGCATCCCGTAACGCATTGACAGAAGACGCAAAATGCTTTCCCAATGGTGGCGCGATCACGGCCGCGCCGCCAGCAATCATGGCATAAGCTGGTCTTGCGTAGGGCTTCTCCGTTGCGGCAGTCTGGACTTTCCCATAGGGGAGACTGAGGACGATTGCCGAAGGTCTGCCGGCAATGGTCTTTCAGAGACCGAGTGTGTTCTTGATGTCGAAGCCGCGCACGAAGCTACCCTTCTCCGAAGAGACCTTGCAGGCCATGCTGATCCGCGTGCTTCGCCCGCTGGTCAAGCTCGCACTCGCCTCCGGCTTCAACTTCATCGCTTTTTCGACCGTTCTTCGCCGCCTTTATATCGAGGTCGCAGAGAAGGAATTCGCGCTGCCGAACAAGAGCCAGACGGATAGCCGCATCTCGCTCCTGACCGGCATTCACCGCAAGGACGTCAACCGGCTGCGCGGACAGGTGCTTGCGGCATCCTTCCTGACCACCGGCGTTTCGCAGACGAGCCGCATTCTCGCCAGATGGCTTGCCGATCCGTTTTATTGCGATGCGGAGGATCGGCCGAGTGCCCTGCCCCGGACCTCCAGCGACGGCGGTCCGTCATTCGAGAGCCTGGTGAGCGACATCACCAAGGACGTCCACCCCCGCTCCATCCTGGACGACTGGCTGGACAAAGGCATCGTCGTTGTCGATCAGAACGGCTGGATCCAGCTCGATCTCTCATCGATCGTCCCCAATGCCGGCGACGAGGCCCGCCGGCATTATTTTACCCGCAACCTCCGTGACCATGTGCAGGCGTCGGTCATGAACCTGATGAACGAGCCTCCTCCGAACTTCGAACGCGCCGTCCATTATGACGGGATATCGCCCGTTCTGGCGGCCCGGCTCGACGAGATCGCGCGCGCGGAAGGAATGGCGCTGCTCCTGAAACTCAACAAGATCGCCCATCAGGCCATCAAGGACGACCCCGGCGGCAACAGCCGCTGGATCGCCGGGCTCTATGTCATGACCGAGGAGGGCGAGGCCGATCTTCAGGCAGACACCGCATCCAAGACGGAGACGGACGAATGACCCCGTCGGCCATCTCGAGAAGGCAATTTCTGCTGGCCGGAATAGCGCTTCAGGTTCTAGGGCCCAAGATTGCCGCCGCGCAGCCGACGGGCACCAGCGATCATGGCATCGGCGGATCTGGACTTTCCATCCAGGGCGGCGGGGAGAACGAAGATCACGGCATCGGCGGGACGGGCATCGTTGGAACCATCCAGGGTTTTGGAAGCATCATCGTCAACAACATCCACATCCCGTTCAGTGCGACGACACCGATCGAAATCGACGGCCGACGCGTTCGCGCGAGCGCGATGAAGGTCGGCCATGTCGCCCGGGTGCTGCTGACGGGCAAGCTTGCCGCCCGCATCACCATCGCCAGCGAAGTCCAGGGCCGCATCGACCGGATAAACAAGACCGGCATGACCGTACTGGGGCAAACGATCGACACGACGGGTGTCGCGACGAAGGGCCTGCGCAAGGGCAAGCGGGTCGCCGTGTTCGGCATCCGCAAACCTGACGGTACGATCATTGCCCGGCGCATCGAGCCTCGCTCCGTTTCCGAAGGCGCCCATGTTCGAGGCATCCCCGTCAAGAGCAGCAATCGCGTCCTGATCGGCGGTCTTTCGCTTGGAAGCACGCATGGATACCTGGCCGGCAAGCAAACGCTCGTGCGTCTCAAGGCCGTCGCCGATCGATTGATCATCACGCGCATTCAGGCTGAACCCCTCGTGCCGGGCTTGAAACACGGCATCGTCAACGTCGAGACCTTCCGGCCGACCGATAAGGACCGGCCGGGCGCGGGACCCGGAGGGTCCGCGCCTTTCGGCTCGGGGCCGCCATCTCCTGATGGTCATGGCTTCGTCGATGTCGGCGTGCGGGACTCAAGCAGAATGACCGGCTTTCCCGACGGGCGCATTCCGGACGGCTTCGGTTCGCGACGTCCAGGAGGACCTTCGGATCGACCGCCGCCCGATCGTTCGCCCTTCGGCAGAGGCGGGCCGGACCGAGATTTTCCCGCTCCGGATAGAGGCGGACCGCCACCGCAGGACGGCCCGCCGCCTGGGCCGCCGCCACCGGGCCCAGGCCCGGGTCCGCGCTGAAAACGCTGTCGCCGCATGTTGACAAATGGGAAATTTTCCCATTTATTGTTCATGCGAATTCTGCTTCGGGTGATTCCAGGGAGGGTTTGCCGATTGGCTAACGGGTCCGCCCCACACCCGCTAGCCAATCGTTTGATTTTCAATCGTTCCGACACTGTCAAACCCATGTTCCTGAGTCATCGTAGGAATGGCCCATCCGGTAGGCTGGATGGCGCCATCCGAACCGAACCGTCATCGCCCAAGAGGAATCAGGAATTGTTTTTGCTGGAACGCGAACCGGACATGTCGCTGGAGATGGACGAACCGACCATCGTTGCAACCTGGGAAAACCGCGCTCAAATCATCGAAATTATGAGCAGCGCACGCACCATGAGCCAAGAATTTCAAGATCTTTGGAACAGCAGCGGCGGAACGGGCCGGCTCAGCCAGGAAAACACGGACAGATTGGTCGAGCTCCTGCGCGAGATCAGCGGCCTGAACGAAAAGCTCCTGCGCTTGGCTTGAAAGGCCTCTCAGCTACGAGCGCCAAGCATGTTTCGGGAATTCAAAATTGCCATGGTGAAATCAGCTCAAGGCCTGTGGTCGCAAAGTCCCCCAGGTCTCGCGTCGCAAGTCGACCGCCATTAACCCGCGCAATAGCGGCTATCATGCCATCCGGAGCCGACATTCCACGCCCTTGACGAGCAGCAAGGCCCATAATGTCGCCATAAGCAAGAGCTGCCTCTTCGGTCAGACCGAAAATCCGGTCCGCGAAGCGACGGCGCCAGTCGGACAGCCCCTGTTCGAGGCGTTCGGCTCGCTGATCGCGGATCTTCTGGATACCAAAAGCTATTTCCGCAATTGTCACCGTCGGTAACGCCAATTCTGCATCATGACGGACCAGCCATGCAATCACGGCCTCGTCGGGCGACTTTTTTAGGGTTTCCGATATGACGTTGGTATCGAGAAAGATCAAAGTTCGATGCCCTTGTGCTCCTGCCTGTCCTCTTTGATAACTGATTCAAGGTCGATATCCGTGCCACTTTGCTGCAAAAGACGAGCATAGAAGGTCGTGGCTGCCTCGCGGCCGGCTTCCCGTATTTCATACGATTCCAGAGCCCGCTCAACGATGTCAGCTATTGAGCGATTTTCGCGCCGGGCAAGCCGATGCGCAAGATCGCGTGCCTTCGCGCTGCGCACGGAAAGTTGAGGTTCAGCCATGTCGGTCTCCTTTCATCTGTATATACATCAGCCTGCCAGCCATCAAGATGGCAACTGATGGCTGGATACCACAAGTATTCACGACCCCTACTTTGTTCCGATGCCAAAAGAATTAACCATATCTCAGTGTTCTTGCGAAATAATGCCATACGTAGATCAGGCATCTCGAAGCAGAGAGGCCAAAAGTTATTTGGAGGCAGTCTTGGCACTTACCATTGCTCGTAGTTTGGTGGCGTTTGGTGTCGCCGTTTCAGCCGGCCTTTTCATGTCGATCGGTTTGCAGCAATCGGCGCTCGAACGGCTGAAAGTCAACGGGCCGGTTTACGAGCAGGTCGTCTACGGCAAGGATTTGATCGCCGATATTCTGCCGCCGCCACTGTTTGTGGTGGAATCCTACATGCTGTCCTTCGAGGCGAGCAAATTTCCCGAGCTCACCGAAACCAATCTTGCCAAGATCGCAAATCTCAAGGCCGCCTACGACGACCGCCGCGCCTATTGGAAAACCACCCGGCTGCCGCAGGCTTTGAAGGACGAGCTTGAAAACGATGTCATCGCCAAGGGCGATACATTCTGGGGGGTGATGAACCGTGAGATCATCCCGGCCCTGAATGCCAGGGATGAAGACAAGGCGCATGGTGCGATCGAGCAACTGCGCGTCGCCTTTCATTCGCACCAGGATGCGGTCGAGAAACTCGTTGCCAATTCCGACGCCTTCCTGAAGGGCGAGGAGCGCAATGCAGCCTCGGAGATCGTCACCTGGACGATCTATGCGGGTGCTGCGGGTCTCGGTTCGTTCGGGCTGTTGCTGGTGGGGCTCTATCTCCTGCGCCGCCGAGCAATCGTGCCGCTCGATGGCATGAAGGCCTATATGGGCAACCTTGCCGAAGGCGACTTTTCGACCGAAGTTCCCTACGCCAACCGGTCCGACGAGATCGGAGCCATGTCCAAGGCTGTGGCGGTATTCCGCCGCAACGCGCTCGAGCGGCAGGAGGCGCAGAAGCGCGAGACCGCACTTCGCGATGCGGAATTTGAGCGCGAACGCAGCCAGCTGGCCGAAAGGGCCGCAGAGGAGCAGATCCGCGAAACGGTGATCGATCGGTTGACATACGGCCTGGAACAGCTGTCGACCGGCAATCTCGATTGCCGGATCAAGACACCCTTCGCCGCCGCCTACGAGACTTTGCGCGCGAAGTTCAACGACAGTATGGACGCGCTTTGCGCTTCGATGGCGGAGATCGCCCAGACCTCCAAGCAAGTGGGCAGTTCCTCGGCCGGCATCACCGATGCAGCCGACAGTCTTGCGTCGCGCACGGAACAGCAGGCCGCAATGCTCGAAGAGGCGACAGCCGCGCTCGATGAAATGAATATTAAGGCCAAGGATGCCTCCGACCATGCCGGCAGGGCGACGGGCATGATGGCCGAGACCCGCACCAGCGCCGAACATTCGGCAGCCGTCGTTCGCGAAGCCATCGCCGCCATGGAAAGGATCGAAGGTTCGTCCTCCCAGATCGGCGACATCGTCAATGTCATCGATGAAATCGCCTTCCAGACCAATCTTCTGGCGCTCAATGCCGGGGTTGAAGCAGCGCGCGCCGGCGAAGCAGGCAAGGGTTTTGCCGTCGTCGCGCAGGAAGTGCGCGAACTAGCCATGCGCTCGGCCAACGCCGCCAAGGAGATCAGATCTCTGATCTCCACCTCCTCGGCGCAGGTCTCCACCGGTGTGGAGCTCGTCAACCGAACCGGCAAGGCGCTCCTGGAAATCGAAGGGCAGGTCGAGCAAGTTGCCGGCCTGATCGCCCGCATCGTTTCGGTGTCTTCCGAGCAGGCGGTAGCGATCGGCGAGATCAACGCCTCCGTCAACGCGCTCGATCAGGTCACCCAGCGCAACGCAGCCATGGCGGTCGAAACTGCCTCGGCCTGCCGCGCCCTCGGTAGCCAGACACAGACACTGGAGGGGGTCGTCAACCGCTTTCAGGTCGATGCGGGAGCCAGCACGTCAAGGGCGCAAAAAGCTGCTTGAGGCAGCAGTCGAAACGGATCCCGCCTCTGCCTGTCCAATCACCTCAGCCCGTAACGATCGCCACGACGGCAACGCAGTCACCAGCCTTGACCAGCCCTGGGAAATGCCGGGCACAAAGAATGCCGTTCATGCCGGCGCGGATCTCGCGGGGGGCCAACCCGGTCCGCCCGGTCGGATAGATGCGCGCGATGACGGCATCGGCTGTGACGGCTTCGCTGAGATCAATGACAGGTTCGATCAGCCCGCCCTCCTCTGCGAAGGAGAAGCAGCGGCCATCCGGCATGTCGAGCCAGGTCGTTGAACCGGGATCGACGGCGCCGGCGACGATCCCTGCGTGGCGCAGCACGTTCATGGTGCCGCGCTTGGCAATCGCCGCACTTTTGGCCGTGGCGGTGCCGCCGCCGCCGAGTTCCGTGGTGATGAAGACCTTGCCCATCTCCTCGGCCGCGGTGTCGTACATCCCGACCGCATCGATCTCCAGCATTTTCATCGAATAGGGAGCGGCAAAGGCCGTCACGAATTCGAAGGCTTTTGTCTCCTGTTGTTTGTTCGGCAGGATGTGGGCCGCGCAGAATGGCAGAAAATCGAGCGTCTTGCCGCCGGAATGGAAGTCGAGGACGAGATCCGCCATCGGAAGAAGCACACGGCTGAAATAGTCGGCGATCTTCTCGGTCACCGTGCCGTCCGGCCGACCCGGGAAGCTGCGGTTCATATTGCCCCTGTCGATCGGCGAGGTCCTGGTTCCCGCTTGGAATGCCGGATAATTCATGGCCGGCACGATGATGACAGTGCCTTTCACCTCTTCGGCCTTCAGTGAGCGGGCAAGATCGAAGAGCGCGATCGGTCCTTCATACTCGTCGCCGTGATTACCGCCGGTCAGAAGGGCCGTTGGCCCCTTGCCGTTCCTGATGACGGTTATCGGCACCATCACCGATCCCCAGGCGGAATCGTCGCGGCTGTAAGGCAGGCGCAGGAATCCGTGCTGGACGCCCTCGGCGGCGAAATTGACCGTCGCGCTGATCGGCGACGGCCGCAAGCCAATCTCTGTCATGACAGCCTCAATCCTTGACCATCAGTCTGCGCGGCACGTTCGCGAAGCACTCGACACCGCTGTCGGTGATGAGGATGCTCTCGGTCGTCTCGAAGCCCATGTCTTCGAGCCAGAGGCCGGTCATGAAATGGAAGGTCATACCGGGCTTCAGCTCCGTCCGATCGCCCGGTCGCAGGCTCATGGTGCGCTCGCCCCAGTCCGGCGGATAGGAAAGGCCGATCGGGTAACCCGTGCGGTTGTCCTTGACGATGCCGTATTTCTTCAGCACCGCGAAGAAGGCGTTGGCGATATCCTCACAGCTATTGCCAGGTCTGGCGACCGCAAGACCGGCTTCCATGCCCTCCAGCGTCGCTTTTTCGGCATCGAGGAAGGCCTGCGTCGGCTTGCCGAGGAAGACGGTGCGCGACAGCGGCAGATGATAGCGGTTGTAGCAGCCGGCGATCTCGAAGAAGGTGCCCTCGCCTTTCTTCAGCGGTCGGTCGTCCCAGGTCAGGTGCGGTGCGGATGCTTCGACGCCGGACGGCAGCAGCGGCACGATCGCCGGATAATCACCGCCAATGCCGTCGACGCCGCGGGTGCCGGCATCATAGATTTCCGCGACCAGATCGCACTTGCGCATGCCGACCTCGATCTTGTCGAAGATGCGGGCGTGCATCGCCTCGACGATACGGGCGGCATTGCGCATGTAGCCGATCTCGGTCTCGCTTTTGACGGCTCGCTGCCAGTTGACGAGGGCGGTCGCGTCGACGAAACGCGCATTCGGCAAGTGCTTCTGCAGCGCCGCAAAGGCCGCCGCCGAAAACCAGTAATTGTCCATCTCGACGCCGATCGTCAGCTTGCCGAAGCCGCGCTCGGTCAGGATGCCCGAAAGGTAGTCCATCGGGTGGCGCTCGGTCGACTGCACATAGTGATCGGGATAACCGACGATGTTGTCGTGTTTCAGATAGGCGGTGAACTTGGCGCCATTGGCATCCTGGCCGCGGCCGAACCAGATCGGCTCGCCCTGCGGCGGCACGATCACCGCCTGGTGCACGTAGAAGGACCAGCCGTCATAACCGGTCAACCAGGCCATGTTCGACGGGTCGCTGACGATCAGCAGGTCGACACCCTTCGCCTCCATGGCACGCCGTGTCTTTTCCAGCCGCGCGGCATATTCGCCGAGCGAGAATTTGAGTTTGGGCTGGGTCATGTTTCTTCCCTTCTCTTCCGGCGCCGCGCCGGTCAGCTTTCGAATGCGGTCCCGGCCTTCACCGCGCCGGCGCGGGCAAAGGCGAGCGTGGCGATGGCGGTGTCCTGGATGCCGGTTCCAGTCAGGTCCGCGATGGTGATCTGGTCGTTGCGCGTCCGCCCTGGCGTCCGGCCGGCGACGATCTGGCCGAGCTCGGCAAAGACCGCATCGCCTGCGACCAGGCCGGCGTCGATTGCGTGATGCAACTCGCCGAGACGCCGCGTCTGCTTCAAGCTGTCGGCGACGTAGAGGTCGGCCGCCGCGATGGCGGCCGGGTCGATCTCGTTCTTGTGTTCGGCATCCGAGCCCATGGCCGTCAGATGCTGTCCGGGTTCGAGCCACCCGGCCTCGATGATCGGGATTTCCGACGGCGTGGTGGTGACGATGAGATCAGCGCCGATCACCGCGCCTCTGGCGTCCGATGTGGCCGTGATGGGAAACCCGAGCTTTCCGGCCAATTCCGCTGCCACGCTTTGCGCCTTGGCAGCATCGCGCGCCCATATCCTCGCTTCGCGGATCGGCCGGACCAGCGTCAGTGCTTCAAGCTGCAGCCGCGCCTGCATGCCGGCGCCGAAGATCGCAGCCACGGATGCACTTTCTCGCGACAGATGTTTTGCCGCGACGGCGCCCGCTGCTGCGGTGCGCACGTCGGTGAGATAGCCATTGTCCAGCAATAAGGCCTGCACCAGTCCGGTTCGGCTCGACAGCAGCACCATCATGCCGTTTGTGCTCGGCAGGCCGATCTTAGGATTGTCGAAGAAACCGGGGCTGATCTTGATCGCGAAGCCCTCGATGCCAGGCACATAGGCGGTCTTCACATCGACTTCGCCCCGATATTCCGGAATGTCGAGCCGCAGGATCGGCGGCATGGCGACGGCCTTGGTCGCAAGCGCTGCGAAAGCGGCCTCGACGCAATCAACCGTATCGCGATCAAGCGCGATGACTTTCCTCAGTTCCGCTTCCGTCAGAATGATCATCCGGCTCATGGTCTCTCCTCGCCGCAGAGTGCCGCCTTGCCATTGATCACCCGCCGATGCTGCTCCATGTCGACATTCGCCCCGGACAGGATCGCGACGATGGGGCCGTTCCCCACAATCTTCCCGGCAAGCAACGCTGCAATGCCGACCGCGCCAGCGCCCTCGACGATCTGGCGTTCGCAGGCATAGGCATGGCGCATGCCCACGGCGATTTCCACCTCCGTCAGCAGGATGACGTCGTCGAGAAGTTCGCGGCACATGGCAAAGGTCACGCGATTGTCGAGGCCGATGCCGCCGCCGAGCGAGTCGGCAAGGCTCGATACCTCCTCGACCTGCACCGGCCGTCCGGCATCGAGGCTCGCCTTCATCGCGGCGCCCTTCTCCATCGTCAGGCCGATCACTTTGGTCGTCGGACTGATGCCTTTGACCGCAGCGGCAACGCCGGCCGCAAGGCCGCCGCCCGAGAGCGGCACCAGCACGATTGCCGCCTCCGGCAAGATGTCGATGATTTCGAGCCCCAGCGTCCCCTGCCCGGCCACGACATCAGGATGGTCGAAGGGCGGGACCATCACCAGCCCCTCCTCGCGAACCAGCCGCTCGACTTCCTGCTGCGCCTCGTCCTGCGATCCGCCGACGATGCGGACATCGGCACCGAGGCGGCGGCTTTCCGAAACCTTGTTGTCCGGCACCAGCCGCGACATGCAGATGGTCGCAACCGCCCCTTCCGCCTTTGCCGCATAGGCAAGCGCACGGCCGTGATTTCCGGTCGAGGCCGCGACGACGCCGCGCGAGCGCTCGGCCGGCGACAAGGAGAGCACCGCATTGGTCGCGCCGCGCAGCTTGAAGCTGCCGGTCGTCTGATGATGTTCGAGCTTGAGATGGACAGGTACGCCGGCCAATTCGCCAAGGGAAAAGGACTGCACCATCGGTGTGCCGATCACGCGGCCGGCAATCCGGCGCGCCGCAGCGCGGATATCCTCCAGCGAAACGGGCAAGGTGCTCACCATGATCTCAGCCTTCCCGATAGGGCTTGGTCATCAATTGACCGAGTTCGGGCCGCGCCAGATCATCGCCGCAAAGCCGCAGGCAAGCCCAGGCGGTCGCGAGATTGCTAGTGACGACTGGCTTGCCGATTTCAGCCTCGATCCGGGCCGCGACCTCTGCTGCCCGCACCGCCGTGCAGGAGATAAACAGCGCGTCCGAGTGCGGCGCCAGCGCCTGGCGCGCGAAGGCAAGGATCTCGTCCGGCGCGATCCGCGCCATCTCGCGGTCATCGGTCAGCCCGAGACAGGTGAAGCGGTCGATCGCAAAGCCGAGATCCGCGAAATAATCCGCCATCGGCCGGCTGGTCTCGATCGTATAGGGCGTCAGCACCGAAATCCGTCTGGCGCCAAGCGCCTTCAGACCCTTCACGGCGGCCGCCGTCGGCGTCACGACGGGAACGCCGGGCTTGGCGGCATGGATCGCCGCCTCGATGTTCCGGTCGCCGATCACGACCGAGGCGGAGGTGCAGGAATAGACGATGGCATCGAGCGTCTCGCCCGGCAGGATCAGTGCCGCGCCTTCGGTCAACGACGGCTGCATCCTCAAGAGGTTTTCCGGCGTGACCGGATTGGCATAGTGGATGCGGCTGACATAGACGCCGAGGCGATCGCTGGCGACCATGCGCTGGAAGTCGACTTCCGTCGTGTGGTCCGTCGCGAGGATGACCAAGCCGATGCGCTTTTCCAGCGGCCGGTCCTCCAGCCGCGGCGGCCGGCCGGCTGTGATGATCTCAATCTCTACGGTCATGGTCAGTCATCCATCCTGGCGTAGCGTTCCTCAAGCCAGCGTAATCCCACCACCGAAATCAGGCTGATGACGAGGAAGAAGATGCCGACCAGCGTCATCGGCTCGATATAGCGGTAATTGCTGTTGGCGATGCTCTTTGCCTGGTTCATGAGTTCGAGCACGGTGATCGCCGAAAGCAGCGGCGTCTCCTTGAACATGGCGATGAAATAATTGGCGAGCGCCGGGATCATCGGCGGGATCGCCTGCGGCAGGATCACGTGGATCCAGGCCTGGCGCGTCGACAGATTGGTGGCCTTCGCCGCCTCCCATTGTCCGCGCGGCACGTTCTCGATGCCGGCGCGATAAACCTCGGCGGTATAGGTCGCATAGTGAATGCCCATGCCGATGACGCCGGCGACCAGCGGCGCCAGCCGGATGCCGATATCCGGCAGCACGTAGAAGATGAAGTAGAGCTGCACCAGCAATGGCGTGCCGCGGATGAATTCCGAGACGAAACCGACCGTGCGTGACACGCCAGCGACCGGTGATCGTCGTGCAATGGCGAGAGCCAGGCCGACGATCATCGCGACTGCAGCGCCGAGGATGGTCGCGAGAAGAGTGATCTTGAACCCTTCGAGAAGGGTCGGCATGATCTGCCAGACGAAGTCCCAATCCCATTCCATCTGATCAGGTCCTTATGCCGTCGAGGCTGCGTGCCATCCGCCGCTCCAGCCAGCGCATCGTCGCGGAGATCGCCGAGGCCATGAGAAAATAGAGGATGAGGATCGTCGCGAAGGGCACCAGCGTATTGCCGGTCTGCGCCCGCACCACCTGCGCCTGGAACGTCATATCCGTCAGCGAGATCAGCGACACGACGGCCGTGCCCTTCAAGAGTTCGATCGCATTGTTGCAAAAGGTCGGCAGCATCAGCGGCAGCGCCTGCGGCAGGATAACGTGGCGCATGCGCTGGTATCGCGAAAGGTTGAGCGCGATGCAGGCTTCCGACTGTTCGCGCCCGACAGCCTTGACGGCGCCGCGCACCACTTCCGCCGCATAGGCGCCGACATTCAGCCCGAGCGCCAGCACGCCCGCCTGCAGCGGCGTCAGGGTCAAGCCCGCGAAGGGCAGCACGAAATAGACCCAGAAGAGCTGGACGAAGATCGAGGTGCCGCGGAAGAACTCGATATAGGCCGTCGCCAGAGCCCGCACGGCGAAGAAGCGCGACAGGCGGCCGAGGCCCGCCAGGAAGGCCATCACCAACGCCAGCGCAGACCCCATGATCGTCAGTTCGAGCGTCACCAGGGCGCCCTCAAGGATCAGTGTCAGATAGCCGGACCATACCGACATCGGCAACTCACTTCCTAGAGCATGTCGCACAAAACTGTGCAGCGGTTTTGCGATAACGACATGCGTAAAAACAAGGACCTAAAGCGCGAGGAGTGCATCTGAAAGATCGCGACGCGCTTTGGGAGATCGTTCGAGGGCGATCCGGCCACGCCTGGGGCATGGCCGGTTGCTTACCCTTTGTTACTTCGCCGCAGCGCAGAGCTTTTCGCGGCTCGTCGACATCGCCGCCTTCGCCGAGAAGCCGTAGGGCTCGATGATCTTGGCGAATTCGCCGGATTCCTTCAGCTTCTTCAGCTCGACGTCGAAGGCGTCGCGGAGCGCAACGTCCTGCTTGCGGAAAGCCGCACCATCGCAATAGACCGGCGCATTGACGACGGGTGCGACGGTTTCAAGGTTCGGATCGTTCGCCTTGGCCATCAGATCGTGGATCGACAGAACCGGCAGCGAGTAGACGTCGATGCGGCCGTCCTGCAGCATCTTGATGCCGCTCTGGCCATCAGGAACGACGATGACGCGGTCGCGCGGCACGCCGGCCTCGAGCGCCAGCTTCTCCTCGGTGCCGCCGCCCGGCGCGCCGATCTTGGCGTCCGGATTGTCGGCGATGTCCTTGTAGCTCGTCAGCTTCAGTGGGTTGCCCTTCTTGAGCGCGAAAGCTTCAGCGTCGCAAAGGATCGGTTCGGAATAGGCGACGGCGTTGCAGCGCTCAGGCTTCATGAAGAGGCCTGCGGTGATCGCGTCGTGGCGGCCGGCCTGCAGGCCGGGGATCATTGCGCCATATTCCGAGATCGAGGCGACCACTTCCTTGACGCCCAGCTTTTCGAAGATTGCGCGCGCCACATCGGGGGCAGCGCCGGACACCTTGCCGTCGGCGCCGACAGCGGTGAACGGCGGCTCGTTGGCGATGGCGATACGCGCAAAGCCTTGCTCCTTCAGCTGCTCGAGCTTGTCATCGGCGGCGGACGCCGGGGCGACCGCCGTGACCAGAAGCACCGACAGGCTGGCGGCGCACAAAAAATATCCTGTTTTCATCGTTCCCAACTCCTCTGATTTTCCTTGAGTTTTGTTCTTGCGGGCAATGTCTGAGGTCAGATGCGGTGCCCCGCCGCAATGATCTTGCGCAGGAAGGTCTGCGTCCTCTCCTGCGTCGGATTGCGAAAGATGTCGCCCGGCTTGCCTTCCTCGACGATCTTGCCGCGATCGAAGAACAGCACACGGTCGGCGAAATCATGGGCGAAGCCCATTTCATGGGTGACGAGAAGCATGGTCATGTCGGTCTCGGAGGCGAGCCGCCGCATGACGTTCAGCACCTCTTCGACCAGTTCCGGATCGAGCGCCGAGGTCACCTCGTCGAACAGCATGATCTTCGGCGACAGCGCCAGCGCCCTCGCAATGGCAACGCGCTGCTTCTGCCCGCCGGAAAGCTGCGCCGGGACACTTTTAGCCTTGTCGGCCAAGCCGACCATATCGAGAAGCTCCATCGCCCGCTTTTCCGCCACGGGCCGCTTGATGCCCTTCGTCAGCATCGGCGCCAGCGTCACGTTGTCGAGCACGCATTTATGCGGGAACAGATTGAAATGCTGAAACACCATGCCGATCTTTTCGCGCATGCGATGCAGATGCCGTTCGTCGGCCGGCACCAGCCCACTGCTACCAGGTATATGGTAGAGCTGTTCGCCGTCGACCTCGATATGGCCGCCGCTGATCGTCTCCAGCGTCATCAGAATGCGCAGGATCGTCGTCTTGCCGGAGCCGGACGGCCCGATCAGCGCCAGCTTCTCGCCCGGCATGACATTCATCGACAGGCCGTCGAGCACGGTCAGCGGGCCGTATTTCTTGACGATATTATCGATGCGGATGATGGGCGGAAGCATTCATGTCTCTCCCTGTTGAGACAAGCAATGTCCTAACGATGACGGCCCATCAAAATCATGTCAATTCGTAAAATAATATCATGACAATTATTCTGCACATGCTCAAACGCAAGGCATCTGCATCAGATCGCAAGCAGCAGCTCTTCAGGATTTCCCTGCGCCAATGAGGCGACAATGCCGAGCCCGGTGCGCAACTCGCTTTCCGTCGTCGAACCAAGCGAGATGCGCACGGCCGGCGTCCAGCCCTGATCGGCGGTGTGGAACGATTTGCCAGGCGCGATCGCCACACCGCGCAGCCTTGCCTGCGATACGAAACCGTCCTCCGTATGATTGCCGGAGAGCGGCAGCCAGACGTGCAGGCTTTGCGGATGCGCCCGGTAGCTGAGGCCGGCCAGCATCTCCGCCGCGATCGCGTGCCGGCTCAAAAGGGCACGGCGCTGCCAGTTGACGAGTTCCATCGCCGTGCCGTCGCTGACCCAGCGGGTGGCGATCTCGGCCATGGCAGGCGTCGCCATCCAGTTGGAGACGAGATGCCGGTTGGCGACGGCGGCGACATAGCGGTCGGGTGCGGTGAGGTAACCGATCCGCAGGCCCGGAACGGTAATTTTCGTGAAACTCGTGACGTAAAGTGTCCGCTCCGGTGCAAACGCGGCCATCGGCGGCGCACGACCCTCGACCATCGGGCCGAGAATGTCGTTTTCGATGATCGCGATATCATGCTTGGCCGCCACAGCGGCAAGCGCCTGCCTGCGCTCCGCGCTCATCAGCGCCGCCATCGGGTTGATCACCGAGGGCTGCAGGAAAATGGCCCGGATCGGTCCCTTTCGGCAGGCCTCGTCCAGCGCTTCGGGGATCATGCCCTCCTCGTCGATCGCCAGTCCTTCGAGGTGCAGGCCGAGATAGGTGGAGAGCGGAACGAGCGTATGATGGCTGATCGCTTCGGTCGCAACCGTCGAGCCGGGCGGGGCGACGCTCATCAGCGCCACCGTCATGCCCGATGTCGCACCATTCGTCACGCTGATGTTCAGCGGCGACACCTCCAACCCGCAGCGCGCCAGCCATTCCGTGGCGACCGCGCGGTGGCGCGGAAACACCATATTCGGCCTGAATGAAAGCGCCGAGCTGGAAGGCAGGTTTTCCGAAAGCCAGCCGAAGGCCTGCCGCAGCCTTTCCAAATGGATCTGCTCGCAGACCGGTTTCAGGATCGACAGATCGATCACCTCGCCCAGCCGTTCCGGCAGATAGGGCGGCTCCGGCTCACGCGGTCTGGTCTGGACGAAGCTGCCGCGTCCGATCTCGCCTGATATCAGCCCCCGGCGGATCAACTCGTCATAGGCGCGGCTGACCGTCTGCACCGAGAGATGCAGATCATCCGCCATCTTGCGGTGCGGCGGCAATTGGGTGCCGTCGATGAGCTTGCCATCCGTGATCGCGTTTGCGATCTGCTCGGCAAGTGAGAGATAGGCCGGCCGGCGGAGTTGCGAGGGATCGGGGCGCCACTTTGTCATGATTTCAACACTGCTGAAAATCAGTTCAATTGACAATGCCAAAATGCGCTCCCATTGTCTTTTCCCTGCGTTTGAAATGAATTCTTTCTAAAGAAAGCACCATGAAGCTCGACGCCATCGACCTGCGCATTCTCGACGCCGTCCAGCGCGACGGCCGCATCACCAAACTGGCGCTCGCCGAAAAGGCCGGCCTGTCGCCGACGCCATGCTGGATGCGGCTGCGCAAGCTCGAAAAGGCCGGGATCATCACCGGCTATCACGCACGCATCGCGCCGCGGCGCATCGCGCCGGTCGCCAGCGTGATGATGGAAGTGACGCTCGCCAACCATCGCCAGGCGGATTTCGAGCGCTTCGAGCGCGCCATCAGCGCAGTCCCGGAGGTCGTCTCCTGCTGGTCGGTCGGCGGCGGCGTCGATTATATCCTGAAGATCATCGCACCCGATATCGACGCCTATCAGCGGCTGGTCGACGGGCTTCTCGACCGCGAACTCGGCATCGACCGCTACTTCACCTACATCGTCACCAAGACGGTGAAGGAGGACACCGTCCTTCCGGTCTCTTCCTTCACTGCCACCGATGAAGAACAGAGCGCGCCGTAGACAATCTCTCTGCCAGGCCGCCGTCCTTTAGACCATCTCTCTCTTTTCGCATCCGCCAACAGACAATCTCTCGCCCGCTCCCGTGGAAGACTGACGTCAACCGCCACGAGGAGACTGGACATGACCGCCGTTTTTGCCCGCCCCGCCTATCATGACGCGCTGTCGCGGCTCGCCGACCGTCATCTCCTGCGCGATCTGGCCTATGTCGGCGGCCGGTGGATCGCCGGCCAATCAGGGAAAAGTTTCGAGGTCACCGATCCTGCCTCTGCGGCGACGCTGGCCTGGGTTGCAAGCCTTGGCGCCGATGAGACGGCAGTCGCGATCAATGCTGCGTCGGAGGCTTGCGCCGCCTGGCGCGCAATGCTGCCGCAGGGCCGCGCGGCGATCCTGCGCAAATGGTTTGAGCTGATGCTGGCGGCCAAGGAGGATCTGGCGCTGATCATGACGCTCGAACAGGGCAAGCCGATCGCGGAATCGCGTGGCGAGATCGATTACGCCGCCTCCTTCGTTGAATGGTATGCCGAGGAGGGCAAGCGGCTGAACGCCGAAAGCGTCACCAGCCATCTGCCCGGCGCGGAAATGATCGTCAGGCGCGAGGCGCTCGGCGTCGTCGGCATCGTCACGCCCTGGAATTTCCCCTCCGCCATGCTCACCCGAAAGGTTGCCGCGGCCCTGGCCGCCGGCTGCACGGTCGTCGCCCACCCCTCCTCCGAAACGCCGCTTTCGGCACTGGCTCTTGCCGAGCTTGGCGAGCGCGCCGGCGTTCCCGCCGGCGTCTTCAACGTTGTCACCGGCCATGCTGCAACGATCGTCGGACGGATGTGTGCGGACACCCGCGTACGCGCCATGAGCTTCACCGGCTCCACCGGGATCGGACGGCTGATCGCCGCCGAATGCGCGCCGACCCTGAAGCGGCTGGTGATGGAACTCGGCGGCCACGCCCCGCTGATCATCTTCGACGACGCCGATATCGAAAAGGCGGTCGAGATCGCCGTCAACGCCAAGTTTGCAACCTCCGGCCAGGATTGCCTCGCCGCCAATCGCATTTTCGTCCAGCGGCGCATCGCCGATGCCTTTACCAAGGCCTTCGCAGACCGCATTGCCGAACTGAAGGTTGGTGCAGGGCTGGAGGATGGCGCCGAGATCGGACCGCTGATGCATGAACGCGCTGTCGCCAAAGTCGAGGAACAGGTCGCCGACGCGCTGGGACATGGCGCACGGCTCGTCACCGGCGGCAGGCGTCACAAGGCCGGCCGGCTTTTCTATGAGCCGACACTGCTGAGCGATGTGCCGGCGGATGCGCTGATCATGCGCGAGGAGACTTTCGGGCCCGTGGCGGCCATTGCCGCCTTCGACACGGAAGACGAGGTTATCGCCCGCGCCAACGATACCGAATACGGCCTCGTCGCCTATATCGTCACGGAGAACGGCGCCCGCCAGATGCGCCTCGGCCGCGCACTGGAATACGGCATGGTGGCGGTCAACCGGGTGAAGATCACCGGCGCTCCCATTCCCTTCGGCGGCTGGAAGCAGTCGGGTCTCGGCCGCGAAGGTTCACGCCATGGGCTCGAGGCCTTCACCGAGCTCAAATATCTCTGCATCGATACGGCCGCCTGACCCCATTTCAAGTGAGACCCTATTTTCAAGAAAGAGGCTACGACATGCTCGACAGAAGCAACGAACTCGCCGCCTGGGACCGCGATCACTTCTTCCACCCCTCGACCCATATGGGCGGGCATGCCCGCGGCGAGACGCCGACCCGTGTCGTCGCCGGCGGCGAAGGCGTCTACATCACCGACACGACAGGCCGCAAAAGCCTCGACGCCTTTGCCGGTCTTTACTGCGTCAATGTCGGCTACGGCCGCCAGAAGATAGCCGACGCGATCGCCGAGCAGGCAAAGAACCTTGCCTATTACCATGCCTATGTCGGCCACGGCACGGAAGCTTCGATTACGCTGTCGAAGATGATTATCGACCGCGCCCCCACTGGCATGAGTCGCGTCTATTTCGGTCTCTCCGGCTCGGATGCCAACGAGACCAACATTAAGCTCATCTGGTACTACAACAACATCCTCGGCCGTCCGGAAAAGAAAAAGATCATCTCGCGCTGGCGCGGTTATCACGGCTCCGGCGTCATGACCGGCAGCCTCACCGGCCTTGCGCTCTTTCACAACGCTTTCGACCTGCCGCGCGCACCCGTGCTGCACACCGAAGCACCCTATTATTTCCGCCGCCCCGACCGGTCGATGAGCGAGGAGCAGTTCTCGCAATATTGCGCCGACAAGCTCGAGGAGATGATCATCGCCGAAGGCCCGGAAACGATCGCCGCCTTCATCGGCGAACCCATTCTCGGCACCGGCGGCATCGTGCCGCCGCCGAAAAGCTACTGGCAGAAGATCCAGACCGTGCTCGACAAATATGACATCCTGCTCGTCGCCGATGAAGTCGTCACCGGCTTCGGCCGTCTCGGCACGATGTTCGGCTCGGATCACTACGATATGAAGCCGGACGTGATCACCATCGCCAAGGGCCTGACCTCGGCCTACGCTCCCCTTTCCGGCACAATCGTTTCGAACAAGATTTGGCAAGTCCTGGTGCAGGGTTCCGATCAGCTGGGCGCGATCGGTCACGGCTGGACCTATTCCGCCCATCCGATCTGTGCTGCCGCAGGCATTGCCAATCTCGAACTGATCGATGAACTCGGGATTGTCGAGAATGCCGGCACGACCGGCGCCTATTTCCGCTCGGAACTGGAGAAAGCCGTCAGCGGCCACCGGAACGTCGGCGAAGTCCGCGGCGACGGGCTGATGGCGGCCGTCGAATTCGTCGACGACAAGGACGACCGCACGTTCTTCGACGCCGGCCGCAAGATCGGCCCGCAGGTTGCTTCCGCCCTTCTCGAACGCGGTGTCATCGGCCGCGCCATGCCGCAGGGCGATATCCTCGGCTTCGCCCCGCCGCTCTGCCTGACACGCGAGGAGGCCGACATCGTGGTCAAGGCCGCGGCGGATGCGATCGAAACCGTCTTCAAGAACATCTGAGGAAGAAGCTCAACATGACGATCCCGGAAAAGATGGCGGCGGTATTGCTCACCGGCCATGGCGGGTTGGACAAGCTCGTCTATGACAGGGAGGTGCCCGTCCCGAGACCTGCGGACGGCGAGGTGCTGATCCGCGTCACGGCCTGCGGCATGAACAATACCGACGTCTGGGTCCGCCAAGGCGCCTACGGCACCGAGGACGATCCGTCTGCCGTCTCCACATGGCGCAGGCAAGGCAATACACTGACATTCCCACGCATCCAGGGCACCGATACGGTCGGCCATATTGTCGGCGTCGGCGCCGGCGTTAATCCGGCGCGCATCGGCGAGCGCGTCATGGTCGACTTCTCAATCTACAACCGGGACGACGACAGCCTCGCCGACATCGATTACATGGGCCATGGCCGCGACGGCGGTTATGCCGAATACATGGCACTGCCGGCCGAGAACGCCCATGTCGTCGCAACCGATCTGACCGACGTCGAACTCGCCACCTTCTGCTGCGCCTATCTGACCGGCGAGCGTATGCTGGAACGGGCAAGGCTTGTCGCCGGTGAACGCGTCCTGGTGACCGGCGCCTCGGGTGGCGTCGGCTCGGCGATCATCCAGCTCGCACGTGCCCGCAGCGCCATCCCGATCGCGGTCGCCGGCCCCGGCAAGGAGGCGGCGATGTTCGATATCGGCGCCGAAGCAGTCGTGACCCGCGGCAAGGGCGATCTCGTCGAAGCCGCCCATTCCGCCAGCCGTGGCCAGCCGATCGATGTCGTCGCCGATCTCGTCGGCGGACCGCTGTTCAACGATCTCCTGAAGATCCTGCGCCCCGAAGGCCGCTACACGACAGCCGGCGCCATCGCCGGCCCGGTCGTTCAGCTCGATTTGCGGACCATGTACCTGAAGCAGTTGGAACTGCACGGATCGAGCCAGGGAAGCCGCGCCGACTTCCGCCGGATCGTCGGCTATATCGAAAGCCGGAAAATCCGGCCTCTCGTCGGCGGCGTCTATCCGCTGTCGGAATTCCACCGCGCGCAGACCGATTTCATGGCGAAGAACTTCGTGGGCAAATTGGTCGTCGTTCCCGACGAGACATGATCCTTGCTTTCGCGGGCAACCTTATCGGGTTTGCAGCGTTTCACGGCCATGGAACATCATGATGGCACCGGGCTTTCGCTGCGTCGGAATATTTCGCAGCAATGCGATGACATCCTTCCCGAGCCCTCACTCGAGGAGGCGGAACGGTCGTTCGCGCCAAAAGGTCGCTGATGCCAGCCTCCGCCAGCACGAAACACCTGACGTCCATCGAACTTGGAAGAATTCGGCGCGCCGTCGGCATAGCGCGCCTGATGGATACCGCGGTCAGATTGCCTGTCATCGGCGTGCGGATCGGTGCGGATTCGATTCTCGGCCTTATCCCGGCCGTCGGCGACATTGCCGCATCCCTCATCGGTCTTTTCATCATCGATGAGGCAAGACGCCTCGGCATTCCCACCCACAAGCTCGCACGCATGGCCGTCAATCTCGGCATCGACGCCGCCGGCGGAACCGTTCCCCTGCTCGGCGATATCTTCGACGTCTATTTCAAATCTCATCGCCGAAACGTCGGCATCATTCTCGACCACTTTGGGATCAGCGAAGACGAATTGAACCGGCGCATCTGACAAGCCGACGTCCCTTTGCAACTCCCCTGTCGAGGAATTTGTACGAGGCTGTCAGCGCCGGTTCCAAGGAGGCCGCATAACCGGTGCCCTCGCCTTGAAACGACGAGCAACCTGCAAAGGTGGCACCGAACTGGAGCGCCTTCGCTTAAAGTTCGGTCAGAGCGCCGGCCGTCTTCACTGCGTGGTCGAGAACGAATTGCAGCTTGGCTGCGTGGCCGAAACCAGGTTCATCCGGCTGCCCCTTTTGCACGGCATTTGCAAAACGCTGGAAATTGGTGATTACCGGTTCGACCTCGATCTTACGCCAGATTGCCTTGTCGGCATCGGGACCTTCGCAGGCCCTGAGTGTCGAACCTTCAGGCGTATGCACCACCTCCAGCGCGCCCTTGTCTCCATGCAGGCGCAGGCGTAATTCGTTGAGATGGCCAGTCGCCCAGCGCGTTGCGTGGATGACGCCAGCGGCACCGTTTTCGAGTTCAGCCATCATCAGGAAACTGTCGTTAGCGTCGAGATCATACTCGCCGATCCGATTTCCGGGGCTCTTGTCGAACACCTTAAGATGCGATGCGGCCGCCTTGACGTCGCTTCCGGCGGCAAAAACCGCGAAGTCGAGAATATGGATACCGACATCGCCCAGCACGCCATTGGAGCCGTGCTTTGTCGACAGCCGCCAAAGCCATTGCGATTCCTTGGTCCAGTCTCCCCACGCCTTTGAGACCAGCCAGCTCTGGAGATAGGACGCTTCGAAGTGGCGGATCGCGCCGAGGCGTCCGTCCAGCACCATCTTACGCGCTGCTTGCAGCGGCGCTACATTACGATAGGTAAGGTTTACCATCGTGACCTTGCCGGACGCAGCGGCAGCGTCGGCCATCTCTTTGGCTTCGCGGTAGTTAACCGCCAGCGGCTTCTCGCAGAGGACGTGCTTGCCGGCGCCGAGTATCTTCATTGTCGTGGAATAATGCGCGCGATCCGGCGTGACATTGGTCACGGCGTCAAACTCTCCCCAGGCAAGGGCGTCATCAAGCGACGTGAAAGTAAGTGGGATACCATGCCTGAGCGCGAAGGCCCGCAGCCGGACCTCGTCCGTATCGACAGCAGCAACAATTTTTACGTCGGCGATTTCGGAAAAATTCATGGCATGGGTGTTTGCCCATCCTCCGGTTCCGAGAATGATCAAGCGCATTTTTGTCCTCATGGTCGTTTATCGCAATCATTAGCGCCAGAACCGTCGACTTTCACAAGCGCCAGATGGTCCTGCAAATGGAGAGCGACGACTGTCAGCGCAGTGTTTTCCCGGGCCGACCGCACGCGTGGCGTCCAAGCCCAAGGAAGGTGTTTCAGTCCCTTAGCGGTAACCGGCTTCGCCGGCCTGGTGCAGTCTCGGGCCGCGTTCGACGATCGGCTCCAGTGCTTTTTCTACCGGCACATTTGGAGCATCGGTAATACCAGTCAACGACCCCTCGGGATTATAGGCCCACTTCACGCCGTTGATCAGCACCTTCTGCACATTGACGTCGTGATAGGTCGGATAGGTCTCGTGGCCTGGGCGAAAATAGAAGATGTTGCCGGCGCCACGGCGCCAGGTCAGGCCCGAGCGGAACACTTCCCCGCCCTGGAACCAGGAGATGAACACCGTTTCGAGCGGTTCCGGCACCGAGAACTGCTCGCCGTACATTTCCTCGTTCTCAAGCTCGAAATGCTCGCCGATGCCGGCGGCGATCGGATGGCGCTGGTTGATCGTCCACAGACGCTCGCGCTCGCCCGCCTCGCGCCACTTCAGCGCGCAGGGCGTACCCATCAGCCGCTTGAAGATCTTGGAGAAATGGCCGGAATGCAGCACCAGCAGGCCCATGCCTTCCCAGACGCGCTTGGCGACACGCTCGACAACCACATCGGAGACCGCGCCGTGATCCTTGTGGCCCCACCAGGTCAAGACGTCGGTCTCAGTAAGACGGGCTTCGCTGAGGCCGTGCTCCGGCTCCTGCAGCGTCGCTGTCGTCGCCGAGATACTTGGATCGGTGTTCAGCGCATTGGCGATCGTAGTGTGCATGCCCTCGGGATAGATCCCCCGGACGATCTCATTGGTATTCTCGTGGATGTTTTCACCCCACACCACGGTGCGAATGGTCACGTCGTTCTCTCCTTATAGTTAAAAACGGATCGAGCCTTGGGAGGAACATCGACCCTGGGAAAATCAGGCAGCCCGCATGGATGCTCGCTCAAGCGCCCGGCCCGACCGGTCGAAACGGTGAACGTGGCTGGCAAGTGGCACAAGGCCAAGTGTTTGGCCGGGCGCGTGGCTGGAGACACCGGCTTCCCGCACGACGAACGGCTCATCCGCCCCGATATCCAGATAGACGAAGCTATCGGCGCCGAGGATTTCTGAATGGATGACCGTGCCGCTCCAAACGGGCGACTCGGGCGTGATGCGAACATGCTCTGCGCGCACGCCAATCGTATGGCTATCATAGGGTTGCGCCAGCCCGCCCGAGAGGAAATTCATTTTCGGCGAACCGATGAAGCCGGCAACGAAGACCGAATTGGGGCTTTCGTAGAGTTCCAGCGGCGTGCCGATCTGCTCGACGACGCCGTCCCTTAACACGCAGATCCGATCGGCGAGTGTCATGGCCTCGACCTGGTCATGGGTCACATAGATCATCGTCGTGTTGTGCATGCTGCGATGAAGCTTCGCGATTTCCAGCCTCGTCGCGACGCGAAGCGCCGCATCGAGGTTGGACAGCGGCTCGTCGAAGAGAAAGACCTTGGGATCGCGTACGATCGCCCGGCCGATTGCGACGCGCTGACGCTGCCCGCCGGAAAGCTGTCGCGGCAAGCGGTCCAAGTAGGGTGAGAGCTGCAGCATGCCGGCGGCCTGTTCAACACGCTGGCGGCATTCGTCTCTGGTGCTCCCGGACAGTTTCATGCCGAAAGCCATGTTGTCGAAGACCGTCATATGCGGATAGAGCGCGTAGGACTGGAACACCATGGCGATCCCTCTCTTCGACGGCGCGTGCTGGTTCACCGTCTTGTTGTCGAAGGAGAGGGTTCCCGACGTGATGTCCTCGAGCCCGGAGATAAGCCGCAGCAGCGTGGACTTGCCGCATCCCGACGGCCCCACGAACACCATGAACTCGCCCCGGCGGATGTCCATCGTCACGCCTTTGATCACCTCGAAAGCGCCGAAGCTCTTGCGGATATTCTCCAGTCGGATTTCTGCCATGTCCTACTCCCTCAACCCTTGACGCCGCCGGCGGTCAGCCCCGAAATGATCCGGCGCTGGAATATCAAAACAAGCACGACAACCGGCACGGTGACGATCACTGAAGCCGCCATGATGTTGCCCCAGGGGATCTCGAATGCGCTGTTGCCCGAAAGCAGGGCGATCGCCACCGGGACGGTTCGCTGCGTATCCGACGATGTGAACGTCAGCGCGAAAAGAAACTCGTTCCAGGCGGTGATGAAGGCGAGCAGTCCGGTCGTCACCAGCGCCGGCCACATCAACGGCATGAACACCTGGGTGATGATGACCCATGGTGAGGCGCCGTCGACGATCGCCGCCTCCTCGATCTCGATCGGCAATTCCCGCATGAAGGTCGTCAGCACCCAGACGGTGAAGGGGAGCGTGAAGATCATGTAGGAAAAGATCAGCGCGAAGGGCGTGTTGAAGATGCCGATCCAGCGGATGAGTTCGAAGAGGCCCGCAAGAACGGCAATCTGCGGAAACATCGACACCGAGAGGATGGTCAACATCAACAGTGCCCGCCCGCGGAAGTGCACCCGGGCCAAAGCGAAGGAAGCGGTGATCGAAAGTAGCAACGATGCTGAAACCACGACGCAGGCGATCATCGCAGAATTCCCCAGACTGCGGACGAAACCGCCCTGGCCCATCACGGAAGTATAGTTGCCGAAGGAGATCGAGGTCGGCCAATAATCGACTTTGAAAAGGGCCGTGCCGGTCTTCAGGCTCGTGAGGATTGCATAGTAGAACGGAAATACCGCAATGATGACGATGATTGTGACGAGCAGGTAGAAGAGCGTATTTTTGGCGATCGAAAGCAGCATCAACGTTCCTCCCCGCCGAGCTTGACGCGACCGAGCCAGATATAAAGGACGGTTACGGAGGCAATGATGAGGAAAAGTACCGTTGACGCGGTGGCGCCGTAGGCGAACTTGTCGAAGTCGAACAGGTTCTCGCGCGCCATGACCGACATGGTCTTCGTCTGCGCATTGTTGGGTGTCAGAACATAGATCAGGTCGAAGATGCGCATTGCATCCAGCATCCGGAAGATCACGGCAACCATGATAGCCGGTCGGATCAGCGGCAGCGTCAGACGCCAGAAAACCTTGACCGGATTGACGCCGTCGATCTTGGCAGCCTCATAGATGTCTCCCGGAACCATCTGTAGTCCCGCAAGAATCAGAAGCGCCATGAAGGGCGTCGTCTTCCAGACATCGACGATCAGCACTGCGATCATCGCCGTTTCCAGATTGGCGGTCCAGGCAATCTTCTCGCTGATAAGACCGAAACCGAGCAGAATATCGTTCAGAATGCCGAACTGATCATTGAGCATCCAGGCCCACATCTTTGCTGAGACGATTGTTGGGATCGCCCAAGGAATGAGGATTGCGGCCCTTACGATCCCACGCCCGACGAACCGTGCGTTCAGCACCAAGGCGACGATCAGCCCTAGTACGGTCTCGATTACCACCGAAAGGACGGTAAACTTGGCAGTATTCCAGACGGCATTCCACCAGACCGGATCGGCAAGCAGCCCGCGATAGACGGTCCTTCCGCTCTTCAGCGTCACCCACGACAAATAATTGTCAAAGCCGACGAACTGCGCATTGCCAAGGTCGTTCAGCGACGCATTCGTAAAACTGAAATAGATCGTTCTGAATAGCGGCCAGCCAGCGACGATTGCCAAGATCAACAGCGTCGGCGCCAGAAACATCCATGCCGATCGAATGCGCTCGGACCGCAACTCCGTGGTGGCTCTGAAATGGGAAACCCTGGGCTTGACTGCTTGTGGAACTACGATTTCGCTCATGAAACGTCTATCCCTCGTTAGCGCGTCCGAAGACCGGACCGGCGGCCTGACAGCCGCCGGTCGGAATACTCACCAAGCGTCGCCTTTGAGGGTCGTTAGGTCGGCTTCGAGAAGCTCGAGGTTCTCGGCAGCCGAGCCGCTGCCTGACAAGGTATTGTGCACTGCAGTCCAGAACTTTGAGGACACCTCGTTGTACTTTACCTTGGCCGTCGCCGAAGGGCGTGGCACCGCGTCCTGGAAAATGGGTTTCCAGTTCGGCATGAAGGGCTGCGCGGCAGCGACATCCTTGTCGTCATAAAGATCCGTCAGCGTCGGCAAATTGGAGAGTTCGATGGCACGCGCCTTTTGAACGTCCTTCGACGCCAGGAATTTTACGAGCGCGATGGCTGCGTCCTGCTGTTCGGAATATTTCGACACCGCCAGGTTCCAGCCGCCAAGTGTCGAAGACGGCTTATCGCCGACAGCCGCAACCGGTAGCGTCATCACGTCGAACTTGCCCTTCACCGCGCTGTCGGCACCGTTTCCGAGAGAATAGGCGTAAGGCCAGTTGCGCATGAAGACGGCGTTGCCGGTCTGCCAGACGCCGCGCGATTCTTCTTCCTGATAGGCGAGCACCCCTGGCGGTGAGATCGTGCCGATCCAGTCCTTGGCCCGTTCAAGCGCTGCTGCCGCCTTCTCGTTATTGATCGAGATCGTCCCGTCCGGCTCGACGATCTGGCCGCCGCCCGACGACTTCACCCATTCCAGTCCGTTGCAGGTAAGCCCTTCGTAGGAATTGCCCTGGAAGACGTAGCCCCAGAGGTCCTTCTGTCCGGCCTGGCGTTCTTTATCCTGAATCTCTTTGGCGGTTGCGGCCATCTCGTCCCAGGTCTTCGGCGGCTGTTTTCCATATTTCTCCAGCAGGTCCTTTCGGTAAAACAGCGCTGGAGCATCGGTAAACAACGGCAGCGCCACAAGCCGGCCATTGACAGTCTGAGACGCGATGATCGACGGGAAGAACTGGCCGACCACGTCCTTGGCTGCCTCCTTCAGATCGACGAACTGGTCGGCAAGCTGCGGCGCCCAGATAACATCGGTCTGATAGACATCGACGTCCTTGTTTCCAGCAGCAAGCCACAGGCGATATTGGGAAAACTGCTCGCTGCTCGATGACGGCATGGTGACGAGCTTGACATGATTGCCGGTATTCTTCTCGAAAATTGCGAGCTGGTTGTGTAGGAATTCGACGTTTTTGCCGGTGGTATTTGCGGCAAATGAAATTTCAGCGGCACGGACAGAGCCGGCAGCGATAGCGACGCTGATTGCCGACAAAGCTAAAGCAAACTTTTTCATAATCTCCTCCCAGAAATTGAAATCGATTTGGCAATCGGACCATTGCAGAAGGTCGCGGAGGCGCTGACGCTACAGCTTATCGCTGGACGTGCGGTGGATGAGGTCCACGAATTGTGGCCAGTCGAACTGATCCTGAGGGAAAGTACCGCCCCGCCGCCCTGACGGAGAGCAACCTCTCGATACGGACAGGGGACCTTGCGCCAGATCAGGATGATTTTAGGCCCGATCAGCCTAAAATCTGAATCCTGATCTAAATCAAAGAAATAGATCAGGATGTCGTCCGAAAACCGCGCACACTTTTCGGCATCATGCTCTAGCGCGTTTACCGACGCACGCAGGATCGGCCTGCTTTTCTAAAGCTGATCGATCGCAGGGACCTTGCCGGTCAGAAACGCCAGAGCCGCGGCGCCGACGAGGCCCGAGTTCTGATCCAACGCCGCCAGCACCACTTTGACATCCCTGAATGCCGGCATTGCCCATTGCGTGATGTAGGCTTGAATGCCGGGTTGTAGACGATCGAACTCGTGGGAAAGCCCGCCTCCCATCACGATGATATCCGGACTGAAGATATGGATCAGGCTGGTGAAGCCGCGACCGAGAATTTCCGCTTCCTCGTCAACCAGTTGATTTGCAAGACGATCGCCATCCCTTGCGGCCGCGAAAACGCCGCGGCTGTCAATGGCGCCGCCGTCGCTGCCGATCGTCGTCCCGCTGGTTTCCATCGCCCTCATTTGGGCGCGGCGCGCAAAAGCCGTTCCGGATCCGTAGGCCTCGAAACAACCCCGGTTGCCGCAGGGACAAAGCTCTCCGTTCGGCACGACCGACATGTGCCCGACATGGGCTGCCATGCCCTTGCGGCCGCGCACGACGCGACCATCCGACACAACGCCACCGCCAATGCCGGTGCTCACGGTGACATAGACCAGATTATCCAGGCCCTTGCCGGCTCCGAACTGCCACTCGCCGATGGCAGCGGCTATTGCATCATTCTCGAGGTCGACCGGAAACGGAAACCGCTTCTGCAACTCCGCCTTCAGCGGAAAGTCGACAAAGCCGGAGAGGGTCGGGATATTCGAGGCGACACCGGCGACCGTATCGAGCGGGCCTGGAGCGGATACGCCGACGCCCACCACCGAAGCAGGATTTGATGCTGCAAGCAGTCCATCGGTCAGGCCGCAGATTTGGGCGAGCACCCGGTCGGGGCCTGCCAGCGCATCCGTCGGTTCGGCTGCGCGGGCAAGGATCCTGCCCTGCTCGTCGACGAGGGCAGCGCGCACCTGCGTCCCGCCGAGGTCGATTCCAATGGCAACCTGCTGCATGTGAAGACCATGAGTTAGAGTGCGCGCACCCATGCCATCCGCTCGTCGAGCGACGGCGCATTGAAAGCCAGGGAACCGAGGACCACCGTCTCCGCGCCCGACTGGCGCAGAAGAGGCACGGTGTGCTCGCGAATACCGCCGTCCGCCGCCAGCACGATCCGATGCGCCGCACCGCAACCGGCGATGATCTGCTTTGCCTGCTGAAGCCGCGCTCCGGCTTTTTCGTCGAGACCCTGGCCCTTCACGCCGATCGCCGTGCCGAGCAGCGTCACAAAGCGCAACCGGGACGCATATTTCTCGACGCGTTCGACAGGAGTGTCGACCTTGAGCACCATGCCGGCTGCGACACCGCGGCGATCGAGAAGATCGAGCGCCTCGGCGGCGACGCTTTCGTTTTCAACATGAAGACTGATCAGGTCGCTGCCCGCATCGGCGAACTGCTCGATCTGCGACAGGAGGATGCTGTCAGAGACCATCAGGTGAACATGGATCGGGCGCGCGGACACTTTGCGCACACCGGCAACAAGATCGGGGAAAAACAACATGGCCGGCGCGAAATGGCCATCGGCGACATCGATGTGTAGGACGTCGACGTGACGATCGACACGCGCCAGATCATCCGCCAGACGTACGAGATCGGCCGACCAGACGGAGAATTCAGCAATCAGGCGATCCTTCGGAAGATCGGCGATCCAGGACTTGGAGGGGGTCGTCATTGTTTCAGAGCTCCTTCAGAAAATTACCCATGGCAAGCCGGAAGTCGGCGACGTATTGCGGGCGGCTCTTGGTCTTCGGCGTGATCTGCACGAAACGCGCGCCGGCAATTCGCTCGGCAAGAGCACGCGCATGGCTGAGAGGATGAATGCTGTCCCGATCATGGCCGATAACCAGCGTCGGTACGGTGAGATTGCCGACGTCCTGGTCGGTCACATCAGGACCGTCATTGGAAATTCTGGTGAGCAGTTCGGCGGTCACATCCAAAGGCGTGCGGGAGAAAAAACCGGCAAGCGAGGCCAGATTGTCCGGAGCCTCGGCGGCGAGCCGCACGCCCACCGGCCCGGCAAGGAATGCGGCCTTTGCGTGATCCGGCGGCAGAGTTTTCAGAAGATGCCCGACTTCGGCGTTGGGTGACATATTCTCCGGCGCGGATGCCGTCAGCCAGGCAGGCCTTGCGATGATCAGTGCCTTGACAAGATCGGGCCGCTTGACCGCGAGACGCAAAGCGATCGCCGCGCCCATCGAGATGCCGCCGATCACCATCGGCGGCGTAAGGCTCTTCTCGATATAGGCGGCGATATCATCGCAGAAGGTCGCGATCGACAACTGCTCCGGATTGCCGGCTTGGGAATGGCCGTGGCCGCGCGCTTCGATCGTGACCCGGCGAAAACCCGCTTCAAGCGGAAAGGCTTCATCGGTCTGCGCCGCGTCGCCGCATAAGCCGTGCTGGAAGATTATGGACGCGCCCTCGCCCGCCATATCGACGTTGAGAATGGTCCCGTCGCTGGTTTCGAACGGTTCAGCCCGTCTCATCTTCCTGCCCCCGCAGCTTCGCCGTCGAGGCTATTCTTCAGGAAGGCCGCCACACCAGCCGCCTCCGAGGCCGAAAGACCATGCGTGACGAGACTGCCCTTAAAGCCGATCGCCTTGAGACGGCCGAGATAATGCGCGTAGTCGAGCACGCCCTTGCCGGCGGTCGCGAAACTGCCGTCCGGATTGCGATCTTTCGCATGCGCCATGACGATCCGATCGGCCAGAAGGTCGATGCCGGAAGAGACAATGCTCCGCTGCTCATCCAGCGTCGCGATCTCGAAGAGATTGGCCGGATCGAGTACGATCTTGACGCGGGGGCTCTTCAGAGCCGCGATCAGCCGGGAAGCCTTCTCAGCCGAGTTGACGACATTGGCAAGCTCGGGCTCGATGCCGAGATCGACCTCGTAGCGCTCGGCGATCTCGATTGCCGCCCCCATGGCCTCGAGGAGATCCCGCCAGGCCTCCGGCGTGTCGTTGTCGGCATGCGCCTTCCACTGATCGATGGGGTCGCGCGTGCCGGTGCAGAGCGTGATCAGGGTCGTCGACATGCCGGCGCAGCGCTCGGCCAGCGTTGCCAGTCTGCGAAGGCCGGCCTCGCGCACGGCGGGATCCGGATGGATCATGTTGAAGGTGCCCGAAACGGCAACGATTTCGACGCCGCTGCTACGCGCCGCTTCGCCGACTGCGCGGGCCTGGGCTTCCGTGATGATCTCCGGCATCGGCGCAAGGCCCGAGCAGGCCATATTGTATTGTGCGCAGTTGAACCCGGCGCCTGCGACCGAGTTGAGAACGGTTGCGGGTTCCGTTCCCTCGAAGGTCTTTGCGAAGATGCCGAGCTTCATCACACGCCACCCGTGACGTCAGCCAGCGCAACCGTCTTGCCGTTTTCGACGGAGCGCGCAACCGCGACCATGGCCCGGACGGATGCCAGACCATCATCGATGTCGGCGCCTTCCATTACGGCGCCATCCAGAATGGTGCGGGCGAAGCCTTCGACCTGACGGCGATAGAAATGGCCGTCGGCACCGAGAACGCGATGGGTGGCTCCGTCCACTTCCCGGAAAATGTCCACCTCGCTGGTCTTGTAATACCATGGGTTATAGGTCTTGCCCAAAATGCTGCCGTTCTTGCCGTAGATCTGAAAGCCTTCGTGCCAGTCCATGCGCACCTGGACGGTGAGATCGAGATGGCCGAGCGTGCCGGAGGCAAATTCCACGTCCACGAACCAGCACCAGATACCGGCTCGCTCCGACAGACGAGCGTTGACGGAAACGATGTCGCCGGCGAAATAACGTGCCGTGTCGATCAGATGGCAACCGTGCGCAAGCATATAGTAGCGCCTCAGGTCGGCCTTCGGATTGGTGGAGGGTTTCTTCGCATTGGCGCTGGTGACGATCAGAGGCTGGACCGCATCGGTCATCGGATAGCGGTGCGTGCTGTCGCAATACCATGCTTTCAGAGCGACCATCTCGCCCATTTCATCGCGGATGAAGGATTTGGCAGCTTGGAGCCCGGCGTCGAAACGCTTCATGTGCCCGACCTGAAACACCTTTCCCGACTTGTCGACTGCCGCCTTCAGTTCAAGGCATTCCTCGATGGTGACGCCGACCGGTTTTTCGCAGAGGACATGTTTGCCCGCCTGAAGGGCGCGAAGGGAAGCCGGGACGTGAAAGGCATCGGCCGTCGCAATGACCACGGCATCGAGGTCGGGATCGGCCAGCATCTGATCGTAATCGCCATAGGTTTTTTCTGCCCCGTGGGTGATAGCCATGCGTTCGCGGAGATCCTCGGCGACGTCGCAAATCGCATAGAGGTCGGCATTGGCTGCCTTCGTGCAGCTCTCGAAGTGCGCGGCCTGGGCAATCTGGCCCGCTCCCAATACGCCGATGCGGAGACGTCGTTCCTGTTTTGCTGGCATCGATAAGCCCTTTGGATCGGATATTGAAGATGAATGCTGGTTTCGGCGTCGGATGGAATGCTTTCAAGACATTAAACGTCGCCGACGTCTTCTGGCTGGACCGCCACCGGCGTGTCGGCTCTCCCTCGTCACTTCACAGCGCCATATGTGTTTGAGGATTGAAAAAGTGAAGTTTCGCCGGGTCGATGGCCAGATCGATCGATTGGCCCGTCTCGACCGCGCTGACCGCTTCGAACCGCGCGACGGCGTTGGCGGCCCCGCTCAGGTCCTCGACGGCATCGGGATCGCCCGAGTCGATCCGGACCGCGTCGATCTTCAAGTGCACGATCAACTCGGAGCCGAGCTCCTCGATCGACTTCACGACAACCGGGATCGTCGGATGGGAGGCGCCTGACGGCAACCGGCTGTCGTAGAGGTCCTCGGGCCTGACCCCAAAGATCACATCCTTTCCCTCGAAAGCGGATAGACCGGGAGCACGCTCGAAGGCACCGTCGGACAAGGGAATGGAGAAGCCCGGCAGATGGATCCGCCCGCTCGCCAGACGCCCTTCGAAAAGGTTCATCGACGGCGAACCGATAAAGCCCGCCACAAACGCATTAACCGGGCGGTGATATAGAGCCTTGGGCGTATCCACCTGCTGAAGTACACCGCCCTTCAGCACCGCGACTCGATCGCCCATGGTCAGCGCTTCGGTCTGGTCATGGGTCACGTAGATCGTCGTCACGCCCAGTTGTCTCTGCAGGCTTGCGATCTCTGCCCGCATCTGAACACGCAGCTTCGCATCGAGGTTGGAGAGCGGTTCGTCCATGAGGAATGCCGCAGGCTCGCGGACCATGGCGCGGCCCATCGCAACACGCTGGCGCTGGCCGCCGGAGAGCTGCGCGGGCTTGTTGCCCAGCAAGGGCTCCAGCTGCAGGATTTTGGCGATTTCATGCACGCGCTTGGTGCGTTCGGCCTTGTTCTTTCCGGCCAGCTTCATCGAAAAGGCGATGTTGTCGAAGACGGTCATGTGCGGATAAAGCGCATAGCTCTGAAAGACCATGGCAATGTCCCGGTCCTTGGGCGCGAGATCCACGACATCCTGACCGCCGATGCTCAATGTTCCGCTGCTGATTTCCTCGAGCCCCGCAATCATGCGCAGAGCGGTCGATTTTCCGCATCCGGACGGCCCGACCAGAATCAGAAACTCACCATCATGGATCGTCAGGCTCAGATCCTTGATCGCATGGTAGCTGTTTCCATAGGTCTTGCAGATCTTGTCGAGTACAACCACAGCCACGTCTCGTCCTCCCGTACCAGTTCGGATCACATCTTCCAACGGCGCTCCCCGACGTCTCCGATCCTTTCGACAAGAAAGCTCAGGACTGGGCTTCAAAGTCAACCAAAGAATCGAGGATAACTCACCAATGATCACCATCAGTTCTTAATATCTATTTGAAAAATATAGATCTTTTACGAGAAATTAAAAATAAACTGCGGAATTATATTTTTTACCGCGCGTAACTTTTATGATCGAAGTTGCAGCCGTTGAGAGTTCGCTCAATGCGATTCAATGACACTTCAGCGCTGAGGCTATGCTCGGGCGGTCGACCGGCGCCGGCACCCGTCGCCGCCCGCGCTCATTTTTGGTATCCCGGCATCGGGAGCGGCGCAGGTGCATTCTCTGCCGCCATCCATGTCAGGCACGTCTGGTGATCCGGCAAGCCCCTGCGCCCTCCCCGTGCGGTCACGGAAATGGCGGCAGCCGCCGTGGCATAGGCAACGCAATCAAGCGGGCTCTTACCCCTAGCGAGGGCAAGAGCATAAGCACCGTGAAAACAATCCCCGGCGCCGGTCGTGTCGACTGCTTGAACCTGATAGGCCGGCACATGCCACCGGGTGACATCGGCTCTCTGGCGGAGGTAAGCCCCTCGTTCGCCATCGGTGAGAACGACGGCGGACCGATCCTTGGACCAGAGCTTGTCCAGGATCATCGTGGGATCACCTTCGCCGGTGTATTCCTTCCCGAAGGCAAGCGGCAACACCAGATGATCGGCAACAGCCAGGATCCGGTCGGTCGCGGCACCGACCGTCCATTCGATATCGGCAATCACGGCCAGGCCCAAAGCGCGTGCGCGCGCCACGACACTTTCCGAGTGCGTGGCATAGCCATCGATCAGCAGTACCGGGGCCCGCATCAAAACATCGTCTGGCAGCGCATCCGACGTGCCGTGCAGCACATCATCATCATAGGCGATGAACCGGTCGCCGTCGGGAGCGACCGTGATCACGGAACGGATCGGCGCGGCATCCGCGTGGCGGGGAGCCAGCGATATGTCGACGCCGTCCCGCTCAAGCTCGCTGCCCGCCACGTCGGCCGTTGTCTCATCGCCAAGCCAGCCGATGAAGCCAGCCTGACCGCCGAGCCGGGCAACGGCAACAAGGGCCGTCGCCACGTTGCCGCCATGGTCCGTGGCGCGTTTCGTCACCTTCCCCTTGCCGGCCGTCAGCCCCCGATCGACATAGATGATGTCATCGATTGCCAGGGCACCGAAGCCCAGAACCTGGAAAGGGCGCGACACTTCTCAAGCACCGGCCGCCGCCAGCGCATCCTCCGGCGTCATGCCTTTATGAATGACGAATTTGAAGGCGCGTGCGGCCATGGTCGTATCGCCGTGACCCCAAAGGTTGCGACCGACGACCGCGCCTTTGGCTCCTGCGCGCAATGCTTCCGAGGTCTGGACGAGCGCTCCGAGCAGCGTATCGGTCTTCGGGCCACCGGCGATCACGACCGGGATCGGGCAGGTCGCAACGGTCTCGCGGAAGGACTCGAAATCGCCGGTGTAGCCGACCTTGATCACGTCGACGCCGGCCTCGAAGCCGATGCGCACGGCGTAAGCGATTTCATCCGGGGTGAACACGATCTTGCCGCCGTCGGAGAAATCGCGGGGATAGACATGGGCGACGACCGGCATTTCGAAGCGGGCGGCGGCGTTGACCGTATCGGTGAGCCAACGGATATACTCTCCTTCGGTGGCGCCGCGCACGGGAATGGCGACAGCCAGAGCGTCCGCGCCATAACGCACCGCGTCTTCCGGGGTCGCAATGAGCTGACGAATGCGGTCGTCGGCGGTGAAGCAACCACCCTGAATGACCAGCGCTGCCTTTCCGGCATATTCCGACCACAGGTGGCGCGCCGCGCCAGGCTGGATGCTGATATAGTCGGGGCCTCCCGCCATCACGCGTCTGAGCGCACCGGGCAGGTCGGCAAGCCCGCCCTCACGCACATTGCCATAACCGACAAAATGATCGACGGCGCCTCCGAACAGATGACCCGAGGGGTTCGAGAACAGGCGTGCGAGGCGGATTTTGGTTCCGAGACCCATGGCGATACTTCCTTTGTGATGGCAGCCTTTGCGATTGCTGGCGCCGATGCTGGCAAAACCCTAACTCGAAAACAAACAAATATTCAATATTTCGATTTCTTTCGTTTTTACATGAATGATGAATTTTTGACGTGCATTTTCGCCATCGAACGGCTATTTCTGCAGCAAGAGCCGTGGAATAAGACGGTGAACTTTCGTTTTTCAAAAGTCGCATTGTTGCATATAACGGCAGTCGGGATCACATATGCTTGCAGAACAGAGGCGGCAGCAGATCATGCTGGAACTTCAACGGGTCGGCCAGGCACGCACCCGCCAGCTCGCGGAATTCTTCGAAGTCTCGGAAGTGACGATCCGCTCCGATCTCGAAATCATGGACGCCAAGAAGCAGCTGATCAAAACGCATGGCGGGGCAATCGCCCTGCCGTCCGACTCGCCGGCAGCGGCCTTCGAGGAACGCATGCAGCGCAATTTCGATGCGAAGCGACGCATCGCCCAGATGGCTGCGCGACAGATCATCGATAACCAGTCGATCGTCTTCGACAGCGGTTCGACCCTGCTGCAGGTGGCCATGCAGATGCCACCGGTCAACAACGTCGTGGTTGCGACAACGGCGATGAACATCGCCCAGCATCTGATGTACCGGCCAGGGCTCGACGTGCACATGATCGGCGGCCGCGTATTTCCCAGTACCGTGAGCACGATCGTACAGGACTCCGACAAGGCGGTCGGCGGCCTCGTCGCCCACCAGGCTTTTGTCGGCGCCCACGCGATCGATCAGGCCTTCGATGTCGTCGATGTCTCCGAGGACGTGGCGCGGACCAAGCGTAACCTGGTTCGCATGGCCCGGCGTGTCGTCCTCGTGGCGGATTCGAGCAAATTTGACATCGGCGCCTCCTCCAAAGCCTTCTCGCTGTCGCGCGTCGACCTGATCATCACGGACAGCAACATGCCGCACAGCATTCGCCACCGGCTGGACAAGCTGGGCGTGGAGGTTCGCTACGCGTGACCTGCAGTCAACCTGTCCATTTCAGAAGAGAGCCGAGAGAGGCTTTGGTGCGGGCCGAAGGCCCCAGCCGATGCCGGGGAAAGCGAGATAGGCTAAAATCCCAGGCGCCGAAGCGTTTCGCGGTTCGTGCGAACGGCGGCAGCAGGATCAGTTGCGGCATGGTCCGATTCTTCCTCGACCACGATCCAGCCGATAAATTTCGGCGCATCCCGAGCGGCCGAAATGACCGCAGGCACGTCGCAGACGCCTTCGCCGAGCATCGCCCAGATCCCGCCGGCGTCGACATCCTTCAGATGCACGTAACGGATCCGGTCCCGGTGGGCCGCCAGCGTATCGTCGATCTGCTGGCCGCCACGCAGGATATGGCCGGTATCCGGCACCCAACCCACTTGTGGATCCAAGAGAGCAAACAGGCGATCATAGTCGTTCCGGGTGAAAAGCAGCGTGTTGTGATGCGAGGAAGGATGGACAGCTACAGTGACGCCAGCCGACTGTCCGATCTCGGTCGCACGATTGTAGCACTCGGCCGCAATGGCGAACTTCTCATCGCGCGGGCCATCCGAAACGACTGTCGCCGACCCCATCGAGACCATCGCACCGGGAAAGTTCGCCGCAAAATCGACCCATCGCCGCGCCGTGTCGAGATCGGAGGCAATCTTTTCCGGCACCGTGAAGCCGCTGGCGGAGCCGAAGGCAAAGGAGACCAGCGTCAAGCCGGCATCCGTCAGGGTGCGGGCGAAGTCGGCAGGCTTGAGCGCGTAGTGACCGATCATCGTATCGGTGATTTCGATACCGGCATATCCGCCGTCGGCGATGGCGCGCACCAGATCGTCCGGACCGCCGCCCCAATCTGTCCCCAGCATCTCCCAGGTGAATGTTTGGCAGCCGATCTGCAGCTCAGCATTTTTCATATCGCGGTCCTGACCTATTCGTTGATGACAGCCGATACCGAAGCCGGAGGCTTCCCTGCGCGGGCAATCCTCGGAGGCTTCGCCAGCCTTGCCGAAAGCCCCTTCCGCCGGGAGAGGCGGCTGAACACCGGAACGGCGGGCTCTTCAGCAAGGATTGCGACGCCGGCGTCTTGCCATTACCTACGGTCAAATGTTACCGTACGTCAACATATTTTATTCCTTGCGATTAAAATGTAACGCACCCCTCAACCCTTCGCACCCGCTACGGCAAAATCAGGTTCTTAGATGGCACAGACCAATGGTATGAAACTCAGGATCGGCGTGGTGGGATGCGGCAACATTTCGCTCGCCTATATGCGCAACGCGCCGCTGTTTTGCGGCGTCGAAATCACCGCCTGTGCAGATCTCAACGCCGATGCTGCCAAGCGTCGCGCGGCGGAGTTCAATTTGCGCGCAGCTGACGTCGATAGCCTCATTGACGACAGGAACATCGACCTCATCCTGAACCTGACGATCCCGGCTGCGCATTTTGACGTTTCGATGCGGGCTCTGTCGACAGGCAAGCATGTCTTCACGGAGAAGCCGCTCGGCGTCACGGCCGCAGAAGGACGCAGCCTGGTGGATGCCGCCGCGGCGAAGGGCCTCATGCTCGGCTCGGCGCCAGACACGTTCCTCGGCGCGGCTGGACGCCATGCCCGGCGGCAGATGGAAGCCGGCGCCATCGGCAAGCCGGTGACCGGGACTGCCTTCATGATGGGGCGCGGCATGGAGCACTGGCATCCGGATCCCAGCTTTTATTACCAGGCCGGTGCAGGCCCGCTGATGGATATGGGGCCTTATTATCTCACGATGATGGTCAATCTGATGGGGCCGATCCGCCGTGTGCAGGCCGTCGCCACAAGCGGGCAGGAAGAGCGGCTCATCACGGCGGAGGGACCGAAGCAGGGCACCACGTTCAAGGTCGGCACGCCGACCAGCGTGCAGTCGCTGCTGGAATTCGATTGCGGTGCGACGGTCACCTTCGGCACCTCCTGGGACGTATTCCGCCATTCCAACCACCCCATCGAACTCCACGGAACCGAAGGCTCGCTGCGCCTGCCCGACCCCGACAATTTCGGCGGCTCCGTCGCGCTCTCCGGCCGCGGCGCGCCCTGGCAGGAAACGGACACGTCAGGCGAACTCTTCGGTGCCGTCAATTGGCCGATCGCAGCGCCTGATCGTGCCAACTATCGCATGCTTGGTCTTGCCGATCTCGCACGCGCAATCATCGAAGGCCGCAAGCCCCGCGCTTCGGGCGATCTGGCGCTGCACGTGCTCGAAGTCATGGAAGCGATCCTGCGTGCCGGCGAAACCGGTCTCGCGCAGACCATTTCGGGTACCGTCGCGCAGCCGAGGGAATTGCGGGAAGACGAAGCGAGGAGTTTGCTGGCATGACACAACTGGATGAATCCGCCAAACGCGCGCTTGCATGGCCTGGCGATCCGCAAACGCCGGTCGAAAGCTGCACTCCGGCACTGGCGCGGCAGCAATATCTGGATAGTTTCGCAGACATTCAACGGCCGCTCGAAGACGTGGTCGAGACCCTAGAAAGGCATGCAGGCGCCATCCGGTTGAAGATATGGCGCGGCCGCGCTGCGCCGCGCCAGGGCGCGCCGGCCTTGCTTTATCTCCATGGCGGCGGTTTTGTGATCGGCGCGCCGGAAACCCATGAGGATATCTGCCGGACGCTTGCCAATATGGCAGGCGCCGTCGTGGTTTCGCCCGACTATCGCCTGGCCCCGGAACATCCCTTTCCTGCTGCCATTGACGACTGCGCCGCCGCACTCGTCTGGATGACGGAGCAGGCTGATGCGCTCGGCATCGATCCCTTGCGGGTTGTCGTCGCCGGCGATAGCGCCGGCGGCAATCTGGCCGCCGTCGTCGCCCTGCTGGCGCGGGACGGACAGGTGCCGGCTGTCATCGGACAGGTGCTGATCTATCCGGTGACCGACCAGTTGCAGACAAGCGACAGCTACTCACGTTACGAAGAGGATTTCGGCCTGACGGCAGCCGCGATGAAATGGTTCCGAGACCACTATCTGCCGGACGCCGCGAGCCGGTCGGACTGGCGAGCCTCGCCGCTTAACGCAGCATCGCTGGCGGGCGTGGCGCCGGCCCTGGTGATCCTTGCCGGATACGACGTGTTGTTCGACGAAGGGGCAGCTTATGCCGAGCGGCTCGGCACCGAAGCGAAGGCAACGACCCGGACCTGGCCCGGACAGATCCATGGCTTCGTATCGAAGAGACGGGCCATTCCGGAGGGGCAAGAGGCCCTCGAAGCCATCGCAACAGCATGGCGCGCCATGGACCCTGCGCTTGCCCGTTAACGCGGAAACACGGCCTCAAGCCGACTCGCGCATAACCAGTGTTGCCTCGAGGATTACCTTGTTCGTCACGGGGGTCGTTCCATCATCCTCACTCTCGATATGCGCCAGCAAAAGCTCCACGGATTTTGCGGCGATCTCGGGCGCGTTCTGGGCCATGGTCGTCAGCGACGGACAGGTATATCGGCTAAGCGGGTGATCGTCGTGCCCGGCAATGCGCACGTCGCACGCGTCGTTCCGGCCGATTTTCAGTCCCGACGCGAATGCGGCTGCCATTGCGCCGAAAGCAAAGCGGTCGTTGGCGCATAGCAGCGTTTTGCCCGGAAGACTGCCATTCGCAAGAATTCTCTGCATCTGCTCGTATCCGAGACGCTCGAATTCCCAGGAAGGTGGGGCGTCGCAATCGATGACGAGCGGGGAGTGCCCTTCCCTCGCCATGGTCGCGCGGTAGCCCGCCTGCCGCTCGCCGGCATTCTCGGTCATATGCGGAATTTCCAGGAAGATCGGCGGCTCACCGGACCGGCAGAGATATTGCACAATGGCTGCCATGCTTTGCGCGTTGTCGTTGCCGACATAAGGAAGGTCGGCGTCGGCAGGATTGTCGAAGCAGACGACGGGTATGGCATCCCTCAGCCTTTCCAGCGCGGAACGGCGCGAACCGGCTCCGAGCGGCGCAACGATCGCACCCGCGACCTTCAGCGAGAGCAAGGTCCGAACGGCCTCCGCCTCCAGCTCCGGCCGCGTGTGCGAAGAAATCTGAACAGGCCAGAATCCCTTTTCACGCAACTCCAGCTCGATCAGCGACACGACCTGCACATAAAAGGGATCCGACATGGTCGGGACCAGAATCCCGATGTTCCTGGTCCGCTTGCGATTGAGATGCCGCGCGAAAAGATTCGGCTCGAAATGCGACTTCCTGAGAGCCGCCTCGATACGCTTGCGGGTCACCTCCTTGATCTGCGAGGGGTCATCGAAATATTTCGACAAGGTCGGACGCGATACGCCGGCGGCAGTCGCGAAGTCGTCCATCGATTTATAATTCTTCTTGGCCATTCAATTCCTTACTGGCGGGGCGACGACAACTGATCGGGAACGATTTCACTCAACGGCCGATCCTCTGATGCGCCAAATCATGCATTCGGCAATTTGCACAGGATGACCTTCGTATCCTGAATCGTCGAAAATCACCGCGTAAGCCGGCGTGATCCGTCATTTTTGGTGCAGCCCCGCCCTCCCTTTCGAAAATCGAAATATTCCCTTCATTTTCGACTTGTGCAGTCTGCGCCGCGTGGTTGCAAAAGGCGCTTGTTTCAGCACCCAAAATTCGAAAATTTGCAGTGAAGAAGCCAGGTGCCACGCTTTTCATTTTGTTGGGTAAACTTTCATTTGTTTACGAAAGTAAAGAAAAAATGCGTCACAAGCAATACAAATGCTGCAGAAAAACACTGATGATGTCAATCAATTTTATGATTTTTTATCAATGATTTAACGCAACACGCGCGGTGAATGCCGGCCTCCCATCTTTTCCCGATCGCAGTTCTTCATTGACAGATGGGGGCTTCAGGGAACCTACTTTGCCTACGATCTTGAGGAGGATCGATTAACTGACAATCTTTGGGAGGCACAAATGAATATCAGAAAATTCGGCGTGACGATGCGGGCTGCCGTGGCGGTATGGGCGCTCTGCGCCACATCGGCGTTTGCCGACACCACCATCGAGTTCATTCAATGGTGGGAACCCGAAATGCCGTCGGGCGCTCTGCGCGGCATCATGAACGATTTCGAAGCCAAAAACCCCGGCATCAAGGTGACGCTGGTCAGCGGCCCCTATGCCACGACGCGCGACCAGATCGTCGTCGGCGCCGCCTCCGGAACGCTCAGCGACGTGGTGGGCCTCGATGGTGCCTGGGTAAACGGGCTCTCCAAGCAGGGCGCGATCGCCTCCATGGACGAACTGATGGAGAAGGCGAAATACGACAAGAGCCAGATCACCGATATCGTCAAGGTCGATGGCAAGAGCGTGATGTTCCCGCTGGCATCCTTCGTCTACCCGGTCTTCGTGAACCTCGATATCGCCAAGGCCGCCGGCGTCGACAAGCTGCCGGCCACGCGCACGGAATTTGCCGAAGCAGCGAAGAAGATGACCGACGCCTCGAAGAACCAGTACGGCTGGGTCCTGCCGCTATCGCTGCAGTCTCCGAGCGGAATCCAGAACGACGTCATGTCCTGGGTCTGGGCCTCCGGTGCCTCGATGCTGAAGGACGGCAAGCCTGACCTCGAAAATGACGCCGTCGTCGGCACGCTCGACTATATCGCTTCCCTCAACAAGGAAGGGGTTATTTCTCCCGGCATTTTTGCCAAGAAGGAACAGGACAAGGTAGAGGAATTCGTCAATGGCCGCGTCGGCATGATGGTCGACTCCCTCGCCCATGTGAACCTGATCCGCGAGCGCAATCCGAAGCTCAATTTCGGCATCTCCGCTTTGCCCGCCACTGACGGCTACACCGGCAAGCGCGGCATGCCTTATGCATCCTGGGGTATCGGCATCAGCGAAGGCAGCCAGCACAAGGAAGAAGCCTGGAAGCTGGTCGAATACCTGATGAGCCCTGACGTCAATGGCCGTCTCGTCTCGATTGCCAATGCCTTCCCCGGCAACGTCCATGCCAAGCCGGACTTCGTGGCCTCGGACCCGATCTTCGCGGAAGCCTTCAAAATCTTCCAGAGCGGTTATCCTGCGAACGAATTCGTCGGCCTTCCGGTTGCCGAAGAGCTGATGCGCGACATGAACGTCGAAGTTCAGAAGATGTTCGACGGCGGGCAGTCAGCCAAGGAGGCAGCTGCCAATACCGAGAAGGCTTGGCTGGCGAAGTTCTAAGCACGTCGCTTTCACGGATCACCGGCAGCGCAACCATGCGCTGCCGGTGCAAGTCGTCAAATTTCGGCAGAATAGAAAGTCACAGCTCATGAATCATTCGGCTACGGCTCTGGTCGCTGCGCAAGCCAAAGCGCGAAGAAAAGGATGGCTTCGTTACAGCACCTTGAGGAAGCTGGTGCCGTATTTCTACGTTTCGCCGGCGACCCTGCTGCTTGTCCTGCTGATGCTGTTTCCCATGGTGATGGTCTTCAAATATTCACTGATGGACGGCGCCATCATGAAAAAGGACGCTGCCTTCGCGGGCGTCCAGAATTATATGACCATCTTCGAGAATCCGGTCTTCTGGCAGTCGGTCGTGCAGACGCTTTATTTCACGATCATGAGCGTCATCTTCCACTTCATCATCGGCCTGGCCTTCGCGCTGCTGTTGAACACCAACCGCGTCGATCCGCTCATTCGCAGCATCCTGCGCGTGCTCTTCATCCTGCCCTGGCTGTTCACGGCCGTCATCATCGCCATCATCTGGCGCCTGCTGCTCGACCCGAACGGCGTCGTCAACAGCGTGCTGATGGCGCTCCATATCATCAACTTCAAGGTCGAGTGGTTCTCCTCGACGCGCACGGCCATCCACGCTTTGACCTTCGCAAACATCTGGGCAGGCTATCCGCTCTACATGGTCAGCCTGCTCGCCGGCCTCCAGGGCATTTCGAAGGAGCTTTACGAGGCGGCCGGTATCGATGGCGCGAACGAAATCCAAAAGTTCTGGTACATCACCATTCCGCAGCTGATGCCGATCATCATCAGCATCGCGCTCCTCGATTTCATCTGGACGATGCAGGTTTTTCCACTCGTATGGATGACGACGGGCGGCGGCCCGATCTATTCGACGGAAGTGCTCTCCACCTTCACCTACAAGCTCGCCTTCTCCCAGTATGAATTCTCGCTGGCTTCGGCGAGCGCAATGATCATCCTCATCATCTCGATGAGCGTCACCTACTTCTACATCAAACACCAGCAGCGCAGGTGATCCATGGCAAAGCGTTCCTTCAAAAGCTCGGTATTGCCGACCATCCTGACCTATCTCGGCCTGGCGATCGGCCTCGTCTTTTCGGCCTTTCCGATCGTGTGGATGTTTTTCAGTTCGCTGAAGTCGAATACAGAAATCTTCGCCCTTCCGCCGCGGCTGTTGCCGGATGATTTTACGGTGGCCGCCTATCTGACGATTTTCAACGATCCCGTGAAAGTGCGGTTCTTCATCAACAGTTACTTCGTCGCCGGCGTCGTCACCGCCCTGACCCTGGTCGTCGCGATCGTAACCGCCTACGGCTTCAGCCGCTATCAGTTCCGGTTCAAGAACACCTTGAACATCTTCATCATCAGCACGCAGACCGTTCCGCCAATCACCCTTCTCATCCCCTATTTCGGAATGGTGGTCGCCTTCAGGATCTTCGATACCTATCTGGCGCTGATCCTCACCTACCTGGTTTTCACCCTGCCTTACGCCGTCCTGCTGATGACAGGCTATCTCAACACCCTGCCGAAAGAGCTGGATGAGGCCGTCCTAGTCGACGGCGGCTCAAGCTGGACGGCGCTCTGGCGTGTCATCGTTCCCGTTTCCATCCCCGGGATCGTCGCCACTGCGGTCTACACCTTCCTGCTGGCCTGGAACGAATTCCTCTTTGCGCTGACTCTGACGAAATCGATGGACCTCAGAACCGTGCCGATCGGCATCCAGCTTCTGATGGGCCAGCACGCTTTCGAATGGAACGAAATGATGGCGATGAGCGTGCTCGGTTCCCTCCCCCTTCTGGTCCTTTACCTGGTTGCTCAACGCTACTTCCTGGCGGGCATGACCGCCGGCTCGGTCAAAAGCTGACGAGACGTCTCAGAACCCGCGCCAGCCGCGTCCAAGATCGTTTGGGCAATATCGGCAAAGCCAAGCCCGGCGGGCTGCGAGGAGACCCATTTTGGCGCGTATTGCAGTTGTGAAAGAACCGGGATGATGTTGTTGACCCCGAAGGAGTTGCGGATAAAGCCAAACATCGGTGCATCATTTCGAGAGTCACCGACGAAGGCGGTCACAGCGGCCGTTTCATCGGGATCCACACCAAACATCTCGGTTAGAACGCGTTCGCTCATCGAGCGCTTGTTGTAATCGCCGATCCACGTGTTGATGTGAATGGAGCTGATCGCAACCGTTCCGCCAATGGCCCTTATACTGGACGCGAGGTCCTCAACCTCACGCGGGTCGTGACCCTGGATATCAATCGCGACGTCCGCCAGCCGGAAGACCTGATCGTGGGCAATTCTGAACGTCTTGCTCCCCTGAGAGACCAGCTCTTTAATTGCCTGGAGATGCTGGCGCTGGCGCTCAGCCTGCAGGGTGGCGTCCTCCCAATAGTCGAAGACGACTGCGCCGTTCTGACGGGTGACACAATATGCGCCACTTTCGCCGATGACCGCTGCCACCGGCCAGGCACGAACGATATGTTCGCACCAACCGGCGGAGCCGCCCGTAACCGGCACGACTGCAATGCCCACCCGGCTGAGATCCCAGAGAGCTTCGTAGGTTTGCGGCAGTAACTTGCCTTCGGTGGTCAGCGTATCGTCGATGTCGGTGAACAGGTAGCGTACATCCCGTAATTCACGAGCTGATGGCGCCAAGTCTACATAGCTCATGTCATATCCTCGCTGCATGTGACCACATCCAAGCCGCTCTCGGCGAGAGCATTGGTGGCGGCCGCGTCGCCAGGCAGCCGATCGGTGTAGAAACGGGTGAGTTTGCTGAATGGCGCAACACGCACGGCCGCGTTGCGCGTCCACTTGCTGACGTCCGCGGCCAGGATCTGCGTTTGTGAATTCTCAAGGAGGGCATTGGTGATCTGGGCTTCGCTGTAGCTGAAGTCCATCAGTCCGTTCAGCGGGCTCAAAGCGCCTGCGCCGACAATTGCGTAAGTCGCATAGAATTTTTCGACGAACCTGATCACATCCGTGCCGACCACGTCGCGGTCATCGTGACGCAAAAGACCGCCCGTCAAATGAACCTCGACGCTCGGCGCGTCGCAAAGGCTCAAGGCGACGTGGATGTTGTTGGTGATCACCGTCAGCCCCTGATGATCACGCAGCGCCTCGGCAACGAATTGAACCGTACTGCCGATCCCGAGAAACACTGTCGCGTCTGCACCTATATCGGAAGCGACACGCTTGGCGATAAGCCGCTTGGCGCGCCGATTGAGCTGGGCGCGAGCATTGAGCGAGATGTTGCTGCCTTCGACCGGCAGATCGACGCCGCCGTGAAAGCGGCGCGCGTGCCCGAGATCGCATAATGCATTGATATCGCGCCGGATCGTCTGCGTCGTCAAATCGTATCGACGTGCCAGTTCCTCGATGTACTGAACACCTTCCGTCTCGATCAGCGCGAGGATCTCACGTTGCCGGCTCGATATGATCCGCTGCCCCATCGCCGCTCCTTACGTGAGGTAGACACTGGGGTCGTCTGTTATCACACCGGTCAAACCCACATCCCAGAACGATGCGAGCCGCCTGGGATCGTTGCAAGTCCAAGCCCGTACCTTGATGCCACGACGAACAGCCTCTTCGAGAAACCCGATACTCAGAGCCTTGTAGTCAAGATGGATGGTCTTTGCGGGAATCGACCGAAGGACATCCAGCCAATCCGCAGGCAACTTGCTCCACAGCATGGCGAGTTCGTAGCTTTGATCGATCTCGTACATTCCCTTCAGCGCAGCGGCATCAAAGCTTGAGATCATGATCTTGGTGTGCGCCGCCCGCGCCTTCAGATGTTGATCAACGACTTTGACCAGCTGGTCGAGTGACTTGTGATGGGCATGCTGCTTGATCTCGACATTGGCGCTGAGGCCGAGTTCGCCCAGCGCCGAAACAACGCGGGCCAGCGTCGGCAGTGGTTCGCCTTTGAATTTCGGGCTGAACCATGAGCCTGCGTCGATGGCGTCGAGATCCGACGCGGTGAGGTCGGCAAGATTTCCCTTCGACGACGAACAGCGATCGATGGAGACGTCGTGGATGACGACCGGGGTACCGTCACCAAGAAGTGCAACATCGAGTTCGACCCATTCCGCGCCTAGTTCGGCGGCCGCCCGGAAAGCGGCAATGGTATTCTCGGGCGCAATGGCAGAGGCGCCTCGATGCGCCTGAACCTCATTGCGTCTTGGGCCGGATCGCGGCTCTACGGTCGTCATCGTCTCATCTCTTTCGTCGTCTTCCGGGGTGGGATGGAGAAATAATAAACCGGAGTCAATCTGTGCGTTTTCCGGTATCGCTGTTGAAAGGGTGCATCGCGCCGACACGTGCGAAGACGTCGATATTTGCATTCTCGGCAAAATCCGGACGACCCGGCACGGTCAGGACGACTGTCTGCTGGCTCCCGCCCAATCGCACGTGCAGATGGCTTTCTCCCCCGATTGGCTCGAGCAATTCGACCGTTGCATCGAGACGAACGGAAGGCTCTGCCGGCTTGGTGACGAGCAACGCGTCCGGGCGAAGGCCGACCATGTCGGTGCCGGCGGGCAATGCCAGGGAACTTGCGCTGTCGGCTGCCCTGAGGACGTCGATCGGCACGAGATTCATAGGCGGTGAGCCGATGAAGCTGGCGACAAACAGGCTCGCCGGGCGATCGTAGACCGCCACGGGCGTGCCGACCTGTTCGACAAGTCCTCCATTCATGACGACCAGCCGGTCTGCCAGCGTCATCGCTTCAAGCTGGTCATGGGTGACGTAGATGCTGGTGGTCTTCAGGCGCCGTTGCAGCCGGCGTATTTCAACGCGCATCTGCACCCGCAACTTGGCATCGAGATTGGACAGAGGCTCATCGAAAAGGAAGGCGGCCGGCTCACGAACGATGGCGCGCCCCATCGCAACACGCTGGCGCTGCCCGCCGGAGAGTTCGCGAGGTTTACGATCCAACATCGGCCCGATTTCGAGGATCTCGGCCGCCTCCGCCACGCGGCGGTTGATTTCAGCCCGTTCGGTGCCGCGATTTTTCAAACCATATTCGAGATTTCCGCGCACGGTCATATGCGGATAAAGCGCGTAATTTTGAAAGACCATGGCGATATCGCGGTCGGCGGGCTCTGCCTTGTTGACATTGCGGCCGGCAATCTCGACATGGCCTTCGCTGATGGTTTCCAGCCCGGCAATCATGCGAAGCAGGGTTGATTTGCCACAGCCGGAGGGGCCGACGAGGACGATGAGTTCGCCGTCTGCAACAGACAGGTTGATACCCTTGACCGCCGGAACGGCACCATAATTCTTCTTGACGTCGATGATATTGATCGTTGCCATTTCATTTCTCCGTTTCGACCAGGCCTTTGACAAAAAGGCGTTGCATGGCGACGATGACGAGGACGGGTGGTAGTGCGGCCAGAATGACGGCTGCCATCACTAGGTTCCAGCGAGGCTCGGCATCGGCAACCGCTGCCATGCGCTGGATTCCCATCACGACGGTATAGAAGCTCTGGTCGGTCGTTATGATGAGCGGCCACAGATACTGGTTCCAGCCGAGCACAAACAGGATGATGAACAATGCTGCGATGTTGGTGATCGACAGCGGCAGCAGGATATCGCGGAAGAACTTCATCGGCCCTGCCCCATCGACACGGGCAGCCTCCATGAGTTCGTCGGGGACTGTCAGAAAGAACTGGCGAAACAGGAAGGTTGCCGTTGCCGATGCGATCAGCGGAATGATGAGGCCGCCGTAATTGTTCAGCATTCCAAGATCGGCGACGACTTTATAGGTCGGCACGATGCGTACCTCGACCGGCAGCATCAGCGTGATGAAGATCATCCAGAATGCCAAGGTCCGGAACGGAAACCGGAAATAGACGATGGCAAAGGCCGAAAGGATCGAAATAGCGATCTTCCCGACGGCGACGCCAACCGCCATGATCAGCGAGTTGATCATCATCGGCCCGATCGGCGGCGCCCCGGAGCTTGTCATTCCCGACGACAGCATCGTCGAATAGTTCTCGATGATATGGCTTCCCGGTGTCAGCGGCACGACGCCTGACAGGAAGTCGTTTGGACCGTGGCTCGATGCGATGAAAGCCACGTAGACCGGAAATACGACGATCGTGACGCCAATGATGAGGACAAGGTGCGCCAGGAAATTCAGGAAAGGGCGATTTTCAACCATCCTCGGGATTCCTCAATATTGCACGCGGCGTTCGATGAAGCGGAATTGGACCGCGGTCAGAGCGATGACGATCACCATGAGAATGACCGACTGCGCCGCCGACGAGCCCAAATTCAGTCCGATGAAGCCGTCGAAATAGACCTTGTAGACAAGGATCTCGGTTGCACGCGCCGGTCCGCCCTGGGTGGTCGCATGAATGATGCCGAAAGTATCGAACATCGCGTAAACGATGTTGATGACGATCAGATAGAAGGTCGTCGGTGAGATCAGCGGGAACACGATCGTCCAGAAACGTTTCATGGGACCAGCTCCGTCGATGGCGCCGGCTTCCTGAAGCGAGCGCGGCACGGACTGCAGCGCAGCCAAGAAGAACAAGAAGTTATAGGATATCTGCTTCCACGTCGCCGCGATGACGATCAGGGCCATGGCGTGGTCGGGATTGATCAGATGGTTCCAGTTGATCCCCATCGCCCGCAACATATAGGCGACGATACCGATCGACGGATTGAACATGAACCACCAAAGAATGCCGGCGATCGCGGGAGCGACGGCATAGGGCCAGATGAGCAAGGTCGAATAAATTCGAGAGATGCGCAACACGCGCATCGCCGCTGCAGCCAGGAGCAACGCAATCGCCGTCGACAGGACCGTCACAAGAATGGCGAAGACGAGCGTGTGGCCGAAGGCATTGATATAGATCGGATCGGCAAACAGCCGGCGGTAGTTTTCGAACCAGACGAAATTCGTTTTGAACCCGAAGGCATCCTGGCGCAGGAAAGACTGCCAGAATGCAGTCGCCGCAGGCCAGAGGAAGAATACCACGGTCACGAAAATTTGGGGTGCGATGAGCAGGTAAGGCAAAAGCTTGTTGGGAAATACGGTCCGTTTGGTTTGCATAGGCCCTCACACTGACGGATGGGAAACGGGGGCCGGTCTCTCACCAGCCCCCGTCGCGGAGCCCATTAGTTGGCGGACTGGAAATCGCGAAGCTGTTCGTTGCCTCTTGCGACTACGGAATCAACCGCTTCCTTCGCCGTCTTCTTCCCACCCAGCAAGGCTGCAAACTCATCGTCGATGATGCCACGCACCTGGACGTAGTTGCCGAACCGGATACCCTTGGAATTGTCGGTGGGTGTCACCCGCGTCAGTTGCTTGATGCCGATATCTGCTCCGGGATTCTTCTCGTAATAGCCCTGGTCCTGGCCCAGCTTATACGCAGCCTCGGTTATCGGCAGGTAGCCCGAGAACTGATGCCAATCGGCTTGGACTTCCGGCTTCTGCAGATAGGTGAAGAATTTCGCGACCCCCTTGTACTCCTCTTCCGGGCGGCCTTTCAGCGTCCAGAGCGTGGCGCCGCCGATAATCGAATTGAGCGGCTGCGGAATGACATCGTCATAGTAGGGAAGCGGCGCAAACCCGACCTTGAAAGCCTTTGCATTGTTGATGACACCGGCCCGGCCGGCCGAGGAATTCATGTACATCGCGCACTCCTGCGAATAGAACATCGGAGGAGCGTTATCGCCGCCGCCAGGTCCGCCGAATTTGAAGAGCCCCTCGTCCTGCCACTTCTTCAGATTGCCCCAATGGCGGATCGTCAGATCGTTGTTGAAGGTGAATTCCGCGTCCAGGCCACCAAAACCGTTGGCCTTGGTGGAGTAGGGCTTGTCATGCAAGGCATTGAGGTTTTCGGTCTGGATCCAGGAGATCCAGGCGCTGGTAAAGCCGCATTTGGCTGCGCCGGACTTCATGATCGTCCGTGAGAAGGCTTCGACGTCCGCCCATGTTTTCGGCGGTGTTTCCGGATCGAGCCCCGCCTTTTTGAAGACGTCCTTGTTGTAATACATGATCGGCGTCGAGGAATTGAACGGCAAGGACAAGACGTTGCCGCTGGTGTCCGAGTAGTAGCCGACGACCGGGGCAATGAATTTGCTCTGGTCCCAGGCCTCCCCTTCGTCCTTCATCAACTGGTAGACGGGATAGACCGCACCTTGTGCTGCCATCATCGTGCCGGTGCCGACTTCATAGACCTGTACGATAGCCGGCTGCTGGTTGGCACGGAACGCAGCAATGGCGCCGGTCAGCGTCTCGTCATAGGTGCCTTTGAAGACCGGGACGATCTCGTAGTCAGATTGAGACGCGTTGAACCCCTTGGCGATCTGTTCAAGCTTCGCGCCGTTCTCGCCACCCATTGCGTGCCACCACTGGATCTTCGTGGCGGCCATGGCCGGAACGGATAACGAAAGGCTGGTCAGTCCTGCGGACAGGAAAAAAGCGATCTTGTTCATTCTCACTCCCACTTGTTGTCGATTCATAGCCTCCCGCTACGAACGTGAGCCGATCGTAACAGGCGAGTTTCACTTTGCAAATATGCAATGTTCATATGAACATTAGATGACACCAAGCCCGACGGTCATACAGGGCGGCTGGCCGGAAGTATGAGTTGAGTGGCCGATCGATTTGCGCGCTGGCCTAGCTTTGGGATGGCTCGCATGATCCCCAGGAAGTCCCATGACACCGGTCGTTAACGGCTTTTCACGGGCAGCGGCGTGCTTTGTGGCAGTTTTGCGACACTCGATGGAGCGCAGATGCTGAACTGGTTTCCGAAAACTGATGCCGCGGGAAGATCGCCTCTTCGATTTGTTCGCCCAACATGCGAAGACCGTCGTCGGTGCGGCCGAAGCCCTCCAGTTTGTGTCCGCCCCCTCTATTCCCTCGGCCATAGGGCAATGACGCTCAAAAGACGATGGGCATCATCGCCGTTTGCTATATTCGCTAGGATAGTTGGCGGGTGATTTCCATGTGCCGCTCTTGATCGTCCTTTCATGCCAAAGTGCAATAGCACTCGGTACGCTTTTCGGCGGCTGGCGGATGGTCCACGCCATGGGATCGAAGATTACGCGTCTCAACCCAATGCAGGCCTTTTGTGCCGAAACAGGTGGAGCTCTGACATTGGTTGGCGCAACCTGGCTAGGCATCCCGGTTTCGACCACACATACGATCAACGCTGGGGCTTGGCGGGCAACATTGTTGTTGCCTGGGTTGTCACACTCCCCGTCGCTGCGATCATTTCAGCCTTAGGCTATTGGCTTTCGGACCTCTTCCATCAACGATCCCTCATCTTGGTCATCGGCACGTCCCAATCCCGCAGGGCATCCCAGACTTCGGCTCTGGTGGGTGCGCCAATGCGTCCGCCGAACACCTGGCATTTGAGCGCTGCCGCCATGGATGAAAAGCGCATCGTTTCTTCGATCGGCAAGCCTTCGGCGACAGCCAGCGCGAAAGCGCCATGGAAGACATCGCCGGCTGCGAGCGTGTCGACCGCCCTCACCTTCGGAGCGGCAAGACGGAAGACGTCGCCGGTCAGGTCATCGAACCAGAAGGAGCCATTTTCGCCAGCCGTGACGCTGATGAAAGCATGCTCGAACTTTCGTTTCAGAAGGCCGACGACCTTCACCAGCTCGGCTGCACCCGCAAGGCGCTCGGCGGCCGGCTGCGAGAACACGATGTGGCTGGCCGCCGGTGCAAGCATCTCGATCACACCATCGCCTGCGACATCGCCATCGAGAATGGCCGGCTTGCCCGCCTCCCGGGCCGCCAACAGTGTCCGCAGTGCAAGCTTCGGCCATCGCACGTCGACCAGCACCGCATCGAAAGCAGAAGCGTCCTGTTCCGTGACCGGCTTGACCGTTTCGTGCAGGCCTGCATCGTAGAAAGGCACGATCAAGCGCTCGCCCTGATCATCGACAAGAATGGTCGAGATGGCCGAGCGGGCGCCTTCGACACGCAGCATGCCGCTCGTGTCTATGCCGCTCTCACTGAGATCGGCAACGATTCGTTCGCCGATGGCATCATTGCCGACTGCGCCCCAGAGGCTGGCATCGCCGCCCAGCCGGACGACCGCAAAGGCGGCGCTCGATGCCATGCCTTCGGCGATCTGGAGCATATCGTAGGGCAGAATCTTGCCCTGGCCGGTCGGCAACGTGCGCACCCGAAACAGGGTGTCCATAACCGCCGCGCCGACACACAAAACGCGGCGCTCCCGACCGGGAGGTGGGCCGAAGGCAGCAGAAGTCGTCAAAACCGTTGTCTCACCCGCTCACTTGACGGCTCCGGCCGTCAGGCCCGCCACGATCTGCCGTTGCGCAAACACCGTCAATATCAGCACGGGCAAGGTGACGATCAACGCCGCCGCCGCCAGCGGACCCCAACTGACCTGCTCGAACGAAAGCATGTTGTAGACCGCGACAGGAAGCGTGCGCGTCTCGCGGCTGGCAAGCACGATGCCGAAGACGAAGTTGTTCCACGAGAAGATGACCGATAGGATGAAGGCGACGACGATGCCCGGCCTTGCGATCGGCAAGGCGACCAGGCGGAAAACCTGCCAGGGTGTTGCGCCGTCGATGCTTGCAGCCTCCTCCAGCTCCATCGGCGTCGTCTCGAAATAACCGATCATGATCCACACGACGATCGGCACGGTGACGACGAGATGGATGATGATCTGCGGCATGAGCGTGCCGAGCAGGTTCAGCCACTGAAACAGCAGGAAGAGCGGGATCAGGAAGGAAAGGCCGGGCGTCATGCGCGCGATCATAATGACCATGGCAGACTTCTCGGCCTTCAGGCGCGCGATGCCATATCCGGCCGGCACGCCGATCAACAGCGCCAGAAGCGTGGCCGCACCCGTCACCAGCACCGAATTCCAGAGATAGAGGAAGAAGTTGTTCTCCTGGAAGACCTTCAGATAGTTCGACCAGGCGAAGCGTTCCGGAATGAAGATCGGCGGATAGGCGCCGTTGTCGATCTCATATTTCAGCGACAGCGAGATCATCCAGAGGAAGAACAGGACGACCGGCGAGATCATCACCAGGGCAACAAACAGCAGTCCGATGCGATCGAGCGTCTTGCGCTTCATCAGCGTGCCTCCCCGTCGGACCAGTTCACGCGCTGCCGGAGCATCATAAGGACGAAGGAGAGCAGGACGATGAGGATGAAGAAGACAACCGCCATGGCCGAGCCATAGCCGATATCGTAGTAGGCGAAAGCGGTGTTATAGAGATAGATGTTGATCGTCTCCGACGCCGTGCCGGGACCGCCTTGGGTCATGGCATAGATGATGTCGAAACTCTTCACCGCATCGATGCTGCGGATGATCACGGCAATCATCAGGAACGGCGCGATCATCGGCAGCGTCAGATAGCGGAATTTCTGCCAGACATTGGCTCCGTCGATTTCAGCACTTTCGTAGGGCTCGCGCGGAACCGCCGCCAGACCGCCGAGCACGATCAGCATGATAAGCGGCGTCCACTGCCAAGTCTCCACCAGTACCAGCGACGGGATGACGCTGCTCTGATTGTAGATCCACTCCTGCGGGCCGATGCCGATGAAGGAGAGGAGATAGTTGAGTACGCCGAGCTGCGGATGGTACATCATCGTCCAGACGAGAGCGATGGCGACGGGTGTGGCCATCATCGGCATCACGAATATGCCGCGTATAAGACCGCGCAGCGGAAATTGAGCATCGAAGATCAGCGCCGCGAGCGTCCCTAGAAAAAGTGGGACCACCACGGAAAGCGTCGTGTAGAGCACCGTATGCCACAGCGAGTCCCAGAAGCGCATGTCCACGACCAGCCGGGCATAGTTGTCCAATCCCGCAAAGACCTGGGACTGGCCGAGCGTCCAGCTGTTGACGCTCATCCAAAGCGTAAACACCCATGGAAAAACGATGACGGCCGCAATGACGATGAGCGCCGGGATAACGAAAGGCCAGTAGTTGGGAGCAAACCGATCCGGTTTGCTCCTTCCTTTCGACGTCTTGGCCACTGCGGCCGTTTCGATGCTTGTCGAGGCCATTATCCCTCGCTTTTCGCCAGGACGGGTTCGAACTGTGCCGTCGCTGCCTTCAGCTCGGTTTCGGGATCGGCGCCGCCGATCATGTTTGTGAGACCGACACCATAGACGTCGCGGAACTCGGTGACCGGAATGATGACCGGCAGCGCGAGCTGCGAGATCTTGCCGGAACCAACGACGGCATCAAGCCAGGCGCCCGGCATCTTGACGCCTTCGCGGACCTTCGCATCCTCGAGGACGGACTGGCGGAAGGGAACGCCGGCGCCGGCCTGCAGCAGACGTGCACCCATTTCATGCGAAATCGCCCATTGGCAGAAGAGGTACCCGGCTTCTTTCTTCTGGCTTGCCGCGACGACGCCAAGGCCGTCACCGAAGGTGCCTGCGGCCTGTGCCTTCGGACCTTTCGGCATGATGCCGTAACCGACCTGGCCAACGACACGCGACTTTTCGGGATTCTCGATCGGCGGCGCAAAACCGACGCCGTCCAGCCACATGCCGATCTTGCCTTGCAGGAAGGCCGACTGCGCCTCGGCCCAGTTGAAGCCGGAAACGCCGGGAGGGGCGGTCTTGGTCATCAGTCTTTGGTAAAGCTTGGCCGCATCGATCGCTTCTTGCGATGTCGTGCGCAGCTTGCCATCAGGGCCGAGCGGGCTCGAACCATAGCCGAGCAACAGCGACGTCCAGACCGGCGTATTGGCGTTCTTCAGGCCGCGGGCGACGAAGCCGTAGGTGTTGGTGGAAGGATCGGTGAGCGCCTCCGCAGCACTGGCGAGTTCTTCGAACGTCGTCGGGTAGGCCAGCCCCTTCTTCTCGAACAACGCCTTGTTCCAGTAGATGATCCAGTAGTCGACCGAGAATGGAAGCGAACGCAGAACGCCGCCCGGATCCTTGGCAAAAGTCAGGCCGGCTTCGGCGAAGTCGCTTTCAACCAGAGACGGGTCGGTCAGTGAGGGGTCCTTGAGAAAGCCGCCGATATCGGCAAGCCAGCCGCCCTTTTCGAACTGCCGCTTCTGGACATGATAGCTCATGTGCACGACATCGAAGCTCGGCTTGCCGGAACTCAGCTCGATGGTCGTCTTCTGACGCTGCTGTTGTTCGGGCGTCGCTTCGGCATTGACCTTGATGCCGGTGAGCTCCTCGAATTCGGACAGGTACTTCAGAAGTATTTCGCTGCGCGGGCTCTTGACCAGGTTGACTTCGAGCGTCGTGCCGGCAAAGCGCTTCCAATCGACGGCAGCCGATGCCAACCGGACGCCGAGCATGTTGCTGGCGCCAAAAGCGGCCGTACCCGCCAGAAAGCCGCGCCTCGTCGGGTTCAAAAACGATGACATGTGATTCCTCCTCCTTTTGCCGGCGATCTCCTCATCCCCGGCTGTTTATTTCCGATTATATCCTGAGCGCACGATCTCTTGCATGATTGATATGTGCGACAAGGCTGTTGACGGCGTCCTCAGCCGATCGTCGTTCGATCGCCTCGAGCACCTTCAGGTGCTCAACCATGACAGGTCCGACGTGACCATCGATTCGAAAACGGTCCTGACTGATCAGGCGCATCTTGATCGAGTTCACCCGGTAGGCGTTCGAGATGATGGTATTTCCCAAAGCATCGATAAAGGCATCGTGCATGCCCCAATCGACAGCCTGCGCGTGCACTTCCAATTCGTGCGATCCATCGCCGTTTCGAATGGCGTCGGCAATATCCCGATGCTGCTTCAGTAGCCCGGCGACCGTCTCGTCAGACGCAGAGCGGGTGAAAAGCGCGACCGCTTCCTTCTCCAGGAACACGCGCAGCTGGAACGCCTCGCGAATAAGGTTCAGGTCGATATGCGCAATCTGCAACCCCCGCTGGGGCACCGTCTTGATCAGCCCTTCGGCTTCCAGCCGGGGGATAAGCTCGCGGATGGCGCCAAGCGTCAGCCCTGTCAGCTCGACGAGGCGGCGCTGCGAAACGAACTGGCCGGGGCGCACGTCACGCGCAAGAAGGTGGCGTGTGAAGCTCTCATACGCCTTTTCCCGCAGTGTCGGCTGCTCGTCGGTTCCGTCCATCGCCTCTCCCAGAAACATCTCCGACCTATGCCGCCTTCGAGCGGAAAAGGGTGTCGAACACAAGAGCGAGTTGCGCCTGCCCTTCGCCGGATATCGAAACGAGTGGTGGGCGAACCGCAAGCCAGATTTCATCCGACGTCAGGTGAGCTACCATCACTTTCACGGCAGCGGTCACCGGAAATTTCAGCAGTTCGTCCACGAAATCCTCGATGCGAGAATCGTCTTTGCCTTCCTCCGCCATCAGCTTGACTTCGCGAGGTACGAAATTCGCCATGCCGGAGATCGCACCCTGGCCGCCAAGCCGCACGCCCTTCGCCAAGTGACGCTCGTCGCCCACCAGGATGACGAGATCGCCATGCGCCTTCAACAGCGCTTCCGTGAAAGGCCAGTCGCCGGAGGAATCCTTGACGCCCGTGACGATATCGGGAAAGGCGGTCCGTAGCCGGCCGATGAGCGATACGCTCAGCGGAACCATGGTGACCGAGGGAATGTTGTAGACGATAATGTCTCGCGCCTTGTCGCCCAGGATGGTGAAAACAGCCGAAAACCACTGGAAGACGCCATCGTCACTCACGTTCTTGAAATAGGAAGGGGGAGCAAGGAGGATATTGCGGGCTCCTTTGGAAAGCGCATGGCCGGCCTGCATCGCCGCATCCTCGGCCGCGTCGACCAGCACACCGACGATGATCTGCTTTGCTGCTATCCCACTATCGAGCAAGGAAGCGAGAACACGCTCACGTTCCCGGGTGCCGATGGAAGAACCTTCACCCGTCGTCCCGAACAGGGTCACACTCGAGCACCCCGCAGCGAGGCTTCGCCGTGCCTGCTCGATCATCGCCTCGATCGCGATATCGCCATTGCTGTCGAACGGTGTGGCGAGAGCGACCGAGAGCCCGAATTTTTGTGTCAAATATGCTTCCTCCCAAAGAATGGATCAGATGTAGCAAACTAACATGTTAGATGTAAAGAGGTGATTGTACACTGCCTCGCTACACCCATGTCGACGCAGTCGCTTTCTCACGATCAACTGGCATGCCTCGCCGTCAGCCCGTTCGCCCGCACGAGCGCCATCAGCATCGGTCCGATCGCAAATTCGCCCCTTTCGGTCCTTCGGGTCAGATCTCTGAGATAACCGCCGGGTGAGTTGATGTGCCCTCCCCTTTCCAGGATGCAGGCGATCACGGTTGCGGCGTTTTCCGGCCCCATGCCGGAGCAGGCTTCCTCATAGGCCGAGGGACTGACGCCGAGCATCGAGCGCACGACGACGGCGGCCGACATCAGGTCTCGCCAATTGCCGATGCTTCCTCCAGGCCCGTAATCGAGAATACTGGGGCAGGCCTGGAGGACGAGGCCGAGCGGGAAGGATTTCAGGCCTGGTCCGGCGCCCGGATCGGCCGCGCCCTCCGCCCTGTTGCTCATCCCGCCGGAAGGCTTTTGCTGTTTCAATCTTCGTTCGTCCGAAGGCCCGGCGTTCGGGTCATTATCGGCCGCTGCCTTTTCGCCCTGCTTCGTTTCGAAGCTTGGTTCAAGTTCATAAGTGGAGTCGGGATTTGAATTCTGTTTGTGATGCTCAATTTGAGACTCATTGGCGTCTATTTTTTTTGTTTTTAGCCGTCTTTCCAGCATGTTGACGACCTCGGCGCGCAGTAGCCTCATCTCGTCGAGCAGTGGTGCCAGGTCTTCGGCGGTCGCCACGCGTGGAATTCGGGCAAGAAGCGCTCGAAACATCACCGAAATGTCTTCCCAATCACCGGAAACCCCTTCTTCGAGGGCCGCCGCGATCAGCTTGGAGATATCGCGCCGGCACAGCGTCAGGCGTTCCCTGGTCACCCGCAGCAACTCCCGGTCAGCAACCGCCTGGGCGGCCAGGCTTTCGATTTCGACAGCACGGGCCAGGAGCGGTGCGACGCTGAAGCCGAAGGCCTCGCCGATGGCCCCTGCCCTGTCGCGGCGCGCATAACGCTTTCCATTCGGGCTGTCCTTGCGCAGGATCAGGCCGGCCTCGACCAGGACGGCAAGATGCCGCCTGAGGGTGGCTGACGTCATGCCACGAGCGCGCAACGAAAGCTGCGCATTCGACGGGAAGACGATCAGTCCCTTTTCCTCGGAGATCTCGTCGTCAGGGTAGAAGGTCAAAAGCGCGTCGAGCACCGTCAACGCCCGATCGGTGACGCCAAGCGCAGGCCGCGCTTCGCAGATCGCCCTGAACAGCTTCCATTTGCTGCGTTTCATCCCCGGCTCGATGGTCTCGGCCAGTTGCTGGCTTGCCAGCATGCCAAGCGACATCGGCCGCCGCCCAAAGGGCGTCGTCACATATCCACTCTCCATTTGCCTTCACCTTCGTTCAGGCAAAAGAAAACCATCCACCAATTTGGTGCCTAAGACGCTTGACTGTGATTCGTGGAAATGCGATTCTCGATGTGCTTAAGATCTGAGAAGGGCTTCCACGACGGCGTCGTTGGGGGCCTTTTTCTTTTGCGCGCTACGCTCCTCTGTCCTTGTTGAACTCCTGGAACAGGCCCTTCAGCCTTTCCTGGACGAATTGATCGAAACCGGGCGCGGTCTTGCCGTCGAAGACGAAGGTCGCACCGGATGCTGTCTTCTTGATCATGACAGGCACGCCGCTAACCTGGGTTTTGGCCATCGCCGGCTTCGGCGCGGCCGTCTTCTTCGTTGCCAGAACGAGTGCCCGCTGAAACCGCTCGTCGCTCGAAATTTTGCGCGCGTCGTCCGCGGACAACTCGGCGACGATCTTTTCGACGTCGGCTTTCTCAAGCCGCTCGCCCAGTTCCAACCATCGCCGGCGGCCGATATCAGGTGCCGCACCTATGGCGTTGACGAGATCAAGGGGGACCTGTCGTATGACGATCAGCATTCTCGACAGCGCCGCCTTGTCCACACCGAGAGCCGCCATGATGACATCGCGGCCAAAGCTGCGTTCCTCGAGCCGTGATGCGAAGAGCGCGCGCTCGATGTAGGAGAGATTGGTTCGAGCGCTGTTTTCCTGTCCCTGGCTGACGACCAGTTGACCGTCGGTGAGATCGCGGACGACCGCGCGCACCCGGATGCCGATTTCTCGGGTGGCAGCCAGGCGCCGATGGCCGTAGGCGACCTGATAGCGTCCCCTGGTTTCGGGATGCGGGCGGACAAGGATCGGAACCTGCTGCCCATGCTCGCGGATCTGCTCGACAAGTTGCGCAAGTTCGGCCGCATCGATCGCCAATCGATCGCTGACGAAGGAAGCGTCGATCAGCCCGGGATCGAGTTCAACGATGGTCTGGCCGGTGGCAAGCTGCCGTTCCAGCTCACTCGCCCGCTCCATTTTCTCGGTAATGTTGCCGAGCGTCTTGGTGATGCCGCCGACCGGCGCTGCACTGCGCTCCTGCGGCACGAATCCCGCGATCGGGCGATTGTCGCGCGGTGCGACTGCGTCCATTCTTTCCGGGCTCGGAGCGGAGATTTCGATGAGGTTCTTGCGCGCCATCTATCTATTTCCTCCCCCAGGTCGAGCGAATATGCGCCTCGATCTCGCCGTTCACGAGATTGAGGGACTCCAGAGCCCGATCGTAGGTTCCGCGTGTGAACTGCGACCGCTCGACCTCGTAGAGTGTCTGCTTGGTGACGCCGGCGTCGGCGACCGCCGTCGACTTCACCATGGCGTTGTGGAGCATTCGATTGCCAAAGATCGCCCGCATGAAGCCGGTCATCTGGCTTTGCGGTCCGTCGTTCGGCTCGAACCGCGTCACGAGATAGCGCATCCAGTCATAGCTGGTACGCCCGCCGGCCTTTTCCACGACCGACATCAGCTCACTCGTCATCGTCAGAAACTGCGACATCGACATGACATCCAGCATCTGCGGGTGAACCGTGATCAAGACCGAGGTTGCCGCGCAGAGCGCTGACATCGTCAGGAACCCCAGCTGCGGCGGGCAGTCGATGACCACGACGTCGTAAAGGCTTTCGATCTCCGTCAGGACCTCGCCGATGCGGGCAAAGAACATCGTCTCCGCCGTACCCGACGCCATCGCCTTCGGCGTCTCGTGCTCGAATTCCATCAGCTCGAGATTGCCCGGAATGAGATGCAGATTGGGCGTGTAGGTGGCGCGCACGATGTCGGCGATGGGGCGCGGCTCCTCATAACGGATCGCACCGTAGATCGTTTCGCCCTCTCCGACGTCGAACTCCGGCTGATGACCGAACAAGGCGGACAAGGAGGCCTGCGGATCGAGGTCGACGGCGAGCACGCGGTAGCCCCTAAGCGCCATGAACTGAGCCAGATGGGCCGCAGTGGTGGTCTTGCCCGAGCCACCCTTGAAATTCATGACGGAGATGATCTGGAGCTTTTCCCCCGGCCTGCGGGCCGGCACATATTTCGGCGTTCCGTTTCGCTCGTCGAGGACCCGGCGAATTCGATCCATATCGGTTGCACTGTAAAGCCGCCGTCCGTTTGCGAGCGGATCCGGCCCATGGCCGTCGGCGGCCACCTGGCGGAGATAACCTTCGCCGATACCGATGAAGGCCGCAGCTTCCGCCGGCGAAAATGTTCTGATGGTCTTTTGCGAGAGCGGGGGAAAGATTTTTGCCTGATGCTGCTGAAGTTGATAGGATAACTCCTTCGCATCTGTTGCCAGAAGCGACGGGAGATGCTCTTGATCGTCCTGAAGAGCAAGGCTCGGCTGCAT
>NC_008384.1 GCF_000009265.1 Rhizobium johnstonii 3841 | reverse complement strand
TCCTTTTCGATGCGCTTTTCTGTCAACATAGCGTCAAAAAGCGTATCGAAAGTGACACGATTCGGGATTTGCAGCAACAACAGGGCTCAGATGCCACCCACAGGCCGGGTTGGCCGCGGCCAACTCCCGTTCAGCCCTTGCGGCGAGCTGGCTTTTTCGGCAAGACCGCCGGGACTCAACGGGGAGTATCCGCTTGAAGCATATCAATATCATCGGCATCGGCACGGGCAACCCGGAGCACCTCACCATACAGGCGATCAATGCGATGAACGCGGCCGACGTGGTCTTCCTGCCGGTCAAGGGCGCCGGCAAGGAAGAGCTCGCCGAGATCCGGCGGGAGATCTGCGAACGCTATATCAGCCGGCCGGCCGGCAGGGTTTCAGAATTCGCGGTGCCGCAACGGCAGACGGCCGACAAGACCTATGTGCAGAGCGTCGATACTTGGCATGGCGAGATCGCCGGCATCTATGGAGAACTGATCTCCGGTCTCCCGGAGGAGGGCCGCGGCGCCTTTCTCGTCTGGGGCGATCCCAGTCTCTACGACAGCACGATCCGCATCATCGAACGCGTGCGCCAGGAAGGCAGCCTGGATTTCGATTACAGCGTCATTCCCGGCATCACCAGCATTCAGGCGCTGGCGGCCAGCCACAGAACCCCGATCAACCTCGTCGGCAAACCGATCGAGATCACCACAGGACGCAGGCTGGCGCGGGACGGGCTTCTGACCGACAGCACCATCGTCATGCTCGACGGCGAACAGGCTTTTGCAAAGATCGACGATCCCGATGCCGAGATCTTCTGGGGCGCCTATCTCGGTACCAAGGACGAGATCGTCAGAGCAGGGCGACTTGGCGATATCGCCACCGACATTCTGAGGCTCAGGACCGAGGCCAGGCAACGGCACGGCTGGATCATGGACATCTATCTCCTGCGCAAGGGACGGGATTTCGAGGAATAGCGGTCCGAAGCCTTTCCATCAGCTTTGCCGGCCCGGCCGCGATCATGTAAGAAATGATCAGAGGATCAAGAATGAGCATTCGGGCCGCAAAGGCGAGCGACAGGACAGGCGAGGCGGATCTGCACGATCGCCCGGCGGTGGAGATGCGTAGGCGCGGCGCCTGCCCCGCCCTTGCCGCGCCCATGCCGACCGGCGACGGTTTGCTGGTACGGCTGCGGCCGGCCGGTGGCGCGTTGACACTATCACAATTCGCAAGCCTTGCCCGCTCAGCCGCAGCCCATGGAAACGGCATTCTGGAAATCACCGCCCGCGGCAATCTGCAGATCCGAGGCCTTCGGGCTGAGACCGTCGGACAGCTCGCGGCCGATATTGATGCCGCCGGGATCACCGTGCCGGACGGGTCGGCGATCGAGACATCGCCGCTGCACGGCATCGACCCGGAGGGGGTAAGCGATCCGGCCGCAATGGAAATGGCCTTGCGCAGCACGCTCCGCGATCAGCTTGCGTCGCCGCGGCTCGCGCCAAAACTCTCGCTTATCATCGATGGCGGTGGAACCTTCGGCTTATCGGCACTTTCCGCCGATATCCGTATCGTCGCGCAATCCCCCGCAGATTGGCTTGTCGCGATCAATGGCGACGGTGAAACTGCAATGCCAGTCGCGATCGGTCCTGCAGAGGCTGCGATATCGGCCGTCGGCGAAATCCTGAGCCTGTTGGCGACCCTGGGGCAGGGCAGACGGGCAAGGGATATCGATCCGGCGCTTCTGCGGGCGCGTTTTCCCGCGATGGATGGCATTCAGTTCATTCCGTCACGCGCGGCGGGGATGCCGCTTGCCGGCTCGCACAGGCTTAAGGATGGCAAAACCATACTCGGCATCAGGCCGGAATTCGGGCAGATGAGAGCCTCCGATCTGATCGCTTTGCTCGATCTGGCAAAGGCCCGTGGCGCAACGGGCATCCGGCTTGCACCCGGTCGCGGTTTCTTCCTCATCGGGCTTCCAGCAGATACACTGCCGGCTATGCAGATCGCCGCAGCCGGACATGGCTTCGCCGCGCAACCCGGCGAGAACAGCGAGCATATCGCCGCCTGCGCCGGCGCCGGCGGCTGCGGCTCGGCCTTCTACGAGACGCGAACCCTGGCGCGCCGGCTCATTGCCGTGGCACCTGCCCTTTTCGACGGTTCGCTGACGCTGCATCTATCCGGCTGCGCCAAGGGCTGTGCGCACGCGCGGCCGGCGCTGACCCTGACCGGCTCGGCGGAGGGTTATGGCCTCATTCTCAATGGGCTTGCTGCGGATCAGCCGGACGAACGGATCGCTGGCGGTCGGATCGATTTCGCTATAGAGAGGCTCGCCCGGTCCATCGAAGACAACAAGGACGCTGGCGAATCGACCGCCGCCTGCCTTACACGGCTTGGCGCAACCGGCGTTTCGAAGGCGCTGCGACAGGAATAGGAATGCCAGACTACGATTATATCCGCAGCGGCGATGCGATCTACGAGCGTTCCTTTGCCATTATCCGTGCCGAGGCCGATCTTTCGCGCTTCACCGGCGATCAAGCCGAAATCGCCGTGCGCATGATCCACGCCTGCGGGCTGGTCGAGGCGGCCGAGCATTTCCGGTTCTCCGCCGATTTCGTCAGCGCGGCGCGCGACGCGCTGAAGGGTGGGGCGCCGATCTTCTGCGACGCGGAAATGGTATCCCAGGGTGTGACCCGGGCGCGGCTGCCGGCGCTGAACGAGGTGATCTGCACGCTGCGCGATCCCGCGACACCGGAGCTTGCGCGCGAGACCGGCAATACGCGCTCGGCCGCCGCCATGCATCTCTGGCTCGATCGGCTCGGCGGCAGCGTTGTCGCGATCGGAAACGCACCGACCGCCCTCTTCCATCTGCTCGAACTCCTGCGCGACGGCGCCCCGAAACCCGCGGCGATCCTCGGCATGCCCGTGGGTTTCGTCGGCGCGGCGGAATCGAAGGATGCATTGGCGGAGAATTCCTACGGCGTCCCCTTTGCCATCGTCCGCGGCCGGCTCGGCGGCAGCGCCATGACGGCAGCCGCCATCAACGCATTGGCGAGGCCAGGCCTATGACGACAAGCGGCCGTCTTATCGGCGTCGGCACGGGTCCCGGCGATCCGGAGCTCCTCACCCTCAAAGCCGTGCGCGCCATCGAAGGCGCTGATGTGATCGCCTATTTCGCCAAGCAGGGCAGGGGCGGCAACGGCAAGGCGATCGTCGAGCCGCTGCTGAAATCCGGGGTGACGCTACTGCCGCTCTATTATCCTGTGACGACCGAGATCGATAAGAATGACGAACGCTATCACAGGCTGATCACCCAATTCTACGATCTGTCCGCGAAAGCTGTTGCCGGGCATCTCGATGCTGGGCTGACTGTCGCCGTTCTCAGCGAAGGCGATCCGCTCTTCTATGGCTCCTATATGCACCTGCATGTCAGGCTTTCCACGCGCTACCCGACGGAAGTAATCCCGGGCATCAGCGCCATGTCGGGCTGCTGGTCGCTGGCGGGCATGCCGATCGTCCAGGGCGACGACGTGCTTACCGTACTGCCCGGTACGATGGCTGAGGCCGAGCTGACGCGCCGTCTTGCCGATACGCAAGCCGCCGTCATCATGAAGGTCGGCCGCAATCTGCCGAAGATCCGCCGGGCGCTGGCGGCGGCCGGCCGGCTTGCCGAAGCCGTCTATGTCGAGCGCGGCACCATGGCGAATGCGGCGATGGAAAAGCTCGCCGACAGAACCGACGGCGATGCGCCGTATTTTTCGCTCGTGCTGGTGCCGGGCTGGGAGGGCAGCCGATGAGCGGCAGGCTTTTCGTGATCGGCACCGGTCCCGGCAACCCCGAGCAGATGACGCCGGAAGCTTTGGCCGCTGTCGATGCAGCGACGGATTTCTTCGGCTACGGACCTTATCTCGACAGGCTGCAGCTCCGCCACGATCAGCTGCGGCATGCCTCGGACAATCGCGAGGAGCTCGACAGGGCAGGGGCCGCACTCGCCATGGCAGCAGATGGCGCCAAGGTCTGCGTCGTCTCGGGCGGCGACCCGGGCATCTTTGCCATGGCTGCCGCGGTCTGCGAAGCGATCGAGAACGGGCCGGCCGCGTGGCGCGCGGTCGATCTCACCATCCTGCCCGGCATCACGGCGATGCTGGCCGTGGCGGCAAGAGCAGGCGCCCCGCTTGGCCACGACTTCTGCGCCATATCGCTGTCTGACAATCTAAAGCCTTGGAATATAATAGAAACCCGTCTTGTATTGGCGGCAAAGGCAGGTTTTGTCATCGCCCTCTATAATCCGATCAGCCGGGCGCGGCCCTGGCAGCTCGGCGAAGCCTTCAAGCTGTTGCGTGACCATCTGCCTGCAGCAACACCGGTTATTTTCGGGCGGGCAGCCGGGCGGCCGGACGAACGTATCGCCGTCCAGCAGCTGTCGCAGGCGGATGCGTCGATTGCCGATATGGCGACCTGCATCATCATCGGCTCCGCCGAGACACGCATCGTCTCGCGGCCAGGCAGACTGGACCTCGTCTATACGCCGCGCTTCATGGCGGGGGGGAACAGGTGATCGATCGCCGCCAGCGCCGCCTCGACAGTGTCGACCGCCTTGACGATCGAGGCCGGTGCGCGCGCCACCATCATCACCTCGATACCGAGCAGGCGGGCTGCCTCGATCTTCGCATATGTAGCGGCACCGCCGCTGTTCTTGGCGACGATGGCGTCGATGTCGTGCCGCCTCAGCAGATCGCATTCACCGTCCAGCGTGAACGGTCCACGCTCGAGGATGTACTCGACATTATCAAGCGCAAGCGCCGGTTCGACGGGATCGACGCTGCGGACGAGATAGTGATGCTGCGGTGCGGCTTCCGCATGATGCGCGCCCTGCCGGCCCGTCGCCAGGAAGACATGGCGGGGGGAGGGGCCGAGCGCTTCGATGGCAGCCGGAATGCTCCGCACCTCCCGCCAGCGATCGCCCGGTCGACGTTGCCATTCGGGACGGCGCAGAACGATGGCAGCAATACAGGCGGTCTCGGCCGCGAAAGCGGCGTTGGCCGAAATGCGCTCGGCGAAGGGGTGCGTGGCGTCGATCAACAGGTCATATCCGCCAGCCTTCAGGAAAGCGGAAAGTGCCGCAGCGCCGCCGAAACCGCCGATGCGGACCGGAACAGGCTGCACGGCCGGTTTTTCGGTGCGTCCGGCAAGCGACAACAAAACATCGCGATCATCCCGCGCCGCCAGCGCCTCGGCCAGCAGCCGCGCCTCGCTGGTGCCGCCAAGGATCAAGATGCGGGGTCGTCCCATGTCTGATGTCGCTCCTGCGTCCGGTCAGCGCTGGCTGACTATTATCGGCATCGGCGAAGATGGTCCAGAAGGGTTGGGCGAGGAGGCGAAAAGGCTGATCGCGACCGCACCCGCCGTCTTCGGCGGCGTGCGGCACCACGCGCTTGCTGCCTCGCTGATCACAGGCGAAAAGCTTTCCTGGCAGAGCCCGTTCGAGCGCTCGGTCGAGGCTATCCTAGAAAGGCGTGGCACGCCTGTCGTCGTGCTCGCCTCTGGCGATCCCTTCCTCTATGGCGTCGGCGCAACGCTCTCCCGCCATGTGGCGGCGGAAGAGATGTGCACCATCCCCGCGCCCTCGGCCTTCAGCCTTGCCGCGTCCCGCCTTGGCTGGCCGCTGCAGGAGGTCGCGACGATCTCGCTGCATGGAAGACCGATCGACCTGATCCGGCCGCATCTGCATCCCGGACGGCGCATCATCGCGCTGACCTCGGATGAGAAGGGGTCTGGCGATCTGGCTGCGCTGCTGACTGCTGCTGGCTTCGGTCAGTCGCAACTTACGGTGCTCGAGGCGCTTGGCGGCGCTCGGGAACGACAGAGAAGCGTCCTGGCGGCGGATTTCGACCTGCTGGACATCGATCCCCTGAATGTCTGCGCACTCGAAATCGCGGCAGGGGAGGGGGCACGCATTCTGCCGTTTACCGCCGGGCTCGAGGACGAGTTGTTCGAGCATGATGGGCAGATCACCAAACGTGAAATCCGGGCGATGACGCTTTCGGCGCTCGCGCCGCGTCACGGCGAACTGCTCTGGGATATCGGCGCCGGCTCGGGATCGATCGGCATCGAATGGATGTTGGCCGATCCCAGCCTCAAGGCAATCGCCCTCGAACAGTCGCCGGAGCGGGCCGCACGTGTTGCTCGCAATGCATCCGCCTTCGGCGTGCCGCATCTCGCCGTCGTCGAAGGTGCGGCACCCCTCGCACTGAAGGGCCTGCCGGAGCCGGATGTGATCTTCCTCGGCGGTGGCGGCAGCGAGCCGGGTGTTATCGATACTGCGATTGCCGCGCTGAAGCGGGGAGGGCGGCTCGTTGCCAATGCCGTGACGCTGGAAATGGAAGCGGTGCTGCTCGCCGAACATGCAAAACGCGGCGGTTTCCTCACGCGGATCGAAATATCGCGTGCCCAGCCTGTGGGCGGCATGAGCGGCTGGCGGCCGGCAATGCCGGTAACGCAGTGGCGCTGGACGAAAGGATGACGAGATGACGGTGCATTTCATCGGCGCGGGGCCAGGTGCCGCGGATCTGATCACGGTGCGAGGCCGCGATCTCATCACCCGATGCCCGGTCTGCCTTTATGCCGGCTCGATCGTCTCGCCTGAACTGCTGCAATATTGTCCGCCGGGTGCGCGTATCGTCGATACGGCGCCGATGTCGCTCGACGAGATCGAGGCGGAATATCTTCGCGCTGCTGCGGCCGGCCAGGATGTCGCCCGGCTGCATTCCGGCGATCTCTCGGTCTGGAGTGCGGTCGCCGAGCAGGTGCGCCGGCTTCAAAAGCATGGCATCGACTATACGATGACGCCTGGTGTTCCGGCCTTTGCCGCTGCGGCCTCGGCGCTCGGCCGAGAACTGACGATCCCGGCCGTGGCCCAAAGCCTGGTGCTGACCCGCGTTTCCGGCCGCGCGTCACCGATGCCGAACGACGAGACACTGGCGAAGTTCGGCGCGACGGGCGCCACGCTGGCGATCCATCTGGCTATCCACGCGCTGAAGCAAGTGGTCGAAGAGTTGACGCCGCTTTGCGGCTCCGACTGCCCTGTTGCGATCGTCGTCAAGGCCTCCTGGCCGGACGAGCGCATCCTGCGCGGCACGCTTGCCGATATCGAGGCAAAGGTTGCGGCCGAACCGATCGAACGCACGGCGATCATCTTCGTCGGCCCCTCACTCGCGGCGGAAGATTTTCGCGAAAGCTCGCTCTACGATCCGGCCTATCAGCGCCGGTTCAGAGGCCGGGAATAACTGCAGGCGACTGGGCGGCTTTAAACCCGCGCTGTCAGATACTCCATGCTGGCGCGCAGCGCGCCGGCCGGATCTTTCAGCGCATGCACCTCCGCCGCGAAGGGCTCGAAGGAGAACGGGCCGGTATAGCCCGCCTGCAGCAGCGCCCTGAGCTGCCCGGCATTGTCGAGCAGGTCGTCGGCATTGACCAGGACACGGTGGGAATCGCGCATATCGGCAACGGAAACAGCCGCGTCGTCGACGCCGGAGATGTGCACAAGGCCGGTCAGATCAGGAAAGGTCGCCGCTTCGCCGGCAAGGTGATGGTGGAAGGTGTCGTGGACAAGCCTGAAGGTCGATTCCGCGCCGAGTTCCCTGATTGCTTCGGCCGCCTCGGTCTTCGAGCGCAGTGAGCAGATCTCGAAGCCGAGCGGCTCGACGAGACCGATAATGCCGGCCTCCTCCAGCATCGGCTTCAGCGCGGCCAGAGACTGGCGGAGATTGGCCTGCCGTTCGCCATCGGCGCAGCCGGTGCCGTCGTTCTTCGGAACGAGGACGAGCGCCCTGGCGCCCGACGCGCCGGCATAATCGATCAGCTCCTGCGCTTCGGCGGCCCGGGTCGCATTCCACTCATTGAAGCGCTGCAGGGCGTTGATCGAGATGATCGTCAGACCATGACGGGCAGCCGCTTGCCTGATCATCTCGGGATGGGTGCCGTCAAGGATGGCATTGCCGGAAAGGTCGTTGCGGATCTCGACGGCATCGATGCCGAGCGATCGGGCCAGCGCGAAAAAATCATCAATGGCAAGCGACGGCGCGGCCATATGGTTGAGCGCAAAACGGATCGAAGTCATGATCGGTATCTCCTCCTGATCTCCGCGTCAGGGCGGAGCGGTCCTCGTGAATGGATCCCGCGAATCTCTATCGGAATTCGCGCCGCAATCCATCCGTCATCGCCGGCGCCGGCTTTCATTGCTGAGAGAATTTCGAACGGAATGATGGAATTCCATCATTGCTTAGATGTTCTCCGAAATATGGATATCGAAAGGCAGGAAGAGTTGCCCGGGAACAGCCGTTTCGCCGTTTTCGATGGCGCCCGTCATCAGCACCATCAATTCCTTACAGAGAGCGGGCAGGGGGGTACCGATCGCCATGGCGACGATATCGTCGGCAAGGCCGGCTTTGCTGTCGGGCGTCAGCTCGTTGACCACCAGGACGATCTTGCCGCCGACGCCTTCTTCGCGGAATGCCGAAATTGCCCCCTCCATGCCGCCGCCGCAGACATAGAGGCCGACGAGATCCGGATGTTTCTGCAGCAGTGTCAACGTCGCCTCATGCGTGATTTCGGCGGTCTCGAGATTGATCAGCGTGTCGACGACATCGAACTCGGGCGCATTCTCGCGAAAATAGGAGCGGAAGCCGATTTCTCTGAGCTCATGGCCGTGAAAGCGGTGGCTGCCGACGAAACAGGCGACCTTGCCGGGTCTGCCGGCCGTCCGTGCAATCGTCCAGGCGGCGGTGCGCCCGACCTTGCGGTTGTTGACGCCGACATAGGCGTCGCGCACGCCCGTGGCGAGATCGGAGAGCAGCGAGAAGACGGGAATGCCGCGCTCCTTCAACTCCTCGACCGCCGTCGTCACCGCCGGATAATCCGGACCGACGAGAGCAACGGCCTGGTTGCGGGCACCGAGCGCCTTGATCTTTTCGACGATGGCTGCCGGTGTCGCGGCTGAAGGAAAGTCGATCTGCGTCTGGATGCGCGCGGTCGTGAGCGCCCGCGCTGCGGTTTCGATCTCACGCACGAAGCTCTGATAGAAGGGCTGCATCGGCTTCTGCAGCAGGAAGGCGAGCCTGTATTGCGGCAGATCCTCGAAGACGCGCTGCTTGATGAGGCCGACAGCGTGATAGCCGATCGACTGCGCCGCATCATAGACCCGTCGCGCCGTTTCCTCGCGCACGCGGTGGCGCGCGTTAAGAACGCGGTCGACGGTGGCGACACTGACGCCGGAGGCGCGGGCAAGATCGGATATGGTGGGACGGCGCATTGGTGTTCCTGATGGATTCAATCATGAATGCAAGCCAATCTTGATGGCTTTTGATAGATTATATCAAGCCTGCATTGAGCGCTTTCCAAAGTCAACCTATTCTCCCAGGCAAGGGCAATGGGAGGCGGATAATGGCGAGCCAGACGAAGAAACGTGACTACGACCTTCTCGGCGAAAGCGGTCGCACCGCCATCGAGACGGGGCTTGCGGCAGCCGAATGGTATCACACCGACATTCCGCGCAAGGAGATGAAGGCGCTGATGCAGCGCTCCGATGCGCCGGCGATCCGCGACACGATCATCTGGCTCGGCGCCATGGCAATCTTTGCCGGGCTCGGCATCTATTTCTGGGGCTCGTGGGTGGCCGTGCCCTTCTTCCTCGCCTATGGCGTGCTCTACGGCTCGGCCACCGACAGCCGCTGGCACGAATGCGGTCACGGCACCGCCTTCAAGACGCGCTGGATGAACGATGTCGTCTACCAGATTGCCTGCTTCATGATCATGCGCAATCCGGTGACCTGGCGCTGGAGCCATGCGCGCCACCATACCGATACGGTGATCGTCGGCCGCGATCCCGAGATCGCCGTCATGCGGCCGCCTGATCTCTTCCGGCTGGTGCTTAATTTCTTCGGCATCCTCGACGCCTGGCATGCGATCGTCGATATGCTGCGCAATGCCTTCGGCGTCGTCAGCGCGGCGGAAAAGACGTTCATTCCCGAGATGGAGCAGCCAAAGGCCATCCGCATCGCCCGCATCTGGCTGGCGATCTATGTCGCGACGATCGCGGCCGCGATCGCCATGGGTTCGATCCTGCCGCTCGTGCTGGTCGGCCTGCCGCGCCTTTACGGCGCCTGGCACCATGTGCTGACCGGACTGCTACAGCATGGCGGTCTTGCCGACAATGTCATCGATCATCGGTTGAACAGCCGCACGGTCTATATGAACCCGATCAGCCGCTTCATCTACTGGAACATGAATTATCACGTCGAACATCACATGTTTCCGATGGTGCCCTACCACGCGCTACCCAAGCTGCACGCGATGATCAAACACGACCTGCCGGCGCCGAACCCGTCGATCTGGTCCGGCTATCGCGAGATGATCCCGGCCTTCCTGCGCCAGCTGCGCAACGAGGATTATTTCCTGAAGCGCGACCTGCCGGCCACCGCGCGGCCCTATCGCGAGGAATTCCACAACGAGTTGGCCCCGGCCGCGCAATAAAGACAATCGAGGGAGGAAAAGATGAGCGGAAATTGGATCCAGGTCTGCGACAAGGACGAGATCGACGAGGAGGATGTCATCCGCTTCGACCACGACGGGCGCACATTCGCGGTCTATCGCAGCCCGGACGACGAATTCTTCGCGACCGACGGGCTCTGCACGCATGAACATATCCATCTCGCCGATGGGCTTGTCATGGATGAGATCATCGAATGTCCAAAGCATAATGGCCGCTTCAACTACAAAACGGGCGAAGCCAAGGGTGCGCCGGTCTGCGTCAATCTCAAGACTTATCCTGTCAAGATCGAAGACGGTGCCGTCTTCATCTCGCTCTGAGGGAGGCCGGCATGGCTCATTACGTCATCCTGGGTGCGGGCGAATGCGGTGCGCGCGCTGCCTTCGCCTTGCGGGAAAAGGGCTTTGCTGGCGAGATAACGCTGGTCGGCGCCGAGCCGCTTCCTCCTTATGAACGGCCGCCGCTTTCGAAGGCCGGCTCCACCGATGCAAGCGATCCGAAATTCATCGCCGCGGCGGAAAAATACGCCGAAAACGGCATCCGGCTGCTCACCGGCCTGGAGGCCAGGGATTTCGATCCCGCATCCAGGATCGTCACGCTTTCGGACGGGACGGCGCTTTCCTACGACAAGCTTCTGCTCGCAACCGGTGCGGCCGCGCGTTCGCTCCCCGGTGCGCCGGAGGGCAGCCGGCATATTCGCGCACTGCGGACGCATCACGATGCGGCGGCGCTGCGCGAAGCAATGAAGCCGGGCCGGCATATCGCCATCATCGGTGGCGGCTTCATCGGACTGGAACTTGCGGCGACGGCGCGGTTGCTCGGCGCCGGCGTCACCGTCATCGAGGGGCTGGAACGCGTACTGAAGCGCGGCGTGCCGGAGGAGATCGCCCATCTGCTCACCGAGCGCCACCGCGCTGAAGGCGTCGATATCCGCTGCGGCGTCTCCATCGAGGCGCTGACCGAAGAAAGCGGAAAAGCCCTGATCCGATTGTCGACCGGAGAGGTGATCGAAGCCGATCTCGTCCTCGTCGGCATCGGCGCACGGCCGAATGTCGAGATCGCCGAAAGGGCAGGCCTCGCAATCGACAACGGCATTGCCGTCGACACCCATCTCCAGACCTCCGCACCTGATGTCTTTGCGGCCGGCGATTGCTGCTCCTTTCCGCTGTCGATCTATGGCGGCCGGCGGGTGCGGCTCGAATCCTGGCGCAATGCCCAGGAGCAGGGCACATTGGCCGCGGCCAACATGCTCGGCCTCAATGAAGCCGTTTCATCAGTGCCGTGGTTCTGGTCGGATCAATACGACATGACGCTCCAGATATCAGGCCTTGCCGAAGGGGCTGCCGCGCATCAGCGCCGCGATCTCGGCGCAGGCGCCTTCATTCTTTTCCATCTCGACGCCGACGGACGCTTGATCGCCGCAAGCGGCATCGGACAGGGCAATGCGGTGGCGCGTGACATCAGGCTCGCCGAAATGCTGATCGCAGCGCGCGCCCATCCGAACCCGGCAGCACTGGCAGCCAGCGACATCAAGCTGAAATCCCTGCTCGCCGCCTGAGCCGCCCGATATTTTCAAAGGAATAGATGATGAAGAAACATAAACGCGCGACGGTCGCCGATCTGCTTGCGGAAAAAGGCAAGCGCCAGCTCACCATGCTGCGCGTCACCTCGCTGGAGGAGGCGGACGCCGCCGAAAAGGCCGGGATCGACATCGTCTCAGTGCCGCCCTCGCTGCTCGGGCCGGTCTTTCGCGAGATCGCCCCCACTCTCTTTGCCATTCCGGGGCTCGAATATGGCGACCATGTCTCGGCGGAAGACTATCTGCGTGCCGCCTTTGCGGCGCTCAAGGCGGGCGGCGATGCGGTCTATTGCGCCGCAAGCCTGCAGACGATCCGGCGCATGCGGGACGAGGGTATCCCGGTCTGCGGCCATCTCGGACTGATCCCTTCGAAGGCGACCTGGACCGGCGGCTTCCGTGCCGTCGGCAAGACGGCGGCGAGTGCGGCCGAAATCTGGCGGCAGACCAAGGCACTGGAAGAGGCCGGCGCCTTCGCCGCCGAAATCGAAGTCGTGCCGGGGGATGTCGCTGCCGCCATCAGCAGCAACACCTCGATGCTGATGATCTCCATGGGGGCAGGCAGCGGCTGCGACGCCCAATATCTCTTCGCCGACGACGTGCTCGGCGCCAATCGCGACCACACTCCGCGCCACGCCAAGATCTATCGCGACTTTGCCGCCGAACATGACCGGCTGCAGCGCGAGCGCATCGCCGCCTTCACGGAATTTGCCGAGGATGTCAGGACAGGCGCCTATCCGGAAAAGCGCCATCTCGTCGGTATCGACGACGCGGAACTGGAGATCTTCCTGCAGCGGCTGAAAAGCGAGACGGGCGATAGCTGAGGGCAAACGCGTTCTATTGCCTCGATGATGTGGGAAGCGCTGCAAAGGCGCTTCCTCTCCATTGGCTTCCGTCCCGGCCTGTGTCAGGAATTATCCGTTCGATTCATTCGGAACGGAGTATTCGGTCCCCTGTGACGATCGGCTTTGCGCATGCGGAATTGATTGCGGTGCTCGTCGCGGTGACGGGGGACGAACCGCGCGTGATGACCATCCGTTCCGGCAATGCGCTGCCGTCGGGCCCCTTCGAAATGGGTCATCGCACCCTGCAATCTGGCCTGCGCGAATGGGTGCAGGAGCAGACGGAACATCCCGTCGGCTATCTCGAACAGCTCTATACCTTCGCCGACCGCGACCGGAACAACGACATCCCAGGCGGGCGGACGATCTCGATCAGCTATCTCGGCCTCGTCAACGAGCAATCCGGCGCCGGCCGGCCGGGATGGCACGGCTGGTACGAATATTTCCCCTGGGAAGACCACCGGCAGGGCCGGCCAGCCGTGCTTGACGAGATCATGGCGCGTCTGAGGAGCTGGGCCGATGCCGATCCGGCAAGACGCGACCATCGCCATCGCCGGGCAGATTTCACTTTCGGCCTCGACGGCGGCGGCTGGAACGAGGATCTGGCCCTGCAGCGCTACGAACTGCTTTACGAGGCGGGGCTCGTCTCGGAAGCCGGATGCGGGGCGGAGGCCAATCTCGGCCGCGCGATGTTTGCCGATCACCGCCGAATTCTCGCCACCGGCATCGCCCGGCTGCGCGCCAAGATCAAATACCGCCCCGTCGTCTTCGAGCTGATGCCGGAGAGTTTTACGCTGCTGAGGCTGCAGCGCACCATCGAAGCTTTGGCGGGACTGACGCTGCACAAGCAGAACTTCCGCCGCCTCATCGAACAGCAGGAACTGGTCGAGGAAACCGGCGGAACCGAAAGCGAAACCGGCGGCCGCCCGGCCAAGCTTTTCCGCTTTCGCCATACCGTTCTCGAAGAACGCGCGCTGGCAGGAACGAAATTACCGCTCTCTCGCAATTGACATATGCTCACGGTGAGAATATCTCTTTGCTCATGATATGCTCAAACAGAGCATAATTAGGAGCCGGTCATGAATTATCCTGTTTCCGCATCCTCGCTCTACGAGCGCGTCAGCCGCGTCATTCCCAAAGCCGAATGGATGACGTTCGAAAATGACGTCGACGCGATCCTCGAACTCAAGCGCCGCCGCAACGCCGTCATTCTCGCGCACAACTATCAGACACCGGAGATCTTCCACGGCGTGGCCGATATCGTCGGCGACAGCCTGGCGCTCGCCCGCAAGGCGATCGAGGTCGACGCCGATGTCATCGTGCTTGCCGGCGTGCATTTCATGGCCGAGACCGCCAAGCTGCTGAACCCTGAGAAAACAGTATTGATCCCGGATCTCGGCGCCGGCTGTTCGCTGGCGGATTCGATCACGCCCGAGGATATCGCCCTGCTGCGCCAGGCCCATCCCGGCGTGCCCATCGTCACCTATGTCAACACCTCGGCCGCAGTGAAGGCTGCCTCCGACATCTGCTGCACCTCGGGCAATGCCAAGCAGGTGGTGGAATCGCTCGGCGTGCCGAAGGTGCTGATGATCCCGGACGAATATCTGGCGCGCAACGTCGCCCGCGAGACTGGCGTCGAGATCATCGCCTGGCATGGCCATTGCGAGGTGCACGAACTCTTCACCGCCGAGGATGTGCGCCAGCTGCGCGAAAACCATCCGGGCGTGACGGTACTCGCCCATCCGGAATGCCCGCCCGAAGTGGTGGCGGAAGCCGATTTCGCCGGCTCCACCGCTGTCATGTCGGACTATGTCGGCAGGCAGAAGCCGGCACGCGTCGTGCTGCTCACCGAATGCTCGATGAGCGACAATGTCGCCGTGCACCATCCCGATGTCGAGTTCATTCGCCCCTGCAATCTCTGCCCGCATATGAAGCGCATCACGCTGGCCAATATCCGCGCGGCACTCGAGGAAAATCGCCACGAGGTCACCGTCGATCCGGCAATTGCGGTGGCCGCGCGCCGCGCCGTCGAGAGGATGCTGGCGATATGACCGAGATTCTCGAGCATCTCACTGGGCGCACGGTGATCGTCGGCAGCGGGCTTGCGGGGTTGATGACCGCGCTGACACTGGCGCCTGAACCCTCCGTGATCGTCACCCGCGCGGCCCTTGGCGCGGAGACATCGAGCGCCTGGGCGCAGGGCGGCATCGCCGCTAGCATGGGCGCCGACGATAGCGCGGCGCTGCATCTTGCCGATACGCTTGCGGCCGGCGACGGGCTTTGCGATCCGCTGGTCGCCGCCGGCATCATCGCCGAGGCCCCGGCGGCGATCGCGGCGCTGGAGCAAGCCGGCGTCCGTTTCGACCGGAATGCCGCGGGCGAACTCTCGCTCGGACTGGAGGCGGCCCATAATCGCCGCCGTATCGTCCATGCCGAAGGCGACGGCTCGGGTGCTGCGATCATCGCCGCGCTGATCAAAGCAGTGATGGAAACGCCAGCTATATCAGTGCTCGAAGGTTTCGAGGCGCGGCGGATTCTGATGGACGGCGAGCGGGTCGCCGGCCTGCTCTGCGCGACCGCGAATGGCGCGGCCATTCTGCCGACCTCGAAGGTGGTGCTCGCCACCGGCGGCATCGGCGGGCTTTACGACGCGACCACCAATCCGATGGGCAATTTCGGCCAGGGGATCGCGCTCGCGGCAAGGGCGGGTGCCGCGCTCGCCGATATGGAATTCGTCCAGTTCCATCCGACCGCACTCGATTCACGCCGCCGGCCGCTGGCGCTCATCAGCGAGGCGGTGCGCGGGGAGGGGGCCTTGCTCGTCAACGAGCGCGGCGAACGCTTCATGGCCCGCATATTCGGCGCAGAGCTTGCGCCGCGCGACGTGGTGGCGCGGGCGATCAGCGCCGAAATCGCCCGCGGCGGCCGAGTCTTTCTCGACGCCCGCGCGGCTCTCGGCAGCCGCTTTGCCGCTCGTTTTCCTGTCATCTCCGCCCTTTGCGGCGAGGCCGGCATCGATCCGGCGAAAGACCTCATTCCTGTGCGCCCGGCCGTTCACTATCACATGGGCGGCGTCGCCACGGATGCAAATGGCCGCAGCTCGGTTCCCGGTCTCTGGGTCGCCGGTGAGGCGGCCGCGACCGGTCTGCACGGCGCAAACCGGCTTGCCAGCAATTCGCTGCTGGAGGCGGCTGTCATGGGCATGCGGGCGGCGCGCGACATATCAGGCGTGCCCGTAGGTGCCATCAGCGCCATCTTCGCCGAGAGACTGCCGGCGGCTGCCGATGCATCGCTCGTCCGGCCGAACGTCTCGCGTCCTCTCGGCGTGCTGCGCAATGCCGGCGCCATTCAGGGGGCGATCGCCGCCCTGCTGCCGCTTGCAGAAGGCAACGGCCCGGCCGCCGATCCGGCCATCGTCGCGCTGCTGATCGCCGTCTTTGCCAGCCTGCGGATGGAATCGCGCGGCGCCCATGCCCGCACCGATTTTCCGCTGAAGCTCGCCAACGCCAACCGGCGCCGGATGTGCCTTTCCGACGTTCTGGAGATCGCCCGCGCGACACCGCCCTATGCCCTTGCAAGGAGTGCCTGAGATGAGCCTTGTTCCCCTTCCGCGCCTGATCGTCGAGCCGCTGGTGCGGGCAGCCCTTCTCGAAGATCTCGGTCTTGCCGGCGACATAACCTCGGCCGCCGTCATCCCTAGGGATCATCGTTCGACGGTGGTGATGGCTGCGCGTCAGCCGGGCGTGATCGCCGGTCTCGATGCCGCCGAACTCGCTTTCGCTCTCGTCGATCCAGAGATCGTCATGCGCCGCCATCTCCAGGATGGCGATGCGGTCAAGCCCGGCGACGTGATCGCCACCATCGAAGGTCCGTCGCGTGGCTTGCTGAGCGCCGAGCGCACCGCGCTGAATTTCCTCGGCCATCTCTCAGGTATTGCGACTGTGACGGCTCAGATTGCCGCCGCCATTCGCGGCACCAGGGCGTCCGTTGCCTGCACGCGCAAGACGACGCCGGGCCTCAGGTCGCTGGAGAAATATGCCGTGCGGGCCGGCGGCGGCATGAACCACCGTTTCGCGCTTTATGACGCGGTGCTGATCAAGGATAATCACGTGGCCATCGCCGGTGGGGTGACGGAGGCGATCCGCCGGGCGCGGGCAGGCGTCGGCCATATGGTGAAGATCGAAGTCGAAGTGGACACCCTCGATCAGCTGTGTGAAGCGATGGAGACCGGCGTCGACGCCGTGTTGCTCGACAATATGACGCCGGATCAGCTGCGCGAGGCCGTCGCCATCGTCGCCGGCCGGGCCATCACCGAGGCATCCGGCCGCGTCACGCCGATGACGGCCGCCGCAATCGCCGCTTCCGGTGTCGACCTCATTTCCGTCGGCTGGTTGACGCACAGCGCGCCGGTACTGGATATCGGGCTCGATTTCGTCGAAGCCGCGGCCGCGACGGAGGTTAGCCCGAAACGGATTGCACAGGCGCTGTGATCCCTCAGGCCGGCTTCGGCTGGACTTCCTTGTCGCTGTCGAATTCCAGCAGTTCGATCATCACGCCGAGATCGGGCACCGTGTCGTAATAGGCATAACGTCCGTGGCCGCCGTCGAATTCGCCATGCTGGAGCAGGCGGTGGCCCGGCATCGTAAACTTAACGATCGCAAGGCAATTCTAGGCTGGCCGCGCCTCGACGGTTCTTGCCCGAGCGATTTGCGCCCACACGTGTCTGGGGATGTGGAAGAGGTTGGCGATCGGATCATGGAGAGAGACGAAGCGCTGGATGACGCTGTGATTTGAAGCGCTAAAGCTAAAGGTGCGACAAGAAAATTACGAGCTAAGCGCTCTAAATATTAGAACGCTCATTTCTTCAGCCGCCGGCCCGCTCGGCTGCAGAGGAATTTATCCTTTTATTTCAATCACATCGATGACGGGCCGGCCCACCTCAACCTCAATGCTGTCAATTTCGCCTGTTTTTTCAGCACACGAATTGAAGCGTTTAAAATCTTGCAGAACGCCGGAAATTCATGAGACAAAAGACCTGCGAGTAGAAGCGGTCTGAGCCTCGGTTCTGGACATTGCTCGACGGGTAAATCTGTCGAGGAGATGTCCTAATGCAGGGAAAAGCCAGTGATCTCGCCCCGAAATCCGCAGAGATCGACACTGGAGTTGATCACCTTCGCGCGCATCGTTGCTTTGCATGCCTGAGCAGCAAGCGTTCTGAAAAACGCGATTGCGCAATTGCCAGGCTCGTCGCGGATGGCTTCGATCCGGAGCGCGTCGCCAATCACTATCCGTCCTTAAAAACCGAACACTCATTGCGAAAGGTCGACCCATGTCCCGCACCAAGCTTGCCTTCTATGCACTTGCCGCAACCCTTTCTGCCGGCGCCACCTCCGCCGCCGACAAGGTGATCTTTCAGCTCGATTGGCTGCCGGGTGGCGACAAGGCGCCGATCTACGTCTGCATCCAGGAAGGTTTCTGTTCGGATGCCGGCCTTGAGGTGGAGATCGCCTCCGGTCGCGGCTCGACCGACGCCATCTCGCGCCTTGCCGCCGCGTCCTCCGACATCGGTGTTTCCGATATCGGCGCCCTGATGGCCGCCCGCGCCAATGAAGGCGTGAAGGTGACCGCCGTCATGTCGCTGTTCAACAAGGGGCCGCATGCCTTCTACGTCGCCAAGGGCGGTTCGATCGCAAGCGTCGCTGACGTCAAGGGCAAGACGATCGCGACGTCGCCCTTCACATCCTCGAATGTCTACCTGCCGCTGGTGCTCAAGGATGCCGGCATCGACATGGCGGATATCAAGCTCATCAAGGCCGATCCCGGCGCACTCGGCCCGATGCTGATGACCGGCAATGCCGATGGCATCATCGCCTGGATGACCGACCTGACGCGCTACAGCAACCAGGGCAAGGAAGCTGGCAAGGAGATCGTTGCCCTGCCATGGTCGGCAGCCGGGCTCGAGCTTTATTCCGCATCTCTCATCGCCAGCGACGATTTCCTCGCCAAGCGTCCGCAGGTCGCCGCCCGCTTTATCGCCGCCTACAAGAAATCCGTCGAGTTCGCCAAGGAGAATCCGCAGAAGGCTGCCGCTGCTGTCACCGCCATCGTACCGGAACTCGGCTCGGAAGATGTCCAGGGCTCGCTCAAGGACACGCTGCCGTTGATCTTCAACGAGGTGACGGAGAAGGACGGCCTCGGTGCCTTCGAAACCGCCCGCCTCGCCGAAACCTGGCGCCGTGTCTCTGAAGCGCAGGACATCGATCCGGCCAAGCTCGATCCGGAAACCACGGTCAACCGCACCTTCGCCGTCACGGAGTAACCGCCATGGCGATGCCCGCTATCCGCTTCGACAGGCTTGGACAGGTTTTCGAAACCCGGTCCGGGCGCACGGAAGCGCTGCGCGACGTCAGTTTCGATGTGGCCCGGCATGAGTTTGTCTCGATCCTCGGCCCTTCGGGCTGCGGGAAATCGACCCTGCTGCGCATGATCGCCGGCCTGTTGAAGCCGACCTCCGGCTCGGTAGACGTCTTCGCTCTGCCGGTGACGGCCCCGCGTGACGACATCGGGATCGTCTTCCAGAAGCCGACGCTGCTTCCCTGGGCGACTGTCGAAGACAATGTCGTGTTTCCCGCCCGCCACAAGACCGGCCGGGTAACGGCAGAGGAGCGCGGGCGGGCGGGTGAATTGCTGAGCATGGTCGGGCTTGCCGGCTTCGAGAAACGCCTGCCGGACGAACTGTCCGGCGGCATGCAGCAGCGTGTCGGCATCGCCCGCGCGCTGCTGATGGACCCGGATATCCTGCTGATGGACGAACCCTTCTCGGCGCTGGATGCCCTGACGCGCGAGGTGATGGGCTTCGATCTGCTGCGCATCTTCTCCGAACGTCCCAAGACCGTGGTCTTCATCACCCACTCCGTCAGCGAGGCGGCGCTTCTGTCCGACCGCGTTTTGGTGATGACCGGACGTCCGGGCTCGATCCTGACTGAAGTCACCGTTCCCGTCGGCCGGCCACGCGGCCCTGAAACTGCAAAGGACAAGGCGATCCATGACCTCTCCGATTACCTCCGCGATCTCCTCCTCACCCGTCACGCGGCGTGAGGCCATGCAGAGCCGTACGCCGGTCGCGTTCCTAAAGCAGCTACTGGCGTTGCCGGGCATCACGACCGCCGCGGCCCTGATCGGCACGGCGCTGCTATGGGAAGCGGCGGCGCGGCTCCTGTCGATCCCGACCTATCTGCTGCCGCCGCCAAGCGCGATCCTCGGCTCGTTCTCCTCCATCGGCTTCGAGCGCTGGATGGGTCACATCGCCGCGACGTTGCGGGTGGCGCTGATCGGTTATGCGATGTCCATCGTGATCGCCATTCCACTCGCGGTGGTCATGATGCGATCGCCATTCCTGTCGCGAACGCTCTATCCGCTGCTCGTCGTAGTGCAGTCGACGCCGGTGGTGGCAATTGCGCCGATCATCATCGTCGTGCTCGGGGCGGGCGATGCGCCACGCATCGTTATCACCTGTCTCATCACCTTCTTTCCGCTCGTCGTCTCCACCGCAACGGGCCTTGCGGCAACCCCGCCGGAGCTGATCGAGCTGTCGCGAAGCCTGCGCGCCTCGGGCTTCCGCGAGATCACCCAGATACGTCTGCCGTTTGCAGTGCCCTACATCTTCTCGGCGCTGAAAATCTCGATCACGCTTGCCGTCATCGGCGCCGTGGTTGCGGAGTTCTGCGCATCCGAAGCCGGCGTCGGCTATTTCATCCAGCTGTCGACCTCCCTGTTCAAGCTGCCACAGGCCTGGGCCGGCTTGCTGGTGCTCGCCGCCATGTCGCTCTTGCTGTTTCAGGCCGTGGTCCTGACGCAGAAGCTCCTCTTTCCCTGGAGCCTGCCGAAAAACGGCTGAACCCATCCGGAGTAGAAGCAGTCGGGCCTTGCCCGGACATTGCTCCTCAACCGCCGGTTCGCCGGCATTCACGTAAGGAGAATGATATGAATATCCAGACAGACACCCTCGCGGAACTCGCCAAGGAAGCGACTATCGGCGGCATGGGCACGACCGTTGACCGGGAAATCCCCGTCATCGACCTTTCTGACTTCGACAACCGCAAGCACGAGATCGCTGATGCACTCTGGCAGGCCTCGGTCGATATCGGTTTCTTCCAGGTCTACAATCACGGTATCGCCCAGGACGATATCGACGCTGCCTTCGAAACGGCCTGGACATTTTTCGCACTGCCGGCGGAGGTTAAGGCGAAAACCCCAATGCCGAAGGGCATCAATGCCGGCTGGGAATTCAAGGCGCAGGTCCGCCCCTCCACCGGTACTCCGGATAACAAGGAGAGCTTCCAGCTCACCCGGCCGGACATGATCCGCCTCAACCTGTGGCCGAGCGAAGACGATCTTCCGGGCTTCCGGGAAAAGATGCTCCGCTTCGAGCGACAGAACTGGGAGCTCGGCATGCGCATCCTCTCCTGCTTTGCGCTGAAGATGGGCTTTGCCGAGGATTTCTTCACCAAGGCGCATGACCCGTCTTCGGACCAGTATCAATCGACGCTGCGCCTCATCCATTACATGTCGATGGAAGGCGCCAAGCCGGAAGACTTCTCGTCGTGGCGTGCCGGCGCGCATTCGGACTTCGATTGCTTGACCATCCTTCACCAGAAGGAGGGCGAAGGCGGGCTCCAGGTGTGCCCGGGCAAGGATGCAGCCCTGAAGGAATGGACGGATGTTCCGCCGCGCAAGGGCTACATCACCTGCAACATTGGCGACATGCTGATGCGCTGGTCGGACGACCAGCTGCAGTCGACGCTGCACCGGGTGCGCATGCCGCGCGAGAATGAGTACATGGGCCGCCGACTGTCACTGCCCTTCTTCTGCCAGGCAAACCGCGATGCCGTCATGCAGGGTCCGCTCGGCAAATACGAGGCGATCACCGCCGGCGAATACCTGACCCGGCGCATCAACGCCAATTTCGCCAAGAAGTAACGTTGAAGATGGTCCGTTGCGGTGACATCGTGGAACAGTCAATCCGACTCCCGTCAGGCAACGGACCCATCATGCTTCATGGACGCGCGCTGCGTTATATCGACGAGGTGGCCCGACAGGGCTCTATCCGCAAGGCGGCAAAGACATTGCATGTCGCCGCCTCTGCGGTGAACCGCTATATCCTGGAGCTTGAGGAAGAGCTGCAGGCACCCATTTTCGAGCGCCTGCCGCGCGGCCTGAAATTGACGAGTTCCGGCGAGATCCTCATCCAGCACATTCGCGAGACACTGCAGGCGCATCAGCGGATGCGGGCGCAGATCCAGTCCCTCAAGGGGCTCAATCGCGGCGAGGTGGTGCTGGCGACCATGGCAACGCTCGCTGCGGGCCGGGTTGCCGAGATCGTTGCCGCCTACCGAGAAAAACATCCGCAGGTCAGCCTGCGGATCATGGTCGGCGACCGGACGACTGTTGCGGAGATGGTTGCGCTCGGCCAGGCCGATCTCGCCATTGCCTACAACCTGCCGGACGATACCCGGCTGCAACGTGCCGCCGAATTCCGCCATGCGCTGGGAGCCGTCGTCGCGCCCGCCCATCCCCTCGCAAACCGCAAGACCGTGCGCATGTCCGATTGCCTGCTCTATCCGCTGGTTCTGGCGGATCGATCGCTGTCGCTGCGCGAGGTCGTCGAGGCGACTGCCCCGGCGCGTGCCACCCTTGTTCCCGTCGTCGAGACCAATTCGATGGAACTGATGAAGCGCCTTGCCCGGACAACGCCTCACGTAACCTTCCTCAACCGGCTCGATGTCGACCGCGAGATGGCGACCGGCGACCTGGTCTTCATTCCGCTGACGGGAACCGACTCGCTGCAACGGCTCAACATCCTCCACCGCGCCCGCGGCTCGCTTTCACCCGCCGGCAGCCATTTCATGCAATTCGCGCAGGAGCGTCTGCTCGCCTCGTTCGACGAGAGCTGACCGCTCGGCAACCCATCCGATAGAGACCCACCATGAACGATCTTTCCCTGTTTCCCACCCTTGCCGCTCGTCTGGCGAGACAGGAGCGCATTCGTCTTGCGAAGGCGCGCGTCCCGGTCGCGCTGCTTGCAGATGACGTGCCTGGTGGCGGAGAGGTGGACCGGGACGGTTGCGCCCTCGTCGATATTCTGGTCGAGAACGGCAGGATCGCTGCGATAACGCCGGCCCTTGCCGATGGTGGCGAAGATGCAGTCGCGCTCGACGGCCGCCATGTCTGGCCGCTTCTGATCGACGCGCACGCCCATCTCGACAAGGGCCACACCATGGGACGTGCGCCCGATTCTGGCGGCACGCATCCCGGCGCGCGCGCCGCGACGACGGCGGACCGGCTTGCCCACTGGAATGCCGACGACCTCCTGCGGCGGATGGAATTCGCTCTTGCAACGGCTGACGCCCATGGCGTGGCCGCTATCCGCACCCATCTCGACAGTCACGAGGGGCAGGCGGAAATCACCTGGAGCGCGTTTGCCGAAACGCGCGAACGTTGGAAAGGCTGCATCACCTTGCAGGCTGCCGGCCTCGTGCCGCTCGATGCCTATCGCGACGACTATGGCACCCGCCTTGCCGATATCGTTGCCGTCCACGGCGGCTTGCTCGGCGGCGTCACCCGCGCCTCCGGGGGCACACATGGGTCAGGCCTCGACGACATCGACCTGCTGCTCGACCGGTTGTTTGCGCTGGCGAAGGAACGGGAACTGGATGTCGACCTACATGTCGACGAGGCGGCACAGGCCGATGCCCTGCCGCATGTGGCGCGTGCCGCCATCCGCCACGGTTACGAGGGGCGCGTGACGTGCGGCCACTGCTGTTCGCTTGCGCTTCTGGGCGAGCAAGAATTGCGCGACACGATCGCGCTGATCGCCGATGCCGGCCTCTCGATCATCACGCTGCCAACCGTCAACATGTATCTCCAGGATCGCGAAAACGGCCGCACGCCGCGCTGGCGCGGGGTCACGCCCGTACAGGAATTGCAGGCGGCTGGCATTCCGGTCGCCGCGGCCGGCGACAATTGCCGCGATCCGTTCTTTGCCTATGGCGATCACGACATGCTGGACACCTGGCGGCAAGCGGTGCGCATCCTGCATCTCGACCACCCCTACGGGGATGCGCCCGCTCTTGCCGGCCCGGCACCCGCTGGCATCATGGGCATCGACGCCGGTACGATCGGCGTCGGTCGTCCGGCAGACCTGATGATCCTGGAAGCCTGGAGCCTCGACCAGGTTATCGCCCGTCCGCACTCCGACCGCGTCCTCCTCCGCAAGGGGATCTTCGCCAAAAGGACATTGCCCTCCTACAGCATGCTCACAGATTTCCAGACCGCGTGAGCCGCTCTCTAGGGAACAAAAAAAGGGACTGGCAAAGCCCGCCGGTCCCCTTGTCTGTTCAGTCCCGAAGTCCGCTATATGACCGCCGATACCAGATCTCCCGGTGCTGGGGCCGCTTTTGGTGCCTGGATCTTTCTGAACAGGAAGAAGTAGAGCTTGATGTACTGGCCGACAGGATCGCTTTGATGGGCATCGTCATGTCTGGATGGCGCCCGTTTGGCAATGTGATTTTGGCCGATGTTTGAGCTTTGCGGGTCGGGTGCAGTCATGTCTCCGGCCTATTTATGCGGCGCGTGATGACCGCTGGCCCTGATGTTGTCCGCTTGAACCGATCCCTATCAACTTACCGCGCTTTGGGGCGCTATACGATGCCACGGGTTCTTCAGTTCGTGCGGTCCATTCCGCTTTCGCTGTCACATCATACCATCGTCACTCCGCCAACTGGTTTACCCCGTAGAGCAATGACCGTGAAGGCCCTTTCGCTTAAGCCGGAATCAGATCGGAGCATCTCGAAACGTGCTCCGACTGGAAGTTCACGTTCCTCGCCATAATCGCCCAGGCAATGCGGGCAATCTTGTTGGCGAGCGCGACTGCAACAAGCTTGAAGGGCTTCTTCGACAACAAGCCACGCGCCCAGTTCGCCAGAGGCGTATCAGCCGTCCCCTTCTTCATCCTGTAGAGGGCTGCGTACGCCCCGACCACGAGGAGTTTACGCAGGTGCCGGTTGCCCATTTTGGAAATGGAACCCAGCCTTGGTTTGCCACCGGTCGAATGTTGCCTGGGAACGAGACCGAGCCAGGCGGCAAACTCACGACCGCCCTCGAACAGCTTTGGCTCTGAGACGCTGGCCGAAAGGCAAGTTGCGATGACGGGGCCAATTCCGGGAACGGTCGCAAGCCGGATACTGACATCGTTGTTGCGATGGGCGGCAAGGAGCGCCTTGTCGAGCTTTGTGATCTGCCCCTCGATCTCTATCAACACTGTCGCCAAAGGCGCCAGAGCAGTGCGAACAGCTTGTGGGCTGTATCGTTCATCTTCCAGAATGGCGATCAACTGCCGGACATTGCGAGCGCCCTGTGGGGCCACAATGCCAAGCTCGGCAAAGTGACCACGCAAGGCATTGATAAGCGCAGTCCGTTGCGAGATCAGCAGCTCGCGTGCGCTGTGCAACATCAACGTTGCTTGCTGGTCCTCGGTCTTGACCGGAACGAACCGCATCGACGGCCGCGTGACGGCCTCGCAGATGGCTGCAGCATCGGCTGCATCGTTCTTCTGTCGGCGAAGGTACGGCTTGATGTAGTTCGGCGGGATTAGCCGGACATCATGGCCAGATGCTATCAGCGTTCGCGCCCAGTGATGCGCTGTCGCGCAGGCTTCCATGCCAATCAGGCAAGGGGAAAGCGCCTCGAAGAATGGTTGCATCTGTCCGCGTCTCAGGGCCTTGCGCAGAACGACCTGTCCTTCAGCGTTAATGCCGTGAAGCTGGAAAACATTTTTTGCGATATCAACACCAATCGTCGTAATCTCTTCCATGGTGGATGGCTCCCCTCAAAGGTTTTGCAACAACCTATCTTGGCACACTCGATGCCGTCGGAGGGCGCCATCCATCACATCAACTTAACGAAGGGTGGACTCGCTGTGAGATCGTTAAGTTTACGATGCTTGTACCACTTTCCCGCGAGACAAAGGCTGAGCATATCGTCACCGGGCATGACAATCCGGCCGATTGGCGCCGCTTCGCCCGACGTTCGATCGAGCACATCAAAGCGCTCGGACTACACGGTGGCTGCAATTTGGTCGAGAACAGCCCGTAATACGGACCGTCAATAGCTCAATAACCTGCCGTCAGGTAACGCAAACCGTATCCTGATGACAGTGTTGATCAAGCATCCCCTGCGCGAGTGACACGCGAATATGCAAATATTCGATGAAACTTCTGCTTTTTGAAGCAAAACCGCTATGCGCCGGCCTCTAATGGCTCTAACATAGTTTGGACTGGCCGGTGCGCTTGTGCGCCTTGGCTTTCAGGGGTGAGAACCGAGATGCGACGGACATCCGGCAGATGCTGACGAACAGGCTGTGCCTGCTCGGAAGACCGAGATTGCTGGCGGCGGGGAAGGAACTCCCCTTGCCGGAGAAGTCTTATTTTCTCCTCGCCATGCTCGCCGCCGAACCCAATTTCGAACTCGACCGCGAAACCGTCAGGCGGCAGCTCTGGCAATCGGAACTGCCGGAAAAGCGCGCGGGCAGCCTGCGCCAGCTGCTGGCGCGCATCGAACAGAGCATTCCCGCCGGCCTTCCACCGCTGCTTGCCGCGACCCGAACCCATATCGGCCTTGCCGATGGCTGGGAGGTCGACGTTCATATCCTGAAACAGAAAGGGCCGCTCGCACCCGACGACGGCGACCTGCTGAACGGCGAATTGCTCGAAGGCGTCAAATCGCCGACGCAGGGCGCCGAGGACTGGCTGACCTTTGAGCGCCAGCGGGTCGACGAGTTGCGCTCCGCCCATCTCACCCGGCTGGTCGAGACATCAGAAGACAGATCGGATGAAGAGCAGGTCACGCTTGCCAGGCGCCTGCTGGAACTCGACCCTGCCAGCGAGACGGCCTATCGCGCTTTGATGCGCACCTATGTCAGGATGAACGATCCGGCAGCCGCGCGTCAGGCCTATCTGAAGTGCAAGAGCCAGCTGAAAGACGACTTCGACACCGAGCCGGAAGAAAGCACCACCGCTCTTGCCCGCGAACTTAACTTGGTGCCGGCAGCACAGGCGACGTCGGGACATCCTCAGTCGGCGCTTAACCTTTCCGTCGGTCCGCTTGGTCAGCCGCGTATCATCATCCTGCCGCCGGAGAGCATTTTCACAGATCCGCTGATGGAGCGCGTCGGCAGGGCCCTTCTCGAAGACGTCACCATCGGCCTTAGCCAGCAGCGCGGCTTCAAGGTGATCGCGGCGCATACGAGCCTGGAGATCCTCAGCCGTTCGATCGATCCGTCTCGTGCCGTGCCCGGTCCGCTCGACCTCAGCTTCGACTATGCGGTCTACGTCACCATCCAGGGCCGCGACGAGGATGTCTTTGCGACCTGCCGGCTGACGCGGACGACGACCTCGGAAGTGATCTGGGCCATCGAACTGCCGCTGGTCATGCAGAAGATCAGCGAATCCTTCGCGCATCTGACGCGGCGGATCGTCTCCTCGCTCGCCGACACGATCGAGCGTCACGAACTGGCGATACCGATCGGCGAGGCGCCGCCGTCCGCCTACCGTCTCTACCTGGAAGGCAAGCGGCTGATTGCCCAGACCGATCTGCAGCATCTGCGCCAGGCGCGCAAATGGTTCAAATCCTCGCTCAATCGTTATGAACATTTCTCCGCCGCTCATGCCGGCATGTCGCGCGCGCTCGGCATGGAATGGCTGATCCGCGGCATGCGGGACAAGGAACTGCTCGACGAGGCGAACGGTGCTGCCCGGCAGGCGCAGCAGTCCGACCCGAACAGCGGCCGGGCCTATCGCGAGCTCGGCTTCGTGGCGCTTTATCGCCGCCGCTTCGACGAAAGCCTGGAATATTTCCAGCAGGCTCAGGATCTCAATCCTAACGACGCAGACATCCTCGCCGATTTCGCCGATGCGCTTTCCCATGATGGCGATTTCGATCGAGCGCTGGAACTAAGCCGCGCGGCCTTCAAACTCAACCCGCTGCCGCCGGACTATTATTACTGGAACCTCGGCGGCATCCACTTCATGCGCGAAGAATATGAAATGGCGATCGAGGCGCTGGAGCCGGTGAAGGCGAAGCAGGCAACAGCCCGTCTGCTCGCCGCCTCGCATGCCATGGCAGGCGATACGGGCAAAGCCAGGAGTTACGCCAGGGTGGTGCTGGAAAACTTCCCCGATTTCCGCAGCGAGGACATCCGTCATTTCGTCCCCGATCGCGATCCCGCCTATACGGAACCGCTGATAAAGGGCCTGCAACTTGCTGGTCTTCCCTGATTGCATGGCCTTTTAACAAAGCCTGTAACGCTTAAATGACGGAGGCAATGTTTCTTTCCGATGGTTAACGGCAGCAAGGCGCTGCCCAACCAATCGGAGATGGAACATGAAGACGAATGCTGAAACCACCGCAGCTCAGACACAGTCGCTGCGCTTTTCTGCTGCCGCCAGGGCAGTCCTGAAGCAGGACGAACTCAACGTTTCCGCCAATGCGCTCGAGAGCCTGACGCATGCGCTGAGGTTCCGCTAAGGAACAGATCGGTATGTCCGCTTTCACCGACCTTGAAACGCTTGCCGGTGACCTTAAACGATCATCGGCCGGTGTCAGCGATTATCATGACCGCGCGGTCACGCCGGCTCAGACCCTCGCGGCCATCAGGCCGCATCTGCGCGAATTCGGCATCACACGCGTCGGTCTGCTGACCGCACTCGACGTCCTGAACATCCCCGTCGCCTTCGCAACGAGGCCGAACAGCCATACGCTCTCGGTGTTTCAGGGCAAGGGTATCGACAATGATGCCGCCATGACCTCGGCGGCGATGGAAGCGGTCGAGACGCGGATCGCCGAAATTGCCCCCGCCGACCTGACGCAGGCGACGGTCGACAGCATGCGGGCGGAGCATGCGGCGATGATCGATCTCGACAATGTCGCACGCTGCGCGCCCGACGAGATCGGCAGCAGTCCTATTCCCTGGTGCACGGGGCTCGACATCCTTTCCGGCAGCAGCGTCTTCGTGCCCTGGTGGCTCGTCGGACTCGACCATCGCGGCGAGAGGCCGGCGGGCTTCGAGCAGTCGAGCGATGGGCTTGCCTCCGGCAACACGCCGTCCGAGGCGGTCCTGCATGGGCTTTGCGAGCTGGTAGAACGCGACGCCTGGGCCTTGACCCAGCTGAAATCGCCGGAGCGGCTGAAGGAGAGCCGCATCGACCCCGCCTCCTTCGGCGATGCGGTCATCGACGTCATGACCGACCGGATCACGCGCGCCGGCATGAAACTGCTGCTGCTCGACATGACGACGGATATCGGCGTTCCCGCCTTTCTGGCTGTCATCATGCCAGGCAATCTTTCCGACCGTGTCGACGCGCGCTGGTCGCATGTCTGCGGTGGCTGCGGCTGCCACCCCGATCCCGTGCGCGCCGCGCTGCGTGCCATCACCGAAGCGGCGCAGAGCCGGCTGACCGCGATCGCCGGCAGCCGCGACGATTTCTCGCCGCGCATCTATCAGCGGCTCGACCGGAGTGCGGCGATGCAGCAGGTGGTCGAACTCTGCGAGGGCGATGGCCGGATGCGCTCGTTCCAGGCCCGCCATCGCCGCCCGGCGACGATCCAGGACACCATCGGCCATATTGCCGACCGGCTGACGGCGACCGGGATCGAGCAGATCGTCGTCGTGCCGTTTTCGCACCCGGCCCTGCCGATCTCCGTCGTCAGAGTGATCGTGCCGGGACTGGAGGTCGATATCTCAGGCCAATACATTCAGCTCGGCATGCGCGCGGTCAACACCATAAGAGGAGCCGAATCATGAAGGTGCTGTTCGTCGGCCCGAGCCTTGGCCGTGATCTTGCCGCGACAAGAGCCATGTCTCCTGGCATCGATTTCCGGCCGCCGGCCGCCGCCGGCGACATCCTGAAGGCCGTTCGGGACGGCGCCACCGCGATCGGCCTCGTCGACGGCTATTTCGGCGATCTGCCTTCGGTCTGGCACAAGGAAATATTGTACGCACTCGAACATGATGTCGCCGTTGCCGGCGGGGCCAGCATGGGGGCGTTGCGGGCAGCCGAATGCGCGCCCTTCGGTATGGTCGGGCTCGGCTCGATCTTCGAAGATTACGAGTCCGGGCGGCTGCTCGACGATGAGGCCGTTGCGCTGGTGCATGCGCCGCAGGAGTTCGGCTGGCTGCCGCTTTCCGTTCCCTGGGTCGATTTCGAGCCGACGATCGATGCGCTTTACGCCAGCGGCGAGATTACGCCCGGCGAGCGCAAGAAGCTGTTGCTGGCCGGCCGGTTTCTGCATTTCTCCGAGCGCACCTATGCGAAGGTGGCCGACGAGTGCCATTTCCGCAAGCCGCGCCGCGACCATATCCTCGCCGCCATCCGCGGCAGCCGCGTCGAGCGTAAGCGCAACGACGCGCGACTGGTGCTGGACTGGCTGCGCCGGGATAAATTCCTCCCCGTCAACCGTGACTGGCGCTTTGCCGCGACCTCACATTGGGAGCTTCTGCATGCCGAAGTCACGCGCAATTCGGTTCCTGTAACGCTTGAATAACGGTCGCGGCAGAAAGATGCAGCAGAGTTGGAATCGTAGGGTTCCACGACCAAAAAGGCGGGAACGATGTTTGATCAATACAACGAGGGTACCGGCAGCGAATACGCAAGGATCTTCCGGCTGCTGTCGGCAGCCAAGGATGAGGCTGAAAAGCTTCAGCTGCGTAACCTGATGCACCTGACGAACATGGCGCTGCTGCAGGTCGTCATCGATTGGGACGGCATCGATCCCGACAGGGAGCTTGACGTCAATCTCGAGAAACTGCTCGGCAGCAAAGCCAAGATCGCAATGAAGGATGCCAGCGAGAATCTAATCCTGATCGATCGCCATTGAGCCCGATCGATTGCTATTGATCCTCATGCCTATGCCTCATGCGGTCCGTTGGGATCGCGTGAAGGACTCTATTCAGCCGCTTCAGACTCCACCTGTTCGGTGTGGGCAATCGCCTGGACGAGCTTCAGGATCTTCTTGCGAAGCGCTTCGTTCTTGATCGAAAAGAACGCCGCATTGAGAAGCACGCCTTCACGCGAAATAACGAATTCCTCGCTGGGAGCAGGGTTGTCGTTGGCATTATCAGGCGTCGACAGGTCGTCGAAAAACGTCCGGACATCGACCTTCAGCGCGCCGGCGATTTCGACCAGCATGCTGGCGGAAACGCGGTTGGAGCCCTTTTCGTATTTCTGGATCTGCTGGAACGTTACGCCCACGCGATCGCCCAGTTCCGTTTGAGAAACTTTCCTCAACAGACGCTGGATGCGGATCGTCTTTCCGACGTGAACATCGACGGAATGCGGTTCTTCTTTCATCTCATTTCCCTTCTGAAGGCAGCGGACAAGGGGTTATTCGCCATATCCGTGTCAACAACTTTTAGCCGAGATAAATAAGGCTAGCAATTGCTTGCATGTAGATAGAGTTAAACCCGAAAATTGGGCGCTTTTTGTCCCGGAATGGTACAAAAAACATGCCGGAATGGCACGCCCAGGAGACCGGTCGCTTTATTTTGTGACGTCAGAGCGACCAGAGGCGCTGTGCGTTAGCGAAAAGCAACTTGGAACGCTCCGCCTCGCTCACGCCAAAAAGCATCGCATGGGTCGCCGCAACCCAGGTAGAGAGGCCGCCACCGAGCGTGCAAACCGGCCAGTCGCTGCCCCAGACGACGCGGTCCCAGCCGAAACTTGCGGTCACATGTTCGATATAGGGCTGCAGCGTTTGCGCCGTCCATGTCTTCGCATCGGTATAGGCGACGACGCCGGAGATCTTGCAGACGACGTTCGGCCGCCGGGCAATCTCCGATATGCCGGCCTTCCAGGGCTCAAAGGCATCCGAGCGGATATCCGGCACGCCGCAATGGTCGAGCACGAACTGCACGTCGGGCGCTAGATCGGCGAGGGCGGTCACACGGTCCGCCTGATGCGGCAAGGTGCAAAGGTCGAAGGTCAGGCCGCTGCCGCTGATGCGCCTGATGTTTTCGCGGAAAAGGGCGCCTTCGGAAACATCATCGGGCACGACATGCAGCACGCGGCGGAACCCCTTGACGAAGGGATCGGCCTTTTGCCGCTCGAGATAGGCGGCAAAGCCTTGCTCTTCCGGCCGGCAGGAGACAATGGCGCCGGCAATCAGACTGCCTTCCTTCTTGGCGATGCTGGCGACGTGATCGGTCTCGGCCTGCATCGCGGCGGGATCGACGTCGACCTCCATATGCAGCACCGTGGTGATGCCGCAGCGCCGGGCCTCGGTCGCATAGGCCTCGTAGAGGAAATCATGATCGAGATCAGCCGCGCCCGAGAGCCAGGGATAGGGCAGCGCCGACCGATCGATGATATGCAGATGGGTGTCGATGAACACGCTCTTCCTCCCAGAATGGTGTCGCGAAACTATCCCTGGTGAATGGATTGTTCAAATAGAAATTCATTGGCCTCAGGCGGAGGTGACGACATCGGCGCCGGCAAGCAGCGAAAGCTGGGCCGCCGCCTTCTGCACCAGCGTGATCGCCTGGGTGATATCGGGAGCCGACGGCGCGTTGACGAGCGCGATGAAGGGGCAGGTGAGGGCGGCGATGCAGCGGCGGTCCGGCCCGAGAACGGGAGCGGAGAGATTGTAGACGCCTGAAGTCTGGGCGCTCGCCATCATCTCGTAGCCGCGCTCGCGGATCTGGTCGAGACGGTCGTAGAATTCTGGCCCGAGTTCGATCTCCGCGCGGCTGCGCACATGTTCGGAGATCATCATCTCGCGCTCCTCCTCGCTGCGGAAGGCCAGCAGCACATGCCCAGACCCGGTGTCGAACAGACTGATATGGGCGCCGATGCGGATCGAAAATCCCCAATAGTCCGGCGCCTCCTGCTGGGCGATGACGACGGCAGCACCCCGATCGAAGACGGCAAGATGATTGGCCTGGCGCGTGCGCTGCGCGAGATCGCGCATCAGCGGCGTGGCGTAAGAGGCGAGCCGGCGCACCGGTGCGTGCAGCTGCGCAAGGCCGAAGAGCTTCAGCGTCAGCGAGTAGCGGTCGCCATCCAGCCGGGTGACGTAACCGCGGCGTACCAAGCGATCGAGCATGCGGTAAAATTCGTTGGGGCTGCGGTCGAGCCGCTTGGCGATTTCGGCCTGGGTGAGGCCACTGTCGACGCCGGCGAGCAGCTCCAGGATATCGAGGCCCTTGTCGAGGGCAGGAGCGCGGTAGCGGTCGGACTCGTCGGTCTCCATTGCTTCCTCCTGTGAATATCGATCTGCATATACGCAGAACCGTAGCCGTAAAAGGAAAACTTCGCGCTTGACCCTTGGCCAATCGTCTGTTTGTCTATAAACAGACAAATCACCACTGAAGAGCATGCCGGGAGACAGGGAGGAAGACCGTGCAGCGCATAGAAATGGTCATCGGCCCTGGAGCCGGCGAAGGTCGCCGAAGTCAAGCGCCCGCATGCAGCCGATCGGCAGGATCCGGCGCTGGTCTGCCTTTGCAACAGTGGCAACTCCTCCATTTAAGACAGAGAGCCGCGCGCATCTTGCCAGAACCCGGTCGAAACGCGCAAAGAGGGCGAATGGCGGACGACGATGGACGAGGCGCTCCATCGCGACCGAGCTTCGCCAAGACAAGAAACGCACTCCATCGTCCAGCGTAGACATTCCAGAAAAGGCCCGTGATATGACAACCCCCGATTTGACAAGCAGACTTGCCGGCAAGACCGTTCTCATCACCGCCGCCGGCCAGGGCATCGGCCGGGCAACGGCGGCGGCCTTTGCCGCGATCGGCGCCAAGGTCCACGCGACCGATATCAACACCGAGGCCTTGGCGACGCTTGCCGCCGAAACCGGCGTCTCCACCCATAAGCTGAACGTGCTCGAAGAGGATGCGGTCAAGGCCCTGGTCGCCGAGATCGGCGCCGTCGACGTGCTGTTCAACTGCGCCGGTTTCGTCCATGCCGGCTCGATCCTGGAGATGACGGATTCCGATCTCGAATTCGCCTTCGACCTCAACGTCAAGGCGATGATCCGCACCATCCGCGCCGTGCTGCCGGGCATGATCGAGCGCAAGGACGGAGCGATCATCAACATGGCCTCCGTCGCCTCCAGCATCAAGGGCGTGCCGAACCGCTTCGCCTATGGCGTCACCAAGGCGGCGGTGATCGGGCTCACCAAGGCCGTCGCCGCCGATTACGTCGGTCAGGGCATCCGCTGCAACGCCATCTGCCCCGGCACGGTGGAAAGCCCGTCGCTGCAGGACCGCATGCGGGCGCAGGGCGACTACGACGCGGCGCGTGCCGCCTTCATCGCCCGCCAGCCGATGGGCCGGCTGGGCTCACCGGAAGAGATCGCCGATCTCGCCGTCTATCTCGCCGGCGCGACCTACACGTCGGGCCAGGCGATCGCCATCGACGGCGGCTGGACGATCTGATTTCAGCTGATGCGGCCGGCGCGGCAGTCTTGCCGGCCGGCCCGGCCACTGCAATCGGCCCAATATAATCGGCCCCATAATCGGTCTATGCAATCGGGAGGAACAACCATGACCCGCATCACCGACCTTCGTGTCTTCGATCTCCGCTTTCCCACGTCGCAAAGCCTGGATGGATCCGATGCAATGAATCCCGATCCGGATTATTCGGCGGCCTACGTCATTCTCGATACGGATGCGCCTGATCTTGCCGGCCACGGCCTGACCTTCACAATCGGCCGCGGTAACGACATTTGCTGCATGGCGATCGAAGCGATGCGCCACCTCGTCGTCGGCACCGACCTCACAGAAGTTCTCGCCCATCCCGGCGCCTTCTGGCGGCATCTGACCAGTGATAGCCAGCTGCGCTGGATCGGCCCGGAAAAGGGCGCCATCCACCTGGCGACGGGCGCGGTCGTCAATGCCGTCTGGGATCTGCTCGCCAAACAGGCCGGCAAGCCCGTCTGGCGGCTCGTCGCCGAGATGTCGCCGGAAGAAATCGCCGATATCGTCGATTACCGCTATCTCACCGACGTGCTGACGCGCGCCGAAGCGATCGAGATCCTGAAGCGCGCCGAGGCGGGCAAGGCGGAACGCATCGCCATCCTCGAAAAGGAAGGCTATGCCTGCTACACGACCTCGGCCGGCTGGCTGGGCTACGGCGACGAAAAGCTGCGCCGCCTCTGCCAGGAGGCGATCGATGCCGGTTTCAACCATATCAAGATGAAGGTCGGCCGCGATCTCGAAGACGATATCCGCCGCCTCAGGATCGCCCGCGAGGTGATCGGCCCCGACCGCTACCTGATGATCGACGCCAACCAGGTCTGGGACGTCGGCCAGGCGATCGACTGGGTGAAGGCGCTTTCCTTCGCCAAGCCCTTCTTCATCGAGGAACCCACAAGCCCCGATGATGTCGCCGGCCACCGCAAGATCCGCCAGGCGATCGCTCCGGTGAAGGTCGCGACCGGCGAGATGTGCCAGAACCGCATCATGTTCAAGCAGTTCATCGCCGAGGGCGCGATCGACATCGTGCAGATCGATTCCTGCCGCATGGGCGGGCTGAACGAGGTCCTCTCCGTGCTGCTGATTGCCGCCAAGTTCGACCTGCCGGTCTGGCCGCATGCCGGCGGCGTCGGCCTCTGCGAATATGTGCAGCATCTGTCGATGATCGATTACGTTGCAGTGTCAGGCACCAAGGAAGGTCGCGTCATCGAATATGTCGATCACCTGCACGAACACTTCCTCGACCCCTGCCTGATCGAGAACGCCGCCTACATGCCGCCCACCCTGCCGGGCTTCTCCATCGAGATGAAACCGGCCTCGATCAGCAACTATACGTTTCGAGGTTAAGGAAACTTCGCCGGAGATGACGTATCTAATTCCGGCCGCATGATAATTTCCTGATTTCGATAGTCTTTCCGGCCGCCGATGGGCTTCCAATCTGACGGGACTGCTCCAATTCACTTGGAGGCGGCGAAGCTTGCTTTTTAGAGCGCCGAGGAATAGTTTTGAATTGTGAATGCGGAGGGGGCCCAGCACCAGCAGGCCAGCAAATTTTATTGAACTTAGACAATAGAATGTTTGCGATCGAGCCATGCCCAAGTTTCACTGCGTCAAGAGACTGTGCGCTTATCTGCTGATCATCGCGGCAATGCTGCTATCGATCGGGACGGTACATGCAGCCACCACCGAGGAGAGCGGACGCCGCGTCGCCCTCGTCATCGGCAACTCGGTCTACAAGACGCTGCCCTCGCTTCCCAATCCTGCCAATGATGTCGAAGAGGTCGCGACCACGTTGCGCGCGGCGGGTTTCGACGTGACGATCGGCGTCAATGTCGACCGCATCGGGCTCGAAGATACGGTGCGCCGCTTCCTGCGTTCGACCAGCAATGCCGAGGCCGGCCTCATCTACTATTCGGGCCACGGCATCCAGGTGGGCGGCCAGAATTTCATCGTGCCGGTCGATGCGACGCTGGAGACGCCCTATGACGTCGAGACGCAGACCATGCCGCTCGACCTCATCCTGAACCATCTCAAGCAGAATTCGCGGGTGCAACTGATCTTCCTCGACGCCTGCCGCAACAATCCCTTCAATGCCCAGAAATTCTGGATGGCGGAAAAACTGGAGCCGGTCGGCGCCACACGCGGGCTTGCACGCATCGACAGCGATCTCGGCAGCCTGATCGCCTTTTCGACAGAACCCGGCCAAGTGGCGCTCGATGGCACCGGCGCGCTCAGCCCCTATTCCGAATCCTTCATCAAGCGGGCGAGCGAACCCAACAAGGAAATCCGCCAGGTTCTGACCGATGTGCGCCGCGACGTGATGGCTATGACCGGCGGCAAGCAGGTCCCCTGGGAAAACTCCTCGCTGATGGACAGCTTCTATTTCATTCCCGCGCCGCCACCGCCGAGCGTCGAATCGATGCAGCAGGTGAGCGTGCCGGAGGGTGCGGCCACGACCAGATTGCCGATCGCCCCGCCGCATGACGAGACCGGCTCGGCGCTGCTCGTCACCCTCAACCAGCTTCCCAAGACCGGCAAGCTCAGCTTCGACGGCAAGCCGGTCGAGCAGGGCGCGAAGATGCCAGCCGCGGCACTGACGGCGCTGACTTATGATTCATCAGGTGTTGCCGCCGGAACCGTCGGCCTGATCGGCTATACCGTGAGCGACCCTTACGGCCAGGCAACGCAAGGTGTGGTCGCGATCACCGTGTCGGCGGATGCCGGCGCCAAGCTCGCCCAGCTCGAACAGGAAAAGCAGGTGCGGCTCGCCGATGCCACCGCTTATTTGAAAGAACTGCCGCGCGACGTGGACACGACGATCGGCGTCGGCCCTGTTGAAGCCAGCCTGCCGGTCGTGCCGGCATCGACCGCGGGGATGACCTTCAAGGTCGCGGCATTGCCCGACAAGGGCACGCTGCGTGCCGGAGATCGGGTGATCGGGCTCGGTCACGTGCTTGAAGCAGCCGATATTCCGGCCCTTTCCTACGAGCCGCAGATCGGCACGGAAAACCAGACCTTCGCCTTGACGTTGCAGGCCGCCAACGACGACCTGCCGCCGGCGACCGTCACTTTCAAGCCGATGCTCAACGCCTGCGATACATCAGCCGCAGCTCCGCTCGACCTGCAGGGCGTGACGACAGGCAAGCTGCCGAACGAGATCGTCGCCGATGAAGCACTGCCCGCCTGCATGGACGCAGTGAAGGCCTATCCCGAGGTGCCGCGCTTCGTCTATCAGCTCGGCCGTGCCCAGCTTGCCAACCGCGATACCAAAACGGCGTTCGCGACGATCAAGAAGGCAATGGATGCCGGGCATGTCCGAGCGATACAGGAACTATCAAGGCTTTACGAGTTCGGCGCCTCCGTCCCGCGCGACGCAGCCAAGGCAAGCCAGATCGCCAAGGATGGTGCGGCCAAGGGCGATCCCTTTGCCTTGCACAGCTACGGCAAGGCCCTCTACCACGGCCGCGGCACCAAGGCCGATCAGCAGCTGGGGTTGCGCCTGATGCTGCAGGCTGCCGATCTCGGCCATACCTATGCGATGAACGAGCTCGGCTATATCTTCCTGAACGGCGTCAACGTTCCGGCCGACCCCGAGCGCGGTATCCGCTTCTACGAAGCCGGCGTCCAGCGCAACGACATCTATTCGCTGAACAATCTTGCGCTCGTCTACCGTTTCGGAAAAGGCGCTCCGGAGGACCTCCCGAAAGCGCTCGATCTTTTCACGCGCGCGGCAGAAGGCGGTCAACCCCATGCTCCGACAAATCTCGGACGCATGTACCGCGACGGTATCGGCGTTGCCGCGGACAGGGCGGAAGCGGTGAAGTGGCTGGAGATGGGCGCGGAACGCGGCGATTATTGGGGTGCACTCGACCGCGCGATGCTCGCGAAGGAAGAGGGTGCGGACGCTGACAGCCTTGCCATCGCGGCGCGTTATTTCGCGCTGGCGACCGCCATCAACATGCCGGGCAGCGGCGATCCGAAGAACCAGGCGCTGGCGGAACTCAAGAGGATGCCTGGCGCTGCGAAGAAAAAAGCGGAGGCCGCCTTTGCCGCCGAGCTGACCGCTCAGGAAAAAAAGACAATTTCGAAGACCAAGTCGCTCGATGACAGGCTCGTCAAGCTCGCCAAGGCGACCTGGGTAAAGCGAAATCCGAGGTACGATCTCTTCTGAAACGGCGGTCTGGGGGCGCCCTACATGAACAGTAAGATAATCATCCGTGGCCTATTGTGCTCGACATTCATCGCAGGGTCCGGTGCAATCCTGCAGAGCTGCATCTTCGATCCTGGCGCCAGGACGCTGTTTGCCAGCGAAGAGCCCGCGGCCAGGAGCGCCACGCCGACCAGGAAAACCACGCCCAACGTTAGAAAAGTGGCCGCACAACCGGCTTTCGCCCGCTCAGAGAACAGTTCCAGTGGGAATTCCGGCGGCAGTGGCTCTGGCGGCGGCATGGGCGGTGGCTCTAGCTCTGGCGGATCGTCGAGCTCCGGAAACTCTTCGAGCGGCGGTCCTTCCTGGTAAAGGCAGGATCCTTCATGATCCAAGCTGCGACGTTCATCGGAGCAGCAATGGGCATCGCACTCTCCACGTATCTCCGGCTTGAGTCCGGCATGGCGATGGCCCTTGCGTTGTTCTGCCTTCTCCTGACATGGACTGTCGTCGAGGGCACACCGGCCGCTCGTCGGACCTGGGCATCGCGAGAAAGGCGGAACGAGGCTTCCGCTACTTTCTGGCGGCGCATCGGAACGAAGCTTGTCGGCCTTGCCGCGCTGCTTGGCGTGGTCGTCATCGCCTGCTCGGTCTTTCCGTTTTTCACGCACTCGTCGGCGGTCCGATGGATCATCGAGGCTGGCCACACCACTATTCCCATTTCCATCGCACTAGCCGGCGCCACCATTCTCTACGTCGCGGTCACCGATCTGATCGCGGAGGAGCCCGACGATTATCTAAACCAGGTCGGGCGCGCGGTGTTGATGCAGGATTTTCGCGAGGAGGACGTGCTGTTCGCATTGCGCCTGCTCGCGATCAAGTGCTTCTTTCTCGTCCTGATGTTCTCGGGCGGTATGGCAGCTCTTTCCGATCTTGCCGACAAACCGGCCTGGGCATTTCCTCCGCTCTCGGCGGCCTGGTTCGAAGGCCTGTTGCGGCTTGCCTTTCTTCTCGACATGGTGCTTGCCACCGGCGGTTATATCGCCACCTTCAAGCTTTTCGGATGGCATGTCAGGGCAACGGAGACGACGGCACTCGGCTGGCTCGTCTGCCTCATATGTTATGAGCCGTTCTTCCCTGCGATCTCGCATGCCTTCGTGCCCTATGGCGAGGGACCGGGCTGGGAGACCGTGATCCGGGAAGGCTCGGCCGTCTTCATCCTCTGGAGCGTCGCGACGCTGTTCTTCACCATCATCTATGTCTGGGCGACCGTCGCTTTCGGGCCGCGATTTTCAAATCTCACGCATCGCGGCATCATCACATCAGGGCCCTATCGCTTCATGAAGCATCCGGCCTATGTCTCGAAGAACATCGCCTGGTGGCTGGTTGCGATCCCAGGCTTCCTCGCCAGCGGCCTTGCGGAAGGGCTTGCCCGGGCCGGCATGCTGGCGATCGTCAGTCTTATCTACGTCATGCGCGCCCGCGCCGAAGAACGCATGCTGAGCCGGGATCCTGCCTATCGGGATTATGCCGAGCGCGTCGCGGCGCAGGGGCTTCTGGCGATGGCGAAGCGGCGGCTGACATCTACAGCGCCGCGCGTCTGAAAAGACGCGCAAAGGACGCTGTAACACTTTGAATTGCTGCATAATTCCTTAAATCGATCCCGATTTAAGGAATTATGCAGTGGGCCGGCGGCGTGACTCCCACCGTTCAGCCGTCGAGCCCCTTGAAGCGCACCGGCTGGTAGCCGCGCATCAACAGGCTGCCGAGCGAATAGGTATTGCGGCAGACGCGGCCCTTGCAGGCATTCGGCGATGCCTCCATCACCTCCACCTTCTTGTCGGCCGTGAAGCGCATGAACAACAGCACATGCGAGCCCGGCTTGTTCAACGCGTCGCCCGGCCGCATCGACCAGGGGTCTGAGAGGCGCTTGGTGATCCCGGGGATGGCGCGCGTCGAAACGTGCATCTTCAGGCCCCAGGCGTCGCTGACGAAACCGGAGCAGTCGACGCCGAGAATGTTGGATTGCGGCGCGCTCTTGGTGCAGACGTTGCCGGCAGTCTGGCCCTTTTCCACACCGCCGACGAAATTTTCGAGCGGCGTCTTGCAGCCCCAGCAGTAGGGAACACCCTTGACCGTCTGGCCGCGCTTGCCGATCAGGTAGATCGGACGGCGCAGCCGGTTCATGTTGACGCAGCCCGGTCCGGGATCCTTGCCATAGGCGGTTGATGTCACCATCCAGTTCAGCGTCTCGAAGCCGATTGCCCGCTCGATGACGTCGCTGCGCGATTTCGGCACGATCGCCACCTTCGGCGTCTTGCCGGGCTTGCCTGCAGTCGGCTGCTTGGTGGGCCTGATAACGGCAAGCTTGCGGCCGGGCTCCCGGCCGTCGAGCCGCAGAACCTGCGCCCGGCTTTCCTGCGAGCGGAGATAGAGCACGTCGCCGCGCGGGCCGATCGCCACGAAGCGCCTGGAAAATACCGTGCCCGGTTCGATCGGCAGATCGTAGACCCGATCCATCGCCCCGTTCGGCGTGAAGCGCACCACCAGCATGCCGGTGCGCTCGGGCCGGTCGGCGGGCACAAGCTCGACCAGCGCATAGGGCCTGCCTGTCGTGTCGATGTCGAGAAGTTCGACGGTGCCGATCCGCCCTTCCGAGGCGAGCTGCAGCGAAAGGAAATTCTCCTCCGAGCTGCTGCGCCGCAGCAGGATCTCCGCCTTGTCGTTTGCGGCCGCCGAGACCTCGGCAACGATATCGCCGAGCCCGCGGCTCGGCACGTATTGAATGACCGGCGGGCGGGCCTCGGGCCGGCTGGTGCTGCGGCCGATCTCGTCGATGATGCTGTTCAGCGGTCCCGGCGATACCGAGCCCATGGAGGCGAAGACCGAGCGGGTGTAGTCGTCGGCGTCAGCGCCGCCGTCGACGGCGCGCAGCGTCTGCGACCGGCCGTCGGCATCGGTTGAGCGCTCGAGCGGCACGACGCCGTCGGACCAGAGGTAGAGTTCGTTGTGAACGACGGCGAGATCCTCCGGCGTGGCATTTTCCGGCAGCGGCAGGATCTCAGGCTCGGCCTGCGAACGTTCGGCGTCGACGGCAAGCACGCGGCCGTTGTTCTGGTCGAGGATGTAGATGGTGCCGTCGTCGCCAACGGTGATCGCCGCCGGCCCGGATGCCTCCGCTTCCTCGTTGGAGGAGATGATGCCGACCGAACGCGCGCCGTCGCCGCCGCGAAGCTCGATGATCGTCGTATCTTTGGCGAAAACCGGCGAGGCGACCGCAAGTGCCGCGGCAAACAAGATATGCGACCCAAAACTACGCATTGCCTCGACCCCCAAGGACCGTCACGTCTTTAAAAATGGTAGGCTAGATATGACTTCTCAGCAAGCCGTTGCTTTCCAAACGATTTGGAGATCTGCGCCGGCGATAGTACAAGATCATCGTCTCGAAGATTTGTCGGCAGGAAATGCTTATGCTCGAATGGAACGGTGACGAATTGGCGCTCGACATAAGCTTGCTGGAGCAGGTTCGCGCGGCGAGAATAGGTTTCTCAGACCGCGTCTGCGCCGCCTCGGCCAGCAAGGACGACAAGCATCTGGCGCAGCTGCGTTCGGAGCCGACCTATCTGATGGCCGAGTTCCTCTATTCGATGAAGGTCTTCGGCATCAGCACCGCCGAGGATATCGAACGCTTCGCCGATCTGCACAATGATTACGTCGTTTCGCTCACCCGCGATTCGGCCAAGCTGCAGCGCCTGGGGCTCTCGCAGGATCGTGCGCTCGCCTCGATGTTCACCGCCGACACCAAGCCGCGGCTGATCCAGAACTGGGCTGATAAATCAGGCGCGATCGACCAGTCCAATCTCGCCCGTTTCCTTGTCGCGGTGATGTCGAGCGAGACTTGCCGCAAGACGCTGATCGATTTCGAGACGGCAGGCTTCATGCAGCGCAAGCGCTCGCCCTACGGCACCATGGTCGTCTGGTCGACCGGAATGATCGAGGAGATCTTCGGCGAGATGCTGCGCGATCTGCGCCTTAGCCTGCAGCAATTGAAGATCCTCTGATGCATGTCGCCCGGAAGTGTGCGGCGGGGGTCAACGACATGCATGAAACAAAGAGCGAAAGCGCCGCTGCCAGCCGATTTCAACCCTCCCAATCGATTGGCACCGAGCGCCGTTGCCTTCCTTCCGGCCTCTCCCTATTCTCGGGGCGCTTATGCATGTCGCCCGGAAGGGTGCAGCAGTTCCGGGGCAACGACATGCATAAAAACAAAGAGCGAAAGCACGTCGCATGAATCAAGTTTAATGCGACGTGCTTTTGTCGCGCAGTGGCGCCAATAAGACGGATGTGACGACGATGACGAAATCCTGGCTCATGACCTTGTCGATCGGCCTTCTGCTGGCGCTGCAGATACCTGAGATCGCGCATTCCGGCCCGGCTGAGGATGCGCTCGCGGCGCGAAACCCCTCGCTTGCGGCGCTGCGCCAGCATGACGAAAAGGCCTTTGCCGCGGCGACTGCGATCATCGCCGAACACGAACGCGCCAAGGGGTTGACGCCCGGCGAGGCGAAGCTGCCCGATGCGACCTCGCCCGGCCGCGACATGGGCTCAGGCCCCGGCAAGGAATTCACGGTCGACAATCCGGATATTCTCTGGCTCTACAATTCCTCGCCCGAGGGAATGAGCGACCTGATCTCGATTTTGAAATCAGCCGGACAGAAACCCAAGAACTAACCGCCTCCTCGCAGTTGAACGGACTATAACAGGCCACGGTTATTCCAGAGCGTGAGTCTTGCTCACGTCTTTGCCTTGGCGGATTCTTCCAGGCTCCAAATAATTTGTAACCCTCCCTCAAGCAAGACAGGCGAAACCATCCCAATTTCGCCAGTCAGTGCTATTCTCATCTTCAACACAGTGTGAGATGTTCGAAGAGGAGGTTTTTCAATGCCGAACCGCAAAGCCATCCTGGCTGCAGCCACCTTTCTTTCGTTCTTTTCGGTGGTTCCCGCCGTCGAGGCGCAGAACGAACGCACGTTGACCGAAGCGCCGGCGCAGACCGGGCCTGTCACCATCACCTTCGATCGCGCTGAAGCCAAATACGCCATCGGCGAAGTTGTCGGCCTCTTCATCCAGTCGACCGAGAACGCCTATGTCACGGTGCTGAACGTCTCGCCGAACGGCGCGGTCGTGAAGCTTTTCCCGAACAAGTACCAGACCGACGCCCTTGTCGGCGCCGGAAAGCGCGTGCAGGTGCCGGATCCGGCAAGCGGCGCCAAGCTGCAGGTTTCTGGCCCGGTCGGCCAGGAGCAGATCAAAGTCTTCTATTCCTCCAAGCCGCTCAACATCTTCGCCGATCTCGGCGGCAGTGGCGGCGGCATGTTCCGCTCGATCGACGGCGGCATGGATGCCGTTTCCCGCAGCCTTGAAGAAGCTCGCAGCCTGGGCACCAAGATCAGCAGCAAGACGCTGATGCTGACGACGGTCGATAGTCCGGCTGCCATCCCGCCCGTCGCAGCCGCCCCCGCAGCGAAACCGGTCGAGCAGGCTGCAAAGCCGCCCGTTGCGCCGAAACCTGCGGCCGCTCCGAAGCCGAAGCAGGTAACGAAACAGGAAGTCGCCAAGAAGCCGGAAACGGTCGTGGAAAAACCCAAGCCGGCTGCCCCGAAAAAGGTCGCGCCGAAGCCTGTCGAGCAGGCAACACAACAGCCGCCGAAGAAATACAAGATCGTCACCAACCTGGCGCCCGGCCAGGAGCTTGCCGCCGACGAACTGGAGCTGATCGGTCCGGCCGACACCACCTCATCCACCCGGCCGACCCAATATAAGCAGCCGACGCAGTACAAGCAGCCGAGCCAGTCTTCGCAGACGAAGATGCCGAAACTGCCGATGCCGCAGATCAAGATGCCGCAGTTCAAGCTTCCCGGCGGCTTCAGCATCAAGATGCCGCAGCTAAACCTCGGCCGTTCGGCCGAACCTGCCCAGGCCGGCGAAGAGATCGAGGTAGCGAACGCCGATACGCCTGTTTGCACAGCCCTTCTCGACAAGCTGAACACCGCCGTCGCCGCCAAGGATATCGGTGCTGCCGCGGCTGAGGCCGATGCAATCGCCGTCAGCGCCGATTGCGGCCAGTTCCAGGTGAACGCCCAGCGCCGCGTCGCCGCCCTCAGGCTTTCCGCAGCCCAGGAGATGATGGCCGCCAACCAGCCGGTCGCCGATTACGAGCCGCTGCTTGTCGCCGCCGACAGCCCGCAGGTGCTCTGGCAGGCCTCCGCCACACTTGGCGAGATCTATTTCTCCGCGCGCCGCTTCGCCGATGCCGCCGCCGATTACCAGCAGGCGATCGAGATCATCAAGAACGAGACCCGCACGCCGAAGGCACCGCCCGCCGAGACGATCTCCGACCTCATCCAGCGCGCCGCCCAGGCCCGCATCCTTGCCGCCAACCCGACCAGCGACAATCCTGAAGGCAGCTTCGTGCCGGCCGAGAAGGATCACCGCAGCGGCGTGCTCGGCGGCATCTATTCCGAGAATGTGCGCGGCATCGTGCCGGTCTCCATTCCGGTTCCGATCACCTTCGATTTCAACAAGTCGAGCTTCACCTCGATCGGCACCGAAGCCGCCCAGGAATTGCTGGAGGCGCTGAAGGAGCAGAAGCCCGGCCGCATCATCCTCGTCGGCCATACCGACCGGCGCGGCGGCGACGACTATAATCAGAAGCTTTCTGAACGCCGTGCCCAGGCCGTCGCCGACTTCCTGAAGAGCAACGGCCTCGACGCGACAATCGACGCCGAAGGCCGCGGAGCTTCCGAGCCGGTGGACGTCACGGCAACCGCAAACCTCACCGAAGACGATGTCGATGCGCTGAACCGCCGCGTCGAATGGCGCCGCGAATAGGCCGGGCGAGGGGGAACTGGCCATGACCGCATTCGTTTCCATGGCCGCAGCACTTGCCCTCCTCACCATGGCGGCCACCGACAGCCTGGCAAAGGTGATCGAGGCGCCCGAGCGTGGTGCGGTCAGGGCCGTGCTGATCGGCATCGACCTCTACCGCAATGTTCCGCCGCTGCACGGCGCCGTCGCCGACGCAGACGACCTTTCGCTTTCGCTGCGCTCGGTCGGCGTCGAGGACATGACGCTCTTGAAGAATGGCGCTGCCGACCGCGAGGGCATCTTCCATGCGATCGAGGCCGTGACTGAACGGGCAGGGCGTGGCGACCTGATCGTGCTCGGCATCGCCGGTCATGGGTCGAGCGAGCCCGAGCGTGTCAAGGGTTCCAAACCGAGCGGCCGCGACGAGGTCTATATCCTTGCAGGCTTCGACACACGGCTGCCGGGATCGCGCGAGCGCATCTTCGGCGACGAATTCAAGACGCTGATCCGCAAGCTCGAGGGCAAGGGCGCCGATGTCGTCTTCATCGCCGATACCTGCCATGCCGGCGGCATGACCCGCGACGTCGATCCGCGCGGCGCCGAGATCACCTGGCGTCAGGCGCCTTCCTATACGATAGAGGAGGACGATCTCGCGCCGATTTCGACCACGGCGGATGCGCTGTCCACCGGCTTCGATTTCAAGCGGCTGACCTTTCTCGCCGCCGTCGACGAAAACACCAAGTCGCCCGAGATATCAATTCCCGGCATTCCGCAGAAACGCGGCGCCCTGAGTTATGCCACCGCCCGCGCCTTCGAAGGGGCGGCGGACCGGAACGGCGACGGCGCCGTCAGCCGCCGCGAACTGTTCGAATATGTGCGCCAGGCAGTCTATCAGTTCACCAACCAGCGGCAGAACATCTTTACCGAAAGCCCGCCTGGAACCGATCTCGATCGTGCGGTCGTCTATCATTACGAAGGGGCGGGGGCCCAGGCGGCGGCGGAGAAATCAAACACTCCGCTGCTCGCCGAGCCCGCGCCGATCAGCATTGCCGCCCTCGGCTCCGAGCCGGTGCTGCAGGGGATCGACCCCGCCGTCACGCCGTTCAAGCTGGCGGAGGGTGCTGATGCCGAGCTCGTCTTCGATCCCGAAAAACACGAGGCGATTGCCGGCGGCGATGTCGTCGCCTCCGGCGTCGGCGCCGGCGACATGCCTTTCGTCGTCGACCGGATGGCCGCGCTCGATGCGCTGAAGCGGCTCTCCGAGACCAACCCGCAGACCGTGCGCGTGACGCCTTCCGACACCGTCCATCGCGAAGGTGAGCGCGTCGGCGTCACGGTTTCGGATCTATCAGGCCGCAAGCTCGTGCTCTTCGACGTCACCGGCGATGGAACCGTACAGTTCCTCTATCCCAACGAAAAGGAGGTCGATGCCGCGATGTCTCAGACCTTCGATCTCGATCTTTCCGTCGTCGCACCTTTCGGCACGGACCTGCTCGTCGCCGTCACCTCCGAAACCCCGATGCCCGAACTTATTGAATTCCTGAAGCAGAACGACAGGCGCCGCACCGCCGGCAATATCGCCAAGCGCCTCGGCGAATTCCTGCCCGAGGGCGCGCGTGTCGGATTTACGGTCCTCTATACCTCCGCCGGAGCCAAGCTATGAGCACGTCGATCAGCAGGATCCTCAATATTGCGTCCGTCATGCTGCTGCTCGCCTCTCCGGCTCTTGCGCAGCAGGACACGGATTTCGCCGGCGAAGATGGCGGGCGTGTCATCGGCGGCCAGGCGGCCAAGAAGGGCGAATGGCCCTGGCAGGTGAAGATCCTGGCGCCCGATCCCGAACAGCGCGGCCGCTTCGGCGGCCATTGCGGCGGCTCGCTGATCTCGCCGCGCTGGATATTGACGGCCGCCCATTGCGTCACCAGCGGCCGCTCCGGCAAGCAGGATCTCTTCGCCCGGGACCTGCTGATCGTCGAGGGCAAGTCGAAGATCGACAAGGTGATCGCGGTCGATGGGCCCGACAAGCCGGGCCTTGCCGTGGAAGAGGTGATCATTCACGAAGATTTCGACCGCAAGGTCTTCGCCAACGACATCGCCCTCATCAAGCTGAGCGAGCCGGCTAAATCGAAGCCGGCGATCCTTGCCTCGGCCTCCGATGACGAGGTGGAGGCCGCTGGCCACCCGGCCGTCGTCACCGGCTGGGGCTACACCAAGGCCGATCACGGCTGGGACGACAAATACCTGCCGACCGAGCTGCAGGAAGTGGAATTGCCGATCGTTCCGCGTGAGGATTGCCGCGCCGCCTACCGCGACAGCTCGATGCGCATGAACCCGATCGACGAGCGCAATGTCTGCGCCGGCTACGCCGAGGGCGGCAAGGATGCCTGCCAGGGCGACAGCGGCGGGCCGCTCGTCGCCCAGCGTCCCGACAAGCGCTGGATCCAGCTCGGCATCGTCAGCTGGGGTGCTGGCTGCGCCGAGGCCGAACATTACGGCGTCTATACCCGTGTTGCCGCCTTCCGCGACTGGATCGCCGCAAAGACCGACGGCGACGTGCCGAATGTTGAAGGGCCTGCGGCCGACGATCAGGTCGCGTCCACTACGACCAGTGGCGAGACGAAGCAGAGGAAGTCCGGACAGGAAGAGGCAAATCTCGCCATCACCACCCCGCCCGCCGGCGATGCAGCACCATCAGGCACGACCGAAACGCCTGCTGCCGACACGCCGGCTAACCAGCCCGCCGCCGACGAACCCGCCGTTCAGCCGCCCGTCGTCCAGACGCCGGTGATCGAAAGCTCGCCCGGCGACCGCGCGCTGCTGATCGGCATCGACGACTACGAGATGCGCGAGGCGAAGCTGACCGGTTCCGCCACCGACGTGAAAGCGATGCAGGTCTTCCTCGCCAAGACCCTTGCCTACCGCCCGGAACAGATCCACACGCTGACCAACCGCAAGGCGACCCGCGAGGCGATCCTGGCCGAGATCGACGACTGGCTGGTGCGCCAATCGACGCCCGGAAGCCGGGTCTTCCTTTATTTCAGCGGCCAGGGCTCGGAAGAAATGGGTGCGGAGGCAACGACCAGCCCGACGCTGGTTGCAGTCGATGCCAAGCTGGTGCGCGAGGGCGGCAAGGTGACGGTCACCAACCAGATCCGCGAAACAGAGATCGCCGCACGGCTGAACAGCCTCAAGGACCGCCGCGTGACGCTGCTGATCGATGCCTGCCATGTCGGGCCCGGCAGCCGCAGCGCGGTGGCCGCACCCTCCGGCACAGTGCGTTGCCTCGGCCCGGCGCTGGCAGCGCTCGAACCGCCGAACAAATCGGGCAAGGAAGCGAAATTCTCCTTCGGCGGCGAAAACGCCATGGTCTGGTCGGCCGTCAACGCGGGGCAGTGGGCGCTCGTCGACCGCGAGGCCAAGCCGGCGCTCGGCGTCTTCACCCGCCACTTCATCGAAGGCGTGCAGGATGGCGTGGCGCGCGCGGCCGACAAGCCGAATGTCAGCAATGCCGCTTTGCTCGATTACGTCCGGCGCAAATCGGACGAATATTGCCGGACGCATGCGGGAGACTGCCGCTTTACGCCGGTGCCGCAATTTTATGGCCAGCCGGATGCGCTCGGCCGGGATGTGATTACCGGCGAGGAGGCGAAGACGGCGGTCGCCGCCGTCGAGAACACGCTGAAGAGCGATAACGAGGCGGGCGTCGCCGTCGACGTGCTGCCCGGCACCGCGGTCAGCATCGGCGACAAGGTGGCGATGCGTGTCTCCACCAAAAAGTCCGGTTACCTGATCCTGGTCGATATCGACGCCTCCGGCAAGCTGACGCAGCTTTACCCGAACAAGCGCTCGATGGGGCTGAAGCCGACAGCCAAAAGCGGCGACAACCGGCTCGATCCGGCCCGGCCGGTCGTCGTGCCCGATGCGCGCAATCCCTATACCGGCTTCGAATATGTGGTGGAGGGGCCGGCCGGCGTCGGCATGGTCGTTGCCATCCTCAGTGACAAGCCGATCGAAGTGCTCGACCTGCCCGATGTGCCGACGCCGCTCGTCGGCCAGCGCGCCGCCTTCAACTATGTCTACGATCTCGCCCGAAGCCTCAGGATCGTCGGCGACGACGAGACCGGCGCCCAAGGCAAATGGTCGTTCGATTCCAAATTCTATCGCATCCGCTGAACAGGAGCGAACCATGCCGAAATCCACTCTGCTGGCGGGTCTTGCCGCTTCCCTGATGGCGCTTGCCCCGGCCGCCCATGCCGGCAACTCCGGCGACAGCAAGGCGATGCTCGCCGCGCAGGCAGGGCTTGCCGCCGAACTCATCGACCGCACGCTGGCAAAGGAGGGTGCTGCCAATATCATGGTGTCGCCGGCAAGCCTTGCCGCAGCACTCGGTCTTGCAAGCCTCGGCGCCTCCGACCAAGGCAAAGCCTCGATCGCCAAGGGCCTCGGCTTCGGCGGCGAGATAAAGGGACCGGAGACGGCGCTTGACGCAATGACCCCCGAGAAGCCGGCAGCGGCGGACGCGCCTTTGGCGACGGCGGTCGCGATCGTCTTCGACGACAAGCTGGTGCTCGTTCCCGATGCGCTCTCCATGCTCGCCGGCCACCGGATCAAGCCTTCGATCGAGGATCTCGACGGACCGAAATCGGTCGAGCACATCAACGGCTGGGTCAAACAGGCAACGCGAGGCGCCATTCCTGTCATCCTGGACGCACCGCCCGGCGGCGGCTTCGTCAGTCTCGGCGCACTCTCCTTCAAGGCACGCTGGAAGACGTCCTTCGATAGGGAAAGCCCAGCAAGCCCATTTCAGCGGCCGGATGGGTCGACGATTTCGGTGCCGATGATGCATCTTGCCGGCGATGGCCAGAGGTTCCGCTTCGACGAGAAATTCACCGCCGTCGACCTTGCCTATGCCGGCGAGAGCTACAGCATGGTCGTAGTGGCGGCGCGCTCCGGCAAGGGTGTGGGTGGATCGGACCTGAAGGCGCTCGCTTCCTGGCTGCAGGGGGAAAAATTCGAAGCCGCCAAGGGCGAAATCTTCCTGCCCCGCTTTTCCCTGAACGACGGGCGTGATTTGATGCCGATACTCAATGCGATGGGAGTGGCGCCCGAGAAGGCCAAGGATGCGGGTTTCCCGGGTTTTACCAAGGAAAACATCAGCCTGGCGCGCGTCCTTCAGAAGACGATGATCAAGGTTGACGAAAACGGCACGGAGGCGGCGGCAGCCACGGCTGTTATCACGGAACGCAGCATCGATCCGAAGCTTATTCGCGTCGTGGCCGATGCCCGTTTTGCCTTCGCGCTTCGCGATACCAAGACCGGCCTGCTGCTGGCCGCAGGCCTGATTGGTGATCCATTACTGGCAGGCGAATAGAATTCGGTTTTCATGAATGAAATGAATGCAGGGGGACACGTGCATGAGAAGTGATCTGATCGCCCGCTACACGATCGGCGAGCCGGTCTATGAGAACGAGTTCATCGTCTATCCGGCCCAGGACAAGCGGATGGACCATTCGGTGTTCATCGTCGCGCCCGATATGGCGCTGAAACTGGACAAGGCTCGTTTCGAGCGGGTCTGGACCTCCATCAACGAGGCCAAATCGCTGACGGCGCGACGCTTCGTCGAAATCGAGGACCTCATTCCGCCGTCGCCGGAAGACGACAATTTTTATATCGTCGAGAAGCGGCCGTCGAAAACGCTGCACCAATATCTCGACGAAACGGAGATGGTGGCTTACGAACGCGCCGTCGAGATAGGCCGCCACATCCTCGAGGGCCTGGCGACGCTGCATGGCGCCGGCTACGCCCACAATGCCCTGACGGACCAATGCATCTACGTGTCGGAGGATTATTCCGGCCTGTCGGTGCGGATCGGCAACCTGCACCTGATCTCGAAGATCGGCGAACACATCATCCCGCCCTATGTGCCGGAATTCGGCGCGCCGGAAATCTATGCCAGCGGTACTTTTTCCGCCTCCGCCGCGCTCGACATCTATGCCATGGGCATGATCGCCTACAAGCTTTTCCTGCCGCGGCAGACCTATGCCAGCGTCTTCGACAGCGTCATGGTCTGGGAAGACGAACACCAGCGCGAGCAGAGCTGGAAGAACATCCATCTCGATCCTTCCAATATCTTTCCCCGCCTCGATGTGCTGATCCCGGGCTTTCCCGAGGGTCTTGCAAGCCTGGTGGAAAGGATGCTGAGCCGCGATCCGAGCGCGCGGCCGCGCACGGGCGCCGATGCGCTGGGCGAATTCGCGCGCGTCACGACAGGCATCCAACCGATGTCGTGGGATCCGCGCGGCGGCATGGCGCAGCAGCAGGACACCCCGAAACCGAAAAAGTGGACGCCTGTCAGAATCTCCATGATCGCAGCGCTGCTCTTGATCTGCATCGGCGTCGGTGCCGTCACCATCCCGAAGTTGCTCCGCCCGGATCCGAAACTCGTCGCCGATGTCGGCGTCTGGAAGAAGGAGGCCGAAAGCCGCAAGCAGAAGGCAATCGCCGCCAAGGCGCCGGAGCGCCCGGCCAGCGACCAGGCAAAGCTCTCCTACGACACCGGCGCCTCGGCGCTGACATCGGCCGATGCGCTGCTCAAGGATGAAGATTACGAAAAGGCGCTTCCGGGCTTCCAGACGGCAGCCATCAACCTCGGCAATGCGCTGATCGGCATCTCGAAGGAGAATGCCGAGAAGGCGAAGGCTGCCGCTTCGGCCGCAGGTGGCGACAAGGCGCCAGGTTTTGCCGAGGCCGACGCCAAGATGAAGACTGCTGCCGACGCCGCCACCGCCAAGCAGATGCATGCTGCCGTCGACGCCTATGACGCGTCGAAAACGACGTTCGACGATCTCGCCAAGGCGCTCACCGCGCTGGCGGCGGCCGAAAAGGACGCGGCGGCAAAACGCGAAACGGTCAATCGCATCGGCGCCGGCGACAGCCCCGATGTCGCCAAGGCGAGCGGGCTGATGACCGAGGCCAAGGCCAAGGCCGAGCAATGGCAGATGCCGGCCGCGACGTCAGGCTATGGCGACGCCGCCAAACTGTTCGACGCCGTCATCGCCGACGTCATGGCGGCGAAGGATGAGGCGACGGCGCTGAAGCAGAAAGTTACCGATCTCAGCGCCTCGATCGCGACCCGCGCCGGTGCTGCCGATCCGACGCTTGCGGCACTCGCCCCGAAGATCGGCGAGGCCGACGGCCGCTACACCGCGGAGGCCTATAAGCTCGCCATCGTTGCCTACCAGCCGATCCTTGCCGATCTCGAGGCGCTGTCGGCGCGCGGCTTCTGCCCGGTTTCGCAGACGCTTGCCTTCGAGACCGTGCCGGCGGGAAGTTATTCGCTGGAGAATGTCCGGCTGATGACCTCGTCGATGCAGGAGCTCGGCGGCATGCTTGGCGTTGCCAATGGCGCCGTGAAGATCGACAAGTCCTTCTGCATGCAGACGAAGGCCGTCACCCGTGCCGAGATGGCGGAATATTACACCGCCAATTCCGATCCCGCCGCAGCACAGGCCTATGCCGACAATCCGCAGCAGCCGGCCGACGACGTGCCGCTTGCCGTGGCGCAGAACTATACGGCCTGGCTGTCGAAGCAGTTGAACGCGCCCGTCCACCTGCCGTCGGCGACGGAATGGATGGCAAGTGCGGCGAAGATCACGCCGGAGAAGCTGCCAGACAATGGCGATATCATCCTGCAATGGAGCGCCACCCCCTGCGAAGCCGGCGGCAATGTCGCCTTCATGGCGCAGGAAGGCTCGACCTTCGTCGTCTGCTCCGACGCGTCGGCCGGCGGCATCTTCCGCGTCACCGCCGAATTGCGGTGAGCGCGGCGAAAAATGGGAGCGAACAGGGGAGCGCGTGCGCCCTTTCTGCTTCATTCGGCGGCTCGCGTTCAAGCCGTACGCTTCTACAAATTTCAATTCCAAATTACAAAATACGCGCGTATATTGAACTGGGGACTGCGGTATCCGTGCCTTGAGGGGTCGAGGACAATGTGCTGGAACACATCATCAGCATTCACGCCGGTTGGGTTTGCTTTGCGAGGCCCGGCATCTCGCAAGATCGTATGGACGCTGGGCGACGCGGCGCGTCTCCTGATCAACGACTGGCCTTGTGATGACGGCGAGGAATATGTGGCTGCCGTGAAAGCCTGCGTCGACGCGTTGAGCGGCAAAATTGCCCCGGAACAATTCCGGGAAGCGCTTCTGCGTGCGGCCGATGAGGCGGGTATAGCTGCTCTATCGCTCGTCCGGCAGGGGGTTGGAGAGCGACGACCGGACCTTCCCTCAAGCGCGCAAAGATAGCACGTATTTCGGGGGCTACTCGCCTCTCGACGTCACGTTTGCGCCCCAGCCGCGGACATTAGTCCCAAAGCTAGAAAAGCACAAAATGCAGGATGATGAGGCCGGTCCTAGTTTGTCCCTTGGTCTTTTCAGACTCAGTGGCCTCTTCGCCTGTGTCGTTATCGTCATATATATTTTCTGGGAAATGTTCAGCCAAAGCGCAGCCCTTATTCGGCTTTCGATGACAGCAAAAAATTTCCCTTATGCTGAGAGATGTGATGCTAGCGCCAATCCGATTACTACAGGAGAACCCAATTGCGTCGACCTTGGCTATCAGGTCGTCTACGGCCCTGTCATCAAGGTCTTCCGCAGGGCCTGTTCCGGGAGTGACGGAGCCCCCGAGACGCTCATACTAGACAAGGCGTCGAGGATCGAAATCAGCTTAGGACCGATCGACATTCAGGATTGAACGAAGCCGCTATCGCGGCATTTGGAGCGCGGGATTGCATGATGCGCTTCTGATTTGAAGGATTGGGCTGTTTTAGCCCGACCTTTGAACAGGAGATGACGATGACAGAGATAAGCCCGCTACGCCGGCGCATGATCGATGACATGACGATCCGCAATCTTTCGCCAGCGACGCAACGATCGTATTTGCATGCGGTGACGAAGTTCTCGCGCTATTTCGGGCGATCGCCAGACCGTCTTGGACTGGAAGACGTGCGCGCGTTTCAGGTGCATCTGGTCTCATCGGGCCTATCATGGCCGGCCTTGAACCAGACAGTTTGTGCCCTGCGGTTCTTCTTTGGCGTCACGCTTGGTCATGGCGAGATACCGGAGCGCATTGCTTATGCCCGGACACCCGCCAAGCTTCCGACGATCCTAAACGGCGACGAGATCGTGCGGTTTCTGGAAGCGGTTCCGAGCCTGAGGACCCGCACCGCATTGACGACAGCTTATGCGGCGGGGCTGCGCGCCTCGGAAGCTGTCCATCTCAAGGTCCGCGACATTGATGGCGAGCGCGGCATCATCCGCGTCGAGCATGGCAAGGGCGGAAAGGATCGCAACGTCATGCTGTCAGCGCAGTTGCTCGCGATCCTGCGGGTCTATTGGCGGCTGGCGAGACCCGAGGTCTGGCTGTTTCCGGGCCGGGACGAGACCAAGCCCATTGACGTCCAGGTTCTGTATTCTGCCTGCCGTTCGGCGTGCACTGCTGCCGGCATCGACAAAAGGGTGACGGTACATACGCTGCGTCACAGCTTTGCCACCCATCTTCTGGAAAGCGGAACCGACATCCGCATCATTCAGGTTTTGCTCGGCCACAACAATCTGTCCACCACGGCACGCTACACGAAGGTTTCCAATACGCTGATCCGCAGCACGACCAGCCCGCTCGACCGGCTGACGCTAGAGGTGGTGCCGCCAGGCTGAGCATAGCTTCGCTATGGCGGCGGGACTGCAGGTGGCGGACATTTTTCGCCGCCACGGGGAAAGATATCGCCAAACACACGACGCTCATCTCGGGCGTGTCGAACGCCGGGTCATGAGTGCGGTCGAGATGTGCCGGACCGCTCGCCTGGGCGGGCATGTCCAGCAATGTCAGGACTGCGCGGCGTTCCGCATCGCCTATAATTCCTGCCGCAACCGGCATTGCCCGAAGTGCCAGGGACAGGCGAGCCGTGACTGGCTTGCTGCCCGGCAGGCCGACCTTCTGCCGGTCGGCTATTTCCACGTGGTTTTCACCCTACCGCAGCAGATCGCCGCAATCGCCTTCCAGAACAAAAATGCCGTTTACACGATCCTCTTTCGCGCTGTCGCCGAGACGCTGCGCAGGCTTGCTGCCGATCCCAAGCATCTGGGTGCAGAGATTGGCTTCATCGCGGTGTTGCACTCCTGGGGCCAGACGCTCCATTATCACCCGCATATCCATTGCATCGTGCCGGGCGGCGGATTGTCGGCCGACCAGTCCCGCTGGGTTGCCTGCCGGGCAAACTTCTTCCTGCCCGTGCGGGTTCTGTCACGCCTGTTCCGGCGGCTGTTTCTCGAAGAGCTGAAGCAGGCCTACGACCTGGGCCAGCTTCGGTTCTTTGGCGATATCGCCGGCCTGGCCGATCCGGCCGCGTTCAATCGCATCGTCAAAGAAGCGCGGCGTGTCGACTGGGTGGTCTACGCCAAGCCGCCATTTGCCGGACCCGAACAGGTGCTGGCCTATCTCGGGCGCTATACCCATCGCATTGCCATCTCCAATTCCCGCCTCGTCAGCATCGATGGCGATCGCGTCACATTCCGATGGAAGGATTATCGAACGGGCGGCAGGCAAAAGGTAATGACGCTTGATGCCCACGAGTTCATCCGCCGTTTCCTGCTTCACATCGTTCCGGACGGCTTCCACCGCATTCGTCACTTCGGCTTGCTTGCCAATGGCCATCGGCAACTGAAGCTGGATCTGTGCCGAAGCCTGCTCGACGTCCCGCCGCCGGAACACCCGGTCGAAGAACCGGACGCAAAGCCACCACCCTTGGCGCATCGCTGTCCCTGTTGTGGCGGAGCCATGACAATCATCGGCGCATGGACCCCGCTCCAGCCGGTACGCCGGCCAGCATGGAAAGACAGTTCATGATCATATCACGCGCAGCATCATTGCAACGATCAGCGTCGGCATGCCGGGAGCCGCGAGGCGAGTGTTTTGGCCAATGCGTGCCTGAGCGACGTAAACCGCCACAGAACCAAGGGGTCGGCCGATGCAAACCAGCCGACAGGAGCGTCAAAGACACCGCATACCGGCAAGAATCTCCTTCCAGACCTGTCCAGGTGCTCCGGCAAGGCTCGATTCTGCCAAACGCCATCCACCGCTTCGACTAAATCCCCATAGCGCCAAACAACCCGCGCCTTCGCTCAATCCGGCTTCAATGAGGTCCGATCAGTGAATGCCGCACGCATAGCGAACGGACCTCACAGAACCCTCCAGATTCCCAAATCGGTTGATCACTGATTCATAGGGTACCGTGTGAAGCGCGGAGGCCTTTGATGGGAGTGAAGCGATACGAGTTGAACGAGGCGCAATGGTCGAGAATTGCGCCTTTGTTGCCAGGCAAGGCCAGCGATCCAGGTCGGACGGGGGTAGATAACCGGCTGTTTGTGAACGGGTGTTTGTGGGTGCTGCGCTCGGGCGCACACTGGCGGGACCTGCCGGAGCGCTACGGGAAATGGAAGACGGTCCATCGCCGGTTCAGTCGCTGGTGCCATGCCGGCGTATGGGAGCGGGTCTTTGATGCCCTCACTGCTGACCGGGACAATCAGTACTTAATGATCGACAGTACCATCGTGCGTGCCCATCAACAGGCGGCGAGCGGAAAAGGGGGGCCAAGGATCAGGCGCTGGGGCGTTCCAGAGGTGGACTGACGACTAAGATCCATATGCTGGCCGATGCACTCGGGCGTCCCTTGCGCTTTATCGTGACGGCCGGCCAGGTCGGCGACATCACGCAAGCTCCTGCTCTTCTTCATGACCAGACCGGTCAGGCCGTTCTGGGCGATAAAGCCTATGATAGCAACGCCTTGCGCGCAACAATCGCGAAGATGGAGGCCGAGGCGGTCATACCCTCAAACCGTTCCCGAAAGATCATCATCCCGCATGATCCGATCATCTACAAGCATCGCAATCGCATCGAAAGGTGCTTCAATCGCCTGAAACACTTCCGACGCTTTGCCACCCGCTACGAGCGTCGAACTATCCATTTCACAGGATTCATCCATCTCGCTGCAGTCATGATCTGGATGCAATGAATGTCGATCGGTCCTAGTGGAAAAGTCGTTGAGTTTTCGAGCTCGCAATGAAGTGAGCGTACATTGTATTCCACCTAATCTCAGCCCCGAGCGAAGTAACTAAACTCCTCACCAACGACCGCTTCGGGCCGAACTCCGCCATGGCTCAGATGCACCAAAAGGCAAATCCCCCGGCGAAGTCGGCTGCCATAGGCTTGCGGGCGGTGGAGTTCCGGCAGCCAGCAGAGTCAACCAGTCGCCCGCCCCGGTCAAAGTGGGAGCCGCATCGCGGCCCCCGCGATACAGCACCGTTTCACGATCCGGGTGATGCGTATCGAGAGGCTGGTTCTCATTTTCGCCGGCTACCGACCAGAGCGCGTGGCCGGTAAAATTTCCCCATTCGATCAAGCATTTCGCTTGATTGCCAACCGGCACACTCGGTGTCGCGGAGACCAGGGCTCGGTGACGCAACTTCAAAAGGGTGAACATTATGGACAGACTTTTCTATATTGGCGTGTCGGCCGCTCTCTTTGCGGCCTTTGCCTTTTCGCTCAACTTCGTGGTGCCCTTCATCATCGGTGACTATTCCACCTTTGATTTTGCTCTCATCCGTCACGTCGTCTCGGCACTCGTCGGGCCTTGCATCCTTTTTTCCGAGAAGGGTGTCATGCGCCACCTCACGCTTCGAAACTGCCTGCATGCCATCTGGCTCGCCTTCGTCGGCTATGTCGGCTACTTCCTGACAGTGACGGGAGCGGCCCTCTTTGCCGGCCCAGTCATCGCTCCGGCCTTTCTCGGGCTGGTACCAATCGTATTGATGGTCATTGGCAATCAGGGTCAGGCATCATTGCCATGGCGATCCCTCATGGTGCCTCTGGCACTGGTGCTGGTCGGCCTTGTTCTCGTCAATGGCACGGCATTCACGGCCGAAGGACTGGACTCTGTGCAATCATTGTGGATTGGCGTGCCGCTGGCGCTTGCTGCCGTGGGCCTTTGGGTCTGGTTCGCGCTTTCCAATCAGGCAGCACTCGCCGCACGGCCGGACATGCCCTCCGGAGTGTGGTCGGCGCTGATACTGGTTGGCGGCGGCGTCTTGATGCTGGCCTTCTATCCCATCGGTGCCGCGATGGACCTCTTCCGGCTTCCTATATTGGGTTTCGGCTGGAGCGCTGCCGGCAACCTCTATGTCTGGGGCACAACTCTCGCGCTACTGGCCACCGTGGGCGGCGTCTGGGCCTGGAATATTGCCTCGCGCAGCCTGCCGGTTGCCTTGGCCGCGCAATTGATCGTCTCAGAGACTGCCTTCGGCGTGATCGGCGGACTTTTCGTGCATGCGCGCTGGCCAACGCCGATCGAAGTCGCCGGGGTTGTTGTCCTGATCGCCGGCGTCGTTCTATCGGTTCGGATTTTCTATGATCGCCAATTTGCATCGGGAAAGACAGTGCTTGCGAACGAGTGACCCGCTGGACACAGGCCAAAAAGCAGGCGCAGGCATCAGAGATGCAATCACGATCAACGTAAATCCGCTTTTGACGCAAACATGCGCCTCGCCAGTCCAATGCGTTGTCCGCTTTCAAGCCGCCGCTTGGCTGGGCTCTACGACTGATATGGTTTAGGGCGCAAAGCAGCCTTATCCTTCGGCAACGAAGAAAGTCCGCTTAAGGCCGAACTCCGCCATGGGTCAGATGCACCAAAAGGCAAATTCCCCGGCGAAGTCGGCTGCCACAGGCTTGCGGGCGGTGGAGTTGCGGCGGCCAGTAAAATCAACCGGCCGCCCTTCACATTCAGCACGGGAGCCGAGGGGCCGGCTCCCTGTTCGATACCATGGCGGCGGCGTCCCGGAGTTCGAGCCTTCGCCGCTGTGGGCCGTCTCTCAGGCCTCGGATTTCAGCTTGCCGCCGACCGCCCAGTAATCCTTGGCGATCTCCGTTATCAGGATTTCCAGCGATTCCGGCGGGCACGCCAGGGTTTCGACGGCGGCCTTAGTCGCTTCGCGCGCGAAGGCGCGTTTCTGATCGTCGGTGCGGCCGGGATGCATCTGCAGGTGAAGAATGGGCATGATTTCTCCTTGGTCAGGTTGGTGATGTCCGTCGTCTTGGCGCGGACATGACGACCATGTTGTAAATCTCTTGGTTGATAAATAAGCTGTTGGTATCGTCATTCGAAACCAACAGGTAGGCAATCGTGGACAAGCTGGCCGGCATGGCGATGTTCGTCAGGGTCATCGACAATGGCAGTTTCGCGGCGGCCGCGGAGATCGCGCAAGTGTCGCCTGCTATGGTTGCCAAACACATCAAGACCATTGAGACCCGGCTCGGGGCGAAGCTGATCCATCGCACCACGCGACGCCATCAGCTGACAGAAGTCGGCCAGCTCTATTACGAGCGCTGCAAGCGCGCCCTTTCCGAAGTGGCGCTGGCCGAGGCTTCGGCGAGCGAGCTGCAATCGGCGCCGCGCGGCCGGCTTCGGTTGGTGGCACCCGTCAGCTTCGGGACGCAGGTCCTGGTGCCGACGCTGATCGATTACCAGAACGCCTATCCCGACGTCAGCATCGAGCTATCGCTCGACAACAATGTCCATGACCTCGTCGGCGAGGGGTTCGAGCTCGGTATCCACATCGGCCCGCTCTCGGACAGCAGCCTCGTCGCCCGTCCGCTCACACCCTACCGGCGGATTCTCGCTGCCTCGCCGGACTATCTTGCCCGCCATGGCCGGCCGGCCTCGCCGGAGGCTCTGGCGAACCATCTCTGCCTCGGCCACTCCTATTGGCGCATGCGGGATCGCTGGCACCTAGTCGGGCCGGGCGGCGAAATGCGTGATGTATTGATTTCCGGAAAATTCTCGACCAACCAGGGGGCGGCGCTACGTGTGGCCGCGCTCAGCGGCGCGGGAATTGCACTTCAGCCGGAACTGCTGCTCGCTGCCGATATCGCCGAAGGACGGCTCGAGCAAGTGCTGCCGGAATGGTCCTACAAGCCTGTACCGATGCACCTCATCTATGCGCCGAACCGGCGGCCGACAGCGATGTTGCGGACGGTGATAGATTTCCTGGTGGAAGGGTTTGGCTGACCACGCTCCGTCGTGGCCGACGGCCGCTACACCGCGGAAGCCTATAAGCTCGCCATCGTTGCCTACCAGGCGATCCTTGCCGATCTCGAGGCGCCATCGGCACGCGGCTTCTGCCGGGTTGCGCCGACCCTTGCGTTCGAGACCGTCGGCGGGCGGATTCCAGATGTTCTGCGCATGCTGGGGAGCGTCCCTTTGGGACGCGTGAGGTCTGCTTCGGTTCTGGGCCGGATAGCACCACAAGCAGACATGCCGTTTTGGCGCTGTGCTAGTTGCGGCGCGTCGATGGGTGTAGACTGCCGACACTATTGCATGTTCATGCAAGGCAACGATGATGGGTACCCCCACGCTTGACCGGAAGCTGCTCGCGATCCTAGCGGCGGATATGGTCGGCTACTCGAAGGCGATGGAGGCCGATGAGGCCGGCACCATCAAGCGACTGAAGGCCATCCGCGCCGAACTGATCAATCCCGCAATCTCAGAGCGCCATGGCACCATTATCAAGCTGATGGGTGACGGCACGCTCGTCGCCTTCGACAGCGTGGTTGATGCGGTTGCCTGCGCCGCAGAGTTTCAGAATGCCGTGGCGGCGCGCAACGCCGACCTACCGGAGCCTGAGCGCATCGTATTTCGCGTCGGGATCAATCTGGGCGATGTGGCCTTGGTGGATGGCGATGTCTATGGGGATGGAGTGAATGTCGCCGCGCGGCTGGAGCATTTGGCCGAACCAGGCGGCGTGGTGGTGTCGGGCACGGCATACGATCATCTCCAGGGCAAACTCGACTGGCCGCTCGATTTCGCCGGCGAGCAGCAGGTCAAGAACATCAGCCGCCCGGTACGGATGTATCGGCTGAGACTCGACGGTAAACGGGCGCGTCGGCCCCTTCTCAAAATGATACCGCGCTGGGCTAAAACGGCTGCGGCGTCGATCGTGGCGCTTGCACTGGCGGGCGGCGGGGTCTGGTGGTTCTTGCAGCCCGAACCTTTGAGTGGCAAGCCTTTGTTGGCGGTGCTGCCCTTCAACAATTATGGCGGCGACGAGGCCAGCGGGCGTCTGGCCGACGGCCTGACTGAGGACATCATCACCGACCTCGCGCGGTTTCCCGAATTCGAGGTGGTGGCGCGGAATTCGACGGAAGTTTATAAGGGCAAGCCCGTGGATGCCCGCCAGGTCGCAAGCGCGCTCCATGTCGGCTTTGTAGTGGAAGGCTCGATCCAGCGGCAGAGTGGCCGGGTACGGATCACAGCACAGTTGATCGATGCAAAAACCGGCCACCATCTTTGGTCGGAGAATTGGGACCGGCCCGCTGAGGACGTGTTCGCCGTTCAGACCGAAATCGCAGAACAGGTCGCCAACCGCCTCGGCGGCGGAGTGGGACTGATTCAAGAGGCCGGGCGGGCTGCAGCCAAACGCAAACGGCCTGAAAACCTGAATGCCTATGATTACTATCTTCTCGGGTCCGAGAAGATCGAAAAGCTCACCAAAGCCGATGACGAGGAGGCCATCGCGTTTCTCAACCGCGCCGTCGAGCTGGACCCGGGGCTGGCACGGGCCTGGGTAGAACTTTACCATGCTCATGATCTGATGGGTGTGTTTGGCGTCAATCCCGAGAGCAACCGCAAGGTGGCCGCCGATGTGGCCGAACGCGCGGTGCGGCTTGATCCGAGCGACGCTGAAGCCCATGCGGTGTTTGGTATGAGCCTTGCCAATAAGGGCGATATGGGCCGCGGCAAGTCCGAATTCGACACGGCCCTTCGTCTCGCTCCGGGTTCGTCCGAAATCCTGACTTTTTACAGCGGCTATGCAGCACGGTTCGGCGAACCAGAACGCGGTGCTCAAATGGTCGACAAGGTCATGCGGCTCGACCCGAATTATCCGATGTGGGCGTCCAACTTCTTCGCACCTGCCTATTTTATGGCGGGGCGGTATGAAGACGCGGTGACGATGTTGGAGCGCATGACGCCCAACAACTACCAAAAGTGGACTTGGGTGGTCCGTAGCAGCTCGCTTGCGGCACTGGGTCGAACCGATGAAGCGCATGCTTCAGCTATGGAAACTCTCAAGCAGCACCCCGAGGTGACTGTCGAGAGCATGATCAGTGAACCTGGCCTAAGCATAATCGAGCGCAATCGGTTCTTAGAGACAATGCCGCTCGCTGGCTTCCCGGCATGCGCCAAGCCCGAGGCGCTGGCGAACCTCGCCAAACCTGTGCGACTGCCGGAATGCGAGGCGGGGAAGGCCAAGCCCCTGGAGCAGCCTTAGAGCAGCCCTGTGCAACGCGCGCGCCGCTGATCACCCCGGCACCGGCGAGCATTGCTTGCTACAGGCCTGCGATCAGCGGCGGGCGGGCGGCTTCGTGGCGGCGCGGCGCTGCAGCGCGAAACGCGCGGCTGAGCAGTTGACGTCGGGAACGAGATCGTAGGTCTGCTGGTAGAGGGTCTGCGCCAACGTATTGTTGCCGCGGTTTTCCGAGGCGAGGGCTGCGAGCGCCGTGCGCTTGTAGGCCTCGACGATCGGCTCGGCGGCCTTGGCCAGCGCGGCATCGTCGGATGGTTCGGCTGCCAGCGAAAGCGCGGCATAGGTTGCATCGCCATCCCTGCCGACGCGGCCGCCGACGGCGCCGTTGAAGCTTTGCTCGGAAACCTGGCGCATGCGCCGGGCATTCTTGATGCATGTCGGGATGCGGGCGGCTTCCGCATTGATGCGTTCCGCCGTCGGGCCACTTTCCGCGCTGTCGCTGTCGGACAGGATCACGTAGCCGATGATGCCGACGATGGCGAGGTAGGCGACACCCATGCCGGCGAGGAAGGCCGGCTGCTTGAGGAGCGACTTTTTCGGCTTGTCGTCACTTGCCTTCGAGGTCTCCTTCTTCGGCGCCTCCTTGGCGGCGGCCTTGACGACGAACTGGAATTCGACGTCCTTACCGAGACGGAAGCTGTCGCCAGCCTTCAGCGAGGCCGTCTGCAACAGCGCTTCGCCGCGCAGCATGATCGGGTTCAGCCCCATGCGGCGAATGATGAAGCCGCCGTCGCTCTGCCGCTCGATGCGCGCATGGATCGGCGCCAGGAACGGATCGTCGACGACGATATCGGCATTAGCAGCCCGGCCGATCGACATTTCCGGCCGGTCGAGCACATGGCTGCGGCTCTGGCCGCCGGGACCGGTCTGCAGAAGGCTAGGCTTGTTTCCGCGAAAGAAGGAAAAGACCATGATCAGAACATCCCACTCGACATCATCTCGACAATTGCAGGCGCCAGCACCAGAAGCAGGATCGACACGACGATCATCATCGCCGGCATGACGATCTTGGCCTTCAGCTTTTCACTGGCCCGGTCGGCCTTTTCCCAGCGGCGGAAGCGCAGGTCGCGCGCGTGTTCGCGCAACAGCTCGACGCGGTTGCTGCCCTCGACTTCGCCCTGGATCACCGCGCGGATGACGCGGATGACCTCCTCGGCGGTCATGCGGCGCTCCAGCCGCTGCAACGCCTCGATCATGCCGGTGCCGAGCGCCACGTCCTTCAGCGTCTGTTCGATCTCTTCGCTCATGACGGTGCCGGGTGCGGCTTCGGCATAAAGCCTCAGGCTTTCCGGCAGCGTCGCTTGCGCCTGCTGCGTCATGACGACGAGATCGAGGAAATAGGGGAACTCGCGCGAAATGCGCTCCTTGCGGTCCTGCGCCTTGTCGTCGGCGACGACCCAGAAATAGATGGCGGGGATCAGGCCGAGGATCAGGCCGGCGACGAGCCCTCCGATGACGCTGCCGCTGGCGATGCCGAACAACAGGCCGAGCACGATGAAACCGAAGAGACTGAGAACCACGAGAAGCGCGATATATTCCCGCCCCGTGACGCCGCCGAACGGCCGGCCGCCATAGATCAGCTTCTGCTCGAGCTGCGCGCCGTAATCGGCCAGAAGCGGCTCGAAATGCGTCAGCACGAATTCGACCGGCGTGCGCATGCCGATGCTGTCGACGATATTCGGCGGCGGACCATCGCCGCCGGCGGACCGGCGCACCACCTGAATGCTGCCGAGCATATCGCCGATCCACCAGACGAACAGCGCAGCGGTAATGCCGGCAAAGGTGATGGCGATCGGGGCGAGGGGTATCTCGGACATCATACCGACACCTTCATCATCGAGCGCATCCAGAAGAAACCGGTTGCATAGAGGATGGCGCCGACGATCGCGATGACGATGCCGATGGCGTTGCCGAACACCTTGTCGATCAATTCCGGCTGGCCGAAGAAGATCATCAGGATCATGAACAGCGCGCCGCCATTGACGACGCGGAAGTTCATGCGCGCCTGCGACGACGAGGTGGTGATCTTCTGATCGAGCTTCCAGATTTCCTTGAAGGATTTCGACATTTCCGTCAGCGGCTCGGAAATGTCGCCGCCCTGGCGCGCAAAGAGACCGAGTGCCGCATCGACCATCTTGAAGTGCAGGCTCGGCACGTTGCGGCCGTGGCGGTCGAGCGCCTCGACCAGGCCGATGCCGAGCTTCTGTTCGCGGGCAATGCGCTCGAATTCGCGCGAGGCCGGCATCTGGCCGGTATCGGCGACCGCATTGACTGCGATGGCGAGCGGCTTGCCGGTGCGCACGGCCGAGACGATCTGGTCGACGGCATAGGGAAGCTGCGATTCGATCTGCAGCCAGCGGCGCTGCAGATAATAACGGATCACGCCCTTGGGCAGGAAGATGGCGACCGGGATGGCGATGACGAAGCCGAAGATCGGCCCGAAGATCAGAGAGATCACGATGAAGACGACGATCGCCGTGATGCCGTAGGCGAGGATCATCGTATAGGGCGGAACGGCATCACGCCCGAAGACCTGCGCCGCCTCGCTGGCGAGTGCAATGTCACGCTCGGTGGCGCGCAGCAGCGGCGCCGGCCAGCGCACCGGCGCGCCCCAGACGAGCAGTCCCGCGGTCACCGCCCCGAGGGCGACCGTAAAAATCTGCAGAATGCTGATATCCATGGTTTCCCCCTCAGAGCAATTCCAGGAAAAGTGCGAAGCGGTTTTCCCAGGCAAAGCGCCAAGCGTTTTTGCCGAAGAATTGCGTAAAAACAAAAGCTTAGAGCGGTTCTGGAACCGCTCTAGACGAACATGTCCAGTTTCTCGATCTCGCCGTCGTCGTTGAACTCGACGAGCTCGGCGACGAAGCTCGGCAGGTAGCCGGTGAAGGCATGCACGGCCTGGCCGCCGGCGCGGCCGACGAGATTGAAGATCGGCTCGACGATGATGAGGCCGGTATCCGGATCGATGCCGATCACCTCCGAAATCTCGGTGACCGCGCGCCGGCCATTCGCCAGGCGGTTGAGCTGCACGACGAGCTCGACGGCGGCAACGATCTGCTGGCGAATCGCCATGACAGGCAGCGAGCTCTGGCCCTGCAGCACCATCACTTCCAGGCGGGTCATCATGTCCTGCGGCGTGTTGGCATGCGCCGTCGTCATCGAGCCGGCATGGCCGGTGTTCATCGCCTGCAGCATGTCGATCGCCTCGGCGCCACGGCACTCGCCGACGATGATGCGGTCAGGCCGCATGCGCAGCGCGTTGCGCACGAGGTCGCGGATGGTGACGCTGGTCTCGGATTCTGCCGTCTTCGGCCGCGATTGCAGGTAGACGACATGGATGCCGTCAAGCTGCAGTTCCGACGTGTCCTCGACGGCAACGACGCGCTCGCCGACCGGGATGAATTGCGACAGGCTGTTCAAGAGCGTCGTCTTGCCGGAGCCGGTGCCGCCTGAGACGACGATGTTCTTGCGTGAACGAACCGCAGCCTCGAGGAAGGCGCGCATCGGCTCGCTGAGCGCGCCGGCGGTGACCAGCTTGCCGATATCGAGCCGCGACTTGCCGCCGAACTTGCGGATGGTCAGGCAAGCGCCCTTGACTGCCAGCGGCGGAATGACGGCGTTGACGCGCGAGCCATCCGGCATGCGGAAGTCGGCCATCGCCTCGCTCTCGTTGATCGAGCGGTTGGAATCGACGGCGATGCGCTCGATCACCTTCATCAGCTGCCGTTCATTGGCGAAGGCGAAGGGGTAACGTTCCAGCAGGCCGAATTTTTCGACGTAGATCTCGTCGTAGCGCGTCACCATGATTTCCGAGATGACATCGAGATCCATCAGCTCCGAGATCGTCCCCCAGCGATACATCAGCTCCTCTATGCTGGAGCGCAGGTGCATATGGGCGATCTCATAGCGGTCGCCGGCGTTGAAAAGAGCCTGCCGGGACTGGAAGGCGGCGCTGAACCGGGTATCGAGCTGGGCGAAGTCCGAGCGGGTGGATTCGAAGTTCAGCTTGAGCTGCAAGGCCGATATCAGCGCCTTGCCGACGTCGAACAAGCGGCGATTGTCCTGCTCCTCGCGCGACAGGCTTGCGGCATTCGACGAGGCGTCGCGCCGCCCCGTGCGGGCAATGCGTTTGGCCAGCCACCGATAAACGGCGTTCTTGATGACGAGGATGACGAGATCCTGCGGTGCAGCGTCGAGCGCCTCCTTGATGAACATGTCGAGGCGCTCGCGGATTCGGTTTCGCGTGTCCTCGCGGCCGAAATCGGCGGATTTCACCAGCCGGTCATACTGCGTGTCCTTCAGCAGGCGCTCGTGGATTTCCATCTGCAGGGCGAGCACGCGTTCCTGGTCGGGAAATTGCGTGACCGCTTCGGCGGCCGCTGCCGGCTCGACGAGCTCGATCGTGACGTTCGGCACCCAGATCGACATGCCGGCCGAGACCGCGACCGGCGTGCCGGCCCGAAGCGGCTGATCGTCGACGCGCGTCGGGTTGCGGCCGTGATGCTGCACCGACCAGCCCTGGCCCGACTTTCGCAGCACGAATTGCGGCGAGGAGACGTGGCTGCCGCGCAGCCGCACGACCCCCGCGCCGGCGGGCAGTGTCAGCGTGCTGCTTTCGCCGACGAAATAGGTCTCGTTCGCCGAGAGCGGGATGACCTCCCGACCGCTGCCGTCCTCATAGGAAATCTTCAACAGCATGGCTCATTCCCCCGCGGCGGTCACATGCGCGTCCAATTGATGCTCGGCAGGTCCTCGACGGTATTGTCGGCCGGATTGCGCAGCACGAGGTTCAGGCTGCCGTTCGACTGGCCCATGGCAAAAATCAGCATTTCAGCCTCCGACGGCGTCACTTCGACGGTGACATTGTTGTAGGTGCTGTTGGCCTTGGTGACCGCACCCTCCGCCGTCGTCGCCGCGCCGACGGCCAGAACCTTGACATTCTGCAGGAAGGTGCGGGTGACGACGCGGGTGCGCGAGCTGATGCCGAGTTTATAATCCTGCGCCTGTTTGCGGTAAGCGTTGACATCGTTCTCGTCGGCGCCTGGATACTGGGTGAGATAGTTCTTCAGCATCTGCTCGACCGGCGACTGCGGCTGGGCTGGAGCCGTCGGTTGTCCGGCCACAGCGGGAGGCTGACCCGGCACGGCGGGTGCCTGACCAGGGGCGCCCGGCTGGGTCGCGGCGGCCGGCGCCACGGGCTCGACCGGTTCGTCGACCGTGCCGAGGATATCGACATAGCTGCCCGGCTCGACGAAATGGCCGACGGCCGCGGCTGCGTTGACGGGAAGGGTCAGCGCCCGCTTGCCAGGCGCGATCATCGTCGTCAGGCGTCCGCCGTCGGTATCGTCGAAATACTGGAAGAGCAGCACCGAGCCGGCCGGAATGTCGCTCGCAGCCGTCCTGTCCTTCAGCCATTCTTGATAGGCGCTGGCGGCGGGAACCGCGAGTTTGGCGAGCGCCCCGAAGCTTTCCGGCAGCATCACCGGTTCGGCGAGCATGTCGGGCGTAATCGCCTGTCCTCGTGTGACCTTCCTGTCGGGCTGGAGCCGCATGAAGGCATAGGCCGTCTGCTCGTTCTTGACGCTCTCGGTCCAGAAATAGAGCAGAACGCCGGTGATGAGCCCGACGATGACAGCCGCGATGAGCTTCCAGTTCATGGTGTTGTTCCCCCTACGAAGGGTTGCCTGATTTGAATGACCTCGACGGTCCGGCCGTCGGTTTTGCTGCGAGTGTACAAAACGTTGGCCTCGACGCTGCCGCGCCGGCCGTAAAGGGCAGTGACCCCGCCGCGCTGCGCCGGCGGCGTCTCGATGGTGAAGCCGTCGCGGGCAAGCAGATCGGCGCGCTGATCGGACCAGCGCGAGGCCGACAGCGTGCCTTTCGACACGACCGTGCGCGACGTGTGGCCCCTGTCGCGATCGCCGATATCGCTCAGCACCTCGACACCGGCCGGCGGACGCAGCGACATCGGCAGCTTGCTGATATCAGCCGGAGCCGCGAAGGCCGGCAGCGTCGAGGCAACATCCTCGAAGCGGCTCATCAGCACCTCGGTCCTCGGCGCATCGGCGGGACGGCGGATCATGATCGAGACGCCCGGGATCGGCGCTCTTGCCGAAGGATTTTTGGGATCCTGCCGGCGGAGATAGTCGAGGGCCGCCTCGCCGTCGCCGTCGAAGAACCGCACCACCACGGCGAGATCGTCGCGGATGCGGCTCGTCTTCGGGACGATCAGCATGTTGGCGGCAATGACGGCGGTCAGTTCTTCCTTGTTATCGCTCCTGGGCAAGGCCGGCCGTGTATTGGCGGCCAGCACCCGCAGCCATTCGTCGGTGATATCGGAAATGCTGCGGTCGCTCTGGTAGGGCGTGAATTCAAGCGGTTGGCCGTTGATGACGAGATCGCGCGGCGCGCGCTCCGGCGCGCCGAGGATGCCGGCCAGCATCGAATTCAGCGTCACTTTGAAATCCTTGTAGATTTCGGCGCGACCCGGTGTGGCCGTGGCGGCGGCGAGCCCGATGACGAGCAGTAAACCGGTGAGATGGCCGGCGAAACGGAAGGAGATGCGCGAGCCCTGTCTCATCTTATTCCGCTCCCGGAAAGACGCCGTCGAACAGATCGCCCGAATCGTCGGCCACATCGCGGATTTCCCGGCGCAGCGTCGGATCGTAGCCGCGGCTCGTGGTATCGTTGTTGTGGGAGGCAAACAGTGTCGAGTCGTCGACCGTGAAGGCGTCCTTCCAGCGGAGGCTCCGGATCGTGTCGAGATCGTCGGAATCCCTGAATTTGTAGACCCGGTCGGCCGTCGCGGTCACGAGCTGCGGCTTTTCATTGGCGAGGTCGCCGACCATGTCGCCGAAATCGCGGCCGTTCTTTAAGGTATTCTGTACGTCGTCCCAGACAAAGGTGCGCTGAGGGTCGCCGCCGCCTTCATGCGATGGCGTGCGCGAGCAGCTCATGGCGTCGCGTCCGGGCAGTGCCGGCAAGGCCGGGATCGGGAAGACGTTCGAGAAATCCGACGTGCAGTCCAGCCCATTCGCTTCGGCGAAGGCGGCGTTTCGCATGGCAAGCATGGTTCCGACCTTCTTGGTGGAAATCTTGTTCGCATGGATGACGAAAATCACGATCAGCAGGATGACCGGCGCGGCGAGCACGAATTCGATCGAGGCCAGACCGCGCCTGTCGCGGTGCAGCCGCATCAGCAGCCCGCGGCCCGGAGGACCGCTCTTAGGCTCAGTGTGTGTTGACGGCAGCCCAGGCATTGGCTCCTCCTTGATCGAAGACGCGCGTCAAGCCGGTAAAACTATCGGCCGCCGGGCTCTGCTTGATGGTGTTCGAAACTTCGCCGATATCGTCGGCAAGCGTGGCGGGCGCCAGCGATGCCAGCCAGTCCTGCGTGTAGAGGTCGAAGGCCGTGTAATTGTGGACCCAGCTCTGCGCCAAGGCGTAGGCGGACGGTGTCTTGTCCTTGAAGATGCGGATCTGGAGCCTGGCGCGCGGGGCGCGCGAAACGATCGCCAGCGTCTGGTAGTCGTCGAGTTGCTCGCCACCAAAGGGCGTGAAGTTGAAAGGTGTGCGTCCCTTCAGCCAATAAGGCTTCGGGAAGGAGATGACGGGCAGTGCGCCTGCCATCGAAATCGCAGCGCCCGCCGGGCTGCAGACCCCATTCCAGATCGTGTCGAACTTGCGGGTGAAATCGTTCTCGTCTTTTGTCTGCTTGTCGGAATAGCGCGGTGGCTTGTCGATCGGCAGCTGAAAGGGGTTCACGATGCCAAATTCGATGCCGAAGAATTCCTCGGCGATAAAGAAGCTGCCATCGAGCAGCAGTTCCTGCCACCAGCTGAGATCGCCAAATTGCTCGATGATCGCCTTGAATGGGATCTTGCTCAGATAGGCCGGGCCGAAGGCTTCATAAAAGATGTAGAAGTCCACTAAAGCATCGTCGATGCCGCTCTCGTGGTTGACCCAGTCGCGGATATGGCTGCCGTCGACGCCGCCTGCGGTCAACGGACCCTTGCCGTTGGGGAAGCCGCGATTGGCAAACTCGCCGCGCATGAGGAACGGGTCCTGCCCCTGGGTGCCATAGGTCATGGCGAGGCACATTTCAGCATAGGCCGAGGCGGGATTGATGCCGTCGCGATCGACCGGCAGGTTACCCCCGGCTCCCTCTCCGGCGTTATTGCAGGACTCGCACGGCGGATGGAAGACGACGTGATCCGACTTGTTCAGGCGCACCAGATGCAGGGCTTCGTTGCCGACCCGCTGCGGAAAGCTCTCGACGAGGTAGTCGTTGAGATCATTCATGGCGTCGATGATGTCGCTGGACTTCACGATGAGGCCCCAGGGATCATAATCGATCTGTGCTTTTACCGTATATGCAATCGCCTTGGTGGCTCCTATCGCCCGGACCCCCTGGAACGCCAGGCAAGCACCGTAGATGATGCCACCGATGACCGGGATCTTCTGCCAGCCCGGGCAATGCGGCATCGGCGGCATCGGCGGCAGGAGCGACGCCGGGCCGAAGCCATCCGTGAAAGAGTATTCGGCGAGTTTCGCGAGGATGACGCCCGAGCGCAGGGCCAGTTCCGCCGTCGTCAGCTGGAAGGCTACCGAGGTCGCCATGACGACCGTTGCCTGCGAGGAGGCGACGTTGTTCATCGCCATGATGTTGAGATAGCGGGCTTCCCAGTCGGCATGGACGAGTGCTGCGGCATCCGCCGTGTCCTGCGTGCGCTGCTTGTCGTAGATCATCTGTCCCGTATTCAGGATCCAGACGATCATCAACGCGAGCGCGATCGTCATGTAGAGAATGATCGGCGACAGGAAGCCGCGTTCGTCGCGGTGCAGGCGCTTGATAAGGGTCGGTGTCATAGCAGGTTCACCTCCGCCGTCGAGATCGTGTAGTAGCGGCCGTCCTTCCTCTGGCCGCGGGCAAAGACCCAGCCGGCATATTCGAGCAGCAGGAAGCGCGCTTCCACCTTGGCGGTGACCGGCACATGCGGCGAGCGGTTGATGGCGGCATAGAGCGCCATCGGCGCGCGGTCGACCGTCACGGTGACGTTCTGTGGGTCGAACATGTAGCGGGCCTGGTTGCGCATCGCGCGCCAGTTCTTCGAAAGGCCCGAGGCATCGGCAAGGCTTTTCAGCGCATCTTCCGGCGGCTGGCAGGCGCCGACGCATTTCAGCTGGTCGTAGGGTGCGGCCGGGATCAGCGCCAGGCGGGCGGCAAGATCGGCCTTGCCGGCGGCAGCATCGTCATCGCAAGTCTTGACGTCGATGATGCTTCTAAGCGTGATCGGAAAAGCCGGGCAGAAATAGACGCGGGCGCTGCGGGCCGCCGCATAGGCGGCATAATGAGTGAAGAGGTGGTTCTTGGCCAGGATCGTGAACTGGAAGACCACGAACATGAAGAAGACGAAGACCGGTGTCACGAGCACGAAATCCATCATCGTCGTGCTGCCGGACATATCGCCGTGCAGCTCCGATATCCGGCGCCGGCGGGCGGAAAGCCGCGGCAGCAGCAGCATCGAGGCAAGCAGCATCATGGCGATCACAAAGGTACCGAGGAGCGCGCCGTGATCCTGAGGGACCCAGAAGGTCCGCGAGTGCAGGATCGAACTCCAGAATGCACCGTCGAAGATGGGGCGTTCGAGTTCCGCGCGCATTGCCGTTACCTCACGAATGAAAGAGGGGTGAAATCGGGCATGAAAAGGCACCAGAGAAGTCCGAGAGCAGCGGCAACGCCGAAGCGGACGGTATGATGGGTTTCGCGCGGCTTCAGCACCGAAGCGGCATCGCGGAAACCGGCAGGCAGGAGAAGCGCAAACAGTCCGACCGTTCGGGCCAGCACGCTCCACTGAACACGCCGCGCCATGGAGAAAACGGCGATCACGCCGCCGGCCATCAGCGATGCAAGTGTGACGTCGATGGCGGGCCAGAGGCCAAGAATGGCGCCGAGCGCCGCCATCAGCTTGACGTCGCCGCCGCCGCAGCTTCCGGCTGCGAAGGCGATGATGAAGATCAGGCCGGCTGCAAGGAGGCCTGCAAAGGCAAGCCCTATCCCTGCGAGACCGCCGCTGACTGCTGCCAACATGAACCCGCCAAGCAGGCAAGGATAGGTGACGGCGTTCGGGATATGACCGTGGCGATGGTCGAGCACCGCCGCGGTCATGGTGCAGGCGACGGCAAGAGCCGCCGCCGCAGGCATCAGGGTCAGATCATAGGTCGTATCCATGATCCCGACCCGCTTATTGACCCGGCTCAGGAATTCTCTCGGCATCCGAGAGCGCCGTGTTCTTTTCGTTGAACCATTCGCCGATCTGTTTGCCGAATGCGAGCAGGATCAGCATCAGCGGAATGACGATCAGGGCGACGGCCAGGACGATCTGGGCCATGTCGCCGCGTTCGTCCTTGTGAAGTGCAATTGCGAGAGTCTTGAGTTTACCAAACATGTGATTACTCCTCATTCCCAGGTTTGTTTCGGTTCGAAGCCCTGGTGAAGATGAACCAAGCATATGCTATCGATCCGAACGAGCATGTTGCTCGATCCAATGATATTTTCTGCTTCAGCTTATCTTCCCCGGCGGCCAACGTTTGTTGAGCAACACCATTAAGACCCAAGAGTGCGCCCAAGGCCAGCCCTCCGTCAAGCAAACGAAACGAAGGGTTCCAATTGTCTTGGAGGCATCGCCGGCACAATCGCAGTTGACGTCATATTTTTTCAACTAACCGATTGAATAAGCTGCAGTTTTACCTGCATGGCCGAAGTTTTTGTCAACCTTGCAAAGCCTCGTCTACTGCTCCATAATTGGTCAATTCTTTCAAAGCGATAGAAGAAACGGCGCGTGACGATCATAATGACTGCCTCCGCGGGGCCTGGCCATGGCGTTGTTTGGCGATCTGGATTAAGCTTTCGTCAAATGGTGGGTATCGCCCGCCAGTCCATCCGGAGAGAGAACAATGGAAACGATGAGCAGCATCTTAATACTTGGATTGGTCCTCATTCCATTGATGATGTTCTTTCCGACTGCGGTTCAGATGATGGCGACGCTGTTCGGCATGAGCACGGTCCTGGTCGGGATGCCACTCTGATGAAGGCCGTTTCCGACGACGCTGCCGAGCAGGCGACCTTTCAGGTCCTGACCCGTGCGCTGGACAAGCTGCTCGGGCCGATCCGTTTTCTCCTCGATGATCCGAGCGTGTCCGAAATCCTGATCAACGGCACGTCCGATATCTTCGTCGAAAGGCGAGGCAAGCTCGAACGGGCCGATACGCGTTTCGCCAGTCGTGAGGATCTGGAATCGGCCGCGCGCAGCATCGCGCAGTTCTCCGGCAAGCGGCTGACGCCAGAGGAGCCAAGCATCGAGGCGCGTCTGCCGGATGGTTCGCGCGTGCAGATGATCCAGCCGCCCGCCTCCCGCACCGGGCTCTGCATCTCCATTCGCCGCTTTTTGAAGGAACATCGCAGCATTCGCGATCTCGTCACCCAGGGCAGCCTGACCGACCAGTCGCTGACGCTGCTGCAGGCGGCCGTCGGGCTGCAGAAGAACGTCATCATCTCCGGCGGCACCGGCACCGGCAAGACGACGATGCTGAACGCGCTGTCGGAAGCCTTTGCCGACCACGAGCGCATCATCGTCATCGAGGACACGTCCGAACTGCAGATCCGCAAGGAACACGTGGTCTATCTCGAAGTGACGAAGCCTGACCGTTTCGGCCGCGGCGGCGCCAGCATTCGCGACCTGTTCCGCTCGTCGCTGCGCATGCGGCCGGACCGGGTCATCGTCGGCGAGTGCCGCGGCGGCGAGGCGCTCGATATGATCCAGGCGATGACCTCGGGTCACAGCGGCAGCCTTTCGACGGTGCATGCGAACACGCCCTATGATTCCCTGCACCGGCTGGAAACGCTGGCGCTGATGTCTGATATCGACATGCCGCTTCGGCCGCTGCGCGCCCAGATCGCCTCGGCGGTCGACGTCGTCGTGCAGATCGCCCGCTTCAAGCGCACCGGAAGGCGCCGGGTGATCGAGATCTCCGAGATCAAGGGCCTGAACAATGACGGCCAGTATATCGTCGAAAGCATCTACAAGCTCGAGGGTGACGGCCATTCCAATCCCGACGGCGCACTGCTGTGGACCGGTGTCGTGCCGAGCTTTGCCGCCGATGCGCTGGAAGAGCTGCAAGGCGCCGAGCGCCCCGAATGGGTCGGCGCCGCCGCGCTGCATACAGCTTAAAACGATCGAAAGCCGCCTCTAGAATAGGATGCCATCCGAAAACCGCTCACACTTTTCGGCATCATGCTCTGTCAGACGCCGTCCTTTTCGGCGCTGGCAGCCATATGCGTGAGATCGTCCCAGAGGCTTTCGGCAAAACTGCGCAGGACAGTGAGTTCGAAGCTGTCATCGCCGGTGCGGACGATCTGCACGGAGAGATGACCGACCATCGTCATGACCGAATGGCCTTCCGGAAAGACGGAGGGATCGAGATCGACGGCGGTCCCCCTTGAGAGAAGCGCTCGCGAAGAGCGGCCGGAAACGCCGATACGCACGCGCCCGTGGCTCTGGTCCATGACGAAGGCCTTTCCCGCAAGCCCTGCCACGAGAGCATCGAGGCTGGTGGGGACTAGCGGCTCGTCGCCGGCGACGAACCATTGGCGGAAACCGGCCTTGCGGATCGAACTTTTCGCAAAGCCTGCTTTCACCAATTCCGCGGCGAGCACGGATGGCTCGATTGCGCCGAGCACATGCAGGAGATGGCCCTCCGGCAAGGCTTCCAGCCGTACGCCCGCCTCTGAGAAACCGTTATATGCCATGCCGGCCAGAACCGGTCTGTGTTGCGGAAGATCACGCATGCAGCTTCTCGTTATCTGGATCGATGAAGACGGGATGGCAGAGCACCGCATCGGTGAATTCGTTGCGCAGGCCGTTCCAGACCGTCACCTTTTCACCGATGCGCTCCGGCCCACGCCTGACGAGCGCCAGGCCGATCGTATGGCCGAGCCCCGGCGAAAAGGCGCTTGAGGTGACGTAACCCTGGTCGTTTTCGAGCGTCGCTGCAGCACCCTCGGCAAGAATATGCGATCCGGTGCGGAAGCCGCTTGCCGGATTGAGCGGCTTGACGCCGACGAGGCGCGGCCGCTCGGGATCCTGCAACCCTTCCCGGGCAAGCATTGCCTTGCCGATGAAATCCGGCTTGGTTGATGAAACCATGCGGCCGAAACCGAGATCACCAGGCGTCACCGTGCCGTTGATCTCGGCATGGGTGACATGGCCCTTTTCGATGCGCATGACGCCGAGCGCTTCGGCGCCGTAGGCGCAGATGCCATGTTTCTCGCCCGCCGCCATGACCGCATCGGCAACGCTTTCGCCGTAACCTGATGGTACTGCCAGCTCGTAGGCGAGTTCGCCCGAGAAGGAAATCCGGAAGAGCCGGCCTTCAAGTTGGCCGCCGAAGAGGGAGACCTTGCGAGCACTCATGAAGGGGAAGGCCGCATCCGACAGGTCCTCATCGACGATCTCCTGGAGAATCGTACGCGACTTCGGCCCGGCGACGGCCATCTGCGCCCATTGATCGGTCGAGGAGGCGAAGCAGACGTCGAGTTCCGGCCAGAGCGTCTGGGCGCAGAATTCGAGATGGGTCAGCACGCCGGCGGCAAGTGCGGTCGTCGTCGTCATGAAGAAATGGTCGTCACTGAACCGGCTGGCGGTGCCGTCGTCATAGATGAAGCCGTCCTCACGCAGCATGATGCCGTAACGCGCCTTGCCAACGGCGAGCTTGGCGAAGCCGTTGCAATAGATGCGATCGAGGAAGGTCGCGGCATCCTTCCCTGATATTTCGATCTTGCCGAGGGTCGAGACGTCGCAGAGGCCGGCATTCTTCCGGATGTTCAGCACCTCGCGGTCAACGCTGTCGCGCCACGTCGCCTCACCGGCGCGCGGAAACCAGGAGGACCGGTACCACAGGCCGGTTTCGACGAAGACCGCGCCGTTCTTCTCAGCCCAGCCATGCAGCGGCGATTTGCGGGCCGGCTGGAAATGTTTGCCGCGCGATGCCCCGGTCAAAGCGCCGAAGGAGACCGGCGTGTAGAAGGGCCGGAAGGTCGTCGTTCCCACCTCGGCGGGCGACACGCCGCGCGCCTCGGCAAGGATGCCGATGGCGTTGATGTTGGAAAGCTTGCCCTGGTCGGTCGCCATGCCTGATGTGGTGTAACGCTTGGCGAGCTCGACATGGCCATAGCCTTCGCGGACGGCGAGACCCAGATCCTTGAGATGCACGTCATTCTGATAGTCGACGAAAGCCTTGCCCTTCGAACCCTTGACCGACCAGAGCGGCTTTGCCTGTGCAACCGCCTCGGACGCCGGTGCAAAGGCCGGCTCCGCCGCTGCGAAACCGATCGCCTTCAACGCGGCAGCTGCCTTTGCGGCGCCATCACCGAGGCAGGTCGCGGTTTGCACCATGCCGGCGGCCGAGCCGGCAACGGTCAGACCTTCCTGCTGGACAGGCGCCAGAAACGCCGATGCCTCGTCCGACCATTGCGGTTTTGCGCCGCGATGGCAGGCAAGATGAATGATCGGGCTCCAGCCGCCCGACATGGCAAGCGCATCGGCTTCGATCCGGCGGATGCCGCTTGCGGTCTCGACGCTGACGCCGCGCAGGCGCTTGCCGCCAAAAGCATCGATGACCCTGGCGCCCTTTAGCACTTCGGCGCGGCCCTGCCAGCTCGCGGCCGCATCCGCGCGGCTGTCGACGATCGCCGTAACTGCGAGGCCGGCGGCCTCGAGATCGGCGGCGGTGCGATATCCGGCATCGTTGGTGGTAAAGATGACAGTGCTTCTGCCGGGCGCGACCGCCTGCCGATTGAGATAGCTACGCATCGCGCCTGCCATCATCACACCGGGAATATCGTTACCGCCGAAGACGAGCGGACGCTCTTCGGCGCCGGTCGCAAGGATCGCCTGGCGGGCGACGATACGCCACAATCGTTCGACCGGACGTTCCGGATCGGGCATCGCCACATGCTTCTGCACCCGTTCGACGGCGCCGAAGACATTGTCGTCGTACCAGCCGAACACCGTCATGCGCGGCAACCGGCGCACATTCTCCAGGTTCGCCAGCTCGGCAAGCAGCTCGCCGAGAAGCGCGTCCGCCGGCTTGCCGTCAATGGTGCCGCTGTCGGAAAGCAGGCTGCCGCCCAGTTCGGATCCCTCGTCGGCGAGGATGACGCGCGCACCGGCGCGGCCGGCGGTCAGCGCCGCGGCAAGACCGGCGGGGCCGGCGCCGATCACCAGAAGATCGCAATGCGCCCAGCATTTCTCGTAGGAATCGGGGTCGGCCTCGTAGGAGGCCCTGCCGAGGCCCGCCGCCTTGCGGATCACCGGCTCATAGAGCTTTTCCCAAAGCGCCGCCGGCCACATGAAGGTCTTGTAGTAGAAACCGGCGCTGAGGAAGGGCGACAGCAGCCCGTTGACCGCGCCGACATCAAAGCCGAGCGAAGGCCAGCGGTTCTGGCTCTTTGCCGTCAGCCCCTCATGAAGCTCGATCATCGTCGCGCGCGTATTCGGTTCGGTGCGCCCACCGCTGCCCGTCGTCACCAGCGCGTTCGGTTCGGCCGCCCCCGCCGTCAGGATGCCGCGCGGGCGATGATATTTGAAGCTGCGGCCGACGAGCTGGACGCCGTTGGCAAGCAGCGCCGAGGCGAGCGTATCGCCCGGATGGCCTTCGAGCGGCTTGCCGTCGAAGGTGAAGCCGAGCGTCGTGGCGCGGTCGATGCGGCCGCCGGAGGAAAGACGGAAGCTCGTCATGCCGGTTCTCCGCCGAGCTTGGAAAGAGCGGCATCGCGGACGCCATGGACCACATGGGTGACGGTATCGCGTTCGACGATCAGCCAGCGCCGGCATCCGGAAGAGTGGTGCCAATATTCGCTGTGCCGGCCTCTCGGATTGTCGCGCAGATAGACATAATCGAACCAGGCGTCCGCACCGGCATCCGGCGCCGGCCGGCCAAGGCCCGCATCGCCACGGATCGAGAACTCCTCCTTCGGTCGGGCGCCGCAATGAGGACAGGAAATCAGGCTCGCCATCTTAAATGTCCTCAGTGCAGATTGGGCTGGGCGCCGACGCCCTTTTCGTCGATCGGATAGCCGCGCGCGAAGCGGTCGAGCCGGAAGGCGCGGGCGGTCTGATGCGGCGTATCGCGGGCGATCAGATGGGCGTAGCAGAAGCCGGAGGCGGGCGTGGCCTTGAAGCCGCCGTAACACCAGCCGGTGTTGAGATAGAGATTGTCGATATGGGTGCGGTCGATGATCGGCGAGCCGTCCATGCTCATATCCATGACGCCGCCCCAGGAGCGCAGATACCGCACGCGCGACAGCGACGGGATCAGCGCCAGCCCGGCTTCGGCGACATGCTCGACGCAAGCGAGATTGCCGCGCTGGGCATAGGAATTGTAGCCGTCGATGTCACCGCCGAAGACGAGGCCGCCCTTGTCCGACTGGGACGCGTAGAAATGCCCGGCGCCGAAGGTGACGACCGTGTCGATGAACGGTTTTAGCCCTTCCGAAACGAAGGCCTGCAGCACATGGCTTTCGATCGGTAGGCGAAGGCCGGCCATATCGGCGACGACGGTGGAGTTGCCGGCGGCAGCAAGCGCCAGCTTGCCGCAGCCGATGAAGCCCTTACTGGTCTCAACGCCGGTCACCTCACCGTTTTCGCGGCGGATGCCGGTCACCTCGCACTGGGTAATGATGTCGACGCCGCGGCTGTCTGCGCCGCGCGCATAACCCCAGGCGACCGCATCATGGCGCACCGTGCCGCCGCGCGGCTGGAACAGGCCGCCCATGATCGGGAAACGGGCATTGTCGAAGCCGAGAAAGGGCAATTTCCTGCGCACCGCCTCGCGGTCGAGAAGCTCGGCGTCCACCCCGTGCAGCCGCATGGCATTGCCGCGGCGCGTATAGGCGTCGCGCTGGGCGTCGGAATGGAAGAGGTTGAGCACGCCGCGCTGCGAGACCATGGCGTTGAAGTTGAAGTCCTGCTCCAGCCCCTCCCAAAGCTTCATCGACAGCTCGTAGAAGGGATTATTGCCCGGCAGCAGGTAGTTCGAGCGGATGATCGTCGTGTTCCTGCCGATATTGCCGGAGCCGAGGTAGCCCTTTTCGAGGACGGCGACATTGGTGACGCCGAATTCCTTGGCAAGATAATAGGCGGTGGCAAGACCATGGCCGCCGCCACCAACGATGACGACGTCGTAATGCGGCTTTGGGGCCGGGTCGCGCCAGGCCGGCGCCCAGCCTTTGTTGCCACGAAGGCCGTTCAGGAAAATCGAAAGAGCGGAATAGCGCATGGGTCACCCCGGAAAGAACAGCTGCATGATGCCAGAAAGGGGAGGGCGGACTTGCACAGAAGGGACATTAATCGCTAAGAATAAGACATGTCCTCGCTTGATAGCAGAAATGTGCAGACGATCGGCTTCATCCTCATCCCGGGATTTGCGCTGATGTCCTATGCCTCGGCGAGCGAGCCGCTCAGGGCGGCAAATCTTCTGGCCGGACGCGAGATCTATCGGCTGCAGGTCTTCTCGCCGGATGGCGCACCGGCGCTTTCTTCCTCGGGCGTCAGCGTCCCCGCCGAACCTCTTCCCCTCAGAGGCTCGGGTCTCGGAACGGCCTTCGTCTGCGCCGGCGGCTTACCCCGCGACTGGCGGTATCCCGGCGTGCTTTCCTGCTTGCGGCAGCTGTCGCGCGAAGGGGTGAGGATCGGCGGCATCTCGGGCGGGCCTTATCTGATGGCCGCCGCCGGACTGTTCGGCGGCCGCGATTTCACCATCCACTGGGAGCATGCCGCAGCCCTTCTCGAAGCCTTCCCGGACCTCACGCCGCGCCAGGCGCGCTTCCTGATCGACGGCAACCGGATTACCTGCGGCGGCGGCATCGCACCGCTCGACATGATGCATGTGCTGATCGCCGAGCGCATGGGGCCGGATTTCGCCCGCCGGGTCAGCGACTGGTATCTTCATACAGAGGTCAACGAGCCGGCTGCACCCCAGCGCGCCTCGCTGGCGCAGCGTTACGGCGTCCATCATCCCGGTCTGCTCAACGTTCTCGAACGGATGGAGGAGACGATCGAGATGCCGCTGGAGCGTGCCGCCATGGCGCGCATCGCCGGCGTCACCACCCGCCATCTCGACCGGCTCTTTGCGGCTCATCTCGGCACCACCTTCCTTGATCAGTACCGCAGGATCAGGCTGCAGCATGCCCATCGGCTGCTGAAGCAAAGCCCGCTTTCCGTCTCGGAAATCGCGGTGGCCACCGGCTTTTCCAGCCTGAGCCATTTTTCCCGGATGTTCCGTGCCGTCTACGGCATCGCCCCGCGTGAGGCACGGCGGGAATAGGTTTTCTTCACGGTTGAGGAATTTTCACTATGACGATAGGGTTGCCTTTGGACAAAAGAGATGGCGGCAGGGGAAAATCCATGAAATCCAGGCGTGAAGCGGCAGAGCAACCGGAACAGGCGGGCGGACGCGCTCCCTTTTCCCAGGACCCTCACGCCGTCCGCGAGCCAAAGGAAAACAACCTCGAAATGGCGATCGGCCATGAGGTGCGCGCCTACCGCAAGAAACTCGGCATTACGGTCACCGATCTGGCGGCGGCGACCGGCATTTCGCTCGGCATGCTGTCGAAGATCGAGAACGGCAACATCTCGCCGTCGCTGACAACGCTGCAGTCGCTGTCGCGGGCGCTTGGCGTGCCGCTGACGGCCTTCTTCCGCCGTTTCGAGGAACCGCGCAACGCCGTCTTCGTCAAGGCAGGCCAGGGCATCGAGCTCGAACGGCGCGGCACGCGCGCCGGCCACCAATATAATGTGCTCGGTCATATCGACAACAATACCAGCGGCGTCATCGTCGAGCCCTACCTCATCACCCTGACGACCGACTCCGACATCTTCCCGACCTTCCAGCACGAGGGGATGGAGTTTCTCTATATGCTCGAGGGCGAAGTCGTTTACCGTCACGGCGACCAGCTTTTCCAGATGCAGCCGGGCGACAGCCTGTTCTTCGACGCCGATGCGCCGCATGGGCCGGAGCAGCTTGTGAAATTGCCGAGCAAATACCTCTCGATCATCAGCTATCCACAGCAGAGCTCGAAAAGCTGACTTGCCTTAAAAGAAAAAATCTTTCTTCCGAGTTGAAAAACCAAAACAGACCTGCTAGTCCTTTCTCAACACGAACGGAGGTCTGGTCATGTGCGGAATTGTGGGTCTCTTCCTCAAGGATAAAAGTCTCGAACCGGAGCTCGGGGCACTGCTGTCCTCGATGCTGGTGACGATGACGGATCGGGGGCCGGACAGCGCCGGTATCGCGATCTATGGCGACGCCAGCGGCAACAATGCCAAGATCACCATCCAGTCGGCCAATCCGAAGAAGGATTTCGCCGGCCTCGAGGCCGAGCTCGGCCAGGCGGTTGGCGCATCGGTCGCCATCCAGGTGAAGAGCACGCATGCCGTCATCACGCTTGCGAAGGATCTGCTCGACGCGGGCAAGGCAGCCGTTGCCGAACTGCGTCCGAACATCCGCATCATGAGCAGCGGCGACGCCATCGAGATCTATAAGGAAACCGGCCTGCCGAAGGATGTCGTCTCGCGCTTCGCGGTCAATTCAATGGCCGGCACCCACGGCATCGGCCATACCCGCATGGCGACGGAATCAGCCGTCACGACGCTTGGCGCCCATCCTTTCTCCACCGGCTCCGACCAATGCCTGGTGCATAATGGCTCACTGTCCAACCACAACAATCTGCGCCGCGAACTGAAGCGCGAAGGCATGACCTTCGAAACGGAAAACGACACCGAGGTCGCCGCCGCCTATCTGACGGCAGAGATGGCCAAGGGCAAGAATCTCGGCCAGGCGCTGGAAGGCGCGGTGGATGACCTCGACGGCTTCTTCACCTTTGTCGTCGGCACGAAGTCCGGCTTCGGCGTCGTGCGCGATGCGATCGCCTGCAAGCCCGCCGTCATGGCCGAAACCGACCAGTATGTCGCCTTCGGTTCGGAATACCGGGCGCTCGTCAATCTGCCCGGCATCGAGAATGCCCGGGTCTGGGAGCCGGAGCCTGCAACCGTCTATTTCTGGGATCACCAGAAGGTCGCTTGACCGGCGCCTCATGTGCATTCTCCAAGGGTTATCGAAACATGCCTGTCATTGATCTTGCCACTACGCCGTTGCGTGAACTCAACAGCGCCCTGCACAACATCCAGAACGGTTCGAACGATCTTTCCTTCGAAGTCGTCAATCCGCGCGGCAGCCATTCGGTTGCCGTCGGTATCGATGCGCCCGTCACGGTCGATGTGAAGGGGTCGGTCGGCTATTACTGCGCCGGGATGAACGACGGCGGGACCGTCACCGTTCACGGTTCGGCAGGTCCGGGTGTTGCGGAAAACATGATGTCTGGAACAGTCGTCATCGAGGGCGATGCCAGCCAGTATGCCGGCGCAACCGGCCGCGGCGGCCTCCTTGTCATCAAGGGCAATGCGGCATCGCGCTGCGGCATCTCGATGAAGGGCATCGACATTGTCGTTCATGGTAATATCGGCCACATGTCCGCCTTCATGGGCCAGTCCGGCCACCTCGTGGTGCTCGGCGATGCCGGCGATGCGCTTGGGGATTCACTCTACGAGGCAAAGCTCTTCGTGCGCGGTTCGGTCAAGAGCCTGGGTGCCGATTGCATCGAAAAGGAGCTGCGTCCCGAGCATCTGACCAAGCTGGCCGAACTTCTCGAAAAGGCGGGCGTGACGGAAGTGAGGCCCGAGGAATTCAAGCGTTACGGCTCCGCCCGCAAGCTCTACAATTTCAATATCGACAACGCCGACGCGTATTAAGGCGAGGGACCATCATGAGCTATCACAACCCCTATACCCCGCCGCGCAAGTCCGCGACCTTCGACGATTACACGCTGGCGGAAATCCGCCGTGCCGCGGCGACCGGTATTTACGACATCCGTGGCGCCGGCACCAAACGGAAGGTACCGCATTTCGATGACTTGCTGTTTCTCGGTGCATCGATCTCGCGCTATCCGCTCGAAGGTTACCGCGAGAAGTGCGACACGTCGGTCGTCCTCGGTGCGCGCTTCGCCAAAAAGCCCATTCACCTGAAGACGCCGATCACTATTGCCGGCATGAGCTTCGGCGCCCTCTCCGGCAATGCCAAGGAAGCGCTCGGACGCGGCGCAACGATTGCCGGAACCTCCACCACGACAGGCGACGGCGGGATGACCGATGAAGAGCGCGGCCATTCCCAGACGCTGGTCTACCAGTATCTGCCGTCGCGATATGGCATGAATCCCAAGGACCTGCGTCGCGCCGACGCGATCGAAGTGGTTGTCGGTCAAGGCGCAAAGCCCGGCGGCGGCGGCATGCTGCTCGGCCAGAAGATCTCCGATCGCGTCGCCAATATGCGCAATCTGCCGAAGGGCATCGACCAGCGCTCGGCTTGCCGCCATCCGGATTGGACTGGCCCGGACGACCTCGAAATCAAGATCCTGGAACTGCGCGAGATCACAGACTGGGAAAAGCCGATCTATGTGAAGGTCGGCGGCGCGCGTCCCTATTACGATACAGCGCTTGCCGTGAAGGCTGGGGCCGACGTGGTGGTGCTCGACGGCATGCAGGGCGGAACCGCGGCAACGCAGGATGTCTTCATCGAGAATGTCGGCATGCCGACGCTCGCCTGCATCCGCCCCGCGGTCCAGGCGCTGCAGGACCTCGGCATGCATCGCAAGGTGCAACTGATCATCTCGGGCGGCATCCGCTCGGGCGCCGACGTGGCCAAGGCACTGGCGCTGGGTGCCGATGCCGTTGCCATCGGCACGGCAGCACTCGTTGCGATCGGCGACAACGATCCGCATTGGGAAGAAGAATACCAGAAGCTCGGCACGACGGCCGGCGCCTATGACGACTGGCACGAAGGCAAAGACCCGGCTGGCATCACGACGCAGGACCCGGAACTGATGAAGCGCCTTGATCCGATCGCCGCCGGCCGCCGTCTCGCCAACTATCTGAAGGTTATGACGCTGGAAGCCCAGACCATCGCGCGCGCCTGCGGCAAGAACCACCTGCATAACCTGGAACCGGAAGATCTTTGCGCGCTGACGATGGAGGCCGCCGCCATGGCCCAGATCCCGCTCGCTGGCACAAACTGGTATCCCGGCAAGGGAGGCTACTGATTTCTACCGGCCGGGCAAACGTCCCGGCCGTCTCGCATCCATAACCAAAGTGTCTCCAAGAAATCCAAAGGGGAACGAGAATGACACTGGACCTTGCTGCTTTTGCCAGAGACAAAGGCATCAAATATTTCATGATCAGCTATACCGATCTGTTCGGCGGCCAACGTGCCAAGCTGGTCCCCGCAGAAGCCATCGCCGATATGCAGAAAGATGGCGCCGGCTTTGCGGGCTTTGCAACCTGGCTCGATTTGACGCCAGCCCATCCCGACCTGTTCGCGCTTCCCGATGCTTCCTCCGTCATCCAGCTACCCTGGAAGAAAGACGTTGCATGGGTTGCTGCCGACTGCGTCATGGACGATCAGCCCGTCGAACAGGCACCGCGTGTGGTGCTGAAAAGGCTGGTCGCTGAAGCTGCGAAAGAAGGGCTCCGGGTGAAAACCGGCGTGGAGCCCGAGTTCTTTCTCATCTCCACCGACGGCTCGGTGATTTCGGACCAGTTCGATACAGCCGAAAAGCCCTGCTACGATCAGCAGGCCGTGATGCGTCGCTATGATGTCATCGCCGAGATTTGCGACTACATGCTCGAGCTTGGCTGGAAGCCCTATCAGAACGACCACGAGGACGCGAACGGCCAGTTCGAGATGAACTGGGAATATGACGACGCTCTTCAGACAGCAGACAAGCACTCCTTCTTCAAGTTCATGGTCAAGTCGGTCGCCGAAAAGCACGGCCTTCGCGCCACCTTCATGCCGAAGCCCTTCAAAGGCCTGACCGGAAACGGCTGCCATGCCCATATTTCGGTCTGGGACATCGATGGCAAGGTCAACGCCTTCGCGGACAAGGAAATGCCATTTGGGCTCTCGGCTCAGGGTAAAACCTTCCTCGGCGGCATCATGAAGCACGCCTCCGCGCTTGCCGCGATCACCAATCCGACGGTCAATTCCTATAAGCGCATCAACGCGCCGCGCACCACATCGGGCGCGACCTGGGCGCCGAACACCGTGACCTGGACGGGCAACAACCGCACCCACATGGTGCGCGTGCCGGGACCGGGCCGCTTCGAGCTGCGCCTGCCTGATGGTGCGGTCAATCCGTACCTGCTGCAGGCGATCATCATCGCGGCCGGCCTCGACGGCATCCGCAGCCAAGCCGATCCCGGCCGGCACTACGATATCGACATGTATGCCGAGGGGTATCTCGTGAAGGACGCGCCGCGCCTGCCGCTCAATCTGCTCGACGCGCTGCGCGCCTATGATGCCGACGAGGGCTTGAAGCAGGCGATCGGGGCCGAGTTTTCCGCCGCCTATCTCAAGCTCAAGCATCAGGAATGGAATGCCTACTGCTCGCATTTCACCCAGTGGGAACGCGACAGTACGCTCGACATCTGAGTGGTTGGACGCCTCCAATAACTGACGCGCCGGGGCGAACAAGCTCCGGCGTGATCGCGCTCTCTGCACTTGATATGGCAAAGAAAGTGACAGCATGAAGAACTTCGTACTCACCGTATCCTGCAAATCGACACGCGGCATCGTCGCGGCGATTTCAAGCTATCTTGCCGACAAGGGCTGCAACATCATCGACAGCTCACAGTTCGACGATCTCGATACCGGCAAGTTCTTCATGCGCGTCAGCTTCATTTCGGAAGAAGGGCTTTCGGGCGCCGATATCGACACCGGTTTTGCAGCCGTCGCCGCTCCCTTCGAAATGGATTACGATTTTCACGACAGCGAGAAGCGCATGAAGGTGCTGCTGATGGTGTCGCGTTTCGGCCATTGCCTCAACGACCTGCTCTACCGCTGGAAGATCGGCGCCCTGCCGATCGATATCGTCGGCGTCGTCTCCAACCATTTCGACTACCAGAAGGTCGTGGTGAACCACGACATTCCCTTCCACCATATTCCGGTCACCAAGGCCAACAAGGTGCAGGCCGAGGCCCGCATCATGGAGGTGGCCGAGCAGACCGGCACCGAACTGATCGTGCTCGCCCGCTACATGCAGATCCTGTCGGACGAGATGTGCCAGAAAATGTCCGGGAAGATCATCAACATCCACCATTCCTTCCTGCCGAGCTTCAAGGGCGCCAATCCTTACAAACAGGCCTACGGCCGCGGCGTGAAGCTGATCGGCGCGACGGCGCATTACGTCACCGCCGATCTCGACGAAGGCCCGATCATCGAGCAGGATACGGCGCGCATCACCCATGCACAGTCACCCGACGACTATGTCTCGATCGGCCGCGACGTCGAAAGCCAGGTGCTGGCGCGTGCCATCCACGCCCATATCCATCACCGCACCTTCATCAACGGCAACCGCACCGTGGTCTTCCCGGCAAGCCCCGGCAGCTACGCCTCGGAACGCATGGGTTAGAGACGGGTTGGGGACGGCAAAAACGTAGCCGCATCCGTCATTCATTCGTTGAGGGCTACAGCAAAGGCGCCGAAAGTTTTGGGAAATCCATGTCGGGCGGGCTTGCCACGGCGCGAAAGACGAATATAGTCAGGAAATAAATATTCCGTAGAGGAAACAAAAGGGAACGGACAATGGCTTTATCATGGCGTTTCTCCGTCTTGGCGGATCGGCATCGCGCTCTGGGATCGAAGCTCGAGGACTGGAGCGGCATGGGCACCGCCTGGACCTACGACAAGGACATGTCGGAAGAACATGTCGCCGTCCGCACCAAGGCCGGCATCATGGATGTCTCGGGCCTGAAGAAGGTGCACCTGGTCGGCCCGCACGCCATCGCCGTGCTCGACTCCATCACCACCCGCGACCTGACGAAGATCTACCCCGGTCGCTCGGTCTATGCGACCATGCTGAACGAGCGCGGCCACTTCACCGACGATTGCATCGTCTATCGCACCGGCCCGAATTCCTGGATGCTGGTGCACGGCTCCGGCTCCGGCCACGAGGAGCTCGTCAAGCAGGCGGCAGGCCGCAATTGCGCGGTCCTCTTCGACGACGACCTGCACGACCTGTCGCTGCAGGGCCCGCTCGCGGTCGACTATCTCGCCAAATATGTGCCCGGCATCCGCGATCTCAAATATTTCCACCACATGCAGACGACGCTGTTCGGCGCACCGGTGATGATCTCGCGCACCGGCTATACCGGCGAACGTGGCTACGAGATCTTCGTGCGCGGCCAGGACGCCGTCATGGTCTGGGACCGGATCGTCGAGGAAGGCAAGGAGATGGGCATCATCCCCTGCTGCTTCTCCGTTCTCGACATGCTGCGGGTCGAAAGCTACCTGCTCTTCTACCCTTACGACAATTCGCAGATGTATCCCTTCGCCGACCAGGCGCCCGGCGACAGCCTCTGGGAACTCGGCCTCGACTTCACCGTCAGCCCCGGCAAGACGGGCTTCCGTGGCGCCGAGGAACATGCCCGTCTCAAGGGTAAGGAACGCTTCAAGATCTTCGGCATGCTGATCGACGCCGACGGACCGGCCGATCTCGGCGACGAAGTCTTTGCCGACGGCAAAAAGGTTGGCGTCATCACCTGCCCGAGCTATTCATCGCTGACGCAGAAATCCATGGCGATTGCCCGTCTGGACGTTGACAAGGCGGTGCATGGGACGAAACTCGAAGTCCGCGGCAAGACCGTGAAGGCGGGCGCTACCGCCCACACGCTTCCTTTCGACGATCCGGAGAAGAAGAAGAGGACCGCCGTAGGTTAAGGAGCACGCCAATGCTCGTTGCAGGCATCAAGAGCCGACCAGTCTACACGGGCCTGACCATCCAGCCCAACGCCCGGCGGCACATTTTCGCGCTCGAAGGGGAGGGTGCCAGGGCTCTGCTCGACCAGCAGCCGGCGCTTGACGAAACGGCTCTTTCCCGCAGCGAGATCCTCTATGTCGCCCGCGGCTCGCAAGGATCCGGCCTGGACGATGCGCTGCGCCGCCTCGGCGCCGACATGTTCTTCACGGCGCCGACGATCGCAACGCTGCTCTTCCGATTGAAGGGTTCGCTCGCCACTGCCCATATGGGCACGCGGCTTTATCTCTCGGGCACGGAAGGCTTCATCGGCCAGGCAATGCTGGTGGCGCTCGATTACGGCATGGACCATGCCTCCGTCATAACCGAGCATCGCGGCTCGCTGGCCCGGCGTGTGCAATGCGTCCATTGCAAGGGCGTCACCGACGACGTCACTACCAGCCCCTTCACTTGTAGCCATTGCGGGCTGCCGCTTCTGGTGCGCGACCATTATTCGCGCCGGCTCGCCGCCTTCCAAGGCGTCAATATCGATGCGGAAGAACCGGGCAGCGCGCCTGATCCGGAGGAGTTGTTCCTTTGAGCGGTGGCACTGAAATTCCTGTCCGCGTGACGCGGATCACGCCGATCGCCGAGCGCGTCAAGCGCTTCCGTTTCGAGCGCCTTGACGGCAAGCCGATGCCTTATTTCTCCGGCGGCGCCCACGTCATCGTCTTGATGAACGATGGCGGCCATATGCGCCGCAACGCCTATTCGCTGATGTCGCCGCCGCATGACTGCGCAGCCTATGAAATCAGCGTGCTGCACGTCGAGGATTCGCGCGGCGGCTCCACCTTCATGCATGAGAAGCTCAGCGAAGGCGACGAGCTGAAGGTCAGCTATCCCGTCAACCTGTTTCAGCCGGACTGGCGCGGCCGCAAGCACCTTCTGATCGCCGGCGGCATCGGCATTACCCCCTTCATCGCGATGATGGAGCAATTTTCCCGCGAGGGCGCCAATTTCGAGCTGCATTACGCCATCCGCACGCGCGACCGCGGCGCCTACTGGCAGCAACTCGTCGAGCGCTATGGCGGACATCGTATCAAGATCTATTGCGATGCCGAAGGCGACGCCATCCCCCTGACACGCCTGCTCGGCAGCCAGCCGCTCGGCACGCATCTCTATGTCTGCGGCCCGTCCGGGATGATCGACGGCGTGCTGAAAACAGGCCTTGACGCCGGCTGGCCGGAACAGAATCTGCATTCGGAACGGTTCCTGTCATCTCTACCAGGCAAGCCCTTCGCGATCGAGCTCCTGCGGTCCGGCAAGACCGTGAAGGTCGGCCATCACGAAAGCATGCTGGAGGCGATCGAGGCGGCGGGCGTCGACGCGCCCTTCCTCTGTCGCGGCGGCGCCTGCGGTCAATGCGAGACCGGGGTCGTCACCTGTGACGGCAAGCTGCTGCACCATGACGTCTATCTGACGAGCGAAGAAAAAGCATCCGGCCGCAAGGTGATGATCTGCGTTTCCCGCTTCGAGGGAAACACGCTGCATCTTGATCTGTAGCGGCATCGGAAGCGGAACAAGGAGACCGGACATGGCAATCGTCTTCAAGCAGGAAACCTTCCGGAACGATTTCAGCTATCGGAACAGCCCCGAGAATATCCGGCGTTTCCCGTTTCCCTTCGACCGCGACGAATACATGTATTCCGTCAACATGGAACCGCATGTGCACGGCCGGGCGGGAACCGTCTACGAAAGCCTGATCGACGTCGACGAGCATTATGTTGCCGAGATGCACGACCGGGCGCTGGTCCTGAAGGAAGATCCGCTACGCTATCAGGCCCTGCCGCACATGATGAGCGCGCAATGGGATACGCTCGAACTTTTGATGGAAGAGCAGGCGGCAGGTTACCCAGACCATTTCACGCTGATCCGCAACGGTGACCAGTGGCGCTGGATCAATCGCCCGCTCGGCATCGACGACAGCTTCACCTTTGGCGATGCCTCGACGCTGCCCTATGAGCCCTTCGAATATATCACCCGTCAGGCCCAGGGCGATTTCTGCATCGTCGACCAGCGCGACAGCAATCTCTGGATGGATGCCGGCATGGTGACGACGCAGGCCGACTGGTCGCTCGATTTCGACATCGGCATGAACTTCATGGAGTGGCACGGGCCGGTGCCGCTCGCCCACCAGATCGGTGTCTTCGACCGGGCGCTGAAATTCCTGTTGAACCTGCAGCAGGGCAAGCCGACACGGCGCTTCAACTGGACGATGACGATCAATCCTCGGCTCGACACCAGCCCGGAGAATTATCACAAATGGGGTCCTGACCGCACCACGGTGACGCCGGAGAATGTCGGCGAGAAGGTGCATCTGCGCGTCGAATTGCAGAGCCTGTGGCGCCTGCCGCGCTCCAACGCCATCCTCTTCGTCATCCGCTGCTACCTGATGAACATGGAAGAGCTCGTCACCGTGCCGAAATGGGCGCGCCGCTTCCCGCGCGTGCTGAAGACGCTGCCGCCAGAACTTATCGACTACAAGGGCCTCACCCGCTTCCGCGAGACGACGATCGACTGGTTTTCCAAATATGACGACGGGGCGCCGACCAGCGCCGGTATCTATCCGGACTGAGGCGCAGCGATGTGTCAGGCAATGCGAGATAATCAAGAGGGGAATGCTTCATGACTAGAGTAGCCGTCATCGGTGCCGGTCCTTCCGGACTGGCGCAGCTGCGCGCCTTTCAATCGGCCGCCCAGAAGGGCGCCGAAATCCCGGAGATCGTCTGCTTCGAAAAGCAGTCGGACTGGGGTGGGCTCTGGAACTATACCTGGCGCACCGGGCTCGACGAATATGGCGAGCCGGTCCATGGCAGCATGTATCGTTACCTCTGGTCGAACGGCCCGAAGGAATGCCTTGAATTCGCCGATTATTCCTTCGAGGAGCATTTCGGCAAGCCGATCGCCTCCTATCCGCCGCGCGCCGTGCTCTGGGATTATATCAAGGGACGCGTCGAGAAGGCGAATGTCCGCCATTGGGTCCGCTTCAGCACGCCGGTGCGCATGGTCCGCTTCGACGATCAGACGAAGAAATTCACGGTGACGGCGCATAACCGCATCGAGGACCGGATGTATGACGAGGAGTTCGACTATGTCGTCGTGGCATCAGGTCACTTCTCGACGCCGAACGTTCCCTATTTCGAGGGCGTGAAGACGTTCAACGGCCGCGTGCTGCATGCCCACGACTTCCGCGACGCGCTGGAGTTCAAGGGCAAGGACATCCTGCTCGTCGGCCGCAGCTATTCGGCCGAGGACATCGGCTCGCAATGCTGGAAATACGGCGCGAAATCCGTGACGACGAGCTATCGCTCGAAGCCGATGGGCTTCAAATGGCCGGAGAATTTCGAAGAGCGGCCGCTGCTGACCAAGCTCGAAAACCGCACGGCGCATTTCCTCGACGGCTCGACCAAGGAGGTCGATGCGGTAATCCTCTGCACCGGCTACCAGCACCATTTCCCCTTCCTGCCTGACGATCTCCGGCTGAAGACCGCCAACCGCCTCTGGGCTGACAGCCTCTACAAGGGTGTGATCTTCGACAAGAACCCGCAGCTTTTCTATATCGGCATGCAGGACCAGTTCTACACCTTCAACATGTTCGACGTGCAGGCCTGGTGGGCGCGCGACGTGATGATGGGCCGCATCACCCTGCCGCCGGAAGAGGAGTTGAAGGCCAATTTCGACATGTGGCGCGCCCGCGAGGAAACGCTCGAGGATGCCGAGCAGATGATCTGGTATCAGGGCGACTATGTGAAGGAACTGCTTGCCGAAACCGATTATCCGAGCTTCGACATCGAGGGGACCAACCAGACCTTCATGGAGTGGGAACACCACAAGGCCCACAACATCATGGGCTTCCGCGACCATGCCTACCGGTCGCTGATGACCGGCAACATGTCGCCGACGCACCATACGCCCTGGGTCGAGGCGCTCGACGATTCCATGGAGGAATATCTGCGCAACTGATGAGGCGGGCCTGCATTGCCGGAGGAGGGTGTTCGGGCACTATCCTCCGGCATATTGTGAGCCGCGCCTTTGAGCGAGACGACTGCAACTCTTCTCTTCGGATGTCGCCTTCATGGATTTTCAAACGAGCATTCTCGGGCGCATGAGCGGTTTTCTCTATCGCTGCCGTGCCGATGAAAACTACACGATGCTTGAGATGACCAATGGCATCGAGCGCATCTTCGGTTATCCAGCCGACGAGATCATCGGCAATCGCACGCGGACCTTCACCTCGATCATGTACGAGGAAGACGTGCCTCTGATGGACGAGATCGTCGGACGGGCGCTGGAGAAGCGCACGGACTGGACGATGGAGTACCGCATCCGTCACGCCATGGGTCATCTCATCTGGGTCACCGAGACCGGCGGCGGCATCTGGGACGAGAAGGGCGAGCTTCTCTATCTCGAAGGCAGCATCATCAACATCGAATCACTCTACCAGCGAATCGATGACCAAACCGCCGACATGCGCGTCACCGCTTCGAAGACCAATGAGATCCTGCAATCGCTGCGTTACCTCAAGCTGCTGGCCGTCAATGCCGGCATCGAGGCCGCCCGCGCCGGCACGGCCGGATCGGGCTTTGCGGTGCTTGCCGCCGAGATGCGCGCGCTCGCCAACTCCTCGGAAGAGGCCGCACGCGCCATTTCCAACGCACAACGCAAGGCCGAAGGCTGAGCTTTACCCCAAGCAGCGGCAGATTTGCGGCTCAGGTCGAAGCGGCAATATTAACCGTGCAGCGCTTCCAGCGATAGCAACGCTTTTCCAATAACTTGCGGTCATTCTGCGCTTAAAAAATCTCAGGTGATTGTGGGTGATATTAAGGCCGCGTTAACTTTTTGTTAACCATAGCAGCGGTAGACATGGTCAACGATTTCTTCACATAGATGACCAAAGTGCTAACAGACGCTCGCTCTATCCGCATCAAGGGCCGCTCATTCCTCGCGGTCATGCTGTCCCCGGATCTTCCGATCGATGATTGGTTGATCAGGCTGGACGATCTGGCCGCGCGTTCGGCCGGCTTCTTCCTGGGACGGCCTGTCGTGCTCGATCTGACGGACCTGCAAATCGACCGGCCGCAGTTGAAGGACCTGATCGCCGAACTTGCCAAGCGCAATGTCAGCATCATGGGCATCGAGGGCGCGCGGCCTTCGATCCTCGGGTCCGGCATGCCGCCGGCACTCAAAGGCGGTCGTTCGGTTTCCGACATCGAGGTTCAGGCAAAGGAGCCTGTCGACCCGCCCGGTAAATCGGCAGTGGTAGAGACCCGCCCGGCCATGCAATCGATCGTCATCCGGGAGCCGGTGCGCTCGGGGCAATCGGTGATCTTTCCGGAAGGCGACGTCACCGTCATCGGATCGGTCGCCTCGGGTGCCGAGGTCATCGCCGGCGGGTCCGTCCATATCTATGGCGCCTTGCGTGGCCGAGCCATGGCGGGATCCATCGGAAACGCATCGGCCCGGATCTTTTGCCGCAAGCTCGAGGCCGAGCTGGTTGCAATCGACGGCATCTACAAAATGGCGGAAGACATGGCCCCCAATCTTCGCGGACAGGCTGTTCAGCTCTGGCTCGAAGACGACGCGATCATGGCAGAGAAACTGATCTGACGGCAGCGCCGGGCGTCTCTTCGAGAGCCGCAAAGGACGCTTTAACACTTTGAATTACTGGGGCCACGGCAAAGGAGAGACAATGATGGGGAAAGTGATCGTCGTCACGTCAGGCAAGGGCGGGGTTGGCAAGACAACCTCGACCGCCGCATTGGGAGCGGCGCTGGCGCAACGCAATGAAAAAGTCGTCGTCGTCGATTTCGACGTCGGCCTGCGCAATCTCGACCTCGTCATGGGCGCCGAGCGCAGGGTCGTCTACGACCTGATCAATGTCATCCAGGGCGACGCCAAGCTTACCCAGGCGCTGATCCGCGACAAGCGGCTGGAAACGCTGTTCCTGCTGCCGGCCTCGCAGACGCGCGACAAGGACAATCTGACGGCCGAGGGCGTCGAGCGCGTCATCAACGACCTGAAGCGCTATTTCGACTGGATCATCTGCGACAGCCCCGCCGGGATCGAGCGCGGCGCAACGCTTGCCATGCGCCACGCCGATGTTGCCGTGGTGGTTACCAATCCCGAGGTCTCGTCGGTGCGCGATTCCGATCGCATCATCGGCCTGCTGGATGCCAAGACCGCCAAGGCCGAACGCGGCGAGCGGATGGAAAAGCACCTGCTGCTCACCCGCTACGACGCCAACCGCGCCGAACGCGGCGACATGCTCAAGGTCGACGACGTCCTGGAGATCCTGTCCATCCCGCTGCTCGGCATCATACCCGAAAGCATGGATGTTCTGCGGGCATCCAACATCGGTGCGCCGGTCACGCTGGCAGACAGCCGCAGCGCGGCTGCGATGGCCTATTTCGACGCTGCTCGCCGGCTCGCCGGCGAAGTTGTGCCGATCGCCATCCCAGAGGAAAAGAGGAATATTTTCGGAAAGATCTTCGGACGGAGGGCGGCATGAATATTTTCCGTCTATTCAACAAGCAGAGAACCGCACCGGCCGCCCGCGAACGGCTGCAGGTCCTTCTCGCCCATGAACGTTCCTCGGCGGGGTCGGACCTGGTCACCCTGCTGCGCGAGGAAATCCTGGCGGTGATCGCAAAGCATGTACAACTCGACCACGACAAGGTGCAGGTGACGATCGATCGCAACGAGTACGTCTCGACCCTTGAGATCGACGTCGAAATCCCGCTGAATGCAGCCGTGCAGGCCGCTTGAAAGAGAGCGCTGCCTGTCCTGACGACAGGCGGCGCTGACGATCAGGACTTCCTGGCTTTGCGATTGGCGTAACGCAGGTCGCGTTCGGCCTTTCGGGCGGCTTCGTCGGCAATCACGCGGGCGATCCGGTCTCTGTCAGCTGCTTCGCGCGCGTCGGCATCGGCGCGTGCTGCGGCCTCGGCGGCAGCCTGACGTTCGGCCTCGGCGGCCTGAGCCCGCTCCAGCTCCTCGAGCTTGACCCGTTCTCGCTGAGCGCGACGTTCTTCCCTGGCCGCGGCAATGGCTTGACGCTCCGCCTGCTTTGCCAGCCTTGTGGGTTCGGCTGAATCCTTGGCGCTGCGATACGCATTGAGGAGAGCCGCCTTGGCTTCGGCAGCGGCGCTGCGGCGATCGGAAAGCTCGTTGTTTCTGGCGTTTTTCAAATCTGTTTCCTGACTGTTTGACTTCGACCCGAGAGCATGATGTCGAAAAGCGTGCGCGGTTTTCGGACCACATCATGCTCTACTCTTTAATTAGAACAGATTGAGTGTCTAGGCCGATCCGGCCTAAAATCATCCTGTTCCAGGGCGCCGCGCGCCATCAGACGCGCGAAGGGCGCTGTATTACGTTGAACTGCCGCATGCTTTATCCTGAAATCGAATCCGATTTAAGGAATTATGCAGTAGGGTCAGATTTTCTTTTTTCGCTTCGCGCCGGGAGCAGTAACCCCTGTCAAGCGATCCTGCAATTCCTTGGCCTCACGCGCTTCGCGTAATCGCAAGGTTTTTTCCTCGCGGGCACGTACGGTCGAATCGATCTCTTCGACCGCGCGGCTTCGCGCCAGGAATTGCGATTGCGCGTTTCCGAAGGCAATCTCCGCCTGCTTGCGTGATTTGCTGTGTGACTCTGTCATATTAATCCTGGATTTGTGAGCCCGCTTGGCGAAAGCAGCAAAAAGGCCAGGCAACTTGCCTGACCTTGATAGTATCATACTTTCGACAGTGCCGGTACATCCGCGGTCAAAGGAAAGCAGATTTCAGTTTAAGCAGCTTGGAGATTGCAAGCGGACATTTTGCCCGACTTGTTATCGCGCTCAAGCTCGTAGCCGATCTTCTGGCCTTCGACGATTTCGCGCATGCCGGCGCGCTCGACGGCAGAGATGTGGACGAAGGCGTCAGCGCCGCCGTCATCAGGCTGAATGAAGCCGAAGCCCTTGGTGGAATTGAACCATTTAACTGTGCCAGTGGTCATAACAAACCCTTTCATAGCAATTGAACGACCGCACGTGCGGAAGCACGACGGATGATGATCTCGATTTTGAAGAGGGAAGTTCGTCCAGGGCACGTTGCCAGCGTGCGATAACAAAAGTCAAACAAGCAATATCGACCACCGAGATATAATCATCAAAGCCGGATATGTCAACTTTTAGTTTTTTTGACTCCCCAATTCGCCATTAGATTGCATCTCGCTGGTCGTGCGCGTCGGCGGCAATATCAACTGCCGATCGCCGTCTCCCGACCTCGAAAGCAGGCACTACGAGCGCGGCCGCGTCTTCTGCGGGTCGTAGTGCGAAAGCGGCACGATCGTCGCCGGCAGGCGCTTCTGGTGGCCGTCGAGCTTACCGATCTCGACCTCGGTGCCGGGGCTTGCATGCATCACGTCGATGCGGGCGAGCGCGATCGTCTTGCCGAGGATCGGCGAGCGGGTGGCGCTGGTGATAACGCCCACCTGGCCCCGGCCGATATGGATGCAATCGCCATGGCCGACGGCCTCGTTGGCCTTGATGTCGAGGCCGACGAGCAGATGGCGCGGATGCTCCTTGCGCCGGATCAGCGCCTCGCGGCCGATGAATTCGTCCTGCTTGGATTTCAGCGGCACGGTGAAGCCGATGCCGGCCTCGAACGGGTCGGTCTGGTCGGTGAATTCGTGATGGGCAAAGATCAGGCCCGCCTCGATGCGAACCATATCGAGCGCCTCCAGCCCCATCGGCTTCAACCCGTGCGGCTGGCCCGCCTCCCAGACGGCGTCGAACACCGTCAGCGCATCCTTCGGATGACAGAAGATCTCGTAACCGAGCTCACCCGTATAACCCGTGCGCGAGACGACGATTGGGGCACCCTCGAAGCCGCCGATACGGCCGACGGTGAAGCGAAACCATTCGAGCTCGCCGATATCAGGCTGACGCGGCGCCGTCCAGATGATTTCCTTGAGGATATCGCGGCTTTTCGGCCCCTGCAGGGCGATGTTGTGCATCTGATCGGTCGAAGAGCGGACCCAGGCCTTGAAGCCCTTTTTCTCGGCCTGCTGACGCAACCATATGCCGCTGAAATCATCGCCGCCGATCCAGCGGAAGTTCTTGTCGCCGAGCCGGAACAGCGTGCCGTCGTCGATCATGCCGCCGTTTTCGTAGCACATGGCGGAATAGACGACCTGGCCGGTCGACAGTTTGCGCACGTCGCGCGTCAGGCAATATTGCAGCAGCTCTTCGGCATCCGGCCCCGTCACCTCGAATTTCCGCAAGGGCGAGAGGTCGATGACGGCGGCGCGCTCGCGGCAGGCCCAGTATTCCTGGACTGGCCCTTCGCTGGAAAAGCGGTTCGGCAGCCAGTAGCCGCGATATTCGGTGTAGTCCCGCGTCAAGGCGGAGAGGCGGGGATGGAAGGCGGTTTCGCGCGTCAGTTCGGCGTCTGCATCTGGGGTCATGCGATAGGCCACCGCTCGTGAGAATTTCTCTTTTCCGGAAAAGGTGCGGACATGGATATCCGTCGGATCCCAGCCGTTCGCAGCGTCGATATCGTCAGGGCAGGACGAGGAGACACAGACGAGATCGGTCAGCGCCCGCATCAGCACGTAATCGCCCGGACGCGACCAGGGCTCGTCGAGATAGAGCTGGTTGTTGTGGTCGATATTGGTGTTGTAGAAATAGTTCAGCGCTTCCCAGCCTTTGCGGCCGGCAATGCCGTAGGGCGCCAGCGCAGCGTTGAAATTGTCCGTGCAGTTGACGTGGCCGGGATAACCCATGTCGTCGTAATAGCGCGAATTGCAGGCGGTCGCGAAAGCGTCGTGACGCCCGACCGTATCCTGGACGATTTCGACCAGCGGCTCGAAGTCGCGGTCGAAGGCCTTGGAGGGGAGACCCGGCATCGGATAGCTGCGGCCGAGCAGCGTGCGGGTGACGGTGGAATCAAGCGCGAGGTCCAGACCCTTGTCGATCTTTCGGGCAGCAAAAGCCTGGAAATCGGTGCACTGGCGTCCATAGACGTCGATGATCTGGATGAATTCGCCGGCACGCACGAAATAGGCCGCGGCGGTCGCCGCGCGGATGCGGATATCCTCGACCGGATCGGCCGCCGGTTCCGGCAAGGCGGCGGCATAGTCGCGGATCAGCAGGCTGCGCTGGATCCTGATCTCGATCGGCGTCGCCGTATCCTGCGCCTCCGGCGACATGGCGCTGGCGGGTGCTGCGACGATCAGCAGGCCCTTCATGGAAATCGTGAAATCCGCCCGGCTGCCAGGCGTCGATCCCGCCCCGAAGATGCAGAGCGCGCCGGCCGTTGCCAGATCGGCGCCGCGACGCTGAAGCGCTGCACGCGTGCGGGCAGCGCTCTCATCCTCCGCTTGAAGAATAGCCTTCAAACCATCGGCTGAATTGCTGAATGCCGTCCCGAGACCGGCCGCGAGGAAACGCCCTTTCTCGTCGAGAAAGGAGATTTCGCAGAGCTGACCGCCCTCGCTGTCGATGACGCTGACACGATCTCCCGGCTCGACGCGCATGACGACCGATCCGCCGCCCTTTGCCCTGTAGCGCTCGGTTCCCTCCGGCAGGGTGGGAATGCCGGGATAATGCACGAGGCTCGGAGCGGCCGGCCGTAGGCCTGTCATAGCAGGATGAAGTTCTCGCATACTGCCCTCATGGGAGGATCGGGCGTCCTCGGACACCCACCCATGCAGGTTACAAAATGCCCCGGGAAAGTAAAGTGATGTTGACTAAAAAGAAAATATCTTCACTATGCATAAAGAGTTGAGACTCGGGAATCCGTCGGGAACACGGATCGCCAAAATCATCCGGGCGGGCTTGAGACTGTCAGGGAGACACGTTCAGGGAGACGTACAAAGATACGTCCGGAACAAATAGAATGGGGAATTTCACCGATGACAGACGTTGTGGAGGCCGGGATTGCATCCGGCACCGAAGGTAAGCTTGTACGCGCGCTCGACTGGAAGGGCGCATTCTGGGTGGCTGCGGGCGTGCCGCCGCTCGTTCTTTTCTCCATTGGCGGCATCGCAGGCACGACGGGTAAGCTCGCCTTCGTCGTCTGGATCATCTCGATGGTGATGGGTTTCCTGCAATCCTTCACCTATGCCGAAATCGCCGGCATGTTCGCCAACAAATCCGGCGGCGCCTCGGTCTATGGCGCCACCGCCTGGCTGCGTTACTCGAAATTCATCGCGCCGCTGTCCGTCTGGTGCAACTGGTTTGCCTGGTCGCCGGTGCTGTCGCTCGGCTGCGCCATCGCCGCCGGTTACATCCTCAACGCATTCTACCCGATTCCGGCAGCGGATTCGCAGATGGTCCTCGATTGGATCTCAGCGCATGCCGCTTCCATCACGGCCGACAGCCCCCGCGTCGCCGAATATATCGCCGCCCATGCCGGCACGACGCCGGATGACGCCGTCAAGGCGTTGCTCAGCACCGACGGTATCGCCGCCCTGACGCCCGCGATCCGCAGCTGGTCGCTCTTCAGCTTCAACATTCCCTTCCTTGCCACCGCCAATATCAATGCCACCTTCTTCATCGGCGGCATCCTGATGCTGATCATCTTCGCCATCCAGCATCGCGGCATTTCGGAAACGGCAAGCGTGCAGAAGTGGCTGGCCATCATCGTGCTGGTGCCGCTGCTGATCATCGGCCTCTATCCGATCGTCAGCGGCCAGATCCTTGCCACCAACGTCACCGGTCTCGTGCCGCCGACAGCCGCCTATGCCGCTGCCGACGGCACCTGGAGCAACGGCGGCTGGACACTCTTCCTCGGTGGCCTCTACATCGCCGCCTGGTCGACCTACGGCTTCGAGACGGCCGTCTGCTACACCCGCGAACTCAAGAACCCGAAGACCGACACCTTCAAGGCGATCTTCTATTCCGGCCTTGCCTGCTGCCTGTTCTTCTTCCTCGTGCCCTTCGCCTTCCAGGGCGTTCTCGGCCATGCAGGCATGCTGGCCCCCGGGATCGTCGATGGCACCGGTGTTGCCGAAGCTCTCGGCGGCCTGATCGGCGCCGGCCGCGTCGTCACCCAATTGCTCGTCGTGTTGATGATCATGGCGCTCTTCCTCGCCATCATGACGGCGATGGCCGGCTCCTCGCGCACGCTCTACCAGGGCTCGAAAGACGGCTGGCTGCCGAAATATCTCGACCACGTCAACGAACACGGCGCGCCGACGCGGGCGATGTGGACCGATTTCGCCTTCAATCTCTTCCTGCTGGCGATCGCCTCGGATGTCGGCGGCTATTTCTTCGTGCTCGCCGTCTCGAATGTCGGCTACATCATCTTCAACTTCCTGAACCTCAATTCCGGCTGGATCCACCGGATGGATTCGGGCCATATCGAACGCCCCTGGAAGGCGCCGACCTGGCTGATCGGCCTCAACACCGTGCTGGCCTTTGTCAACGCGCTCTTCCTCGGTGCGGGTGCCAAGGTCTGGGGTTATTCCAATGCGCTCTGGGTCGGCTTCATCTTCGCCGCCCTGATCCTGCCGGTCTTCGCCTATCGCCACTATGTGCGCGACGGCGGCAAATTCCCGGCCGGCGCGATGGAAGATCTTGGCCTCGTCGGCCAGGATCTCGGCGTCAAGAAAGCCGGCATCCTGCCCTATCTCGCACTCGCCGGCGGCCTGGCGATCGTCCTGATCGCCAACGTGATCTTCCAGCTTCCGGCCTAAAATCGCCTCCCAAGCAGAAAGGCCGAAAAGCCGCCGTGGAAACACGGCGGCTTTTTACATGGAGGCGGGCGTCGAGCTATAGTCACGCCACCATCAACGGAGATCTGTCCTCTTCGCGAGAAGCGGACAGGGTTTGTTCGGAGACAGAAGGAAGGCTCAGCGGCCGCCCTCGATCTTGCGATGGCGCTGGTTGATGCCGCCCTTGCCGTAGGGATAGTCGAAAGGCTGGGGCGCACTCACTTCGTTCAACCGCGCCATGTCGTCGTCGGAGAGCTTGAGTTTCATGGCGCCGAGATTGTCAGCGAGCTGTTCCGGCGTGCGGGCGCCGAGGATGACGGAGGTGATCGCCGGCTGCGCCGCCGTCCAGCCGAGCGCCACCTGCGCCATGCTGACGCCATGCGCCTTGGCGATCTCCTCGACGACAGCGATGATCGCCCAGGTTCTCTCCATCGCATTGCGCGGCGCATAGGATTCACCGCCGCGATTGGGGTTTTCGCCGAGGCGAGTGGCGCCGGTCGGCATCTCGTCGCGCTTGTACTTGCCGGTCAGCCAGCCGCCGCCGAGTGGCGACCACGGCAACAGACCCATGCCGGCATCCTGGCAGGCCGCGACAATCTCGAGCTCGATGTCGCGCACCAGCAGGTTATATTGCGGCTGCAGCGTCACCGGACGGGTATAACCCCGCGCCTTGGCGATCTCCGAGGCCTTGGCGATATGCCAGCCGACATAATTGGAGAAGCCGTAATAACCGATCTTGCCGGAGGAAACCGCATCGTCAAGGAAACGCAGCGTCTCCTCGATCGGCGTCAGCGCGTCCCAGGCGTGCATCTGGTAGAGGTCGATCTGCTCGAGGCCGAGGCGGCGGAGCGAATCGTCGAGCGCCTGGCTAAGATGCCGGCGCGACAGGCCGATATCGTTTGGGCCGTTGCCCATCGGAAAGCGCCCTTTGGTGGCGACGATCGCCTGGCGGGCCTCGGTCGGGCGCGCCTTCAGCCAGCGTCCGATGATCTCTTCCGACTTGCCGGCGCTGTAGACATCGGCGGTATCGATGAAATTGCCGCCCCAGGCGAAATAATCGTCGAGCAGCTTGTGCGAGGCGGCCTCATCGGCCTCCGCGCCGAAGGTCATGGTGCCGAGGCAATAGGCGGTGACGACGGTCCCGCTGGGACCGAGCTTGCGATAATCCATTTCTTCCTCCTCATGCGGATACCCGCAGCCGACGTGCAAACGTCGGGGTAGAAGCCGGGGCTCCTGCAATCAATGACAATGACAATATTGTGCTTGAGGCGGCCGCTTGCCGCCGGATGACGTATAGCGCCCTGGGCTGGGAGCACAGAGGCGAGGGGGAGCATAACCAATCCCGCCCGCTCCACCAAGTGAGAAAAAAATATTCCTGCCTGCCGCCGCAGCTGACGAAGGCACGGATTTTACGACAACGAGCCGGCGATCCGATCGGCTGCGGCGACGCCGGTCTCATAGGCGCCATGCGCCGTCGAATAACGCGACTTCGAACAGGCTTCGCCGGCAAAGAAGATCCGTTCGTCATGCGGCGCGGCGAGACGGCCGCGTTGGTCGGAGGCACCGGGTTCGGCGTAGGAATAGGAGCCGCCGATATGGGGCGCTGCCGCCCAGGCCGACATTGTCGCGACCGACAGCTCCTTGCGGATGTCCGCGCCGAAGTGTGCCGCCAGTTCGTCTCCGGCGAAGGAGAAGGCAGCCTCTCTGCCTTGCCCCTCCAGATCATGCGCGAGGTCGCCGGCAAAGTAGGCTTCGACGACGGGCGCGCCGAACGGCCGGAGCTGATAGGTGCCGGTCGCACCGCGACGGGTAGAGCCGAGCATATGCGTGTCCGCCGGCAGCGCCTCCCGATTTGCGAGCCTCAAGAAGAGCTTGTCGGCGAGCCCGAGCGGTAATTGGGCCGCTGCCTCGATCTTGTCAGGCAAAGGCGGGTCGAAGGCGATCTTGCCGGCCGCAAGCACATTCGTCGAAACCGTCACCAGCACCGTGCGGGCACTGAGCACACCCTGGTTCGTCTCGATGCCGATACGGCCGGCATGATGATGGTCGATGCGCGTGACCTCGGCGCCGAGCCTTGCCCGAACCGGCTTGCCGTAGAGCGAGACCAGCGTTCCATAGCCCTCACGCACCCGCCAGTCAGGGCCAGGGCCAGGATCGTATCTGTTGTAATCGACGACCGACGACCGCTCCAGTTCGGCGCCGGTGATATAGGTGCCGACCGCCCGGATCTGGCCGTTCCAGGGATTGCCGGGCTCGAGCATATCGGCCATGGCTGCATCATTCCCCGTGTGGCTCTCGAGGCGCTCGAAATAGGCGCCGATCGCCTGCCTTGCGGCACGCGCCGCCGCGTCATCCCGCTGAAGCCGCCGTCCGCCATCGTTCCAGGGCGCCGGCGTGTGGTCGACCGTCACTCCGACCTCGCCGGCGATCGCAGTCCAGGCATTGGTCCGCGCGCCATGCAGCCAGCCGCAGCCGAGATCGAGCCCGATATCAGCGGCCTCAAGTAGTGCGACCGTCCAGGCGCGACCGCCGAGACGATCGCCGGCTTCAAGCAGGAGGATGGAGAGATCCGGGCGGATTGCCTGCAGGCGGCGGGCGGCGGCAATGCCGGCGGCACCGGCGCCGATGATGACGACGTCCTCGTCGGTACCTTTGCTGTTGTCACCAGGCATACATTCTCCTTCGGTCGCGCGACGGTTAAGTGGAAAGGGTCGCTCTCATGCCAGCCCGCTTTGCTATTGCAGCTGTTCCAGCAGCCGCCGGAGTGCTGTCCGCAGATCTTCCATCTGCTGCTGGCTGGTCAGGGCGGCCCAGCTTTCATCGACGCGCCGGCCCGCCGCCATCGCTATCGGCCTGACCCCCTGGCCTTTTTCCGTCAGAAACACCAGTCGGCCGCGCCGGTCATTCGGATCGGGCCGGCGCTCGACATAACCCAGGCGCTCGAGTTCTTCCACGGCCTGCGTCATGGTCTGCTTGCGAACACGGGCGAGCTTGGTCAGCTCGCTGACCTGGATGCCCTCCGGCCGCGCGAAAGTGAAGACATTGGCATGCGGCGGGCGGATATCGCCGTAGCCGGCCTCATCGAGTGCCGCTTCGACGGCCTGCGTCCAATGCTGATGGACCAGACGCAACAACAGGCCAAGGGAAGACGACGGCATGAAACCCCGCGCAGCGATATAGACAGTTACCTGTCTATATGATAAATGGACAGTCGCCTGCCTATATAACACAAAAGCGCGGAGCTCCATATGCCGACCATCGATACCCTCGCCTCGTTCATCTCCTACGAGGAGCTGGGGGAGGGCGACCCGATCGTCTTCCTTCACGGCAATCCCACCTCATCGCATCTCTGGCGGAACATCATGCCCGGCATCGGGCCCGGCCGCTGCCTGGCGCCCGATCTCATCGGCATGGGGCGCTCCGGCAAACCCGATATCGGCTATCGCTATGGCGATCACATCGCCTATCTCGACGCCTGGTTCGATGCGCTTGACCTCGACGGCGTCGTGCTCGTCGGCCACGACTGGGGCGGCGCGCTGGCATTCGATTGGGCCTCCCGCCAACCCGGGCGGGTACGCGGCATCGTCGTCATGGAAACCATCCTCAGGCCGATGAGCTGGGAGGATCTGCCCGGCGGCGGAAAGGCGCGTTATGAACTGTTGCGGGGTGCGGGAACCGGCGAGGCCAAGGTCCTCGACGAAAATTTCTTCATCGAACAGGCCTTGCGCGCGACCACGCTGAAAGGGCTCAGCGATTTCGACTGGGATGTTTACCGCGCACCCTATCCGGACCGCGACAGCCGCCGCCCATTGCTGGAATGGCCGCGCGCCATGCCGATCAACGGCGAGCCAGCCGATGTGGTCGCCAGGATCGAGGCCTATGACCGGTGGCTTTCCGCCAGTCCTGAGGTTCCCAAGCTGCTGCTGACCTTCGAAGGGCCCTCTGAGACGCTGTTGATCGGCAGCGAGATGATTTCGTGGTGCCGCGACAACATCGCAGGCCTGGAGATCAAGGGTTGTGGACCGGCGCGCCACATTGCCCCCGAGGACCAGCCCGAGGCGATTGCCGCGGAAATCAAAAGCTGGATCGACAGGAGGGGGCTCAGAGCAACGCACCGGAAGGTCGCGTCTCAGGCATAAAAATCTGCGTCTGCGTTACCGTGACTGCGACATGACAGACTGTTGCAATGTTGAGCCGGTTCATAGGTGGGATCAATCAGCCACTGTGAGGGCCAATGGGCGTTTCGATCGACCACCGAGTAGCGCTGCGCGTCACTCCGTTGCGAGGCGGCAATCTTTTACTCGACGCGCGACAGAGCACCGCAGACTTGCTTGATGGTGATATGGTTTCACCTGTGGACCGGCGAGTCCCCGATAGGAATGTGAGATGCGCATATTACTGATCGAGGATGAACCTCAAATGGCCGTGGCGCTCCGGGGCGCCCTGACCAGGCACGACATGGTGATGGACCACGTTTCGACCCTATGCGACGCCGAACTGGTGATCGGCGACGGCGCTTACGACGCCGTCCTCCTGGATCGGCAACTGCCCGACGGCGATGGCCTCGAACTCATTCCGAAGATCCGCAAGAAGGGGCTGACGCTGCCAATCATCGTCATCACCGCCAAGGGAGAGGTTCCAGACAGGATCACCGGCCTTGAGACCGGCGCCGACGATTACCTTGCCAAGCCCTTCGTCTTCGACGAACTTCTGGCGCGGCTGCGTGCCGTCATGCGCCGCTCCGAAACCTTGCGCCCGGCGCTGATCTCGATCGGCCGGCTTTCGTTCGATCCGACCTATTGCGACATCATCGTCTCCGGCCTGCGTCTTGAAATGCCGCGCCGGGAGGCGTTGGTGCTCGAATGCCTCATGCGCCGTGCCGGCCGCATGGTGCCGCGACCGGCCTTGATGGAAGCGGTCTTCGGCTTCGACGACGAGATCCAGTCGAACGCGCTCGATTCCCATATATCGCGGCTGCGGCGCAAGCTGGCAGCATCGCAGGCAGGCGTGGTCATCAACGTTATACGGGGCGTGGGCTATCTCCTGCGTGAAGCATCATGAGCAAACGATGCTCCTATTCGCTGCGCAAGCGCCTGTTCTGGCGCCTTCTTGCCGTGCAATCGGTCGTGCTCATCCTGGTGATGATCGTGCTGATTTCGGTTGGCAAGATATCCGAATTCAGATCGACGGAGGGCACGATCGAGATCCTGCGCCAGGCCGTCTTCCGCCAGCCCACCGGAGAATTGAGCCTGAGGGAGACCGAGGATCTGCGACAGCTGCGCAAGGACGCGCCCGATCTCTGGTACGCTGTTCGCGACATGCAGGGACATGTTTTGACCGAAGGCCGGATCCCGGAAGAATATGCCACAATCGGCAACACACTCGATCATGTCGGCCAAGCCAAGTTCGGCTTGAATCTCGGCGACCACGATCGTCCGGCTGCGCTGATGAAGTGGGTAGCGACGGATTGGGGACAGGTGCAGTTTCTGACGGGCACCGACGGCCCCAACTCCTCCACCTTCATCCTGCTCAAGCTTTCGCTGGTCCTTGCGAAAATTGTCATTCCCATCGTCGCGGTGATGGCGTTGGGTGCACTGATCGCGACGCCGCTCGTCGTGCGAAGGTCGCTGGTCGGGATCGATCAGGCCGCGCTCCAGGCCGATACGATCGATATCGACCAGCGCGGCGGCCGGCTGTCTGAAACCGATACTCCGGAAGAGATCGCGCCGCTGGTGCACGCCGTCAATCGCGCGCTCGGCCGTCTCGACGAGGGTTATGAACGGCAGGAACGGTTTCTGACCGACGCCGCCCATGAGCTGCGCACGCCGATCGCCATTCTGAATACGAGAATTGGATCCCTGCCGCACAGTTCGATCAAGACCGACCTCTTGGAAGATGCCGCAAGGCTTGCCGTTCTCACCGAGCAGATGCTCGATCTTCAGCGACTGAAACAGGGCAAGGTCCAGTTCACCAAGGTCGATCTCGGCCAGTTGGCGAGGAAGGTCATCATCGAGATGGCGCCGCTGGCCTTTGCCGCCGGTTATACGGTGCAGTTCGATGTCGATGGCGCCGGCGAGATCGAGGGCGATCCTCTGGCGCTGCAGCGCGCCCTGATGAACATCCTGCAGAACGCGATCAACCACGGCGGCAGGAAAGGTATCATCTCGCTGACCGCCGGCTGCCACTGGATCGAGGTCAACGACGAGGGACCGGGTATCCCCACCGATATGCGGGATCGCATATTCGAGCCGTTCTTCAAGCGCCATCACGACGGACGCGGCGCCGGCCTCGGCCTCAATCTCGTTCGCGACATCCTGCGCATGCACGGCGGCGAGGTGACGATCGACAACCGCAGTCCCGGCGCGGTCTGCCGGCTGAGCTTCCCACCGGACAAAACCGCAGGCGTTCACACGCCGCCACGCCTGGCGACTGCATAATTCAAAGGGCTACAGCGTCCTTTGCGCCTCTCGAAAAGACGTGCGGCGTTGTCATGCGATGGATTAAATCGCGTCTCCGTGACATATAGATTCGATGAGCGTGCACAGAGATTCGCAACTCGACATGTTTGCCAAGGCATCGCCCGCGACGGCCAAGGCACGCGGTCCATCGCACCGGCGGCCATCGCAGCCGGTCGTCCACTCCGATGAAGACATGGCGCGGGCGCTCGAAGAGAGCGGCAACTATCGCATCTTGAGAAAACTGGCCGCCCGGCCGATTGCGTCAGTCAGACAACCGGGGTTTTCGCGGCTCGGCGTCATCCTCGATACGGAGACCACCGGTCTCAACCACCGCAACGACGAGATCATCGAAATCGGCGCCGTCGCCTTTACCTTCGACGATGACGGCGCGATCGGCGATATCGTCGGCATTTACGGCGGCCTGCAACAACCGTCCCGGCCGATCCCGCCCGAGATCACCCGGCTGACGGGTATCACCGATGCGATGGTCGAAGGGCAGCTCATCGATATCCAATCGCTGAGAACTCTGATCGAGCCAGCGGATCTGATCATTGCCCACAATGCCGGTTTCGACCGGCCGTTCTGCGAGGCCTTCTCGAAGATTTTCACCGGCAAGGCCTGGGCATGCTCGGTTTCGGAGATCGATTGGAGCGCCCGCGGCTTCGAGGGCACGAAGCTCGGTTATCTCGTCGGCCAAGCCGGTTATTTTCACGAAGGCCATCGCGCCGTGGACGACTGCCACGCACTGCTGGAAATCCTCGATCGAGAGCAGCGCGACGGTGAAAGCCCGTTCACCGAGCTTTACCGCGCCAGCCAGCGTTCACGCATCCGTATCTTTGCCGAACACAGCCCGTTCGAGATGAAGGATCAACTGAAGGCAAGGGGTTATCGCTGGTCGGACGGAAGCGACGGCCGCCTGAAGTCCTGGTGGATCGAAGTCGGTGAAGAGGATCTCGGCGACGAGCTTTCCTATCTGCGCTCGGATATTTACCGCTGGGCCGAGGCGGAGCCGCCGATCGTGCGGCTGACGGCCTTCGATCGTTTCAAACTCTGACCGCGAAGCGGTTCGGATCCTGATGCTGCAAGATATGGCGACACATGCAAACGCCGCATAGGTGCACTGATGCATTGGCGCTGCAATAATCAGCGGTCTCGTATTATATACAACTCATCGAAGCGAACGAAGCGCCAAGGACTGGCAGCTAAGCTTCGAAAGCCCACGAAAGGGGATCATCATGAACGTAGCACGCTCTTTCAATAACTGGCGCAAGTATCGTCAGACGGTCGCTGAACTGGGTCGTATGTCCGCACGCGAACTGGACGACCTCGGCATCGGCCGCAGCGAAATCCGCAACGTCGCCCGCGCAGCCATCGCCCGCTAACGGCAGCTTAGACCAAGCATCTTCAAAGAATATGCCAGCGCCTGCTTCCTCCCGAGCGGGCGCTTTGCTTTTGTGCTTCCGGCAGATGGAACAGGCTGATCCAGCCTCCCGCTTTTCGCATAACGCATAGCTGCCCTGCAAAGAAGTGCCTATCAACTGAGCAAAAAATAAGTATGATTATTTCTATCGAAGCGATGCACCTCCTCCCGCATCCCTTTGATATACAGGCGCCCCATCCTCCTCCCAGGGTCGTCTGTGGAATGACAGCACTCCTCCTCCCAGCTGTCGTTCGGTTTTTTACGAAAGCCTGCCGCACCTCCTCCCGCGGCAGGCTTTTTCGTTTTGGCCATAGCACCGATGGATCGCGCCAAGAACGGCCGCTTGCGATCCATTGCTTGGATGATGCGTCATCATCTCCGGAAATTCTCCTGTCTATTCCCAGATTTTCTTTCGCGCTCTTGCGGGCCTTGCGTCTCCTCAAGCGAGCACCGACAAACCTGTTGACACCAAACTTGTCGTACAACTATGTAACCGGATGGATACCGCCGCAGCGGAACACGCTGGACAAGACCGGCTCCCGTAACAGCGACGACCCGTGGCGACAATGAAGCGGAAGGAAAATTGACATGCAGATCGACGTGAGGCACGCCTCCCATCCCGAGGCCGTGCGTGATTTCGACACGGAGACGCTGCGGCGTCACTTTCTGGTGGAAACCGTCTTCGCGAGCGGCGAGATCCGGCTCACATATTCGCATTACGACCGAATGGTCATCGGCGGCGCGACGCCGCTCGGCCCCGGACTGACGCTGACGGCGCCGACGGCGATCGGACAGGAAACCTTCCTTGCCGAGCGTGAACTCGGCGCCCTGAACATCGGTGGTGCCGGCCGCATCATCGTCGACGGCACGAACTACGATCTTGCCAAATATGATTGCCTCTATGTCGGCAAAGGTGCCAAGGACATCAGGTTCGAGAGCGCGGATGCGGCCAATCCGGCAAAGTTCTATCTGGTCTCGACGCCAGCGCATCAAACGCACCCGACCGTGTTGCTCACCCGCGAAAAGGCCCGTCACCTGACGCCGGGCGAAGCCGCGACGGCCAACAAGCGGTCGATCTATCAGTTCATCCATCCGGACGTTTGCCAGTCCTGCCAACTCACGCTGGGCTTCACCATGATCGAGCCGGGCAGCGTCTGGAACACCATGCCTGCCCATACGCATGACCGCCGCATGGAAGCCTATCTCTATTTCGATCTGGAAGCGGAGCAGCGTGTCTTCCACTTCATGGGCGAGCCGCAGCAGACCCGGCATATGCTTGTCGCCAACGAACAGGCGGTCATCTCGCCGCCGTGGTCGATCCATTCGGGCGCCGGCACCAAGAACTACAGCTTCATCTGGGCGATGGCTGGCGACAATAAGAGCTTCACCGACATGGACCATATCGCCATTGCGGATCTGAGGTGAGCATCGTGGCAAATCCCTTCGACCTTTCCGGCCGGGTTGCCGTCGTCACCGGCGCCAATACAGGGCTCGGCCAGGCCATCGCGGCAGCGTTGGCGCAGGCCGGTGCGTCGATCGTCGCCGTCGGGCGCTCCTCGATGGACGAAACCGAGGCGCTGGTGAAGGAAGCGGGAAGCCGCTTCCATGTCGTCAAGGCCGATCTTGCCAGCATCGAACCGGTCAAGGGGATCGTCGCTGAGACCATCCAGACCTTCGGCGGCCTCGACATCCTCGTCAACAATGCCGGCATCATCCGCCGCGCCGATGCACTCGACTTCACCGAGGAAGACTGGGACGCGGTGATCGACGTCAATCTGAAGACTGCCTTCTTCCTGTCGCAGGCGGCCGGCCGCCACATGGTCGACAAGGGCAGGGGCAAGATCATCAACATCGCCTCGCTGCTCTCCTTCCAGGGCGGCATCCGGATCCCGTCTTATACTGCCTCGAAAAGTGGCCTTGCCGGGCTGACCAAGCTGCTTGCCTGCGAATGGGCCGGCAAGGGCGTCAACGTCAACGCCATCGCCCCCGGTTACTTTGTGACCAACAACACCACGGCGCTGCGCGAGGATGCCGACCGCAACGCCGCCATCCTTGCCCGCATCCCGGCCGGGCGCTGGGGAACGCCGTCCGAACTCGGCGGTGCGGCCGTATTCCTGGCATCGTCGGCATCCGACTACGTGCATGGAACGGTGCTGCCCGTCGATGGCGGTTGGCTGGCTCGGTGATCGGTCTCACCTGAAGCGCGAGGAGCGAATCTGAACGATCGCGACGCGCTTTAGGTATCTGCCCACCGCATCAGCGTGGATGCGGAATGCGAACAGGAAATGAGGCCGGCGCAGCCGCCTCGACACCAGGATTTCGAAACAGGATGGCAGACAAGGACAACGCGGTCTTCAATACCATTCAGCAGGCGCCGAACCTGCGCAGCAACCTTGCCGATATGTTGACGGCGCAAATCGAGTCCGGCGACCTGAAGCCCGGCCAGCGGCTGCCGACCGAACAGGCGATCATGACCGCGACCGGCGTCAGCCGGACGATCGTTCGCGAAGCGCTCGCTGCGCTGCGCGCGAAGGGGCTGATCACCACGCGGCAAGGCCTTGGGGCTTTCGTCTCGAATGATCCGACGCCCAGATCCTTCTCCATCATTCCCAACGACCTGCAGTCGATCGACGAGGTTCTGCGCGTGCTGGAGCTGCGCATGGGAGTCGAATACGAAGCCGCCGGTCTTGCGGCGCTACGGCGCACGCAGGAGGACATTGACCGCATGCAGGACCGTCTCGATGCCCTCGACAAGGCACTGGAGCAGGGTGGATATGGCGCGCAAGAGGACTACGCCTTCCACAGGTCCATTCTGGTCGCGACGCAGAACTCCTATTACGGCCGCCTCTTCGACACGTTCGGCAACATCATGGTGCCGCGGCAATGGGCGCGCTTGGACAAAATGACATCAGCCGAGCGCAAGCGCCATGCGGCGCGCATGCGCAGGGAACACCATGCCATATTCGCGGCGATCCGCGACCGCGACGAGCCTGCCGCGCGCCGCGCCATCCGAAGCCACCTGTCGAAGAGCGCCGCACGCTTCGAGGAGCTGCGCGACGCTACCGCATAATCCTTTTCACACCTCAGGCTTCGGCTTCATCAGCCGCCGCCAGGCGGCATGGTCGGTGTGCAGATCGGCAGAGGCGTGGATCGCGGGAAGAAGCGGTTTGCGTTTGCGCCGGCCGAAGCGCCGTTTGAAGCCCAGGATATTTTCGACGAAGCTTCTGGTGTAGAGCCCGGGGCCGCTTGAATAGATCCGCCATCCGCCGTCGACGGCGATCTCTCCCGCCTTGACGCGCTCCCATTCGGCCGTTGCCTGATAACGGTCATGGAAAGCCGCATCGCTGCTACTGAAATAGGTATTGCGCTGGCGCAGCGATGCATGCGGCAGCGCTGATGTGACCGAAATCGGATTGACGACGGCGATCGCCTTCCAGAGCTCTTCCGCCTCGGCTTGGAGCGCCAACGTCTCGCAATAACGCAGATGCGCATGCACATACATCAGCCCGATCTCGCGACCGAAGAAGGAGGAGGATTCGGCGCGGCGAAACAGCGTCTCGGGGCCGCCGGCATAGGTCGCGGGCTTCTCTATCAGGCGCACGCCGTCGGGGAAGAGCAGATGCTCTTTAATCAGCTTCATATGATCGCGTCTCTGAGCCGGCGTGAACAGCCCGCCAAGCATCGCCTGCGTCATCGAGATCAGCGAAAAATGCAGGCCGGTGCGCTGGTCGCTCGGGTGCAGCAGCAATTCGACGCCGTCATGGCTGGGATCGAAGATACCGTAGCCGGCAACGACGCCGTCACGCACGAGATGGCGGTTGAAATCCCGGCGCATCGCCGTTGCGATCTTCCTTAAGCCCTTGGCCTTGTTGCCATGACCGAGGCGGCGCAGGATCGCGGAATAACGGACGATCTGCTCGTAGAGCAGGGCAACGGTCCAACTGCTGACCATCCAATCGCGCAGATGCGGATCGGCCGGCTGCAGGGAATCGTTCCAGTCTCCCTCGCCATAGCGGATCAGATGCGTTCCCGGGATGAAAGCTTCGCGAACGGTATCGAGCAGCTTCTCGACATGGATTGCGATGGTGTCGGGCTCTGGCGCCCTGGCCATCGTCTTTTCATCGCGCCAGGAGACTTTCTCGTCGAGGATGGCGAGATCGCCGGTCGCTTCGATATAGTCGCAGAGCGCCTTCAGCGGCCAGACGACGATGTCGCCGTGACTATCGCCCGCCCGGATGTTGGCATAGGGCTCCAGCATGAACCATTGCGGCCAGTCGCCTTTTTCCAGGTACTGTTCGCTGAAGACGGTTTTCAGCACCTCCTTGGCTTCGCGATCATGCTCATAGGCGAGCAGGAATTCGATCGGCCCCTGGCATGCGTCGCGCGTACCCCAGGCCGCACCCGTATATTGCTCGAGGCCGTGCGGTACGCTCAGATGCACGATCGCGTCATGCGCGAGCCAGGGCAGCAAGGTCGTCTGCGCGGCAAGGTCGGGCGAGGTGCTGCCGATCGTTACGCCGCGCACGGCGTTCCGCCAGAATTTTGATGCCGGTGCAAGCATGGCTTCATCGGTGACGCCGGCCTCATAACGCTGTGCCAGTCGCTCGGCTTCCGCCGCATCGGTCATTGAGCCGACGACGGCAAAGGACAGCGCCTGTGTCGGCCGGGATCTGAGCGCGACGAAGGCACCGTTGCGCGCAATCCCATCACTGTAGAGCAGTTCGTCGCCGCCGATCTCATCGATGGCATCGGGCGTCGAACTCACCAACCAATAGCCGGCATCGGGATAACGCTCGCCCCAGAGCCAGGCCGGGTCCGGCCGGAAAAGCATGCGTTTGCCTGACGTATCGAATTCGATCTGCCCACCCGCGTCATATTCGCGCTCGCCGAGGACGACGTGACCGAACACCAGGAAGCGGCAGGGCTCGCCCTCGACGGAGATGGTCCACTGCATCGCCGCATCCTCGCCGGAGGCGACCGCCGACACGATGATCGTGCGTTCGGGAAGGCGATAGATCCAGCGGCAATCGCTGAGCCCCATTTCGAAAGCCGACGGCACCGCCAGAAGCTGCCAGCCGGCGCCGACATCCGCCATGATGCGCAGCCCGCTGGCGCGCGTCAGATTGTAGGGGTCGCGGGAGACGGAAAAGAGCTTGTGAAAGGAGGTATTGCCCATCGTCAGCTGGGCCGCGAAAATGCCCTGCATCCAGCAGGTCGCCGCAAGCGTCGTATCGTCGAGCAGCATATTCTCACCGCTTCTGACGATCGCGCCGTGACGGCGCGCCACAATCAGCTCCTTGTCGCGCAGGACCACATGGCGGTTCAGAGCGCCGTCGGAGACGAAAAACGAAAGAAGCTTTCCGTCGACCCGCTCTTCCAGGCTCCGCTCCGGATAGAGCTTGCCGATCGCCTTTTTGTCCAGCGCCTCGGCCTTCAGCAAAGCAGCATCCTGCAGCAGGCTGCGGACCGGCGCGACCTCCTCGATATCGGCGGGCGCACTGTCTGTCGCCGCGAGCTCGTCAAGCCGTGAAAGGTCGGCATCGCTCGACGCCTCGGGATGATCGGCGGCGAACACGGCAAAGAAGGTCGTGGTCGCGCCGGTCGCCGGCACAGAAAGCGATTTCGACTGAATGGCGGGGCATGCCGTCTCCTGTTGCCGCCGTTTGCTCGGCAGGCTGGTGCCGAAGGAGCCGACCAGCAAGTCGTCGAGGCGGTCGCTCGCCTGCACCAGTTGGATCGCATCCGTGGCATAGGCAGCCGCGCCATTGAGGCAGCCCTGCGCGAGCCAGGGGTTGCGGGCGCCCGACTGCTTGAGATTTTGCCGGTTCATCACGACAGGGCCGAATGTCTCGTGATCGGCGATATGATGATCGACATATTGCGATGCATAGGCTTCGCTGTTCATCAGGAAGCCGCGATCGCCGAGACCGACGTCCTGGATCAGCACCAGATCGACCGGCAGCGTTCCATCCTTCAGATGCCGGAGGGAGGCACGCCAAAACCAGGCGGTTTCGGAGGGATGAAGCTCGAGGCGGACATTGTAGCCGATATCGCCCGTTTTGCCGCTCCAGGAGAGGCTCGTCGCATCGTGCCCGAAGCTGCCATCGGCGCAAGGCCCGACAAGCTCCACTACCTCGGGCGCGGCCCCGCCGATGCGCAGATAAAGGCGACCGACGCCGCCGGCGAGCGGCGAGCCCTGGATCTGGTTGATCTGCACCGATCCCTTGTCGTCGGCATATTCGATGGCAAAAAGGGTGCCGTTCGGCAGGGCCGATATCGACAGGCCGGAACCGTTGCTGATCGTGCAGAGACCAAGCTCTTCGCGGCGAGGCATTGGGAAACTGCGATTAAGGTCCGAGGGCATTGGGATCTCGTGGATTGGCTTCAGAAGGGAACTGGAGGATGACGCAAAATGGTTGAGAGAAATCTTACCACTATCGCCGGTTCTCGGTTAGGTCCTTGAAAGACAGGCCAGCCGATATCACTTTATGTTCAATTCGAAAGTTGCACCGAGAGGTCATTGCCAAGGCGTCAAAGGAACTAAGGTCGCCGGTGACGATGATGCCGTCAGGTTGCTCAATGGCGCCACACGGCGGGAACGGAGTTCCCTATCATTTAAGTTCGAGGCAAACTGGGATGGAAAGTGCTGATTCCGTCTGTGCATGCTTCTTGACGCAACTCGCAGCTCCCATTCAACGAGGTGACTATTGACGCAGTTCTTCGAAACCACTCAAGGGATCATGGTAATGGGAGCGTTCATCGGCGCCGGCGGTTTAGCCGCTGGCTCCTTGCTTCCCATCGTCATTCGACTTGCGAAGTCTGGGATCAACCGGCGCCCGAAAGCCGAGGTTAGAAACCTGGCGATGCTGACGGTGCTGGCCCTAGACGATTTTGTCGGAGCCAGCTATGCGGCCGTTCACGACATGCCCGAATTCAATCCTATGGATGAAGGCGAATTCGCGTTTCACGTTCGCGATCCAAGCCTTGCACTTCCGCAGGACGCAAACTGGGGGCTTTTTAATACCGAGCTTTCAGAAGAAATTTTGTGGTTGTCGAACCGAGTGAAGACCCTTTCTTATGCGTTGGATAGTCTCGACCTTTCCAGGCCCGGATACGATGGCTTCTTCGAGCGACGCCAAGAAGGTTATGCTGGTCTGGCGGCTGAAGCGATGGACATTATTGAGCGTATGCTCGAAGAGTTTGACCTCACCCTGCCTGCCAAGCCAGATTATTATCGCCAGCGGGAAGGTCTCGTTTCAGCTATTCAAAAGGCTGGAGAAAACAACTCGCGGCCCCCAAAGGCGCGCACTCTCGCGCACCCGAGTGGGTCAAATGTGCTGCAACTGTTCCCAAAGGCGAACGACGACGCCGAGTAAAATCAAGCGAAATCGTCGAACCCGATCAAAGGCATCGCGTCCTCACGCATGGCCTCCTCTTCATTGGATGGCTCGTTTCTCTGTGGCCTTGTCCGGCGCCAGATCGACGCCTTCTAAAAGTTCAGATCCAGTTCGCGGTAAGACTACTTCGGCTGGATGATCCGCTGTTGCATAGCTGCATTGCACAAAAAATGTTTTCCAACCGGTCAAAAAAGGAGCATGGTGATCACAGCTGATGCAACACGGCGGCTTTCCTCCCAGTTCCGTCGTTTCAGCTGTTCCCCTCTGGAGGTTTATACCTTCACAATTAATGGGCCACGGTTCTCCGTCGGCCCTTTTTTTTCGCGAAAATCACGCGTTGCCGCCGGGTTTGATCGACCGGCATCCAAGTCCCAGGCGCTGGCCTCGGTCCTATAACCGCAATTCAGTCATTGATAGAGTTTGTGTGAGACCCGGGCGATATGCGAGCTACGTCGAGACACGATTGCAATGGAGGAAACTTATCGGACGCTCAACCCGTTTCCGGGGAGCGCCCTTTTTGTTGCTCAAAGCGCGAAAACCAACAAGTCGGCAGGCGATTTGAAGTGGCGCTGCAATACAGGCGAGACGCCGTCGCGTAGAGTCCCGATCTCCTGGGCCTGGTAAGTGGCCCCGGTTATTTCACGGAACATTGGGAACATTCTCCAAATTGATCGGTGCTCGTGGCGCAGCAGGCCTCTTTTAGCCATGTCGCTCAGGTTAAACACATCGACCATGTCGACAATCGTTAGCAGCCTGTCGCATCATGTCCGAGTGATATCTGGACTTTTAGCGCATCGGGTCGAAATAACTAAATATGTTGATTGAAAGCAGTGGGATCCTATCAAAACCCGTAGATCATAAATCTCGCATCCGGGTCGTTGACCTCGAAACAGCCGGGAATGGCGTAAATGATGTTTGCGAGATCGGATGGCAGGACGTCGTGCTTGGCCATGATGGGGGATGGCGGGTTGATGATGAGCGCGGATCATTGCTTGTAAATCCCGGGCGACCGATCTCTCCTGAGACGATGGCCATACATCACATCTTGGACGCTGAGGTCGCGACGGCACCTTTTTGGAAAGAAATCGCCTCCAGCGTCTTACGGCCGGAAGGTGGAGTGATCGCACTGGCTGCACATCGGGCAAGTTTCGAGCAGCGCTATTGCACCCCCAGATTTACCGGCGGAGCGGCCTGGATATGTACGTGGAAATGCGCGCTTCGGCTGTGGCCTGAACTGCCGAGGTTCTCCAACCAGCTGCTTCGATATCTGCGTTTACCGGAGGGACTGGTGCACGCGATTGGCCTTCCCGCCCACCGCGCAATGCCCGATGCGTACGTAACCGCACATCATTTGCGGGATATGTTGAATGAATCCACCTTCGAGCAACTGGTGAAATGGAGCAGCGAGCCGGGTCTTTTGCCACGAGTACCTTCAGGCCACGAGCGTGGCAAAAGCTGGGATCGGCTGGATATTGCGGCATTGCAGGCGTTCGCTCGCGATCGGGATGCCGACGTCCGCTTCAGTGCGGAGACGGAACTTCGCCGCCGTGGCGACGCGGAGGTAAAAGTGGCTGACGAAGCCGAACAAGGAACACTGCTTTAGGAGTTCTTCAGCTCCTGAAGGAAGGGACACAGCGGTGAGGCTCTGATGGCAGAACGAATGTCTGAACGCGCCAAGGGTGACATCGACGCCATTTTGGAACGGCTCTATCGGGTTTCCCCGGAGCTGGATAGAATTGCCGCCGATTGCGAGAGAGCTTTGCGGCTCAATGCTGAAGCAAGAGGCGATTACATTTCGCCACGAACCATGCAGGCGTTCGCCGAAATGCGCGATGCCGTCAGAGCGCTGTACGGCTCGGCTCAGAATGCGATGAAGGAAGCCGATAGGTTCTTCAAGCCGAAATCGTAGGTTAGATTTCGCTACGAATGCGCGATAGGGCCATGGGGCTCGGCACGACCGACGATTTAAAGCCATTCGCGAGGTTAACCGTTCATCCACGGGAGCTTCAACAACGAGGAGCAACAACGGTTCCCCAAGGCCGATAGCTCTTTGAGCGTCAACCATTAGCCTCACGCAGGAACAAACTGCACCCCGGCGGCTTTCACATGGGCTCGAACGGAGGAGTTTGAAAATGGACCACAGCAAGCACGTAAGACTGGGCACCGACGAACTAACGCCCGCAGTCCTTGAAGGCGCTACTGTCTACGGCGCAGATGACGACGAGGTTGGAAGCGTGGACCACGTGCACGGTTCAGGCACCAGCGCAAATGTCGTCATCGACGTCGGTGGGTTTCTCGGCATTGGCGCGAAACCTGTTTCCGTGCCGATCAGCGATCTGGACTTCATGCGGGATGACGATGGCGACGTTCACGCAGTTACGTCCTGGACAAAAGATCAGCTGAAACAAATGCCTGAGCATCGAGACTAATTCACGGCGAGGAAGTTAAAAGCCCGATCTCAACACCGGGCTTTTCAGGCTCGCGGTTGCGACAGACCGAAGCCAATGCCGTTGGGCAGCCGGGTGGTGCCACTAGCGGTCATGTCGGCGGTTTACCGTCAGACGTGAATCGCGCGGAAAACCGTTGGCCATTGGACATCGTGCCATCGCAGGAGACGGTCGATTCGCCTTTGTAAGGGTTGCCATAGGTACATGTACCGGTCGCGGCGACGACTTCTGGATCTTTTGGCTTCCCCTTGACGCCCATGATCACCTTGTCAACCTTCACGACGTCGGTGTCCGGCGTGGGATTGGGAGCATCCATACCGCTGAAGGTCACGATCCGTCCGTCATCGAGAATGAAGTAGAAGCCAACACGGCCGTCGGGATAGGACATGTTAAGCAGCTTGCCCGAACAACTATCAGCGAGCTTCTGTTTTCCCAGGATGAGCTTGTCGCATGAGCCCGTTAGGCCCATGGCGGTCGCATCGCCAATGGTCGTTTGCGCATGAGCGAGATTTACTGGCCTCGCAGGAACGGCCGCGATTGCCGCAAGAAGCAGTCCAAAACCTCTCAAACACTTTCCTCCCAACCTTAGCAGCCGCCTCTCAGGCTCCGGCCTTAAGCTTCAGATCAGATGTACGAACGGATCACCTTGCAGAAGGTCATAAAACGCCCAGGTAAAGCTGGCAAATGGCCATCGCGGCTTGCGGCTGTGATCTTTTGGGCTGAATGCGCTATGAGCGGACCACGGCAGCCGGGTATGGAAAACAAATGACCACAATCACAATCGACGATGCACTCAACCACGCGGGGGCAGGACGATATCAGGGACGGCTGATGGCCATCTTCGGCTTGGTCTGGGCTGCTGACGCCATGCAGGTCATCGCGGTGGGCTTCACTGCGGCTTCGATCGCCACGAGCTTCGAACTAACGGTGCCCCAGGCGCTTCAGACGGGCACGGTGTTTTTCCTTGGCATGTTTCTGGGCGCAATGGGATTTGGTAGGCTTGCCGATAGGATCGGCCGTCGCGGCGTTCTGATCGCGACTGTCTCCTGTGATGCCGTCTTTGGCACGCTGTCAATTTTCGCGCCGGACTTCACGTTCCTCCTGTTCATGCGCTTCCTGACCGGTGCGGCAGTCGGCGGGACCTTGCCGGTGGACTATGCGATGATGGCCGAATTCCTACCGGCGAAGAACCGAGGCAGGTGGCTGGTGCTGCTGGAGGGTTTCTGGGCCGTCGGAACCCTGGTTGTCGCACTTGCAGCCTGGCTGCTCAGTCTCTGGAACGTGGCCGAAGCCTGGCGATTGATCTTTGCCGTAACAGCGCTCCCGGCGATTATCGGTTTCGGTCTGCGGTTTTTCGTGCCGGAATCGCCGCTCTATCTTCTGCGCAAGGGAAGGGGTGGAGAAGCAAAGGCGATCATCGACCGGATGGCCGTGGTGAATGGCCGCAGTGCTCTGGGGCAAGAGATTGACATCGCGCCCGCGACACCGACGCGTGGTATCGGAATATTCTCCCACGCTCTGCGGCGTCGAACCCTTCTGATCCTGGCGGTTTGGTTTCTGGTGTCCATTTCTTACTATGGTGTCTTCACTTGGATGCCTCCGAAACTTGCCGGGGACGGCTTTGGCTTCGTTCGAGGTTACGGTTTTCTTGTGCTGATCGCGCTTGCCCAGCTTCCTGGATATGCGCTCGCTGCCTACGGCGTCGAAAAGTGGGGGCGGCGTCCAACGCTTGTGGCATTTTGCATCCTTTCCGCGATGGGATCCATTTTGTTCGTCGTCGGCTCATCCACACTCTTGGTAGCGTCGTCACTGCTAATCATGAGTTTCGCGCTACTTGGTACGTGGGGTGCACTCTACGCCTATACGCCAGAGCTTTATCCTACTGCGTCCAGGGCAACCGGGATGGGTGCCGCCGGTGCTATGGCTCGGCTTGGAGGGCTGCTTGCGCCATCGTTGATCGGTCTTTTTGTGACTAAAGATTTCGGCCTGGTCATCGGGATTTTCGCTGCCTTGCTGCTGTTGGCAGGTGCCGCAGCCTATTTCATCGATGCAGAGACACGCAGTGCGACGCTGGCCTAGACCGATGCGGTGGCCTCCATCTCAGAATGGCGGAGGGTAGGGTTCCGACCTTGTCGCAGAATAGATTTTTTGTGGCGAAGACTGACGGCTGGTGGCGCCGTTGCAGTCTCGTCTCCAGGTTTTTCAACAGTTTAGTTGATTCTCTTAAAGCGGTTTCGTCAACCTGGTTTTCACGTTGACTTTGGCCGCCTGGCAAAGGGCACGGAGAGCAGGGCGCAGCCGGTCAGGACGGCAATCACCATCCAGGCTTCGTTGATCGCCTGGACGCTGGCCGCGGTCTGGATCAGCGGATCAAGCAGCGCCGTGGTATCCGCGTCGAAGCTGCCGCTATGCCCGGATATCGTCTGAAGAGGCGCGCCGACGAATGTCGCAGCCTCGACGTCGCCGGCTTGAAGGCGGGTCCAGAGACCCTGTCCCAGCGGCTCCGAGCGCGTGTAGATAATGGTGTCGATGAGAGCGATGCCGATGGCCCCGCCGAGATTGCGCATCAGGTTGAAAAGTCCGCTCGCGTCGGGAATGCGGTCTGGCGGAAGTGTGCCGAGCGCCAGCCGCGTCGGCGGCAGCAGGCAGAACATGATGGCGACGCCGCGCACCACCTGCGGCCAGAACATCGCGTCATAATCCGAACGAGGATCCTGAAAGGCGCTCATCCCGACACCGATCGCAAAGAGCGCGAAACCGGCGGCCGACAGCAATCGCGCGTCCATCCGCTTCTCCAGCGCGACCGCGATCGGCGCCGTGATCAGCTGCGCGACGCCGGTGACCAGCATCGTCATGCCGATTTGGAGGGCGTCATGTCCTCTGATGAAAGCGAGAAAGACCGGCATGAGATAGACCGAGCCGAAGAGGCCGATGCCGAGCACGAAGCTCAGAACCGAGCCGACAAGAAAGTTTCGATCGCCGAAATTGCCGAGATCGACGATCGGCCGGTTTCTACGCAGCGTTCGCCAGATGAAGACACCTCCCGACGCAAGGCAGACCGCCAGCAGACTGAGCACATAGGCCGAGATCCAGCCGCTCGTCGGCGCCTCTTTCAGGCTGAGTTCCAGGCTCGTCAGCGCGGTTGCCATCAGCAGAAGCGACAGGCCGTCGAGATGCCTGAGTTCGGACGGATCGGTCGCCTGCCTCGGCAGGGACCGTGCCGCCAGGATTGCCGAGGCAATGCCTGGAAGGATGTTGATCAGGAACAGCCAGTGCCAGGAATAGGTCTCAGTCAGCCATCCGCCGACGATCGGTCCGACGGTCGGGGCCAAAACCGCGAGAACGCCGGCGATCGTCGTCGCAAGCGCCTGGCGCTCGTTCCGAAAGAGAATGAACACGGCCGAAAACACCGAGGGGATCAGGGTTCCGCCGGAAAAGCCCTGAAGCACCCGCCAGGCGACCAGCTCACCGAAGCTGCCGCTCATCGCACAGCCGGCGGAGGCTGCGACGAACAGGCTGATGGCGGTAACGAACAGCCATCGCATCGTCAGAAGCCGCGTCAAAAAGCCGGTGAGCGGGATCGCCACCACTTCGGCAATGAGATAGGCCGTCTGTATCCAGCTCATCTGATCCGGATCGATATCCAGCGCCGACTGGATGGTCGGCAGCGATGTCGCCACCACCTGGACGTCGAGGATCGCCATGAACATGCCGACGCACATCGCCATGAAACCGAGCCAGACGATGGCGGGTGTTTCATCAGGGCGGGCAGATTCAAGTCGTTCCGACATGCGATGATCCCGCGCGCTGCATTCTCCGCCCAGAGTGCGAAGACTACTGCAGAAATCCTTAAATCGGAATCGATTGAGAGTAAAATATGCAGCAATTCAAAGTGATGCAGCGCCGCGTCTGAAAGATGGCGGCGCTGTAGGCATTTCCATCCCCAATTGCGATCGAGCCTGACCGGGTGGGTCAGGCTCGATCCCTGTTCAACGGATTTGGTCCGAGCGCCCTATTTGTCCGGGGCTTAGCTGCGGAAGAGCGACAGGATATTCTGCGACGACGAATTCGCGATCGACAGCGACTGGATCGCAAGCTGCTGTTGTGTTTGCAAGGCGGAGAGTTTGCTCGACTCCTCCTCCATGTCGGCATCGACCAGCCGCCCGACGCCCGAGTCGATCGAATCGGAAAGCGCGCCGACGAAGTCTTCCTGCAGTTCGATGCGCGTAGAGATCGAACCCAACTGCGCACCGGCAGAGGTCATTGCCGACAGTGCGGATTCGATGGTCGACAACGCCGACTGGATCTGACCGGTGGTAAAGTCGGTAATGTCGAGCGAGTAAACGGAATCGCCGTTTGCATCAGCCGTTCCGAGGATACCCGTGGAGGTTTCGATCGACCCGCCGTTCATGCCGAACAGCACATTGCCGGCGGAGCTGGTATCCAAAGCATATTCAGTCATCTTGACGGAAACGGCGCCGGAGCCGTCGCGAACGAAGGAGGATACGACGCTCATCGTGCCGTCAGCGCCGGCGACCCAGTTCTCACCCGAGAACGACGCCGACTGGGCAATGCTCATCAGTTGCTCCTGCAGCTGACTGATTTCTTCCTGGACCTTGGACTTGTCGACACCGTCCTCGGTCGCTGCCACCAGCTTGGCCTTGATCTCGTCGACGACGTCGATCGCACTGTCCATGGCCGTGTAAGCAGTATCGACCTTGGCCGCGCCGAGGCCGAGCGCGTCGGACACGGCGGAGAGCGCCTTGTTGTCGGACCGCATCGTGGTTGCGATCGACCAGTAAGCGGCGTTATCGGATGCTGTATCGACCCGATAACCGGTAGAAACACTATTCTGTGTCGTTTCGAGATTGGAGTTGATGCTGCGCAGCGTCTGAAGGGCAGACATCGCTGAATTGTTCGTATTGATGCTCGTCATGGGAAATTCGGCCCGCTCTTAAAAGTTGAATGTGGTGCATCCGGGGGGAACATCCCGGCCGTGGCGAGCAGCCTCATGCTTATCGACCTGTGTTGTTGAAGATCAATTCGCCATCGTTGGGTTAATTATCGTACTTAAAAGTACCTTAATGGTTAACGCGACGAGCATGGCTCGTTATTTTTTCTCGGAACGGGACGTGAAACCTCGGAAGGCCCGGATTCGCCGGCCATCCCATGAGCCAAATCGTGCCTGGATTCTGCCGAAGAGCTGATCCGGAAGGTCGATGCAGAAATTTGAGAGCGGCAATTGACGCGCCGACGGTAAACTGACTATCAATATTAAATCAATTTGATTGACTTCAAAAATAAGCAACAAGGGGAACGCTGGAATGAGATTGAGCAAGAGTGCAATCCGCAATAATTCCATGCGCGCTGGCTTGGCGGCGGCAACCGCTTTGACGGCGCTCGTCGCTTTCGCGGCCGGCGGTGCAGCGGCAGAGTCGGTGCTGACGATGCATATCGAGGAGCAGAGCAGCTGGGTTCAGAACTTCAATCCGTTCGACCTTGCCGGCCGCCGGCAGAGCACGATGGATTTCATCTACGAGCCCCTGGTGATCTTCAATGCCGAGGATGGTGGCAAACCAGTGTTTCGCCTGGCGACCAGCTATAAATTCTCCGATGACATGAAGTCGATCACCTACGAGCTTCGCCCCGGCGTCAAATGGTCCGACGGGCAGCCGCTGACCTCGGCCGACATGAAATACACGATCGATCTGATGCTGAAGAACGCCGCGCTCGACACTGTCGGCGTCGGCGAGACCGTTGCCTCCGTTGAGGCGCCGTCGGCGACCGAGGTCAGGGTCAATCTCAAGGCCGTGAACTCCGATTTCCCGGAATCGCTTGCCGACCTCGCCGTCGTTCCCGAGCATATCTGGAAGGACGTTTCCGATCCGGTAGCCTTCAAGAACGAGAAGCCGGTCGGTTCCGGGCCGATGACGGAGCTGCGCCGGTTCACGCCGCAGGTCTACGAGCAATGCCGCAACCCGAACTACTGGGATGCCGCCTCGCTGCACGTCGATTGCCTCAGGCTGCCGCAGATCTCGGGCAACGACCAGATGCTTGCAATCCTGCCGGAAGGCAATATGGACTGGATCGGCTCCTTCATCCCCCAGATCGACAAGACATTCGTCGCGCTCGATCCTGATCACAACGGCTATTGGCAGCCGCCGGCCGAGACCGTCGCCTTCCAGATGAACTTCAAGAGCGGCAATGAAGGCAACCTCGAGGCCTACAAGGACCTGAACTTCCGCCATGCCTTCAGCCTTGCCATGGACCGCACGTCGATGGTCGATATTGCGGGCCTCGGCTATCCCGTCGTCAACGAGCATGCGTCCGGCCTGCCGCCGCGTTTTGAGAGCTGGCGCAACAAGGATGCCGAGGGCGACAAGGATGCCTTCATGGGCTTCGATACCGAGAAGGCCAACAAGATTCTCGATGATGCCGGCTACAAGAAGGGCGCCGACGGCTTCCGCGCGACGCCGAGCGGCAAGCCGATCGCCTTCCCGATCATCGTTCCGAATGGCTGGACGGACTGGATCGACGCCGTTCAGATCGCCGTCGAAGGACTGCGTGCCGCCGGCATCAACGCATCCGTCACCACGCCTGAATATGAGCAGTGGCGCAAGCAGATCCTCGACGGCAGCTTCGAGGTCGTCATGAACTCCCGCGCCGATGCCGCAACGCCGTTCCGCGGCTATTACCAGAACCTTTCGACCGCCTATGGCGGGCGCATCACCGGCGCGCCCTCGCGCTATTCGAACCCGAAGCTGGACGCCCTTTTCGATCAGTATCTGAAGGCGACGTCGCAGGACGATCACAAGAAGATCTTCAACGACATCCAGCTGCTGGTCGCCGACGACTTCCCCGTTGTGCCTGTCTTCAACGGGCCGACCTGGTATCAGTTCTCGAGCAAGCGCTTCACCGGCTGGGTCACCGACAAGGATCCCGTCATGAATCCGGAGGATCATGACAACAACCGCATGCGCCTGATGCATCTGCTGCGCCTCACCCCGGTCCAATAAACCTCGCGGGAGGTGCAGACATGCGTGTTTCGAGCCGGCGCCTCGGCGTCTATGCAGTCGCCTTGGCGTTTGCGATCGTCGTGAACTTCATTCTTCCCCGGCTTATGCCGGGGAGCCCCGTCGATGCCATGGTTGCCCAACTCGGCCCGCGGGCAACACCGGCCGCGATCGAGGCGATCAAAGCGCGCTTCGGCGCGGTTGACCAGCCGATGCTTTGGCAATTCGTCGATTACCTCAAGGGGCTTGCGACCCTCGATCTGGGCGTCTCGGTCAAATATTATCCCCAGACCGTCGCCCAGGTTCTCGGCCGCTCGACGCTCTGGACGGTCTTCCTTGTCACCACCGCGATCATCTTCTCGCTCTGCGTCGGCGTCGTGCTGGGCGCTGTTTCGGCCTGGCGCCGCGGCGGGCGCTTCGACACGATCGTCTCGCCGCTTTCCGTGATCATGATTTCGGTGCCGCCCGTTATCGTGGCGCTGACGACGCTGTTCGTCTTTGCGGTCTCGCTACGCTGGTTTCCGGTCGGCTACGCCTATGATCCGAACCTCGATCCCGCCTTCAATTTCACCTTCGCGGGCAGCGTGTTCATGCATGCCATCCTGCCGGTCCTGACACTCTCGCCGTTTCTGATCGGCGAATTCCAGACGACGATGCGCTCGTCGATGATCTCGGTGCTCGGCGAAGACTACGTGACCATGGGCCGTGCGAAGGGGCTCAGCCACCTTCAGGTCATGTTCGGCTACGGCGCGCGCAATGCCATGCTTCCCGTTTTGACCAACCTGGCGCTGATGCTCGGCGCCGTCTTCGGCGGGTCGATCGTCACCGAGATCGTCTTCAACTATCCGGGGTTGGGACTGACGCTCTATACCGCGAGCATCGCCCGCGATTACCCCGTCATCCAGGGACAGTTGCTGCTGATGACGCTCGCAACGCTCGGCGCCAACTTCCTCGTCGACATCATCTACGGGCTCGTCGATCCCAGATTGCGGGAGGCGGTCTAATGAACTTCGGGCTAAGGTCTATCCTCAGGCAGAAAAAAGCGCTGGCCGGCCTCGTCATCATTATGGCTCTGTGGCTGATGGCGCTGTTTGCGCCGATCGTTGCGCCCGGCGAGCCCGGAGCGCGTGTCGGGCGCTCGCACCAGCCGCCGTCGATCGAACATGTCATGGGCACCACGAAGATGGGGCGGGATGTCTATCGCCAGTTCGTCTGGGGCGCTCGCAGCTCGCTCTCCGTCGGCTTTGCCACGGGCATTGCCATCACCGTTCTCGGCACAGCCATCGGCCTCATCGCCGGTTATGCCGGCGGCAAGACCGATGCGGTGCTCGATCTTGCGACGAATGCCGTGCTTGTCATCCCGAACATGCCGCTTTTGATCCTGCTCGCCTCCTTCGCCGGCACCGTGGGGCCGATGACCATCATGACGATCATCGCGCTGACCTCCTGGCCCTGGGGCGCCCGCATGACGCGGTCGCAGACGATGGCCCTTCGCAATCGTGATTTCGTCACGGCCTCCAAGATGATTGGCGAACCGGCCTGGCGTATCATCTTCGTGGAAATCCTGCCGAACTTGACGACGCTGATCGGCATCAATCTCGTCGGCAGCATCATCTACGCCATCGTTGCCCAGACGACGCTCGAATATCTCGGCTTCGGCGATCCCCTGAAAGTCTCCTGGGGCACGATGCTCTACAATGCCCAGAATTCTTCGGCAATCATGGTCGGCGCATGGTGGGATATCGGCGTGCCGGCGCTCGGCATCGCGGTGACCGGCCTCGGCCTTGCGCTTTTGAATTTCACCTTCGACGAGATCGCCAACCCGCAGCTTCGCTCCGGCCCGGCGCTGACCCGCTGGTTCCGTCTCACCCGCGCCCGCAACCGGGAACTGGAGCTCGGCCGATGAGCGACAATCTTCTGGAAATCGACAAGCTCAACGTCGACTATCTCGTCGACAAGGGGGAATTCCGCGCCGTGAAGGAGGTCTCCTTCAATATCGGCCGCGGCGAGATCTTCGGGCTCGCTGGCGAATCCGGCTGCGGCAAGAGCACGATTGCCTATGCCATCACCCGTCTTTCCAAGGCACCCGCCTGGATCAGCGGCGGCAGCATAAGGCTCGACGGACAAGATCTCCTGAGGCTGCCGGAACGCGAGTTGCAGAGAATCCGCTGGAAGCGCATCGGCATGGTTTTCCAGAGCGCGATGAATTCGCTCAATCCGCTGATGCGGGTCGAGGCGCAATTCCATGACGTTCTGCGCCGGCACACCGGTTGCTCACATGAGGAATCAAGGGCTCGCGGCGAGGAGATGTTCCGCCTCGTCGGCATTCCCACGCATCGCATCGGCGATTACCCGCACCAGTTCTCCGGTGGCATGCGCCAGCGCATCGTCATCGCCATCTGCCTGGCGCTGAGGCCCGAGCTCATCATCATGGATGAGCCGACGACGGCTCTCGACGTGGTTGTGCAGCGGGAGATCCTCGAGCAGGTCGTCGATCTGCAGCGGACCTATGGTTTCTCGGTGCTCTTCATCACCCATGACCTGCATCTGATGGCGCAGCTCTGCCAGCGGATCGGTGTCATGCTGAAGGGCGAACTCGTCGAAGTCGGCGACGTGCACCAGGTCGCCCAGGCGCCGCTGCACGATTATACCCGCAAGCTTTGGAATGCCATTCCCCAGCTTCCGGGCAATCCGCATCACTCGGGAGTCTTGGCATGAAGGCGGAGGCAAATCCTGTTGTCACCGATGCCGTGATCCGGCTCGAAAATATCCAGCGTAATTTCGGCCCGGTACACGCGCTGAAAGGTGTGTCCTTCTCGCTCTTTCCCGGTCGGGCATTGGCGCTGGTCGGCGAATCCGGCTGCGGCAAGACGACTTGCGCCCGCATCATTGCGCGCTTGGACAAGCCGACGGGCGGCAGGCTGTTTTTCCGCGAGCAGGATCTGACCGCCCGCGGCGAGGCGAAGGATGAGCATCAGTACCGCAGGGAGGTGCAGATGGTCTTCCAGGATCCGTTCTCGTCGCTCAACCCGGCCTTTACGGTCAGCCATCATCTGGCGCGGCCTCTGCAATTGCATCGGCAGAGCGGCTCCAGGGCGGATCTTGCCGAAGAGATTGCCCGCCTGCTGACAAGCGTCGGGCTGGAGCCCGGTTTGACCAGGCAGAAATTCCCGCATGAGCTCTCGGGCGGCCAGCGGCAGCGGGTGAATATCGCCCGGGCGCTCGCCGTCGCGCCGAGTGTGCTGGTGGCCGATGAGCCAACCTCGATGCTCGATGTCTCCATCCGCAAGGACATTCTCGATCTGCTCGCGACGGTGAAACGGGAAAATGACCTAGCCATGCTCTATATCACCCACGACATCGCGACGGCAGCGCACGTGGCCGAAGAGATCGTTGTCATGTTCGCCGGCCAGATGGTCGAATGGGGCGACACCGATACGGTTCTGTCCGATCCGCGCCATCCCTATACAAGATTGCTGCTTTCAGCCGTTCCGGATGGCAGCAGACCCTTCGTGACCGGCGGAAGCGCGCGTTTCCTCGAACAGGCGGAAAAGGTACGCTCGCTCAGCCGTCCGGAATCGACTGTCATCGAGCAGGTCGGCTCCAACCATTTCATACGCGCACTCGGCGTTTCCAGCTGAAGGATGGCAAAGTGGACTATCTCGTCAACCTCTCCACCCTGCCGCAGGACAGTCAGTCGCCCGAACGAATGGCGCGCGAGGGTGTGGCGATCCGGCGGGCCCTGCCGCCGGAATTCCGGCTGATCACTGGCTGGATCGCAGAACAATTCGGTGAGGGATGGGCGAGCGAGGCATCCGTCGCGATGACCCGCCAGCCGCCGAGCTGCTTCATCGCTACACGCGAGCAGAAGCTCGTCGGTTTTTCCTGCCATGAAGCGACGGCGCGGGGCTTCTTCGGACCGACGGGCGTCGACGAAGGGCTTCGCGGGCTCGGCATCGGCCGGGCATTGCTTTTTGCAAGCCTGAACGACCTGAAAGCGATGGGCTATGCCTATGCGATCATCGGCGATGTCGGCCCTTCTGCCTTTTACGAAAAAGCTGTCGGGGCCATGCCGATCCCCAATTCCGCTCCCGGCATTTACGCCGGAATGCTCAAGAGCTGATTTCAAAGGGCCCGATCGTCAAAAAGGCCAGATCTTCAAAAGGAAAGAGTGACCATGTCCACATCACGACCGAAAACCCTGCGGCTTGAAACCCTTTGGAATCCGCCTGCTGACGGTAAGGAGTTTTCCTACGTCCTGCGCCTCAAGAACCTCGGCACCGAGCCGCTTTCGAATTTCTCCCTCTGCGTGAGCGGCCCGGGCCGCGTCGATCCGGCCGGGCGCGTCGAAGGCGCCACGGTTTCGCAGCGGCTGTCGAATTTCACCGAATTCCAGCCACCGGCCAATTTCATTCTCGGCGCCGGTGAGACGTGGACGATATCGGTCTACGCGCTGAGCTGGCAGTTCCGCCACTGGACGGACGGCGCGACGAGCGGTTATCTCGCTCTGGCCGATGGCAGCACGATCGTGCTCACCATAGAGCCGACGCGATCTTCGGTCAGCAACGCGCCATTGAAGCGTGGCGCCGAGATCTATCCGGTGCCCGTCAATGCGCCCGTTCAGGTGTCGATCATCCCTTGGCCGAACCATGTGGCGGTCGCCTCGCGCCGGCCGCTGCCGGCCGGTTTTGCGCCGCAGGCGCAGAGCGCTGCAGGGGAGGCGGCAGCACGCGGCTTCGCAGCACTGGTCGAGCATCTCTTCGCCGTCGAAGGCATCGTGCGGAGCGAGGCGGAAGGCGCAGTTCCCGTTGCCCTGAAGGATGCCGCCGGGCTCGGGCCGGAGGCCTATCGCCTGAGCTTCGAGGATGAGACGATCACGATCGAGGCAAGCAGCCAGACCGGCTTCCTCTACGGCCTTGTCACACTCGGCCAGATCTGGCGCGGTGCAAGGCTGCATCCCGAGGTTTTCCAGTTTCCGGCCTCCGGCGAGATCGTCGATGAGCCGTCGATGGGCTGGCGCGGCCTGCATCTTGACGTCGCCCGCCAGTTCTACGGTGCGGCCGAGGTCAAGAAGCTGCTGGCAGTGCTTGCCTGGAACAAGCTCAACCGCTTCCACTGGCACCTTTCCGACGACGAAGCCTGGCGCGTCGAGATCGACGCCTATCCTGATTTGACCGCGGTCGGTGCCTGGCGCGGCCACGGCCTGGCCGTTCCGCCGCTGCTCGGTTCGAGCCCAGCCCGCACCGGCGGTTACTACACCAAGGCTGCCATCCGCGAGATCGTCGCCCATGCCAAGAGCTTCGGCGTTGAGATCGTGCCGGAGATCGATGTCCCCGGCCATTGCTACGCCATGCTGCAGGCGATACCGGAGTTGCGCGATCCGGCCGAGGTCGGCAGCTATTATTCGGTTCAGGGCTTTCCGGACAATTGCATCAATCCGGCCCGCGAGAAGACCTATGAGATCATCGAGACGATCCTCTTGGAACTCATCGAGCTCTTTCCGTTCAAGACCATCCATCTCGGCGCCGACGAAGTTCCGCTCGGCGCGTGGTCCGGCTCGCCGGAAGCGCTCGAGCGCCTGCGCAGCGTGGCGGGCGACGAGGTTGCCGATGCGCATGCCAAGCGGCTGAACGTCGTGACCAATACCCACGGCGCCGACGACATCCACGGCTCGGGTGCCGCCATCCTGCAGGCGGAGTTCCTGAACCGCGTCCAGCGCTTCCTTGCGAGCAAGGGCTGCATCACCGGCGGCTGGGAAGAGGCTGCCCATGGCGATGTCATCGACAAATCGAAGAGCTATCTCTGCAGCTGGCGCAATGTCGAGGTCTCGGCCGAACTTGCCGAGCGCGGCTACGAAATCGTCGTCTGCCCCGGACAGGTCTATTACCTCGACATGGCGCTGCGGCCCGACTGGGATGAGCCCGGCGCCAGCTGGGCCGGCACCTCGGATGCCGAGAAACTCTACAATTTCGACCCCATCGGCGGCTGGACGGCGAGCCAGAAACAGAAACTCCTCGGCATCCAGGCCTGCATCTGGTCCGAGCCGATGACGGATCGCGCCGTTTTCGACCGCCTCGTCTTTCCGCGCCTTTCCGCGCTTGCTGAAACGGGCTGGACGAAGCCGTCATCCAAGTCGTGGGAGCGCTTCAGGGCGCTCGCAGGACTGATGCCGCTGCTCTACGGTCTACAGCAATCGTAGCGCCAGGATTGGGTCGCGGGTTTTGATTTGAGGATCACCCTCGCCATCGCCGGAGGCGGTGATGGCGGGGGATACTGACATCGCTTTCAAAGGGCGTTGTCAAGTGCCGCTTCATCTGCCGCGGGCAGCTCGCATTCGGGTGCGGCGATACGAATAGGACGTGTTCCAATCGGCGCTCCGGTCGCGCGGTCGATGGTGACGGGATCGATCTCGGTTCCGGTCTCGGCGTCGAAGAAGCGGGTGACTGCACCGCCGCCGCGGTGCTTGCGGCCCCAGGCGCCGATTGCAAACAGCACCGGCAGAAAGTCGCGGCCGGCTTCCGTCAGCACATATTCGTCGCGCGGCGGGCGCTCGGAATAGCGACGCTTTTCCAGCAATCCTTCCTCGGTCAGCGATGACAGCCGCCCCGTCAGCATTGTCGGGACGATGCCGAGGCTTTTGCGAAATTCATCGAAGCGGGTCAGCCCCGCATGGGCGTCGCGCATGATCAGCATGCTCCACGCATCGCCGACGAGCGCCAGGCTGCGGGCGATCAGGCAGGGCTGTTCGGAAAGATTCTTCATGTCGATATCTTTTTAGTAGTGACTTGCTATCTTTTTGATAGTAACAGAATGCGCTTGCATATTCCACGACAAAAACGAAGGCAGACGCCAATGAGCAAGAAAGAACGCGGCATTGCCCTGGTCACCGGGGCTTCCTCCGGCATCGGGTTGGTTACGGCGAAGGCCTTGCTACGCGATGGTTACCGTGTGTTCGGCACCAGCCGAAAGCCGATGGCCGACACCGCCGACGGCATCACCATGCTGGTCTGCGACGTCATCGACGATCAATCGGTGCAGAGCGTCGTCGACGAGGTTCTGAAACGCACGGGACGGATCGATCTGCTGGTCAACAATGCCGGGATCGGCCTGCTCGGCGGCGCCGAGGAATCGACAACGGCGCAGGCCAAAGCCGTGTTCGACGTCAACGTCTTCGGCACGATGCGCATGACCAATGCCGTGCTGCCGGTGATGCGACGGCAGCGTAGCGGCCGGATCATCAACCTGAGCTCGATCCTCGGGCTTATCCCGGCGCCCTTCAACGCGCTCTACGCTGCGACCAAACACGCGATCGAAGGCTATTCGGAATCCCTCGACCATGAAGTGCGCACACAGGGCATCCGCGTCGTGCTTGTCGAACCGGGTGTCACCCGCACTTCCTTCGAGGAGAACATCACGCGCCCCGACCGGCCGCTTGCCGTCTATGATGCAGTGCGCGCCGATGCGGAGAAGCTGATGCGCGAGATCGTTTCAAAAGGCGATGCGCCCGAGGTGGTCGCCGCAACCGTTGTCAAGGCCGCCAATGCGCCATCGCCGAAGAGACGCTACACGGCCGGGAAAGCAGCAGGACAAGTGCGTTTCATCCGCCGCTTCCTGCCCGAGTCCTTTGTCGACAAGAGCCTCCGGAAATTCAACAAACTTCCCGATTGATCCTGGCTTGCCGCATTATCGGCTCATCACAAAAACGAAAGCTCGCCCTCATGAAAGCATTCCTGATCGATCGCTACAAGAAGGGTGGCGCCCTCAGGCTCGGCCAGAGCCCTGAACCGCAGCTGCGCGAGAATGACGTCATGGTCGAGATCCATGCCGCCAGCGTGAACCCGCTGGATGCCAAGATCCGGGACGGAGAGTTCAAGCTGATCCTGCCTTACCGGCTTCCCTTGGTGCTCGGCAATGACGTCGCTGGTGTCGTGGTCCGGGTCGGCGCCAATGTCCGGCAATTCAAACCCGGCGACGCGGTCTATGCGCGTCCCGGCAAGGATCGCATCGGCACCTTCGCCGAGTATATCGCCATCGACGCTGCCGAAGTTGCGCTGAAACCCGCCAAACTCAGCATGGAAGAGGCCGCATCCATTCCGCTTGTGGCGCTGACCGCATGGCAGGCACTGGTCGAGCGCGCCAAGCTGCAGAAGGGGCAGCGGGTGCTGATCCATGCGGGCTCCGGCGGCGTCGGCACCGTCGCGATCCAGCTTGCCAAACATCTCGGCGCCCATGTGGCGGCGACGGTGAGCACGGCAAATATCGACCTGGTGAAAAGCCTCGGCGCCGACGTGGTGGTCGATTACAAGAAGGACGATTTCGAAAAAGTGCTGAAGGGCTATGACGTCGTGCTGAACAGCCTTGGCAAGGAGACGCTGGAGAAATCGCTCGCCGTCCTGAAGCCGGGCGGCAAGCTGATCTCGATATCGGGTCCGCCCGATCCCGATTTCGCCAGGGAAAACGGCTTCGGCTGGCTGCTGCAGCAGGTCATTCGCTTCTTGAGTTTCGGCATCCGGCGGAAATCGAAACGCCGGGGGATCGGCTATTCCTTCCTCTTCATGACGGCCAACGGCGCGCAACTCGGCAAGATCACCTCGCTGATCGAGGCAGGCGCCATCCGCCCCGTCATCGATCGGGCCTTCCCGTTCGATAAGACCAACGAGGCGCTGGACTATGTGGAAACGGGACGCGCGAAGGGCAAGGTCGTCATCGCGGTGAAGTGAGGTCTGGAAGGCCGAAGAGCCTCGGTTTAGCCGAGCGGCTTTTGCAGGTCGTCGAAGCACGGATTGGTTTTTGAAAAGAGAAGTGCGGCCGCGCGACGGAGCTTCACTGTCGTTGCCGATAGGCAGAGGGTGTGACGCCGGTGCCCAACTTGAATGCCCGTGTCATGTGGCTCTGGCTGCTGAAGCCGCAGGCCGAAGCGATCTGCGCGATCGGGTCCATGCCTGATAACATCGATTTGGCGCGCTCGACACGCCGGTGAGCCACCCAGCCATGTGGGGACACACCATAGCTTGCCCGGAACATCCGCTGAAAATGAAAGGCGCTGAGCTGCCCGATCGCCGCCAGATCCTGCAGGCGGATTGTCTCACCGAGATGGGCCTCGATATACTCCAGGCTCCGGCGCCGCACATGAGGAGCGAGCCCGCCGCTGATCGCGCAGGGACGCATTCCTCCATAACGCGGATCAACGAAGAAATCGTTGATCGCCTGCGTCATTGCTTCTTCAGCCAGCAGATGACCGCCCGCCGCGATCGCTTTCGTCATCTGCCGAAGCGTGTGCGCCAAGGCGGGTGCATCTGCGAAGGTTACTTCGGGAAGAGCCATGAGCCGAGCATCGCGGTCAAACGTCTCAGCAAACATCCGGCGCATCTGATCGTCGGGAACATAGAGATGGACGAATTCGAAGAAGTCGGTGATTTCCCATTCGGACGAGTGCCCCTGCGGCATGATGCACAGGACTCCCGCACGGCCGCGCGCGGCGGGGCTGCCATCCAGACGACGCGTTCCGGCGCCGCCTCTCAGATAAAGACTGAACGTATGACCGTTCGGCCGCTCATAGCTCATCCTGTCGTGTGCATTGCTCCAGATGGCAGCTGATCGCCCGAAACCCAAATCGATGGACTGTGTCATCCGCGCATTGGGAGATGCAGACAAAAACCTGAAAACCGAAAGGCGGCTATCTTTCACCAATTCTTCCCCACACTCTTCCCCACACCACACCAGGCCACGCCTTGCGAACAATACCGGTGGACGGCCCGCATGGCGAGCAGGGAAGTCCGGGCAAATCGATTTCATAGCAAGAATCTGCAAGAGACCTGCTCACGGTTCGCCTATTGGTCCGGAAAACGAGGATCATTCCATGGCAAATGCCACTCTCTTCATCGCGACCGTTCTCATATGGGGGACGACTTGGATCGCCATTGCGATGCAGGTCGGTCCCGTGCCGGTCCTGGTCTCGGTCTTTTACAGATTTGCGGTCGCAGCCGTGATCCTCGCCGCCATCCTGGCTGTCATGCGGCAGCTCAAGCTCCCTGCCTTGCGCGATCAACCTTTCATCCTTGCGCAAGCGCTCTGCCTGTTCAGCCTCAATTTCATCTGCTTCTACAACGCCGCCGCCTCTATTCCGTCCGGGCTGATCTCCGTGATCTTCTCGCTCGCAACGATCTACAACGCCGTCAATGCGCGCCTCTTCTTCGGCGACCGCATTACAGGCCGCACGCTTCTCGCAGCGGCGCTCGGAGCAACCGGGCTTCTGCTCCTTTTCGGACAGGACGTTGTCGTCGATTTCGATATGGGCACGTTGAAAGGGATCGGGCTCGCAGCGCTTGGCACGCTGTTCTTCTCGCTGGGCAATATGGCATCGCGTCGAAACAGCGCGGTCGGAATCTCACCGCTGACCGCCAATGCCTGGGGCATGACTTATGGCGCGATCGTCCTGCTCTTCCTGATTGCCGTGACGCAAACGCCAATCGTCGCACCGCCTGACATCACCTATCTTGCCGCCATGCTCTATCTCGCGGCAATCGGATCGGTGATCGGCTTCACCACCTACCTCATGCTGGTGTCCCGCATCGGCTCCTCACGCGCCGCCTATGCCACCGTCCTGTTTCCGATCGTCGCCCTGTCGTTGTCGACGGTCTTCGAGGGCTATCACTGGAGCGGTCTAGGCTTGATCGGCCTGGCGCTGACGCTTCTCGGCAACGTGGTCATCTTTGCGCGACCTCTAGCCCGTCGCCCGCCGCGCTCAGATGCGAGGCTGCCCGCAGAGGTGCGCTAGCCGAGCGGCTTTTGCAGGACGTCGAAGCGCGGATTGGTTTCGGAAAAGATCGGCAGGGCGGCAGCGCCGAGGATTGCCGTATCCTTGCCGGTCATGCCGATCATCACCCGAGGTACCGTCCGCTTCTGGTTGGGATCGATTGGGGTGTGCAGCGGCTCCAGCCGCTCTGCAAGCCGAAGCATCAGCGATGTCGATATGCTGCCGCCGAGCACGATAGTCTGCGGATCGAAGGCAAGCTCCAGAAAATCGACGGTCTGCCGCAGCGGCTGGACAGCCTGATCCAGCCAGGCGTCGAGACCTTTGCCGCCTTTGGCAATCAGCGCATCGAGATCGTCGGGCAACAGCTCCTCGGCATTGGCAATGCCCATGAATTCGTAGGCAACGGCCGGCGAGAGGTAGCGATCCAAACAGCCGCGCTTGCCACAGCTGCAGAGCTTGCCATGCGGTTCGACGATGATATGCCCGATCTCGCCGGCATTGTTGCGACTGCCCTTGTAGAGGTGGCCGTCGAGGAACATTCCGGCGCCGATGCCACCGCCGCCGGCGAGAAACAGATAGACGAAGCTGCCCAGACCGCGGGCGACACCGTGAAGACGCTCGCCGATCGCTGCTGCCGTCGCATCGTTCTCGACAAGCACCGGCACCTTTACCCGCTGTTCCAGCTCATGCCCGACAGGAAAACCCTGCCAGCCGGGCAGATTCAACGGGCTGAGAGATGTGGTGCCGCCATCGGCATAGCGGCCGGGCAGGGCCATCCCGACGCCGAGCAGCCTGTTCCGGTCGAATGCGAAGGCCTGCTGAAGATCCTCGACTATTGCTTGGAGAGCCGGCATGGCCCGTTGCGGGTCCGGATGTTCGACATGCCGCTCGATGCGCGCGCAGACGGTGCCGGAGAGGTCCGTCAGGACCCCGCTGGCGCGCTGGCGGCCAAGTTCGAGGCCTATCGAATAGGCGCCGCGCGGATTGATGGTGTAAGGGATGATCGGCTGGCCGCGCGCCAGCTTCTGCGCCTCGGACGGGACGAGAAGGTGCGACCTCTCCAGTTCCTCGACGATATTGGACACGGTCTGGGCGGTCAGCGCCGTCATCCGGGCGATCGCTGCGCGCGACAAGGGACCATTCGTGCGGACAGCCTCGATCACCACACGCCGGTTGTGAGACTTGGCCTGCTCGAGATTCGTGCCGGAAATTGCCTTCATGTCGCCTTCAAAGGAAATGGTGCGTCACCCTTGTCACAAGACGAACACCGATGAAAGCTCCATTCTTCGGAACGTCTTACTTACTCAATGGGCACTGCGTTTTTGCAGGAGACCGAGGAGCGTTATGCCGGACAATCCGGTGACGGCGCTGAGGATCGCGGTTCCCGAATAGCCCGTCACATAGGTGCCGGCGGCAAAGACCAGCGCGCCGATCCCGGCACTGGCAAAAATATTGACGGAGATGAGCGCGCTGCCGAGCCCCGGCCGGTCGGCAATGAGATCCTGCAGATAGGTGATCGGAAAGCTGATGATCGCGGCCGCTCCGATGCCTGCGAGCAAGGTGAGCGCATAGAGGTGCCAGGGCTCGGAGGCAAAGCCGAGAAGGCTGAGGAACACGGCGTAGATGATGGTGCCGGCGGCAAGCGCCGTCATCTGGCCGGTTTTCCGGGCAATCCGCGACCAGATGATGATGAAGACGACCTCCAGCAATGCGACGATGCCGACCAGAATGCCGACATCGCTCAGCCTGCCATGCGCGGCACCGGTGGCAATCAACGGCAGAAGGGCGTCATTGAGATGCAGCGTGCTGGTAATCAGCGCCACCCCGCAAATATGCGCCGAGATCCGCGGCGAAACCACCTGGCGAAGCGCGCCGAGATAAGTGAGGTGATGAACTGCTGCCATCTCCGTTGCCGCCCGCCTCGGCAAGGCGAAGACGATGATCCCCTGGCAGAGCAGACATGAGATGGCGGCAAAGAGGTAGGCGGGCAGCATGCTCGATGCGCCAGACAGCAGCAGGCCGGTGATGCCGGGGATCAGCACCCAGGACAGCGAGATCATGGCGCGCACGCCGGAGTTGGCCGTCACCATGTCGCTTCGGCTCATGCCGTGCATCGCCGCGCGCGCATTGGCAAACAGCAGCGAGTTCAGCGCCCCGTAAATCGGCAGGGGCAGCAAGCCGCTGATGACGAAGACGGCGGCCGTCGGAAAGGCGTAGACCATGCCGTAGCCGACGATGCCGAAGACGCAGGCGCCGATCATCGTCGACCGGTATTCGCCAAGCCGGTCGGCGAGATTACCGAGCAGAATGCTGATGACGACGTTCACCGCCGCTGAGACGAAACTCAGGAAGGAATAGAGGCCGTCGCTCAGCCCCAATTCGCGGATGCCAATGATCGAACGGTAAGGTGCGGTCATCGCCCCCGCCATCCCGAAGGTGAAAATGGCGATCATGCAGGCGCGGATCGCCGGATTGCGGAAGACGTCGGGGAAAAGGCGGCTCATGCGGTCATCGATCAGACGTAAGCCGGCTTCACAACCTGCCCCTCTCGTCTTCCTCCAGGTTTCAGTAATGTTCCGATTGTGAGAAGGTCCGTGCGAGTTCGGCCTGGCCGGCCGTGAGGCCGCAATCGACAGGCAGGCAGACGCCGGTGATGGCCGCAGCCTGAGGACCTGCAAGAAAGGCCACGGCATTGGCGACATCTTTCGGATCGACGACGCGCTGCAGTGGATACCAGCGGCGTGCTTCCTCGAAAACATTCGGATTGGCTGCCGCGCGTATCTCCCAGGCCTGCGTCTTCACCGTGCCGGGTGCGACGGCGTTGGACCGGATGCCGAACTTGCCGTATTCCACGGCGACCAGCCGGGTGAAGTGCAGAAGGCCGGCCTTGGCGGCGCTATAGGCCGGGTGCCCGAAGACATGCATGCCGTTGACGGAGGCGATGTTGACGACGGAACCCTTCGAGGCCTTCAGCATGGGTTCGAATGCGCGGAAACATAAGAATGCCGCTTCGAGATTAAGCGCATTGTCCGCCCGCCAGATCTCGGGCGTCGTGTCGTGCAGGCTGGTCGCGCGGGCAGCACCCGCATTGTTGACCAGGGTTCGAACCGCGCCCACGTCGGCGGCGCGTCTTGCCAATTCCGCAATGCTCGTCTCGCTGGTCACATCACATTGGACGGCGACGAAGCGATTGTCCGGTCCGAGCTTCAATGCCACGGCAGCCGCAGCCGCGGCATCGATATCGGCGAGCAACACGACGTCATGGTCATCGGCGAGCCGTGCGGCGATCGCCGCGCCGATATCGCCTGCAGCACCGGTAACGATGGCAATCGACTGCGTCATTTTCTGTCGCTCCCGCTCATGAACTTTCAATCTCCAAGCAATTGCCGGTCGTCGCCGTCACGGTGAATGACAAGCTGCTGCTTGATACGCCGAAGCGTGGTCGTCGCCTTCGGCTGAACGGCGTAGGCGACCAGGCTCGACAGGATATCGATCGTCGCGATGTAGGCGATGCGCGTCGAGGTCGGGCGATAGATATTGTGCCCCTCGGGAAGGTCGATCGGCACGACGATTTCGGCGGCCTTGGCAACCGGGCTGTCCGTCTGGGTGAGCGCGATCGTCTTTACCTTGGTCTGGCGGGCAAGTTCGAAGGCGCGCACCAGCTCCATGTTGCGCCCTGAGAAGGAAGAGCCGATCAACACATCGCCGGGCCTTGCCGCGGCAGCCATCATCAGCTGCATGCTGTGGTCGGAACTTGCCGTGATGCGAAGCCCGAGACGGAAGAGCCGGTTCTGGAGCTCGTCGGCGATCATCGACGAATTGCCGCCCGACCCGAACGCATAGATCATATCGGCCTTGGCGATATGCGAAACGGCGGCTTCGATCGCAGCGAGATCGAGCGACCGATGCAGGAGAAAGAGCGCGTTCTGGGCCTTGGTGATGATATCCTGGGCGACATCGGCCGGATCGGTGCTTTTCGATTCCGGCTTCAGATAACGAACGCCGATATGGGCGGTGCGGGCAAGCTGCACCTTGAAGTCGGAAAAGCTCTCGCAACCGAGCCGCCGGCAAAAGCGCGTGACGGTCGGCGGTGATACCTCGGCCCGTTCCGCCAGCTCGATGATCGAGGCATTCACGGCAAACTCGAAGTCGTTGACGATGATCTCCGCGATGCGGCTCTCGGAGGGAGAGAGCCGACCCTTGTCTTCCTGCAGCGTTGAAAAGATATCCAAGCCCGTCCCCCCGATGGTTCTCTATCTATCCTTCTTCTTATAGGCCACGCAGTCGATCTCAACCTTGCAATCAACCATCATCGACGATTGCACGCAGGCACGTGCCGGCGGATGTTCGCCGAAATACTCCTGATAGATTTTGTTGAAGGTCCAGAAATCGCGCGGATCATCGAGCCAGACGCCGACGCGCACGACGTCCTCGACGCCATATCCGGCCTCATCGAGGATCGAAAGGACGTTGGCGATCGTCTTGTGGGTCTGGGCAATGATGTTGCCGTCGATGATTTCGCCATCTTCCATCGCAACCTGCCCGGAAACATACAGCCATCCGTCGGCTTCGACCGCACGTGCGAAAGGCAGCGCCTTGCCGCCGGCGCCCGTTTGAACAGTGCCATAGCGCTTGATCGGCATGCTGAAGTCCTTGCAAATTATTTTCTTGATAAGTTGACAAGTGACCATAGAAAGCAGAATTTGACCAGTGAAAAACGCGATTTATGAAAAGAATTTCAATCCAGGGCAAATATGCGCGATCCTTTCAAGAATCCATTCCCGTCCGACAGCGCCCGATATTCTATCTGGGAGATGCTCGTTCCGCGCGATATCGATGCCTTTCTGGCTGCCGATTGGTCGATGGTCGAGCATGACTTCGTGGAAGAGGGCTTCATCGGCATCGATGGCCGCAAGGAAGTCAGCCCCGACAAGTGGCGTCTCGCATTTCCGACGCTGTCTGCCTATCGCGAGGAATGGCTGAGGCAGGCAAAGGATTTCGCCAAACAGAGTTTCGCAGAAGATGCGCGCACGGCGATCTTCACCACGACGACGCTGGAAGATATCGAAATCGAAGGCGATATGGCGCTTGTCCGCAAGAAATTCGACGGCGGCATTTCCAAGCCTGACGGCACCCGAGACGTCATGCAATGGCAGACGCTCTATTATTGCAGGCTTCACCAAGGACGCTGGAAAATCTCAGGTTTCACCGGCTACCTGCCGAACCCGATGGGTTGACGCGGGGCCGACAACACGAAGGCCACTTTCTTGCGCATTTTCACGGCAGCATTGGCGACGGAAACCAACACCTTTTCCCCGATCTGCGTGGATCGTCGCGCATTCGAAGCCTCTCTTTATGCCCCGCCCGGCCAGCATCCCGAAACACCAACGCTCTGCACTGCGCCGATCACAGTCGGAAGGCGCGTCACCCGAGAAAAGGGTTGGGAACTGATCGAAGGAACCGCCACCTGGGCCGACCCCGCAGGCCTCGTCAACCGGGCGACCTACGAGGAATTGCGTGACGAAATCCTCGGCCAACTTAGCGCGGCAATGCCTGTCGACGCCGTTGTCATGGGCCTGCACGGCGCCATGGTGGCAGCCGGATACGAGGATACGGAAGGCGATCTTCTGTCGCGCATCCGCGAGATCGTCGGGCCTGATGTCCTCATCTGCGCCGAACTCGATCCGCACAGCCATCTCACCGCAAAACGCGTCGCCGCTCTCGATTTCGCCGTCTATTTCAAAGAGTTTCCGCATACGGACTTCGTCGACCGCGCCGAGGACCTTTGGCGCATTGCGGTCGAGACGCTCGAGGGCCGGATCAAGCCTGATATGTCGGTGTTCGACTGCAAGATGATCGACGTCTTCCCGACATCGCGCGAACCCATGCGTTCCTTCGTCGACAAGATCATGCAGATCGAGAAGGATGATCCGGACGTCCTGTCGATCTCGGTGATCCACGGTTTTATGGTGGGCGACGTTCCCGAAATGGGAACTAAGCTGCTTGTCGTGACGGACGACAAGCCGGAAAAGGGCGCGGCTTTGGCGCGCGAACTCGGCCTCGAGCTGTTTTCGAAGCGCGGCACCTTCATGGTCCCGCAAATCGACGAGAGGGAAGCCGTCGCGCGCGCGATAGCCGCCACCGCATGGCCGGTCGTTATCGCCGATGTCTGGGATAATCCGGGTGGCGGCACGGCAGGGGATGCAACGGTCATTCTCGGAGAGCTGATCGCCCGCGGCGTCACGAGTGCCGCGATCGGCACCATCTGGGATCCGGTGGCCGTCCAGATCTGTTTTGCGGCAGGCGAGGGGGCGGAAATTCCACTGCGCTTCGGCGCCAAGTCGGCGCCCGGCACCGGCAATCCCGTCGATGGCACCGTCAAGGTCGTCAAGCTGGTGAAGAATGCCGAGATGCAGTTTGGCGAGAGCCTCGCACCTTTCGGCGATGCCGCACATATCGTGCTTGACGGCATCGACATCATCCTCAACTCGACGCGCGCTCAAAGCTTCGACCCGAGCCTTTTTTCGGCGATGGGCATCGACCCCGCCAGGCAGAAGATCCTGGTGATCAAATCCACCAACCACTTCTTCGCGTCCTTCTCGAAGATCGCGGCAGAGATCCTTTACTGCTCAGCCGGAACGCCCTATCCCAATAATCCGGCGACGACGCCGTATCGGCGGGCACCGAAGACCATATGGCCGATCGTCGCCGATCCACACGGACTAGAACGCGGAGCCGCCTAGATGCATGACAACCGGTTTGCCGTCGTCGCCAAGGCAGGCGACAGGATCGCCGATCTCTCGACGCCACGTCCTGTGATCGACGAAGACAGGCTGGCGGCGAACATAGACCGCGTTCAATCCTATATGGACCGGCACGGGCTGAACTTCCGCCCGCATATCAAGACGCACAAGATCCCGGCTCTCGCCGTCGCGCAGGTTGCCGCGGGCGCCAAGGGCATCAATTGCCAGAAGGTGACGGAAGCCGAAGTCTTTGCCGAAGCGGGCTTCGAGGATATCCTCATCACCTTCAATATCCTCGGACCGCAGAAGCTCGAGCGCCTGGCCAAGTTGAACGAGAGAATTTCGGCCCTCAAGGTCGTCGCCGACAGCGAAGTGACGGTCGACGGGCTCGCGGCGCATTTCTCCGGCCACAAGCCGCTGAACGTGCTGGTCGAATGCGATACAGGCGGCGGCCGCTGCGGCGTGCAGACACCGGGTGAGGCGGCCTCGCTCGCCAAGCGTATCGCCGCTGCCGACGGCCTCACCTTCGGCGGCATCGTGACCTATCCGAAGCCGCAATCGGCCCCCGCCGTGGAAGCCTTCATCACAGAGACGCTCGCACAGCTGACTTCGGAAGGCATAAGCTGCCCGATCGTCAGCAATGGCGGAACGCCAAGCCTGTTCGAGGCGCATCTCGTCACCTCAGCCACGGAACACCGCGCCGGCACCTATATCTACAATGATCGCCAGATGGTGCGCATGGGCCATTGCACCGAGGACGATTGCGCCATGCATGTGCTGGCGACCGTCGTGTCGCGGCCAAACGCCGACCGCGCCGTCATCGATGCCGGGTCGAAGGCTCTGACATCGGATCTTCAGGGTTTTAGCGATTACGGTCTGGTGGTCGGTTATCCCGAGGCGCGGATCAGCAGCCTCTCGGAAGAACACGGCGTGATCGACCTGTCGAGTTGCACCGGCCCCCGGCCGCAGATCGGCGAGAGGCTCTTCATCATCCCGAACCACACCTGCGTGGTCTCCAACCTGTTCGACACGATGGTCTTCCATCGGGGCGGCATCGTCACCCGCGTCGAGGATGTCGCGGCCCGCGGCCTCGTCTGGTAGGAAGAAAGCCGGTCGGCGGGGCTTAGATGCAGCAATTGGGCATATCGTGAAGGTATGTCTCAAACTTTGACCAGAACCGGTGGTCAAATACAATTTCTTTATCGAGTTTCAGCTGCTGTACCATGCCCATGCATTCGCTGGCGGGCAGCACAAGGAAAAAATTGCAAAAGTACAGTTGAGAGCGGCTGCGTTCTATCGGTCCATTCAGTTCGCATCTTCCGGTCAAAGAGTCCCGCAATAAGCCTTCGAGGAAATTGAAGCCGTGGCGGGTTTGCCGAGTAGAGTCCTGCTCTCGAAATTCGTTTGCAACCCACATTAAATTGCATTATTGTTCGACACACTAGAAAGTTATAACTTTAGCATTGCATTTCGGCTTTTACTTCCTCTTTCCGCTGCTTCGGCACGTCATCCGGATAAGCCTTCATGCATCCAGACAGTCAATACATCCACGCCGACAATGCGGCGCTCATTTTCGATGAGCTGAAGTTTCGATCGCTGACGGTGAAGAACCGTCTTTTTCGATCCAATATATCCGGTCAGTTCGATGATTATAATGGTCACGGCGGCAACGCCCGGCTGAACTGGGAGGAAAAATTCGCGCGCGGCGGCATTGGCTGCATCATTTCCTCCTTCACGCCGGTCTCAGTGCGCGGCCGGATCCTCGTGCGTTACGCGATGATCGACGATGACGACAAAATCCCCTTTTGGCGGGAAGTAGGCCGCCGCGTCCATGCCCATGACTGTCGGTTCATCATGCAGCTCAGCCATTCCGGTCGCCAGCAGGACATGGGTGGCGTCGAGAACCTGTTCAGCAAGGGCCTGAGTTCGACCAGCAAAAGCGATTACTTCCACGGGCTGCTCGCCCAGGCGATGACGAAACCCGAAATCACCGAAGTGGTGGAACAGTTCGCACAAGGGGCGCGGCGCGCGCGGGAGGCGGGGCTCGACGGTGTCGAGCTTCACGGCGCCAACGGCTATCTGCTGACACAGTTCCTGAGCTCCGGCATCAACGACCGGACCGACGAATATGGCGGCGGCTGGGAGGGCAGGGCGCGTTTCGTGCTCGAGATCGTCAGGGCGATCCGGCGCGAGGTCGGGCACGACTTTCACCTGCAGATGAAGATCAACGGCGTCGACCACAATGACTGGCTCTATCCCTGGATCAGGAAAGGCAACACGCTCGACGAAACCGTCAAGATCTGCACCATGCTGCTCGATGGCGGCAAGGGTGTCGATTCCTTTCATGTTTCAAGCGGATCGACCTTTCCGCATCCGCGCAATCCGGCCGGCGACCTTCCGCTGAACGACCTTCACCGCTGGTATGACGGCATGCTCTCGCAGGGTACGCGGGCGCCGATGAACTATGCGATCTTTTCCAATCCTTTGCTGGCCCGCGCGTTCCAGGCGCTCTGGCGCTGGCGCAGGGGCAAGGTCATCGAGGGCATCAATCTCGATTATGCACGCGCCGTTTCCGAAGCGATCGGCAAGATCGACCCCGATATCAAGGTGCTCTGTACCGGCGGCTTCCAGCATGCCGACAGGATCGCCGAGGCCATCCGTTCGAAAGCCTGCGATGGCGTCACCATGGCCCGCCCGCTGATCGCCAACAACGATCTGCCGGAGATCCTCGCCAAGGCAAACGGCCCGGAAAAGGAATGCACCTACTGCAACAAGTGTCTGCTCAACGATCTCGAAAACCCGCTCGGCTGTTATGACCTCAGCCGATTTGACGGAACGAGCTTCGAGGATCGCTACGACAAGATGATCAAGCAGGTCATGTCGGTTTTCGAGCCGCCGACCTTCCATTGAGACGCGCCATCGCCCGCGCATTCGGAGTGGAACTCATGAGCAGCGACAACGACCGCAAAACGCCCGTCGAGATCGCAGTCGCCCGCCACCGCCGCTGGTGGCTGGCGATCGTCGTGCTGCTGTTGCTCGCAGTCGTCTACTATCTGGTTTTCGTCAACCAGTATGTCGTCGCTTTCAAAGGCCAGAACGAGCATTTCATGCACGGCTCTATCGGCAGCGAGACGGCGACGGGACCGCCCTACTGGGTCTTCAAGGCCTTGCCGGTCATGTATGCCGACAAGCTCGGGCCGGAAGGCTGGAGCCGTTTCGGCTTCCTCTACGAAAAGCCCGGCGACGACCTTCCGATCGGGGTGTCGCGCCGCGTGGTCTCAGGCGTCGAGCGGGTCTGGCTCAACTGTTCCGTCTGCCATGTCGGCACATATCATCTTCCCGGCGATCCGGTTCGCCATCTCATCCCCGGCGCACCTTCCAATAATCTGCGCCTGCAGGAATTCATTCGCTTCTTCATCGATGTCGGCCGCGATCCCGGCTTTACCGCGGATGCGTTGATTGCGACGATCGACGGCCCCAAGGTCGGCGGCGATCTCAATGTCTTCGAGCGGCTGGTCTACCGCTACGTGGTCTTTCCCAGGGTCAAGAACGCCTTCCTCGATCTCGGCACCCAACTCGATTTCGTCAAGCGGCAGGAGGAATGGGGGCCGGGCCGCGTGGATACGTTCAATCCCTATAAGGCGCTACAGTTCAACTTTCCGATGGACGAGGCGCATATCAGCGGCGCGGCGCTGAACGGCTCTTCCGACTACCCCGCCATCTGGCGCCAGCGCCCGCGCGAGGGCATGAACCTCCATTGGGACGGCAACAATGATTCCGTGGCCGAACGAAACCTGAGCGCCGCACTTGGCGCCGGCGTCACGCCCGTGACGGTCGACCGGGCATCGATCGCGCGTATCGAGGACTGGATGTGGGATCTGCCTTCGCCGCCGTTCCCCGTCGCCGCCAAGATCGATCAGGCGAAGGCGGCAGAGGGCAAGACGCTGTTCATGCACTATTGCGCCGATTGCCACGGCTTCAAGGATGCGAACGGCTACAGCTACGACAGGCAGCGTTTCACGCGCCTCGGCAAGACGGTTCCACTCGCCGATATCGGCACTGATGCGGGACGCTGGACCTCTTATACGGAAAATTTCGCCGCCGAGCAGAACCTGCTCTATGCCGGCTATCCCTGGCGCTTCAGCCGCTTCCACAAGACCGACGGCTATGCCAATCACCCGCTCGACGGCATCTGGGCGCGCTCACCCTATCTGCACAATGGCTCGGTGCCGACCCTGCGCGATCTGCTCGAGTCGAGCGCCAAGCGGCCGCCTGTCTGGTTCCGCGGCAGCGACGAGTTCGATCTCGCCAGGGTGGGTTATCGGTCGGACCAGTCTGCCGGCGGCGATCTCTTTCGCTACGACACGGCGCGGCCCGGCAACGGCAATGCCGGCCATGAAGGATATCGCTACGGCACGGACCTGCCGGACGCGGCAAAAGACGCCCTCGTCGAATATATGAAGACGCTATGACCCAGTCGCGATCGCTCAGCAAATGGAAGGCACGGCATGCAATCCTCGTCTGGATCGGCATCCTGCTGAACTTCGCCTTCGTCCTGCCGCTCATCTTCTGTCCGGAGTGGATCCTCGGCCTCTTCGGCATTAGCGTGAACCAGCTGATCTGGCCGAGATTTGCAGGCCTGCTGCTCGGGATCCTATCGATCTTCTACATTCCGGCGACGCTCGATATCGACCGCTACCGCGTTTTCGCCTGGCTTGCGGTCTTTCCCTCCCGCACGCTCGGCACGGTATTCTTCTTTCTCGCCGTCTTCGTCTTCGACCAGCCGCTCGGCTACCTCGCCGGTGTCTTCCTCGACGGGTCGGTCGGCATTGCGACGCTTTTCTGTCTCCTGCGCATCCTGCGGCTCGAACAGAATATCGCCGAAGGGAGACAGGCATGAGGCGCGTCTTCTGGAAATGGCTTTTAGCCGTTCTGGTGCTGCTCGTCGTCGGCGCTTTCGCGTTGTTCTTCCTGCTTTTCCGGCCGGTCGCCCAGCCGAAGACGAACGATCTGGCTGAAGTGTTCAACCACGGTTCGATCGGCAATGAAGAGGTTCAGGGAATTCCCTACTGGATCTGGCGGGTCCTGCCGCAGCTCTTTCCCGAACATCTGCCGGCAAACGCGGACGGCTACGGCGCCTTCGGCCTCTACTGGCGCGCCGGCGACGAGGTTCCTGTCGGCCTCTCGGTCAAGACGCTCGGCGTCATAGGGCGCGTCGCGCCGAACTGCGCCTTCTGCCACCAGGGCAGCTACCGGCTGCGTGCCGACGAGCCGGCGCGGCTGGTCGAAGCAGGCCCGGGAACGAGGGTCAATCCGCAGGCCTATATCCGTTTCCTCATCGATGTCGGCGCCGATCCGCGGTTTACCGCCGACCGGGTGATGGCGGAGATCGGCAAGATCTACGACATGCCGGTCTGGGAATGGGCGCTCTATCGCTTCGTGCTGGTGCCGGCGACCCGGGCGGCCCTCCAGGAGCAGGGGGGGCGCTTCGCCTGGATGAAGGACCGGCCGGATTGGGGCCCGGGCCGGATCGATCCCTTCAACCCGGTCAAGTTCCAGAACCTCCGTCTTGCCGACGACCACACGATCGGCAATTCCGACATGATGCCCCTGTGGTCGCTTGCCGGTCTCGCCACCACCAATACGCGCCGCTTCTCGCTCCACTGGGACGGATTGCAGACCGATCTCTACGAGACGGTGGTCTCGGGTGCGATCGGCGACGGGATGACCTACAAATCTTATGGGGGAAGCGAAGAGGGCCTTCGCCGCATTATGGATTTCATCCGCCTGCAGGGGCCGCCGCCCTCGCCGTTTTCTCCTCTCAGGCCGGCAGGCGATCCCTATCATGTCGATGCGGCGGCGGTCGACGCCGGCCGTGGGATCTATATCGCGCAATGCGCCGTCTGCCATGACGCCAAAGGGCCCCGTTACCGGACGCCGATCTCGATCGTCGAGCTCGGCACCGACCGCCATCGCCTCGACATGTGGACGCCCGCGGCCCGCGACCGCTACGCCGCCTACGAGCCGAGTTACGCTTGGAGTTTTACCAACTTCCAGAAGACCGAAGGCTATGTCGCGACAGGCCTCGGGGGCCTGTGGCTGCGCGGTCCTTACCTGCATAACGGCAGCGTCCCGACATTGCGGGCCTTGCTTCTTCCGCCAGCCGAGCGGCCGGGGCAGTTCTACCGCGGCTACGATCTCGTGGATGCCGAGAATGCAGGCTTCGTAAGCATGCCGGATACGCCGGGGGAACGGTACGGCACGCTTTACGACACAAGCCGGCCGGGCAATGGCAATGGCGGTCATCTCTGGGGCACGGATTTGCCGCCGGAGGCGAAGGAGCAGCTGCTTTCGTATCTCAAGACACTTTGACCATCAGGAGGGATCGATGGCAAACATCAGACAGCGCATCATGCGGTTTATCGCCTGGATCGTGGCGACCGTCGTCACCCTCGCCGTTATCGCCGTTGCTGCGGTTGCGCTCATCGTCTGGTGGCTGATCGAGCCGGATGCGGGCCAGTTCGGCCATGTCGAGGATGAGGCGAAGCAAGCCCATCGCAAGGTCGAGGAATTTCCCGGGGCGGGAGAGCCTTACTTCGCGGCAATGGACAAGGGCCTGCTGCTGCCGCCGACAGCCGGCGCCGATTATCCCGACGAGATCAAGGAGGTCGCAACCGCCACCGGGCTCGATCCGGAGGCCGTCCGCAAGGCGGCGATCCGCGGACAGAACACCTGGACCGTCTGGACTGGCGGCAACGACCGTTTCTGGGACTTCGCCGCCCGCGCGACAATCGGCTCCTTCGACCTCCTGAAGACCATCTCGTCCCATCCGACGATGGCCTATGGCCGCGACAACCGCTTCCGCTATCTCGGCCTCGTCAACGAACCCTGCTTCACAACCCCGAAGAGCGCCGATCCCGATCATTGGGGGCTGTGGATCGATCAGCGCAAGACGGAGTGCCCGGCCGACAGCTTCGGCGGCAATACCGAGGCGGACGCACGCTATCCCGGCGTGCGGATCGGCTCGCGCGGCACCACGGTCAAGGTAAGGGGCGAGGAGAAGAAAGTCCCGGTCGGCTCCTACTACGGCGAGCCAACGGGCGTAATGGGCCTGCGTCTCTTCCCCAATCCCGCCTTCGACAGCAAGGCGGCCGAACATTGGGATGCGGTGCGCTATTATACCGATCCTTCCTACTACAACGACAAGGATCTCGTGCGTCCCTATCGCGTCGGCATGTCCTGCGCCTTCTGCCATGTCGGCCCCAGTCCGATCAATCCGCCGAAGAACGTCGAGAGCCCGGAATTCCCTGAAATCTCCTCCAATCCCGGCGCCCAGTATTTCTGGGTCGACCGCATTTTCTTCTGGAACACCAAACCGCGAGCGACGCCCGTGGAACCGGCCCCTAACGAAGGGAACTTCCTTTTCCAGCTGTTCCATACGAACCCGCCCGGTTCGCTCGATACCTCGCTGGTTTCGAGCGACTACATGAATAACCCTCGTACGATGAACGCCGTCTACAACGTCCTGGAGCGGTTGCGCATCGGGGCAAAGACGGGCAAGGAAACCATCAAGGGAGACGAGAAAGACAACAAGCAGGCGCAGGACTATCCGCAGACCGCAGCCTTCGGTTCCCTCTACGACAAGGCGACCGGCACGGTCGCCTCGATGCGCGTCCTGAAGGACGGAGCCGATTCCGTCGGCACGCTCGGCGCGCTCAATCGCGTCTATCTCAATATCGGCCTGTTCAGCGAAGAATGGCTGCTGCATTTCCGCCCCTTCCTCGGCGGGCAGAAGATCTCGCCGATCCGCATCACCGACGCCCAGAAGAATTCGGTCTACTGGCAGGCCACCGAGACGATGACGCCCGACATGGCGATATTCTTCCTGGTCGCGGCCCGCGCCGATCATCTGAAGGATACGGCAGTCGGAGAGCAGGTGCTCAAAGCGCGCGATCCGGCCGAGGTCGATCGCGGGAAGATCGTTTTTGCCGAAAACTGCGCCGCCTGTCATTCGAGCAAGCAGCCGGTGCCGGCGCCGGACCTCGGCGTCGATCAGGGCATCTGCGCAGGCGGCGGAGCCGGCCCTCATTATCGCGAATGCTGGGATCGCTATTGGTCCTGGGCCCAGTCGGATGCCTTCAAGCGCGGCATGGTCAAGCTCGTCACCGAAAAGGATGAGGACGGAAAGGACTTCCTCGACAGCAATTTCCTCTCCACGGAACGGCGCGTGCCGATGGATATCGTGCGCACCAATGCCTGCAGCGCGATCGCCACCAACGGGCTTTCGGGCGACGTCTGGGACAATTTCACCTCTTCCACCTACAAAGCGCTGCCGCCTCCGCATGAGGTGACGGTCAATCATCCGGTTTCGGGGGCGGCAACGCCGCTGCAGGCGGCCGGCAACGGGCGCGGCTATCTGAGGCCGCCTTCACTCGTCAGCCTCTGGTCGACTGCGCCTTTCCTGCTCAACAATTCGGTCGGCCACGAGGAGAGCTATCACGGAACCGACTACTACAATCAGGACAATGCCGGCGGCTACGGCGCTGGGCGCGGCACCGCCTGCCCCGCGGCGGATGCCGGCGATCCCTATCTGCCCTGCGTCGAAAACAGGCTTACAGTCTTCGATCGGTCGATCCGCCAGATGCTCTCACCGCAGACGCGCCGCATGGATAAGATGACCGAGGCGCCGGTGCCGGGCTATATCTACCGGACGAGCGCGCCCTCCTGCCTCATCGTACCGCCGGGCTTCGTGCCCGACAAGGTGAAGCCCTTCACCGGCATGCTGAACAAGGTCGCCGGCTGGGCCTTCAAAAAGGACGGCTCGATCACCGTCGGCCCGTTCCCGGCCGGTTTCCCGATCAACGCGCTGACCAACACCGAGCTGCTGCCCGACAATGACGAGGAGGACAAGTTCGCCAATTACAAGCGCCTGATTGCCGCCGGTCCGGCGCTAATCGGAGCCTTTTCCGAGCTCGGCGGGCAATGTACGCCGGAGGAACTCGCAGATCCCGCAGTGCTCGCCAAAGCCGAGAAGGTGGTGCGCGACACGAAACTCGTCGACCGCCTGGTGGGCTTGAGCAAATGCCCGGATTACGTGGTCAATGGCGGGCACACATTCGGCGCCGATCTCTCGCAATCGGACAAGAATGCCCTGATTTCCTATCTGAAGCAGTTCTGACGATGTCCGACGGGCCGACCCACGATTATATCGTCATCGGCAGCGGCGCCGGTGGCGCCGTCGTCGCCGCGCGGCTCGCCGAAGAGGGCCGGACGGTGCTCGTCATCGAAGCCGGCGGCGATCCGCTGGCCAAAGCCGACGACGGCACCGACATGCCGCTTGCCGATGCCTCTCGCGTACCGGCCTTTCACGCCTTTGCCTCCGAACATCCCGGCATGACCGAGAACCATTGGGTGCGCCACTATGAAAATCAGGAGATGCAGGAGCGCGACTGGCGCTACAGCAAGGAAAAGGACGGCGTGCTGTATCCGCGCGTGCGCGGGCTCGGCGGCTGCACCGCTCATCATGCGATGATCGTCGTGAGGCCCAATCATTGCGACTGGAACCACATCTTTGCGGTCACCGGCGACGAAAGCTGGAAGGCCCCGCACATGCAGGGCTATTTCGAGCGCATCGAGCGCTGCCGCTACCGCTTCTTCTTGTGGCGCTGGCTTGCCGCCGCAACGGGCCTCAATCCGACGGGCCATGGATGGTGGGGGTGGATGACCACGGAGCGCGCCGTTCCGCTGCGGGCCTTGCGCGACTGGCCGCTGTGGCGGGCGCTGCTGCGCTGCGTCGGCGCGGCGGCCGACGCCTTCGGCAAGCGGGGCTCCGACTGGGAGACGACCGAGATCGACCCGAACGACCACCGCAACTGGAACGTCGGCGCCTGCGGCGTGCGCGTCACACCGCTTTCGACGCGCCGCCACACCAGGCACGGGCCGCGCGAGCGGCTGCTCGACGTGATCAAGCGGCACCCCGACCGCCTGACGCTTCGCCTCAACACCACCGTCACGCGCATCGAATTCGACGGCAAGCGGGCGGTGGCGGTTCGCTGCATCGACGGGGAGGGGCGCGAGGAGGTCATTCGGGCCGGTCGCGAAATCATCCTTGCCGGCGGCGCCTTCGCCTCGCCGCAGCTTCTGATGCTCTCCGGCATCGGCGATCCCGGCCATCTCGACGAGCACGGAATTCCCGTCGTTGAAGCGCTTCCTGACGTCGGACGGAACCTGCAGGACCGCTACGAGGTCGGCGTCGTCAGCCGGATGAAAGAACCCTGGTCGGCCCTCAAGGGCGTGACCTATACGACCCGCGATGTCCATTACCGGCGGTGGCGCAGATTCCGCATCGGCAACTATACGAGCAACGGCGTCATGTTTTCCCTGACGCTCAAATCCCGCAACACGCTGCCGGAACCGGACCTGCATTGCTTTTCGCTGCTGGCCGATTTCCGCGGCTATTTTCCTCGTTATTCCGCGCGCATCCGCAAGCCGGATTACATGACATGGGCGATCCTCAAGGCCTATACCGAAAACCAGGGTGGAACGGTGCGGCTGAGAAGTGCCGATCCCGCGGCCCTGCCTGCCGTCGTGTTTCATTCCTTCTTCGAAGGAACCGGCGATTACGACCTCGATCTCGATGCCGTCGTCCATGCCATCCGCTTCGTCAGGAAGGTCAACGATGCGATGGACGATCTCATCGCAAGCGAAGAGGAGCCCGGCCGGCAGAACGAGAGCGACGAGGCGCTTCGCCGCTATGTCGCGGAAAACGCCTGGGGCCATCATGCCTGCGGCACCTGCGCCATCGGCCCCCGCGAGGATGGCGGCGTGCTCGACAGCCGCTTCAGGGTGCACGGCATCGAAGGCCTGCGCGTCGTCGATGCTTCCGTTTTCCCCCGCATTCCCGGCTACTTCCTTGCCACCGCCGTCTACATGATCGCGGAGAAGGCGGCAGACGTCATTCTCGCCGACAGCTGACTGGAAACACGCTGATGAACGAACACCCTACCCATCGGGAAGCCAGCATCTACAATTGGCTCGGCGAACACGTCCGGAGTTTCGTTCGATGGTGGCGGGAATTCGATGCCTGGCTGAACCAGCCGCTGCCGAAGGGGCGGCACATCGCCTGGCGATGGCTCGCCCCCGACGGTTACGCCTGGTTCGTGCCGGTGCTCGCGGCTATTCTGACCCTTGCCATGGCGCTCGGCCCGACCGTCGAGATGCGCTGGGGCAATCTCGGCTTGCTCGCGATCGGTTTTGCGCTTCTTTTCCTGCTGCATGCGGCCGCTGGCCGCCAGGCGCTCTTTAACCAGTATCTGCTGGGAGGACAGCTCGTCATCCTTGCGGCCCTTGCCCTGCTTCTCCTCGTCAATTCGCGCCCGGAAACCTACGGCATGATGACGGCGCGGCCCCGCCTGCATGTCGGCGTCGCGATCGTCTGCGCACTTGTCCTTGCGCTCCCGGCGGCCTGGCTGCTCGCATCGAGCCTGTTCCGCTCCAATGCAGGCGGCGGACTTGCCGACAGCCTGCCGAAAGTAGAGCTCTTCCTGCCCAAGAACCGATACGATTTCATGGGTCGCGGACCGATCGCCGCGCTGGTATCGGCCCTTGTCATCGCCCCGATCCGCTATCCGGTCGAGTTGCTTCTGCCCGGATCGCTGCTTACCCTGTTCGTGCCGGACCATTATCTCTGGTACGCATTCGGCGTGACCGCCCTTGTCGCATGGATTGTCCTTTTCCTCGGCATCCTGTTCGACCGGTTGATGGAAATCCTGAAGACGGTCGGGCGCCTCTTCTTCATCGGCCCGCAGCGGGTCATCAGCGTTCTCGTCATCGTCGTTGCGGTGCTGCGCCTCGCCGACGTCCATTACATCACCTATCTCTTCAACGCCGGCTCTAGAGGCTACGGCAACACGACGATCATGCGCTATATCGTATTCGCCTATGCCGTCGCCTGGTACTACGGCTTCTGGTGCGATCACTTCGTCGCGCGCCGGCTGATGCGCCTCATCGACAAGCAGCACCTATCGATCACGCCGGTCGAAATCGCTTACGACTATGAAGGCAGCGAGACCTTGAGCACCGTCCGCAACCGGGGCCGGACGATCGCGCTGCATGGCGCGGGGCGTTTGAAGATCGAGGGCCGCTACGAGGATCAGTATCAGCGGCAGACCAAAGCCGCATCGAACAGGGCGATCCAGTTCATGACGCCGGCGGAAATGCTCGCGCAGTTTCGTACGCAGCTGGAGCGCCTGCCCGCCGGACAGGCTCCAACGGGAGACCTGCTTGCAAGCCTGCGCAACTTCCAGCGTTCGACGCTCGTCTATCCCGCCCTCGTCGGCGCCCTGGCCTATGGCCTGATCGGCGGTCCCGCCGTCTTCAGCTTCCTGCGGGCGATCCAGCCGCCGGAACTTGCTATCCGCTCCGAGCGGCACGTGAACAAGCAGCCGGCAGCGCTATTGTTCGAAAGCAACCAACCCAACGGCGGCTGCGGGCCGCTGCAGCCCACCATGCCGAGAATTGCCGTCGTCGCCTCCGGCGGCGGCACACGTGCGGCGATCTATACCGCCTCGCTGCTGCGGGGGCTGGCCGAACACGACCAGATCTGCAACGTTGTCCTCGTCAGCGGTGTGTCAGGTGGCAGCGCCGCGCTCGGCTATTTTGCGCTTCACGAGAAAGAGCTTCGCCGGCCGCGCGACACTATGGATGTCAAGGCATGGGGCGATTTCTCGCAAGCCATGGCGCTGCCCTTCATCGAACAAGTGATTGATGGAGCAAGCGACATGCGCTTCGCTTTCGGGCGCTGGCGCTGGGCGTCCTCAGCCTGCCATGAAGCTCAAAGGCCGGATGAAGACGTAACGGGCTGGATCCCCGCACGGTCGAGACTGGGCGCGATACTCGCCGAATCCTTCGTCTGCCACATGGGCACCGGAACAATGGAAGCGCCGTCCTTCGGCCTCATGCTCAACACCGCGATCGTTGGGTCTTTTTCCAATAACGGTCAGCCCTGCCAAGCCAATCACAACCTTTCGCTACCCGAGAGGGCTACGCGCTGCCGCCAGTTCCTGGATGCCGGCCAGGCGGGCGGGCGGTTGGTGTTGACCAATCTTGCCGCGCCGGCGTCTCCACCGGACGACGGATCGCTGCATATGCAGCTCGTAACGCTCGACAACGCGGATATATCGATCGCGCGTGCTGCAGCATTGAGCGCAAATTTTCCGCCCGTCTTTCCCGATGCCGCAATCGACATCGAAGCATCAGGAGAAGCAAGGATGCGATACTGGGTGACTGATGGCGGAGCGGTCGAAAACCGTGGCGCCATGACGCTCTACTATTCCATCCGCGACGCGTTCCGATCGGCTCCGCAAGCACCGCAGGCCCTGCCGCCGCTGCACGTCGTCATCGCCGATGTTTCGGCCTCGGCCGGCCGCTATAGCGAGAGCTTCGGTTTCGGCTCAGTGCTCGGCGCCGGAGGCCAGCTGGGCCTGGGACTGGAGACGGAACTTCGCGCGGCAATCGAGAGGCTTTACTGCGATCATAGTTCCGAGATCAGCATACACGAGATCGCCATGCCTCGCGTTTTCAGGGACGGCGGGATTGGCACACATTGGCTGCTTCCCAACTCGCTGTCGTTCGCAAATCCGGCAAAACCATCGGAGACCGAAATCCTCTCCGCCCATGACGTCGAAACGCTCGTTCTGGCATTGCATAACGATATATCGGAAACATACCAGGACGAGGCCGCAGCCAAAAAAGTCAAGCTTTGGGCGCAAGATGACGCGGCCGCGAAGCATGACGCGAACTGGAAGGAATTTTTGGCGAGCCTGACGCCAACTCAAAGCGAGGATGGCTGTCAGGTCCAGGGAGGAATCAAGGACTGACAGAAAGGGTAGGCCTGGTCGCCAATCGGAAAATGCGGCGCCCCACGTTCTCAAAAGCATTCCCGATATAGAAGTCCGATGCGTCAGGCCGCCGTCGGATTGATCACATTCATATCGATTTCCGTCAGTTCCACGCGCCGCTCGAAGGCTATGCCCGCCTCGTCGAAGAGGTGGCAATCTGCAGCATTGATGCCGGTTGCGACAGGCGCGTCCGCGCGGATGCCGACGCTGCCTGGCAGCATCGCGCAAAAATTCTCGGACTCTCCATTCAGCGAGGCGTAAGCGACGGTATTGGCCCCGAGGCGTTCGATGACGGTCGGCGTCACCTTGAAGACGATATCGCCGCCGCCAAGCTGGATATGCTCCGGCCGGATGCCGAGCGTCAAAGCCTTGCCGGCCATGCCGTCGCGCGGCGTCACGGGCAGAACGGCCGTCTGGCCTTGATAATCCACCTCGACGCCATTGGCGCTGACGCCCTTGCAGGTCACGGGAAGAAAATTCATTTTCGGATTGCCGATGAAGCCGGCGACAAACTGGTTTGCCGGCTTGTGATAAAGCTCCAGCGGCGCCCCCGTCTGGGAGATATCGCCGGAATCCAGCACGACGATACGGTCGGCCATGGTCATCGCCTCGACCTGGTCGTGCGTCACATAGATCATCGTCGCCTTCAACTGCCTATGCAGCTTGGCAAGCTCGATGCGCATGTCGGCGCGCAGTGCTGCGTCGAGGTTGGACAGCGGCTCGTCGAACAGGAATATCTTCGGTTCGCGCACGATGGCGCGGCCGATCGCAACACGCTGGCGCTGGCCGCCGGAAAGCATGCCGGGTTTCTGCTGCAGCCGCTGTTCGAGGTGAAGGATGCGCGCCGCGTTTTCCACCTTGGCCTTGAGCTTTTCCTCTTCCATCCTTTCGACCCGAAGCGGGAAGGCGATGTTCTCGAAAACAGTCATGTGCGGATAAAGCGCGTAGGACTGGAACACCATGGCGATGCCGCGCTTGACCGGCGGCAGATCATTGACCCTGATACCATCGATGACGATGTCGCCCGCGCTCGTCGCGTCGAGACCGGCAATCATGCGCAGCAGGGTGGATTTGCCGCAGCCTGACGGACCGACGAAGACGACGAACTCGCCGTTCTTCACATCGAGCTGCACGCCCTTCAGAACTTCGTAGTCGCCATAGAACTTCTGAACTTTGTTGAGAAGGAGCTGTCCCAAAAATCTGTCTCCACCGGCGGCCTTCGTCGCACATTCGATCATCGTGACTGCATAATTCCTCAAATCGGATTCGACCTAAGGAATTATGCAGAAATTCAAGGTGTTACAGCGCCGCATTGCGAAAAGACATGCGGCGCTGTAGAAGGGATCGCGGGCTGTTGCCGTCCGCGATCCCAAAGGTTCCAAAGAGGCTTACTTGAACGCCTCGACTTCGCCGGCAGCCTTCTTGAGTGCTGCCTCCGGCTCGGCCTTGCCCGTCACCACGGACTGGATCATCTCGATCATCGAGTTCTGGAAGCCCTTGTAGTCGGTGAAGAGCGGCTCGGGACCACCATAGCTGATGCCGTCGATCAAGGGCTTCCAGTGAGGATCCTTGGCGACGAATTCGTCGACCTTTGCCGACGGCCGCAGCGGGGTGAGGCCGGCGCCGCCCTGCAGTTCGTATTCGGACTGTACATCCGGCGAGGTGATGAACTTGGCAAATTCCGTCGCCTTGTCCTCGACCCCTGAACCCTTGAAGATCGCCAGGCTGTCGGTGATCAGCAGCGTGCCGGGGCCTTTGGCGTCGGGGCCGAGCGGCAGCGTCGTGATGCCCCAGCTGATCTTCGTCGCCTTCAGGCGGTCGGCTGCACCCGAGCCTGCCTGGATCATCGCCACCTTGCCGTCGAGGAAGATGGCCCGGACTTCGTTCTGCTCGTAGGCGGTCGGGCCTTCTTCGGAGTAGGGGACGATATCCTTATAGGCCTTCAGCGCGGCGAGAATCTGCGGGCTGTCGAGCGTAACTTTGCCGTCGGCATCGATCACAGTACCGTTGTTGGTGTAAACCCAATGCATGAACTGGTGCATCGTGTTGTCGAAGGTCTTGGCGGAGAGACCGAAGCCCGGAATGCCGGTCTTTTCCTTGATGGTCTTTGCCATCTCGATTTCTTCAGCCCAGGTCTTCGGCGGCGTCTCGGGGTCGAGGCCGGCCTGCTTGAAGAGATCCTTGTTCCAGTAGAGCGCCTTGGTGGAGAAGGCGATCGGAACGCCCCACTGCGTGCCCTCGAAGGTCACGGTGTTGACGATGTTCGGATAGTAGGTCTTCTTCTCGTCGTCCGTCATCGGCACAGGAACGATAAGGTCGTTCTGCGCGAATTCCTTCAGCGTGCGCGAGCCGACATAGGCCATCGCCACCGGCGTCCCGGCGGCAGCGAGCGTCGTTGCCTTGTCCTGGCACTGTGCCCATCCGACGACCTCGGGAGCGACCTTCCAGCCCGTGTTCTTTTCTTCCCATTGCTTGATGTATTTGGTGTGGACCGGGTCGATCGTGTCGCCGCAATAGATCCAGCTGATTTCCTTGTCGGCCGCCTGGGCAGTGACGGCGGTCAGTGCCGTCGAACCGAGCAGGGCGAGCGCCATAAGGCCTGTCTTGATGGTAATGCTCACGTCGTGACTCCCATTCTTGTGTTAGCTGTTCACTCGTTTTTTGGTCTTATTGTTTCACCGCACCGGCGGTCAGCCCGCCGACAAGGTAGCGCTGAAGGAAGAAGATGACGACCATCGCCGGCGCGATACCGACGAAGGAAGCCGCCATCAGTTCGTTCCAGATGACCTCCTGCTTGCCGAAGTAAGCAAAGAGCCCCACCGGCAAGGGCATGTATTCTGTCTTCGAGTTGAACGTCAGCGCGAAGATGAATTGCTGGGCATAAGCGCCGATGAAGGTGGTGATGGCGACGACGATGATCCCCGGCATCGCAATGGGAAGGATGACCCGGCGCAGCGTGTAGAAATGGCTGGCGCCATCCATGTAGGCCGCCTCGTTGAGTTCCTGCGGAATACGGATCATGTAGGTACGCAGCAGCCAGATCGCCGACGGGATCAGGAAGGCGACGCCCGGCACGATCATGGCGAGATAGGTGTTAAGCACGCCGATGCTGCGCATCAGCCGGAAGAGCGGGATCAACAGCACGGCGCCGGAGAACATGTTCACCGTCAGGAAGGCGCCAAGCAGGATGCCCATGCCCCTGAATTCGAACTTCGCGAAGGCATAGGCCGCCGGAATGACGAGGCAGAGCACGATCAGCGTGACGATGATCGAGATGAAGAACGAGTTGAAGATATAGCGCCCGAAGCCCGGCACGCTGATCCACATCGTCCGGTAGGCTTCGAACGAGCCGTTCTCCGGCCAGAAGCGATAGGGTGAGGAGAAGAGCTGGCTGAGCGGCTTCAGCGAAACCAGGAAACCTTCGACGAAGGGCGACAGCACGAAGAAAAGAAACAGCGCGATGCCGCAATAGATCAGGATGATTTCCCACCAGCGGTAACGGTCGATCATGGCTGCATTGCTCATGCGCGCTTCTCCGGATTGAGGCGGCGGGTGACGCGGAAATAAGCGAAGCAGAAGAGCGACAGGAAGATGCAGATCAAAACGGCGCGCGCTGCGCCTTCACCGTATTTTTTCGAGCCGATCGCGGTCTGATAGGTGTCGATGATCATCGTCGTCGTCTCGCCGCTCGGCCCGCCCTGCGTCAGGATCCAAATGATGTCGAACGAGTTGAAGGTGGCGATCAGCGAGAGCATCGACATGGTGATGATCGCCGGCACCATCAGCGGCAGCGTGATGCGGCGGAAGCGGTACCAGCGGCCGGCGCCGTCGGTCCAGGCGGCCTCGTAGAGATCCTTCGGAATGGATTGGATCGCCGCCAGGAAGTAGATCGTCACCAGCGGCACGCCGATCCAGACGTCGGTGATGATCGTTGCCCAGAAGGCCGTGTTTCCATAGGCGAGGAAGGCGACAGGGCCGTCGACGAGACCGAAGCGCTGCAGCATGCCCGATATCATCCCGAACTGGCCATTATACATCCAGCCCCACATGAAAATGCCGATCGCCATCGGCACGATCCATGGCGGCATGGTCAAAAGCCGGAACAAGGAGCGGCCGGGGACCGCGGCATTCAGCATGCATGCGCCGAACGTGCCGATCACCATTTTCAGGGCGACCGAGAAGAACGTCCAGATGAAGGTGCGGATGATGACTTCGGCAAACCGCTCGTTGAAGATCTTCTCGTAATTGGCCCAGCCGACCCAGTTGGTGGTCTTCCTGAGGGACGCGTCGGTGAAGGAGAGAATGAAGGTATCGACCAGCGGATAGGCGACGATCGCCAGAACATAGAGCACAGCCGGAAGAAGAAGGATGCAAGCGAAGATGAAGGTGCTTCTTTGAACACTCATCTTGCCGCCCTCCTCAAGCCGCTCTCGCGTGAAGGGCTTCGTCGAAGCGGTCCCAAATGGGACGCAGATCAACGACCGTTTTCTTCATCCTCGCTTCGTCCATCGCCAAGGCGAGGATGCCGGCTTCGAGCGCATTCAGGGTGGAAACAGGAAGTTCGAGCCCGGTGCGCACGCTTTCCAGCAGGTCGCTCGCCATCTGTTCATCGGCGCCGTAGTGCTGGGAGAGCTCTGTGGCGGCATATTTGTTCTCGACCACCTTGTTGCCGGTCAGCTGTTCGTGAACGTCGAGATAGCCACGGACGAAATCGCCTTCGGCCATGCCGCGCGAACCCATGATGGCGAAACGGCGGAACTGGTCGGGCACGTTCAGATTGGTGTGGAAGTTCATCCCGACGCCATTGGCATATTCGACGATAGCGACCTGATAGTCGATGATATCGGCATCGCTGTCGAAAACCTTGTCCGATCCCATCCATCCGCTCGGCTTGCGATGGAAGAGCTCGAGGTCGTTGATGCCCTCGCGCGCCGGGTCGTTTGCCGGAATGAAGCTCTTGCGGCCGCCGAAACTTGCGACACGCTCCGGCCGTGCGCCGGCGACGCCATTGTAAAGATCGAGGTCGTGGCAGCATTTTTCCAGCATGAAACTGCCGGAATAGCGCTCATAGCGGCGCCAGTCGCGCATGAAGAAGGCGCCGTGGTAGGGCTCGATATGTTCGGAGGCCTCGATCGACACGATCTGACCAAGCTTGCCCTCGGCCTGGATGGTGCGAAGATCCTTGTATAGAGGAGAATAGCGCAACACGAGACCGACCATCAGTCGCTCATGGCCGAATTTTGCCATCAGATGGGCAAGCTCGATGCTTTCGGCGATCGTCGTGACGATCGGCTTTTCGCAGAAGACCTTGAGACCGGCTTGAAGCCCGAGCCTGATATGATCGAGATGCAGGTGATTGGGGGAGCCGATCATCAGCAGATCGAGCTTTTCGGAGGCGAGGAGCTCTTCCGGCGAACCATAGGCCTTGCCGACTGAAATTCCCTTTTCCGTCAATCCGGGAAGTCCGGCGGGTTCCGGATCCACATAGCCGACAATGTCGAAGCTGCTATCGATTGCCTTGAAAACATAGCCGAGATAGCCGAGCCGGAATCCTAGCCCAATGATTCCCACTTTCATGCCGATCAGGTTCCCATTTAGTAATTTATTTTCTTTAAGTTGGGACAAAAATCGGGAGGCGTCAATAGAAAACGGGCATCGAAGCGCAAGCATGAAATTAATTTTCATAGATCGATAGCCGGCGGTCGATTGTTGGCTGCGACCGGCCGGACGCGGATTGCCGAATGGAAGCGGGGGCGTCGCTTGAAGTTGGGGGCCGCGAGTTCAGCGCCGGTCGCCGCAGGCAGCGATCGCCCCGGTAAATACACGCGGGACTCGCGAAATGTTGAAAAGACTCGTGAGTTTACGTGTGTAGGATGATGCGAGACCCGAAGGCACGGAGGAGCCATCATGACCCGTATGACAGCCAAGGATTTCCCTCAGGAACTTCTCGAACTCTACGATTATTACGCGCACGGGAAAATTACCAAGCGCGAGTTTCTCGACCGGGCCGGCAAATTCGCCGTCGGCGGCGTTACGGCAGCTGCCATTCTTTCATCGCTGAGCCCCGACTATGCACTGGCGACCCAGGTCGAGTTCACCGATCCGGATATATCGGCCGAATACATCACCTATCCCTCGCCAAAGGGAAATGGCGATGTCCGCGGCTATCTCGTTCGCCCCAAAAACGCGACCGGCAAAGTCGCGGCCGTGGTGGTCGTTCATGAGAACAGGGGCCTGAACCCCTATATCGAGGATGTGGCGCGGCGCGTGGCGAAGGCGGGCTTCATCGCCCTTGCGCCGGATGGCCTGACATCCGTCGGAGGTTATCCCGGCAACGACGAAAAGGGACGGGAACTCCAGCAGAAGGTCGACCCCGAAAAGCTGATGAACGACTTCTTCGCGGCGGTCGAATTTTTGATGCAAAGCGATCTCACCACCGGCAAGGTCGGCATCACCGGCTTCTGCTACGGCGGCGGCGTCTCCAACGCCGCGGCGGTCGCCTATCCGGAGCTTGCCGCAGCCGTGCCCTTCTACGGCCGGCAGCCACGCGCCGAAGACGTACCGAAGATCAAGGCGCCGCTGCTTCTCCATTATGCCGGGCTGGACAAGGGGATCAACGAAGGCTGGCCGGCCTATGAAGCTGCGCTGAAATCAGCCGGAAAAACATTCGAGGCCTACGTCTATCCTGACGTCAATCACGGCTTTCACAATGATTCCACACCCCGCTACGACGAAGCGGCTGCCAAGCTCGCCTGGCAGCGGACGGTCGACTGGTTTACGAAATACCTCGCCTGAGAAGGCCGGACTTGAACGAGCCGCGGCGGGGAGCCATTCCCCGCCGCTTTTCCGTCCCGCGGCCTGTCAAGGCGACTGATGGCCTGTGATCAGGCTCCAGAAGGGATCGTCGCCGGACAGGTTTTCAGAATTGGCAAGCCCGCGAAGCTGCAGGAAAGAGGCGCCGGACACATTCCGATTTCCCCAGCGCAAGCAGTCGATGAATTTGACTTCACGTTCGCGAACGCTCATCGGCGCTTCGAGCGAACCCTTCGCATGCAAGCGGGACTTGTTCAAAATGCGACCGTCGCGCATCGTGACCGTGACGACATGCGGGAGGCGCTCCACGCCTTTTTCCTCATCAGCCGAATAGGACCGCATTTCGATGCGCGGCATGAATTCCCGGATTTCCGGCCGTCCGATCTCCTGCCGTGTGAAGTCCGAAAGGCTGAGGGAGCCTTTGAGGAAAGCGGTCGCCAGGCAATATTGCATTGAGAAGCGGGCCTGCATCTCGTCGGTGGGGGCGGGATAAGCGAGGTTGCGGGCAGCGGATATGCCGACTTTCGTTTCGATCCTGGCAATGTCGCCCGCCAAAAGCCCATGCTCCTGCTTCAGATCCAGAAGCGCATCGATCGCGCGATGGGTGGAGGCGCAGCAGGGATGGCGCTTGGTCACCACCCCCCGGCTTTCGATGATATGCTCCGCCTCGAATGTCAGGCCGTCCCAGCCCCTGGCATCATCGCCGCCGAAAAGATCGAGGAAGCCTTGCGGCCGTTCGAGGATATCCGGCCGCCCGCTCATGCCCGCCAGCGCCATGCGCGCCGCATCCACGGCATTGCGCGCTGCAATGCCGGCATGAAGCGGTTTGGCGGTCGTGCCGAACTGCCCTTTCGGGCCGCAGGCGAAGCTCGTCGCCAGGCTCATCGCCGCGGCCAAACCGTTTTCGTCGGCGCCGAAAAGCCGTGCCACGCCAGCCGCGGCCCCGATGCTGCCGACCGTCGCCGTTGCGTGCCAGCCCCTGTTGTAGTGAGAGGGATTGACGCCGAAGCCGACCGCCGCCTGCGCTTCCAGCCCGGCCAGGTAGGCCTCGAGAAACCGTCTTCCGCTCGTGGCCTTGCCGCGCGTCAGAACCGCCAGCAGCGCCGGCACCAGCACCGCGGAAGCATGCGCCCTCGCCGGATGGAAATTGTCATCGAAATCGAGCGCATGAGCCGCCGTTGCGTTGATGAGTGCGGCGAAAGAGGGCGAGGCGGAGCCGCCGGTGACGAGCCGCGCTGCGCCGCCGCCGGCGATTTCCCCGTCGAAGGCGCGGATAAGCGCGGCAACGCTTTCATCGCCCCTGCCTGCAATCATACAGCCGATGGTGTCCACCGCAGCATCTCTTGCCCGGTCGATGGCGAGGTCTGAGAACATCGTTCGCGACAGGAGCTGTTCCGCGATCTTCCGGAGAATAGTGGCCATTGACGAAAGTCTTTCCGTGAGTTTGGTTCTCAGCCGAAAATGTTCAACTTTCCGCAGCTCCGCAATCTTATGCGGTTTGCGGGTAGGGCTATCGACATTGGAGATAGAATGGCGAGAGAGACGAGTGCGGCGATCAGCCTGAAGCATATCGAAGCCTATGACGCCATCGCCGCGACGGGCTCGACGATTGCCGCTTCCGTCGAGCTTGGGATCTCGCAATCGAATGCCAGCCGTTTGCTGCAGCAACTGGAAGACTATCTCGGCGTCCGGCTTTTCGAGCGGGAAAAGAACCGGCTGCAACCGACCCGCGAGGGGCTGCAGCTCGGCCCGGAAATTCGTGCCATTTCCGACCGGCTACGCGCCTTGAAAACGGCGGCGATGGAGCTCGAGAGCGGTCGATCGCGCGAGATCATGCTGCGGCTCGCCTTTCCCTCCAGTCTTTCCTCGACGCGCATTCCGAAGCTGGTGAAGAACTTTCTCGCGGCGAATGGTCCGATGCGCGTCGAAGTCGCATCCGGCAGCTATCTGGCAATTGAACGGATGGTGGCCGACGGCGAGGCCGATCTCGGCTTCGCACGCCTGCCGCTGATGAGCCCGGGATTGAAACAGGAGAAGATCCTGTCGTCGCGGGTCATTTGCGCCCTGCACAGTGATCATCCCAAGTCTGGCAGCCGCCAATTGTCGGTCGGCGAGCTGAAGGGGCAGGATCTGATCATGCTGAACAGGGAGCGGCCGGTTCGTCATGAGCTGGAGGCGTTGTTCTACAAGGCCGGCATCCGGCAACGCCCCTTGCTCGAAGCGCATTCGGTGGCGAGTGCCTGCGCGCTGGCCGCGCAGGGTCTCGGCATTGCACTGGTCGGCGAGATCATCGCTCGCGAATATGCGGCGCTGCCGCTGCAGTTCATTCCGCTCGAACCGGAACTGCCGGTTGCCTACGCGCTGATCAGCGGCGAGAAATTTCCGATGCCCAAGGCCGCCAGCCTCTTCCTTCAAAGCATTTCGGACTGGACATGATGACGGTGCCTGAACCGTACCGGGGGATCGCAAACGCATGAATATCAAGCAACTGGAAGTCCTGCGCACGCTTCTGGCGACGGGGTCGACGATTGCCACGGCAAAGACGATGGGGCTCAGTCAGTCCGGCGTCAGCCGCCTTCTCCAGCAGCTCGAGGCGGACCTTTCGATGTCGCTTTTCGTGCGCGACAAAGGCCGTCTCATCCCCACCCCCGAGGCCCTGCTTCTTGCCCGCGATGCCGAGACCATCTTGCTGGCGGTCGATCGGATGTCGGGCCACGCGGAGGACTTAAGAAGCGGCGCCGCCGGCCCGGAGATCGTCCGCGTCGGCCTGCCGAGCAGCATGTGGGAGCATTTCGCGCCGGCAATGCTGGCCGATTACATCAGCGATTTCCCCGGTGTGCGGATCGAAACCTTCTTCGAGACGACGACCGCGATCAACAAGCTCGTCGAGCAGAGGGTGATCGATTTCGGCTTTCTGCGCATGGAGGGCGAGAGCGGACCGGGCATCGAGGTCGAGCGGGTCGCCACCGGCGAAAGCGTCTGCGTCGTTCCGAAGGATCATCCTCTTGCGAAACTGGAGGAAATCACGGTCAGGAATTTGCGCGACGTGCCCCTCATTCTGATCGGCCGCCAACGGCCGAACCGCATGGCGCTCGACCAGACCTTCCGGCGCGCCGGCGTCAAGCAGATCGTCAAGATCGAGACGCATACCAACAGTTCCGCCTGTTCCTACGTCGCGCATGGCCTGGGTGTCACGATCATCAGCAGCTTTTATGCGAATCTCTATCGCCACCTGCCGGTGGTTCACCGTCCTTTCGTGCCGCGCGCGACCCAGGAATTCGGATTGGCGAGGGCGGTCGGAACGCCACTCTCGATTGCTGCCCATGCTCTGAGCGATGCTTTGAAGCGACAGATCCGGCTTTCGCAAAAAGACATTTGAAATCAAATTTTTAGCCTGAACTCTTACGCCAACGCAGCCGCTTTGGTTGCGGTCGTATTCCGCATAGACTTATGACAAAATCGCATAATATTGCGGATATTTCTTCATTCGATCATAGTCTGCGGCAACGAAACCGATGGCGCCGGGCACTCTCCGTCGCCCATCGCGGGGAACAAAAATGCTGAAATTCGTTCTGAACCGCCTGTTGATGGCATTGCCGACAATCGTCCTCGTTTCGGTGACCGTCTTCACGCTGATCCGCTTCATACCCGGCGATCCGGCGGCACTGATGCTGGGTGATATGGCTGAGCCGGCCCAGATCGCGGCGATGCGCTCGGAACTCGGCCTCGACAAGTCGTTGCCGCAACAGTTCCTGATCTGGACCGCCAATGTCGTCCAGGGTGACTTCGGCCGCTCGATCGTCAATGACGAGCCGGTTCTGCCGCTCGTCGCATCGCGCTTTCTGGTCAGCGCCGAAGTCGTCATCGTCGCCGTTCTTCTGGCGAGCCTCATCGCCGTGCCGGCGGGTGTCATCGCCGCCTGGCGACAGAACAGTCTGACGGACCTGGCGCTGGTCGGCACGGCCACGATCCTGCTGTCGATCCCGACATTCTGGCTCGGCCTCCTGCTTCTGCTTTTCTTCGGCTTGAAACTCAGCTGGCTACCGGTCCTCGGCTATGTCTCGATCGGCAGCAACCTCACCGGCGGCCTGCTCTACCTCGTGCTGCCGATCATGACCCTGGTCATTCACGAAATGGGTGTGTTGATCCGTATGGCACGCGCCTCGACGCTGGAAGTGCTGCGTCTCGACTATATCACCCACGCCCGGGCCAAGGGGCTTTCCGAGAGCGCCGTCCTCTGGCGGCACGCCTTCAAGAATTCCTTCGGCCCGACCTGGACAGTCATCGGTCTGATCCTCGGCAATCTGCTCGGCGGCATTGCCGTCATCGAGACGGTCTTCACCATTCCGGGGCTCGGGCGACTGATGGTCGACAGTATTTTTGCCCGCGATTACCCCGTTATCCAGGGTTGCCTGCTGTTCGTCTCGCTTTCCTATGTGCTGGTCAATTTGGTCGTCGACCTGCTCTATCCCTTGTTCGATCCGCGGGTAGTCGCCGAATGAAAAACGTCACGTTCAACGGTTTCATCGGCAGCATTCTGATTGCCGCATTGCTGATCTCCGCCGCGATCGGCATTTTCTGGACCCCCTATGATCCGATGAAGCTCGGCTTCACGACCCGGCTGGCGGCACCAAGCAGCACCCACTGGCTCGGAACCGACGAATTCGGCCGTGACGTGCTCAGCCGCCTGATCGTCGGCGCCCGGGCGAGCGTCTGGATCGGCACATTGACGGTCACATTCGCGACGGTCTGCGGCACGCTGATCGGTCTCGTCAGTGGTTACGCCCGCGGTTGGATCGATGCCGTCATCATGGCCGTCAACAATGCGCTTCTCGCCTTTCCAGGCATCCTTCTGGCGCTGGGATTGCTCGCCGTCTTCGGCGCCAATCAATATGGCATCATCTTCGCGCTGGGCATTGCCTATTCTCCCTCGATGGCCCGCGTTGTCCGAGGTGCCGTCCTATCGCTGCGCGAGCGGGAATTCATCGAGGCCTCCAAGGTGATGGGCAATGGCGAGATCTACACCATGTTCCGCCATATCCTCCCTAATTGCATCGCCCCGATCACCGTGCTTGCGACCTCGATGTTCGGCTGGGCGATCCTTTCGGAAAGCGCGCTCAGCTTTCTCGGCCTCGGCGTTCCGCCACCGGCGCCGACCTGGGGCAACATGCTGGCTGCCGGGCGACCTTTCATCGAGCAGGCTGTCTGGCTGGGTCTATTCCCGGGCCTGGCGATCGCCCTGACGCTCCTCGGCATCAATCTTCTGGGCGACGCTCTTCGGGACAAGCTTGATCCGCGGATGAGGGGGCTGAAATGACCAATAGAACACTTTTGAATGTCCGCAACCTGACGCTTCAGGTCACCGGAACCGGTGTGCAGGTCGTCAAGAACGTCAGCTTCGACATCGCGCCGGGCGAGATCTTCGGCATCGTCGGAGAAAGCGGATCGGGCAAGACGCTGGCAACACGCGCCCTGATCTCGCTGCTGCCGGCGCCCATCAAGGTGATCGGCGGCTCCGTTGCCTACAAGGGACGCGACGTGCTTTCCATGAACGGCGCGCAATTGCGCCAATTGCGTGGTGCGGAAATCGGTGTCGTCTTCCAGGAGCCGATGACCTCGCTCAATCCCTCGATGACCGTCGGCCGCCAACTCGAAGAAGGGTTGCAGCTGCATACGAGACTTTCGCAGGAAGAACGGCGCAGCCGGATCCTCGATATGCTGAACCGGGTCGGGATCCGCGATCCCGCCGGGGCGCTTACTTCCTACCCGCATGAATTCTCGGGCGGCATGCGCCAGCGCATCATGCTGGCGTCGGTGATGCTGCTGAAACCGGCGCTCTTGATCGCCGACGAGCCGACGACGGCGCTCGATGCCGTGATCCAGCGCGATGTCATGGAATTGATGGTGGAACTGACACAGGCGGAAGGCACCGCCGTGCTGCTGATCAGTCACGATCTGCCGATGGTAGCGCGTTACACAAACCGCATCGTCGTCATGGAAAAGGGCGTGATCGTCGAAGAAGGACGCACCGCCGATCTGCTCGACGCACCGCAGCGCGCCTATACGAAGAAACTGCTTTCCTCCCTGCCGTTCCGCGGAGAGACGCGGACGATCGACAAGACCAGGGCGCCGATGGTCTCGGCGCGGGATATCGTCGTCGACTATCCGGGCCGACGGTCGCTGATGAAGAAGGCAAAGCCGAAACGGGCGCTGCATGGCGTCAGCATCGATATCCACGAGGGCGAAGTCGTGGCGCTGGTCGGCGGTTCGGGTTCCGGCAAGACCACGCTCGGGCGCACCATTGCCGGACTGGTCCGGGAGAGCGAAGGCGATATCCGGTTCAAGGGACGCAGCCGCGACGACGACTGGATGGATTATCGGCTGAATTGCCAGATGGTGTTTCAGGATCCTTATTCCTCGCTCGATCCGCGCATGACCATCCTCGCACTTGTGGAAGAAGCGCTGCGGCTCGTTACCGATCTCGACGCCATGGCTAAGCGCAAGCGTGCCCTGGAGACGCTGGAGGAAGTCGGCCTTGGGGCCGACTATGCCGGGCGCTACCCGCATGAGCTTTCGGGCGGCCAGCGGCAGCGCGTGGCGATTGCGCGCGCCATTGCGCGCCGGCCGAAATTCCTGATCGCCGACGAACCGGTATCGGCGCTTGACGTGACGGTCCGCGCGCAGGTGCTCGAACTCCTATCCGATCTGCAAAAACGTTACGGCTTTTCCTGCCTGTTCATCAGCCATGATCTCGGCGTGGTCGAACAGGTGGCCGATCGCGTCGTCGTCATGCAGGACGGCCGGATCATCGAGGAGGGCGACCGCGATACGGTTTTCGACAGCCCGAAGGAGGCCTATACGCAAAGGCTTCTCTCGGCCATCCCCGCTCTGGACCACAATGCTCAGGGCGGCGTGATCCTCAAATGGCGCCTGGAGAACTGACATGACGACGATAATTGAACCCGCAAAGCTTGCCGAGCGATTGAACGCGATCTGCGATGCTCAACCGTTCGTGACGCGCTTCATGGTGCGTGCACTTGGCAGCGGCGAAACGATCGGCAGAGGCGCCGACGAGGAAACCCCTTCCGCCAGCACCCGAAAGACCTCGATCATGATGGCGGCCCTGAAGGCCGCCCATGAAGGCCGCCTGGATCTGGACGAACAGATCACCTACGAAAAACGTTTCGCCGAGGAAGTGGCGAGCGGGATGTTCCGCTACCTGACGCCGGGTATCGTCATATCGCTGCGCGACGCCATCACCGGCATGATGGTGCTGAGCGACAATGTCTGTACCAAGATGGTCTTCGAAAGGCTGACGCTCGAAGAGGTCGACAGCTATTGCAAGTCGATCGGCATGACGGGCACCAACCATCGCTTCCTCATCCCTCCGTTGGCGCTGTCGCCCGATCATTCATTGAAGGCCGTCACCACGACGACGGCGCGGGATCAGGTCTATCTGCTGCAGACCATCCTGGATGCGCAGGATTCGCGGGAAGCCGCGGACCGGCTCGGCTGCTCGCAGGCGCTTTGCGCTTATGCGCTTCAAACCCTGAAGAACCAGATCCTGCGTTATGCCATTCCCTCCCGGCTGCCCTTCGGTGTGCTCGTCGCCCACAAGGGCGGCACGGGAAAGCGCGGCCGCATGAATGCCGGTATCGTCTATCGCGACGGTTCCCCCTTCTACATCATCGCCGCCTATACCGACGACGTGCCGCAGGAGATGCCGGACGGCACCCCCGGCTATACGGTCGCGCTTGAAACCATCGGCAGGCTTTCACGCGCCTGCTGGGATGAATTCCAATCCTGACGATCATAAAAAGAGGGTAGAACAATGCATAAGCTTCTTCTTGCAGGCACCATGTTGATGGCGATGACCGGCGTGGTCGACGCCCGCGACATCGTCGTGGCGCAAAGTTCCGATCTGCGCAGCAACAATCCGGGCGTCAATCGCGACGGCAATACCGATGGCGTCATCCTGCATATCGTCGAAGGGCTCGTCGGCTATGCCAATAACGGCGAGGTCAAGCCGCTGCTGGCAAAGAGCTTCGAAGTCTCGGCGGATGGGTTGACCTACAGCTTCAAACTGCGTGACGACGTCAAATTCCACAACGGCAAGACATTGACCGCCGATGACGTCGTGTGGAACTGGAACCGCTATCTCAAGCCCGAAACGAAATGGACCTGCCTTCCTGACTTTGACGGCAGCGGCTCCGTGCATGTTACGGGCGTCAAGGCAGTCGATGCTTCCACAGTCACCATCGTGCTGGAAAAGCCATCCGCGGTTTTCCTCGGCCTGATGTCGCGCCCCGAATGCGGTTACACCGGGATGATCTCCCCGGAATCGGTCGGCGCGGACGGAAATTTCGTCAAGCCGATCGGCACCGGTCCCTTCAAATGGGATGAATGGAAGAAAGGCGAGTATATCCATCTCGCCAAGTTCGACGATTATGTCTCGCCCCAGAACGACGGCAAGCCCGACGGCATGGTCGGCTCCAAGCGCCCCCTCGTCGATGGCATCAAGTTCATGGTCATTCCCGATGCTTCGACGGTAAAGGCCGGCCTTCAGTCCGGCGTGCTCGATACCGCGGAGATTTCGCCGGATCTCATTCCCGAATTCAAGACGAGCGACACGATGCAGCTGATCGTGGCTCGCAACAACGGCAAGAACCTCTTCTACATCCAGACGCGCGACAAGGTTCTGAGCAATCCCGGGGTGCGCCGCGCCATGGCGATGGCACTCGATCTCGACCAGCTCGTCGAGGCCGCCTCCAATGGCACCGGCGCAGCCAACGGTTCGATGGTTTCGCAAGACTCGCTCTATTTCGACGATGTCCAGAAGGAGCGTCTGCCCTACGACATCGAGGCCGCAAAGAAAGAGCTTGCGACGGCCGGCTACAAGGGTGAGCCAATTACCATCATCGCCAACAAGCGCAGCAACGTGCCGAGCTTCCCGGCTGCGGTCATGGCGCAGGCCATGATGCAGCAGGCAGGTCTCAATGTGCAAATCGAAGTGCTCGACTATGCGACGCAGGTCGATCGTCGCCGGTCCGGCAACTACCAGATCATCTCGCAATCGGTCGCGCCGCGGCTCGATCCGGCGCTGATGTACGGCTTCTATGTCGGCAACAAGGACAAGAACGCTTCCTTGATGTGGGATGATCCGAAGGCTGTCGAGCTGATGAAGGCCGCCTATGCGGAAGCCGACCAGACGAAGCGTCAGGCGATCTTCGACGAGTTTCACACGCTGATGCTCAAGGAAATGCCGGGCATCTTCCTCTATGACATGGTCGATGTCTGGGGCGCGACCAAGAAGCTGAAGGGCCAGCCCGTCTGGCAATCGAATGCCCGTCTTTGGGAAGTTTCGCTCGACAATTGAGCCTGAACTGCCGCGCCCGGTGGGTCGGGCGCCGCCATCCCGTTACGACAGTCAACAGGAGATCCGGCAGGCAGTCTGCCGGGTCCGGTGCAACACGTCCCTGTGGCGGCAGGGCCGACAGCGAGGAATACCATGAATCTTGACGCGATCAGCTCCATTGCCGCGACGATCGAAAGGATGAAGCCGGATTATATCGCCCTCAGCGACAGTATCTGGGACTTCGCGGAACTGAAATTCGAGGAGCGGCGCTCGTCGCAATTACTGGCAAGGACACTCGAGGAAAACGGCTTTGCCGTGCGCCGCAACGTCGCAGGCATGGAAACGGCCTTCATCGGCGAAGTCGGCAGCGGCAAGCCGGTGATTGCTTTCCTCGGAGAATTCGATGCCCTGGCCGGAATGAGCCAGACCGCCGACCTGGCCGAGCCTCTTCCCGAGGCGGCGGGAGCAACCGGTCACGGCTGCGGGCACAATCTGCTTGGCGTCGGATCGCTGATGGCGGCGGTTGCGCTTGCCCGCCACCTCAAGGAGAACAACCTGCCCGGAACGGTGCGCTATTACGGCTGCCCGGGAGAGGAGGGCGGTTCCGGCAAGACCTTCATGGTTCGTGCCGGCGCATTCGACGACGTCGATGCCGCCCTGACCTGGCATCCGGCTCCGTTCAACGGTGTTCGCTCGACGAACAATCTTGCCGTTCTCGAATATTACTATCGCTTCAGGGGTGTCGCGGCACATGCTGCCAACAGCGCCCATCTCGGCCGTTCGGCGCTCGATGCGGTCGAACTCATGAATGTCGGCGTCAATTTCCTGCGCGAACACATGCCGCAGGATTGTCGCGTTCACTACGCGATCACCGACACCGGCGGCAGGGCCGCCAATGTCGTGCAGGCCAGCGCCGAAGTTCTCTATCTGATCAGGGCGCCTGACATGCCGCAGGCGCTCGAGCTTGCCGGGCGCGTCGAGAAAGTTGCACGAGGTGCGGCGATGATGACCGAAACAGCAGTCGAGATCGTGTTCGACACCGCCTCGACGAACCTTCTTCCCAACATCACGCTTGAAACGGCGATGCACGAAAACATGGTCGCGCTCGGGGCGATAGCCTTCGACGAGGCCGACATCGCTTTCGCCAGGAAAATCCAGGATACCTTCACTGAGGAAGCGATCAGGAGCAGCATCCGCCTCTATCAGATCAAGGGCGATGTGTTCTCCAACGCCAAGGTCGATGGCTCGACGCCCTTGCACACCGGACTGCGCGATTTCGAGGGACAATCGCATTTCCGGGCCGGATCGACCGATGTCGGCGACGTCAGTTGGGTGACGCCAACCGCGCAATGCTGGGCGCCAGCCTGGGCGATCGGCACCAATCCCCATACTTGGCAAGTCGTTGCGCAGGGAAAAAGCCCGGCCGCGCACAAGGCCATGGCGCATGCGGCCAAAACGCTTGCGACAACGGGGCTCGCATTGATGTCGTCATCCGACCTCCTGGCAGCCGCGAAGGCCGAGTGGCGGGAAAAGACCAGCGGCAAAGCCTATGTGTGCCCAATCCCCGACAATGTGATGCCTGCATCGGTTCACAGCCGGTAACCTAAAAAAGATGCTGCGGGGGCGGGGAGGGATTCCCCGCCGTCCATCCGTCCCTTGGCTTGCGATCGGTCGATGAAATTGCCCGCTCGACCATGGCGTCGAAAGCCATCCGTTTGGCTATTGCGAACCGCCGGTTTTGCGTCGTCCGCGGCTGACCATCATTCCGCCGACGATGAGAACAATTCCGCTCGCGTTCGCCCAAAACGACGCTGGAACGTCGCTGATATAATCAAACGCCACCCCTGTCACCATCTGGCCACCGATGATCAGCAGAGCCGAATTCACCGCTCCTATTCGAGCAATGACCCAACTGCCCGCCGCCACGAAGATGACGCCGATGGGACCACCCAGATAGGCATACCAAGGCGCCTCGGCAGCGCCCGCAGGAAGCAAACCTCCGACAAAAAGACCAAGGCAGGTGAGGGCAGCAAAGCCTATCGCATGGTTCCAGAAGGATGCGATCAGCGGCGTCGTCGATATGCTCAACCGTCCATTGAGCTGACGACTGAGGCCGACGAGCACACCGCCCAGGCACGCCAGGAGAATGAACACCGTCACGCCGCACCTCGCCCAAACAGGATGATGAGTGCAGCCCCGGTGACGACCAAGCCGAGTGCTGCGATGTCTCGTCTATCTGGGCGTCGCTTTGGCAGACCGAACAGTCCCCAGCTGTCGGCCGCGACGCTGAAGGCGACCTGGCCTGCCAAACCCAAAGCCAAGGTGCCGGAGAGCCCGAGCGGTGAGTTGACCGCGGTCGAGGTCAGAATGACCGTTGCCGCGCCGGATATCCCACCGAGATAAGCCCATAAAGGCGCGTTGGGGGCTTTTTCCACCAACGGCGTGCGCCGGCGGTGGACCACCAGGAGAAGAATGACGGCTGCGATGATGCCTGTGCCGTGCGCGGTCCAAGATGAGAACAGGGGATTGCCATAACGGGCCAACTCGCCGTTGAGGTGCACCATGAAAGTCAGGAGTCCGCCCGTGGCAAACGCTCCGATGAAGTAGATGGGATGCGAATTACGTGCTTCGGTGGTCATTGCAGATCCTGTCAAAGAATCGATTGCGCCCGATATTTCAGATTGCCCTTAGCGCCGCGCGTCTTTTCAGACGCGCAAAGGACGCTGTAGCACTTTGAATGGCTGCATAATTCCTGAAATCGATTCCGATTTCAGGAATTATGCAGTAGGGCCATCCATCGGCATTTTCAGCAAGATGATTGACACCGTGTCTGTTAGACCGGCCTCTCCTTGATGGTGTTCAGGAAGCTCGTTTCGATCGATGCAGGGTTGGCGGATTTGACGGGTTTAATACAAGCGATGTCCCATAATGCAAGATGATGCCACGTCCGCGGAGTTCGATGGTCCTGACGCCCCCACGATGCCGAAAGCCGGATTGTCGGAAATCCTCTCTCCCGGCCTTTCCGTGGTTTTCTGCGGATTGAATCCTGCTCTGTCCGCCGTTCGCGACGGCCATAATTTCTCGAACCCGAGCAACCGTTTTTGGCGCGTCTTGCATCTGGCCGGATTTACACCGCGCCTGCTGCGGGCGGATGAAGAGCGCGAGTTGCTGCAATATGGCTGTGGCCTGACATCGGCGGTTTCACGTCCCACGAAAAGCGCAAGCGAGCTCAAGAGGCAGGATTATCTCAGCGCCGCGCCCGTCCTGGAAACCAAGATACGAAAGTTTGCGCCAGCCAATTTGGCCTTTCTTGGAAAGGCGGCATACGCGGCGATCAGCCTTCGAGCCGATGTTGGATGGGGTCGGCAGCCCGAGGAATTTGCCGGCGCCGTCATCTGGCTGTTGCCAAATCCGAGCGGCCTCAACAGAGCCTTCACCTTGACGACCTTGACCGAACACTATCTCGAGCTGAGATTGACGCTGTAGCCATCCTCCGTCGATCTCGAAATTGCGGTGATCGTCATTCGGGAGAAATGTCATGGTACACTTGCTTTCGGTCAATGTGGGCCTGCCGCGCGACATCACCTGGCAAGGCAAGATCGTCAACACTGCAATTTGGAAGACGCCGGTCGACGGCACGCGTATGGTGCGGCGCCTGAACGTGGATGGCGATGGACAAGGCGACCTGGCTGGCCACGGCGGCGAACGCCGCGCAGTCTTTGTCTATCAAATCGATTCCTATCGGTACTGGCAGGAGCAATTGCGCCGAGACGACTTCGTCTACGGGCAGTTCGGCGAGAATTTCACCGTCGATGGCTTGCCGGACACAGAGGTATGCATTGGAGACCGTTTCCGGATTGGCGGCGCTTTGTTCGAAGTGACGCAACCGCGCGTCACCTGTTACCGGCTCGGCATACGCATGGACGAGCCGGAGATGGCCGCGCTGGTGGTCAAGCACGGCCGACCAGGTTTCTATTTCCGTGTGCTGGAGGAAGGCGAAGTGCAGGCCGGTGACGAGATCACGAAGGTCGCGTCCGGACCGGAGGGCATGAGCGTTTTCGAGATCAACGCGCTGCTCTATATGCCGGGCCACCCCCGCGATCAGTTGGAACGCGCGCTACGCATCCCGGCGCTGAGCCCAGGCTGGCGTCATTCTTTCGAGGCGCTGCTCAAGCAGGAGCGGAAGCAGGGCGCGCCGACAGGAAATGACGGGCTGACAGCCACGTCCGGCCCACCTCCGGCATGGCGCGGGTTCCGCCCGCTGCGTGTGTCGCGCAAGGTGCGCGAAAGCGGCAGCGTCGTTTCCCTCGTGCTCGAACCGGCAGATGGCCAACCTGTTGCCGCTGCACTCCCCGGGCAATTCGTGGTGCTGCGGCTTGGGCCGGCTTCTGCGCCTGCGCTGATGCGCAGCTATTCGCTGTCAGGCGAGCCCAGCGCCACCCGCTACCGCGTCAGCGTCAAGCGGGAGGCCGATGGTACAGCCAGCGGCTACATCGACGACGAGCTCCAGGTCGGCGACATCGTGCAGGCAAGTGCCGCACGCGGCAGTTTCACATTGCGGCCGGGCGATACGCCGGTCGTTCTGATGAGTGCCGGGATCGGGGTGACGCCGGTGCTCGCGATGCTTCATGTTTTGGCGGCCGAAGCATCGACGCGGGAAGTCTGGTGGTTATATGGAACCCGCAATGGCCGCGAACATCCGTTTGCCGAGGAGGCGCGCGGGCTGCTTAAGGCGCTCGCTCACCATCACAGCCACATTTGCTACAGCTCTCCCGAGCCCATGGATCGGCCCGATATCGATTTCGACGCTCGCGGCCATCTGGACGCGCAGGCGCTCAAATCGCTTAACCTGCCGCGCGATTGCGACGTCTATGTCTGCGGACCGTCGAGCTTCATGAGCGATCTGAGCGTCGGCCTTGCAGCCTTGGGCATCGCGCCGGATCGCATCCACACCGAGATGTTCGGCGCCGGTCCGTCGATCACACCCGGTATAGTTGCTTCATCTCGCCGGCCGCCACATTTGCCGGCAGGGCCTCCAGGTTCCGGGCCGCTGGTGTCGTTTGCCCGCACCGGTCTCAATGTGCGCTGGGATCAGACATTCCAGAGCTTGCTCGAACTGGCCGAGGCCTGCGACGTACCTGTGCGATGGTCGTGCCGAACCGGCGTCTGTCACACTTGCGAGACCGGACTTGTGGAGGGAAGCGTCGGCTACCGACCGGACCCTGTCGATGCTCCGGCGGATGGCAATGTGCTGATCTGCTGCGCGAAGCCAGAGGGCGACATCGTGATTGATTTGTAGTGCCTGGACGAACGCGCCGACCGTGATTCTTGATCACGACGCGCGGCGCAGTAATGGCCTGGTGTCGTCATTGCCTTGCAAGCATGGAGGATGCGATGCTGCTCAAGGGCGAACGAACATTCGTGGTGCGGGATATGGGAGGCTTCGTCGCGCACCTCAACATGCCGGGCTGGTTGAAGCCCAAGCCGACCGATCACGGCCGGGGCCCTCTCGCCATGATCGTTGAATCCATCCTCGATCCTGGCCGCGTGATCGCCATGCACGAGCACAGGAACGACGAGATTATTTCCTGGGTGCCTGAAGGCGTCATGCGTCACGATGACAAGGCCGCTGGCCGGTTGGTGATCGACCGTGACCATCTGATGGTGATGAATGCCGGAGCAAGCTTTTGGCATTCCGAAGAGACGCTGGCATCCGACCCGCCTCTGCGAATGCTGCAGATCCTCGTTCGACCTTATGCGGTCGATCTCGAGCCGAAGATCCAGCACGGGCCGATGCCAGCTGCAGCGGCAAACGTCTGGCGACACCTGGTCGGGCCGGAAGGAGAGGGCGCCCCCTTCTATGTCCGCAGCGCAATCGACTTCTTCGACATGCGGCTGGACGCGGGCCTACGGGTGGAATTCCCGCAGAAACAAGGCCGAGATCTCTATTTCTATGTCTTTAGCGGTTCCGTTGTCGTCGATAAGCAGACGTTCGCCGAAGGCGAGCAGGGGCTGCATTTATCTGATGACAAGCTCGAAGTAGAGGCGCAGAGTGCAAGCACGTTGGTCGCGTTTCTGCTCGACCCGAACGCATCTATCACCAGGCAGGGGACTGTCGGCGACCACAAGAAGATCCCGCCGGCAATCATCATTCGCGCGTTCCTGCGATGGAGGAAATTTCGCCATATGTGGCGTCGTCATCTTTCGCATCGCCGCTCGAAGACCGAAAAGGCGATATGAATGGAACAAGGATGCCCCTAACGGGTTTCGAACCTTAGCGTTCAATAGGAGGAGCATTTCATGCCTACGGTTGCCGCCACACCCATCACCCCACCAGACCAGCACGTTGTAACAGCGCGCGAAGCCATCGAGCCGCTTTATGAGAAGCTTGAGCTGCAAACGGAATCGCTGGTCCTGTCTGCGGCGCTGGAAGCGGGATGGTCTTCGGATGAGGCAACCGAGGCGCTGGCCGCGCTCAGACTGCAGGATGCACTTTCCACCCTTGGACGAACGGCCTGACCGAAAAACTCCGAGAATAATCGACGATTCCTGTCGTAATGGGCGACCATCGGTTACTCAACGGTCTCGCGCGGCGTGCTGACCAGCACGGCGGCTGCGTGATTAGCGGCGTGGAGTGCGCCCTCCAGTCCAGTCCCACCTGCGATTTCAGCGGCCAGCAGCCGCGCTACCTGCCGTCAACAGCGCTATCTAAGAGCAGCGGAGGCATCACCGGCGGCGAGATGGACGTCGAAACGTAGCATCTCGACTATGGCTCATCAAATGAGGACGCTCTGACCGTCAAAGTCTTCCCGGCGGGGTCTTGCTGGAATATCAGCCCACCTTTGGCTTTCGAGTGTCCCGGGACATAGTCCAAGACGGTCTCGACGTTTTCAAGCACCGCACCCTGTTCTCGTATCTCACCCTGGACGGTTACTTGCGACGCGGTCGCGCTTGAATCGTTTCTGATTTCGAAGAGAACTTGAAAGCCATCGCCGCGCTTTTCGGTTTGCAGCACGACCCCGACCAGGTTCGGCGAAGAGTCACGGTCCACCAATGCATCCTTGCCAATCCAAGCAATCACGCCAAGGACAATTACGGCCGAGACGACGCCCGTGGCCCATTCAATCCAATGCGGTTCGCCTGCTTCCACATTTTTGTCGTTGAAGATTTTTGTCATGGTGCCTCACAGGATCAGACGAGCTGCTGCCGCGCCAATGGCACCGGGAAAGCTCAGAACGACAACGGCCATAAGGATTTGGGTAGACCCGATGTCATCGGTTCTATGGAACGTCCAGAGGCAATAGGCACTGATCAGACCGGCAATTACGTAGCCCGGCAGGGTGAAGCGAACGAAAGCGTGCCAGCTTGGCATACCCTCGGCGAGATCGTGGCTCCCCTTGAAAGAAAGGGCGTAAACGAACCCATGCATGACTGCCAGCGAGGCGGCGATCATGAGCAGGCCATGCCACGGCGTCATCTTGTACGAGAGCAAGATCATTTCCTCGGTGGGCGCGACGTTGAGATTGAGGAACAGGGCGCCGACCGCCATCAGGAATAGTTCACCGGCGTAGCTCGTTTCCCGTTCGTGGACAGGGTCATCACTATCGCCTTGCTTGGCATCGTCACCATCGTCCGATTGTCCGCCGAGCTGGCTCCTACCCAGCATCGCGCCGATGCTGGCAGGTATGGCTTGGATGGCGATTATTCCGATAATCTCGTGCGGAGATTGGTCGTATTTCAGAACCCCCATGGCGATGAGGATCAGTGCGCTGCCCAGAACCCCAAGGCCGTAGGCAATGCTTGCGTCACGGATCGCTTGTCGCCATGTCGACGTCCGCTCAAATCCGATCCGGTCCGAGAGAATAACGAGGAGGGGAATATTGACGATCAACAAGAGAAACAGGCGGCTGCGGTCCATGTAGAAGCCGAGCTCCCACATTTCCATGGTCATGAACATGGGCAGCGCGAAAAGCAATGCTCCAGCAATACCGCGTGCAATCCCTGCAAAAAATTTGCTGCTGTCGAAATCCTCATGCGCGGTCGCGACACTCAAGTTAGATCTCCCCCTAAATGAAAAACTCCCACCACCCGTAAACCGAGGCAGCGGCATTCAAAGCGCACGCGCTCGCTGCAGAAGCGCGGGTTGGACGCATGAGCACCAGCGCCGCCGAAGCCAAAGCCGTCATGGACATCAAGGTTGACATGACTCTTCTCAAATGCTTCTCACTTGTGAGATAGTGGCAGTTCCGAGCGTACCTGCGAGAGTTTTGGTGTCGACACGGTTCGATATCGTGCCTCGACCAAATTATAGATCCCGAACGCCGCCAAGCCGATAGCCACGACGAGGTAGAGAACAGCTCCGAAAGGAAGCTGTCTCACGAAGGTCAAGGCATCACTTATGCTTCCCGCCTGGCCCGGATCGACGGTGAAGGCCGCATAGCAAAAGAAGATGCCGACGATCACGAAAACGACCCCACGGGAAACCAGCCCATAGACGCAAACCAATAACAGAGGTCGGCTTTGACCGAGCGTAAGATATCGCTCAAATCGCCGTGTGATACCTTTCAGCGCGGTAACAACACCACCAACGACAAACCCGAGACCAATCGCACCAGCTAGGAATCGACCAAACGGTTGCGACATGGCCCAGGCCGCTAAGCCCTTTTCTCCGCCGTCGCCACCGGCTCCAAAACCAAGGGCGTCCTGAAAGGCGTATATCGCCAACCCCATGTACGTCACGGCGCTCCCGAGGAGGGCGACGCGGATCAGGTAGCTTTTCACACTGTGATCATGGTTGTCTGCGTTTGCGATGGACTGGGCAAGCCGCCATGCTACAAAGCCGAGTAGCCCGAGCCCTATCAAGCCCAGCCACACCCGGCCCAATGGCTGTTCCAAGACAGCGTCGAGCGCTGACTTGGTATCGGCCTTTCCGCCGCCGAAGCTCGAAAAAACTGCCAGCGCAGCAACGAGCAAAAACACAATGCCTCGGGCGCTATATCCAGCCCGCGCAAGCCATTCAAACTTCGACCTGGTCATCTCTGGTTCCCCCGCCGCGGATTTAACGAGCGCCCAGCAAAACAGTTCCGACTTCTCCGCGATCAATGTCTTCAACCAGGTAAGGTCCTCGAACTTTTATCGCAATTTTGACTGTCGGACGCCAACAGGGGTTTCCAATGAAACAAGAGTACGACCAGCGCTATTTCAGTTCCATAAGATAGATTATGCCACTTTGCCACTATAGATTGATAATTAATAAATACGCTCTCAAAGGTTGATTTGGAATGTGGGGCAATGCCGTTTGATAATCGCAGTTCGTAAAGCACGTGATCGCGCAACCGATGCACCTCGGCGAAATTGGGATGATTGAACTCACCGATCCCAGCTCATCCCCCGTCGTCTCATCAACCCCCAGAATTTGATGTTTGCCGGCACCGTAAAGCTGACGGTGCGATGAAGCATGAGCTTTTCGTAGGCGGGGGCGAAAAGCGATTTACGGAACCAGCTTGACGGTCCCGTCATTTTGGCCTATATACTGGAACCTGTATAAAGGGGTTATCATATGGAACGGCTTGTCTACGACAACGTCTTCGAGTCACTCGTCGACGACAAGGATGAAGCCGCCGACTTGAGCTTCCGCGCATCGTTGATCTCCGCTCTCGTCGATCTCTTCGAGGATCGCGGTTGGAAGCAAGCAGATGTAGCAGAAGCACTAGGCATCCCACAGCCACGAGTTAGTGAGCTGATGCGGGGGAAGGTTCATCTGTTCTCCGCTGATCGGCTCATAGGCTACCTGGCTCGCCTCGGCGTTCGCTTCAAACCATCCTTTGAACATCACAGAATCGTCTGTGATGTGGAAATGACAGAGGCCGCCTAACGCGGCCTCAGTTGTCTCACTTCTTCTTTTGCTTCTTTCGCGCGTTCACCTCGGCCATCATGGCCTTGTAGCGCTCCTCCACCGTCTTCATTGCAGCCCTGTCTACCCCGTTCGTGGTCTTGGTGAATGCGTGCAATACGAACACCGTATCTTCATACTTGGCGCAGTAGACTGCCCGATAAGCCGGGCTGCCGTTTTCGATTAATTCGATTACCCCGCCCTGCCCGATACCCTTCAAATGTTTAAAATCCGACAGGGGGCTCTTGCCTTCTTGCACCCTCTGCAGGTCCGTCGCAAATTGGAGTGCGATCTCCTTTGGGAGAGCCTTCATCGCCTTCAGCGCGGAGTTATTCACATACTCTAAATTCATTTTTTTGACATTTTCCCTCATCACTTCACGATAGCCCTCTTTCTAGCTGACCTTCTCGTAGAGCACGTGACGGCGCAACGGATGCCCTTCGGCCAAATTGGGATGATCGAACTCACCGATCCGGTTCATCCCCAGTCGTCTCATCAAACCCCAGGAATTGCTGTTTGCGGGCACCGTGAAGCTGACGATGCGGTCAAGCTTCAGCGTGTTGAACGCAAAGTCGAGAGACCGTTCCGCGGCCTCGCGCGCATATCCGGCGCCGTGCCGAGACGCTGAAAGCCGCCAGCCGATTTCGACTGCCGGGGCAAATGGCAAAGTAGGTGAAACCTTGGCGAGGCCGCACATGCCGATCAACTCGCCGCTTGCCTTCTCTTCCAACGCCCAGAATCCCCAGCCATGGTCCTCGAAGTGAAGGTCGATACGGTCGAGCATCGCATTCGACTGTTCGTCGGTCAGAGGATTGAGATATCTGACAACGTCGGGCTCGGCATTGATCGCAGCGAAGGGCTTGCGATCCTGCTGTTGCCAGGGTCTCAAAATCAGGCGTTCGCTTTCGAGCCTCATCGTCCCTCTGCGATAGCTCCTACCAGAGCGTCATGTGACGGTTGACATCCTTGTAGAGCAAATAGCGGAACCGGCCGGGGCCGCCGGCGTAACATGCCTGCGGGCAGAAGGAGCGCAGCCACATGAAGTCGCCGGCCTCGACCTCGACCCAATCCTGGTTCAGCCGATAGACGGCCTTGCCTTCCAGCACATAGAGACCGTGCTCCATGACATGGGTTTCCATGAAGGGGATCACGGCACCCGGCTCCAAAGTCACGATATTCACGTGCATATCGTAGCGGACATCGGCCGGATCGATGAACCGGGTCGTCCCCCAGCGTCCATCGGTATCAGGCATTGCCGAAATGGGGTGCTCGTCCTCATGCGTGACGATCGCCGGTGGCGGCTCCAGCCCCTCGACCTCCTGAAAGGCCTTTCGAATCCAGTGGAATTTTGCCGCAGTCGAGCCGCCGTTTTTCAGGCGCCAGACCGAACCCGCCGGAATATAGGCGAACGAGCCGCTGCGCAGCGCATGGCTGACGCCTTCGAGTTCCACTGTCATCTCGCCTTCTACGACGAACAGAACCGCTTCGGCCCGCTTGTCGGGCTCCGGCCGGTCGCTTCCGCCGCCGGGCTGAACCTCCATCACATATTGCGAGAAGGTCTCGGAGAAACCGGAAAGCGGCCGGGAGAGAACCCATGCCCGTGTCCCCGTCCAGTGAGGAAGAACACTGGTGACGATGTCAGTCATGACGCCGCGCGGGATGACCGCGTAGGCTGTGGTGAATACGGCTTTGCTGGAAAGCAGCTCGGTTTGCGGCGGCAATCCGCCGAGTTTGGAATAATAATCTCTGTTCATCGGTCCAGATTTCGCGGCATGTGGCACTGCATCTGATTTATGCGCCGCTCACCTTGCAGGCAACTCTTAATTCGTCGCGTGAAAGTCGATGCGGAGCCGCACCGCCGCGTTCCCTTCAGAACTCGACTTCCAACTCGACGATCTCGTCCGGCTCGGCCATCGCCCCTTCGGTCCATTCGCCCATCAGCGGCCAGGACAGCACCGTTTCCACATAGGCTTCGAGCTGCGGTTCGAGCTCCACCGCATAGGTGCGGAAGCGGGTGCAGACCGGCGCATACATCGCATCGGCCACGGTCGGCGCGGTGCCGAACAGCCAGGGGCCGCCGCTTGCGTCGAGGCATTCGGTCCAGATCGCCTTGACGCGCTCGACATCGGGCCGCGCGCCCGAAAATATCTTGAAGCTCGCATGCCGCGCCTTGAGGTTCATCGGCAAGGCCGAACGCAGGTTATGGAAACCCGAATGCATCTCGCCCGAAACCGACCGGCAGCGGGCGCGCGCCGCCCGCTCGGCGGGCCAGAGCCCGGCAGTCGGCGTCACTTCGTGGAGATATTCGGCGATCGCCAGCGTGTCCCAGACCGTCACGTCGTCATGGGTCAGCCTCGGCACCAGAACCGATGGTGAAAGCAGAAGCAGTTCCTGACGCGCCTCGTCATCCATCTCCACAAGGACTTCGGCGAAGTCCAGCCCGGCCATCCGGCACAGCAGCCAGCCGCGCAGAGACCATGAGGAGTAGTTCTTCGAGGAAATCGTCAGTGCCGCCTGCGACATCGCGCTCGTATCCTTGCCGGACAATGTTGCTTCTTCCTCGATAATCTTCTCGCATGGCAGGACATATTCCACTAGCATTTTTTGCACCGCCGCATCGATGCGGCAGTGCGGGAGTTTCGGCCATGCTCTACCAGGCCTACCAGTTCCAGGATGATCTCATCGCGCCGCTGCGCGATCTGGCGCGGCGCTTGCAAATCTTCTCCGCGACAGCGCTCTGGGGATCAGGCAGCGAAATGGGACGGCACTTCGCCGCCGCGCTGGAGATGATCTCACGCTTCGAGATCACCCACCAACGTCCGGATTTCGCTATTACCTCGGTCATGATCGGCAATCGCGTGGCGCCCGTCACCGTCGAGACCGTACTCGACCTGCCTTTCGGCACGCTGCTGCGCTTTGCAACGGACACCGATGCAAAGCGGCCGCGGGTGCTGGTCGTCGCCCCGCTGTCCGGCCATTTCGCGACGCTCCTGCGCGGCACGGTGCAGACCCTGCTGCGCGATCACGACGTCTATATTACCGACTGGGCGAACGCCCGCGACGTGCCGCTGTCGGCCGGACGCTTCGGCATGGACGACTACGTCGATTATATCATGCATTTCCTGGAGGAAATCGGCCCCGGCGCTCATATCCTCGCCGTCTGCCAGCCCTGCGTACAGGCGCTGGCCGCCGTTGCCGTGATGTCGGAAGAGCGGCATCCCGCCACCCCGCGGACCATGACGCTGATGGCCGGGCCGATCGATCCGCGCGAAAGCCCGACGAAGGTCAACGAGCTTGCCGTATCGAAGTCGCTCGCCTGGTTCGAGAACTCGCTGATCACGGGCGTTCCCTGGCGTTATCGGGGCGCCGGGCGGCGGGTCTATCCCGGCTTCCTCCAGCTCGTCGCCTTCATGTCGATGAACATGCAGCGCCACCAGGACGCCCATCGCAAGCTTTACGACCATCTGGCGAAGGGCGAGACGGCCGAGGCCGGCAAGATCAAGAAGTTCTACGACGAATATTTCGCCGTGCTCGACCTGACCGAAGAATTCTACATCGAGACCATCGAACGCGTCTTCCAGAAGGCGGAACTCGCGACCGGCGACTTGACCCACCATGGCCGCAAGGTCGACCCTGGCCAGATCCGCAACACAGCGCTTTTGACCGTCGAGGGCGGCCGCGACGACATCTGCGCGCTCGGCCAGACCTCGGCCGCGCACGATCTCTGTCGTGCACTGCGCCCGCATCTGAAACGCCATCATCTTCAGGCCAATGTCGGACATTACGGCGTCTTCAGCGGCCGCCGCTGGGAGGGGGAAATCTACCCCGTCGTGCGCAACATGATCCTGGCGATGGAATAGCGCCCGTCAGATCCGAAACGCGATGGCAAGTCTACCGATTGGCCATGACCAGGTGGCCCGGTCCGACTTCGCGATAAGACGTGCTTGCAGGCTGATAGTCGACCGGGCGCATCGGGCTCTTGATCTCGTCATTCGCCACCATCCGCTTTTCGTGGCGACGGTCCGGATCGGGCACCGGCACTGCCGCAATGAGTTTCTTCGTATAGGGATGCTGCGGATTTTCGAAGACTGCGGCCCGCGGGCCGATCTCGACGATCTCGCCGAGATACATCACCGCCACGCGATGGCTGACGCGCTCGACGACCGCCATGTCGTGCGAGATGAACAGGAAGGCAAGGTTGAGGCTCTGCTGCAAGTCGAGCATAAGGTTGATGACCTGTGCCTTGATCGAGACGTCGAGCGCCGAGACGCTTTCGTCGGCGACGATAACCTTCGGCTGCAAGGCGAGCGCGCGGGCGATGCAGATGCGCTGGCGCTGGCCGCCGGAAAACTCATGCGGGTAACGCGCGGCCATATCCGCCGACAGACCGACCTTCACCAGCAGATCGGCGACGACGTCCTTTGCCTGCTTCGAATTGCCCATCTTGTGTTCGAGATAGGGTTCGGCGATCGCAGCACCAACCGTCATGCGCGGATTGAGGCTAGCAAAGGGATCCTGGAAGATCATCTGCACGGACTTGCGCATCTCGCGCAGATCCTTCCTGTCGAGGCCGAGCACCTCCCTGCCCTCGACGAGAACGGAACCGGCCTGCGGCTCGATCAGCCGCATGATGGCGCGGCCGGTCGTCGATTTGCCGCAGCCGGATTCGCCGACGAGCGACAGCGTTTCGCCGGCGTGAAGATCGAAGGAGACGTTTTCGACAGCGTGCACCCGGCTGGTCAGCCGGCCGAACAGGCCGGAATGAATGTCGAAGCGCTTGGTGAGGTTCTTCACCTGCAGGACCGGCGTCGCTGCCACCGTATCGGCGACCTCGGCGGGAATGTCCGATTCACCCGTCGCGGTATTGACCACGGGAAAGCGCAGCGGCCTTTGCCTGCCCTGCATCGAGCCGAGCACCGGCACGGCTGAAAGCAGCGCTCTCGTATAGGGATGTTTGCCGCGGTGGAAGATATCGGCGGTGGCGCCGCTTTCCACCTGTTCGCCGCGATACATCACCACCGTCCGGTCGGCGATCTCGGCAACGACACCCATGTCATGGGTGATGAAGAGAACAGAGGTCCCCTCCTCGTCCTGCAGCATCTTGATGAGATCGAGGATCTGGCCCTGGATGGTGACGTCGAGCGCCGTCGTCGGCTCGTCGGCGATCAAAAGTTTCGGCCGGCTGGCGAGCGCCATGGCGATCATCACCCGCTGGCGCATGCCGCCGGAAAAACGATGCGGATATTCGCCGAAGCGCGAGGCGGCCGAGGGGATGCGGACCTTTTCCAGCAGCCTGATCGTCTCTGCTTTGGCATCGGCCCTGCTCATATCGGAATGGCAGAGCAGCGCCTCGGAAATCTGGTCGCCGATGGTGAAGAGCGGATTGAGCGATGTCATCGGCTCCTGAAAGATCATCGCCACCTCGTTGCCGCGCACCTGCCGCATGGCATTTTCCGGCAAGGCCAGCAGGTCGCGTCCGCCGAGCATGACGCGGCCCTCGACACGGCTCGTATCCGCCTGCAGCAGCCGCATGATGGAGAGCGAGGTGACGCTCTTGCCCGAGCCGGATTCGCCGACGATCGCCACCGTTTCCGCCGGAGCGACGGTGAAAGAGACGTCGCACACGACCGGTTTCCAGACGCCGTCCACCAGGAAGGATGTCGTCAGACCTTCGACGGAAAGAACGTCGCTGGTCGTCTGGATCGGTTGGGTTTGGACACTGGCCATTGTGGTTCCTCTAGCGACAGATGAGCGTCGGCGGATCAATCCGGCCAGCGCAGCGCACCGTCGAAGCGGTGCCTGCTGCGGTTCTCGATCGGCGTTGCGATAATCTCGTTGGAGGCGCGCGCCTTGTCGAGCTCCTGCGCCAGGCGCTCCGCGACAATCGTCTCCTCGCCCGGATGCAGGTTGCACGGGTCGAGGTAGAAATAGCGATGCTCCACCTCATGGTCGCGCACGATGATCGGCGGGCTGCCCTTGGCAAGCGCATCGGCCAGATCCCAGGCGGTGATATGGGCCTGGTCCGGATCGACGATCAGGCGCAGTCGATCGAGCGGATTGTTGGTCGGATCGGGCTCGATCAATGCGGTGAGGCCAGGGCGGCCGTCGAGCGTGCGTTTCCACAGGTTGAGATAGCCGGTCTCGCGTTCCCGGATGCCGGCATGGTCGCGGTTTTCCCAGGCCTCGAGTGCTGCCATGACGCCGAAGATGCTCTCCTTGCCGACCTTCATGCCACGGCCGATACCCATATTCTGCAGGAAGGCATGGCGCACCAGCTCCTTCCTGCCGGCAACGATACCCGAGGTCGGGCCGCCGAGAAATTTATGGCCGGAGTAAAGGGCGATATCGGCCCCCTGCTCCAGGAAAATCTTGAGATCATATTCCGAGGCCGCATCGACGATGACGGGCACGCCCTTGGCATGGGCAATCTCGACGAATTCCTTCAAGTTCAGCAGGCCGTAATCGACGACATGATGGGAGACGACATAGACGGCGGCGGCGGTCTTGTCGGTGATGGCGTTTTCCATGTGGAAGCGATGCGTCGAGGTCGCCTGCCCGACAAGCACGGCCTTGCCGCCGGCAAGCCGGATCGCCTGGTCGACCGGGGCCCCGTAACTGACGACATGGCCCATCTGCACCAGCACTTCGTTCTTCTCCGGCACCACATCCGGCAGCTTCTCGATCGCCAGCAGGTTATTGCCGGTGATCGCGCCAGCGACGGCGAGCGAAATGCCGGCCGAGCAGGAGGCGGTGACAAAGCCCGCCTCGCCGCCGGTCAGTCGGGCGATGACGGCGCTTGCCTTGCGTTGCAGGTCGTTGATCTCGACGAAGTGCGGCAGGATCGATGCCATCGCGCTGATCGCTTCGGGAACGACGATCGAGGCGCCGAGGCTGGTCATCGTGCCCGATACATTGATGACAGGGCGAAGGCCGAGCGACGGGCGGATATCAGTGGACATGGAGATCTCCAGGAGTCTGGGTCGAAAAAAGAAACATGGGGCGGTCGATCAACTGTGTCGAGCTCCCGTCAACCGTGCAAGGCGACGATCGCCTCGATCTCGACGGTGATGTTGCCGGGCAGCGAGCCGAAGCCTACAGCCGAGCGGGCATGTTCGCCGGCCGGCCCGAAGACTGCGATCAACAGATCCGAGCAGCCGTTGATGACGCTCGGATGATCCTCGAACTCAGGCACGGCATTGACCATGCCGAGCAGCTTGACCACCCGCTTGACGCGGGAGAGATCGCCGAGCGCATCCTGCATGACGGCAAGCAGGTTGATGCCGGTCAGCCGCGCGTGACCATAGGCCTCCTCGACACTGACGCCGGCGCCGACCTTGCCGGCATGCATGAAGCCGTCGGCCTCGCGCGGGCCCTGGCCGGAGAGGTAGAGCATATTGCCTTCGATCACGTGCGTGACGAAATTGGCGATCGGCGGCGGCGGCGGCGGAAGCGCAATGCCGAGGGCGGCAAGCCGTTCGTAAGGCGAGCTTTCGACCTTGCCGGCGGCGGTAGGAAACTGATTCACGCAAACTCCTGTCATGCAATTTTCGATTTGGCGAATTTCGATTGGGCCGACGCTTGGTCGGCGGATTAAAGATCCTTGCGCAGTCTGGGATCGAGCATGTCCCTGAGGCCATCGCCGACCATCTGCAGCGACAGCACGGAGAGGATGATGGCGACGCCTGGAAACAGCGTCATCCAGTCGGCCTGGCCGATATACTGCCGGCCGGCGGCAATCATCGTTCCCCAGGTCGGAATTTCCGGGCTGACGCCAAGGCCGAGGAAAGACAGGCCGGCTTCGGCAAGCATCGCGCTCGCAAAAAGGAAGGTGGCCTGCACCAGGATCGGCGACAGCAGATTGCGCAGCACATGCCGCGTCATGATGTGGAAGGTCGAAATGCCGAGCGCCCTCGCCGCCTCGACATAGGGGAGTTCACGAATGACCAGCGTCGAAGCGCGGACAATGCGGGCAAGGCGTGGCGCATAGACGATCGACAGCGCGATAATGACCGTCGTCAGCGAGGGACCAAGGGCAGCAACGAGCGCGATCGCCAGCAGAATATCCGGAAACGCCATCATCGCGTCAATCAATCGGGCGATCGGCGTGTCGAGCTTCTGGAAGAAGCCGGCAAGCAGGCCGAGCGTCACCCCGATCACGGCCGACAAAGTCACGACCGCAACACCGACAAGCAGCGACAGGCGGCCGGCGAAGATCGTACGCGAAAAGACGTCGCGGCCGAACTCATCGGTGCCGAAGAAAAAGGTGCCGCTCGGCGGCTTCAGCCGATTGACGATGGAAAGCGTCGACGGCGAATAGGGTGCGACAACAGGCGCGAAGACCGCCAGAAGCACGAAGATCGTCAGGATCAGCAGACCCAAGGCGACCGTCTTGCGCTTCAGCAGGCGCCTGGCGAATTTGCTGCCCTCGCCTTCGACTGATTTGATTGCGATATCGGCCATCAGTAGCGCACCCTCGGATCGATCAGAAGATAGAGCATGTCGATCGCAAAATTGATCAGCACGTAGAGGGCGGCGATGACGAGCAGCGCCCCCTGGATGACGGGATAGTCGCGGCGCAGCACCGCCGAGACGACGAGATTGCCGACACCCGGCAGGCCGAAGACGGTCTCGGTGACGACGGCGCCTGAAATCAGCACCGCTGCCGTCAGGCCGATCACCGTCAGGATCGGGATCAGCGCATTCTTCAGCGCGTGCTTGAGAATGACCCGGCGCTCGATCAGCCCCTTGGCGCGCGCCGTACGGATATAATCGTCGCCGAGCACATCGAGCATCGACGCGCGGGTGAAGCGCAGGATCAGCGCCGAGGAGACGATGCCGAGCGCAAAGGCAGGCAGCGTCAGGTGATACATGCGATCGAGAAAGGTCGAGCCCGGACCGCCATAACCCGAGACCGGGAAGAGGTTGAGCCTGACGGCGAAGAACTGCATCAGGATCAGGCCGAGCCAGAAGCTCGGAATGCTGGCGGCAAACATCGCGAGCGTCGTTGCCGCCTGATCGATGAAGGAACCGCGCCGATAAGCGGCATAGATGCCGATCGGCAGGGCGATGATGCTGGCGATTGCGAGCGAGAACAAAGTCAGGAAGAAGGTCGGCTCCGCCCGGTCGAGCAAGGCCGAGGTGACAGGCATGTTGAGGAAGATCGACTGGCCGAGATCACCTCTCAGCATCTGGCCGATATAATAGACATATTGCAGGCCGAGCGACTGATCGAGGCCGAGCCGGGACCTGAGATCGGCAATATCCTGCGGCGTCGCATCCGGCCCGAGCATGACGGCGGCCGGATCTCCCGGCGTCACGCGCACGATGACGAAGACGATCGTGACGACGAGAAACATCACGACGATCATGCCGAACAGGCGTTGGAGGATGTAGCGTATCATGAATGCCTGGCAAACCTTTGCAGATGCTGCAAAAAAGAAGACCGATACCGGCCACGGCGGGCCGGCATCGGTGGCGATGTTTACTTCTTGATCGAAGCATTCCAGAAATACGGCCACGGAGCCGGATCGACGCCCTCAAGCTTGGTCGATTCTGCCGAAACGGCGTTGAAGTCGCCGATCTTCATGAAGGGGGCGTCGGCATAGATCGCCTTCTGGACATCGGCCCAGAGCGCCACGCGCTTCTTCGGATCGACTTCCGAGGTGAAGGCATCGACGGCGGCCTTGCGAGCCGGCGTATCCCACCAACCCGGCGAACTGGTCGAGAGCGAGCCGATCAGGGCAGGCTCCGGCAGGAAGGGGCTATGGGTGATGTAGATATCCCAGAGCTTCGGATCGGTACGGCGCTGCGTCAGTGTCGCCCAGTCCACAACCTGCATATCGACGGTGAAGCCGGCAAGCTTCAAATATTCGGCGGCAACCTGCGCCATTTTGTAGTGGAACTCATACTGGCGGCTGGTCAGGATACGGATCGGCTCACCATTGTAGCCGGCCTTCTTGGCGGCAGCGGCCGCCCCTTCCGGATCGGCAACGTTATAAGCGCCTTCGACGCCGGCATCCGTATGCCAGGAATAAGATTCCGGATAGATGGCGCCGTCGAGCGCGTAAAAATCCTTGCTGCCGAAAGCTGCGGCCAGCATGTCTTCCATGCTGAGCGCCTGGCGGACCGCCTTGCGGACTTCGACATTCTTGTTGACGCCATCGGCCGTGTTGAAGACGAAGACCGGATAACCGAAGGGCTTCAGGATGATCGGCTGCGAGGCGGTGGAGGCCTTCAGCTTGTCGTAGGATTCGACAGGGATCGAGTCGACATAATCATACTGGCCGGAAACGGCGGCCTCGACGCGAGTGTTCGGATCCGGCACCGGCACGAAGCGGATTTCATCGAGATACTGGTGGCGGGCGCCGCCATAACCATTGCTGTCGCCCTCACGTGACTTGTAGCCGTCGAAGCGGACGAGCTGGATATACTGGTCGGCCTTGCGCTCCTTCAGCATGTAGGGACCGGTGCCGATGAAGTCTTTCATCGGCTCGTCCTGCTTTTCGGACGGGATGATGATCGCAGCCGAATTGTTGAAGGCGAGCAGCGAGGTCAGCGGCGCATAGGGCTGCTTCAGCGTGATCGTCACGGTTGCCGGATCGGCCGCGGTGACCTTATCGATGAAGCCGGCCACCTGCTTGCCGCGCGAGGCGATCTTCATCCAGCGGCCAAGCGAAGCGACGACATCTTCCGAGGTCATGTCGGTATTGTCGTGGAACTTGATGCCGGTCCTGAGCTTGATCGTATAGGTTTTGCCGTCAGCACTGATCTCGGGCAGGCTTTCGGCGAGCAGCGGCGTGACGTTCCAGCTCTTGTCGAAGGTGTAGAGCGTTTCGAAAATGTGCTGCGTGACGATGCCGACGAGATCGGCCGTCGACGACATCGGATCGAGCGTCGGCGGCTCGCCGATCGTCGCGACATTGATGACACCGCCCTTTTCCTGGGCAAGGAGCGTCGAAGGCAGGGCGACGAGCGCCGTGCCGAGAAGGAATGCGACCAGTGTTTTCATGTGAGGGCTCCCGTTTAGTTCCACAATTATGTAATTCATCTTTTTGTAACAGAATAGGAGATGGATCGATCCTGTCAAGCAGGAGCGACGGATTATGCGCTCGGCGGATACCGAGGCTGGAAAAACACACAATCTTTGGCTGCACCCGCCTGCACCACGGCCGCGCATTATGCCAAGGTGAGTCAATCGCACTGCGGTGAGGCTTCAACGGAACGGGAGAACAGGATGAGCATCGATTTCAACGACGGCAAATGGCTGAACGAGCCGGCACACTGGCAGGCGACCGAAACCGGCCTCATCCTGACCACCGATGAGAAGACCGATTTCTGGCGGGAGACCCATTACGGCTTCACCCGTGACAGCGGCCATTTCCTCGCCTTTCCCACCACCGACAGCTTCACCGCACAGATCCGCGTCCGGGGCGAATTCCGCACGCTCTACGACCAGGCCGGCCTGATGGTGCGCATCGACGAGAGACGCTGGGTGAAAACAGGCGTCGAATTCACCGACGGCGAAGCCTACCTCAGCACCGTCGTCACCGACGGCAAGTCCGACTGGTCCGTCGCTCAGCCCTTCAGGGAATTGGAAGATTTCCGCATCCGCGTCACCGTCGCCAACGGCGCGATGCGCATCCAGGCTTCGCGCGATGGCAGCTTCTGGCCGCTGCTGCGGCTCGCCCCCTTCCCGGCTGCCGATCACTACGAGGTCGGACCCACGGCCTGCACGCCGGAGCGCAGCGGACTGACGGTCCGCTTTTGCGAATTCTCGATCGGCCCGGCGATTACCACCGATCTGCATGATTTGAGCTAGAAGAACGACCTTTGGCGGCTCTACCGGAAGAACAAGATCAAATGACTGCGAGTGCAGTGCCGCACACTTGACAAAGACAAGCTGCCTGTATTTTACTCAGGCCTGCGGATTAGGCAAAGAGCCTTCCACATTACATGACTTCAATAGTCCCCGGGCAGTTTCGCCCCATGACGCCTCATCGCTCGATGGGATCTGCGTCGTGGGGTTTTTGATGTGGTCACTTGATGAACGACGCGCTGAAAATCGGCATCCTCTTTTCGACCACCGGGCCCTACGGCTCGATGGGCCGCGACGCGCGCGACGGCGCCGATTTCGCGATGGCCGAATATGCCGGCGTCGAAGGGGTGGCGATCGAGCCCATCTTCTTCGATCCGCATGCTGATCTTGCCGCCTATCTCGATGGCGCGCGCCATCTTCTGCGCGCCGGCTGCCGCCATATCGTCGGTACGATCACCTCTGCGGCGCGCAAGGAAGTCATCCCGCTCGTCGAGAAACATGACGGCCTGCTCTGGTACATGTGCCCCTATGAAGGTTTCGAGGCCAACGAGAACGTCATCTATGTCGGCGGCTGCCCCAACCAGCATCTGCTGCCGCTTTTCGAGCACCTGATCCCGCGTTACGGCGCAAGGCCCTACCTCGTCGGCGCCAACTACGTCTGGGGCTGGGAGATGAACCGGCTCGCCCGCGAACTCATTACCAATGCCGGCGGCGAAGTACTTGGCGAACGCTATCTTCCGCTCGAGGAGACCGCCGTCGAACGCATCGTCGCCGAGATCGCGCAGCGCCGCCCGAGCTTCATCCTCAACAATCTGATCGGCCCCTCGAGTTATGCCTTCCTGGAGGCGATCAAGGCCCTCGGTGATCGCGATCCGGCCTTCCACGCGGAAAATTGCCCGGTGGTCAGCTGCGACCTGATGGAATGCGAACTCGACGATATCGCCGCCGGAGCTGCTGCCGGCCAGCTTTGCGCCGCTTCCTATTTCGACAGTATCGCGACCCCCGAGAATGCCGCCTTCAAGGCCCGTGTCACCGAGCGTCACGGCGCCGAGCGGCGTGTCTCCAGCGTCTTTGCCAGCGCCTATACGGCCGTCCGGCTCTGCGTCGACGCGATCGTCGCTGCCGGTAGTGACGAGCCCGACGCCGTCCGGCGCGAGCTCTACAATCGATCCTGGCCGACCCTGTTCGGCGCGCTTTCGATCGACCGCGACACCAATCATGCCGCCCTGCCCTTCCATCTCGGCCGGATCAACGCCGACAACGGCTTTGATGTCGTCGCCTCGCGGCCGCCGCTCGCCGCCGACCCCTATCTGACCGGCCGCAACCGACAGGCCTTTCCACGGCTGAGGGTGGTGTCATGAGAGAGACGCCCAATTTCACCGGCTGGCAGGCGATGGTCCTGCACCGCGAGGACGGCAACACCGAAAAGCTGATCCGCCAGCTTCGCCTGCTCGGCATCCATGCAACGCTGCAATGGGCGCCGCTCTCGGCCGCGGCACTGCCCGATCTCGTCATCGTCGATGCCGACCAGGGCTGGGACGATCTACTGCCCTGGAACGGCGAAACGCCTGCCTGCCCTGTCGTTGCCTTGCTTGGTTCGGAAGCGCCCGGCCGCATCGCCTGGGCACTTGGACAGGGCGCCGGCGCGATCATCGCCAAGCCGATCGCCACATCGGCCGTCTATCCGGCGCTTGTCATGGCCGTCTCCATTCATCAGGAGCGAAAGGCGACTGCGGAAAAGCTGAAATATCTCGAAGAGCGCGTCCGGCTGCGGCCGCTCGTTCACGCCGCCGTCGAAAAGCTTCAGGTCGCACACGGCATCGACGAGGAGAGCGCCTACGCAATCCTGCGCAATTGCGCCATGCGCCGCCGCCTGCCGATGGAACAGATATCAGCCTTCATTCTGGCGGGTGCCGAACCTCTGCCGGAGGCGGGCTGATGCATGTCTTGAAACAGATGATCCGCCAGCCGACGGCCCTTTTCGGCCTCATCGTCGTCACGCTCGTCATCGGGCTCGCCATCGCAGCGCCGTGGATCGCACCGTTCAGCCCCGACGAGCAGATGTTTGACGGCCTCTCGCTCGAAGGCGCGCCGCTGCCGCCGGGCGGCCCCTATCTGCTAGGCACCGACACGCTCGGCCGCGACCTCTTCTCGCGCTTGCTCTTCGGCGCCCGCACTTCGCTGATCATCGGCCTTGTCGCCAATGGCATCGCGGTGACGATCGGCCTCTTCGTCGGCATCGTCGCCGGTTATCTCCGCGGACTGCCGGGCAACATCCTGATGCGCTTCACCGATCTGATGATGGCCTTTCCGGCATTGCTTCTCGCCATCGTGCTGGCAGCCCTTTTGAAGCCGAGCCTCTGGATCGTCGCCATGGTGATTGCGCTCGTCAACTGGGTGCAGGTCGCCCGCATCGTCTATACCGAAACCCGCGGGCTGGTGGAGCGGGATTTCATCATGGCCGAACGCTCGCTCGGCGCCGGCCATATGCGCGTGCTCTTCATGCATATCCTGCCGCACCTCATGCCGACGGCAATCGTCTGGGGAACGCTCGGCATCGCCACCACCGTGCTGCTCGAGGCCACACTCTCCTTCCTCGGCGTCGGCGTCCAGCCGCCGCAGCCTTCCTGGGGCAACATCATCTTCGAGAGCCAAAGCTATTTCCAGGCCGCCCCCTGGCTGGTCTTCATTCCGGGCGCGATCATCCTTCTGACGGCGCTTTCCTTCAATCTGGTGGGCGACGCGCTACGCGACATTCTCGACCCGACCCAGCGCGGGAGGGGCTGATGGCGTCACTCATGTTGCGCAGGCTGGCGCAGGCGGCCCTCATCCTGCTCGGCGTCGCGGCAATCACCTTCGTGCTGCTCTATGCTCTTCCGGCCGATCCGGCCCGCATGATCGCCGGCCGCAGCGCCACCGCCCAGACGGTCGTCAACATCCGCCATGAGCTTGGCCTCGACCAACCGTTGCTGGTCCAGTTCGGCACCTATCTCGGCAATCTGCTGCATGGCAATCTCGGCCGCTCCTATGCGCAGAAAACCGATGTCTGGACGCTGATCGCCGCCCGCCTGCCGGCGACGCTGACGCTGATGCTTGCCGGCATCTTCGTCGAGGTGGTGCTCGGCCTGACGCTCGGCACCATCGCCGCCGTGCGCCGCGGCGGCTTCGTCGACCGGCTGGTGATGATGGCCTCCTTTGTCGGCACCTCGGCGCCGCAGTTCCTCGTCGCCCTGCTGCTGCTCTACCTGCTGGCGGCAACGCTCGGCTGGTTTCCGATGAGCGGCTACGGCAGCTTCTCGCATCTCGTCCTGCCTGCTGTAACGCTCGGCATCTGCGGCGCCGGCTGGTACGCCCGCATGGTGCGCTCGTCGATGATCGACGTGCTGAACCAGGATTATGTCCGCACGGCGCGCGCCAAGGGTCTTTCCTCGAAACGCGTCATCCTGCGGCATGCGCTGCCCAACGCCGTGCTGCCGATCATCGCCATGATCGGCATCGATATCGGCCAGTTCATGGGCGGAGTGGTCGTGGTCGAAGCGGTCTATGGCTGGCCCGGCATCGGCCAGCTCGCCTGGCAGGCGATCCAGCAGGTCGACATCCCGATCATCATGGGCGTCACGCTAACCTCGGCGCTCGCCATCATCATCGGCAATCTGCTTGCCGACCTCGTCGCGCCGGTCATCGATCCGCGCATCCGCACACGCTGACAGCAACCAAAGAAGGGGAACCAAGATGTTCAAACGCTGGCTGCAACAGACGACCATGGCAACGATGGTGGCGCTCGCCCCATTATCCGTCATGGCGCAGGAAACGCCCAAGCAGGGCGGCGATATCGTCGTCACCTACAAGGACGACATCACCACGCTCGACCCGGCGATCGGCTACGACTGGGTCAATTGGTCGATGATCAAGAGCCTCTATTCCCGCCTGATGGACTATGCGCCCGGCACGCCGAACCCGGTTCCCTCGCTTGCCGACAGCTTCACCGTTTCACCCGACGGCTTGACCTACACCTTCAAGCTGCACAAGGGCGTGAAGTTCTCGAACGGCCGCGAACTCGTCGCCTCCGACGTGAAGTACTCGATCGAACGCGCCGTCGACCCGAAGACGCAGGGGCCTGGCGCCGGCTTCTTCGGCGCCATCAAGGGCTTCGAGGATGAAACCGGCGGCAAGACGACGACGCTCTCCGGCATCGAGACGCCGGATGACGGCACCGTCATCTTCAACCTCTCGCGTCCCGACGCCACCTTCCTGCACGTGCTCGCCATCAACTTCGCCTCGGTCGTGCCGAAGGAAGCCGTCGAGGCAGCGGCAGGCGACTTCGGCAAGAAGCCGGTCGGCTCCGGCACCTTCATCCTGAAGGATTGGACGATCGGCCAGCAGCTCGTTTTCGAGCGCAACAAGGATTATTTCGTCAAGGGCGTTCCCTATATCGACAGCTTCAAGGTCGAAGTCGGCCAGGAGCCGCTGGTGGCGCTCTTGCGCCTGCAGAAGGGCGAGGTTGATATTGCAGGCGACGGCATTCCGCCGGCAAAGTTCCTCGAAATCAAGAATTCGGCCGAGGGCGCGCAGATGATCGTCGACGGCGAACAGCTGCACACCGGCTACATCACGCTGAACACCAAGGTGAAGCCCTTCGATAACCTCAAGGTTCGCCAGGCGCTGAACATGGCGATCAACAAGGACCGCATCACCCGCATCCTCAACGGCCGCGCAACGCCCGCCAACCAGCCGCTGCCGCCGCTGATGCCGGGCTACGACAAGTCCTTCACCGGCTATGCCTATGATGTGGCGAAAGCCAAGGCGCTGCTTGCCGAAGCCGGTTATCCCGACGGTTTCGAGACCGTGCTCTACTCCACCAACACCGACCCGCAGCCGCGTATCGCCCAGGCGATCCAGCAGGATCTGGCCGCTGTCGGCGTCAAAGCCGAAGTCCGGGCGCTCGCCCAGGCAAACGTCATCGCGGCCGGCGGCACGGAAGGCGAAGCGCCGATGATCTGGTCGGGCGGCATGGCCTGGATCGCCGACTTCCCGGATCCGTCCAACTTCTACGGCCCGATCCTCGGTTGCGCCGGCGCGGTCCCGGGCGGCTGGAACTGGTCATGGTACTGCAACGCCGATCTCGACAAGCGCGCCGTTGCCGCCGACTCCATGTCCGATCCGGCAAAGGCCGCCGAGCGCACCGCCGCCTGGGACAAGATCTTTACCGATATCATGGCCGATGCGCCGTGGATCCCTGTCATCAACGAACGCCGCGTCGTCGCCAAGTCGCTGCGCATGGGCGGTGCCGACAACATCTACATCGATCCGACCCGCGTCATCAATTACGACGCGATCTACGTCAAGCAATAAGCCCTGAAGAAACAAAGCCTTCCCGGTCCATGCCGGGAAGGCATCATAAAATCGAGGGAGACATGACATGTGCATCGCCTGCACCCACACCATCCACCGCGCCCAGCATAATTTCGGCTGGAACAAGGATTTCCCCCCCGCCGTCGTCGCCAAGCCCGGCGAGACGATCCACTTCGAATGCATGGATTCATCGGGTGGCCAGCTCGGAAGCGACGCGACCCTGGAAACGCTGAACACGCTCGATTTCGGCAAGATCAACCCGGTCTCCGGCCCGGTCTATATCGAAGGCGCCAAACCCGGCGATGCGCTGAAGGTGACGCTGCGCAAGTTCATTCCGTCGGGCGTCGGCTGGACGGCCAATATTCCAGGCTTCGGCCTGCTTGCCGACCAATTCAAGGATCCGGCGCTGCACGTCTGGTCTTATGACGCCAACAGCATGGTGCCCGCCCTTTACGGTCCGGGCGGCCGCGTGCCGCTGAAGCCCTTCGCCGGCACGATCGGCGTCGCACCCGCCGAGCCCGGCACCCATTCCGTCGTTCCCCCGCGTCGCGTCGGCGGCAACATGGACATCCGCGACCTGACGGCAGGCGTGACGCTCTATCTGCCCGTCGAGGTCGACGGCGCACTGTTTTCGATCGGGGATACCCATGCCGCCCAGGGCGATGGCGAAGTCTGCGGCACGGCGATCGAAAGCCAGATGAACGTCGAAGCGACGATCGAGCTCGTCAAGGACGCCAAGCTGCAGACGCCGCGCTTCACCACGACCGAACCGGTAACCCGCCATCTCGACGGCGCCGGCTACGAGGTGACGACAGGCATCGGCCCTGACCTGATGACCGGGGCGCGCGAAAGCGTCATGCGCATGATCGATCTTCTCGGCGCCGAACACGGCATGAGCGCCGTCGATGCCTACCTGCTCTGCTCGGTCTGCGGCGATCTCCGGATCAGCGAGATCGTCGACCAGCCGAACTGGGTGGTTTCCTTCTACTTCCCGAGGATCGTGTTCGCGTGAACGAAGCCACGCCCGCCGCAGCACCGGTGCTCAGCCTTCGCAATCTGAGCGTCGATGCCCGCACACCCGAAGGCCGCAAGCCGGTGCTCGAGGATGTCAGCTTCGAGCTTGCAAGCGGCGAAACGCTCTGCATCGCCGGCGAATCCGGCTCCGGCAAGTCGGTCACCTCGCTGTCGATCATGGGGCTCTTGCCGAAAGCCTCGCTACGGGTCGCCTCCGGCAGCGTGCTGCTTGGCGAGCGCGACCTGCTCAAACTTTCCGATCGGGCGATGCGCAGCGTGCGCGGCGGCGATATCGCCATGGTATTCCAGGAGCCGATGACCTCGCTCAACCCGGTCATGTCGGTCGGCAGCCAGCTGACCGAGGCAATCCGCGCGCACCAGGGCAGCGACAATGCCGAGGCGGTGGCGCTGAAGATGCTCGATGCCGTGCAGATCACCGAGCCGGCCCGGCGGCTGAAGCAATATCCGCACGAGCTTTCCGGCGGCATGCGCCAGCGGGTGATGATCGCCATGGCGCTCTCCTGCCGGCCGAAGGTGCTGATTGCCGACGAGCCGACGACGGCACTCGACGTCACCGTGCAGGCGCAAATCCTCAAGCTGATGCGCGAGTTGAAGCGCGAATTCGGCGCCTCGATCATCCTGATCACTCATGACATGGGCGTTGTCGCCGAAATGGCCGACCGCGTCGTCATCATGCAGAATGGCAGGATCGTCGAGCAGGGAACGGCGCTCGCCGTCTTCCAACGGCCGAAGGAGGCCTATACACAACAATTGCTCGCCGCCGTCCCGCGGCTCGGCGCGCTTACCGGCACCGACCGTCCGCCGCGCATCACCCAGCGCGCCGTCGAGACGCTGCATCCGAACCGCACGCCGGTGCTGAACGTGCGCGACCTCACCGTCACCTATGGCAATGCCGCAAGCCGGTTTTTCAAGGGCAAGCCGCCGGTCGCAGCCGTCGATGGCGTTTCCTTCGATATCCTGCCGGGTGAAACGCTCGGCCTCGTCGGCGAAAGCGGCTCCGGCAAATCAACGACCGGCAAAGCCGTGCTCGGTCTCATCCCCTTCAAGGGCAACGTCCTGATCGACGGCCGCAATATCGCCGGCCTCAGCCAGCGCGAGATGCGGCCTGTGCGCCGCTCGGCGCAAATGATCTTCCAGGATCCCTATGCCTCGCTCGACCCGCGCATGGCCGTCGGCAAGGCGATCGGCGAACCGATGCTCATCCACGGCATCGGCAACCACAGCGAACGGCAGGACCGCGTCGCCGAACTGCTGCGCCGGGTCGGCCTGACGCCTGATGCGGCGACGCGCTATCCACACGAGTTTTCCGGCGGCCAGCGCCAGCGCATCTGCATCGCCCGGGCGCTGGCGCTGGAGCCCAAGCTGATCGTTGCCGACGAAAGCGTCGCAGCGCTCGACGTCTCCGTCCGCGCCCGCGTGCTCGACCTGCTGCTCGAACTGCAGGAAACGATGGGGCTCGCCTATCTCTTCATCTCCCACGACATGGCGGTGGTCGAGCGCATGTCCCACAACGTCGCCGTCATGCGCGCCGGCCGCATCATCGAAACCGGCACGCGGCGGGATATCTTCGAGAACCCCAGGGATGACTACACCCGCGCGCTGATCGCCGCGGTTCCGATCCCCGATCCCGAGGTCTATCGCGTGAAAGGGGTTCATGCATGAGCGCATTGCCGGAGCGAGTGTAGATCGGCGATTTTAAAGTCATTCGGATATTTAGTAAATATAGAGCTGCATTTCAGAAATATATTGCACCTATGGTTGTCGCTGTTATTCTTTCCAAAGAGGGAGGAGACCGCATGGCGAGAGGGCCGCAGCCAGCACGGCCTCGGAGAAAATCCGAGGGCAACATTCAAGAAAACCTCGTCAAGACGCGGATCGGGGGCGATCTCTCGTCGTTCATGAAGGGCAAGACGGATCCCCCCAAGGGGATGGGCAAGGCGAAGCACTTCGATGTCATCATCGAATTCAACCGCGACTTTCCGGGCGGCGGCACGGCGGCGCGGCAACTATTGTTCGAAGCATTCCTGTTGTACCTCAACAGGATTGGGGCGACTGACGAGAGCAACAACCTGTGGCGTTTCGGCATGTCGCCGCCGCTCGGCATGCCTGCGGTCTCGGAGGACAGCAAACTGGACCTCTCGCAGATGTTTTCGAACGGCGGCAGGATTGCCGCCAAATCCCTCTGGACCGACAGCTACGCCTTCGCGACCCTGACCCGGGAAGCCATTGACCGGCTTTCGAGCTGGACAATGCCCCAAAAGGATGACGACAAGAATAAGGGTGAAACCAAAAGCGGCAGCAAGAATAAGAAGATACCACTCGTCTACAAGATCTGGTGCGATCACCAGATCAAACGCTGCGTCTACGAATCCGTCAGGACAATCAAATGCGATGCGGCGCATGCATCCTTCGCAGCCAGCGGAAAAGGCATTGTCTGGGCAGTGGCCGATACCGGCATTGACGGGACGCATCCGCATTTCAAAACACTGAGAACGCTCGATCTGCCGGACGGCCTCTTTCATCGGGATTTCACGGCCGACAATCCGGACCCGGCCGTGGCGTCGGCTGCGGCGCTGATCGACAATGCCGGCCATGGAACCCATGTTGCCGGCATCATCGCCGGCCGCACATCGGTGCTGGACGAACCGAAAACGGACGCGGTCAAGAAGATCTGCGTGAAATCGGAGGTGCGCAACGAGGACGGGACCAAATCAACCGTCAAGGATACTCATGACGGCGTCATCACCGGTATGGCACCGCACTGCAAGCTGTTGAGCCTGAAAGTGCTGGCCAATGAGAAGCAAGGCAAGCTCAGCAATCTGCTGGCTGCGATCGGCTATGTCCAGCGCTCGAACGACTATGGGCGCAACATCAAGATCCACGGCATCAATCTCAGCCTTGGCTATCCGTTCGATCCGGTCTGGTTCGCGGCAGGGCAAAGCCCGCTCTGCGTCGAGGTCGACAGGCTGGTGCGTTCGGGCGTCTGCGTCGTGGTCGCGGCCGGCAATGCCGGCTACGGTACGGTGACGCAATTCTCAGGCGCGCCGGAGCGCGCGGCCCATAGCGGCACGATCATGGATCCCGGCAACGCAGCGCTCGCCATCACCGTCGGCTCGACGCATCGCGACATGCCGCATACCTACGGCGTCTCCTATTTTTCCTCCAAGGGACCGACCGCGGATGGGCGGATGAAGCCAGATCTCGTCGCACCTGGCGAGCGCATCATCTCATGCGCGCTCTACAACGGTGCCAAGTCAGGCGAAGCGCCGTTCCGGGAGGATACCGGAACGAGCATGGCGACGCCGCATGTCTCCGGCGCGATCGCCGCGTTCCTCTCGGTTCGGCGTGAATTTCTCGGCCAGCCGGAACGCGTCAAAGAGATCTTCGTCAGTGCTGCGACCGATCTCAAGCGGCGGCCGGAGTTTCAGGGCGCCGGCCTGCTCGATCTGATGCGAACGCTACAGGCTGTGTAAGGAGGACATATGGACACGCTTGGACCCTCGCCATTCCTATGGCTCGAATTCGACAAGACTGGCGCGATCGATCCCGCGACGGCGACAAGTCTCGCGGCGTTGCTCAACCAGCCCGGAACGACCGATCTGGTGGTCATGTCGCATGGCTGGAAGAATACCAAGGACGATGCCCGCAAGCTCTACGGAACCCTGTGGGCGAACGCCCGCAAGAAGCTTGCGCCCGACAAGGCGAGCCACACCGTCGTCGCCGGCGTCGTCTGGCCCGCCAAGGCCTATCGCACCGATTTCGACGAGCAGACACTGGTGACGCCAGGCGGCGGTGGAACTCTGGCAGCAGATGGGACGGCGGCAGGCCCTGAGGATCTCGACGATCAGGCCTTCAAAAACGTGCTGAAGGATTTCAAGGATCTCTTCGGGCCGGATGGCGCCGCGACGGCCCAGACGGCGCGGGCTGCAGCGAAGACGCTCGATGAAACGACGTCGTTTTTCCTCGTCAAGAACGGCAACGAAGCACTCGGTTCTCCGGGAACGGATTCCGAACTCAAAGCGGATTCAGCGCCGATTGCGCTCGCCACGGACGATGCCACCAGCGCCAAAATGCTGATGGAAGCTCTCATCGCGGCGCCGACATTTAACCTCGAACGCTCCGTCGGCAAGGCTCAAGGGCTCGGCGACGTCGTCTCGGGCCTGATCTCCGGCCCGAGAGCGGCGGTGGCGCGGTTCCTGAACCAGCTGACCTATTACGAAATGAAGAAGCGCGCCGGCATCGTCGGCGAGGCGTTGACGAAAAGCGTGCTGTCGAAGCTCGTGCTGCAGCAGCCGATCCGCCTGCATCTCGTCGGCCACAGCTTCGGCGCCCGGCTGGTCGCGGCGGCGGCAAACGGGCTCGCCCCGGTCCCGAAGCTGGAATTCTTCTCGCTCACCCTGCTGCAGGGCGCCTTCTCGCACAATGGCTTCGCCAAAGAGATCAAGCCGGGCCTTGCTGGCGCCTTTCCCGATGTCGTTGGCAAACCGACCGGCCCGATCTGTATCACCCACACCCACAACGATCTCGCCTGCACGCTCGCCTATGCGCTGGCGTCGCGCCTGTCGCGCGATATCGCCAAGAGCATCGGCGATGCCAACGACGAGTTCGGGGCGATGGGGGCGAACGGTCCGCAGCACCTGAAGGCGGGACAGGCTGTCGAGGACGATACGGATGCCGTCTTCGCGCCGCAGGCCGGCAAGGTCAACACCTTCCTGGCGGACAAGTACATCATCAAGACAGCGGCGTCGGACGCCCATAACAATGTCGCCAACGAGGATGTCGGACGGCTGTTGGCAAAGATCGTCGGCTGACCGCCTTTTCGTAAAAAACGCGCGGCGCTGTCAGTCGTGGAATTGTCATTTTCAGGATGACATCAGTCCCGTTCTCTGCGAAAAAGAGCGCGATGAGAGACAGGGGCGCCCGTCGACAGATGGGCTGAGAAGCACCCTTCGAACCTGAACCGGATAATGCCGGCGGAGGGAGTCGCTCGGGGTCGCGGCATCGCCCGCACGAACCGCCCCGTGCCCGCCCCCGCCTGAAAGGGGCCATATGCAGACCAGGACCACACCAGGAGCGATGTTGAAGGCGATGCGCGAGAAGCCGCCGCTCGTTCAGTGCATCACCAATTACGTCGCCATGAATATCGCCGCAAATGTCCTGCTCGCCGCTGGCGCCTCGCCCGCCATGGTGCATGCGGCGGAAGAAGCCGGCGAATTCGCCGCGATCGCCAGCGCGCTGACAATCAATATTGGCACGCTGTCGACGCAATGGATCGACGGCATGCAGGCGGCCGCGAAGGCGGCGACATCCGCCGGCAAACCGTGGGTACTCGATCCGGTCGCCCATTATGCGACGGCCTTCCGCCGCAATGCGGTCGCCGAGCTGCTCGCCCTCAAGCCCACGATCATCCGCGGCAACGCCTCCGAGATCATCGCGCTTGCCGGCGGAGAAAGCCGTGGCCAGGGCGTCGACAGCCGCGATCCGGTCGAACAGGCGGAAGGTTCGGCGCGATGGCTGGCTGAGCGGCAGCGGGCGGTGGTTGCCGTCACCGGTGCCGTGGATTTCGTCACCGACGGCGAGCGGGCGGTGCGCATCGAAGGCGGATCGGCCTTGATGCCTCAGGTCACCGCGCTCGGCTGCTCGCTCACCTGCCTCGTCGGCGCCTTTGCCGCGACGGCGCCAGAGGATATCTTCGGCGCGACGGTCGCTGCACTTTCAACCTTCGCCATCGCCGGCGAGGAGGCAGCCCTTGGGGCGGCCGGGCCCGGCTCCTTCTCCTGGCGTTTTCTCGATGCGCTGGCCGCGCTCGACGCCGAAACGCTTGACGCCAGGGCAAGGATATCAGCTGCATGAAGGCTTTCGACCTTTCGCTCTATCTCGTCCTCGACCCCGATCTCTGCGCCGGGATCGGCATGGTCGAAACCGCGCGCCTTGCCGTTGCCGGCGGCGCGACCATGGTGCAGTTGCGTGACAAACATGCCGGCACCATCAGGATGATCGAGACCGGCCGCGCCTTGAAACAGGCGCTGGATGGGACCGGCGCCCTGCTCATCGTCAACGATGACGTCGAGGCGGCAATCGCCATCGGCGTCGACGGCCTGCATATCGGCCAGGAAGACATGGATGCGATGAGAGCGCGGGCGATGATCGGCCCCGAGATGATCCTCGGCCTATCGGTCGAGAGCGAGGCGCTTGCTAACGCCGTCGATCCTGGCTTGGTCGACTATACCGGCGTCGGACCGGTATTTGCGACACCGACAAAGGCCGATCACAAGCAGCCGATCGGTTTTGACGGCCTTGCAAGGCTGGTAAAGGCCTCGCCGGTGCCATCGGTCGCGATCGGCGGGCTCAAGGCGGATCATGTCGCCCAGGTGTTTGCCGCAGGCGCCAGTGGGCTTGCCGTCGTCTCCGCCATCTGCGGCACGCCCGACCCTGAAGCGGCCACGCGCCGCATCGCTGCAGAAATCCGAAAGGTCCGCGCATGATCCGCAATGTTCTCTCCATCGCCGGCTCCGATCCCTCCGGCGGCGCCGGCATCCAGGCCGATCTCAAGGCCTTTTCCGCCCGCGGCGTCTACGGCATGGCGGTGCTGACCGCGCTGACGGCGCAGAACACGCAAGGTGTCAGCGGCGTGCACCTGGTGCCGCCGCAATTCGTCGCCGATCAGATCAATGCCGTCTTTGCCGATGTGCGCGTCGACGCCGTCAAGATCGGCATGATCGCCAATGCCGGCATCGCCGACGCCGTTGCCGGTGCGCTGACTGACCACCGCGACATTCCGATCGTTATCGACCCTGTCATGATCGCCAAGGGTGGAGCCGCCCTGCTCGCGCCCGAAGCGGTCGACGTGCTGACCCGCCGGCTGCTGCCGCTTGCGACACTGCTGACCCCGAACCTGCCCGAAGCCGCCGCCCTGCTGCACCAGCCGGTGGCGACTAACCGCGCTGAGATGGCGGAACAGGCCGAGCGCCTGCTCGCGCTTGGTCCGGCCGCGGTGCTGGTCAAGGGCGGCCATCTCGACAGCGACGAGAGCCCTGACGTGCTTGCCACGGCCGCCGGCCTGCACTGGTTCGAAGCCAGACGCGTTCCGACCAAGAACACCCACGGCACCGGCTGCACGCTCTCCAGCGCGCTGGCGGCCGAGCTCGGCAAGGGCGCTTCGGCGCGGGAGGCCGTCGCCATCGCCAAGGACTACCTCGCCGGCGCGGTCGCGGCTGCCGGACGCCTCACCGTCGGCTCCGGCCACGGCCCGGTGCAGCATTTTCATGCGCTCTGGAAAGACAGCGAATAGGCGTTCGCTCAGCCAACATACCGCCAATCGAAAACGGCCCGGTCTTCCCGGGCCGTTTTGCGTTCGGCACCTACTTTGCGTTGAAACCGCGGAGGGCAGCGGCAGGTCGTGCCTTTGGCCGTCGAAAAACCTTGTTGACAAGCCCGGCCAGATGGCCAAGTCTATGACATTAAAAGGGGATATATTCCGCAATAAAGGAATAATTGGAGGAGTGACAGGTGCCAGACCTGCTTGTGAGCTTATATTCCACTGAGCTCGCCGACCTGAAACGCAAAGCCGACGATGTCGGCGTCTCCATCCGTCCGGCCCTCCCCCCGGAACTGCATCTCGTCGTCAGCTGGGTTCGCGAACGGTTCAGCGAGAACTGGGCAAGCGAAGTCGCGGTCGCCTTCTCCCGCCAGCCCGTTGCCTGCCTGATCGCCGTCGACGGCGGCAAGCTCCTGGGCTTTGCCTGTTATGACACGACGGCGCGCGGCTTCTTCGGCCCGACCGGCGTCGATCCCGACGCACGCGGCAAGGGCATCGGGCTCGCCCTCTTTTCCGCCTGCCTTCAGACCATGAAGACGCTCGGCCACGCCTATGCCTTCATCGGCGATGCCGGCCCGGTCGATTTCTACGCCAGGACCGCAGGCGCAACCATCATCCCCGCCCCCGACAAGGGCATCTACGAAGGCATGCTGAGAAGCGCGCCGAAATGATCATCTGATACCGGAGCTACAGAATTGTCCTCGACCCCGCTCGCCCTTTTCGTCGGCCTTCCGAATCCCACTATTTCGGATGACGAATTCGCCCTCTTTCGCGAAACCAATCCGCTCGGCCTCTTCGTCGGCCGGCGCAATCAGCGCGAGCCGGAGCAGACGAGGCGCCTGATCGAGCGTTTCCGCGAAGCCGTCGGCCGCGACGACGCGCCTGTCTTCACCGACCAGGAAGGCGGCCGCGTCCAGCATCTCGATGCCGGCCCCTGGCCGCTCTTCCGCAGTTTCGGCCAGTTTGCCGAACTGGCACGCCGCGATTTCGATCTCGGCAAAAAAGCACTGCGCCTTTCCTCCCAGGCCATGGGCGCGATGATGACGGAACTCGGCCTTTCCAGCGGCTGCTCGCCCGTTCTCGACCTCGTCTTCGAGACGACGAGCGCGGTCATCGGCGCCCGCTCTTTCGGCCCTGATCCCGATTTCATCGCTGCCCTCGGCCGCGAGGTGGTCGATGGCCTGCTCGAGACCGGCAACATGCCTGTTATCAAGCACATTCCCGGCCATGGCCGTGCGACGCTCGACTCCCACAAGGAGCGTCCTGTGGTCAATGCCAGCCGCGAGACGCTCACCGCGACCGACTTCAAGCCCTTCGTGGCGCTGAAGGATACGCCCTGGGCGATGGTCGCCCATGTCGTCTATTCGGCCTATGACGCCGAGCTGCCGGCGTCCGTCTCGCCTGTTATGCACGACGTGATCCGCAAGGACATGGGTTATGACGGCGTGCTGATATCAGACTGCATCTTCATGGAATCGCTCTCCGGCACCCTGCCGGAACGCGTCAAGCAGGTGCTCGACGCAGGTTTCGATATCGCGCTCCACAGCCACGGCGACATCCCGGAAAGCGAAGCCGCCGCCAAGGCCGCCCGCCCGCTGACGGAAGGCGCCCTGCAGCGGATCGCTGCCGGCAAGGCCCGCCTCGGCAATCTCAAGATCGATTTCCGCGCCGCCCATGCTGAAGTCGAAGACATGTTTGCAAGCGCGCTGGTCTCCTGACCGGCACCTCATCTCTCACCGCATAAGAAAAGGGGAATAAACATGAAAAAATATCTTCTTGCCGCCGCCGCACTAACACTGCTTTCGGGTTCCGCCATGGCGCAGACGGTCCTCACCGTAAATATCGAACCGGCGACGACCTGGGTTCGGAACTTCAACCCGTTCAACCAGACCTCGTCGCGCCAGTCGACACTCGATTTCATCTACGAGCCGCTGGTCGTCTTCAACCGCTTCGACAGCAACAAGCCGGTCTATCGCCTGGCCGAAAGCTTCAAACTTTCCGACGACCTGAAGAGCATCGATTTCAAGCTGCGCCCGAACCTGAAATGGTCTGATGGTAAGCCGCTGACCGCAGCCGACGTCAAATTCACCTATGACTACCTGAAGAAGTTCCCGGCGCTCGACTTCGTCAGCATCTGGACCTTCGTCACCGATGTCCAGGCCGTTGACGGCCAGACGGTGCGCTTCACGCTCGCCAATCCGAGCTCACTCGCCGCCGAGCAGATCTCGCAATTGCCGATCGTTCCGGAACATGTCTGGAAGGACGTCGCTGATCCCGTGACCTTCGCCAACGAGACCCCTGTTGGCAGCGGCCCGTTGACAGAAGTGCCGCGCTTCACCGGCCAGACCTACGACCAGTGCCGCAACCCGAACTACTGGGACAACGAGCACCTGAAGGTCGATTGCATGCGCTTCCCGCAGCTTGCCGACAACAATCAGATGCTGACGGCAACGGCCGACGGCACGCTCGACTGGGGCGTCTCCTTCATCCCCGATATCGACAATGTCTATGTTTCCAAGGATCCGGCGCATTTCCATTACTGGTATTCGCCGAGCAGCATGGTCGCCTTCCTGTTCAACCTGGAAACGGCGAACGAGAACAACAAGAAGGCCTTCAACGACCTGAAGTTCCGCCGTGCCGTCTCGATGGCGCTCGACCGCAAGACGATGATCGACGTCGCCGGCTACGGCTATCCGACGCTCAACGAAGACCCCGGCCTGATGGGCGAGCTTTACAAGAGCTGGGCGGACCCGTCCGTCAAGGCCGACTTCGGCAAATTCGCAACCTATGATGCCGATGCCGCCAAGGCCCTGCTGGACGAGGCGGGCTACAAGGACAAGGACGGCGACGGCTTCCGCGACAATCCCGACGGCACCAAGATTTCCTTCTCGATTATCGTCCCCAGCGCCTGGACGGACTGGATCGACACCGTCAACCTCGCCGTCGAAGGCATGCAGGCGGTCGGCATCGACGCCAAGATCGAAACGCCGGAGGAAGCCGTCTGGACCGGCAACCTCATCAACGGCACCTTCGATGCGGCGATCAACAGCCTGCCGGCATCGGCCTCGCCCTATTACCCCTATAAGCGCGCCTTCAGCGCCTCGGACAAGGGCAAGACCCGCTTCACCGCGCAGCGCTGGTTCAACCCGGAGGTCGAGAAACTCGTCACCGAGTTCACCCATACCGCCGATCTTGCCAAGCAGAAGGACGCGATGAACAAGGCGCAGCGCATCGTCGCTGAAAACCTGCCGATGATTCCCGTCTTCAACAATCCGAACTGGTATCAGTACAACACCAAGCGCTTCACCGGCTGGTCGACCAAGGAAAACCCCTTCGTCAATCCGTCGATCTCGCGGACCAATCCTGCACGCCTGCTGAACCTGCTCGCTCTCGAGCCGGTCAAGTAAGCATCGCAATCCTCGGGAGCGGCGTAAAGCGCCGCTCCGTCACGACGGAGTCCCTATGGCTTTCCTGCTTCGCCGCCTCGTCTTCTACATGGCAGCCTTCATCGCGGCAGCGACGATCAATTTCTTCCTGCCCCGTCTGATGCCGGGCGATCCCGTGCAGATCATGTTTTCGAGTGCCGGCACCGAATTGCCGCCGGAAAGCCTGCAGGCGCTGAAGCTTACCTTTGGTTTCGTCGACGGTCCGCTCTGGCAGCAGTACCTCACCTATCTCGGCAGCATCTTCACCGGCGATCTCGGCCGCTCGATCAAATATTTTCCGCTGCCCGTTACCTCGGTGCTCGGCCATGCACTCGTCTGGACCGTCGGCCTGATGGGCACGGCGACGATCGTCAGCTTCGCGATCGGCACCCTCCTCGGCATCGTCGCTGCCTGGCGCCGCGGCAGCAAGTTCGATGTCGTCGTCTCCGTCGGTGCCATCTTCGCAACCTCGGTACCCGCCGTCGTCACCTCGCTGATCGTGCTCTTCATCTTCGGCTTCACGCTCGGCTGGTTTCCGAACGGCTATGCCGCCGACCCGTCGCTCGATCCGGCCTTCAGCCTGCAATATATCAGCAGCCTCGCCTATCACGGCATCCTGCCGATGGTGACGCTCTGCACCGTGCTGATCGGCGGCTTCACCGTCACCATGCGCAACAACATGATCAACCTGCTCGGCGAGGACTATATCGTCATGGCCCGCGCCAAGGGCCTTTCGGACCGGCATGTGATGCTCTGGTACGCGGCGCGCAACGCCCTTCTGCCGACCGTCTCCAGCCTTGCCATCGCCATCGGCACCATCCTCGGCGGCTCGCTGGTGACGGAGGTCGTCTATAACTATCCCGGCCTCGGCAACATTCTCTACCAGGCGATCCTCGCCCGCGATTACCCCGTCATTCAGGGCCAGCTCCTCATCATGACCGCGACCATGCTGATCGCCAATTTTATCGTCGACGTCAGCTATGTGCTGCTCGATCCCAGGCTGAAGGGAGCGTGAGATGAAGACCCTGCTTCGAAACCGCAAGGCGCTCACCGGTCTCGCCATCATCGCCTTCATCGTCCTCGTCGCGATCGCAGCGCCGCTGCTAACGCAATACGATCCCGCCGCCCGTACCGGGCGGCCGCATCAGGCTCCGTCGCTCGATCATATCCTCGGCACCACGCGCATCGGCCAGGATGTCTTCGCCCGGCTGATCTACGGTGCCCGCACCTCGCTTGCCGTCGGCTTCGGCGCCGGCCTGCTGATCACGCTCGTCGGCACCGCACTCGGCATCATCTCCGGCTATCGCGGCGGCAAGACCGACGAGATCATCAGCTTCTTCACCAATATGGTGCTGGTCGTTCCCAACCTGCCGCTGCTCTTAGTGCTTGCCGCCTTCATCGGCCAGGCAAGCCCCCTCGTCATCGCCCTCATCCTCGGCGCCACCTCCTGGGCCTGGGGCGCACGCGTCACCCGCGCCGAAACGCTCTCCGTCAAGCAGAAGGATTTCGTCAAATCGGCCGAGATGATGGGCGAGCCGCAATGGCGCATCATGACATTCGAGATCTTTCCCAACGTGATATCGATCGTCGGCATCAATTTCATCGGCAGCGTCATCTTCGCAATCATCACCGAGGCGACGCTGGAATTCCTCGGCCTCGGCGATCCGAGAGCGATCTCCTGGGGCACCATGCTCTACAATGCGCAGAAGGCTTCGGCCCTTTCGGTCGGCGCCTGGTGGGATATCCTCACCCCCTGCTTCGCGCTCGCCTTCCTCGGTATCGGCATGTCGCTCTTGAACTTCGCCGTCGACGAGATCGCCAATCCGCGGCTGCGCACCGGTAATCATCTAAAGCGCTGGTCCCTGCTCGTCCGCTCCGGGGAGGGCCGCCTGTGACGCAGCCGCTGCTCTCGGTGAGGAACCTCACCATCGACTATATCGGCGAGGAGAAGGATTTCCGCGCCGTTGACGATGTCAGCTTCGATGTCGCGCCCGGCGAGGTCTTCGGCCTTGCCGGCGAATCCGGCTGCGGCAAGAGCACGATCGCTTTTGCCATCAGCCGCCTGCATAAGCCGCCGGCGCTGATCCGCAAGGAAAGCCGCATCCTGCTCGACGGCCGCGACGTGCTCGGCCTCGACCGGCAGGCGCTCAGCGCCTTCCGCTGGCGCGAGGTCGCCATGGTGTTCCAGAGCGCCATGAATTCGCTGAACCCGGTGCTGCGCATCGAAACGCAATTCTACGACATGCTGCGCACCCACAAGAACATGAGCCGTGCTTCAGCCCGCGAGCGCACCGCCGAGATGCTGACGCTCGTCGACATCGCGCCGGATCGCATGCGCGACTACCCGCACCAGTTTTCCGGCGGCATGCGCCAACGTATCGTCATCGCCATCTGCATGGCGCTCGATCCGAAGCTCGTCGTCATGGACGAGCCGACGACGGCGCTCGACGTCGTCGTCCAGCGCGAGATCCTGCAGCGCATCAATGAATTGCGCCGCAGCTTCGGCTTTTCCGTGCTGTTCATCACCCATGATCTCGGGCTGATGGTGCAGTTCTGTGACCGCATTGGCATCATGCTATCAGGCCAGCTGGTGGAGCAGAACACGGCCGAGGCGATCTACAGGACGCCAAAGCACGACTACACGAAGAAGCTCTGGGCCTCCTTCCCCTCGCTGCATGGAGGAGCGCTGCTATGACCGACGCCATTCTCGCACTCGACACGGTGACCAAGACTTTCGGCCATGGCTCCGGGGCCGTGCATGCGGCGCGCGCCATCTCGTTTTCACTGCATGCCGGCCGGGCACTGGCGCTCGTCGGCGAATCCGGCAGCGGCAAGACCACCTGCGCCCGCATGGCGATGCGCGAATATCTGCCGACATCGGGCCGGATTCTCTATAAGGGCCGGCCTGTCGAGGCGGCAAAATCCGCCGAGATCGCCCGCTACCGCCGCTCGGTGCAGATGATCTTCCAGGACCCCTTCGCCTCGCTGAACCCTGCCCACACCATCGCCCATCATCTCCGGCGGCCACTGAAACTGCACCGCCCGGAGATCAAGGGGGCAGAGATCGACGTCGCGGTCCGCGAACTGCTGCAGCGCGTCAGGCTCGATCCCGATCTCGTCGCGCCGAAATATCCGCATGAACTCTCCGGCGGCCAGCGCCAACGCGTCAACATCGCTCGCGCCTTGGCCGTCAAGCCGGAGGTGATCGTCGCCGACGAGCCGACCTCGATGCTCGACGTTTCGGTCCGCCTCGGCGTGCTGAACCTGTTGAACGAGATGAAGCAGGAGATGAATCTCGGCCTGCTCTACATCACCCATGATATCGCCACCGCCCGTTATGTCGCCGAGGACATCGCCGTGATGTATGCCGGCCAGATCGTCGAATGGGGCAGCGTCGCCAAGGTAATCGACAATCCGCTGCATCCCTATACAAGGCTGCTGCTCTCGGCCGTGCCCGATCCCGAGGTCCGGTTCGACGACCCGAAGGCCCGGCTGAGGCCAGAAGAGGTGGAGGACATCCGCCGCCGTTCGGCCGTGCCGCAGGACGAGATCATCGAAATGGAGCAGGATCATTTCATGCGGATGATCTGAGGCCGGCTTGCTGGCCTCGTCGTCTGCCCTATGCTAGGGGACGCTTCCCTTCATATGAGGCGAAACCGTCATGCTGCCCTGGATCCAGCTCGATTCCGCGACCATTCCCGGTGAAAACGGCGAATTGCGGCTGAAGCAGCGCGGCAGCGAGTTCTCGATCATGCTCGGCGCCAACGAGCTGATGAACAGCCGCCTCAGCGGCTCGGAAGAAGCGCTGGCGACCCTTTCCTGGGATCGGATCAAGTCGCACGCCAAGCCAAGGATGCTGATCGGCGGGCTCGGCATGGGCTTTACCCTGCGCGCCGCTCTCGCTGTCCTTCCCGAGGATGCCGGCGTCACCGTCGCCGAACTGGTGCCTTCAGTCGTCGCCTGGGCGCGCGGGCCGATGGCCGAGGTCTTCAAGGGCTGCCTCGACGATCCGCGGGTCGGCATCCATCAGGGCGATGTCGGCGAAGCGATCCGCGCCGGCAAGGCTGCCTATGACGCCATTCTGCTCGATGTCGATAACGGCCCTGATGGCCTGACCCGCAAATCCAACGACCGGCTCTACGACTTCGCCGGCCTTCGCGCCGCCAGCGACGCGCTGCGCCCCGGCGGCGTGCTCGCCGTCTGGTCGTCCGGCCCGGATCCTGATTTCACGCGACGTCTCAAGGGCAGCGGTTTTGCCGTCGATGTGGTCAACACGCGCGCCAACGGCAAACGCGGCGGCGCCCGCCACGTCATCTGGCTGGCCGTCAAACCGGTGAAATGACGCTCAAGCAGAAGCGATCCTGCGGGCGGCATTGATGGCGCGGCGGGCGCCGGAGCGCAGCTGCGCTGTCTCGGCCCCGGCAATGACCAGATCGAAACCGAACTTCAGCAGTTCACCGGCCCGCTCGCCATCACCGGCGAAGGCGCAGGCGAATTTGCCATGGGCGCGGCAGCGCGAAACCGCATGCTGCATGGCGCTGTCGATCTCGGCGGCGTTCGGCGCCACCTGGTCGCCGTTCGAGAGTGCGATCGAGAGATCGGAGGGACCGATGAAAATGCCGTCGATGCCGGTAACGCCGAGGATGCCGTCGATCGCCTCGAGTGCCGCCCGGGTCTCGATCATGGCAATGGCGACGGTAAGCGCGTTGGCGTTCTTCAGATAATCATCGGCCGACAGGCCGGTATGGTTGAGCGCCAGCGACGGTCCCCAGCTGCGTTCGCCGAGAGGCGGGTATTTCGTGGCCTTGACGAAGGCTTGCGCGTCTTCGGCCGAATTGATCATCGGCGCGATGATGCCGGAGGCGCCGGCATCGAGCAGGCGCGAGGCGGAAGCGAAATCGCCGACCGGTATGCGAGCCAGCGCCGGCTTGCCAGCAAGCCGAACCTGGGCGACGGCGTTCGCGGCCGAGGGCATGTCCCACATGCCGTGCTGCATATCCAGCACGATGGTGTCGAAGGACTCCTGCGCCAGGTGATTGGCGAGCGTGGCGTCGGGAATACCGATCCAGGCGGAGATCATGCCGCCCCGGTGCTCCCTGATCCGGTCCGCAAAGCCGTCGATTTCAGCTGCGCTCATGCCATTCTCCTCAGTTCGACAGGCCGCCAGCGGCCAGATATTTCACCTCGGGGAACTCTTCATCGAATTCCCTCAAAGCCATGCACGGGTTGCCGGCTCATCCTCTCCGGCGCAACCGCGAAATAATGATTGTCACGGCGATCCCCGCTGCAGCCATGATGCCCCCCCAGAGAACCCAGATACTTTGGTTGATCATGAAACTGGATGACGGATAGGGAAAATAGCCGCTTCCCTGTGCGATCCAGATCAGTCCCAGGAGGATCATGAGCAATCCAACGACGTATCCGACGGTTCGCGACATGCTTCGGCCCTTCCCTATGAATCGATGCCACAATGTCGATCGGCATCGGTCATGACAAGGCTTCTCTCCTGAGAGCGAACATATTCCGGATGCAATGACGCGCCAGCCTCGGTCCGAATGTCATGTCCTGCCGACTTGATCCACCAGCCAGGTGCTGAGCCTCTCGCTGTGAATGTTTGCCGATCGCGGCGGTATCAGCCAGTAACCGCGGTCGGGTGCATCGAGCGGCGGCCCGGCTTCCACCAGCATATGTGTGGAGAGAAGCGTATCGACCAGCCCCATCCAGCCGATCGCCACGCCCTGCTCGCTGAGAGCGGCCTGGACGACCAGCGAATAGGTGTTGAAACTGACATCACCGCGGCCGGCATGGAGATCGCGAGTAACGGAGAATTCGGCAAGATAACTTCGCCAGTCGAACCAGGGCGATGGCGTCGGCGAATCGAGGTGGATCAGGATCGCCTTGGCAAGAAGCTGCGGATTGTCGAACGGGCCATTGCGATCGAGAAAGCCTCGCGTGCAGACGGGCACGACCTTTTCCTGCAGCAGAAGCGACCCGATGGCGCCGAATTCCGCCTTTGTGCCGAAAACCACTACCACATCTGCGTCGTCACGAAAGCCGGGGTCAAGCCTCTGGGTCGCGACGATCTGTATATCGGTTTCGGGGTGAAGCAGGCGAAAACCGTGCATGCGCGGGATCAGCCAAAGCGCTGAAAAGGCATAGTCGGTTCTCAGTCTGACGACCGGCCTTTGAGCCTCAGTGCGGAAGCTGCGCGCCAGGGCATCAATGTCACCGACCGCCTTGGCCACGACCTGGAAAAGCCGCTCGCCTTCCGCGGTCAACTCGACGCCGCGATGCTGGCGGCGCAGCAGGGCGACGCCGAACTGCTCTTCCAGCCGCCGAATCTGATAGCTGACGGCAGGCTGCGTAAGGCCGAGACCTGCCGCCGCAGCCGAAAAGCTGCCGAGCCTTGCGACCTCCGCGAAGATGCGCATCCATCCCAGCTCAGGCAGCAGGCGGTCTGACATAAAAAATCCTTTTGGCAAACATCAAAAAAAGCCACCTTTACAAGCGGGATGATAGTGGTTTTGATAAGATCTGCAAATAGCAAGAGACGTCCCCTTCCAGCAAGACCGTCCCGGCCTTTGAGACCACAGGAGACAATTTCACATGGCGCGTCCGAATATCCTCATCCTGATGGTCGATCAGTTGAATGGCACGTTCTTTCCAGATGGCCCTGCCGATTTTCTGCATGCGCCGCATCTGAAATCATTGGCGGAGCGTTCCGTACGTTTCACCAACGCCTACACGGCAAGCCCGCTCTGCGCACCGGCGCGGGCCTCCTTCATGTCCGGACAATTGCCGAGCCGAACCCGCGTCTATGACAATGCGGCGGAATTTGCCTCCGACATTCCGACCTATGCGCATCATCTGCGCGCTGCCGGATACCAGACCGCACTTTCCGGCAAGATGCACTTCGTCGGCCCCGACCAGTTGCACGGCTTCGAGGAGCGCCTAACGACGGATATCTACCCGGCCGACTTCGGCTGGACGCCCGATTATAGCAAGCCCGGCGAGCGCATAGACTGGTGGTATCACAATCTGGGCTCGGTCACCGGCGCCGGCATTGCCGAGATCACCAACCAGATGGAATATGACGACGAGGTCGCCTACCACGCCGGCCGCAAGCTGTTCGATCTCGCGCGCGGACACGACGAGCGCCCCTGGTGCCTGACCGTCAGCTTCACCCATCCGCACGACCCCTATGTCGCGCGCCGCAAATTCTGGGATCTCTATGAAGATTGCCCGGCACTGGACCCGGCGGTTGCGCCGATTGCCTTCGAGCTGCAGGACGCGCACTCGCAGCGTCTGATGAAAGCCTGCGACCACGATGCTTTCAACATCAGCGATGAGCAGATCAGGCGGGCAAGGCGCGGCTATTTCGCCAATATCTCCTATGTCGACGAGAAGATCGGTGACATTCTCGGCGTCCTCGAACGGACCCGCATGGCCGAAAACACGATCATCCTCTTTGCCTCCGACCATGGCGACATGCTCGGTGATCGCGGCCTCTGGTTCAAGATGAACTTCTTCGAAGGATCGGCCCGCGTTCCGCTGATGATCGCGGCACCCGGCTGGCAGCCCAAACGGATCGACCAGCCTGTCTCCACGCTCGACGTGACGCCGACGCTGGCAGGTCTCGCCGGGATCGATATCGCCTCGCTGAAGCCCTGGACCGAGGGCGAGGATCTGGCAGCGCTGGCCGAAGGCACCGGCAGCCGCAGCCCCGTGCCGATGGAATATGCCGCGGAAGGTTCCGAAGCACCGCTCGTCTGCCTCAGGGATGGCCGATACAAGCTCTCGCTCTGCGAGAAGGACCCGCCGATGCTGTTTAATCTCGAGGCCGATCCCCAAGAACTCGACAATCTGGCGGCCGACCCGGCGCATGCCGAGATCTTGGCAAGGCTTGTCGAACAGGCCGGCCGACGCTGGAATCTTGCCGATTTCGACGCCGCCGTGCGCGAAAGCCAGGCGCGCCGCTGGGTGGTCTATGCGGCGCTGCGCAATGGGGCCTATTATCCATGGGACTACCAGCCGCTGCAGAAAGCCTCGGAGCGCTATATGCGCAACCACATGGATCTGAACGTGCTGGAGGAAAACCAAAGGTTCCCGCGCTAGAACAGGATGATTTTAGGCCGGGTCGGCCTAAAATCTGAATCCTCTTCTACATTATATAGTGAGAGCATGATGTCGTCCGAAAACCGCGCGCACTTTTCGGCATCTAGGAATGAGCGAGAAGTGCTTCTGATTTACGCCGTCTTGCGCGCCGGCGCCTCGCGCAGGAAATCCTCGATGAACGCCTTCTGCAGCAGGATGCCGTCCCATTCGTCCGGGAAGAAGGGTGAGTCGTAGATCAGCGTGAAAGGACCGTCGTAACCGGCCTTCTCGCACATCTCCAGGCACCTGCGGTAATCCTCGGCATCGAGGCCGGTAACGCCATAATCGGCCTTGGCATGGCAGATTTCCGCCCGGCCCATGATATCGGCAAGGCCCTGATATTTCGCCGGCGCCGCCCAGTTGCCGAGGTCGCCGTTGAGGCCGATCTTGCCGTCCAGCCGGTTCAGCAGCCAGTTCATTTCGACCGGCGACGGCAGCAGGTCGAACCAGTTCTCGACGACGACACGCACGCCGCTGCCTTCGGCCTTTCCGGCCAGCCAGTTCAGATGGTGGGCGGCGCGGATAAGGTTTTCCTCCGTCGGCTTCTGCTTGCCGGCGATGACCCGCATCCTCTCAGCCCCGAGGGCTGCGGCGATGTCGATCCACTCCGCCATCCATTCGACATCGCGTTCGGCCGTCTCCGGATGGCTCGGATCGCCGTCCTCGACGAGCAGCGTCTGGAACAGCACGTTCGAGGCCGCCATCGCACCACGCAAGTCGCTTATATAGCCGGCGTCGAGGCTCGGCAGATGGAAGGAACAGACCTCCAGCCGGTTGACGCCGCGCGCCGCGAGCGCCGCCGGCACGTCGATCAGCGCCGCGGCACCGGGGCCATATGGCTCTTTCGCCACAGCGCTTTTGTCGGGATCGGGACTATAGGCATGAACGGCGCCGAGCAGCCGATGCAGCGACCACGACGAAACCGCGAAACGTCCGTTTTGCAAAACCTGCACGTGTCTTCCTCCAATCTCCTCATGCCATCAATGGCAACTAAATCCCGGCGGTTCAATTGCCAATTCAGGCAAAATCATCGCGGATAACCGCCTCGGCGGCAAGCGCTGCACCCAGCAGCGCCTCGTCGCGATGGGGGGTGGCCGAAAGCAGCAGTCCAACAGGCATGCCAGCCTCGCCCGTACCGCAGGGAATGGAAACGCCGCACCAGTCGAGGAAATTGCCGAGCGCAGTATTGCGCAACGTCTTGTTGTTCGTCGCGAAGAACAGCTCGTCATCCTGCTCCAGCGGCCCGATCGGCGGAGCGACGTGGGCGACAGTCGGAAAGGCGAGCAGCCGGTCGCCGACGAGGCGCTCGACAACGGCAATCAGGCGGCTGCGCGCCTCCAGGATCGCCAGGTAATCCGGTAGCGTCGTCTTGCTTCCGAGACGCGTGCGCATGACGACGCGGTGATCCATCCTGTCCGCGTCCGCTCCCGCCAAGCGTTCCTGATGAAGCGCGAAAGCCTCCGCCGTGACCAGCGGACCATATCTCGTCATCAGCTCGAATATCTCGTCGAAGGCGGGGATGACGGTGCGGGCAACTTTGGCGCCAGCCTTTTGAAGACGCTCTAAAGCTGCTTCGAACGCGGCGACGACACCAGCTTCAGCGCCATCGAAGACGATATTTTCAGGCACGATGAGTTCCAGCCCTTGCAGGGGATGCGCAACGACATCGGGCGCCGTCAGGCCACGCATCGCCGCATCGATCCAGACCGCGTCCGTGACGCTGCGGCAGAGCGGTCCCAGCGAATCCAGGCTCTTTGCCAGCGGATAGACGCCTGCCATCGCATGGCGGCCGCGTGTTGCTTTATAACCGACGATACCGTTGAAGGCGGCGGGAATACGCACCGAGCCGCCGGTATCGGTGCCCATGGCGACCGGCACCAGCCCGGCCGCCACCGCGACACCGGCGCCGGAAGACGAGCCGCCCGGAATGCGCGGAAGATCAGTGCCGCGCGGATTTACCGGCGTGCCGTAATGCGGATTGATGCCGAGGCCGGAAAAGGCGAACTCGCTCATATTGGTGCGTCCGACGGCGACCATGCCCGCCTGCCTGAGCAAAGCGACGACAGCCGCGTCGCGCTTGGCCGGCATGTTCTTTGCCAGAACGACGGAGCCCGCCGTCGTCGGCAAGCCTTCAATGTCGAAGAGATCCTTCCAGGCAATCGGAATGCCGTCCAGCAATCCAAGCGAGCGCCCTCCCCGCAGACGTCGCGAGGAGGCGCGCGCCTCCTCCATCGCCCGGCTTTCGAGCAATGTGGTGAAGACCGCCTTGTCGGCATAATTCGCGATGGAATCGAAGACCGCCTCGGCCACCTCGACAGGATCGGCCGCGCCACCTTGAATGAGGACGGAAAGCTGCGCGACCGACATCGCGCCGAAGGATTTGCTCATGGGACTATCCAGAAGAGAGATGTGCCTCTCTGGACTACCCCGGATCATTCCGGTGAACCAGAGCTTCACGATATTTTGCATTTATTGGTACGATTTTTTGAACACTGAGTTTGAATATCGCCCCTTCAATTGCCACGATCGAAGACACACATGCTGCTCGCATGCGAAGTCGGTTCGGCACGAGGGTGAGAGTTTGCTCTGAGAACCCGGCTCCGCATGTGTTGCAGGAGTAATTAAAATGACAGATTGTGAAACTTTAAGCCGTCGCCAGGATATGGTGACCCTTCATGTAAAAGAGGACGAAACCGCCGGTTTAGGCGAACGCGATTATGTGGAACATGTCAGCGCCCAGAAGCTTTCGGCCTTCGAACGCATCGTCGTGGTCGGAGCGCTGGTTCTCTTGAGCTTTGCGGGTTTTGCCGCATATTCTTCCGGCAATACGGACCCGATGACAACATCGGCTATTGCTGCCCCGGCTGGCGATACCATGCCGGCTCATCCGGCCTACGGCCATTGCCGCGACAGCAGCCCCTACGCTGAGAGGGTCTGCTGATAGCAAAACATATTGCCGGGCGTGGAAACCTTGGCCCAGGCTGCATCGACAGCAGGAAAAGGGAAAGGACCATGGCCGGCGACATCGACTACAAGCTTCACCGCTTCATCGACGCACAGAACGGCATCTACGAGCGGGCGCTCTCAGAGCTGAAGGCCGGGCGCAAGACGTCCCACTGGATGTGGTTCGTCTTCCCGCAGATCGCCGGTCTCGGTACGTCGGCGATGGCCGAAAAATATGCGATCCGCTCGGCCGAGGAAGCCGCCGCCTATCTCGCCGATCCCATTCTCTCAAGCCGGCTGCTGCGTTGCGTCGAGGCGATCCTGTCGGTGGACGGCCGATCGGCGCACGAAATCCTGGGTTCACCCGACGACCTCAAGCTGCGCTCGTCGATGACCTTGTTTGCCGCGATCAGCGATCACGGTTCGCCCTTCCACCAGGTGATCGACCATTTCTATCAGGGAAAATTCGACGAACGGACGATAGAAATCCTCAGCGCCAACACAGATTGATTTTATGCCGGTCGGCTAAAATCTGAATAGTTATCTGCCCGGCCTGCTCTCCAGCGTAGCAATTTCCTCGGAAATTTCGCTCAACCGCTGACGCAGATCGCTGTCGGTGCCGTCATCGACCTCTTCCTCGCCGAAACAATAGCGCGCATCATGGAGCTCCAGCTTGGCTTCGAGCTCGGCGCGTTTGGCATATAGGCGTTTGAGATAGACGTAGTTCATCTCCTTGCCTCCACATCGCCCTCGGGTTAGTGTCAAAACGGCATGGAAGCGGTAAGGTTCCCCTCCCACACACTTGCGGTGCTCAGGCGAAAGAAGCGATCGCCGCGTGGCAGGCCTTGGCGAAATGACCGCAGCAGCCGGCAGCGCCCATGGCCTGGCGGCTGACGCGCGCGCCTTCGAGCAGCAGCGTCAAAGTATCGGCAAGAAGCTGGGGTTCGCGTGCGCCGGCCGCCGAACAGAGCGCGGCCAGGCGATCACGCTGTTCAGCCTTGTGCCGCTCGATCATTTCGTGGGCTGGATGGCCCTCGCCCTTCAGCTCGATGGCGGCATTGGCGAGATCGCAGCCGGCGGGCTCGCCGTTCAGACATTGCGCCCGCATCTCCACCCAGGCGTCCAGCTGGGCGCGCGGATTGTCGGGATAGGCCGATTCCAGATCGCGCCAGATGGCACCCGCCTTTTCGGAGGCGCGGCGAAGCGTTTCGCAGACGAGCTCATCCTTCGAGCCGAAATGCCGGTAGAGCGTCATCTTGTTGGTCAGAGCCGCGTCGGCAATGGCATCGACGCCAATGCCGCGAATGCCGCGCTCGCGGAAAAGCTCCGAGGCGGTCGAGACGATACGCTCCCGCGGCGGGATGCGATCTTCTGGAACGGCTGCGGGGATTTCATTCGAAGTTTCTGATTTTTTTGCGGACGTAGTCCTTGACATCAATGTGACCGATCGGTAACAAATGCATTGTTACTTACCGGTAACACCACGAAACGCGAAAGTCAATGCCGAGGGCATGGCAGCGAAAAGTGGAACACGGGCTACCGCCCACGAAAGGAGGACAACCATGACAAAGACCAGAGATGACCTGACGATATCCGAAGCCCTTCGCGACCCCCTGATCGCCATGGTGTTGCGCGCCGATGGCGTAAAGCTTGAAGACTTCAAGCAACTCCTGGAGACGGCCGCCCGCAAACGCGAACCGCGCTCGACATCGGTGGGCAATATGATCGGAGCGCTCGCAAGCCGCGCCAATCTGCCGGCAATGCCCTGCTTCGGCTGAAGAAGCCGCCTGACCAGCTTGGGGATCTCTCCCTGCCCCCGTCAAGGGCTGCCGTCTCGACCAGACGGCGGCCCTTGTCGCTTATTGGAAGGCCGCGACCAAGCGATGCTGGCCGTCGGTAACGACGTGATCATTACAATGCCGACCGGCGGTGGCTGAGCACCGTGCGTCCCTTCGGGCCGATACGCTACAGGATCGGCTTGCCGCCGGTAACCGCGATGGTCGTGCCGGAGACATAACTCGACAAGGGATCGGCCAGCATCACATAGGCTGTCGCAAGCTCGGCCGGCTGGCCGGGCCGTTTCATCGGCACCTGCTTGCCGAAATTGCTGACGTTTTCTTCAGGCAGTGTCGAGGGGATGAGCGGCGTCCAGATTGGCCCGGGCGCCACGGCATTGGCGCGAATGCCTTTCTCGGCCAGAAGCTGGGCGAGGCCGGCGGTGAAATTCTGGATCGCGCCCTTGGTCGTCGCATAGGCAAGCAGCGTCGGGTTCGGATTGTCCGAATTGATCGAGGCGGTGTTGATGATGGCGCTGCCGGGCTTCATGTGGGCGACGGCTGCCTTGGTCAGGTAGAACATCGAATGGATATTGACCTTGAAGGTCAGTTCCCACTCCTCGTCGCTGATCTCGTCGATGCTCTTGAAGCTCGCCTGATGCGCGGCGTTGTTGACGAGAATGTCGATACCACCGAGCTCCTTGACCGCCGTCTCGACGATCTGCCTGCAGTGGGCGGGATCCTGGATGTCACCGCTGACGAGGATAGCCTTGCGTCCGGCTTGCTCGACCAGCCGTTTCGTCTCATCGGCATCCTCGTCCTCGTCGAGATAGGAGAGCACCAGATCGGCACCCTCCCTGGCATAGGCGATCGCCACAGCCCGGCCAATGCCGCTATCGCCGCCGGTGATGATCGCCCGCTTGCCCTTCAGCCGCTCGGAACCGCGATAGCTCTTTTCGCCATGGTCGGGAACCGGGTCCATCCGGGCCGTGAAACCCGGCATCGGCTGCTTCTGGGATGGGAAAGGCGGTGTGGGATAATTTGGCATCGTGACCTCCTTGAGTTTCAGAAATCAAACTCGGCCTGATGCTTGTTGTTCCAAGTCTCGCGGCGGAACGACTTCTCCAGCAACCGCTCGCGCTGAGCGCGTTCACGGCCGTCGCCGCATCCTAAACATCCGGTGATTATTGAAAACGGAGCCTCATCTGGTCGGCCCACTCGGACTGGCAACCCGCGAAATGTTGCCATTTGCCACGGCGACAGCTATGCCATAGTAATGTAACATAGTCGCGTTTTCATGAGGGGCGTGGAATTGGACGGAAAGACATCAGCAGCAGTTTACTCCGAGGATGAGGGTGTTGCCGGCGAGACCGGTGGCAAGGGCGCGCGCCGCGCGCGCGTCAGCGGCATCGACCGGGCGCTTCAGGTGATCGATCACCTTTACGAGACCGGATCGCCCGCCGGCGTCTATGCTATCGCCAAGGCGGTGAAGGCGCCGCTGTCGACCGTTTACGTGATCGTCGACGACCTCGTCGAGAAGAACATGCTGACGCGCCAGACCGACGGCTCGATCTGGCTCGGCGCGCGGCTCTACCATTACGGCCTTGCCTATGCCAGGTCGCTGGATTTCATGAGCATCGCTACCCACGAAATGCACGATCTCTGCCGGCAGGCCGGCGAAACCGTGCAGGTCTGCGGCCGCGACGGCGACTATATGCTGGTGCTTGCCATGGCCGACGGCCCAAGCCATTTTCAGGTGGCGTCCCGCGTCGGCACAAGGGTGCCGCTGAACTGGACGGCCTCCGGCCGCCTGCTCGTCGGCCACCTGGCCGAGGAGGAGCGCATCGAACTGTTCAAGCGCTGCGCCCGCTCTTCACCGACCGGCCGCGCCGAGATCGATCCGGGCACGCTGTCGGAAGCCGCCGGCAAGGCCTTCGAATCGCGGCTGTCGATCCAGGCCGGGGAATCGGATTATGCGGTTGCCTGCATCGCCTCGCCGATCTGCGATCGCGACGGCCAGTGCGTCGCCACTATTTCCATCGTGCTGCCGGAACAGAAGGCGTTTTCCGACGAGAACCACTATACGGCCCATGTGCGCAGTTCAGCGGAACGGATCGAAAAGCTGATGGGCTGGCGCAACCGCTAAGGATTGCGCCCTTCAGCGGATCCTACCTGTAGGAATAGCCGTGGCTGTGGCGCACCAGCTTGCGCGCCCGCGGCACGTAGCGGCTGGCGGCGAAGGCATCGGCGCCCATCACCGCATAGCGCGGCTCGAATAGCTTGTTGAGGACCGAAACGTCGCCGTTGGAATCCGTCGCCTCGAGATCGGAATCGACCAGGTCGAAAATAGTAAATTCCGCTTGCGAGCCGACCGAAAGCCGGTTCTCCATCGACAGCTTGATGACGGATGCCGGCGCATGGGTGACGGCTTCCACCACCTTGTCGAAAGGCATGCCGACGCTGAGCAGCTTCGACATTGTCGTCGCCAGGTCCCAGACCGGGAAGTTCATCGAATGGCCGTGCAGGTCGGTCGAGATCGAGAACGGCAGAAGCCCGCGGCCGATTGCCGCCTCGGCGACCTTGAAGGAGAAGGAGGCGCCGCCATGGCCGATGTCGAGACGGATGCCTTCGGAGGCGCAGCGCTCGGCGAGGTTGAAGAGGTCCTCGTCCTCCATGATGCTCGACCCGGCCTTGCCGTTGAAGCAGTGCGTGACGACGTCGCCTGGGCCGAGGATCTCCAGCACCTCGTCATAGAGCGCCGGCGGCTCGCCGACATGCACCATCATCGGCACTTTCAAGATCTTGGCGATCTTCTTGCCGAGCTTGACCGGCGTGACGCCCCAGGACCCGGTGATGACATGGCTGGCGCGCACCTTGATGCCGACGATGTGCTCGCTGTTTTCGGCATAGACTTCGAGAATGCGGTCGAGATCGATATCGCGGATATCCCGCAATTCCGCGACGCGGTTGCAGGCGACGAGGCCGATCGAGCCGAGGTTCAGGAAGGCCTTGATGCGTTCGCGCGAGGGCTCGATGATATATTCCCGGAAGCCATGGAAATTCGCCTCACCGGCCGAGCCGGCATCGACCAGCGTGGTGACGCCACGCTCGAGGCCGCATTCGGACGGGCGGATGGAAATATCTGTGCCGCCGTGCCAGATATGCACGTGCAGATCGACCCAGCCCGGTGAAATGAAGGCGCCCTTGCCGTCGATGCGCGTCACATCCTGCGAGACGGAAAGCGACGGACCAATCTCGGCGATCCTGCCATCGGCAGTGACGAGAATGTCGGTTGCACCCTCTTGTGTGCCCGCACCGAAAGCGATCGGTTTGACGTTGGTGAGGAGAAGCGGCTTCTTCGCCTGGTCGCCGGACATGACATGCATTCCTTTCGAAGTCTCGGACCGGGATCGCTCCTCGGTCATCCGTCTGAAATTCCATAGTTATGCTATATAAATCTTTATAATAGAATAAAGCTGGGGATGCCGCTGTCAAGAAAAATGACGCGGCCGACACCGCTCAGGAAACGTGAGCGGCGCGCTCCTTGCGAAGCGCGCCTATCTCGAAGATCCGGTAAATTCTCGTTTTTTTTCAATCTAAAAGGATCGAATAGTCGAGCCGTTCCAGGTGATCCGGATCGGCGATGGCATCGATCGCGGCGATCCTTCCATCGGCGATCGTCAGCGCCACGACGACGCGGAGCTGGCCTTGGATCTCCACGACGAATCCGAGCTCACCGCCGACGATGGCGATTTCGGCTGCCTGCGCCCGACCCTTGAAGGCTTCGGCCACGTGAGCCGCGCCGCGCATTTCGCCAATGGTGCCGAAGCGGGCGGCCGTCGCATCCGGCCGGAAGACGACGTCAGGGGCAAGCACCGCGATCAATCGCTCCAGATCGCCATTGCGCGACGCCGTCAGAAAGGCCTCGGCGATCGTCCGCTTGCGGCCGAAATCGACATCAGGCGCTTCGTCCACCCCCTGCACCCGGCGGCGGGCGCGGCTTGCGAGCTGGCGGGTTGCCGCGGACGAACGGCCGATGATCGGCGCGATCTCGTCGAAGGGCAGGTCGAACATATCGTGCAGCACGAAGGCGACACGTTCAGCGGGCGCCAGCGTCTGCAGCACGACCAGCAGCGCCAGACCGACCGAATCGGCAAAGGCGGCTTCGCGCTCGGGATCGTTCGCCGGATCGGCGATCCCGGCATGGATGGGCGCCTCCAGCGGCTCCTCGCGCCGGGTCTTGCGGGCGCGCAGCATGTCGAGGCAGATGCGCGCCACCACCGTCGTCAACCAGCCGCCGAGATTGCCGACCCCTGTCGTATCGGTGCGGCTAAGCCGCAGCCAGGCCTCCTGAACGGCATCCTCCGCCTCGCTGCGCGAGCCGAGCATGCGGTAGGCTGCGGCCCTCAGATGCGCTCTGTTTGCCTCGAACTCATCGGCCAGCCATTTTTTCTCGTCCATTTGTCACATTCCTCCGCTGCGTTCCGTCAGGGCCATGACGCATGAAACCCGGCCGATGTGACAGCGCCGGCGGATCGTCGAATACGAAACGTATAAGGAGACATATCATGCAGGAGAGAATGGGAAATCCCGCCCTCGTCCTTCCCGCAGCCATGCAGGCGCTGGCGGCTCTCAGCAAGGTGCCGGCCGAAACCGGCCTTTCGCCCAAGCTGCTCGAACTCGTCAATCTGCGCGCCAGCCAGATCAACGGCTGCAGCGTCTGTGTCGACGGGCATCCCCGCATTGCAAAGAAGCTCGGCGAAACGGACGAACGGCTCTTTGCCATCGGCGCCTGGCGCGATTCGCCCTATTTCAGCGATGCCGAGCGGGCAGCCCTTGCGTTGACCGAGGCGGTGACCCGCGTCAGCGACCGGGCCGACCCTGTGCCGGATGATATCTGGGACGAAGCGACCCGGCATTATGACGGCAGGAGCCTTGCGGCACTCGTCATCGCCATCGCCAACATCAATGTCTGGAACCGGCTGAACATCGCCACCCGCCAGATCGCCGGGGCCTGGAAGCCATAAACGGCGAGGTTGCCGGCAGCGCGTCACCCCTGCGCTGCCGGCAGCCATCATCCCTCGTCAGCATGGCTTCAGGCCATGCGAAACAATCGGGCGTTCAGATGATGCCGCCGCCACCGGCTGCGGAGGCCGGACGCTCGGCCGCCACTTGTCTGCGATAACCGCTGGCGCGGTAGACGGCGATCGGGTCGATCGCGCCGCCGGCCCTGCGGCGGGCTTCAGCCAGAATCGGCTCGACATCGGCACGATAGGCGCGCTTCAGCGTTTCCGACGCCATCAACGCGTCGTTGTCGTCCTGGTAGCCGGAGAGCGCCTTGCGGTCGACGAGCAGTGCCTGCGCATAGGCGCGGCGGATTTCGTTGGCGCTGTTGATCAGGCTTTCGATCGGGTCGGTGACATTGTGCGACTGGTCGATCATATGGGCCGGGTTGAAATCGTTGACGCCGCGCTGCTCGGCGTCAACCAGTTCGTTGAAGACGAGGAACAGCCGGTAGGGATCGATCGCGCCAGCGTCGAGATCGTCATCGCCATATTTCGAATCGTTGAAGTGGAAACCGCCAAGCTTGCCGAACTGGATGAGCCGAGCGACGATCATCTCGATATTGGTGTTCGGCGCGTGGTGGCCGAGATCGACGAGGCAATAGGCCTTGGGGCCGAGCGTCTGGGCGATCAGATAGTTGGTGCCCCAATCCTGCACGATGGTCGAATAGAAGGCCGGCTCGTACATCTTGTGCTCGGAAAACAGCTTCCAATCGTCGGGCAGCGCTTTGTAAATATCCGCCATCGAGGCAAGGTAACGCTCGAAAGCCTTGGTGAAATGGCTCTGGCCGGGGAAGTTCGAGCCGTCGCCGATCCAGACCGTCAGCGCCTTGGAGCCGAGCGCCTTGCCGATCTCGATGCATTCGAGATTGTGCTCGACCGCCTGCGCACGCGTCGCCGCATCGGTGTGGCTGAGCGAGCCGTATTTGTAGGAATGGGCCTGGCCGGGCGCATCGGAAAAGGTGTTCGAATTCATCGCATCGAAGCCGAGGCCGAGCGCGTTACCCTTGGCCTTCAATTCGCTGGCATCCGCCTTGTCCCAGGGAATATGCAGCGAGACGTTCGGAGTCGCCTGCGTCAGCTGGTTGATGACGGCGCAATCGTCGAGCTTGTCGAAGATGCCGCGCGGTTCGCCGGTGCCGGGGAAACGGGCAAAACGCGTGCCGCCGGTGCCGACGCCCCAGGAGGGAACCGCAACGAAGAATTCCGCAACTTGCCGGGTGACCGCCTCGATATCGACACCGCGACGGGCAAGCGTCGCGCCCAGTGCCTCGTAATCGGCTTTCAACGCGGTTGCCCGCTTGTCGTTATCAGTCGCGACCAAATCTGGCGCAATCCTGGATTCTGTCATCTATTCCTCCCTGGTCGCGAACCATAGGCCATGGTTCGCGTTCAAACGCTTACATGTCTTCAAACGAAGGAGCTACGATGGACGTTGTCCGCATTCTTCTTGCGATCATCCTGCCGCCCCTTGGCGTATTCTTGCAGGTCGGGATCGGCCTGCATTTCTGGCTCAATATATTGCTGACACTCTGCGGCTATGTGCCGGGGATCATCCACGCAATATGGGTGATCCTCCGGAAATAGCTCTAGCGCGTAAAGCTCTGCACGTTGCCGGCATCGACGTTGATGATGTTGCCGGTCGATTTTGCCGAAAGGTCCGAAGCGAGGAAATAGATCGCCTCGGCGATATCTTCCGGAAACACATTGAGTTTCAGCATCGAACGCTTGCGGTAATGTTCCTCGAGATCGTCCACCTCGATCTTGGACGAGGCGGCGCGCTGCTCGCGCCATTCGCCGCTCCAGATCTTCGAACCGCGCAGGACAGCATCCGGATTGACGGTATTGACGCGGATGCCGGCATCCGCGCCTTCCAGCGCGAGGCAGCGGGCAAGATGGATTTCGGCAGCCTTTGCGGTGCAATAGGCAGATGCATTCGGCGAGGCGGCCAGACCGTTTTTCGAAGCGACGAAGATGACGTTGCCGCCGAGCGCCTGACGGCGGAACAGGCGGAAGGCTTCACGCGAGACGAGGAAATAGCCGGTCGCGAGAATATCGATATTGCGGTTCCACGTCGCCAGTTCGGTCAATTCGATCGGCGCGGAGGAGGCAATGCCGGCATTCGAGACGAGGATATCGATGCCGCCGAATTCGACGCAGGCTTCCGCGAAGGAGGCGATCACCGCATCTTCCTTGGTGACGTCGAGCCGGACGCTGCGCACGGCGTCAGCGCCGAACTTCTTGACGAAATCGGCTTCGGTGCCCTCGAGTGCTGCCTGGTCGATATCGGCAAGCACCACGCAGGCGCCTTCGCCGACGAGGCGTGCGGCCGTCGCCCGGCCGATGCCGCCGGCGCCGCCGGTGACGAAGGCGACGCGGCCGGCAAGGCTCTTCGGCTTCGGCATGCGCTGCAGCTTGGCCTCTTCGAGCAGCCAATATTCGATATCGAAGGCTTCCTGCTCCGGCAGGCCCTGATATTCCGAGACCGTCGAGGCGCCGCGCATGACGTTGATGGCGTTGACATAGAATTCGCTGGCGATGCGGGCCGTCGCCTTGTCGCGGGCAAAGGACAGCATGCCGACGCCGGGCACCAGGAAAATGACGGGATTGGCGTCGCGCATGGCAGGCGAATTGTCATGCTTGCAGTCGTTATAATAGCGGGCGTAGTCGGCGCGGTAGTCCTCCAGCGCCTTGTCGAGACCGGCGACGATCGCGTCGACATCCGGCTTGGCCGGGTCGAAATCGACGATCAGCGGGCGGATCTTCGTGCGCAGGAAATGATCAGGGCAGCTGGTGCCGAGCGCGCCGAGCGGACGCAAATCGCTGGAATTGACGAATTCGAGCACGGCGTCCTGATCGTCGAAATGTCCGAGCTTGCGCTCCTGCTTGCCGATGCGACCGCGGATCTCCGGCATCAGCCGGGCGGCGATGGCGCGGCGTTCGGCAACGGCCAAGCTCTGCGTGACCGCGCCGCCGAAAATCGTCTTTCCCTCGGTCTTTTCGGCAAACCAGACAATCGCCTTGTTGATGATATCGAGCGTCAGTTCGTAGCAGGCCTTGGCATCGTTCGCCCAGGTGAAGAGGCCGTGGCTTTCGAGCACGACGCCCTTGGCATTCGGGTTTGCGGCAACGAATGCGCCGAGGTCGAGGCCGAGCTGGAAGCCCGGACGGCGCCAGGGCAGCCAGCCGATCGCGTCGCCGAAGATCTGCTGCGTCAATTCCTTCGAATTCTTCGACGCGGCGATCGCGATGATCGCGTCGGGATGCATGTGGTCGACATGGGTGAAAGGCACGAAACCGTGCAGCGGCGTGTCGATCGAGGCAGCGCGGGCATTCAGGTTGAAGGTGCAGTGCGGCAGGAAGCCGACCATGCGGTCCTCGTCCTCGACACCCTTATAAATGCCCTTCAGCGATTCCAGCTTGTCCTGGTAGAGCGTCGCGAAACCGTCGAGCTTGATCGTGCCGACGTCGCCGCCCGAGCCCTTGACCCAAAGGACCTTCACCTTGCCGCCGGTCAACGGATCGGTTTCCATCACCTTCGCCGAAGTGTTGCCGCCGCCATAATTGGTGATGCGCTTGTCGGCACCGAGCAGGTTGGAACGATAGAGCAGCTTGCCAGGCTCATCGAGGCCTGCCGCGTAAGCATCATCCCACCGGTTTTCCAGAAGCCGGACGTTCGCCGCCATGTCATCCTCCCATATGAAATCATCATCGGAGCGCAAGTTCGCGCCCCTTTTCGCAGACGGTATCGCTCATCAAAACCGAGGTTGTCAATCGAAAACGATCAAATTCGATTATTGTGCAGCGCAATATGAAAATTTATGATCGTTTTTGATTGACACATTGTCATATGTGCGAAATAAACGATCGAAGGAGGAGCCCCATGCACGAACGCGAACGCCATCGCATCATTCTGAGCGCCGTTCAGGAAAAGTCCGTCGTGACGGTTCAGGATATTTCCGAACTGACCGAGGCTTCCGAGGCGACGATCCGGCGCGACATTGCGGCTCTTCATGTCCAGGGCAAGATCCGCCGTGTGCGCGGCGGCGCCGAGGCGGTGCATCCGCCGCAGCTCGGCAATCTCGCCGGGCGCCCCTTCCGCGTTTCGGAATCGGTCAATATCGATAAGAAACGCGCAATCGCACGTCAGGCGGTCGAGCTTTGCGATCCTGGCGACGCGATCATCATCAACGGCGGCACGACCACCTTCCAGATGGTGCATTTCATGGCGGCGCACCGCCTGCAGGTGATGACCAATTCCTTCGCGATCGCCGAACATCTGGTCAAACATTCGAAGAACACGGTGACGGTACCGGGCGGCGCGATCTATCGCGAGCAGAGCCTGATCCTCTCCCCCTTCGACAATGACGCGATCCGCAACTTCTACGCCCGCCGCTTCTTCATCGGCGCGCAGGGCATCGGCCCGCTCGGCATCATGGAAGCCGACGCGCTGATCATCCAGAGCGAACAGAAGCTGATGCATCAGGCCGACGAATTGGTCGTCATGGCCGATTCCAGCAAATTCCATCGCCGGTCGAGCCTCATTCTGTGCCCGCTCGAGCGTGTGTCTACAATCATCACCGATGACGGCATTCCAGAGGAAGCCGTCAGGATGATCGAGAATGCCGGCATCAGGCTCATTGTCGCGAGCCCGGTCGCCCAGGCAATCAAGGAGGATTCCTCGTCGGTCGCATAAGGCGCCGGGGAGGTGTGAAGAGTGTCAATCAAGTGGGAGGATGAAAGCATGAAACTCGCAAAGAAACTCGCAATCGGCGTGGCATTTGCCGTTGCCATGATGGCCGGGACAGCCAGCGCTGCCGACATCAAGATCGGTCTCGTCGTCAAGTCGCTCGGCAACGGCTTCTTCGATGCTGCCAACAAGGGTGCGCAGGAAGCCGCCAAGGAACTCGGCGGCGTCGAGGTCATCTATACCGGTCCGACGACGACGACCGCCGAAGGCCAGATCGAAGTCATCAATTCGCTGATCGCCCAAGGCGTCAGTGCCATCGCCGTTTCGGCCAACGATCCCGACGCGCTCGTTCCGGCGCTGAAGAAGGCTACACAGCGCGGCATCAAGGTCATCTCCTGGGATTCCGGCGTCGCACCTGAAGGCCGTATCCTGCAGCTCAACCCGTCGTCCAACGAGTTGATCGGCAAGATGTGCCTGACGCTCGTCAAGGACCATCTCGACGGCGGCAAGGGCGACTTCGCCATCCTGTCGGCCACGACCACCTCGACCAACCAGAACATCTGGATCGACCAGATGAAGAAGCAGCTCAAGGATTTCCCGGGCCTCAACCTCGTCACCACAGTCTATGGCGACGACCTCTCGGACAAGTCCTATCGTGAAGCCGAGGGCCTGCTGAAGGCGAACCCGAACATCAAGGTCATCGTCGCTCCGACGACGGTCGGCGTTCTCGCCGCATCGAAGGTTGTCGAAGACAAGGGCCTGGTCGGCAAGGTCTACGTCACCGGTCTCGGCCTGCCGTCCGAAATGGCCGGCGCGATCAAGTCGGGCGCCACGAAGGAATTCGCCATCTGGAACCCGATCGATCTCGGCTACTCCGCAACGCAGATCGCCTATCGCCTCGTCAAGGGCGAGACCGACGGCAAGCCGGGCAGCGAGATCGAAGCCGGCCGCATGGGCAAGATCAAGGTCGGCGACAACGGTGAAGCCGCCATGGCCGATCCCTTCGTCTACAATGCTACGAACATCGACCAGTTCTCCAAGGTCTTCTGATCTGGAGCCGACGCATAAAAGCCCGGCGGCCTGATGGTCGCCGGGATTCTCATTCGACACTGGTAGAAGCTTGATGAACGCTGCCTTTCAACAAACCGCCACGGACAGCAAAACCGGTGATGCGCCCGCCATTCTGGAAATGCGCGGCATCTCCCAGATCTTCCCGGGCGTGAAGGCGCTCGACAATGTCAGCATCGCGCTGCATCCCGGCACGGTCACCGCGCTGATCGGCGAAAACGGCGCCGGCAAATCGACCCTCGTCAAGATCCTGACCGGCATCTACAGGCCGAACGAAGGCGAGATCCTGGTCGATGGCCAGCCGGTGACCTTTGCCAGCGCCCAGGCCGCGATCGATGCTGGCGTCACCGCCATCCATCAGGAAACCGTGCTGTTCGACGAGCTGACGGTTGCCGAAAACATTTTCCTCGGCCATGCGCCGCGCACGCGTCTGCGCACCATCGACTGGCAGGCGATGAATAGCCGCGCCAAGGCGCTGCTGACCGCGCTCGAAAGCAATATCGACCCGACGATCCGGCTGAAGGACTTCTCGATCGCGCAGCGCCATCTGGTGGCGATTGCGCGCGCTCTGTCGATCGAGGCCCGCATCGTCATCATGGACGAACCGACGGCAGCTCTTTCCCGCAAGGAGATCGACGATCTCTTCCGCATCGTCCGGGGCCTGAAGGAAAAGGGCAAGGCGATCCTCTTCATCAGCCATAAGTTCGACGAGGTCTACGAGATCGCCGACGATTTCGTCGTCTTCCGCGACGGCCGCGCCGTCGGTCAGGGCCGGCTCAAGGAAACGCCGCAGGACGAGATCGTCCGCATGATGGTCGGCCGCGACGTCGAGAATGCCTTTCCGAAGGTCGACGTTGCCTTCGGCGGCCCGGTTCTCGAGATCCGCAACTACAGCCATCGCACCGAATTCCGCGACATCTCCTTCACCCTGCGCCAGGGCGAGATTCTCGGCATTTACGGCCTGATCGGCGCCGGGCGTTCGGAACTGTCCCAATCGCTCTTCGGCATCACCAGGCCGCTCTCCGGCAAGATGATGCTCGAAGGCCGCGAGATCACCATCCATTCGCCGCAGGACGCGATCCGCGCCGGCATCGTCTATGTGCCGGAGGAGCGCGGCCGCCACGGGTTGGCGCTGCCGATGCCGATCTTCCAGAACATGACGCTGCCTTCGCTTACCCGCACCTCGCGCCGGGGCTTTCTCCGGGCGGCGGAAGAATTCGCGCTTGCCCGCAAATATGCCGAGCGGCTGGACCTGCGCGCCGCGGCCCTTTCCGTCCCGGTCGGCACGCTGTCGGGCGGCAATCAGCAGAAGGTCGTCATCGGCAAATGGCTGGCGACGGCGCCGAAGGTCATCATCCTCGATGAACCCACAAAGGGCATCGACATCGGCTCGAAGGCAGCCGTGCACGGCTTCATCAGCGAACTCGCCGCCGAGGGCCTGTCGATCATCATGGTCTCGTCCGAACTGCCCGAAATCATCGGCATGTCGGACCGCGTCCTGGTGATGAAGGAGGGTCTCGCCGCCGGAATTTTCGAACGCGCCGAGCTGTCGCCGGAAGCGCTGGTGCGCGCCGCCACCGGCAATGCATAAGGTAAGAGCATGGCAAGACTGATCAGAAAACGCGAAACCCTGCTGTTCCTCATCATCGTGGTGATGATCGCGATCTTTTCGACGCGCGCTGCCGATTTCGCAACGCCGGAGAATCTCGCCGGCATTTTCAACGATACCTCCATCCTGATCATCCTGGCGCTCGCCCAGATGACGGTCATCCTGACGAAATCGATCGACCTGTCGGTTGCCGCCAACCTCGCCTTCACCGGCATGGCGATCGCTATGATGAATGCCGCCTATCCCGACCTGCCGCTCGTCGTGCTGATCATTGCCGCGATCGTCATCGGCGCCTGCCTCGGCGCCATCAACGGCTTTCTCGTCTGGGCGCTCGAAATCCCGCCGATCGTCGTGACACTCGGCACGCTCACCATCTATCGCGGCATGGCCTTCGTGCTCTCGGGCGGGGCATGGGTGAATGCTCACCAGATGACGCCGGTCTTCCTGTCGGTGCCGCGCACGCCGATCCTCGGCCTGCCGGTTCTCGGCTGGGTGGGCATCGTCATCGTGCTTCTGATGTATGTCCTGCTCAGATACACCCAGTTCGGCCGCTCGGCCTATGCCACCGGCGGCAATCCGACCGCGGCCGTCTATGCCGGCATCGATACGGGCTGGACGAAATTCCTGGCCTTCGTTCTGTCGGGCGCCCTTGCCGGCCTTGCGAGCTATCTCTGGGTGTCGCGTTATGCCGTCGCCTATGTCGATATCGCCAACGGCTTCGAGCTCGACAGCGTTGCGGCCTGCGTCATCGGCGGCATTTCGATTGCCGGCGGCGTCGGCTCGGTCGCCGGCACCGTGCTCGGCGCGCTCTTCCTCGGCGTCATCAAGAATGCGCTGCCGGTGATCGGCATTTCACCCTTCACGCAGATGGCGATCTCCGGAACCGTCATCATTCTCGCCGTCGCCTTCAACGCCAGGCGTGAGCGCAACCGCGGCCGCATCATCCTGCGCGACCGCGCCGCAGCCGAGATCAGAACGGAGGCCGCAGCATGAGCACCGTGTCCACACACGAAAAGCGGGTCATTCCCGACCGCCTCGGCACACCCTTCCGCCGCATTATCGCGAGCTGGGAAGTGCTGCTCTTTGCCGTCGCCGTCCTGATCTTCATCTTCAATTCGCTCGCCTCGCCCTATTTCCTCGATGCCTGGAACCTCTCGGACGCCACCTTCAACTTCACCGAAAAGGCGATGATCGCCTTCGCCATGGCGCTGCTCGTCATATCGGGCGAGATCGACCTCTCGGTCGCCGCGATCATCGCGCTCGCCTCGACGGCGATGGGCGCGGCAGCGCAGGCCGGCATCGGCACACCGGGTCTGGTCGCGATCGGCATCGGCACCGGCCTTGCCTGCGGCACCTTCAACGGCATGCTGGTCTCGGTGCTGAAACTGCCGTCGATCGTCGTCACCATCGGCACGATGAGCCTATTCCGCGGCATTTCCTATATCGTGCTCGGCGACCAGGCCTATGGCAAATACCCGGCTGATTTCGCCTATTTCGGCCAGGGCTATGTCGTCTGGGTATTCTCCTTCGAATTCGTGCTCTTCATCGTGCTGGCGATCCTCTTCGCCATCCTGCTGCATGCGACGAATTTCGGCCGGCAGGTCTATGCTATCGGCAACAACGACTTCGCCGCCCGCTTCTCCGGCATTCCGGTCGAACGCGTCAAATTCATCCTCTTCCTGCTGACCGGCGTCATGAGCGGCGTTGCCGCCGTCTGCCTGACCTCACGCCTCGGCTCGACCCGGCCGTCGATCGCCCAGGGCTGGGAACTCGAGGTCGTCACCATGGTCGTGCTCGGCGGCATCTCGATCCTCGGCGGCTCAGGTACGATCGTCGGCGTCGTCATCGCCGCCTTCGTCATGGGTCTCGTCACCTTCGGCCTCGGCCTGCTGAACGTGCCCGGCATCGTCATGTCGATCTTCATCGGCCTGCTTCTGATCATCACCATCGCCATCCCGATCATCGCCCGTCGCATCAAGGTCATGAGCTCCCGATGACTTTAGAAAAACACGCCTTCAAAATGCAGCTCAATCCCGGCATGGAAGCCGAATACCGCAGGCGGCATGACGAGATCTGGCCGGAACTGGTCGATCTCCTGCATAAATCAGGGGCCAGCGACTATTCCATCCATCTCGACCGCGAGACCAACACGCTTTTCGGCGTGTTGACGCGGCCGGCCGACCACACGATGGCGAGCCTGCCGGAGCATCCGGTCGTGAAAAAATGGTGGGCTTATATGGCCGACATCATGGCGACCAATCCCGATAATTCACCGGTCCAGAGCGACCTGGTCACCGTCTTCCATATGCCATGAACGCCACCTCCTATCGCCGCATCGCCGTCCTCGACATCGGCAAGACCAATGCCAAGGTCGTCGTCCTCGACAGCGAGACGGGCGCCGAGATCGCCGTCCTGAAACGGCCGAATATCGCGATCAAATCCGGCCTCTATCCGCATTTCGACGTAGAGGCTCTCTGGTCCTTTGCGCTCGATGCGCTGAAGAGCCTTGCGCGCGAGCCCGGCTTCGACGCCATTTCGATCACCACCCATGGCGCATCCGCAGCACTGCTTGGCCGGGACGGCGCGCTTGCCATGCCTGTCATCGACTATGAACACGAATATCCGCAGGACATCCGCGACGCCTATACGGCACTGCGCCCCTCCTTCGACGAAACCTTCTCGCCGCACCTCGCGATGGGTCTCAATGTCGGCGCGCAGCTGCACTACCAGAAGACCGCCTTTCCCGAGGAATTCGCCGAGGTGGCGACCATCCTCACCTATGCGCAATATTGGACGGCGCGGCTGACGGGTGTTACCGCCAATGAGCTGACCTCGCTCGGCTGCCATACCGATCTCTGGAACCCGAGGGAGGGCCACTATTCCTCGCTCGTCGACAGGCTTGGCATTCGCGACCTCATGGCGCCGATCCGCTCCGCCTTCGATGCGCTCGGCCCGGTCCTGCCGGATATCGCCGCTGAACTCGGCCTTGTCGCACCTGTGCCGGTCTATTGCGGCATTCATGATTCCAATGCCTCGCTGCTGCCGCATCTGGTTCATCGGGAGGCACCCTTCGCCGTCGTCTCCACAGGCACATGGGTGATCAATTTCGGCGTCGGCGGCGATCTCGATCATCTCGATGCGAAACGCGATGCGCTCGCCAATGTCGATGCCTATGGCCGGGCCGTCCCCTCCTCCCGTTTCATGGGCGGCCGGGAATTCGAGATCCTGTCGGCCGAGATCGGCCCTGTCGACGAAAAAGCCGCCCAGGCGGCAATCGGTCCCGTCATCGACAAAGGCATGATGCTGCTGCCGAATATTGCCTCCGGTTCCGGGCCTTTCCCCGGAAAGACAAGCCGCTGGATCGGCGCCGAAGAGGCAAGCCGCGAGGAGCGTTCTGCCGCCGCCTGTCTCTATCTCGCCTTGATGACCGATGCCTGCCTCGGACTGATCGGCGCCAAAGGCCCTATTATCGTCGAAGGGCCTTTTGCGCTGAATGGGACCTATCTCAAGCTGCTGGCGGCCCTAACCGGCCGCGAGGTCATGGCCCTTCCCGGCTCGACCGGCACCAGCCAGGGGGCGGCCCTTCTCACCGGCATCCGGCCGGTGTCGGGTGCCGAGACGCATGTTCCGCCGACAGATATTCCCGAACTGGCCGCCTATCGCACCCGCTGGTACGCGGCGATGGAATAGGAGTCTTTCCAAAAGCGGCCTTGTTCGTCCCTGCCTTGCCGCTAGTGTGGCACCTCGAAAATCATGTCGAGGAGATAGCATGACAGAGACATTCGATCCGCGCACGGTTGCAGCCAGGCTTCACAGCCTGCGACAGGCCGGTCGGCAGGAGGCAACGGACACTTTCGCGCTGCCAGCCGATCTGCATCAGGCGATGGAGGCGCAGAATTTGCTCACTGCTGCAGACGGTATTTCCAGCAATGCCTGGAAGGTGACGGTCTCGCCGCAGGGCCAGGCGGTCACCGCTCCGCTGCATCCCTATGCCGAAGCCGTCTCGGGCGCTGACATTCCCTGGTATCCGGGGTTGAAATTCGAGACCGAGATCGCCGTCCGTCTCGGCAGCGACCTGCCGGTCCGCACGGGCGTTCCCTACAGCCGCACTGAGGTGCTCGAGGCAATCTCCGCTGTCTATCTCGGCGCCGAACTGTTGATCAGCGCTGTCAAGGAAAGCGGCAGCGTGTCCTTTCTGCTGTTCGTCGCCGACCGGCTCGGCAATAGCGGCTATGTGCTCGGCCCGGAGCTCGAAAAAAGCGTTGTCAACACCGTCGGGGGAACACCACTCAAGGTCACTCATGCCGGCCACACGATCTATGATGGTCCGGCACAGCATCCGAAAGGCGACGTTCTCACCTGGCTCGTCGATTATGCCAATGACGGCTTGCGCCCCGAGACATCGCTGAAGGCAGGTGCGCTTATCACCACAGGCACGTTGAGCGGCGCGATCGAACTGACCGAACCCGGCGAGATCGACATCCTGCTCGGCGACATCAGGCTCAGCTTCTCGGTGTCGAAGGCTTGATTTGACGCCGCGGTGCTTACGCCTTCTCGCGAAACATCTCGATAATGGCGGAAAAGTCCCTTCCGCCATTGCCCTGCTTTTCGAAGAGCGCGAAAAGCTGCGCTGCTTCCGCGCCGAGCGGCGTGGAGGCGCCACTCGCCAGCGCCGCTTCCTGGGAAAGCCTGAGATCCTTGAGCATCAGTGCCGCGGCAAAGCCCGGTTTGTAGTCATTGTTCGCCGGCGAGGTCGGCACCGGGCCAGGCACCGGGCAATAGGTATTGATCGACCAGCACTGGCCTGACGAGGTCGAGGCGACGTCGAACAGCGCCTGATGCGAGAGGCCAAGCTTTTCGGCGAGCACGAAGGCCTCGCAGACGCCCACCATCGAAATGCCTAATATCATGTTGTTGCAGATCTTCGCTGCCTGGCCGGCGCCGGCCTCACCGCAATGGACGATCTTCTTACCCATCGCCTCCAGGATCGGCTTCGCCCTGGCGAAGGCGTCTTCCGAGCCGCCTGCCATGAAGGTCAGCGTGCCCGCGGTCGCCCCGCCGGTGCCGCCTGAAACCGGGGCGTCGAGCGACAGGCAGCTTGCGGCCTTGGCCATCTCATGCGCCTTGCGGCTGCTTTCGACATCGATGGTCGAGCAATCGATGACCAGCGTGCCTTGCGCGGCCGACTGCAGGATATCGGTCCAGGCCGTCAGCACGTGTCTGCCCTGCGGCAGCATGGTGATGATGATGTCCGCGTCCTTGACCGCCTGGCTGGCATGGCTTGCCGGCTTGACGCCGCTCTCCTCGGCCGCCTTCAGCACCGAAGCCGCGAGATCGAAGCCGAGGACCTCGTGACCTGATTTGACCAGATTGGCCGCCATCGGCCCACCCATGTTGCCGAGGCCGATGAATGCGATCCTTGCCATGGTCTTCTCCCTATCGATTGTCTTCGAGGATCATCGCTGCCGCCTTTTCGGCGATCATGATCGTCGGCGAATTGGTGTTGCCCGACGTGATCGACGGCATCACCGAGGCGTCGGCGATCCTGAGCTTGCCGAGCGCCCGGAGCCTCAGCCGGGGGTCGACAACGCTGTCCCTGTCGGCCCCCATGCGGCAGGTGCCGACGGGATGGAAAATCGTCGTGCCGATCTCGCCCGCCGCCCGCTCCAGATCGGCCTCCGTCTGATAGGCAGGCCCCGGCTTGAATTCCTCCGGCCTGAAACAGGCAAACGAAGGTTGCGCGACGATCTTGCGCGTCAACCGTATTGAACGAACAGCTATGTCACGATCGCGCTGCGTCGAGAGGTATTTCGGACTGATCGTCGGCTGGGCGGCAAAATCCGGGCTGGACAGGTGCACCGAACCGCGGCTTTCCGGCCTCAGATTGCAGACGCTCGCGGTGATTGCCGGGAAAGGATGGACGGGATCGCCGAACTTCTCCAGCGAGACCGGCTGCACGTGATATTGCAGGTCGGGCGTTTCCCGGTCCGGGCCCGATCGGGTGAAGATGCCAAGCTGGCTCGGCGCCATTGCCATTGGCCCGGAGCGGCGGACGAGATATTCGAGCCCGATTGCCGCCTTGCCGATCAGCTTCGTCGCCTTCTCGTTCAGCGTCGGAACGCCTGTGACCTTGTAGGCCAGACGCAGCTGCAGATGGTCCTGCAGGTTCTCGCCGACACCCTTGACCTCGGTGACGACATCGACGCCGGCCCGCTGAAGAACCTCGCCCCTGCCGATGCCTGACAGTTCCAGGATATGCGGCGAGCCGATCGAACCGGCTGACAGGACAGTTTCTTTCGCCGCGTAGGCGCGTTTCGCCACGCCACGATGCTGAAACTCGACGCCGGCAACGGCGCCTTCCTCCACCAGCAGCCGCCGGACCTGCGCCTTGGTCAGGACGGTCAGGTTGGAGCGCCTCATCGCCGGCCGCAGGAAGGCCTTCGAGGTATTCCAGCGAATGCCGGAGCGCTGGTTGACGTCGAAATAGCCGGAGCCCTCGTTGCTGCCGCGGTTGAAATCCGCAGTCTCCGGGATGCCCGCTTCCCTGGCGGCCTGCTGGAAGGCATCGAGCACGGCCCAGCGCACGCGCGCTTTCTCGATGCGCCATTCGCCGCCGGCACCATGCATCTCGTCTTCGCCGCGATAAAAATCCTCCGACTTGCGGAAGAATGGCAGAATATCGTCCCAGCCCCAGCCGCTGCAGCCCATCTGCCGCCAGAGGTCGTAATCGCGCGCCTGGCCGCGCATGTAGATCATGCCGTTGATCGACGAACAGCCGCCGAGAACCTTGCCGCGCGGATAACTCAGCGCCCGGCCGTTCAATCCCGCTTCCGGCGCCGTGGTGAAGCACCAGTCGGTACGCGGGTTGTTGATGCAATAAAGATAACCGACCGGAATATGGATCCAGTGATAATTGTCGCTGCCGCCGGCTTCGAGCAGCAGCACCCGGCTCCGGCCATCGGCAGACAGCCGGTTGGCGAGCACGCAGCCGGCGCTGCCTGCCCCGATGATGATATAGTCGTAACGATCCATGCCCCGCATGAGACTCCAGATGCTTGCCGCTTCCCCCTCCCCGCAGCACGGGGAGAGGAAGAGTCGCAGCGCCGCCGCCCGTCTCTTTTCCGAAAGAGGTATTCTTTCCGGAAAGAGAGAGGTCCGCCCGTTCAGCGGCGATAGACGAAGCCCAGTTTCCGCCCCAGCCGCGAGGCGTAGAATTCGCCGATGATGCCGCGGCGGAAGATCAGCACGCAGACCATGAAGACGATGCCGGTGATGATCGTCACCGGGAATTCCGAGGTGGCGAGGTAGTTTTCCAGCACCACCACCAGCCCGGCGCCGAAGAGCGGGCCGATCAGCGTACCGATGCCGCCGAGCAGCGTCATCAGGATCACCTCGCCCGACATCTGCCAGGCGACATCGGTCAGCGTCGCGAACTGGAAGACGATCGATTTCACCGCGCCCGCGAGCCCGGCAAGCGCTGCCGACATGACGAAGGCGCCGAGCTTGTAGCGCGCCACCGAATAACCGAGCGAGATCGCCCGTTGCTCGTTTTCGCGGATCGATTTCAGGATCATGCCGAAGGGCGAATTGATAAAGCGCCAGATGATCAAGATGCCGACGAGAAAGACAGCCAGTACGAAGTAATACATGTTGGTCGAACTGTTCAGATCGATGAAGCCGAAGAGATGGCCGCGCGGCACCGACTGGATGCCGTCCTCGCCTTCGGTGAATTCCGCCTGCAGGCAGAAGAAGAAGAACATCTGCGACAGCGCCAGCGTGATCATCGCGAAATAGATGCCCTGGCGGCGGATGGCGAAGAAGCCCATGACGAGACCGAGAAACGCCGCACCCGCCACACCGATCAGAATGCCGAGTTCCGGCGGCAGGCCCCATTCCTTCACCGTATAGGCGGTGAAATAGGCGGCACCGCCGAAGAAGGTGGCGTGACCGAAGGACAGCAGGCCGGTATAGCCGAGCAGCAGGTTGAAGGCACAGGCAAAGAGCGCGAAGCAGAGCAGCTTCATCAGGAAGATCGGATAGAAAAAGAACGGCGCCAGCAGCAGGAGCAGCAGTCCCGCCAGCAGAAAACCCGCCTGCACCGAAAGGGCGGTTCGGCTTTTTTCCGTTTGGATGGTTTCGGTGATGTCAGCCATGTCAAGCATCCCGTCCGAAGAGGCCCGCGGGCCTGATGAGAAGCACGATCGCCATGATGACGAAGATCACGATGTTGGACGCCTCGGGATAGAAGACCTTGGTCAGGCCCTCGGCAATGCCGAGCACATAACCGGTGATGATCGCGCCCATGATCGATCCCATGCCGCCGACGACGACGACGGCGAAGACGACGATGATCATGTTCGAGCCCATCAGCGGCGAGACCTGGTAGATCGGCGCCGCCAGCACGCCGGCAAAGGCGGCGAGACCGGCGCCGAGCGCGTAGGTGAGCGTCAACAGCACCGGCACGTTGACGCCGAAGACCTGCACCAGCACGGCGTTTTCGGTGGCGGCACGCAGGTAAGCCCCGAGTTTGGTCTTCTCGATCAGCAGCCATGTGCCGAGGCAGACGACGAGCGAGACGACCACCACCCAGCCGCGATAGATCGGCAGGAACATGAAGCCGAGGTTCGCCCCGCCGGCAAGGGCCGCTGGCGTTGCATAGGGCTGGCCGGAAGAGCCGTAGAGATAACGGAAGGTGCCCTCGACCGCGAGCGCCAGCCCGAAGGTGAAGAGCAGGCCGTAGAGCGGATCGAGATCGTAGAGCCGGCGCAGGAACAGCCGCTCGATGATTGCACCCGCAAGGCCGACGATAACGGGCGCCAGGATCAATGACGGCCAGTAGCCGATGCCGGCATAGGTCAGCAGCAGATAGGCGACGAAGGCGCCGAGCATATATTGCGCGCCATGGGCGAAGTTGATCACCCTAAGCAGGCCGAAGATGATGGCGAGGCCGAGGCTGAGCAGCGCGTAGAACGAGCCGTTGATCAGGCCGATCAGCAGCTGGCCGAACAGCGCCTGCAGGGGAATGCCGAAGATCATCGTCATCTGGTCACACTCCCAGAACCTTGTGCAGCGTATCCATGCGCTGCGGCAATTCACCGACCGGGAATTCCGACACCATCTGCCCATGATCCATCAGATAGAAGCGATCGGCAATACGGCTGGCGAAACGGAAATTCTGCTCGACGAGCAGGATCGTCATGCCGCGCTCCTTCAGCGTCTTCAGCACCTCGCCGATGCGCTGGACGATAACGGGGGCAAGCCCTTCCGTCGGTTCGTCGAGAATGAGCAGCCTGACGCCGGTGCGCAGGATCCGGGCGATCGCCAGCATCTGCTGCTCGCCGCCTGACAGTTTGGTGCCCGGGCTGCCGCGACGCTCGTAGAGATTGGGGAAGAGCTCGTAGATCTCGTCGAGCGTCATGCCGCCCTCTGCCACGACAGGCGGCAGCAGCAGGTTTTCGGAAACGGTCAGCGTCGAGAAGATGCCGCGCTCCTCCGGCACGAAGCCGATGCCCCGATGCGCCGTCTTGTGCAGCGGCACCTGCATCATATCGCTGCCGTCAAAGCTGATCTTGCCCTTGCGGGCCCGCACGATGCCGGTGATGGTGCGCAGCGTCGTCGTCTTGCCGACGCCGTTGCGGCCGAGAATGGTGATCGTCTCGCCTTCGGCCACACGCATGTCGACGCCGTGCAGGACGTGGCTTTCGCCGTACCAGGCATTGAGCCCCTGGACTTCGAGGAGAGTGGCCATCAATGCTCCTCCGTGCCCATATAGGCCACACGCACGCGCTCGTCCTGGCTGACGGTCGCATAATCGCCCTCGGCGAGGATCTCGCCGCGCTGCAATACGGTGACATGCTGACAGATATTGGCGACGACGGAGAGATTGTGCTCGACCATCAGCACTGCCCGGTCGTGGGCGACCTCGCGGATAATCGACGAGACGACGCCGACATCCTCCTGCCCCATGCCGGCCATTGGCTCGTCGAGCAGCAGCACCTTCGGATCCAATGCCAGCGTGGTGGCGATCTCCAGCACGCGCTTGCGGCCATAGGAAAGATCGGCGGCGATGTGATCGCGCTCCTTGGAAAGCCCGACGCTGGCGAGCAGTTGCTCGGCGCGCTCGTTCAGCCGGTCGAGTGCGGAGAGTGGCCGCCAGAACTGTGTGGAAAGATTGTTCGGCCGCTGCAGCGCCACGCGCACATTGTCGAGAACTGTCAGATGCGGGAAGACCGCCGAAATCTGGAAAGAGCGGACCAGCCCCATGCGCGCCACCTTGTCGGGCGGCGTCTTGGTGATGTCAACGCCCATCAGGGTGATGGTGCCTGAGGTCGGCTGCAGGAACTTGGTCAGCAGGTTGAAGACCGTCGTCTTGCCGGCGCCGTTCGGCCCGATCAGCGCATGCACGCTGGCGTCATGCACATCGAGATCGACGTTCTTGACGGCCGTGAAGCCGCCGAAATCGCGGCGCAGGCCGCGGGCGGACAATACCACCCGCGGCTTTTCCTGAGTTTCAATTGCGGAAACCGCCATCGTGCTTACTTCACCAGATCGCAGCCGCTCTTGGCGGGATCGATATAGGCTTCCTTGCCGGGAATGGTGGCGAGCACGTTGAAGTAATCCCACGGCTCCTTGCTTTCGGAAGGCTTCTTGACCTGCAGCAGATACATGTCGTGGATCATGCGGCCATTGGCGCCGACCGTGCCGCCGCGGCCGAAGACGTCATCGACCGGCATTTCATGTAGCTGCTTGGCGACGGCTTCCGTTTCGTCGGTACCGGCCTTCTGCACCGCCTTCAGATATTGCGTCACCGCCGAATAGGTGCCGGTGTGGATCATGTTCGGCATCTTGCCGGTGCGGGCGAAGAACTTCTTGGCGAAGGCGCGGCTCTCGTCGTCGCGGTTCCAATAATAGCCCTCCGTCAGCGTCAACCCTTGAGCCGCTTCAAGGCCGAGACCGTGAACTTCGGCGAGCGTGAAGAGCAGTGCCGCCAGATGCTGGCCGCCCTGGGTGATGCCGAATTCGGCCGCCTGCTTGATGGCGTTCGAAGTGTCGAGGCCGGCATTGGCAAGGCCGATCACCTTGGCGCCTGATGATTGCGCCTGCAACAGGAAGGACGAGAAGTCCTGGCTCGACAGCGGATGGCGCACAGCACCGACGACCGTGCCGCCGCTCGCCTTGACGTAATCGCTGGTCTGCTGCTCCAGCGAATAGCCGAAGGCATAGTCGGCGGTCAGGAAGAACCAGCTGTCGCCGCCCTGCTTGACGAGCGCGCCGCCGGTGCCCACGGCCAGCGCATGGGTGTCGTAGGCCCAATGGAAGCCGTAAGGCGAGCAAGCCTTGCCGGTCAGATCCGTCGTCGCCGCACCGGTGACGATGTCGATCTTCTTCTTATCCTTGCCGATCGCTTGCACAGCAAGCGCCACCGACGAGGTCGTCAGCTCCATGATCGCATCCACCTGCTCGGTGTCATACCACTGGCGGGCGATGTTGGAGGCGATATCCGCCTTGTTCTGGTGGTCGGCATCGACGATCTCAACCGGCACATCAAGCACCTTGCCGCCGAAATCCTCGACCGCCATCTTGGCGGCTTCGACGGAGGACTTGCCGCCGAAATCGGCATAGACACCCGACTGGTCGTTCAGGATGCCGATCTTGACCTTGCCGTCGGTCGCGCTCTGCGCGAGCACCGCAGTGCTGCTCGCAAGCAGAAATGCAACTGATGCAATGAGATTCTTACGCATATTCTCTCCTCCCAGAGATTGGCCAGATTGCGGATCTGTTCAAATTTGGCCAGCCGTTCTCCTCAGAACGACGGACCCTCAACTTACGATCACGGAAATCCCGCCCTGAGGCAACGGGTGATTTACAACTAATTCCAAACAGCATCTGTGCATTTTTGAACAGGGGGTGAATTAGACCATTCTAGTCGGCGCTTCTAAAAAGCGCGAAATGGTAAGCGTTACCGTTAGAACTAGGGCAGTTCGAAGCTTCGGCAGGCCTGACAGCAGACAAAAGACCAATCGCGTGAGGTCGGATCTTCCCGTCGTCGAGCGTTTTGCTCGCGTTCTGTGCGAGACCTTTACTCCGCTCGCAATGGCGTCACTCCACAGCGGCGCAACGGCCAGGCGAAGGTCAGATCAACCGCCGGAAGGCGATCGAGCGTGCGATTTGCGGCTGAGCTGATCCGCACGGCACAAGCGAGGCAGAGGTGCAAGCGACAGTTATTTCGGCTTACGCAGATCGAGAGATCCAGTCGGAAGAGGAACCACACTAGCAAGTCGTTGGCCTACCACAGTACCGATTGTCGCGGCCCCGGAAGTATTCCTGGATGCGGACTCGATTTGGCGAAGAAACAGTCCGCTATTATCTGCAAGAGATCCGATGGTAATCATCGGCTCATCGTCGACGAAAAGTATCAATCCAATGCCGGATCCAATCTTATCCTCCAACCTGCATGGCAGGACTCGCAGTTCGGTTTCCCCCTTTGTCGAAAACAGGGATTTCACAAGCCCGCCAAGTGCTTCGACCTTATTGACGAACGGCCGCACGACGAGCGTGACAGGTTCTTCTTCGGATAGAGTGAGTTCGACGGAAAACTGAGCCGGCGCAGAACCGGTTGGCAGGCAAGCACTATAAAGCTGAAAAATCGCGGCGCGGGCGAAATTCAAGCGTGTATCGTGGGATTCGGCTTCGACGATTGATTGGAGAAAGCGTGAAGAGTTCACTGCCGGAATCCCTGTTTCGAATCGGGATAGCCCGATGATGTATCAATATACGATACCGCTTCTGGGAGCGAGCCGTCCGCATTATTCATATTGCCAACTGCTGACCTTCGAAAAATCTCCAGTTTGTCCCTAATATCTTGGATATACCGCGAATATTTGGCGAAGCTAGAGACCCAGTTTAGATCGCAAGAAAAATATGGAAGCATTTAGGTCAATACTCTGGCGTGTTGAGATCGCTATCGCTTGTTCGTTCGCGCAACCATCCCGGTTCGCGGGCGCGCTTCCGATCGTCGTGTCACGCGTGTTTTCATTTTGAAATCGGTTTCCGCCTTCGAGCGATATGCCACATGTTGTTGGCAGCCATCAAATCAAATGGCAACACCCGGCCCGATCCATCGCTCAAGACGACGAATGCTGAACGGCGAAATGGCTCCGGTGGCCTGATTATTGAAGCTTGAGGGCGGCGTCTCGCAGAGCCTGCCAAGCAGGGCTCCCATCGTTATGGATGTCGAATTTGTCGTAGTCGTCCTGGGGATAGAGGCCCGAGTCCTGCGTGCTGGTGAGCCGCCAGACCACCCAGCCTCCGCAATCCGAGGTGGCGATCGTGTTCAGCCAAGTCCCATAGGCATTTGCCTGATCGGCATCGGACCGCGGAATTCCAAACTCCTCCAGGATCACCGGTTTTCCGATATTTCGCCCGATCGCGCAGTATTCGCGAATGCGGGCATCGAAATCGGAATGGCTCATTTTGACGTAGGATGGGTAGCCATGCCAGGTGCCGAAATCGACGCTTGGAATGTTCATATCCGCCAGCTTCTGATCCATGTTCCCATGGCCCGTCGTTACCAGCTGTTTCGGTGCCAGGGATTTGACATAGGCTGACATTTCCGACACCCACTCATGAAGGAGCGGTTTGGGATGGATGTCAGGTTCGTTGGCCAGATCCCAGGCAAATATGGTGGGGTCATCGGAATAGCGGACACCAGTAATCGTGTTGACGCGCGACAGAACATGCCCAACCCATGCCTTGTAATCGCGTCGGGTTCGCGGATCAGCGGCAAAGAAGGTGTATTTGTCCGAACTCCCGTACCAGGCGTTCATCTGCTGGGCACCGCCCGTGTAGGCCCAGAAATCGACGAATGCGAGGATCAGCCTGAGCTTGCGCTTCGCCGCTTCCGCGATGAGGTAATCGACCTTTTGCAGGCCGTCAGGTCCGTCGTTGGGAACCATCTTGTTGGTTATCGGATCCCAACTCATCATATAGATGCCCTTGGTCCCCAGATTGCTGGAATCGGCCGTGCTTTTTGAATTCCAAATCGTCGGCACCCGGCCGTCCAACGACCCTATAACCGGTTGCAGGAAGGTGCGCACCACATTGGCACCCATTGCCGTGGCATCGTCCAACACGCGGGTGACTTCGCCTGACGAGCCAAATGTCAGATAATGGTTGTTTACGCCGGCCACGCGAAATGGCTTGCCGTCTAGCAGGAAGCCCCCCTCTTTCGTTGTGACGAAAGAGGGCTGCGCAGACGACTGCGCGTCCGCAGATCCGACTTGAGCAGACCAAAGAAGCGCCACAGCGCCGATAGCGAAATTCCGGAAATGGTGAATACGTCTCATTCGAAGAAACTCCCTTTCAAGCCCGTGACGCAATTCCGATTTGGTCTGTCTCGTCGAGGGAATTGCCGTATGTGGAGACACCAGCAGCCGCTGATGGCGCGATGGTGGACTGGGTCGCAGTGTGCCGTGTGGCCCAATACAATGCCGGGCACAGAAGCAGCCCCTCCAGCGAAACAGCAATGACCCAGAAGTTGGCTGTGCCTGCGATCCCGAATTGCGCACCACCGACGGCGGCCGCGATCTCCAGCACCGCACCGCCGGTCAGAACGAGCGTGGCAAAACCCAGGCGCCGTCGGAGACGTTGAACCGCCAGATAATGATACTTCAACGCCATTCCGAAAGCGGCAACGCCAAGAAACTGGAGGCCATTTCCTGCAATCACAGCATAGGCGGGATTGAATACCCAGAGCATGAAGCGCGACAGGAAGAGGAACGCCAAGGCGGTCGCCGCGCAGACCAGCATCGACAAGCCGAGCGACAGGCGCAGGCGCGAAGGAAATAGCTCCGGCTCCCGCGCAGCGATGGCAAACAACACCGAGGCGAGTGACGCAGGGACTAGAAGCGCGACGTTCAGCACCGTCCAGGCGGCATAGAAGGCGGCGTTGATCTCAGCGGACAGCATCACCGTGACGACGAAGGGCAGCAGCAGCGCCGGCGCCTGAACAGCCATGCTGAGCGTATGATGGCCGAAAACCTGTCCGAGCACCGGGCGGAAGGCGCGGATCTCCGGCCGGTGGAAAACGCGCCTGCCGGCATAAACAAGAAGCCCGGCCACGACGACCAGCGAGACAAGCTGCCCGGTAAACCAGGTGGCGAAGATCGCCAGTCCGCTGGTCGCCCGGCCAAGTGTCAGGCCGAGGGCGATCAGTAGAAGAAGCTTGCTGGCGGCAAAGACGACATTCCGGGCCAGTTGAAGGCCGCTGCGCAGAAGGCCGACCAGGGCTTGGTCGAGCACGAGGGTCACGGCCGTCAGAGCGCAACCAGCGACGAAGAAGAGATCGGTCGCGGAGGAACCGACGATCGAGCCAAGCTGCGTCGATGTCCAGGCTGCGATAACAAGGTAGATCAGCCCCACGACGATGGAGGCGCTGAACGATGCCAGGAGGGCGCCCGTCAGAAACGGGCCTGCTCTTTTCTGACGGCCTATCTCGCCCATCAGGAAGGGCCCGAGACCGACTTCACCGAGATTCGCGAGGAGATTCATCAACGATATGGCGGCGGCTGCGAGCCCAACGGCTTCGGCCGAGAAGGAGCGCGCCGCAAACCACCAGTAGACGAAGCCAAGAATGGCCGTCATCAACGTTCCAAGCCCCAGCATGCCTGCATTGAGGAGCAAAACCGCCTGATTCATCAGGAGGCTGCGGACCTTGGTAATGGCGGCGCTGAGGGTCATCATGCCTATTCCACCGGTTCGAGAGCGCGAGCAGGAACGGAGGTGAACGGTCGCGTAAGGGCAGCGCGGGTCCGGCCGAGAGCGAAGCCGGCCGCGGTGGCCGCCAGGCCGGCGCCCAGCGCGACGGCGCGAAGAAGGCCGCTCGGCTGGCCAAGCAACACATCAGCGAATCCCCGCATAACCCCTTGGGGCAACGTCCTCGTCATATAGGTCTTTTCCGACGCCAGCGCCTCGCCGGAGCCTGCCATCAACGATAGGCTGGCCTTTGAAAGCCCTTCGGCCCAGCATCGATGAAGGAAATATTTCCACGTCGCGCGATCGGCGGGTATGGCGTGATCGCTGCCGCTCGATGGCTCGAAGACGAAACGGCCATGCGGTAAGGCCTTGGTTGCACGGATGCAGAGTTCGGTTTCCTCGCATCCGAGCGGCAAAGCCTTGGCCGTTCGGCCCAAGCCGGAATCGAAGCCGCCCGTATGATCGAAGACGTCGCGGCGGATGCACATCGACGCGCCGATGAGGTTGCGCACCGGCCCCGGATGAAGGCCGCGATAGGTGCAGCCGAGGGTCCACAGGAATTCGTCGGGAAACCAGGACGGACGGTCTGTTTCCCACAACGGGCGGATGGCGGACACGGCGCCCAGAACCGAGGGATCCTCGAGTTGCCGCACCAAGGTCGCAAGCAAATCTTGATCCGACACGGCGTCGTCGTCGAGAAACAGGATGACCTCGCCGCGGCTGACGGAAATCCCGGTGTTGCGGGCACCGGAGAGGCCGGGCGGATGAATATTCTCGACGATCCTGACCGGCGTTTCGAAGCGCTTGGCGCACAGACGCAGCGCCAGTGCCGGATTATGATCGACGATGACGACGATCTCGTCCGCGGCCGGGACCTGGCGCGCTGCGGCCTCGATTGCTTTGTTCAGAATGTCCCAGCGCTTGTCGGAATAGCAGCAGATGACGATCGCCGTCGTGAGCTTGCCGGGCACGAGGTGCTGGACATTATCCATTTTTCGTCTCCGGAGCGAACTGAAGGGTTATTCCGGTCGGTGCCGGGGACTGGAGCGTGTCGATGGTCATCCAGACCTTGCGGTAGATCGTTCCCCTGTCGCCGTCCTTGTAGAGCCAGGCTTCCAGCCGTGCGGGGGGGCGCGTTTTTGTCGGCACGGAGAATTCGAAGGTTTGGCTGGAGGAAGGCGCCAGTTCGAAGGTTGGCATCTTTCCAATCAGCGTGCCGCCCAGAACAAGGTCAAGACTGTAAAGCGTCTTGGCGTCTTCCGAATTGCGCACGCCTACCGTTACCACATTGTTCGTCCAGTTCCATTTGGGCACCATCCAAAGCTCGGTGAATTGAAACGGCTTGCGTTCAAGCGCGACCGGGCGCGCCATGAGGACGGCACTCGTCGCCAAGATCATGGAAGCTGCGAAGGCCCCAAAACGGCGGCCGGGCCAAGCCCAGGGAATGGCTGGAACCGGACTTGCGAGCTGCAAAACGACATTCAGCCACCGAACGGCGATAGTCGTCAGGCCCAGCGCGTAGACCCAGCCCCGCGCATCGAGATGCCCGACGACATGCAGCAGAAGCCCACAAAAAATGCAGGCCGCGAAGCTCAGGAACACCGAGAGCGTCCCCCTCGTGACCATATCGCCCTCTATGCGCAGGGTGTCCACCAGCATGCGGCCCGGGAAATACAGTATCAGCGGCGCGCAGAGCACTAGGCGGACGGCCTTCTCCCAGGTCGAAAAGGTTTCGGGCAGCCACGTTACGGCCAACGCAGCGGCAAGAACCCACAGCGGAATGATTCCCAGAAAGACACGGCGGGCCATCATCGGGGACGAGCTCCTGCATCCGCCCATGCCGTCGCGCCGATGATCTGAGCGGCGCCTGGGTTCACCTTCATCAGCTTCTGCCGGATCACGTTCGGGTCGAAGGATTTCTGGACGAGATGAACGATCTTGCTGTCCAGACGGCTCAGAGTGAGGCCGAGACGGCTATGGATCTGCGTCAGATAGGCCCCGCGCGCATCGCGCATCGTCGGCGACCGGTGCATCACATCGAGCAGAAAAACGGAATAGAGCGTCCATTCTCCGAACCGCGTCTGGTCTTTTGACGCACTCAGACCCTTGAGCAGCTCGACGTAGGGTTTTGAGCCGTATTTCGACGCGATGTAGTCATTCAGCGCGATGAGCCATTCACGCTTGAAGCAGAAGAAATCGTTGATGAAATCGACGTAGCGAAAAGACCGGGCCGGCTCGACGCCGAGGATCTTTGCAACATTGCGCAACCGTTTCTTCTCGAAACGGTAGTGCAGATCGGGAAGCCTGTGGCTGGAATAATAGAGAACCGGGTCGCGCCGGTCGATCAGATCGGTCGTCGCGATGGGCCGCAGCAGCAGTGTATCCGCACCGAGATTACAGAAATGCTCGGTCCGGCAGAATTCGAAGGCGCGCAGCTTGATGATCTGCTGCCGAAACCAGCCGGGAAGCTCCAGTTCGCTGGCCGAAAGCCAGTCGTTGTCGCCGGAGACAGCTGCGCCAGGCACGAGACCCTTCGCGTCGAGGAAGGCTCTTAAAGCCGCCGGGTTGTCGGTGACCATGGTCAGGTTTCCCTTGTCGGGGAAATGCTGCTGGTAGGAGCGAAGGGACGCTTCGAGTAAATATTCGATGTCCCGCGAATGGACGCACATGAAAGCGTCGATACGGCTATCGATCATTGCAAATCTCCGTCTGTTCGTCCCAAGGATTGCACCGGCTCTCCGGTCCGCTTGCGAGGGACGGCGGGCTGCCGTGTTTTCCCGAGCCGCCCGACGTCGAAAATGACCATGAAGCCGTTGTCGAAGGTGCGGTCGACATCGGGCTCGGAGTTGAACTTAAGGAGCGACGAGGACTGGAGGGGGACCATGTGGTTTCGGTCCTGCGCGCCGCCGTCGAAATAGACGCCGACGCCGGGCAGGCCGGTGGTCATGCGCAGGTCGACCATGACGAAACCGACGCCCGAGTCGATCAGCAGCTTGCGTTCCATCGGGCCGAGATCGGCTGAGGTGATGGCCATGCCTGTATCCTGCCCACTCTCAAGCGTGGTCGAGACCTTTTGCCGGCCGTAGGTAGACAGGAGCAGGCGATTGATCCGGTCGGTTGCGAAATGCTGGTCGCCGCCCAGCCATTCCCTGGTCCACCTTGCGGCGCTGATCCCCATCGGTTCTATCGACGAGGAGTCGGCCGACACTTCATAGCCGGCCGGAACCAGGATACGTGGTCCCTCGGAACTGATGACGCCAGCAATCAGCACCGTCGTTGCGGCGGCGGCAAGCGCCGTTGCGCGCAGCCAGCCACGCGACGTGCCGTGCCAGAACGCCGCGACGGCCACCGCGACGACAATTGCGACGCCGAGGAAGGATAGCGAGCCGATGCGGTTGCCGATCTCCCACCCACTGCGCGTCAGGCGGAAGATGATACTGACTGGATAGGCCAGCGTCACCAAAACGAGGATCTGGAGAAGGCTTGACCGCCATAGACGCCATCTGGTCGGCGGCCAGAGGATGCTCGCATTCCGGTGCTGCCCATTGAAAACGAGCGAGCGGAGAAAGCCGGTGAGAAGTCCCAGGCAGATCAGCGCGACGCCCGCCATCGTCAGGTAACGTTGCCAAGCAGGCGCCAAGGCTCCCGTGTCCGACACGAAAAGCTTACGCGTCGAGGTCGAACTCGATACGAGTTGCGCTACCTCGTGTATGCCGCCTGCCAGTACGGGAAGGATGTAGCTGCCGGTGGGGTTCCCAACGATCTTCGACCAGGCGACCGGAGCAATCACGGCGATCGAGGCCAGCAGGATCGCCTGCCGCCTCTGCATAGTGGACGCGCCCTGTCTCAGGCATTCCATCACCGCCGTGCCGCACAAAAGGGCCGTGCAAAAATAGGAGGTGAGATGATGAGTAGCCGCGAGCGCCACGATCAGGACCATGGTGGCGGCGACCATCGGCCAGCCTGCCGCGTCGCTTCGCTCCATGCGTCGGCTTTCCGAAGCCAACAGGACCGCCGCAAGCATGGGGATCGCCAGGCTTTCGTAGGAATAGTGGACGTCGAACAGCAAAAACGTGGACGAGCCCATGTAGATCAGGCAGGCGATGGAGGCGATCCGTGCCGAATCCGTGATCTTTTCGAAGAGCAGGAATAGCGTGAGCATCAGCATCATCCGTGCCGCCGCCAACACGATGAGGCCTGCCGCGAAGACGGACAGTCCGGACAGGCTGACCAAAGCGGACGTTATCAGCTCCAGCCCGGGATAGAGCGGGCTGACCGGCAAAAGCGGATTGGGCAGGAACAGCCGCCCCGCCTCGAGAATATCGTTCACCGTCGCCCAGTGCAGGAATTCGTCATGGTCTATGAAGGCGACGGGCGCGCGGATGACGCGTACCACGAAGAGGGCTGAGGTCACGATCACTATGAGCGCCAAGCGCTCCAGGCGGCTGGCTCCCGGGTGGATGATTCGCGCCGCCGCGGGGAGAAAGATCGCGGCGATGGCGCAATAGAACGTCGGAACCGCCCAGCTCTCTCCCAGCCGACTGGCATTTGCGGCAAGAGCGGCCACAACTAGGGCGCAGCTGCACAGGAAGGCAAAGACCGGCGACATCCCCAGCGACGAAGGATCGGCAACGCCCCCGACCGCGCTGTCCTGCCTGCGCAGGCCCAGAAATGCGGCGATCCACAGATCGACGCGTGGAATGGAAACCCTTCCTGGATAGCGATGACGATAAGCTCCGTCCTGGTAGGCCTTCTGCCGGCCTGGAGAAGCCCGCCCCTTAACAACGGTCATCGTGCTTCAAATCTCCAAGCAGTGCCGGACCGGTTCGCAGTTCAGGCTGCGGATGCGAAAGTACGCGTCTGTACACCATCAGCAGCCGGTCCGTGCAATCGTCCCAGTCCGGCAACTTCGTCTCAATTGAGATCGGCCCCGCGTCCATGGCGGCGAGCATTTCACGCGCGGTGAAGTCTGGCGAAGCGTTGAGCGGAATGGATCGCACGAGGCCCTTCTCAGCCAGCTCCCGAAAGCCGGATGTGTCGGTTGTCACTACGGGAGCCTTGACCGAAAGCGCCTCCATAACCGCCACGGGATGAGCTTCATAATCGCTGAGGAGCACGACAAGAGCGGCCGAAGACAAAAGATCGGCCATTGCGGAGCGGTCGGTCGGCGGAATTGCCCCGATCTCGACACGGTTGCCGAGCCCGAGCTCGGTCACCTGCTGTCGCAGCTTCGCCTCATAGGGCCCCTCTCCTAGGATCCGAAGGCGCATATCAGGGAATTTTGTTGCCAGTACACTAAATGCAGCAAGCGCGCGATGATGACCTTTATAGCGCTCCAGCCTGCCGAGCGAGACAATCAGCGGCCTGTCGTGAGGTGAAGCCGGTCGCCGCCCGGACTTTTCCGGCAGGCGCGCGCCATTGGGGATAACGATGAACCGGTCTCTCGCGATTGCCATATTCTGGCTGAATAGATCCGCCTCGAATCGCGACACGCCAATGAGTTGCGCGGCCCTAGCAGCCAGAGGCGCAAGCATTCTATGTTGGAAGCACCGGATCGAGGACCGAAATCGTGACGAATGGCCACCGCTGTGAAAGGTGACCACGAAAGGAAGCCCCTTGCGCGATGCGGCGGCCATTCCCAGCGGTGCCAGGAAGGTGTGGTAGCCCTGAACATGCATCAGGTCCCAATCCCCTTCGGCGACCGCACTGAAGACGCCGGGGGCGAAGCACCAATCCCGCCCGCGGGGATAGCTCTTGAGCCTGACAATCTGCACGCCGTCTCGGGTTTCCGCTGCCGGAAGAAGGCCGTCGGGATTGCCCGTCAATACCGTCACCGTATGCCCCTTGCGCACGAGCCGGATTGCGACCTCGCTTACATGGGTTTCCGTTCCTCCGGCAAATGGCAGGTATCTCGCGCTGAGCATCAAAATGCGCATCATGCGGCCTCGCCAATCAAATCCAGACCTCAGGACATGCCCTGCTCGAGGACTTGGACGCCCGTCGGCGTACTGACGCGCTCCCGGAAGATCGTTTTCAGCACGCGCCAACCGTCCGGAAGGGCACGCAGATTGCTCACGCCGTAGATACGCTCCGATTCAAAGCTCGCGACTTCCATAATTTTGAGCTTGTTCTTCAGGGCTCGCAAATTGATCAGCGTCTCAATTTCGAAGCCGTCGCAATCGGCACGCAGCAAGGGAACATGCCGTCTCCAAAAGCCCATGTAGCCGTAGCACAGATCGCTGAAAGAGCTGCCATAGAGCATCCGGACCAGGAGGGTCAGGCCCAGATTGCCGAAACGGCGGATGACCGTCATGTCGCTGGTGCCGCCACCCTGCATAAAGCGCGAACCCTTGACGAAATCCGCACCTGCAACAAGAGCCGCGACGAACAGGATGATTTCGTAGGGATCCATCGACCCGTCAGCATCAAGCATCACGATCATATCACCAGATGCGGCTTCGAAGCCCGTCCGCAATGCGATACCTTTGCCCTTCTTAGGCTGAAGTACGATCTTGACATCATCGCGCATGCTGCGCGCTATGTCAGGCGTTCCGTCTGTCGATCGCCCATCGACGATGATGATTTCATGCACCCATGTCGGTATGCGGGGCAAGAGAAGCTTAATGTTTTCCGCTTCGTTCAAGGTTGGAATGACGAGTGAGGTCCTTGGCAAATTGAACATCGGACCTTGGACCGGCACCGAGGAATGCGAGGATTCTAAAGCTTCGATTGCAGACATAAGCTCTCCTTGGCGTTTTGGACCGCGTGACAAATCGCAAATCGACGATGCCCCCGAGCTCTTTGGCCGAGAGGAGGACTAAACTCTCCCCTGTCGGGAAGAGTATGTGGCTAGGTCTCAATGTACTTTGATCAGATCGCCAGGCTGTAAGACCGTTTCTTCGGTCGCGGGTTCGACGATCACACCATTCGGTCCAGGCCGAACGATTTCGAATTCAACACCGGCGCTGTCATTCGACGATACCATCGACCGGAAAATTTCAAGATCGCTCTCGGTCGTCTTCAACGCCGTGGATAGGCCTCTTTCGGCATCCGCTGCCGACTTTTCGATTTCGATCTTGCGTTCGATACGATCGCGCTCAACGTCCTGTTTCGCTGCCGCCAGCCGTTGCTTTGCACTCTCGACGTCGATGACGGCCTGCTGTTTTCGATCTTCCGACTCGGTCAGTTCGCTTTGTGCCCGGGTCAACTCAATGCTGGTGACAAGTTTGTTTTTGGCCAACTTCTCGATGCTTGCCAGCCGATCCTGACGGACCCGAATGGTGGCATCATAATTACCGACGCGTGCCTGACGCAGATCGAGATCGGCCTGAGCATCGGCAACAGATTTTGCGTAAGCACTGCTTTGCGCATCCTTACTCGTCGTTACCAATTGGCGCTGCCATGTCTCATCATCCAGCAACCGTTGAGCATCGGGATCTGGACCAAGAACAAGTGTGCCAATGCTGGCAATTTGTACGGAATCGCGCTTTGCCCTGAGCACCTCGGTTCGCGACGCAAGCCGCTTCAGATCGGCCAGCTCAGCCTTCAACCGCTCGATCTGGCGTGTAATTTCCACACCCTGCCATGGCTCGATACTCTTCGCCGCCATGCCACCCGCTTGCGCAACGGCATGCAGAACAGTCATGCCATCAACATATCTAAACGAGCCAGGATTACGCACCGGGCCGGTAATATAAATTGGCTGGTGCTCAATCTTGACGATATTCACGAACCCCTTTCTGCCGACCAAACTTTCGTACGACGGTAGAATTATCGCCTCCACATCCGCCGGAGGAAGCCCTCGAACCGGGAAGCGTCCCAATAGCGGAACCGAAATCGTTCCGTCCGCTTCAACGACGTATTCGCCAGTGAGCTCGGGCCGCTGGTAAAAGTTCCAGGGAACCGTTCCCTGTGAGCCCGTCCAGCGATCTTCTACGGAGGCCAGGCTTTCGTAAAATGCGAGATTCAATTTATCGCCTGAGCGAAGAACGTCACGCAACAATTGAGGCTGGCGGGCCAAAGTCTCACCAGATGTCACAACCGAGACCGGTTCCGTGGGCACAGGTAATTCTTCAGCCGCCGGCGTCAATGGAACAATTGCCGCAAATACAACGCCCAGTATTGTTTGATTTAGGCGAGAACCGCTTCTCAGCCTATATTCAGACATAGCTGGAGATATTATTTGCGAAAGCTTCATGTTTCAAATTTCCGGCTTGAAAAGGTACTAATCGCCTCGGATCTCTTTGAGGTTAACATAATATTAACCATACACAATAGTACTTAAGCAGAATTAATATATCCTCCAAGAAACCTCAGAGCCTGCTTCGAAAAGAATTCAATGAATGTAGTATCTTGCCAGGTGTCGGGTGAGGATGTGGATGTGAGCGATGACTATCCAGGCTTCGGCCGAAGCGATTGATTTTTCCTCAACGCTTGCCCCGGCACCAACAATAAAAACCGTATTATCCGCAAACATGTGAGCGAACTCTTTTGCGCGTATTATCGAAGAAGTTCGCGGGGAAGTCTTAGCCGTGGTCTGCTAATCCACTGGGGTTTTTACCGTGCGAGTTTGAACGACGTGGCATCGGCCTTCTGCTCATAGCTATGATGACGGGATGGCAGGTGCCGAAAATTGCGCAATTCATTATCGCTTTTTGAACAGAGAGGATCGCGATGAACAATCCACCGCAGTTTACTTGGGACGATCTGCAGTTTTTTCTAGCCGTCGCCCGCACCGGACAGCTGTCGACCGCGGCCCGCCAGCTGCGCTCCAGCCATGCCACCGTCTCGCGCCGCATCGACCGGCTGGAGTTCACCCTCAAGGTCAAGCTGTTCGAGCGCAATCCGCGCGGCTACGTGCTGACCGCCATGGGCACGCGCTTTGTCGAGACGGCCGAGAAGATGGAGCAGGAGACCGAGCGGCTGCGTGCCGATCTTGCCGCCGGCTCGATGGCGCAGCGCGGCCTGGTGCGGCTGAGCGCACCGGAGGGTTTTGCCAATTTCTTCTTCGCAACCGTGCTGCCGCAGTTTGCCGCCCAGCATCCGCATCTCTCGCTGGAACTGGTGACGATCCAGCAGATCATGTCGCTGTCGCGCAAGGAGGCCGATCTTTCCGTCGTTCTCGACGAGCCGAAGGGCGGGGCTTATTTCGCCGAGAAGCTGACGGACTACCACCTGCAGGTCTATGGCTCGCGCGACTATCTGGCCAAGGCCGCGCCGATCACCTGCCGCGAAGACCTGCTCGGCCATCCCTTCGTCAGCTATATCGAGGAGATGATCTTCGCGCCGGGCCTGGATTATCTCGGCGATGTGCACCCGCGCATCAAGCCGCAATTCCAGAGTTCCAGCATCTTCGCGCAGCTCACTGCCACCAGAAACGGCCTCGGCCTCTGCATCCTGCCCTATTTCTTCGCCAGTCGTTATCCCGAACTCGTGCGCGTCCTGCCCGAGGAAATCGACCTCAAGCGCCATTACTGGATCACCTGCCATCGCGACCTGAAACAGGCGCCGCGCGTGCGCGCCGTCATCGATTTCCTGCGCGAGGCGGTGCGCGGCGAGGATACGCGCTTCGTACCACCCTATGTCACCGCCGCCGGTCCGGCGCGCCGGGCAAAGGTGGAAACCTGACTACTTCAGGAATTCGGCCCGGTGCGGAGTGAATGCATCGATCAGCCGGCCCTTTTCCAGCGCCTTGACGCCGTGGACCAGATTAGGGGGCACGATGAAGCTGCCGCCCTGTTTCAGCACCTCGGTCCGGCCATCGATCGTCACTTCGAAACTGCCTTCGGCGACGTAGCTGGCCTGAATGTGCGGATGCGAATGGGCCGCACCCACAGCGCCGCTTTCGAAGGCCACTTCCACCATCATCATCTCGGGCAGATAGGTCATGATGCGCCTGACGACGCCGGGCTCGGGATTGACCCATTCGGCGCCTTCGGCCGATACGAACAGATCGCTTGACGACATTTCCGCCTCCTCGTTCCAGAATCGATCGCGGGCAAAGTGGATCATGCCGACGCTTTTGAAAAGATGGCCCGGCCCGTCTTTTCGACGCGACCTCCTTCTGTTGACGCGGTCGGCTGGCGGGTCTATGGCCAAGTTGAGCGAGGTAAGCCTGAACTGGGATGAGGAGACACCGCCATGCAGCATACGCGCGAAGTTTTCGACTGGGCCGATCCGTTCCGCCTGGTGGAACAACTGACCAGCGAAGAGCGCATGGTGCAAGACACCGCCCACGCCTATGCGCAGGAAAAGCTTGCGCCCCGCGTTCTGGACGCCTTCCGCAATGAAAAGACCGATCCTGAGATCTTCCGCGAAATGGGCGAACTCGGCCTGCTCGGCCCGACGATCTCGCCGGATTATGGCGGCGCCGGCCTCGGTTACGTCGCCTACGGCCTGATCGCCCGCGAGGTCGAAAAGGTCGATAGTGGCTATCGTTCGATGATGAGCGTGCAGTCCTCACTCGTGATGGTGCCGATCGAAACCTTCGGGTCGCAGGCGCAGAAGCTGAAATACCTGCCGAAACTCGCCACCGGCGAATGGATCGGCTGCTTCGGCCTGACGGAGCCCGATCACGGCTCCGACCCCGGCTCGATGGCGACACGCGCCAAAAAAGTCGACGGCGGCTACAGCCTGACCGGCTCGAAGACCTGGATCTCCAACGCACCGATCGCCGATGTCTTCGTCGTCTGGGCAAAGACCGAGGACGGGCTCATCCGCGGCTTCATCCTCGAAAAGGGCTGGAAAGGACTTTCGGCGCCCGCGATCCACGGCAAGGTCGGCCTGCGTGCCTCGATCACCGGCGAGGTGGTGATGGATGGGGTCTTCGTGCCTGAGGAAAATCTTCTGCCTGATGTGACCGGCCTCAAGGGCCCGTTCACCTGCCTCAACTCGGCTCGCTTCGGCATCGCCTGGGGCGCACTCGGCGCTGCCGAGGATTGTTATGCGAGAGCCCGGCAATACACGCTCGAGCGCAAGCAGTTCGGCCGGCCGCTTGCTGCCAACCAGCTGATCCAGAAGAAGCTCGCCGACATGGCGGCGGAAATCTCGCTCGGCCTTCAGGGCTGCCTGCGGCTTGGCCGCATGAAGGAGGAAGGCCATCCGCCGGTGGAGCTGACCTCGATCCTCAAGCGCAACAGCTGCGGCAAGGCACTGGAGATTGCGCGGGCGGCCCGCGACATGCTCGGCGGCAACGGCATCTCCGACGAATTCGGCATCGCCCGTCATCTCGTCAACCTCGAAGTGGTCAACACCTATGAGGGCACGCACGACATCCACGCGCTGATCATCGGCCGGGCGATTACCGGCATTGCCGCTTTTGCGAATTAGTGCATGCCGCCCAAAAGTGTGCAGCGGTTTTGGGACAACGGCATGCATAAAACAAAGACTTAAAGCGCGTCACATGATTCCGATTCGACGCGACGCGCTTTAGCCCTTTGGAGCGAAAGGGCGAATTGCCACACGCCTGACAATATGCAACCTTCCCTGACTGCGGCAAGAGCCGGCAAAAGGGGATCATGCATGTTTCTGCTTCTTGCATTGCTGATTGGTGTCATTGCCGGGCTTCGCGCCATGACGGCGCCCGCCGCCGTCGCCTGGGGCGCAGCACTTGGATGGTTCGATGTCTCGCAGACGCCGCTTGCCATCATGGGTTACCAATGGACGCCGTGGATCTTCACGCTTCTCGCCGTCGTTGAACTGATCACCGACCAGCTGCCTTCGACACCGTCGCGCAAGGTGCCGGTGCAATTCGGCGCTCGCATCGTCACGGGCGCGCTGGCCGGTGCCACGATCGGTGCCGCCAGCAGCCTGCTTTTCGGCGGGCTGATTGCCGGCGTGATCGGCGCTGTCATCGGCACATATGGTGGCGCCGCCGTCCGCGGCAGGCTTGCCGCCTCCTTCGGCAAGGATCTGCCGGCCGCTCTCATCGAGGATGCCGTCGCCGTCATCGGCGCGGTGCTGATCGTGGGGGCCGTCGCATGAAAAGCTTCGACGCCATCGTTATCGGCGCCGGCCAGGCCGGCCCGTTTCTTGCCGCCAGGATGGTCGAAAAAGGCATGAAGGTCGCGCTGATCGAGCGCAAATTCCTCGGCGGCACCTGTGTCAATGCTGGCTGCATGCCGACGAAGACACTGGTCGCCAGCGCCCGCGCCGCCCATGTCGCAAGAAACAGTGCTGCTTACGGCGTCAATATTCCAGGCGAGATCGCCATCGACATGACGGTGGTCAGGGCGCGCGCCGAAACGGTGACCATGAATGCCCGCAACGGCCTGATCGGCTGGTTCGCCGGCATGGACGGCATGACTGTGATTTACGGCCATGCCCGCTTCGAGGGCCCGAAGACCGTCAGCGTCAACGGCGAGACGCTGACCGCACCGCGCATCTTCCTCAATGTCGGCGCGCGGCCGGTCATCCCCGAGCTATCAGGCGTCAACGATATCGATTACCTCACCAGCACCTCGATCATCCATCTCGACACGCTGCCACGGCATCTGGTCGTGATCGGCGGCAGTTATATCGGGCTGGAATTCGCGCAGATGTATCGCCGCTTCGGCGCCGAAGTCAGCGTCATCGAGCATGGCCCGAAGCTCGCATCGCGCGAGGACGAGGATATATCCGACGCAATCGCCGATGTCCTGCGCTCGGAGGGCATCGACATTCATACCGGCGTCAGCGATATCGCCTTTGCCAAGAGCAGCGACGGAATAACGGTCGCCACCGATTCAGCGAGGATCGATGCGAGCCATGTGCTGATTGCCACGGGCCGCAAGCCGAACACCGACGATCTCGGCCTCGATGCCGCCGGCGTCATCACCGACGGACGCGGCTTCATTACCGTCGACGACAGGCTTGCCACCAATGTCGACGGCATCTGGGCGCTCGGCGACTGCAACGGCCACGGCGCCTTCACCCACACTTCCTACAATGATTTCGAGATCGCCGCTGCCAATCTGCTCGACGGCGACGACCGCAAGGTCTCGAGCCGTATCCCGGCCTATGCGCTTTATATCGACCCGCCGCTTGGCCGTGTCGGCATGACGGAGAAGCAGGCGCGCGCCTCGGGACGCAAGATCATGATCTCGACCCGGCCGATGAGCCGCGTCGGCCGCGCCAACGAGCGCGGCGAGACCAAGGGCTTCATGAAGGTGATCGCCGACGCCGAGACCAAAAAAATCCTCGGTGCAGCGATCCTCGGCATCGAGGGCGACGAGGTGATCCACGGCATCATAGACGCGATGAATGCAGGAACGACCTATCCCGCATTGCAATGGTCGGTGCCGATCCACCCGACGGTGTCGGAGCTGATCCCGACGCTGCTTGGGGATTTGAAGCCGGTTTAGCTGTAGAAACCCCGGGCCGAGGACAGCTGCGTGTCTATCGAACTGCTGATCGAGCACTACGGCCTGCTGGCGATATTTCTGGGCGCAGCCTTCGAAGGCGAAACAGCTGCCTTCCTCGGCGGCGTGATTTCCCACCGCGGGCTGCTGACCTATTGGTCGGCGTCGCTTGCAGCAACGGCAGGATCCTTCGCCGGCGATCAGTTCTGGTTCTTCGCCGGCCGTTATGCCGCTCGATGGGGTCTCGTCCGCCGGCTGATGGAAACACCGACGCTAGCGCGCGCAACCCGGCTTCTGGAAAGATACCCCACAGGCTTCATCCTCGCGTTTCGTTTCCTGGTTGGGTTGCGGACGATCAGCCCGATCGTCATCGGGACAACGCGAATTGCGACCGGTAAATTCATTATCCTGAATGCCGCGGCCGCGTTGGTGTGGGGGCAGCTGTTCACGGCGCTCGGTTATGTGTTCGGGCATGGCATCGAACAGACATTGGGCCACCTTCCCCTTCACCGCCACCTGCTGATTGCAATCGGCGCCGCGGCTGTCGTCGCAGCCGCGGCCCTTGCCTTTCGCAAGATGAAACTGAGCGCCAGGCACTCATAGGAGCACTGTAGCGCCCTATTCCATCACGATCTGCAGCTTCACGTCGCTCGGCCGGGCCTCGACGGCGCGATCAAACGCCTTGATCGAATCGTCGAATTTGAAGGTCTCTGATATCAGCGGCTTCAGATCCACGCGACCCGAGCCGAGCAGCGCGATCGAGCGCTCATACTGATGCGCGTAGCGGAACACTGTCTCGATGCGGATTTCCTTGGTGGATGCCGTCGAGACGTCGAAGCCGATCGGATTGACCGGCAGGCCGACGACGACGATGACGCCGCCCGGGCGCGGCAGCGCCATGATCGTCTCCCAGGCCTTCGGCGAGCCGGAGCATTCGAAGACGACATCGGCGCCCCAGCCGTCGGTCAGCCGGGCAACCTCTTCGGCCAGGTTCTTCTCGCGGATATTGACCGGAATGACACCCTGGTACTGCGCGGCGATATCGAGCTTCGGCTGGGCAAGATCGGCGACGATCGCGCGGGCGCAGCCGCCGGCAAGCGCCGCGATCGCCACCATCGTGCCGATCGGCCCGGCGCCGAGGACGACGGCAGTATCACCAGGCGTAATCTTCGCCTTGGTGGCCGCCTGCATGCCGACGGCGAAAGGCTCGACCATGGCGCCTTCGGCAAAGCTGACATTGTCCGGTAGCTTGAAGGTATAATTGGCGGGATGCACGACCTCTGGCGTCAGCACGCCGTGGATCGGCGGGGTCGCCCAGAAGGTGACGGCCGGGTCGATATTGTACATGCCGAGCCGGCTTGCCTTGGAATTCGGATCGGGAATGCCGGGCTCCATGCAGACGCGGTCGCCGACTTTCAGATGCGTGACGCCGGCCCCGACCTCGACCACCGTGCCGGCCGCCTCATGGCCGAGCACCATCGGCGCGTTGACCACGAAGGGGCCGATCTTGCCGTGGGTGTAATAATGCACGTCCGAACCGCAGACGCCGACCGTGTGGATCCTGATCTTCACCTCGCCGGGGCCGGTTTCGAGCGGCAGATCGATATCGCGGAGCGCAAGCTCATGCTGGCGCTCGAGGACAAGCGCGCGGACTTTGGTCATCGTCGGTTTCCTTCCCTAGTGGCTTGCCCATGACTCCATCGGGCAGCGTTGAAGACGACTATAAAGCCCGAAGCCTTCCCAATTCAACCAGATTGAGAAGGCTTTTGCTCAACAAATGATAAAATGCTCAAGCAGATCTGCCGGAGGCTTAGTGCCGAGCAGCGGCCCCTCCGAACCCGCGCCAGCCTGGTCCGACGGCGAGCGGCTCACAAGGGCATTTATAAGATTTTTATATAGATGGCCTGTCGTCCGTCTCGAACCTTTATGCGCTTCGGCTCCATATTGATGTCCGAGAGATCGAAAAGATCATCTCCACGCCAGAAAGCATGAAAGGCGGCCTCCCAGCGCCCTTTGTCTTGTCTGACTCCAACAAGAACAACAGGAGTCACGATCATGATGGATATCATTCTACTTGGCACCGCGATCATATTTTTCGCGCTGTGCTTTGCCTACACCCGAGCCTGCGACAGGCTTTGACAGGAGAACCGACGATGACCCTCGATTATGTCTTGAGCGGTGCCGTGACCGTGTTTCTCACCGTTTACCTCACCTACGCTCTCCTTCGCCCAGAACGCTTTTGAAGAGAACTGGCGCTTCCGGGGTCACGCATGCGCGACCGAGAAGCAGCCGGGTATTGAAAGTTACCTCAAATGACCCTCAACGGATGGCTTCAGATCCTGCTTTACTGCGGGATCGTCCTCGTGCTCGTCAAACCGCTCGGCGGCTACATGACGCGTGTCTACAATGGCGAGCGCACATTCCTCTCCCCAGTCCTCGTTCCGATCGAACGGGGGCTTTACCGTATTGCCGGCACCAGCGAGCGCGAGGAGCAGCATTGGACCTCCTATGCCTTCGCGATGCTGATGTTCAACCTGCTCGGCGTCCTCGTCCTCTACGCGCTCCTGCGCTTCCAGGATATCCTGCCCTATAATCCGGCCGGCATGGCCGCCGTCCCGCCGGAGCTTTCGTTCAACACCGCCGTCAGCTTTCCCACCAACACCAACTGGCAGAATTACGGCGGCGAAAGCACCATGTCGTATCTGACCCAGATGGCCGGCTTCACGGTGCAGAACTTCCTGTCGGCCGCGACCGGCATGGCGATCGCTGTCGCCTTCATCCGTGCCTTCGCACGGGCGTCGGGCAAGGCGATCGGCAATTTCTGGGTCGATATGATCCGCGGCACGTTCTACATCCTGCTGCCGATCTGCATCGTGCTGACGATCGTCTACGTCTATCTCGGCGTGCCGCAGACACTTGGGCCCTATGTCAATGCGACCACGCTCGAAGGCGCGCAGCAGACGATTGCCGTCGGCCCCGTCGCTTCGCAGCTTGCGATCAAGATGCTCGGCACCAATGGCGGCGGCTTCTTCAACGCCAATTCGGCCCATCCGTTCGAAAATCCCGACGCGATCTCCAATCTCATCCAGATGGTCTCGATCTTCGCGATCGGCGCGGCTTTGACCAACGTCTTCGGCCGCATGGTCGGCAACCAGCGCCAGGGCTGGGCGATCCTTGCCACGATGGGCGTGCTGTTCGTCGCCGGCGTCATCGTCACCTATTGGGCGGAAGCTGCCGGCAACCCGCTGATGCACGCTTTCGGTCTCGGCGGCGGCAATATGGAAGGCAAGGAAGTCCGCTTCGGCGTCGCCATGTCTTCGCTCTTCGCCGTCATTACCACGGCCGCCTCCTGCGGCGCGGTCAATGCCATGCATGGCAGCTTCACCGCGCTTGGCGGCCTGATTCCGCTGATCAACATGCAGCTCGGCGAAATCATCGTCGGCGGTGTCGGCGCGGGCTTCTACGGCATCCTGCTGTTCATCATCGTCGCCGTCTTCGTCGCCGGCCTGATGGTCGGCCGCACGCCCGAATATCTCGGCAAGAAGATCGAGGCGAAGGAAATGAAGATGGCCGTTCTCGCCATCCTCTGCCTGCCGCTCGCCATGCTGGTCTTCACCGCCATCGCCACGGTGCTGCCTTCCGCCGTAGCCTCGATCGGCACCGCCGGCCCGCACGGCTTCTCCGAAATCCTCTATGCCTATACCTCGGCTGCGGCCAACAACGGCTCGGCTTTCGGCGGCCTGACGGGCAATACGCCCTGGTACAACATCACGCTCGGCATCGGCATGCTCGCCGGCCGCTTCCTGGTCATCATCCCGGCCCTTGCCATCGCCGGCTCGCTGATCGCCAAGAAGACGGTTCCGGCCTCGGCAGGCACCTTCCCGACCGACGGTCCGCTCTTCGTCGGCCTGCTTGTCGGCACGATCCTGATCGTCGGCGGCCTGACCTTCTTCCCGGCCTTGGCGCTCGGCCCTGTCGTCGAGCACCTGGTCATGATCGCCGGCCAGACCTTCTGAGGTGATGCCATGATCCTCCGTCACAGGCTTCGCAACGCCTTCCACCCTCGTCCCGGTGCGCCGGGACGAGGGCATGGCCCGACGACCCGCGCCTCCGACATCATCCTGGTGATGATGGCAGGCCTCCTCGTCATCGCCGCCATCTTCAAAATCTTACAGGGCTGACCGGCTTCCGGTTCGCCATCCTCGTTTCAAAGCTGGAGTCTCTTATGAGCCAGGCAAAATCCGCGAGCGTCATGGATTCTCGCATCCTCATTCCGGCCGTGGGGGCCGCTTTCAAGAAGCTGACCCCCCGCGCGCTCGCCAGAAACCCGGTCATGTTTGTCGTGGCCACGGTCTCGGTGTTGACCACCGTCCTCTTCCTGCGCGATCTGGTGGCGGGCAACGGCAATCTCGGCTTCTCGTTCCAGATCAATCTCTGGCTCTGGTTCACCGTGCTCTTTGCCAATTTCGCCGAAGCCGTCGCCGAAGGCCGCGGCAAGGCGCAGGCGGATTCGCTGCGCAAGGCGCGCACCGAAACCCAGGCCAAACTGCTCACCGCCAACAATGGCAGCGGCTATCGCATGGTGCCGGGCACCAGCCTCAAGGTTGGCGATCTCGTGCTCGTCGAGGCCGGCGACATCATCCCGTCGGATGGCGAAGTCATCGAAGGTGTGGCCTCCGTCAACGAAGCGGCGATAACAGGCGAATCCGCCCCTGTCATCCGCGAATCCGGCGGCGACCGCTCGGCCGTCACCGGCGGCACGCAGGTGCTGTCCGACTGGATCCGCGTGCGCATCACCGCGGCTGCCGGCTCGACCTTCATCGACCGGATGATTGCGCTCGTCGAAGGTGCTGAGCGCCAGAAGACGCCGAACGAGATCGCGCTCAACATCCTGCTTGCCGGCATGACGCTGATCTTCGTGCTTGCGACCGCGACGATCCCGAGTTTCGCCATCTATGCCGGCGGCTCGATCCCGATCATCGTGCTCGTCGCCCTCTTCGTCACCCTGATCCCGACGACGATCGGCGCGCTGCTGTCGGCAATCGGCATCGCCGGCATGGACCGCCTCGTCCGCTTCAACGTGCTCGCCATGTCCGGCCGCGCGGTCGAAGCTGCCGGCGACGTCGACACGCTGCTGCTCGACAAGACGGGCACGATCACGCTCGGCAATCGCCAGGCGACGACCTTCCGTCCGGTCCGCGGCGTGTCCGAACAGGATCTCGCCGATGCCGCCCAGCTCGCCTCGCTTGCCGATGAGACACCGGAAGGTCGTTCCATCGTCGTGCTCGCCAAGGAGAAATATGCGATCCGCGGCCGCGACATGGCAAGCCTGAAAGCAACCTTCGTGCCCTTCACCGCCCAGACCCGCATGAGCGGCGTCGATCTCGAAGGCGCCTCGATCCGCAAGGGTGCGGTCGATGCCGTGCTGACCTATGTCAACGGCGATTCATCCTCGAAAAACGGCAGCGAGGTCGTGCGCGAACTGCAGTCGATCGCCGACGAAGTCGCCAAATCAGGCGGCACGCCGCTGGCCGTTGCCCGCGACGGCAGGCTGCTCGGCGTCATCCAGCTGAAGGATATCGTCAAGGGCGGCATTCGCGAGCGCTTCACCGAGCTGCGTCGCATGGGCATCCGCACGGTGATGATAACAGGCGACAACCCACTGACGGCGGCCGCCATCGCCGCCGAGGCCGGCGTCGACGACTTCCTCGCCCAGGCAACGCCGGAAATGAAGCTGGCGCTGATGCGCGAGGAACAGTCGAAGGGCAAGCTCGTCGCCATGTGCGGCGACGGCACCAACGATGCGCCGGCGCTTGCCCAGGCCGATGTCGGCGTCGCCATGAACACCGGCACCGTCGCCGCCCGCGAGGCCGGCAACATGGTCGATCTCGATAGCGATCCGACGAAGCTCATCGAGATCGTCGAGATCGGCAAACAGCTGTTGATGACGCGCGGCGCGCTGACGACCTTTTCGATCGCCAACGACATCGCCAAGTACTTCGCCATCATCCCGGCGATGTTCCTGACCTTCTACCCGCAGCTCGGCGTGCTGAACATCATGGGGCTTTCGACGCCGCAAAGCGCCATCCTCTCGGCGATCATCTTCAATGCGCTGATCATCATCGCGCTGATCCCGCTGTCGCTGAAGGGTGTGCGCTACCGTCCGATCGGCGCCGGCGCGCTACTGTCGCGCAACCTGCTGATCTATGGTGCCGGCGGCATCATCGTCCCCTTCATCGGCATCAAGGCGATCGACATGGCTGTCGCAGCCCTCGGCCTCGCCTGAGGCCTGGAGCCATCCCGGTTCCGAGAGGATCGGAACCGGAGCTCTTCGCAAAAGAACACTCCAAGGAGTAAGACAATGTTGAAAGAACTTCGTCCGGCAATCGTCATGATCGTCGCCACCACCGCCATCACCGGCCTTCTCTATCCGCTCGCCATGACTGGTGCTGCCCAGGCCCTCTTCCCGACCCAGGCGAACGGCAGCCTGATCGAGAAGAACGGCCAGGTGATCGGCTCGACGCTGATCGGCCAGGCCTTCACCAGCGACAAGTATTTCCACGGCCGCCCCTCGGCCGCCGGCGACGGCTACAATGCGGCTGCCTCCAGCGGCTCTAACCTCGGCCCGACCAGCCAGAAGCTGATCGACCGCGTCAAGGGTGACTACGAGGCAGCCAAGGCGGCGAACCCGACGGCCGATGTCCCCGCCGACCTCGTCACGGCTTCGGGCAGCGGCCTCGATCCCGATATCTCGCCGGAAGCGGCCTATTTCCAGGTACCGCGCGTCGCCAAGGCACGCAGCATGGATGAAGCCAAGGTCAAGGCACTGGTCGACGGCGCCGTTCAAGCCCGCGAACTCGGCATTCTCGGCGAACCTACAGTCAATGTTATGGCGTTGAACCAGACCCTTGATGCTTCTATGACTCAGTGACCCTGCCAGGCTGGGCGCACCCGTTCCTTCCCATCCGCGGTAGCGCCCGCCCCGGCAGCCATCTGCAGAAAGACCATACGCATGCCAGACGACAACCGCGACCAGGCCGGCAGGCCCTCGCCCGATGCGCTTCTCGAAAAGGCCCGGGCCGAGACGCGCGGCCGTCTGAAGATCTTTCTGGGTGCCGCCCCCGGCGTCGGCAAGACCTACGAGATGCTCATTTCCGGTCGTGCGAAGGTCGCCGACGGTCTCGATGTCGTCATCGGCGTCGTCGAGACCCACGGCCGCAAGGAGACCGAGGCGCTCGTCGCCGGCTTCGAGATCATCCCTCGCGTCGAAATCAGCTACAAGGGCCGGGCGCTTGAAGAAATGGATCTCGACGGCATCCTCGCCCGCCGGCCTGATCTCGTGCTGGTCGACGAACTCGCCCATACCAATGCCGAGGGCAGCCGCCATCCGAAGCGCTATCTCGACGTGAGGGAATTGCTCGATCGCGGCATCGACGTCTATACGACGCTGAACATCCAGCACGTCGAAAGCCTGAACGACGTCGTCTCGCAGATTACCCGCATCCGTGTGCGCGAGACGGTGCCGGACTCAATCATCGACCTTGCCGACGACGTCGAGATCATCGACCTGACGCCGGATGATCTGATCAAGCGGCTGCATGACGGCAAGGTCTATATGGCGCGCACCGCCGAGCGGGCGCTGACCAATTATTTCACCCCCGGCAACCTGACGGCGCTCAGAGAGCTTGCGCTGCGCAAGACCGCCCAGCGCGTCGACGATCAGTTGCTCACCCATATGCAGGCTCATGCCATATCCGGCCCATGGGCGGCGAGCGAGCGCGTTCTCGTCTCGGTCGACCACCATCCGCGCTCAGCGTCACTGGTGCGCTACGCCGCCCGCATGGCCTCGCGCCTGCGCGCGCCTTGGGCCGCTGTCTATATCGAGACCAACCGCTCGATCAATCTGAGCGAGGCCGAGCGTGACACGGTCGCATCGACGCTGCGCCTTGCCGAGCAGCTCGGCGGCGAGGCGATCACCCTTCCCGGCCGCGAGGTCGCCGAAGAGCTCGTCGGTCACGCCACCGCCAACAACGTCACCCACATCGTCATCGGCGCCCCGAAGAAGCCGACATGGCGGGACTGGTGGAGCCGCTCGATCACCGACGAACTGATCCGCAGGGCCGGAGAGATCAGCGTCCACGTCATTTCAGGCAACGAGAAGGACGGCACTACCACACGCGGCGTCAAGGCCGCCGTCACCGCGCCGCCGCTGGATTTCAGGGCCTACCTGCTGGCGACCGGCTATGTCGCCATCGCGCTCGGCGTCAGCGTCGTGCTCGACCAAGTGCTCGACGTGCGCAACCTCGCCCTCGTCTTCCTGATGGCGGTGCTGACCTCCGCCGTTCTCCACGGCCTGCGGCCTGCACTCTACAGCTGCATCCTCAGCGCCCTTTCCTTCAACTTCTTCTTCCTGCCGCCGCGCTACACGCTGACGATCAGCGATCCGGAAAGCGTGCTTGCGCTCTTCTTCTTCCTGGGCGTCGCCATTATCGCCAGCAATCTGACAGCGACCGTGCAGCGGCAGGCGGCGGCCGCCCGCCAGCGGGCGCGCACGACGGAAGACCTCTATCTCTTTTCGAAAAAGCTCGCCGGCACCGGCACGCTCGACGACGTGCTCTGGGCAACCGCCTTCCAGCTCGCCTCGATGCTGAAGGTCCGCGTCGTGCTGCTGCTGCCGGAAGAGGGCAGCATCGCCGTCAAGGCCGGTTATCCGCCTGATGACACGCTCGACGATGCCGATATCGCCGCGGCCCGCTGGGCCTGGGAACACAATCACGCCGCCGGCCGCGGCGCCGACACCCTGCCCGGCGCCAAGCGCCTCTATGTGCCGCTTAGAACCGGGCGCACCGCCGTCGGCGTCATCGGCCTCGACAGCGACCGCCGCGACGGGCCGCTGCTGACGCCAGAGCAGCAGCGGCTGCTCGATGCGCTGGCCGACCAGGCGGCCCTTGCCATCGAACGCATCCAGCTTGTCGCCGATGTCGACCGGGCAAGACTTGCGGCCGAATCCGACCGGTTGCGCTCAGCCCTGCTGACGTCGATCTCGCACGACCTGAAAACCCCGCTTGCCGCCATCCTTGGCGCCGCCGGCACGCTACGCGATTATTTCGCCTCGATGCCGGAAGAGGATCGCAGCGACCTTCTGTCGACCGTCGTCGACGAATCCGAACGCCTCAACCGCTTCATCGCCAACCTGCTCGACATGACCAAGATCGAATCCGGCGCGATGGAGCCGAACCACGCGCTGCATTATGCCGGCGATATCATCGGCAGCGCGCTGCGCCGGGCGGCAAAGATCCTCGACGGCCACAAGACCGAGATGAGCATTCCCGCCGACCTGCCGATGGTGCGTGTCGATCCCGTCCTGTTCGAGCAGGTGATCTTCAACCTGCTCGACAATGCCGCGAAATATGCGCCTGAGGGATCGGTCATCCATATCGAGGGCTGGGCCGATGCCGACAACGTCGTCGTGCAGGTCTCGGACGAAGGCCCGGGCATCCCGCCAGCAGATCTCACCCGCGTCTTCGACACTTTCTACCGTGTGCGCAAAGGCGATCAGGTGCGCGCCGGCACCGGGCTTGGCCTTTCCATCTGCCGCGGCTTCATCGAGGCGATGGGCGGCACGATCACCGCCGGCAACCGGACGGGCCGCCGGGGCGCCGTCTTCACCATCCGCCTGCCGAAACCCACCGACATTCCGAAACTGGATGAACTCAGATGACCGGTTCAGCCGTCAAAATCCTCGTCGTCGACGACGAGCCTCCGATCCGCAAGCTGCTCCGCGTCGGCCTGACCGCGCAGGGCTACGAGGTGCAGGAGGCGCCGAACGCCAGCGCCGCCCGTCAGTCGGTCACCGACGACATGCCCGACCTCATCGTGCTCGACCTCGGCCTGCCCGACACGCCCGGGCATGACCTGCTGCAGGAGTGGCGCGACGAGGGGCTTTCCATGCCCGTCGTCATTCTGTCCAGCCGCACCGACGAGGCCGGCATCGTCAAGGCGCTGGAAAGCGGCGCCGACGATTACGTCACCAAGCCCTTCGGCATCAACGAGCTCGGCGCCCGCATCCGCGTGGCGTTGCGCCACCGCCTGCAGCAGCAGGGCGAAAAGGCGATCTTCCAGACCGGCGGGTTGTCGATCGATCTCGTCAAGCGCATCGTCAAGGTGGACGGTAACGAAATAAAATTGTCGCCGAAGGAATACGACATCCTGCGCGTGCTCGCCCAGCATGCCGGCAAGGTGCTGACACACCAGTTTCTTCTAAAGCAGATATGGGGGCCGGCGGCTGACGTGCAGTATCTGCGCGTCTACGTCCGGCAGCTGCGGCAAAAGGTCGAGCAGATTCCGGACCAGCCGCACTATATCACCACCGAGACCGGCGTCGGCTACCGGCTCAGGGAACCGGATTGACATCCCCTCCCTCCCGCTGCCCGAACAGTATTGAGAATGACATGAACCTTCCCAACATCATCCGGCCGGAACACACTTTCATCGGCGTGTCGGCGCCGACCAAATGGCGCGCGCTGCAGACTATAGCGGACAAGGCCGCCAAGGCTTTCTCCGTCGACGGCCAGACCATCCTGAAGGCGCTCGAAGCGCGTGAGAAGCTCGGCTCCACCGGCATCGGCAACGGCATCGCCATCCCGCATGCGGCGATCGACGCCATGACCAGCCCACGCGGCCTGCTCATCCGCTTTGCCCAGCCGCTGGATTTCGAGGCGATCGACGATATCCCGACCGACATCGCCGTCGTGCTGCTCTTCGGGGAAACCAATCGCGGCGAATATCTGAACGTGCTGTCCGCCATCGCCAGGCGGCTGCAATCGGACGGCGTGCTTGCCGCCATGCGCAAGGCAAGAACGGTCGACGAATTCTATTCCGATTTCATCGCCGATTCACGGGTATGACGCCCCAAAACCGCTCACACTTCTCGGCATCATAAATAAGGCGCGGCCCGAAGGTCGCGCCCGCTCGTCTGCAATCAGACTATCTTAGAAATCGCGCTGGAAGCGCAGGAAGCCGAACACTTCGTCGTCGCCTTCGTCCTCATCGTGATATTGCACGCTGAGCTTCGAACGCAGGTCTTCGACGATCTGGTAGTCGATGGTGACACCCGTCGTGTAGGCGCTGCCGCCGGTGAAGCCGTTGCCGTCAGCCTCGAGAGCGATGTTCTCGAAGTACTGGAAGCCTGGGGTGACCGACCACTTGTCGTTGACCTTCAAGGCATATTCTGCTGCGATCGTCCATTCGGACTCTTCGTAGTAGTAGTTGGCGCCGCTTGCCCATACGCCGGCAATGCCGAGCGTGCCCGGGCCGATGTCGGCATAGACGATACCGCGGACAGCGACTTCGCTGGTGTCGGTGTCATAACCGGCAAGCAGGTAAGCGCTGATGGCGCCAGCCTTGTAGGAGACCTGGCCTGCGACACCGAAGTTGTTCGGGCCTTCGCCCGGCTTGGTGTCGTAGTCTTCTTCGAGTTCGTCGACCGAAATGCCGGCCGCGAAAGCACCATTCTCGTACTGATAACGGATCGAGTTGTGGGTCGTCTCGTTGCTGGCGAGCGTATCGGTCTCGCCGCTCATGTCGTCATCCCACCAGCTGTACAGTTTACCGGCGCGGAAACCGGCAATGTCGAGATAGCCTTCGTCGAGCAAAGCTTCCTGATCGGAGGCATTGTCGACATTGTAACGCAGGGTGATGACGCCGGTGAGCGTACCGTACTCGGTGTCGTTCTTGGTCTGGAAGGTGACCTGACCACGAGTCCAGAAGTTTACGTCGGAATCGCCGGATATCTGCTCACCGAAGCGCACTTCGGTACGGATGTAACCGCCGATCGAAAGGCATGTTTCCGTCCCCGGAATATAAAAATAGCCGGTACCGTAGGCGTCGCAAACGCGAACATATTCCACGGGCTCGGGTTCCGCCGCTACGATGGCGTCGGCTGCACGGGCTCCGGAGGCCGCGGCAAGGGCGGCAACGGAGGCAAAAAGGATAGTTCTGATATTCATTTTGAATGGCCCTAAACAGGTTTGGAATGCGAGGCGCACTTCAAGGGTTGCCCCCGCGTAGCAGTCGGCGAATACGACCGCACGGGAGCCATATAGGAATCCGCAAGTGTCATCGCGGCAAAATCTCGGCAAAAATCTGCATCACCATGTCGTTTTCGTGGAGGAACTGTGGCCAAAAAAACACGGCCCTGCGGCAGGCAGCGCCCGGCGACCAATTGGCCGCGGCCAACTTCGGCACGTCCATTTCCAAATTGCCCCTTAAATGGAATTGCATTCTAACAGCCATGCCGGAACCGGAAGAACCTTTGTTTCATTATACGACTGAGTTGATAGAGTTAAGACAGAAAACAGGAGGGTTCCCCATGCAGACACAACGGCTCACCCAGCTCCTCGCGGCGGCGGTCATGGCAGGCAGCTTCGCGATCGGAAGCATTGCTCCGGCATTCGCAGATCAGACGATTCTTAACGTTTCCTACGATCCGACCCGCGAATTGTATAAGGATTTCAATGCCGCCTTTGCCGCCAAGTGGCAAAAGGACAGCGGTGAAACCGTGACGATCCAGGCTTCGCATGGCGGTTCCGGCGCCCAGGCCCGATCCGTCATCGACGGCCTCGACGCCGATGTCGTGACACTTGCCCTCGAAGGCGATATCGACGCCATCGCCAAGGCGACCGGCAAGATCCCGGCCGACTGGAAGACCAAGTTCCCCAACAATTCGACGCCCTATACGTCGACGATCGTCTTCCTCGTCCGCAAGGGCAACCCGAAGGGCATCAAGGATTGGAGCGACCTGATCAAGGACGACGTGCAGGTCATCACCCCGAACCCGAAGACATCGGGCGGCGCCCGCTGGAACTTCCTGGCTGCCTGGGCATGGGCCAAGCAGGCGAATGGCGGCGACGAAGCCAAGGCGCAGGACTACGTTGCAAAACTGCTGCAGCACGTCCCGGTCCTCGACACCGGCGCTCGCGGCGCCACGACCACCTTCGTCCAGCGCGGCCTCGGCGACGTGCTGCTCGCCTGGGAAAACGAAGCCTATCTTTCGCTCGAAGAACTCGGTCCCGACCAGTTCGAGATCGTCACCCCGGCCTTCTCCATCCGCGCCGACCCGCCGGTCGCCATTGTCGACGGCAATGTCGACAAGAAGGGCACGCGCAAGGTCGCCGAAGCCTATCTCAACTACCTCTATTCGGACGAAGGCCAGAAGATTGCTGCCAAGCACTACTATCGGCCGACCAAGCCGGAAGCCGCCGATCCGGCTGACATCGCCCGCTTCCCGAAGCTGACGCTCGCGACCATCGACGACTTCGGCGGCTGGAAAGACGCACAGCCGAAATTCTTCGGCGACGGCGGCGTATTTGACCAAATCTACAAGCCGGCCCAATAATAGACTTCATGAAAGCACATAGCCCCACGCGGTGGCGGTTCAAACGGCCGAGCGTCATTCCGGGTTTCGGAATGGCGCTCGGCCTTACCTTGACCTGGCTCACCCTTCTGATCCTCATCCCGCTCTCGGGCCTTGCCGTCCGGTCGAGCGCGCTCGGCTGGGAGAAATTCTGGTCGATCGCGCTCGATCCTCGCACGCTGAACGCGCTGCGCATCAGCTTCGGCAGCGCCTTCATCGCCGCGATCGTCAATGTCGTCTTCGGCATCATCCTCGCCTGGGTGCTGGTGCGTTACCGTTTCCCCGGCAAGCGCATCATCGATGCCATGGTCGACCTGCCCTTCGCGCTGCCGACCGCCGTTGCCGGCATTGCACTGACGACGCTCTACGCGCCGAACGGCTGGATCGGCCAGTTCCTGACGCCGCTCGGCATCAAGATCGCCTTCACGCCGGCCGGCATCGTCGTGGCGCTGATCTTCGTCGGTCTGCCCTTCGTGGTGCGCACCGTGCAGCCGGTCATGGAGGAGATCGACAAGGAAGTGGAGGAGGCTGCGGCAACGCTCGGCGCCAACCGCTTCCAGACGATTTTCCGCGTGCTGCTGCCAGGCTTGGCCCCCGCCGTGCTCACCGGCTTTGCGCTCGCCTTTGCCCGCGGCGTTGGCGAATACGGCTCGGTCATCTTCATCGCCGGCAACCTGCCGTTCAAATCGGAGATCGCGCCGCTGCTGATCATCATCAAACTCGAAGAGTATAATTACGCCGCGGCGACCGGCATTGCGGCGATCATGCTGATCATTTCGTTTGCCATGCTGCTCGTCATCAATCTCATTCAGAGCTGGAGCAGGCGGAGGTACGGCTATGGCGCTTGATGCGACCGCTCAACCAACGAAGCTGCGTTCGGTGACCACCGAAAACAGGATCGCGCGCTTCAGCCTGATCATCCTCTCGCTCGTCTTCCTGCTGCTGATCCTGCTTCTGCCGCTCGCAGCCGTCTTCGTCGAGGCCTTCCGCAAGGGAGCCGGCCCCTTCTTCCAGGCGCTCGCAGACACGGAGACCTTCTCGGCGATCCGCCTGACACTGATCGTTGCCGGCGTCAGCGTGCCGCTCAACCTCGTCTTCGGGGTCGCCGCCGCCTGGGCGATCGCCAAGTTCGAGTTCAAGGGCAAGGCCTTCCTGACGACGCTGATCGACCTGCCCTTCTCGGTCTCACCCGTCATATCGGGCCTGGTTTTCGTTCTGCTGTTCGGCTCCAGTACCTGGCTCGGCCAATGGTTCAGCGCGCATGACATCAAGATCCTGTTTGCGGTACCGGGATTGATCCTCGCCACCATGTTCGTCACCTTCCCCTTCGTCGCCCGCGAGCTGATCCCGCTGATGCAGGAACAGGGAACGGCCGACGAGGAGGCAGCCCTTTCGCTCGGCGCCAGCGGCTGGCAGACCTTCTGGCACGTGACGTTGCCGAATATCAAATGGGGCCTGCTTTACGGCGTGCTTCTCTGCAACGCCCGCGCCATGGGCGAATTCGGCGCCGTCTCGGTGGTATCAGGCCACATCCGCGGCCAGACGAACACCATGCCGCTGCAGGTGGAAATTCTCTACAACGAGTATAATTTCACCGGCGCTTTTGCGGTCGCCACGCTTTTGGCCTTGCTCGCGCTCGTAACTCTTGTTTTGAAGACGCTGCTGGAAATGCGCTATAGCGCCGAAATCGCCGCCAGCCGGCGGCACTGAAGGATTTGGAATGGAAGTACGCGTTCAAAACATTCGCAAGGAATTCGAGCGTTTTCCGGCGCTGCACGATGTCTCGCTCGACATCCGCTCCGGCGAGCTGATCGCCCTGCTCGGCCCCTCGGGCTCCGGAAAGACGACATTGCTGCGGCTGATTGCCGGCCTCGAAAGCCCGACGGAGGGGCTGATCTTCTTCGGCGACGAGGATGCCTCGAAGAAATCGGTGCAGCAGCGCAATATCGGCTTCGTCTTCCAGCACTATGCTCTCTTCCGCTACATGACGGTGCTCGAAAACGTCTCCTTCGGCCTTAAGGTGAGAAACAGTGCGCGGCGGCCGCCGAAGGCCGATATCCGCAGGCGGGCGTTGGAACTGCTCGACCTCGTCCAGCTTTCCGGTCTGGAAAAGCGCTACCCGGCCCAGCTTTCCGGCGGCCAGCGCCAGCGTGTGGCGCTCGCCCGCGCCATGGCCGTCGAGCCGAACGTGCTACTGCTCGACGAACCCTTCGGCGCGCTCGACGCCCAGGTACGCAAGGACCTGCGCAAGTGGCTGCGCGATATCCACGACCGCACCGGCCATACCACCGTCTTCGTCACCCACGACCAGGATGAGGCGCTGGAACTTGCCGACCGCGTCGTCGTCATGAGTCAGGGCGCGATCGAACAGGTGGGCACGCCGGACCAGGTCTACGACAATCCGAATTCGCCCTTCGTCTTCGGCTTCATCGGCCAGTCGAACTGCCTTGAGGTCGAAATATCAGACGGCGACATTCGCTTCGAAGGCCGCTCGCTCGGCCTCAATGCCGAAGGCGAGCCGGATGGCACGGCGCAGCTCTATTTCCGCCCGCATGACGTCAGGCTCTGCGAATCAGCTGAAAACTGTATCGCCGGCCAGCCGGTTTCCAGCCGCCGCGTGGCTGGTACCCGCCATATCGAATTGGATATCGGCGCCGATCGCCCGCATATCGAGATCGAATTGCCGCCGAGCGAGGCCGACAGGCTCGACCGCAACCGGGTGGCTTTCAAGCCGACCCGCTGGAAACTGTTCCGCAGTTGATGGAGATGGGCGGCGATCGACTGCGCCGCGCGTCTTTTCGACAGCAGCAAAGGAGCTGTAACACTTTGAATTGCTGCATGATTTTATCCTTGAATCAATTCCGATTTAAGGAATATGCAGGAGGTCACCGCCGGAATCGCATTTGGCGAGAGTCCCTTGGGCTTTTTGTGATCTAAGGTTGTTTGTATTTCAGTCATATGACGAGTAAAACGTTTTCACTTAATCACAAAGGGCTGGACTATCCCATAGGAGGCACCTGGCGTTGAGGGCGGAGATTTCCTTTGGAAAATCCCTGATCGGGATTTTGCTCGTAGGACTGGCAGCTGCAAGCTGCACGACGACATCGAAACCGGCGGCAACGGCGGCGAACACCAAGACGAAGCAGGGCCAAGCGGCGAAAGTCACGTTCAATTATACGGCCAAGGATCGCGAATGCCTGCAGCGCGCGATGTATTTCGAATCGCAGCATTCGGACGAGGACGGCTACATGGCTGTCGGGACCGTCGTTATGAACAGGCTCACCTCCGGCGCCTATCCCCCTTCCATCTGCGGGGTCGTGGCCCAGAAAAGGCAGTTCGCGCCCGGCGTGATGACGCGCGAAGTCAAGCCGCAGGCGGAAACCGAGCTTGCGAGCGCGGCCGATGCGATCCTTATCAAGGGCGCCCGCCATCCTGCGGTGAAGGATGCGATGTTCTTCCACACCAATGGACTGAAGTTCCCCTACGACAACATGCACTATGTGACGGTCGCCGGCGGCAACGCCTTCTACGAGAAACGCGACTCCAACGGCATGCTTCAAACGCCGCCGCCGCTGCCCTCCTACGAGGTGGCGATGAACTATGTGCCCGGCGAAAGCATGCTGCCGCCGCAATTCGAAGCCCTGATACCCTCGGAAGTTCCCGTTCCTCTGCCGGCTCCGGACCCCATGGCTACGGCGAGCACGGGGCAGATGCGGATCACTGCGCCGGTGACCACGCCGGAAACATTGCCGGTAAGATCGGTCGAGCCCGAACCGGGAATGCCCATCGCGATCCCGACGCCCCGGCCCGCCTATGACAGCGTGATGCTGCGCGAAAGCCTTCCGGCGAACGGCGGTTAATCAACCGCCCTTTCGGTTTGAGTTAGATGGAAGCGCGTTTTTGTTTCCGCGCAATTCCGGACGCAAAACCGCTGCGCACTTTTGCTGGAATTGCTTTAGGCGCGCTCTTCCCAGACCCTCGCCAGTTCCACAATCGTTTTGACGGCCTTTTCCATATCCTGGCGGCTGACCCATTCGAGCGGCGAGTGGAATGCATGGCCGCCGGCAAAGATGTTCGGGCACGGTAGTCCCATGAAGGAAAGGCGCGAGCCATCCGTGCCGCCGCGGATGCTGCCGCGCACCGGCGTCATGCCGGCCCGGCGCACCGCCTCGATGGCGTTCTCGACGATCTCCGGGTGACGATCGAGCACCACCTTCATGTTGCGATACTGCTCCTTCACTTCAAAACGATAGGTCGAGCCGGGATAGCCAGCCATCACGTCCTTGACGATGGCATCGAGCATCGTTTCCTTTTCCGTCAGCCCCTTGTCGGTGAAGTCACGGATGATGAGGCTCAGCGACGCCTTCTCCATCGAACCGGTCACGCCGGTGGGATGGATGAAACCCTGCTGGCCTTCCGTAGTCTCCGGCGCAATATCCCTCGGCAGCCGGTCGATGATGGCGCCGGCGATCTTGATGGCGTTTTCCATGCGGTCCTTGGCGAAACCGGGATGGATCGCCACACCTGATATGCTGATCTCGACGCCGTCGGCCGAGAAGGTCTCATCCTCGATATGGCCAGCCGTCTCGCCGTCCATCGTATAGGCGAAGTCGGCACCGAGTTTCTTCAGGTCGACCTTGTTGACGCCGCGCCCGACTTCCTCGTCGGGCGTGAACAGGATCTTGATCGTCCCGTGCCTGATATCAGGATTGCCGACGAGCATCGCAGCCGCGGTCATGATTTCGGCCAGTCCGGCCTTGTCGTCGGCGCCGAGCAATGTCGTCCCATCGGTCGTGACGATATCGTTGCCGATCTGGTTCTGCAGTTCGGGGTGATCGCTGACGCGGATCACCCGGCCCGTGTCGCCGGCAAGCTTGATATCCCCGCCGGCATAGTTCCTGATGATCTGCGGCTTGACATCGGTGCCACTGAAATCGGGCGCCGTATCCATGTGCGAGCAGAAACAGATGACCGGCACCGCCTTGTCGCTATTGGCCGGAATGGTCGCGTAGACATAGCCGTGCTCATCGAGATGCGCGTCCGCCAGACCGATCTTCAGCAGTTCATCGACCAGAACCCGGCCCAGATCCTTCTGCTTGCCGGTGGTCGGCTGCGTCGACGAGGCAGGGTCGGATTGCGTGTCGATAACGACATAACGGAGAAAGCGGTCGAGAACAGTGTCGGTCATGGCATCCAATCCAGCATAATCACACGCACGATATAGCCCTCATGGGCGATGCGGCAAAAGATTTTTCCGCTCGCTGCACGTGAGGAATGACCGTGCAATCCTTCATGCGCCCCTGTCTGATGCCGGAACCGAGACCACGTGCGAAACCAGCCTGCCGTCGCGGACCTCATGCACGAGGAAGGACGGAGCGTCGATCACCGAAAGATCCGCACGGCCTTCCAGCAGAAGCGGATTGGGCGGGCAGAGGGAGCCGCAGGTCTGGACAGGGATCGATCCCAACCGACCAAATGCGGGTCGGTGGACATGGCCGCAGAGAATCGCCAGCGGCAGTCTGTGCATCGTCTCGAGCGTACCGAGAAGCGCACTGCCGTTCCTGCATCCGACCTGGTCCAGCGCCTCGATGCCAATCCTGAATGGCGGCTGATGCATGAACAGAAGGGAGGGTGTCGTCACGTCGGCAAGCGCGCTCATCAGCCATGGCAGATGCGGCCGGACGTCGCCGTAGCTCTGGCCGGCGACGGTCACATCGACACCGAAGAGGGTTAGATCATCGACGGCTGTCCGGAAATGCATCGGTCCCGTCGCATTGATCCATGGGCCGACGGCGGCAAGTTCGGACCGCATCAATCGCACATCGTCACCATTGCCCGGCAACAGGTGGACAGGGCAGTCCAGCAACCGCAGGCTTTCGGCGACCAGGCGATAGCCGTGCCGCCATCCGTCGTCCACCAGATCTCCGGTGACAACAAGCACATCCGGGCGGAACGTCTTCAGCCACGCTATCGCCCGCTCCAGCGTCCGCAGCGACGAAAGGTCTGGCCCTGCATGGATATCGGATATCTGCGCAACGAGCATATTCTGCCTCCTCGCCTCTGCTGGAGACAATATGCCGAAACCGATAGCATCAGGCTACCGGCCGCCGACCATTCAGTCGACGCGTTTTCCGTCGCCGTCGAACACATGCAGATACTGGGCCGGGAAGGCGACATTGACCTTCGGACCGGCCTTCAGCGCATCGCGGTTCAGCGTGAAGATCTTGAACGGCAGGCCATGCAGGGCAAGGTGCAGGATGATGCCGAAGCCTGTCGGTTCGACGAGTTCCACATCCGCGGCAAGCCCCGCCCCGCCGTCGCTCATCAGCACATGCTCTGGCCGGATGCCGAGCGTCACCTTTGCGCCGTCGACAAGCGGCAGAGGCTTTGCAAGCGGCACGATCGTGCCGTCCTTCAGCTTCACGCCGCCGGCATCGTAGCTGGCCTCGAGGAAATTCATCCCCGGCGAGCCGATGAAGCCGGCAACGAAGAGATTGGCGGGGCGGTCGTAGAGTTCCAGGGGACTGCCGACCTGCTGGACCACCCCGCCATGCATGGCGACGATCCGGTCCGCCAGCGTCATTGCCTCGATCTGGTCGTGGGTCACGTAGATCGAGGTCGCCTTCAGGTCACCATGCAGTTTCTTGATTTCGGCTCGCATCTGTTCGCGCAGGCGCGCATCGAGGTTCGACAGCGGTTCGTCGAACAGGAAGGCCTTCGGCTGGCGCACGATGGCGCGGCCCATGGCGACGCGCTGGCGCTGGCCGCCGGAAAGCGCCTTCGGCCTGCGTTCGAGCAGCGGATCGAGGCCAAGCTTGGCGGCGGCGGCGGCCACCGCGCTGGTGATTTTCTCCTTCGCCACCTTCCGCAGCCTGAGGCTGTAGCTCATGTTGCCGGCGACATTCATATGCGGATAGAGCGCATAGGACTGGAACACCATGGCGATGTCGCGATCCTTGGGATGCAGCTCATTGACCCTATTGCCGGCGATGCGGATCTCGCCTGATGTGACCTCCTCCAGCCCGGCGATCATCCGCAACAGCGTGGACTTGCCGCAGCCGGACGGGCCGACGAGCACGACGAATTCGCCGTCCCGAATTTCGAGGTTGACGCCGTGCAGCACCTGCACATGGCCATAGGCTTTGCGGATATTCTGGATATCGATCGATGCCATTTGTTTAACCCTTGACCGCGCCGGCCGTCAGGCCCTGGACGAGATAGCGCTGGATGAGCAGGAAGAAGAGGCCGGCCGGAATGAGCGCCATGACGCCCGCCGCCATCATCTGCCCGAAATCCACCGAGAATTTCGAAACGAAGGTGAGAAGGCCGACGGGAAAGGTCGCCGCGTCATTGCCGTTGATCAGCATCAGCGCGAAGAGCAGTTCGCTCCAGGCGGCGGTGAAGACGAAACCGAGTGTGGCGGCGATCCCCGGCAGCGTCAGCGGCAGGATGATCTGGCGAAACGCCATGAACTGCGTCGCCCCATCGATCTTCGCCGCCTCTTCGAGATCCCTCGGGATGCCGTCGAAGAAGGACTGCATCAGGAAGGTGGCGAAAGGCACGTTGAAGGCGGTGTAGACGATGACGAGCCCGGTCAGGCTGTTGGTCAGATGCAGCGGCGACAGGATCTTGAAAATCGGCGCCACCAGCATGACCAGCGGGAACATCTGGGTCAGCAGCATCAGGGCGACGATCCAGTATTTTGCCCGGAAATTAAAGCGCGACAGCGCGTAGCCGGACAGCGAGGCGCAGATTGTCACGGTGATGGCCGTCGAGGCCGAGACGATCAGGCTGTTCTTGAAGAAGGTCGGAAAGGCGCTGTGCCGCAGCACGAAGGCATAGTGATCCCATGTCGTGTGCGACGGCCACATACGCACGCCCTCGCTATAGAGCAGGTCGTTCGGCGTCACCGAGACCTTGAGCAGCCAGAACAGGGGAAAGAGCGCAAAGGCGATATAGCAAAGGATCGCCAGGCGGTGTGCGACGGTGGGAATGACGGATCGTCTCATGATCTCAATCCTTGTTCAGCAGCGTCTGCCGGAGCAGGATGATCAGCATCGAATAGGCAAGCAGCAGCACGAGCAGCACCAGTGCGATCGCCGAGGCATAACCGAAATCGAGCCGCCGGAAGGCCGTCGTGAAGATATAGCTGGCGACGATCTGCGTCCGGTCCGCCGGTCCGCCATTGGTCATGACGACGATAAGATCGGCGAAGTTGGAGATCCACACGGTGCGCAGCAGCACGGTGATGGCGATCGTTGGCGCCAGGAACGGCAGGGTGATCGAGCGGAAACGCTGGAACCAGCCCGCGCCGTCGATCGACGCCGCCTCATAGAGATCGCGCGGGATCGCCTGCAGCGCCGCGAGCAGGGTGATGGCGAAGAACGGAATGCCCCACCAGACATTGGCGACGATCGGCCCCCACATCGCATAATTGGGATCGGAAAGGATATTGCCCGGCTCATGCATCAGCCCGAGGGCGAAGAGCCAGTGCGGGATTGGCCCGATGACGGGATTGAACAGCCAGGCCCAGTTGAGGCCCGCGAGGAAAGACGGCACGGCCCAGGGCAGGAAGACCAGCGCCTGCGCGATTGCCCTGCCCTTGAACGGCTTGTCGAGCAGCAGCGCCAGGATCAGCCCGAAAACGAACTGCAGGACGACGGAAGCGCCCGTCCACCACAGCGTGTTTCTCAGCGCCCCGTAGAAGGCGGCGTCGCCGGCAAGCTCGCGGAAGTGATCGAGCCCGATGAAGCCGCCGGAAAACGGATTGAGCAGCTGGATATCGCGGAAGGCGTAGGAAATCCCGACCGTCAGCGGCACCAGCATCACCGCAATGATCAGGATCAGCGACGGCGCGCTGTAGAGATAGGGCTCCGAAGCATCGGCAACGCGACGCAGCCATGGCCTGCGGTCGCGACGCATGTCGAGCGTATCGGCGGAAATAGTCATCAGCCAAGAGTTCCCGTTCGCGGCGTTCATGCGCCGTCTGTGTCATCAAAAAAGCGGCGGCGGCCTGTGTTGAGGCCGCCGCCGTCGATCCGTCGCTTATTTCTTGGCGAGGAACTTCTGCTGCGCCTTGGTTAGGTATTCGGCCCACTGGTCGGCCAGATCCTTCGCCGAGATATCGCCGAGCAATGCCTGCTGCGAGGTCTTGATCGCCAGCGAATCCTTGAAGAAGGCGAATTCCTCGAGGTAGGTCGGCATGACTGTTGGTACCGTGTTCGGGTCCGCCAGTTCCTCGAACCAGCCCTTGAACTGGTCACCGGCATAGAAGGGATCCTTCTCGGCCGCCGTATAGGCCGGCAGGGCGCCGATGCGCTTGTTCCACTCGATATTGCCTTCCGGCCCTTCGAGGGTAGCAATCAGCTTCCAGGAGAGGTCCTTGTTGCCGCTGGTCGTGAACATCGACCATCCGCCATAGCCGATCGTCGGGAAGGACTTGCCGTCGGGACCCTTCGGCAGCGGCATGACGCCGAAATCCTCCTTCTTCATGCGCTCTGCGATGGCGATCAACGCATCCGGATCCTGGTCGAGGAAAGCGCAGGTGCCGGAATAGAAGCCGGCGACGACTTCGTTGAAGCCCCAGTTGACGCTGTCCTTCGGCGCATAGCCCTTCTTGTAGAGATCGACCATCCATTCGATGCCCTTGGCCCAGCCGGGGCTATTCATCGTCGAGGTGCCGTCTTCGTTGAAGTACTTGTTCGAGCCGGCCATCGAGGCGGCAAAGATCATCCAGCCGTTGAGGCCGCCCGCTCCGCCGCGCATGCAGTAGCCGTATTTGCCGGACAGTTTGGAAACCTTTTCCGAAGCGGCGGTGAATTCTTCCATCGTCTTCGGCGGCGCGGCGACGCCGGCTTCGGCAAGCAGCTTCTTGTTGTAGAACATTGCCCTGAGATAGAAGCCGTAGGGCAGCATATAGGCGGTGTTCTTGACGTCGCGGCCGAGTTCCAGCGCGCGCGGCGTCAGCTCCTTGGTATGCTCCCACTTTTCGAGGTAGGGCTCCAGGCTCTCGAGCATGCCGTTATTGGCATAGAGCGACAGCCAGGTATCAGGCATTTCCATCACATCGGGCACGTCGCCGGCCGATACCATGGTCGCGAACTTCTGGAACGCTTCGTTCCAGGGCAGCGAGATGATGTCGACCTTGGTGCCGGGATTGGCGGCTTCGAATTTGCCGACGATCGATTTCAGCGTTTCGGTGCGCTCAGGGCTGGTGATGACTTCGACAAGCTTCAGCGTCGTATCGGCAAAGGCCGTACCCGCCATCATCGAAGCAAAGAGCGTCGAGATTATTAGTTTTTTCATGGCTCAGTTCCCCCTTGTTAGGTCTCTCTCGGGTTTCAGGATTGTGAGGCGGCGGCGAGCGCCTTCTCGATGTCTCTCCACAGAGCCTCGGTGCCTTCGAGGCCGACATGGAGACGTACGGATCGCGCATGGATGCCGAAGGCATGTGCGGAATTCGGCTGTGCCTTCTGCTGGAGCACCACCTCGCCCGGTACGATCAGGCTTTCATGTCCACCCCAGCTTACGCCCAGTTTGAAGAGCTTGAGGTGATCGGCGAAGGCGCGGATATCGACGCCTTCGCGGAATATGAAGGAAAACAGGCCCGAGGTGCCGTTGAGCCCGGCGGGCAGACGGTTGGCGAGCCCCGGATGGCAGACCGTCTCCACCACGTCGAGCTTCTGCAGGCGCCTGGCGATTTCAAGCGCCGATGTCTCATGGGCTCTCATGCGCAGCGGCAGCGTGCGCAGTCCGCGGATCAGGAGCCAGGCGTCGAACGGCGAAAGCTTGCCGCCGAGATAGGGATAGGCCTCGGCCTTGACGCGCGCGATCATCGCCTTCGAGCCTGCGATGACGCCCGCCACCACATCGCTGTGGCCGCCGAGATATTTCGAGGCCGAATGGATGACGAGGTCGACGCCGAGCGTCAGCGGCCGCTGGAAGAACGGGCTTGCCCAGCTGTTGTCGATCATCGAGACGACGCCGTGCTGTCTGGCGAGTGCTGCGAGCGCGCCGACGTCATGCGCTTCCATCACCCAGCTCGTCGGGCTTTCCATGTAGAACAGCTTGGCGCCGGGCAGTGCCCTGGCGACCGCTTCCTCGTCGCGCCCGTCGACATAGGTCACCTCGATCTTCATCCGTTTCAGGATGGTGCCGAACAGGCGGAAGGCATCGGGATAGACATGTTTGACGGCGACGATGCGGTCGCCCGGCTCGACGAAGCTTAAGACCGCCGACGAGATTGCCGCCATGCCGCTTGCAAAACCCAGCGCATCCTCCGCCCCTTCGAGCTTGGCGAGCATTTCCTCGAAGGCACGCACCGTCGGGTTCAGTCCGCGTGTATAGATCGGCCGCACCTTCTCGCCGCGGTAGGAGGCGATCATGTCGTCATAATCGGAAAAGGTGAAAAGCGAGGTCTGGAAAATCGGCGGCACGACTGCGTCGGCGAAGTTGCCTTCGTCATGCGCGGTGATGAGGGAAGCAAGATCGAACGGTTCAGAGCCGTTGCTCATTTGGACATTTCCTTGATGTCTTCCTCGACGATATCGAGAATTTTCAATGTTTCGGCGCGCGCCGCCTCGGGATCCCCGGCAGCGATTGCGTCGAAAAGGGTACGATGAAAGGGAAAGGACCGGCGTGCGAAATCCTGCCGGTCGAAGGGATGCTCCCAGAAGCGCTCGAAGGTCTCGCGCATCTGCTCGAGAAGCTGGCGAAACAGCGGATTGTGGGTGGAGTCGTAGACGGCGAGATGGAAGGCCAGATCCTCCGGCCCGGAGGTGCCTTTCTCCAGGTGCACACGTTCCATCGCATCCAGCTTTTCCTCGATGACGACGAGATCCGTGCTCGTGCGCCGCCGTGCCGCGACCATGCCCGCCTCGCATTCGATGCCGCGACGAACCTCCAGCGTCTGCAGCAGCACGTCGCGCAGATGAACCGTGTCGAGCGACAGCGGCATGTGGATCGTCGCCCTGGAAACCGGCTTCAGCAGATAGGTGCCGCTGCCCTTGCGCGTCTCGATGACGCCGAGCGCCTGGAAATGGCGGATCGCCTCACGAATGGTCGAGCGGCCGACGCCAAGGGCTGCCATCAGTTCGCGCTCGGCCGGCAGCCGATCGCCCGCCTTCAACCTGGCTTCCTCGACATAATCCGCCAACGCATCGGTCACCTGACGCGCGCGGTCCATGACCGGAAGCGGCCGGATCACCGGCCTGTCGCTGCTATTTGCCTTCATGGTTCCCCATTTTCTTATCAGGCAGCCGACCTCTGAAATTGGTCTGACATCTTAGCATTTCTCAAAGAGAGAAAGACGTCAAGGGGTGTTTGTTCGTAACGAAGTCGGCTTGGTTCAGCCAAGATGTATGGCTGGCTGGGACAAAGTGTTCGACTAGATTCCGCCGTCCGACGGATTCTCAATCAGAAAGGTTGAAATGATGAGTTAGGGCGCGGAATGTAGCGCAGAACGAGCCACCGCCTCCTTCCAACACGACGTCAAGGCGGCGCAAAAGAGATGGTCTCTTTTTGACGTCAGCCTTCCCAATTCCCATAGACGACAGCGGCGTCGAGCGACTGCTGGCGATCTGGGGTGGAGAGGTGGCGTCCTGGACGTTGGACGATAACGGAGCCGAGCTGGGTTTGCCGGCAATAGACCTGCCGCGCATCATGGAGATCGCGATGCCTATCGCGACCGCGATGGACGGATCGGGGGCCTCCACGATCGCAGGCCGCTTGCTGGACTTGCGGATGGCAGACCTCGGTCTCACCAATACCGCGGCGGGATTGATCTCTACACCACCGTCGCTATGCAGCCTGAGGCGGTGTCCGTTGTCCATACCGAAGGCGAGCAGGCATATGCGGACATGGGCCGAGGCTATCCTCTGTCCTTCACATACTGGAAGTCGGACGAAGACAACGCGGAATGATCATCACGATGCCGTTCGTGCAATCGCCTCGTTGTTGTGCTGAATGACGTTTTCGACCGTCGCAACTGCCACAATTGTATTGTAGGGCTTGGGCAGGAAGCTTGCCTTCGCGGGCAGATCACTTCGGTCAATGTCCGCCCTCCCTGACGTGACTACGATCCCGATGTGCGGGCTGACGCTCGCCACCATTCTCGCAAGGTCGATACCGTTGAGGCCGCCAGGCATGTCGACATCGGTGAAGATCGCGTCGACGTCGGTTCGAAGGCCAAGAATGCCTACCGCTTCCAAAACCGATCCGGCCTCAAGAACCGCAAACCCGGCGTCCTCCAGCGCATCCGCCAGAAATAGGCGGATCAACGGTTCGTCTTCCACCACGAGCACAATCCGAGACGGCTTCTGCATTTCGGTTCCCCTTGTTGTTCAAGGAGGTAACGCAATCGGTTGGGATTTCGATTCAACCGGTCCACGGCAAAGAAGAATCATATTTAATAAAATGCGAACAACGGGGGTGGGGTCGGATGTCTCTGGGGACGGGTTTGTTTCTGTCGGCGCTCGTGCTGTCGCTGGTCATCTTGTACTCGGTCACCCGAGACCGGTGGAATTGGCGGCGCGTCGCTCTTTGGGGCACGCTCGGTCCATTGGCGGTATTGATTGTGCTCGCCGCCGCCGCCTATCTCGTCTGTCGCTGGGAAGATCGACCCAAGCCTTTGAACAGTTTTTTCGGTGTCGCGCTCAGGGCATCCGAGCAGGATGTCAGGTTCATGAAGGGCGAGCCTACGTCGCGGGAGCCGGACGGAACCTGGGTCTACGACATCAAGGATAGCAGCAGCGGACAAATCGTTGCCACCTACCGGGTGCGGTTTCGGGATGGCAACGTCCGATATGTGTTCTATGCGCCCGGCGGATACGATCCCAACAAGGAATACGCATTCGGGTTCTCGGACGGCACGAGGCTGAGCCAGGTCAGCGGCAAGCTCGGCGACCCGTCCGATACGAGCGAAAAGCCCGATGGAAGCGCGAGGCTCTATTCCTACCGCGACTACAGCGCCTTCTTCGGTTTCAGCAAGGGCGTCGTGGAAGTCTACGGGATGTACGATCCGGCAACAGGACCGTTGAAGTTCACGGCCGATTAGGAACCGCCCTTCAGAGATCGTGGATGCCGGTGTAAGGCATGTCGATGTACAGGCCGTCCTCGCGCACGCTGGTAGACATGCGGTACTCGTTGAGCAGTCTCTCGGCCACAGCGATCAGAGGGTCGTAGACGCCCATATTGGTCCATTCGGTCAAGTTGAACAGAGGCTGGACCGCCTCACGAGACGCATCAATCAGCCAACCCTTGCTCATTTCACGAAGCGCTTCGATTTCGGCGTCGAATTTCGATGCCAGTTCGGGGTGGTCGTCTCGATTTTCCAAAACCCAATCAGCATGACCCAGTGCGTATCCCAATGCCTGAAAGAGGAATCCCAAACGCTCGCTGACGACCTTCCAAAGGCTCGCGACGTCGCCGTGCAAGCGGTAGGCAAGGCGTTCCTTCCTGACCTGTTCGTCGACATCGGACATAACCTCCTTCAGCATGCTCATGTGCATAAGGCCTTGTTCCGGTGCCGCGAATGCGGATCGGCGCTGTGCGCTGTACTCGGCCTGACAAGGATGTACGATAGTCTGGAGCGCGGCGTCCCGAGCGTCGCGAGGTTTCGCTGCCCTCCACCCTCCGGGATAGGTCGTTGTGAATAGCCGTGTATCGTCCACGTGGATCAACTCGTGAACGAATGTATGGAGGGCGAGAGGCTGGTTTGGATCCTCATGATCGAAGATTGCCCGTACCAAAGGCGTCCAGATCACTACGACACTCCAGACTTCATCCCCACGGAAGATGTTCGTCGCCATCGCAAAGCCGTTCCCATATTCATTCGCCGTTGGCGTTGGCACGGGAGCCTGTTCGCCATTCACGCTTGCCAACGCTTCATGGTAGTCCGAGCCGATGACGATGCGGTCGAGCCTGCTCAGATCGATGAAGTTCGAAATTTCACGGGTTAGCTGGCACAGTCGCTGACCAAAGTCTCGAACCTCTTCGTCTTTATCGTCCTCCCACCCGCGGATGGTGACGGTAAATTGCGGGTTCAGGGTAGGTGTGGAATCGAGCGCATCCTTGTTTTCCATAATCGGCAATTCTGTGTCCATTCGTCGGAAAACCTTGTTTAATTTCCTGAGCTTGACCTCCATATGGTCGTGCAATCTCAGAACGACAAGCGGTGCGTCGACCCACGCTGGAAGATCGCAGTCTGTCTCGCATTTGTGCTGTCCAGTGGCCGCCCTTTCAGCACTTCTTTCCGACTGCTGGATCGTTCCATCCGTCAGTGATCGCTTTCACTCGGTCAGCCCGCCCGGGATGGGATTTCGACGGCCGCTCATCAAGAATGGGAACCGCACTGAGAGCAGCATCAAGGCTCATCTTCGATGGATGCATTGCCGCGCCGGCGAACCTGTCGGCGGCCAGTTCCTTGCGCGGGTCTGCGGCGGTCCCGAGGTGATGGCAGTAATGGTGCCTAAGCTCATGGGTGATGACCATCGACGCGCCTCCGCAGTGAGCGATCTCGCTTGACGCCATCTTCCGAAAATCGACAATTTCTCTTTGGAGCCTCTCACAATATTGCCTACCCTTTCGCTTGAAGATCAGATGAAGATCATGATCGGTTTCGCCGTCTCGGATGCGGGCGCACAATATTCAGACCAAAAGGCACCGGCGTTAGCTATCGTCGCGAGGGAACAAACCTGCCCCGTCGTCGGTTGATGAGCATCGACCGCCCCGTCGTTGGAAACGCATCCGGTCTGGTCGTTGGCATTGCTTTTGCAAACAACTTTGGGACTGGGTGTGTCGGATCGGACCGTTCGGATGGAAGCGCCACCGCTTGAAAGAAAGCTTGCAGCCATTCTCGCCGCTGATGTCGAGGGCTACTCCCGACTGATGAATGTTGACGAGGTACAGACACTTGCGACCTTGACCTCGCATCGCACGATCGTTGATGCGCTCATTGAAAATGCGCATGGGCAGATATTCGGCACCGCCGGCGACAGCGTGCTGGCTGAGTTCCCGTCCATCGTCCATGCTTTCAACTCGGCTGTGGCGATCCAGCAGGCGATGTGGCGCGCCAACCGAGAGCTTTCCGAAGACCGCCGAATGAACTTTCGCATCGGGATCAACGTGGGCGATGTGCTGGTCAAAAACGGTGATATCTTCGGTGACGGCGTCAATATCGCCGCCCGGTTGGAAGGGCTCGCGGATGTTGGAGGCATCTGCGTGACGAGGGGAGTCAGAGATCACCTGCGCGATCGGGTCGATGCGACCTTCGAAGACCTGGGAGAGCATAGCATCAAGAATATAGCCCGCCCACTCCGTGTATTTCGCGTCATATTCGATCCGGAGGCAGAACCGGTACTGGATATGGAATTGCCCCCGGTCGGAATGCCCGAAGAGTCCTCTTCAGTGGAGCAGTCGGTGGCGCACGACCCCGAGGGCGACAACGAGGGGCACCGCGTCGAAGTCGCCTTCTGGGAATCGGTACAGCAAAGTGACGATCCGGCCGAATACGCTCTCTACTTGGAGCGCTTTCCGAATGGGCAATTCGTCGAATTGGCCGCGGCCCGTCTTGAAAATGGTGGACCTGGCGACCACGATCCCGGCGTCGAAGTCGCCTTTTGGGAGACGGTGCGTGATGCAGGCAATCCGGAAATGATCGAAGCCTATTTGGCCAAATATCCGCAGGGGCAGTTCAGCGAACTCGCCAACATCATGCTGGGCGAGCTTCGCCAAAATTGACCCAGGAGAAGCGCGTCTTCGATCAATTAAACCACGGTGCTTGAGATATCCGTGATAGTATTGCCGCGGATCAGTTTTCTTCCCACATCGCATTCGTCCTCGTCCATGCGGGAAATGGCTTTTAGCACCGCGAGCCTCTGGCCCGAAGGACATAGCAATGACAGCCGTCATACCTCTCCACCCCGACGCTCGCTCAGTCTCGCCCTCGCGGTCCCGACGTAATCTTGGGATTGAAGCCGCGGTTATCCTTGGGTAACTGCGGCTTCACCATCCGACGAAAGTATGTGCAAAGCAATGTGCCGCGCCAGTTGATTTCAAAGAGATTTTAGGCTGATGTAGGCGCATCCAAATCTACGGCTTGAGAATGCAGCGCTACCAGATACAAGCACTCGAGAACGGGACCTGGTCGGTCATAGATCACCAGACCGGCAAGCCAATAGTTGACCAGCAACGGTCAAGCGAGAGAACGAGGCTGGAGGCTCAGGCTTTGGCTGATTTTCGCAATGGAATATCGGCCCCTCCTCCACAGCGGATTTCCTCCCGGCTTCAGAAGATACGTCGAGCTTGGGCACTCCTCTCTGCGAAGCGGTAGACGCGATAAGCCGCTTCGCGCTTCCTACCAAACGATTACCGGAGATGTCATCGAACGACGCAGACGCACTCAAGGGGATGCCCTCCCCTACGCTCTGTTGTGGCCGGCCGGTTCATGACACACCCTTGATGAATGGATGATCACGGTGCGAAAATGAACGTTCCAATTCCGACGATATCGAGAGCCATCTCGGAAGAGCAGATGTAGCGTCGGTTTGAAGCTGATCTCAAAGGCGATGTCGAACTCGGCAGCCTTCGTGTCATCCGATGGAGAATATCCATCGAGAAGAACAGGGAGAAAGGTATCAGCCTAGGACACCTCCTATCGCTGGCAGAAAAGATCGAGTCGAGATGGATCGCCATCGAGGCGCAATACGGTGAAGGCGCATTACTGGTAGAGGAAAACAACGTCTCCCAGATGCTAACAGCTCCGGGTGGGCGGTTCGCCACGGAACCGCACTTGCTTGAAAACGCGCGCGTCCTGCGAGACCTCAAGGGTCAAGAGTGGTGGTCGCTAGAACATCGGCTCGACTCGCTCCTTGAATTGGTTCGAGCTTGAACTGATGAACTACATAGCGGCCCGCGTTGGGAACTCTTGTAGCATGTACGCTAATCAGGCTACGGTTTGAAATCTCGGCGTTCCGATCGACAACAGCAGCCACGCAGCCCCCGAGATTTCGTCCGCTGATGCGTCGAACAGAATGTGAAGAACGAAAATCCGCGTAGCTTCTTCCTGGAATGTCCGCTGGATAGGCGATGGGAACTTCGGTGTCTCGCGGCCGTTTAGTTGCAGATGCGGCGTATCGGGCGGACCTCCTGCGCCTCGGGCGGCACAAGAGATCGTCATGGCAAGGGATGCCGACATAACCATATTAAGAAAGCGCGGAATGCTGGCGACCGTGCGCGGCGTCGTTGCGCATAGCGTGAGCGGGGCCGAAGTCGAGACTGCGCCCTGCGATATGCTACTGGGTAACGCAATTCTGCATGTCGCGAGACTGGACGTTTCGGTCTGCACGACCGCCGCCGCGAGTGTCGTTGCGGAGGGCATTACTTTGAATTGCGAGGAGTGCCGTCGGCTCGCCTTGAAATATGGCGACAAGCTTGAAGTTCGTGAGTAGGAAGCGAGTGCGCCGATCAGCTTGCTGGGCCCAAGGAACCTCAATCGGACATCAACACGACAACCGACCTCGGAGCCACGAGAGAATTCCGTTCGATGACGGTGTTCGGGAGTTTCATGGTTGAGACGTGGGGCATTGCCCCCCTTGGCTGATGCTCTTTCGTACACCATTCTTCACCTTTGAGTTCTCGTAATCGGGCAGCGTTGTGAAACAGATGGGGATTGCGTTCATGTCGGCCCTGGATGACGGACGCCGCATGACTAGAAGAATATCTCCTGTCATTCAGTGCGAGGTGATCGCACGACCGCTGGACGCGAGATGCTCTGTAATGGCGCGCCTGATTTCGGTAACCGTGTCGAAGAGCCTGTTGTCCAGGTCGATGACATTGAAGCGGACAGCGATGAATTTGAGGCGGTTTTCGACAGGGACCGCGATCCCGACTTCCTGACCGTTGAATACGACAGCTTGCTTTTGCATAACAAACCTCGGGCGCGCCACACGGGAGCACCATCTTAGAAAAGTGGAACAAAGGGTTTACGACGCGTCAGATTGCCGTCGTAGGTCGGTATCGGATCGAGACGAGATCACGCAATCGCTGCATCATTGCGAAGAAATGAAGTCGGACAAACAACGTCACCATCCTCCTCAAGCGAGGTCAAACAACCGCTGAGTATGGCCGGCTAGGGCCGGTTTATTTCGGAACTCTTCGGTAAAAAACGTAGTCGAGAAACTTCGAGTAAGCAACTGATTTTCGTTATTATTTAGCGTTTTGAATCGTATGACAATTACCGCAGGTGCGAAGTAACAAATGATGTACGTTCATCCGACCCCATCGTCGAAGGCCCGTGAACGGCTTTACTCGGATTGCAGACCAGGCGGCATCCATTACATCCTCATGAAAGTACTCCCGGGTCGACTGCGGGGCCGCCCACAGCTTTCTCGGACCTAAGTCCCTATCGTGAACCAAATTACCTGTCCGCTGTTTCCTTCCTATCACGAAGGAGGTGGCATGAAAGAGGCCGCGCCCGTTGAGAGAACGGATCACTGAGATGCAGATGATGATCGAGGGACAGTCACACTTCCAGCCTTTCGGCTTATCCTATTGGGGTTTCGAAGATCTCAATAAGGGAGTTGGAAGCATGACTGCCTCTTATGAATACCATATCGGGGTCGACTACCACAAATCCTACAGCCACCTGGTGGTTCAGGACAGCAGCGGCAAGACGCTGAGATCCGGCCGGGTGAAGAACGACCGACAGTCGCTCGGCGGGTTTCTCGAACGCTATCGGGAGAACTCGCATGCGGTTGTCGAAGCGACGCGCAACTGGATGGTGATGTACGACTGGCTCGACGACATTTGTGATGATGTCGTTCTCGCTCATCCGCTGAAGGTTAAGGCGATCGCCGACGCCAAGATCAAGACCGACAAGATCGACGCGACGGTGCTGGCACATCTGCTCAGAGCCGATCTGGTACCCGAAGCCTGGGCGCCAAGCGAGAGATCGCGGGACCTTCGCGTCGCGCTGCGCGAGCGGATGTTTTACGTGCGGCTGCGCACGATGACCAAGAACCGCATCGTCACGGTGTTCGACCGCTATCCGGAGCAGACGGCGCAATTGAAGAAGCTTGGCGACCTGTTTGGCAAGGCCGGCCGCGTCCAGCTGGCTCAAGTGAACGTCTCTGAGATCGACCGCATCCAGATTGACCGTGGTCTCGCCTTCATCGGCGACATCGACATGCGGATCAAACAGTCGGAAGCAACGATCCGGGCGATGACCAAGGCCAATGCCAACGTCAAGCTGTTGAAGACGATCCCCGGCATCGGCGAGTTCTTCGCCCGGCTGATCGATGCGGAGATCGACGACATATCGCGGTTCCGCCACTCGAAGAAGCTTGCCGCCTATGCCGGGCTTGTGCCGTCGACCCATTCCTCCGGCGGCAAGACCTTCCACGGCAAGATCATCAAGCAGGGCAACAAGTGGCTGCGCTGGGCCTTCGTCGAAGCCGTCGCTCCTGCCATCGCCAGCGATCCACAGCTGCGCGCCCAATACGAGCATCTGAAGATCAAAGGAATAAACAAGGCGCGGGTGGCGATTGCGCGCAAGCTTTTGACGATCACCTTCCAGATCCTGCGTGACCAGCGCGCCTACGAGCCGCGCGGCGAAAGCACCATGGAAGGCGCGTCGACGATATCCCGGTTGTCCTGATGGCAGTCTAGCGAGCCCGGTAGAACTGGGTTGCGCTTCTCAAGGAGAATGGGAAACCGGGAGCCGAACGCCACTCTGTGACCGAAGCCCCAGGCATCAGGTCACGCATTGGAGACTGGTTCAAGAACCGAAGGACAGCAAAGCGATCTGTCCGGCGGAAAGAGAGACTTTGCCGATCGGTGCGAATGCCGGTCAAAACTTAACCGAACCCAAGGAAAAGCCGCCAAATGGTGGTGTTCTGCCCCTTGCGTTCTTTCATTGGAGGACTGCCATGACCTTTGAGCCGGAAAGCCTAGCCTACGATCAGCTTGCCAGCGTGCAGGCCGCGGTGTCCTCGGAACCAGAACTGAAAAGCTCGTCCATCTCTGTAAGCATGGTGGGCAGAAGCGTCCTGCTGAAGGGCTATGTGGCGGGCTACGGTAATCGGGAGAAGGCGACGGCGATCGCCGCTTTGATCGCGGGGCCGGAGAACGTGCATGATAGGATGCAGGACCGCGACTCGACGACAGATAGCTAGCGACACGCCGGGGATAATGACAGAACTGGCTCCTAGTGCACAATCAGCGTTGCGCGGGCACTTCGATCCGATCACCAAAGTCCTCATGGATCAATGGCAGTATGGCCACGGTCAGGGAGTCTCGCGAACTCCACCCTAAGACTTTGAAGGATTTCCTCCCGGGCGCGGCCTTGGGAGCGCAGGTCTACGACCCGCGCCACGAAACCCTGATGGTCTGGAGAAATCTTCAGCTCATTGCATGCATCGACGACGATCGCCTGGAGGAATTCGAGGTCGTCAATGTCAATCGCGAAATCAGAAAGCAGGCCCAATTCCCACCCCGTAGACAGAGGCAGAGAGCGTCAACATCTCCCAAGCTGGCCCCCAAAAGACCAACCTAGTCATCATAGCGCGAATGCGTCCGCAATCCAGCGAAATTCAGATCGTCTCGACGACGCGACATCGTAGAGCGCCCACTCCTTTTCAGCCGCATGCCTTCACACCCGGTCACTCCAGGTAATCAATCGTCAATTACGAATTGGGAATACACGCGTATATTACCCCTCGGGGATTGCGATCCCTGCCCTGAGGTCGACGATAATGGACTGGGACGCAACCTCTGCATTCACACCCGTCGGGCTGGCTCTGCGCGGTCAGCCAGCTCACAGGATCGTCCGCACCCTCGGCGACGCGGCATATATGCTGCTTAAGGACTGGCCCTCCGATGACGGCGAAGAATACGTCACTGCGGTGAAGGCTTGCGTCGATGCGATCAGCGGTGAGATCACTCCGCAGCAATTTTGGGTGGCGTTTCTGCGTGCGGCCGATGAGGCCGGTATCGCTGCTCTGACTATCGTTCACCGATGACAGCGAGTAAAAGAAGGGATGGTTGCGAGTCGGATCATGCAGGCCCTGATTACGGCCTGCCGACATCCTCGCCCGCATCGCCGACACACCGATCAGAAGGCTGGAACAATTGCTTCCGTGGAATTGGCGTTGTCACCGAATTGAGGCCGCTGCTTCATGGAAGCACACCCCGATCTGAGCGACGACCGACGAAATGCGCTGTTGCAGAGTTTGACGGCAGTAGGTTTGTCTAAGCCACTTGGCTATCTGCCACTCTACACAATCGAAAAGTTCTTACGACTTACACCGAAAACTCTCGCCGACGCTGCGGCAAAACGCAGCCTGGCACGCTTCAAGTCGATGCAGCAGCCTGTTGCATCAAGAGCGGTGCGCTTTATGCATACCATCGTCAGGCGCTGGCGAGCCTTTTGTAGGGAAACGCTGCTATCGTTCGAGCCGCTGGACTTCCTTTGGACCCGGATGAATTTGTATTCCAGATCGCTACAGTATGGTTTGCGGACCAACACCTAGCACACCCGGTCCCTTGCATTTGGCGACAAAGGTTGATGATCCCCTCCGATATTCGCGCGGCTCCAAGGGATACCGAAGGACTACAAATGGGCGGTTCGCGCTGTGACAATGGTTCGGAATTAAGCGTTTAGCGAGATTGCGTAGGTCATTTCATTTCTGAGGGGACGTGCTCACATAGCGCATCGACTTGGCAACAACAACGCAGACGGAGTATGGCAGGTGGACGTAAAATCGTCACAGGTCACGGGAAACGCGGCCCTGCATTACGCGGCTTGGCAGCTGTCACGTAAGGGTTGGAACGTGATGCTGACATCCAGAAACGCCAAGGGCAGCGACCTGTTTTGCTCAAATGACGCCGAGACAGTTGTCTTCGGGGTTCAGAGCAAAGGGCTCACGAAGCGCGATCCCGTAGGGCTCGGAGCCAGTATTGCCAATCTTCGCTCGGACTGGTGGATTATAACTATCCACGCAAAGACTGATGCCCCGGTATGTTTCATCATGAAGCTGCAGGAGGTCAAAGACCTGTGCTATCAAAGCGATCCCTTGAAAAGCAGGACGGGATCAGCCTCGATCTGGCTCCAACCATCCGCATTTGACCAGCCGCAATTCCGTGAAGCTTGGCATAGGTTTGAGACTCTGACGTAGCCTGTGGCGTGGAGAAAACGGAACGCCGATCGACAGGCTGAAAAGCGCCGAGTTTGGTAGACGCCCTATCGGCGTCCTCCCCCAGACGTCAATCTTGCGCCACCTCACTCCGCACTCCGTAGTGCCTCAAAGTCGGCAACTGAGATGCACATCATGCATACCTCCGGGGCTGCGGAAACCGAGCTAGCCTCCTGCTTCAACCGACTCACAGGCGCACTTACAACTGTCCCAAATTAACCCATAATTTAGCATTCGCTTGCATGCGCGAACTCCGATGCTACCGTCGCAGACATCGTGGGGGATCGCGCATGACAATTGAAGAGCTAATCGATATACAGGAAGCAGGTTCAAGAGCGCGGGTGCTCGGGCTGAAGGCGCACGAGAACCCATACCTCGCGGCCCATAGGATGCCCACTGGTGATGCCGGTGCTCTCGGGGATTGGCTTGCGCGTCACGACGCGTGGAAGTTCGGTTGGGAGGCTGAGGACGCGAGTCGCGAGGGTAGGATTGTTACACACTTCAAGGAACTGATCCCGATTGCCAGCCGACGTCAACTCGATGCGTAATGTACTAGCGCGTTCCAATGAAAAATGAACTCACCCACGAAATCTGGCTCGATCCCGAACCTGATGGTCAGATGCTTCCTGGTCTTTGTCTTGCTGGCCCCATGGGCAATGATTTCAGGGCTCTCCTTAAACCAGAAGCGGTAAAGGCCGCCGAGCTGAGGGGACACAGCCATTTCGACGCCATGACCAAGTATTGGAAGCTTCAAGGCTGGGGCGAGTACGAGGCGGAATGTCCGCAAGATCACGAGCCCTATCCAGATGAATGGGCAGCAATTCAGCGCACTTTTTTCGATGGCCAAGATTGAGGTGGAGTCTGGAGTCAGTGGCCGCGGTCCGAACCTTGTTTGCGCATCCCGCTCCTAATGAAAATTCCGACTCTTCAACTTGAGCTGATCGATATGAAGGTCCGGGATTTATCCCGAGCCCGAGACTATGCCGAGCCCATTCCCTAAAGCCCGAGATTTCCGGTAATCCGAGATTAAAAGCTCGGCATAATAGTCTGTCTCCGCAACTGCAACTTAGCGGAGACACGCATGACTATTCCTTCTTTCGAGACAATACAGCGCTGGAAGCTGATTGAGGATTGGCCACATCGGCCGAGTGTAGATGCCGTAATCACCTCCATGGTGGACAAAGGTTACTCGTCGCAGACCATGGTGAGAGCCGTTCGATTTATCGGGGCTTTTATCGAATGCCAGAATAAACGTAACTGTGGAGCGCCAGAACGATTGGACGCTGCTGATATCGATCAGTTTCTCGCCAGCCGATTGTCTGCAGGTGCTATAGAGAATGGTAATCGCATCGCTCTGCGCCGCCTGCAAACCGAACTCGTGAGAGCAGGTGTTCTATTCCCACCGGCAGAGAAAGCCGACCCAGCCGAGAAGGTCGCCACGCTTTTCGGCGCGGAGCTACATCGTCGAGGTTATTCGAAGCATTCGATCTCCGGGCACATCTGGTCTGCGCGGCGCTTTCTTCAGACCATCTGGGCCGAGCACGGTGGAGTTTCCCAGCTCACACACAGTGAAGTACGGGATTATCTGGCGAACAACTTAGATGGCCGGAAGAGCAACTCCCTTGTGACCTGGTACTCCCACCTTCGGGTTTTGCTCCGCTTCCTGCAAGCATCGGGGCTCACGGAGCTTGATCTCTCCGCAGCCGTCCCGAGCCCAAGGAACCTGCGTTTCTCGGCATTGCCAGCTTATATGAGCGTCTCGCAACTGAACTCGGTTCTGGAGGCCTGTGATCTGTCCACGATCCCTGGCCGCAGAGACCTTGCTGTGCTTTTGCTACTTTCGAGGCTGGGCATGCGTGCAAGCGAAGTCGCCCGTTTGTCGCTCGATGACATCGACTGGCGATCAGGCCTCCTGCGTGTGAACGGCAAAGGCGGTAGGGTCGCAACCATGCCCCTTCCGAAGGACGTCGGGGCGGCAATATCGGACTACATCCTTCATGGACGTCCAACATCCGGGTCCCACACCATCTTTCACAGGGTGCAGACTCCATGTACACCCTTTACAACGGCGACGCCCGTCATCCTGATCGCAGGTAGGGCCCTGAAGCGGGCGAAGGTCACAGGCACGCGGTCTCACCATGCGCATATTTTCAGGCATACCTTCGCCACGATTGCGATCAGGTCGGGCGTGGGCATGACCGAGCTTGCCCAGCTCCTCCGCCATAAAGACCCTGATACCACGAGGATATATGCGAAGTTCGATATTGAGGGCCTGCGTTCCCTCACACGGCCATGGGCAGGAGCGGTTCTATGATGGACATGTCCGATGCCCTTGAACAATACCTGAAGTTGCGGCGCTCACTCGGGTTCAAGCTCCAAACTCAGGAGAGCCGTCTGCGCAATTTTGTGAGGTATGCGACTGATCGTGGCGAACTGCGGGTCACCGCGAAGACTGCGGTGGATTGGGCAAGCCACCAATGTGGTCCAGCAACGTGGTCGTCGCGCCTTTCGACGGTCAGAGCTTTTGCCCGCCACCTCCAGGTGGTCGACCCCCAAACCGAGATTCCGCCTTCGCACATCTTTCCACCACAACGAAGACCGCGTCCTTTCATCTATTCAGACGAACAGATCGCCGATCTCCTGAAGTCGATGCTCGACCTGCATCCTGGAAGTTTCCGAGGGCCGACATATCATTACTTCTTCGGCTTGCTGGCATCCACCGGACTTCGCTTTTCAGAGGCGGCGCGGTTGCTTCGTGAGGACGCCGATCTGGAAGCAGGTACGCTGACGATCCGTGAGACGAAGTTCGGAAAGACCCGCATCGTTCCGCTGCATCACAGTACGACGCTGGCGCTTCGGCGATATGCGTCAATCCGTGACGATCACCCGGTCAGACGAGTAAGCAAATACTTCTTTACCGGAGACCTTGGCAGGGCCCTGATCCATACCAACCCACACTTCTCTTTTATCCGCTGGACACGCCAGGCGGGACTGAGGCAGCCGGATAAGCGTGACGGTCCCAGGATTCACGATCTCCGCCACACCTTCGCCGTCCGAACGCTGCTGTCCTGGTACCGGGATTGTGAGGACATTGAGCGGCGATTGCCTGAGCTTTCGACCTATCTCGGGCACAATCATGTCAGCGCCACCTATTGGTATCTTACCGCGCATCCCGATCTGCTGGATCAAGCAAGACTTCGCCTCGACGCAAGGTGGGAGATGGCAGAATGAGCAATCCGCTACCTCGACTGATCGAACGCTTTTTTGGGCAGCGCCTTGCTCGCCAGCGCAACGTGAGCCCACATACGATTGCCTCCTATCGCGACACATTCAAGCTTTTCCTGAAGTTCGCGCATCGTCGAACCGGCAAATTTCCGTCTGATCTTCGACTGGAGGATTTCGATGCGGAGCTGGTTGTCGCGTTCCTTGATGATCTGGACTCCGAGCGCCACGCCAGCCCTGCGACCTATAACCTACGGCTGACGGCAATCCGGTCCTTCTTCCGCTTCCTGGCCTTCGAGGAACCAGCATATAGTGGGCAGATACAGCGCATCCTTGCGATCCCAGGGAAGATCGGGTCGAAGCGGGAAGTGCAATTTCTCACCCGTAGCGAGATCGAAGCGATCCTCTCGGCTCCTGATCGACGAACCTGGGTTGGGCGTCGTGACTATGTTTTGATGCTGACAGCCGTGCAGACAGGGATGCGCCTCTCCGAGCTAGTGGGCCTTGATCGAAGTGCCGTCACCATTGGCACAGGGGCGCACATCCGGTGTTTCGGGAAGGGACGCAAGGAACGCACTACGCCGATAACCAGAATGCTCAATGTTACGCTCAAGGCCTGGTTGGACGAGCCACCGGTTGGGAACGGCAATGCTCTTTTCCCGACCGTTCACGGCGGGCGGATGAGCCCTGATGCCGTTCAGTATCTTCTGGCAAAATACGTGTTGACGGCGTCGAAGGGCTGCTCGTCGTTACGATCAAAGCGGATATCACCCCATGTCCTTCGACATAGCGCGGCGATGGAGTTGCTGGATGCCGGTGTCGACAGCACGGTGATCTCATTGTGGCTCGGCCATGAGTCCACGCGGTCCACACAGCCGTACTTGCATGCCCACCTGGCAATCAAGGAGGCCGCTCTAGCCAAGATCGACCCGTTCAATGGACAATCGCCTGGCCGGTTCAGGGCAGGCGACGAGCTATTGGCGTTTCTTGACAAACTTTGATCCCTGGCGGAGCCCATGACATCGCGGTGAGGGCCGCGATGTCATACCGAGCCCACCAATCATCGAGGAGCTTTCATTAGGCAGGAAAGCGCCAATAGGAGACATAACAGCACAGCTCGATATTATCGTCTTTCAACCTTTATTGCGGACGTCGGCTCAGTCGAGCCGCCGAAGACCTGACATTGACCTACCGGAAAAGCATGTCGCAGATTTCGGGAATGCTGCGACAATCTAGGTCGGTATTCAGAGATTTGAGATATATTTAGTCGGCCGGACCAGCAAACAGTATGAGGTTTTCGTCCGGGTCCCTAACAATGAAATTTCGAGCACCCCACGGCTCCTTCTTGAGCGCCTGGTGAAAATCCACTCCGGTAGCTTGGAAATCCAGAAAGAGTCGCTTGATCTCACTTGCGGTGTTAACCGTGATCGAGGCGGAGAGCAGATGTTCGCGTTGTCGCATGTCGCCGACAAACACAGGCTCGCAAACTAGCCTCAGAGCGAGGCGCGCATTGTCACGAACAACCTGTCCATAAAATGGAGGGTCGCCGTAAGCAAAGTCGAGCGCGAAGCCGAGTTTGTCGGTGAAGAATTCACACGACGCTTTGATGTCGGAGACGAAGAGTTGCGCGGAGACAGAACTCAGAACCGGGTGGGATGCGGTCTGTCTGCTTTGATTGGTCATGCCACAGGCTCCTGACTTGAGCGCCAGCCACCCCTCGAATCCCAATTGACGTGCGACAAGTTCTTGCGCGTCATTCAGCTTGAAACTGGATTGCAATATCTGATTATCGTCGAGGTGTTGAAATCGTGGCAAAGCAGCGCGGATATGGGCCGCGACTGGATAATACCGCTCGCGATGCCACCGCAAATACTGCTTGGCTTGCTTCTTGAGGTTTTCGAGATTCGGCATAAGCGCTACCTTTGAAGTTGTAGGCGGGCGTTGCCCAGTCGGCTCAAAGGCCGGTGCACCCTACGAAGCGCCATTTTCAGAATGCAGAATATGCGTGAGACTGTCAACACTCACGACTTTGTTGCGCTCCGCGACTAATCCGGCGACACATTCTGGAACAATCGTTGCTTATGAAAGAGAATCGGCCACCGCTTATCACAAAGCTTCCAATCTAACTCCGAAGAGTTTCCTCTACGACGCCGAGTGGCGAGTGCTCCGAGAACCCAATGGCAAGGCGACTGTCCGCTTTTTACCCGATCTCAGTTTTCCGGAGACCGGCCCCTGAATGTCTCCTTAGGGCCGAACCCGGTCTTCCGACGCATTCAAACTATGCCGAGCTTTCAATCCTGGATTACCGGAAATCTCGGGCTTTAGGGAATGGGCTCGGCATAGTCTCGGGCTCGGGATAAGGCAGAGCGTTTTTAGCTTGGCGTCGCTGATATCGACGATGAGAGGCGCACCGAGGCAGATAGCGACGGTGAGCTAAAAACGTGTTGGGCTAAGCCGCGGGCGCGATTGAGGTTCTATGGGTATTGAATGGCGCGGCTCCAACGAAGGGCGTTGCAGGGGCGGTATCGACCTGCGCCGCCGCGGGGTGCACGGGACGAAAGCAGCGCCGATTTCGAACTCGACAAGGGGTAAAGATTGCCATCGTGACCTGGCGCGAGGAACTGGCAGGCGCGACGGCACGCACCTTCGCGGGACCGACCGGTTTCCGGCGGAACGGTGCGACGGTGACGATGAAAGCGGTGCTCTTCTTTCATGACGTATCCCAGTATCGCGGTGGTCCGCTGACGCCGTCGAAGGTTTCGATGGTGATCATCTGCCCTTGACGACAGGCCGGGCATTGCCTGAGGGAACACCCAGTAAGTTCCTCGTAGCGGTCTCGGTAGTCCTTCGAGGCTCGGCTCTCTGATGGCTCTGGTACCGGCATGCCGAGCAGGTCGCGACAACGGGCAAGCTTTTGTTCGCGATACCGATTGCCAAGGAAACCGTAATAGCGGATCCGATGGAAGCCCTCTGGCAGGACGTGTAACAGAAAGCGGCGGATGAATTCATCGGCGGAGACGGTCATGACTTTTTGCCGATCGCCGTGCCGATAATCCTTCCAGCGGAAGCGCACCGCGCCATCCTCGATATCGACGAGGCGGTTGTTGGAGATGGCGACGCGATGCGTGTAGCGGCCGACGTAATCGAGCACCTGTTCGGGCCCGGCGAAGGGCGGCTTGGCGTAGACCACCCAGTCGGCCTTTCGAAGGGGCGCCACAGTGCGCCGGAAGGCGTTGCGGTCGCTCAGGGCTCGCAAGTCGGAGAAGAACTGCAGCTTGCCGGCGTCGAAGGCTTTCTGCAGGTGCTCGAGGAACAAGCGGCGGAACAGGCGTGAGAGCACCCGGACCGGCAGGAAGAAGCCGCGTTTGCAGGTGATCCATCGCGTGCCGTCCGGCGAGAACCCGCCACCCGGGACGACGCAGTGCAGATGGGGATGGTGCAGCAGATTTTGCCCCCAGGTGTGCAGCACGGCAAAGAAGCCGATCTCGGCGCCGAGATGCTTGGGGTCGGCGGCGATGGTGCGCAGCGTCTCGGCGGTGGCGCGGAACAGCAGGCCGTAGACGAGCGCCTTGTTTTGATAGGCGATGGCGGCAATGGCCTCCGGCAGCGTGAAGACGACGTGAAAGTACTGCGTGTCGAGTAGCTCGGCGCGACGATCCTCCAGCCATTGTGCACGGGCGAGTGATTGGCAGCGGGGACAATGTCTGTCACGGCAGCTGTTGAAGGCGATGCGCCGGTGGCCGCATTGATCGCACGCTTCGACATGCCCCCCGAGCGCGGCGGTGCGGCACAACTCGATCGCCGTCATGACACGGCGCTGAGCGGTCGACAGCGATGTGTGCTGGGCACGATAGGCCTCGCCGTAGCGACGGAATATATCCGCCACTTCCGGCCCCGGACGGGCCATCAGCGCTCAGAAGTACTCAGGCTTAGCGGGCGGCAGGGTGGGCGCCGGACGCGGCAAAAGCTCGAAGGGGCTCGACGTGGCGCAGACCTTGTTCGTGGCGATGCGCAGATAATGGGCGGTGGTCGCGAGGCTGCGGTGACCGAGCAACAATTGAATGGTGCGCACGTCGGCACCGGCTTCCAGGAGGTGGACGGCGAAGGCGTGCCGCAAACTGTGCGGCGTCACCGGTTTGGACAAGCGGGAGAGGTTGTGCGCTTTCGCGCAAGCTTCCCCCACTGCATCCCTGGTGATCGGCTGGCCGGCTCGATCGCCGGGGAAGAGCCACGCCTTCGGCCGCCGCATCTTCCAGTAATCGCGCAGGATCTCAAGCAGCTTGGGCGACAGCATCACATAGCGGTCCTTCTGGCCTTTACCCTGCTCGACACGGACGACCATTCTCTGGCTATCGATGTCCGTGGGCTTCAGCTGCACCGCTTCCGAAATGCGTAGGCCCGCGGCATAGCACGTGGTCAGGATGGCGTGATGTTTGGGATCGAGCACGCAGCCGAGAAAGTGCTGCACTTCATCCGGACTGAGGATAATCGGTAGCTTCTGTGGCTTCTTGGGAAGCGGGAGGACCTCTTCAGGCACCCAGTCTCTCTCGAGCGTCACCTTATAGAGAAAACGCAGCGCCGAAATTGCGGTATGGATCGAGCTTGGCGCCAGCTTCTTCTCGTTGGCCAGATAGACCTGATAGATCCGGACATCCTCGCGGCCGAGCAAGTCCGGCGACTTGCTGAAGTATCGCGCAAACAGCGACACCTGTTGCAGATATGCGAGTTGGGTATTGAGCGAAAAATTGCGCACCTGCATGTCCTCGCTCATGCGCTGGCGAAGTGGGGTCATGATGAGCTCCTCAGTCTGATGGAATGGCTGCAAACAGCCGTGCCATCCTCGCGCAGTTGGGGCTCCTACTGAATATACCTGACCTCCTTGCCGCTCCGGCGTAGCGGAGCGGGTTAGTCCAAGTTCCGTTATGCCGAATTCGGCATAATGGCACGAAAATATCCCGCGATTTCATTCCCTGACCTGACGGCTCGCGCGAATCCGGCCTGCCGGGTGTACCGTTAGCAAACTCATCGCCCCTCCCTGTCGGCAGCCGAAATTCCAGATCGCGATCCGCCAACCCAGTTAGATCGCTCGACAGATCGAACAGCTGCTGGGCAACCAGGTGAACGACATCGCCCTCACGCTGAATGCGGCCATTGATCGCCAGCATCGAGGCTCCCAGCGCAACCCGTCTCGACCGCTCGAACAGCTTAGGCCAGATGACAACGTTGGCGACGCCTGTCTCATCTTCGATGGTCATGAATATCACGCCCTTTGCGGAGCCGGGCCGCTGGCGCACAAGCACCAGCCCGGCCGCCATTAGCCAGCGACCGTCACGGGTCGACATCGCCTCCGAGCAGGTGACGATGCGACGTTCCGCGAGTTCTCGACGAAGGAAGCTGACAGGGTGTTCGCGCAACGTCAGACCGGTATGCCCGTAATCCAGGACCACGTTATGACCTTGCGTCATCTGCAGGAAGACGAGCAGGACGATGATCAGCACAGCGGATTTGGACGCGTTCGACGCTGAACATGTTCAACTCGACGAGATAGCCATAATCCACAGAAGGGACAGCCAAGATATCCGGCGACAGCTAGCAGTCGCGGGTGTCCGTCCGTTGCTGGGCGGCCAGCGTCAAATTGCTCGGTTTTATCGAAAAGTTGATGTCGAGCCACTTGGCTTGATCTGATCCTCCTCGTAGTCCAGTGGGCCCGGTTTTCCGGGCCTTCTTTTGTGCCTTTTAAACCAGCAACAATCCATCGTTGGCTGAATCTAGCCGAGCATCTGGCGTAACCTGCGGGAACCCAGAAATAGGCCACGGGTTTTAACACATAATATCAATTGGTTACAGGCTTTTCGAAAGCGAAAATGGTTGAAGCAAGATGACCTCGCCATGTTCGCAGTGGCCCCGCTCCTCCACAATGTCCTTTTGCACCCCCCGAAAAGGCCCCAAAGTTGGTCTTAACCGGGCGAGGACTTGACGCTACCCCGTGCCGACGGTAGCGACCTCACCCTCGCGATGTCGGCCAGCGACAAGGCGGCGTTTAGCGCGGCCGCCGCCGTGGTCCAAAAAAACGGGTGAGGATGCGAAGAGCCTCCCAGTGATCACCGCGAGATACCGATCCTCCTCGCCTCGATCCCGCATTCTCGCGATCAGCGTTTCGCCACATGCGATTGTGCACACGCTGTAATGATTGTGCACGCGCGGGACAGCCAAATATTTCTCGTCGAAAGAAATTTCGCGCACTGCCAGATGCAGTGTCGCCCCGTCAGCTTGAAAAGCAACGGGTTTCTAGAAAAGCCATGGCCTTCCACAGCGATGTTCGTGAGACGGAAACTATGCCTGTTCACGTTCGTTCGAGTTGCAATGACGCTTAGCCGGTGGCAATTTCCAGCGCTCCACCCAACAGGACATGCCATTTGACCGATAGCAAGCTGCGATCAGCAGATCCGGAACTGGAACACCAGACCCGGCAAGGACTGCCATCGCTCGTTCTCGCTGCTCTGGGAGTCGTCTATGGCGACATCGGAACAAGCCCCCTCTATGCCTTTAGGGAAGCCCTCCACGCCACCGGTGGATCGGGAGCGGATCGTGCCAACGTGCTTGGAATTTTGTCACTGATCGTCTGGGCACTCACGATCGTCGTCACGTTGAAGTATGTGACGTTCGTGCTGAAGGCGGACAACCGGGGCGAAGGCGGCACACTGTCGCTCATGACTCTCGCCCGCGAAGGTCTGACGGGGCGCCCCAAGTGGGTGCTTGTCCTGGGCGTGATCGGCGCTTCGCTGTTCCTCGGCGATGCGATCATCACGCCGGCGATCTCAGTCCTGTCTGCGGTCGAGGGCATCGAGGTGGTCGCACCAGCGTTGTCCAACTGGGTCGTGCCTATAACGCTGACGATTATTGCCGTGCTGTTTTTCGTCCAGCGATTCGGCACGAGCGGCGTGGCGTCGGTGTTCGGTCCCGTAACGGCTCTGTGGTTTATCGTTCTTGGCGTCAGCGGGGCGATCCACATCTTTGACGATCCGTCGGTGTTAGCCGCAGTCAATCCGGTACACGCACTCCAATATATCGCAAACAACATCGGCTCGGCCATCGCGGTGCTCGGGGCCGTCTTTCTTGCCGTGACCGGCGCCGAGGCTCTGTATGTCGACCTTGGACATTTCGGACGCCGCCCGATCGTCACGGCGTGGTTTTCGCTCGTCTTCCCTAGTCTGCTTCTGAATTACTTCGGGCAGGGAGCGTTCGTGCTCGCGAACCCGGAGATGGCTGAGCATCCCTTTTTCAGCATGCATCCGGAGTGGGCGCGGATTCCTATGGTCTGTCTGGCCACCGCGGCAACGGTCATCGCCAGCCAGGCCGTGATCTCCGGCGCTTATTCCCTCGTCCGTCAGGCGATGCACCTCAACCTGCTTCCGCGCCTGCGAATCCTTCACACCTCCGAAACACAATCCGGACAGATCTTCATGCCGCAGGTGAACAACCTGCTGTTCATCTTCGTGGCTGCTCTGGTACTCTTCTTCCAAAACTCGAGCGGCCTTTCCGCCGCTTACGGTATCGCCGTGACAGGCGAGATGTTCATCACTTCGATCCTCCTGTTCATCGTGATGCGCCGTATCTGGAGCTGGAAGCTGACGGCGGCTCTTGCAGTCATCGTGCCGATTACGCTGATCGACGCCGGGTTTCTAGCCGCCAACATCGCGAAGTTCGCAGAAGGGGGATGGGTTCCCGTTGCGGTGGCGTCGACGATGGCGCTCATCATGCAGACATGGACAGCGGGGCGTCGGCTGCTTGCTGCCCGCACCAAGGCTGACGAAATCCCACTTTCGGCGATCATCGACAACCTGGCTCGGAAGAAGCCGCCTACGGTGCCTGGCACGGCAATGTTCCTGACGAGCGACATCGAAGGCGCGCCGACCGCACTCCTCCATAGCCTGAAGCACTACAAGGTGCTCCATGAGCAGAACGTCATTCTCAGCGTCGTGACCTCGACCACGCCTTTCGTCCCGGACGATGAGAAAATTTTTCTCGAAAGCTTCAATCGCCACTTCAGTCGCCTGGTGATCACGTTCGGCTACATGGAGACGCCAAACATCCCTCGTGCGCTCGTTCTCGCCCGCAAGCTTGGTCTGAAGTTCGACATCATGTCGACCTCGTTCTTCCTTTCCCGCCGAACGATCCTCCCGTCGAAGAAGGGCGGCCTGCCGTTCTGGCAGGACCGGCTGTTCATCTCGCTCGCGGAGAATGCCAGCAATGCGACAGACTATTTCGGGCTGCCGTCGGGGCGAGTGGTCGAACTCGGGCTGCAGACGACCATCTAGCGGCGCACCACAGCTACCTATGCCGTCCTCATCTGTACGATCGTCGTTCAGGAACTGACTCTGGGGAAAGTCGCCCGCCGCTCGTTGCGGGCGTCCGGCCCTTCACTGTAGACAACAGCGGTAGCTTGAGTGGACACTGGAATGAATATTAGGAAGAAGTGGATTCCCTTCGTAATCATAGTCCTGGCCCTCCTCGCGGTAGCGCAAATTGCGCTCGTGGGCGCGGGGCGATGGGATGGTTCGGCTCTTAGCAGATGGCTTTTCGGAAGACCCGCCACCGAGCCGCAAGGTGACATTGGGAACAACGGCTATTGAACCGGGAGGAAGCGAGGTGACGGCGCAATGAGGGTAGCCATTCATACGCTCGGCACGCGCGGAGACGTTCAGCCCTATATCGCTCTGGCATTGGGATTGATCGAGCGAGGACATCGAGTACAGCTCGCTGCTCCGGTTCAGTTCGAGAGCATGGTGCTAGACCACGGCATCGCATTCGCCTCCCTTCCCGGAGAGTTTCTCGCTCTTCTCGATACTCCTGAAGGAAAGGCGGCGATCGCCGGCGGCAAGGGCTTCAGTGCCGGTTTCAAGCTGCTCAAGTATGCACGTCCGATGATGCGAACCCTGTTCGACGCGGAATGGAAAGCAGCCCGGGCCTTCACCCCCGATATCTTCGTGCATCATCCGAAGGCGATCGCGGTCCCACATATGGCGGAGGCGCTTCAGTGCCCATTTATTCTGGCCTCGCCTCTGCCTGGCTTTACGCCGACTGCCGCTTTTCCCAGCCCGATGTTGCCTTTCAAAGATCTGGGCTGGTTCAATCGGACCAGCCATATCGCGGCGATCAGGGGCGCTGAACTTCTGTTCGGCACGTTGCTCTCGACCTGGAGGGTGGGACAACTTGGATTGGCGCAACGCAGGACGCCAGCTATCGCTTCGAGTGGTACGCTCTACGCCTATAGTCGCCACGTCGTGCCGGTCCCTCCGGACTGGGGCAGTGACGTGCTGGTGAGTGGCTACTGGTTTCTCGACAGCAAGAACTGGCGACCTCCAGACGATTTGGCAGCCTTCCTCGCCGAAGGAGAGCCGCCAGTCTACGTCGGCTTCGGAAGCATGCCGGGCGTCGATCCGGGCCGGATGACAGCCACTGTTATCGAGGCGCTCGGGAGGCAGGGCAAGCGGGGTATCTTGGCTGTTGGAGGCGGTGCCCTAACCGCAGAACATAAATCCAGGCACGTTCATGTCGTTCGCGACGCCCCTCACGACAGGTTGCTTCGCGAGGTGAGTGCGGTCATCCACCACGGCGGCGCCGGAACGACCGCGGCCGCTCTTCGGGCCGGCAAGCCCATGATCATCTGCCCATTTTTCGGCGATCAGCCGTTCTGGGCAAGACGGATAACGGATCTCGGCGTCGGATTGTCACTCGATCGCAGAGCATTGACCGTCGAGAGCCTGACAGACGCAATCGCGGCCATGGACGATCCACTTATGCGACGCCAGGCAGACGCGGTTGGCGCACGGATCAGGGACGAGAATGGCGTGGCCACCGCAGTCGGCTTCATCGAGGCGGCTGCGAACAAACTGCATTGAGGCCCATGAATTCGCCCTGCCCGGTCGAGAGGCCATTCGTGCCAAGCGGGCAAGATCGGGAGAAGGCGATAAACTACAGCGATGCCGCAATGTGCGTACGCGGATATGCTCGCCTGCAAAGATCGATGGCTTGCATTTCATGCGCGGTTCTCTCGATATATCTATCGATTGAGATCCAGCGCTCACGCAGCGGAAGGTCAATGAATGCTGTTTAGGAGACGGGAGCCGCTCTCACTGTCAGCCGTCGTACTTCATGCGCTCTTGCGTGGATAAAAACCGCGTGCCGTCGCGCCTTCTGCCGCCTGACGGTCTATTTCGAATAGCCGCGGTGCTCGCCATAGGCTGTGATCTGACCGTCGTCGAGAAGCCGGGTCACCTCGAGATGCGCCGCAAGGTGAATGAACCTCAGCCGTGACCGGCTCGCCTCGGCAGTGGCGACAAGGTTGCGAAGTGCGGATTCGGTAATGGCCCCGCTTCTGAACGCCGCATCGAGCTCCCGCTCGGCCTCTACGAAGACCTTGCCCTCTTCCGACGCTTGAACCTGCATAAGGTCGAAAGCCTTCTGCACTTTCAGGAGCTGATCGTCCGTCAGGCCTAGTCGGTCCTTCATCTGAAGCACATGCGAGGGACCGGGGTAGCCGTTGAGCTCCGCCGGCTTCGCAAAGCCCCACCCGCCCCCTCTCGCCAGTTCGTCGACGTCCGTTGCCGACAGAGACTTGATATCCCGCACCGCCTCCTGCGCATATGCGGACGTCGCGTGATGCGCTCAGGCCGGCTATCCGTGCAGTTTCAAACGAGTTTGACCTCGGAGCGGAGCGCCAGCATTAGCAAGTGTTCCGCGCCGGGGGTTACAAACCGTCAGCGCGGAACCTCATAGGTCTGAGGCGACCGTCGATACGCTTCTTCACACTGCGGCGAGCAAAACCACCGCCCTTCGGGGGCGGCCCGCCTGTAGGACGAGTATGGTGCATGCATCTTGCACACCGGATCGATCCACGCTGGGTCCGCAGACGGAGCAAGCTCGATCTCATAGAGAGGGACTTCCCCCGCCACCGACCTAAGCGCCACCATTCCGAGGTCCCGCACCAGGATGCCTCTGGCGACGGCCGCCTCGGCAACGAGCCGCGTGGCGAGCAATTGGCCGGGTGATGCAAGCGCGGCGATTCGTGCCGCAACGTTGACCGTCGATCCAAAGAGATCGCCTTCCCTGCGGACGACCGGCCCGTGGTTCAGCCCGGTCCGAGTGAGCGGCAGTCGCGGCTCCTCGCGGCAGGCCTGCAGCAGCGGTCCGATTACCTGGATCGCCGTATCCGGATCGGGAAATGATAGCATTGCCTCGTCCCCGATCCATTTGATCGGCGGATCATAACCGCTGAGGGCGTCGCGGACCATGCTCTCGAATACCTCAAGCACGTCGAGCGCGGCTGCGTCTCCATAAATGTCAGCAATCGCGCTGAATCCCGCGATATCTATGAACGCAACGGTGGCCGGTGCGGTAGCTAGATTCTCTCGCTGCCTCACATCGCTCTCCATGGCTCGAAGATCTGATCCTAGCAACGCCGCATTCTCGCTCGCGTTCGTTTCCAAAGCAACTTTTGAAGCTCCTTGTCAACACGAGCCCTTGACCTTCCCATCATAGGAAGGATTACTTATGTATGCAGTTCAACAAGGGATCGTCCCATGACTGCCATATCCAAGATCGAAAAGTCGACCGCATCACCCATTCCGACCGAGTTCGGAATCGAAGGCATGTCGTGCGCGTCGTGCGTCGGCAGAGTCGAACGGGCGATCAAGGCCGTCCCCGGCGTCGACACCGCGTCGGTGAACCTCGCGACGGAACGCGCGACCGTGACGTTCAAGGACACGGTGGACGCGGCCGCCGTCCTGCAAGCCATAGAAGGCGCAGGCTACGAGGCCAGGATCGAGACGCTGGAGATGCTTGTCGTAGGCATGACGTGCGCCTCCTGCGTCTCCCGCGTCGAACGTGCTCTGAAAGTCGTACCGGGGGTCGTCGAAGCATCCGTCAACCTGGCAACCGAGAAGGCCACGATCCGCTTCGCGGCAGGTGCGGTGTCGCAGCGCACGTTGGAAGACGCCGTCCGCGCGGCCGGATACGAGCCGAAATCCGAAAGTCGGCTGGAAACGGCCGCGGCGGCCGACCGCCGCGACGTCGAAATGCGTTCGCTTGCGCTCCGCTTCGGCGTTTCCGCCGTCCTCACCCTGCCGCTGTTCCTGATCGAAATGGGCTCCCACGTCATACCGGGCGTCCACGGGTTCGTCATGGACGTCGTCGGCATGCGGCAGAGCCTTTACATGCAGTTCGCGCTGGCGACCATCGTCCTGTTCGGGCCTGGTCTTGCCTTCTTCTGGAAGGGCGTGCCCAACCTCCTGCGGCTGGCGCCCGACATGAACTCTCTGGTGGTGCTCGGCACTTCGGCGGCATGGGCGTACTCCGTGGTCGCGACTTTTCTGCCCGCCGCCCTGCCCTCAGGAACCGTCAACGTCTATTACGAGGCCGCAGCCGTCATCGTGACCCTGATACTGCTCGGCCGCTACCTCGAGGCACGAGCGAAGGGAAAGACGAGCCAGGCCATCACGCGCCTGCTCGGCCTGAAGGCGAAGACCGCCTTCGTGGAGCGGTCCGGCACGTTCGTGGAGATCGAGATAGACGAGGTCGTGACCGGGGACGTGATCCGCATTCGGCCCGGCGAGAAGGTTCCGGTGGACGGCACCGTGGTGTCCGGGGCGTCCTACGTCGACGAGGCCATGATCACCGGCGAGCCGGTTCCTGTCTCGAAGTCCGCTGGAAGCGAGGTGGTCGGCGGTACGATCAACAAGACGGGCTCGTTCACGTTCCGCGCGACCAAGGTCGGGGCCGACACCGTGCTCGCCCAGATCGTCCGGATGGTCGAGGCCGCGCAAGGATCCAAGCTGCCGATCCAGGCCGTGGTGGACAGGGTGACAGGCTGGTTCGTCCCCGCCGTCATCCTAGTGGCACTACTGACATTCGGCGCGTGGATGATCCTCGGCCCGTCTCCGGCGCTAACCTTTGCGCTGGTCAACGCCGTCGCCGTCCTGATCATCGCCTGCCCGTGCGCGATGGGTCTCGCGACGCCGACGTCGATCATGGTCGGGACCGGCCGCGCGGCCGAGCTCGGGATTTTGTTCCGCAAGGGCGAGGCGCTGCAAAGCCTACGCGAGGCCAAAGTCGTCGCCCTGGACAAGACCGGAACTCTGACGAAGGGCAAGCCCGAGCTGACCGACTTCCAGGTCTCGGATCGCTTCGTGCGCGAGGACGTCCTCGCCTGGGTGGCGAGCATCGAGGCGCTGTCGGAGCATCCGATCGCCGAAGCCATCGTCAAGACTGCCGAGGCGGAGGGATTGGCGCTCGCCGCCGTGGAGGACTTCGAAGCGTCGCCCGGCTACGGCGTGAAGGGAACCGTCGCAGGTCGATCGCTGCTCGTGGGAGCGGATCGGGCGCTGGTCCGCGAGGGCGTCTCCGTAGAAGGATTCGCCTCGATCGCCGAGGCACTCTCCTCAAAGGGCAGATCCCCACTCTATGTCGCCGTGGACGGCCGTCTTGCGGCGATCGTCGCCGTGTCGGATCCCATCAAGGAAACGACACCCGAAGCGATCAGGTCCCTGCATGCCCTTGGTCTCGAAGTCGCGATGATCACCGGAGACAACCGTCGTACCGCCGAGGCGATCGCCGCCCAGCTCGGCATCGACCAGGTGATTGCGGAGGTGCGTCCAGAAGGTAAGGTTGAGGCCGTAAAACGGCTGCGCGAGCGCGGCAAGGTCGCCTTCGTCGGCGACGGCATCAACGACGCTCCGGCACTCACGGAGGCGGACGTGGGACTTGCCGTCGGCACAGGCACCGACGTCGCGATCGAGAGCGCCGACGTCGTGCTGATGTCCGGCGACCTCACCGCCGTCGTCAGGGCCGTCGGGCTGAGCCGCGCGACCATCCGGAACATCAAGCAGAACCTGTTCTGGGCGTTCGTCTACAACGCCAGCCTTGTGCCCGTTGCGGCCGGTCTTCTCTATCCGGTCAACGGCACCCTGCTTTCGCCAGTCTTCGCCGCCGGGGCGATGGCCATGTCGAGCGTGTTCGTCCTCGGTAACGCGCTGCGCCTTCGCCGCATAGAAGCTTGAGGCAATTGGGGCGTCGTCATCGAAGCCGCCCTCCCATATCGACAGGAGCATGGAATGAACATCGGAGAGGCAGCAAAGGCCAGCGGCGTGTCGGCGAAGATGATCCGCTACTATGAGCAGATAAAGCTGATCACGCCCGCGCATCGCACGGAATCGAGCTACCGCACCTACGGCGAAAACGACGTCCATACGCTGCGGTTCATACGCAGGGCGCGGGACCTCGGCTTCTCCGTCGAGCAGATGAAGACCCTGCTGGCCCTCTGGCGGGACAGGTCGAGAGCGAGCGCCGACGTGAAGAGCATCGCCCGCGAACACATCGAGGAGCTCGAACGCAAGGCTGCGGCGATCCACGCCATGACGGCAACGCTGAAGCATCTGGCCAAGCACTGCCATGGCGATGATCGGCCCGACTGCCCGATCATCGAGGAGTTCGCCAATCAGAGCGAAGAAGCGCCGCCGCCTGCGACCAATTCCCGCTTCGGTCTCAACGGATTGAAGACGGACCACGGCAGGCGCTAGCCGCACCTCTCGGTCCCGAGTGGCGACGTCATTCCATCCTGAACCTGACGTGGCAGGTCGTGCAGGTCTGGAGCATGAGGTGGAACGCGTGTTCCGCCGGCAGCGCCGACAGCTCCTGCTCGTTGCGAACGTGGGTGCCGAGCGGCCCGCCGCCCATCGCCTCTCCAGGCTTCATGCGCATGCTGGCGGGCATCCCTCCGGGGTTGTTCTCCGCGGTGGCATCCAGCGCGACGGCGTAGTCGCGTAGGTCGTTGGCGAGGCGGTCGAACCGCTCGCGCTCTTCGAGGAAGTTCGGCCTCGCCTTCTACTGCGGACTGGCCGCCTCGGAGGCGAAATGTGCGGAGAGAACGCTCCCGGATTTGTCGCGGATCGTGTCGCCCGCCCATTTGAACTCGCTGGCCTTATAAGTCGCCGGATCCTTGAACATGCCGGAGATCGTCTTCGCCGCGGCGCCCATGGCCTTCATGTCCGCCTGTCGAAGGGTGACCAGGTCCGCCGCGGCCGGCGACGGAAGGGAAGCCATCAGGACTGCCCCCACGACGGAGAGCAGCCCAACCTTCTTCATGTAAGTGGTCTGTTTCATCAATGCTGCGTTCCAAACCGGACCCTGCCACCTGCTGCGGATATCCGTCGCCGGGTATCCGTTCTCATCTAGGCAGCAAGAGGGCGGACGTCGCCCTCCCCGATCACGCAGCCATCTTGCGGCAGCTATCGGCGCAGCGGCGGCAGGCGTCGACGCAGCTCTGCATGTCGCCGATCCGCTCGCAGTCTTCGGCGCACTGGCCGCAGATTTCGGCGCATTCCCGGCAGACATGCTTGTGGTGTTCCGAGCCGATCAGCATGAAGTGCGCAGAGGTCCGGCAGATCTCTGCGCAGGCCATCATCAGCTTGAAGTGCTGGGGCTTGGTATGTTCGCCGCCCAGTTCCAGGCAGTGGCCCATGGCCATCGACAGGCATTCGCGGTAGCAGGCGAGGCAGTTGTCGATGCAGGCTTTCATCTCAGTTGACATGTGATGCATGGTCAATCTCCTACTTGGCTTCCTTGTCCACCCACTTGGACATCTCTTCGATCTCCTTTTTCTGGGCTTCGATGACCTTCTGGGCCATCTGCTTGGCCTCTTCGTTGTCGCCATACTTAAGCTCGACCTCCGACATGCTGATCGCGCCCATGTGGTGGGCGATCATGCCGCAGACGAAGGAGACGTCGGCGTCCTTCTTCATCATCCCTTGCATCATGTTCATGTGCATGACCTTCATGCCGTCCATCGACGCCTTCTGGTAGTCGGTCATGTCGCCCATCGGCATGCCGCCCGAAGGCATGTCTGCCTTCGACATGTCCATGCCTTGGGACTTGCATTTCTCCGGGTAGGCCATCGTCGACTGGGCGGAAGCCACCGACGGGAGGATTGCGAAGGAGGCGGCGACTGCCCCGGACAGGGTAAGCCTGGTGAACGTCTTCATGTTTCGATCTCCGAAATCTGGTTGAGGTTAGTTGTACTGTCTCAGACTGGAGGAAATCGGGGCGGCGGATCGATCGCACGGATCAGCAGGAGCGGCCTCTCGACGGACGGCGGCGGTTCATGCCTGCCCGGTTCGAAGCGTGGAGCCGCGACCTTGGCAAGTTCCGGAAGGATCGGACAGCAGTGCATCGTCGAACAGCACCCGGTCTGCGGGTCGTAGGTATGCCCCAGATGGTGATCACGCTCGACGACGGCACAGTGCTGGCTTTGAAGAGTGCTCGGCGTCGCGGCCACGTCAGAAGGATTCGCCGCAACGAGGATCGCGACGACCAGAAGCTGAGCGTAGCGCAATATGCTCCCAAGTCCCATTCGGCTGGATTTCCCTTCCACTATAGAACCGCGCGGCAGCAGTAATGTTCCAACACACCGTGATCTGTGGCGGCCGCGTTTTGGCAACCGGGCGTGAGGAAGCATTAACCGTCGCCGGCTAGTCTGCGGCCTCTCGCTTCGGAAAAATTCGATGAAACCTGGCTATTCGCTGGCCCAGATAGGTCTTCACTGGCTGGTCGCCCTCCTGGTGCCGGTCCAGTCTCGAGGGTTTTTTGATTCAAGAGGCGCGTTAAAAAAATTTGAGCGGCGCGCTTCGAACCTCTTGAATGCTGTTTTCGTTGAAACAATCTCCTTTTTACCTGGAGATTTTCGCTCCGTTAGCTGGAAGTTTTTAGGAGATGCAAGATGAAAACGAAAGGCTCTGAACACACTACCCGCCACGACGCGGTCGACGCGATATCCGCGTCGCACATTCTTCACCCCCACCGACACTTCGACCGCCCGGAGGAGGTCGTCTCAGCGCGGCTTTCGAGTGACGAGAAACGAGCAATTCTCGCTTCGTGGGCTTCTGACCTTCACGCGGTCGAATCGTTGCCGGAACTGCGCCATCCGCCGGGCCTCCCCCGTCCGGTTCGATACAGAGACATTCTTGACGCGCTCAAGAAGCTCGACGAGTGGCGAGACAAGGGCTCGCAGACGCGGCCCGCGCGCCATGAGGTTTTGCTTGGATAGGCGGGAGGCCGAACATGATAGTCAGGCAAACCCGACCTCGGATTGTCACCACTACCTATGATCCCGTGCCACAGCGGCTCTTGGTGATTTCCCGCTATGTGGAGAACATCCGCCGCCTTGCACGGCTGGCGGACCGCATCGGCCACAGCGAGCTCGGCACGGCAATGATGGAGGTGGCAGGCTGTATGGAAAGGATGTCCAACGACATCGCGGTGAGCGCAACCGGCGCGGTCATCTTGCGGCGGGCCGCGAGGCTTGTTGGTACCGTCGAAGGTCTTCTGGAGAGGCAGGCGAAGCTTTCAGTGCTGCATTAGGTTGGGACCATTGCGCGAGGTGAACACTTGAATTGGCATTGGTAAAAATCCGCCAGTTCGAGGGAGGTTCCAGCGGACGTCATATTTTGAGAACGATCATTGCAATCGCCGCCATCGCCATGACAACGGTGGCGGCCCAGCCGAAGAATAAAGCGGTCTTGGAGGCTGTGAATTCTTTCATTCGTCCGTGACGGCTGACCACCGTCATCATTGCCACCATGATCGGCACGGCGACGAAACCGTTAATAACAGCACTCCAAAACAGCATTTTTATGGGATCGATAGGCATAAACTCGAGGCCAAGTCCCAGCAGGGTGGCGGCCGCGATCACTCCATAGAAGCCATAGGCCTCCCACGGCTTGTGCTCCAGGCCACATTTCCAATCCTGGCTCTCGCCAAAGGCATAGGCTGCGGATCCTGCAAGCACCGGAATAGACAGCATGCCGGTCCCGATGATGCCGAGGCTGAACAGCACGAATGCGAACTCGCCCGCAAGAGGCTTGAGGGCCTCGGCGACATCGGCAGCCGACGCAATCTCGGTCTTGCCATGAGCATGGAGGGTGGCTGCGGTGCTCATGATGATGGCGATCGCGACGATGTTGGAAACCGCCATTCCGGCAAAGGTGTCGAGACGGATCCGCTTGAGTTCCTTCGGAGCTTGTCTCGGGTCGTTCTTGAGCGGCTCTGCGCTGTCCTTGCGATCAATCTCCTCGACCTCTTGGCTCGATTGCCAGAAAAAGAGGTAGGGGCTAATCGTGGTTCCGAGGATCGCCACGATGACCGTAAAACTGTCGCCTGACAGGGGAAAGGACGGCCATATGAAGCCCTTCAAAGCCACGACCCAGTCGATCTCGACAACCAATAGAACGGCGACATAGCTCAACAACACGAGCGTCAGCCATTTGAGATATCGGGCGTAGCTTTCGTAGCGAATGAACATCTGCAGCGTGAGGGACAGAACAGCGAAAACCATGGTTACCGGAAGACTTGGTATTCCAGTGGCGAGTTCCGCGGAAGCTCCCATTGCAGCAAGGTTGGCACCGATGTTAATCGTGTTCGCCACGAATAGAAGCAGTACCAGTCCGACGACAAGTGGCTTGGGCCATATCGCCCCGATGTTGGTGGCGAGGCCGCATCCCGTGACACGGCCGATGCGGGCGCTGATGAGCTGGATCGCCGACATCAACGGATAGGTCAGCAGCATCGTCCAGAGCATATTGAAGCCGAACTGAGCTCCGGCCTGCGAGTAGGTCGCGATACCGCTTGGATCGTCGTCGGCGGCTCCGGTAATCAGTCCGGGACCGAGCTGCTTCAGGACCGAACCATGCTTTCCAGCCGCGCGGGGTGTCGGGTGCGCTTCGCGTGGCAATGGGTCACCGAATGAAGTTTCCATGCGCTCCTCCCGTCACGCATAACTAACTCGAAGTTAACGGCTTTCAAGATGGCGGAACGTTACCGGCGGATGGCCAGAAGCGGCCCGGTCGAGTTTTTCGTCATCACGAACTTTGGTGCGATGACCGGCCGGGCGAAGCGCGGGCACACGCGTCTCGCCGGACGCTATCTGCAGGGTCACAAGTTTGAAGCCTTCGAAAAACATGCCTCCCGTCCATACAGATCTCGAAGTGTTCAGGCCCCCGTCTCGCGATGCGAGGAAGCGACAGGCTTTGACTCCGGCGACCCCTTAAAGCGCAGGAAGATCGACAGAACGACGACGACCGCGGTTGACAGAAATTCAGACTGCCAGTTCTGCAGGGATTCAAACCAGAACCGCGCACTCGCAAGATGGTCGACCATGGTGACTGGAGGCTGGCCGTGTATCAGCGCCTCGGCGCTTTCGGCTTCCGCACTGTAGCGAAGATGCAGCAAAAAGGTCACAATAAACAGCATGCCAAGTGCGATCCCCAACGAATAGGAATAGAGAAATCTTGTGAAGCCGCCAACGCGGACCGGCCACGGCACCTCTGGGTCATTCTGCCTTAAGGCGGGGTCCTCATCCTGCTCGGCAGGCTCGTCCGGATCCTTGGATTCAGCCGATCCGCGCTGGAAGAAAAAAGCGGTCAGCATCACGTAGGCCGACATTTGCAAAAATTCGCTTTCCCAGTTCTCAAAAAGCGATGAAAGGAAATGCCCGGACGCAGCGTAGGCTGCCAGTCCGATCTGCGCAGCACCATGGTCGGCGAGTTCGTGATAGTAGACAAAATAACCGGTTACCAGCATGCCGCCAATCGTCAACAGCGATGCCGTTGCGAGAATGATCGACAGTCCGTTGTCGCGTAAAGTACGCATCGTGTTTCCCTCTTCCGAGATACTGCTTCGCAGTAACCCGTGATCGGGAATTACGTTCCCACTTATGCGGGCGTGCGGCGCCGGCCGTCGTGGGTGGTTCCGTGCCGTTGATGATCGCCCAGACCAGGTCATATGCGCAGGTTTCTGAACCGAAAGCGTGCGATGTTTCAGAGCTGAGGTTCAACGCGAGTTTATGACTGCGGCGCAAGCGTAGATCATTACTGAGAAAAATCAGTCCGTTCTCGTCTCGGCAGAACCCTTTGGAGTGGTTCTATCCGAATGGTCGCCTTGAACCAGTTCGGACTACCGACCCGTTGATTCTCAGCATTGAGAACGAAGCCTAGCTCGTTGGCAAAGTGTCTGGCCATTCGTGCGCGCCATGGAGGACGCGAAGGATACGAACCGCTGTTTCGGTGATTGCATACGCTGCGACGCCCTCCCGTCCGACAGCGAAATGCCGGCTGACAGCCGGAAGTCCCATCACGGCGTTCGCCCAGCCATTTACGAGAAAACGTGCGCTTATACCAGACCTCGCCCCATCCGAGGCGAGATCATCGTTTCTGCTTTAACTGGCAACGAGACGTGCTGGCCGGGCCGCATCCGTTGTCGGCTTTCTCTTCCACGGGGCAAGGATGGACGGCATGCCGGCTTCGAGGCAGGCGGCCACGAAGGCCTCGCGCGCGACGATGCTGGGAATAGCCCCGTTGAGAGCGCCACGGCACGTTTTCACCGCGCGTTCGTGGCGCTCTCCATGACGCAGCGGCCATTCGTTCTCGAGAAAATCCAAGGCGTCGTAGGCTCCTGTGAAGGTGCGCTCCAAACCGCACTGCAGCCGGATTCTCACCGGCCGGGTCCACGGAACATCGTTCAGCGGCATCTTTTCCTCCTTTCATGCCACCAATGGTCCTTATGAAAATCATATTGGGGCAGGTCCGCAGCTGTTCAAGGGCCATCACAATCAATCCCATTCCTAGTCACCGGGGGCCGTCTCTAATTTCAAGGGCGGGTCTCTGACCTCACTTTTCCTGCGCCGACGTGCCGTTATGCGCAGGTCGGGCCTGCCGATGGGATCTCAATGTCGATAAGCAGCCCTTCGTCCGACCAGATTTTCTGAAGGCGTCCTTTAAGCTGCTTTTCGACCATTGCGCCGACAATCACCGTACCAAAACCTCGTTTGGCCAATTTGGGTGGAGTGGGGGCGCCCACCTCCTGCCAACGGATGTAAAAGCCCGCCCCGGACGGTCTGGGCTTCCAACTGATTGAAAGCCTGCCTTGCGCCACGGCAAGTGCACCGTGATGGGCTGCGTTGACAGCGAGCTCGTGGAGTACGAGCGCAAGGGGCTGGACGACCGGCGCAGGCATGTTGATATCCGGCCCGTTAAAAATAGCGCGGGTGGCCGCGAACGGCGTCACTTGTTGGCGAATGAGTTCCTCAAGAGAAATGTTTGTCCATCCCCGTGCAGCAAGCAAGGTATGGGCACGGGCGAGCGCCTGTACGCGGTGTTGAATAGCGGCGGCGTAAAGGGCGGGGTCATCGGCATTGCTCAGGCGGACGATGCTGTCGACGATCGCGAGGACATTCTTGGATCTGTGGTCGACTTCCATCAGCAGGCGATGTTCGGAGGCCTCCAGTGCCTCGATCCGCCGGTATTCCGTCATGTCGATTTGAGATCCAAAAAAATACAGGATCTTCCCGTCATCGCCATGGACGGGACTGAGATGCAAGCGATTCCAGAACTGCTCCCCACTCTTCTTGTAATTGAGGATCTCGACGCTGACCTCACGCTCGCCGGCGATAGCGGCACGAATTTCTGCGACCGCGATTGGAGACGTCGCGGGGCCCTGCAGGAAACGACAGTTGCGGCCTAGCACTTCTTGGGCCGGGTAACCTGTCAGCTCGAGGAATGCCTTGTTTGCGAGCACGATCGGAAGATCGGGTTTGCGGCCGTCGGTGACGACCATCGGCATCCTGGTGCGTTCAAATGCGATCGCTGCCAACTCTTTCCGATCGGCAGAAGCTGCTTTTGAAGATGCGGAGGGCAAATCCCCGTGGAGTTTTTCTTTGGTATGGGGTGTCATGCTTCCACGCTCACAAAGTCGTCGGCTGATAACGTAGCTTGTGTATCTTTGTTTCCGAGAAGATCGCTTGTTTGACGTACTCGATTACTCATCCGACACCTGCCGGACGAAGTGCCACACACCCACGATCTTGGCCAACACGATGGCCCCCGCTTCTGGATGTGGTCGATCAGCCTTGCAGCTCCGAAGGATCAGGCGCACCATATGATCATGAAACTCTTCTCCAGTTCCAGCCGCTCCCGAGAGCGATTTCTCGAAGCGATCCTGCAGAGTGCGATCGAGTATGCGATCATCTCTATGGATCTGGATGGGCTGGTAACCACATGGAACGAGGGCGCCCGCCGGATCGTAGGATGGGATGAAGACGAGATCATCGGCCAGCCCGCGGCCACGATTTTCACCGAGGAAGACAGGCTGGCGGGGATTCTCCAGCGGGAAATGACTGCCGCTCTGACCGAAGGTCATGGCAATGATGAGCGCTGGCACGTTCGCAAGGACGGATCGTTGTTCTGGGCGTCCGGCCAGATGATGGCGTTGACGTCGGATGATGGCGAAGTCGAGGGTTTTGTAAAGATTCTGAGAGATCGCACGGAGCAGAGAGAAAACGAGGAGCGACAGCGCGTCCTGATGCACGAACTCTCGCACCGCATGAAAAACACGATGGCCGTCGTTCAGGCGATCACCAGCCAATCCTTCCGAAACGCCAGCTCTATGGAGGATGCCGAGCAGTCAATCTCGGCACGGATCAATGCTTACTCGAAAGCACACGATATTTTGCTGCAGCAGGATTGGTTGGGTACGACCATGGCAACGATTGTCGAGGCTACCGCGATTAATCTCGGACTTGAGACGTCGGGACGTTTCCGCGCGAGCGGTCCTGCAGTTGAATTGGGTCCACAGGCAGCCCTTTGCTTCTCCCTCGTGCTGCACGAACTCGTCACCAACGCCAGCAAGTATGGTGCGCTGTCGGTAGATACAGGGACCGTCAAAATCGAATGGTCCGTGGGAGACGAGCTGGGCGACAAGCGCCTGAACTTCATTTGGCAGGAGGTCGGAGGCCCGGCGGTGGAAGCTCCGAGCAAGAAGGGGTTCGGCACACGCCTCGTCAACTCCAGTCTGTCCGCCTTCGGGGAGGTCTCTCTTGATTACGCCCCGACCGGGCTCATCCTGAGGTTGGATGCGCCGCTTCAGACGCTGCAATATAAGAACTATTCCGACGCCAAGGAATAATTTGATTGCAAAGCTAATAAGGCCGGCGCTCGAGAAATCAAAGACATCGATGATGTCATCGCGAGACGGTTGGATTTTCCTTGTTCCAGGCAACAACGAACCCAATCCAAAAGTTGGTTCACGACGGTCTGGCAGTTGCTAAGGTTCGTCGACGGGATCGCCGTTTGGGTTGGGCACCGGTGCCTCCCTTATATCTCGAGCCGGTTGTTTATGATCGCCAGGCTCCGGTGGCGCTTCCTTACGCTCAGGGCGATTGACAGGCTGCTCCTTAGGATTGGCCACCTTTGATGGGTCATTATTCTTTCTGGACATAGACCGTCCTCCATACAAAGGTACGAACAGACTGGCGCGATCGAAAGTTCCGAGACAACCAGACTGCCGTGGCGTAGCCACCGGCACTCAGCCGGCATGACGCTTGATAGACGCTTAGGGCAAAGCGGATGCAGACGGACAAGCGCCAGTCAGTGACGTCCTTCCCGAGGCGGCATCATAACCAGAGTGGTCGACCGCTCTTCTACCATCGGCACGACCTAGTTCCCTGAAACAAGCTCTCGCGAGCACCGCTGAACCCGCCCTCACCGGCGGGTTTTTCTTTGCCTCGTTGTCACCTAGCCTCGAGAAGCGGGCCATCGATCCAGGTGCCACAACCGTGTTTTTGGTGCAAAAGACGGAGTCAAAATGAATGAAATCAACCAGTTACAGAGAGGTTGGGGACATTGTCAGCGCGCCGGATCAGCAGGTTGGTCCGCCGCTCCACAATTCCCTTTGCACCTCCGAATGGTCTCAAAGCACATGATCCGATGTCCCTTTGATCGGTCACGAGAGACCTCGACACGCGATGTGGCTGGTCTACCGCAGGGCGCCGCGATCGAAGTCTCTTTGATATCCGGATGCAGGCGAACCAGCGCCAGGAGATGCCGTCAGTCCCCGAGGCGGCACCCGGTGGCTTACCGCAGACACGCTGTGGAACCGGCTCTCTCTTCAGGTGTTCCTGTCGATCAGCAGGGAGCTTTCAAATGACCTACGTCGCATCGCCAAGCTACGACCGTAACGACGCCAGCCGCGCTTCGAACCTCCGTCAGTGTCTCGAGACCGCCAGACGCCGCCTCGATGAGACTTCGCACAACTCGGAAACCGAGAAAATCGAAACGCTCGTGGCTTCCGCCGTCGAGGCGGGCTGGGAAGAGGAAGAAGTGCGCGAGGCACTGAGCGCGGGCGGCGAGCAAGGAAACAAGGTGCCGGAGCACGAACCACCCGTCCCAACGATCGGCGTGGTCCCTTCGTCATCTTTCTGACAAGTGGCGGACGCTAGCTAGCGCAGTCCGGGCAAGCGGCGAGATTTCCATGTATCTCGCCGTTTAATCACCCGTGCGGGTAGTGTTGGCCAACGACACCACTCGGGGGCCGCGTAGTGTTCCGTCGGACGTACTCAAGAAGCAAGAAGACCCGTCCAACCCTCCGGCGTGATCCTCTTTCCAGCAAACCATCTGACTGTGGCCTGACAATCGGCGGCACCGACCTAGTTAGTCACCGACGGTCGGGGATGGCGGCCGTCGGGCTTTGAAAACTCGAAATCAACGACAAGAGGATAAGTTGATGAAAAGGACGTTTCTATATTATTGCGCTTTGATATCTGCGCTGTCGGCGGTGACAATTTCCATTGCCGGCGCACCCGCTCTCGCCGAAGAGTTTGTTGCTTCGCAGAGCAAGACGGTGGTCGAAACCAAGAAGGGCAGTCTCGTCGGCGCACTCGACGATGGCATCTACAGCTATCTTGGCGTCCCCTATGCTCATGCCGACCGCTTCATGCCGGCGGAAGAGGTCGCGCCCTGGAAAGGCATCCGTCCCGCAGTCACCTATGGCGAGAACTGCTTCATCCCCCGCATGAAGGAAGTGGCCGGCGACGAACTCTTCAATCCGCACCGCTATCTGCCGATGAGCGAAGCGTGCCAGTTCCTGAACATCTGGACGCCGGCGATCAAGGACGGAAAGAAACGGCCGGTCATGGTTTGGATCCATGGGGGCGGCTTCACCAATGGCTCCGGCATCGAGCTGACCTCCTATGACGGCCGCAATCTGAGCAAGGACGGCGATGTCGTCGTCGTCACCCTCAACCACCGGCTCAACGTGCTCGGCTTCCTCGATCTTTCCGCCTACGGAGAGAAATACAAACGGTCGGGCAATGCCAGCGTCACAGATCTCGTCGCCGCGCTGAAATGGGTCCACGACAATGCTGAAGCCTTTGGCGGCGATCCCGGCAACGTGACGATTTTCGGCCAATCCGGCGGTGGCTACAAGGTGCGCGCCCTGATGGGGACGCCTTCAGCGAAGGGCCTCTTCCAGAAGGCCATCGTCCAGAGCGGCTCCCGGACCGATTCCGTCATCGATCAGGCGTCCTCGCGAAAGGTGGCCGAACTGACGCTCGCCAATCTCGGTCTCAAGGTCGGCGAAATCGACAAGCTTGCCGACGCGGACTATTACGATCTCCTTGCCGCAGCCGACAAGGCCATCAAGGACGCGACCGCCCAAGGCGCGAAGGACGCCCGCTATGCACCCGTTCAGGACGGCGACTACATTCCGGCGAACCCGGTCGGGACAGAGTGGGTCGATCAGGCCAAGGACATTCCGCTGATGGTCGGAAACACCCTCAACGAGTTCGAGACGGTGATCGGCCACAAGGCGGGCGAGCTTCTTGCCGACAACAAGAACAACTGGGACGAAGACAAGTCTCAGGCCAAACTGAAGGAGCGCTTCGCCGACAAATCCGACGCGGTCGGCAAGGCATTCATGGCTGCCTACCCAGAGAAAAAGATCGCCGACGCCTATTTCCTGGATCTACGCTTCCGGCCGGGAGCCATCCGTGATCTCGACCTGAAGGCGAAGCAGAACGGGGCTCCGGTCTACTCCTACATGTTCGCCTACGAGTCACCGGTCCTGGATGGGATTGCCATGGCCTGGCATTGTGCGGAATTGCCCTACGTGTTTGCGAACGCCGCCCTGGTCAAGACGTCGACCGGCGGTGGCAGCGACGCGCTCGCGCTTTCCAGGAAGGTCAGCCAGGCCTGGGTCAACTTCGCGCGCAACGGCAAGCCGAGCGCCGACGGCTTGCCCGACTGGCCGGGCTACACAACCGACAAGCCGGCGACCATGGTTCTCGACAAGCAGCCCCGCGTGGCGGTCGATCTCGATCGCAAGCTGCTGCAGGCAGCAGGCGCTCTCTAGCGCCAATTGCAGAGATTGAACATACGGCGCCGGCTGGCATCGACCGGCCGGCGCCGCCTGCCACGCGACAAATGCGCCTAATCTTTGCCAATATCATCCGCCTTCAGCCCCCGATCCGCGGCCTGATCCAACGCAGGACCGGCCGCGGATCTCCTCCAGGCACTCGTCGATCCGGTCGAAAGATAAAGTCAGGATGCGAGCAGCCTGCCCCCCGGCGGCGGTGAGATGGACGCTGCGATGCCGGCGCTCAAAAAGGGCTCACCGAGTAGCTTCCAGCTCCCGCAGGCGCCATCCCTTTCGGTTCTAAAAAATTTTCAGATGCCGCGCTGGCAGACGCTTGCTACGACACAAGCGTCCGTTGTGCCTTCGAGCATGCCATGAGATGCTCCAGCGCGATGCATATCCCTGGGACAAAAGCATGCGAGACTATCTGAAAAGTAGAGATTTTCACCGACATATGCGCTTGCTGCTGGCTTCGAGATTTCGGGAGCTCGGGTGGGAATCCCAGAACTCGGGCAAGTGCAGCTTTGCCCGGGACGGAAGGGCTTGTTGGCTACAAGTTTCCCAATATTCGAACAGCATTATGGGTGCCAAATTTACGATCAACATGACAGAGGGCTCCGGCCCCGCCGGAGACACAAGAATACTTCGTCGCCTCAACGAGGCGGATCGAAGCATTGGCAAAGCTCTGGAAGAAAGCATCATTGCGCGCCTTCCCAGACCCGATCCAGACCCGGAGATCGAAGTCCTCGGAGGCAGCGGCCAAACTATATTGGTCAAGCTCGGCGATCTGGCTCGAGCAAATCCACGACAATGGGAGGCTCCCTCCGACGTCTGGCTGCCTTATTTCAGCAAAAGCGATCTTGACGATTGGGCTACGTTTCTCTTGCCTCGTCTTGAGCGACTGACCGCACCTTCCTCATCGGAAAAGATCGATCCGCAATTGTGGGCTCAGCGGTTTCGCCGTCTCACGCGTCTGTTTCGCTCGAAGTGAGAGGCACTTGGCGGCCGATCGAGCCGCTTCGATCACGTCTCTGTCGATAGGGTTTCTAACCGCCCACCGGTTCCAGATCGATCAGCGCCTTGATCGGCAGGTGGTCGGAGGCGATCCGTGCGAGCGGCGTATCATGTGCTTCCACCTCCGAGATAATCCCCTTGCGGTTGGCGATAATCCGGTCCAGCGCCAGAAGCGGCAGGCCGGCGGGGAAACTCGGGACGGCGGGCGGCAGCGGTCCGAAGGCGGATTGGAAGGTGTTGAGCGAAGACCGGTCGCCGAGCCGCCATTCGTTGAGGTCGCCGAGCAGGATGGTCGGCATCTCGTGCCTGTCGTTGATCAGTTCGACCAGCATGCGGGCCTGCTGGGCTCTGCTATGGCGCAGCAGCCCGAAATGCGCGGCGATGATGCGCAGCACGCCGCCCTTCTCGAGTTCGATCTCGGCAACGAGCGCGCCGCGCGGCTCCAGCCCCGGCAGCTTGACCTGATGCACGTCATGCACCAGCCCCTTCTTGAAGAGCACGACATTGCCGTGCCAGCCATGCGCCTTCGCCATGCCGGCAACCGGTACCGCGATCAGTCCCGTCTCCCGCTCCAGCCGCCCGAGATCGAGAATGCCGGTGCGCTCGCCGAAGCGCGTATCGGCCTCCTGCAGCGCGATCACGTCGGCGCCGATTTCATGGATCACCCGGCTGGTGCGCTCCGGATCGAAGCGGCGGTCGGTGCCGATGCACTTGTGCACGTTGTAGGACGCGATCAGCGTTCCGGCACTGCGCGGCCTTGCCTCCGTATAGGCTGCGTCGAGCCGCTTTTTCCTGCTCCTGATCGAGGCTAGAATGCTGGCGGGAAGGCTGTCTTTTCTGGCGTGCATCGGCAGGCGCACTTGTTCCGTTGATCGAAAAGGCTTGTCTCAGCAGTATAGGCAGGCAAGCCGGACTTGCCACGTCCGATCACAAAAAATCCTTCAGAGATAAGGCGACCCCAGCCATAGCACCTTCTCGAGCAGCCGCACCGCGAAGGGTCGCGCCTGCAGCCCTTCAAGCGTCACAGGCGTTGCCGTTTTCAGGGTTTCCTCGATATGCTCGTCGATCTCGGCGGCGAAACCCTCGTTCAGCACTTCGAGATCGACCTCGAAATTCAGCCGCAGTGAGCGCGGGTCGAGATTGGAAGAGCCGACATAGGCCCAGGTGCCGTCGATCGTCAGCAGCTTCGAATGGCTAAAGCTGCCGGTGGAGCGCCAGATGCGGCAGTAGTTCTTGAGAATCTGATCGAATTGCGCCGTCATCGCCCGGTCGACCAGCACGAGGTTGTTGACAGCAGGCACGACGATATCGACCTCGACGCCGCGCCGCGCCGCCGTTACCAGGGCACTGATGAGTTCACGGTCCGGCAGGAAATAGGGCGACATGATGCGGATCGATTGGCGCGCCACGGAAAAGGCGCCCATCAGCATCTTGTGGTTGGTCTCGACGCTGCGGTCCGGGCCGGAGGCGACGACGCGCATCAGGATGGGATCGCCGGGGCTGCGCTGCGGCGGTTCGATGCGCCAGGGCTCGTCGTTCAACAATTCCTGCGTGGAGAAGCGCCAGTCTTCGGCGGCGAGATCGAAGAGGTCGGCGACGACAGGGCCGGTGACGGTGAAATGCGTGTCGTGAGCAAAGCTCTCGCCCGTCGCCTCCTCGCTGAAGCCCGCCCTGATGTTCATTCCGCCCGTGAGCGCAATTTTCCCGTCGACGATGAGGATCTTGCGGTGGGTGCGCAGATTGGCATAGGGCAGCCGCAGCCCCATGATGACGTTGCCGTTGAAGACGGCAACGGTGACGCCACCTTCCCTCAGATGGCCGAGAATGCTCGGCACCGAATAACGCGCTCCGACCGCGTCGATCAGCACCCGGACTTCCACACCGCGCCTGGCCGCCGCAATCAGCGCGTCGGCGATGCGAAGGCCGACAGCATCGCGGTCGAAGATATAGGTTTCGAGCAGGATGCTGCGCGCCGCCTCGTCGATGCTTGATTTCATCGCCGCATAGGCCTCGTCGCCGGTTTCCAGCATGTCGATCGTATTGCCTGAGGTCAGCGGATTGCGCGTCACCCGGTCGCCGAGCGTCTGCAGCGCCGCAAAGCGGCGGCCGAACTGGCTGATCACCGTCTCTGCCTCGGCGTCGAAGGTCTCCAACTCGTCGAATTCGGCCGCAAGCAGCAGCGCGTCGCGGCGCACGCTCAACGATTTGCGGCGGATGCGGTTGATGCCGGCAATCGCATAGAGCACCGCGCCGATGATCGGAGACAGGATGATGACGCCGACCCAGCCGATCGCGGCACGCACCTCCTCCTTGGTCATGGCGGCATGGATCGCCGCCGCGGCCCCCATGGCGACCGAGACGACAAAGAGGATATGCGGCCAGTAGGTCGACAGGAGATAGAACATCGCTGGCGAATATAGCCGCGAAACGGCGGCGTTCAATCGCGCCGTCGCTCTCCCATGACGCGAATTTTCTCGCCGTGATCATTTTGCCGGCCCGGGACCGGCCGTTTCGGCAGGGAACAATCCCTGCACGGATCGATTGATCCCGAGGAGACTGAGGATGGCATCATGAAAATCGCCGCAAACGTCGGTCCGGCTCTGGCGTTCGAAGTCGCGGATGCCGACAGCATTGCCGAACTCCGGCATCAGGCCGAAGGCTGCACTCGTTGTGATCTCTTCAGGAATGCCACGCAAGTCGTCTTCGGCGAAGGCCTTGTGAAATCCGAGATCGTCCTTGTCGGCGAGCAGCCGGGCGATCAGGAGGATCTGACCGGCAGGCCTTTTGTCGGTCCCGCTGGCCGCCTGCTCGATCGCTGCCTCGAAGAAGCCGGTCTCGATCGTCAGCGCTGTTATGTCACCAATGCCGTCAAGCACTTCAAGTTCACGCCGCGCGGCAAACGGCGGCTGCATGCAAAACCGAATGCCGGCGAGATCAGGCGTTGCGCCTGGTGGCTCGGCGCAGAGCTTAACATCCTGCAGCCGAAGCTCGTCGTGGCGCTCGGCGCAAGCGCGCTTTATGCGCTGCTCGGGCCTAACGCCAAGCTGACGCCGGAACGCGGGCACATTCTGCATCCGACAAACCGTCCGCCTGTCCTGGTCACGATCCACCCCTCCTATCTCTTACGCATCCGCGACGAGCAAGAACAGCACCGGCAGCGCCGGGAGTTCGTGTCAGATCTGCACAAGGCGGCGGCGTTTCGGCCCGCATGAGTGCCGATTTTCAACCCTAATATGCTGCGATGCGAAATATTTCCGGTTGCGGCGCGATTTCGCTTGTAAGAGCTCCCCTCCTCTGGAACCATCTAAGCAGTATCGCGTTCGAACGACGGCATCATGTGACTGGAGATCAGCGATGGCAGAAACTCGGGAAGAGTGGATCAAAAAACGTGCATACACCCTCTGGGAAGAAGAGGGTTATCCGACAGGGCGAGAGTCCATCCATTGGGAACAGGCACGATACGAGCGCGAAGCGCTCGAGGGCTCGGCTGCGTCTTCCAAGGGCAAAGAGGTCAAGCCCAAGGCGAAGCGCACTGCGACCGGTGCCAAGACGAATGGCGTGGTCACGCCGGCGCCAAAGCGCACCGCGAGCCGCAAAACCGCGTCCTGAACGCTAGAATAGTGAGCATCTCGATTAAAAAGGGCGTCGTCTCGACGCCCTTGATCCCTTTTGTCATATGCCTGAATTGGTTGTGCGATATTGAATTGCAGGGGTGGGCTTCCATGCGGGGGTGAACAGAGGCCGGATGACGCTGCAAGCTTTGAGGCTTCCAAAAAAAGTTGAGCCCTGCCCGGATAACCGGGAACAAGAGCATCCCCTGGCTGTTTATGGCGAAACCGGGGAAGTTGCCATGAACGACGGCCATATCGAAATACTTTCCATCCTGCTCTTCGCGGCCAGCGGCCGCGTTTCGATCGTGTGAGGGATGGAGATGTCGCTCCTCGTCATCGCCGCACTGCTCTACCTCGGTCTCGCGCTCGGATTCATCCTTGTCGTCGACAATCTGGTCGGACTGGTTTTTCGCGATCCGCGCGCGCCGGTTCAGCTGGTCTCCGTCTACATCGACCGCGCCTTTGCCGCATCGCAAAAACTCTATCGAAGATAACAGCCCGCAGGCGACGTCCGCAGACTGCTAAAACTGTTGAACACCCGGCAGTTAAGGATATTTCGACCGCGCCCTTTCCCTCCCATCGGAAGCCCCTATGTTGACGGTTTGGAAGGGCTGAACCCCGAGGTGGCTGATCACCCCGGCGCGGCTGACGACAAGAAAGCGATTTTGAATGGGAAGCGTCGGGAACGGCTGGCCGAAAGGTGGCGGCGAAATCGGCGAATTGTTACGGCATCCGGCTTTCCACGCCGACGGTCTCGGTCCGGTCGAAAGCTGGCCTGCGTCTCTCAAGCATATCGCCGAAATGGTGTTGAATTCCCGCCAGCCTAAATTCGTCGCCTGGGGTCCGGATCTCGCTTTTCTCTACAATGACGCCTATGTGCCGGTTTTCCCGGAGAGGCATCCCGATGCCCTCGGACGACCCTTCCGCGAGGTCTGGGCGGATATCTGGGAACAGTTCTCGCCGATCGTCGGCAGCACGCTGGAAGGTAGTTCGCAGCTCTTCAAAGAGCTGCTCATCCCGATGCGCCGCGACGGCCGTACCGAGGACACCTGGTTCACCTTCTCATACACCCCGCTACGCGACGAAGACGGCAAGGTCGCCGGCATCCTCTGCGCGGCCCTCGATGTCACCGACCAAGTGTCGGCCAAGCGCGGCGAACAGAGAGCGCTGGAAGAACTGCGCGCGAAATCGGAGGCGCTTGCTGTCGTCAACCGGGCGGGTGCGGCGATCACCGCCGAGCTCAGTGTCGAACGCCTCACCCAGATTGTCGTCGATGCCGGCGTGACGCTGACCGGCGCGGAATTCGGCGCCTTCTTCTACAATGTCGATGATGGCGAGGGCGGCAGCTACATGCTCTATGCGCTCGCCGGCGTCGATCGGAAGGCCTTCGAGAAATTCCCGATGCCGCGCAATACCAAGGTCTTCGCGCCGACCTTCAACGGCGAAGGCATCCTGCGCTCCGACGACATCCTGCTCGACCCGCGCTACGGGCAGAATGCGCCGCATGCAGGCATGCCGAAGGGGCATCTTCCGGTTAGGAGCTATCTTGCCGTGCCGGTGAAATCCCGCGACGGCAGCGTCATCGGCGGCTTGTTCTTCGGGCACGGCCAGCCGGGCCGTTTTTCCGAAGCGGCCGAGGCGAGCCTCGTCAGCCTCGCCGGCCAATCGGCCGTCGCGATCGACAATATCCGGCTCTTCCGTGCCGCCGAGGTCGAAATCGACCAACGCCGCGACATGGAGGATCAGCTGCGGAAACTCAACGAAATGCTCGAGGTCCGCGTCGCGGCCGAGATCGCCGAACGCCAGCAGGCCGAAGCAGCGCTCCAGCAGTCGCAAAAGATGGAATCGATCGGCAAGCTCACCGGCGGCGTTGCCCATGATTTCAACAATCTCCTGCAGGTGATCTCAGGCAATCTGCAGCTTCTCGGCAAGGATGTGGCAGATAGCGGCCGGGGCAAGGAACGCATTTCCAACGCGCTTGCCGCCGTCGAACGCGGCTCGCGGCTGGCAAGCCAGTTGCTCGCCTTCGGTCGCCGCCAGCCGCTGGAACCGAAGGTCATCAACATCGGCCGTCTCGTCACCGGCATGGACGACATGCTGCGCCGCGCACTCGGCGAGGAAATCGAAGTCGAGACCATGGTCTCCGGCGGTCTCTGGAACACCTTCGCCGATCCGATCCAGATCGAGAACGCACTGCTCAACCTTGCGATCAACTCGCGCGACGCGATGGATGGCGCCGGCAAGCTGACGATCGAGGTCGGCAACGCCTTCCTCGACGATTCCTACAGCCGTATCCATCCTGAAGTCACCGCCGGCCAATATGTGGTGCTCGCCGTGACCGATACCGGCGCCGGTATGACGCAGGAGGTGATGGAGCAGGCCTTCGAGCCCTTCTTCTCGACGAAACCGGAAGGCAAGGGCACAGGTCTCGGCCTGTCGATGGTCTACGGCTTCGTCAAGCAATCCGGCGGCCACGTGAAGATCTACAGCGAGATCGGCGAAGGCACGACCGTCAAGCTCTACCTGACCCGCTCGTTCCGAAGCGAGGATCGGGTCACGGCCGCTGACAGCGTACCGGCCGCCGGGGGCACGGAAACCATCCTCGTCGCCGAGGACGACGAGGGCGTGCGCGCCACCGTCGTCGAGATGCTGTCGGATCTCGGTTACTACGTGTTGAAGGCCAAGGACGCCCAAAGCGCGCTCACCGTGATCGAAAGCGGCGCTCATATCGACCTGCTCTTTACCGATGTCGTCATGCCCGGGCCGTTGCGGAGCCCGGAGCTTGCGCGCATGGCGCGCGAGCGTCTGCCCGATATCGCCGTGCTCTACACATCGGGCTATACCGAAAATTCGATCGTCCATGGCGGCCGGCTCGATCCCGGCCTCGAACTGCTCTCCAAGCCCTATACGCGCGAGGAACTCGCCCGCAAGATCCGCCACGTGCTTACTCTCAGGACGCAACGCCGCCAAGGGGCGAGCGATGCCGTAGTGGCCCCTGCCAAACACCCCGAGATCACCCGCGAAAAGCTGAAGCTGCTGCTTGTGGAAGACGACGCCTTCATCCGCCTGGATACTGCCGAAATTCTGCAGGATCTCGGCTATGACGTCATCGAAGCTGATAGCGGCGAAAGGGGCGTGGAAATCATCGGACACACCACCATCGATATCATCGTCACCGATGTCGGCCTGCCCGGCATGTCGGGTCCGGCCTTTGCCGCCAAGGCCCGCGAGGCTTTTCCGTCGGTCGGCCTGGTCTTTGCCACCGGCAACAGCAGCCTGCCGGATGCAAACCATCTCCCCGGCTCGGTGCTGCTGTCGAAACCTTTCAGCAGCACGGCGCTCGACCGGGCGGTCAGAAGCGCCGTCCAGCAGCGGCCTGGCGCCTAGAGTATCTCTGTTTTCTGCCAGTCACGGAATGCTGCGGCTTCTGCTTTATGCGTCGGTGCCGTCGAACTCGGGATATTTGCGCATCAGATCCACCTCGCTGGTGCAGCTGTCGTCGCGCGCCGTCAGTTCGATCGAGATCGTGTCGGCAGGATCGAGACGGCCATCATTGCTACCATCGTGATGGCTGCCGCCATCGTGATAGACGGGAATGCGCGCGCCGCTCTGAGTGACCAGCACGGCATCCCGCTCGAAGCCCCTCTGCAGCAGCCAGTCACGCGGCGCCATCAGGCGGATGTCGACCTCGTAGGAACGTCCCTTCCCTTGCTTGAGGCCGACGGTATAGGTGACCGGCGATACCTGGCTGTTCACGTCGATCGCGCCGTTTCCATCGGCTTTGACGATGTGTTTTTCCATGTTCTCGGCTCCTTCTTCTGTGCAGGGCTTTGCCATCGGAAACCTGATAAAATCGGCTTTTGTTCCGAATCCGGGCCTTGCGGGCCACGATCGCGGCCGGAACTTTTGGGCAGCTGACCGGTTCAGTCCCTTTGCAAACCAGAGGAGGCCAAGATGCCGAGAGGTGACAAATCCGACTATACCGACAAGCAGAAGCGCAAGGCGGAGCACATCGAGGAGGGCTACGAGGATCGTGGCGTCTCCGAGAAGGAAGCCGAACGGCGTGCCTGGGCGACCGTCAACAAGGAAAGCGGCGGCGGCAACAAATCCGGTTCCGGCCGCGGCAAGAAGGATACGCATGAATCCTCCGAAAAGGGCGGCCGCATCGGCGGCGCGGCATCCGCCGCACGCTCGAAGGAGGAACGGTCCGCTTCGGCAAAGAAGGCCGCTGCGACGCGCAAGCGCAACGAACACCACAGCCACCATTAACAACTGATGCGGCAAGCGGAGGCTTTCCGCCAGCCGTATAGGGAGTTTGACCCATGGCCAAATCGAAGAAGAAATGGTCGCAGGACGTCACCGAACACAGCGATGCGATGGACCTGAAGGAAGGCGTGTTCAAATCGGACGATCCGAAGAAGATTGCCCGCTCCGTCAAGCACTCCGCCGAGAAGAGCGATCGCCGCAAGTCGAGCCCTTATCGCGCCGCCATGTCGATGCTGACCTTCTACATCAACCGCGCCGGCGACCAACTGACGAAAAAGCGGCGTGGAACCCTTGAAAAGGCCAAGGACGAACTGCGAAAAGACTTCGCTCGTCAACCGAAGGATTGAGCGCTCATGGCATACGAGCTTTATTATTGGGACGGCATTCAAGGCCGCGGCGAATTCGTGCGGTTGGCGCTGGAAGAAGCCGGCGCCGATTATATCGATGTTACCCGCCAGCCCGGGCGTGGCACCGGTGCCATGATCGACATCATGGAGAGCGAAAGCGAACCGCATATTCCTTTCGCACCACCCTTCTTGAAGGACGGCGACCTCATTATCCCGCATGTCGCCAACATCCTGTTTTATCTCGGTCCGAAGCTCGGCCTTGCGCCTAAGGATGAAGGCCTTCGCCATGTCGTCAACGGCCTGCAACTGACCGTCACCGATTTCGTCGCCGAAGTGCACGATACGCATCACCCGATCGACATGTCGCTCTACTACGAGGATCAGAAGCAAGAGGCAAAAGCCCGCTCGGCCGCTTTCATTCGTGACCGCATTCCAAAATTCCTCGGCTATTTCGAGCGGGTGCTGCGACGTAACCCGAAAGGCGCCAACCATATGGTCGGCGATGCGCTCACCTATGTCGACCTCTCGCTCTTCCAGGTGATCGAGGGCCTGAATTACGCATTTCCGAAAGCCATGACGAAGCGCAAGGCGGAATATCCCGGCCTCTTGGCTCTGCACGATGCGGTGGCGAAGCGACCGAAGATTGCCCGCTATCTCGCCTCCCCCCGCCGCCTCGCCTTCAACGAGGGAGGGATTTTCAGGCATTATCCTGAGCTCGACGGTGTGGGCTGAGTTAAGAGCAATTCCCGGCAAAGCGCGAAGCGGTTTTGCCGGGAATTGCGTAAAAGCAAAGGGATAGAGCCGTTCATTCGAGCGGCACCGCCGCATCGAAGAAATTTCTCCACGGGTCTTTCGGCTGGGTCTCCAATCGCCGCGGCACGTTGCCGAGCGTGAAAGCGGCTGGACCGCTCACCTCGTTCAAATCAGCCCAATCCAGCGGCATGGAAACCGGCGCGCCCGATCGTGCCCGCGTCGAATAGGCCGCGACCGCCGTATTGCCGCGGCCGTTGCGGAGATAATCGATGTAGATATGTCCACTGCGTTTTGCCTTCGTCGCCGTTGCCAGATATTTCTCCGGCGCGTCGGCCGACATGCTTTCGGCCAGCGAATGGGCGAAATCCTTCACCTCCGCCCAGCCGGCCTTCGGCGCGAGCGGCGTGACCACATGCAGCCCCTTGCCGCCCGACGTCTTGACGAAGGCGACCAGGCCATGGGCTTCCAGCCGCGCCTTCAATTCAAGCGCTGCTGAAATCACAGCGCTCCAGGCCACGTCCTCGCCGGGATCAAGGTCCATGGTGATCATGTCGGGTCTTTCCCAATCGTCGGTCGTAACGCCCCAGGGATGAATTTCGAGCACGGCTGACTGCACCAGCGCCACGAGGCCGTTGAAATCGGCGATGCGCAGCAGCTTTTCACCGTCCGCATCCTGCGGGTCGGCGATCTCCTCGATATGTGGGTTCATGCCCTTCCAGGCATGTTTCTGGAAAAACCGCTGGTGGCTTTTTATCCCGTCCGGCAGGCGCAGCAGTGCTAAGGGCCGATTGACGACATAAGGCGCCATGAACGGCCAGACCGCGGCGTAGTAATCCGCCAGCGCCTGCTTGGTCACGCCCTCGTCCGGCCAGTAGAGCCGGTCGGGATGCGTCAGCGATACATCAGATGCTGGCGGAAGTCTGGGGCTCATTCTTCGATCTCGCTTGTGAGGAAATCAAGTAGCCTGTTTTCCTCGGCCCGCAAGCCCCGTAGCGGCTCGTTCCCAGTCTCGACCAGCGGATGATCGTTGCCGGAGAGCGCGATGATCGCGGGATGAATATAGCTCGAGCGCGAGATCGCCGGTGTGTTGTGCAGCGCCTCGGCCGCGGCCTCCGACATCTGCTTCACCGTCGGCCGGCCGCCACCGAGGATCGTCTCGCGCGCCGCTCCGAAAGCCGCCAGCGATCCAGCCCAGGTGCGGAAGGTCTTCGCCGAAATCGGAATGCCCGATATCTCGGCCAGATAGGCGTTCAACCGGCCGGAATCGATTGGCTTCAGCGTCCCGCTTTCGTCCTTCCAGACGAAGAGCTGGCGGCCTGGCAGGTCGGCTATCTCCTCCAGGATCTTCTGCAGCCTGGGATGCTTGAGGCTGCGCTGGACGCGCTTGCCACCCTTCGCACGGAATTTCAGCTCGATCTGCCCGTCGACGATCTTCAGGTGGCGCTTGAGCAGCGTCGTTGCGCCATAGGTGCCGTTCTCCCTGACATAGGCCTGGTTGCCGACGCGTAAGTGCGCCTCGTCAAGCAGCGTCGTCAAAGCCGCAAGCACGCCGTTGACATCCTCCGCACCGGTGTCGAGATGGCGCAGCACGGTGCGGCGTATCTTCGGCAGCGCCCGGCCGAATTCGATCAGCTGATGGAATTTTCCCGCACTTCGGAAGGATTGCCATTCCTTGTGGTAGCGGTATTGCTTGCGCCCGCGCGCATCGAAGCCGGTCGCCTGCAGATGGCCGTTTTCGTAGAGGCAGATCCAGACATTCTCGTAGGCCGGTGGCAGGCCGAGCGCGCCGATGCGCGCCCGCTGCAACTCGTCGGCCAGCGTCGTGCCGTCGGGCATCACATAGCTGAAACCCTTGCCCTTCCTTCGTCTGCGGATGCCTGGTTCGGTATCGCTGACATAGACGAGACCAAGGTCGGTGATGGCTTCGGCATTCATGTTCTCTGCGACCCGTTACTTGCTCCTGCGGCCGAACTGGAACCAGCGGCGACGCTCGGCTTTTGTCGCGCCTTTCGGCGGCTCGGTTTGTCCCTTCGGCGCGAAGACCGCCACGCTCTGGGCATAGACGATGACCGGATTCTCCGGCTCGCGCACCTCGAAGGAAGCCGTCTCCGAGCCCGTGTCGAGAACCCTCGACCACTGTTTCAGCCCATTCACCACGGGCAGGTGAACTTCGCAGTCGCCACCTGCATTGAAGACGAGGAAGAGGTCGTCCATCTCCTCGGTGTCCGGTGCATGCACACTCCTCGAGACGTAGACGCCGAGTACCTGCAAACCGTCGTCGTTCCAGGCCCCCTCGTCCATGAAACCGCCGTCCGGTTTGTACCAGGCGATCTCTATGCGCCCGTCCTCGGCTGTCTCTCCGGTCAGGAACCGCTCCTGCCGCAAGACCGGATGGGCCTTTCGGAAGGCGACGGCCTGCCGGCAGAAATCGAGGAAGGGGTCGTCGAGCCCCGACCAATCCGTCCAGCCGATCTCGTTGTCCTGGCAATAAGCGTTGTTGTTGCCGCCCTGGCTGTTGCCCACCTCATCGCCTGCAAGGATCATCGGAACGCCCTGGGAGAGCATCAGCGTCGCCATCATGTTGCGGCGCCGCCGCGCCCGAAGGCTGTTGATGTCCTCGTTATCCGTCACGCCTTCGGCACCCATGTTGTCCGAATGGTTGTCCGAATGTCCGTCCCGGTTATCCTCGCCGTTCGCGTCATTATGCTTGTCGTCGAAGGAAACCGTGTCCATCAGCGTGAAGCCGTCATGGGCCGACAGCAGATTGATCGATGAGGTCGCGCCGCGATCCGAGTGGTTGAACTGTACCGCCGAGCCGGTGATGCGTTGCGAGATCTCCGAGACCATGCCGCCATCGCCCTTCCAAAAGCGACGCACGTCGTCACGAAACTTGTCGTTCCACTCACGGAAGGGATGCGGAAAGCCGCCAACCTGATAGCCGCCATCGCCCACGTCCCAGGGCTCGGCGATCAGCTTGACACCGGCAAGGATCGGATCCTGGCGGATGGCGCCGAAGAACAGGCCCTGCCGGTCGAATTCCATATCCTGGCGGCCGAGTGTGCTGGCAAGGTCGAAACGGAAGCCGTCGATATGCATGACGCCGACCCAATAGCGCAGGCTGTCGAGCACCATGCGCATCACCATGGGATTGGCGGCATTCAGCGTATTGCCGGTGCCCGTCGTATCGTAGGTGTGGCGCGGATCATCAGGGGAGAGGATGTAATAGCTGGCATTGTCGAGCCCGCGGAAGGACAGCGTCGGTCCTTTCTCGCTGCCCTCGGCTGTATGATTGTAGACCACGTCCATGATGACTTCGATGCCGGCGGCATGGAACTTCTTCACCATGGTCTTGATTTCGGTGATCTTGTCGCCGGACATGTAACGAGATTGAGGCGCGAAGAAGCCGAGTGTTTGATAGCCCCAATAATTGCGTAGGTTGTTTTCCAGGAGATAACGATCGTCGAGAAAATACTGGATCGGCAGCAGCTCGATCGCCGAGATGCCGAGCTTGACGAGATGGTCGATGATCGGATCGCTGCACATGCCGAGAAAGGTGCCGCGCAGCCGGTCGGGCACCTTCGGATGCGTCATCGTCAGTCCGCGCACATGCGCCTCGTAGATGATGGTGTCGGGCCAGGGACGGCGGATCGCCTCTTCACCCGCCCAATCGAAGTCCGGATCCTGCACCACGCCCTTGACCGTGAAGGGCGCGCTGTCACGTGCGTCGAAGGAAAGGTCGTCCTCACCGATCTGGTAGCCGAACAGCGCGTCGTCCCATTTAAGCTCGCCCGTCACCTGTTTGGCATAGGGGTCGAGCAGGAGCTTGTTCGGATTGAAGCGATGTCCGGCTTGCGGGTCATAGGGGCCGTGGGCGCGATAACCGTAGACGGTGCCCGGACCGACGCCGGCGATATAACCCGACCATATGTCGCCTTCGCGTTTCGGCAATGGCAGCCGGGCGATCTCATTCTTTCCGTCAGGCGAGAAGAGGCAGAGCTCCATCTGTTCCGCATGGGCGGAGAATACCGCGAAATGGGTGCCAGAACCCGTATACTCCGCTCCCAGCTCCGGCTTGAGGAAGTCGAGTTCCGAAAATGAAAAGCTCATGGTGCCCCGCTTGCTGAAAAGACCAAGCGGGAAACGTCACGGCGGTTCGAAAGTTCCCTTTTAAAAGGGAAAGCGAGGGATCCTGCTCGCCGATTGAAGCGTTTACGGCATAAGCTGGCCGCCATTGACCTCGATGATCTGGCCGGTGATGTAGCCCGACAGCGTCGGCGAGGCGAGGAAGAGATAGGCGCCGACGCAATCTTCCGACGTGCCGACAAAACCCATCGGGATCGACTTGCGCTGCAGCTCCATCTGCTCGTCATTGGTATAACGCTCGTGGAAGGGCGTGGCGATAACACCCGGCGCCACCGCGTTGACGCGGATCCGGTCGGCGACGAATTCCTTGGCGTGACCACGCGTGATCGTCGAGACGAAGCCCTTGGACGCCGCATACAGGATCGCACCATTGCCGCCGCCATTGCGCGCGGCGATCGAGGTGGTGTTGATGATAAAGCCACCCTGCTTCTTCAGCCAGGGATGCGCCGCACGCGTTGCCGCCAGCACCGAGCGGGCGTTGAGGTCCATGACCGCGGCATAATGCGCGTCGGTATATTCCGAGGTCGGCTTGCGCCCCAGCATGCCGCCGGCATTGTTGATGAGCCCGTCGAGATGACCGAAGGTCTTCGCCGTCTCCTCGACGACACGCTCGGTCTCGCCTTCCCTCGACACGTCGCCCTGGATCAGATGCACGGTGCCGCCGGCAGCCCGGATCTCCTCGGCAAGCTTCTCCGCCGGTTCGCGGCTGGCATTGTAATGCACGCCGACCTTCGCCCCCTGCGCAGCAAAGGCGCGGGCGAGCGCCGCGCCGATCCCGGTCGAGGCGCCGGTGATCAGCACGGCCTTGCCGGACAGGTCCTGTAGCTTGATGGATGCGAGCGATTGCGCAAGTTCGACCATGGCGACGATTGCCTCCCGAAAAACCAAGGACATAGGTGATGAAACGAATAGGAGAAGTCTTATCAGGGGAAATCGGCGAAGGGCAATGCACGAAAGGGAGAGATTCGCATGGTGCCTAGTCCGGACCAGCGGGATTGAGCTCCCGAGAGAGATCGACAAGTGTCGCGCCCCGGCCTGGCAATGTTTCCTTGCTGCTTTCGATATAAGGGCCGTAAGCATCGAGGAAAGACTGCACGGTATCATTGAAGAAGACTGCGGTGGTTTCCTTGGAGCAGAGCGACGCGCTCACGCAAAGACCAAGCCGGTTGAAGAAATAGACGACCTCCCTGACTTGCTCCTGGCGCGCAGGCTCCTGCGCGATCCGACGGTTGAAGGACTGCAGCAGGTTGTCCCTGGCGTGTCCGCTCGTCTCAGCCGTCCTCCTGTCGGCGGGCGGGACCGTCTCGATGAACGCCGTGTAGAACTTACGAAGTTCACCATAGGCTTGCCGATAGCCCTGCGTTTCCCAGGTCTCGATGAGAGTGAGCGTATATTTCGTGCGTTCGGTCTCCTGGCTCTCGCGGTACTCGAAGACTGCCCAAAAGATACCCCCCACCGCGCCGACGAAGGTCACAACGGTGACAATGCTGCTCAAAAGCGACCAGCCGTTATCCGAAACGTAGAAGAAAGAGAGCCCAGCCCGCCGCTTGGATGATGGCTGGCTCATGGCATGCAATTCTCGACCAGATCGAACCGCACCGACGGATCGATCGTGCCTTCGTGACCATCCAGCAGTCGTTTGAGGCAAACAAGGCTTGCCTCGTCGAAGATGTAGACCGAGCGTAGCTCGCGCTGGTTCCGTGCGGTGGATTCACTGCCGGGCGGTAATAGCCCGGGCATCCGATCAAGACCGCGGCGTTCGTGTCCGTCGTCCCCGGCGCAGGCGGAGAGGTCGACCTCCGCATTGCTCGTTTCCGCGCTCCGGGCGGTTGAAAGAAACTTTTCATAGTCCTGACGGAAGCATTTTGCCCTTACTCCATCCAGCTCGACGACCTCGTCACAGATGAGGCACGCGGCACCGGCGGCGGCAGGTGCGAGAAGCAGCATGGCAACGGTTAGGACCGCAACCGCTTTATACGCGTCGCGAAATCTAAAAGAGGGCATAGTCTCCCACCAGTCGGCTGTTGATGATCCAGGGTGTCTGCTTGCCGTCGCTCGCCGCGAAAACCAGCGTCTTGACGCCTCGATACAGTTCGGAGGCCTCTATGCGACCATTATGGTTGTGGTCATAACGATCGCGTTCCTTTCCAAGGACGGTAACGATCGCGTTGGTGAACAGGCCCCCGACCTCGCGCCGCCCGAGCGACTCCTGTCGCCCCTTCGCGGCGGCGAGAACGGTGAGATTGGATCTGAGGGCGGCGAGGCTGTTGGCGAGATCGTCGTTGGTGGTGAAAGACCCGGTCCCCGCGGCGCCAGAATGGCAGGCGTCAAGAAGAATGGTGATGCGCGCCTCGGTCCTTTCGAACAGCGCGGCCAGCCGATCGAAAGGCAAGGCTGTGTGTTCGAGATCCGTTGGATCGGTGGCCGACGTCGCGAAATAGAAACGCCCATTGCGGTCCTGCATGCCATGGCCGGCCAGAAACAGGACCGCGTGGTCCCCACGCGCCAGCCCGTCCAGCAGTCGCGCCGTCGCCTCCAGTATGGCCTCGGGTGTGGCACGCCTGTCCTTCGGCCCTACCTCGCCGCGGAACGGTGGCTCCTTGCCAAGCGGCTCGGTCAGCGTTTCGAGCACCGTGCCTGCATCGCGCAGAGGGTAATTGAGAGAACGGAGGCGCTCATCCTCGTAAGTGTTCACGCCGATGACGAGCGCGCGGGTGACCGCAAGGCGCGCAAGAGGCTCGCCAAGATCAGCCGATACCGGGAGGCTCGCCAGGCCCGCAGAATTGAATCCGATGACCGAGACCCAACGCGCGTCCTTAAGCCTCTCGAACGACACTGCGTCTCCGATGGTGGCGGCATCAACCGTTTCGGTCAGCACACCGTCCTGAAAAACGGACATATGCACCGTCTCGGCCGGATCGAAGTGCAATACGGCTCTTACGCGACCGCCGTTTTCCTCGAGCGCGATCTCGCCTGTCAACGACGGCGGCACGCCCACCTCGGCAACGGCCTGCGGCGTCTGCCCTCGATCAAGAACGGCGCGCGCCAGATCTGGGACCAGGCGCGCTGTGCCAAACCGGTCGAGACTATACTGTCCAACCCTACCGGGAAACTTCAGATCGATGAGGGCGGCGGCCTCGGCTGTCGCGTCGTAAAAGTAGTCCTTGGTCCAGACCGCGATCTCGTCGTCGGCAATGCGCCCGGACAGGAGTGACTGCCGATCGTCCAGAATGGCGTGAATGTAGAAGTTGCCGTCAGAATTAAGTTGTACCGCATGGCGACGGTCTTTCGTCAACCAGGCGTCGACGAGGAGATCGCCATTCGGAAGATTCTCGCCGATCCAGAGGAACTTCTGCGTTGCGCGGTCACGCACCGTAATGACGCCGTTGCCGGGCGCATAGGTCAGCAGCAGGTCGTCATTGGCTTTGATACGAAAAGCGTGCTGGTACCACAGACGATGGGCATTGTTTTCAAAGAAAAACGCGCCTTCCGCCTGAAGTGCCGCACTCGCCGCCGGCGCGGGGCGCGCGATATCCATGACGTAAAGGGCAGCATAGGGCCTGAGGCTTCCGAACGTCGCGCCCGCGACACACTCCGCACGCGCCACCCATACCGCCCCGCGAGACGTGCGGACCGTCGAGACCTCGACAACATCGCGAGGCGCTGACAGCGAGCCCGTGCCCCCCGTGCTTGAGGATTCTCCGAGCAGAAGATGTTCACAGTCGGAGATGGGACCCTCCTCCCCGACGGGCAGAGCCCAGTCGAATCGCCAGCCCGCACGCTCCGCCTCGCGGCGGAAGCGCCCCATCGCTTCTGCGGATCGTTTCAGCCGCTGATCACGATCAAGCGCGTGAAGGGCGTTTTTCTCACCCGCGGCGTAGGACGCGACGAGGCGTTCACCGTCGACCATTGGATCGAGCGCGACGCCGAGGCGCAAGAGTTGTTCGGGCAAGGCGGCGGCGAGAGGCGTGTCGTTGCCGGCTCTGGTGGAGCCTTGGTCGCCCGATGCCACGGTCGTATCGACCATCACGGCCTGAAGCTCGATTTTGCCCAGTGCGCGCGACAGGCTCTCCGTAAAATCGCGGGGGCGGCGGCTGTCGGCGTCCGCGACCTCCCAGTCTTCCCAGGTACTGGTCGTCCTGAAGCCGCCCGCAACATCGAATGCGCGAGCGACGCTGACAGGCGACACCATGCCAAGCGACCAGAACATATGAAAATGAAGGGGAATCGTCTCGCCCCCTGCGGAACTGTAAGCGCCGGAAGAATTCGCGATCGAGGCGTAGTCCGGGTTCTGGAGCGCACCAACGCGGTAGCCGGCGCCACCCCAGATGGCGTAGGCGGCATTCTCCAGATCGATCGCCACGCGCGTTTGACCGCGTTCCGCGGTGCAGCAAGACGGCCCGGTAATCTGTTCCCGTATGCGCAAATGATCGCCGAAGGTGGAGGAAAAATTCACCTCCGCCCAAGGCGCGAGTGTGGTGAAGACGACACTATCGCCAAGCGCCCAGCGAAGGTCGCCGGCATCCGCCGTCGCGGCCGTATGCCCATCGACCATGTCGACGATGTCGAGCCGGCCATTATGCTCGACGCCGATGAAGCGGTGGGTCGGCGAGATCTGCAGGTGTGTACCTGCCCGCTCGACGATTTCCGTCCCGCTTGCCGCATCCAGCAGAAGAAAGCGGGTATCGTTGAGGAGGATGCGGCGGGAGAATTTAGGGATATCGATGCTATGTGTGAACGCCGCGCGGCCCTCGGCGGTGTTGAGGACGATCTCGGCGGGCGCCGGTGCGATGTCGAGCCGCTCTGACTCTTCCTTCAGAACGATCTCCTCCTCGCAGGCGCGCAGATAGCCCACCAATGAGACGGATAGGTTCAAGGGCCCGGCTTGCAGCGGAATGGTTGAAACTGAACCACCGGCCCCGGCGCCACGCGTCGCCAGAGCGACCATGGCGCGTGTCTGGCCGAGACCGGTTTTGATCGCGAACGGATTGGGCGCGGCAGGACCCAACGCCACATGCCCCTTGCCTTTAAAACGGACGGGCTGTTCTGCTTTGACCATGAACCAAACCGGTATGCGATCTTCGAGCGTGTTGCCCGACCACTCGATCGCAAAGCTGTTTCCGGCGCGGAGCGGTCCCTCATGCGGCAGTTTCCATTGGAATTTTTCGGCCAGACGCCGGAGCGTCTCCTTCTCCTCGTCGCATGACCCGCCGAGCCTGCGAGCAGCTTGTTTCACGCGGGCCTGGAAGCCGTCCAGCGTCTCGCCCTCGTGCCACCCCACCGCTCCATCCACGATCGGTCCCGGTCCGCGGGTGGGTGGAGGCGCTAAACCCGCTTTCCGGCCATCGAAAACGCCGCTCTTTGCGGCTGAGTAGGGTTTGGGCGAGCCCTTTGCGGACTTCAGGAAACATGCCCCGCCGCTCGGGTTGAACGTATAGGCCCGGCACATGTCGGTTTCCGAGCAGATCGCGATACATTCGCCTTCCGTCAGGCCACGCAGAAGCGGATCGGCCAGCCCATGTCGAATATCATTGCCGCCAAGATCCGTATTCGGCTGCGAGGTCCAGGTTCCTTCGGACACGGTGGCCTCGGCCAGTTCGTCGGCAAGACGGGAGAACTGGCCAGGGAATGGATCCTCGCCGCTACGGAGCCTGGCGAGGAGGGTAGCACATGCCTTTCCGACCCGGTCGTACTCGGGGCCGAATTGCGCGAGACCGAAGGATATCGACCATGTCCCCAACTTGAGGTTCAGCGACCGCCCGGAGGAAAGGCGGGCGATGAGCGCTGCATCGCGACCGGCATCGAGGACCGGTCTCTTGCGGATGCCATCGAGAGGAAGCATTGCCTCAGGGCCCCGATCCACCGTCAGTCCTGCGCTCGAGACCGACGGCGTCGCGTAGCCTGCCACCTCTTCGAAATCAAGGACCACACCGGCTTCGGCATCGCAGGCAAGACGAAGGCAGACTTTGCTGTAGCCGGTGGAGGCGCAGACTTTGCTGCCGATCCCCGTGTCGTCCGGCTGCCACGGTGGCAAGGCCGCATCGCCGACAACCGGGCCTGTCCGATGGGAGAGCTCCTCCTCCATGTTGATGGCATGTGCCTCGCGGATCGATGCCGGCGCCTCCCAGCTCCGATCCGCCGCCCAGGCCGCCATCGCAGCCATGGTCGCTTGGTCTGTCTGCCCATTCACCGGCCCCGAATAGTAGCCGAGCCGTGAGAGGGCCGTTTGAACGCGACGAACAGTCCCATCTTCTGGACCAGAGCCTGGACGATCCTGTTCTGCAACCTGTCCCTGCGCGCGTTCAGCTTCCAGAGAATTGAGATGCGCGACACGGAGGGTTGTTGGAGCCTCCCATCCCCGATCGCGTGCCCACGCTACCACCGAACTCCACGTCTCGGCCCCGGCATCTCCGTCGATCGGACCATGATAGTAACCGAGCGCTTCCAGGGCACGCTGCAGGCGTTGCACTTGCGATCTTGTCAGCTGTGACCGGAGAGTCGGTATCGGTTTAGACGGTCGGCTGCCAGCATCTGGCGGCGCGGAATCACGCGTGACGCCGTCGGTCAAGCTCCTGATGATGTCGAGTGGAGACTGCGCCAGAGCCGGCTGCGACAGCAACATGATACATGCCAGAGCAATCCCTATTACCCTCATTGCTGCAGCATGGCCCCCAGCCAAAAGTTAATAAAGAGTATACTGCCGAAGAACTGAGGGTTCCTCAAGTGAATATTTAAGGACTGGTGCGTCTTACCCGTTACCACCCTAGCAGAGCGCGTCGCCGCAGCGTCCACTACTACACCAATACGAGATCGGTTTTCGCCAGCATCAAGTTATTCCTTGCCTTGCAACGCTTTGTTCTTTCAACATCCAGAATGGCACACAAACCAGCGGATGCGAATGATTGCGGTTCGGCTGGTCCTCGTCCATTTGTTACGGCGGAGGCAAACGTGCCGCCTGCGGTGTTCGCGATTTGGCGGCAAATGCGACGATGCGAAAACTTTGAGTGGGCGTCGTCACCAACGTCCACTCTCGATACCGCCCGCAAGGATTGGCAAGGCGCGCCTGTTACGGCGCCATACCAAAGGCCGGCTGCGGCTTTTGGCGGGCGAGAGGCGGGAATGCCAGCGCTATCGCCGCGGCCGCCAGCCCGACCATTGCCGAGCCGATGAACAGCCAGGAATAGTTGGCGAAGGTGTCGAATATCCAGCCGCCGATCAGAGGGCCGAACGCCATGCCGAGGCTGGAGAGCATCGTTGCCGCCCCGAAGACGGTGCCGATGATGCGCGGCCCGAAATATTCCCGCGCCAGCACGGCATAAAGCGGCATCACGCCGCCATAGGCACTGCCGAAGACGATGGCGAGCGCGTAGAATTCGCCGAGCTGGCTGACGATGAGATAGGTCGCAAGGGCCGCCGCCTGCACCAGAAGGCCGGCGACCAGCACCGGCTTCACCCCGATCCTGTCGGCAAGGCTGCCATAGAGCAGCCGGCCGCCCAATCCCGCCAGCCCCTCGACGCTGTAGATGCTGACGGCCGCCATCGGTGCGACGCCGCAGATCGTCGCATAGTTGACCATATGGAAGATCGGCCCGGAATGCGCTGCGCAGCAGGCAAAGAAGGTCAGGCCAAGCACGATGAATTGCGGCGATCGAAATACTTTCGACAGTTGCGGCCGGGCGCCGCCGGCCGCGAACGCAGTTCCGGTGTCAGGGGTCTCAGCCGGCGGGCGCCTGACCAGCAGCGCGACCGGCACCAGCAGCACCCAGGCGGCAACGCCGATGATCAGCATGGCCGGCCGCCATTCATAGGCCGAGATCAGCCAACGCGCGAAAGGTGAGATGGTCATCGGCGCGACGCCCATGCCGGCGGAGACCAGCGACACCGCAAGGCCGCGGTTTTCGTCGAACCAGGCGGTCGTCGCCGCGATCATCGGCGCGAAAAATGTGCTTGCCGCCAATCCGACGAGGATGCCGTAGGTCAATTGGAACTGCAGCAGCGTCTCGGCGCGGCTCGCTAGGACCAGCGCCAGGCCGAGCAGCACCGACCCGATCATCACGACGATGCGCGGGCCGAAGCGGTCGCTTGCCGCCCCCCAGAAGAAGCCGCCGAAACCCATGACGATGAAATTCAGCGTCATGGCGCTCGCTATGCCGACATGCGACCAGCCGGTCGCCGTTGCGATCGGCTCCTGGAAAATCGCCAGAGAGAACATCGCGCCGAGCGCAACGCATGTCATCAATGCGCCCGCAGCGACGATGACCCAACGATAGGAAACACCCATGGCTTCATAACCTCCATGCCGACAGAGTGATCGCGACGCATGCGGCAAGCCTACCGCATTTCGCGCCCGCGATCTCAAGACGTTTGGGCCGCGGCGGATTCGACAGCGCACTCACATCTTTTTTTAGTGTCGAACCGGCAATGGCCCTATCGGGGCTCTGTTGATCATGCAGGGTTCGCCGCTGGTGATGGCCGCCTCCAGCGGCTTTGCGAAATTATTCGATGGGTTCGGGATCAGACCGGTGATGTTCGAGGATCACGGTCGGGTACAAGAATCGGGCGCGATCTATTTTCCGCGTGCGCTCGAGAAATCTCCGGTCCGCGATTTCCTGCGTTTGGTGCGTGGTTCGATGCCGTTGCTGGAGTTGCCTGAATTCTCGCTCACTGAAAGTGCGTAATTGTTTTCATCGGCCGTGCAGATCGCCCGGTCGCGCTGGGTGCCTCCATCGTCGTTGCACGCGGATGCTCGTCCTTGTCGACGACAACGGGAGCGCCCTTGCGCCGCGGGATGGTCACCGACGTGATCTCCTTCGCCAGCCGTCCGCTCGCCTGCGCGACAGCGGCCTTCGCCTGGCTTCGCACGGCGAAGGCATACTGATCCTCGCGGCTGACTGATAGTCCTCGGCGACGTTCTCGCCGGTCTCCGGCATCGAATCGACGCCTGCGAGAATATTTTCTTGGCGCGATGACGGCGGACTGTTCCGCTGCCGACACGCTCGAGCGGCCCAACTCGTCATCGAGGGCAGCAACGGCTGACTGCACATATCGGCGCTGGTCGGCCACGAACGGCTCTTCGGTGTGTGAAAACGACATTCTACTTACTCTCAGCCGGGTGGGCTTAACAAGCAGCGGTTCATGTCAAAACGAGGCTGACGCATCAGAATATTGATTTCAGACATCAATAAGCACATCATAGGAGTCAATATCAGAGTTTGCGCAAGATAAGCGATGTTTCAATCGTGATCACCGCCGCTCAGATGCGGGCCGCCCGGGCCCTTCTCGGTATCGACCAGCGCCAGCTGGCCGAACTGGCGGGAATTTCTGTCCCGACAATTCAGCGCATGGAGGCGAGCGCCGATGTCGTGCGCGGCAATGTCGACTCGCTGATGCGTTTACTGGCCGCGTTGGAAAGCGCCGGTGTCGAGGTGATCAACGAGGGAACCGTCAGCACGGATGGTGGGCGAGGGGTCAGGCTCAGGGCGAAACTCAAGCCATCAAAGAGCGGAGCGACGGAGCCATCAGCGCCCCTTCCTGCAGCGAGGGATGATCCGTGACATCGGTTTCTATCCTGTTGTCATGTGTGGCCGCGCTGCTTGGGATGGCTGTGCTCGCAGTGCCGATCGCCCGTTCGGCCTCGCCCACGCCTATCATCTACGGTGCAAGCCTGGTTTTCTCCGCCATCGCTTTCGTTATTGCGTTCGCCTATCTGGCCACGGCTCTCCCTGCCGCCGAAGCGTCGGCGCTTGTCCTTCCTCTCGGCCTGCCATGGCTCGGAAGCCACTTCCGGATCGATGCGCTTGCGGCCTTGTTCCTTGTGATCGTCAACCTCGGCGGCGCGCTCTCCAGCCTCTACGGTCTCGGCTACGGCCGTCACGAACACGCGCCGCATCGGGTGCTGCCGTTCTTTCCGGCTTTTCTCGCCGGCATGAACCTTGTGATCATGGCCGATGATGCCTTCACCTTCCTCATTTCCTGGGAGTTCATGTCGCTCGCGTCCTGGGCGATGGTGATGGCCCATCATCGCGACGCCGGCAACCGCAAGGCCGGCTATCTCTATATCGTCATGGCGAGCTTCGGCACGCTCGCGCTCCTGCTTGCCTTCGGGCTGCTTGCCGGGGCTGACGGAAACTATGGTTTTGCCGCCATGCGGATGTCCGAACATACGCCGTTCACGGCTGGTCTCGTGCTCATCCTGCTGCTGCTCGGCGCCGGTTCCAAGGCCGGCCTCGTGCCGTTGCATGTCTGGCTGCCGCTGGCACATCCGGCTGCGCCGAGCCATGTTTCGGCACTGATGAGCGGCGTCATGACCAAGGTCGCCGTCTATGCGTTCATCCGCGTGATTTTCGACCTGATCGGCGCGCCGACATGGTGGTCGGGCGTCATCGTCCTTGTGCTCGGCGGCGGCACGGCTGTGCTGGGCATCCTGCATGCGATGATGGAGAGGGACCTCAAACGTCTGCTTGCCTATAGTACGATCGAGAATATCGGCGTGATCTTCGTAGGCCTCGGCCTGGCGCTCGCCTTCAAGGCGAACGGCATGGATCTGGCGGCCGCACTGGCGCTGACGGCCGCGCTGTTTCACGCTCTCAATCATTCCTTCTTCAAGAGCCTGCTCTTCTTCGGCGCCGGCGCGGTACTGACGGCAACGGGCGAGCGGGACATGGACAAGCTGGGCGGCCTTATCCACCGCATGCCGGTCACCAGCTTCCTTTTCCTCATCGGCTGCGTCGCGATCTCCGCCCTGCCGCCGTTCAACGGCTTCGTTTCCGAATGGCTGGCATTCCAGGCGATCCTGCAAAGCCCTGATTTGCCGCAATGGGGCCTGAAAATCCTGGTGCCGGCGGTGGGCGGGCTACTCGCCTTGTCGGCGGCACTGGCTGGCGCCTGTTTCGTCAAGGCATTCGGCATCACCTTCCTCGGCCGTCCCCGAACCGTCGTCGCCGAACAGGCGCTGGAGGTCGACCGCTTCTCTCATGCGGCAATGTCCGTATTGGCAGCGCTCTGCCTTTTCGCCGGCATCCTGCCGGGAATCATCATCGACGGCCTTGCACCGGTGACACTGTCGCTGATCGGTGACCGGATGCCGGTGCAGACGGATATTCCGTGGCTGTCGATCGTGCCGGTCGCCGAAAGCCGCAGTTCCTATAACGGCCTGCTGGTCTTCCTGTTCACCCTCCTTTCGGCGTCGCTGACGGTCTATCTCATCCACCGTTTCGCTTCGCGGCGGCTCCGCCGGGCGCCCGCCTGGGATTGCGGCTTCCCCGAGGTCAATCCGATGACGCAATATGGCGGCGGCAGCTTCGCCCAGCCCGTCCGGCGCGTTTTCGGCACGCTGATCTTCCGGGCGCGCGAGCGGGTCGACATACCGGCGCCCGGCGATCTCCGTCCGGCACATTTTGCCGTCGAGACACATGATCTGATCTGGGAAGGGCTTTACCTGCCGATCGCAGGCGCCGTCGGATTTGTGGCCGAAAAGCTCAACCACCTGCAGTTTCTCACGATCCGGCGTTATCTGAGCCTGGTCTTCCTCGCGCTCGTCTTCCTGCTTCTGGTGCTGGCGCTATGGTCCTGATCACAGCTCTTCTCGTCCAGGCATTCCAGATGGCGCTCGTCGTGCTGCTTGCGCCGCTGCTGACAGGCTTCATACGCCTCATCAAGGCGCGGTTGCTGCGTCGGCGGGGGCCTTCCGTGATCCAGCCATATCGTGACCTGCTGAGGCTTCTGCGCAAGGAGGTGGTGCTCGCCGAAAATGCCTCCTGGCTGTTCAGGGTGACGCCCTATCTGATCTTCGCCGTCACGTGGGTTGCAGCCGCCATCATCCCCACCTTCGCCACCGGCCTCATCTTCAGTTGGACCGCGGACCTGATCGCCATAGTCGCGCTGCTCGGCAGCGCCCGCTTCTTTCTGACACTCGCCGGCATGGATGTCGGCACGAGCTTCGGCGGCATCGGATCGAGCCGCGAGATGATGATCGCGACGCTCGCCGAGCCTTCGATGCTGCTTATCATCTTCACCCTCGCCCTCATCGCCGGTTCGACCCAGCTTTCGTCCATCGCCGCTTTCATGACCTCATCGCAGGTGGGCCTGCGTGTTTCCCTGGCGATCGCCCTGATCGCCTTGGTCATGGTCGCGATCGCCGAAAATGCCCGTATTCCGGTCGATAACCCTGCGACCCATCTGGAGCTCACCATGGTGCATGAAGCCATGGTGCTCGAATATTCCGGGCGCCATCTCGCGATGATCGAGCTCGCGGCATCGCTCAAGCTGTTGCTCTACATCTCGCTGATCGCCTGCATTTTTGGGCCGTGGAAACTGGCCGTCCTGGGCGCCGGCCCAGCCGTCTATCTGGCCGGCCTGCTCGCCTACCTCGCCAAGCTTGCGGCCGGCGGAGCGCTGCTTGCGCTGTTTGAAACCGCAACGGCCAAGATGCGGGTGTTCCGCGTGCCGGAATTCCTTGGCGCGGCACTCATGCTCGCGCTGCTCGCCACCCTCCTGCGGTTCGTCTCGAGGAGCCTTTGATGGACGGGCCGGTCTTCGACATCGCCCATATGTTCGCCGGCGGCCTGGTGCTGGTCAGCATGATGATGCTCTATCAGGACCGTCTTTACGCGCTGCTCAACGTCTTCGCCCTGCACTCGCTGATACTGACGCTGTCAGTGGCCTGGCAGGCCTTCATCCAGGATGCGCCGCATCTGTATGTAACGGCAGCAATCGCCCTCGTCTTCAAGGCGATCGTCATTCCCGTCGTGCTCCACCGCATGATCCGCCAGCTCGGCATCCACCGCGAGATCGAGACGGTCGTCGGCATCGGCCCAACCATGCTCGCCGGGATCGGACTGGTCGCCCTGGCGACGGCGGTGATGCTGCGGGTGACGCCGGAGGCGGATCCGCTGGCGCGGGAGGATCTCGCCTTCGCCCTCTCGGTGCTGTTGCTCGGGCTTTTGATCATGGTCACCCGCCGCAATGCCGTCAGCCAGGTCGTCGGCTTCATGTCGCTGGAAAACGGGCTAGTGCTCGCCGCAACCGGCGCCAAGGGCATGCCACTGGTGGTCGAGATCAGTGTCGCCTTCTCGATCCTCATCGCCTTCATCGTCATCGGCGTTTTCCTGTTCCGCATCCGCGAGCGGTTCGACACCGTCGATGTCCGCGCGCTCGATGATTTCAAGGGAAGGAGGCGAAAATGAACGTTTTCTCCCCTGTCCTGGCCCTCGATGCTGTAACGGCCGTCCTCTTGATACCGATTGCGGCGGCGGCCCTTCTGGCGCTGCTGCCCGGCTATCGGATGACGGCGCGACTGAACGTCCTTGCAAGCCTGCTGACCCTGCTTGCCGCCCTTTGCCTGTTCGTGACCGATCGCCCGGCACCGGGACAATATCTCCTCGTCGACGATCTCAACATCGTCTTCATCGTCCTCAACACCTTCGTCGGCTTCACCACCAGCGTTTTCAGCGCCAGCTACATCGCCCACGAGCTGGAGACCGGGCGGCTGACACCGGCAAACATCCGCTTCTACCACGCCATGTATCAGATCATGATGTTCGGTATGAATCTCGCATTCGTGTCGAACAATATCGGCCTGATGTGGGTTGCCGTCGAACTTGCGACGCTGACCACCGTGCTGATGGTCGGCCTCTACCGCACGCATGAAGCGCTCGAAGCCGCCTGGAAATATTTCATTCTGGGAAGCGTCGGAATCGCCTTCGCGCTCTTCGGCACCATTTTGGTCTATCTGGCTGCGCAGCCGGTGGTGGGCGAAGGTTACGACGCCATGGTCTGGACCATCCTGATCGACCATGCCGCCGCCTTCGATCCGGCGCTCCTCAACGTCGCCTTCATCTTTCTGCTGCTCGGCTACGGCACCAAGGTCGGTCTCGCACCGCTGCATGCCTGGCTGCCGGACGCCCATGCCGAAGGGCCGACACCGATCTCGGCGGTCCTTTCCGGCCTGCTCCTGAATGTCGCGCTTTATGCCGTGCTGCGCTTCAAGATGCTGCTGTCGGCCAGTCCCGAGGCGCTCGCTCCCGGACCGCTGATGATGACGATGGGCCTCGCCTCGCTGATCTTCGCCGCCTTCATGCTTTACCGTCGCCGCGACATCAAGCGCCTGTTCGCCTATTCCTCGATCGAGCATATGGGCATTATCGTCTTTGCCTTCGGCCTGGGCGGGCCGATCGCCAATTTCGCCGGGCTGCTGCACATGGTCATGCATTCGCTGACCAAATCGGCGATCTTCTTTGCCGTCGGCCATATCGCCCAGATCAAGGGAACGCAGAGGCTCTCCGCCATCCGCGGCCTGAGCGAAACGCATCCGGGGCTTGGTTGGGGTCTGCTCACCGGTGTCATCGCTATCGCCGGCCTGCCGCCGGCGGGCATATTCATGAGCGAGTTCCTGATCGTCAGCTCGACCTTCGCCAAGCAGCCGCTGCTTGCCATTCCGCTGGTCTTCGGGTTGCTGGTCGCATTCGGCGCCCTACTGCTCAGACTGACGGGGGCCGTCTTCGGCCAGCCGCGCGGCAGCACGGCGCCGGCCCAGGCGTCCTACCTGCCGATGTATGCCCATCTCGCGCTGGTGCTCGTCGCCGGCGTCTATCTGCCGCCGCCGCTGGTCGCCTGGTTCCAGCATATCGCCAACCTTCTTCGATGATGCGGGGAAAAGATGTCGGTGCTGAGCGATCTGATTGAGAAGGGGGTGTCGGTTCAACATCACGCGCCATGGCCGCGCCCCGTCGTCGATCCGGCGGTATGGGCATCGGCGACACTAGAGCTCGCGAAAGGGCGGTTGACCTTGCTCGGCCTTTGGGGAGAGAGGCACGCCGTGCACATGGCCCTCCTCGATGAATCCGCCGGCTCGATCGCGGTCATCAGCCTTGAAGGGCTGGCGGATGGATATCCCTCCGTTGCGCGGCATCATCCACCCGCGCTGCGGCTGGAGCGGGCAATCCGCGACCTTACCGGATTGGAGCCGCAGGATCTGCCGGATATCCGCCCATGGCTCGATCATGGACGCTGGGATCTGCGCCACCCGCTTGGCGAGCGGGCGGCAACCCTGGCGGAGCCCTATCCCTACACCTTCCTGCGTGCGGAGGGTGACGGTCTGCATCAGATCCCGGTCGGCCCCGTGCATGCCGGCATCATCGAGCCCGGGCATTTTCGATTCACGGCCAACGGCGAAACGGTCGTCCGTCTCGAAGAACGTCTCGGATATGTCCACAAGGGGATCGAGGCGCTGATGGTCGGCAGGGATCTGCTCCGCGGAGCACAGCTCGCTGGACGGACGTCCGGCGACAGTACGGTCGCCTATGCCTATGCCTTTGCTCAGGCGGCGGAGGCAGCGACCGGACTTGTTGTACCGCCCCGCGCGTTATGGCTGAGGGCCCTGATGGCCGAACTGGAGCGGCTCGCCAACCATCTCGGCGATATTGGCGCCATCTGCAACGATGCCGCGTTTCCGTTGATGCTGGCCCATTGCGGCGTGCTGCGCGAACGTGTGCTTCGCGCGTCCGATACCGCCTTTGGCCACCGGTTGATGCGCGATCGTATCCTCCCCGGCGGCGTTGCGGTCAACCTCGGCGACGATGGACGCGCCATCTTGAAGGCTCTGCTTGATGAAATCCACCGAAAGTTGCCGGCCTTGGTGGAACTCTATGACAACACGGCCTCGCTTCAGGACCGAACGGTCGGAACCGGCAGGCTGCGATGCGAACTTGCCCGCCAATATGGCGCCGGCGGTTATGTCGGGCGCGCCTCCGGGCGCGGTTTCGACGCGCGGGATGCCCTGCGTTATCCGCCCTACGACCAGCTTTCATTCGAGGTTCCGGTGCTGAACGAGGGCGATGTCAACGCCCGCGTCTGGATCCGCATTCGCGAAGTCGAGCAGAGCCTATCCCTGCTGAGCCAGATCATCGACCGGTTGCCGGATGGTCCGATCGTGAGGGATATCCCCTTCATCAATGAGAGCCGGGAGGGCATGGCGCTCGTCGAAGGCTTTCGCGGCGACGTTCTGGTCTGGCTGCGGCTGACTCGGGAGAGTAGGATCGAACGCTGCCATTTGCGCGATCCATCCTGGTTTCAATGGCCACTGCTGGAGGCCGCGATCGAAGGAAATATCGTCGCGGACTTTCCGCTCTGCAACAAGTCGTTCAACTGTTCCTATTCCGGTCACGATCTCTGAAGGCAACCCATCATGCGCAAGCTCCTCTTCGAAAGTCTCATCCGGCCGCCACTGACGGAACTGAGACCGCCGGTTTCCGACGCTGCGATGACAGAGCTCGCCGCCGCCATCGAAAGGAGCGCGCGCCTACGGCTTGGACGCAGCCTGTCGATCCGAGCCGTCGATGCCGGGTCCTGCAACGGCTGCGAGCTGGAAATGCACGCGCTTGGCAATACTTTCTATGACATCGAGCGCTTCGGGCTTCGTTTCGTCGCCTCGCCGCGGCATGCCGATGTGCTGCTGGTTACCGGCCCGGTGACCAGGAACATGGTGCAGGCACTCGAACGGACCTACATTGCCACGCCCGACCCCAAATGGGTCGTTGCCCTCGGCGACTGTGGTCGCGATGGAGGCTGCTTCGCGGGCAGCTATGCCGTCCTCGGCGGGGTTTCGAAGGTCGTGCCCGTCGATCTGCACATTCCAGGATGTCCCCCTTCACCGATGGATATCCTCAAGGGTCTGCTCGCGCTGCTTGAAGATGTGAACAGGGAGGGCCGCGTTTCGTGACGGGCAGTTTCGATGGTTCGACTTCTGCAGGCTGGGATCATTGCAGTCACCACGCTGGCCGCGGCAGCGCCAAGGCTACTTGCAACCATTTGGCACCGGATCGTGCCACCAATACCGCCGCGCCGGCGGCATGACAATGCGCTGGGCGGTCAACCGGCGGATCCCGCTATGCGCATGGCAATCGATGCCGTCGAGAAGGTGTTTGTCCGGGATTTCAAGTGGTCTTTTCGCAGGCTGCCGGTTTCGAAGGTCGGCATCGATGCACGGGCCGAGATTCTTGATAGCGGGCGGCCAACCGGAAAGTTCCTGCCTCTTCAAATCAGATCGATACCATCATGGGTGGAAGCCGGTGGCGATTACATCCATCGCGGCGAGCGCAGCCATCTCGATTACTGGGCGAAACACTTGTTGCCTGTCTGTATCGTCATCGCCGATGCCCGCAGCGGGATAATGCGATGGCAGAGAGCCGACAAGGGGAACTGCGCGGAAACGGAGTCGGGGTGGGAGATGGTTGTTCCGGCAGCCAACGTGTTGGATGCTAACGCCAAGTTCTGTTTCGACGAGGCCGTTGCCTCCGATCAGGAGTCGCTGATGCGCTCTGCCTTTGCCCTTGATCGAGAGCTCATGGAGGAGGTTCAGGATCAAACAACTTTTTTCGTGTGGGACGAGTGGGGCGACACGACAGTGATCTTTTCCAACCTGCAGATCTATATCGGCGAAGACGGGAGGGACGAGCCGGATATTCGGATCGACTATCATCTTCGGGCAGACAATCTGCATGACGTCATGACCAGGCTCTTTCCTTGGGCAACCTACTCTTACGCCGAGCCGATCAAGGAATATTCCGAAGAGGTTGCCGTGCACGTTCTCGAGGTCGAACTTCGACCTGAAGCAGAGGCCTATCTCGAGGCCGAAGACTTTCTGGTGGCGGGCTACCCCGATGAGGAGGAGCCGTGCGCGCCGGAATCCGAGGGTTATGTTACGGCGCAAGAAGAAGAGGCGTTCTGGCGGAGCCGGGGTGTTTCTCGCGGGCATCGTAATCAGGACGAATGACGATACCGTGCAAATCGCGGATTTGGGGTCAAAGAGGCGGCAGGCACAACGCTGTCTACACGACGTGAACCTGCCGCTTTGGGAATCAGCTTTTCGTATGCCACTCTTTTCCTCCGCAGCAGCATTTTTGGAAGTGCGTGATTGTTTTCATCGGCCGTGCAGATCATCCGGTCGCGCAGGGTCCAGGATCAAACAGCTAAAGCGTGCGAAACATCACCAACGCGTCGACGTAACCCTGCGTCGGATGAAGGAAGACACCAGGCAGCCGGCCGACGATATCGAAGCCCAGAGATTGCCACAGCCCTACCGCGCGTTCATTGCTGCTGACGACGAAATTGAACTGCATCGCCCGAAAGCCCCGCGAGCGGGCATGCTCCAGCGAATGCTCATGCATCAGCCGGGCGACGCCACGGCCGCTGGCCGCAGCATCGGTCATGTAACCGCAATTGCAGACATGCCGGCCACCGCCGGCCTGATTGGCCTTGATGTAATAGGTGCCGAGGATCACGCCGTCCTCTTCGGCGACGAAGGTCTCGCGGTCCGGTCCCATCCAGTAGGCCAGCGCGTCAGCTTCGCTCAGATCGCGATCGAGCGCATAGGTTTCGCCGGCGCGGATCGTCGGACCGATGATCCTCCAGATGGCGCTTCGATCGTTCTTGTCTGCGGGTCGGATCAGCATGCCCGATCTCTAACGAAACCGGGCACGCCGCGCAACGGGTCGGCAGCCTCCGGCAAAAGCTGGAAGCGTCCCGACCTCAAACCCTTTCAAGTGCGATTGCAATCCCCTGCCCGACGCCGATGCACATGGTCGACAGCGAGTATTTTCCGCCGGTCTCCAGAAGCTCGAGCGCTGCCGTGCCGGTGATGCGTGCGCCCGACATGCCAAGCGGATGGCCGAGCGCAATGGCGCCGCCATTGCGGTTTACGCGCGCGTCATCGTCGGCAATCCCGAGCGCGCGCAGCACCGCTAGCCCCTGGCTGGCAAAGGCCTCGTTGAGTTCGATCACGTCGAACTGATCCGCGGTCACGCCGAGCCGTGCCATTAGCTTGCGCGAGGCCGGGATCGGCCCGACACCCATTACTCTTGGCGGAACCGCGGCAGCCGCGCCGCCGAGAATGCGGGCGATCGGCGTCAGGCCGTATTTTCGCGCCGCCGCTTCGGAGGCGACGATCAGTGCGGCCGCCCCGTCATTGACGCCGGAGGCATTGCCTGCTGTCACCGTACCGCCTTCCCTTTTGAAAGGTGTGGCGAGTTTCGCCAGCGTTTCGATCGTCGTTGCGCGCGGATGCTCGTCCTTGTCGACGATAACGGCATCGCCCTTGCGCTGCGGGATGACCACCGGCGTGATCTCCTTCGCCAGCCGTCCATTCGCCTGAGCGGCAGCGGCCTTCGCCTGGCTTCGCACCGCGAAGGCATCCTGGTCCTCGCGGCTGACATGATAGTCCTCGGCGACATTCTCGCCGGTCTCCGGCATGGAATCGACGCCGTACTGCTTCTTCATCAGCGGGTTGACGAAGCGCCAGCCGATCGTCGTGTCATGGATCTCAGCCGCGCGTGAAAAGGCCGTCTCGGCCTTCGGCATGACGAAGGGCGCACGCGACATGCTCTCGACGCCACCGGCGACCATCAGCTCGGCCTCGCCGGAGCGGATGGCGCGTGCGGCCGTGATCACCGCATCCATGCCGGAGCCGCAGAGCCGGTTGATCGTCGTGCCGGGTACGGCGATCGGCAGGCCGGCCAGCAGGGCCGACATGCGCGCGACATTGCGGTTGTCCTCGCCCGCCTGGTTGGCGCAGCCGAAGATCACGTCGTCGACGGCTTCCCAATCGACGGCGGCATTTCGTTGCATCAGCGCCTTCAGCGGGATTGCGCCGAGGTCGTCGGCGCGCACCTGGGAGAGCGAGCCGGCAAAGCGGCCGATCGGCGTTCTGATATAGTCGCAGATAAAGGCTTCGGTCATGACTTTTCCTCAGAGTTTGGGCACGACGAGGTCGGCAACCAGGCCCTCGACATGCAGCGGCGCGCCGGTCATGGCCTGCAATTCCTCCTGCGACATCGCGGCCAGCTTCTCGCGCAGGACGAAGCGTCCCTTGACGATGTCGATGACGGCATGGCTCGTATAGACGCGGGTGATGCAGGCGACGCCGGTCAGCGGGAAGGTGCATGCCTCCACCAGCTTCGGCTCGCCTGTCTTGGTGACGTGCTCGGTAATGACGCAGACCTGCTTGGCGCCGTGCACGAGGTCCATGGCGCCGCCGACGGCCGGCACACCCTTGCTGCCCACCCGCCAATTGGCGAGGTCGCCGCTCTGGGCAACCTGATAGGCGCCGAGGATCGCGACGTCGAGATGGCCGCCGCGCACCATGGCGAAGCTGTCGGCGTGATGGAAGAAGGCAGCACCCGGCTTCAGCGTCACCGCTTTCTTGCCGGCGTTGATCAGATCCCAGTCCTCCTCGCCTGCCGCCGGCGGCTCGCCGAAGTTCAGGATGCCGTTTTCGGTGTGAAAAATCGCCTGACGGCCGGGCGGCTGATAACGGGCCACCATTTCGGGAAAGCCGATGCCGAGGTTCACATAGGCGCCGTCGGCGATGTCCTGCGCGGCGCGCCAGGCGATCTGCGCATTGGAAAGCTTGATGTCTTCGCGGGTGTCGATGGTCATACGTAGGCCACTCCGGCTCGAATGAGCTCTTCTTCCTGCTGGGGATTGGGAACAGTGACGACGCGGTCGACGAAGATGCCTGGTGTCACCACCTGCTCGGGATCGATGCCGCCGGCCGGCACGATGGATGAGACCTGGACGATGGTTTTCGCCGCCGCCATGCACATCAGCGGATTGAAGTTGCGGCCGGCCTTGTTGTAGGTGAGATTGCCCTGGATATCGCCGATCGCAGCCTTGACGATCGCGAAGTCGGCCTTCAGCCAGCGCTCCTGCACGTAATGGCGGCCGTCGAATTCGGCGATGACCTTGCCGTTGGCAAGTTCGGTGCCGTAGGCCGTCGGCGTATAGAAAGCCGGAATGCCGGCGCCGCCGGCGCGGATGCGCTCGGCAAGCGTTCCCTGCGGCACCAGTTCGAGCTCGATTTCGCCGGCCAGATATTTATCCGTGAAGGCGCGCGGATCCGACGAACGCGGGAAAGAGCAGATCATCTTTCTGACCATGCCGGCATCGATCATCGCAGCGATACCGATGCGCCCGTTGCCGGCATTGTTGTTGATCACGGTGAGGCCCTTGGAGCCCTTGTCGATCAAGGCATGAATAAGCTCGATCGGCGCGCCCGAGCCACCAAAACCACCGATCATGACGGTCGCGCCATCCCCGATCTCAGAGACGGCTTCCGCAGTGCTCCCGACTGTCTTGTCCATGCGAGACCTCTCCTTGACTAGATGCGGTCGGGAGCTCTCCATCCCGTCCTCTGCCGTAGACATAAAGCGCGGCGGGCCAACCGACAATATATTTGTGCGATATTTGACATTTGTTCGTATATCGCACAACATGGAGTGATCGGGCGCAGCCCGAGCAATCGATCCAGTGAATCGATTGCAGCGACGAATGCCCAAAGCGCACGCGAAGGGCGAAGCACCATAGAATGCGTTCAGACAGACAGCCCCAACACAGGAGCCCACCATGCGCGAAACGGATTTCGTCAGCGGCTTTGCCCGCGGCCTGAAGGTGATCGAAGCCTTCGGCGAAACCCGGCAGCGGCTTTCGATCGCCGAGGCCGCCAAGCTGACGGAGCTTGACCGCGCCACTGTTCGCCGCTCGCTGCTGACGCTCGCCGAGCTCGGATATGCCGATTATGACGGCAAGTTCTTCACGCTGACGCCGAAGATCCTGCGCCTAGGCCATGCCTATCTCTCGGCAACGCCGCTGCCGGCGCTGCTGCAGCCGCACCTCGATCATCTTTCGGAAAGGGCCGGCCAGAGTGCCTCGGCTTCGGTGCTCGACGGCACCGACATCGTCTATATCGCCCGCGCCTCGCAGCGCCGCGTCATGTCGATCAACCTCACCCCCGGCAGCCGCCTGCCCGCCTACTGCGCCTCGATGGGCCGCGTGCTGCTCGCAGCCCTTCCAGAGAGCGAGGTACGCGCCATCCTCGCCCGCAGCGAGCTGAAGCAAAACACTGCGAATACGAAAACCGATCCGGACGAACTGATCGCCGAATTCCGCCGCGTCCGCACTGAGGGTTACGCCATCATCGATCAGGAGCTGGAGATAGGCCTCTGTTCCATCGCCGTGCCTGTCGACAACGACCGCGGCGAAACGGTCGCGGCGATCAATATCGGCGCGCCGGCCGCTCTCGTGCCAGCGGCGGAGATGAAGGAACGCTATCTGCCGCTGCTGAAGGAAACGCAGGCGGCGCTGCGGCCGCTGCTGCGGCGGTGATGGTAAGCAGTTCCAGCAAAAGTGCGCAGCGGTTTTGCGTCCGGAATGCGTAAAATAAGAGATGGAGCGGCCCCGCCAGTGCCGGGGCCGCTCGCAATCGATCAATGCGACAGGTCGAGCGCGGCGGTCAGGTCGCCCATCGGCGGCCGGTCGTTATTGCGCAGCGCCTTGTCGCGGGCGATGACGCCGGGCAGCACCGGCAGATCGTAACGGGCAGTGATGAAGCGGATGATCGACGTCGTGTCGTACTGGGTATGATCGACCATGCCGCCCTTGGCGAAAGGCGAGATAATGAAGGCGGGAATACGGTTGCCCGGGCCCCAGCGATCAGCCTTCGGCGGCGCAACGTGATCCCAGAAGCCGCCATTCTCGTCATAGGTGACGATGACGAGCATATGGCCCCATTGCGGGCTCTTCTCTAGGTGGGAAACGATATCGGCAAGATGCTGGTCGCCGCTAGAAACATCGGCATAACCGCCATGTTCGTTGAGGTTGCCCTGCGGCTTGTAGAAGGAAACCGCCGGCAGCTTGCCGTCGTCGATATCCCTGAGGAAGGCTTCGCCGCCAAGGCCGCCGTCTTTCAGATGCTCGGAACGCGCCGGGGTGCCGGGCGCAAAATTGGCGAAATAGTTGAAGGGCTGGTGATGGAACTGGAAGTTCGGTACCGGCGTGGCATTCTTGCCGTCAAGGACTGCCTGCCAGGCGCCGCTATACCAGGCCCAGCTGACGCCCTTCAGCGACATGAGGTCGCCGATGGTGATTTCATGCTGCGGCGGCAGCGTCGTTGCGGCGGCGGGATCGGCATAGGCCGGATCGCCGTTCTTGGCCGGCGGATTGGCGCTCGGCTGGTAGGGCGGCTGCATGGTGTTGACGGCGTAGAAGTCGGGCGTCAGGTTCCCGTCGGAGACGAATTTCGGTGCGCCCTCCAGCGCCGACTTCGGGGCGTTTTCCGCGACCGTCAGCGACGTGCCGTCCGCGTCCACCTTGGCGATGGTCGGCTTGGCCGGGCTCTTGTCGGCATCCGGATAATAGGGCGTGCAGGCGCAGACCAGTGCGAAATGGTTGAGGAACGAACCGCCGAAGGCGCCCTGGAAGAAATTGTCGGCAATGACGTATTTCTTGGCGACGTGCCACATCGGCAGGATGGAGCCGTCGTAATGGCCCATCACCAGGCTGCCGGAATCGGCCCAGGCGACGAACTTGTCGTTCTTGCCGCCGTCGATCTGCATCTGCTCCTGGTAGAAGCGGTGCCAGAGGTCGCGGGTGATGACCGAAGGCGCCTCTGCGAAGCCCTTGGGATCGTCGATCGCGAAGGCGGCGTTGGCAAGATGGGCCGACTGCGCCTCGGTGACGGCAGGCGTCACACCCTTGGCGGTGAGGCCGCCCCAGGCCGGCGGCAGTTCGGACAGCGGCTGGCCGTCGCGATCGAGCTGGCGGGCGCGATCGGCGGTCGCGTTCGAGAGCCCGTCGACGCCGGGAAAGCTGCCGTAGAGATTATCGAAGCTGCGGTTTTCGGCATAAATGACGACGACATTGTCGATCTTGTCGTAACCGGCGGGCGCCGCATGGGCTGCCGTCGCCAGGGCAAACGGCACGATGGCCGATCCGGCGAGATAGATCGAATGGAGGAGTTTCAGTCTTTTCACGGGTGGTACCTCATGGCTAGGGGGCGTTGGCTAGAGGGAGCGAAGAACGCTCGGGGGGCGTTCGGACGCTATTCCGGCCGTCTATCAACTTTGTGACATCAGGGGTTGCCGTGATGCCGCAGGGACTAGCCGTCATCAATTTGTTGCAACGAGGTTCGATCATGGAGGAAACCAGTCTTAAGCTATTGGAATCCTTATCATGACAATCAAGACCATCTGGCTTGTGCGGTCCGGCCTGGCCGTCAGCATGGCAACAACGGCGCTCTGTCTTGCCCTTCTTCCCCTGCGGCAAAGCAGCGCGGCGACCGCCGTCGGCCTACATCCAGGACCGATGTCGCGCACGGAAGCCTTCGCCCGGGCAGAAATGCTCACCGCGCTCGGCCGCAAGATATTCTCAGATCCCTCGCTGTCGGCCTCGGGGCTTCAAGCCTGCGCGTCCTGCCATGATCCCAGTCATGCCTTCAGCCCGGCATCGGCCATGCCGGTCGAGATGGGCGGCGAACATGGGGACCAGCCGGGCCTGCGCGCCGTTCCGACGCTGCGCTATCTGCAATCGGTGCCTGCTTTCACCGAGCATTATTACGATTCCGAGGACGAGGGCGACGAAAGCGTCGACAATGGCCCGACGGGCGGCCTGACTTGGGACGGCCGGGTCGATCACGGCGCCGATCAGGCGAAGATCCCGCTGCTCTCGCCCTTCGAGATGGGCAACAAGGATGCGGCCGAGGTGGTGGCGAAGCTGCGAAAAGCCGCCTATGCCGACGACATCAAGGCAGCCTTCGGCGCCACCGTGTTCGACAATCCTAAGGACGCCTTCGATGCCGCTGCCGAGGCGCTCGCCACCTTCGAACAGAGCGGCCCGGATTTCTATCCCTATTCCAGCCGCTACGACGCCTTTCTCGCCGGCAAGGCGACGCTGACAGCGCAGGAGTTGCACGGACGGCAACTGTTCGAGGACCCCGCCAAGGGCAACTGCTCAAGCTGTCACTTAAGCGAACCCGCCAATGACGGCGAGCCGCCGCAATTTTCAGATTTCGGCTTCCTCGGGCTTGCCGCACCGCGCAACATGGCGATCCCGGCCAACAGTGATCCCAACTATCATGATCTCGGTCTTTGCGGCCCGCAGCGTACCGACTTTGCCGGACGCAGCGAATATTGCGGCCTGTTCCGCACCCCGACGCTGCGCAATGTCTCGCTGAAGAAGAGCTTCTTCCACAATGGCTATTTCCACTCGCTGCGCGACGTCGTCTCCTTCTACGCGACGCGCGACAGCGATCCCGGCCGCTGGTATCCGAAAAACTCAGACGGCACGGTCCGTAGATATGACGACCTGCCGCAGGCCTATTGGGACAATCTCAACCAGGACCCGCCCTTCGGCAGGAAGCCGGGCGATGCGCCCGCCCTCACCGATCCCGAGATCGACGACATCGTCGCTTTCCTCGGAACCCTGACCGATGCCGACCTGCAATCTGATGCGACCGGGCATTGACCCGGGCCGGCGGACCACTCTTGTTGTGGACCTGCCAGGCTGAGGACGGAAACGCATCTCGGTCATTGCTTGAGAATATGCAATGTTTCATATGCGTCATTGACGAATGGAGGTAGCGATGGCCAGCATGACGATCCGGAATCTCGCCGATGCCATTCGCGCCCGCTTGCGATCGATCGGGGGAATTGAGCTCGCAATTCCACCCCGCCAGCCGATCCGAGACGCGCCGGAGTTTGACGCGTAACGATCCCGATACCACTGTCATATCGGAAGTCGGAAGGACTTCACGTTCATTCATGGCGGGTTGAAACCGGGGCCGCTATCCTACAATCCGGCGAAGCATTCCCACTTGATGTATCATAATTTCCGATATACATCATTTCATCGGAAATGGTGGGGGAATGATGGAACGCTCGTTTTTGACGATTGCTGCCGGCGAGAATAATGATGCGATACGCGCGCTTTCGGCGCCGGCGCGGCTCGAGATGCTCAAGCTGCTCTGCGCCAAAGGGCCGATGAATATCAACGATATCGCGCGTGCCCTTTCTCTTCCTCAATCGACTGTCGCCACCGGGATCCAGATCTTGGAAGATGCCCGGCTTGTCGATTCCCAGCTGACGAAGGCCCGCAAGGGAAACCAGAAGATCTGCTCGGCAATCTATAGCGAAATTCTGATCAGCTTTGAGGAAAGTGCGGCCCAAAGGGCCAACAATATCATCGAAGTCGAGATGCCGGTCGGGCTCTACACCAGTTGTGACGTCCATGCGCCATGTGGTCTTTGCTCCACCGAGAGCGTCATCGGTCCTCTCGATGTCCCCGACTATTTTCTCGATCCGCAGCGCATGCAGGCCGGGCTCGTCTGGTTCGGCAGGGGATATGTGGAATATAAATTCCCCAACAATGCCAAGGTGTTGAACAAGGATATCCGCGCCATCGAGTTTTCGCTGGAGCTGTCGTCGGAAGTGCCGGGCACCAATCCGGACTGGCCGTCTGACATAACCCTCTGGGTCAATGGAATGGCGATCGGAACCTGGACGTCTCCCGGCGACTATGGCGACAAGCGCGGCGCCTTCACGCCGGCATGGTGGAAGCTCGAGGGCTCGCAATATGGGATGATGAAGACCTGGCGGATTTCCACGCGCGGAACCTTCATCGACGGTATCGCCGCCTCGAATGTCACGCTCAGCGATCTTGCCCTTGCCCAGCATTCCTCCATCCGGCTCCGGGTCGGCATCGCAGAAAATGCCGGCCATACCGGTGGCGTCAATATTTTCGGCCGCGGCTTCGGAAATCACGGACGCGATATCATCATGCGGCTGCATGTCTGAAAAATCAAAATCGGAAATCTTGATTTAAATATCACGATTCTTTCCAGTTTCCGTCGTCGTCAAAATCGCAGAAACAACTGAAATAAAACATTTTTCTTTGAAATCCATATTAGTATGATTAAAGCCGCAACTTGGTTGACAGAACAACATTCCTGATATCAAGTTAGAGGCAAGAAAACAAAATATTTGATATATAAACGGGAGGATCCGTTGAAGACGAACGTTGTGGTTCACCGCGATTTCCGCATCGCGACCATTGATTCCAGGCTCTACAGTTCATTTCTCGAGCATCTCGGCAGGGCGATCTACGGGGGCATTTATGAGCCCGGACACCCGACGGCCGACGAGGACGGATTCCGCCAGGATGTCCTCGATCTCGTCCGTGAGCTCGACACCCCATACTGCCGCTATCCCGGCGGCAACTTCGTCTCGGCCTATAATTGGGAAGACGGCGTTGGCCCGCGTGCCGAGCGCCCGGTGCGCCTCGACCTTGCCTGGCGCACCCGCGAAGCAAACCAGATCGGCGTCAACGAATTCGTCGACTGGTGCAACAAGGCGAATACCAAGCCGATGCTCGCCGTCAATCTCGGATCACGCGGCCTGGATGCCGCCCGCAATTTCCTCGAATATTGCAATCATCCCGGCGGCACCTACTGGTCTGATCTGCGCCGCAAACACGGCTGGTCCAATCCGCACGATGTCAAATTGTGGTGCCTCGGCAACGAGATGGATGGTCCCTGGCAGGTCGGCCACAAGTCGGCCTATGAATATGGCCGGCTGGCGGATGAGACGGCGAAGGCCATGCGCGGCTTCGACAAGTCACTCGAACTCGTGGTCTGCGGCTCATCCAATTCCGACATGAAGACCTATCCCGAGTGGGAGGCCCAGGTTCTCGAGCAGTGCTATGACAGCGCCGACCATATCTCGCTGCATATGTATTTTGCCAACCGCGAGAAAAATACCCTCAACTATCTCGCCCGCGCGACGAAGCTCGACCGCTACATCACCACGATCGGCGGCGTGATCGACTACATCAAGGCGAAAAAACGCTCGAAGAAGACGATTGGCATTTCCTTCGACGAATGGAATGTCTGGTATCATTCCAACCAGCAGGACAAGGAGATCCTGGCGCGCGACGAATGGCCGGATGCGCCGCATCTCTTGGAAGACATCTATAATTTCGAGGACGTGCTACAGGTCGGCGGCATCTTGAATACCTTCATCCGTCGCTCCGACCGGGTGCGCATCGCCTGCATCGCGCAGCTCGTCAACGTCATCGCCCCGATCATGACCGAGGACGGCGGCGCTGCCTGGCGCCAGACCATCTATTACCCGTTCTACTACGCCTCCAGATATGGCCGTGGAACGGCGCTGCAGTTGGTCGTCGATGGCCCGACCTATGACAGCGACGAGGAGAACGACGTCCCCTATCTCGACGTATCGGCAGTCCATTCCGAGGACGGCAAGACCTTGACCTTCTTTGCCGTCAACCGCCATCCGAGCACGGCGCTCGATCTCGATGTGCGGCTGGAAGGGTTCGCAAATGCCCGGGTGGTCGAGCAGGTGGAGATGACCCACGGCGACCTGGAAGCCGTCAACACGGCAGCGCGGCCGAAGACGGTCGCCCCCGTCAACGTCGAGAGTGGAAAGATCGAGGATGGACGGCTGCGGGCGGCGCTGAAACCGTTCTCCTACAACGTCATCCGGCTGTCGGTGTGACAGCTACCGCCGGGTAGCCCATTGGGGCGCCCCGGCTAGAACAGGATGATTTTAGGCCGGGTCGGCCTAAAGTCTGAATCCTGTTCTAAATTAAAGAGTTAGAGCATGATGTCGTCCGAAAACCGCTGACACTTTTCGGCATCATGCTCTGGGATATTCGGCTCGCTGCGAGGAGGCAGGGAGCCGGAGAGATGGTTCGCTGAGGTCCCGGACCTGACTGTTTAAGTCCTGATGCCTCTGCGAACCGACAACCGCGACGTGCCCATGCGTGCCCTTGCGGCCGCCGTATCGTCGCTTTCTAGGGAGGAGTTCATGCAACAGTGGAAGAGGCTCGCATTTGGCGTCGCGCTGGCCGCACTCGGCCTGACAGCGACGGCCAAGGCCGATGACTACACCTCCTTGCCGCGCAAGGAGACGCTCATCGTCGAAAATCCGGAAGGGACGATCAAAAATCCCGGCTGGTTCAACATCTGGGTCAATGGCGGCGGCGGCGTATCGACCGGCCTGCAGCAGCTGACCATGGATACGCTCTGGTATATCGACCCCGAACAAGGACTTGGCGGCGCGACCTGGGACAATTCTCTGGCTGCCGACAAGCCGCAATATAATGCCGACTTCACCGAGATGACCGTGAAACTGCGCAAGGGGCTCTTCTGGAGCGACGGCGTGGAGTTCACGGCAGACGACGTGGTCTACACCGTCAAGACGCAGATGGATCACCCCGGCATGGTCTGGAGTGCTGCCTTCTCGGTGCAGGTGGCAAGCGTCGAGGCGACCGACCCCTCGACTGTGGTGTTCAAGCTGAAGAAGCCCAATTCGCGCTTCCACGCCATTTTCACCGTTCGCTGGAACGGCGCCTGGATCATGCCCAAGCATGTCTTCGAGAAAGTCGAAGATCCGCTTCGTTATGATTTCGCCAATCCCGTTTCGCTCGGCGCCTACAAGCTCAAGTCCTACGACCCGCAGGGCAAGTGGTATACCTGGGAGAAGCGCGACGACTGGCAGCGGACATCGCTTGCCCGCTTCGGCGAGCCGGCCCCGAAATATGTAACCTATGCCGATCCCGGCCCGCCGGATAAACGCACCATCGCTCAGCTCGAGCATAATCTCGATATCATTCACGACAACACGCCCGAGGGCATGTTCACGCTGAAGGAAAAATCCAAGTCGATCGAGACCTGGTTCCCGGGCTTCCCCTTCGCCCATCCGGATCCGACACTTCCGGCGGTGATCTTCAATACCCAGGAGCCGCCCTTCGACAACGCCGATGTGCGCTGGGCGCTTGCCCTGCTGATCGACATCAAGGCGGTTGACATGGCGAGCTATCGCGGGGCAGCGACGCTGTCGGCGCTCGGCGTGCCGCCGACGGCGGCCACGATGAAGGACTATCAGGCGCCGATGCAGGATTGGCTGAAGAATTTCGAGATCGATACCGGCAAGAGCAAGATCAAGCCTTATGACCCGACGGTCGGGCAACAGATCGCCGATATCCTGCGCAAGCAGCCGAAGTTCAAGGACCAGATCCCGACCGACCCGGAGGCGATCAGCGGTGCCTTCGGCTATGGCTGGTGGAAACCGGATCCGAAGGCTGCCGGCGAACTGCTGGAGAAGGCAGGCTTCAAGAAATCCGGCGGCAAATGGCTGACCCCTGATGGACAGCCGTTCAAAGTCCGGATGACGGTCGAGGGTGACACCCGCTCCGTCTTCACCCGGGCCGGAACGCTGATCGCACAGCAATGGGCCGCTTTCGGTATTGACGCCAAAGCCGTGCCGGCCGCGAAACTGTGGCAGGTGGCGCTCCAGCCCGGCGATTTCCAGGTGGCGATTGCCTGGAGCGTCGAAACCTGGGGCGGCGATCCCGATCTGTCGTTCTTCCTCGACAGCTGGCACTCGCAGTTCGTGGCCAAGAAGGGTGACAATCAGCCGCCGCGCAACTGGCAGCGCTGGAGCAATCCGGAGCTCGACAAGATCATCGAAAGCATCCGCGGCATCAGCGCCGACGATCCGAAGGGCGTCGAGCTCGGCAAGGATTATCTGAAGCTGGTCGCCCGCGAAATGCCGACGATCCCGCTGATGTCGTATAACGTCTTCACCTCGATGGATACGACCTATTGGACCGGTTATCCGACGATATCAGATCCCTATACCGATCCGGTGCCGAATTGGGCCAACTCCAGGCTGATGATGGTCAAGCTGAAGCCGGCACAACCGAAATAATCCTCCCAACGCCGGCGCGAGTGTTGCGCGCCGGCCCCCTAATCGACGGGCATGTGGCATGTCCGTCGATCCTTTCCACTTGATGAAGGGAACCAGAGAGGAACCACCGCCCTATGACGTCCTATCTGATCTTTGTGCTGAAGCGGTTCGGTCAGTTTCTGCTTGTCGTGTTTCTTGGCGTGACCATCACATTCTTCGTCACCCACCTGACCCCGATCGATCCGGTCGAAGAAAGCATAGGCGCCATCACCCAGATGGGGCAGTCCGACCCGAATGCGATCGAACTGATGCGCCAGTCGCTTCGCGAGCTTTACGGCATGGAGGGCTCGATCTGGCAGCAATACCTCCATTTCTGGCTGCGGCTTGCGACCGGTGATCTCGGTCCCTCGCTGTCGGCTTTTCCCACACCCGTTTCCACCATCATCCTGCGGTCCCTGCCCTGGACCATCGGGCTGATGACGGTGTCGACGCTGATCACCTTCGTGCTCGGCAATGCGATCGGCGCGCTCGCCGGCTATTACCGCAAGGACATGGTGCTGAAGGCCGTCAGCCTCGTCTTCATCGCCCTGCTTCCCATTCCCTATTACATTCTGGCCTTCGTGCTTCTGATTGTGTTCGGCTATCTCTGGCCGGTGCTGCCGATCAATGGCGGCTACGAGATGAACGCCAATCTGGACCTCTCCTTTGCCCTGGTCCTCGATATCCTGAAACACTCGATCCTGCCGGCCTTGTCGCTGATCATGGTCGGCGCCGGCAGCTGGCTGATCGGCATGCGCGCCCTCGTTTCCAACATCATCACCGAGGATTACGTCGTCTTCGCCGAGCTTGGCGGCGTTCCGAAGCGGAAGATCCTGCGCTCCTATATCGCCCGCAATGCCATGGTGCCGCAATTCACCGGGCTTGCCATGTCGCTCGGGGCGATCTTCAACGGCACGGTCATCACCGAAATCGTCTTCGGCTATCCGGGCATCGGCAACCTGCTGATCGAAGCGGTGCATGCCGGCGACTACAGCCTGGTGCTCGGCCTCAGCGCATTGTCGATCGTCGGCGTTGCCGCCGCCGTCTTCATCATCGACATTTTGAGCCCGCTGATCGATCCGCGCATCAAGGTGGAATAGAGCATGTTTACGATCGTCCGCGACCTCGCGCGCCAGAATATGGAATTCCTCTGCGGCCTGCTGCTCTTTGCCGTCATCGTCGGCCTGGTCATCATGTCCTATTTCTCGCCCTACGGCGCGACCGACATCTACCTTCTGCCGCCCGATATGCCGCCGGATGGCGAATACTGGCTCGGCACGACGTCGCGCGGCCAGGACGTTTTCTGGCAATTGACGACCGCGCTCAGGAACACCCTGTTTTTCGGCATCGGCGTCGCCTTCATTTCACGCATCATTTCGCTGGTCGTCGGCCTCGTCGCCGGCTATGCCGGCGGCACGGTCGACCGGGTGCTGATGGCCATCAACGACAGCGTCATGGTCATCCCGCAATTTCCGCTGCTGATCCTGTTCTACTTCGTGCTGAAGGACAGCATGACCTGGACGGCGCTGATCCTCATCATGGCCTCGCTCGGCTGGTCCTATGACGCACGCCTCATCCGGTCGGTGGCGATCAGCCTGAAGACGAGATCCTTCACCACGCAGAGCGTGTATTCCGGTATGAGCATGCGCAAGATCCTCGTCGAGGAGCACCTGCCCTATGTTCTGCCGATCGTCTTCGCCACCACGATGAACAACATGATCTGGTCGATCGGCATGGAGATCACCCTGTCGGTGCTGGGCTTCACCGATATCGAGACGCCGACCATGGGCATGATGATCTATTGGGCCAATGCGCATTCGGCGCTGATATCAGGCATATGGTGGTGGGTGGCCGCCCCCGTCGCGGTCATCGTCGTCCTCTTCCTGGCGCTCTTCCTGCTGTCCATGTCGATGAACGAATACAATGATCCGCGCAGCCGGCTGAACCGGATGGGAAATTAGTATGGATCCTTTGGTCGAAATTGAGAACCTGAAAGCCTATTACCGTGCCTTCCTCTACGGCGTCGATCGCGAGGTGCGCGCCGTCGACGATATCAGCCTGACCATCGCCCGCGGCGAGGTCTATGGCGTCGCCGGTGAATCGAGCAGCGGCAAGACGACCTTGATCAAGACCATCGCCGGCGCGATCCGGCCGCCGCTGAGGGTCGTGTCAGGGAAAGTGACATTCCATTTCGACGGCGGCACCCAGGATATCTACGCGATGAAGCCGGAGGATCGGCTGGCGCTACGCTGGAAGCATCTGTCCTATATCATGCAGGGCTCGATGAACGTGCTCAATCCGGTGCGCCGGATCCGGCATTCCTTCACCGATTTCGCCTTTCGCCACATGAAGGTCAGCGGCCCGGTCTTTTTGGAAAGGGTCGCCACCCATCTGCAGCGGCTGAAGCTCGATCCGCACCTGCTCGACGCCTATCCCCACGAATTGTCAGGCGGCATGCGCCAGCGCATGACCATCGCGCTGGCCACCATCCTGACGCCGGAATTCATCATCGCCGACGAACCGACGACCGCGCTCGACGTGATCGTTCAGCGCGACGTGCTGTCAATGATCCGCGAAATCCAGCGCGAGATGGGCTCGTCCTTCCTGTTCGTCACCCATGACATGGGGGTTCACGCGACGGTCTCCGACCGCATCGGCATTGTCTATGCCGGGCGTCTTGTCGAGGAAGCGCCGACCGCCAAACTCTTCAACATGCCGCTCCACCCCTATACGCAGCACCTCGTCGGCAGCCTGCCGCGCATCGGCGATGCGACGGCCCGCCCGTCGCTGGAGGGGCGTCCGCCGAACCTCGCCATGCCGCCGGAAGGCTGCCGGTTTCACCCGCGCTGTCCGAAACGGATGGAGATTTGCTCGCAGAAGGTTCCGCCGCTGGTCACCGTCGAGCCGCAGCGGCGCGTGGCGTGTTTTGCCGTTACGGGAGATCAGGTTTGAGCGCTCTTCTTAGCCTCTCGCATGTTACGAAAGTCTATAGGCAGGGCGGCATGCTCGGCCGGCGGCTGATTACGGCGGTCAAGGACGTCAGCTTCGAACTGGGAGCGGAGCCGGAGATCCTCTCGATCGTCGGAGAATCCGGCTCGGGAAAATCGACGATCGCGGCGATGATCCTCGGCCAGACCGAACCGACGGAAGGCGAGCTTCAATTCAGCGGCAGGACCGTCGCCATCCATAGCAGATCCGAACGCAAGGCTTTCATGAAGGAGGTGCAGCCAGTTCTGCAGAACCCCTTCGAAGCCTTCAACCCGCTGAAACGTGTCGACCGTTATCTCTTCGAGACGGCCCGCAATTTTTCGTTCTCGGGAAACCGGCCGGACCGGCAGCAGGCGGAGAAGATGGCGGATGCAGCCCTCGTCCATGTCGGCCTGACCCTTGAAGAAGTGAAAGGCCGGTTCCCCCACGAATTGTCGGGCGGCCAGCTTCAGCGCGTCGCCATTGCCCGCGCACTGATCCCGCAACCCCGCCTGCTGGTGGCCGATGAACCGGTCTCCATGGTTGACGCATCGCTGCGCATGGCCATCGTCAATCTCTTTGGCCGCTTGAAAAACGAGCTCGGTCTTTCCATCGTCTACATCACCCACGACCTCGCCACCGCCTATTACATCAGCGACAACATCATCATCATGCGCAAAGGCGAAATCGTCGAGCGCGGACAGGCCCGGGCCGTGTTGGACAACCCGCGGCATCCGTATTCGCAGGCGCTGAAGGACGCGGTGCTGGCGGCCGATTTTAGCGCGGCGACGTAAGCGCAGCGGGCAAGATGCGGCAATTAAACCGCGTCCGTCACTCGGCGCGATCTCTTCGTGATGGGCGACGAGAGAAACGCGGCTCATTCGCTCAAATCACCCAACGACAGCGGCCGGCAAGCCAGCACCGCTCATAAGCAACCGTGTGGTCCAGCGGCGGAAATTTGAAGAGGTGGCTGGGAAACCGGGCGCCTTGATTGGAGCTGAACCGCTGACGCGCCTCAACGTAGGATCGATTTTTATCGAAACATTCTCGTTCCACATTCCGTCTAATTTAAAGTCTAAAGGCGGCCAATTTGAATTTTCATGCCCACGCCTTTCGATCGTCGGAGAATCCGGCTCGAGAAAATCGACGATCGCGACCATGATCCTCGGCGAGATCGCGTCAACGGAAAGCGAGCTACAATTCGGAGCCTCGCTTGTGGGCCGAGCCAAGACGTCTACATCCCAAGCCCCAAGGTCCTGCCACGCTTCAGTGATCGCTTCAACTCCATCTGCTGGGTGAGCTCCGCACGATGACTACGATCGGCAAGGCGAGCAACCTGGCGGATCCGCTCGATGTCCCCAGCCTGACCCGGCCCCACGCGCTTCAGCTGCTCTGCGAGATCTGAGGGATCGGCCCGACCGAAGCGCGTTTCGATCGCAGTAACGATGTTCTTCGCCTCGGCAAGCGCGCGACGGCCCTCCGGCGTCCCCGCCAGTTGCTCGACGAACTTTGCCTTGTCGCTATAAGGCAGATCGTCGAGCTGGCGCAGCAGCGCCTCGCTCCGGCGGCTCGGCCCCAGAACCTCGACCACGTCCTGCTTTTCTCGCTTCCATCGTTCCGAGCCGCATTCAGCCGAAAGGCGACGCTGCCAGGTGTTGGCGGATTGGCGAACATGCGAGGCCAGTGCATCGATCCGGGAAAGCGCGTGTTTGCGTTCGGCGTTGTCTCCGAACAGGCCGGTCTTGCCGGCGAGCGCACCGATCGTTTCGGGCGAAGCGCTGAGTTGACTGGCGAGCGCGACCGGATCTGCATTCTCATCCAGGATGCGGCCGCGCAACACGTCCATTGCCGCTGGCGCGTCGTTGAACACCTGCGGCGCAAGCTGCTTTGCCGCGGCCCAATCTCGGTCGAATGCCGGCATCGCCTTTGACCGTCCAACCGCTTCCACGCTCATCGCATAGGTCTTCACGGCCGCAACGAGCACGCGGCGTTCATCGTCATTGCGGTCTTGGTGCGGAGAGCCGCCATCGGCGATGCTGCGCACTGCGAGCGGTGTCGGCGGCCGCGGCTCCTGCAGTGGCTTGGGAACCGCCGTGTCCGGAATGTGCTGTATCCCTTTGCTGATTCCCTGAGATGCGACCTCACTCTCGCCCTGCCCCCGGCGATCCTCCATGCCGCGCCGATTGGCAAAGTCATGGGTATAGTCGAGCGTCGTCTCCTTCACGCCTGAGCGGCTCAGCGTCTCCGTCAGGGCGCGCACCGTCTTGAACGCATCGAGCCCGGCATAGAGCTGCACCTCCTCGCGATGACGGGTCATCGCCACATAGGTCAGATGCCGGTCCATCGTCGTCGACGCCAGAACAAAACTCCGGTCGACGGTGGCGCCTTGCGTCTTGTGGATCGTCGTGGCGTAGCCGTGATCAAAGGCCTGGTAACTATTCACCGGAATGATCACCTGGCGTTGCCCATCTGGCGTCTGCGCCTTGCCGTCAAGCCGAACCTGTATTGCGTCCGGCGCGACGGCGATCACCTCGCCCAGCATGCCATTCTTGACGGCGAGATCGCGATTGTTCTCCAGGAAGACGATGCGATCGCCGCGCGCGAACGCCCGTCTCCCATTGTGGGTCTGGTAACTCAGTTCCTCACCCTTATCGCCAGGCGGGTTGGTGCCCTTTGCCAGCTCACCGCGCTCCTGCAACTGAGCGCGAATGCCGGCATTGATGGCGCGGACGTCGTCGCGTCGATGGGCCATGGCAATGCGCGTGTCGTTGGGATTGGCCGATCGGTCAGCGACGTAATCGGCAATGATCGCCTTCAGGGTTTCAGCGTGATCCGTCTTCGGATGAACGCTTCCCCGTGCCTCGTAGGCCGACAGTCCGGCTGCGGTCCGATGCGAGGCAAAGTCGATCGAAGCCTGCTTTTGCCAATCGGCTTTTTGCCGGCGCACTTCCGATAGCTGCGCATGGCCGACGGCTTCCGCGATCGCCCGGAACGGTGCGCCCGCTCCGATCGCCTGAAGCTGTTCATGATCTCCGACCAGGACGAGCTTGGCGCCGGCCCGTCTGACCTCCTCGACGAAGCGGGCAAGCTGACGGCTGCCGACCATTCCGCCCTCGTCGATGACGAAGACGTCCCGAGCATTGAGCCGACCGCGATCAGCTTGCCAGCTATATTCCCACGATGCCAATGTGCGGCTCGCGATCCCGGACGATTGCTCCAGGCCCTCGGCCGCCTTGCCGGCCAATGCCGCGCCATGAACACGATAACCTTGCGCTTCCCAGGCGTGCCGCGCAGCCGCCAGCATCGTGCTCTTGCCGGCACCGGCAAAGCCGATCACCACGGCGATCTGACCGGGACCCGTGACGTGCTCGATCGCATGGCGCTGTTCAGCCGACAGCCCCTGCCCCGGTGAAGGATTTCCCGCCTGGATCGATCTGTCCTGTTCGGCAATCGCGGCATCGACATTGCGCTTCGCCACACCGTGGTTTTGGCGCGCCTTCATCGCCATGACATTGCTGGCGATCACGCCCTCGATCGCCACCATCTCGACCGTCGAATAGCGTGCCTCGCCATCGCGACCCCGAAGGCTTGAACTGTCGGGTTTCAACTCGACGAGAGCCTTCGACGCCATGACCGATGCAAAGGCATTCTGGAAGGTCTGCGGATCGTCGTTGATGTATCGATGCAGAGCCCTGGCAATGTCATAGCGGGTGAAGACGCTCTTCTCGTTGGTAATCAGCTTCAGGATCTCATCCGGGCGCCGCCGGATGGTCTCGGCATTTCGCTCGGCCGATTGCGGTGAGATGCGCACGCGCGAGACTGCCCCACCCTGCCGATTGATCTCAGTCGCATGCACACCGACATGTTCGGTCGGCTCGATCGTGATCCCGGCTTCCAGATGCGAACGGTTGTCGATACGGATATCGAGGCCGGCCCTCTCAAGGTGAGTGTTGGCAAGATGCTCCCAGGCCTGTCTGAGATCCTTCAGCTGCAGCTGCGATGGCGGCAGGTGATTGGCGAGAAGCCATCTGTTTTCCCGCTCGAGCAGCGTCTTGTCGCCAAGACCGGCTTCCGTCACCTGGCGCGTCGTCATCATCAGATGCGCGTGGCTGTTTCTGATGTCGCTTGCCTCGCCTGGCCGATGGATCGCGAAGTCGACGGCGGCGCCATAACGATTGGCCAGATGCAGCGCAAACGCCCGCGTCAGCACCAGGCGTTGATCCGGCGTCAGTTCGTGCGGCAGCGCGACTTCGAATTCCCGGGCAATCCGGGCGTCACTTCGCTTCTCGGCACGCTCGGCGGCATTCCACAAGGCGGATCGCTTCATCGCCCAATAGGCAGAAGAGCGAGCCGGCAAGACGATCTCGGCATGCTCGACACCTGTCCTGTTGCTAAAATCATGGGTCAGCCCATCGCGCTCGTTGGTCAGTCTCACGGCGGCACGATAGGCGGCGGACGCCACGGCGCTGCGGCCACCGCTGCGGGCGATCGGCTTCATGCTGAGATGATAGATCGCCATCGCCGTCCCCTATGTTAGCGGGCCGCCGGCCCGCGCTTTGAGTTGCCCCGCAACTCGTAAGTGCGCCCTTGTGCCTTCGTCGCTTCGCTCCTTCGGGCACTGGTGGGAGCACGCGGCAATCTCCCCATGACCTCGTAAGCCGTTCAGCCGGTTGCTTCCACGCGCAGATTTGCGAGTAGCCGACATGCCACCCATCGTCGCAGCATCTGCGCATGCGATCGTGTGCGGTCATTGTCCTGATGCCGCGGGTTAATCGCTCATCGACGAGAAGGGAGACAATGACAGTGGTACGTAAATCCATTGGGGAACGGCTCGCCCAGCTGGAAGCGCAACGAAAGACATTGCAGATCCGTCTCGGCAAACAGGAGCGCGCCGTCGATACCCGCCGCAAGGTGCTGATCGGCGCACTTGTGCTGCATCGGCTCGAGCATGACCGCGATGTGCAGATCGGCGGAGGACTGGCAGCCTGGCTCAGATCCGAACTGCCAAAGTTCCTCACCCGCGATGGCGATCGGGATCTGTTCGACGATCTGCTGAAGCCGCAGGCAAATGAGCCGTCGATCGGCAATATCGGCAATGGGAGCGCGGTATGATGATCCATGCCAACCAGATCAAGATTGCCTTCGCAAACATGATGCACATGGCGGCCCGCGATCCGCTCTGGGCGATCGTCGCCCTGATCACGTTTCCGCTGCGATATGCCAAGTCGTTTGTCATGGGTGCGGCCGGCTACTTGTTTGTCGTGTTCACCGTCTACTTCGGGATCGACTACCTCAGACGCGTGATCCTTGGCAGCAGCAGAGGTGACGTCATCTGGCATATCGGCGATTGGGTGGTGATGGCCTTTGCCATCGTGCTGCTCATACGATTGTTGTCGGTTCCGTTGATCACGCATTTTGGATCGGCGGTGGACGACACGCATGGGTCGGCGCGCTTTGCCGGCCGAAGAGAGATTGCGCCACTCACCAAAGCCGGCAGTGGCCTGCTGATCGGCCGTGCGCCGGGTTCGGCTCGCTTGCTGCGATATGACGGACAGGCTCATCTGCTCACCATGGCGCCAACGCGCAGCGGCAAGGGTGTCGGCACCATCATCCCCAACCTTCTGACCGCCGACCGCTCGATCATCTGCATCGATCCGAAAGGCGAGAACGCGCAGATCGCAGGTGATGCCCGAGAGACGTTCGGGCCGGTTCATATTCTCGATCCATTCGGCGTCACCGGCGGACCTTCGGCTGCCTTCAATCCGATGGACGGCGTTGATCCAGACAGCGTCGATGTTGCCGAGGATGCAACGACACTTGCCGATGCACTGGTGTTCGACGAACCCGGTGTTTCAGGCGACGCACATTGGAACGAGGAAGCAAAGGCGCTGATCGCTGGATTGCTGCTGCATGTGCTCGTCAGCCAGCCAGACGACAGGCGCACGCTGACCACGCTCAGGCATTTGCTGACGTTGGCGCCGGCGGCATTCCAGAATCTGCTTCATGAGATGCAGGGGAATGATGCGATCAACGGACTGATTGCGCGGGCCGCCAATCGTCATCTCGGCAAGTCGGATCGCGAGGCCAGCGGCGTGGTGTCGGCTGCCCAGCGACATACGCATTTCCTCGACAGTCCGCGCATGACTGAAGTGCTGTCACGCTCGGATGTCCGGTTCGGTGATCTCAAGGCAAACAAGGCGACCGTGTTCCTGGTCTTGCCGCCAGACAGGCTTGCGGCCTACTCGCGATGGCTGCGTTTGCTGGTGGCCCAGAGCCTGACCGAGATGGCGCGAACGCCACCCTCGCCGCATCCATCCGCGCCGCCTGTTCTCTATCTGCTCGACGAGTTTGCCGCCCTTGGTCATCTGGCGCCGATCGAACGCGCCATGGGATTGATGGCAGGTTACGGTGTGCAACTCTGGCCAATCGTCCAGGACATTCATCAGCTGCGCGCCACCTATCGCCAGCGTGCCGGTACGTTTCTGTCCAATGCCGGCGTGCTGCAAGTGTTCGGCGTATCACGACAGCGCCCGTCTGGTCTCCGATCTGCTTGGCCAGGAGACGGTGGTGTTCAACACGGCGGCACGCGCACTCGATTCGGAAAAGAGCGGCCTCTCCTTTGCCGAGCAGCATGTCGGCCGCCCGCTGCTGACGCCCGACGAAGTGCGTAATCTGCCGGCAAGTAGTGAGCTTCTGTTCATCGCCGGTCGGCGGCCGATCGTTGCGACAAAGTTGCGCTATTATTCCGATCCGGAATTCGTCGGATTGTTTGCCAGGCAGGAGAGATGAACCAGGCGGTTCACATCACCCCGATGAACCGATCTGCGCGCGCCTTGGACGCAGTCGCGGCAGCGGAAGATCCGTCATCACAGCGTGCTTCTGATTCCAGCCTTATTGATTGGCGCAACTGCTGAGTACGGGCGTCATCACCTTCACGTGCTCATCGATCCGCTCGAGCACTTTTTCCGGGACGACGGCCCGTTCCGGAAGACTCCACCAATGCTTGTTAACGCGTTCAACGATATCGACGACCGCCTTGAGCACAGCCGGCTCCGGCAGCCTCGCGCGGTTGGCGAAGATCTTCCATCGCTGCGCGATGAGCGCCTTGAAGGAGCGCTCGCCGCCGAGTGACAGCGCCATAGCGTCGGCGGGAATGTAGGGCACGGTCGACAGGACATCGTAGATCGGCGCGAGCTCCGGCTTGTCGCCATTGCCACGATAGATCAGCGACCAGTTTTTGAGGTGCATGTCGCCATTGCCGGTTATGACCGTCAGGGCCAGACGGCGTACGAACTCGAGGGCGGCCGTCGGCGAGATGGCGACACCGAGGGCGGAGGCTATATCGTGGTATGCTGCGGCCTCGTATTTGCGCGAGGGATAAATGCCGAAGACCTGGGCGAAATCTTCGATATGGATGCGTTCGGCGCCGGCGCCCCGATCGAAGCGTTTGACTAGGAGTACCTTTCCGTCCGACAGCGTGTCGAACTCCTCGGGGATCCCTTCGAAATCGGACTTCTCGACAAGCTCGCGTTCTGGCACTTCCATGCCGATCGCGGCAGCCAATGCAAGGTTGGCGTACTCGTTTTCAGAAACACCAGGAAACGATGTCGAAGGAAACTTGGCGATGTAATGGCCCTGCTCGTCACCCATCGGCAAGGTTAGACCACCACCCCTGCCAGTGTTTTTCATCACCGAGAGTTTCATCTGCACACCTGCGAGTGAAAACCGGGCTTTCGGCTTGCCTCTCGACGCGTCCTCGATCACCGCCGTCGTGCCACCGCTCGGTACAACGCGGACAGCGCCTGGCAGGTCCTGACCGAGCGCGGCCAGCAGATCAAAATCGTTGCCCGCGCGCACATGACCCGCGTGGTGCTTTTCCATCGCCTCGCGCAATTTGTCTTCAGGAAGAAGATTGGCGAAGAACGCCGGCAAGGCGCCGGCAATTGGCTTGGGATCCTTGCGCAACCCTCCCGTCGCCGCCCGGAATGACAGGCCAAGGACTGGGAACCCACCCGTCGCGCGATAAGCTTCGTCGAAGCTGAACGCACTGAAATCTCCAGGCGTCCTGACAAGTGTGCCGACCTTCAGATCGTTCAGCAGCACCTCAAGCGAAGGAATGGCATTGGCAGCCTGAAATATCTTAGCCATGATCGTTATCGTCGGGGCGGGAGATGAAAGCCGGGAGATCATCGTCGTCATGTGGGCGCAGCAAGGCCTCGACCGCGGGAACCATTGCTTGGGGGATCATCATCATTTCTAGGCCGAGCGCGCGGGCGACATTCATCAAAGTTGTCGCGCGAGCCGCAGCGACCCCCGTCTCGATGTCGCGATAACGAGGACGCGAAATGCCTGCCAAATCGGCGACCTGTTCCTGGGTCATTGCCGAGGCCTGTCGTGCCTTCTTCAATAACTGCCCGATTTCGAGCAACGCCGCTGAATCTGGGCCCATAATGATACCTGCGCGTTTCATTCGACCTTGCACTGATATGTATAGATATCTTCTGTCACTGTTGTCAAGGTTATTGATCTGTTTACGGATCATATTCGACCAAACGATATGTTTAGAGATCATCGTCATGTCTGCCTTAGCCTCAACGGGTGGGCGTCTGGTGTCCAATTTGCTTGGCCAGGAGGCCGCGGTGTTCAACATGGCGGCACGCGCCCTTGTGTCGGAACGACCGGCCTCTCCTTTGCCGAGCAGCATGTCGCCGCCCGCTGCTGGCGCCCGAAGCGCGCAACATGCATGCCGAGACCGAACTGCTGTTCATCGCCGGTCAGCGGCCGATTATTGCAACAAAGTTGCGCTGTTATTCCGACCGTAATTTGCCGGATTGTTTGCCAGGTAGGAGAGATGAACCAGGCGGTCCCATCACCCCGATGAATCAATCACGCCTGACCGATTCACAAATGTCGTTGGACGCCCCCGCCTGCTCTTTGCGATCCTGCCGGCATGACACGAGAGCCCCGTCACCTCTACATCGAACGCAGAGAGCCTGACAAAAACATGGCACGCTTCTATGCGCTGTCGATCGAGCCGAACCTCTTCGGCGGGACATCGCTGGTGCGCAGCTGGGGACGCATCGGCAGCCGCGGGCAGCAGAAGATCCATGTCTTCGACAGCGAGGCAAAAGCCGTCGATCTGCTGCTCACCCTTTTGCGCAGGAAGCGGTCGCGAGGCTATCGGGTCATGCGGTGATCGGTATCCGCAGGAGACAGTTGAGGGCTCACGCCGCCTCCTCCTCGTTGCGCTTCGGCTGCAACGAATGCAGGTAATCGACGGCGCGCTGGGCATGTGCTGCCGCCGAGAAGATGGCACGCTTGTCGTTGCCCAGAACCTTGAGCCAGCCATCGAGATAGCCTGCGTGGTCGGGGCGCGGTTCGAGCTCTGGGACGATGCCAAGATCGGCGCAGAGAAACGCGCTGCCGAGTTCGGCAATCAGCTCCTCGCGGGCACGGTCGCTCCTGTCTTTCGCGTAGCGGCTGAGATCGCGATCAAGCCGTCGCGGTGCCCCGGTCCAGTGCGTGATCTCGTGGCTGAGGACGGCGACATAGGCGGCATCGTCCCGGAAGGCATCCAGGCATGGCATCTGGATGTAATCACGCTGAGCGGCATAATAGGCAGCCGATCCTCCGTGCCGGATCAGTGCGCCGGTATTGGCAAGGAAGCGGCCGGCATCGCCGATGCGGCTCATCGGATCCTCACCAGGTGCGACGTCGTCAAAGCGGCCGTCGAGACCGGCGATCTGATCGGTGTTGAACACCGTGTAGGCCTTGAGGAACGGAATATCCTGTTCGATCTCGGTGCCCGTCTCGGTCGTCTCGGTGCGGCTGAACGAACTGGCAAAGACCACGGTCGTGCCGGTTTCGCCCTTGCGGACGGCGCCGCCAAGTTCGATTGCCTGGCGAAACGTCATCCAGCGTGATGAGGCAAAGCCACGGGCGATGGCTTGCGACCAGAGGAGCAGGACGTTGATCCCGGAATAGGGTTGGCCGTTGTGGCGCAGCGGCCGGCTGACCTCGGCTGCCGCATGTCCCGTCGTCCAGGGTTTGGTCCATGGCCGCACGCCGCCTTCGAGATCGGCGATGATCGTGTTGGTGATGCGGCTGTAGATATCGGATCGTTGATTGGATTGCTGCTTGCTCATGTTGGAACCTCCGTTTCGAGGTCGCGGCCATCGCGACCTGCTACGGCGGTCCGAATGCCGGGCTGCAAGCGCTGCCTGCACCCGCAGGGCCGCAACGAAGTGGAGGACGGCAAAGCCGTTGCCGGCGGCGCGAGCCTGGCAGGACCAAAAGCCGCGGCAGGACGCGATGGCCACAATCCAAGGGGGAGGTTTAGACGGAGGCAGACGTGACAAATCCGCGAGCCGGCATCATGTCGCTCACGTCGCAGATGCTAGCAGCGGCGATGGCTTGCCCGGCCGGCCGGACGATCGCCGTTGCCCCGGCGGGCGACTGATGTGCAAGACGAAAGTGCCTGCTTTGAGAACGGCAGCCCAATAGAGCTTCAAGCGTAGCCCATGTCCCTACGCTGCGCGCACCCTGTCCCGTCCGCTCAACTTGGCAGCGTAGAGCGCTTGATCGGCGCGTCGATAAAGGTCCGAAGCGCTGTCTGACGGGGTACAAGCGGCGATACCGGCAGAGCAGGTGTAGCTAAAGTCGGGTGATTCAGGCAGAGGCCGGGAGAAGCGGATCACCGTCAGCATGCGCTCGACCATGGCGACGGCATCTTCCGGCCCGGTTGCCGGCATCACGAGAACGAACTCTTCTCCGCCGACCCGCCCAAAGCAATCGTTGCGACGGACAATCTGATGAATGCGATGAGCGAAATCGCGCAGAACGACATCCCCTGCGTGGTGACCAAGCCGATCGTTGATGCGTTTGAAATTGTCGATGTCGAATACGGCAAGACATCCGTTGTTTCCGTGCCGAGCGGCCGTCAGCATGTCGTCGACGCGTGCCATCACAAAGCGGCGATTGGCGACACCGGTGAGTTCGTCGGTGTAGGACGCCTTGATCGCCTGATCGCGATCTTGCCGGACAATCCTGCCATGCGCTCGCAAACTGGTGATGTCGCTTGCAATACACAACATCCATCCGCTCTTCTGGACCGCTTCGGTCATCCAGAACCATCGGCCGTCGCACAGATCCGTCTCGAACGCGCGATAGCCGATCTTGCCGCGGCGCGACTGTGTCGAGCGCAGCCACTCGTCGAAATTGCCCGTCCGAATGACTGTGCCTCGCCCGAGCTCGAAATTGCGCCGCATGAGATCAGGCCAGAGTGGAGCTTCATCGGGCTCGATGAAATAGACCGAACGAAAGGCCGTGTTGGCGTATTGCAGCCGGTCATGACTATCGTAGACGGCAATGAGCGTCTCGGTTCGTCCAGAAAGGTGCAGAAGCTGTTCGAAAATTTCGTCCATACCGAACCTGTCTGGTTGCCTTGGCATGACATGGCGCAGAAACCCTATGGGAAAAGAGCCGCTCCGCAAGCAAAGGCACCTCCAGTGATTACGGAAACGTCAACGAGATGCCCGTTTTCAATCGTGATTGGACATCGGCCGCGACCTGAGCGACGCTGTTTTCGGGAGGCGGACCATCTATTTTTCCGGAGATAGGAGGCCGAAATGGAACAGTACGCATTAGATCAGTTGAAAACCATCGCAACGGTCAGCCCGACCTGCAAGCGCCTTGAAATCACGCGGTGCGAACGGCTTGAACGGTGGGCCGAAAGTCTCGAACGCAGCCCCAGACCGTTTCTCAAGACACTTCACGAAACCGAATATCAGCCGATTTCAGATCGGCTTGCTCTGCGCGATGACGGCACGCCCATCTCCGTCGCGTTCGCTGATCCCATTCTGCGGGCGGCAGGAATGGAAAATGACAGCTATGGAGAAGCCAAACGGTTCTTCGAACTCAGCGACGAGCAATTGCATGATCTCGTGTGCTTCTGCCATTTCGGTGAACGCGTCAGCGCTGCAGTCGTGGCTCGCCGTTTGCGAAAGATGGCGGGTACCCAACCAAGTGGGTTTTTCGCTCAGCTGCGCGCGTTCTTTGGCTAAGCGCGGTTAAGGCGACTGGTGCCGCGAGCGTTGGCGCTCGCCTCGGAAGAAAGGGCCGCCGCGGTCATCGGCTGGTCCCGGTCTCGACGCGTGCCGACGTCGTCAGCTCAAACCGGCCACACTCGCATCCGTGGGGCTGACGACGTGTCGTCAACGCGCGCGAGCGGCATCTGATGCAGGGATGCCGCGACGATGGTGAAGCGCGACAGCAGCTTATCCGTGGAACGAGGATCAATGTCGCCGCGACAGCAGTGAGCGTCAAAGCGGCATTCCGATGCGTTCCCTAAGACCGCGTCGCCGAACGGTCCAGCGATGTCACCTTGCTCCGCCCCCGGCGTTGCTCCGTTTCCGCGACGGGATCGGCCGCTGTTTTCCATTCAGGTCAATGGATCGCTTCGGCAAAGTTTCAGTTGACCGTTTTCGATGGGGAGGTGACATTCTCCTGTAGCGAGGCAGGAGGAAAAACGATGGACGAGGCAGACCGTTGGCGCCATATGGCAAGCGCACCGAAAGACGGTAGTCGGATCCTGGTGACGATCCGGCCATCCGAGCAGGGGCCGGCGGAGGTCGACCTCGCGTACTGGTCGAATGGCGATCAGTTCGCGGGAGAAGGCTGGCGCGCGTCCGACTCCTCGCCGGGGCAGATCATCGAATATGCCGATCCGGAACTGAGGTGTTGGATGCCAATGCCTTCGGCCAACCTTGGTCGCACGTCGATACCCCCACCCTGGGAGGGCGACGATGACCGGAACCTCGACGGGTCGGGGATCTGAAAAATCGCGCTCAAGGACAGTGCGACGAGCGGGTGTGGATTGACCCTTCACGGGCTTCCTCGGATGGCGAGCCTGTTCTCGCGTTGACCCGCCGCGAGTTGAAGCGGGATGGGCAACGGTCTCGCATTGCGTGGTGATCCGCCACGCTTGGAAAATTCCTGATCTTCCCAGCAAGGCAAACCCGCGTTAAGCCGGCCTCGAGGTTTTGCGTGCGAATTTGGAAGCGGGGGCCTCGCGTCGCGTTTTTGAAGAACAGAGAAGGCAACTCCTTATTGGCGAACAGGAAGTTCAGACACACGGGCTGGATGACCGTCATCATCACATTCACGATCGGGGTATTCCCACGGGAATCGACAGCGGAAACGGTGCGGGTCATAGACGGGGACACGATCCTTCTTGACCAAATCACGGTTCGGCTCGAGGGAATCGACGCACCCGAGGCCGGACAGAAATGCGCGTCCTTCTCCGGAGGAGATTGGCCCTGCGGCAAGGTCGCCATCGCGGCGTTGGAAGCACTGGTGGCATCGGGAGACGTCGTCTGCGATGATCGCGGCGTGGACATCTATCAACGACAGCTGGGTGTATGTCGTGTCGGAGAGCGTGAGATCAATGCCGAAATGGTCGCGTCGGGCAGCGCTTGGGCATTCCGAAAATACTCCACCGACTACGTCGCACTCGAGGATAAGGCCCGCGGCGAGCACCTGGGCATTTGGCAGGCTTTCACGATCCCCGCATGGGATTATCGCGCCGAGAGATGGCACGTCGCCGAGCAGCAAGCGCCGAAGGGCTGCCCGATCAAAGGCAACATCACCGAGAACGGCCATATCTACCACGCGCCATGGTCTCCGTGGTACGACCGCACCAAGGTCGATATAAAGAAAGGCGAGCGCTGGTTTTGTGACGAAGCCCAGGCGCTGAAAGCCGGATGGCGGGCGCCGCGATGGGGCCATTGATCATGGAGACAGGGACTGAGCCCGTCTCCGGATCCTGATTTCGATGCGTCGTCGCGCCTCGACATTTCCTGCCTGCCCTGCGGTGACCGTATCGCCCGGAAGTATCAATTGCGCCGCCGACATTGGAAGCACCGTTGCTTGGCTCAGTTTTGGGTTCGCCTTGAGGATGTTGGCGACGGCCATCGCCCGTGCCAATCCCAGCCCAGCGTTGTCGGCCGGCTCAAGGGCGGTGATCGGCAATTTGCTGTCTAGGACATCGATGAAGGTTTTGTCGAGATTGGAACTCGTCCGGGCCAGCGGCTGCTCGTCGGTATGGCCGATGACCTCGATGACGTCGACCTGATAGCGAGACAGGTTGTCCGCGATCTGGTCGGAAATGGACGTGCCCAGCTTCTGCTGAAATTCACTGGTCAGCTCGGCGCTGCCCGACCTGAAATAATAGCCGCCAGCTTCGCTGAGATTGATGATGGGCGGCCACTCGTGCGGGCTTTTCGCCGCCGCATTGGCCGTGACAAGCCTTTTGATCTCCGTGGGAGCGGCGTCAAGCTTTATGCCGTTGTCGTTCAGGACTTTCCGCAGCGCGGCCAGTTTTTCGAGCTCCGACATCTCGACCCCGCTTTTCTGCAAGCGGTCAACGGCCTGGCGTGCCGAAATCAGTTCCCGCCATTCCTTCTCGAACTTCTCCCGATCGACGGGTGAGAGATTGCCGGCTCCGAGCCTGGCCTGAAGTTCAACCACCCGGGCAGTCGCGTCGAAATTGTCCTTCTTGAGCTCCGCGAGCTTTTGCTCGGTGACCTGCAGCGCTCGCTCGGCCTCATATCGCTTTTTTCTTTCGGCGGTCACGAGCGCGGCCGCCACCAGCAGGAGACAAAAGACGAGCAGCAGCATGGATTCGGCCATGGTCAGGCCCAGAATGAGGCCGCGATTGTAGCCCTTATGCTCGAGTTTCGGGGTCTCGGCTATGTGCGCTGCCAATTGAACCACCTCTTACGCTCGATCGCTGATGCAGGTCGTGGCTTATCGTCGACTTCGACGGGTTTGGCTGCTGAAGATTCAAAGTTGGCCAAGTCGATTGCAGTTTCCTCGGAGACCAAAACCCCAGTCGCAACGGCCGGCTGAGGACGCTCCGGGTAAGCGCTCCGGCTCAGGCCTGCTTCAGGCGGCAACGCCATCGGGGGCTTCTCAAGAGCGTTGGCGATACGGTCGAGCTTTTCTTCAAGGGTCTGCAACGGCTGGAGCGCTTCCTTGGTCTGCTCGATATGGGAACGCCCTCGCTCCGTATCCGCCTCCATGCGCTTCAAATGGGCCTCGGTCATCTCCCTGATGGACTCGATGACCGGCGTGAGCTCGATCTTGATGACATCTTCCGGGGCACGTATCTCGCCAAGCCGTGTGCCGACGCTTTCCACCGCGCCGCCGAACCTGTCGATGATCGTCGAAAGCTGACCGGTCGTTTCGGTCAACTTCGCCGCCGCGTTGTTGTTGCTGTCGTTGATGGTCTTGTTGTGGGATTCGATAATGGCCGAAAGCTGCTGCGCCGCCTCCTGAATTGGCTTGATCGCCTCTTTCGACAGGGATTCGATCGCCTTGCGAATATCTTCGCCGTTCTTCTCGGCCTGGCGGGCAATCTCGTCGAACCCTTCCGACAGCATCTGGTTGCTGACCCTGCGGTAGTTCGAAAACTCCCGGGCGGAGGAATCGAGCTCGGTTCTGACGCGCCTGGTCATCTCGGCAAGTTCGTGCCTGGCACTGCGCTCGATATCCAACGGGTCGCGGCGCATCTGGTTGAACAGGATCCGGAGCGTCACCCCGGCGATCGTCGACGTCACCGCGATACCGAAGTTTCGCACGATCGTGTCGATCGAGGTCTCACCGGCAAACAGATAGAGCGACACACCGAGGCTCGAGAGCGTGAACAGAAAGCCCATGTAGTAGAGATTGTCGCCCGCCTGCTCGTTATGCAGCCGGAAACCCGCCAAAAGCAGAGAAGCGAGAAAGTAGGTTGCCATCAGCAGCAACGGGACGACGGTGACGACCGCCGTCGACCATCCCCATAGCTTGGCCGTCCAGATGAACACCATGCCGCCGATGGTCGTGAGCGCGAACAGCACCAGCGGCCCGTAGTCGCGGATCGCAGACTTTGTCACCTCTCTCGAGGCCATCAGCGTTTTCCTTCCAGACGGATGAACCCGTCGAAGTAGCCGTTATTGTTCGTGATCCACTCTCTCCAGAATTCGGCCAGTTCCTCGGCGGAAAATTTCAGGTTTGGACGCTGAAACGCGAGGATCTTCACCGACACCCCGTCGAGAGATGTCCTGAACTTATCACGCGCCTCGCTTTTCTGAAATTTCGAATAGGCGACGCCGTCGCGGTAGTTCGAAAACGCCGGCGTGTGTTCGATCATGTCGGAGGCGACGAACAGGGCCTTGGGCGTTCCGGCGGGGAGGTTCGAGAAGACCTCGAGGTTGATCCGCTGGATTCCGGCCATGATCGGCGAAGCATCGCCTGCCTTGCCGGACGCCAGCCTGCCAGCTATGTCTTCCAGGGGTTTTTCAAAGCCCATTTCCCAACGCTCCTGGATCAGTCGCGGATTGCTGGTCCATTCATCGGCGAGGTCGCCGCTGCCCGGATTGCAGGCGTGGAACGTACGCTCCGGCTCGCCTTCCTTCTCGGTCAGCGAATAGATATCGATGGCACCGCCGACTGGAACCCTGGCCACGATTTGCTGAAATTGGTTCTTGAGATCAAGCGCCGTCGTGTCGGAAATGGGATCGGTGACATCAAGCAGGATGGCGGTTTCGGACGTCGCGCCGGTGACCGGGCAAAGGGAGGCCTTATCGACCGCCACGGTGCTGCTTGCCCTGTATTTGAGCCACCCAAACGCACCGATAATCGCGACAGACACCAAGCCAAGGGCAATGGCGCCGACAATCAGCCCGGCGGAATTGCCACTCCGCCTACGGCTACGCCTGCTGGATCGCGCCAAGGCCGGCCTCCGGGAATATGTTGTCCAGCTTGTGATAATTTTCGACAGCGGCTTCGAACTCGGCACCGATCTTGCGAATCTGCTCCGACAGTTCCGCCTGAGCCGCCTGAATTCGGCCACTCAAGACCGCGTCATCCCATTCCTCGCTGGTGCGCAGCACCGGTGTCAGGCGCTCGAGCTTGTAGGGTTGAGAAAAATAGTCGGGCTCGGGTTCCGTCCGTGCCGCGCGGTTCGCGTCACGATAGATCGTCAGCAGCGCGTTGCCGGCGCGCTCGAGATTGCTCTGATGCTCCGCAAACAGTCCCACGGTCCGCGTCCGGTGAGCGATGATGGCCGCGCATTCCTGGCGCCGCCCGCTGAGATCGCGCACGATCTCTTCGATCTTCGCATTGTGATCGTCTCTTATGTCACGGAGGTTGTCGATGAGCTCGAGCTTCCGGTCGATGTAGTTCGCACGCGCGCTGTCCAACCGCTTCCTCACGCCGGCAAAACCCGGATAGGGATCCGTCAGGTAGCAGCCGTCAATGAAGGCCAGGATCGAAAAAAGCAGTCCGACGGCAAAGAGCATCCAGGAATTCAGTTCGGCAAGCTCCAGCGGCGCGTTTCCGAGCCGGGAAATGACTTGCGCGCCAGCTCCGGAAAGAACGGTCGATGACACCTCGCGATAATGGGCCAGGGCAAGATTGATGCCCAGGGCGATAGAGATATAGGCGACCAGCCCACAGAACCCGAGCAGCTTGAAAAACAGGGATCGATGGACCAGGAAGCGAACGCAATAGACCGAGAACAGAAGAGCCGATCCGATGTTGAGGATGGCGAACGCGATCGCCTCAGTCACGCCGCCGACGATCCCCTGCTCGCTTCCCTTCGCGAGAAAGCTTCCATTCATGATCATTTCGAAGAGCACGAGGAAAACGATCAGGGCAATCTTGAAAGCCTGCGCGGCGGCGGTCGAAACCTTCGCGGCGCGATCGAGATTGTGTTTCGCCTTGAAGGAAGACATCTCGTCCTCGGCGGCCTTCAGGTCGCGGCGCAGCCCATGCAGCTCGTCGACGCCACTTGCCACCTCGGCCTTGAAGTCGGATACGCTCGACGCGTTGGCTTGCCGGATCAATCCAAACTGCCCTTCGAAGTCGAGATTGCGCAGGCGACCCTCGAAGGTCTGAAATTGATCTTCAAGGACCTGATAGGAGGCGGCCTTCTCCTCCTCGATCCGAGAGACTGTCCTCTGCTCGACCTCGTCCGGCGACGCGGCGTTTGGTGCAGGCCGATTGAGCTTGCCGTTCTCGGCACCTTTCGCCCGCAGATCGAGCGTGGAACTGGTCTTATCAATATCGAGCGAAGGGAAGATGTCGGTCGAGGCACGAAAGTCGTGGCTGGATTCCCGAACGCCCTCCCAGAGCCTGTTCAATGCTTCAAAGCCCACGCGAAACCTTTAGTGGTTGTTTACCAAATGATGCTGCTGAACTGGATATCGCAGTGGTTGTACGTGGTCCAGCATCCGTTTCCCTCGCCTATACTAATCGCGCCATACGGTTAATCGAGATCTTTTCCGAACGTACATGAAAAGCTCGCGCCCACGGCAAATCGCACCCAGTCTCCGGTCCTGGCGCTTTGTAGAGGATCCCTACCCCAGCGGTTGGTTAGTTGACATTGCCCGCTGTTAAATCAGCCCGATCTGTCGGGTTTATCCGGCAGGAAGGTTTCCGGAGAGGCGAGGTCAAACAATGACGTTCCACCTTAGTTGTGGCTGCCGCGCATGAGCCTTATCACGTCAGTGGCGCTGACCGTCCGTCGGCGTCTTCCTTGGCGATCGGCGCAGCTCCGTTGCGGTCGATCGGAACACCTGGCGTGAGGTGAGGACGCCCAGGTATTCGATCTCTGCGGAACAACATCACTTTTCGCAAAGCCGTCGGCCGCCGGAATATGGCTGATAGGTGCAATCGGACGGCCGAAAGGAGCGGTAGGCGCGCGAGCAGGCGGTGATGTTGCAGGACGGCGGTGCGCCTTGACCATCGCTTGCGGCTTCTGTCGATCGCACTCCACTCAGCGTCGGTTCGGTCGTTGCCTCGCGCATGAAGTCCCGCCAGATATGCGCTGGCAGGGCGCCGCCCGTCACCCCCTTCATCGGCGTGTCATCATCATTGCCAACCCAGACACCGACGACGAGCGCTTGCGTGAAGCCGACGAACCAGGCATCACGATTGTTCTGGCTCGTGCCGGTCTTGCCGGCCGCGAACGTGCCGGGATCCGCTCCACGGCCAGTACCGCGCTCGACCACCAACTGCAGGAGGCCGATGAGGTCCGACTGGTAGGGCGAAAGATCGACATTCGGCTTTGCTTGTGAGCCAACCCGAAACGTCTTGGGCTGCCCTGCCGCTTGAAAGTCGATGATGCCCCAGGGCCTGACAGGTGCCCTGCCGAGTTGGACGGACGCATAGGCGCTGGTGAGGTTGAGCAGATTGACCTCGGACGTGCCAAGCGCCAGAGACGGTGTGTTGGGCAGCGGCGCATCGATGCCGAGTTCGCGCGCCGCGGCAATCACATTGTCTAGACCAACCTCTTCGGCAAGCGCAACCGACGCGGCATTGAGCGATCGCGCGAACGCCTCGGCAAGCGTTACCCAACCGCGATAGTTGCCACCGGAATTTTCCGGTGCCCAGCCGTCGATGTCGATTGGCGCGTCAAGAACCCGGTCGGACAAGGTGAGCCCAGCCTTCAATGCCGCGTAATAGACGAATAGCTTGAAGGTGGAACCCGGCTGGCGCATCGCAGTGACGGCGCGGTTGAACTGGCTTGCCTTGTAGTCGCGCCCTCCAACCATCGCGACGACCGCGCCGTCGGGCGTCATCGCGACCAAAGCGGCCTGCGATGCTCCGACCGTCTTTCCTTCACTGTCGAGGGCACTTTTCACGACCCTTTCGGCGATCTGCTGCAACCGCGGCACCAGCGTGGTGCGCACCGTCGTCGAACCTGGCGAGGAGCCGGCGATTTCGCTTGCTTGCGGTGAAATCCAGTCGGCGAACCAGCTTCCGGAGCGCGGCGTGGGCGTCGTTGGGTGCAGCCTGGCAAAGCTCGTCCTGGCCTCCGCCGCCTGTGGCTCGGTGATCTTGCCATTGGCTGCCATCGCGTCGAGAACGACCAAGGTGCGCTGCCGGGCGCCTTCGAAATTGTCGATGGGATTCCATTGGCTCGGCGCCCGCAGCAGCCCCGCCAGCATCGCCGACTCCGGCAGGTTGAGTGCGCCGATGTCCTTGTTGAAATAGATGCGCGCAGCGGCAGGCATGCCGGTGGCGCCCGCGCCAAGATAGACGCTGTTGAGATAGCGCGTCAGGATTTCCCGCTTGCCGAGCTTCCATTCCAGCCAGAAGGCGATGACGACCTCCTGAATCTTTCGCTTTATTGTTCGGTCGCTGTCGAGGTATTGCAGCTTGATGAGTTGCTGGGTGATCGTGCTGCCACCCTCCACCACCGCGCCAGCCTCCAGGTTCCGCAGAAGCGCCCTCCCGATGCCCCTGGGGTCGACGCCGAAATGATCCATGAACCGGCGATCCTCGATTGAAAGGACGGCATCGATCAGATGGGGCGGAAACTGGTCGTATCGAGCATATGGCCCTTGATAAGGGCCCTGCCTCACCAACGGCGCGCCGTCAGCGGTTTCCAGCACGACGACCGGCTTCAAAGTTCCATCCCGTATTTCGCTCCAGGGCACGTCCTTGAGTGCCCACACCAGCACGCTTCCCGCGAGGAGGGAGACAAGAAGGGCCAAGCCCATGGCGAACCTCCACCTGGCCGCGACGCGCGATGCGCTCCGGCGACCTTCACGGCGCCTTGGAAGCTGATCGCGAATTCCGCGCCAGGCTCTGACCAAAGCGGTCGTCATCCATGTGTGGGGAGCCGACGTGATCTCCAACCGCGTCGACCTCAGCTTCGTCATTGATAACGAAGCGGCCGCCTTGATCTTTGCCCAAGCAGAGCTTGCCTGCAAATCTTGGCGCAGCGCACTGAACAGAGTCCTGGCGGCCCGTCGAGTTTGGCCGAAGGATCCGCGAGGTGGTTGGGGGTCGTCGACTTGGGTGATTCCTGGCAAATCGGAGGCGGCTACTTTCGCTGCCAAATCCACTGTCTGATTGCCGCCCGTGCTTGAGCTGCCAACGCTTTCGCCAGAGGATTCGCGAGAATTGGGCATCGGTTACCGCTTAAATGCAAACGCAGCATGACCTTTATAGCCGGGCGATGCAGTGTCTTCTACCGCAAAAGGCACCCATGGTTCCGAGGAGTCTTGCGTCTGGCCATGAATGCCGGATTGATAGAGATTTCCCGCCGCCCATGAGAATCGTGGCCGTCCTAGTCTGGCGTAGAGGCGGCGGCCAAGGTGACTTTCGGAGCGATGCCGCGGCCGCATCGGTCAGGGGCGGTCGACCGACCGGCGCTCGATCTCGACCTACTCGTCGCCCATTCCCTGGTTCCGAAGAAACTATCCCGCTGGGGGCAGGACCGGTTTCTTCGTGGCTGGAAGCGCGCTCGCGGCTCGTTTCGGTACGAGGGCCACCTGGCGCGGTCGAGCAACACTTCGGCCACGACGATGCGATCGAGTTCGATGCCTTCGTCCTCCTGATTAGCGACAGCAGTTCCCTTGACGCCAGGCCGGTTACCCCCGCTCCCAATCGCGCGGCCCCAGTGCAAGAGTTGCCCGGTCCTTCACTACGGAAGACGGCGACCCAAAACAAAGCCATGTCGTCGAGCCATATCCCACCTGTCTCGACGTCTGATAAGACCGAATACGCGGTTTCCGAACTTGACGGCTTGCTGGATTGAAGCTGTGCGCGGCAGTCGCAGCGGGCGCGCAATGCTACAATTTCCATTTCGTTCTGGACGGCCAACGCGAATTTCAAAAAGCGTCGAGATCGCTGCCATAGCGGATCAACGTTTATTTTGGGGATGATGTCGGCGCCTCCATAGCTCATCCGTCTTTCAGTCATGACGACCGCTAAACCCCACACGTTAAATCATGAAAGGGACTGAAATGGCTAAGAACACGATCTGCCTCTGGTTCGACAAGGATGCCGAGGAAGCCGCGAACTTTTATGCGCGGACCTTCCCTGACAGCGCCGTCGGAACCATTATTCGTGCGCCCGGCGATTATCCGGACGGAAAAGTCGGCAATGTCTTGGTTGTCGAATTCACGGTTGCCGGTGTCTCGTGCGTGGGATTGAACGGCGGTCCAACCTTCAAGCACAATGAAGCTTTCTCATTCCAGATTTCGACCGAAAACCAGGAGGAAACCGACCGATATTGGAACGCCATCGTTGGAAATGGCGGACGGGAAAGCGAATGCGGGTGGTGCAAGGACCGTTGGGGTATCTCGTGGCAGATCACGCCGCGCGTTTTGATGGATGCCATGAGAGCTGGCGGGAGCGAAGCAAAACGAGCTTTCGACGCGATGATGAAGATGCAGAAGATCGAGGTCGCGTTGATTGAAGCGGCCGTTCGAGGATAGCGCGGTCGGCGACGTGGCGTTTCCGACGACCTCGCGCAGCGACGCGGGTTTGGAGACGTCCATGTGCTTCATGTCCTAGACGCGGACAGGAGCGCCTTGCCGGACGGCGCTCCCGCTCCTCCTCCGAGATCATGCGACCTGCTTCTCGCCTTCGATCCGCAGCGGCGCCCTGCGTCCCCGGGCTGCCGCCAATGGCGATCTTGCGGAGAGACGTTCGAAGAGGCAGCGACGCTACGTACCGCCGGTTGACCGGCGCGCTTGCCATTTCAGGTGATTTAACGGAAAATCCTCGGCATGGCCCTTGAGGCCTGGGCAGCCTGCCATGATCGGAGAACGCCGTGCCTCTGAAAAACATTTTGGCCGCAGCAGCAATCGTCTTCATGACACTCGCAGGATGCGCAACTAGCGGATCGGACAACACAACCTATGCACAGCCGCAGGGGATAGGCCCAGTTCGCGGTGAGATGGGCGGTTACTAGCCCATCGAGGGTGTTTCGACCGCTTTAGAAACACAGCCTGGCTGTTTGCGACGAACCAACCTCGGCGCTCGATCCGATATCATCGTCGCTGTCCGCGGAGGAAGGCATGACGATGATGCCGGGCCGCAGCCGACGTGGCAAATACAGAGGCATAGATTCCGTGCGCAGTAGGGCTTTAAGCCTCAATATTGTCGAGCATCGAATTCTTCAATCGTTTCGGGGTCCTGCTTATATTCCCATTGCACACCGTTCAGCCGGCGCCAGATTTGTCCCGATGGGTTTCGGGCGGCGGCGTCGACGAGTGGCACCGGGAGGAGTGTCTCGTGCTTGTGCCAGAGGGTGACGTCAGTGACGTTGGCCTGCTTGGGCTTCCGGAACAAGTTGAAAAGGAGTGCGAAGTCCATTGGCCGATTTTTCTCCAAGGGACTCAACTATAGGGACATTTTAGGTACTTTCAAGTACCATAATTTTTGGACCCGACGCGCGGAAAATATCGGCGCCCCTGCTCACGAATAGCATGCGTCATAGAGATCGAACAAAGGTCAGCTAGGGGCCCGATTGCGAACGCAGCAAAGAGGCCTCTGAGGTAGCACAGACGTCTCCAATCCCAGAAGCCCCTACATATCCGCGTTGTCGTTGAACGGCAGTCCGCGAGTTCTCCATTCGTCCCTCAGTATATCTTCCAGGTCCTCGACCGTGAATTCGTCGAAGTTTGCCCAGAGCTGCACGGCCAGCGCCTTCAAATTCGACGTTGTTTCTGAGTCAGCTTCGGCCGCCGCGGCAAGCCGATAGATTTCCTGGCGGAGTGCATCGCTCTCTGTCATGTCGCTCCTCATGTCACTGCGCCAGCGCCTCCTGTTCGATGGTAGGCAGCGAACAAGGTAATCCCCTAAGTTTGTCGCAGGATGCCGGCCTCCTTCGCCGCAGCCTCAAACGCAGCTCGCGCTTCCGCACCGGGAACAACGCCATTCGCCGCGTCCAGGCATACCTTCCGCGCTGTCGCGTAGCTCGGGCTTCTGTTGTCGGGCCAGTATTTCTTCAAAAATGCAACCGCCTCTCGAGCGCTCCTGATGACGTGAAAACGATCATCTATCTTCAATTCGACGTTCGCATCCCAGATGCTGATCATGGCGTCCTCCGTGGGGCAGGCTTCCCACAAACGTATATTAGGACGATCTGTTCCAAGCGGACGATCCGGCCGGAATTTTGGCAGCAGCATGAGGCTCTTTCGTTTTAACCCAGCAACCGCTCGCGATAGCCGTCGCTGTTGCGCTGCGTCCTACCGCCGTGCTTCGAAAGCTTCGCCTTATCTTCGGTTAAGCGCCTTCGATTCGGCTCTGAAGGGGCATTCAAGAAAGGGGTGACAGGATGTCGATCCGGCCATGCGAGTCACGTCCCCAAATCGCAAAACGCCCCATCCCCACGAAAGAGCCCCGCGGTTGTTGCCACCGCGGGGCTCCTTGACGCCTCACCCGGGAGAGGGGGTCAGGCGGCCTGTACCTTGCGGGTCGTGCGTGCCCATTCGGGCAGCCAGTCGCCGTGGGTGGCGAGCAGATCGTCGACCAGCGACCAGATCTGGTCGAGGTCGAGTTCGGCTGCCGTATGCGGGTCCATCATCGCGGCGTGATAGTTATGCTCGCGATTTTCCGTCATCAGTGCCTGCACCGTCAGTTCCCGGACGTTGATATTGGTGCGGATCAGCGCGGTCAGCTGCGGCGGCAGATCGCCGATGAAGGTCGGCTGGATGCCGGAGGCGTCAACGAGGCAGGGAACTTCGGCGGCGCAATTGGTCGGCAGCGAGGTGATGCAGCCATTGTTGCGGACGTTACCGTAGATCACCGAGGGTTCGCCGGTCCAGACCGAATTGATGATCGAGGAGGCATATTCCTTCGCCGGCCGAACCTCGATCTTGTCGGCTGAACGATAGGCCTCCGCCTGGCCCTTCCAGCGCTCGATCTGCTCGATGCAGCGCTTCGGATATTCGTCGAGCGGGATACCGAATTTCTCGATCAGGTCCTCGCGACCCTCCTTGATGAAGAGCGTACGCCAAACAGCATGATGAGCCCGAAGCGGTGCGGCCGGGCATGCGTCGCGGTTTTGAAGAGCGCATGATTATCAAGCCGCAAGCCAACAACCGATTCATAAATTAGCATCGCCGCACGAAAAGCTTGCATGCAAGCTATAAATCGGATGTCCTGAGAAAGGCTTCTGTGGTGTTGGGCGACCCGCTATGAAAACCCTCGATGCGCGAATTCGGTTCACAGGTGAGCGGCGACAGGTCACTGCCCTTTTCTATGATATCGTCGGCTCAACGGAGCTCTTATTGCGGAGCGAGCCGGAGAAATTCTTTCGCTCCGTGTCGGCATTACATCAGAGCGCCGAGACGATCATAAAAAAGCATGGAGGCTTTCTTCATCAGCGGCTTGGTGATGGGGGATGCTGTTTCTTCGGATATCCCGATCAATCCGAAGATGCGGCTGAAAGCGCGGTACAGGCTTCCTTGGAATTGTTAGGCATTGCAGCGAGCACCAAGAAGACGCGCACAGCTTTCAGGCTGCGCATCGGGGTTGCCACAGGTCTTGTCGTATTCTCCACGCAAGGAGACGAGATTGTCGGCACAGCACCCGTCCTGGCGGCTCGCCTGCAGGCGGAGGCCGAACCGAATTCGGTCCTGGTCGCAGATTCGACCGTTCAGCTCACGCGACACAAGTTCGACTACACTCTAGTGCGGAAGGCCAAACTCAAAGGCTTCGAAGAGCCGGTTGCGCTCTGGCGCCCGCAGGAACGTGATCGATCAACCTCTGCGCTGTCGTCATTCAATGAATGGGACCGGCCGATAAGAGGCAGGGAAAGAGAGCTTGCCGCTCTTTCGAGCGCCTGGAATTCAGCTCGCGACGGCAAGGGCAGTTCAATCACCGTGGTCGGAGAGGCAGGCATCGGCAAATCCAGACTGATTGGCGAATTCGCCCGCAGCTTATCGCAAACTTCGCACGAGACCCTGATCTTTCAGTGCGGCAGGCGCCTGGAGAGCCAGCCTCTGCACCCATTTATGTCGTTCCTTGAGAGACTTGTGGCCGAACCTTCGGTTCTGAAGAATGGCGAAAGCGCGGCTCTTATGCAGGCTCTCCAAACAGCCGGCCGGGACGTCGACGCAGCCGTCGTCGACACCATCCTCTCATTTACGTCAGACCGATCGCCGGCAACCTCACGCAATATTCGAGCCTCCGATTTGTCGGGGCGCGCATTCAGGCGGAAGGTCATCGAAGCCGCCTCCGACATCCTGACGTGCAAAGCGACTGGCGTTCCGACGCTCCTCGTCTTCGAGGATGTCCACTGGGCTGACGTCATGACGTTGGAACTGGTCGATCGGCTTGGATCGCTCGCAGGCAAGTTGCCGATCCTGGTGGTTCAGACATCGAGGATCAGACGATCCCTGGCACTGGCGACCGAGATAGAATTATCCGGATTGGCCTCTGCGGCGGTTCGCGATCTCGTCGCCTCGGTCTGGCCTGAGCGTCCCCCGCCCGGCCTGTCCGATTTCATCCTGGATCAATGCGATGGCATGCCGCTCTACGCGGAAGAACTGGCCAACTTCTTCCTGGGAAGGCAACCCTTGGGCAAGGCCTCGTCCGAATGGAAAGGGCTGCTTCTGGAAGGTGGCGTCAGCTCGCTGAATGATCTGCTTTCCGCCAGACTCGCGGCGACCGGTTCCGCACGACGGGCAGCGCAACTTGCGAGCGTCATCGGCCGCGAATTCAACATCTCGCTGCTCACCTGCCTTCTCGAAGGGGTCAGCCGGCAGACTGTCGACGTTGCCATTGAGCGGCTTCTTTCCCAAGGCATCATTGAGCGTTCTTCCGGCAGTCGCGGCTCCTTTCAGTTCCGGCACGTGCTGACTCAGGAAGCTGCCTACAGCAGCCTTCTCAAGAGCGACAGACGGCGCATACACAGGCGGATCGCGGATCTCTTGATCGGAGAAGGAGAGCCCAGCTTGCCAGCTGCGATCGCTGCCTGGCAGTGTGCTGAAGCGGGCCTGCATGACGCTGCCGCAAAGTTTGCCTTGGCGGCGGCGGAAGCAAGCGTTCTTCGCTCCGCAATGCACGAGGCAAGCGTGTCACTTGAGCTTTGTGCACGGGAGGTCAATAGCGTTTCCCAGCGCCATCCCGATCGCACCGAGCTCGCACTCGGCCTGTTCGAACTTCAAGGCGTCGTGGCGACCGCACTGGAAGGAGAGGGCTCGGAGCGCGCGCGGCGGGTCTATTCCCGCGCAATGCAGCTTCTGAAGAAACAATCGTCGGCAGCCCGGGTGAAACATTTCCCGGTCTACTGGGGATGGTGGTTCACAGCGCCCAACATTCTGACACAGCAATCTCGCGCGCGAATTCTCGTGGGGGACATGCAGGCTGTCGAGGATCAGGAGACGAGACTTCAGTCCTATCACTGCGGATGGGCCACCAGCTTCCATGCCGGCGAGCACGACTTCTGTCTCGATTGTGTCGCCAAAGGCCTCGATCTCTATGATCCCGAAAGAGCGGTGAGAAATCGAGCTTTCTTCGGTGGACATGATGCCAAGGTATGTGGGCTGGGTGAGAGCGCCCTTTCCTACCTGCTGCTGAATGATGCCGACGCCAGTGAAAATGCGATCAGACAGTGTCTGGAATGGGCAACCTCGACTGATCACGCAGGCAGCATGGTTCATGCACTTTATTACGCAATAGTCCTTCGTCGCTGCCAAGGCAGATATGACGATGTCCATGCTCTCGGCGAACAAATGCTGTCGCTTGCCGAGCGACACGGTCTTGCAGCAAGCCAGGCGCGTGCCAACATGTACTGCGGCTGGGCGGAACTGATGACGTCGTTTGCCGAACGGGGTGAAGAGCGATTCCAACACGGTCTGCTGCTCCAGCAGCAATTGGGCACCGACGATAATTTTTCCATGCACAGCGACATGCATGCGCAGGTGCTGCAGCGGCTCGGCAAGCCTGCTGAAGCCCTGGCGATCATTCACAATGCGATCAATGTCGGCCGCAACAGCGGTCAACGGTTCTGGCTGGCCGAACTCTACCGCCTCAGCGCAAGACTGAGACGAGATCTGAACGACCCTCCATCCTTGATAAGAAGAGACCTGACCAGGGCGGTGCAGATTGCCGACGCGCAGGGAGCGGCATGGATTCTGGCACGGGCCGAGTGGGATCTGGGAGGCATTGGTTGAGGATATGATCAGAGGGCGATCTTGCTGAACGGAGAACAACTCGAAAGAATGTTAGCGGCCCCGATTCAGCCGCCGCGTGATCCAATGGAGACCGTTCGCCGAATTCTCGAGCGGAAGCGGGAATTCGGTATCACGAGGCTGGGTTCCATTACCGAACTTGACCGCATCGGAATCCCGGTTGCCCAAGTCGTAAGGCCGTTGTCGCGTTCGGTGAGCGTGAACCAGGGCAAGGGTCTCACTCACGGGCAGGCCGCCATCTCCGCTCTCATGGAATCGCTGGAAGGGTGGTCTTCGGAACGCATACCCACCGAGCGGGTCGAACTGGCGGGTTTCCGTTCCATGAACGGGCAAGGCTACTGGTCGCACCTCGCGGACTATGGGGAACGCGACGAGACACTTGCGTGGATCGAAGGCTGGGACCTCTTCTCGTCCAGGGCGGTGCCTGTACCGCTTGCCTTGGTTGACACCGCCTATACAATACCCTCCCCCCATCCCGGCTGGCTGCCGAGGAACACTACGGGCCTGGCGGCAGGAACAAGTTGGCGGGGGGCAATTGAGCATGCTTGTTTCGAAGCGCTCGAAAGGCACGCGCGTTGTGCGGCGATGAAAATACCGCACTTCTTCGACCGTTATCAAGTGGACAGTCGTTCTGTTCTTGCCGGAGCCGCGGGAGAGATAGTCGGCCGACTGCGTTCGGCGGGCTGCTCCGTAGGAATGTGGTCAATCCCGACGGAACACGGCCTCCCCGTCTACTGGTGCCACGTCATGGAAAGCGACCTACAGGCTCCTTTTGCCCCCTGGCCAGCGGAAGGCTTCGGCTGCGACCGGACCCACGACCGAGCACTCGCCAAGGCGCTGCTGGAAGCATGTCAGTCCCGCCTCGGGATCATCTCGGCCGCGCGGGAGGACATGGCGGGACACATTTACCGCTACCAGGACGCTAGGGAACTGTCCGCATGGCGACGGCGACTCGCTATCCCCGGATTGCCTTACCCGTCACCGGACGGGGCTGACCTGAATACCGATCCATCGCCGCTGCCGGTGGAAGCATTGCGACGCGCGGGGGCAGAGGCCGTCATTGTGGTGGCGCTGTTTTCCGATGAAACCATACCGCTCCATGTGGTGAGGGTTGTGACCCCTCCTCTCGAAACCGACCCGGAGTTTCAGAATGGGGTATGAGATCGTCGTGTTCCTCGGGCCCACAATGAGCGTCGCAGACGCCAGGGAGCACCTGGATGCATTGTACCTCACACCTGCGGGCAACGGGGATATCGTGAGGGCGGTGATCGAACATGATCCCAGCGCGATCGCACTCATCGACGGCGTGTTCGGCCAGTCCCCGGCGGTGCGCCACAAGGAAATCCTCTGGGCGATGTCGCGGGGCGTGCGCGTCTACGGAGCCTCCAGCATGGGTGCCGTGAGGGCCGCGGAACTGACGGAGTACGGGATGAGCGGATACGGCATGGTCTTCAGGTGGTACCGCCGGACTTTGCTCGCCGACGATGCGGACGTGGCGGTTGCGATGGCGCCTGCGCAATTGGGGTCCTTTCCCCTCGGTGACGCCCTCATTGACATCAGGCTGACATTGAAAAGAGCCCTGCGTGACCGCATTATAGGGCGGCAGCTTCAAGTGGCGTTGGAAAGACTGGCCCGCTCCATCCACTATACGGAAAGGAGCTTCGGGAAGCTAATTTCCATTGCGGCCGAGCGTGGCATGTCCAGTCAGGAACTCCGCGCCCTCGATCTTTGGCTCGTGAGCGGAAAGCGGAAGCAGAAGGAAGCCGATGCCACCGGTCTTCTTGCCCTCCTGTCGTCTAACGCCCTTGAGATGAAGAAACGCAGCGAGCCGAGGAGTTTCGAACTGACGGAGGCTTTTGCTTACGATATGGAATACTACAATTTTGCGGATATATTGTTGGATCCTGACCATCATTGATCGTTTTCTAATATATAGTATATTGTCCACTTCGCCCGGCAAGGGAAACGGGCGGTGGGGGCAACGTTGGATGCCATCGCAAATTCGGGCGACGCGGGACAGAAGGTGGTTTCCGACCTCCTGATCGGGACGCGTTTCCTGGTTTTTCCGCAGCCGCCGTTCATCAGTGGATATGAGAAGCCAGAGGTTGTCTGGATTGGCCGCTCCGACGGGCCGATCCTGGCTGGGCCTTCCGACAACCGCATGTACGTGGCCGATCCGGTCGAACCAAAGCGACCATATGCCCTTCCTGACCTCCCGCCCTACCCTGGGGTTCTGCGCCCCCCGGCCGAGCCGGGGCCGGACGGGCACTTCGACCATATACTCCCAGGATCGCCTGCCTTTCTTTCAGCCCACAGCTACGCTTGCTCCCGTCGCGTGCTGGATATCTGCGAGGGATACGTCGGACGGCGTATCGATTGGTTCTTCGAGCCGACCTACGACAGGCTGGAGATCGTGCCGCACATCCCTCGATGGGAGAACGCCCAGTCGGGATTCGGTTTTCTGGAACTGGGCGAGAGCGAACCTCCGACGCCTACCTCCAGTTTTGCGTTGAACTTCGATGCGATCGCCCATGAGATGGGTCATCTCGTTCTGTTGGGCGAACTCGGCATTCCATACGGAGACGGCCAAGATGCCGACTTCTTCGCCTATCACGAGGCGGTCGCGGATTTCATATCGCTTCTCGGCCTTCTGCACTTCGATACGGCCATCGATCGGCTCCTCCGGCGGACAGGCGGGAATCTTCTGATCCACAACGAACTCGATCGTTTCGCAGAACTCAGCGATGAAAAGCAGCTCAGGTCGCTCAACAATTCGCTCAAGACCGTAGACGTCGGCGATGATGTGCACGACAGGTCGAAGCCTTTCGCGGGAGCGATGTTCGACAGCCTTGTCGAAATATACCAGACGTTGCTTTTCGAAAGGGGCGTGACAAACCTCGATCCGCGCAGGTTCAGCAACCTGCGCCAGCAGATGGCCCCCGCACTGATCGAGGAGAACCTTCGCGGTTCCAAGGACGACTACGAGAAAAGGCATTTTGCGAGTAAGGCCGCGCTACAGGAGGCCAGGGATATCGTCGGGGAGGCGCTTGTCCGGTCATGGGCGCGCCTCGACCCTGACCTTTTGACATTCCAGGGGGCGGCGGAAGCGCTTCTGGTTTCAGGCGACAAGGGCCGCGCCCGTCCATATGTCGGGCAGATCGAAGATTGCATCAGATGGAGGGAAATATGGTAAAGGAGGTCGGAAAATGGTCGATGTGAGCATACCCGCACCCGAAAAACCGGGGATGTATTTATCGGGGATGGTGATCCTTTATGGCGTCAAACTCAATCTGAATCAAAGTTTTGGCGAATTCGACGCCGGCGAGAACGGAAACGCTGCCTTGCAGATGCAACTCTACAGAGGAGGCAAGAAGCAAGAGAACGACGAATATTCGATCGTCCTCGCCTACGGCTACGCTTTCGAGGGGCATTGTTATCGCTTGGACACCAACAGGGTTTTCATCGTCAAAGGTCCGAAGCCCGAGGACGCCGCAGGGTGCGGATTCGACGACCTTCCGACAGCTGCGAGGGGCAAATACCAAATGTGGCGCGTACGATCCAACGAGGAATTGCTCGAAATCGTCCTGAATTACGGCGACGTCAAGAAACTGATCCTCGACGCCAACCTGCCCGGTAGGAGATCGCCATCATCCTACGCGATCACGGCGTCTTTGGCCCACCGAGATGGGCGTCTTAACCGTGAATAGAATTTTCAACAGTGGAGGGAAGCGTCATGAAAGCGAGGATTTACTTCAAGATCGACATGACAGGCGTGCGGATCGAAGACGTGCTAGACAGTTACAATCCCGTCGGCCAATGGCCTAGCGTTAACGCTGGATCAACTAAGGAGATCAGTCCCACTGACATCGGCGGGATTGGAACGGTCGATATACACGGCAAGGGCGTTTCCAATTCGATAGATTACTACGAGAGGACGAACTTGAGACACGGGGAAAGGTATGACTTCCCTCCAAGCGCAAGCTCGGCCCTCGACGAGATTCCGCAATTCGGTAACCTCGGCGAATTGGCACGCGAAATCGACAAGATACTCAAGAACACACCTTCTCCAGCCGCCAAGTCTTCGCGTGCCGCCAAGTTGTCTCTTTCTGCCCCCAAAGGGCCGAAATAGCAGTTCGTCTGCTGGCAAAAGCGCATGATCGAGGCTCGAGATCAATGACCGATGACCTGCTGCCGGATGGCGGAGTCACCCTGTTTCCCTAGGCTTTGGATAATTTCAACTTTCAGCCGACGATCCGCCAGGTGTTGAGCTCGGGCAGGATTTGAACCTGGGGCCTTCAGGTTATCAGCCATAGACGAACTACAGACCTCCGGGTCATGAACGTGGTGCTACTTATCACCGCAGCCTCACACCTCCCCCTCCCGGCACTCCCCACAGCCCAATCGCCCACACTACGCCGGTCCGAGTGATGCAAACGAGCGCCCCCTTGATCGCAAATCTTCTCACGCAAAGAGCCCGCGGTTGTTGCGACCGCGGGGCTCCTTGACGCCTCACCCGGGAGACGGGGGTCAGGCGGCCTGTACCTTGCGGGCCGTGCGGGCCCATTCGGGCAGCCTGCCATGACCCGAAAACCGACCGCAGCCGCGCCTTCCTCGACCGCGCCACGTCACTTTTCGCAGAGCCGTCGGCCGCCGGAATATGGCTGATAGGTACAATCGGACGGCCGGAAGGAGCGGTAACTGCGCGAGCAGGCGGTGATGTTACAGGACTGTGCTGGGCCTTGACCATCGCTTGCCGCTCCTGTCGATAGCACGCCATTCGGCGTAGGTTCGGCCGTCGCCTCGCGCATGAAGTCCCGCCAAATATGCGCTGGCAGGGCGCCGCCCGTCACCCCCTTCATCGGCGCGTCATCATCATTGCCAACCCAGACCCCGACGACGAGCGCTTCCGTGAAGCCGACGAACCAGGCATCACGATTGTTCTGGCTCGTGCCGGTCTTACCGGCCGCAAACGTGCCAGGATCTGCCCCACGTCCAGTGCCGCGCTCTACCACCAACTGCAGCAGGCCGAGGAGATCGGACTGGTAAGGCGAAAGATCGACATTCGGCTTTGATTGTGAGCCAACTCGAAACGTCTTGGGCTGCCCTGCCGATTGAAACTCGATGATGCCCCAGGGTTTAACAGGTGCCCTGCCGAGTTGGACAGACGCATAGGCGCTGGTGAGGTTAAGCAGATTCACTTCGGACGTCCCGAGCGCCAACGACGGCGTGCTGGCGAGGGGCGCATCGATGCCGAGTTCACGCGCTGCGGCAATCACATTGTCTAAACCAACCTCTTCGGCAAGCGCCACCGAGGCGGCATTGAGTGATCGCGCGAACGCCTCGGCAAGCGTAACCCAACCGCGATAGTTGCCACCGGAGTTTTCTGGCGACCAACCGTCTATGTCAATTGGCGCGTCCAGAACCCGGTCGGACAAAGTAAGTCCAGCTTTCAATGCTGCGTAATAGACGAATAGCTTGAAGGTGGAACCCGGCTGGCGCATCGCGGTGACAACGCGATTGAACTGGCTCGCTTTGTAGTTGCGCCCGCCAACCATGGCGACGACCGCACCGTCCGGTGTCATCGCAACCAACGCAGCCTGCGATGCTCCGACAGTTGTTCCTTCGCCGTCCAAAGCTCTTTTCACGACCCTTTCGGCGATTTGCTGCAATTGCGGCACCAGCGTGGTTCGCACCGTCGTCGAACCCGGCGAGGAGCCGGCGACTTCGCTTGCTTGCGGCGAAATCCAGTCGGCAAACCAGCTTCCCGAGCGTGGCGTCGGTGTCGTTGGATGCAGCTTGGCAAAGCTCGCCTTGGCCTCCGCTGCCTCTGGCATGGTAATCTTGTCGTTCGCCGCCATCGCATCGAGAACGACCATGGTACGCTGCCGGGCGCCTTCGAAATTGTCGATGGGATTCCATTGACTTGGCGCCCGCAGCAACCCCGCCAGCATCGCCGACTCCGGCAGGTTAAGGGCGTCGATATCCTTGTTGAAATAAATCCGCGCGGCAGCAGGCATGCCGGTAGCGCCGAGATAGACGCTGTTGAGATAGCGCGTCAGGATTTCCCGCTTGCCGAGCTTCCACTCCAGCCAGAATGCAATCACAACCTCCTGTATCTTTCGCTTTATCGTTCGATCGCTGTCGAGATATTGCAGCTTGATGAGTTGCTGGGTGATCGTGCTGCCCCCTCCACCACCGAGCCAGCCTCCAAATTCCGGAGAAACGCCCTCCCGATCCCTCTTGGATCGACGCCGAAGTGATCCATGAACCGGCGGTCCTCAATTGAAAGGACGGCATCGATCAGACGAGGTGGGAACTGGTGGTATTGCGCATATGGCCCTTGATAAGGTCCCTGCCTTACGAGCGGCGCACCGTCGGCGGTTTCCAGCACAACGACAGGCTTTAACGTCCCGTCACGGATCTCGCTCCAGGGCACGTCTTTTAGTGCCCACACCAGCACGCTGCATACGAGGAGGCAGACAAGCAAGGCCGACCCCATAGCGAATTTCCACCAGTTCGCCGGAAGCCATCGGCGTCGGCGACTTTCGCGCGGCTTGGAACCCCGATCGCGAATGCCGCGCCCGGCTTTGGCCAGAGCAGTCGTCATCCATTTGGCGGGAGCGGATATGGTTTCCAGCCGCATCGACCGCCTTAGCCTCGTTCTCAAAAACGAAGCCGTCGTCTTGGTCTTCGCCAAAGCAGAACTTGCCTCAAAATCGTGGCGTAGCGCACGTAATAGATTGCTCGCAGCCTGTCGAGTTTGCACGAAGGTTCCGTGGGGGAGTTGCGGGTTGTCGTCTTGGGTGATTCCTGGCGAATCCGAGGCGGCCGCTTGCATCGCTGAATCTGCTGGCTGATTGCGACCCGTGCTCGAGTTGCCAACGCTTTCGCCTGAGGATTCGGGAGGATTAGGCATCGGTTACCGCTAAAAGGCCAACTTGGCTTGAACTTTATAGCCGGGCGATGCCGCGTGTTCTACCGTAAAGGGTCCCAATGGCTCGGAGCGAGATTGCAGGAATGCGGCGCCCATTGCCAGCAGCGGTAGAGGCGGACGCAACAGCACGAGTGGCTTGAAAGGAACTGGCCTGCAGCAAGGTGCGATCGGCGACATGGCCCTAACGACGGCGGGGCTGTTTTTCGGAGCGTATGCCGTAAAGCCCGTCCAGGGAGGTCCGTCACACCATTGCCGAGGCCGATCTGCGCCCTAATTTCAAAAGACTTGGTGAGAGCGACCGACACATCGATGTCTTCGAGCGACGCCAAGATCACGGAGGCGGAATTGGAAAATGACCTCGGCCCCCGCCGCGTCTATTCGACCTCGCCATCCTCCCCTTCACGCATGCCTGCATTCGCGAGTGTACTCGCTGTTATTGCCATTCTGTATTTCGGCAAGGATGTACTTCTTCCTCTAGCAATCGCAGTCCTGTTGACGTTCGCGTTGGCTCCCATCTCCTCTCGTCTTCGAAAGCTTGGCATGCCGCGTATTCCGGCGGTAATCGTCACCGTCGTGATCGCTTTTCTTGTTCTCGTCCTGTTCGGGCTTGTCGTAGCGGGACACGTAGCCGAAGTCGCCCAGAACCTTCCGGCCTACCAAGGCAACATCATAGCAAAAATTCGGTCTCTCCAGGAAAGTGGAACGGATAGCGGTATTGTGCGGCGCCTGACATCAGTCGTTGAGAGCGTCGGTCGTGAGCTCAGCAACGCCGAGGAGCGCCCAGCTGCTCCAGGTACCGGATCAAGACCAAGGGAGCCCGTGCTCGTTGAGATATTCGCGCCTAGTAGACCAATTGAAACGCTGACTAGCCTGATTGGTCCTCTGCTCGGCCCCATCGCCTCATTGGGCTTGATCATCGTCGTCGTAATATTCATGCTTTTAGAGCGGGAAGAGCTTCGCGATCGCTTTATCCGGCTCGTTGGCTATGGCGATCTGCATCGCACAACAGAAGCTATCCAGGAGGCAGGTAGCCGCGTCGCGCGGTATCTTCTTATGCAGTTGGTGGTGAACTGCGCCTACGGCGTCCCATTGGCGCTCGGACTATGGGCGGTTGGCATTCCAAATCCAGCGCTCTGGGGGATGCTAGCCATCGTCCTTCGATTTGTCCCTTATATCGGGCCTGTAATCGCGACGGTTCTGCCGCTGTTCCTGGCCTTTGCAGTCGACCCTGGCTGGAGCCTTGTTCTCTGGGTTGGGGCCATCTTCCTCGTGTTGGAATTGACAAGCAACAACGTCATCGAGCCCTGGCTCTATGGTTCTCGTACCGGCCTCTCTCCGCTGGCAATCATCGTCGCGGCGATTTTTTGGGCATGGCTGTGGGGACCAGTCGGTCTTGTGCTGTCCACGCCGCTGACCGTGTGTCTCGCAGTGTTGGGCCGGTATGTCCCGCAATTCGAGTTCCTTGAGGTCGTTTTTGGTAGCGACCCGGTGCTCGATCCCAAGGAGCGGCTGTACCAGCGGCTTCTTGCAGGCGATCCCGATGAGGCGACCGATTACGCTGAGGAATTCCTCGAGGAGGACTATCTGGAGGATTACTATGGCAAGGTTGCCATTCCCGCCCTCCTACTCGCGGAGAAGGATAGGCGTCGAGGCGTCCTGACCGCGGAGCAGATGGAACAGGTGTTCGGGACCGCCATCACACTGGTCTCGAACCTCGCGGAAATCGCGCAGGAAGAAGAGCAGGAAGAGGAAGAGGAAGAGGAAGAGGAGGAGAACCAAGCGGCAGGTCGGCCCAGCCCCCCCAAGGAAGGGAATGGGGATGAGAGCGAACTACCTGACGGACGGGGCAAGACCGTCTTTTGCGTCGGAGGCAGGGGCCCGCTCGACGACGCGTCAGCTGCGATGCTTGCCCAGATTCTTCAGATACAGGGAGCCGAAGTGGTCGCAGCGAGGCATTCTGACATCCCCAATCGCCGCGCCATGAGCCTCGTTCCGAAACAATCGAACGCCATCGTAGTTTGCTTCCTCAACGAGGACTCGACAAGGCACGCCACCATACTTGTTCGTCGGTTCAAGCGCATATACCCAGCCATTCGCGTCGGCGCGGTCCTTTGGGTGGAAAACCAGAAGGAAAGGCAACCGCCCGCGCTTGGGGAGGCAGATTTCGTTGCCACAACCTTGACCTCGGCTGCCCGCGAGGCACTCGCCGATGCACCGCCATCCTTGGTGACGCCCGTGCGCAAGATTCGTACCAGGCGGTCCTCGAACAGGACAGGCATAGCCGCCGCGCGCTCCGGGATTTAGCGGCAAGCGGTGTCCAGGGGCCGGTCAGAGCCATGGAGCAGATCACATGAATTGTACATTCGCGGATTGGAGCCTCGCAACCGTCACCGATAAACGAATGACCTCCTAATCGCAAAGCGCCACCCCACAAACGCAAAAGCCCCGCGGTTGTTGCGACCGCGGGGCTTCTTGACGCCTACCCGGGAGACGGGGTCAGGCGGCCTGTACCTTACGGGTCGTGCGTGCCCATTCGGGCAGCCAGTCGCCGTGGGTGGCGAGCAGATCGTCGACCAGCGACCAGATCTGGTCGAGGTCGAGTTCGGCCGCCGTATGCGGGTCCATCATCGCGGCATGATAGATATGCTCGCGATTTTCGGTCATCAGAGCCTGCACCGTCAGTTCCTGGACGTTGATATTGGTGCGGATCAGCGCGGTCAGCTGCGGCGGCAGGTCGCCGATGAAGGTCGGTTGGATGCCGGAGGCATCGACGAGGCAGGGCACTTCGGCGGCGCAATTGGTCGGCAGCGAGGTGATGCAGCCATTGTTGCGGACATTGCCGTAAATTACCGAGGGTTCGCCGGTCCAGACCGAATTGATGATCGAAGAAGCATATTCCTTCGACGGCGCGACTTCGATCTTGTCAGCCGAACGATAGGCCTCTGCCTGGCCCTTCCAGCGCTCGATCTGCTCGATGCAGCGCTTCGGATATTCGTCGAGCGGGATACCGAATTTCTCGATCAGGTCGTCGCGACCCTCCTTGATGAAATAGGGCGTGTATTCGGCGAAATGTTCCGAGCTTTCGGTGACGAAATAGCCGAGCCGCGTCAGCATCTCATAGCGCACCTTGTTCGGGCAGCGTGGGTTCCAGCCGGGCTTCGGCGCCCTGCCCTCGCGATAGGCGCGCAGCAGGTCGGGATAGAGGTTGCGGTAGGAACCGTCCGGCTGGCTATGCTCGAACTTGAGATAGAAGGCCATGTGGTTGATGCCGGCCGCCCGGTAGCGGATTTCGTCATAGGGGATGTCGAGGTCGTGGGCCAGTTCCATCGCCGTGCCCTGCACCGAGTGGCAGAGGCCGACCTGGCGGATGGTCGGATATTTCTCTGATATCGCCCAGGTGTTGATCGCCATCGGGTTGACATATTGCAGCATGATCGCCTCCGGGCAGACGACGAGCATGTCCTCGCAGACCTTCCAGAGATGCGGCACGGTGCGAAGCCCGCGCATGATGCCGCCGACGCCGAGCGTATCGGCGATCGTCTGGCGCAGCCCGTATTTCTTCGGCACTTCGAAATCGGTGACCGTGCAGGGCTCATAGCCGCCGATCTGGAAGGCGACGACGACGAAATCGGCGCCCGAAAGCGCCTTGCGCTGGTCGGAATAGGTTTCCGCCTTCGCCTTCACGCCAAGCGTCGAGATCAGCTTGTTGACGACGATGGCGCTTTCTTCCAGCCGCTGCGGGTTGAGATCCATCAAGGCGATCGTCGCGCCTGACAGCGCGGGACGCTGCAGCACGTCGCCGACAATGTTCTTCATGAAGACGGTGGAGCCAGCTCCGATGAACGTAATCTTGGGATTTCTTGCCATTATAACCTCCGGCATTCGATAATCATGCTACCTCGAAAGCGGCCTTGACGAGCCGTTCGGTGTAAGCGGTCTTGGGATGGGATAAAACTTCGTTGACAGGGCCCTCTTCGACGATCTTGCCATGCTGCATGACGATGACGCGATGGCAGAGCGCCCTGACGACCTTGAGGTCGTGGGAGATGAACAGGTAACTCAGGCCCCGCTCGTCCTGCAGCTTGCGCAGCAGTTCGATGATCTGCGCCTGGACCGAAAGGTCGAGCGCCGATGTCGGCTCGTCGAGCAGGATGAATTCCGGCTCCAGCGCGATGGCGCGGGCGATTGCGATGCGCTGGCGCTGGCCGCCGGAGAATTCGTGCGGGAAGCGCGACAGGATATTGCCGGGCATGCCGGCGGCAATCAGCGCTTCGCGCACCCGGTCCTGCCGTTCGGCCTTGGTGGCGCCCAGCCTGTTGACGACGAGGCCCTCCTCGATGATCTGGCCGATCGTCATGCGCGGATTGAGCGATGAGAACGGATCCTGGAACACCACCTGCATGCGGGCGCGCAAGGGCCGCATCTCGGCCCGGGACAGGCCGTGGATCGGCTGATTGTCGAAACGGATCTCGCCGCTGTCCGGCGTGTTCAGCCGCAGGATCGCCTGGCCGAACGTCGTCTTGCCGGAGCCGGATTCGCCGACCAGCCCCAGCGTCTCGTGACGGCGCAGCGTCAGGTCGAGGCTGTCGACGGCGACAAGCTCGCGCATCGCCGGCTTCAGAAAGGTACCGTGACGCATCATGAAGGAGACGCGCACGCCCTTGGCATCGAGGATGACATCCGACCCTTCGGGTAGCGGATTGGCCTGGCCACGCGGCTCGGAGGCGAGCAGATGCTTGGTATAGGCGTCCTGCGGATTGGCAAACAGCGCTTCGGTGGTGTTGTGCTCGCGCACTTCGCCAAGCTGCATCACATAGACGTAATCCGAGAACTGCCGCACCACGGTCAGATCGTGGGTGATGAGGATGACAGCCATCCCCAGTTCCTTCTGCAGGTTGCGGATCAGGTTCAGGATCTGCGCCTGCACGGTGACGTCGAGTGCCGTCGTCGGCTCGTCGGCGATCAGCACATCCGGATCGTTGGCAAGCGCCATGGCGATCATCACGCGCTGGCGCTGGCCGCCGGAAAGCTGATGCGGATATTGCATGAGCCGCGCGGCGGGATCGGGGATCTGCACATGTTCGAGCAGTTCGAGCGCGCGCTTTTGCGCATCTCTCTTGCTGATCCGGCGATGCACGCGGATCGCTTCGACGATCTGGCTGCCGATCGTATAGATCGGGTTCAGCGAGCTCATCGGCTCCTGGAAGATCATCGATATGCGGTCGCCGCGCAGCTTGCGGCGCGCCCGCTCGGAAAATTTCAGGATGTTGCTGCCGTCATAGGCGACCGTCGATTTCTCGGAGACGACGGCGCGCTTCGACAACAGCCCCATCACCGTTCGCGCCGTCACCGATTTGCCGGAGCCGGATTCGCCGACGATGGCGATCGTCTCGCCGCGATAGAGCTGAAACGAGACGTCCTTGACGGCTTCGACCATGCCGTCTTCGACCTTGAAATTCACCGCCACGTTGCGGGCGTCGATGATCGGCGTGTCCGAACGGCCATCATGATCGTGGCGGACGGGCGGGGCGAAGGAATTGACCAGTGCAAGAGCCATATCAATCACCTCAATAAGGATCGACCGCGTCGCGCAATCCGTCGCCGAGCGCATTGAACGCGAAGACGGTGGCGAGCACGAAGCCGACGGGAGCGAGAATCCAGGGATAGGAGCCGATGACCGAATAGGTTGCCGTATCCTGCAGCATCAGCCCCCAGGAGATCAGCGGCGGCTTGACGGCGAAGCCGAGGAAACCCAGGAAGGATTCCAACAGCACGACGCTCGGTATATGCAGCGTCACCGCGACGATGACGTGGCTCATCACATTCGGGAAGATGTGCTGCATGATGATGCGCGTGTCGGTGGCGCCGACGGCCATGGCCGCCCGGACATAATCGATGCGAGCAAGAGCTAAGGTCTTGCCGCGCACCTCGCGCGACATCTGCGCCCAGCCGAGCGCCGACATCACGGCGATGACGAAGGCAAGAAAGACGTTGGTCGGCGCCGTCACCGGGATCAGCGAGGTCAGCGCCAGATAGAGCGGCAATTGCGGGAAGGCCAGCACCAGGTCGACGAAACGCTGCAGCCAGACATCGAAGGTGCCGCCGAAGTAACCCGACACCATGCCGACGGTCGTGCCGATGATGGTGACGATGAAGACGACCGTCAGGGCAATGGTCAGCGAAATGCGCGAGCCGATGATGGCGCGCGACAGCACGTCGCGGCCGAACTTGTCGGTGCCGAGGAAATGCACCGGCTGGCCGTCGGTCGAGCCGAAGAAATGCCGGTTGGCCGGGATCAGGCCGAAAAGCCGGTATTCGGCGCCCTTGACGAAGAAGCCGAGCAGCCGTGGATTGTCGTAATCCATGCCGACGATCGGCTGGAAGGTGACCGGATCAAGCTCTTCGGAATCCGAGAGCGCGTAGACGCGCGGCTGGAAGACGAAATTGCCATCCTTGTCGTGGAAGCTCATCACCTGTGGCGGCGCGAAGCCGACATCGGTCGCCTTCGGATCCATCGGCGCAAAGAAATCGGCAAAGATCGCCATGAGGATCAAGAGCACGACGAGCACGAGCCCGGCCATGCCGGTCCAGGAGCGCCTCAACCGGCGCCAGACAAGGGCGATATAGCTCTCATGCCCACGCGATGGCTTTTTGGTCTCGATGTCGGTTGTCGGCGGCGTTGCAGAAGAGTCGAAAGCAAGCATCTCAGGCTCCTCCATATTGGCGGACACGCGGGTCGAGCAAGGCGAGCAGCATGTCGGCGATGATGTTGCCGACGATGAGCGTCGCCGACAGCACCATCATGAAGGTGGCGGTGACATAGACGTCGCCGACCGCCATCGAGCCGACGATGGCCGGACCGACGGTCGGCAGCGCGAAGATGATGGCGGTCTCGATCTCGCCGGTCAGCATGTAAGGCAGCACGACGCCCTGGTACATCACCAGCGGGTGCAGCGCATTCGGCACCGCATGGCGCATCACCACCGCTCCACCGGAAAGGCCCTTGGCCTTGGCCGTCTCGACATACTGGGCGTTCAGCGTATCGAGCAGATTGCCGCGCATCACCCGCATATTGTAGGCGAGCCCGCCGAAGGTGGCGATCGCGACGACCGGCCAGACATGGTGGACCAGATCGACGAATTTCGCCCAGGACCAGGGCGCCCCGCCATATTGCGGCGAGAAGAAGCTGCCGATTTCGGAAACGTTAAGTTGGAAGACCAGAAGATAGACGATGATCAGCGCCATCAGGAAGCGCGGCACCGTCATGCCAAGGAAGGAAATCCCCGAAAGCAGGCTGTCGATCCAGCTGTATTGCCGGGTCGCCGCCCAGATGCCGAAGCCGATGCCGAGCACCGAGGCAAAGAGATGGCAGACGAGCGCCAGAAGCAAGGTTCTCGGCAGGCGTTCGCCGACGACATCGGCGACCGGCTTGTTGTAGAACATGCTGTATCCGAAATCGCCGCGCGTCACGATGCCGCCGATCCAGTTGACGTATTGGATGACGAGCGGCTTATCCAGCCCGTGTTCGACGCGGTAAGCCTGCGCCTGCGCTTCGGCCTGCGCATAGGACGCGCCGCCCTGGTTGATCAGCTGGGAGCGGATGTAATCGGCGTAGTCGCCAGGCGGGGCCTGGATGATCGCGAAAGTCACCACGCTCAGAATGAAGAGAATGGGGATCGCGGAGGCTATGCGCACGAGCAGGAATCGTAACATCGGACGGTTCGCTTCTCCTTGCCGCCAGTCGCTCCTTGTCAGCGCGGCCGGCTTGTTGGTCTTGCCCGGCCGCGCGCTGCACGCGCGGCCGGAAGCTCACTTCAGCTGGGAGGGAGCTCTCCAGCGCGTCGCATCACATGCGACGCGCTTTGACTCTTTGTTTCCGGGCGGCATGCATCAGTTGATGGGACCCTTGTCGCCGGGCTTGCCGGGCAGCTGTTCGGGGAACAGCTCGTATTTGCCCTGCTTGTCGGCGGCCACCCACAGGCGTTCGCGGATCACCGAATCTTCAGCCCAGTTGAACATCATGATCGGCGTACCCTGGGGCACGTTGGAGAACCGCTTGTTGACGATCAGGGCGCCCGGATATTCCGTCAGGCCGACGGTGTTGACGTGCTCCGTCGAGATCTTCTGATACTGCTTCATCAGATCGACGCGCTCGTCGTTGTTCTGGCTCGTCCTGAACTTGTTGACGACATCGACAAGCTCCTTTTCGAAGGGCATCAGATCGAGCTGGTCATCCTTGCCGGCACGATGGTGCCAGCTGGTGCGCGGACCGACAGGAGCAAGCTGTTCGGTATTCTGCACCACCGACGACAGTTCCGTCGTGTTGCGCTGGATCAGCCAGTCGAAGCGGCCGGCATAATGGGCGTCGTCACGCTTGGCGCCGTCGAGCGCATTGATGACGATCTTCAGCCCGAGTTTCTCCATCTGGCCGACGACACCTTCGGCAAGGCTCTTGTCGGTCGTGTACTGATTGTTGATCAGCATGACGATTTCGACATCCTTGCCGCCGAGCGTGCCGGCCGGGAAGTTCACGATGCCGTTGCCGTCGGTGTCCTTGAGACCGGCTTTGGCGAGTTCCGCCTTGGCGCCCTCGAGATCAAAGGGGTAGTAGACGGTCGAGTTGCGGTCGTAGAAGCTGGTGCCGGAGGAGAGCCCGCCGGGATAGATCGCGGTGAAGGGCCCCTTGACCAGCGAGTCGCCGATCGCCTTGCGGTCGAGCGCCATGGTGACGGCCTTGCGGAAATCCTCGTTGCGGTTCAGCTCGCGGATCGCCTCACCGCGCTCGTCCGGGCTGCCCCAGCCATTGGCGGAAAAGTTCATGCGGAGATTGTAGCCGATGAGGCGCGGGCCGAAGGCGAGACGGGCGGGTGCGGTCTTCTCGGCGGCACGCTTCAGCGAGGCGACGAAATTCTCAGGCTGCTCGAGGTTGGAGAAATCGGCTGATCCCGCCACGGCCTGAACGTCGCGGTCGGCCCAGGTCGAGAGCTTGTAGTGCAGCTCGTTCAGATAGGGCAGCTGATCGCCCTTCTCGTCGACCTTCCAGTAATAGGGGTTGCGGCGCATGACGATGATGTCGTCGGAGCGATATTCCACCGGCACCCAGGCGCCCATGACCGGCATGTTCATGAACTCCGGCGGGAAAGCGTTCTTGAACTGGTCGTAGGTGTTCTTCGAATATTTCGGATGCTTCGGCTTCAGGATATGCGACGGACCCGGGCAGAAGTTCGGGTAGGACATCGTATAGAGATATTGCTTCGGGAAGGCCTCCTTGAAGGTCCATTCGACGGTGTAGTCGTCGACCTTCTTCAGCGTCGTTCCCACGCCGAAGGCTTCCGGCGAGGCGCCGCCGCCGAGCGGCGAGACGTTCGGGTCGATGACTTCGTCTTCCCAGTAGAACATGATGTCGTCGGCGTTGAACGGCGCGCCGTCCGACCATTTGGCGCCTTCGACCAGGTGCATGGTCAGCTTATGGCCGTCTTGCGACCAATCCCAGCTCTTGGCGAGGTTCGGCAGCGGCTCGGTGTCGGAGGCCTGCACCTGGAACAGCGGCGCGGTGCGCGTCAGGCATTCGGAGAGACCGATATCGATGCCGCCCCAGCCCTGCGTCTGGCCGGCGCCATAGTTCCAGCCTTCCGGCCGGCCGCCGATGACGTGGCGCATCGTATCGCCATAGACACCGATGCCGTCTGGCATATTGCCTGTCTTGAAGACCAGCGGCTCCTTCGGCAGGCGGTCCTTGACCGGCGGCAGCTTGCCGGTGGCGACGAAGTTTTTCGTGACCCAGTCGGGCTCGTGATATTCGGGCAGCGCCTTGAACTCCAGGATGGAGTCGCGCGCCACATAGTTGATCTTGCCTTCGGCGGGGAAGTCCGCCGGCGCCGGTGGGATGGTTGGCTCGGAGGCATATGCATTCAGCGCCGCGGCTGAGACGCTGAGCGCCAGTCCGGCCAGAATGCCTGCGTTACGGAAATTCATCATCGTTTCTCCCTCTTGTTCCGGAGCGCGATCACGCGGCTCCTTTTTCCTCGAACGACATGAAAGCGGGCCTGACGCCATGGATTTCCCTCCCGGAAACCCATGACGACCCATCCTTCAAGAACATCAGACGGCCTGTTTCAGCGCCGCCTTTTCCGCGCGCAGCTCCTCGATCGAGCGAACGTTGCGGCGTGCGGCCCCCGCCCAGTCGCGGGTCTGCACCTTCGATTTCGACAGCCGCTCCTTGGCGGCCGGCACGGCATGGGCATATTGCGGCAGCCAGCGCGCCTGGGCAACGACCATCTCGTCGACCATCTGCCAGACCTCTTCCGGCGTCGAGACGGCGCCGACCAGCGGGTCGTGCAGCACGGCAAGCTTCAAGAGGTCGATGTCGCCCGATATCGCCGCATGCACCGACATGCGCTGGACGTTGATCGAGGCGATGCAGGTCGCCGCGCAAGCTTCCGGCAGGGTGACGCCCGAGACCATGTTGATGCCGAAGCGATCGACGAAGCCCGGCGATTCGATGATCGCATCGGACGGCAGGTTGGTGATGACGCCATTGTTCTTGACGTTGAAATGGCCGCGATAGACCCGGTTCGTCTCCAGCGCCTCGAGGATATGGCTTGCATGTTCGTTCGAGCGCTTGGCGGGATCGATCGGCTGCGCGGCGGATTCCAGGAATTGCGGATATTCCGTCTCGAACCAGTTGCGCGTTTCGGTGGAATGGCGGAGATAGCCGCCGGTCTCGCCATGGATCCAGTCGGACATGTCGATCCAGCGGGTGATTTCATCCGGCCGCTTGCGATACCAGGGCAGGTATTCCGAGAGATGGCCGTTGCTTTCGGTGGAATAGACGCCGAAACGCTTCAGCACGTCGATGCGCAATTTCTCCTGCTGCGAATAGACCGGATGCGCCTCGAAGCCGGCGATGAGCTCATCCTTGCCGATCCTGCGGCCGTTGAGGCGAAGGTCGATGAACCAGGTCTGGTGGTTGATGCCGGAGCAGATATAGTCGAGCTCGCTCAGCGACTTTGCGCCGAGCACCTCGGCGATCTGCTCGGCGCCGTGCTGGACGCCGTGGCAGAGGCCGACGGTATCGACCTTGCCGTATTCGATCGCCGCCCAGGTGTTCATCGCCATCGGGTTGGCATAGTTCAGGAATTTCGCACCGGGCTCGGCGACCTCGCGGATATCCTTGCAGAAGTCGAGGATGACCGGGATGTTGCGCTGGCCATAGAGGATGCCGCCGGCGCAGATCGTATCGCCGACGCACTGGTCGATGCCGTATTTCAGCGGGATTCTGATATCGTCGGCATAGGCCTCGAGCCCGCCGACCCGGACGCAGCTGATGATGTAGCGCGCGCCTTCCAGCGCCTGGCGCCGGTCGGTCGTCGCCGTCACCTTCGTCGGCAGCCCGTTCGCCTTAACGACGCGGTCGAGGATGGCCTTGATCATCTCGAGATTGTGTTCGCTGAGATCGGTCAGCGCGAATTCGATGTCGCGAAACTCGGGAACGCACAATATGTCGGTGAACAGCTTCTTGGTGAAACCGACGCTGCCCGCACCGATGATAGCGATTTTGAAACTCATGATCTTCACCTCGACCCAATCAAATGCTAAGGAAAAGAAGGCCATGGAGGATCAGGCCGCATGCCGACGCATGTGGCTGAAAACACCGTAAAATCTGCCTTTTTCCTCCCGGCCGCTCTGTCGGCCGTGGTCTCTTCCTCTTGTCGGCGGGGATTATGCCCGAAATCGACAGGGCGACCAGAGAAGGATTATGCTTTCAGGGGTAATTTTGTGCTGCAGGATTTGATCGCCAACGGACAGTCGATGAGGACGGTTTCGCTGCCCCGCGGCCGCCAGCGATTGCACGCCATGCCGACCAGCGCCGGCTATGAAGTGCGTGAGAACGAGACCTATGACTGGGACGGCCGCCGGCGCGGCCAGACCCCCTTCACCGTGCTGCAGCACACGATCAGCGGCAGCGGCCAGTTGCGCTACCAGCACCGCAACTATCGTCTTCAGGGCGGCGACACGCTGCTCGTCCTGGTGCCGCACAATCATCGCTACTGGCTGGAGAAAGGCGACCGCTGGGAATATTTCTGGATCTCGATGAATGGCGAGGAAACGCTGCGCATCCACCAGATGGTGCTGTCGACCGCCGGCCCGGTGCTGAAGCTGCAGCCCTCGACCATCGATCATCTCGCCGATTGCAGCCTGCGCCTGGTCAAGGGCGCGACATCGCCGGGTGCGGCCTCGGCAATCGCCTATGAAGCGGCGATGGCTCTTTATGACGACGTCTTCGGCTCGCCGGCCTTTGCCGCCGAACTCAGCGTGATGCAGCCGGTAATCGACCATATCAACGCCAATCTCGAAAAGCCGCTGCCGGTCAGCGAGCTTGCCGGCATCGTCGGCCTCAGCCGCGCGCATTTCTCGCGCAGCTTTGCCGAGAGCGAGGGCATGCCGCCGGCCGAATTCGTGCTGCAGCAGCGCCTGCAGCGCGCCGTCAAACTTCTGACCAAGGCCGACTTCCTGCCGGTCAAGGAGGTCGCCATCATGTGCGGCTTCGAGGACCCCAACTATTTCTCCAAGGTCTTCCGCCGCGTCTACGGCACCAATCCCACCGAATTCCGCACGACGGGCATGTATGCCAGCATCGGCAAGCTGCGATAGCTGGTCGTCCCGATTGCCGGACCTTGGCTTCAGGCCCGGACCTCAAACACCATGTTGAACGGCGTTTCCGTGGCGCGCCGGAAATGCGTGAACCCGGCGTCGAGCGCGACCTTTCGAAGCTTCATTTCTCCGGCCTGCGCGCCGAGCCCGAGCCCCACCTCCTGGGAGAGTGACGCCGGCGTGCAGATCATCGTCGACGCGCCGTAATAGACGCGGCCGACCGGGTTGAGATTGTCCTTGAGATGGTCATGAGCAAAGGGCTCGACGATCAGCCACGTCCCGTTCGGCCCAAGCGTTTCCTTGACATGCCGGCCGGCGCCGACCGGATCGCCCATGTCGTGAAGGCAGTCGAACATGGCGACCATGTCATAGCCGCGCCCCGGAAATTCCGCCGCAGAGCCCTGCTCGAAGGTCACGCGGTCCGATACACCCGCATCTTTCGCGGCGGCCTTTGCTCTTTCGATCGACGGGCCGTGATAGTCGAAGCCGGTAAAGCGGGAGGCGGGATAGGCCTGCGCCATCAGGATGGTCGATGCCCCATGACCGCAGCCGACATCGGCGACACTGGCGCCGGTCTTGAGCTTTTCTTCGACCCCGCCAAGGGCCGGAATCCATTCATTGACGAGATGGCTGTTATAGCCCGGACGAAAGAACCGCTCGGTTCCGCGAAAGAGGCAGGTGCTGTGCTCGTGCCAGCCGAGACCCTTGCCGGTCCGGAAGGCATCGGCGACCTTGGGCTCGTCCATCCACATGGATTGGACGACCTCGAAGGCGCCGACGAAGAAGGCGGGGCTGTTTTCCTCGGCAAACACCATCGCCTGCTCAGGCGTCAGGCTGAAACGATCGGTCTTTTCATCGTAGGCGACATAGTCCGCGGCCGCCTGGGCGCTCAGCCATTCCCTGAGATATCGCTCCTTTATCCCTGTCTTCTTGGCAAGATCCTGGACGCTCATCGGCGTTCCGTCGGCCATTGCCTTGTAGATTCCGACCTGGTCGCCAAGCACGACCAGGGCCCCTGACATGGCGGCGCCGACGTCCCCAACAAGACGACCGACAAGCGCATCGAGTTTTTGCATATCTGGCTCACGCATTGTTACCTCCCGGGTGCGTGATAAAGGTAAGTTAAATTAGACTTTAATAATATTCAGTCAATCAACTTGGTCGTTCGATAGATGAGCGTCGAGTATTAAAGGTCGAAAGAATGGAATAGGCGTGCCCATTCCAGGGCTCACAACATGCTGTGCCGTCATGCACCTGCTCTCATCGTCGCTTGTATCGAGATTACGTTTTCAATAAAATCTCCCCGAGGCAGAATCACACTTTTGATGCAAGGTTATTGTTTTGTGTCTATCTTCCGCTCAATGCCGCGCTGCTCGTGCCCTTTTGGCATGGTCTCAGGACGATCTGTCTTCGGCCTCGAAAGTCGCCAAGGCGACGATCGCTAATTTCGAGGCCGGCAAGCGCTCTCCCTACGAACGAACGCTTCAGGATATGAAGCACGCCCTGGAAGGTGCAGGTGTGATTTTCATCCCCGAAAATGGCGGGGGTGCGGGCGTTCGCCTGGCAAAACGCGCCGATGCCTCGATCGACACGAATGAGACCGAGACGGTTCAATATGAAGAATATCTCAAAAACGACGCACCGCCCGGTGCAGGTGGCTGAATGATGGTGAAAAAAGAAAAGCTCGAACACTCCGAACTGGCAGGAGAATTCACCGATGACGGGATCACCGTACTCGTCGATATCTTCCGCACATCGGGCAGCAATGAAGACTGGACGATGGAAGTGGTCACGCAGGCGGAAGATCTGATCCGCTGGGACGAGCCATTTGCGACTGACCGGGATGCCTTCGACGAATTCCTGGCCGTGGTCGCGCGCGACGGCATTCGATCGTTTCTCGAAGACGAAGAGCCATCCGTGCATTGAGGGTATCCCGTGAAAAGCATCAATGATCTCGTCGCATCGGCGAAAACCGTCTGCGATCGATACCGGGCCGGGCGGATGGAGCGCGAGACCGTGCGGGAATGGGTTCTCGGACTTGGCGCTTATCCATCGCCGCATGGCGACCGCGTGCGCGAAGCGGCAGAATGGTTCCGTTTGCACAATCGCGAGCCTGTTTCGGAAGACATCGTGCTGGTGGACATCGACCGGCTCAAGGCGATTTCAGCGCCCTGAGCCAAGGACAAGCTAGCCGCAAGGGCTCGCCATATCCGATCGCCGCCAGTCATTGCCAGACCGTTCGATGCGGGACGGATCGCAGCAGTGCCGGCGCTGTTTTGCGGTTGCCTCGCCGCCTCGATCCGGACTGGCGCAATTACGCCGTTACTAGGCGGCGTAGGACCAATGACGATCACGCGCCTTATGCATAATACCCTCATCGCAGCTTCCATGCGGAGCGGTCGGGGGGTTCCGCTGCTTCGGCAAATGTGACACTCCTTACCAGGCTGACATGGCTCCTGCATCTCACGCGCGAAGCGTACGTCAAGCGCGGTTAGGGCATTTTAATTCGTGCGATAAATAGAAGGAACAGCACGTGGCAGCATTTCCGGAAAAGGCAAAGGTCGTCATCATCGGGCTCGGCGGTATCGTCGGCGCCTCCATCGCGCATCATCTCGTCGAGCGGGGATGGGACGACATCGTCGGCATCGATAAGTCGGGCATCCCGACCGATATCGGCTCGACAGCCCATGCCTCGGACTTCTGTTACACCACGAGCCACGACTATCTGTCGGTCTGGACCACGCAATATTCGATCGATTTCTACGAGAAGATGGGCCACTACGCCCGCATCGGCGGCCTCGAAGTGGCGCGCACCGGCGACGATTCCTGGATGGAGGAAATCAAGCGCAAGCTATCCTCGGCACGCGCTTTCGGCACGCGCGCTCATTATGTCAGCCCTTCCGAGATCAAGGAGAAGTTCCCGCTGATCGAGGAAGATCAGGTGATGGGCGGCCTTTACGATCCGGATGCCGGCCTCGTCATTCCGCGCTCGCAGACCGTTGCCGGCAAGCTGGTCGATGCCGCCGAAAAGGCCGGCAAGCTTAAGGTGTTCGGCAACACGCCGGCGAAGTCGCTGATCGTCGAAGGCGGTCGCATCAAGGGCGTCGTCACCCATCGCGGCACGATCATGGCCGACCACGTCATCGTCTGCGCCGGCCTCTGGGGGCGCCTGATCGCGGAGATGGTCGGCGAAGACCTGCCAGTCATGCCGGTCGACCACCCGCTCACCTTCTTCGGTCCGTATAATGAATTCGAAGGCACCGGCAAGGAAATCGGCTTCCCGCTGCTGCGCGACCAGGGCAACTCCGCCTATATGCGCGATACCGGCGACCCGGCGACGACGGAGGGCGGCCAGATCGAGTGGGGCTATTACGAAACGACCAATCCACGCATGTGCCATCCGCGCGATCTTCTCGAAAAACACGAAGCGCGCCTTTCGCCCTCGCAGCGCGATCTCGAGATGGAACAGATCATCGAGCCACTCGAGCGCGCCATGGAACTGACGCCGATCCTCGGCGAACTCGGCTATAACGAAGGTCACTCCTTCAACGGCCTGCTGCAAGTATCGGCCGGCGGCGGCGCATCCTGCGGCGAGAGCCAGAAGGTGCGCGGTCTCTGGTATTGCGTTGCCATCTGGGTCAAGGACGGCCCAGGCTATGGCAAGCTGATCGCCGACTGGATGACCGATGGCCGTACCGAGATCGATCACAACAGCATCGACTACGCCCGCTTCTATCCGCATCAGTTGACGGAAGAGTTCATCGAGGGCCGCTGCTACGAAGCCGCCCAGAAGATCTATTTCCCGGCTGTTCACACCCGCGAACCCTATGCATCCGGCCGCAACGCCAAACGCTCGCCCTTCTACGAGCGCGAAAAGGAGCTTGGCGGCTACTTCATGGAACTTGGCGGCTGGGAACGTGCGCACGGCTACGCCGCCAACGAGCACCTTCTGGAGAAATACGCCGACCGCGTCCCGGTCCGCGAGAATGAATGGGACAGCCGCCATTTCTGGCGCGTGTCGAATGCCGAGCATCTGGCAATGAGCGAGGATTGCGGCATCGTCAATCTCAGCCACTTCCACATGGTCGATATCGAGGGACCTGACCATGTCGAGCTGATGGAATGGCTGTGCGCCGCCAAGGTCGGCGGCGATGCCAACATCGGCAAGGGCATTTACACCCACTTCCTCGACGACGAAGGCATGGTCCGCGCTGACTTCACCGTCTTCCGCATGGCTGATCGATGCCGCCTCGTCAACGGCGCCGATGCCGGCCCGCGCGACCTGCACTATATGAAGCGCGTCGCCGAAGACCGCGGCCTTGACGTGACCATCACCGACGTCTCGGAAAAATTCGTGACGATCGGCATCTGGGGTCCGAACGCGCGCGACACGCTGAAGAAGGCCGTGGCCGATCCGGCCGGGCTCGATCAGGAAAACTTCGCCTTTGCGGCGATCAAGCCGATCGAAATCGCCGGTAAGCCCATCACCGCCTTCCGCATCTCCTATGTCGGCGAGCAGGGCTGGGAACTGCACATGAAGTACGAAGACGGCCTCGCCGTCTGGGATGCGCTCCGCTCGACCGGCGTGATGGCCTTCGGCGTCGAGACCTATGCAAACTCGCGCCGCATGGAAAAGAGCCTGCGCCTTCAGAACGCCGATCTCCTGACCCAGTACAACCTGATCGAAGCCGATCTTGCCCGTCCGAAGGTCAAGGAAGCCGATTTCCGCGGCAAGGCAAAACATCTGGAATACAAGGCGCGCGAGCACCAGCCAGCCATGCTCTGCACCCTTGTGATGACCGAGAACACCGACAAATCGGGCGTGAAGCGTTATCCCGTCGGCAGCATGCCGGTTATCGATCCCTCAACGGGAGAGGTTCTGGTCGACGAGCTTGGCCGTCGGTCCTACACGACCTCGGTCGCCTACGGCCCAACGGTCGGAAAGAACATCGCCTTGGCCTATCTGCCCTGGTCGCATTGCCAGGTCGGACGCAGGCTGAATGTCGAGTATTTTGCCGAGACTTATCCGGTCGAGGTTGTCGGCGTCGGGTACAAGCCGATCTACGACCCCGAAAATCTGAAGCCGCGCAGCTAAGCACATCGGCCCGAAATCGGATTCGATTTTCGGAAAGTAACAATGTGAGGATTGAAAGTGTTACAGCGCCGTGCGTCTAAAGGACGCGCGGCGCTGTAAGCGCTCAAGCGCTTGTGGCGCCGCAAGGATGGGGCGCCACCAAGATGAGGTTGAGCCGCTTGGTCAAAACAACGAGAAATCTCGGCGTTCGTGCCACTCCATTGTGTGCGGAACTGTACGTCGCCGGAGATTTCGAACAGGACAAGGGCGCGCGGGCGAGGCCCACACCCTCCCTCGGGTAAAGGTTGCAAGACCCTCGCCGAACAGACCGGTTGTTACATAGAAACAGTCATTTGACATCTCTGTAGCGACCGGCAATGCTGACCTACCAGTCTTCCAAATGCATCCGGGCGACGTCATTCGGCAAGGGAAAGTGGGTCATGACAGCTTCCAGAATTCTTCGGCCAATGATCGCCATGGCGGTTCTGGCAGCACTCGGCATCCTGCTCTGGTTTGCAACACGCCCGCCGCCGCTCATCGTCCAAGGCGAGGTCTCCGCCAATCGGGTCGATATCAGCCCGCGTGTCTCCGGCCGTATTGCCAAGCTCAATGTCGATGTCGGCGACAATGTCGAGGCGGGCAGTGTCATCGCCGCGCTTGAAAGCCCCGAACTGACGGCGGCACTTCATATGTCACAAGCCGCCCTTTCCGTTTCGCAAGCCGATCTTGCCCGTGTCAACAGCACGCGTCCCGAGACGATCGATGCCGCCAACGCCGAACTTGCTGCGCCCGTCGCGGATGTGACCCTCTACCAGGAAGAGTCTGCGCGTCAGGCCAGGCTGATCACCACCGGCGCCTCGACCCAAGCTCAGGCGGACCAGGCGGCCCGCAATCTTGAAGCAGCGATTCGCAAGCGCGAATCCGCCGAGGCCAATGTGCGGCTAGCGGTCGCCGGCTCCAGCAAGGAGGAGAAGGCGCTTGCCGCCGCGCAGGTGGAACAGACGCGCGCCTCGCTCGATCAGCAGCAGGTCAATGTTTCCGAGTTGACGATCCATGCGCCGATCTCCGGGCAGGTCACGACGCGGGTTGCCGAACTCGGCGAGAATTTCAGCGCCGGCGCGCCACTCTTTTCGATTATCGATCTCCAGAACCCCTGGTTCACGTTCAACCTGCGCGAGGATCTGCTGAAGGGCCTGAAGGTCGGGGACAATTTCGATGTCGCCGTGCCGGCAATCGGCCCCGACAAGATCGCGGTCAAGGTGACCATGATCAATGCACAGGGACAGTACGCGACCTGGCGGGCGACGCGGGCGACCGGCGATTTCGATCTCAGGACGTTCGAGGTGCGCGCCGTTCCGGTAAAAGCGGTGGACGGCCTGCGGCCCGGCATGAGCGTCATCGCCGCCTGGTCGGAGCGTTGAAATGACGCCGCGCGGGCGCGTGCACCCGGGTTTCCTTCTCGTCTTCGCACGGGAGTTCCACTGGTTTCGCCGCCGGCCGTTCCTCCTGTTCCTGACGACGGTCCTGCCACTGCTGCTGATGGGCCTTCTGGCTGCGGTTTTCAGCGCAGGTCTGGCAACCCGCCTGCCGATCGCCGTGCTCGATCAGGACGGCACCAATCTGTCGCGCCAGATCATCCGCATGGTCGACGCCAGCCAGGATACGTCGGTCGCGCTTGCCGTCAGCGACCTCGCCGAAGGCCGGCAGCTCATCCTCTCCGGCGAGGTTCACGGCTTGCTGATGCTCCCGCGCAATCTCGAGCGCGACGTATTGTCCGGCCGCCGGCCGGAAGTGGTGTTCTTCTACAACAGCCAGACGATGACGACCGGCAATCTGGTGCTGCGTGGCGTCAACGCCGCCGTGCCGACGGTGGCTGCGGGCATCAGATTGTCGTTGCGCACCGCCCAGGGAGAGCCGGTCGACGCCGCACAGGCCGCTCTCGCTCCCGTTCCGGTACAGGTGAACCCGCTCTTCAACCCCACCCTCAACTATGCCCATTTCCTTCTTGCCGCCCTGATGCCCAGCGTGCTGCAGGTGGTGATCATCACGACGATGGCCTATTCGCTCGGCCTCGACGTCGAGAGCCGCCACCGGCTGCGTATCCTCCGACGGTTGGGCGGCGGGCTGGGGCCGGCGCTGGCGGGCAAGATCCTGCCCTATACGCTGATCTTTCTCGCCGTGCTCGGCATCGCCGATCTGGTCCTCTTCGATCTTCTCGACATGCCGCTGCGCGGCAATCGCGCCCTGCTGCTGATGGCCGGCACCCTGTTTATCCTGGCAAGCCAGTTCATCGGCGTGCTGCTGGCGCTGTTGCTGCGGCCGATGGCGAGCGCCATCAGCATCGGCTCGCTGCTAGCCGCGCCCGCCTTCGGCTTCATGGGCATCGGTTTCCCGAGGATTGGGATGAACGACTTCGCCTATTATTACGGCCAGATGATCCCCGGCACATGGTACCTGATGGCAAGGATCGACCAGACGATCCGCGGCACGCCGCTCGATCTGTCGTGGAAGCCGATCCTCGTGCTGCTCTTCCTCGTCGTCCTGCTTGCATCCGTCACCGTGCTGCGGCTGGAGACGATGAGATCGAGGAACAGGCGCGAGGCATCGGCACTGCGGGAGGCCACCCGATAAACGGCGTGCTGGCGACCTGCCGCATCGAATTGCAGCGCATCCTGTCGCTGCGGCCGGCATTCTCCGTGCTCATTCTGGCGGCCTGCATCTATGCCGCCCTCTATCCCCAGCCCTACCGGGGCGAGGCCCTGCGCGACGTGCCGATCGCCCTCGTCGATCTCGACGGCACCGACAGCAGCCGCCAGTTCGCCCGCCGCGTCGATGCCTCGGCCGATGTGTCCATCGGCGCCGAACTGCCCGACGAGCCAAGCGCCGAGCGCGAGGTCTTCGGCCGCCAGCTCTACGGCATCCTCGTCATCCCGAAATATTTCGAGCGCGACCTGCTGCACGGACGACCCTCGCCCGTGGCGCTCTATGCCGATGCCAGCTACTTCCTGATCTATTCGCGCATCTCCGGCGGCGTCTCGGCCGTCGCCAAGACTTTCGGCGCCGAGGTCGAGACTGCAAGGCTGGTCGCCATGCATGTCGATCCTGCCGTCGCCGCTGCGGCTTCCGACCCGATGCCGCTGACGACGGTGCCGCTCTTCAACCCTCAGGGGGGCTATGCCACCTATCTCCTGCCCGCCGCCTTTGTTCTCCTTCTGCAGCAGATGCTCCTGATCGGCGTCGGCCTGCTCGGAACGCTGCGAAACGACGGGCTCGCCGGCTCACCGGCCGGCGCTCTCGCAACCGTGCTCGGCAAGCTGCTCGCCTACCTCGTCCTGGAGGCGGTGGTGCTGCCCTTCTATCTGATCGTGCTGCCTTATCTCTACGACATTCCAAGGCTCGGGGGACCGCTCATCATCTTCGCCGTCTCGCTGCCCTTCGTGCTTTCCGTCAGCGCGCTCGGCATGGTCGTCGCGGCATTGTTCCGCAACCCCCTGACCGTCCAGCTGGTGTTTGCGGCGATCGGCATCCCCTTCCTGTTTCTCGCTGGCTTTTCCTGGCCGACCGAGGCGATGCCGAAGGCGCTGCAATATCTGGCGCTCCTGGTTCCCAGCAGTTCCGCCATCAACGGAATCGTATCGGTATCGCAGCTCGGGGCGCCGCTGAGCGACGTCCGCACGCCGTTTCTGACGCTCTGGGCGCTGGCGCTATTTTACGGTTGCCTCGCGGTCGGATTGGAAGTCAGGATGCGGCGAAGCCACCATTAGAATTCTAGAGTGAAGCATGATGTTGACCGAAAACCGCTCACACCTTTCGGCATCATGCTCCAGCAAGTGGACAGTCGATGCTTGATAATGTCACATGGTCCGGAGTGCTTGCCGATCCTGTCGTCCAGGCCGGGACGTTGGCCGTGGTCGGCGCGATCGTCACGCGCATAGCGCTTCGACCCTTCCCGAGCTGGAAGCTTGCCGGCCAGGTGTTCTTCTTCGCGGCGCTGACCGTCCTGCTGCTCTATCACGACATCGTGCCCTACGAAGTCGGGCCGGCGCCGGCTTCGACCTTCGAACGTGTCTTCATCGCCCTTGCCAAGGTGGTCTGGTGGATCAATGCCGCCTGGGCGCTGATCGCCTTCGTCCGCGTCTTCCTGATCTTCGAGCGCCAGCCGAGAGAAGGTCGCCTCGTTCAGGATCTGGTCATCGGCCTGATCTATCTCGGCGCGATCCTCTCTGTGGTCGCCTATGTCTTCAGCTTCCCCGTCGGCACGCTGATCGCCACCTCAGGCGTCTTTGCCATCATCCTCGGCCTTGCGATGCAGAGCACCTTGAGCGACGTTTTTTCCGGCATCGCGCTCAATCTCGGCCGGCCCTATACGATCGGCGACTGGATCGTACTGAATGACGGCGTCGAAGGCCGCGTCGTCGAAACCAACTGGCGCTCCACCCATCTCCTGAACGGTTCTAACGACCTGGTGGTGCTGCCCAACAGCTTTCTGGCCAAGGTCGGGCTGACCAATCTCAGCAGCCCCGATCGCAGTCACGGCGCCTCACTGACGGTCCGGGTCGTGCCGACGATCGGGCCGTCGGCGATCATCGAGGTCATGCGCGCCGTGCTTTTGAGCAGCGACTCGATCCTGACCGAACCGAAACCCGGGGTGCAGATCAAATCGCTGACATCAGATGCAATGGAGGTGGAACTCTCCTTCCGCGTCAGGGATATCGGCCAGGCGGGGCCGGCGAAGAACGAGATATTCGATCTGATCTACCGTCATATCAAGGCCGCAGGCCTCACCTTGGCACGACCGCTCGACGCCGCCGGCCCACCGCCCGAGCAGTTGCAGTCGGAGGAGATGACAAAGCCGCACCGGCCGACGCCGCTCAAGCTTCTCGACGCCATCCCGCTGTTTTTCTCGCTGACCGAGGACGAGAAGGAGACGCTCGCAGGCTCGATGACCCGGCGGACCTACAAGAAGGATGCCATCCTCATCGAGCAGGGCGATACGGTCGCATCGCTGATGATCGTGCGCAGCGGCGCCCTCGTCGCCACCCGCCAGGAAGGCCATAAGGAAATCGAACTCGGCCGGCTGGCGCCGGGCGATTATTTCGGCGAAAGCGGGCTGCTGATTGGCGTCGGCGAGGCGGCCAGCCTGCGGGCGTTGACCTTCGTCGTCGTCTACGAGATTGCCCAGGCAAGCCTGACGCCGCTGCTGCACGACCGGCCCGGCATCGCCGAAGAGCTTGCCGCCACTTTGTCGCGCCGCATCGAGACCGGCCAGCACTCCTTCGCGCCCGAAGGCGCCACGCTGAATGGCCGTTCGATGAGCTCGCTTGTCACGCGCATCCGTCATCTGTTCCAGGTGCCGCAGTAGCGCTCCAGGGCAATGGTCACCGAGGCCTTTCACAGCTGGGATCATATCCCGCTTCAATGCCAACCCCGAGAATGAGGTTCGCTCCGTCCCGGCGAACGAGGAGCTGATGGCTTGCTACGTTTCGCCCAGCACGGCCCGGCAGGAGGTTGGCAAGGCGCTAGGGGCCTCACTTGAACGCGCAGAGAAAAAGCGGGTACTCCTTCGGTTGGACCGCTCACCCCTTTTAGAAGCCATGGACTATCGGGCTGGTCGTTGACAGGACGTCTATCGCGCAACGCGCTTGTAGAAACAACCAACTCATCATATATGACATTATAAGTAACTTTATCGATCATATCTGGGATGACTGCTATGGGATCGCCCAAATCAAAACCTGCCCTCCAAAGGCTCGGACACGACGTCCGCGGCGCTCGTTTGCGGCGCGGCATCGCCGTGGCCGATCTGGCGGTGCGGGCGGGCACGTCGCCGAGCACCGTCGCGCGCTTGGAAAAGGGAGATCCTGGTGTCGGGATCGGCACGCTCGCCGATGTTCTCGTTGTGCTTGGCCTTGTCGACCGGTTGGCCGACCTGGTCGACATCCGGAAAGACGATCTGGGTCTGGCGTTGACCGCCGAACGCCAGCCACGTCGCGGACGGTCTTTTGCGACTACGCTGCGCAGGCAGAGGGCCAAGGGTAAGACGGCACAGGGGGATCCGGATGTCGTTGATCCAGACGGCGCTTCATTCTGATGCCTGAGTTCAACGCCCATGTCGTTCTCGGCGAGAGCCTGACACCCGTTGGCCAGTTGCGTTTCACGCAGGCGGGGCCGCGGCAGTTCTCGACTTTTGCTTACGATCCGGCTTGGATCGAAAATCCTCGTGCCTTTGCCTTGCAGCCGACATTTCCCCTTGAAGCTGGGCCATTTCACACATCCGGCCAACCCGGAAATATGCGCGACGCATTGGCGGGCGTCTTCGCCGACGCTGCACCGGACAGTTGGGGCCGAAGGCTTCTCGAACGCACCTATGGCAATGGCCTTTCGGAGTTCGAATATTTGACGTTGTCCGATGATGCTTGCCGGCAGGGGGCGCTGCGATTTGTGGACGATGGCAGAAAAATCATCCGGGGCGGCGCGGCCGACGCCGTACCGCGTCTGGTCGATCTGGAGGCCATCACCGCCATCGCCCAGGCCTATGAGCAGGGCAAGGAGATATCCGCAGAGGATATGCAGGCGCTCGTCGGTGCGGGCGGTTCCGGCGGTGCGCGTCCTAAGGCCAATGTTCGGGATGGCGACACGCTCTGGCTCGCCAAGTTTACCTCGGTTCATGATCAGCATCCAATCGAATGCGTCGAGGTCGCCACGCTCCGCCTCGCCCGGGCTTGCGGGATCCGGACCCCCGAGGTCAGGCTCGAACTGGCTGACACGCCATTCCCGGTCGCTCTGATCAAGCGGTTCGATAGGCGCGGGCCTACGCGTGTTCCTTATATCTCGGCCCGCACTGCACTCGGCAAGACCGGAGCCGAACTCGGCTCCTATACGGAGATCGTCGACTTCATGCGAGCCAATGCCGCTGATCCGCAGGCCGATTTCCGTGAACTCTTTCTGCGCCTGATCTTCACCATCCTCGTGTCGAACAAGGATGACCATCTAAAGAATCACGGTTTCCTTTATGTAGGGGCCGGTCGCTGGCGACTGTCTCCGGTGTTCGATGTTAACCCCGCACCTGACCGCAATCCGCATCTCGAAACGTCAATTCTTGAGGGCGGTGCGCATGACCGGTCAATCCGTCTGGCCTTCGAAGCCTGCGAGTTCTTCGAAATGCACCAAACAGATGCGCGCCAGATGATCCGCGAGACGGCGCAGCAAATTTCGATGCAATGGCGAGATGCGCTTCGACACGTGGGCGTCTCCGGGCCGTTGGCGCGCGAGTATGAAGCCGCCTTCGTAAACGACCAGACTGAGATAGCGCTCGATATATAATTTCAGATATGCCCGATAAAGTCGAATATCTTGTCATATATGACATAGCTCTCTGATCTGGACTGTTGAATAAGGAAAATTGAGGGTCGTCGTGCGACCATGGACCGCCGATCATGGTACTAAAGGCCTTCTTGACAGCCCGCCATATTCCGTTCTCACAGTTCGGTGCGGGGTTTGGCCCGTCACCATTCTGTGGCACACTGACGGCGGCCACAATTGACGGGCTCATCATGACCTCAGAACGTTTCTCCGAGTGCCTGTTGCATATCCGCTGGACGCCAATCAACATTGCCTCGGCACTGCAATGCGAGCTGTCGTGGATTGAATCAATGGAGGCCGGCAACGAAGAAATTCCGAATGTTCTGGCAGTGGCTCGAAACACTGGCTCAAGCCCACGAAGCGCTTCCGCCGCCAACGACCTATCGCGGCCGGAGAGCATAGGAGTGACCAGCGAGACTGCCTAATGAACCTTAGCTTGCGCAACTCCTCGGCTGGTGACGCTGATCCACCACCTGTTCAAGGTATCGCAGCGGTCGCCTGAGCTATTTCCGTTGGAACTTCTTTCGCGCCGCCCGTGCCAGGCTCTCGGCGAGAATCAGCAGACAGCCGACGAGAAGCAGAGCAGCGGCTAGCAGTGCGTCGACGTGGACGAATTTCACCAGAACGCCGACGGCGGCGATTAGCAGCAGCGCCGCCAGCGCCAGCGCGCCGTCATCGATGAACATGCCGAAGAATTCCCTGAACGCGACCTTAAGAATATCCATCACGCGGCCACCTCGACAGGGGTGTCGAGATACTGGCGCAGCATCCGAACCGCGACGAAGGAGAAGGCGCCAAGCACGGCAAGGATCGCCAGAAGTGAAAGGTCGGCACCGGGCCAGTCGGCGCCGACGCCCTCGCCGACCCAGAACATGCCGAAGGCGCTGAGCAGCAGCCCAACGACAAATTTCAGGCTGTTCTCCGGAACCACCGAGAGCGGTTTGTGCACGAAGATGCCGATGATCAGCACCAGCAGGCAGGCCGCGGCGGCCCCAAGGCTGGCATAACCGATCATGCCGTGTCCGGCGCCGGTGGCGATGACGATGAACACCACTTCGATCCCCTCGAGCAGCACCGCCTTGAAAGCCGCGGTCCCTGCCAGGAAATTGGCACGGCGCTCGGCGGATTGGCGCCGCAGGCTATCGGTCTCGGTCGCGAAGGCCTTTTCCTCGTCGTGCAGCGCGATGAAGCCGGAGGCCCGCAGGATCGCCTTGCGCAGCCAGCGCAGGCCGAACAGGACGAGCAGCGTTCCGATCACGAACTGCATCAGCTCGATCGGAATAAGGGCGAGCAGCGGACCGAGCGCCAGTACGAGAAGAGCGAGAAGGGCGAGTGCAAGACCGGTGCCGATGAAGGCCGGACGCCAGCCCTGCGTGACGCCGACGGCGAGGATGATGGTGAAGGCTTCAACGACCTCGACGAAGGAGCCGAGAAACGCGGCCGTGACCGTCGAGGTGATCGTTGTCAAAGTTGTCATGGTTCTTGTCCGTTGTGCCCGGGGGAATCATGTATCGGCCTGAACTGCTATCTCTTCTTACCGTTTTCCGGCTTCGGCAACATCATCTGGCGCGCGGCTCGGAACGAATCGCTTTGAAATCAGCCAGCAGCCGAGCGCCCAGAGCGCGCCGGCGCACCATCCAGCCAAGACGTCAGTGGGGTAATGGACACCAAGATAGATGCGACTCAAACCGATGGTGACGGCGAGAAAGACGCCGGCGCCCATAACGAAAATTCGCGTCGACTGGTAACGCTGCGTTCGCGCCAGCAACGCGCCCAGCGTCAGATAGGTCACCGCTGAGACCATCGCGTGTCCGGAGGGAAAGCTGAGATCGCTGACTTCGACGAGATGCGGCACGATGTCGGGGCGCGGCCGGGCGACGAGGATCTTTAGCAGCGTGCTCGCCAGCCAGCCGGTCAACACCGAGGAAAAGACGAAGATCGCGATCGGCCAGCGCCGGTCGAGCAGAAGATAGACGGTGACGAGAACCGTCATCAGCGAGAGAACGGTGATACCGCCGAGGCTGGTGATATCGTCGACGGCATGGGTCAGCCAGCCGGGACCGATCGGCACGGCAAGTTCGCCCGGCCGTCGCAACGCCAGCAGGATCGCCTCGTCGAAGCGGAATGTCTCGCCCTCCAGAACTTCGCTTGTCAGTCGCTGGAGCAGGAACAGTCCACCGGCGATGGATGCCAGCGTAATGAGCGTCAGCGGCTCATAGGCGGTAAGCCGTGTCAAAAATCCCCGTCGTTGAACCTCACTCATACCTGCCGCAGAACTCCCCTTACATCATGTCGATCCTCGCCAGATTGGCAAGGCAAAGCCAGGATTCAAGACCTTGCTGCAATCAAGGACGCTGCCGAGAGGAGTTTTTCGGTTGGCGAGGCCAGCGGTGAAGCTCGTCAGACACCTGGCTGTCGGGTGCGGAAGTCGCCTGATATTCATAGCGAAGCCTTGGGCAGAAGATCGGCAAGCAACATCGGCAGATTTGTCGCTCCGACCTGGGTAAGCTTCGGATTTTTCGATATAAATTTCCTGGCAAACATCGGCAAACCATCAACAGGTTGCAAATTTCGAAGACCGGCAATCAACATGGGCAATTTTCTTGATCTAAGTATGTTAACCTCCTAATCATAATCATGTTTTCGAGATCAAAAGATCGGTCATACCTGTCGAGCGGCCGCGACGAGTACATGAACGCCTCGGAAGAGGCGAGCCAGCACGAAATACGCCTCACAAACTTGTCTCCGAGCTCGTTAAGCCGCGTCAAAAGTCCGCGTCGTCAAACCTCAGTCATGCCTGCCGTAGAACTCCCTTCAGATCATGTCGGCCCCGCGAGATCGGCAATCCTAAGCCAGGGTCAAGACCTTGCGACATGCAACGACGTTCCCGAGCGTGGATTTTCTGGTCGTTGATTTCGCCGGCCATAACTTCATTAAGACCACTGGCATGCCGCCAACGCCTGCGATACAAAGGCGATCATCGCTTTGAGAGCGCATGGTCTCCGCCCCATCAGCTCACGATCCCAATGCCTTGTTGATGGCCGCAATCAGCGCAGCTCCGGAAAATTGCTTCTGCAGATAGGCAACGCATCCCACCTTTTCCGCCTCCGCCTTCACGAAGGCGGTTTCCAGTGCCGTGATGAAAATCACCGGAAGGGTTGTCCCCTCGGCCTTCAGTCTGCGTTGCAGATCGATGCCGGACATGCCACTGAGGTCGATATCAAGGACAAGGCAGTCTATCGCCGTTTTGGGATCGCGAGCGAGAAAGGCCTCGGCGGATGCATACTCCTCGGCCAGAAAACCGTAGGCGTTGAGCAGCCGCCCGAGGCTGCGCCGTAGGCTTGCGTCATCATCGACGACAGCGACCGTGCGGCGAAGGTTCTCCACCTCATGCCCCCTCTTTCGAACATTTGAGAGATTAACGGTTGCCGATCAAATTAGGCCGCTTGGACGTCGATTGATATTGTCCTTAGGGGAAGGAGCCGATCACCCCACCGGTGATGCCATATCCCGGTCGATGAGGCCGATATTTGCGGCGATCGACACAGCCTCGGCCAGCGAGCGTACGCCAAGCTTATCCATGACCTGATGGCGATGGACCTTCACCGTCCGCTCCGAGATGCCGAGCGCATAAGCGATCTGCTTGTTGAGACGGCCGCGAATGAGGAACCGGAACACTTCGGCCTCGCGCGGACTGAGGCCCGCCACCAGCGTGCGCTGGGCTTGAAGGCGGTCGTGTTCGGCCAGCTGTCTTTCGTATTGAATGAGCGCCCGATCGATCGCCTCCATCAATACCGCCGTAGTCGAACTCTTCTCCAGAAAATCCTTGGCGCCCGCCTTCATCGCCTCAACGCTTGCCTTTATGTCTCCTTCCCCCGTGAGAAACACGACCGGCAGTAGCGGCGCCAGCTCGCACAGCCGGCGTTGGATCTGCAGGCCGGACTGGCCGGGCATCTGGAGGTCGAGGAGAACACAGCCCGGCTCGCAAGCGGAAAGGCCGGCGAGAAACTGGTCTCCGGATTCATAGGCTTCGACCTTGAGACCATGTGCGGCAAGCAGCCTTGCGGTCGCCGTCCGGTAGGATTTGTCGTCATCGACGATATGGATGACCGGTTTCATCTCGATCGCTCCGGCCTGCGGGCGAGCGGCAATGCCACCCGAAAGACCGCGCCGCCTTCCGGCCGATTGTCGGCACAGATGGTGCCGCCATAGGTCTCAACAATAGCGCGGGCTATCGAGAGACCGAGCCCCGTCCCCGCTTGTTTGGTGGTGTAGAATGGCTCGAAGATGCTGTTCAGCCTCTCCTTGGGGATGCCGTCGCCGGTGTCTGAGACCCGCAGCTCCACCTTCTCGTTCGCCAGTCCCGTTGCAAAGGTGAGCGTTCTCCCGGCCGGGAGGGCATCCAGCATGGAATCCATCGCGTTGGTCGCCAGATTGAGGATGACCTGCTGCACGTGAACCTTGTCGGCACGGACCGGCAATTTGCCGGGCAGCTGGGTTGATGTCAGCTTGATTCCGCGGCGTTCCGCCTCGCCATGAATGATGTGGATCGCGCTCGACGTGACATCGTTGAGGTCGAACTCCTGCCAATCGATCTCGTTTCTCTTCTTGAGCAATCCTCTCATCCGGCTGATGATATCGCCTGCACGCTGATCGTCCTCCTGGATGTCGAGAAGAATCTGCTGGATCAGTTCGTGGTCCGGCTTCTCGCTTCGAAGAAGTACCGACGCTGCCTCGGCATTGTTTCGAATGGCCGAGAGGGGCTGGTTCAGTTCGTGGGCAATCGACGAGGACAATGCTCCGGCTGTCGCTGACTGGTTGAGATGGACGGCTTCAAGCAGGTGCAAACGCGAGTTGCGCTCGGCGCGGCGACGGCGCCGCCGCTCGAGCAAGAGCACCGAGATGATGCTGGCCTGCGCCAGCACGAGGCCTCCCCCCGCCACCACCACGACCCAGTGCTCCTCCCAGAGGCTCCTCTCCTTGTGCATCTGGATCGTGCCCGGCGGCAGATCCTTTTCGGCGAGCCCCCAGCGCTGGAGTTGCCGGGCATCGGCGACATAGGTCTGCGGCGCTTCGAGATCCGACACCGGCTTACCGGCAATCGCATCGATGACGAGGTCGCCGACGGTGCGGCCCAGCGCTTCGAATGTGACGGTATTGCCGCCGACGACACCGTGGTCGATGTAGGTCTCGTAGGGTCCGTAGACGGGCGCGCTGGCGGTCGCTGCGATCTGCCCGATCGCGTCGCGCGGAATGAAGTTGCGCCCTTCCCGATCCTTGAAGACCGTCAATGCCAGGATGATGCTGTCAGGCGGCACACGGGATGCCCGCTCGACGAACTCGTCGATCGTCAGATCTTCCAGATAGGTCGTCTCGTAGGACTTCGAGAACTGCTCGAGAGCCGCGCGGGCAGTCGTCAACCATCCGCGGTCGAAGTCGGACGAACCGCCGACAATGTAGAGGTGGCGGGCATCGGGCTGCAGGCTGCGGGCCATTTCGGCCGTCTTCAGAATGTCGAATGTCGTGAAGGCTCCGATCACGTCATCCGGCAAGCTGATCTTCTCGGCGGTGGCTGTGCCGAAACCGGCGGCGACGATCTTTGCGCCAGGCGCGATCGTGCCGCGGTTCGCGGTGACGAAGCTCGCCGATTCCTTGCCGAGGGCGACGACTACGTCCGGGCGGCGCGGCGCGTATTTCTCGCCGAGATATCGTGCCATGCGCGCGACATGGTCACCTTCCGGAAACCGCGAGAGATCCAGGAACTCTGAAAACAGGTCGATCTTGCCGTTTGTCGCCTCCAGCAGTCGGCTCCGCAGCGCCTCTCCGGCAGCAGTCGTCGCCGCGATCCTCTCATCATAAGGATAAAGAACGAGGACCCGGGGAACCCGGTTGGCAATCGAGGTGTCGGAGGCTGAGGCATGGCGACTGGACAGACTTATGGCGACAACCGCCAACAAAAAGGCAGTGCAGCAAAATCGACCTGACCATTCGCCCAAGCCCATCTGCTTTCCCCCCAAAGCCGGGCGACAATAACAGCTTCTCGCTGCGGCGTCATCTGCGCATTACTACTGTCGATTGCCACCGCATGAAGAGATTCCCTAAAGTACAATATCGGGCGAAGGCAGCATTCGCTAAAGTTCAGCGGGCCGGGGCAGAGATGCTGCCGGCCTCGCAACCCTGCCGGAGGCAGCTCCAGCAGGTTCTTCATTTTCAAAGCAGTCCAATTGAACGACGCATGCGATCGGGGCGCTTTGCCGCGAGCGGCTCCGTCATTCAACCGAACGGCAACGGAGGGATTTGAAATGAACGGCAGAATCCTTATCCGCTACATCGGAGCATTGGCTTCATCCACCATTCTCTGGTGCGCGGCCTCGCCCATGCAAGCGCAGGACACCCAACGAAAACCCAACATCCTGTTCATCGTTTCCGATGATACCGGCTACGGCGACCTCGGCCCCTATGGCGGCGGTGAAGGTCGCGGGATGCCGACCCCGAACATCGACAAACTGGCGGAAGACGGCATGACCTTCTTCTCCTTCTACGCCCAGCCGAGCTGTACGCCCGGCCGCGCCGCCATGCAGACGGGACGCATTCCGAACCGCAGCGGCATGACGACAGTTGCCTTTCAAGGACAGGGCGGTGGCTTGCCGGCAGCGGAATGGACGCTAGCATCTGTGCTGAAACGTGGTGGCTATCACACCTACTTCACCGGCAAATGGCATCTCGGCGAAGCGGATTACGCCCTGCCGATTGCGCAAGGCTATGACGAGATGCGGTACGCCGGCCTCTACCATCTGAATGCCTATACCTATGCCGACCCCACCTGGTTTCCGGATATGGATCCGAAGCTGCGGGAGATGTTCCAAAGGGTGACGAAGGGGGCGCTTTCCGGCAAGGCCGGGGGACCTGTCACTGAAGATTTCAAGGTCAACGGTCAATATGTCGACACCCCGATTATCGACGGCAAGGAAGGCGTTGTCGGCATCCCCTACTTCGACAGCTATGTCGAAAAGGCAGCCGTCGAATTTCTCGACGAAGCCGCAAAGAAGCCGGATGAGCCCTTCTATATCAACGTGAACTTCATGAAGGTGCACCAGCCAAATATGCCGGCGCCGGAATTCGAGCACAAGTCACTGTCGAAGAGCAAGTATGCCGACTCGATCGTGGAACTCGACACCCGTATAGGCCGGATCATGGACAAGCTGCGTGAAACGGGGATGGACCGGAACACACTGGTCTTCTACACCACGGACAATGGTGCTTGGCAGGACGTCTATCCGGACGCTGGGTACACGCCGTTGCGTGGCACGAAGGGTACATTGCGCGAGGGCGGCAATCGCGTCCCTGCGATCGCCGTCTGGCCCGGTAAGATCAAACCCCGCACCAAGAACCACGACATTGTCGGTGGTCTCGATCTGATGGCGACATTCGCTGCCGTCGGCGCGGTCCCCCTTCCCACCGAGGACCGCGAAAACAAGCCGATCATTTTCGACAGCTACGACATGTCGCCGATCCTCCTCGGCACGGGGAAATCGGAACGGAAATCATGGTTCTATTTCACCGAAAATGAGCTGTCGCCAGGTGCCATCAGGGTCAATAACTACAAGTTTGCGTTCAATCTTCGCGGCGACGACGGAGCGCAGACCGGCGGACTGGCAGTCGATTCCAATCTCGGCTGGAAAGGCCCGGACAAATACGTGGCAACGGTTCCCCAGGTCTTCGACCTCTGGCAGGATCCGCAGGAGCGCTACGACATTTTCATGAACAACTTCACTGAACGTACATGGATGGGCGTTGTCATGGGCGAAGAACTCCAGAAAATCATGGCGACTTACGTCAAGTATCCTCCAAGAAAGATGCAAAGCGTCGGCTACACGGGTCCGATCACGCTCTCGAACTACGAGCGCTTTCAGTGGGTGCGTGATCAGCTCGCCAAGGATGGTGTGACGCTCACCCTCCCGACCGGGAACTGATCGAAGAGCGGCGGCTCTGCGAGGGGTCGCCGCCCATATTCTGTTTCTCCCTGTTGCCAACCCCGGAGGATGACCGATGTCTTTTGTCCGCTCGGCGCCGCGATTGATCTGCCTGATGATCATTGCGCTCGGTGTCGCACTGGTTCATGCCACTTCTGCATTCGCTCAAAGCGATCCTTTGCCTTCCTGGAACGATACCGCCTCGAAGGTTGCCATCGTCTCTTTCGTCGAAAAGGTCACTGGGCAGGGATCGCCCGACTTCGTCCCGGAAACCGAACGGATCGCCGTATTCGACAATGACGGCACCCTGTGGGTCGAGCACCCCATGTACGTCCAATTGGCCTTCGCTTTGGACCGCGTGAAGACGCTTGCTCCGCAGCATCCGGAATGGAAGGAGACGCAGCCATTCAAGGCGGTGCTTGACGGCGACATGAAGTCGCTCGCGGCGTCGGGCGAAAAGGGCCTCGTCGAGCTCATCATGACCACGCATGCCGGAATGACCAGCAGCGATTTCCAGAAGATCGTGACCGATTGGCTCGCTTCGGCCCGTGACCCCAAGTTCAAGCGGCCCTACACCGAACTCGTCTACCAGCCGATGGTCGAGCTTCTCGCCTATTTCCGCACCAACGGTTTCAAGACCTTCATCGTTTCAGGCGGAGGCATAGAGTTCATGCGGCCATGGGCGGAGAAAGTCTACGGCGTCCCGCCCGAGCAGGTCATCGGCTCGTCGATCAAGACCGAATTCAGGATGCAGGACGACACGCCGACCCTCTATCGGCTTCCCGAAGTCAATTTCATCGACGACAAGGCCGGCAAACCCGTCGGGATCAACCAGCAGATCGGCCGGCGGCCGATTGCCGCCTTCGGCAATTCCGACGGAGATCTCGAAATGCTGCAATGGACGACCATGGCAGGCGCACCTGCCAGGCTCGGCGTGCTGATCCATCACACCGATGCGGAGCGTGAATATGCCTACGACCGCGATACAGAGTTCGGCCGCCTCGACAAGGCGCTCGATGCGGCCGCGATCACCGGCTGGACTGTCGTCGATATGAAGGCCGACTGGAAACAAGTGTTCAAGGATTAGGATTGCGCCTCACGCCAGAGGTTTGAACCATGGCGGCCCGATCTTCTCAAACGTCAACAGGGAGCGATTGAGTGGCAGCATCTGTTCGGTCAGCAGCAATGGGACGAATAGCGGTCCTGCTTTTCCTGTTGCTCGCGCCTGCCGGGCGCAGCCTTGCGACCGACGACATCTCGACATCCGGGGCCGACCCGCAGATATCGATCCATGAGGGTTTCGTGGACGAAAGGACGTGCGCAGCCTGCCATGCCGATCAGGCCGCGGCTTTTTCGAAATCCCACCATGCAAAGGCGATGGCGCTGGCTGACCACGAAACAGTGCGCGGCGATTTCAACAACACCCGGTTCGACCATGACGACGTCGTCACCACCTTCACCCGTCGCGATGGTCGTTTCTTCGTCGGCACCGAGGGAGCGGACGGCGGCCAAGCCGAGTTCGAAATCAAATACACCTTCGCCTACGAGCCCCTGCAGCAATACCTCGTCGACATCGGGGGAGGACGGCTGCAGGCTCTCGACATCGCCTGGGATACGGTCAGACGGCAATGGTTCTGGCTCGGCAACGGCACCCCGGCCAAACCCGGATCGACCTATCATTGGACAGGACCTTTTTATCGCTGGAACCGCACCTGCATCGATTGTCATTCGACCGATCCTAAGGCGAAGTTTCAACCGCAGACCAACGCATACAAGTCGACCTACGTCGCCACCAGCATCGGCTGTCAGTCCTGTCACGGCCCCGGAGCCAAGCACGTCGCTTCGGCGCAATCGGGCAACGCCTCATCCTCCGTCAAGCTGGATACAGGTCTGCCGAAAGTCGATGCCGGCATCTGCTTTGCCTGCCATGCCAGGCGCACCAAGCTGCTGGACGGCTATCAACCGGGAAAGCCCTTTCTCGACTATTTCTCCCCTGACCTGCTCCGGCAGGACCTCTATTTCCCGGACGGGCAGATCCTCGACGAGGTCTTCGAGTATGGCTCGTTTCAGCAAAGCAAGATGGCAAGGGCCGGTGTGACATGTCTCGACTGTCATCGGCCGCACGAGGCCGGGCTTAAGGTCGAAGGCAATGCGCTCTGCACGCAATGCCATGCCGAGACGAAGCCGGAGCGCTTCGTCAACCAGGATCCGAGCGGGCTGTTCGACACTCCCGCGCATACCCACCACCAGGCCGGTTCGACCGGGGCACAATGCGCCAACTGCCACATGCCGGAACGCACCTACATGAAGGTCGATCCGCGCCGCGACCACTCCTTCGTCATCCCCCGGCCCGATCTATCGGCAAGCCTCGGAACGCCGAATGCGTGCACGACCTGCCATGTCGGCAGAACCGATGATTGGGCAACCGAGACAATGGACGGATGGTACGGAACGCAATGGCGCAAGCGCGCGTCGATCGCCCATGCCTTCGCCGGAGCTGCGAAAAGCGATCAGACCGCGATTGAGGCTCTGCGCGCGCTTGTCGGTGACCAGGACCAGGCAGGAATTGTCAGGGGCAGCGCCATCGCCGCACTGAGTGGAATTAGCGGCGTGGATGTCGCCACCGACATTCGAACGGCCGCAGCCGATGCAGATCCGCTCGCAAGGCTCGGCGCTGCGGAAGCAGCAGGCAATATTCCGCCGGAGCAGAGGCTGGAGGCGATCGGCAACCTGCTTGGCGATGCGACGCGCGCGGTGCGCGTTGCTGCCGCGAATGCACTCGCAAGCACCCCGCCCGAGCTCTTCGGCAATCAGCGCGGCAATTTCGAAACGGCTGTCGCGGACCTGCGCGCCTATGTCGAAACGAATGCCGACGTCGCCGAAACACAAAGCAATTATGGCGTCTTCCTGTTTGCTCGACAGCGTACGGCCGAGGCCGAAGCCGCCTTTCGACGGGCGATTTTTCTCGACCCGACACTGGAGGCAATGCGCATCAATCTCGCGGAATTCTACCGCGCCACAGGCCGGAACGACCTGTCGGAGCAGACTTATGCCGAAGCGATCCGGATCGCGCCTGAGCGCGCGGATCTGCGTTACGGACATGCGCTGTCGCTGGTGCGCAAGCAGGCATTGACCGAGGCTATCACGGAACTCCAAGAAGCGGTGCGGCTGGATCCGCAAAACTCCCGCTACAAGACGACCTTTGCCGTCGCTCTCGATTCCGCTGGCCGGACGGGGGAGGCATTGGACAGGCTCGATGGTTGGGCAGCGGGTGGAGACGCCGATATCGTGGGCCTGGCACTGCAATACAGTCTCAAGCTTCGACGCTTGCCGGAGGCGCTGAAACACGCGGAGGATCTGGCGCGACTGAGACCTGAGGACCAGCAGCTCTCAGGCCTCATCGGGCAGTTGAAGCAGGAGATCAACGGAAAATAGGTATTTAAGCTTGTTCAAATCTACTTCTCGCTGCACAGTGCCGACTCGGGACAGCAGTGCCGAGGCGATAAACGAGATCGGGGGATTCTCATGAAAGCCATATACTTGCGTGCCATTCTGTTGCTGGCTGGCATCTCCGCGGCGTCGGTCGGCAATGCCGCCGATGTCACGCCGCTCACGCCGGAAGCAAAAACTGTCGAGAGCCAGAGCGGCTGGGAATTCACCTTCGCTCCATATTTCTGGGCTGCCGGCCTATCCGGCGATATTGGGCAGTTTGGGCTGCCGGAAGTTCATGTCGACGCGGATTTCGGCGATATCCTCAATAACCTCGACTTCGCTTTCATGGCGGCAGGCGAAGCAAGATACGATCGCTTCAGCATCGTTGGTGACGTGATCTACACCAAGCTGGGTGCCGATGCCGACACGCCGGCCGGCATCCTTGCCGACAGCGTCGATGTGACGTCGAAGACCTTCGCGGGATTTCTTGGCGTCGGTTACGCCATACTCGAAGACCAAAATGGCCACCTCGACGTGGTCGGCGGCATGAAGGTCTGGTCGGCCAAAACCGAGATCTCATTCAATGGCGGCATTCTGGCCGGAGTGGATGTCGAAGACAGCGCCACGTGGGTCGATGCCGTTGCGGGCGTCCGAGGAAATTACTTCTTCACGCCGGAAATCTATGTCACGGGGTGGGGCCTACTGGGCGCCGGCGGCGCCGATATCGACTGGGATGTGGCGTTGGGCCTCGGCTACAAGTTCAACGACACCATCTCAGCGGTCGCCGGATATCGTGCACTCGGCGTCAATTACGATAATGACGGGTTCGTCTTTGACGTCGTCCAGCAGGGGCCGATCTTCGGGGTCGCCATCCGGTTCTAACGGGCGGACTGGCGAACTTCGTACTGTTAGCGATTATCCTTCCAGTATGCTCACCTTTTGAACACCTGTTGTCCTCGAGGAGCCGGGACAACGACGTCTCCCAGGAAGCAGAGAGCCGCCGTGACAGCGGCTCACAGTTCGGTATCCAACAGCATCGATCCGGGGGATATGGTTTCATTTCGGAGGAAGCCTGCCTTGCGGGCTGGGTTCAATCGGATCATGGAGGCCTTGATGAAGAAAGTCGCTTCTTGGGTAGTACTGGTTGTCGCGCCGCTCGGTGTCTGGACAGGGACGGCAGCCGCCCAGTCGAGTGAAGACCTGGCGAAGAAGCTTTCCAATCCGATAGCCTCGCTCATCAGCGTCCCGTTCCAGTTCAACTACGATCACGGCTATGGTCCAGACGACGGCGACAAGGCGACGCTGAACATTCAACCGGTCATTCCCTTCAAGATAAACGAGGACTGGAACGTCATCTCGCGCACCATCCTGCCAGTCACATGGCAGAACGACATTGCCGGACCGTCGGGAACGCAGTTCGGTCTGGGCGACACCACGCAAAGCTTCTTCTTCTCGCCGTCCAAGCCGACCGAGAGCGGCATCGTCTGGGGCGTCGGCCCCGTGTTCCTGCTGCCGACGGCGACGGACGAGCTCCTCGGAAGCGGCAAGTGGGGTGCGGGTCCGACAGCGGTCGTCCTTAAGCAGGACGGCCCCTGGACTTACGGCTTTCTCGGCAACCACATCTGGTCCTTCGCTGGTCAAAGCGACCGGGAGGATGTGAGTTCGACGTTCCTCCAGCCGTTCCTCTCCTACACGACCAAGGACGCCTGGACGTTCTCGCTGAATACGGAGTCGACATATAACTGGGAAACGAACGACTGGTCGGTTCCGATCAACTTCGCAGTCGCCAAGCTGATCACCATCGATAAGCAGCCAATCAGCCTGACGGCGGGCATACGATATTGGGCGGCGGCTCCAGACAATGGCCCGGAAGGACTCGGCTTCCGCGTCGCGGTAACGTTCCTCTTTCCGAAGTGAACTGCAGCCGACGGCACGCTCCGCCAAAACGTCTTCGGGGCTCGGATCTCCCAATCTTCGTAGAATATGGGCTTGCCTGGCAGCCATCGCGAAACTTGCTCCAGCAGTTCAAACTGCTACAGCGTCCTTTGCGTGCCTGAAAAGACGCGCAGCGCCGTAGTAGCAAAAGCTCAACCTTCTTTTGCTATTGCTGGAGCCGATTGCGTTGGAGACGATTTCGGCGATGAAAATTCCGACAGTGATGGTTCTGATGGCGGCCCTCCTGCAGCCGGTCTCAGCCTTCGGCGAGACCGAATGGATAGGCGGCGCGAGACAATGGTCGGTCGGCATTGCCAACGAGAGCCCGCATCCCTATTGCCGCCTGCTGTGGGACAGCGAGATCGGCAAGACCATGGAATTCCGCCAGAGCGCGACCGAGACGTTCTGGCTGGTCGCAAAGAACACATGGGACATTCCGGCCGGCACCAAGACCGAGGTGACGCTGACCGATCGTACGGTGACGAAAGTCATCGCTGCCGATTTCTTCGACAAGAACACGCTTCGCCTCTGGGGTCCGGCCAGCAAGGGGAGCGCCGGGCTGAAGAAGATCATCAAGAATTCCTTTGCCGGAATGCCTGACGTGCAGATCACCTTTGCCGGCGACGAAGGCGACTGGACGCTGCCGCTCTCGCGGGTGGAGCAGCTCTACCCGACCTTCGTTCAGTGCCTCAAACGTCTCGAGGCAGGCGAAAAGCCAAAGCAGAATTCCGAAACCCAGCCGTTCTGAGGCCGATCATAGCGGCGGCGCAGTCTCGCGGATCAGGCTGCAGACAGCCTCGATATCGCCGTTGAGCGGCCGTTCGTCGCCATAATGGGAAACCTGTTCCCGCACTGCCTTATAGACCAGCTCCGTGCCTGCCGCCCGCGGCGCCGTCGCCACCAGGAAATCATGCGCCTGGGCAGCAGCCATCAATTCGATCGCCAGGATATATTCGGCATTGTCGATGACGGCGAGCAACTTGCCGGCCGCAGCCGTCGGATGCGCGAGAAAATCTTCCTGCAGGCCGGAGGTCAGACCGCCGTCCATGGCCGCTGGTGCGGCAAGGCGGCGGTTCTCGTTGCTGAGTGCGGCGGCGGTATATTGGGCGATCATGAATCCGGAATGGCTGCCGGCGTCGCTGGCCAGAAAGGGCGGCAGACCGCTCACCAGCGGATTGACCAGCCGGTCCATGCGCCGTTCGCTGATTGCGCCGATCTGTGCGAGCGCAATCGCCAGACTATCGGCCGCCTGCCCGAGCGCCGGGGCAACCGCATGGGCCTCGGAAGAGACGATCGGCTGTTCCAGCGTGCCTGAGACAGCAGGATTGTCGGTCACCGAGGCAAGCTCCTGATCGACGGCGCGGGCGGAATTGTCGAAGACATCGCGGGCGGCGCCATGCGCATGCGGCACCGAACGAAGGCTGAGCGCATCCTGCGTGCGCCGGCCGAAGGCGGCTGCGACAAGGCCGCTGCCCTGAAGCCGCGCGCGTAGCGTCGCTCCGACTTTCTCAATTCCAGCCGATGGGCGCAGCGCCAGCACGGCCGCGTCGAAGGCGGCGATCTGGCAGCCCGCCGCTTCCAGCGTCAGGGCTGCGATCGCATCGGCCCAGTCGAGCAGCCGCTCGGCGCGTGACAGTGCCACTGCGGTCAGGCCGGTGGCGCAGGCGGTGCCGTTGACAAGGCTCAAGCCCTCCTTGGCGCCGAGCACCAGCGGTTCGAGCCCGATCGCAGCAAGCGCCTCGCGGCCGCTCATGCGCCGGCCGGCCAGGTGAGCGCTGCCTTCGCCGATCAGAACAAGCGCAATATGGGCATTGTGGACGAGATAACCGGCAGAGCCCTTGGACGGCACGTCGGGAATGCAATCATGTTCCAGCAGGGCCGCAAGATGCTCGACGATCTCGCGCCGCACGCCGGAATGGCCATGGGCGAAATTGGCGATCCCGGCGGCGATGATGGCGCGCACTTCGCGGGCAGCCAGCAATGGCCCGACGCCGCAGGCATGGCTGAGCACGATGCTGCGCGACAACAGGCTCTGCGAGGCCCGATCGACCACCGTATCCGCCAGTGCCCCGACGCCGGTATTGACGCCATAGGCGCGCACCCCCGTCTCGACGATGCGCGCAACGATGCGGCTTGCCTGCTCGACGCGCCCCCAGGCGGCGGGCGACAGCGCCAGCGTTTCCCCTACCCCGACGCGCGCGACATCGCGCCAGGTGAGCCCCGCATCGATGGTGATCGTCATTGACCGCTTCCGAAATGGCCGATGAACTGGCGGAAAGCCGGTGTCGCGCCGCCGGTAAACATTTCGTCCGGCTTGCCGCTACTTTCGATTAGCCCTTCGCGCATGAAGACGACGCGGTTCGAGACGTTGCGGGCAAAGCTCATCTCATGGGTGACGACGAGCATGGTCATGCCTTCCTCGGCAAGCGCGCGCATGACGCGCAGCACCTCGCCGACAAGCTCCGGATCGAGCGCCGAGGTCGGCTCGTCGAACAGCATCACCTTCGGCTTCATCGCCAGCGCGCGGGCAATCGCCGCACGCTGCTGCTGGCCGCCGGAAAGATGGGCCGGATAGGCGTGGCGCTTATCGGCGATGCCGACCTTTTCAAGCAGCGCTTCGGCCTCGGCGATGCAGTCGGCGCGCGGCCGCTTCAGCACATGGATCGGGCCCTCGATGACGTTCTGCAGGATCGTCATGTGGGACCAGAGATTGAAGGACTGGAACACCATGCCGAGCTCGGAGCGGATATGGTCCACCTGCTTCTGGCTGGCCGGCTTGCTTCGCCCGCCCTTGTGCACCATGCGGACCTCCTCGCCGTCGACCCAGATCTCGCCGTCGCTGGCGGTTTCGAGCATATTGATGCAGCGCAGAAAGGTCGACTTGCCGGAGCCGGAGGCGCCGAGCAGCGAAATCACGTCGCCGTCTTCCGCATCGAGGGAAATGCCGCGCAAGACCTCGTGCGTACCGAAGCTCTTGCGGATATTGCGGACCGATAGTCGGGTTACGCCTGGCATGGGTGCTCCAATCGGGTCAAAAAGCCGCTCACGCCTTCAGCGCCTGCGGGGCCGCGCGGCGGTGTCGGGACAGCGAATATTCCAGCAGAGCCATGCCCTGCAGGATGATGAAGTTGAGGACGAGATAGATGATCGCCGCGCAGAGAAAGACTTCCATCGTTCGGTAGGTCTGCGAGATCAGCCGCTGGGCGACGCCGGTCACTTCCCAGACGGTGACGAGGCTTGCGAGCGCCGTCGACTTCATCATCAGCACGATCTCGGTGGAATAGGCCGGCAGCGCGTGGCGGAAGGCGATCGGCGCCAGAATACGGCGGACCAGCAGGAAGCCGGACATGCCGATCGAGCGCGCCGCTTCGATCTCCTTCGGCGAGACGGCGCGAATGCCGCCACGGAAGATCTCCGCCGTGTAGCCGGCGGTGCAAAGCGCCAGCGACAGCACGGCGCAGACCATCGGCTCGCGCAGGAACGGCCAGAGGAAGGAATAGCGGATGAAGCCGAACTGGCCGAGGCCGTAGAATACCAGGAACATCTGGATCAGCAGCGGCGAGCCGCGGAAGATGAAGATGTAACCCTTGGCGAAGCTCGTAAGCACCGGATTGCCGCTGGTCCGCATCCAGACGATGACGAGCGCCAGCAGGCCACCTGTGATGATCGACAGCGAAAACAGGATGAGCGTCGTCGGTACGGCCTTGAGCAGGGTGACCAGGGTCGAGGCGATGAAGGTAAAATCCATTGTCGCCTCCTTACGCCTGGCCCATGGCGGATGCCGGCATGCTGCGGTTGGCGCGGCGCTCCGCGCCGTTGAAGACGCGGTCCGAAAGGCTGGTCAGGAGTAGATATAGGCAGCCGCCGGCGATGAAGAACAGGAAATATTGCCGGGTCGAGCCTGCCGCCACCTGGCTGGTTCGCATCAGCTCGGCAAGCCCGGTGACGGAGATCAGCGCAGAATCCTTGAGACTGAGCTGCCACACGTTACCGAGGCCGGGAATGGCGAGGCGAAACACCTGCGGCATGATGATGCGGCGAAGGCGCATGCCGCGATGCATGCCGATCGCCGAGGCGGCTTCGAGCTCGCCCTTGGAGATGGCAAGGAAGGCGCCGCGGAACACCTCCGCCTGATAGGAGCCGGAGATGATGCCGACGGCAAGCGCGCCTGCGATAAAGGAGGGCAAGCCGAGGAAACCCTCGTAACCCATTGCCTTGCCGATCGCGGTGACGGCCGAGGAGCCGCCGAAATAGATGAGATAGATGATCAGCAGTTCGGGCACGCCACGAAACACGGTCGTATAGACGTTGCCGAGCGTGACGAGGATAATATTTCCGGAGAGTTTCGCCGCCGCGACGATCGCGCCAAGCACCGCGCCGATCGCCAGCGCTGTGGCCGTGACGGCCAGCGTCATCAAGGTGGCGGCAATGAGCAGCGCGCCCCATCCGGTCGAGCCGAAGCCGAGCAGTTCCAAGCTTGCCATATCGTCCGTTCCCCGTCCGTGGCAGTGTTTTGCGGATTGACACCAGAGCATGATGCCGAAAAGTGTCAGCGGTTTTCGGACGACATCATGCTCTAACTCTCTTATTGAGAACAGGATTCAGATTTTAGGCCGACCCGGCCTAAAATCATCCTGTTCGAGCATGCTGTCTCCGGCGATAAAGCCGGAGACAGGTGTATGCGGCCGAAAGGCCGAAACGCTTACTGCAGCGGGCTGACGTCCATCTTGAACCACTTCATCGACAGGGTCTTGACCGTGCCGTCGGCGAGTGCGGATTTGATCGCCTCGTTGAACTTGTCGCGCAGGTCGGTATCGGCCTTGCGCAGGCCGAGACCTTCACCCTCGCCCCAGATCGAGCCGGCGATCTCTGGGCCGGTGAAGGCGAGCGTGTCGTTGGCGGCCTTGAACGCGTTGGCGAAATAGACGGCGTCATCGAAGCCGAGGTCGATACGGCCGTTCTGCAGGTCGAGGTCGCGATCGGCGCCGGTCTTGTATTCGCGGATCTCGGCAATGTCGCCGAAATTGTCATAGACGAACTTGGCGTAGACGGTGGCCGCCTGGATGCCGATCGTCTTGCCCTTGAAGACTTCCTTCAGCGCGTCGATCTCCTTCACGCCGGTCTGGCCGGGCGTCATCTTGATCGTGGCGCCGGTGCCGGCGGCGTTCGCCATCGGGCTGTCCTTGGCGGCGGCGAAGGCGGCGGGCGTGGCGGCATAGGGAATGGTGAAGTCGATGATCTTCTTGCGCTCTTCGGTAATCGACAGCGCATCCATGATAACGTCGAACTTGCCGGCGTTGAGCGCCGGGATCATGCCGTCCCAGTCGGAGGCAACCAGCGTGCACTCGATCTTGGCGCGTTCGCACAGCACCTTGGCGAGTTCCGGCTCGAAGCCGCCGAGCGTGCCGTCGGCATTGGTGAGGTTCCAGGGCGCATAGGCGCCTTCGAGAGTAATCGTCGCCTTCGTCCAGTCCTTGGAAAAGGCAGGCGCGGCGAAAGCGGAAAAAGCCGCCACGCCACAAAGCAGGATTGCGCTGAATTTCATTTGTGAATTCTCCTCTGGAGTTGAAACAGACCTTGCAGCACCACGGCCGATCTTCGCCGGCTTGCCCTTTCATGTCCTATTTTTCTCAAAGGATCGATTGGGAGGTTGTATATGGTACCATATGAGATATTTTGTGATATGCAAGAGGGAAAGTCGAATTATGTGGCGAATTCCATTCGTGCAAAAGGAATAGGCAATGAAGCGTCCCGGCGAGATGAAGCGCGAACTGGCGGAAAATGACAGCACGCCGCTCTATGCCGGCGTCAAGCAGGTGATCCTCGACCGCATCCAGAGCGGCGAGTGGCCGCCGAAATACCGGGTGCCCTCGGAAAACGAGCTGGTCGTCGAACTCGGCGTCAGCAAGATGACTGCCAACCGGGCGCTGCGCGAACTTGCCAACGAGGGCGAACTCATCCGCATCCAGGGCGTCGGCTCCTTCGTTGCCGAGCGCAAGGGGTATTCGGCACTGTTCGAAGTCCGCAACATCGCCGAGGAAATCGCCGAACGCGGCCATGTCCATGAAGCCGCTGTCGTCGTTCTCGCCCAGGAAACCGCCTCTCCCGAGGTTGCCGACGCGCTCGAATTGCCGATTGGTGCCGCGGTTTTCCACTCGCTGATCGTCCACAGCGAAAACGGCGTTCCCGTGCAGATCGAGGACCGCTTCGTCCATCCGGAAGCCGCCCCGGAATATCTTGCCCAGGATTTTTCGACGCTGACGCCCAACGCCTATCTGACGGCCGCAGCGCCGCTCAGCGGCTCCGAGCATGTCGTCGAGGCGGCGATGCCGCAGGCCTGGGAATGCAAGCTCTTGACCATCATGAAGACCGAACCGTGCCTGACGATCCGCCGGCGCACATGGTCGGCAAAACAGGTGGTCTCAACCGCCCGTCTCGTCTATCCCGGCCACCGCTACCGGCTGGAAGCGCGCAGCGGCAAGATGTTCGAGGAATGAAAACACCCGCTATGTTGTATATGGGACTTCGTAGGCTACGCCATCGCCAGGAGTGAGGTTGTGATCAGCAGAGGCTCGCATTGCTCGGCTGAGGAAACCGCCCATAGCATCAGGCGGCCCGTTATAAGGTTTTGGCAGAGACTTATAACTTGACTACAGGAACGGGAGTTATAAGGTCTTGGCAGAGACTTATAACAGCCTGCGAAAATGAGCGGAGGCGACTTTTTTAAAAAGAGGCAAGAACACATGGACAAGGCGTGGGCCGAGTCTGTCGCCGAGAGAACCGCCGCACGCCAGAAGGAAGAAACGCCAATGCTGAAAGAGATCGACATCAGCTATCGGACGATGTTCGCGGAACTAACGCAGCGGACGCTCGATGCGCAATTTGCGGCAGACTTCCCCATGGAGGGCTGGTTCGTAACCGTCACAGTGAAGGACCGCGATTACTGGTATTTCGATCTCCCTACTCCCGAGGGAAAGGACAAGCGAAGCTATGTCGGTCCCCACACCGACGAGGCAATCACGGCGCGGGTGAAGACTCACAAGGAGATCAAGGACAACATGCGTGAGCGAAGGCGGATGGTTAGTACTCTGCGCCGTGCTGGCCTTCCGGGTCCCGATCCCTTCGCGGGCGACGTGACGAAGGCGCTTGCTGACGCCGGTTTGTTCCGTCTCCGTGCAGTCCTGATCGGGTCGGTGGCTTTCAGCACCTATGCGGGGATGCTAGGGGTCCGACTGCCATCGTCGGCAATGCAGACCGGCGATGCGGATTTCGCGCAGGACTTCGCGATTTCAGCCGGGGTCGAAGACAGTTTGCCGCCCGTGCTAGAGGTCCTGCGGTCGATCGATCCCGAGTTTCGACCGGTACCGCACCAGGCGGACAAAGCGAAGGTGGTGGCATTCCAAAATGCCAAGGGCTATCGGGTGGAGTTCCTTACGGGAAACCGGGGATCGGACGAATACACGGGCAAGCCGTCTCCTATGCCCGCCCTTGGTGGCGCGTCGGCGGAAAACCTGCGGTTCCTGGATTACCTGATCTATGAACCTGTCCGCACGGTGCTTCTCTTCCGCGAAGGCGTAAACGTCCTCGTTCCCGCTCCCGAGAGATATGCTGTCCACAAGCTCATCGTGTCCTCAAGAAGGGGCACAGACACTCTAGGCCGCGTAAAGGCGGACAAAGACTTGACGCAGGCCTCGTTGCTCTTCCAAGCCCTCGTGGAGACGCGCCACGACAGCGAGCTGGCGGATGCTTGGGAGGAAGCATGGGATCGCGGGGATGCCTGGAAAGAGGGCATCGTCAACGGCCTATCGAGACTGCCCAAGAACGGGGTGAAAGCCCTCGAAAAGGTTCTCGGCCCCGAGGCGGTGGAAGACCTGGTGAAAAGGTAATCGGAAAGATGGCCGTAGAAAACAGTCCATATGACCCCGGACCTTGCCAGCGTTGCGGCAAGCCGTCGGAAGTCGCCTAAAAGGTCGGCCAGCAAGCTGTGAAGGGCGAGGTCAAGTATCTGCCGGATCGGCGGCCATGCCTCGCCTGCTGCGATCGCATGGCGGACGATGACGCGGCCCTCATGCCCAGCAGTTCCGTCAGCCAGCCATGGGCGGGATTTCGACAGATCCAGCAGGTTCGTCACCGGGGCACCAGCCGGTTGGATCGGGCTCTTTATTACGATGCCGGCGTGAAACGCGCCACCAGCGCGTGACGATCGCCCGGATAGGTGAAGCGCACATGCGTCACCGGGCCGGCATTGCTCCAGGTGCGGCGTTCGACCACGAGGCAGGCGATATTCCGCGCTATATCGAGAGCCGCCGCCAGCTCGGCACCCGCTGAGACGGCATGGATCCGGTGTTCGGCCGTACTCCACGGCACCTGGTTCAGCAGCCAGGGGCCTGGCGCCATCGTCAGGAAATCGGCATCGGCTGCTTCAGGAACCGTCGCAAGACTGATCAGCCGCTCCTCCAGACAAAATGGCCGCGCGCCGGCATTGTGGATGCAGACGACCTCGACGACCGAGGAGGCCACCGGCAGTTCCAGACGGCGGCTGTCGTCCGCCTTGGCCTTGCGGCTCACCTTCTTCAAAACCGCATAGGAATAGGGCAGGTTGAGCGACTGCACCTCGGCCTTGATGTCGTGGATTTCGAGAATGGCCGATTGCGCCTGCGGCTGGGTGACGAAGCTGCCGGACTTCTTGCGGCGCTCGATAAGGCCGGCCTTGGCAAGCTGGGTCAGCACCTTGTTCACCGTCATGCGCGAGCAGTCATACTGCGTGGCGAGATCGACCTCGAAGGGAATGCGGTGCCCCGGCGGCCAATCGCCCGAGACGATACGGCCCTCGATGTCGCCGAGGATGCGCTGATGCAGGGTGGGATCCCTGCTTTGGTTCATCGCCACGTTCCGATTGGTCTCCCACTATCTCTTTGTTTTTACGCAATTCCGGACGAAAAACCACTACACGTTTTTGCTGGAACTGCTCTAATTCGAATGTCCGGACAGGAAAAGCTCTTTTTCAGGCGGTCAGCAATTCGCCCATGACAGCGAGGAATCGCCGGTCGATCGCGTCGCGCCTGAGATGGCGTCCGCCCTCCACCTGCTTGCGGCCGCGCGCCCAGACGCAATCGACGGAAATGCCGCCGGCAAACAACCAGTGATCGAGGATCTGGTCGCCTGCGAGATAAGGAACGGCCGTCGTATCGAGCGAAACGATATCGGCGTGATGGCCCTCGACAAGACCCGCCGGAGCTTTCAATGCGGCACCGCCGCCGGCAAGCGCATGTGTGAACAGCGAAAGCGCCGTCGAACCGCCGGGTGCTGCGACGACGTTGCGGGCGCGAAGCGCCAGGCGCTGCGAATATTCGAGCTGGCGCAGTTCCTCCGGCACGGAGATCAGCACGTTGGAATCCGAACCGATGCCGTAACGCCCGCCCTCTTCGAGAAAGAGCGGTGCGGCAAAGGCGCCGTCGCCGAGATTGGCTTCGGTGATCGGGCAGAGGCCGGCGACAGCGCCGCTTTTCGCCATCCGCCGCGTTTCGTCCTCGGTCATGTGCGTCGCATGGATCAGGCACCAGCGCTCATCCACGGGCGCATGATCGAGCAGCCATTCTACCGGCCGCGCGCCGGACCAGGCGATGCAGTCCTCGACCTCCTTCACCTGCTCGGCGACATGGATATGGATGGGACCGTCGCCGGCCATCGGCACCAGCCTTGTGAGCTCGTCCGGCGTTGCGGCGCGCAGGCTGTGCGGCGCCAGCCCGAGCTCGGCGCCGTCGAGCCGGCCGGTCACCGCCCGGCATCCCTCCATCAGCCTTTCGAAGCTTTCGAGCGAATTGATGAAGCGCCGCTGGCCGTCGATGGGGGCGGCACCGCCGAAGCCAGAATGGGCATAGAAGACCGGCAGCAGCGTCAGGCCGATACCGGCCTCTTCGCTTGCCGCACCGATGCGTTCGGCAAGCTCGGCGATATTGGCGTAAGCGCTGCCATCCCTGTCGTGGTGGAGATAGTGGAACTCGCCGACACGGGAAAAACCGGCCTCCAGCATCTCTGTATAGAGCTTGGCGGCGACCGCCTCGACATGCTCCGGCGTCATCGCCAGGGCAAACTTGTACATGACAGTGCGCCAGCTCCAGAAGCTGTCATTGGCCGGGCCGCGCACTTCGGCAAGGCCGGCCATCGCCCGCTGGAAGGCATGGCTGTGCAGGTTCGCCATGGCGGGAACGAGGAGAGCGTGGCGTTCATCGCCGGGCTCGGGAGCAGTGCCGATTTCGACCCGCGCGATGCGCCCGGCCTTAAGCGTCAGCCGCACGTCCTTCTGCCAGCCCTGCGGCGTCAGCGCCGTGCCTGCGTGAAGCGTGGTCATGACCTTCCCTCTCCTCTTGCCGTGCCGCCGATCTTTCTTTTCCAGAAAAGCGCACAAAATTTCTCTTGTCACCTGTCGATTATGTATATACATGTTTTGGCATAAGGAAAGGCGCAAAGCTGATGACCGGGAACATTTTTTCAGAGGAAGTCTCGCCCGCAGAAGCCCGCCCAGTGCTGTGGCGCAATGCGCGGCTGGCCACGCTGGCGCCTGGCAAGGAAGGGCTCGGCATCGTCGAAAAAGGCGCCGTGCTGATCGAAAACGGCCGCATCGCCTTTGCCGGCGCCGAAAGCGAGCTGCCGGCATCGGCCATCGAACATTCCGACATCGTCGATCTCGAAGGCCGCTGGGTAACGCCCGGTCTCGTCGACTGCCACACCCATATCGTTCACGGCGGCAACCGCGCCCGCGAGTTCGAAATGCGCCTTGCAGGCGCGACCTATGAGGAGGTCGCCCGCGCCGGCGGCGGCATCGTCTCCTCGGTGAAGGCGACCAATGCGCTGTCGGTCGAGGAGCTTGTCGCCCAGGCCCTGCCGCGGCTCGACACGCTGCTTGCCGAAGGCGTCACCACGATCGAGATCAAGTCCGGTTACGGGCTGAACCGGACCGGTGAAGTGAAGATGCTGCAGAGCGCCCGCCTGCTCGGCCATGTGCGCCCGGTCCGCGTCGCCACCAGCTATCTCGGCGCCCATGCGACGCCTGTGGAATATAAGGGTCGCAACGGCGATTATCTCGATGATGTCGTCCTGCCCGGTCTCGACGACATGCATGGCCTCGGTCTTGCCGATGCCGTCGACGGCTTCTGCGAGGGCATCGCTTTTTCCACGGCCGAGATCGCCCGCGTCTTCGACAAGGCCAAAACACTCGGCCTGCCGGTCAAGCTGCATGCCGAGCAGCTCTCCAATCTCGGCGGCGCCAAGCTCGCCGCGTCCTATGGCGCACTTTCGGCCGATCATCTCGAATATCTCGACGAAGATGGCGTTGCGGCGATGGCCGCAGCCGGCACCGTCGCCGTGCTGCTGCCCGGCGCCTTCTACGCCATCCATGAAAAGCAGAAGCCGCCGGTGGAGGCGCTGCGGCGGGCAGGCGTGCCGATCGCGATCGCCACCGATTGCAATCCCGGCACCTCGCCGCTCACCTCGATGTTGCTCACCATGAACATGTCGGCCACGCTTTTCGGCCTCACCGTCGAGGAATGCATCGCCGGCGCCACCCGCGAAGGCGCCCGCGCGCTCGGCCTGCTCGACAAGACGGGAACGCTCGAACCCGGCAAATCCGCCGATCTCGCCGTCTGGAATATCGAAAGCCTCGCCGAGCTCGTCTACCGCATCGGCTTCAACCCGCTTCACGCACGCGTCTTCAAGGGCGAAAGGAATGGCCGATGACCATCACGCTCCACCCGGGCTCCGTCTCGCTCAAGGATCTGGAAATCATCTACTGGACCGGTGTGCCGGCAAGGCTCGATCCGGCCTTCGATGCGGGGATCGCCAAGGCCGCTGCCCGCATCGCCGAGATCGCCGCCGGCAATGCGCCGGTCTATGGCATCAATACCGGCTTCGGCAAACTCGCCTCGATCAAGATCGACAGCGCCGATGTGACCACTTTGCAGCGCAATCTCATCCTGTCGCATTGCTGCGGCGTCGGCGCGCCGCTGCCTGAGAATATCGTGCGGCTGATCATGGCGCTGAAGCTGGTCTCGCTCGGACGCGGCGCCTCCGGCGTGCGGCTGGAGTTGGTGCGGCTGATCGAAGCCATGCTGGAAAAGGGCGTCATTCCGCTGATCCCGGAAAAGGGCTCGGTCGGCGCCTCCGGCGATCTGGCGCCCCTCGCCCATATGGCGGCGGTGATGATGGGCGAGGCCGAAGCCTTCTTCGCCGGCGAACGCCTCTCGGGCGCGCGAGCCCTCGAAAGGGCCGGCCTCAAACCGGTGGTGCTCGCCGCCAAAGAGGGTCTCGCTCTCATCAACGGCACCCAGACCTCGACGGCGCTGGCGCTCGCCGGCCTCTTTCGCGCCCATCGCGCCGCGCAGGCGGCGCTGATCACCGGCGCCATGTCCACCGATGCCGCCATGGGCTCTTCGGCGCCCTTCCATCCGGATATTCACACATTGCGTGGCCATAAGGGCCAGATCGACACGGCGGCGGCACTTCGCGCCCTGCTCGAAAACTCCATCATTCGCCAGAGCCACATTGAGGGCGACGAGCGTGTGCAGGATCCCTATTGCATCCGCTGCCAGCCGCAGGTCGACGGCGCCTGCCTCGATCTGCTGCGCTCGGTCGCCCGCACCCTCGAAATCGAAGCCAACGCGGTCACCGACAATCCGCTGGTGCTGTCGGACAATTCCGTCGTCTCCGGCGGCAATTTCCACGCCGAACCCGTCGCGTTTGCCGCCGACCAGATCGCGCTCGCCGTCTGCGAGATCGGCGCGATCTCGCAGCGCCGCATCGCGCTGCTTGTCGATCCGACCCTCTCCTACGGCCTGCCGGCCTTCCTCGCCAAGAAGCCGGGCTTGAATTCCGGCCTGATGATCGCCGAGGTCACGTCTGCGGCGCTGATGTCGGAGAACAAGCAGATGGCGCACCCCGCCTCGGTCGATTCGACGCCGACATCGGCCAACCAGGAAGACCATGTCTCCATGGCCTGCCATGGTGCCCGCCGCCTGCTCGGCATGACCGAGAACCTGTTCGGCATCATCGGCATCGAGGCGCTGACCGCCGCCCAAGGCGTCGAACTGCGCGCGCCGCTGTCGACGAGCCCGGAGCTTGGCAAGGCGATCGCCACTATCCGCACCAAGGTCCCGAGCCTCGACGTCGACCGCTACATGGCAAACGACCTCGCCGCCGCCGCGGAACTGGTGGCGACGGGCACGCTGAACGCCTCGGTTTCATCTGGCATATTGCCGGTATTGGAGGGTTGAGATGATGGTGACTGAAAAAGTCTCCTCCCAATGCGAAATTCGCCGAGGCACCTCCCCCATCATCCTCGGCTTTCCCCATACCGGCACCGAGGTGCCGCCCGAGATCGCCGACCGGCTCAACGACAATGGCAGGATGCTGGCCGACACCGACTGGCACATTCACCAGCTCTATGATGGCCTGCTCGACAATGTCACCACCGTGCGCGCCACCTTCCACCGCTACGTGATCGACGCCAACCGCGATCCGGCCGGCGTCAGCCTCTACCCCGGCCAGAACACCACCGGCCTCGTTCCCCAGACGGATTTCGACGGCAAGGCGATCTGGAAGGAAGGCGCCGCACCCAATGACGCCGACATCGCGGCGCGGCTGCGCGACTTTCATGCTCCCTATCATGCCGCACTTGCCGCCGAGATCGAGCGCGTGAGAGCAATCCACGGCGTCGCGATCCTCTACGACTGCCACTCGATCCGCTCCCACATTCCCTTCCTGTTCGAAGGCAAGCTGCCGGATTTCAATATCGGCACCGATATGGGCAAGACCTGCGACAGCGCCATCGAGCAGGCGACGCTCACCGTCGTCGAAGCCGCCAAGGGTTACGACGGCGTGCTCAACGGCCGCTTCAAGGGCGGCTGGACGACACGCCACTATGGTCGCCCCGAAACTGGTGTGCACGCGATCCAGATGGAGCTCGCGCAATCGACGCATCTCCAGACCGAGGCGGCGCCCTTTGCCTACGACGCCGCCAAGGCGGACAGACTTCGCGTTCATCTCAAGAACATTCTGGTGCGCATCGAACAGATTGCGCCAGGCCTGAAACGATAACGATCTCTCGACAGGGGAACCGCCATGAACAATCCACGCCACAATATCCGCGAAGTCCGCGCGCCCCGCGGCAACGACCTCAATGCCAAGAGCTGGATGACCGAAGCGCCGCTGCGCATGCTGATGAACAATCTCGACCCCGATGTCGCCGAAAATCCGAACGAGCTCGTCGTTTATGGCGGCATCGGCCGCGCCGCCCGCACCTGGGAGGATTTCGACCGCATCGTCGCGACGCTGAAGACGCTGACGGAAGAAGAAACGCTGGTGGTGCAATCCGGCAAGCCGGTCGGCGTGTTCCGCACTCACAAGGATGCGCCGCGGGTGCTGATCGCCAATTCCAACCTCGTGCCGCATTGGGCGACCTGGGATCATTTCAACGAGCTGGATAAGAAGGGCCTTGCCATGTACGGCCAGATGACGGCCGGCTCGTGGATCTATATCGGCACCCAGGGCATCGTGCAGGGCACCTACGAGACCTTCGTCGAGGCCGGCCGCCAGCACTACGGCGGCAATCTCAAGGGCAAATGGATCCTGACCGGCGGGCTCGGCGGCATGGGCGGCGCCCAGCCGCTCGCCGCCGTCATGGCCGGCGCCTGCTGCCTTGCCGTCGAATGCAATCCCGACTCGATCGATTTCCGCCTGCGTACCCGCTATGTCGACGCCAAGGCCGAGACGCTCGACGAAGCACTTGAGATGATCGACCGCTGGACCAAGGCCGGCGAGGCGAAATCCGTCGGCCTGCTCGGTAATGCCGCCGAAATCCTGCCGGAGATGGTCCGCCGCGGCATCCGCCCCGATATCGTCACCGACCAGACCTCGGCCCACGACCCGATCAACGGCTACCTGCCGAAGGGCTGGACGATGGGTGAGTGGAAGGCAAAGCGCGAAAGCGATCCGAAGGCTGTGGAAAAAGCCGCACGCGCCTCGATGCGCGAGCATGTCGAGGCGATGATCGCCTTCTGGAACGCCGGCGTGCCGACCCTCGATTATGGCAACAATATCCGCCAGGTCGCCAAGGACGAAGGCCTCGAAAACGCCTTCGCCTTTCCGGGCTTCGTGCCGGCCTATATCCGCCCGCTGTTTTGCCGCGGCATCGGCCCCTTCCGCTGGGCGGCCCTTTCCGGCGATCCGGAGGATATCTACAAGACCGATGCCAAGGTGAAGGAGCTGTTGCCTGACAACAAGCATCTGCATCATTGGCTCGACATGGCCAGGGAGCGCATCGCCTTCCAGGGCCTGCCGGCACGCATCTGCTGGGTGGGATTGGGCGACCGTCACAAGCTCGGCCTCGCCTTCAACGAAATGGTGAGAACAGGCGAACTCTCCGCCCCGATCGTCATCGGGCGCGACCATCTGGACTCCGGCTCCGTCGCCTCGCCGAACCGCGAGACCGAAGCGATGAAGGACGGCTCCGACGCCGTATCCGACTGGCCGCTGCTCAACGCCCTGCTCAACACGGCGTCGGGTGCGACCTGGGTGTCGCTGCATCACGGCGGCGGCGTCGGCATGGGCTTCTCGCAGCATTCCGGCATGGTCATTTGCGCCGATGGCACGGACGATGCCGCAAGACGCCTCGAGCGCGTGCTCTGGAACGACCCGGCGACCGGCGTCATGCGCCACGCCGATGCCGGCTACGAGATCGCCATCGACTGCGCCAAGGAAAAGGGCCTGCGCCTGCCCGGCATTCTCGGGAACTGAACCCGGTGAGGATCCTGCGCGCCGGCGATCACAAACGCATGCCCTGGAAAAACGGCAAGGGAGAGACGGTGGAGATCGCCGTCTTTCCACCGGACGCTTCGATCAACGACTTCGACTGGCGCATCAGCATGGCGACGGTCGCAGAAGACGGCCCGTTTTCGATCTTCCCCGGTATCGACCGCACGCTGGCGATCCTTGATGGCAACGGCATGGTGCTCGATGTGGAAGGCAGTTCGCCCGTGCTGCTGACAACGGCAAGCGATCCGCTGGCCTTCCCGGCGGATATCCCTGTCGCCGCCAGGCTCGAGGACGGAGCGATCACCGATCTCAACGTCATGACGCGCCGTGACGGGCTCGCCCATACGCTGATCCGCATCGACGTCGATGGCAGCAAGACCGTGCCGCTTTCGCCCGCGACATGCCTGTTGCTTTGCCATCGCGGCGCACTCTCATTCCGGCGGGACGGCGAGACCGGCGCGCTTGCGGCCGGCGATGCGCTGCTGGTCGAGGCCACGACTGCTACCGCGCTGGAAATCGATGGCGAAGCCAGATGTTATCTCGCTTCGATCACCACAGGCTGATCTTCGAACAACGAATTGAAAACATTAAGCAATCGAGGATTTGGCGAAGAATGTGCATAAACCATCGCCATCTCGGGCCATGGACGTCATTCCTCGTTTCGGTCTAAACTTTGCCCTTCTGATGCAGAAGAAGACCTAGACTGCCCGCGACGTGCCGGGGAGCAAGGGAGCAGGCGTGACGGATCCATACGATATTCTCGGCGTTGAACGCGATGCGGACGAGGCGCAACTGAAGGCCGCCTATCGGCGCCTGGCGAAGGTTGCCCACCCTGATTCAGGTGGTGATTCGGAAGCCTTTGCCAATCTGCAGAAAGCCTATGGGCTGCTTCTCGATCCGGTCCGGCGCAAGGTCTACGACGATACCGGCTATGACGTCGAATTCGCCGATGCGGCCGAATTGCAGGCGCTCGTGATGATCGAGAAACTCGTCACCGACGCGGTGCTCGACGAACGCGCACCCGGAAGTTTCGATCCCGTCGCCGTCATGCAGGACAGCCTTTCCGAAGAACTGCGAAAGGCACGTTTCAGCAAGAGCGAGTTGGAGCGCCACGCCTCGCGAATCGGCCTGCATCTGGAGCGGCTCGAAAAACAATCCGGCCGCGACGTGCTTGCCCACATGTTCCGCGCCCGCATCGAAGCGATCTCCAAGGCGGTCTCGGAAACCGAGGCGAAGATCAAGGCGACGGAACGCGCCGCCGACATGATCTCCGGCTATGTCTACGACATCGATCCGCCGCCGCTGCCGGATGACGCGGTCACCAGCATCGAATGGGCCGAGCCCTCAAGAAACCGCTCCACCGGCTGACGGCGGACGACGCCACCTTCTCAATAGGACAGCTTCGGATACCAGTCCGCCGGCCGGCCTTCAGGCGTCGAATCGATGACGGTCCAGAGCGGCATCAGGTCTGGTGCGCCGCGCGGATCCTCGCCGGGGTCGGCCGTCACCTCGCCCATCTCCTGGCTCCAGAAATGGCGGATGCTGCCGTCGCGGCGCGTGAAGACGTTGAAGGCAGCGTCATCGCCGCCACCCCTGCCGATCGCGTGATAATCGCGGCTATAGTCGCCCGTCGTGTCGGAATAAAGCGGCAGGTGGTGCCAGCCGCGTTCCTTCTTGAAGGCGAGCAGCCTGCCGATCGGCGAAAGTGCGACGACGGCCAAGGCCGCGCGCTGCTGGATGTCGGGCACCTCGCCGTCCCAGGCCGACAGCAACGAGGTGCACATCGGGCATGGACGCTCGCGTTCCGGGCCGAACATGTAGCTGTAGACGATCAGCGTCTCCTTGTCGGCGAAGAGTTCGCTGAAGGATATCGGCCCATCGCTGCCTTCGAAGCGGTAGTCTTTCGTGACCTCGCCGCCTGGCGGCAACGCCCGGCGCTGTACCGCCACGCGCTCGATGTGCCGACGCAATTCGATCTCTTCGGCCAGCAGCGCGTCGCGGGCAATGCGATATTCCTCACTCTCATTGGGAAACCGGACGCCGTTCTTGGCCGCAAGCACAGCGGCGGGGACCAGATGCTGATTATCCATGACAATAGCTCCTTCTGTTGCCTGAGAACGTGCTGAAGCCACGACCGCGGTGCCAGCACATCATGACAAGGACGATCGGCTGAGGCGAAAATCGACAGAGCCGACGGAAAATATTCGCTCCTTGGCCGGCTCAGCGCCCGGATCGCCAAAGCCAAAGCAGATCAAGATCGAGCGTTCCGAAATGCGGGCCATCGAACCAGCTGATGGTCAGCATCGGGCCCTTCCGAGGGGACGCCGCCGGTTGCACTGCCATCCGCCGTTCCAGGTTGCTGTTGACGTTGACGTTGACGTTGACGTTGACGTTGGCAGCGATCATGCGTTGGAACATGCAATAGGGTCTATTGGTACAAAGGTGTCATAGGCGGAAAATCTCCGCAATAAGGGAGCAACTGCCACATCGCCCTAAACGTCCTGATACTCAATCGACAGGCTACTCGCCAAGGAACGAATATCAGCATCGCAGGCAGCCTCCGCCACGGGTCGGCTCGAGACTGGGTCAAGAACGCCGGCTGGCACACGATCGCCGAATACCACGATGGCAAAGTCCGGGCCAAATTGGGCCGAGCTGTAATAGATGCCCTGAGCTTTTGGACAGGTCGCATGGATGCTCTCCGCCCAGGCTCGCGTCGCAGGATACGTGCTTCGCGGCCCGGCCAGGAGGGCATTCTGGTTGACGCCGATCTTGCGCTGTCCGGTATTGGTGAGGTCAACGAGATTGAGGGCCGCCGTAGTTCTGACGATGCTGTGACCGTAAGCCTTGAAATCGGCGGGAAAGACGATCTGGAAGGTCGGCAGCCCTGTCTTCGGATCGATGGGCAGCGTATCGGGGCAACGCAGGATGATCTCGCAAGAGGCGCACTCGAATGTCTGCGCCGCGTAGATAGTCGGAATGATGGCCCCACTCACATCGTGAATGGGCGAAAAACGGGCATCGCCTGCAGCCGTGGGATTGAACTGCTCAGCCTTGAACACCAAAGGATGAATGCGATGCAGTTCTGTGCCCTTGTCGAGCGGGACATAGGCTTCCTTCCCGACCCGCATCGTGGACGGATCGGGAATCGTCAGATCGAAGCGCATCAACCATGCTCCGCGGGCACGACCTCGCGTTTGAATGCCTCAATCACTTCTGCGTCTTCCGCACCAAGTTTTTCGGCAGGTGCGGTCTCGAAATCGAGATGCGGCCGCGTCAGCCAGTGTAGCAGGCGAAAATCGCTCCATGTCTCTGGTTTCAGCGCAATCAATTTTGCCATAGTCGGAAAGATGCGGCGTCCCTCGACGTCGAACTGAAACAACGGGTAAGAGACACGGCCGTCGATCGTGAAGCGCAGGATTTCTCGCTTTTCCTCCTTGCGCTTCATCGTTGCGGAAGGATTCGTTCCCGACAGGCCGAGCAACTCGCATGCTTGCGGCTGATCGACCATCGAGGTGCTGGCGAGAATCTTTTCCTGCAGCCGCGCGCGGTTGAGCGCTTTTTGCAATTCGGAGTCTGTGCCTTTCGCCAGGCTTTCGCGAAGCATGACCCGATAAGCGTCGACCACCTTGCCGATTTCACCGGAGAAACGGTTGCTGAACACATCGACAAAGGCTGCTTCCATGGCTTCTCGAAGGGCACGTGGCACCTTTTCCCGGATCTGCTTAGGCTTGGCCTGTGCCGTGATCGCCACATCGGATTCGACTATCGCACGCCATTTGTCGATGTCGGCTGGATCGGCATCGATCGAGACGTTAACATGAATCGAACCTGCCGTCAGAGCGGATACAGTAATGTCGCGAGACGTATAGAGCATGTGCCTGTCCACTCGCGGTTCATGCGGCTTCCTTCGATTCTCAGAGTGGCGCAAAGGTGTCGCAACCATCAGGGTTGTCCTATTCTTGATACCTATTTTCCTTCATATAGCAAATATATCGCGACATTGCGAGTCTCATCGCACTCGCATTCTGCGAGCCGTTCGCCTCGCGCGCACCGTTCGGCCGCGGCCGGTCCGGTCCGTAGGCCTGGATGACCATGTCGAACGCGGCCTGCTGCCTTTCCAGCGATACGATCTGGACCCGCAGCTCCTCGATAACGGTGTCGATCTCGGCCCGCTTCCTGGGATCCAAGGGGAGATTGGGCTGGGCGGGATCGCGGCGCCGACGGGGCCGGCCGCGGACGGGCGCATCGCTTTCGTGCAGCAACGGCTTCGAAGACTTGCGTGGCGGCTTTGTCATCGCACCATGACATCAGCGGCGCCTAAAAAAGCAATTGACCCAGATTGATTATTGACTCGTCTCCCGATGCGAACATAATAAGAACATCGGCGAGGGCGGCCGCCAATCTGAGAATAATATATGGAGAACGGATATGCGAGAGCAGCCGATCAGCGAAGCTGTGCCCCTACGCTGGTATAGCGACCTTCTTGAGGATGCTGATTTTTATCGTGGCCAAGAGCACGAGATCAGCAAAGAAAGGGCTATCCCCGCGCTCGTGAAAGCGGTTGCGGGTAGTAAGGAAGTTCGGTTCTTCGTCGTCCATCTACTCGATCCCGATACGCTCAAGCGAGCACTTATCGAGATCGTGCTCGATCCCATGGCTGGCGAGGCGGTAGGTGTCGCAAGCACGGAGACCGATGTCGTTGGATGGGTGGATGACGATGGTCTGAAGCAACCGGTTTTGCGGGACGTTTGGACCGACCCGATTAGATTTCGATCCGCACCGGACTTCGAATTGGCGCTCGACCACTACCTTGCCATTCTGCAGGAGCGAGGAGATTTGTGATGCTCGCACCTGTTGTGGAAGAAGCGTTGCCGGCTGATGGGCTGCCTGCCGAGCGGGATATCGAAGCTGTCCTCGCCTATCACGATGCAGACGCGCGAGCAGCGATCGGCACGCTCCTCGAGGATGTCCGTCACCTCCGCCGGCAGCTTGCGCTGACCGAAGGCGCCATGAGCCGTGGCATGACGCGCGGCTGGCGACCGGGCTACGATCGAGACTGATGGACGCGAAGCTCATGCTTGACCATCCCAAACCAAAGACCGTGTCTTTCGAAGCGGCTTTCAGGGATTGGTGGTGGTCACAACCGCAGTCTTTCAGGGATAGCATCGGTCTGTCTGCTGCGCGCGCTTGTTTTCGAGGAGGTTACACAGCAGGCAAGCAAACGACCGAACGGCGCTTCGTGTTCAAGGCCGGACGCCTGCGCATCACCGTCTGGGCAACCGGCGTCGTGGAAGCCAAGAAGAAGGCCGAAGCCGAGGCTGATTTCCGTGCGACCAAAAAGGGGTGGCCGATCCCGAAAGCGGGCTGGCAACTCCAGGAGGAAAGATGAGCGACACCGACAGACGGCCGCTGATGGAAGCGCCGCAAATGTATGTCCACTATTGCGAAGAAAAGGAATGTGAGGAGTGGGGCGGCTGGGGCAACAGCCCCTCCCCGGCCGTGGCGACCCGCTGGTGGTGCTTCGAGCATTTCCCATACAAATCATACGAGCAGGAACAGGCACTCAGGCGGAAGCTAGCGGCGGCCGAGCGTGGAGATATCGTTCAACGATTGCTGGGCGGATCATCTGCGCGTCTTTAACCGTCGGCGACGGCGACACGGTGAAATGCAACGGGCAGAACATGCGGTTGCTGGGGGAAGGTGTTCCCTTCGTCTCTGGCATCGACACGCCGGAGATAGGATCGCACGCGAGGTGCAAGAAGGAACGGAAGCTGGCACTTGTCGCCAGAGAGAGGCTAAGGAACTGCTGGCCGAGCGCGGCCTGAAAATGATGTTCAGCGGCATGGACCTGCGCATGCGGCGGAACGAGAGGGCCGTGTCACGAAGCAGCCCGCATTTCACCGGCGGCGGAAACTCAGTGAACGGTGATCACCGAAATGCCAGCTTCGTCGGCGGCACGGATAAGCGCTGCTCGCGCGTCCTGAGCCGGAATTTCCCCATGAATTGCATTTCGGCATGCCCTGATCGCTATGAGATATTCTTCTCCATCGTCGATCGGCCAACTGGCCGTCAGCATCTCGGCAGCCTGAAAAAGGGTCGCGACAAGCTTGTATTTTTCCGACCCGCTTACGACGAGCATCAGAGGGGCAAACTCTGCGGATGTGTGCCATTTCATGACTTTAGGTCTCCCACGGTAAATATATTAGTAACCGTGCAAGAACTGTTCCATAATCTTCGCTGGCATGCCGAAGCTCGTTTCGCAGGCCGCATCATGAAAAGGAGACCATTTCTTAAAGGCGCTTCAGTCGCCTCAGCATCGCCAGCGTCAGCTTGGGCACCTGGTGGCAGGGAAACGCTCGCCAGCCTCATTACCCGCCATGCTGATGCCACCAAGGCCGCCGACATGTTCGCGAGGAAGTCGAATGCCGCGAATTATTCCGGAACGCCGACATCATCGATGCTTCATCCCAGAATGACTGCGATTGCCTGGCGGACCAGCACCAGCGCTGCTACGTCGCCACGTTTCACCATCATCAAAACCGGCACTGATATCTCGATCGGCGAGCCAGGCATGGAGCCGCCGATACCATATTGCTTGCAGGATCCTCGGATCGTCTTGTTCGTCTCTCCGCAAGAGCGCAGGCTTTTTTGATGTTTCTACCCTTGCCCTTCCTGATCAAAGAGTCGGCCATGGCCCGAGACCGTCGGCGGCGATCAGTTCGCTGCTCGAGAAAAGCATCTCGTTCACGGCACCGCCTCTTGAATAATCGGAAGGACACGCGAGTTTTCCCGGTCAGCAGGGAGGAAATCATGTCCGTACCGAACGAGCCTATCGTTCCGCCGCCAGCGCCGCCGATCGGCAATCCCGAACCTGAGCGAGATCCTGGGGAGACGCCGCCGCCTGATGGCCCCGAGCCAGACGACGGCGACGATCCGATGACGCAAGCTCACGCCCAGGAGGCCCAACGGAGCCCGACTTGGGGACTGCTGTGCCGCGGCGTTCAAGTGCATGCTGCTGACTGAGATCATGCGACGTTTTCTTTCTGATGGGAGTGAGCTCCCGTCCTTGGGCAGATCCGCTTGATAATTGCTGGTCCATGCTAAATCGCCCGCCATCCAGCCTGCGAACTGGGATGACCACAACGGCTTCATCCCCTCGGGACGGGACCCTACTCGTAATAATCAACTCAATACTTATAAACAGGAGTGGCTTATAAATAGGCCGTAAAACGGCGTTATGGTCTATTAATAGCCCGAACTGGCTTTTTTGGTTTGACTATTAGGCAAATATTCAAGACACTATGATCTATAAATAGGCCACAAAGACATTTTGTGGTTCATTAATGGATCAATGGTGATTTCATGCCCAAGCCCGTATCACGCGCTTACTCACATTATAGCCGAGACGCCCTGCTAGCGTTCAGCCAGTTAATCAGGCGCGCCCGGATCGAGCGCAAACTCACCACGCAGGAGCTGGCGGACCGCGCCGGCATCTCCCGCGGCCTGTTGCAGCGGATCGAAAAGGGCGACCCTGCCTGCGCCATCGGAGCCTTCTTCGAGGTGGCCGCCATTGTGGGGGTGCGCCTGTTCAACGCCGACCATGCAACGCTTGCAACAGCGATATCGGCAAACAACGCGACGCTTGCGCTTCTTCCGAAGTCCGTTCGCCCGTCCTCCAGGCAGGTGAAGGATGACTTCTAAGGCTGAGAACAACGAAGCTTTCGTCTGGGTATGGCTACCCGGAAGCACTGAGCCAGTCGTCGCCGGTCGTCTTGAGCGTAGCGGCAGCCAGTTGATCTTCAACTACGGCCGCAGCTATCTGGGCCGCAACGACGCTATTTCCCTTTACGAGCCTGAGCTGCCCCTCCAGGCCGGGGCATTACCGTTGCCTGCAGGGCTTTCCATGCCCAGCTCATTGCGGGATGCCGCGCCCGATGCCTGGGGCCGCCGCGTCATCATCAACCGTCAGCTGGGCCGAAAGGGCAATGAGATCGATCCCGCCGATCTTGACGAACTGACCTACCTGCTGGAGTCCGGCTCGGATCGCATCGGGGCGCTCGATTTTCAGAGGTCAGCGACGAAGTACGTGGCCCGTCAGGCCACCACGGCGTCGCTCGCCCTTCTTGCCGACGCGGCGCGCCACGTCGAAGAGGGCGTACCCCTCCCGGCCGATCTGGACGTTGCGTTAATGCACGGCAGCTCCATTGGGGGCGCACGACCCAAAGCCATGATCGAGGAGGGCGATTCTAAGTATATTGTCAAATTCTCCTCACAGAGCGACGTCTACAGCGTCGTCAAAGCCGAATTCATCGCTATGCGACTTGCAGCCCTGGCCGGTATCAATGCGGCACCGGTTCGCATGGAGAAGGCGGGAACCAAGGAAGTCCTGCTCATCCGCCGGTTCGACCGCGACAAGGTGGCTGGCGGGTGGCATCGCCGGGCCATGGTCTCTGCACTGACGCTGCAGGGCCTTGATGAAATGATGGCGCGCTATGCCAGCTACGAAGAGCTGGCCTCGATTATCCGTCACCGGTTCGACGCACCCAAAGCGACCTTGCGCGAACTCTACGCCCGGCTGGTCTTCAATATCCTGTGCGGCAATACGGACGACCACGCCCGCAACCACGCTGCATTCTGGAACGGTCAACGCCTTGTGCTGACTCCCGCTTTTGACATCTGCCCGCAGGCGCGGAATGGCAGGGAGGCAACGCAGGCCATGCTTGTCGTTGAGGAGCAGCGCGTAAGCCAAATAGCTCTCTGCATTGAAGCTGCACCCGTATTCCTGTTATCGGCCGGGGATGCCGAGGCCATTGCCGCCCGGCAAATCGCCACCATCCGCGATCATTGGGATGCCACGTGCACGGAAGCCCGGCTTTCACCTGTAGACAAGAAACTGTTCTGGCGACGCCAGTTCCTCAATCCCTACGCCTTCGAGGGCGCGCCCGCCGCGTTGCGGGCGCTAGTTGAGTGATCGAGCAGCCCGGATCGCGGCTCCTTCAATTGGATATTGACTGAGAGCCTCAGCGGTGCCGGACCTCCGTTCAAAGGTAAGCTCGCGAAAAGAACACCGCGGTCGTCAAAAAGGCGACCGCGAGGGTTAGCAACCGGACGACCGATGATGGCAGACGACGTCCAATATGCGCTCCGATCCATCCGCCGATAACGGCTCCGATGGTCATGGGAATGCACTCCTGCCATACGATTGCCCCGGCAAGTACGAAGACGACGACGGCGACCGCGTTGGCAGCGGTTACCATCACCATTCTTGTCGGATTCAGGCTCTTGATGTCCCCGCCCCCGAGCGCGCTCCACGCCGCAAGCATCATGAGACCCACCGCGCCGCCAAAATAGCCGCCATAAAGACCGAGAAAGAACTGAACCGTTGCGAACGCCAGAACACTCGGACGTGCCTGCGTCTGCAACTGGGCGCTGAGCCTCGGACCTGCAGCGAGCATCAATGTCGCCACCAGCAAAAGCCATGGCAGGATACCATCGAAAATCCTCGATGGGGTTAGCAGCAATAGAATGCTTCCGGCCACACCACCCGTCACCGTCACGATAGCAATGGGCATCACATTGACGCCGCACACACTCCTAACCCCGTCACGATAGACCCACGAGCTCGCCATACCGCCGGGAAACAAGGCTAAGGTGCTTGTCGCGTTTGCGGCTACCGACGGCACTCCGACCGATATCAGCGCAGGCAGGGATACGAACGACCCGCCGCCCGCCAACGCATTCATGCTGCCTGCCAACAGGCCAGCAAGGAAAAGAAGCATGATATCGTCCATGTTCAGGTCGCCTTGGCACCCAAGCCTGAGTCCGGCCGAGCCTCTTGTCCAATACCGCGGTCACATCGCCGCACGACGTTGTGCATCCAGAAGAGTCCGCCCCACGACCACGATCCGCCGTCGTCAAGGAAACGCAAGTGAGAGCCATTCATCCGATCACCATGAGCGTAACCGATGCTATTCCGAGGAGGACGCCAACCCCCTGATGCCAGCCGAGCCGCTCGTCGAAAACCAAAACGGCGATCGCGTTGATGGCGATGAGCTGCGCAACCGACGACAACGAAATAGCAAGGGAAAGCCCACTTGTCCGCATGAGAGCGATCATCGAAAGATTGCCTAATGTGTAGAGAACAAGCGCGGTGGCGAGCACCCAAAGGTTCGAGTTGCTCACATATGCGCGCGAAGCGGTCGCCCCCGCCAGGAATAGGCAAACGGCTATGAAGAGGATGGCGGCAACACGCATCGATAAACTCCTGCTGATGCGTTTTGTCTAACGCCGGGCGACCCGTCAGTCCATCAGTGACTATCCTCCGTCCTCGATATCGACGTAGGGCCTAATTGGCGATCAGTCGACTCTACGCCCAGCTCGATGCCTTTCGAGGCGCGGGCTTTCCGAGTGCGTCCTTCAACCAGCACTCTGGCTTTCAAAACATGCCAAACGCCTTGCACGAATTGCCCCGGACATAAGCCGTGAAGCACCTGAGACAGTACCCGGAAGATCCTGCCCGAGTAGCTTGTGAAATCGGACATTATGACGTCAGTCGCCTTGTTGGAGGAGCAGGGGCTCCTCCGCATGTGTACCTTTCCCACCGCCTACTGACTAGCTCAACGAAGCCTCGCTCAAGGCAAAGCCGGCGAAGATTTCCCGGATTGGCGGCACGAAGACGCTCCGAGCCGCATGGTCTTTTCAGAGCCGGGACGCTCTGCCCAGTTGTTGTTCTTCTCGCGTATTTTTTCTGGGACGTGTTCAGCGAGAGCGCTGCCCTTCGGCGGCTGGGGACGACGGCAAAGAACTATCGTTATGCTGAGAGAGCCCACCTGATCGGACTACGTCTCGCGATTTATCAATGACAAAGTAATTCAACCTATGAAGTTGCCCGATGTCGTTGGTCCATTGGTTGGCACTGGAATTGCAACGCTGGTTGCATGTTGGCTGTCTTTTCGCACCCGCTCATGGTCTCGCCGCCAGAGTGACAAGCCAACCACTTGTTGTCTTTTCGGCGCATGCCGTCCGACTGGTACGGGTCGTGGGACCAGGCAATAGCCGCAGGTTATACCCGCGGCTTGAGCACTATGTCTCGTCCGTGGGCAATCAACTATATCGATAGACGCCGACCGATCTTCGAGGGCCTGGGCGGTTCTCCGCCCTCTCGGACAAGCGGAATTGGCTATCGGGGTAGCCACCGTGTTGGCCGCCTGTTCAAGCCCGACTCCAGACCCAACCTACTGTCGGTGAAGCGAGGAAAAGTGCCCCCTACACATCGCAAAGACCATACAGTCGTCAATCTCGTCGAGCGGTACAAGCCGTTGGGGATCATGGCAGTCCGCGCTGCGACTGAGATCAAACCGCAAGTGCCAACACAACACGACCGCCGAACGTCGGCTGAGCAACAAGTTCCAAACCTGTTGCTGGACCACTTTCAAGGAAGCGATTGACGACCACCACCCATGGGGGAACGAAGGTGAGTGCTTCGAAGAATTTTAATGCTGAACTACACGCCCGTCCCTCAATTTACTTCAGCGGGCCTTCGCTGGTTGAGCACGTTGCCGTGATGCCCGCTTCCACGAAAATTCCGGGAATCGCCGAAGTCCGGCCGAAGAGCCTATCTGCTAACGATGGAACACGAGTGCAAGTCGAGCATCACACGGAATTCACGACAGTCACGAAGGTCACGCCGCTCAAGTTGCCACTGCAGGAATGGCCACAAGACACTAATTTCCCGAGGGATTTTGACGTTTCGACTCCGCCGTTTCGACTAATCTGTAGGGTATCCGTTCTAGTCCTTGACGCCCCACCTGAAGATATTTCTCCCGTCCTCAAACAGTACGGGTTTGGCGACACGGCGGCATCTGCCATCGGCGGCGGCGCGGCGCAGGTCTGTTCGGACTTCCTTGTTGGACCCGGTGGGAGCAGCCGCATTCTATTGTTCAACGGCGAACTTAACGCCTATCGCCTGGGACGAATGGTTAGGCGGATCTGCGAAATCGAGACCTATCGATCGATGTCGCTTTTGGGCTTACCGGAAGCTCGACGCCTCGCGCCGGCGCTGAAGGGCTTCGATGAGACGCTGACCGACCTCACGAACCGTCATCTGAACACTCCAGTGGAGGAGCACGAGAAGCTTCTCGACGAGATTTCTACGTTATCCGCACACGTGATCTCCGCAACCGCGGAGACACGAAATCGCTTCGGAGCGACGGCGGCTTACGCCACCATCGTTGAAGAACGCATAGCTGAGCTGCGCGAATCCCATGTCCCCGGCTTCCAGCGGTTTGGCGTCTTCGTTGCGAGAAGGTTCAAGCCGGCTGTTCGTACGTGTTCGGCGACAGCATTGCGGCTGGAACAGCTCTCTCACGCAACGATGCACCTTCTCGACTTGCTTCAAACCCGTATCCAGGTTGGAATCGAGTACCAGAACACGGTCCAGATACGCGCAATGGCAGAACGCGCCGCCGTCCAACTGAAAATCCAGCGCGCAGTGGAAGGGTTTTCGATCATAGCGATTAGCTACTACTTGCTGAGCTTACTGAAGATGACCGCCGAGACGCTGGATCATGCAGGCTTACACCTTGGGCCCTACACGATGCTGGTTTCCATTCCAGTCGTGATCGCGGCAGTCGCGCTGGCAGTGTTTCGGGTGAGGCACGCTCTCAAGTAGCCTGACCCCGCGAACAGTGCCGCCAATTCATGAGCCAACCGAATAACAACTAGCGGAAAACCCGCCTAATGCGGGTGCTATGTCGTTCCTATATCCGTGTCGTCACGATCCAAAAAAGGGGCGGACGGTCACCCCCGACAAACGTCCACTACTGGATGCCCGCGCTTTTGTATCTGAACCCTGAACTACGGCGACACACGAACGATCATCGAGGAGCCCCCTTCCACATGGCGAGATTTCGCAATACGCTGGCCGCCCTTTCGCGTGCGTGGGCCCCACGGCGGAATGAAGTCAACCCCACTCTCCAGATCAGCGAGCCGACGGCTCAATACATCGAAGACGAACTGAGCCGCGAAGAGCTGCGCGGCCTCACCACCATCTTCTGGGGTAGATCGACGGTCCTCGCCATCCTTTCTCTGTGGGCTCTAACCCTGCCCTTCGAGCGCTCAAGCGGCTATCTTTCCGCGCTGCTGGCCTTCGGCGTTCTCGGCGCACTACCCCGCCTCCTTGTGAAGCACGGGCTCCAGCGGAAAATCATCCTAGCCCTGTTTGTCCTACTCGATGTCTCGGTTCTGACGTTTCTACTGATCGTGCCTCCACCGTTCTACGTCGACGACTGGACGCCCCAGATCAATCTGCGCCTGCCAAATTTCCTCTACGTCGGCATCTACCTTGTCAGTATGGCCCTCAGCTACTCGCCGTGGCTGGTGCTGCTTTCGGGTTTAATGGCAGCAATGACCTGGAGCATCGGCTTCGCGTGGGTCGCAACACTTCCAACGTCAGTGCTTTCCAGTTCGAGAAAGACCCTTGATACCGGCATGTCGTCAGAGGCCGTGATCGCGAGCTTTCTCGATCGCAATACCGTCAGCCTCACGATTTGGTACAACCAGGTCCTGTTCATTTTTCTGGTGACAGTGATGCTAACCGTGACCGTCTGGCGATCTCGGCAGTTGGTTAGAAAGCAGGTAGCGGCCGAGAGGGAGCGCTCCAATTTGGCGAGATACTTCTCACCTAATATCGTTGGCGCACTTTCCAACGATCTTTCCGACCTCGACCAGTCCAACACCCAGCACGCAGCCGTCCTATTTGCAGACATGGTTGGTTTCACGGCGATCTCCGAAAAGTCTTCGCCAAATGAGATCATGGTGCTGCTTAGGGCGTTTCACAGCCGTCTTGCGAAAGTGACCTTTCAACATGGAGGCACCGTCGACAAATATATCGGTGACTCGATCATGGTTCACTTCGGCACTCCCGAGCCGCGAGACGACGATCCTGTCCGGGCGTTGGCTTGCGCGGAGGCAATGATCGGCGAGATCGAGAACTGGAACGAGGAACGGACGGCCGAAGGTCTTGAGCCGATCCAGATCGGCATCGGCCTGCACTATGGGGAAGTCGTTGTCGGCAACACCGGTCACACCCGCCGGCTGGAATACACGGTGCTCGGCGACACAGTTAATGTCGCAAGCAGACTTGAGCGTCTTACGAGGGGAACGCCCTCCCATGTGATGGTGAGCAACGACCTCGTGTCGGCGGTCAACTCCCGCGGGGTGGACGCAACAGACGTGATGCCCGGCCTGTACCCTGACACCTCGCGTCGCGTTCGTGGCCGAACTGCTCCAATTGCTGTATGGTGTCGCGCGGCAACAACATGACCATCACGCATGCGTGAAATGTTCAGTGGAGATTTTCAGAAAGAACGGGGTATAATCCTCTTTCCAATATGAGAAGGCTTCATGAATGGCTCGCGAGTCTATAGGTGATTTGAATGCGTTTGCGTTGGTCGCACGGGAGCGAAGTTTTACCCGGGCAGCAGCGAAAGTCGGGGTATCGCAGTCGGCGCTCAGCCACACCATCAGACAACTTGAAGCCAGACTCGGCGTACGCTTGCTGACCCGCACAACTCGAGCCGTTTCGCTCACGGAGGCTGGAGAGCGGCTACTCGACGGCATCGGACCTCATCTGGATGAGATCGACGCCCAGGTTGAGGCCTTGAGTGCTCTTCGTGACAAACCAGCTGGCACCATCCGACTTTCGGCAGCCGACTATGCCATCACCCATGTCCTCTGGCCAAAGCTGAGGAAATTCCTGCCCCAGTATCCCGACATCAAGGTCGAACTAATCCTCGACAACGGCCTGACGGACATTGTTAACGAGCGATACGATGCTGGCGTTCGTATGGGAGAGCATCTTGCGAAAGATATGATCTCCGCGCGGATCGGACCGGACTTCAGCTTGGCGGTTGTTGGTTCGCCCTCCTACTTCAAGGAGCATGGCATTCCGTCGCACCCAAAGGACCTAGTGGGGCACACCTGCATCAACTTCCGGCTTCCAAGCTCGGGCGGTCTCTACGTCTGGGAGTTCGAGGAAAACGGGCAGGAAATCAAGATACGGGTGGATGGGCAGCTCGCATTCAATAACATTTTCAACGCGCTTGAGGCTGCGCTTGACGGCTTCGGTATGGCTTACATCCCGCTGGAGATCGTGCAGCCTCTCGTTAATGAGCGAAAGCTTGAGCACGTTCTTCAAGAGTTTTCACCCCCGTGGGACGGCTACTACCTCTACTATCCAAGCCGTCGCCAATCCTCTCCGGCATTCGCGGCATTGCTCGATGCATTGCGGCATCGAGCTTGACGCCCATCGTCCATCTAAGCTCCCCTGATAGAGGGCGAGTTCCTTAGGCCCGCCCATCTCCAAATTGCCATGAGCGAATGGGTGATAATCGCGGGCACAGTGAAAACCGCGAGCCAGTGTCCGAAGAACGGTGCGACGGAAGCAGTAAAATCCCAGAAATCCAGACTGTAATTGAACGTCAGCTTCGTCCACACACCAAGGGTCTGAAAGCTTGCGAGCCCTTGCAGAAGGAAGGCAGCCCCCAGCGCGAGAAATATGGCCCGCAGTACGGGGTTCGCGGATCTGAGACCCAAGAGGTTCAGCAGGCTGGCCCGCAAACGCTCCCAATGGAGCCCCACGTGGATACCGGTAACGATCATGACCCAATAGGCCGAGAACCAATGTATTTCTCTTAGGTAGATGGAACCCGGGATAGGCAGCCAGGCAAAGACCGACTTGGATATGACCACGCTCGTGATCAGCAAACCCGCCATGTTCACAATCAGGCTAATATGCAAGACGACGCGGACCACTCGCCTGGCGTCGTACTTGCCACGCGTCAGGTTCCTGAACCAGGCCCGATTGACGTAGATGTGCCAACAGAGCAAGCCAAAGAGCACGGTGCCGAAGACCTCATGGGGAACGTTATCCAGCCACCAGTAGGCGAGCGAGAAAAGCAACAACACGAGCATCAGCGACGGCAGCATCACTCGCAGCAAAAGGAAGCTTTTTACCATGGGGATTAAAGCGCCTCTGTGCGTGATCACTTAAACGAAAGCGCGTCTGTGAAGGTGAACATGAACTGGCGATCCTCGCGCGAGCGGTGGCACGAGTAGCACTGCGCTACATTTTCGTCGGCCTTGATGGACTTGTCAGGCCAGAACCATTGGTAAGCCCAGTCCGAAGAGCCTACGCCCATCTTCTGCGCGACGAGGTAGCGGTGCAGCACGTCACTCTGGTAGTCGACCAGAACCATGTGCGTCCCTGCTGCTACTGGCTGACCAGCCTTAATCGCGGCGAGAGCCTCAGGGTTTGTGAGCATGTGTTCACGCGTCACGCCACGCCGCACCGTCGTATAGTGCACAAGCTGGTCCAAAGGGGGAAATGTGACGGCGTTTTCCGCTGCGGTAGCTGGCGTGATTTCATTGATGGCGGGGCCAGAAAAATAGCCTGCCGCGAAAACAACTGAACCGACGGCGACAGCACAGGCCAAGCCCGCAAAGGTCTTACGTGGCATTCAATAAATCCTTTCGTTGTCGGTCCTCCCCACCGAACGAGATCAAGACGTCAATACCGCTTGCTCCGGTGCGATCCGGAGACGGTCAGACAACAGATAGCAAAGACAACAGGCCAGGATCAGAGCCCGCAACCGTTTGACGTTATGAGGTTATTTCATCAATCGGCAGATGATTTCGGACAGCTCGCGGGAGACGGAGAGCGAACAGATTACTTTCGAACGCTCATCGAATAAGCCAGCCGCCGTCCGCCGTATAAACTGACCCGTGGACAAAACTCGCCTCATCGCCGGCGAGGAAGATTGCAACGTTCGCGATCCCAGATGCTTTTGCCATCCTGCCGGCAGGCGCTTGCCGAATTCGCTGCATGACCGTCGAGTCGGGATCGGCGTCCAACCCGGCGGTAACGCCACCGCGAACCGCAACGCAATCGCGCGCCCAATTCCCGACGCTGCACCTGTCACCACAGCCCGCTTTCCGTGCAGTCGCTGTCGCTGTCGATAATGGACAGGGGCTTCAAGCGATCCTACCTCCATACGATCCTCTTCCTGAAATGACCGTTAGCTGGCAAGCGCCGCGGGATGCATATCGCATTCGTTCGAAGTCCAAGTGGAATAAAGACAGTTGGCGTGTCCGCGGCATTGCCCGACACGCCATTCAAAGGTCAGCCGTCGAGCTTGATGTTCAACGAACGGATCAGGGGTTGCCAGGTGGCTTTGTCGCTCTCCCATCGACGAGACATGCTTTCGGGATCGCTTGGAGGCATATCAAGGCCCAGCTCAGCGTACCGGGTCTTCACCAACGGGTCCTGCAACGCCTTGCGAAGTGCCTCGGACAAAGTTGCGACCACGTCGTCTGGCGTGGCCTTAGGCACGATCAGCGAGTGCCACGCCCCTGCGGAGAAGCCCGGCACGCCCTGCTCAGCCATCGTCGGAACATCCGGAAGTACCGTGAGACGTCTTTCAGAGAAAACCGCAATCGCCCGGATTTTCCCATCCTTGATCTGAGAATTGGCCGTCGTGTAATCGATCACGATACTGTCAACGATACCGGCCAAGACGTCGTTCAGCGCGGGGGCCATGCCCTTATACGCAACGTGTTTGAGATGCACGTTCGCGTCGCGGGCAAGACGCTCCATCGCAAGGTGCAGCGGCGTCCCGATACCGGGGCTGGCGTAGAGAAGCGGCTCCGGCGCGCCCTTTGCCTTTTCCAGGTATTCCGCGGCCGTTTTGATCGGCGAGCTGCTGGGAACGCAAAGCAACAGGTTGATGCCGGCGTACATGCCCACTGGCCTGAAGTCGCGGTCAGGGTCGTACTGGATTTTGGGATAGACCACCGGATTGATGATCAGCGTCCCATTATCGGCGCTTCCCACGGTATAGCCGTCCGCGGGGGAGCTGGCCAATGCCGCCGCCCCAACGGAGCTGCCCGCACCTGGGCGATTGTCGACGACGATCGGCTTCCCCAGCGCTTCTGACATCGGATGGCCAACCAGGCGAGCGACGGTGTCCGTAGCGCCACCCGGTGGAAAGCCGACGATCCACTTGACGGGTTTGTCTGGATAAGCGGCCCATGCTGGGCCCGACACAGCAAGGGTTGCGGCCGTTGCTGCTCCGGTCATCAAGAACCGGCGTCGTGTAATTTCAAAGCTTGGCATGCTACTCTCCTCCCATTGAGATACATGGCTGTTTCGACATCCGGGGACGTGTCCGCCGCCCCCGGGAGAAACCCGTGTCGCGGGCTATGCGGACTTTCGGTGTGCGACATCGATGTTGGAAACGGCAGCCGCGACGATCTCCCTGACGTCAGGAATGCTTTCGAGCGCCTTCAGCGAGTTGCAAAGTTCGGCAATCCTGTCGGTCGACAGCGGCGAGACTGCGGCTCGCGCGCACGAACCAAACTTCTGGAAGAGTTCCTCCCAGGTCATCGGCAATTCGACCGAACCCGGCACTCTCGACCCCAGACGGGAGACATGGGTCCCGTCTCCGAGAACCACTTCGATCTTTCCGTCGGGCAGTTTTGAGGTCCAGTTATAGCTGCTGTCCGGCACCGGAACGACTTTCCGTGCCAACGCGAGAACAGTTTGGTCTTTCAGCGCTTCGCTCGTGAAGTCCCCGACGTCCATCTGCCCCTTCACCAGTGCAAGGGCGACAAGGAAAGGAAGGCTGAACTTCGCGTCGACAAGCGTGTTCGGAACCTGCCGCTCCGCCAGTGGGGAACACATCCTCTGCTGGAAGTCGCCGACATAGACTTTCACCTCTGCAACCTGATCCAAGTCGACGCTGTTTTCCTTCATCAACTCGATTGCCGCGTGAATGTAGGTATGAGCGTTCCCGACGGCCGGCCAATATTTGTAGGTCATCCCTCCACTGAGGAATTCCTTGCCAAGGTTGGCGACCATCTTTTCGCGATCGTATTCGCCCTTGAAATAGACCTTGAAGACGCCGGCTTCGCCCTCAAACAGATTGCGTATGCCGGTCATTCCCCGTGCCGCAAGCCTGACGGCGTTCACGCTGGCTTGTGAGCTGAACCCGGCATACATGCCTCTGAGGTCGCTCCCGAGCCCGAAAATCTGCTCCATCGTGCCGCTGGACTGCAGGCTGGCGATCCCGAGCGCATTGGCGAGCTGTGTCGGGTCGAGCTTGAAGATCGAGCCGCCCGCCGCGGTCGCCGAGAAGCAGCCGACGACAGTCGAGAGGTTCCAGTCCATATGCCAGCCGACATTGCAGCGAAGGCGAATAAAAATCTCCTGGCCGATGGCGACTGCGGTAATCAGTTCTTCCCCGGTCACACCCTCGCGCAGTTCCGTCAATGCGAGCACCGTCGGAATGATCGAGCTGTCGGCGTGCGCTCCCCATGGCGTCTGACTGTCAAAGTCGAGGCCGTGCGCGAGCGCGCCATTGGCGAAAGCCGCAGCACCCGCCGGAACGCGGTCGCCGTATCCCAGAATGGTCGCCTCGCCCTTGCCGCCGCTCTCCTGCACCAGTTCGACAATGGGTCTGACCGCAGGTTCCATGCCACTCGCAGCAAGCATCACCCCGATCGTATCCAGGACACTTTTCTTCGCGGCTTCGACCGCTGCCGGCGGCAGATCGGCGAACCTGGTGTTTGCCGCGAATTCGGCAAGCTCCTGTGAAAGGTCGGCAGTGATGGTCATTTCAAAGTCATCCTCGTTTTGATTTCAAGTTGCCGGTCAGCCGGCGAACCGGGTCTCGGGAAGTCCTTTGACCCCGAGACCATGAATGGCGAACAGGCCCCCGGCCCCGTGTTCCTTAGGCGGGATGCCGCGCATCGGGCGTCCCATGCTGGTGAAATAAAGAATGTCCAGGTCGGGGCCGCCGAACATGATGCTCGTCACGTTGCGCACCGGCACGTCGACTACCCGGTCGATGATCCCATCCGGCCTGTATCGGACGATCCGGCCCCCAAGGACCTTTGCGTTCCAAATGAAGCCGTCGGTGTCGACGGTCGCGCCGTCCACCGTGCTTGCGTAGCCCGCGTCGGATACAAAGAGACGCTTGTCGCTGACGACACCCGTTTCAAGATCGTAGTTGTACGCCCAGATGGCCTTGTGCTCGGAGTCACCGCAGTAGAACGTCCGGCTGTCCGGGCTCCAGCACGGTGCATTGAAGCAGATGAACCCCGTGTCCACCTGAGTTACGCGAAGGTCGGGGTCCAGGCGGTACAGCGACCCGTTCCCGGAGGGGTTTCTGGGTATGGTCACATCAAGCGGATGGAAGTCGTAGCCCATGCACCCCGCGAAAAACCTGCCTCGTCGATCGACCTTGCCGTCGTTGAACCTGTAGTCGGGTTGGTCGGCCAGCGGATTTCCAACGTACTCGATCCGCTGGGAATTGAACTCGTAGAGGGCGAACCCGCTTGCCAGCGCCAGCACAGCGCCTCCGTTTTCACGGAGGGCCATGGAACCGATGTACGTCGGCACATAGAAAGTGCGAACGTCGCTTCCGTCTTCACGGCAGGACCATATCTCCCCTGCCGTGCTGTCCACCCAGTACAAGCGCTGTTCGCGGACGTCCCAAACCGGGCCTTCGCCGAGATTGTTTTTGCAGTCCACTAAAAGTCGAATATCGGCCAACGCATCCTCCCTCGTTGGTCAGCACCAACAGATCAAAGGCAAGCGGTCTGGCCTCCGTCGACCGCGACAATCGCGCCGGTCATGAAGCTTGCATCCTTGGTCAGAAGGAAGACGATGACAGCCGCAATTTCCTCGGGCTCTCCCATTCTGCCGATCGGATGCTTGGCATTGACCCGCTCCACGGCAGCCGGGTCCTGCAGCATGTATTCGGTGAACGGTGTTTTAGTCATGCCCGGCGCTACCGCGTTCACGCGAATGCCAAGCGGCCCGAGTTCAGGCGACATCGATTTCGTGATGCCGGACACCGCGAACTTGGAGGCCACGTAAGGTAGCCTGTTCGCAACGCCCATCACACCCGCGCCAGAGGAGATGTTCACGATCGCGCGGTCGCCGGTATCGTCTTTCACCGCTTGCACGAAGGCTTGGCAGAGGTTGATCGTGCCCTCGAGGTTAACCGCCATGACGCGACCGAAGCTCTCCGGTTTGACGTCCACGATGCTGCCGACGCCCTTGATGCCAGCACAATTGACCAGGCCGTGTAGAGCCCCGTGGCGTTTGCGCACATCCGCAACCGTCTCGATGGACGCAGAATGGTCGCAGACATCCAGTGCGAGACCTTCCACTCTCGTCCGGTCGCCGATCTCCTGGACAACCTTAGAGACGCCCTCCTCCGTGACGTCAACGGCAATCACGGTCGCGCCTTCGGCATGCAGCCGCTTAACGGTAGCCGCGCCAATGCCGCTGCCCGCTCCCGTCACCAAGACTACTTTGCCCTCAAATCTCTGCATGCCTACTCCTCCACGGCGGCCAACCCCTGTCGGGGAAAGCTCGCATAATTTTGTATATAAAATAGGCTTTCATATGTTGAAGACGCCGTCAACATTTTATTTGCGCAATAGAGTTTCAAATACAAAAGGGCCCGGCGATCTGCCGAGCCCTCCAAAAGTGCCTTGTTCGAGGAAGACTACCGGTCGACGGCTGCTCCCGCGCCCATCCTTTTCGAGAGGTCCCGACAGGTCTCAACGAGCGCGTTACGCGCCTCGGGCACAGGCACGTGCGATGCGCTGTTTAGCCGGTGTATGAATGGCGTGGTAATCGCGGCGACAGCCTTGCCGGTGTAGTCGAAAATAGGTGCGGACAAGTTCGTCACACCGGCGAGCGTAAGTGACGGGCCCTCGCAATAACCCACATCGCGCACCCCGGGAAGATCGGCCAGAAACCTGTCCCGGCGCTCTCCGGCTTCCGTTCCGGCCAAAGTGAGCAGGTGCTCCAAAGCCGCGTCATCCATGAACGCAGCCAGCACGCGGCCTGATGCCGAATCGAAAATCGGGATTTGCGCTCCGAGCCGAACGGAGTTCAGGTTGTTGTCGGGGCAGTCCACCTGGGCGACGACCAACAGCCGCCCACCCTGCAGGATACACAGGTGGATGGATTGGTTGATCCGGTTTGCCAGCTTCTGCATCGCGTCGCCTGCAATCGCGGTCAGCCGGCGGATCGGAGGATGGCGGTGGGCGACTTCGAACAACTTTGTTGTCAACTGGTAGCGGTCATCTCCGCTAAGCTCGACGTAGCCCCGCTGGCTGAGCACCACAAGCATGCGGAAGATTTCGGACGTCGTTCGGCCGAGCATCTTTCCGATCTCGACCTGGGTAAGCCCATCGCTGGCGGATGCCAGTAGCTCCAAAATGTCGAGGCCTTTCGTGAGCGCCGGCGCACGATATTTCTCGTCTTCGGCGGACATGTCGGTCACTGTCACTTCATCCTCGATCAGCTGCGCGTTTCAACCACATTCCATCAGATAGCGATTTCATCGGCTCACGATAAGCGTCTAAATGGCAAGCGCGCCACCCCAAAAATACACCATCCCGTAGGACCGCAAAGCTCAGACGTGGTGGGGGATTCGACACGGTCACCCCGGCCCCCACCATATAACACACGCTTATAACCTTTGGCGGTAGATCGGGTTTTCGGCTTTACAGAGTCGGCTCGACGGGTTCGATTAAGCGCGTCGCAGGCCACTATCGGCAGTTTGCGCTGGAGCCCGACGGGAGGTCGGGCGGTGCTGATCGCGGCATGGATGTTTACCAGGGGGAGAATTCCATGATTACGAGACGAAACGTTTTGCTCGGTACGACTGCAGCTATTTCAGCAGGACTGTTGACGCGGGTATCGGATGCCCGCGCAGCCGAGTGGCCGGTACGACCTATCACCATCAACATCGGGAACGCGCCTGGCGGGGATGACGACACGCTCAGCCGCTTCCTGGCGCAGACAGCGAGCGAGGAACTCGGACAGCCTGTTGTTATCGAAAATCGTGCAGGCGGCTCAACTACTGTGGCAGGAAATGCTGTCGCCGGAGCCAAGCCAGACGGATACAATATCCTCTGCCTGATCACTGCCGGACTGGTTCAGACCGTCCTCAGAGATAACCTCCAGTACGGCCTCGATGACTTTGTACCGATTGTCGAAATCGGCGGTTACCCACTGGCGCTCATCGTCTCAGCCAAGGCGGGAATCACGAGTATCGACGAGTTGATGGCTGTGGCCAAGTCACCGGATGGCGTGACATTTGCCAGCGGTGGCGTAGGCACCGTGGGTCACCTGACATCCACGATGTTCCTCAAGGAGGCCGGGGGCAAAGGCGTCCACGTCTCCTACAAGAACAATCCCGAGGGCATTCAGGCTCTCGCAGGCGGCTTCACCCAGATGATCTTCGCGTCGGCTCGAGAGGCCGCGTTGCTCAAGGATGATCCCAACGTACGGGTCTTGGCAGTCACGTCTCCTGCCCGAACCGCCAATATGCCCAACGTCCCAACGACGGCGGAGATCGGCTACCCGCAGATCAACGCGCGCGTCTGGTACAGCTATGCCGCCCCAAAGGGGGTTCCCGACGAGGTGGTGACGAAGTTCTCCGCAGCGATCGTGAAGGGCGTCAAAGACCCCAAGTTCCAGGAGCGCTTCACGCCGCTGTCTTTCCAGACCGACATCAAGACCGGCGACGAACTCAAGGCTTTCCTGAAGGCCGAGCAGGACAAATTTCGCAAGGTCATTACGGAAAACAACATTCGACTGAACAACTGAGCTAGCGGCAATGGCCGCCAGCAAATGAACGGCCGACGGGTGCGGACCGCTGTGCAATCGCCGATGGGACCCGTTTTCGCTGCGGGCTCCCATCGGCGAAACGCAATTCGCTGCCCAGCAAGACGAATTCAAGGAGTGAAGATGCGCAGCTACCAACTTTTCATTGACGGGCAGTTCACCGACGGAGAACGCGGAGAGCATATCGAAACTCTCGACCCCTATCATGGCAAGCCGTGGGCTGAATTGGCTCGAGCGACGCGGGGAGACGTGGACCGCGCGGTAAAGGCGGCCCGCGAAGCGCTCGACAACGGCCCCTGGTCAAAGCTGACAGCGACTGCACGCGGCAGGATCATGCGGAAAATCGGCGATCTCATCACGCGGGATGCCGATCGGATTGCCGAGATCGAAGCTCGGGACAACGGCAAATTGCTCGCCGAAGTCCGTGGCCAGCTTAACGGCGTGGCCGAGTGCTGGTACTACTACGCTGGTCTCGCCGACAAAATCGAAGGCGCATGGATACCTGTCGAGAAGCCAGACACCATGGCGTTCACGATGCGCGAACCCATCGGCGTGGTAGCCGCCCTAACCGCCTGGAATTCACCGATCTGGTTTGCCACCGTAAAATGCGCGCCTGCCCTGGCGGCCGGCTGCACCGTCGTCGTGAAGCCGTCCGAATTCGCCTCGGCCAGCACGCTGGAGCTTGCAGCGATCGTCAAGGAAGCCGGGATGCCAGACGGGGCGTTCAACGTTGTCACGGGCTATGGACATGATGCAGGCGCGGCACTTGTCGAACATCCCGATGTCGCGATGATAACCTTCACGGGCTCCGATTTGACCGGAGCAAAAATCTACGAGACCGCTGCCAAGCAGATGAAGCGAGTCGCGCTTGAGCTGGGCGGCAAGTCACCCAACATCGTATTCGAAGACGCTGATCTCGACCTGGCTGCGGCGGGCGTCGTGTCCGGGATCTTCGGTGCAGCTGGACAGATGTGCACGGCCGGCTCCCGCCTATTGGTCCAGAAGTCGATCAAGGACGTTTTCACGACCAAACTCGTGGATCTCGCTCGGTACATCAGGATGGGCGATCCGATGGACCCGAACACCAACGTCGGTCCGATTTCGACACCTCCGCAGTTTCAAAAAGTCCTGGATTACATAGAGATCGCCCGCAAAGACGGCGCGCGATGCATCCTCGGCGGCAGCAGAGCCACCGGTGCGGACCTGAGTGCTGGCCAGTTCGTGGAGCCGACCATCTTCTCCGACGTCACCAACGACATGAGGATCGCACAGGAGGAGGTCTTCGGCCCGGTCCTGTCCATCATCGAGTTCGATACCGAAGAAGATGCCACAAGAATCGGCAACGACATCGCCTATGGCCTCGTCGCTGGCGTGTGGACGCAGAACATCGGCCGCGCGATGCGCATGACGAAGGCCCTCAAGGTAGGAACCGTCTGGGTGAATACCTACCGTGCCTACAGCTTCATGATGCCGTTCGGCGGAACCAAGAAATCCGGCCTTGGGCGAGAGAGCGGGATCGAGGCGATCAACGAATATCTCGAGACCAAGAGCGTCTTCCTGTCCACGGCGACCGAAGGCCCAACCAATCCCTTCATCATGCGGTGATGGTCCCTTTCCACGCGCGAGGCGCAGACTGCACCAAGCGAATTTAATACAAGAAAGTAAACCGCAATGAGCGCATCACCCCTTTCAACCTCGGTACATACCACAGGCCTATCCGTAAGACTGGCCGGCCGAAGGATTATTGTCACGGGAGCTGCCTCGGGTATCGGCCGCACCACAGCCGCGCTCTTTGCGGCGGAAGGCGCGAAAGTCACTCTCTTCGACCGAAACACCGGCGCGGTTCAAAAGGTCGCCGAGGAGATTGCTGCCGGCTTCTGCAGCGTCGATATCACAAATGAACCTGACGTTGCACGGGCCGTCGAAAAGGCCGCGTCCGAGATGGGTGGCATCGATGGACTGATCAATGCGGCAGGTATCATGTCCAAGGGGCTTGCTACCGAGGTGCCGGCCGACGATTGGCGTCGGATCATCGAAGTCAATCTGACCGGCACATACATCGTCGCGCGCTGCTGCATTCCGTTCCTGCAGTTGCACGAGCACTCAACGATCGTGAACATCGCCTCGGCTCAGGGACTTCTGCCGAACGCACCCGGCCACACGGCCTACGCGGCATCCAAGGGCGGCGTGGTAAACCTGACCCGCGCGCTTGCTGCGGAACTCGCGCCGAAGATCAGGGTCAACAGCATCGCACCCGGTATGGTGGACACGCCAATGGCGGATGGCTACCGCGCCAATGTGGGCAACTACGCGCTCAAGCGGTTGGCCGACCCAGAAGAAATTGCGCGAGCGCTTCTGTTCCTTACGTCATCGGAATCCTCCTACGTCACGGGCGCAGCGCTAGCGGTCGATGGCGGCCGTTCCTTCCACTGAAAACAAAACCGGGGAACACTCAAATGCAAAACGATCAACCAGCTCCGTCTCCACGCCGTCCGCTGGGAGCGAAAGATGTGACGGCCGGGGTGTTCCTGGTCGCCGTCGCTCTAGCCGGGCTCTACTATAATCAGGACTACGAAATCGGTTCGGCCGCCCAAATGGGGGCCGGCTACATGCCGATGCTTGTCTTCGGTTTGCTGGGCCTGCTCGGCGCAGCGGTCGCCATTCTCGGCATCAAAGGCGAGCACGATCCCCTGGAGAGTTGGGCTTGGAGGGAGATGGTCCTGATCCTTGGCGCGATGGCGGCATTCGGCGTCCTGATCGAGCGTGTCGGGATGGCCGTCTCGGTCGCCGTCGTCGTCGTGATCAGTGGCCTCGCTGACAGGCAGCAGACCATCCGGGGGATCGCCGGCCTGACTGTGGCGCTCGTTGCGATCTGTTGGGCAGTATTCACTCTCGGACTTGGCTTGAACGTGTCGTTCCTGCCTCCCGCCCTCACCCAGTTCTGAGCGAGACAGCCATGATCGAGAACCTCGCCCTCGGCCTTTCGGTCGCGATGACTTTTCACAATCTCGGCTTCGCCTTCATCGGTTGCATGATCGGAACGGCAATTGGGGTCCTTCCCGGTATCGGTCCGCTCGCGACCATCGCCCTTCTTCTCCCGCTGACCTTCGCGTTGGACCCGATTACAGCGCTGATCATGCTTTCCGGCATCTACTACGGCGCTCAGTACGGCGGGTCCACTTCGGCGATCCTCTTGAACCTGCCCGGCGAAGTCACGGCTGTCGTGACGACACTGGAGGGTCACAAGATGGCGAAACGTGGCCGAGCCGGCGCGGCCTTGGCCACAGCGGCGATAGGATCGTTTTTCGCTGGAACCGTGGCAACGCTGGTAGTCGCCGCTTCCGGCCCCCTACTGACGGACCTCGCGCTCTCTTTTGGCCCGGCAGAGTATTTCTCACTTATCCTCCTTGGCCTGATCATCGCAACAGTGCTCGCCCAAGGTAGCATCTTCAAGTCGATCGCCATGCTCGTGCTCGGGGTGGCGCTCGGCCTCGTCGGCACAGACGTCCAGAGCGGCCAGGTCCGGTTCTCGTTCGGCTTCTTCGAACTTTTCGAGGGCATCGACTTCGTAGCCGTGGCAATGGGGATATTCGGTGTCGCCGAAATCATCCGCAATCTTGAACACCCGGAAAACCGGAGCGGGACGGTCGCCAAGGTGGGAAGCTTGATGCTGACCAAGGAAGAGTTCAAGCGGGCAACGCCGTCGGTGATCCGCGGCACTATCGTGGGATCAATTCTTGGCATCCTCCCCGGTGGCGGATTGGCACTGTCAACCTTTGCCTCATACATGCTCGAGAGGAAGGTCTCGAAATACGGCCACGAGTTCGGCACCGGAGCAATCGAGGGTGTCGCCGGCCCTGAAAGCGCGAACAACGCTGCTTCGCAGACCTCGTTCATTCCGATGCTCACCCTCGGCATCCCGGCAAATGCAGTCATGGCTCTCATGATCGGCGGCCTGATGATCCACGGTATTCAGCCCGGACCTGGCGTGATCCAGGCCCAGCCCGCTTTGTTCTGGGGTCTGATTGTCAGCATGTGGATCGGGAACCTGATGTTGCTCGTGATCAATCTGCCATTGATCGGGATGTGGGTGTCGCTCCTGAGGCTTCCATACAAGTACCTGTATCCGGCGATCCTCGTGTTCTGCGCCATCGGCGTCTACTCGGTAAACTATTCGCCGTTCAATGTGTTCGAGACGGTCCTGTTCGGCTTTCTGGGATACCTGTTCTTCAAGCTCGCGCTCGAGCCAGCACCTCTGCTGATCGGCTTCGTGTTGGGACCGATGCTGGAAGAGTATCTGAGGCGGGCCATGGTCGTATCCCGCGGCAGCGCTTGGGTCTTCGTAGAGCGTCCTGTCAGCGCCGTGCTCCTCGCGATCGCGGCCCTCGCTCTCGGCGCAATGCTTCTTCCTTCGATCCGCCGGAAGAAGGATCAAGCGCTCGAAGAGTAGCAACACTTACCCTCGATCAATCAGAAGCACGGAACTCACCGGGATATCCAGCGCAAAGCTACGAATTTGACGGCTTGCTTGCTGCATAGCGAAGGTTGACCATCCCGTGACCGAGCTGCTGGCAATCAATCAAGGAGAGTTCCACCTTGCCAGCCAGGCCATCGGTGCCGAGCTCCACCACGCTGTCGGTGCCGGACCGTGCTTCCAAGGCCGGCGCAACGATGAAGTTGAGTTCATCCACCAATCCGCTCGCCAGCAATGCACCGTTGGTCGCCGCGCCGCCTTCAAGCACGATCCGTTCGATACCGAACTCCCGATTTACGACAGCCAGCAATTCCCCGACGTCAAAATCGGAGGTCTCGGCGACCACGTACGAAACGCCGTCTGCCGCCAGCTCGGCGAGATAGCTGTCAGGGACATCTTTCCCGAGTAGCGCAATGATGTGATCGCCAAAGAGGTCCGCACCCTTGTAGTGAACAGCGCCCGATCGATCGATCGCGATCCCAAAGCTCTTGGCATCGCGGTTTGCGAAATTGGTGGGCCTAGCAACCATGTGCGGACCTTCAGGCGCGTGGGGAGCACCTTTCGCCATCTCCGCCATAGTCACGCGGCCGACCATCCACGCTTGGCATTGGAGTTCCTCGCGCACCTTGTCGCAAATTTTCGAGAAGTCGTAACGATCACCGTCCGGCGACTTCGTCCATCGGCTTGGATGAAGGCTTCCATCCGGTGACGTCAGCATCAAGCATGCAATAAAAGGTTTCACGAGCGATACCTGCTTCTCCGATTTCGATCCGACAGATTGGGAGTTCAGCGTCTGCCAGCCTCAGATGGCGCAATAGGTCAGTGCCACGCGAGCCTCTCGCTCGGTGGTCTCTTTTGGTGATCCAATTTTCATTGAGTTCTATCCAGAGTTCGCACGGAAGTGCCCGCGGCGAGAGCGGCGCTCTGCACACCGCTCTCGAGATTGAAGATTGTCCGTTGCAAGTAGAGGCTTGCAAGATCGCGACGTAGGCGCGAAGCCGGGTGTGACAGCGCCCTTAATCGAACACGAACACGCCCTTGCCGATTTTCCGCTGCTCGAAGAGAGCGTAGGCCTCGACGGCCTGATCAAGCTGGAACTCGTGTGTAAAGAGCGCGTCCACGTCGATGCCGCGTTCGGCGACGAAGCCCGCGCACTCATCCTGAAGGTTCTTGTTGAAGGTGAGCGAGCCCACGAGGTTTTTCTGATTAGTGATGAGTTCGTTGCACTCAAACTGCATCGAGCCATGGACACCTACGAGGCAGGTAGTTCCCCACCGCTTGATAGCCTGAAGGGCCTGCTGGCGCGCCACCGAGTTGGAACTACATTCGATCGCTTTGTCTGCTCCCAGGCCACCTTTCGTGAGGTCGCGTATTGCCTTCACGGGATCATCTTTCATCGGGTTTATGACGAAGTCCGCCCCGAAATCTTTGGCCATTTGCAGGCGTTCTTCACCGACGTCGAGGGAGATGACGCGTGCACCGAAGGCCTTGGCGAAGACAGTGCAGCTTAGGCCCACCGGCCCCTGTCCGAAGATCGCGATCGTCTCGTCCGCAAGCAAATTGACCCTTTTCAAAGCGGCGTAAGCCGTGCCGCTGCCACATCCAACGGCTGCTCCCGCGTTGAACGAAAGCTGCTCCGGAAGCTTGATGATCGTGTGAGCTGGCACTTTCATGAAAGGAGCGTGCGCGCCATGGCCATTCCCGCCGAACGCGATCCGGGTGTTGTCGCAATTCTGCATCCAACCGGTGCGGCAGTTCGGGCACGTGCGGCATCCGTCATAGTGGTATACCATGACCCGATCACCAACCCGCGCTTCCCATGGACGAACGGCGGAACCAACCTCTTCGACGATGCCGCAGGGCTCATGCCCTTCGATGACGATTTGATCCTCACGCCTCTTGGGCTCGTTGAGGTGGTTCAGGTCGCTGCCGCACATTCCCGACGCCTTGATCCTTACGACAACCTCATCAGGACCAGGAACGGGATCAGGATAGTCCCGAAACTCCATCTTTCCCTCGCCTAGAAACACGAGACCCTTCATAATCTTTCCTCCACCTCAATGGTTCGGGCCTGGCCCGCCCATTTACCCCGCTGCGCGCTTGGAACGCAGTTGCTGCTCGCAAATCTCGCGCATCAGCACAATAACGATAAGGGGCGAAAGCGGCTCAGGCCGCGTGGCTTATAGCTCGGGATTATAACCCGTCATAGCGCTGAGGCTGCAGTCTAGTCTCTATCAGAGAAGCGCTAAGCCAATGCTTTAGGGCCTATCCGGCGCGATCTGCCGTTATAACCTTACATTATACCACCTTGGTCGCCCCACTGTTTTGAGCAGTTCTAGCGTGTTACCCAATTTAATCAGGAGGCACGAGACGCCGGCCATTTGGGAGCAAAGGCCGCGCTCGCAAAGCCCAACAGATTACTTGGCAATACTAGCTGTTTGGCCAGGTGGAAATACCGGAGACCGATGCCGGAGACCCACGTCTTCAGACGCTGGGATCGGAGGAGCAACATGCATGAGGGAGGTTTCCATGCACGCTACGCAGAATAGATACCGCACACACTCCAGGTCCGTATCAGGCTCGATTTTCCGGTCGTCAGCTTTGACGCTAACAGCCCTGCTCTTCGCCGGTTCCGCAATGGCGAAAGACCTGACCTTCGGCTACGTTCCGGCGAGCCTCGAATATCCCTACAACGTCATGACGGCCAAGGGCTTCGAGGAGGCAGCCAAAGAAAAGGGCGTTAAAACAGTCGTCATTGACCCGCGCGGCAGCGTAGAAAAGCAGGGGAACTCCCTCGACGATCTGCTATCTCAGAAGGTCGATGCAATTGGTTTCCTCCCGCTCGACTCCGTCGTCGCGGAAGGGTTTGTTGACAAGGTCAGCGACGCAAAGGTGCCAATCGTAGCGATCGCTTTACAGGTCGGCGATTCAGCGAAGCGTCAACTGAAAGACCCCTACCCAGGCCTATCGGCCCTGGTTGCAACGGACAACTATCAGTCCGGAGTTGTTGCTGGCGAGATGGCAGCTGGTGTGTTGCCAAAGGACAAGACAGCTAAAATTGGCATCGTCATGGGTGATCCGGCCTACACGATCGTCAAGCTCGATACCGACGGTTTCAAAGCCGCACTGGACAAGGCTGGGGCGAAATACACCATCGTTGCCGAGCAGCCGACGAACTGGACACCCGATGAAGGCGAAGCCGTTTGCCAGAACTTCCTGACGGCTCATCCTGACATCGACTTGATTTACAGCCATGCCGACGACATGGCGATCGGATGTGCACGCGCAATCGATGCATCAGCCTCGAAGCCGAAACTAATAGCGACCGGCGGTGGATCTAAACTCGGCCACGACGCAATCCTTGCCGGGGAAATGTATGGCTCGGTCTGCACGAGACCTCAACTTCTCGGCAAGCTGATGTTTGATGCCCTCTACGAGGCTGCGACAAAGCCGGAAACTCCCAAAGGTCGCTTCGTGACTTACGACATGCCTCCGATCACGAAGGAAACCATCGACTCCTGCCCTGAGCAGTGGTGAAATCTTTCGATTGATGAATGGGAGGTGTCCTTTGCAACACGATAACCCGATCATGCAATTACGTGGTGTTGTTAAGGGATTTCCCAATGGCACACTCGCCCTGCGCGGTGTCGATCTCGACATCGAGCAGGGCAAAGTCCACGGCCTGCTTGGCGCGAACGGCGCTGGCAAATCCACGCTGATCAAAATCCTGTCGGGCGCGTATTGGGCCACGCTGGGCGACATCATCTGGCGAGGTGAGCCAGTGAAATGGGATAGCCCCAAGGCAGCCAACGACATGGGGGTTGCCACCGTTCACCAACACATTCCCTTGGTCCCGACACTCTCCGTTATCGAGAATATCTTCCTCGGCAACCGCGGTCTCTGGCGTCTCTCCACGGGCATCCGCCGGGAATACGAGACTCTGTGCGAACGCATTGGCTATCGTCTCGATCCCGATGCGCTGGTGGGTGATCTCTCCATCGGCGAGCGCCAAATGGTGTCCATCATGACAGCTGTGGGGACCGGAGCCGAATTGATCGTCATGGATGAGCCTACGGCCTCCTTGGCAGCGGACGAGCGTGAGCTGGTTTACGCCACCGTACGGCGGCTCTCAAAGGGGGAAAACAAAGCGATCTTGTTCGTCAGCCACTTCTTGGATGAAGTGATGGCGCTGACTGACCAAGTTACTGTCTTGCGAGACGGAACGGCCGTCCTGCGTGCCAACACTGCGGATCTGGACGAAGACCGCATCGCCGAGGCTATTGTCGGAAAGCAGATTGTCGCCCTCGAGCGACAAGCGCAGGAACGGACACCAACCGCTGGAACAGCACGTCTGCAGGTGCAGAACCTGGCCTCCAAGGGTCGCTTTGGCCCTATTTCGTTGGATGTCGCTCGTGGAGAGGTCTTAGGCGTTGCCGGGCTTCTGGGCTCTGGCCGGAGCGAATTCCTGCATGCCATCTATGGCTCCGACCGCGATGCGACCGGCAAGGTATTGCTGGATGGAGTGGCGGTTGCGCGAAATACCGGAGCAGCCGTCAAGGCTGGGATGGGTATGGTACCGGAAGACAGAATGGCCCAGGGCTTGGTTCCGGAATTCGAGATCTGGCGAAACACAACGTTGCCGGCCCTTGGCGGTGTCTCCGTCTTGAACACAATGCCCATCGAAGAACGCGAGCGAGAACGCGGTTGGGAAGCAATCCGCACGCTGTCGATCAAGGCAAGCTCGCCGGACATACTCGTGAAGGATCTGAGCGGCGGCAACGCCCAGAAGGTTACCATCGCCAAGTGGCTCTATAGCAACGTGAAGCTATTCCTGCTTGACGAGCCCACGGCCGGCATCGACATCGGAGCAAAGACTGACATCCTGCGCCTTGTACGCAAACTGGCCAGCGAAGGTCAGTCAGTCATCATAGTCTCTTCCGAATTCGAAGAGCTGCTCGCGGTCTCGGATCGCATCATCGTTCTGCGGGACGGTCAATGCGTAGCGGTTCGCAGTGCCCATGAAACATCCGAACACGAATTGCTTCTGCTTGCCGGCGGGCAGGCTGCTTCCGTTGAAGCGGCCGTCCACTAACCGGCATCGTTGAGAAAGCGAGAGAACGCCATGAATACGATTACCCAAAGCCCGGTCGAGAAAATCCCGGACGCTCCCCAAATCAACTACGCTTCGCCGGCCACCAACTGGCGTCGCCTGTTCGGTCTGAGAGAGCGTGGCGTCTATTACGCCCTGCTGCTGTTGATTGCCGTGATAACGCTACTCACAAGTTACCTCGGTCAGTCAAACTACCTCAGTGTTTTGAACCTCTCGAACGTGGTCTATCAGTCATCGTTGATGGCCATCATGGCGGTCGCTATGACCGTCGTGCTCATCAGCGGAAACTTCGACCTCTCTGTCGCTTCGGTCGCGGCGCTAGCTGCCGTGATCCTGATCGGCAATGCCGACGCGATTGGTTTCATTCCAGCTGCGGCCCTTGCTATGGCAGTGGCTATGGCAATCGGCCTGATCAATGGATCGATCGTCCAGTTCCTGGGCATTAACGCCTTCATCGTCACCCTGGGCACGATGACTGCCGTACGCGGTCTCGTTCTGATCTACACAGACGGTCGCTCGCTGTCTGCGTCGGACCCCGACGTCATCGCAACAATGAAGGCCTTCGAGGGCGGTCGCCACGATGGTTTCTGGCTGATTGTCGCGGGCGGCGTCTTACTGCTGGCTTTGGGAGCTATCGGCCTGGCGAGGACGCTGAGCAACAAAGCCCCAATGCGCCCCTCCTCTATCGGGATGACGATTGGCGGCATCGCGCTTCTTCTGCTCGCTTGGGCGTCGGGCGGTGAGCTGACTCTGCGCAATCCGGTAATCTACCTCGCCATCTTCACCACGATTGTCTGGTTCACGTTGACCTTCACAATGGTGGGACGCCGCGTATACGCCGTCGGCGGCAACTCTGAAGCAGCCAGGCTTTCCGGCATCAATGTGCTTCTCTACAAGCTGATGGCCTTCGTCTTCTGCAGCGGCGCAGCAGGGTTCGCCGGCATCCTTTTCGCCAGCCGGCTGCGCTCCATCAATCCCGCCGGCCTCCAAGGCGCTGAGCTTACAGTTATAGCGGCAGCCATCCTCGGTGGGACGTCCCTGTTCGGCGGCGCGGGCAGCGTGATCAAAACCCTTGCGGGCGCGCTCCTCCTGTTCTCCCTCACGAATGGCTTCAACATCCTGAACCTTGGCGCGAACTGGCAGGGCCTGATCGAGGGCATTGTCGTGGTCGTAGCCGCCGCGATCTACACGGTCGGTGGGAACAAGTCGAAGTCAAAGACCGGCGGCTGACCTGACATATGTTCAGACCGCCCGGTTCACTGACGGACGGTCTTTTCTTCAATATCTGAACACTGGAGTGCATTTCGTGACCGATATTCCAAGAGTAGACTACGCCGGCAAGGTTGCCTTCGTGACCGGAGCCGGAAGCGGCGTCGGAAGGGCTACGGCTCTGGCATTCGCCAAGGCTGGCGCTTCGGTTGCCGCCGTCGATATCAACGAAGTCGGCCTCAATGAGACCGCTGCCATCATCCGTGACGCAGGCGGAAAAGTCCTCCCGATCACATGCGATGTCACCAAGGGTGATCAGGTGAAGGGCGCGATCAACAAGACGGTGGAGACGTTTGGGCGACTGGACGCGGCCCACAACAACGCCGGTATCGAACAGCCGGCGCAGCCGATCGGCGACATTTCAGAGGAGCTTTGGGACCGCGTCATCGAGGTGAACCTAAAGAGCGTGTTCCTCTGCATGAAGTACCAGATCGAAATCATGCTGAAGCAAGGCAGCGGGGCCATCGTGAACACTGCGTCGGGTGCGGGTGTCCTCGCTATCAGAAACCAATCCAGCTACTGCGCATCGAAGTTTGGCGTGGTCGCGGCTAGCAAGGTGGCAGCACTAGAGTATGCCGACAAAGGCATCCGAGTGAACGCCATTTGCCCTGGCATCATCGATACCCCCATGATCTCCCGTTACACCAATGACACGGACGAAGGCCGCGCCTTTATGATTGCCCAGGAGCCTATAGGTCGAATGGGTCGTCCCGAGGAAATCGCCGGTACGGTGCTTTGGCTTTGCTCCGAGGCGGGCGGGTTTGTAACGGGTCACGCCATGATCGTTGACGGCGGTCAGACAGCAGGCATCTGAAGCGCGACGGGAACGCTGGTCAGGCGAGGCACCTGACCAGTTCGGTTGCATCATCGAGCGTTTCCAATCGTTCGGCGAGGGCCACGGCTCTCGCCGAAACTGCTTCCGGGACCGGATTTTTCGCAACGGACGCGCATTCGAAAAACTTCACACAGACATCCTCCCAGCTCATGGGATTGTCCGCGTTGCCGGGAACACGACGCCCTTCCTCGATCCACCGCCCGCCGTCACGAGTGGTTATTTCCACGCGACCTGGCGGCAACTCAAGCTTCCAATCCAGCGTGGAATCTCGCACCAACGTCATCTTCTGGCCGACAGACAGCACCATCTTGTCGTTGAGCGCCGCTTCCGTGAAGTCGGTAACGCTCATTCCCCTCCGCACGACGGCTACCGAGACCAAATACGGAAGGCTGAACTTGGCGTCGGCGAGAGTTGCGGGCGCGCGCCGCTCATCAAGCGGCTGACACATCAGATCGTGATAATCGCCGACGTGCAGGCGGATTTCAGCAATTTCATCCGGCTGTATGTTGTTGCGGGTCACGATGTCGATGGCGGCCTTCATGTGGCTGTGCGCAGTGCCGACACATGGCCAACGCTTGTACAGCGTTCCACTCCCGAGGAATTCCCGCCCGAGGTCGGCAACTATCTTTTCGCGATCGTAGCGGCCGCCGAAATAGGTATTCAAGAAGCCGTATTGCCCCTCGAAGGCCTTGTCGATGCCCGTAACGCCCTTCTCGGCCATCATCGCGGCAAGGACAGCTCCCTTGGCCGAAAACCCCGCATACATTCCACGCAGGTCACTTCCCCTGCCCGCTACCATCTCCATGATCCCTGAAGACTGCATGGTCGCGATCCCCATAGCGGCTGCCGTCTGCGAGGGTGACAGACCCATCACGCGACTGGCGGATGCTGCCGCCGCAAAGACCGCCAACACAGTCGATAGGTTCCAGTCTTTGTTCCATCCGACATTGCACCTGAGCCGGGCGAAGATGTCCTGGCCAGCGGCCACCGCGGCGATCAGATCTTTCCCATGCACTCCACCTTGCCGCTCCGCGACAGCGAACACGGCCGGCACAATCGAGCTGGCGGTATGTTGTCCCCACGGCGTTTGGTCATCGTAGTCGAGGCAATGAGCCAGGGCACCGTTCGCCATGGCCGACATGAGGGCCGGAGCTTTCCCTCCGAACCCGAGGACCGTGCAGTCTGGCCGCCCTCCGGTTTCGGCGACGATTTCCGCGACTGCCTGAACTGCCGGTTCCATACCGCTGGCGGCAAGGATGACGCCAAGCGTGTCCAGGATGCTCTTTTTCGCCGCCCAACGTGCGCATTCATCGAGTCGATCGTAGTCGACCTCGGCAGCGTGAGTACCGAAGATATGGACAAGATCGCGCGTTTCATCAGTCATTGTCGAAAACCCTATTCCTAGTCAGTGAGCTGATGTTGCACGAACCGAAACTGATCTCATCACCAACCTGCATCAACGAGGTCCCCCAAACGCGATGATATAACTTTAAGTTATATCCTCCTGGTCGCTAGCGACATTGGTGGTTCTCAATTCGGCTCCAAAGTGGAAAGTTCTAAGAATGAACATGGAGGAGAATATGCCGTCACTAAATGGCAAGACCGTATTGATCACAGGCGCACTGGGAACGATCGGTAGATCTTTGGTCGAACGCTATGGCCAGGAAGGAGCGCGGGTCATCGCGTCCGATCTTCCGGGGGCGGAAAACGCTGATGAAACGGTTCGCGGTCTGGCGCAGGAAGCCCGCTATTTCGGCGCGGATCTGAACCAACTCTCCGATCTCGAATCCGCGGTCACGAAGCTTGCCGACGACGTCGGCGGCATCGATATCCTGGTGAACAACGCGGCATTCGTGGTCAACAAACCCCACGAGGAGTTCTCCATAGAAGAATATGAGGAGGAGGTCCGCGTCAACTCTACTGCCGCCTTCGTGCTGGCAAGAGCCTGCAGCAAGCACATGAAGCAGAAGATGTACGGCAAGATCATTAATCTGACTTCTCTGACCCTCAACGGAAACTGGGAGGGATTCGTACCGTACGTCGCCTCCAAGGGCGCGATGTTCGGGCTGGTGAAGTCGATGGCGCGGGAACTTGGCAAGTACAACATCACCGTGAACGGCATCTCCCCTGGCGCGGTCGTCTCGGACGCCGAATGGAGGCATTTCGGCGAGAAACGAGAAGCCTATCATCAGTGGATTCTTGAGCGTCAGAGTATCAAGCGTAGGATCGAGCCGGACGATATCGCCAACCTCGCCGTGTTCTTATCCAGCCCGCAGGCGGACCTTATTAGCGGACAGGACGTACACTGCGACGGCGGCTGGTAAGCCATCGGCACTGGGAGGAGATGCAATGGGAGAGGAACACCCGCGCTTGCTCGCGGACGGCTTTCTATTTCTGGAGGCCCCAAAGTGGCATGATGGCCGCCTGTGGCTGTCCGACGTGTTCGACCACAAAGTCCACGCTCTGGACGCCAGTGGCAAGCGCAGCGAATATCTGGAGATACCGAACAGGCCATCGGGGCTGGGGTTCATGTCTGATGGGTCCCTGGTGATTGTGTCGGCCATGGATCGCAAGCTTCTGCGTTTCGATGGATCGGCGATCAGCGAGTACGCCGATCTTTCAGCTCATACGAAGTGGTGGCTGAACGACTTCGCGATAGACGCTTCGGATCGCATCTACATCGGAGACTTCGGCTACGACTTCGTCGCCAATGATCCGCCCTGCTCTACGACGCTCCATCGAGTGGACAGCGACGGGTCAATCTCGGTGGCAGCGAGCGATGTGGATTTCCCGAACGGCTCCGTTGTCATCGATGGCGGGCGCACTCTTGTAGTTGCCGAGACCTGGAAAGCCCGCATCAGCGCGTTCGACATCGATACGCAAGGAAACCTGAGCAACCGTCGCATTTTTGCCGATCTCGATGGCCGCCAACCGGATGGGCTCTGCGCTGACGCGGACGGTGGCGTCTGGGCCGGCATATACAACACCGGCGAGTTTGTCCGGGTGCTCGACGGGGGCCGGATCACCAACACCTTCAAGTTCGATGGCTCTGCAATATCGTGCACACTCGGAGCAAAGAGCGGCCGCCGTCTTTTCATGACGGCGTTCTTGGGCTCCGAGGCTGATATGGCTGCAGGTCTGCGCAAAAGCGCGGTTTTCTATGCCGATCTTTGAAGTGCCGCACAGGTATAACCTAAAGCTATACCCACGCCCCCGAACGCGTTGCGACCCGTCTCTTCGGCCGATAGCCTGACGTCAACTCAACCAAATCGAAGCTGCCATGACTGTAAAATCCATCCTGTCATTCCCGCCGCTCGCCGGCATGACCTACCCGAGTCTCGATCAATCGGACCTGATCCGGATCGTGACCGGCCCTGAAGGCGTCGCCGAGGTGTCCGAGGCAGATAGATCGGCGGTGCGGGTTCTGATGACGAGCGCCACAAGAGGATGCAGCGCAGAGCTTGCCGATAAGCTGCCCAATCTGGGCTTCGTGGTTTCGCAGGGAGCTGGAAGTGACAAGATCGACATTCCGGGCCTTGAAAAGCGCGGCGTGCGGGTTCGTTGCGTTGGCGAGGCGTTGACCGACGACGTCGCTGATCTTGCCATGACGTTGACCATCATGCTCTGCCGCGATCTCGTCCGGGCGGATGCCTTTGCGCGGGGCGGCGAGTGGGAACGCGGTAGATTTGATGTCGGCGATAGCCCGGTCGGCATGACGATCGGCATCGGCGGGCTGAGCGGCCGCATTGGTCAAGCGATCGCAGCGCGTGCCTCTGCCTCGAAAATGAAGATCGCGGGATTGCAAAGGGGATCGAACGAGGGTCTCGGCGCATCCCTTTACGACGGATGGGAGGCACTGGCCGAAGCGAGTGACGTCCTCGTCCTGGCCGTTCCCGGCACAGCGGACCTCAAGCACGTGATCGGAGCGCGAGAGCTTGCAGCGCTTGGGCCGAAAGGACGGCTCATAAATGTCGGCCGCGGTAACCTCGTCGACACAGAAGCGCTCATCGTCGCTCTGGAGACCAAGGCGATCGCTGGTGCAGCGCTTGACGTTCTCGATACAGAACCAGTGATCCCTCCCCGGCTGGCGGCTTTGCCCAATGTGATCCTGACACCGCACATCGGCGGACAGACTTGGGGGCAGCGCTCTCGAGGTGCCCGGATCGCCGAGGATGAGGTCCTCGCATTTCTTGCGACCACACACTCGCTGCAGAACTAACCTGCCTACATCAATCAGAGGCGAGATCGATGCCGATCGATTTCCAAAGGACCGACGAAATGACTGACAAACAGCAATACACTTACCCGAAGATTGGGCTCCTGATTGATGGAGAATGGATTTACGACCGCGAGGCGCTCTGCGACGTGGAAAACCCCAGTGACGAGTCGATCCTCGGCCAAGTGCCCAAGGCGACGGCACGGGATCTGCAGAACGCACTGGAATCGTCAGCGCGCGGATTCGAGACGTGGCGTAAGACACCTCCAACGGTCAGGGCAGCGGTGATGCGGCGCGCCGCGGCGCTTGTTCGTGAACGTGCAAAAGACATCGCCCCAATCTTCACGGCTGAATCGGGGCGGACCTACGCTGAGGTCTTGGCCGAAATCGAGCGGTCCGCGACGTTCCTGGACTGGGACTCCGAAGAAATCCGCCGCCTGTACGGCCGGATAGTGCCAACCGATCCGCCCATCCAGCAATTTGTGGTCCGCGAACCTGTTGGTCCAGTCGCAGCCTTTACGCCGTGGAACGTTCCGATGAGCGCTCCCTCCCGTAAGATCAGCGCGTCGCTGGCCGCCGGCTGCTCGATCATCCTCAAACCCGCCGAAGAAACCCCAGCAACGGCGTGCCTGTTCGCTCAGTGCTTCCTCGACGCCGGCCTTCCAAAGGGCGTTCTGAACGTCGTATTCGGCGAACCCGACGAGGTGTCGCGCACGCTGGTCCTCTCGCCCATCACCAGGCTTGTTACGCTCACCGGTTCGATCAACGTGGGCAAGCACCTTACAAGACTGGCAGTCGAAACAATGAAGCCGGTCCTTATGGAGCTTGGCGGTCATGCGCCTGTTATCGTCGATGAGAACACCAATGCCGACGAGATCGCCCAGTTGGCCGTGAACTGGAAGTTCAGGATGGCCGGGCAGTTTTGCTCCGCCCCCTCTCGTTTCCTGATCCATCGCTCGCGGTACGAGGATTTCGTCTCAAGCATCTCTGAGAAGGCAAGCAAGCTGAAGGTCGGCGATGGCTTTACCGAAGGTGTGCAGATGGGTCCGCTCGCCAATCGACGGCGTTTGGCCGCCATGGCTGACCTCGTTGAGGATGCGGTTTCCCATGGGGCGAGAGTCACAACCGGCGGCAAGCGTGTCGGGAACCGTGGATGGTTCTATGAGCCCACGGTTCTGGCGGACGTGCCACTCGACGCCCGGGTCATGAGCGAGGAACCCTTCGGTCCGATCGCTCCGTGCATGGCGGTGGATTCCATGGACGAAGCCCTGAAGATCAGCAACAGCCTCAGCATGGGGCTTGCCGCTTTCGTGTTCACCAACGACATGGAGCGCGCCGACTATCTGTCGCGGGAGCTTCAGGTTGGATCGGTCGCCCTCAACGTCTTCACCAGTCCGGGGGGCGACGCGCCCTTCGGCGGCGTTCGCGAAAGTGGTATTGGCCGCGAGGGCGGAACGGAAATGTACCACAGCTATACGGTTGCGAAGACGATCGCGGAGCGTCGGGTAAAAGTTTGATTTTCAAGCTCAAAGGCTTAGACTCATCTTCGAACCAATGGAGGTGAGTTCTAGCGATGGCGCTTGAGATCGATCCCAAAAAGCTTCTCTATTTTGCCGCCGTCATCGAGCAAGGCAGCTTGAATCGCGCGGCGCGCCAGTTGAGCGTGTCGCAGCCGGCCTTGTCGACATCGATGGACCGCCTGGAGGCCGAGCTTGGGATGCAACTTCTCGAGCGCGGCCCTAAAGGCATTGTCGCGACAAGGAAAGGCGACATCCTTTACTGTCATGCGCGTCTTATCAGGGAAGAGATTCAGCTCGCGGAACGGGACCTTTTGAACGCGGACGATTGTCGGAGCGAGTCCATTCGCATCGGCAGCCTACCAAGCCTTGCCAGCAAAATCGTGCCGATGGCGCTCAGCAAATGGCGCGAGACCCACGAGGGCGGCCATCTCGAGGTCGTCGAAAACGCTCAAGTCGATCTTCTCACGGGTCTTCTTCGTCGCGATTTTGATTTCGTGATCGGGTTCACAAAGGTCTTCGATATGCTCGACGGCCTACGTCAGAGGGTCCTCTTCCGCGACACCCTGCGTGTGATCGCTGGAATAAACCATCCGCTGCGGGAATTGGAAACGCTTACCTGGGGCGACCTGGTGAAATATCCGTGGATCAGCCCAACGTCACGCAGGACACACACGGTCTTGGATCACATCATGCGGACCATGGACGCTCCCCTTCCCCAGATTACGGTCTGCGGATCGGTGTCCTTGCTCAAGTCATTGGTGGCAGAGACCGAGCACTTGGCCCTGTTGCCGGCCCATGCTGTCCGCGAGGAGGTCGCCGAGCAAAGGCTCTACGAACTGCCTTTCTTCGATCCCACGCTCAATAGAGATATCGCGGTCTTTTTCCGTGAGGGTTACGTCATGGATCAGCCACGGAAAGACCTTGTCGCGTGTGTGACCGAGGTCGGCATGGAGCTTTGCAGGGACAAGAAGTTGGACGAAGTTCCAGCTTAACGCCATCATGCGCAACCGCCCCTCCCCAACCGAAACCGAGTGAGCTTCAGCGTCCCGTCTGCGGGTTCTGTAGCGGAGCCGTTTGGCCTTGATGCTGAAAGTTGAGCTATCGTTGGCTCGACAAAAAGTTTAGGCACGTTCGATGCGGACCGAGAAATTTCCTCGAATGCGCAGCGGATCAAAGCCATCCTCGAACCGACCGAGACGGATCAGGCCATCCCATTTGTAGCCGCCATAGAAAAGCGCCAGATTTCCCCACGGCTTGAAATAGCAGAGGTCTCCGGGTCGCTCGTTATCAAAAGGCCCACTTCCCTCGTCGGTTAGCTTTCTGGGTAGCCGAACGATTTTTTCGTTATGACTGTAGTCCTCGATTGTGAGGTCCAAAGGCAACATCGATGCGAAGTCCCCCGCGGACGGACTGTCGTTGAGTGTGGCGGTCATTGTGGAGTCGCCAAAGGTAAATCTCACCCGTACAGCAGTCGAACTGTTTCCGTTGACCTGGGCAGGTTGTTGGCCGAGTCCAGCATTTGGTACGATCATGGCGGCACCTATCCCGAGAAGAATGTTTCTGCGATGAGTAATCATGGCTTAACCGTTGCACGCCATACGAGGACCGCAAACATAGACGACCCAACGAGAGTGAGCGCAGCGAACAGAAAAGTAGTTTGCCAGCCCGCTCCATCAAACAGCACCCCACCCAACGAAGCGCCGAACGTGATGGCGAGCTGGATTGTCGCAACCTGAAGGCCGCCGCCGGCCTCCGCGTCATCAGGCATCGCTCTGGTAAGCCATGTCCCCCAACCAACAGGTACCGCCGTCCCCAAGAGTCCCCAGCCTACAAGAAGAATTGCTGTGATCGGAACTGAGGTGCCGAAAGCCACCAGACCTACGGCGACTGCTGCCATGGCAATCGGAACTACGCTCAGAACGCTGAATAGCCGGGTCTGCAGCAAACCACTGATCAAGTAGGTCCCCGCAACGCCCGCCAATCCCATCAGCAGGAGGAGAAGAGAAAGGGTCGACACAGATACCGCCGTCACAGTCTCTAGAAAGGGTCGGAGATACGTGAACAGCGCGAACTGTCCGGCGAACAGCAGGGTAATGGACGCCATCCCGAGAGCCACCTGTTTACGCCGGAGCAATCTGATGACGTGTGGCGGCCCCTCTCTCTTCCGTGGCGGGAGGGACGGAAGGCTGAGCCATTGCCAAACAAGCGAAAGCAACGCGAGCGGGACAACTGCAAAGAACGCGCCACGCCACCCGACATAGCTCCCCAGCATGCTCCCCAAAGGCGCTGAGATCGTTGCCGCGATGGCATTGCCAGCGTTGAGCGTGGCCAGCGCTTTGGGAACCGAGTCGGCAGGGACTAGGCGCATGACTATGGCGGTGGACATGGACCAGAAACCGCCGATGGCGACGCCCAGAAGAGCGCGTCCGACCATCAAAACTGAGTAGTATTGCGCAAAGGTGACGACCAGCCCCGAGATCACAAGGATTAGCGACAGCGATACCAACACGAGGCGTCGGTCGATCCTGCGGGTGAAGTTCGACACGAAGAGGCTGGTGACAACCGCGAAGATGCCGGAGACCGATATCGCCTGACCAGCCCGACCGTCGGTGATCCCGAGGTCGCCAGCTATAGGTGACAGCAGGCTGACTGGCATAAACTCAGAAGCGATCAGCACCGCGACGCAGAGGGCCATTGCGAAAACCGCACCCCATGCCGCAGGAGCTGCTTGGGACTCGGGATGGATGCTGGATTGGATTACAGATTGATGTGTCATTCCTCAAAGGTAAGCCAGGCGACGTTATTTGATTACCCGCTGCAATTCGCTTGTACTTATCAATGACAGTCATCAATCGGCGTCATCGCTAGGCAAGTTGTGGGGTGAAAGTTGAACGAGGCGGTGTCTAGAACACCGGCCAAGATCAGAGAAGGGACCGAAAAAGACGGTGGCCCTGAAGTTGGCAGCGCCAGAGTCTATGGTCGCGGGTCACATCGAAGTGGAGAACTGACCCAAGTGCTTGGTGTCCATTGTTCGAGGAATACGACCTCTACTATCCCAACGGCAGGCAGAAGAATCCTGCGCTTTCGCTGACGGCGGATGCCCTGCGGTCCGGGGTCGGACAGGACCAATGCGCCAAACACAATAATGCCGGCGTGACGGGTCACGCCGGCATTTTGAGTTATCAGAACTTTGGCAGCGTAACCGAGAAGAACAGGGAATCTTCGTTCGCCTTGATGTCAACCGGAGCGTCGGACGGCACCAGTTCAATGGCCGTCTTATCGCCATAGGTCTTTCCGTTGACGGTGATATTGCCCTTGCTCATGAAAAGCACTTCGATCTGAGACCGGGTGCCCGTGTTGAACGTTGCGCCGCCGTCGACCTTCACGAAACCGATCTTGGTATCGCGTTCGGTGAACGTGCCCAGGAGCTTCCTGGATACGCCGGACGTACCGGTCTCGATCCAATCGTACGAATCCGGGTCCATCATGACGACATCGTCGTAGCGAGGCTTGGCAAGAACCATCTTCTTACCCATGGCTTCTTCGTAGCAAGCCGTCGCGCCGTCCACGTTGTGCTTCTGACCCTTGTCGTCGATCCAGGTGAAGATGCCGTCCTTGAACTCGCCCTTGGCCTTGAGGGCCTCATTCGCTTCTTCCCGACGCGGCGTGCTGAGGAAGCCTTCTCCGCTCGCGCCACCGAACTGGATCACCATCATTTCGAGGCCTTCCGGACGATCCTGCGGCCCGTAGTGGACGCTTTCCGGGAAGTACGCGACGGAGCCTTCGCCCATGATCTTGTGCGGCGACGCCGGATACTTGCCCTTTAGGACATAACGGATTTGATCGAAGTTGTGGCGATGGCGTGGGGTACCCCAACCGCCGGAGCCCGTGAGGCCTACGTTGAGCAGGTAGTTGTTCGGAGAGCCATCCTCTCCTTGCAGCAGGAACTTCTGATCGAGCTTGCCTACGCGCATCGATCCGACTGCGCCGCCCTCTGCACTAGCTACATCTGAAATACGCATCTTTCACTCCTCTCTTGTCTTCGGTGAAAACCGTCCGGTTGACTCCAGATAATAGAAAAGTGGGTCGCTCCGTAATCCTCCCCAAAATCGAGCTATAACATCTTGTTATTACTCTGGGCCCTCGCCCCGCCGGCGCTCTTGATCGCGGTCATGGTTGCCTGCACAACCTTAGCACAGCCAAACGGCACGAATGATGAAGTCAGAACGCGAGACCCTCGCGAGTTTGGAATTCCATATGCATCCGATCGAAACGCCTATCAAAAACCTGATGAAGACACGCATGAACGCCGGCGAGGTAGCCGTTGGCATGATCGTGCGCATCGTCCGCGGCGTCGAGATCGCAGCGATTGCCCGTAGCGCGGGCTTCGACTGCCTCTATATCGACCTGGAGCACAACAGTTTCTCGCTCGAGACCGTCAGCCAGATCAGTATCACGGCGGCCGCACTTGGGGTGACGCCGCTTGTTCGTGTAGCCGGGCACAACAAGGCCGACATCAGCCGCACCCTCGAAACAGGTGCGCAGGGCGTGATCGTCCCTCACGTGGAAACCCGGGCTCAAGCGGAAGACATCGTCGAAGCGGCATTGTTCGCGCCCAAGGGTGATCGATCGCTCCTCGCGACCAACGCCCATACGCTTTTCCGCGGGGGACCAGCTGCCGAAACCATGGCGAAGATGAATGAAGCGACCTTGGTCGTTGGGATGATCGAGTCCGTAAACGCCGTTGAGAATGCGGCGGACATCGCGTCGGTGGACGGCATGGACATGCTTCTCGTGGGCACCAACGACCTCTGCAACTCGTTGGGCATTCCCGGCCAGCTCGATAGCCCGAGAGTCATGGAGGCCTACAAGCACGTCCTTGAGGTCTGCAGTGCGAAGGGCAAGCACCTGGGAGTGGGCGGGCTCAACACGCGTCCTGAAATCGCGAAGGAAATCCTCCGCATGGGCGCGCGGTATGTCTCGACGGGCAGTGACACAGGCTTCCTGACGAACACGGCGATAGCAACGGCCGCTTCGTTTCGCTGAGCCCAACAAGAACATAGCCGTCCAGTTGGCGGCCTGAGGAATCACATCTCGATCCATTGGACCGCAAAGCGAAAGTCCAGTTGGAAAGTCTATCGGAGGACTATCGTGAACATTGGAACCGCCTCGAACAACGTTGCTTCCGCTCTCCTGGCCGAAGCTCGAGATTTCAGCGTTAAAGACCGGGTCGTCCTCGTGACTGGTTCCGGCCAAGGTATCGGCCGCGAACTCGCCCGACAGTTCGCCGCTGCGGGAGCGATAGCTGTCATCGCCGACCTCAGCATAACCAACTCCGAAAACGTCGCGAAAGAGATCTCGGAGGCCGGCGGCAGGTCGTTGGCGTTGTCGGTGGACGTCTCCCAGAAGGACTCAGTCGATGCGATGGTCGCTGCGGTTAAGAAGGAATTCGGCCGCATCGATGTCCTGGTCAACAACGCTTCCCTCTTCTCTGCACTCGTAAAACGCCCGTTCGATGAAATACCGGCTTCGGAATGGCAGAAGGTAATGGACGTCAATGTGAACGGCGTCTTCTTCTGTGCTGCCGCTGCAGCGCCCGGAATGCGGGACCGCGGATTTGGTCGCATCATCAACATCTCTTCCGCCTCCGTCCACCGGGGAACGAAGAACTACCTGCATTACGTGACGTCGAAGTCGGCGCTCATCGGGATGACCAACTCGCTCGCCCGTGAGCTTGGGCCGTTTGGCGTCACCGCTAACTGCATTCGTCCCGGCACCGTCGCGACCGAGGTGGCAGAGCGCAAGGCCGGCCTGACTCAGGAAATCCTTCAGCGAAACATCGATCTCCAATGCATACCACGCACCATCGTCCCCTCGGACCTGGTTGGTATCACGATGTTCCTCGCCTCGCCGGCTGCGTCCTTCATCACCGGGCAGACGATCGCTTGCGACGGTGGTTACACACATAGCTTCTGATCGGTCGATCAAGCGGAGTAAGTTGATGAGACATTACGGAAACCTTTACATCGATGGCCGCTGGCAAGAGCCCGCCAAGGCCGGCCAGAAGCTGTTGACAGACCCGTACACGGAGACACCGTTTGCTTCCGTTACCACGGGCGGCATGGCGGCCGACGTGGACAAGGCCGCTTTGGCAGCCCGCCGGGCCTTTGAGACCTTCTCGAGGACATCGCTGGAAGAGCGGGCAGCACTGATCGACCGCATCATCGCGGCCTACGAAGAGCGTGTCGATGAGTTCGCCGACGTGATGGCGCAGGAAGTGGGTATTCCTGTCAGCGCACGGGCGCAGGCAACCGGTCCCATCGGCCATATGAAGGTCGCGCGCGACCTCCTGCGGACATATCATTTCGAAAGCCGCCTCGGGGACACGATCATCCGTCGCGAGCCGATCGGGGTTTGCGCCCTGATCTCGCCCTGGAATTGGCCCGTCCAAACGCCGGTGATCAAAGCAATCTACGGCATCGCTGCCGGCTGCACCCTGCTTCTGAAGCCTTCAGACGCATCGCCCATCAGTTCGGTCATCCTTGCCGAGGTCTTCGAGAAAGCCGGCGTACCCGCTGGCGTCTTCAATCTGATCATCGGTAGGGGCAGCGAAGTTGGCGCAGCGATGTCGACCCATCCCGAGGTCGATATGATCTCGTTCACAGGCTCGACATCTGCCGGTGCGCGTGTTGGCGAGGCCGCTGCCCAGACGATCAAGCGTGTGTCGCTGGAGCTTGGCGGCAAATCGGCGAACATCGTCCTCGAGGACGCCGACTTGGAGAAAGCCGCCCGGTGGAACATCCAGCGCTGCTTCTTCAACGCAGGCCAATCGTGCCATGCTCCCAGCCGGATGCTTGTTCACGAAAGCCAGATCGACGAAGTCTCCAACTACCTGGTCGACGAGGTTTCGAAGTACAAGCTGGGCGATCCTCGTGATCCGGCCACGACCATGGGTCCCGTGGTCAATAAGTCTCAGTACGATAGCATCCAGCGCTATATCCAGATCGGTATCGACGAAGGTGCCCGCCTCGCTTGCGGCGGTACCGGGAAACCCGAGGGCCGTAACCAGGGTTATTTCGTCAAGCCGACGGTGTTCACCCACGTCACCCCGGAGATGACTATCGCCAAGGAAGAAATTTTTGGTCCGGTGCTTGCTGTCATCCCCTACTCTTCCGAGGAACAGGCCTTGGAGATCGCGAACGACAGCCCCTACGGCTTGGGCGGCTACGTCTTCGCCGGCGACAGAAAAAAGGGATACGAGTTCTCTGCCGGCCTTCGTGCAGGACGCATCTGCTTTAATGGAGCTGCCACCAATTCGGTCACGCCGATGGGCGGCTACAAGCAGTCCGGCATCGGCCGGTCCATGGGCACCGTCGGCCTCGAGGAATACCTTGAGACGAAATCCGTCTACGGGTTTGAGGAGGAGGCAACTTCGTTGCCAGAATTCGCATGACATCCCCATCCGGAGATCGCACACACAAAATCGCCGCGATACCCGCCGATGGTATCGGGCCGGAAGTCATCGGTGCGGGTCTCGAAGTTCTGCATGCCCTTCAGCAGCGCTCAGATGGATTGCGCTTCGAGATCACGCAATTCGACTGGGGTTCCGACTACTACCGCGAGCACGGCAAGATGATGCCGGAAGACGGTCTCGCGCAGCTGCGGAAGCATGATGCGATATATTTCGGCGCTGTTGGCGCACCCGACATTGCAGACCACATCACCCTGTGGGGCCTGCGGCTTCCGATCTGCCAGGGCTTTGATCAATACGCGAATGTCCGCCCGACGCGGATTCTCCCGGGGATACCGACTCCTCTACGCGACAGAGGGGTCGGTGACCTCGACTGGGTTATCGTCCGCGAGAACTCGGAAGGCGAGTACTCCGGCCACGGCGGCCGCGCACACCGAGGCTTGCCAGAGGAAGTGGCTACCGAGGTAGCCATCTTCACCCGTGTGGGCGTCACCCGCATCATGCGCTTTGCATTCCGCATTGCTCAATCACGACCGCGAAAGCTGCTTACCGTGGTCACGAAATCCAACGCGCAGCGCTTCGGACTGGTGCTGTGGGACGAGATCGCGGCTGAGGTGTCCACGGAATTCCCCGACGTCAAATGGGACAAGGTTCTTGTCGACGCCATGACAGTCCGCATGACCCTTCATCCGGAAAGCCTCGACACGATTGTCGCCACAAACCTCCACGCCGATATCCTGTCGGATTTGGCCGGCGCACTCGCCGGCAGCCTCGGTGTGGCTCCGACGGCCAACATAGACCCCGAACGGCGCTTTCCCTCGATGTTCGAGCCCATCCACGGATCGGCCTTCGACATCACCGGAAAAGGCATCGCAAATCCGATCGCCTCGTTTTGGACCGCATGCCAGATGCTCGACCATCTGGGCGAAGCCGAAGCTTCGGCCCGCCTTATGAAGGCCATCGAGACGGTGTGCTCGGCTGGGATTTCAACGCCTGACGTGGGCGGGACAGCGACTACCCGCGAAGTTACAGACGCAGTGATCAAGGCAATCTTTGGATCCAACGCCTGATCGTTGGAACGTATGGAGCAGTAAAATGAAAGTTGGCGTTTTCGGACTGGGCTCGATGGGATTCGGGATGGCTTCCTCCCTCGTTCAGGCAGGCCATGAAGTCTTCGGTGCAGACGTGAACCCCGAGGCTGTAAAGCGCCTTCGCGGCGCCGGGGGCTCTGAGAGCGATCTCAATGCGGCCGCGGGTGAACTCGATGCAGTCGTCGTTGTCGTTCTGAATTCAGCACAGACCGAAGAAGTGCTGTTCGGCAAGGATGGCGTTGTCTCGAAGCTTTCGCCCGGTGCCGTCGTGATCATGTGCGTCACCGTTGCCCCCGACTATGCGAGAAGAGCGGCCGAGCGCTCTTCGGAACGAGGCATTCACTTTCTCGACGCGCCGATCTCGGGCGGTTCCGTCAAAGCCGCCAACGGCAAACTTTCGATAATGGCTTCCGGTACTTCCGAGGCGTTCTCGTGCGCCCGCCCCGCCCTGGATGCGCTTGCGGAGACGGTCTTCGAGCTGGGTGATGCCGCTGGCGTAGGTTCGGCCATGAAGACAGTCAACCAGATGCTCGCCGGCACGCACATCGCGGCAATGGCCGAGGCCATTACTTTTGGCATTACGCAGGGCATCGATCCCGAGACATTCCTCAAGGTTATTCCGCAATGCGCCGGTACAAGCTGGATGCTGGAAAACCGCGCCCCGCACGTAGCATCCGGCGACTATGCGCCTCATTCGGCTGTCGACATCTGGCCCAAGGACCTTGGCATTGTCCTCGACGTCGCGAGAGCGTCGAAGTTCGCAGCTCCACTCACTGCCGCGGCGCTCCAGCAATTCGTTGCTGCCTCGGGCATGGGACTTGGTCGTGAAGATGATGCCGCAGTGGCCAAAGTTTATGCACGCAACGCCGGCATCGAGCTTCCCGGCGTGAAGCCCGGGTCGTGAGCTAATCCGGTAGGGACAGACAATATGGCAACGTTCTTTGGCGCAATCGCCGATGACTTCACCGGCGCGACCGATCTGGCTGGATTGCTTGCTCGATCAGGCGTTTCGGTTTCCCTTAGGATTGGTGTGCCGGCCGAACCGCCGCAGAACACCGCCCCCCTGGAGATCATCGCCCTCAAGTGCCGCACCAGCCCCGTCGATGAAGCGGTGCAAGAAACACAGGCAGCTCTCCAATGGCTGAAGGACGCTGGTGCTCAGCGCTTCTTCTGGAAATATTGCTCTACTTTCGACTCGACAGCTAAGGGCAACATCGGTCCCGTGGCCGAGGCCCTTATGGTATCGCTCGGCGTCAGCCAGACCATTTATTGCCCTGCGTTTCCGGAGAACGGCCGCGCCATCTTCATGGGAAATCTGTTCGTGGGTGATCAGCCTCTTTCCGAAAGCGCGATGAAGGATCATCCCCTCACGCCGATGCGGGACTCCAACCTTGCCCGCCTTCTCGCGCCGCAGGTCACGAAGCCCGTCGGTTTGGCAAACCGCCTGTCTGTCGCCAAAGGCCCTGCTTCCCTAAACGACCGACTGTCGAAGCTTGCCTCGGAGGGCGTTGCCCACGTCGTTGTCGACGCGGTCGCCAACGATGACCTCTATATCATCGCGGAAGCTTGCCAGGACATGGTTCTTCTGACGGGAGGCAGCGCCGTAGCAATGCCCCTGCCCGAGCTGTGGGCAAAACAAGGTCGGATCGAGAGATCGGCGGCATCCGGTTCCCGCTCGTTCGATCCCGGTCCCGCTATTGTGCTGTCCGGCAGTTGCTCTGCGATGACCAACCGCCAAGTCGCCGAGTTCTTGTCGAAGGGCGGACCCAGCTTCAGACTCGATCCCCTGGAGATCGCCGAGACCGGCAATGCAAAGGTGCTTAACTGGTTGGCTGCGCAGAATTCTTCCGTCACCCCCCTGATCTACGCAACCGCGGCACCTGACGCGGTCCGTGCTGCGCAGGAACGATTGGGCGTAGATCGTGCTGGCTCTCTTATTGAGCAAACCTTGGCGGCATGTGCGGAGGAAGCTCGAGATAGCGGCTACCGCAGGTTTGTTGTTGCGGGTGGCGAGACCTCTGGCTCGGTGACAAAGGCTTTGAGTGTGAGCCGCCTCAACATCGGGGCTGAGATCGCACCTGGCGTTCCGTGGTGTTTCGCGACCTCGCAGAAAGCCAGGATCGCGGTCACTCTCAAATCCGGTAACTTTGGTAGCGAGGAATTCTTCTCGAGGGCCTTGGAGGTTCTCGATCAATGACGGAAGAAGCTCGCCTACGCGAACAAATCTGCAATCTTGCAAAGTCACTTTTCGACCGAGGGCTCACGCACGGATCGACGGGCAACATATCGGCGCGCATCTCGGACGGCGGTCTTTTGGTATCTCCCACGGGGACAAGTTTCGGTCGCCTCGATCCGTCGCGCCTAAGCCGCTTTGATAACGACGGACGGCACGTTGAAGGCGACAAACCCACCAAGGAAATGCCTCTCCACTCCGCATTCTACGACACCCGAAGCCAAGCGGGCGCTGTTGTTCACCTGCACTCCTGCCATGCAGTCGCCTGGTCGATGATGCCGGATATCAACGAAGACGACTTTCTCCCGCCTCTCACGCCATACGCGATCATGCAGCTCGGCCGCGTCAAACTGCTGCCCTTTTTCCGACCGGGCGACCCCGCGATGGGTGAAGCCGTCCGCGGGCTGGCGGGAAAGCGTACTGCCGTGATGCTTGCCAATCATGGGCCGGTCGTCGCCGGGAAAGACGTGGAGGCGGCCTGCAATGCGATCGAGGAGCTGGAGGCCACAGCGCGGCTCGCGATGCTGACCTGCGGATGCCGCCCCCGCCAGCTCAAGGCGGAAGAGATTCTCGACGTCGTGACAACATTCAATGTGGAGTGGGAAGCATGAAATTCTCCGCGAACCTGGGCTTCCTTTGGAATGATCGTCCGCTGCCCGATGCTATCAGGGTTGCTAAGGATGCAGGCTTCGATGCGGTGGAGTGCCATTGGCCGTATGCGGATCTTGCCTCGGAGGTCAAAGCGGCCTTGGAGCAGACCGGGCTCAAGATGCTCGGTTTGAACACCTCGCGCGGCAGTGTTTCAGATGGTGAAAACGGATTGTCCGCCCTTCCTGGGCGCGAAGAGGAAGCGCGCGCTGCAATCGACCAGGCCGTTCAATACGCGACCGAGATTTCAGCCGGCGCGATCCATGTCATGGCCGGAAATTCGAGCGGCCCCCGCGCGCGTTCAGCGTTCATCGAGAACCTCGCATACGCCTGTGAGAAAGCGGGATCGAACATCACGATCTTGATCGAACCCCTCAACCACTACAATGCACCGGGGTACTTTCTCAGCACGGTCGAGCAGGCAGCAGACATCATCCGCGAGGCAGCGCGACCGAACCTCAAAATGATGTTCGACTTCTATCACGTCCAGATCATGGGTGGTGACGTCACGCGCCGTTTCGAGGCGAACCTGCCCGTGATCGGCCATGTGCAGATTGCCTCCGTGCCCGATCGTGGAAGCCCCGACCATGGCGAGCTTGACTATTCGTTCACGCTGCGCCGCGTTCGCGAACTCGGTTGGGCGCGGCCGATTGGTGCCGAATACCTGCCGGCCAACGGGCCGGTGCCCGATCTCGCCTGGCTTGCATCATTCGAAGACTGACAGAGAAATTCGGAGAGGAGATTTCCATGAGCAACAAACCAGTCATCGGCTTTATCGGCGTTGGCATGATGGGACACGGGATGGCGAAGAATATTCGCATCAAGGGCTATGAGCTTTGGTTCCTTGATCAACGCCCCATGCCCACGCTTCTGGAGATCGGCGCTAAGAGCGCTGCCAGCCCCAAGGACATGGCCGAGAAGTGCGACATCATTCACATATGCCTGCAGAACTCGGGTCAGGTTGAAAAGGTCGTCAAAGCTAGCGACGGTATCATTGCCGGCGCACGTCCTGGACTGGTCGTGATCGACACTTCGACCTCCGACCCCTCGTCCACCCTGCTGCTCGCACAGGAGCTTCAGGCGGCTGGCGCTACCTTGATCGACGCCTCACTCGGCCGCACGCCCAAGGAGGCTGAAGAAGGCACTCTCGACGCGATGGTCGCAGGCGACGACGAAGTTTTCGAGCGTGTGAAGCCTGTCATCGAATGCTGGGCCGGTCGGATCGTCCGGGTAGGTGCCGTGGGGAACGGCCACAAGATGAAGTTGCTGATGAACTTCATCGGAATGAGCTACGGTGCTCTCTATGCCGAAGCGGTTGTCCTCGGAGCAAAAATTGGCATTTCGCCACAGGCGATACGCGATGTCATCACGGGTAGCCGGATGGACAGCGGCTTCTTCGGCACCTTCATGAAATACGTCGTCGAACGTGACCGCGATGCCCACAGGTTCATGATCTCATACGCGGCGAAAGACCTTCGCTACGTCAACAACATGGCTGCCGACTCCAAGGTGACCAGCGTGATGGCGTCTGCTGCGGTCCAGTACTACACGCACGCCGAGGCTATCGGACACGGCGACGACTTCGTGCCTATGCTCAGTGACCTGGTTGGGAAGCTGAACGGCGTGGACATGGAGGAAGAAGTTCGCAAGGGAGCGCGGTAACGCACGCAGGGATTCGACCGCCATTTAACCAAAAGCTGGCCGCTATCTCAGTGGCCCGCTTTTTATCGTCGTGCCTGCGGCCAATACTCATTGCACCCAGAAAACAGGGCGTAGTGTATTTTCTGGCGATAAATAGCGACTTTTCCATTTTTCCGTCCGCGTTGTATCGCCCTGGCTGTATTAGCCGAGGCCAAACAATGCGTTAGAGGGATCGGTTAACAAGATGTTCTGCCACTAGGATAGTCGATCTTCGTCGTCCCCAATACCGAGAAACTGTCGAAGGCAGGGCATTCCTTTGGGCTCAGTTGCAGGCTTGTCCACGCCTGATGATAAACAGTGCCACGAACGTTGATAGCGACACGAGACCACCCGTTGTCACGAAGATGGTCGGCAGCCCGGCGACATCACCAACCAACCCCAGCGCCGGCCCGCTGAACGCAAGCGCGACATCAAGACAGGCTGAATACAGTCCCATGGCCATACCGCGACTTTGCGAGGGGGCGGCCCGGACGACGGCGATGCCAAACCCCGGGAAAACGAGGGAATAGCCGAAGCCTACCAAGGCGGCTCCCGCCAGGGCGACGATCGGCTGGGAGGCGAGTCCCATCGTCACAAGACCGATCGCTTCTACGATGGCAAACACGAGTGCGGTAAACGGACCGCCAAGCCTGTCGGGGAGATGTCCAAGCAAGATACGACTTGCGACCAACGCCGTCGCGAAGGACGTCACGGCAAGCCACCCGTCTGCCCACTGGCGGTCAACGAATAACAGACTGGAGAATGCAAGGATGCTTCCGTAACCGAGACTGGCGAATGCAGAACCGAGCCCCGGGAGCCAAACGGCTCTGATGACGCTAAGCCTGGAGGCGGACGGCGAAGAGCGGCCTGACACGGACTCAAGCGGTGCAACCATCGCAGCCATCAACAGAGGCAACAAGATTGTCGCCGCCGCGATCGCTGCAAAGCCTTGCACTGCAAACAAGGCGCTTCCGATGGGCGCACCCGCTGCGAGCGCTCCAAACATTGCAGTGCCGATCCACGCAATCACCTTCCCTGAATGCTGTGATCCGACGGTGGCCAGGCCCCAAGCCACTGACCCGGTAATGATAAGACTCTCCCCGGCACCAAGCACACCGCGCCCGGCGACAAGGATCGCGGCAGACAAGACAGGTTGACTGATGGTGATCAAGGAAGCGAGATACAGTGCGCCGGCGGCAGCCGCCAAGGACAGTCCCAAGATGACCGCCTTTTTCGGCCCCTTACGATCCGCAAAATCGCCGGCCCACAATCTCGTCATCAGGGACGCACAGAATTGGCTGCCAGTTATCAGCCCGATCACGAACGTGCCGAAGCCCAAGTCACTACTGACGTGGATCGGAAGCACGGTTATCCCCATACCGGCTATGAGGAAGCCCACGAAAACGACCGCCATTTTAGGCGCGAGTGTAACGAGGACATTGGCTCGCGCTGTCAATGTTCATGCTCCAAGCTCAAGGAGTATAAGACGACATGAGCCATCGTCCCGAACATGCTCATCGGCCTGAAATCGGACGTACCCGGATTACAACGTCGATATTGGCTATCTCAAATCCTTCCGGCGGCTCGGGAATGTTGGCTATCGAGATGCTGCTGGCATCGATGTCCCGGATTTCGCCGTCGCCCTCGACATAAAAATGGTGGTGATCCGAAATGTTGGTGTCGAACCAGGTGCGCGCGCCTTCGACTGCGAGCACTCGAACCAGCCCGGCTACGGTGAAATCGTTCAGGGCATTGTAGACCGTAGCGACCGACAGACTGATCCCATGCGCAAGCACTTCCGCATGAAGCTCCTCGGCTGTGACGTGGCGATGGCCGCCGGCAAAGAGGAGGTTGAACAAAGCAATGCGTTGCTCGGTCGGCCTCAGTCCCACCGCACGCAGGTCTCTGGCAACCGAAGATGTGCGTTCCATGCTGTTCACCCAAGTTCCACTTTGTGATCCTCCCACCTATATCCTCGCTGTAGCTCGCCCGGCTACATCGACCTTAACTGCCCTATAACGCAGCGTTATTGCCTCATGATTGAGGCCCAACAGGTAGGCCTTTCATCAAACCTTCCGTATCAAGCGTGATCGGGAAGTCGGCTGGACCAGCTTGTGATTGAGTGTAGGGCCGCATCAGCGGCCCTTCTCGCGAGGCAACAGCGCCAAGCGCCAAAGCTCGCTTCGACGACACGCCGCCGCATTGATGAAAATTCCTCATAATAACGAGCGAAACGCCCGACCTAATCGCAAGGCATGGTGTCCATTACATCTCGGTCAGACAGCCACAACAACTGGAGATCGACATGAACACATCCAACGAAACCGTCAATCATGAGGAACCCGACGCCGGACGCCGCACTTTGCTGAAGATGACCGGCGTCGGGGTCGCAGCGCTTGGCGTCGCATCGGTCGCCGGCGCACCCGCGTTCGCACAGGGAAATGCAGAATGGGACAAGGTCTTCCCGAAGAGCAGTAAGGTCGACCACGAGAAGGTGAGCTTCCAGAACCGCTATGGCATCACCCTGGTCGGCGATCTCTATCTGCCGAAAAACCGTAGCACCGGTACTCTGCCGGCCATTGTGGTCGGCGGCCCGTTTGGCGCGGTGAAGGAGCAATCCTCAGGCCTCTACGCTCAGACCATGGCGGAACGTGGTTTCATCACGATCGCGTTCGATCCGTCCTATACGGGCGAAAGCAGCGGCGAGCCGCGGAATGTCGCATCCCCGGACATCAACACCGAGGACTTCAGCGCTGCGGTGGACTTCATCGGACTACGCCCTGAAGTGGACCGCGAGCGGATCGGTGTGATTGGCGTTTGCGGTTGGGGCGGCATGGCGTTGAACGCCGTCGCCGTGGACAAGCGCGTCAAGGCCGTCGTTGCCAGCACCATGTATGACATGACGCGCGTCATGTCCAAGGGCTACAACGACAGTGTAACTCTAGAACAGCGTACACAAGCGCTGGAGCAAATGAGCAGCCAGCGTTGGGCGGACGCCGAAAAAGGAACTCCGGCCTATCAGACGCCTTACAATGTACTCAAGGGTGGCGAAGCGCAGTTCCTGGTCGATTATCACGACTATTACAGCAAGCCGCGCGGGTACCATAAGCGCGCGGTCAACTCGGGCAACGCCTGGACGCAGACCACCCCGCTGTCGTTCATGAACATGCCGATCCTGACTTACATCAAAGAAATCTCGCCGCGCCCGGTCCTGTTCATTCACGGTGAGAAGGCTCACTCTCTGTACTTTGCGGAAACCGCTTATGCCGCGGCCGCGGAGCCTAAGGAATTGGTGATTATCCCGGGAGCGAACCACACCGACCTCTATGACAAGGTTGACGTCATCCCGTTTGATAAGCTTCAGCAGTTCTTCGACCAGCACCTTAGCGTCTAACATCTGGCGAATGCGATCGTGCTACCGGATGGGCGTCACTGCTCTCATCCGGTAGCTTGGCAGCAGCCTGATTGCCCTAACATTCGTTGCAGTGGCCTTGTCAGTCACCTTGGGCGGCAGGAACGATCAGCTCCGTTGATTGCGGACATGCGATGGCTCACTCAGCATCGTGCCCGCGTCGCTGTCAAATCGCCCCTTGGCGCCACAGGATCAATCATCCACCCCGGAACACACCCTTTGCGGACTTCTCGGGACCCGTTAAACGTACCGCTGGAACAGCGAGGGCGCGATGGTCAGGGGCAGAAAGCCGAAACGAGGCGATATCGTTAGGATCGACATTGGAAACGGAAAGCAATTTCACGCCGTCGCCCTAACACATCCGCTATTCGCCTTTCTCGACGGTGTTTTCGAACGTGAAGAACCGGTTCAAGACGTGCGAGATCTGCGGTTCTCTTCAAGTTATGGGTGATGGACAGTGCGGCGGAGTCCGGGCGATGGCCCGTCCTCGGAAAGGTTGACCTACCCACAGTCTCCGCGTTGGACGGCGCAATGTTTTTCAAGCAAGACCGGATTTCAGGCCAAATATCAGCGTATGATGCCATCGCGAATGCCGAGTCCCGGCTCAGCTTTGAAGAGGCAGACCGCCTAGAATGCGCGGCTGTTTGGAGTCCCGAGCATGTCGAAGATAGACTTCGTGATCATCTGAACGGCATCCCGAACAAGTGGTGGGCATCAATGCGGCCCCGAAAATAGCGACGATCTACTTGTGGGAACGCCCGGTGGTGGCGCGAAGCGCCGACCGCCTCATGGCGGCAGTCTTCGAAACGCCAAACATCGTGGTCAAGGTGCGAGCGAGATGGCGCTTACGAAGAATACCTATTTACCGGTGCACGAACTGGATGAAGACGGCGATATGGATGGGAAGTGACCTTGCCCCGTTGAAATAATCCATTTTGAAGTAAGCTCTGGCCCATTGAGAGGACCAGAGGATGAAGCGCAATCGTTTCACGGACGAACAGATCATCGGCATATTGAAGGAGCACGAGGCAGGCACGCCGGTCTCGGAGCTTTGCCGCAAGCATGGCGTCAGCGATGCTAGCATCTATAAATGGAAGGCCAAGTTCGGCGGCATGGAGGTGTCCGAGGCCAAGCGGCTGAAGACGCTTGAGGACGAGAACACGAAGCTGAAACGGCTTCTGGCGGATGCGATGCTCGACAATGCTGCCTTGAAAGACCTTTTGGGAAAGAAGTGGTGACGCCCGCGGCCAAGCGGAACGCTGTCGCGCATCTGATGAGCCATCATGAGATGAGCGAACGGCGGGCGTGTAAAGCCATTGGTTTTTGCCGAATGACGGTCCGTTACGAGACCAGGCGCGACAATGATCATGAGCTTCGCGAGCGAATGAAGGCGTTGGCGCATGAACGTCGCCGCTTCGGATATCGGCGCATTCATGTGCTGCTCCGGCGGGAGGGTCACCTCGTGAACCACAAGAGGCTCTTCCGGCTCTATCGGGAGGAGAAACTGACGGTGCGCAAGCGCGGCGGTCGCAAGCGAGCGATAGGCACGCGAGCGCCGATGCTGGTGCCGATGGTGGCCAATGATCGTTGGTCGCTGGACTTCGTGTCGGATCAGTTCACCGATGGGCGCAGATTGCGGATTCTGACCGTCGTCGATGATTGCACGAGGGAGTGCCTGGCGCTCGTCGCCGATACATCGCTTTCCGGTCTTCGCGTCGCACGGGAGCTTGACCGGATTATCGAGGAGCGCGGCAAGCCGAGGATGATCGTCAGCGACAACGGCAGCGAGTTCACCAGCAACGCGATCCTGCAATGGGCGGACCGGACCAAGGTTGACTGGCATTACATTGCGCCTGGCAGGCCTATCCAGAACGCTTTTATCGAAAGCTTCAACGGGCGGCTGCGAGACGAGTTCTTGAATGAAACTCTGTTCTCGTCGCTTGCTCACGCCCGGTCTGCGCTTTCAAACTGGCGTAGCGATTACAACGATCAACGCCCTCATTCAGGCCTTGGCTGGCTGACACCGGCCGAATTCGCTCAGACACTCAACCCGCGACGTGATGCGGTGCTGCGCAGCCGAAATGGCTCCGCACCGCAACCCGCCGCTACCGAACCAACAACAGCAACCAAAAACCGCTGGAGCGAACTCAAAACTGGATAAAACTTGGGGGCAAGGTCAGAAGGCATGCGCAAGATAGTGGAATTTCGCCCAAGCGCCACGGTAGCGGATTTGGACGAGGGAATATCCGGAATGTCGATCTTGCTGAGAAGTTTGTCGCTGTTGGTTGGAATCACATTGGCGGCGCCTGCCTCTGGCAACTGCTTGAGCGCTAAAGAAACCAAATACGGCGTGCTGCTTACAAGAGAAGCGCCTTTCTATTCCGTGCTCTACAAGCCGGACGGTTCGGGTCTCACCGAACAACGGCTGATGGAGCGCAACCGTTCACTGCAGCCGGTGTCGGCTGTATATTTGCACCCCTTGCTCGTCGAAAAGAGAGTTAGTCCCAGCGGGACGCATGAGCTGAAATACGCGAATGCGATTGCGTTAGACGATCTACCACAGAAGAAGAACTGGCAATCCGAGACGACACTTTTCATCAATGGCAAAAAATCCGTTTCGGGCGCCACTATTATTAGGTTCGACGGCTGGGGAGAGGAAACGATTGCTTCTTGTTCCTACAGGGTTTGGGCCATTAATAGCCGTCTCGAACTGACGGGATTGCCTCCGATTATTTTTGAACAATACTATTCCCCCGAGCTTCGTGTCGTTCTTCGTTCGGTAAGGCTGGGCCCCTCCAACCAGCCGTTGAGCGAGGTTCGATTTGATCGGTTCCAAATTGGCTGGGGCAACTGATTGATCGTGGCCGAGCCTGCTAACTGACTTAAAAAGCGGGAATGTTACACCGGAACGCGATTGACATCGGGAGGTAAGCAGAACGAAATTGAAGCGACCGCTGCGCCGGGCCCTGGCACCCTCTCCCGCCTTCACCCTCAGCAACTCCAACAGCCACCGCGCGCGCCACGCCGAGAACTTGGAGCGCTTCGCTCGGCATCACACTCACCCTCCATTAAAGCCAGCCGTAAGGAAAGGACCACCTATGACCCGCATCGCAGATAGAGTTATGAAAATCTGCGACGCTGAAGAAGCGAACTTGCAGAGGCAAATCGCCAGCGATCCCGACGCTCCAGAGGGGACGGATGAACAATTGGCCAAGGCCAAACCCTTTGCGGAAGCCCTTCCCGAGTTGGCCGAGTCCACCAGGAAGAACCTGGGCGGCCGCCTAAGTCCGATAATCCTAAAAGGTCGCCGTGAGCATTCGGCTCGATCCAGAAGTCATTGATACTTTCAAAGCCGAAGGCGAAGGCTGGCAAAGCCGGATAAATGAGACGCTGCGGAAGGCGGTAGGGCTATAGCACTCCGCGGCTCCGTTTATCACTGCCCCACAAATGCAGACTTGTAGTTGAAAAATACTCGACTGTGATGCCAGCGCATACTCTATTGCGCATGTTCCGCTCAGTGTGCACCACCCGTGGTGCCGCCTCACCTGCCCGCCCGTGCCAGCGACCGTGCGATATCGACGATGTTGTCGCGCGAAGCGGTCGGGTCCTCTTTGTTCCAGGCAACACCAAGCCCGATCCGGAAGTCGATGCCCCTGACCGCCTTCAGCTCCAAGGCCCGGTTCGGCAGGCCCTCGGTCCATTCCGGCGCAAAGCCGATGCCAAGGCCGGCCGAGACCAGCGACACCAGCGAATATAGCAAAGGCCAGCTTTGTCTCAAACCAGGCGCCCCAAGTGCTTAACTGAGCCATACAGTCTTTTGGCGGCAGGCGATTCCAATGATCGCCTTACACCAAGATCTCCAGGGTGCCTTCCTGTCCGCGAGCTCTGACGGGGCGTCCAGCACCAACGCGCGCATCTTCTCAGATATCGCGGGAAACCCCTCCGCTCTTCTCGACCGCATTGATCAGCCGATGCAGTTTGACGGCGCTTTCGAACGTCGGCCTTTGGTGTGTACCGAACAAAATGTCGGAGGCAAGGAGTTCGTACAGTTTCTTGACGTTGCCAGTCAGGACATTGTCATCTGGCCCGAAGTCGCCTGGGACGAGGATAGGATGGAGGTTCTCGCCAGCTTGCGCACCAGAGAGGTTGAAGCCGCCAAGGCCCACGTAGCCAACTGGGCTGGTCAGGAGCAAGTCACCCTTGCTTCCGTTGATCTCCAGGTGGAAATTGGTCGCGCGCGACAGCCCGCCACGAAAATGGCTGGTTACCAACGCGCCGGATCCAAGTCTGCCAGTAAAGGCGATCTGGTCCGCGACGGCGAGGGGAACAACCTCCCGGCTTTCGACTATCCTTGTCGTCGCGCGTCGAGTGACGAGCGTCCCCGAGGCGCTGAGGAAGTCATCGTCCAGCGCGAACGCAAGGGCATCCATCGTGTGCGCGAACGGCACGTGCACCATGCTCGCGCCATTGGAAGGATCCAGCGTATACCGGAAGGCATCCTCGAGTTCCTCTCCCCAGGTGATCCCGGAGCCGATCACGGAGGCGGAAAGAACCTCACCGACAAACCCGTCGGCGACAAGCTTCCTCATGTGCCCGATGGTCGGGTTTGCCCGGGTCTGAAGACCGATCATCGTGTAGACCCCCTTGGCGGCGGAAAGCTCATTCATAGCTTCCGCATCCCGGAGGTTCATGCCGAGAGGCCACTCGCAGAATACCGATTTCCCCGCCTCGAGGGCGGCGGTCACGAGCTGGAGGTGTTCCGGCACCCTGACTGTAACGACGACGAGGTCGACATCGGGATGGTTCACGAGTTCCTCCGTCGATGAGACAGCGTGGTCAAAGCCGAACTTCTGTGCCGCTGCTCGTGCGACTTCGACCCGGTTATGGCTTAACGCCGAAAGCCGAAACTGCGGCAGGTCCCGAAGCGCGGGAACATGGGCGGTCGATGCCCAACCACGGTCGGGGTGTACCCCGATGATGCCAACTCTTATTGCTGTTTGGGCCATTGGATGCGCTCCCGAATGGTATAATGGAGTACGAGCTTTGTGATCCGCCACTGTCCGTCCGTCAGCTCCCACGTTTCGCGGATAGGGAACCCAAAGGTCACTCGGTGATCTTGACGAAGCCCTGCTGCACGAGCTGTATTGTTCGCGCCATGGCGTCGAGATTGATCTTGATGCGGGGCAGAAGATCCGCGTTGCCCCAGCCGTTCACCTTTGCAGTCGCGCCGCAAAGCTCGACATTCACGCCTATATCGATAAGGTCCGCGACCAGTTTCTTGTACGGGTTGCCTGTGGCGATGTTGCGCGACGAATTGTAGGCCGCATCGTCAAGCGTGACGTGGCCCGCGTTGGTATGGAACACCACGACCACTTCAGACGTCGCTTTCCAGTTTGCGATGTCCGTCGTGATCAATTGCAGATGGAACAGAGCCGCGGGCAAGTCGCCCTCGAACTCCAGACCTCCGATGCTGTGCACCGACTTCACCTCTTGCAGTTCAACCGGGATATCGATGAACAGAACGCTTTGCGTTTTCGACATAATCGTCTCCATTGAGTGGATTGGGTCTGTGAACAAGCCCAGGACGCCACTCGAGACGTCCCGGAGGCGCGCCAGGGGTACCTGAGGAGGAGCGCGCCGGGAAAGTTTGGATGAAGCTCGAAGCTAGACGCCGGCGTAGACGAGCTTCGTGAAGAACGCTGGATCAATCACGAACTGACCCCACTTCGCATCGAACGCCGCCGTGGGCTTTGCCTCGACCACCTCGTCGAGCGAGCGTCCCTGGCGTTTCAGTTTTGCCACGTTCTCGCGGATTGCGACCAGCATGTCGCGGAAGTCACCCAACTCGGCGCGGTTGCTCACCGGATTTCCATGACCCGGAATGATGATGGTCTTATCGGTGGACGCGGCGAGGTTCGCCTCCGATGCAGCGATCATTCCGTCGATGCTGCCGCCCGTCGAGTGATCGATGAACGGATAAATGCCATTCCAGTAGGTGTCCCCGACGTGAAGGACGTCCGCCTCGCGGAACATGACTGAGATGTCGCCGTCGGTATGGGCCGGACCATAGTATTTGAGGACGGCGGTTTCGCCGTTCAGCTTGAGCGTGTGCTCCCTGGAAAAGACATGCTGCGGCTCTCCGCTTTTCGCGACCGGGAGGAAATTGTAGTCCCAGTCTTCCACGCGCTGTACCTGCGACAGGTACCTGCGGGTGTTTTCATGCGCTATGATATCTGCCCCTTGGGACCCGATCCAGGCATTCCCGTCTGCGTGGTCGAAATGCCAGTGGGTATTGATCAGGTGGGTGACGGGGGCTGGCGAGATTTCCGCGAGCGCCTTGCTCATCTGCTTGCGGGACACACTGATGCCCGCGTCCACCATAACGAGGCCGTCCTTGCCGCTCAGTACCGCGACGTTGCCGCCGGAACCTTCGAGAATGGTAATGCCGTTTCTCAGCTTGTGGGTGGCGATGGCGGATTTGGCGGCGCTGTCCTTTATGAGGCTGACGAGGCCGCGTGCCTCGGCGTAAGCGTCGCGGGGGCTCAACCACCCTCCGGTGGCGGCAAATCCCGCCACCCCAATACAGCAAAGGCAAAATCCACGGCGGGAGAGCATGTGTTCGGATTTCATGACATACCTTTCCGCAGCCGGTCTCGAGCGAACCGACGGCTTCGAACTGAAGTTGGGGAGGTCGAAGGACAGGCCTCGCGGGGCGGCCCGCCCGGCGGTCAGCCCTTGATGAAGGCCAATAGGTCAGTGTTGATCACGTCGGCGTGCGTCGTGAACATCCCATGCGGGTAGCCGTCGTAGACCTTTAGCTTCCCGTTCTTGAGCAACTTCACCGACAGCTCCGCGGAGTCGCCGATGGGAACCACCTGGTCGTCGGTGCCGTGCATTACGAGGACCGGGACGTCGATGACCTTCAGGTCTTCCGTGAAATCGGTCTCGGAGAAGACCTTGATGCACTCGTAATGCGCGTTCGCGCCGCCCATCATGCCCTGACGCCACCAGTTTCGTATGGTGCCTTCGGAGACGGTCGCGCCGGGGCGGTTGAAGCCATAAAACGGCCCGCTCGCGATATCGAGGTAAAGCTGCGCTCGGTTGGCGGCCAAAGCCGCGCGGTAGCCGTCGAAGACCTCGATCGGAAGTCCGCCTGGATTCTTATCGGACTTGACCATGACCGGAGGGATGGCGGAAATGAGGACCGCTTTCGCGACCCGGCCCCTGCCGTGTCTGGCGACATACCTGGTGACTTCGCCGCCGCCCGTCGAATGGCCGATGTGAACGGCGTCGTGGAGGTCGAGAGCCTCGGCCAGGGCCGCGACGTCGGCTGCGTAGGTATCCATGTCGTTGCCGCCGGACGTCTGGCTCGAGCGGCCATGGCCCCTGCGGTCGTGGGCGATGACCCGGAACCCCTTGCCGAGGAAAAACAGCATCTGGTTGTCCCAATCGTCGGCGCTGAGTGGCCAGCCATGGTGGAATACGATCGGCTGACCGGAACCCCAGTCCTTGTAGAAAATCTGCGCACCGTCTTTCGTCGTGATGCTGCTCATGATCTCACTCCCGGTTTCGATGTTTGCATTGATCGGATTTGAAGAGGCCGTGGCTGCAAATGCCTGAATCGGCAGGGCGGCGAGTGTCGTGGCGGCCGTTCCCAGTAAGACCTCCCGTCTCGTCACAGCAGGTATCGGAAAATGTTCTCTCGAAGTCATGGTCCTGTCCCTTTTTCGGCCGGGTGGCTCTGCGCGAGCGAAGGTCTTCCGTCCGGCTTCCTGTGTTCGCCCAGGCTCAAATTGCAGGGCGGTCAGCCAACGACTGGCGCGGCCGCGGCCCACTCTTTGCGCGTGGTCGGATTACCGTCGATCGTCTCGACGATGTCTTTGGATTTGGAAAGAGTGGTCAACAAAGACTTCGGCCCCTCGAACGGCCTGCCGCCGATGTGCCAGCCATCCGTGTGCAGTTCCTCGATCAGTACCCAGACGACCTCGCGGAAGGCCTCCGAGCCTTCGAACTTGACCATGACATCGGTCAGCGCCTTGGCCATGGCGTGCTTTTCCTCTGGCGTGAAGACGCCGTCGACGAGCTTTACGTTTACGAATGGCATAGCTTTTTTCCTTGGCTGGGGTGAGACGCCCTCCTAGGCGGCGACGTCGATGACGATCTTTCCGTTGGCGGTGCGGTTTTCGACTTCGGCATAGGCTTCGCCGATAGTCTCGAAGCTATAGCGGCGCGGGTCGAGGAGAGGAGTGATCTTTCCGGCTTCGGCAAGGCGTTTTGCCTCGCGCAGGATCGCCCCGTGATGCGCGCGGCCTTCTCCGGTCAGGATCGGCAGAAGCGTGAACACGCCCGAGTAGCTTGCGGCCCGGAAGGAGAGCGGCCCGAGCGAATGGGTGCCCCATCCGAGGCAACTGACGACGTGGCCGAACCTGCTCACGGCATTGAACGCAGCATCAATCCCTGCCCCGCCGACGGTATCATAGACGACATCGAAGCCGCGCCCGCCCGTGTGGTCCTTCACGTACTCCTCGACGGTAGTCTGATGGCGGTCGATCGCGGTCGCGCACAGCTCTTCGATCTGCCTCTGCTTCGAGGCCTTGTCCACAGCGAAGACCTCGGCTCCGAAAGCGCGTGCGATCTGGATTGCTATATGACCGACGCCGCCCGCACCGATTACAAGTACCTTTTGCCGTGCTTGCACCGCGGCGCGATCAACCAACCCTTCCCAGGCGGTTATGAATACCAGGGGCAGAGCTGCTGCCTCGCGCATGGTGAGGTTGATTGGCTTAGGGGCCAACAGATCGGCATCGACCGAGACGAAAGTCGCCAATGAACCCTGCAGGCCGCCAACGCCGCCAGTCAAACCAAAAACCTCGTCCTGCGGCTTGAATGCCGTGACGCCAGGACCCACTGCCTCGACGACCCCGGCTAAGTCCATTCCAAGGATGGCGGGTAACGGGTGGCGGGCGTGCGGAGCCTGTCCGCTCTTGATCTTGAGATCGAGCGGGTTGACGCTGCTTGCCTTGACGCGGACGAGAACCTCCCCCGCCGCGGGAGCCGGGCAGACCATCCGGGTCCGAACAAGGTCCGAGTTCGTTTCGGTGAGGACGAGCGCGTCCATTTCGGTAGGAGTGGTGGTCTTCATCGGTATGCCTTTTATGCTGCACTGCCGACAATCCGGCGACGGGCAGAAGATGGCAGACCAACACGGTCACCAGCCAGTGAATCGTGGTGAATTCTTGTGACGGGCCGTGGGGGATGGCAGGTTTCGGTCAGGGATTTTCGGTCAGCATTGCCCTCGCCGTCCTCAAGTCGGCGGTATCGAAACCTTCGCTGAAACGGTCGTAGACCGCGGCCAAAAGCTCTCGAGCCCCAATCCTGTCGCCCCGCCCGCGAGACGAACGAGCCAGACTCATGACTCCTCTGAGCTCCAGGGAAAGCGCGTCCTGCTGTCGCGCAAGCTCGATGGACTGGAGATAGAACCGCTCGGCGATGTCGCCGTCTCCGCGCTGAAAAAAGATGTCGCCCTTCAGACGATAGAGCTCCGTGATGTACCAGAGTTCGTCCTTCTCTTCGCTCGAACCAATGGCCGCATCCACGAGTGCGCGCGCTTCGGCGTGCTCGCCAAGCGAGGCGAGGCCCTCGGCCAGGGAGCAGACAAATCTGACGTTGTAGAGATTGAAGAGCTTGACCCGGCGCAGGTCCGCCAGTCCGTTGCGAAGAAGTGGAACGCCTCTTTCGGGAAGTCCCCGCTGGATCAGCAGAGCCGCTTTCCAGCAGCGGCCGAACACCTCCCATGGACCGAGCCCATTTAGTTTCGCCAGGTCGAGTAGTTCTGTGATCGCGGAATCAGCCGTCGCAAGGTCCCCGACATGAACGAGGATTGGGCACGACCATCTGGCCAACGCTTCGCATAGGGAGATCGCGTGACCAGAGGTACGAGCCGCTTCGACGGCGGCGGCGGCGGCGCGAACGGCCTGATCCGGGAAGCCCTGCATCCACAAGAGCTGAGCGGGCTGTATTCGGGCCGAAACGGACTGACCGAACCTGAACCTTACGGAACCACCGGGTGGAATATCCGTGAATACATCGCGCGCCAGCATGAGATCGGCATGGCGACGGGCACCTCGGAAGTCTCCCGTGCAGAAGAGCGTCATGCTCAGCATCCGGTCGCCGATGAACTTATCGAGACCGCTTTGAGCAAGCCTCACGAACCGATCCGCGTTATCGAGCGATGCTCGATATTCACCCATACCGACCTGTGCGACCCACAAGCCCCAAAGGGCTTCTGCCTGAGCGTCGATATCTCCCAAGTGTTCGGCAATCTCCAGCGCCTTGGCGAACGCCGCCGGCGCCTGGGGCGCGAATCCGACCTTGAAAGCCTGTGCGAGACCAAGCGCTCGATAAAGATGCATGACCTGACGAGCGCGCCCGTCCCGCCTTTCCCCCGGATCGACGCCGAGTAGCGCACGTTGCACACACGCCAGGCACTCATCCACCAGAGACAATTGATACCACAGCGGAACTGCGGCAACCGTCAGCGCGATGCCCATCTCGGTGTCGCCGTCATCCGAATATGCCCAATCGAGGACGTAGCGGACGTTGTTGATATGGGTGCCGTATTTGGATAGCCATTCCTCGCTCGACAGGGTCTCGATTTCTTCGTGCGAATGCTCAAGGGTCTCGCAAAGGTATTTTGCGAGGCGTTGTACGACGGGACCGACCTCCCCTTCTTCCTGCAACTTACTAAGAGCGAAAGCACGTGTCGTATCGAGCAAACGGTATCGTGCGGCCTTGCCGTGCGTGTCGACAGCGAGAAGGGATTTTGCGACGAGTTGCGCGAGTTGAACGGGGGCATCGCGCTCGTTTGCGACGGAGTCGAAAGTGACGGCGGCGGCAGCCTCGCGACTGAATTCGCCAGCGAATGCCGCGAGGGCACGCAACACCGTTTGCTCCTCCGTGGAGAGCGCCCCATAGCTCCAGTCGATCATGGCGGCCAACGTCTGGTGGCGTGGAAGAGCGGTGCGCCGTCCACCCGTCAGCAGTCGTAGACGATCATTGAGAAGCTCGGCTATTCCCCGCGTGCCGAATGCTTCAACGCGACCCGCGGCAAGCTCGATAGCCAGGGCGATACCGTCGAGCTGACGACATATATGGGTGACGATCGGCGCTTCGTCGTCATCGAACGCATACTCGCTTCCTGACGACGTCGCTCGATCAACAAAAAGGCGAATGGCTGGAAATGCCAAAGCATCGGCCGCGGTCAGGCCCGCGCCGAGCGGCGGCATATCGAGCGGCGGGAGCCTGTAGACGCTCTCGCCCTCCACCCGCAAGGCCTCGCGGCTGGTCGCCAGAACGCTGATGCCCGGCGCCTCCCGAAGCAAGGTCTCCGCTAGTCGAGCGGCGGCATCGAGTACGAGCTCGCAATTATCAAAGACCAGAAGCATATGCTTGTCACGCAGGTGCGCGCTCACGAGGGAAATCGGATCGCCAGTTATCTCCGGGAGCCGAAGCAGTGACGCCAACACCGACGGAAGTGACGAAGGATGCGACAGTGGTGCCAAGTCCACAAAGCACACGCCGTGTTGATACGATGACGATAGTTCCTCTGCCACGCGAACGCCGACAGTTGTCTTTCCGATACCGCCCGGACCGACAACCGTGACAAGACGGAATCGTTGAATTCGACCTTCCAGAATCCCGATTGCCTCCTCCCGTCCGATCGGCCGCGTCAGTTGCTTTGGAAGGTTGTTAGGCGCGGCCTCCTCGACGGGGTGGATTTTGACCTCGGAACGGGAAAGCGGAGCGATGAACCGATAACCGCGCGATGGGACGGCGGCAATGTATCGAGCGGCGGATTGGTCTTCGCCCAGTGCCTTCCGAAGCACGGCGATCTGCGCTCTGAGGTTCGACTCCTCGACTATCGTGTTCGGCCAGGCACGCGAAATCAGTTCGTCCTTTGTCACGAGCTCGCCCGGCCGCTCGGTCAGCGCGATGAGGATTTCGAGCGCCCGCGAGCCGACTGCCACCGGCTCCTGGTCTTTGACAAGGAGGTGACGCCCCGGGTACAGCCGGAATTCGCCGAAGGATGTCGCTAAATTCGGCGCAGCGGTTGCGTTAAGTAGTGCCTTCCCTTCCATTCTGATCTGCCCTGACAACGGAGCGGTGCCAGCCTGGACACCGAGTAATGCCGCGTATTCTGGTCGAACCAGTCGGGTTCGAGGATGACAGCACAATACAAACATCGCTTGAGAAATGTAGGGTAACGTCGTAGCGGGCCGTCCATCTTCCTTTAGGGGGATCAGTACATGCCGTGCCGCCGTCAAGCACCGAAAGGCACCGCGAGATACAACACTGTGCTTCACGTTATTACAATATCTAAACCCGTCAACAACGCGCTCATTCGCCACAAGATTTCGGCCCTCTCCGGGTCGATCGCATACGGCCGCACCCCGAAGGGTCTGTCGGTCTGAACGGACGCGATATCGCAGTTCTCGCAGTAGACCCCGCCTGATGAACTCAGCGCCGGGGAAGTTGCGCACCAGACCGACGTCGCCGCCCCCTGCTCCGGGGTTTTCTTATCCATCGTCGGATCAATCACGGGAGTCCCATCCGCTTCGAGCGCGCCGAAAGCGTCGAACTCGGATCGGGATAGGTGGCGAATACCGGGGGTGACAATCATTCCGGGATGGACAGAAAAGGCACGAACACCATGCCCACGGCCGCGCCTGTCGAGCGATACCGAGAAGAGGGCAGTCGCTGTCTTGGATTGGCCGTAGGCCATCCACTTGTCGTAGGGACGGCGCGCGAAATCGATATCCTCGAGATCGACATCGGACATCTGATGGCCCCGTGACGACAGGACGACCACTCTGGATGTCCCGGCGGCGAGCAATGCTGGCCATAACCGCACGGTGAGCTCATAGTGTCCAAGGTAATTGATCGAGAAATGGCCCTCTCTACCACGTTTGTCGCGGAAGAGCGGCTGCGCCATTATCCCTGCGTTTAGAACGAGAATGTCGAGCCGACCCTGGTGCTCAAGGAAAGCTTTCGCAAAGGCTTTAACCGATGCGTGATCTGCGAGGTCGAGGGGCCAAACCTCAATCCCGCCGATCCCGTTCAATGCCGTGCGGGCGGCGACGGGGTCAAGAGCGGTAACATGTACGCTCGCCCCCGACATTCGAAGCGCGCGGGCTGTCTCCAGCCCAAGACCGGACGAACCGCCAGTGACAAGAGCAACCCGCCCCGTCAGGTCCAGATTGCGAGCTACCTCCGTAGCCGACGCGGCGGCCCCGAAACCGGTCAGAAGTGGTTGTTGGACCCCTCGCATTCCGCCCCACGAGTTTAATCGCGACCGACGATCGGCGCTGGGGCACCGTACCTCTTTTCCGGGTCGCTGTCGCTGCGGTGAGGTGAAACGCAACACGGCAGTCGTTGCTCGGGCTACGTCGGCTCCCGACTTCGGCTGGATTGCCCGCTCGATGAATCTTCAATGCTCGCCAACTGCCGTCGCGAGATCTCGGCTCGGCGCCAGGGTAGAAACGAACAAAAAAAGGCCGGGTCGAACTCGCACCGACCTTCCGCATCGTCGTTCAATCACCAGCGCCAGCACATCGGTGGTCAAGAGCTAGGAACGACGCGGCGTTGCGGCCAATGCCGCGACGAATTATTGCGAGTGAGTCGGACTTCGGTCCGATGGTGGACAGCAATCTCTCTGCTAATTTCCGTTCCGCTGAGACTGCAAAACTCAGCACGAAAAGGGTGTCTGCCCCTGATCCGGAGCACCCTTTTCAAACTCGTTTTCGGGAATCCCCCTTAACCCTCAGCACCAACGTTTCGCGGGCGGCCAACCCGCAGATGCGCTTCGTAGAGCGCCTTCTGATCAAAAGCGTTGATCATCCGGCCACCTGTATGACCAAGGCGGTCACGGCCGCGATGAGGCCGGCGACTGTCACCGAAAACATCATGACGAGATTTGCCGTCTCGCAGACGCGGGAATGGGAGGGAATGAACGGGTTGTGCATGTCTATGCCGCCGCGTCGTTTTGGCGTTGCCGCATGGTCGGCGGACGCTCATGGTTGGCGGGTGGTTGAGGAGATTTACGCAGACCGGCGGCGTGGTAACGCGTCCGCCACAGCAGATGTGGCCTTGTGCCGAGAGCTGCAGCAATCGCCCGCTCACCTGCCATGTTGGGTTCCCGGAGCGTCGTTCCGGCGGTTCCACGAGGTAGCTTAATGGCATCTAATTCTCCATAGAAAAAGCCGCTCGAAGGCGGCTGCAAATTTAATCGTGATGGTGACGAGGCGCGGGGCTATGCCCATCCGGTTCCATCGCTGATCAAAGGGGATGCCGGGGTCTTCTGGTGCCTCGGTTGGCGGCAGATTGGTTTCGTCTTCTGCGTCAGGCACGGGTGTTGGGTCGCCGGCGGGGGCGTTGGTCTTGGTCATAAAGTTTCCTTTGATTAAACGGCGAAGAGCGACAGGTCGCTCAGATCCGCGTCTTCGTAAGTGCTGCGGGCCCGTGACCCCTTGGCGGCGACAAGCTCGATGATTGGCATAGGATGAAATTTCCAATTCGAGGTTATACCGAAGAAGCGACCCACGCTGGTCCAAGCCTTTTTACGGGAAATTGACGACCGGCCGGGGGTGTGCGACTTTGGTGTGAAACGTGAGGGTCCGACAATGGTCGACATAGTCAGAGAAGGCTCTTTTAGAGATGGTTTCGAAGTTGGCTACAGAACCGTACGCGGGACAGCCGTAGCCCTTCCTAGTATTCCGGAACAACCTGCCACTCGCGGTAACAGCACACCGTTTCTGATGGGAGTGCGCAGAGGCATTGAGGGTGCCTTGGGTAAGGATATCGACGACTCGTCGCAGGACTAACGCCCAAAGCCACCCTCGCTCTTGATCGCCTTCCGGCTGGAGTTGACTAACGACGCCGCTTCCCGCGCCGTTTTGTTGGCGGTCCAAACTCTTTCAGCGCCCACGGCTCCCCCTGCTCAGGGTGGCGCGGTATTTCTAAAAAGGCGTCACCCAATCGCCGCCAAGCTGATTCAGCATCCTCCATCGATGGACAGTGGTAGGCATCCGTCTCGATTCCGAGATCGGCCAGTTCGTCGAAGAAATCGTGGCCGCTGGAGAACACGAAAAACCACTGGTCGAGCCCATCGGTCGAGCGCCGCTTGCCGGCCCTTCGTCTGACTGGCATATCAGCGCCTCGATCCGTAATCGGCCGTACGCGGGGAGCGTGGCGCGTCCGGACCATCCACGCCATCTAGGGCGAGCTCGCGCAGCAGTCGAGCGAAGGCGATGCGCGCGTTCTGCATGATGCCGACTTCAGGTCTCTCTTTTGGTTGGCCGAAACGGTCCGTGAACGTCTGGCCTCGTCATGGCTGCCTGAACAAGAACGTGATGCTGGGGCTGGTCGAGATCCTTGAACAGATTGAGGACGCGCCGAAGCGAATCCTTTGATCTTTCCCGCCGGCTATTGCGCGCACTTCTGCAGCACACGCGTCGGGCAACTGATTGATCATGGCCGAGCTTGCTAACTGACTTAAAAAGCGGAATGTCACGCCAGAACGCGATTAAGAACGGCGGCCGCGGCCCCTCGGCACACGCTCCGGCCTCAGTCTGCTCCGCAGCCCATGACGCATGGCCAAGAGAGCGGAAAAAGGCCGCCGGCCAATCGCGTCTCTTGAGCTGCTGCCGCGCTGTCATCGTCAAGCGCCTCCGCTCGCGATCAGCGCATCCCGTGCGGCACGAAAGGCATCCTGCAGCGCCTTTTGACCTTCGAGCCCCTCAAAGGCGTAGCGAACAGATGTCCCCGCTGGCAACGTGGGCAACGCCCTTTGATACCAGTTAAAGCGGGAACTGTCGTTTCGTCGTATTCCGTTTTCATCTCCGGATTCCCTCGATCGCGCGGTCAAAGGCGGTTAACTGCCCCACGCGGAGTCCGCTCGTCTCACTGTGTCGATTGGTTTTGCCAGCGCGTCCTCAATTTTGAGCGCTCGGCTCAGCCTACCAAGGCACGAACATCTCCAAGGGGATGCCCTGTATGTAATTTAGGCACGCTGATTATTTCATCAGCAAACCGCTAAAAGCGGCTTTTTTTGGCAGCTTTTGCGATTCCTTTGGCCGAAATTGAAACCCTTGCCGCATTGCGCAATTTCGCAAGTTTACCTGTAATGCCGGTCAAGCGATCGGGACAACTCGCCCTTCGTAACACCGAAAACTGCATAGCGATCCCTCTGCTGACCTGCAATCGCGGGAGTGGCGAAGCTGTGCCTGACACGGAGACGGCAGCCATGTCGAAGTTAAAAACCACCATACTCACGGGCTTCCTCGGAGCCGGAAAGACGACGCTACTCAATAAGATTCTTTCGTCCGAGAGCACCGAGCGTGTTGCGGTTATCGTCAACGAATATGGAGAAGTGGGCATCGACGGCCAACTTGTCGTGCAGACGAACGATCAGATCGTGGAACTGAACAACGGATGCATTTGCTGCACCGTCCGCGACGACCTCATCGCGGCGATTAGAGCCCTGCTTCAGTCGGGCCGCCAGATCGATCGTTTCATCATCGAGACGTCGGGACTAGCCGATCCGGCCCCCGTCATCCAGTCGTTCATCCTCGACGACGTCCTGTCCGCCCGATTGGAACTGGACGCCATCGTCACCGTAGTCGACGCCCGACACATAGAAGGACAACTCGCGCAAGAAGAAGCAGTCGAACAGATCAGCTTTGCCGACGTCCTGCTGCTGAATAAGATCGATCTCGTCGACGAGGATCATCTTCTACAAGTCGAACGGGATCTGAGGCGACGAAATCCCCTGGCCCGGATCATCCCGACCAAGGATTGCGGCGTCGCATTTGAAGATGTCGTCGGCCTCGGCGCGTTCGACTTGAAGAACGTGCTCGCGATCGATCCGCAGATCCTGGAAGAACAGGAGCACGAGCACGATCAAACTATCGGATGCGTAGCTTTCCGCGAGCAAGAGCCTCTCGATCCGGTGGCGCTCAACGACTGGCTGACCCGCCTGGTGCAGGACATCGGAGCCGACCTGTTTCGGATGAAAGGCGTGCTCAGCTTCGCCGGAGAAGCCAGGCGATATGTCTTGCATGGCATCCACATGACCTTGGAAGGCCGGCCGGGAAAGGTCTGGCAACCGTCGGAGGTTCGCTCAAGCGACATCGTCTTCATCGGTCGCAACCTTGACGAGGAGATGCTGCGAGCGGGCTTCGAGCGCTGCATCGTCCAACCCCAAGCCCTGGCGTCCTGACCCATTCCACGCTTTCACACAAGGAGACACGACATGCCCCCTCTCGTTGCAGCAATGATCAGCCTTGGCGTCCTGGGCGCCATAGACACCTACATCACCGCGACCGTCTTTCCTGTTCCGGTATGGGTGACGTTTATCGCCTGGGCGTCTTTTTATGCCTGCGGCGGCGGGCAGCAGGGCCTGGTCAAGAGCGTCGTGTCCAACTGGACCGGTATCATCATCGCGTCGCTAACACTGTTGGTGATCCAATATGGACCGCAGCATCCGATCTTTGTCGCCTTACTCGTCGGTCTCGGCACCTCGGCCATGGTGATGGTGTCCTCCATCAAGATACTGAACTTCCCGCCGGCCATCGTATTCGGCTTCGCGTCCTTGGTCGGCACGACGGCCGCCACCAATACGTCTGTCGTCACGTCAGGAATGAACCATCCAACCCTCGTCGCCATGGCCGCAATGCTGCTGGGCGGCGCCTTCGGTCTTCTGTCGGAAATCGGCACGTCGCTACTTTCCACCAAGAAGCCCGCCACCGCGTAGCCACACCAATCGCTCAAGAGGAAATTTCGATGAAGCTCCAACACTACCTCGGCGGCCTTGAAGGCCTAGGCCCGGTCAGCACGGAAACGCGCGTCTTCGTGGAAACATGGGAGACCCGCATCTTCGGTATCCACACCGCAATGATGGCCCTGTCCTCTCAACTCCCGCTTCCCGCGACGCCGTCTGCATTCTCGACCATCTGGACCTGGGCGGACCTGCGCAAGGGTGCGGAATCTCTCAACCCGTTCGACTACTTCAAATACCGATACTACGAGAAGTGGCTTGGCGGCATTTCCGGCTACTTCATCGACAATGGCTACATCACCGCCGAGGAACTCGATGCCCTGACTGAGGAATACTACGCTGATCCCTCGATGCCCGTGCCGACGGCCGGCGACCAGGCGATCGACGATCGGGTCGTTCAATATCTCGTCGAAGGCGACAGCCCCAAGCGTGAGGCGGACGTATCCTTCGATTTCACCGTTGGCGACCTCGTCTCGATCAGGAATGTCCCATCGGTCGAACATACCCGGCTTCCTGGCTTTCTTCGGGGTAAGACGGGAACCGTCGAGACTGTCTACGACGGCGCCTACGTCTACCTCTGTGACACGGGAACGGACGGGATCGGCGCGGCGATGCCGGTCTACTGCATTCGTTTCGAGCCGGAGGAACTCTGGCCCACCAACGCCGAGACGAATTTCAGCCTCTACGCGGATCTCTACGCCCACTACGTGGAATCCCCACGCGCCGTCGCCGCCGAAGCCGCCTGACGCCGCAAACCAATAGGAGAACACTCAGATGACCGACCGCTTCAAATACCGCGAAGATCGCGAAGCCTACAGTGCCGCGCGCGTTAAAGCTCTCGAGGCCCTCCTGATCAAGAAAGGCGTCATCACGAACAAGACCGTCGATACCATCTTGGACTTCTTCGAAACGAAGATGGGACCGTTTAACGGCGCCAAGATCGTCGCCCGCGCATGGCTCGACCCCGCCTTCAAGGACCGCCTGGTGGCCAATACCCCAGCAGCGATTGCCGAACTCGATCTTCCGGAAGGGATGGCGGGCGCGGAGGGCGAACATATGCGCGCAGTCGCCAATTCTGCAGACGTCCACAACCTCATCATTTGCACGCTCTGCTCCTGCTACCCTTGGCCAGTCCTGGGGCTGCCGCCGTACTGGTATAAGGATCCGACATTCCGCAGCCGTGCAGCTCGCGAGCCGCGCGCGGTCTTAAACGAGTTTGGTCTGCCCGTGCCGGAGGCCATCGAGATCAAAGTCTGGGATTCCAGCGCGCAGATCCGCTGGTTCGTTATCCCGGAACGCCCGCCAGGCACCGAGGGGCTGACGGAGACGGAGCTTGAGGCTCTCGTAACCCCCGAAGCCATGATGGGCGTCGCCATCGCCAAGGCCGCTTGAGGCGGATGCGATGTTGACCCAGTTCGAACATTTCGCGGTTACGGAAATGATGGGCAAGACCGACAACCCTCCCCGAGCCAATGGTGCCCTCTGCTTCGGTTCCCAATGGGAGCGATCCTCGTTCGGAATGGCGCTTGCCCTCGCAAAGAGCGGCGCCTTCGAATGGGACGATTTCCGAGACGAACTGATCGCGACGATCAAGAATTGGGAAGATGCGCATCCCGTCGATCGCTCGAGCTGGAATTACTACGACCAGTTCCTGACAGCCCTTGAGAAGGCCGTCGTGAAGGCTGGGGTCGTCGACCCCGAAGAGATCGTGGCCGCTCTGGCGGCCTGATCTCAGTCAAATCTTGCCAAAATTGGCTCTCTACTCAAACACTTGAAAGGTATCAGGATGTCAATCTCAGCCTCCACAGCCCTCGCGGCGCCAAACCTCACGACGTCGGCCGCGAAAATCCTCCAGGCTGCGACGGCGGTCTTCTTCGGTCTTTTGATCGTGGGATTCGTCGGGTTCTCGCACATCGAAATCGTTCACAACGCAGCGCATGACACCCGTCACGCCAACGCGTTTCCCTGCCACTGAGGTTTAATCTCATGTCGCTGTTTCGCTCGATCGTATTCACGGCGGCCCTTACGGGCGTCATCGTCGGCGGCGCCGTCAGCGCCGCCCAATTCGCTGGAACCAGCCAGCTGATCGCCAAGGCCGAGGTATATGAGAAGGCGGGCGGAGCCACGGAAACACCGGAAGTCGTCTCACCTATGACGACAGCGCACGTCCCCGAAGCCGGTCACGATCACGACGAAGCAGGCTGGGAGCCGTCAGACGGACTGGAGCGGATGGCCTTCACAGTGGCAGCAAACATGCTGACTGCGATCGGCTACGCCCTGGTTCTGTGCGGACTTATCGCAATGCGTGGGAAGCCCGTCACCTGGCGCGACGGCTTGCTGTGGGGATTGGCCGGTTTCGCCTGCGTCATGCTCGCGCCTTTAATAGGTCTGCCGCCCGAGTTACCCGGAACGCCTTCCGCGCCCCTGGCCGACCGTCAGCTCTGGTGGATCGGAACCGCGTTGGCTACAGCAGTCGGTATCGGTCTAATTGCTTTCCAACGAAAGCCATGGGCGGCAGCCGTCGCCATTGCAGTCATCGCGGCCCCTCACCTGATCGGCGCTCCGGTCGCACCGGAAGGAATGCACCCGCTGGCCCCGGAGTCCCTTGAGCATCAGTTCGTAGCTGCTGCGGTGATGACGAGCCTCGTCTTCTGGGCTCTCCTCGGGTCCGTGAGCGGGGCGCTCTACCGTCGATTTGAAGGTACCGCATGAACTCGAGCCCGCTTTGGAGCGCAGACCTCGACGCGTTGCGGTTCACAGCCGGTAACGGCGGGAACTGCCTCGTTCATCGAAGGGCGTTTCGCGCCGTCCTCCGGAAGTCTCCGCTCATGGAGGACTGTATCGCTTTCTACGAGGTGAACCAGGCGACCTTCCAAGGGGCTGCGACGAAGAAGATCGAAGAACATTGCATAGGCGACGGTCAGAATTTCCACCTCAACAGCAGGCAGATCAGGCGCGGGCTAGCCATGACAGGACTGGCAGAAATCTTGCATGACCAGACATTGGACGGGCAACTAGGAGCGTAGTCATGCGGATTGTCATCCTCGCGCCGCCAGGCGTGCAGTCACTGGACATCGTCGGCCCTGCTGAAGTTTTCTGGGAGGCTGCGCGAAGGCTGGGCGACATGAGCGCCTACGATATACAGGTCATGTCAACCGGAGCACGCTCGATCGCCGGAACCGGTCAGTTGAGGTTCATGGCGGATCGCTCCATCTTCGACGAAGATGAAGAGATCGACACGCTGCTGGTTGCCGGAGATCCTGCTTTTCTCGAGATCGATCCAGAAGTCACGGCATGGCTTCGGCGCCGGGTTCCAGGCGTGCGGCGGTTCGGCTCGATCTGCACCGGGGTTTTCCTGCTTGCCGAAGCCGGGCTTCTCGATGGAAAGCGGGTGACGACACACTGGGAATGCGCGGCGAAGTTTAGCCGCGAGTATCCGGCGATCAATCTCGACGCCGATGCCATCTACGTACGGGACGGGTCGCTTATCACCGCCGCCGGTGTCACCGCCGGCATCGATCTCGCCCTTTCGCTTGTTGAAGAGGATCACGGCAAGGACGTAGCAATGATCGTCGCCCGTTACATGGTCATGTTCATGAAAAGACCTGGCGGCCAATCGCAGTTCAGCGCGCACCTTGTCGGGCAGATGTCCGAGACGACGTTGATACAGAAGGCTCAGGAGTTCGTGCTCGCAAATCTGAACGGCAACCTCGACGTCGAGAGCTTGGCTCAAGAGATTGGAATGAGCATCCGGAATTTCGCACGCGTCTTTCGCAAGGAGCTTGGAATCACGCCGGCCGATTTCGTCGCGGCCGCTCGGACGGACGCCGCACGGCGGCTGCTCGAGGACACCGTCCATCCGCTACAGAGGATCGCCACCATCTGCGGGTTCGCAGACGTCAACGCGATGAGGCGGGTCTTTACCAAGACGATCGGCGTGAGCCCGAACGATTATCGAAGCCGTTTCCAGGTATCATCCAAAACCATTGCCCAGCCGGCCCCTGACCGGCGCCCTGCTCGACAAACGATAGCCATGGACGTCGCACTAGCAATCTCGCATCCTCAAGAGACATCAACGAGCGCAAGCCGACACACTTGAAGCGAGCGCGCCCTCGTCCGGTCCCGTCCGTGCCGATCGAGCTCAAATGCGCGGTTGATATTCACGCCGCCGTTGAACATCGACAGGAACCCTTCTGCTTAAGGAGGTTAAGCCCGCAGGCGGCTGCCGCTTCATCGCGATGAATTCGGCCTTCAAGGCAAGCGCGAGATAAAGGCTTTGAAGTTCCTTTCCGTCAAAGGTCCAAACGTCAAAATCCATTTCCGCGACATGAGGGACTGCGGCCTTGAAACTGGCGATAGGCTCAAGATCAGAGGCTTTCTTGAGACATTCCCGCAGGAGAAGTATCCCGACCGCACCGGCTATTATATGCTCACCGAGGCTGGGCTCGATGCTTGGCAGCAACAAGCGGCAAGGTGATGACGTGGCTGGAGGCGCACATGAAAACACCTGATACCGCTGCTCTGCTTGAGGACGCCGCCGACCGGATTGCGGACGTCTCCCGGCCTGACTTACAAATCCTGCTTCGTCGGGCCGCGCTCCTATTGCGCAATTCAGGATCGATCGCCTTCGAAGATGATATGGAAGAAGCTCTGCGAGATCTATCCGGCGAGCTCGGCATGACGCGCAACGACACGATCAGGTTTATCGTTCGGGAGTGGATGGAGAAGAACACCTATCTGCCGGTGCACGAACTGGATGAAGATGGCGATACCGATGGGGAAGCTTGATTGAGTGAAGATCGAATTCAGTTGTGGTTCGCGTTCTGCTTTGTCGGAAGCATTTGTGCTTACAGCTGGTATTGGTACATCAGGTCGCTCATCTTTTACCTCAGAAACGGCTTCGATTTCAGCAAAGATTTCGGCCCGAAGCTCCATCGATCTGAGTTCCCAGATCATGATCAGGACTGGGCGGCGCCGAGACAGAAGTTCCTAATCGACTGGCCTTTTTGGGTGCTGACGACGTCGTTCGTTCTGCTCGGCATCGTGTTGGCTCTGACGGGAGTTCTTAAGCCTTGTATCGATTGCGCACTGTAGCGGGCAGCCCTTACACAATCTCATAAACGGCCGCATTGTCCTGCACCTCACGCAGCCCCTTATATGACGCGTGCCGCAGCTTACCGTCGTCTGTCCACGCCCGATACTCGATCTCAGCAATCAGCTTTGGCTTTACGAATATTGCTCTTTTGCGATCGACCGTCGCAGCCGGCGTGGATGTGATGAGGCCATCGAGCATCTCACGAAGCTCATAGGCGTTGCGCTCGTTGAAGCCAGTCCCGACCCCGCCAACGTAGACTAGCTCCTTGCCCTTGCGCGCGGCGAGCAGAAGCCGACCGATCCCGGCACGCGCGACTGTGGATCGCTCGTAGCCGACGATCACAAAACTGTCGCTCTGGATGCACTTGATCTTAACCCAGTCGCCGAGCCGGCCGGAGCGATAGAGCGCGTCACGGCGCTTGGCGATGATGCCTTCCAAACCATGTTCGCAAGCGCTTGCCAGCATCTGATCGCCGTCGGCCTCGATCTCCTCGGAAAGCCGGATATCTCCCTGCTCGCCGGCCGGCACCAGATCCTCGAGCAGATGCCGGCGCATATCGAGTTCGGAGTTCCTGAGGTCGTGACCGTCGAAATAGAGCAGATCGAAAGCCATGAAGATGGCGTCGCTTGAACTCTTCTTGCCACCCCGGCCGCCGAGCGACTGTTGCAGCAGGCCGAAATCCGACCGGCCTTTCTCGTCGAGAACCACAGCCTCGCCGTCGAGGATTGCAGAACCGACAGGAAGCCACATGGCCGCGAGTTTGATCGCCGGAAAACGATCCGTCCAATCATGGCCGCCGCGCGTCAGAATGCGAATGCCCGTCGGCTCGACATGAACGGAAAGGCGATAGCCATCCCATTTCACTTCGAAAGCCCATTGCGGCCCTTTGGGCGGCTTCGGCTTAAGGAGAGCGAGGCAAGGATCGATGCGATCCGGCATGGGGTCGAGGAGGAGGTTCGGCTGGGCAGGATTTCGCGGCTTGCGCGGCCGGGATCGAACCGGCTTGTCAGCATCCTCCAGGAGCGGTTTTGGTTTTGGCGGCTTAGTCATGCCGCCATCCCATCAGCAATGTCTTAAAAAGCAATTGCCTAAAACGTGTTATTGACTTCGGCTAAGAGATAAGGGGTCTGAGTAGCAACGGAGCAGATAACCTACATAAGGATTTCACGCGTCATGCCCATCGGGGATTGACGGATCGCGCAGCGGTCGGAGTTCCCCGCGTGCGACAAATCCGGCAGTGTGAATGCGTATCGACCGAGCATGTTGATATGTTTGAGCCCGAGGGGCGACAGTTTATCGGCTATAGGTTTCTGCACGGGTATTTATGATGGGGGCCCTTCTAACGGCTTTGCGATCGGCTCCACTCCACGCATTAAACCCGGGTTTGTTGGAGCGGAAGCGGCGGCTGGAATCGATCCATTTCTGTCATTCGGAGCCAGTTCGTGGATTCCCGAAAGCTGCCGCTTATCACAACAGAGCGATGCCAACTTTGCGCTACCGGCGCTCTTCCGGGCCCGACAGCCCCTGCGGCGAGGCAGGTTTTCCGCTTATGAGCCTTAAGTGCAGTCCCGGGAGGCATGCCGGAGGGTCGAGGAGTATTGTGAAAAACTGCTGGAATTACATGGCCGGCCGCAAGGCCGATAAAAAATCTGTCGGGAGGGAACAATTTGGCTCCGCCGATCGTAGGGAGTCGGGTCGTGCAGAGATTTGATATGGCAGCCACCCTACACTTCAATGTGCGGCCCACCGCAATCCCAACTAGCCTCGTCTTACCTAAGGCGGGGCTTTTTTTGGTGAATATCTACGCGCTAACTGCCAGGAGATCGGGAAGACGTTGCTCAAGGAAGGTTTTGCGCGGTCGTGGGGCCTGAAACGGAGGAGCGACTGGTGTGATTGCGCAAATGCCCTTCATCTGAGGTTCAGGCTGGATCCCCGAAACTAGTCCAACAGCCCCGGCCACAGATCTATGGACATCTAGATGTTTCCAGCGCTGGCCTCCCTTTCCGACCATGATATTGATGTTGTGGTCGATGCCGTGACGGAATGGTGTTCTCAGCATCATTGCGACATTCAGAGCTGTCGCGGGCAATTTGCCCTCGCTGTGGCTGTCGATGCGGTCCAAAGTTCAGCGAACTATGACACTTTGCTCCAGCATCTCTCCGAGAAATTCTTATCTCGGGTGTAGATGACCGCCCAACGCACAGGAGAAGCGATGCTTGGGGTTAGCAATGATCGCTGAACGGCCGACGAAACAATACTCAGCATAGCTGTAATTTGAAGTCACTTTATCCTTCAGAGCGAAACCGTACGATATTGCTTAAATTCTGAGCGGGCCTGTGGAAAGAAAGTATTATTTATTGCTCACATAAGAAGCATATGCAAAGTAGTTGTAGCAACGCCACAATGCATTCCTGCCTAGAAACCCCCCCCTACCTAAGCCCCGCTCTTGCGAGGATTTTCTTTCCCTAGGCACGTTTAAGCTCCGCAAGATTGGTACTAGAGCGCACCGGGAACCCGCCTGGCCTTTCGTTGTTAGACGGGTTGGAACGCAATGGTGTGTTCCTCTAAGGCCCGTCAACTGTCCCGCCTCGGCGGGGCTTTTTGATCACAGAGGTCTCCCCTTCGTGTCACGGCCAGCCTAATATCTGGGCGCTTTTCTGGCGAGCCCTGCAGTCCATACTGCTGGCCGCCGCTCTCATGCCGAAAGTCTGGAGATCATGACGAGGCAGGATTTCAAGCGCTCGCCCCGGTGCCCGGCTCATCGCGAGTCAAATTGTCCCCTTCGATCTTCGCATAGAACTGAGATTCATGTGTCCATTCCGTCTCTGCCTCTTCCAACTCCTCCGGGGAAAGATGGTAGATAACGAGCTTTTCGAGCACTTCGTCCACGTCCCGGGCCATGCCGAGAAGGTCCATGGACTTGCCCATATGGCCGCGCTCTCCGAACGTATCGAAGCACATGCCAGAGACCATATCTCGAAGGGCGAGAACCTTCTTCGTCGTCTCCGCCAAGAAGTGTGGTTCATCTCCAAAATCGAGTGAATCAGACACGGCCTGCGCTCGACGGGACAGAGCTTCTGATCGAGACCTCGAACCGTCTTCCTCGAAAACGTCATAGCACTGTCTGCTGACGTGCTCCGCGTAGACCGCGAATTTCATGACATCGCCTGGCGAGATTTTCTGATCGTTTCTGTACCAAATGGTGGGCATGCCAAATCCTCCACGCTGGAATAGGAATATCAGGTTGCCGCAGAAATGTTCCTACTTTGTTCTTTTTGGTGAAGGAGTCAAGGTCGCTTTTTCTTCAGGACCGTCAGCCCACTGTCGAGGTCGGCGTTGGCGGCAAGCATGCACCGTTTGATCTTCCGATTCATGCTCCGACCTTCCAAGCAGGTATTTGCTCGTCGAAACCTTTGAGCTGCCGCGGGCCGAGAGCGACCAATAAGATTTCTCCACCCACGGATTGCGCCACGACGTGATCGACGAGGATTTGGCGATCAGCGGCGGACGAACAGAGTCGCGATGCCAGGTTCACGACGTGTCCGATCGCGGTGTAGTCAACCCGGGCTTCGTAACCAATTCGGCCGACTGTAGCCCATCCCATCGCCAGTCCTATGCCGAAGCCGACCGCGTGGCCGCGCAGACGCCATTCGGCGATCAGGCGCTGGATGGCATCCTGCATGTCGATGGCCATCTCAACAGCACGAAGCGCCGGATCCGCGCACGGTACCGGGGCGTTGACGAGCACCATCAAACCGTCCGCCGCGAAGTTGGTCAGCGTGGCCCCGTAGCGCGTGATGATCGCGCCGAGCGCCTCATAGTACTCGCGCAAGACATGCATGATCTCCTCAGGTTCGGCGTGCGCTGAAAAAGCGGTGAAGCCACGTAAATCGCAGAACACAGCGACCACTTCTGCACGCTGTCCGGCGAGCACGCTCTCGTCCCCGGAAGTTTCGACGAGTTCCGCGACCTGCGGCGCTAGAAAACGCTTCAGCCGCGCGATCCGCTCCGAACGATCCCGCGACACGGCGAGTTCTTGCGCCATTTCATTGAACCGCTCCGCCAGCCGTTCGAATTCGTCTCCCGTGGCGATTTCGATCCGGTGCTCGAATTGTCCAGCACCGATTTTTTCGGTACCCTCCTCCAGCAGGCGGATTGGCCCGGTCATCCGCCTGGCAAGCCAGTAGGCAAGCGCCGATGCGAAGCTGGCAGCGGCGAGCAGCAGGCCGCCAGTCCGCCACAATGACGCATACAGCGGTGCGAAAGCCTCGGCCTGCGCCTGCTCCACGAACACGGTCCAGCCGGGATTGGGGATCGCTGTCATGGCGGTCACGACTGGTTCGTTCTCGGCGTTGCTGGCCGTGGTCGCCTCTCCCCCCGCGGCGGCGAGCTCGTCCCGCAATCTGGTATGAGCCGCCGCCGTCTTCTCGTCCGTTCCCTGCAATACCTTGCTGATGTCGGGGTGGGCAATGAGCCGGCCGGCCCGGTCGAGAACAAACGCCCGGCCACGACTGCCGACGCGAATTTCCGAAACCACCGTCCAGACAAGCTTCAGGTTGATCTCGGCGACGACGATGCCACCTGCCTTACGCTTTCCGGCCATGGCAATGGTCATGAACGGTTCGGAGCCGCCTCGAAAAGTGACTGGACCGAACCATGAGCCATTCGAACGAACTCCCACGACAGCAGGATCGCCAGAGCGATCCCATCCGCCTCCCATCCTGTTCAAGTCGATACGGGAGACATGCAGCCGTTCGAGGCCGACATCGTCAATAAGGGTGATGCTGACGATCGCCGGCGCTTGGCGCATCACCCGCAGTGCATCGAGCCGATGCTGTCCCTCGGCATCAGCGGTCCAGTCTTGCTGCACCGTCCAACCCAGTTGATCCTTGACGCCGTCGAGAAAGCTCTGAATTTTATATGCGGCCGATGTGGCCTCCACCCGCAATAGAGCGCTGAGCATTGAACGCTGCTCGCGATAGCCGAACCACGCATCGCCGATGCCGCTAACGGCCAGCGGAACAATGACCGCAGCGAAGAAGGCGAGGAAGTACTTCCGGAACAGCGATCGGCGCATCGGGGCGGCTTGAGGCTGGACCGAACGTCGCACATCATCCTCACTCGATGACTTCATCAGCCATCAGCAAAACGGTCTGCGGTAGCTCGATGCCGAGCGCATTGGCCGTCTTCAGATTGACCGACAAGTCGAACTTCGTCGGCTGCTCGATCGGCAACTCCCCTGGCTTGGTGCCTTTCAAAATGCGATCGACATAATAGGCGAGCCGATGTTGCATTACCGCATAGTCCGCCGAATATGCCATCAGGCAACCGTCCGTGACGTACCACGAGCCCCAAGCCATGATCGGCAGGCGATGCTTGATCCCCAAGGCGGCGATCCTCGACGACTGGTCGGCCAGCATGAGGTCGGGAAGCACCAAGGCAGCTTGAGCGCCATCGGCCTTCATGCGCGAGAACGCGGCATCGAGTTCGCCCGGCTCGCTGACTTGCTGGAGGCTCAAAGCCACTCCGAGGTGGCCGGCAGCTTGCTTGGTGTCCGTTTCGAAGGGGAGATATGACACCACCGGGTTCGCCAGCACGCCGACCGTGGCAAGCCCCGGCATTGCCTCCATCAAAAGTTGCAGCCGTTTGGCGGCGAGTTCGGTGGCGTAATAGGTGACGCCGGTGAGGTTGCCCCCAGGTTTCGCGAGGCTGATCGCCAAGCCCGCCGCAACTGGGTCGCCGCTGATGATGGTCACGATGGGGATTGCTTCAGTCGCCCTTTGGACGGCATGCGCCGCCGGCTGAGACGACGTCACGATCACATCCACGCGGAGCTGCACCAGGTCCCTCGCCGCAGCCGCAAGGTGATGGTCCTGCTTACTCGCGCTCCGGCACTCGAAGCTGAGTTCGTTCATCGTGTAGCCCAGATCGTGAAGCCCTCGCATGAAGATTCCGAACTCACTGGTTTCGCTCGCATACGGCATACCGCAAGGCAACCAGGCGAGAAGGCCGATTCGCGGCGTCTTGGCCGACGTCTGCTGCGCGTCGGCGATGGCAGGAAAGCTTATCGCCAGCGCGACTGCAAGTCCGATGTAGGGACGTCGTTTCGGGTTCATCCGAATACCCCTTGCGGATCCACGGCACATCGCGGGTGAGCCGATGGGATCAGGCAAATTGCTGCAAACTCACCTTTCGAAGCGCCCTTTCTCCTGAAGGAACGACCGACGAACAAGCCGAGATATTCAGTGGACGAAAGTATAGTCGATGTTGCCGCGGATTGGTAGCACGGGCAGCGTAGTTGGCAGTTGCTGGAATTTCGTAAGATGACCGGTTATGCCCCCGTAGCGATCCAGAGAGACCGGAACAAGGTAGCTATTGGACGCCACGTCACACACGTGGATGTCCCTGGCCAATTGTGTTTCCCTGGGCCGGTTCCTCGGAAAGATTCCGCCTCCTGACTCAAATCCAAACGACTGAAAGAAGACGCGGGCGGATCACATGCAGTGCGAATTCGTCGAGTTCAGCCCGATCGGATTTTGCCTGTCAATGTACTGAACTCGAAGATGGCGCGTTCACGCGCGTGGCGGCCAGCCCGACGTAAGTGCCGATCAGAACGGTCGCCATCTCCTCTACCGAGCGACAGCCCTCGTTGTAGAGTTCGATGGCGGCATCACACAAAAACGAGGACGCTTGATCGTCCCACTCCACCTCGTAGTACCGATACCATTCACGGACCGCCTTCGACATCAGCTGGTGGTCGTTCTCAATACACTTGGACATGCGTTACCCCAGACATGGAGGCGGCAGGCTTGCGGTGGCTATGACTGTTCGTTACGAGACAGCGGCGTCGCCCTGATCCCAGATTAGGAAAGCCAGGACACCCACGGGACCTGCCACAACCGTGGACAGAGCAACGTCGTTCGACCGCCTAACGGCGGTCAATCTCGGCCTCGACCTTCTTCCTTGAGTTTCCAGCGCTCTTCACGGCCTTCTTGACGGCATCTTTCGAGACGCCCTCCTTGTTTGCTTCGTACTTAACCTCGTGATCCTGGCCGCCGGCCACGCGGGCTCGATCCTGTGCGCTGCCTCGGGATGTCGGTGTCTGTGCCATCGGGCTTCTCCTGCGAATGAACGTCCGCAGTAGAAACTCATAACGATTCCGGTGGTTCCGGGAGATAGTGGGTGATGATGCTGCGCTTGAAGCGGCTGCGGAATTCCCTAGGCGATGCCCGCCATTGTGCTGGAAGGAAGGTGGTTGCTGTGGCTCTCGAACTGAACAAATCTCCACCGCTTTCCACTACTGTCGGGCGCAATTCGGCCAGCGAAGACGGTGGAATCAATTTGGGAGAGAAATTCCGTAAAGTATTGAAAAATGATTCGTTTTGAGTCGGAACGAATCACCCTGACACGTCTTTGAGTCGCGTATTAATGATTCGGAGTATTTGTCATGCCGTCAGGACAGCGTGCGCAGTGGAAAGGGTTTCTGAAGTTCGGCGAGGTAAGCTGCGGCGTCGCTCTCTACACGGCAGCCTCGACTAGCGAGCGCATCACCTTCAACACCATCAACAAGGCCACGGGCAACCGCGTCAACCGCATCTTCATAGACAGCGAGACCGAGGATCCGGTGCCGAAGGAAGCCCAGACCAAGGGCTTCGAGATCGAGAACGGCCAGTACATCGTCATCGATCCCGAGGAAGTTTCCGCCGCGATCCCTGAGAGCAACAAGACGCTCGAGATTGAGGCGTTCATCCCCTGCTCCGACGTCGACGACGTCTACTTTGACAAGCCGTACTACCTCACGCCCGACAAGATGGGCGGAGACGCGTTCGCGGCTCTCCGCGATGCGATGAAGAAGTCAATGGTCGCGGCCATCGCCCGCACAGTACTATTCCGTCGAATGCGTACGGTACTGATACGGCCGCACGGCAAGGGCCTGATCGCCAGCACGCTCAACTACGACTACGAGGTTCGTTCCTCCGAAAAGGCTTTCGAGGAGATGCCCAAGCTCAAGATCCAGGGCGAGATGCTCGATCTGGCCAAGCACATCATCAGCACCAAGAAGGGCGAGTTCGATCCGGCGACCTTCGATGACCGCTACGAAGCCGCCCTTGCGGACCTGGTGAAGGCGAAGATTGAAGGCAAGTCGCTTCCGAAGCCGAAGAAGGTGCAGGTCTCGAAGCCCAACGATCTGCTGGCCGCGCTCCGCGAGAGCGCAGGCATGATGAAGGCCGCTGCGGACAAACCGAAACGCACTGCCGCCAATGCCAACAATGGCGCTGGGAGGCAGCGCGCCGCGCGCGGGGCGGCAGTGAAGTCCGCCGCTTCAAAGGCTGCCCCGCAGCGCAAAGCCAGCTAGGGAGATAGACGATGGCTCCGAAATATTACTGGAAAGGCTATCTCAAACTCTCCCTGGTCACCTGCCCCGTGGCTATGACCCCGGCCACGAGCGAAAGCGAGAAGGTTCGCTTCCATACACTCAACAAGGAGACGGGCAACCGCGTCGTCTCCCGGTATATCGATTCCGTCACGGGCAAGCCCGTCAAGGACGAGAACGAAGCCAAGGGCTACGCTCGCGGCGAGAACGACTACGTTATCCTCACCGAGGACGATCTGGATGCCGTTGCGCTCGATACGGTGAAGACGATCGACATCGACAAGTTCGTCCCGGCCGACAGCATCGAGTGGATCTACCTTGAGAAGCCACATTACCTGATGCCGGACGACGCCGTCGGCAACGAGGCCTTTGCGGTGATCAGGGATGCCATGAAGGCCGACAAGGTTTTCGGCGTTTCGAAGCTCGTGATGGGACGCCGAGAGCGGGCGGTCGTCCTGGAGCCGCGCGGCGAAGGCATCGTGCTCTGGACGCTGCGTTTCGGCGACGAGGTTCGACCGGAGGAGAATTATTTCGAAGAGATCGACGAGCAGGCAGATCCGGATCTCATTCCCCTTGTGCAGCAGCTTATCAAGAAGAAGAGTGCGCGGTGGTCACCCAACATGGTCAGCGACCCAATCCAGGAGAGCCTGCTCAAGCTCATCGCTGAGAAGAAGAAGGCGCTGAAGCCGAAAAAGGCGGCGAAGGGGAAGGCGGCCGAAGTCGCTCCGAAGTCGAATGTGGTCAGCATCATGGACGCGCTCCGGAAGAGCGTCGAGGCAGATCTCAAAGGTAGGAAGTCAGGGTAGTCAGATGCACTTGCTGGAAACGAAGATTGTTCACGACACAACCGGATGGCGGGTGGACTTTGTCGGCGACGACGGGGAAGCCGTGTCGATCAAGGTCGCAGACGGTCACGCTGCAAGCGAAGACGAGGCCATTGAGCGTGCGAAAGAGGTCATGGTTCAGTTGACGGCATATGGCACGCGCCGGCCGGAGCATCAACCCGTACGATGCCGCCAGCAATGGAAACTTTGACGACGACGAGCCCTTGCTGGATACGTGGCACTGATCCGCCCTGAGGAAACCCCAGCCTCTCAGGCAAAAAAAGGCCGGGCGAAACCGCACCGACCTTCCTCCTCGTCGCCTTCTTACCAGTGCCACTACATCCGTGGTCAAAAGCATTTCAGCGATGCAGCCTTGCGAGCAAAGAATTTCAGTGCTCACGGATCCTGAATAAGAAACCAACCTGACCCCGCGGCATGGTCAATCTTGGGCAGCGGGCCAGTCGTTCGAAGGTTCGTCGACCTCGTCGCCGGGATAGCCAGTGGGATCCGGGTCGCGGTCGTACACAGCTCTCAGAGAGTCGAGTTCCCGGCGAGTTCTGGTCCCACGCCCTCAATCGCACTAAAGAACGTCCCGATCAGCGTTACGCCCGAGTCCCGAACGTGCTAATGTCACAGCACGCACACGCTCGAAAACCTCACCTTCCCCGTTCACTATCGCGAACCCAGCTCCCCACCCTCCGGCGTTACGCCTTGCATCTTCGCAACCATTCCCCTCGAAGCGACCGGGCGCGCTCTATGATAAGTCGATTGGTTTCGGCAGCCTTACTGTTGCGCGGCGATTGAAGGCTTTCATGCGCTCGAACGATACTAAGATCGAGGAGTCGATCTATCTCGCAGCAGATGACGCAGGGGCATGATCAGCGAGGCAGTTGCGCCAGAACCGCCTGACGTCCCATTATTCGCCTGATCCCCTGCCCCCGGCAAGCCGTTCCGCTTGGGGTGTACCCGTGGCGCGCCTCACCTCACCTGCCCGGCCGTGCCAACGACCTCGCGATATCGACGATGTCATCGCGCGAGGCGGTTGGGTCCTCCTTGTTCCAGGCGACACCGAGCCCGATCCGGAAGTCGATGCCTCTGACCGCCTTCAGTTCGAAGGCCCGGTTCGGCAGGCCCTCGGTCCATTCCGGCGCAAAGCCGATGCCGAGCCCGGCCGAGACCAGCGACACAAGCGAATAGGTGTCGTCGCAGCTATAGGCGATGTTGCGGGTCAGATCGTATTCCTCGAACTTCTCGTTGAAGTATCGCTCGGTGTAGGAGAGGTTCTTGCGATTGAAGGCGATGATCTTTTCCCCGCGCAGATCGTCGATGGCGATCTCCGCCCGCTCCGCCAGCCGGTTCGTCCTCGCCACCGCCAGCAGATAGCGCTCATGGGCGATCGAGGAAAAGCGCAACGAGCCGATGTTTTCCACCGGCCTGATGAAGCCGAGATTGATCTGGCCGTTTTCCAGGCCGCGGATGATGTCGCCGGTATTGCCGCTTGAAATATGGATGCGGATATCCGGGTACTTGCGGGCGATCTTTGCCAGAAACGCCGGCAGCACGCCGGTGGTGGCCGGATAGACGGTGCCGATCCTGATCTGCCGGATCGCCTTGCCCGCCACCGCCCTGGTTATCTCGGCGGAAAGATCGACCTCGCTCAGGATCCCGACGCAGCGCTCGTAGAAGATCTCCCCTGCCCTGGTCAGCTCCACCCGCCTGGTCGAGCGGATGAACAGCGCGCAGCCGAGTTCCCGCTCCAGCGCCTGCACATGATTGGAAAGCGCCGGCTGGGCGATGCGCACCTTGGCTGCCGCCCGGCCGAAATGTAGTTCCTCGGCCACCGCGACGAAGTAGGAGAGCTGACGTAGTTCCACGGGAGCTACTTTCTGATCAATTCGAAAAAATGTGCGTTGCCGCTCGCTTTAATTTGCGTGCGGCCTCTTCAACAAGTTATGATCCTGCTGGAGTTATGGACTCATTAGATTCGTGGGGTAGACTGCGTTATTTACGCGGCTACCGATCGGAACCGGCCTAAATGAACGCTGTCAGGTATCTCAGATTGCACGTCCACTCCTCGCTCAATGATCCGCCGTCTTGCAACCTTCTCTTATTGGAGCAGAACAGCAAATTCTTTATGACTACCGCAAGCAAAGCCAATGACGCACCGTGCGTCATCGATTGGATAACACACCGTGCGTCATCTTCGCAAGGAAAAAGTGCTGAGGGGCGCGATGACTCGAGGTGACCCACATTTTCGGTTGCGAATCCCGGAAGATTTGAAACGGGAAATCGAGACTGCCGCACGCGCTAACTCACGGACCATCACATCTGAGGTTGTTTATCGCCTTGAACAGTCGTTCGGCCGAAGTTCAACTTTCCAGGGAGGTCTGGTAGAGGAGATTGAGGCTATTCGAGTGAGGCTGGCCTACGTGCAAGACCTGCTTCAAAAGCAGGAATTGAGCAGCCGCAGCCATAACCAGGATGCCTAATTCAACGCTGTAAGCAGCCGTATACTCCTGCGCGGGAGAACTTGCATCGCGTCCCTAGATAAGGCTTGGAATCCAGGTTCCCCAGCCAATTCTCCTGAAAAGCCCTTAATTCCTTGATTTTCCAGTCGTGCCGTAATCGTTTTGGCATCATTGGCGACCTAATGCCCAGACCTGATGCCCAAAGGTGATGCCCACGACGCTTGAGCGCGGTGGACAAGCCCTGGGCAAAAGACAGGGCATTCGTCACGGCCGTGCGCCACGAGGTCGAGAATCTGATCCGCCGCGGAAACATTTTCTATTGGCGAGCACGCGTCCCGGCCGCCTTTATCCACTGTCGGCCAGGCAGCCGACTTTCACTCAGCCTTCTTTGTTCAGACCATAGAAAGGCTCAGATCATTGGCCGCAAGCTCAACACGCGGCTGGCCGAATTGAAGAAACATTCGAAGAACATGATGACGACCAGGCAGCAGCTACAATCTTTGTTCGAACACGAGCGGGACAAGGAACTCGAAAGGCTCGACGACATCTGCACGATGGCCAAGCGCAATGGACGCGGTGGCGATGTCGTCGAGATGGAACTCGATCTCGAGGTTGGCTGGGCCTGTCAGCTTCTGGCGAAGTTCGGAACCCGCGTGGAGCTTTCCCTGGAGGACGGATGCGCTGGCCTCGCCTAAAGCTGCCCTAATCACCGCTCACGTACCACTCGACACCACTTCTCACGATCGCCCTGACCTGGTAGCCAAAAGTGACCGCCGAAGTGTTCTGCGAGGGAGGCGCGTGCTACGACCAAGGTCGATCCGACCTATGACGATCTTCCGGCGCAACGGTATCATTTCCCACGCACCTATCTGCGCCAGGTCGAGGCCGCGCGGGGAGACTGGATCGTCTACTACGAGCCGCGGCGGCCAAGCGGCGACCTCATGAAGACGGGCGGCAGGCAGGCGTATTTCGCAACGGCCAGGATTACCGATATCATTGAGGACCCGTCAAAGCCCGACCACTTCTATGCGTTGATCGACGACTTTCTGCCCTTCGACCACGTCGTCCCCTTCAAGGAAGGGGACCACTATTATGAGAGCGGGCTGCGAAAGGACGACGGCTCGACCAACAAAGGAGCGTTCGGTCGCGCTGTCGGAAACATTTCCGACGCCGAATATGACCTGATCCTCGCAGCCGGCTTCGCGCATGTGCTCGCCAAGCGGGATCGCGAAAGACCGGCGCCCGATCCGGTCGAGGAGGCGCTCATCGGATTTGGAGAAAATCCGCAGATGCCCTTCGAGATCGACAGCGTCGATCGCCGGATCGTATCCCAAGTGCTACAGCGTCCATTTCGGGATCGGGCCTTTTCGGTCGCCATTAAGTCGGCCTACCAGGACACCTGCGCCGTCACCGGCCTGAAGCTGATCAATGGCGGCGGACGCTCCGAAGTTCAGGCCGCCCATATTCGTCCGGTCGCAGATCGCAGGCCGGATAGCGTTCGCAACGGCCTCGCACTTTCCGGAACCGTGCATTGGATGTTCGATCGCGGCCTGATCTCCGTCGACGACGACTACACCCTGCTGATTGCGAGTGGCGGCGTTCCCGATACCATCACGCGGCTCATCAATCCGGAGCGACGCCTGCTTGTGCCGACACGCGCGGACGAGCGGCCGCATTCGCAGTTTCTGCAATACCACCGCGAGAAGGTGTTCAAGGGTTGAGGAGGCGGAAATGATTTCCGCTGATTACCTGTTGTTGCTGACCGAAATCTCTTTCAGGAGCAGCTCTGCCTGGGCCAGCACCGTCTGGACAGCCTCCTGCTCCAAGTCCGGCGGATAGCCGAACCGCTTTAAAATCCGCTTCACCAGAATCCGCATTTTCGCTCGGGCACTTGCCTTGTGCTGCCAGTCGACCGTGACCGAGCCACGCATCTGCTCCACGAGCTCATGGGCAATGACACGAAGTTGCTCGCTGCCCATTGCCTCAACCGCGCTGTCATTGCCCGCCAAGGCATCGTAGAAGGCAATTTCCTCCGGGGTCAGCCCCATCTCTTCGCCACGGGCGGAGGCGGCCTGCATCTCCTTTGCCAAGGCAATCAGTTCCTGGATCATCTCGACGGTGGAAATGGCATTGGCATGGTAGCGGGCAACCGCTTCCTCCAGCCGACGTGAAAAGGTTTTGGCCTCGACCACGTTGGATTTCGAGCGGCTCTTGATCTCGCCATTCAGCAGTTTTTTCAGCGCCTCTAGGGCAAGGTTCTTTTTCTCCATCTTCTGGATGTCGGCGAGGAATTGGTCGGAAAGAACGGAGATATCGGGACTATCGAGGCCCGCAGCTTTGAGGATGTCGACGATCTCGGCATTGGCCACAGCCTGATTGAGAAGCTGCTCGACGGCCAATGACTTTGCCCTATCGGAGATCTTGCCGGTGGCCGTGGTCTTGACGAGCGCGGCTCTAACAGCCTGGAAGAAACCCACCTCATCCCTGATCTCGGCGGCGTCATCACTAGCAGAGGCAAGCGCATAGGCCTTGCTGAGTTCCAGAACGGCATCCTGATATCGCCGGTGGGCCCGTTTCTTGGCCTCCTGACTGTCGACTTTCGCGGCCTCCGCCTGCTGCCACTTCAGAATCCAATCGATGCCGTCGGCGAGTGCTCTCAGCCGCTCGAACGGTTTTCCCGAAATGCCCAGACTGTAATCGTGGCCGGCGAACATGCCGCGGACGATTTCGTATTTTTCCAAGAGGAGCGCGACGGCCTGTTCCTCATCGATCCCCGTTTTGTCACGGTCGGACTGGGAATACTGGGCAAGTGCCTTTTTCAGGTTGGTGGCGATGCCGATGTAATCGACGACCAGACCGCCCGGCTTTTCCTTGAACACGCGATTGACGCGGGCGATCGCCTGCATCAGCCCGTGGCCCCGCATCGGCTTGTCGACATACATCGTGTGCATGCAGGGCGCATCGAACCCCGTCAGCCACATGTCGCGCACGATGACGAGCTTTAGCGGGTCCTCGACCTTCCTTGCCCGCTTGGCGAGATCGTCGCGCCGCCGCTTGTTGCCAATATGCGGTTGCCAGTCGAGCGGATCGGAGGCCGAGCCGGTCATGACGATCTTGATGGCGCCTTTGTCATCGTCATCGGAGTGCCATTCGGGACGAAGGGCGACGATCTCTTCGTAGAGATCAACGCAGATGCGGCGGCTCATGCACACGACCATGGCCTTGCCGGGCAGACCCTCTATCCGCCTTTGCAGATGCGCGACGAGATCTGCTGCAATTTGCTTGAGGCGCTTTTCCGCGCCCACCAGACGTTCAACCGTGGTCCACTGGGCTTTCTGCTTTTCCTGCTCGGTCAGCGCCTCATCTTCAAGCATCGCTTCGATGGCGGCGTCGATCTTCGGCTTTTCATCCTCATTCAGCTCAATCCGGGCAAGCCGGCTTTCATAGTATATCGGCACCGTTGCGCCATCTTCAACGGCGCGGCTGATGTCGTATATGTCGATGTATTCGCCGAAGATGGCCGGCGTGTTCACATCCGTCGCCTCGATCGGCGTACCCGTGAAACCCATGAAGGAGGCATTCGGCAGCGCCTGACGGATATGGTGGGCATAGCCATAACGGCGCTCACCAGTCTCCCGGTTCAGCTTGGCGTCAAAGCCGTACTGGCTGCGGTGCGCTTCATCCGCCATGACGATAACGTTTCGGCGCTCGGTCAGAACCGGAAACACCTCCTCGCCCTTTTCGGGTGTGAACTTTTGCACCGTGGTGAAAATCACGCCGCCGGAAGCGCGGTTCAGCAGCTTACGCAGATCGTCGCGACTGTCGGCCTGTTCCGGCGTCTGGCGGATGAGGTCCTTGCACAGACTGAAGGTGCCGAAGAGTTGGTCATCCAGATCGTTGCGGTCAGTCAGGACGATCAGGGTAGGGTTTTCCAGCTCACGGGATCGCACGATCAGCCCGCCGAGAAAGGCCATCAGCAGGCTCTTGCCGGAGCCTTGTGTGTGCCAGATCACGCCGATCTTCCGGTCGCCCTCCGGCTTCACCGCCTCGATGGCGCTGGTGATGGCTTTGCGGGCGCCGTGGAACTGATGGTAACCGGCAATGATCTTAAAAGGACCTTCACCGCGATCGCCAAACACTGTGAAGTCCCGGATCAGCGCCAGGAAGCGTTCTTTATTGAAAACACCGCGCAGCAGCGTATCCATCTCATATGGACCGTGGGGCGTGAAGTCGCCATCCGCCCCGGTGACCGACCGCCAGGGCATGAAACGTTCTTCGTCTGCCGTTAGCGACCCGATCCGCGCGAGCATGCCATCGGACGCCACCAAGACGGCGTTGGTGCGGAAGAGAGAGGGGATCTGCTCCTTGTAGGTCTGAAGTTGCTGGTACGCCTGATCGATGGTGGCGGTCTTGCTCGCGGCATTCTTCAACTCGATGATGCCGAGCGGCAGACCGTTGACGAAAACCATCACGTCAGGCCGCCGCGTATGTTTGCCCTCGGCGAGGGTGAACTGGTTGGTGACGAGAAATTCGTTCTTCTCCGGATGTTCGAAGTCAATCAGCCAGACCTTGTCGCCTTTCACCTCGCCATCGCCGATGCCGAATTCCACATCGACGCCTTCGGTGATCAGCCGATGAATGCGGCGGTTCTCTTCGACCAAGGATGGCGTCTCCGTGATCGAGAGTTGCCGGATCGCCTGTTCGCAGGCATCTGCCGGGATGTCGGGGTTCAAGCGCTCGACGGCAGCGGCAAGCATATCCGACAACAGCACATCTCCATAAGCGAGACGTGCTGGCGCAGAGCCATCCGGAGAGATCACCTGCGAAGGCTGGTAGAGATAACCAAGCGCCTGAAATGTCGCGAGAACGACTTCTTCAACCAGTCCTTCGGAGAAGCCGCCGCCGCTACTGACGCTCTGCACAAAATTGTAGTCGATCATCCCCTCACCCCTGCTCTCAAACCTACAACCCTCTACCGCTAAATTGAGGAATAGAAATTCATGATTTCCCTCAGCACCTGATCACGCCGGTCCTCAGGAATCCCAATTGCTGCCATGATTTGCCGAAGCCTTGTTCGAACCCTTGCACTTTTCGACGGAGATTTTTTCCAGTCTATTGAGGCTTCATTCTCAAAGCGAGAGTCGAGCTTTTCTGCCGCATTCTGCCGCATGGTCGGATCATATTCTGGCAAAAGCTGATCCAAGATATTTTTGACATGGCTAACACGGTCGGCGTCGCTCTCGACTGGAGCCTGATTGATTGAAGCGATCGCATACGCCGTTTTGTGCTGCTCCCGCTCCCGGCTCTCTCGCTTCTCTTCCTCAAGTAGCCTTTCCAGCCAGTCATTGCAGTAAAGGGAGGCCCCTTGGGCGTCGGGAAAGAGGCTGCCGTTGTGAATATTCATCTTTCGCAGCATATCCAGGCATCCGAAGCGGTCGACGTTCGGAATATGAATCTTGCAGATGAATTGTTTGATCTGACTAGCGAGATCATCCGAGACCTCGTATTCTCGCACGCGTTCCTCGGTTGATGCATCAACGCCTTCGAGAGTGCGAGTAACCGGCTCCGATACAATAATCTCTTCATCCATAAGGCGATCAATGATGAAGGCCGCAAGATTGTCCTCGCCACTTGGCGTCAGAGTGAAGAGACCAGCCTGATTCACCAGACGTGTGTTGTTATGCCCCCGTGGCTCACGGAACAGCCTGTCCTCCGCAAACTCATCTTTTAGAGCTGTCATGTTGATGCAGAATACCGCCCTGGATGGATTCACTTCTGGATCGTCAACGCGATTGAAGGCAAAATAAAGGGCTACAAACGGCGAGCGCGTCCAGTCGAGCAGAGGGGTGTAAAGCCCATGATGCTGTCCAATAGCCCATTTTTCGATTTCCGCATGGTCGTCGTCAAACATGCTGAGGTCATATCCACGCCCGCGCATCGACAACTCGAACTGTTCGAGCAACCATTGGCGTTTCGCAACCGGAATTGCACCACCGTTAAACTGGCGAGCAAGGGTAGAAGCCAGGGGCCAGTCACAACCGCGTTGACCACGATATATCATTTCCCTGGATGCCCGACGATGATCCGGATCGCGCATTACGTCGATGAACTTTTCCCAGCTTTCAACCCGGCAAGAAGGAACCAGTCCATCAATGCTCGACGTGTCTTGTTGGAAGCGGGGCCACTGAGGCAGGGAATCCAGATGCCGACGGAGAGCGTCTGGGTCTCTTTGCTGTGGAAGCATTAGTGGCTCGCCTCAATTACGCCCTCAGCACCTGACAGGCGGATTTCGCCTGACATGAGTTTCGGTAGGAGAAGGTCGCGGGTCGCCGCGAGGGTACGGTTTTCGAAGAGCCTGCTCACGAGCAAATCTACAAGGGGTGTTATCACTGCCTCGAAAGCCGTCTCTACCGGCCCCGGCGCGACGGCTATCTCCAGGCGTTTCATGTCCTCTTTGGTAACGTGCCCGAGCCCCGTCGTCTGCTTGTTACGGGCCAACTCGGCAAACTGCGGCATCAAAGCTTTGAGCAGGACATAAAGTGCTGCTTTTGAGCGGACGCCATTTTCACGCACCGCGAAAATATGTTGGTTGAGCCATGCGTTTCCACCAATCCAAACGAAAGCGTCAATCGACGTATCCGGATTGCCTGACCACGAGAACAGCAGCTCTCCGTCAGAGATCCGATATCTTTCCCCCAATGCTGTGTTCGTGAACTTAGTGCCGCTTGTGACACCATTTTTGAGTTCGGCGATCTTCACGACTGGAAGTGCGTCTGGAGCATCGCTGAAATGCATGTTCTTGAACGCGGCACCGTTGATCCAATTCGCTTGCTCCAGAAGCGATTTGCTTTCCCACCCTTCCGGTAGACTGTCATCACCGAGCGTGGCGGGGAAGAGATCGGCAAGGGCTTGCGCCCGCTCAGTGTCCTGCACGAGGCCGCCCATGATGGTGATCGGATCGGTTGCGCCGTCCTGCTTGCGGCGAGTGGGGCCGAATTCCACGAACCAGTCGCGGAAGATCGCTTGCGCGATCGCCTCCAGCGTCTCGTTCATCTTCCGGTTCAGCTCGATCTTGTCGTCGAGGGAGCCGAGCATTCCAATAATCTGTTCCCGCCCTTGCCGTGCAGGATATGGTATCGGAAACTTTGTCAGATCCTTGAGATTGAAAGTAGCCTGAACCGTCGTGTTCGCGTGCTGTCGGATGTATTGCTGTGCTTCAGGGCTCTGAAGAGCGTAAAATATCCAAAGTGCATGATGACGGTCTTTGGTGGGAATGAGGCCAACAGCACGGGCCAAATTCCAACCCGAGATTTCAGGTCCCGCAATAGCTACTTGGCCGATTGATCCGACCAAGGAGATTAGGACGTCGTATGGTTGGGGCCTCGAGCGGCTGTACTGTGCTTCAACATTTGGAGCGACGCAGAGGCGTTCAGTCAGATCGAGCCGATGACCTCTGAAGTTGTTAACCCGAACGATTGGAACACCAATATCGTCTGGTTTTCCAGGCTGAACAATTCCGTAGGTAATGGATCGCTTCGGTGGGCACAGATCAGCAAGAGCGACAAAAGGTATTTCAGGCATTTGGTAAATCCGCCGCCAGTGCTGCCTCGATCGCTTTCTCCAGCCTCCGTCCCTCCTCGAACTGGGCCATCAAGGTCTCCCTCAACCCTTCAAACTTCTCCGCAAACGACACCCCGTCATCCTCGGCATCCGCCGCTCCCACATAGCGCCCCGGCGTTAGCACATGGCCATGGCCGCGCACTTCCTCAAGGCTGGCCGACTTGCAGAAACCCGGCTCGTCCGCATAATCCGCCCAACCGTTGTTCACTCGCGTTTCCGGTTTCGAGCGCCAGCGATGATAAGCGCCGGTGATCTTCTCGATATCGTCTGCCGTGAATTCGCGACGCACGCGGTCCACCATGAAGCCGAGTTTGCGGGCGTCGATGAAGAGGATTTCGCCGCGCCGGTCACGGTGACCATTGGCGCTCTTGTCGCGAGCCAGAATCCAGAGACAGGCGGGGATCTGCGTGGAATAGAAGAGCTGACCCGGCAGGGCCACCATGCAATCCACCTGATCCCTCTCGATCATCGCCTTGCGGATCTCGCCTTCGCCGGACTGCTGGGAGGACATGGAGCCATTGGCCAGCACCACGCCCGCCGTGCCGCGCGGGGCAAGATGGTGGATGATGTGCTGCAGCCAGCCGAAATTGGCATTGCCATTCGGCGGCTTGCCGAACTTCCAGCGGGTGTCTTCCGCCAGCCGCTCGCCGCCCCAATCGGAAATGTTGAAGGGCGGGTTGGCGAGGATGAAATCGGCCTTTAGGTCCGGCAGTTCATCGCGGTGGAAACTGCCCTCGTTGTTCCAGCGAATATCGGCATCAATGCCTTGGACGGCAAGGTTCATCTTGGCCAGACGCCAGGTGGTGTGGTTGATCTCCTGGCCATAGACGGCAATATCATTGCGCCGTCCGCCATGCTCCTCGATGAAGTTCTCCGACTGCACGAACATGCCGCCAGAACCGCAGCAGGGATCGTAGACGCGGCCCTTGTAGGGCTCCAGCATCTCGACCAGAGTGCGCACCACGGAACGCGGCGTGAAGAATTCGCCTCCCCGCTTTCCTTCCGATCCGGCGAAACCGGAAAGGAAATATTCGTAGACACGACCCAGAAGATCCTTCGCCGTATCTTTACTGTCATGAAGGCCGATATTGGAGAAAAGATCGATCAACTCGCCGAGCATGGTCTTGTTGAGCGTAGGACGCGCGTAGTTCTTCGGAAGAACGCCCTTCAGCCCCTCATTCGACGGAAAACGCTCGATTGCCTCCATCGCCTCGTCGATCAGCTTGCCGATTTCCGGCCGCTTGGCGTTGGCCTGCAGAAAAGGCCACCGCGCCTCCGTCGGCACCCAGAAGACATTCTCCGCGAGATACTCCTCCGGGTCTTCAGCATCGGCATATTCGTCTGCCGTCAGCCTGGCGTGAAGCCCCTCGAAGGCATCGGATATGTATTTCAGGAAAATAAGGCCAAGCGCTACATGCTTGTATTCCGAGGGCTCCAGATTGCCCCGAAGCTTGTCCGCAGCCTTGAAAAGCTCGGCCGTGAAGCCGAGGTCGCCATTATTGTCTTTCGCCACGAAGGCATTCTCCCCAAATCATTTTGAGGCGACAGTAGGATGAGCAGCTTCAGCATGTAAAGGCTGAAGCTCCATCCTGGATTGCAATAGGGCGAGGTTAGCCCGCTTTCTCCAAATGGCGCCGGAAATTATTTCCGGTACGCGATAGGCGGGCGGAGTGGCGCCCGCTATGGATAGGTCCACGGGTTCGCCGTAGCAGCGTCATAGAATGCGACTTCAAGCGGAAACCTATCGTGACGCATGGCGGCCAGCCTATTTGCTTTGGCAATGATCTGTTGGTTTCCGGGTGCGGCCGGATCTCCAAAAAGACTGACATACAGTTTGCTGAAACGCCCGGTTCCGAACCGCCGCAAAATATGATCGTCGTTGTCAGCCAGCGAGTGACCCAACACGAAGAAACAATGCTTTCCCTGCTGGGCGTTCGCAGTAAGTTGCTTGAAGCCTTGGTAGAGATAGGCGTTGTGCCGGATTTTTGCTTTCTTCTGCGCGCTGGATCCCTCGGTCACGAACAACGGATACTTGTTGTCGTTGATCGCTCGGCGCGCCTGGTCAATCAGTCGATCGTTGGTCCTAACCCATGTGTATTTTTGGAGCTCGGTGCCGGCGTCAAAGAGATGTAGCGCGCCGTGCAGAAAATGAACCTTCGCACTATGAGCGCTCACTTCGCCTTGCCACACGACATAGTCGGCCGAGGGATCATCTTCATCGTTTCCAAAACCATCATTGGTGGCGAGATCAACGGGGTTTAAAAATGGGTTGTCCTCATGCATCAACGTCCAATACAAAAGCAGGTCATAGTTCAGCGTAAAAACCTGCCCGTCGTTCTGTCGTCCCAGAAACATGCTTAGAAAACGACGGCACGCCCAAAACTTGTCGTTCGAAATATCCGAGGGAACATCTGGGTGATTTCCCGCGATAGCGGAAAGCAAAATTTCCTTCAGAGCATTGGCGTCGGCCTGCATCTTTGCGGCAGCGTCAACGTGACCAGGCGAATAGATGCTTGTCAAAAGTGCGCCGGCTTCGAGGTTTTTAATCGCAACTTCGAAGTCCTGAGTCTTGAGGACTTCGAAAACCTTGACGAGCTCGGGATTTTTGGAAAAGTCTGCAGCGCTGAAAAGCGAACCATAGTGGAAAATGTCAGGGCAGCACGCGATGCTGAACCCGTTGCCAAGCAACAGATGTCGTTTTGAAAGTTGGCGGGAGTCGCTAATTGCTTCTGCAAAGCTTAGAAGATCGACCACTGCAATACCCCAACATTTTGAGACTTTAGATCAGCGTCAGATAGCAGGACAATGCAATATGTCCTCCGACTAGAGCTTGATTATTCAAGCCTTTTTCAACGCGCCGATTGCATCATTAGTAGCCCGAACATAGTCCTCAACCGTTTCTTGAGGCAAATCGAACTCGTATACACGCCGCGCGTATTTGCAACTCTTATAGAGTTCTTCTAGGGCAGCTCCCAACTCATCCGATATAAGTCCTGCGCCATTCAGGACTAGAGCCGTGCGATGCATGCTGCGCAAGTCGATATCCACGCCGTGACGGGTCGCTAGATTGGTCAAGGCTCGTTGGACCCGGTCCCACTGCGTCAAGATGGCGGCGCGCGGGTCATCTTCGATCAGTTCCTTCATAATGTCGTCGATAGGAACAGCCGTCTCCGTTGCCACATCTAGCTCATGCGACTCTGCGAGTTGTTCGACGGCTTCAGAGACGCCAGTTATGGCTGCCTGTCGGAACTTGATCGACTTGTCCCCCATATTCAGGTTCTCAACTCTGCCGATGAGTTCGACGATCTGCTTCCTCAACAAAGCGACGATGCTGAAAATTGCCACCGGCCATGCAACGGCACCTAGGAGCGTTGCAACTGCATTGATCAGAGCGGCGGTCTCGGTCATATCCTGCATCCATACAGCGAAAATCAACGACGACTTCCATCCGCCATTGCACCAAGCATGTAGTTGTATCTATTACTCTACGCAACTTATTTTCTTAGTTACCTTTGCCGCTTTCGGAGGAAACATGGACGTCCACAAGTCATCCCTTCTCGCCGTGTTCGACGCAAAGCAACGACTCGAGGTGCCGCTCTTTCAGAGGCAGTACGTTTGGAGTGAAGAGCATCAGTGGCTTCCATTGTGGGAGGACATCCAACGAAAGTTCACCGAGGCCTTGGATGGACGAAAAGATGCGCCGGTTCATTTTCTCGGCGCAATGGTCCTCGACCAGAAGCAGACGCCAACGGGCCATGTGGTTGTCCGGCAGGTAATCGATGGACAGCAACGACTGACCACGCTGCAGATTTTCCTAGCAGCATATCGCGATTTCTGCCGAAGCGAAGGTTGTGAAGAACTGGCCAAGGAATGCGACAAGTTTCTCTTCAACACGGGCATGATGGCAGACGCCGACGTCGATCGGTTCAAGGTCTGGCCCACGCAGCTCGATCGCAAGCAATTCACCGACGTGATTGGCTCGGGGTCCCGAGAGGACGTTCTCAAGCGCAATCCGCTTCACAAAAGACCGTATGCGCGCCAACCAGATCCGAGACCTCGGATGGTTGAGGCTTACCTGTTTTTCTATGAACAGTTGAAAGGCTTCTTCCTTGGTGGAGACGGGGATCTTCCACTCGCGGAAACGTTCCCTCTGTCGGCCCGTGTCGACGAGTGTTTCCAAACGCTTAGAAGTGGTTTGATGGTGGTCGTGATCGACCTACAGAAAGATGATGATCCGCAGGTGATCTTCGAAACCCTCAACGCCCGCGGCGAACCTCTACTTCCCGCGGATCTGTTGCGGAACTACATCTTCTTCCGCGCGGGCCGGGAAGGTTTGGACGTCGAGGCCGTTTATAAGCAGTATTGGGCCGGGTTTGACGAAGAGTTCTGGCGCGAGGAAGTCAAGCAAGGCCGCCTCACTCGCCCACGTAGCGATCTTTTCATGCAGCATTTTCTTGCCAGCCATCAGGGCCGTGATATCCCCATTAAGCACCTGTATGTCGAATACCGGCATTGGATTGAAGCACAAAAACCGTTCCCGACTATCCAAGGGGAACTCGCGACACTTTCTAAGCAAGGAGCAGATTTCCGCCGCATCATCGATCCGCAGGCAGGCGACAAAATTGCTGACTTATGCCGGTTCATGGACGCCTTTGACATTAGGACAGCCTATCCATTTTTGCTGGCTCTTTTGAGCGCCAATGTTGACGACGAAGAGTGGGGACGGATCTCTGCCATCCTTGAGTCGTATCTACTACGCCGCGCCGTCTGCGATTTGGGCACTAAAAACTACAACAGGATATTTCTCTCCCTGACACGAAACCTACGCAGAGATGGGTTCACGTCGACGGCCCTTCGGAGTGCATTGCTTGACCAAGCTGGCGACTCTGGTCTTTGGCCGGATGATGCGGCGTTCAAGGAATCATGGCTTACCAAACCTCTCTACGGATCGCTGAACAGTCCGAAGCTCGTTCATATTTTTGGTCGGATCAACCAAACCTTCATGTCGTCCAAATCTGAGGCACTGTCGTTCGCACAACAGCCAACTGTCGAGCATATAATGCCGCAGGATTGGATAGCCCACTGGCCTCTGCCAGACGGCACGAAGGGACTTTCGTTTTTCGATCTATATTCTGCTCAAGCAAACGATCCACGCGCCGAGGCGACGCGCAAACGCGGGACTGCTCTCCAGACGCTCGGGAACCTGACTATCCTGAGCTCTTCGCTGAATTCCGCCCAGAAGAACTATGGCTGGCCTGAAAAGAAGCCAGAAATGATGAAGCACTCACTTTTGCCCTTGAACCAGCAGTTGTTTGAAGTTGAGCACTGGGACGAAGTTGCAATCAAAGTTAGAGCCGAGAGCTTGTTCGGACGCGCCATCGAAATCTGGCGACAATGATCGGTAAACAATTTGCTATCTGCCGCAATTCGGAGAGCAAGGTGTCAATGTTACGCGCCGGCCGTTCTTCGTCTAATAGGCCTCGGCTTTGACGGCAGACTGGCGATATCGAGTTCTGGTGACAGCTAGCAAATCCGAAGTGAGGGGCGCTAAATGAGGACAATTGCATCGCTTGATCATCAGTCGCGGTGGAGCGTCTTGCGGAGATTGGGGAATTCAACCATCGCCAAGGCTACTATCGCGGTGCCGCTGGTTGGCTATCTCCTGCTCTTTAACGGGGAGATCGTGAAGTTTCTCAGCCTACATACCGATTTTTGCCGGCCGGCCAGTTGCGGCCCGTCGCTGCGGCTCCTTTTGCTGTATCTAGGCTGCTGTTTGATCGCGGTAGGTGCGGCGCTGTACGGCCTGAAATGTCCGGCGTTGATCAAGAAGTACGATTCGGCGGCCGCCTTCTTCGAGGCTGAGAAGGTTTACTTCTGCCAGCCTCGAAATCTCGACTATCTGTTGAAATTGATCAAGTTAGGGACCGAGGCCGAGCCGCTCGCTCGCAACTCGTCCAACTTCAACTACGATGGGGAAGGACGCAATGTCGATCCGAATAGCTTGGCGGATCCGATGGGAGAGCTCTATCGGCTCCTCAATGTCTCGCATCCGGAGATCAGGTTGATCGCACTAATATCATATTGCGTCGGCATCTTGATACTTCTGGTCCCCACCGCGATGACGTTCGTTGAAGTGATTGTCGCCTTCGATTGGGGGCGAACTGCATTGTAGCTTTCGATCGTATTTAACCCCGCGCTATCCACCAGTGCCGGATGCGCCAGCGGGGCGTTCATAGTTGGTAAGCTCCTGATCGCACCCGAATGATACGAGCCCGGACTGCGTCTCAAGCGACGGATGATCCGGCCAATCAAACGTGATCGCCCGCCGCCTGGCCTCGGCTTGGATAACGCGCGCAGGCCCGCCTCACTTTTTGCGGTTGGCGTAGTCACGCTCCAGCATTTCGACAACTTTGACTAATGCCATGGACAGCCGCTCGTCCCAGCCGTCGGAATTCTTAGAGACAGCGGCAATGATCCTTTCACGAAAGCTGGCAGCAGTCCCGAAGTCCAGCGCATTAAGCTCAAGATAGGCGGCTGTTTCGGTTTCGATGGTGTGGGCAACCATATCGGCATCATCGTCCCAGCCATCGATTGCCGACTGCCTGATGGCGTTGGCAATATCACTGGGTATCTTCTTGCTCTTCATCGGCCACCTCCTCGGCAGACGGACATCTCTGCATGCCTCCAGCAGAAGGAGTCACCGATTTCTTCGCGTCTATTTCCCCTATCGGCATTTGATAACATTGCGGTGCCGACAGTCCCTACCTTTCCTCTCGAAATCATCCTCACGCCCACGACTGGCCCGACGCTCCCTGCTATTTTCGGTGATCGCTACGATAACTGAATGGCATGACTTGAACGACAGAAATGCGGGCGCGAAGCAGCGGTGGTCGCCAGTTCGGTAGCTTCGGCGCTCGGCACGGAAATTATTTCCGCTCCACACCCATATTGACTGAGGTCCAAAGCCAGGGCACAAAGGTGGTATCCACGGTCGCTCGCGATGGGAAAACAGAGGGAATTTAAAGGTTTTTCTCATAAGCCTCTGAAGTCATGTGAGAATCCGGGTTCCCCAGCCAATTCTTATTTCGTTAGTTGCGACGGGGCGGCTCAAGTGGCCAGCCTGCGGGACAGCTACCTGCATCAATTTTCCCAGATCATCGTCACGTTATCGCGGGAAAAAAAGCATGGATCGCGTCTTTGCTCCTGGAAGCTCTTCATTTCCGTTGACGGATCCCGCTGTGACTAATTTTCAAAGCGGGTGCACGTTGCGGCCACGAGTGCGATGGCTGGATAGCAAAAAGGGCGCTCGACCCTTGTGGGGAGCGCCCTTATCCTGTCGGACAACGAACAGTTCGACGACGTCGATACCGCGCGCATCCATTTTTCAGGCAGGACCGGTATATGGACCCTTCCCGCCGGCGTTTCAAGAGGCGGTTCAGGGGTTCTACACGATAATTTACGGTAGTCGATCAGGAAGCGACCCCGGTGATCGGATTGACCACAGGTCGTTCACTTTTGTCCCTGACCCCAGCCGGCTGCACCACCGGCGGCGCCATCGACTCTGCGTCGGCAGGTTCCGGCTTTTCAAGAACGGCGCCGACATCCTTGGGTCGCTGCTGCTCAGGCTTTACGTTTTGATCATTCGTCGACATTGTCGGTCTCCTTTCCAGGAAGAAGCCGCGGCCGGCGACATGGTTCCGGCGATGGGATGGAGGATTGCTGATGCTTGACCGGTTTCTTCTGCAGGGGCCCGAGGATGCGCGCTTCACGATCCTTCTTGCGCATGGCGCCGGCGCGCCGATGGATTCGGCATCGATGACAGCAGCGGCAAATGCACTCGCCGGCGTTGGCTTCCGTGTGGCCCGTTTCGAATTCGCCTACATGGCCGCCCGCCGCACCTCCGAGGGCCGCAAGCCGCCGCCGCGGGCCGAAACGCTTAATCCCGAATACGAGGCGGCGATTGCCGAGCTCGGCGCCAGCGGCCCTCTGATTATCGGCGGCAAGTCGATGGGCGGCCGGGTCGCCAGCATGGTCGCCGACGATCTCAATCGTCGCGGCAAGATCGCCGGCCTGCTCTGCCTCGGATATCCCTTCCATCCGCCACGCCAGCCGCAGAAGCTGCGCACCGGCCATCTCACGGGGCTGACGACGCCCACCCTGATCTGCCAGGGAACGCGCGACGAATTCGGCACGCGGGACGAGGTGCCGGGCTACGATCTGTCCGACAGGATCGAGATCCTCTGGCTTGAGGATGGCGACCACGATCTCAAGCCGCGCAAGACGATCTCTGGTTTCTCCAGTGCCGATCATCTCGCCACGATGGCGAAGGCGGCGATGGCATGGGCCGAACGACTGCCGGCTTGAGTGTCACCATATCGCCGGCGCCGGCTCGCGGCTGCTCCGTCAGGCAGCAAGCTTCCTGACATCGATGCGCCGGTCGGTGGCGGACACGGTGATTTCGAAGTGGTCGGCCTGCACCACGCCCTGAATATTGCGCGGCCGGTGGGCGACGATCGCAACTCCACCTCTCAGCCGGACACTGTCATAGAGGATACCGGCGCCGCCGCTCGAGCGCACCTCTTCCCCCAGCACCTGCGACGCCGCATAGCTCGTGCCGTCATAGACATCAGGCCGTAGCGTCTGCTCTCCACGAATGTCGAGGTAATCGCCAATCAGAGCAGCCGAATAGCTTCGATAGGTGCGCGCCATCGTCGCCACCCCACGTGCGAGCGCTTCGCGCCTGAGATGATGGCCGACCTCGGCGGCGGCTGTGCGGGGATCGTCGGCTGCATACCAGGCGCCGAGATCGGGGCCGTTGAAGCGCATTCCTCCCGGCGCGACATGCAGGAATGCCGCCATGACGATGCTGGCATTGGCAACGCCGTAAACCCATTGGTCCTCGGGGAGACGTTGGATGCGGTCGGCGACGAGGCGGTCGTTGGTCCAGCCGACGAGCTCCATCACGGCTTCGAGGTCGGCCGCCCGCGTTACCGTCTCGAAAAGCCCGATCGGGGGAAATTGCGACGGGATCAGCCGGTACGACGGACGCGGCGCCTCGGCAAAACGGTCACTCACCGGAAGACGATGTCCGCATCTTCGTAGGGTGTGAAGGCTTCGTCGAGCATATTCGGCTGCATGTAGAGACCGCCGCGGGCGCCGTCGAGAAACCGGCGGACGGTCATCAACCCGTCCTGGGTCCCGTTTGTCACGATATCAAGCGGCGGATGCCCGCCGAAAACCGGCGCCTGGTGCGGTGCGCGCAGCCAGGCGACGCCGGCGCGTTCATCGGAAAACAGCACGCCGAGCGCCTGATGGATGCCGAGCACGGCCGAGATGCGGGTCAGCGTATCGACATCGAGCGTGAAAGCACCGTGCTCGCGCGCCTGTTTGGCCCAATTGTGATAGGTCGACCGGGAGGGATAGCCGAGCATGAGCAGACGCTGCTCCTCGCTCAGCCCCCAGAGATCGGCGATCGCCAGAAAGGTTCGCAGGGCCGGCGCGCTCAGCCTCTTGCGGTTGGCCGGAGCAAACCGCTCCATTTCCAGCCGCTGTGGCCCCTGGTCTTCCCGTTGCTCCCGTCGCGAATGCTGCATGAAAGCCTCCTGTCTTGAATTAGACTTAGTCCAAATCTGGGCATTCATCAAGCAAATTTAAAGGGCCGCCTCGCCCGCCGCCTCGCGGATCGTCTGCATCAGGATCGATTGCGGCAGCGACGGCACGGCATCGGCGCGCACCGTCAACCCGACCGGCCCCTTGGTCTCGCCGGTATCGACAGGTAGTAGTGCCAGCCGCCCGTCGGCGACATCGCCGGCCACGACGCCGTTGGAAATGATCCAGATCGCGTCACTTGCCCGCAGGAATGCGCGGCCGAACGAATCCGACACCGTCTCGATCTGGTTCGGCAGGCTGGAGACGCCGTTGGCGATGAGGAAATTTTCAACAACCGGCCGGATGATCGAACCGCGCGTCGGCATCAGCACCGTGTAGTTGCCAAAGCCGGCAAACAGCGATTGCCGGCCGTCGAGCAGCGGATGGCCGGCGCGCACGGCAAACACCACCTGCTCGGAATAAAGATGTTCGAACGAAAAGCCGGCCATCATCTCGGCGCCGGCCAGACGTCCGACGACAAGGTCGAGATCACCCACGCGAAGCTGCTCCAAGAGCACCGCGTTCTCGCCGGTGACGATCTTCACCCGGCTCCAGGTCTTTTCCTTGAGGAAGAGTTCCATCGCCCGCGGCATGATGCGCGATGACACCGTCGGCAGCGCGCCGATCCGGATCGGCGGCGCATCGGAAAACTGCTCCTGCGAGACGGAATCGAGGCCCTGGCGCAGCGCCGTCAGCGCCGCACCTGCATGCCGCAGGAAGACCTCGCCGTAGCGGGTGATCTTGATGCCGCGGCCGTCGCGCTCGAAGACATCGACACCCAGCACCTGTTCGAGTTCGCGGATCGTCTTGGTGACCGCCGGCTGGCTGACATGCAGCAATTCGGCGGCCTTCATGACGCTCTTCTGCCGCGCCACCTCGACAAAGGTTTGCAGATGGCGGAACTTGACCCGGCTGTCGATCATCGCTCGCATAACTCCACGGTTATCGAAACGCCAATAAATATCATTTTACTTAACCGGATCAACCAGTCAATTTCACCATTCAGGAGGAGAATGACGTGCAATTCGCCCGCATAAACGACGTGACGATCCATTATCAGATCATTGGCGCGCCTGCCGACAGGCCGGTGATCGTCTTTATCAACTCGCTGGGTACGGATTTCCGCATCTGGCGCGACGTCGTGGTGCGGCTTGCCGGTGAATTTGCCATCGTGCTTTACGACAAGCGCGGCCACGGCCTTTCCGATGTCGGCCAGCTCCCCTCATCGATCGAGGACCATGCGACGGATCTCGCCGGCCTTCTCGATCTGCTGTCGGTCAAGGATGCCGTCATCTGCGGCCTGTCGGTCGGCGGCCTCATCGCCCAGTCGCTCTATCACCGCCGGCCGGACCTGGTCCGCGCGCTCATCCTCTGCGACACCGCCCACAAGATCGGCACGGCGGAGAGCTGGAACGCCCGCATCGCCGCCGTCGAGCAAAACGGCATCGCCAGCATCGTCGACGCGGTCATGGAGCGTTGGTTCACGCCCGCCTTCCGCCGGCCCGAGAGCACCGCCTATGCCGGCTATTGCAACATGCTGACGCGCCAGCCCGTCGAGGGCTATGTCGCTGCCTGCGCCGCGATCCGTGATGCCGATTTCACCGAGGTCGCAAAGACGATCACCGTCCCGACGATCTGCATCGTTGGCGACCAGGACGGCTCGACGCCACCCGATCTCGTGCTTTCGACCGCGAAGCTGATCTCCGGCGCTCGCTACGAAGTGATCCGCGATTGCGCGCACATTCCCTGCATCGAGCAGCCGGAGGCGCTGACGGCGATCATCCGCGCCTTCCTCACATCCATTCCGCCTGGAGAAGTCAGCCCATGAATGAAACCGCGTCCCCTTCCGAGCGCTATCGCCAGGGCATGGCGACCCGCCGCGCCGTGCTTGGCGACGCCCATGTCGACCGCGCCGCCACTACTGCGACGGAGTTCGACCGCCCCTTCCAGGAACTGATCACCGAAGCCGCCTGGGGCCATGTCTGGTCGCGCCCGGCGCTGACGAAGCGCGAGCGCTCGATCATCACGATCGCTCTGCTTGCCGCGCTTGGCCAGGACGACGAGGTCGCCATGCATGTGCGCGCCACTGCCAATACGGGGGCGACCCGCGAGGATATCTGCGAGGCGCTGCTACATGTGGCGATTTATGCCGGCGTTCCCGCCGCCAATCACGCGATCAAGATTGCAAAGCAGGCTTTTGAACAGATGGACGCCGAAAAGGCGGCCTGAGGGAGGAACATGTCCGAACGACCGAACCGCAAGCCCGAGACCGGCGGCTTCTTCGCCCGCGACCGCGCCTGGCATGCGCCGGCGCTGACGCCGGGCTACAAGACCTCCGTGCTGCGCGCGCCGCAGCGCGCGCTGCTGTCGCTCGATGGCACGATTTCCGAGACCACCGGTCCGGTCTTCGGCCATTCGATGATCGGCGAACTCGACAACGACCTGATCCTGAATTACGCGCAGCCCGGCGAAAGTGCCATCGGCGAACGCATCATCGTCCATGGCCGTGTGCTCGACGAGCGCGCCAGGCCGGTTGCCGGCGCCTTGGTCGAGTTCTGGCAGGCCAATGCCGGCGGCCGCTATCGCCACAAGAAGGAAACCTATCTGGCGGCGATCGACCCGAATTTCGGCGGCTGCGGCCGCGCCATCACCGACGAGGACGGCCATTATCACTTCCGCACCGTCCGCCCCGGCGCCTATCCCTGGCCGAACGGCATCAACGATTGGCGTCCCGCCCATATCCATTTCTCGATCTTCGGACATGGCTTTGCCCAGCGCCTGATCACCCAGATGTATTTCGAGGGCGATCCGATGATCTGGAAATGTCCGATCGTCGGCACGATCCCCGACAAGGCGGCGATCGAGCAGCTGATCGCGCCGCTCGACTGGGGCAACACCATCCCGATGGATTCACGCGCCTATAAATTCGATATCGTGCTGCGCGGCCGCCGGTCGACGATGTTCGAAAACAAATTGGAGGGCAACTGACCATGCAGCAGCTCGGCTATCTCAAGGAAACCCCGTCGCAGACGGCAGGCCCCTATGTGCATATCGGCCTGACGCCGAATTTCTGCGACATCTCGGGCGTCTACGACAGCGATCTCGGCGTCGCGATGGTCAACGACAAGACGCTCGGCGAGCGTATCACCGTCACCGGCCGGATCTTCGACGGTGCCGGCGCCTTGGTGCGCGATGCGGTCATCGAGATCTGGCAGGCCGACAGCGCCGGCCTCTACAACAGCCCGTCGGAAATGCGCGGTGCTGCCGATCCCAATTTCACCGGCTGGGGCCGCTGCCCGACCCGCGCCGAGGACGGCGTCTACAGCTTCGAGACGGTCAAGCCCGGCCGTGTCCCCTTCAAGGATGGCCGCAGACAAGCCCCGCACATCACCTTCTGGATCGTCGCCCGCGGCATCAATATCGGCCTGCATACACGCATGTATTTTCCGGAGGAGACGGAGGCCAACGCCGCCGACCCGCTGCTTTTGCGCATCGAACATCGCGAGCGCGTCGCAACGATGGTCGCCACCCGCGACGGCGTAACCTGTCATTTCGACATCCACCTGCAGGGTCCAAAGGAAACGGTGTTTCTCGATATTTAAGGGCCGGCGTCGCGATCGGCTTGCTGGGGCGGCTAAGTGCAGGTAGCGTCCCCTATGGGACGTGCCCTGCGAGATCATCTGCCCATGGGCCCCGGAGCAGCCTCGAGTCCCTTCTCCCCGCCGGGGAGAGGTGGGGGCAGCCGGACGAGGGGGCCACCACCACAAACCGAGACGATCATGACCGCATCGCCCTTCGACCATCCTTTCCTTTCCGGCCTGCTCGGCGACAACGAAATCGCGCCCTATTTCTCTGCCGAGGCGGATATCCGGGCCATGCTCTCCTTCGAGGCCGCGCTCGCCAAGGCTGAAGCCGCTCATGGCCTGATCCCTGCCGAAGCCGCAAGGCGCATCGCTGAAACTTGCGCTGCCTTCTCGCCCGAAGTCTCCAATCTTCGATCGGCAACGGCAAGGGACGGCGTCGTCGTTCCCGATCTCATCAAGCAGCTGCGCGCTAGTGTCGGCGAGGAAGCGGCAAAAAGCCTGCATTTCGGCGCCACCAGCCAGGATATCATCGATACCAGCCTGATGATCCGCCTGAAGGCCGTCGTCTTTCTGTTTGCCGGCCGGCTTTCCACCATCGCCGCGGGGCTCCATGCGCTGGACGGCCAGTTCGGCCGGAACAAGCTGATCGGCCATACCCGCATGCAGGCGGCGATCCCGATTACCGTCTCCGACCGCCTCCGTGCGTGGCGGGAGCCGCTGGCGACCTATCGCGACCGCCTGACCGAGCAGGGTTTTCCCGTTCAGTTCGGGGGCGCGGCCGGCACGCTGGACAAGCTCGGGTCGCAGGCCGCGACAATCCGTGCCTCCCTCGCCCAGGAACTCGGCCTCACCGATGCACCACAATGGCAGAGCGGGCGTCTGCCGATCGCCGATATTGCCGGGCTGTTCGCGTCGATATCGGGCAGTCTCGGCAAGATGGGCCAGGATATCGCGCTGCTTGCCCAGGCCGGCGATGAAATCGAAATCTCAGGTGGCGGCACCTCGTCGGCCATGGCGCACAAACAGAATCCCGTTTCCGCCGAAGTCCTCATCTCGCTCGCGCGCTTCAACGCCACTCTTCTATCGGGCATCCACCAGTCCCTTGTGCACGAACAGGAACGCTCCGGCGCTGCCTGGACGCTCGAATGGCTGCTGCTGCCGCAAATGACGATGGCAACCGCCGCCAGCCTGCGACTGGCGAAGGAGCTGACGGGGAATATCAAGAGGCTTGGAACGACCTGATTCAGCGCCTTTGCATCTCATGCCGGAAACCGGCTATGCAGAGTGCAAATGAAATCAGGAGCAGCCTCGTGACCTTCCCCCTTTTCGATCTCTCCGGCCGCCGCGCCCTCGTCACCGGCTCCAGCCAGGGCATCGGCCGCGCATTGGCGGTCGGGCTTGCCGAGCATGGCGCTTCGATCATCATCAACGGCCGCAACGCGCAGAAGGCGGAGGCCGCCGCCGAGGATATCCGTCGCAGCCATCGCCATGCCGTCAGTGCCGCCTTCGACGTCACCGACGCGGAGGCCAGCCGCACCGCCATCGACTATATCGAGGCGGAGATCGGCCCGATCGACATCCTCGTCAACAATGCCGGCATGCAGTTCCGCGCACCGCTGGAGAACTTTCCGGTCGACAAATGGGACGAGATCTTCAAGACCAATGTCTCCAGCCTGTTCTATGTCAGCCAGCCGGTCGCCCAGGCGATGATTGCGCGCGGCCGCGGCAAGATCATCAACATCGCCTCCGTCCAGGCCGAACTCGCCCGTCCCGGCATCGCGCCCTATACCGCGACAAAGGGCGCGGTGAAGAACCTGACGCGCGGCATGGCGACCGACTGGGCGAAATACGGCTTGCAGATCAATGCGATCGCACCCGGCTATTTCCGCACGCCGCTCAACCAGGCGCTCGTCGACGATCCGAAGTTTTCCGGCTGGCTTGAAAACCGCACGCCGGCCGGCCGCTGGGGCGAGGTCAAGGAGCTCGTCGGCGCCGCCGTCTTCCTGGCCTCGGATGCCTCCTCCTTCGTCAACGGCCATATGTTGACCGTCGACGGCGGCATCACCGCCTCGCTCTAGAGCGGGATCGTTTTAGATCCGAAAGTCTCCCAAGCCATCGTGAGGGACTTTCTGAAAGTCTGGCGGTCCGAACTAAGTTTCCGATATCTCGACCGACAGATCCGGGCCGAGCGCCTGCAGGAAGCTGGCGGCATTGAAAATCTCTGCCGGCGGTTTTGCGCCGATATCGCGGATTTCGCCTGACAGGATGCGCTGAACCGCTTCGCAGATGATCGGCGCCGAAACGGCGTAGATGTCTTGTCCCTGCGCGATGATCCGACGGCGCACGCCTTCTTGCGTGACAATCACTTCTACGGCAAAGCGCTGCGCTGAACGCCCGAATTCGTCGACCGCCTGCGGCGGAGGCGTCGACGGATCGCGGACATCCCGCAGAGCGACTGTGCTCAAGAAGGTGTGCAGTTCCTTCGTCCGGACGTGCCGCGCGATCAGCGGCACTTCCGAAAAGGGAATCTCGACGAAAGTCTGCTGGCCGAACGGGGCCGGTAAAGTCGAAATCCTTTCAGCAGGCGGTTGATGCACCGGCTCCAGCTGCCCACCGCTGACGGCCAGGCGCCGCACAGTGTTTCTTTCTCCGGTAACGCGTGTGCCTCTCGTCGGGAGCCAGCTGTCGAGCGCAATTCGAATTTCGATGTCGTCGGCGTGCTCCCACTCGTCCATGACGGCTGTCACGAGCAGGTCGGCCAAGCCGCCATAGAAACCCATGGCCGGGATGACGACTACGCCCGCTTCCCGGGCCGCAACCTCGTGCCTCTCGAACGTGGCCTGCACGCTCGGTTGCTCGGCCGTCACGTCGAGATAATGGATCCCCGCTCGCAATGCGGCACGCACCACTGCGTCGGCGGTGTCCATGAACGGGCCGGCGCAGTTGATGATTGCCGCCGCCCCGGCTAGCGCCCTGTCCAGTTCCTCGTCATCCTCGACCGATGCTTCGCGGCATTCAATGCCGCGCTCCATAAAGCCCGCAGCCGCCAGCCGCTCGGCGTTCCGTCCAATCGCGATGGGCTTGAGACCGCGCCGCAAAAGTTCGGCTACGACAAAACGACCGGTATGGCCGTTCGCTCCCAAGACCGCGACAGATTGGGGCGTCTTCATGATGTCAGCTTCGTAGATGGTCATTGTTCTCTCCCGCGCTACAGACCTGTCTGTACCTAAAACATACAGGTCTGTAGCGTGTCAATCGATTTTCTGCTACTGTGGCGAAAATGGAGATATACGAATGACAAAAACCTCGGCAAACGCCCCTGCACCCGTCACCAAGGAGGTGCGGGACAGAATTCTCGAGACGGCATCAGAACTCTTTTACCGGCGCGGCGTGCGCGCTGTCGGTGTCGATCTTGTGGTCGAAAAATCCGGCGTCGCCAAAACCAGCCTCTACCGCCATTTCGGCACGAAGGACGACCTCGTCGCCGCCTTCCTCAAGCGCGAAGACCTGGACTTCTGGAGCACATGGGATCGCGTGACGGAACAGCATCCGGACGATGCCGAGGCCGAGCTCGATGCACATTTTGAGTGGATCGGCGAACGGGTCGGGCGGGGAAATTACCGGGGCTGCCCGCAGATCAACACCGCGGCCGAGTTCCCTGAGGTAGATCACCCCGCCCGGAAGGTCGCCGAAGCCCACATGCGCGAGATGCGGCGTCGTCTCAAGACTATCGCCGAGGCTCTGGCGGTTGCCGCGCCCGATCGCCTCGCCGGTCAACTCGCGGTTCTGATCAACGGTGCCTTTGTCAGCATGCAGCTCTTTGAACCCGGCGAGGCAACCGGATTGCTCCGCGATGCATCGCATGCCCTGATCGCCGCCAGCCGTAGCTGATCACATCGGAAAAGCGCATCCAGATTTTGGCTGAAGCGAGTTTGACGAGACCAAGGTCGTCCCAAAACCGCTCACACCTTACGGCATCTTGCTCTAAATTCGGCATCATCCGAGTTTGGCGATCGCCCGCAGATTGTCGGCCGTCGTCGTCGGGAATTCGAAGAATTCGAGATAGGCGGGGATCTGTTCGAACAACATGTCCGTCCCAACCTGAAATGCACAGCCGCGCGCCCGCACGGCCTCGAGAAAAGGGGTTATCTCCTTCGTCATCACGACTTCGCCGACGAAGGTCGATGGCGAGATGCGGTCGATATCGATCGGCAGCGGGTCGCCCCGTCGCATGCCGAGAGGTGTCGCATTGACGACGATGTCGAAACCATCAGGATCGGCGGATCCGACTGTCACTTGAAGCTGCGGATAAAATTTCTTCAGCCTGTCCAGCAGCGCGGTCGCGGTCGTCTCGTTGGCGTCGAAGATGGCGAGATGCTCCACGCCCGCCTGTGCCAAGGACGCCGCGATCGCCGAGCCGACGCCGCCGGCGCCCGCGATGAGCGCATGGGCTCCTTCAACCTTTTTACCCTTGCGCAACACGCCGCGAACGAAGCCCTCGCCATCGAACATGTCACCGATCAGCCTGCCGTCCGACCCGAGACGCACTGCGTTGCACGAGCCGGCGACTTTCGCGTTGGTCGACGTTTCGTCGAGCAGCGCCATCGTCGAAATCTTGTGCGGCATCGTAATCAGAGCACCGTGGATATTGGATAGCCGGAACAGAAGCTTCAGAAACGCCGGATAGTCCTCCGGCCTGCAGCCCATCGGCACGACGACGGCATCAATTCCGTTCTTCTCGAAGTACGGATTGTAGATCAGCGGCGCCTTGAAGGACTCCGTCGGATAGCCGAGGTGCGCGATGAGTTTGGTCGTCCCGGTGATCATATGGTCAGACTTTCTGGGGATCGGAAGAGGCGCTGGCGTTAGAGAGGTGGATCATCTGTCCCCAGCGCGCCGATCTCTTGATCGCTTCGACGACCCTTAGAGTGGCGAGGCCCTCCCGGCCACTCACCAGAGGCGTGGCATCGCCACGAATGACGTCGCAAAAATGTCTGAGCTGAACGCAAAGGGGATCGGCTGCTGCGTAAGGCACGCGCTCCTGGGCAAGCTGCTCCAGCCAATCGGGCTTCGAGGGGCTCGTCCAAAGCGTCGGATCGGGAATTCCGAGCGAACTCCTGGTGCCACCGATCTGGTAGCAGAATTGATCGTAACGGGGAAAAGCGGGGTTCTCCCCGGTGGTCGTCTCCCAGCTCCAGGGCGCGGCCACGGCATCACTGCCGTTGAGGGTTGCAAGCACCCCGCTTGCGAAACGCAGCGTGACGACGGCCGTATCCTCGACGGCATGGTTCCGCACCGCGTGCGATTCCATCGCATGGACGGCTTCGACCTCGCCGAGGAGATATCGGAAGAGATCGACATCGTGGATCAGGTTGACGAAGACCGGGCCGGCGCCCGCTTCGCGCCGCCAGGGGATATCGAAATAGTCGTCGGGCTTTGCGACCCAGAACGTGCCGTGCACCGCGATGATCCGGCCAAGCCTTCCGCCGTCGACGATCTGCTTGACCGCCTGGATCATCGGATTGTGACGCCTGTGATGGCCGACCAGCAGCGGTATGCCCGCCTTCTCGCCGGCTGCGACCAATGCCGCGGCGGCATCGACGTCGTCGGCGATCGGTTTCTCGATCAGAACGGGGATACCGGCGGCGACGATCTCCAGGCCGTTCTCGACGTGAAGCTGGTTCGGCGTTGCCACGATCGCACCGTCAGGCCTGTCCTCGACGCGAATGTCCGAAAAGCTCCGGTACCATCGGGCGCCGACAGTCCCGGCAAAGTCGCGACCGGCGTCGGAAGGATCGATCACCGCCGAGAGAACGGTTCCGGGCTCGGACATGACACGCTCGACGTGGCGCCTGCCGATGAGGCCGGCTCCCATGACTGCAATCTCTAGCGGCTTCATTGCCGGCTCCCATAATTTGCCAGAGGCATCGACCTTGAGACGCCTTACTTCCGCAGGATTTCTCCGAGGAATTTCCTGGTTCGCTCATGCTGTGGGTTTGTGAAGAACTCGGCCGGCGGGGCTTCCTCGACGATCGCGCCGCTGGCCATGAAGATCACGCGATCGGCGACCTGGCGGGCAAATCCCATTTCGTGCGTGACGCAGATCATCGTCATGCCCTCGTCGGCCAGCGCGATCATCGTATCCAGCACCTCCTTGACCATCTCCGGGTCAAGCGCCGACGTCGGCTCATCGAACAGCATCACTTTCGGCCGCATGCAAAGCGCGCGGGCGATGGCGACACGCTGCTGCTGGCCGCCCGAAAGCTGCACCGGATATTTGTCGGCCTGCTCCAGGATCTTGACCCGCTCGAGCAGCCCGCGTGCCCGTTCCTCGGCCTCCGCCCTGCTGACGCCAACTGCCTTCATCGGTGCCAGCATGCAGTTCTGCAGCACGGTCAGATGCGGAAACAGATTGAACTGCTGGAAGACCATGCCGACCTCGCGACGGATCGCATCAATGGTCTTGGCCTGATTGCCGAGAAGAATCCCGCCGACGCGGATTTCACCTCTTTCGTAGGTCTCGAGATGGTTGATGCAGCGAATGAGCGTCGACTTGCCGCTGCCGGAAGGCCCGCACAAGACGATCCTCTCGCCGCTGCGAACCGATATGTTGATGTCGCGCAGGGCCTGAAAAGCGCCATACCACTTCTCCACACGCTCCATGGTGATCATGGTTTCTGCGCCTTGAGCAGGACTGGGACTGGTCATCGGTAGAACTCCATATTGGCGGGCTGGACCGCGTCGAGGACGAGGAATGCGGATCAACGCGCGGAGGCGGCAAACTTTCGTTCGAGGCGAGCGCCAAGAATCGTCAGTGGGCAGCACATCAGGAAATAGAGAATGCCGACGATGCCGAAGACCGTCAGCGGTTGGAAGATCTGGTTGGAGATGATGTTGCCGGCCCGCGTCAGCTCGGTGAAGCCGACGATCGATGCAAGCGAGGTGCCCTTGATCAACTGCACGAGGAAACCGATCGTGGCTGGCAGCGAAATGCGCAGCGCCTGCGGCAGGATGACATCCTTCATGCGCGAGATGTATCTGAGGCTGAGAGCCTTTGCCGCTTCCGTCTGGCCGCGCGGAACCGCTTCGATCGATCCGCGCCAGATCTCGCCGAGATAGGCGCTCGCATGCAGCGTCAGGCCGATGGCGACGGCCACCCAGGAATCGAGCATCAGCCCTACCAGCGCCAGGCCGTAATAGACGACGAAAAGCTGCATCAGCAGCGGCGTTCCCTGGAAGACGGCGATATAGCCGGCCGTGACGCGTTCCAGCAGCGGTATGCCCGAGGCACGGGCAAGGGCGACGCCGAGCCCTGCGATACCGCCGCAGACAAAGCCGACGGCGGACAGGAGCACGGTCCATTTCAGGCCGATCAGGAGGAAGACGAATTCTTCGTGACCCATGGAATTCCTCCTACTTGACCGGATATTTGAAGTAGCGCGCCGAAAACTGCGCGAAGATGCGCATCATCAGCCAGGAGATCACGAAATAGAAAACCGTGACGGTGAAGTAGACCTCGAAGCTGCGGAAGCTCTCCGACTCGATGCGCTGCGAAACGGACGTCAGCTCGTAGGCCGAAATCGCCGATGCAATGCTGGTGGTCAGCGTCAACAGGACGAACTGGCTGGTCAAGGACGGATAGATCGCCCGCAATGCCGGCTTGAGGATGATCAGCCGGAAAACCTGAGCCTTGTGCAGACCAAGCGCCAGACCCGCTTCCATCTGTCCCTTCGGGATCGACTGGACGCCGCCACGAATGATCTCGATCGCGTAGGCGCCGCCGTTGATGCCGAGCGCGATAATCGCCGTCGGTGTCGGATCCAGCCTGATGCCTGTCAGCGGAAGCGCGAAGTAGATGAAGAAGATCTGCACCAGAAACGGTGTGTTGCGGATCAATTCGACGAAGGCGATGACCAGCCATCGCGCCGGCTTCAGCGCAGAGTCGCGCAAGGCGACGCCGCCAATTCCGATGACGATCGCCAGCAACATCCCACAAATGGCAAGCAAGAATGTCCCGAGGCAGCCAAGCAGAAGGCTCGGCAGGCCATCTATGACCGGGGTGAAATCCAACTTATAATTCATGGCGATCCTTCTGGTCCGTCTTCCTGAAAATTCAGTCCCGCTTGACCATTCCAGCCATCGCCTGGACAGCGAGTTCGTAGCCGTCGGCTCCAAAGCCGATCATGATGGCCGTGGCAACGCGCGAGATCAGCGAATTGTGGTAGATGCTTTCGCGCGCATGGACATTGGAGATGTGCAGTTCGATCTTCGGCGGGTCGAACATCTTCAACGCATCGAGAAGAGCGATCGACGTGAACGTATAGCCGGCAGGATTGATGATGATGCCGCAGGCGTCGGTCCGGGCCTGGTGCACGCTCTCGACCAGTTCGCCCTCGAAATTGGTCTGCCGAAACTCGACGTCGAATCCCAAGGACTTTGCCTTGGTCACGCATCGTTTCCCGATGTCGGCCAGCGTCGTGGTTCCATAGATCGCCGGTTCGCGCTGACCGAGAAGATTGAGGTTCGGCCCGTTGAGCACAAAGATTGGTTTGTTCATGATCGCGCTCCTGGATGCGGGCAGAGCCTTAAGCATGGCGGTTGCGTTGCCGGGCATTGCTTGCCCGGCTTTGTTTTGTGAGGGATTGCCTCTTTGAGGACATCATCCTCGGCCTTGTGCCGGGGATCTGCCGCCGTAGATGCCCGGGACGAGCCCGAGCATGACGGAAGAGTGGTTGGCGGGCCCTGTCATCGGCCGGAAGGCCGGGCCTCGTCCGCCTTTGACGTTCGCTCAGTTCGCCGCGAACGGAATGCCTTCCAGCGTTTCCGGGAATTCCGGGACTGGAACCTTCATCCACTTGTCGTAGACTGCCTTGAGTTCGCCGTTTGCCTTGATCTTGTCGATGAAGGTGTTGAGCGCCGCATTGATTTCCTTTTCGCCGAGACGCGTGCAAGCACCGTTGTAGAGCTTCTGGAATTCAAGCTTGTTTTCGAATTCGCCCGGACGGGCCTTCTCCACCCGGTCCATGTAGAAGATGTTGCCACCAAGCGTCTCCACCTGGCCGGACACCAGCGCCTGGACGCTCGCCGCGTCTCCATCATAGCGCCGGATCGTCGTGCTCGGCGGTGCGTTCTTGGTGACCTGCGTATCCTGGGCCGCACCCTTGGCGACGCCGACCGTGAACTTGGCCATGTCGTCATTGGTCTTGATCTCAGCCGATTTCGGACCAATCAGAACGATGGCATTGGCGACATAGGGCTTGCTGAACTGCACGGCCTTTGCACGATCCGGCAGCATCGCCATCGTTGCGAAGAGAACGTCGACGCGGCCGGCCGTCAGTGCTGGAATGCGGTTGTTGACTTCAAGCGGCACGAACTCGACCGCAACACCCAGTTCCTTGGCAAACAGCGTTGCGATGTCGGCATCGAGGCCGTCCTGTTTGCCGCCGCTGGTCACAAAGCCCCAGGGCGGGTTGTCACCCTGAATTCCGACGATGATCTTGCCGCGAGCCTTGATTTCATCAGGCGTGATGGCGGCGGCCGGTTGCGCCAGGGTGACGGCAGCCACCAGGGCCGCGGCTCCGAGCATCGCGTTTCGGCGCGTCAGCATAGATTTGAACATGTGATTCCTCCTCCTTTAGCGGTCATTCGACCGGACAGCCACCTCACCTTTTGACTGTGTGAGCAATGATTGCCAGAGACGAGCGCTCAAATCAACAGAGTTTTTCAAAATCATATGAGAATTTATAATAAGACACGCTATTTGAATTCCTCACGACATTTGCCATAATAGTAGCGAGCGATTTTTCGGGACGCATCGTGGCGTTCGGCGCTCGCTTAATCTCGCACGGATATCGGAAGGGCTTTGACATGAGGACCTCGATTGCGACTGTAACGATCAGCGGCGAACTCCCTGAGAAGCTCGAGGCGATCGCCCGGGCGGGCTTCGACGGCGTCGAGATCTTCGAAAATGACTTCCTCGCCTTCGACGGAAGCCCGGCCGATGTCGGAAAACTCGTCCGCGACCATGGCCTGGAGATCACCCTGTTTCAGCCATTCCGTGATTTCGAGGGCATGCCGGAGCCGCTGCGAAGCCGCACGTTTGACCGCGCGGAACGGAAGTTCGACGTGATGCAGCAGCTCGGAACGGATCTGGTGCTCGTCTGCTCCAATGTCTCGCCGGCAGCCATCGGCGGCATCGACCGGGCGGCGGCGGACTTTCACGAACTTGGCGAGCGTGCCGCCCGGCGTGGACTGAGAGTGGGCTACGAGGCGCTTGCCTGGGGTCGCCATATCAGCGACCACCGCGACGCCTGGGAGATCGTCCGTCGCGCCGATCATCCGAATGTCGGTCTTATCCTCGACAGCTTCCACACCTTGTCGCGCAAGATCGACGTCAATTCGATCCGCTCGATTCCCAAGGAGAAGATCTTCATCGTCCAGCTTGCCGATGCCCCTGATATCGACATGGACCTGCTCTACTGGAGCCGCCACTTCCGCAACATGCCGGGTGAAGGCGACCTTCCCGTCACGGCGTTCACCGAAGCCGTCGCGGCGACAGGTTATGACGGCTATTTCTCCCTGGAGATCTTCAACGACCAGTTTCGAGGCGGTTTGTCGCGTGCCATTGCGGCCGACGGCCACCGCTCTCTGATTTATCTTGGCGATCAGGTACGACGCAATCTCGGCACCGGCAGCATGACCGGAGCGGCGATGCCGGAAAGGCCTTCCGTCAAGGGCGTCGGCTTCGTCGAGTTTGCCACGGACGAGGAAGACGAAGTCGAGCTGGTTGCATTGCTGCGCACCCTCGGATTCAAAAAGACGGCGGTCCACCGCACGAAAAAGGTCTCCCTCTTCGAGCAGGGCGAGATCCGCATCCTCGTCAATGTCGATCAGGCAGGATTCGCCAACGCCGCCTACGCCGTTCACGGTACTTTTGCCTATGCCATGGCCCTGATCGTCGACGATGCCGCCAAAGCATATGAGCGCGCGCTCGCCTTGGATGCCGAGCCGTTCACCCAGCCTGTCGCGGACGGTGAGCTCAAGCTGCCCGCCATTCGGGGTGTCGGGGGCGGGATCGTCTACCTCATCGACGACAAGAGCGCATTGGGGCGCTTTTCCGAAATCGACTTTCAGCCGGTCACCGACGACAGCGACGCGCCATCAGCAAGCCTTTTGCGCATTGATCACGTCGCCCAGACGGTCGGCTACGATGAAATGCTCACCTGGCTTCTGTTCTACACGTCCATTTTCGAGACGCGGAAGACGCCGATGGTCGATATCATCGATCCGGCCGGGGTGGTGCGCAGTCAAGTCGTCGAGAACGACACCGGGGCGCTGCGCATTACCATGAACGGCGCCGAGAATCGCCGCACCCTGGCGGGACATTTCATGGCCGAGAAATTCGGGGCCGGCATCCAGCATCTGGCGTTTGTGACCGAGGACATCTTTGCAACCGCAGAAAGCCTTCGTGTCTGCGGTTTCAGATCACTGCACATTTCGCCGAACTACTACGACGACGTCGAAGCACGCTTCGGCCTCGATCCTGCATTGACCGAGCGGCTGAAGGCGGAAAACATCCTTTATGACCGCGACGAGCACGGCGAATATTTCCAGCTCTATAGCGGAACCTACGGAGAGGGTTTCTTTTTCGAGATCGTCGAGCGCCGCGGCTACCGCGGCTATGGCGCCCCGAACGCGATTTTCCGGATCGCCGCTCTGAAGAAACAGATGCGTCCGGAAGGAATTCCGAAAGATGCCTCTTGAGCTAAGGTTTAGGAGCGGCTCAGCTTTTCATGAAAGCGCAGAGCCGCTCTAACCTTTTGTTTTGCGCATTCCGGACGGAAAACCGCGTCGCACTTTTCCTGGAATTGCCCTAAGTAATCCGGCCGCTCTTCAGCACATGTTCCACGCCGCTTTGAACGTGCCGCCTGACGACGTCGGTCGCGCCGGCGACGTCGCGCCGAATGGAAAGTTCAAACAAAAGCCTGTGGTCATCGACGACGGGCTTGCCGCGAAAACTCTCGGCCAGCATATGGTAGCGGAGAAAGCGGTCGAAGACGGATGACAATGTCGCCATCAGCGTCGCCGAATTGCAGGCCGAGACGATCGCCTGATGGAACTCCCAATCGTATCGGACCCAGTCGACGGTCCTCGAGACGTCGCCGGCAAGGAGCTTGCGTTCCGCGGCGGCCAGCCGGTGATGGGCGGCGACGATGCGCCCCTCCCATTCGAGATTTCCCGCAGCGAAGGCAAGGCCGATCGCGTGCGTTTCCAGAACGATCCTGAGGTCGGCGAGCTCGAGGAGTTCGCGGCGAGAAGCAGGGCTGACTTCAAAACCGCGCTGCCCCTCGGCGACGACGAGGTTTTCCGTGGTCAGGCGGCTCAGGATTTCGCGCAGCGATGAAATGCCGATGGAGTAGCGCTCCTTTGCCTGCTCCAGCTTGATCTTGGCCCCCGGCGGCAATGTGCCCGATATGATGTCCTCGCGAATCTGCCGGAAGACGACATCGCTTACTGTTTCCGCCGGGTCGTGGACTTGCTTGAGCATGGCTTTTCCTGGTTTCGCCGAAATGCAATTTACGTCGGGACCTGAAGCTCGAAGAGAAACGTCCGAACCATTTCTATCTCAACGTCCCTCTTGCCAGCGCATGTTCAACCCCGCCTTGAATATGCAGGACAAGCACCCGCTTGGCCGTTTCTGCGTCCCGTCGCAATGCCGCGTCCAAAAGCTGCTGATGTTCATTGGCTGCGACATCGCCTCGATAGGACAAGGCAACCATCTGGTATCTCAGATATCTGTCGAAGATCACCGAATGCGTCTCCATCAGTAGTTTCGACCCGCAGGCGGATATCAGGGCTTGGTGGAACTCCCAATCGTAGCGCTTCCAGTCCTCAGCCCTGCTGGTGTCGCCGGATGCCATCACCTGTTCCATCCGCGCCAATTTGTAGTGCGCCGATACCAGTGGAGCCTCCCACTCCACGTCGCCATGCACGAACGACTGCTCCAGCGCATGTGTTTCCAGGAGAAGCCTCAGCGCCGCCGTCTCCTTGAGGTCTGAAACGGACACCGGGGAAACTTCGAAACCTTTCTGCCCCTCGGCGAGGACAAGCCCCTCGGAGGAGAGCCGGTTCAGCACTTCCCGAAGTGTGCTGATGCTGGTCTCGTAAGACTCCTTCAGGCTTTCCAGCTTCAACTTTTGTCCGGGAGGCAGCCGGCCAAAAATGATGTCGGCCCGAATGCGCCTGTAGCTGCTCTCGGCGATGGTCTCGTTGATAACCGGCTGCAACATGGCGAGTCTCTTATATTTCCTGTATCGTCGGATATATCGCTTTTTGCCATTCCCAATCAAGGAAACATTCGCGGAATAGGAAGCACAATTTTCTCATATGATGGCGGTTTCCCCGGAGAACCGGGCGAGCAGGGCTGACGACAATACACGCGCCACATCTCGTTTAGGCCAGGCTCTTCGGCGCGGCTTTCCGTGCCGCTTTTAAAGCTTGATTTTCGGCTCAACAGGGCGGCAATTGTTTTTTCAATCGCGCGCAACCATCTAATAGGGCATGACTTACGGGAAAATGTCCCCTGCCCTCAGCAGCCTGTTTACCGAAAACCAACCATACCGGGTTGCTTTCCGAGCCGAAAGCCGATTGCTTAGGAAAATCTACTTCTTCTTCCGCTAGCGGGTAGGAGAATACAAAGGGGAACAGACAAACCCGTGGAATTCTGCTGCTTCGCATAGAGACGAACTATGACTACGATGGCGATGCGGGAAGGCCGGTTTGAAGAACGATGACGACAGATTTGTTTCAAATAAAATTTTGGGGCGTCCGCGGCAGTATTCCCGTGTCAGGCCCCGAGTTCGATCGCTACGGCGGTAACACTTCCTGCATCGAAATTCGCTGCGGAAAACATCGGATGATCTTCGACGCGGGTTCGGGCCTGCGCGAGGCCGGGCTGTCTATGCTCGCCGACGGCGTCAGCGACGTCGACCTGTTCTTCAGCCACTGCCATTACGACCACATCATCGGCCTGCCCTTCTTCAAGGCGATCTATTATCCTTCGATCAACGTCAACATCTGGTCGGGCCATCTCGATGGCAAGATGAGCACGCGGGAAATGGTCGAGCAGTTCATCAGCCCGCCCTGGTTTCCCGTCAAGACCGACATCTGTCAGGCGACGATGAACTTCCGCGATTTCCATGCCGGTCAGGTGCTGACCCCGCACGCGGGCATCGAGATCAAGACCTTCATGCTGAACCATCCGGGCGGCGCCATCGGCTACCGCATCGAATGGCAGGGCCGTTCGGTCGCTCTCGTCTATGACATCGAGCATAATCCCGGCAGCTATGATCCGGTCTCGCTGGAGATGATGCGGGACGCCGACCTCGTCGTCTACGACTGCACCTACAACGAAGACGAGATGCAGCGCTTCAAGGGCTTCGGCCATTCGACCTGGCAGCATGGCACCGAGCTTGCGAAAATGGCGGGTACCAAGCGCTTCGCGCTGTTCCATCACGCCCCTTCCCGCACGGACGAACAGCTGGCGGAGATGGAAGCGCAGGCGCAGGCCGCCTTCCCCGAATCCTTTGCCGCCCGCGACAATCAGATCGTGGTGATCTAGCAGGTCCGCTGAAGCCGCCTTCATCTTCCAGTCCGAAGCTCTTCGACAGAGAGCCTGTCAATCGAACTGAGCAGCCCTGCGACGCCACGACGGAACAGATGCTGGGCCGGACCGTTTTCCCCGCAGCGCAAAATCAACGAAACAGGGATTCGTCATGACCGTGCTTTCCGGAAAGTGTCTCTGCGGGCAGGTGCGCATTTCTGTCCGGGGCGAGCCCTTACGCGTTGGGATCTGTCATTGCACGGACTGCAGGCAGGAAAGCGGTTCGGCCTTTACCTTCTATGGGATCTGGCCCGCCGGCCAATTCGAACATTCAGGGGAAACTGGCGCGTTCCAAGGTCGGCATTTCTGCACCGGTTGCGGTTCGCGCTTGTTTTCCGCCGATGACCGGGAGGCGGAAATCAAGCTTGGCATCCTCTCCGAGGCGCCGACGCCTCTGGTACCGAGCTACGAACTCTGGGTCAAACGGCGCGAACCGTGGCTGCGACCGGTGGAAGGCGCCAAGCAGTATGACGAAGACCGAAAGTGAAGAACGGTTCCGAGGAGCTCCCGATGGTCACTCTCGTCCGACATCGCTGGATGACGGTTGCAGGCGTCGAGACTTTTTACCGCGAGGCCGGCCGGGAAGATGCGCCGGTCTTGTTGCTGCCGCACGGATATCCCTGCTCATCCTATGAATTTCGCAATCTCATGCCGCGCCTTGCCGACCGTTGGCGCCTGATTGCGCCGGATTTCCCGGGTGCGGGCTATAGCGGCACGCCTGATGATTTCGACTACAGCTTCGATGGATATGCCGCCTGGCTGAAGGCCTTCGTCGATGCGATGCATGTCGATCGGTTTGTCCTCTACCTCCACGACTTCGGGTCTCCTATCGGTGCGCGATTGGCAATCAAAGACCCTCGGCGCATCGTGGCGCTGATCATCCAGAATGGCGATATCCCCTATGAAGATGCCCTCGGACCGAAATATGCGGATATCGAGGCGACATGGACGCTTCCGAGATCGGAGATGAGGAAGGTGCTGGCGGAGGCAATCAGCGAGGAGAATTTCAAGGAGGAATTCCTCAACGATCTGCCGCCTGCTTTGGCCGATACGATCCCGCCCGATCTCTGGAAGCTGCATTGGTCGCTGATCACGCCGCGGCGCAAGGAAATCGCCATGGACCTCATCGCCGGGCTGAAGGAGAACCGGGCCTGGTTTCCGGAACACCGCAAATACCTCAGCGAATACCGGCCGCCGACCTTGATCGTCTGGGGTCCGAACGACCACTACATGCCGGAAAAGTCGGCTCGGGCCTATCTGCGCGATCTGCCGGATGCCGAACTCCATCTGCTCGGCGGCGGCCACTGGCTGCTCGAGACGCATCTCGATGACGTCGTAGCACTCATACGCGAGTTCCTCGGACGCGTTCACGCCGCCTGATCGGGCAATGTCTAAGGCCCTAGCAGTTCCGACGCCGGCGACCAGCGGACCCCGGGATGCCGGCCCGTCACTGCAAACAAGGCCGACAGGAAGTCCCACGCGGCTGCATCATGCACCAGATGGTGGGTGAGCACGCCGACAGGCTCGTCGCTGCCGGCAAACCGGTGGCGAAGCTCGGCCACCAGCTCGGCCACCAGGTCCGCCTCGCTTCGTCCGCCGCGCGTGCCATGCCAGTCGATGATATCGACATGGGCGTTGAGGAGCGGCATCGGGCCGTCCTGCTTTGCCCGCCCGTAGACCGAAAGGGCTGCAAATCCGAGCGCCGGCAACGCCGGGATGAGGGCCGCGTCGATCCGGTTCCACGGCGGCACCAGCACCGGCAGGAAGCGGGCCGGATGCAGCCGCTCCAGCAGCCGGAACCCTTCACCCAACTCGCCGAGCACGACATCTGCCGGCCGGTCGCCGCCGAGTTCCTGCTTCTTCGCCTCCGGCCCCGCATGGTTCGTATGAGACCAGCCATGCACCGCGACAGCGACGGCTGCTTCCTCCGCCAGCCGCGCGGCCAATGCCTCGCCGGTCAGGCCGGGAATGACGGCGAGTGTCAGCGGAACCTCGCTTTGATCCGCCAGCGTCATCAACGTCTCCAGCGCCTGCGTCGGCTCGACGGCGTCGTCATCGCGCAGCCAGAACCGCGCCACGCGGCCGGCAGCCTGCCAGCGGTCAAGCTCGCGGCGCAGGGGGTCCCAGGCTATCCCGTCGGTCATCACGTCACTCCTGTTGCTGCGCTGTCGCGCAAAATTCCGTTCAATATCTGCGCCGCCGTCGCAAGCGAGCGTTCGCCGAGCACGAAGCGCCGCGCCGCCTGTCCCATGGCGTCACGCCTCTGCCTGTCGTCAAGCAAGGCAGCCACGGCCTCGGCATAGGCAGCGACATCGCCATCCGGCGTCAGCAGGCCGGTCACGCCAGCCTCGACAACCGCTGGCACGCCTGCCGTTTCCTGCGCGACAACGGGCAGGCCGGCGGCCTGGGCCTCCAGATAGGCAAGGCCATAGGCCTCACCGCATCCGGGCCAGACATAGACGCCGCCGCGCCCGAGCAGTTCGGCGATCTCGACGGCATTGCGCTCGCCCAGCCATTCGATGCGGCCGGGAAGGCCAGCAAACAGCGCCTGCACCTCTTGGCGCATCGGACCATCGCCGATGACGGCAAGCCTCCACGGCCGGTCTTCGATCAGCCGCAATGCTTTCGCAAGCATCGCATAACTGTCCATCTTGTCGCCGGCCCGCATCATCGCGACCGTCATCAGCCGGCGCGGATCGGGCGCCGGCGACATCTTCTCGAACAGCACCGTGTCGATGAAGGGTTTCAGCCGGGCAAGGCGCGCCTGCGGAAAGGCGGCGGCAAGCCCAGCCTGGTCACGCTCGGTGAAGCTGATATTGACCGCCGCCCGCATGATCGCCTCGCCCACCAGCTTCTGTGATGTTGCCCAGCCGGTTCGGTCGCGTTTTGCCGCATAGGAGGCTTCGGCGGTGACATAGGGAATGGCGAATTCGGCGGATATCGCCGGCCCGAAGGGATCCGGCGATTTATAATAGGGGTGATAGCAGAACCAGAGCTCCGGCCGCGGTCCGACCTTCCATCTCAGCCGCAGCCGCTCCAGCTCGGCGCCGATTACGGGTTCGAGCGCGGCTGCCGCCTCCGGTGTCGAGACATGGGTGCGGAATTCGGAAGCGACGTCGACCTGATGCCCGCCAAGCTCCAGCGCCCGGATCAGCAGCCGCGCCATCAGCCGGTCGCCCGACGGCACCGGATGGTTCGGCGATTTCATCGGCGCGTAGAAAGCCACCCGCATTTGCACACCTCAGGTAAGACACACTGTTTACAACTTTCGCGCCTGTCGGGAAAATTCCGCTATTGTCCCTTTGCCGAAAACTTGCGCATAAGCATATGGAATGTGATCGCGATCGAAGCAATTCCGCCTCTTTCCCAATCTCTATGGGCCTGCGGTTACATCGACAAGAACGGGAATGAATGACGACGGTCTCGGCCACAGGGATTTTTTCGGAACGTACGATCAGAAGGGCGAGGCTCGGTTCCGGCCTCGTCATTTTCATCTTCGTCGTGCTGCATTTGTCGAACCATGCGATTGGCCTGATCTCCGTCGCCGCCGCCGATAAAGCCGCCCATCTCTTTCTGGCGATCTGGCGCAATCCTCTGGGGACCGCCATCTTCTATTCGTCGGTGCTCATCCATATCGCGCTGGTGCTGCGCGCCATCTATATGCGCCGCAGCCTCGTCATGCCGAAGGGAGAAATGGCGCAGATCGTGCTCGGCCTGATGATCCCGCTGCTTCTCCTCGATCATGTCATCGGCACGCGCATCGCCCACGAGTTCTATGGCTATATCGACGACTACGAAACGGTCGTCGGTTCGCTGTGGATCAGGTCTCCGGCGAACGGCGCGCGGCAGGCGCTCGCCGTCGTCGCCGTCTGGATCCACGGCTGCATCGGTATCCATTTCTGGCTTCGCTACCGCTCCTGGTACCCGGACTTCGCACCGCTCATGCTGGCGCTCGCCATCCTCGTGCCGGTGCTCGCGCTGCTCGGCTTCGTCGAAATGGGCCGGACGCTCGCCGACCCTTCCTACCAGCAGTCAATGACGGTCAGCGCTTACAAGGAGGGCGTCAACACCCGTTACGCCTCGAACCCGGAAGTTCACCGTCAGGTCGCCATGATCCGCGCCGGGCTCTACGGCGCCTTCTCGGCCTCGCTGCTCATCGTCGTCGTCGCCCGCGCCCGGCGCAAGCTGAAGGAGCGGCTTGACCAGGTCGCCGTGAATTATCCGGGCGGCGAGGTGATCCGTGTGCCGCGCGGCTTCTCGGTGCTGGAGGCAAGCCGGCTCGGCGGCCTGCCGCATTATGCCGTCTGCGGCGGCAAGGGCCAGTGCTCCACCTGCCGCGTGCAGATCCTTGGCGATTACGAAAGCCTGCCTGCCCCCGACAAGATGGAACAGACGACGCTGAGGCGCATCAATGCCGGCCCGGATGTCCGGCTCGCCTGCCAGCTTCGCCCGAACCGCAACGTTGCCGTCGCGCCGCTTCTCGTGCCGGCGATCGAGGCAGCCCTTCCTGCCAACAGCCAGGAGACGAGCCCCGGGCGCGAGCGCGAGATCGCCGTGCTCTTCGTCGATATCCGCCATTTCACCACGCTGACGGAAACCCGCCTGCCCTTCGATGTCGTCTTCCTGCTGAACCGCTATTTCGCCATCATCGGCAAGGCAGTGGAGCAGTCGGGCGGACGGCTCGACAAGTTCATCGGCGACGGCGCCATGGCGCTCTTCGGGCTCAACACCGCACCGGAGGAAGCCTGCCGCCAGGCGCTCAACGCGGCAGCAGCGATCGTCGCCGAGATCGAGAAACTCGCCGCCGAGCTGGCCGACGAACTGGCGCTGCCGCTGCGCATCGCGATCGGCATTCACACCGGCCCGGCCGTCGTCGGCACGATGGGATACGGCCGGGTGCGCAGCATGACGGCGATCGGCGATACCGTGAATGTCGCGAGCCGGTTGGAAAGCGCTGCAAAGGAGTTCGAAGCGGCGATCGTCATCTCCGAACCGGTGGCGAACCTTTCGGGTGCTAATCTTTCCGGCATCGAAAGCCGTGAAATCAGTGTGCGCGGCCGGGCCCTGCCCTTGAAAGTCTACGTCATTCCGAGAGAGAAAGCGGCAGAACCGCTTGAAGGAAAAGCCTGATGCCCGACAAGCCCTGGCTGACCGCCAAATACTGGAGCCGCCGGCTGCACAAGGCGCGCAATGCCGCCGCTTCGCGCTTCTTCGACACCCGCTTCGGCCGCCGCCTGCTGATCGAGAATATCGGCTCGCGCGTCATCTCGATGACGGTCGATGCCGGCGACCACCTGATGACCTTCTCTCCCGCCGACTACATCGGCCGCAAGGTCTTCCGGAAGGGCCATTTCGAGCGCGAGGCCGTCGACCGGCTGATCGTCATCCTGCGCGAGCGCGGCCTCTTGCGAAAGGACGCCACGCTGCTCGAGATCGGCGGCAATATCGGCACCCAGACCGTCTATTTCGCCCTCAGCGACACCTACATCAAGATCGTCAGCATCGAGCCCGACCCGCGCAATTTCCCGCTGCTTGCCCTCAATATTCGCCAGAATCGGCTGGAGGAGAAGGTCCGCCTCGTCAATTGCGCCGCCGGCGAGCACGAAGGCGAGATCGACTTTTTCCTCAACCTCGACAATCACGGCAAGAGCAGCGCTATCCGCCAAAGCCCGACAGACAGGAAGATCAGCGTGCCGGTGAAGCCGGTTTCAGAGATCCTTGCCGGACTTTCGGTCGACCCGGCCGCAATCGGCCTCGTCTGGATGGATATCGAGGGCTACGAGCCGGTCGCCTGCCGCTCGATGCAGCCGCTGCTTGCCCGCCGCGTGCCGCTCCACATGGAGTTCACGCCGCTCTTCTACGGCCCGGAAGGAACCAAAGCCTTCATATCGATGCTGTCCGGCTTCTACGAGGACTGCCTCGTCCTCTTCGAGGACCGCGAGGAGGAGATGAAGGTTCGCGACCTGCCGGTCGATTTCGATCAGTACAACGTGCTGTTCCTGCCTTGAAGTGGATCACAATCTTTCAGAGTCGCTTGCCGCGCTTTAGGTCATCGATTTTGCGCATTTTCATAATCGCGAAGTCCAAGTAACGCTTTTGCGCGACCCGCCCTGGATTTTTGATCGCGAAATGCACACGATATTTGGTCTCGCCAGGCGTTCCACGCGGAAAACTTGCTCAAAGGGTGCCCGGCCAGCGACTGGATACGAAAGCATCCTAACGACCATATTTTGATCAGCAGCGGATGGTCACGCCCCGGCGTCAATAGTGATCCATCCGAGCGCCTGGTGACACCCACCTCATCACGCGCCGCATTCACAACCAGCCTCTTGAGGCCATGAGATGAAGCGAACGCTTGAGCGTTCGGCCAGTCTTTTTGCTGGCCATTTGATGCGGTCGTTTAAGGAGAATTGGACTTGCCAATTGGCAGTAATATGCTATCTTTCTGCCAACAAGAGAGGATGCCATGCTGCTTCAACCTGTTGCTTCGACTCCCTTTAACAGAACATCGGCTGAAATCACCGATGCGGAAGCAGGGGCGCTCGCCCGCACGACGGTAAACCTCTTCAACGCCTGGAAGCTCACGGAGGCCCAGGCTTGCACCTTGCTCGGAGGTTTGTCAGCCCGCACATGGGCACGGTGGAAAGAAGGCAAGGTGGGACGTGTCGATCGGGACCTGAAAATGCGGATGGCTCACCTGATGGGTATCCACAAGGGGCTGCGACATCTGTTTAAGGACACATCAAGGGGATATGAGTGGATCAAAGCACCTAATACGGCCTTTGGCGGCAAGTCGGCGCTGGACGTGATGCTTCAGGGCGAGCTTTCTGATCTTGCCGTGATGCGTGAATGGCTCGATGCGGAGCGGAGCGCATGGTAAGTGGCCTTGCTGTCCGCTCCCACGTACAGTGGCCTAAAACCTACCGCATCATTAGATCGATCTACCCGCCAATCGATTTGTTCGAGGACATCGCCGACCCCCGCGACTGGGAGGCCCTTGTGGCCGTCGAGGCGAAAACGAATCCGCGCATTCGATTTGAGGTGGGCGATCTTGGAAAGGTGCCCGCGAACCGTCGCGTTTCGGGCACCGGCGCTAGTTATGTAATGGCCCCATTCGTCCATTGCTCAACGGGGCGGCCGGGACGCTTCACGGACGGAAGCTATGGTATCTACTATGCAGGCGACAGTGAAGAAGTCGCTGTCGCCGAAACGATCCATCACCATCAGAAGTTCATGAGCTCAACGCCCCAGCGTCCGGGGTGGACATCGGACTTTCGTGTCCTGGTGGGCAGCGTGGACCGAGGACTAGACGACGTGAACGCGGTGCCTGGCGCCCTGCATCCGGACGATTACACCGCTTCCCAGATTGCGGGACGCGGACTTCGTGCAGCGGGAAGCGATGGTCTCTTGTGGAACAGCGTTCGAATGCCCGGTCAACGTTGTATCGGCATTTTCTGGCCGGACGCCATAACCATTCCTGTTCAAGGGCGGCATTACTGCTATCACTGGAACGGCATGCGGGTCGATTTCGTGCGTCAGTACGACACCGGGGCGGTACTGGCGGTAACTTAAGCGGTGGCTTGTGGCAATTGCCCCAGCGGCCCGCTTAACGTGATGTTTGCGCCCTATGCGACCGACTGCATGACAAGCGATTGATGGCATTGCACGCCGGCGAGCACGCCTGAGGCGGAGGCGAGCGTGGCATTGTGCATGGCGCTTGCCGCATCGCCGGCGGCAAAGACACCCTTGACGGTGGTTTCCTTGTTATCGGCGATCCGAATGATTGGCCCGAACGGGCCGTCGTCGAAGGCGCAGCCGAGCTGTTCGGCAATCGGGCTCGCCATCGCCGTTTTCGGCGCGACAAACACGGCATCGAGCGGCACGACGCGGCCATCGGCGAGGCGAACGGCCTCAAGCTTCGGACCGTCGCCCAACAATTCGACGATAGGGCTGCGCTCGATCCGGACGCCACGGGCCGTCAACTTTACCAACTGCTCTTCATCGGGCTCGAACAGCGCCTGGGTGAAAAAGGTCGTCGCGCCCCAGTCCGGGATCATCATGGCCGAATGGGCCGAATGCGGATGGTTTGCGAGAACGCCGAGCTTGCCGCCGCCGACCTCAAAACCGTGGCAATAGGGGCAGTGCAGCGCGGAGCGGCCCCATCGCTCCTTGAGGCCGGGGATTTCGGGCAGCGTGTCGCTGACGCCGGTTGCGAGCACGATGCGCGCGGCTCGTTCTTCGCTGCCGTCTTCGGTGCCGACGATGAAGGCATCACCATCGCTGTGCGCGCGGATGACTTTCCCCTCGCGGATGGTGATGGTCGGATAAAGCGAAAGCTGCCGTTTTCCCTCCCGCATGATCGCCGCCGGCGTCTGGCCGTCCTGGCCGAGGAACCCGTGCGAGGCTTCAGAAAAACGATTGCGCGGCGCACCGGCATCGACGAGCAGAACCCGCCGCCGTGCCCGGGCCAGCTGCATCGCTGCCGAAAGGCCGGCGAAGTTTCCGCCGATGATGATGGCTTCGAACGACATGGAACTCTTCCTTGATATTGAACTCATGACTCAACATAAGTTACATGAACCAACGGCGTCAAGCATCATGTTACTTGTCTTGTTACGATCCCTTTGCGATAATGACCCGTCCGATCGACAGGAAGAGAGCCATGCGCAATGACAGCCGCCTTTCACGCATGCTGCACGTGCTGATCCACATGGATAAGCACCAGCATTCGGCGACCTCCGACATGATTGCAAAGATGCTGAACACCAATCCCGTCGTCGTCCGCCGCACCATGGCCGGCCTTCGCGAACAGGGCTACGTCCGCTCCGAAAAGGGCCATGGCGGCGGCTGGACGCTGGTGCGTCCCTTGTCCGACATCACCCTGCTCGACGTCTATAACGCCATCGGCGAACCGCATCTCTTCGCCATCGGCCCGGCCGACGACCAGCCGCAATGCCTGGTGGAACAGGCGGTGAATGTCGCCCTCGGCGACGCGATGAAAGAAGCCCAGGCCCTGCTCCTGCGGCGGTTGGACAGCGTGACGCTGGACAAAATCGCGGCCGACTTCGAGGCGAAACTGACCGCACGCCCGGCCACATCCTATTCCTGCGCCTCCTGAGCGGTCGCAAGCTCACAAGGTGTGTCGTTTCCGCATCACTTTCCGTAAGGTTGCAAATATCCGCTTGGCAATATCGAATTGCTTCGGTACAAAACGCTCACCGCTTTAGTTCGAACATAAGGGAGGCGTTGCATGACACCAGCAATCATCGAAACCTTCCCGTGCGGAATGTCCCGACACTAGGTCATTTCCATTCGCGGCCCGCCTTAAGCGCGCCCGACATGCGGTTTTCCCTTAATTCATAGCCCGATTGATCTGACGCGATCATTTCGTCTCCCGCTTGGGCTGTGCCATCCAACTCTCGATTTTGAGGACCGGTCGCCGACACGGCGCCGAGCGATTAAAATGACTCGCAAGAAGCTCGATTTCCGCGCCGATGCCTATCGCCATGTGCTCGGCTTTGTTTTCCATCATTGGCGCCATCGGCCTGTATTGGTGGGCATTATCATCGTGCTGGTCATTGCCAGCACGCTGGCCGAAGTCATGGTGCCGGTTTTTTCCGGCCAGATCGTCGATGCCATTGCCGGCAGCAATGCGGCTGACCGGGCGCTGCGCGCCTTTGTCGTCGTCGTGGCTCTCGGCCTGACCAGCGTGGCGCTGCGCTGGTTCATCTTCAACGGCATCATCCGGCTGACGCTGCGCACCATGGCGGATGTGACGAATAACGGTTTCCACAAGGTGCAGCGGTTCTCGACCGACTGGCACGCCAACAGCTTTGCCGGTTCGACGGTGCGCAAGATCACCCGCGGCATGTGGGCACTCGACCAGCTCAATGACCTGCTGCTGGTCGCCCTTTTGCCGTCCATCGTCATGCTGGTTGGCGCCAGTATCGTGCTCGGCAGCTACTGGCCAATCATGGGCCTGATCGTGGCTGCGGGCTCGCTGATCTATATCGGCGTGACCGTGGCGCTTTCCATGGGCTTCGTGTCGCCGGCGGCAAGGCTTGCCAATGCCTGGGACACCAAACTTGGCGGCGCACTGGCGGATGCCATCAGCTGCAACTCGGTGGTCAAGGCCTTCGGCGCTGAAAGCCGCGAAGAGGTACGACTGGGCCACGTGCTCGCCAAATGGGACAGCCGCACGCGGCGGACATGGAAGCGCGGCACATTGAGCGGCACGATCCAGGGCTTCCTGATGGTTTCGATGCAGGCAGGTATCTTGGGAACGGGCTTGATCATGTGGCGGCAGGGGCTGGCGACGCCTGGCGACATCACCTTCGTGCTGGCCATGTTCTTCGTCCTGCAAGGCTATCTGCGCAATGTCGGCCAGGACATCCGCAATCTGCAGCGGGCCGTCAACGACATGGAGGAACTGGTGCTGCTCGACAAGATGCCGCTCGGCATCGAGGACAAGCCGAACGCCACGCCGATCGAGATTGGCGAGGGCGAGATCGTCTTCGATCGCATCACCTTCCAGTATGGCGCGCATCCCACACCGCTTTATGAGGATTTCTCGGTCACCATCAAACCGGGTGAGCGCGTCGGCCTGGTCGGACATTCGGGCTCGGGCAAGACGACCTTCGTCAAGCTCATCCAACGCCTCTATGACGTCAACTCGGGCGAAATCCGCATCGACGGACAGGATATCGCGGCGGTCAAGCAATCCAGCCTGCGCGGCCAGATCGCCATCGTGCAGCAGGAGCCCATTCTGTTCCACCGCACGCTGGCCGAAAACATCGCCTATAGCCGGCCGAACGCCTCGCGGCGCCAGATCGAGCAGGCGGCGAAACAGGCGAGTGCCCACGACTTCATCATGGACCTTCCCAAGGGCTATGAGACGATGGTGGGGGAACGCGGCGTCAAGCTGTCGGGCGGCGAGCGGCAGCGTGTGGCCATTGCCCGGGCCTTCCTGGCGGATGCACCGGTGCTGATCCTGGACGAGGCGACGTCGAGCCTCGACAGCGAGAGCGAGGTGCAGATCCAGCAGGCCATGGAACGCCTGATGAACGGCCGCACGACGCTGGTCATCGCCCACCGGCTGTCCACGGTAAGGGCGCTGGACCGGCTGCTGGTCTTCGACAAGGGAAAGATCGTCGAGGAAGGCGATCACCAGGCGCTGATCAGGCTCAATAACGGTATCTATCGCCGGCTGTTCGAACGGCAGGCGCTGGAACTGACCAAGGGTCTGGTGGCGTGAAGCGAAACACGACAGCGCCGCGCGTCTTTTCGAGAGCCGCGGCGCTGTAGCACTTTGAATTGCTGATGCTACGTCCTGCGATACAGGAAATAGCGGCCTTCCTTGATGCCGTCTGGCAGCGGCAGCGCCATCAGCTCGGGATGCTCCAGCGGCAGCCCGCTGACGGCGATGCCGTTATGGGCGAGCACGCCGGCCATCAGCTGCGGCAGCCAGGTCAGCGTCACCGCGTCGATCTCGTCATGACCGGTGCCGATATCGGCATGGGCAAGGGCCGCGCCGATGCCGACGAAGGCCTGGCCGGACTCGCGGATATTGCCGGTCACCATGTCTTGCGCCTCCGGTGTCGAGGCCGAATAGGAACGGACTTCCCAGTCGAAAGCGACGATGCGCCTGCCGGGAAAGTTCTCGCGCAGGTGATCGTAGGTGCGGCCGTTGCCGAGGCCGAACTCCAGCACCGGGCCTGGCGTTTCCCCCACCAGATCGATGATCGAGTTCAAGATGTCGCGTTGAGCCGTCAACCGGCGAATGAAGCTGTCGAGGCGGCTCATCTAATCTATATCCGTCATGAAATCGTCGGCGGTCCTGGAGGAATTCCAGCAAAAGTGCGAGAGCGGTTTTGCGTCCGGAATTGCGTAAAAACAAAAAGATAGCGCATTTCCGTACGTCCGAAAAAGCACGAAATGCTCTAACACATGAAACCTTGCCAAGTCGATCGCCGTAAATGGGAATTGGCGTTGCAGTGGCGACATGGGTCTGTGCTAAGCTGGACGATATGAAAACCGTGACCGACGAAGATTTCTTTGCCGAAGTGCCGCTCTTCAGCGAATTCGAGGGCGTGACCGACGCCGCCAATTACCGGCCGCTGCCGGACGGATGGGTGCTGGCGCTGGCCGACATCGTCGGCTCGACGCCGGCGATCGCTGCCGGCCGCTACAAGGACGTCAACATGGCGGGCGCCAGCGTCATTTCGGCGGTGCTGAATTCCGTCGACAAGGGCGATTATCCCTTCGTCTTCGGCGGCGACGGCGCGCTGATCGCGCTTCCGGGCTCGCTGGAAAAGGCAGCGCGCGACGCCCTTGCCGCCGTGCAGGTCTGGGTCGAGGAGGATCTGGGCCTGACGCTGCGCATCGCCATCGTGCCGGTCGCCGACACCCGCGCCGAGGGCCTCGACGTCCGCGTCGCGCGTTACTCCGCAAGCCCTTATGTCACCTATGCGATGTTCTGGGGCGGCGGCACCAGCTGGGCAGAAAGACAGATGAAGCTCGGCCGCTACGGCATCGATCGCGCGGCCCCGGGAACGCGCCCCGATCTCACCGGCCTTTCCTGCCGCTGGAGCCCGATCGACGCCAGGCACGGCGAGATCGTCTCGATCATCGCGGTTCCGGGCGAAGGCCGGCCGGGACAGGAATTCCGCGACCTCGTCAACGGCATCGTCGCCATCACCACCGAGCAGAACCGGGACAGCCACCCGGTACCGGCGGATGGTCCGAACCTTGCCTTCTCGCTGCACGGCATCAACCGCGAAGCCAAGGCCACCGCGCCGGCTGGCCGGCGATTGCGGCAGAAGCTCATCATCTTCACGCAGCTTGCCATCACCGTCGTGTGCTTCAAGCTCGGCATTCCGCTCGGCCGCTTCGACGCCCGCCGCTACAAGCGCGACGTCGCCGGCAATTCCGATTTCCGCAAGTTCGATGACGGGCTGAAGATGACGATCGACGTCGACGCCGAACATCTGAAACGGATCGAGACGCTACTGGAAGCGGCACGCGCCAAGGGCATTGTCAGCTACGGCCTGCATCGGCAGGCCTCGGCGCTGATGACCTGCTTCGTGCCGACGCCGATCTCGCGCGATCACATGCATTTCATCGACGGCGCGGCCGGCGGTTATGCGGTGGCCGCAAGCCGGATGACCGGCAAGGTGCTTGCGACAGCGCCGCATCAAACGTGATCGTCGGAGGAAAAACAAACCCGTCGCTTTGACGGCGACGGGCTGATCTCGCATTGGTTCAGGCAAAGACTTTATCGGGAACGGCAGCGACCGGTTCTTGTGGTTTCCTTGTCGCCGTCATCGTAGGCAATACCAATCTTCTCGCCGCCAAGCGAGGTGATCTTGCCTGCATACCAATCGCCGGCACCCTTGTAGTTGCACTCGACCTTCATGCCGATGACCCAGTCGTAAGGACGCACGTCGCTCAAGGAAACAGTTTCCTTATCGCCGTCATCATATCGGATCGATCGTGACCTTCCCGCCCGAGGCACTGTCGATAACGCCAGGGAACCAATAACCGGCCCCCTTGTAGTTTCCGAGAACCCAGTCGCCTTTCGTCTGCGCAGATGCAACAGAAGCGCAGGAGCACATGACACCGATTGCGATAGCCGCAGCAACAAAACTCTTCAAGATCGTCCTCCCTTAGAACTCACCCAATCCGCCCCCGAAATGGTTGTGGCAAGGTCAGCAGCTTAAAGCGCAGGGATGAAACCTGCCTTAACAACAAAAAGCTGCGCGGATCAGCATAAGAGGCCGTAGCACGTCGAGTTGCTGCATGATGCAGCAACGTTTCCGTCATGCCTTGATGACGTGATCGGCCGAAAGGCCGAGCCGGTTGAAGACGTTGCGGGTGTCGACGATCAGCGTGGCACTTTTTGCGAGCGCCGCATAATCCACCCTGTCGTGATCGGTCGCGACCAGCACAGCATCGTAGCCGGCAATGGCATCCGGCGTCAGCGCCACCGATTTGCGGCCCTTCAGCGCCTGGTATTCGCGCGTCGGCGGGATCTCGGCGACGAAGGGATCATGGTAATCCGCGTGTCCGCCACGCTCCTCGATGATCTCGATCAGCCGCAGCGACGGGCTCTCGCGGATATCGGCGACGTTCTTCTTGTAGGCAAGCCCGAGCACCAGCACCCTGCTGCGGCTCAGCGCCTTGCCGGCGCGAATGTCGAGCGCTTCGGCGAGCTTGCCGACGACATAACGCGGCATTGCCGAATTGATCTCGCCGGCGAGCTCGATGAAACGGGTCGGGAGCTCGTATTCGCGCGATTTCCAGGTGAGGTAGAAAGGATCGATCGGGATGCAATGGCCGCCAAGGCCGGGGCCGGGATAGAAGGGCATGTAGCCGAAGGGCTTGGTCTTGGCCGCGTCGATCACTTCCCAGACGTCGATGCCCATCGCCGCGTAGACGGTCTTCAGCTCGTTGACGAGGGCGATGTTGACCGAGCGGAAGATGTTTTCGGTGAGCTTCACGGCCTCGGCCGTCGCATTCGACGAGACCGGAACGACCGATGATACCGCCGCACCATAGAAGGCCTTCATCAGCGCCAGCGCCTCGGGCCCGTCGCCGGCGACGACCTTCGGAATGGTGGCGGTATGATAATGCTGGTTGCCGGGATCCTCGCGCTCCGGCGAGAAGCCGACGAAAAAGTCCGAGCGGGATTTCAGCCCGGTGCCTTCGAGAATGACCTTCACCACGTCGTCGGTCGTGCCGGGATAGGTGGTCGATTCCAGCACGACGAGCTGACCGGGGCGCAAATGTGCGGCGATCGAGCGCGACGTCGCCTCGACGAAGGAAAGATCGGGATCGCGATGCTTGGTGAGCGGCGTCGGCACGCAGATGATGATGACGTCGCACTCGCCAAGGCCGGCGAAATCGGTTGTCGCCTTGAAGCGGCCCGCATCGATCTCGGCCGACAGCGCCTCGTCGCTCACCGCGTCGATATAGGAGCGGCGGGCATCGAGAGCCACCATCTTGGAGGCATCGATGTCGAAGCCGGTGACCGCAAAGCCGCTGCGCGCCACCGCCATCGCCAGCGGCAGGCCGACATAACCGAGGCCGATGATGCCGGCACGGGCCGCGCGGGTTTCGATCTTCTGCAAAAGCGTATCGAAGGGGGAGATGGCCAAGGCGGGATCTTTCGAACGGGAACAGGGAAAGCTGATCTAATGCATGCTCCAGGCAAATTAAACCCAGGCCCCGTCTCTCCGCGAACGACAGGAGCTGAAAAACAGAGCCGCGACCCCCTTGCGATGCTTATCGGGTGTGGCCGACCGGGTGTGGCCGAAATGACTCAGGCCGCTCCCTTCGCTGCAACTTGAGCGCACAAAAAAATGCGCATCCCATTGTTTCGCATTTGCAGCATCCCTATTTTGACTTTTGATAATGAACCACCGCGAAAGGACTACCCGTCCGATCCCGCCATGGGGGAACTGAGGGGCGCCGCTGCCGGGCTTTCGGCAGATCGTTGACACAATAATACCGCTCGTACATCCTGATTTCCTTGTGACCTGCGCATGAAAATGTGCCGGCCGAGGGACTTTTGGCTCTTGGGGATGGCGTGCCTTATGAGGATCATACCGAGAATGAGCACGATCGAATCCAGCGTGTCCTCCATCCTTTTGGACCGGGTCGCTGAATGGCTGACGAACTCTTCGCTGGCCGGAGACGAGCTTGAAAACATCGTGCGCGGTTTCTGCGAAAGGTTGACTGCCGCGGGTCTGCCACTTGCGCGCGTGCATCTTTCTTTTTCGATGCTGCACCCGCTTTACGATGCGCTGAGCTTCACCTGGCGGCGCGCCAGCGGCGTTACCATCGAGGGCTTCCGCATGCCCGCCGGGCAGAAGCCGGACCGCTTCCTGCAGAGCCCATATTATTACCTGCTCGACAACAATCTGCAGCACATCCGCCGCCGGCTGATGCAGGATGGGCCGAACGAATTCCCGATTTTCGAGGACCTGCGCAAGGATAGCATCACCGACTATCTCGCCTTCGTGCAGCCCTTCGGCGACGGCTCGGTGCAGGGCATGATGGGTTCCTGGTCAACGGACCATCACACCGGCTTTTCCGACGACATGATCGACGCGCTGCTCAGGATGCAGAACCATCTGGCGGTCGCCGCCAAGATGGCGGTGCTCGGCAAGCTCGCCAACAACATGCTGACCACCTATCTCGGCGGCGACGCCGGCAAGCGGGTGCTGAACGGCCAGATCCGCCGCGGCGACGGCGAGACGATCCGCGCAGCCCTCGTCATGGGCGACATGCGCGAATCCACCGTCTATGCCGAAAAGGAAGGCCGGCAGGCCTATATCGACACGCTGAACCAGTTCTTCGACGCGATCGCCGCCCCGTTCAACCGCAATGGCGGCGAGATCCTGAGTTTCCTCGGCGACGGCTTTCTCGCCGTCTATCCTTGCGGGCGCCATAAGGACCCATCGAAAATTGCCTGCGAGGCGGCTCTTTCGGCCGTCCATCAGGCGCAGGCACGGGTCGCCGAGCTCAACAGGGACCGCGAGCAGAAGGGCATGACCAGGGTCGGCTACGGCATCGGCCTGCATGTCGGCAACGTCATGTTCGGCAATGTCGGCCTCAAGGACCGCCTGACCTTCTCCGCCTTCGGCTCGGCGGTCAACGAGGTGCAACGCCTGCAGATCCTGACCAAGAAATACGGCCGCGAGGTCGTCGCCAGCCAGGCCTTCGCCGGTTACTGCGGCGGCGAATGGACGACGCTCGGCGAGGAGAAGCTGCGCGGCATCCGCCAGAAGGTGACCGTGCTGCAGCCGCGTGCGCCGGCACCCGCAATCAACGTCGACGAGAGCTTCCGCGAGGCCGTGCAGAACGGACTGTCGGAAGCCGAGCAGGTCATTCTCCTGCATCGCGACGCCAAGAAACATGTCGAGCGCAGCAGCATGGAGAAGTTCATCCAGTAACAGCCTGCAACCCCTGTGATAATTCGCGCGTCTCGCCCGGGGAACTTCGGCGGGACGTGGGGGTTTTTCTATGATTGTCATCAACTGGACACCCCGTTTGCGGTACGCTAGTGTGGCTTAACGGGAACATAGAAGACTGGGGAATTTCATTGGTATGGCGTCTGCAGCGGATCTGTTGCGTATTGAAAATCTCGACGTCTCCTTCTCGGTTTTCGGTGACCGGCTACGCGTCGTAAAACAAGCCAATCTTCGCATTCTTCCGGGCAAGGTCACCGCTCTCGTCGGTGAATCCGGCTCGGGAAAATCGGTGATCAGCCAGTCGATCATGGGCATCCTGCCCAATCCGGCCAAGGCCTCGGGCAGCATCCTGTTCACCGATCCGCTCGACGGCAGCACGACCGATATCCTGTCCTTTCCGCGCGACAGCGAGGAAATGCGCGACCTGCGCGGCCGCCGCATGGCGACGATCTTCCAGGAGCCGATGACCTCGCTCTCGCCGCTGCATACGATCGGCAATCAGATCAGCGAAGTGCTGCTGATCCATACCGAAGCCGACAAGCAGGAAGCCCGTGAAAAGACCGAGGAGATGCTCGGCCTGGTCGGCTTTTCCAACCCACATCGCACCTACGACATGTATCCGTTCGAACTGTCCGGCGGCATGCGCCAGCGCGCGATGATCGCCATGGCGCTGATCTGCAAGCCGGCGCTGTTGATCGCCGACGAGCCGACGACGGCGCTCGACGTGACGATCCAGGCGCAGATCCTCGAACTGCTGCGCGAGCTGCAGGCCAAGCTCGGCATGGCGATGCTGCTGATCACCCACGATCTCGGCATCGTCGCCAACATGGCCGACGAGGTGGTCGTCATCTATCATGGCGAGATCATGGAGGCCGGGCCGGTCGAGGATATCTTCCGCAATCCGCAGCATCCCTATCTCAAGGGCCTGATGGCCGCCGTTCCGCATTTCGACATGAAACCCGGCGAGCGGCTGAAAGCGCTGCGCGAGGTGACGGTCAATCTCGAGTCCCTCGTCGGCAAGAAGAAGCCGCTCCAGGCAGAGGCGCCAGGCATCCTGCTGTCCGTCGCCAATCTCTCGAAGACCTACAAGACGCGCAAGCGCAGTTTCTTCGGCAAGCACGAAGCCACCGTCCTGCGCGCCGTCGACGACGTCAGCTTCGACATCCGCCGCGGCGAATGTCTCGGCCTGGTCGGCGAGTCCGGCTGCGGCAAGACGACGCTCAGCAAGATCCTGATGCGCGCCATCACGCCGGACAGCGGCGCGGTGGTGTTCAACGACGGCAAGGAGGTCGTCGACGTCCTCTCCGTCAAAGGCGCCGAACTGCAGGACATGCGGACCAAGATCCAGATGGTGTTCCAGGATCCGGTCTCCTCGCTTTCGCCGCGCATGACGGTGCGCAACATCTTAAGTGAACCGCTCGAGATCCATGACCGCGGCGACAGTGACGAGCGCAAGCGCAAGGTCGAAGGATTGATGGCGGCAATCGGCCTCGACAAACGTTATCTCAGCCGTTACCCGCACAGTTTTTCGGGCGGCCAGCGCCAGCGCATCGGCATCGCGCGCGCACTCGCGCTCGGCCCGAAGCTCGTCATCCTCGACGAGCCGGTCTCGGCACTTGACGTCTCCGTGCAGGCGCAGATCCTCAACCTGTTGAAGGACCTGCAGAAGGAACTGGGGCTTACCTACCTGTTCATTTCGCACAATCTCGCCGTCGTGGATTATATGGCCGACCGCATCGCGGTGATGTGCAAGGGCCGCATCGTCGAGATTGCGCCGCGCGAGATCATCCTGCGCGATCCGGTGCACCCCTATACGAAATCGCTGCTCGCCGCCGTCCCCTTCCCCGATCTCGACCGGCCGCTCGATTTCAAGGCGCTCAGGGAAAACGGCGCCGCCGACAAGCAGAACTGGGGCACGACCTTCACCGCCGAACACGACGACGCTTCCGAACTTGCCTATGCCGACCTCGGCGACGGCCATCTGGTGCGCGCCCGCAAAGGCGCCGATGCCAAGGAGTTGCGCTGATGGTGACGCGTCGCACGTTTCTCGGTGGCCTTGTGGGTGCTGCGATCGCACCCGCGGTGCTTCGCGCCGGGCAGGTCGGCGAGCCGGAATTCCTGAAGGAACGGCTGACATCAGGCAGCCTGCCGCCGATGGCCGAGCGCATTCCCGTCCGCCCGCGCATCGTCAACCTGAAGGAGATGGGGCTCGAACCCGGTGCCTATGGCGGCACGGTGCGCACCATCATCGGCAGCCAGCGCGACATCCGTTTCATGACGATCTACGGCTATGCCCGCCTGGTCGGCTACAACAAGCACCTGCAGTTCCAGCCGGATATCCTGGCCGGTTTCCAGTCCGAAGACGACACGGTCTTCACCTTCACGCTGCGCGAGGGCCATAAATGGTCCGACGGCCAGCCGTTCACGGCCGACGATTTCCGCTACTGGTGGGAAGACGTCATCCTGAACGACAAGCTGACGCCGGGCGGCGGCGCGCTGGAGCTTCGCCCGCACGGCAGCCTGCCGCGCTTCGAGATGCTCGATCCGCTGACCGTGCGCTACAGCTGGGAAAAACCCAACCCGATGTTCCTGCCGACGCTGGCAGGCCCGCAGCCGCTCGTCATCTTCGGCCCTGGTCATTATCTCAAGCAGTTCCACAAGAAATTCCAGCCCGACCAGGCGAAGATGGACGAGCTGATGAAGACCTACCGCGTCAAGAAATGGCAGGATCTGCACATCAAGATGGCGCGCTCCTACCGTCCGGAAAATCCGAACCTGCCGACGCTCGATCCCTGGCGCAATACGACGCCGCTGCCGTCCGAGCAGTTCGTCTTCGAGCGCAACCCGTTCTTCCACCGCATCGACGAGAACGGCAGGCAGCTTCCCTATCTCGACCGTTTCATCCTCAACGTCTCCTCCTCGTCGATCATCGCCGCCAAGGCGGGTGCAGGCGAAGCCGACCTGCAGGTGACCGGCATCGATTTCAACGACTACACCTTCCTGAAGGAGGCCGAGAAGCGCTTCCCGGTGAAGGTCAATCTCTGGAAGCTCGCGCGCGGCTCGCGCATCACGTTGCTGCCGAACCTCAACTGTGCCGACGAGGTGTGGCGCGGCCTGTTCCGCGACGTGCGCCTGCGCCGGGCGCTGTCGCTGGCGATCGACCGGCACGAGATCAACATGGTCGCCTTCTACGGTCTCGGCACGCCAAGCGCCGATACGGTCCTGCCCGACAGTCCGCTCTTCAAGCAGGAATATGCCGACGCCTTCGTGAAGTTTGATCCCGACGAGGCCAACCGGCTGCTCGACGAGCTCGGCTTGACCAAACGCGACGACGACGGCATCCGGCTGCTGCCGGACGGGCGGCGCGCCGAGATCACCGTCGAGACGGCCGGCGAAAGCAATCTCGACACCGACGTGCTGGAACTGGTGCACGATCACTGGGCCAATATCGGCCTGGCGCTTTATACCCGCACCTCGCAGCGCGACGTCTTTCGCAACCGCGCCATGAGCGGCTCGATCATGATGTCGATCTGGTACGGCCTCGACAATGGCGTGCCGACGGCCGACATGTCGCCTTCAGGCCTTGCGCCGACGCTCGACGATCAGCTGCAATGGCCGCTCTGGGGCATGCATTACCTCTCCGCCGGCCAGGAGGGCGTCGCACCAGACCTGCCGGAGGCCGCCGAAATGGTCGACCTGCTCAGCCAATGGGGCTCGACCGCGAAATTCGAGGAGCGCCAGGTGATCTGGCACAAGATGCTGTCGCTCTATACGCAGCAGGTGTTCTCGATCGGTCTCATCAACAGCACGCTGCAGCCGATCCTTCGCGCCGCCAAGCTGCAGAACCTGCCGGAGAAAGCGCTCTACGGCTTCGATCCCACCTCCTATCTCGGCGTCTACATGCCGGATGCATTCTGGTACAAGGAGGCCTGAGGCGTGCTCAGATACATTCTCTGGCGCATCGCCGCCATGGTGCCGACGCTCTTCGTCATTTCGGCGCTGGTCTTCACCATCATCGAGCTGCCGCCGGGCGACTTCTTCGAGAGCCAGATCGCCGAGCTGCGTGCCTCCGGCGAGACCGCCAATCTCCAGGAAATCGAGGAGATGCGCCAGCAATACGGCTTCGACAAGCCGGAGATCGTGCGCTATTTCTACTGGGTCGGCGGCATGCTGCACGGCGATTTCGGCTATTCCTTCGAATACCAGCTGCCGGTCTCCGACGTGGTCGGCGATCGTCTGTGGCTGACGATGCTCGTCTCCTTCACGACGATCCTGCTCACCTGGCTGATCGCCTTTCCGATCGGCATCTATTCGGCCACCCACCAGTACAGCTGGGGTGATTACGGGCTGACGTTCCTCGGCCTGCTCGGCATCGCCATTCCGAACTTCATGCTGGCGTTGATCCTGATGTATTTCGCCAATATCTGGTTCGGCATCTCGATCGGCCACCTGATGGACCAGCAATATATCTCGGCGCCGATGAGCTGGGAGAAGGCGCGGTCGATCCTCTCTCACCTGTGGATCCCGGTCATCATCGTCGGCACGGCCGGCACGGCCGGCATGATCCGGCGGCTGCGCGCCAATCTGCTCGACGAGATGCAGAAGCAGTATGTCGTCACCGCCCGCGCCAAGGGCCTGCCGCCGCTCAAGGCGCTGGTCAAATATCCGCTGCGCATGGCGCTCAACTTCTTCGTCGCCGATATCGGCTCGATCCTGCCGTCGATCATCTCGGGCGCCGAGATCGTCGCGATCGTGCTGTCGCTGGAGACGACGGGGCCGATGCTCATCAAGGCGCTACAGAGCCAGGACATGTACCTCGCCGGCTCCTTCCTGATGTTCCTGGCCTTCCTCAACGTCATCGGCGTGCTGATCTCCGACATCGCGCTCGGCTTCCTCGATCCCCGCATCCGTCTGCAAGGCAGGAGCACCAAATAATGTCGCCCCTTCCCGCACCCGGCGCGCCGCTTCCCCATTACGTCTCGACCGCTCCTTTCGATCCGCAGGCGACCGAAAGCATGACGGCGGCGCAATCGCGCATCCATCTCGCCTCGCAGAAAAAGCTGATGTGGTGGAAGTTCAAGCAGCACAAGCTGGCCTTGATCTCCGGCATCTTTCTCGCCGCCGTCTACCTGATGATCCTGATCGTCGAGTTCCTGGCGCCCTACGGCCTGCACACGCGCAATGTCGATTTCATCCATGCGCCGCCGCAGCCCATCCACTTCTTCGACAAGGGCAGCTTCGTCGGTCCCTTCGTCTACGGCCGCAGCATGACGCTCGATATCGATACTCTGCACCGCGTCTATACGGACAAGACGAACGACGTGCAGCCGATCCGTTTCTTCTGCCGCGGCGATGCCTATAAATTCTGGGGGGTTGTCGCGTCGAACTATCATCTCGTCTGTCCGGCGATCGGCGGGCAGATGTTCCTGCTCGGCACCGACCGGCTCGGCCGTGACGTGCTTTCGCGCATCCTCTACGGCGCGCGGATATCGCTGACCATCGGTCTGATCGGCATTTCGATCAGCTTCGTGCTCGGCATCGTCATCGGCGGTCTTGCCGGTTATCGCGGCGGCATTTTCGATCTCATCGTCCAGCGCCTGATCGAAGTGCTGCAATCGCTGCCGAGCCTGCCGCTGTGGATGGCGCTGGCCGCCATCATGCCGGTGACCTGGAGCCCGATCGTCATCTATTTCGGCATCACCGTCATCCTCGGCATCATCGACTGGACGGGGCTGGCGCGTGCCGTGCGCTCCAAGCTCCTGGCGCTGCGCGAGGAGGATTATGTCCAGGCCGCACAGCTGATGGGCGCCAGCACGCCGCGCATCATCGGCCGGCATCTGGTGCCGGGCTTCATGTCGCATCTCATTGCTTCGGCGACGATTTCAATCCCCGGCATGATCCTTGGAGAGACTGCGCTCTCCTTCCTCGGCCTCGGCCTTCGTCCGCCGATCACCAGCTGGGGCATCCTGCTGACCGAGGCAAAAAGCGTCAGCGTCATCGCCTTCTATCCATGGCTGCTCTATCCGATCATTCCTGTTGTTCTCGTCATTTTGGCGTTCAACTTTCTGGGAGACGGCTTGCGTGATGCGGCAGATCCCTACAAATAGCAGGAAACGCGGCGGCCCATCACGGCACCGCCCCCACCTCTTGGCCTCCGGACGGTGGGGGTACTAACTATGTTGCTGACCCCAGAAGGGATGCCCATGTCCAGACGTCTCGAAGATGCGCGCATCCTCATGTACAGCCACGACACTTTCGGTCTCGGCCATCTGCGCCGCTGTCGCGCGATCGCCCATGCGCTGGTCGAGGATTATCGCGGCCTCAACATCCTGATCATTTCGGGTGCCACGATCGCCGGCGCCTTCGACTACCGCGCCCGCGTCGACTTCGTGAAGATCCCGAGCGTCATCAAGCTGCGCAACGGCGAATATACGTCGCTTGCCAGCCATATCGACCTGCACGAAACGCTGAAGATGCGCGAAGCGAGCATTCGCCACACGGCCGAGACCTTCCAGCCCGATATCTTCATCGTCGACAAGGAACCGATGGGACTGAAGGGCGAGATCGAGGATACGCTCGCCTATCTCAAGGCACGCGGCACCGTTCTGGTGCTGGGGCTTCGCGAGATCATGGATGCGCCGCACCTGCTCGAGGCCGAGTGGAAGAAAAACAGCATCATGCAGAAGATCGACCAATATTACGATAGCGTCTGGGTCTACGGTCCGCCGGATTTCTACGATCCGCTGATCGGCCTCGACGTGCCGGCCAGCCTGCGCCGGAAGATGGATTTCGTCGGCTTCCTGCAGCGCAGCGTCTCCAGGGGCAAGACCTCGATCAACGCCCGCAAGGACAATTACATCCTCGTCACCACAGGCGGCGGCGGCGACGGCTCCGATCTCGTCCACGACGTCATGAATGCCTATGAGGCCGATCCGACGCTGACGCAGAAGGCGCTCGTGGTGCTCGGGCCCTATATGCCGGCCGCCGAGCGGGCCAAGCTGGTGCAGAAGGGGGAAGCCATTCCCTATATCGAGGTGATCGAGTTCGACAATCACATGGAAGAGCTGATCGACAGCGCCACCGGCGTCGTCGCCATGGGCGGCTACAACACCTATTGCGAGATCCTTTCCTTCGACAAGCCGGCGCTCATCGTGCCGCGCGTCAAGCCACGCGAGGAACAACTGCTGCGCGCCAAGCGGGCGAGCGAACTCGGCCTCGTCGACATGCTGCTGCCGGAGCAGTCGGCCGATCCGACCATCATGGCCGAGGCGCTGAAGCGCCTGCCCTTGCGCCAGCCGCCATCAAAGAGCGGCGCCAATATGCGTCTCGAAGGCCTGGACCATATCTCGCAGACCGTCGGCCGGTGGATCGACAGCCGCGGCAGCCACCTTTCCCTCGTCGGCGCGGAATAGGGCAAAGCCTTGCCGCCACGCCGCAAGATCCTCGTCGTGCTGAAGGGCTATCCCCGCCTTTCGGAAACCTTCATCGCCCAGGAGCTGCTCGGCCTCGAAAAGGCCGGCTTCGACCTCACGCTGATTTCGATGCGCCGGCCGACCGACAAGAAGCGCCATCCGGTGCATGACGAGATCAGGGCGCGTGTCGTCTACCTGCCGGAATATCTGCACGAGGAGCCGATCCGCGTGCTGAAAGGCCTCATCGCCGGGTTCTCCAAACCCGGCTTCAAGGCGCTGATGAAACGCTTCCTCGCCGATCTCAAGCGCGACCTCTCCCGCAACCGCTTCCGCCGTCTCGGCCAGGCGCTGGTGCTGGGGCGCGAATGGCCGGACGAGGGCGAATGGCTGCATGCCCATTTCATCCACACGCCGGCCTCGGTGACGGAATATGCGAGCATCCTCACGGGCACGCCCTGGACCTGTTCGGCGCATGCCAAGGATATCTGGACGTCGCCCGACTGGGAGCTGAAGGAGAAACTCGCCAGCGCCCGCTGGACCGTCACCTGCACCAGGACGGGCTACGAACACATGCGCACGCTGACGTCACGCAAGGAGGCCGTGCACCTGAGTTACCACGGTCTCGATCTCGCCCGCTTCGGCCATTTTGCCGGGGAGCGTTCGAACCGGACCGGCAGCGATCCCGACGATCCGGCCTTCATCCTCAGCGTCGGCCGCGCCGTCGAGAAGAAGGGCTACGACGTGCTGCTGCGGGCGCTGGCGCTGCTGCCTGCCGACCTTCACTGGCGCATGGACCATATCGGCGGCGGCGAGGAGCTTGCGAAACTGAAGGCGCTGGCGACCGAACTCGGCATCTCCGCCCGCATCGTCTGGAAGGGCGCCATGGCGCAGGAAGACGTGCTCGACCATTACCGCCGCGCCGACCTCTTCGCGCTCGCCTGCCGCATCGCCGCCAACGGCGACCGCGACGGCTTGCCGAACGTCCTGGTCGAAGCCTCCAGCCAGCGGCTCGTCTGCCTCTCGACCGACGTATCCGGCGTGCCGGAACTCTTGAAGAACGGTGAAAACGGCCTCGTCGTACCGCCGGAGGACCCGGCGCTGCTGGCCGGAGCGCTGGAGGCGGCGATCCGCGACCCGGCACTGCGCAAGCGCCTCGGCGACGCCGCCGAAAGCCAGGTGCGCGAACATTTCGACTATCACTCCAGCATCAGACAGCTCACCGGCCTCTTCGAGGCCGAATGGCAGAAAGCGTCATGACGGCACCGCGCATTTTCTTCTACGTCCAGCATCTGCTCGGCATCGGCCACATAGCCCGCGCCAGCCGCATCGCCAATGCGCTGGTGAAGAACGGTTTTGACGTGACTGTCGTGACCGGCGGCCTGCCGGTGCCGGGCTTTCCGGGCGAAGGCATAAAGACCGTGGCCCTGCCGGCGGTCGTCGCCAGCAATGCCGGTTTCTCCGGCCTTGCCGATGCCGATGGCCGGCCAGCGGGCGAGGATTTCCTCAATGCCCGCCGCCAGCTGCTGCTCGATGCCTTTCATGCCGCAAGGCCCGATGTCGTCATCATCGAAGCCTTCCCCTTCGGCCGGCGACAGATGCGCTTCGAACTCCTGCCCTTGCTCGAGGCGATCGAAAAGGCCGAACCCCGGCCGAAACTCTTGAGCTCGGTGCGCGACATCCTGCAGGAAAACCGCAAGGCCGGCCGCGACGCGGAGACGGTCACGCTGGTCAAGGAGCATTTCGATGCCGTGCTCGTCCACGGCGATCCCGGTTTCGTCAGGCTTGAGGATACCTTCCCACTGACATCAGAGATCGCCGACAGGCTGGTTTATACCGGCCTCGTCGCACCACCGCCGGCGCCGGAACCGACCGAGACATTCGACATCATCGCATCGGCGGGCGGCGGCGCGGTCGGTGCTGCGCTGATCGGCGCGGCGAAAGAGGCGGCAGCGCTGCTGCCGGACGATCTTCGCTGGCTGCTGGTCGCCGGCCCGAACCTGCCGGAGGCCGATTTCGCAGCACTATCAGAGGATGCGGCCCCGAACGTGACGCTGGTGCGCTTCCGAAAGGACTTTCCCTCGCTCCTGCGTGGCGCCAGGGTATCGATCTCGCAGGCAGGCTACAACACGGTCGGCGATCTCCTGCGCACCGAATGCCGGGCGATCCTTATCCCCTTCGTCGCCGGCGGCGAGACCGAACAGACGGTGCGCGCCGAACGGCTGCAGGCGCTCGGCCTCGCCGATATTCTGCCGGAAAACGGACTGACGTCGGGCCATGTGAAAGAGGCGGTCGAAAAGGCGCTCGCCGCACAGCCACGGGGGCCGGTCTTGCTCGACCTCGACGGGGCGGAGAAAACCGCCCTCATCATTCGCTCCATGATTGCCGAATCCCTCGCCTAATCCAAAATTCCTGTGGTATAAGAAATGTTCCGGCGAGAATCGGCACTATTGCAGCCGGTCGCTTCGCCTTGTTTTCATTGCGATATCGGCGGTCCGGCTGCATGACCCTCTTCTCAAAATTTCTCCCCGTCCCGGCGCCCGGATCGCGCCCCCGGGATTTCCCAGCAAGCTGACGGTTAGCCATGGAAAAAAGCCTCGCCCGCTACATCTGGAAGAACACGCGGCTGCAGCAGCTGTGGATTCTGGCTGTCGTCGCCGCCTCTATGGTGCCCTATTTCCTGTCCTTCGACCTGCCGAAGCAGATCGTCAACGGACCGATCCAGGGAGACGGGTTCGAAGGTCCGGGCGCAAGGCAGACCTTCATGCATATTGCCTACGACATTCCGCTGATCGGCCATGTCGAATTCTTTCAAGGGTTGCAGCTCAACCGCTTCCAGATGTTGATGGCGCTCAGCCTGGTTTTTCTAGCGCTGGTGGTTCTGAACGGCCTCTTCAAGTTCTATATCAACACCTATAAGGGCCGGCTCGGCGAACGCATGCTGCGCCGTATCCGCTTCGAGCTCATCGACCGGGTGCTGCGGTTTCCGCCCATCCATTTCAAGCGGGTGAAATCGGCCGAAATCGCCACGATGATCAAGGACGAGGTGGAGCCGATGGGCGGCTTCACCGGTGATGCCTTCGTCTCTCCAGCCCTTCTCGGCGGTCAGGCGATCACGGCGCTCGCCTTCATCATCGTGCAGAATTTCTGGCTCGGCATGATCGCCGCCGGCATCGTCGGCGTGCAGGCAATCGTCATTCCCCGCATGCGCAAGCGGCTGCTGGATCTCGGCCGCCAGCGGCAGCTGACGGCGCGCGAGCTCTCCGGCCGCGTCGGCGAAATCGTCGACGGCATCGGCACGATCCACGGCAACGATACATCGAACCTCGAGCGCGCCGACATCGCCTCGCGGCTCGGCCGGATCTTCTCGATCCGCTACGACCTTTACCAGTGGAAGTTCCTGGTGAAGTTCATCAACAACTTCCTCGCCCAGGTCACGCCTTTCCTGTTTTACGCGATCGGCGGCTACCTGGCGCTGCAGGGCCGGCTCGACATCGGCCAGCTCGTCGCCGTCATATCAGCCTATAAAGATCTGCCCGGTCCGCTGAAGGAACTGATCGACTGGGACCAGATGCGCCAGGACGTGCAGGTGAAGTACCAGCAGGTCTATGAGCAGTTCAATATCGAGCCGCTGATCGACAGCCGTATCCAGGAACTGGCCACCGCCCCGGTCGGCGCGCTGACGGGCGCGTTCGTCGTCACCAACCTGTCGCTCTCCGACGACAGCGGCGCCCGCCTCGTCGACCACGTGTCCGTCGAGATCAAGCCGAACGAGACGGTGGCGATCGTCGGGCCGAACGGCAGCGGCGCGGAAGCTTTCGCCGAAGCGCTCGGCCGCATGGTCTGGCCGGACTCCGGCCGCATCACCATCGACGGCCGTGATCTCCTCGACATGCCGGAATCGATCACCGGCCGGCGGATCTCCTATGCCTCGTCCGACACCTTCTTCTTCCACGGCACGCTCGCCAGCAATCTGCTCTACGGCCTGAAACATGCGCCGATGACCGATCCCGTCTACGACGAGCGGGAAGCGCTGGAGTATAAATGGCATTCCGCCGAGGCGGAGAAGGCCGGCAATCCGACGCTCGACCTCAACAGCGACTGGGTGGACTACAAGGCCGCCGGCGCAAGCGGCCCCGAGGACATTCTGAAAGCGATCCGCCCGGTGCTCGACGCCGTCCTGATCTCGCAGGACATCCTCGATCTGGCGCTGCGCTCGACTGTCAACACCGACGTGCATGTGGCGCTCGGCGACCATGTCGTCGCGCTACGCGCCTCGCTGCGCGACCGGCTGCGCGACGAGGGGCTCGACACGATCGTCGTGCCTTTCGATTTCGACGCCTACAATGCCCAGGCGACGGTTGGCGAGAACCTGCTCTTCGGCACGATGAAGCGGCCTTTGATGACCAACCGCAGGCTTGCTGCGCATCCTTATTTCCAGCAGCTCTTCCGTGAGACCGGCCTCAGCACCGATCTCTACGCCATGGGCCTCGAGATCGCCGAGAACGCGGTGGAACTCTTCCACGACCTGCCGCCGGACCATCCTTTCTTCCAGCAACTGACCTTCATGACGGCGGACGACATCCCGACCTACCAGGCGCTGCTGCAGAAGCTGCAAAGCCGCCGCTTCGAGGACGCGACACCCCAGGAGCGTTCGGCCATCATCCGGCTGAGTTTTGCCTATATCGAGCCGCGCCACCGCTTCGGCTTGCTAACGAACGAGCTCATGGACAAGATCGTCAGCGCCCGCAAGCAGTTCCACGAGCGAATTCCGGCCGATCTCGCCGAACTGATCGAGCGCTACGACGCCGAGCGTTTCACGCCGTCGGCAAGCCTGATGGACAATGTGCTCTTCGGCCGTATCGCCTATCAGCAAGCCGATGCCTCCGACCGCATCCGAGGCATCATGGGCGAGCTCTTCGATGCGCTCGACCTTTATGACGACGTGCTGTCGATCGGCCTCGAATTCGACGTCGGCTCCGGCGGCAAGCGGCTGACCATGGTGCAGCGGCAGAAGCTGAACCTGGCCCGCGCGCTGTTGAAGCGCTCGGACTATTTCATCTTCAACCGGCCACTGTCGGCGCTCGACCAGCGCGTTCAGGATCGGATCACCCGCAACATCATCGAAGGCCTGCACGAAGAAGGCCATCGGCCGGCGATCATCTGGGTGCTCTCCAATGCCCGGCAGGCCGAGATGTTCGACCGAATCCTGCTCTTTGACCGCGGCGGGTTGGCGGAAGCCGGAAACTATCCCGAACTTTCCGAGAAAAACGGGATGTTCAAGGAACTGTTATCGTAATATTCTATAGGGGCGGCGATGGTGGGTGTTCCCGATAGGGAACGCCTCGGAATTTGAAGACGCCTGGTCCTGCGGACCCTGCGTCAGGGGATTGGAACGCTCATGCTGTTGAGAGACGAAGTCGAAATGCTGCGAAGGGTGCCGATCTTTTCGAGGATCGCACCAGCAAAGCTCAAGCTTTTGGCATTTACCTCCGATCGCATGACCTACAAAGTCGGGCAAAATCTCTTCCATCAAGGCGATGTCGGTGATGCCGCCTACGTCATTCTCTCGGGTACCGCCGACATCATCGTCGCCTCGCCGGCTGGCGAGATCAAGGTCGCCGACGTCGAACCCAATGCCATCGTCGGCGAAATCGCCATCCTTTGCGATGTCTCGCGCACAGCAACGGTACGCGCCACCTCGCCGCTCGAGGTGCTGCGCATCAGCAAGGAGCACTTCCTGAAGCTGCTCAGCGATTTCCCGGAGATGGCCGTGGAAATCATGCGGGTGCTAGCCGACCGCCTGAACCACACCACTGCCGAGCTGATAGCGGCGCGTGCGCCGAAACAGCCGCAGATGGCGCAGTAAAACTGCATTCAGCGTTTTGGCGGCCATTGTTGGGCACCATGAAGAAGGCGCAAAATCTCCACCCTCTGTGCTTTTCTGTCGATGCGATAGATCAGCAGGAATGCAGTGCGCGGAATGACCAATTCCCGCGTCCCGCCAAGACGGCCACCGCGTCCTGCTTCGGGGTGATCGGCGAGCATCTTGGCCTGATGTCGGATAACATCGTCCAATGCGATTGCAGCTTTTGGGTTTTGGGCAAAGATGTGCCGGATCTGACCTTCCCGATCCAGAAGAGCCTGCTGCAGCCATTTGACGATCAAGAAGCCTTTTCTCCTGATTCCAGCTGCGCGAGCAATTCAGCCCGAAGCTTGTCCATTCGCTCTTCGGCATCCTGCGCACTTATCCAGACCGCGTTCGGACCATCGGCCTCCTGGATCGCTTCCTCGACCTGTTCGCGGAACCACTTGTCGTATTCCGCCGCCTCATGGGTACGACGCAGAGCTGCGGCCCGATCCGGCCGCGGTGCCGTCTCGGAAACGTAATCGGCCGCATCGACATCGAACTGCGAGATGCCGACATCCTTGAGGTAAGAAACCAAGGTCTCCATGCGCTTGAACACGCGCACCTGCCGGCTGCGTTGGGCGGCGAGCGGGCGCTCGGCCTTGCCGTAGCGGATGACGACGGACCAGCCACCGGTCTTGCCGACGACATGGGCCGCCTCGACCGCCCCCGCCTCGACAAGGCGGGAAAGGGTCGAATGATCGATGGTTTCCGCAGTCATGGCATATCCTCGTTCAGGCCGACAAGGATATGCATTTAATTATAGATTGCAATGCATTCAATAATTGGAATTGCGCAGCCCGAAAACAAAAGCCTGCATGGTTTCCCATGCAGGCCCGTTTGTGTGTGTGTGTGTGTGTGTGCGGGTCCGTCTATTCGCGCTGCTCCAGCGCTCTGCTGAAGGCGAGTGCTGCCAGCGTGCAGATGGCGCCGGACAGCAGGTAGTAGCCGACGAAGGTCAGGCCGAAGCGGCTGGAGAGGCTGAGCGCCACCAGCGGCGCGAAACCCGCGCCGATCAACCAGGCCAGATCCGAGGTGAAGGCTGCACCCGTATAGCGGTAGCCGCGGCCGAAGCGGGATGAGATCGAGCCCGTCGCCTGGCCGAAGGAAAGGCCGAGCACGCCGAAGCCGATGATGACGAAAGCGTCATGGCCGCTGTTGCCGGATGCGATCAGGCTCGGCCCGATAAAGCTGAAGACGGCGATGATGACGGCGCAGATGGCAAGCTGGGCGCGCCGGCCGATACGGTCGGCGATCAGGCCCGAGGCGATGATCGTGAGGATACCGACCGCGGCGCCGATCACCTGCACCACCATGAAGGCGCCGATCGGCTGGTTGCCGTAAAGGCTCATCCAGCCGAGCGGGAAAATGGTGACGAGGTGGAACATGGCAAAACTCGCGAGCGGCACGAAGGCGCCGATCAGGATGTCGCGGCCGTGCACGCGCAGCACGTCGAGGATGGGGGCCGCTTCCAGCTCGTGCTGCTCCAGCAGAGTGCCGAACTCCTTGGTCATGACCAGCCGCAAACGCGCAAACAGCGCCACGACGTTGATCGCGAAGGCGACGAAGAAGGGATAACGCCAGCCCCAGGAGAGGAAATCCTCACTGGAAAGATTGGCGACGAAATAACCGAACAGGGTACTGGCCAGCGCAAAACCGATCGGCGCGCCGAGCTGCGGGATCATCGCATACCAGCCGCGGTGCTTGGCCGGCGCGTTGAGCGCGAGCAGCGAGGCAAGGCCGTCCCAGGCGCCGCCGAGCGCGAAGCCCTGGCCGAGACGGAAAAGCGCCAGCAACGCGATCGACCAGACGCCGATCTCGTTGTAACCCGGCAGGAAGGCGATCGAGGCGGTGGAGCCGCCAAGCAGGAAAAGCGCGATCGTCAGCTTGGTGCCGCGACCGTACAGCCTATCGATCGTCATGAAGACGACGGAGCCGACGGGGCGGGCCAGGAAGGCAAGCGAGAAGATGGCGAAGGAATAGAGCGTGCCCGTCAGCCTGTCCGGCGCGAAGGGGAAGACCAGCTGTGGAAAGACCAGAACCGAGGCAAGGCCATAGACGAAGAAATCGAAGAATTCCGACATGCGGCCGATCACCACGCCGATGGCGATACTACCCGGCGAAACCGGCTTGTCGTCGTGAATGCGCCGCGCGTCGCGTTCCAGCGACGACGATGACGGTCCGTAATGCGATGTTGTAGCCATGAAACGCCTCCCTCGTTGAGGCGCTTTCGGCAAGGCGCCTCAACCTGATCTTGATCAAACCTGCAGGCTTATCAAGTCCGTAAGACGCAAATAGTTCATCATCACGGCTCAAAATGAGGCGTAGACGGAAAAAATAGCGTGATCCGGAGCGCGATTTTTCCCGGGGACGCTGGCTTGGCCGGCCCTTGCGGATATATTGGAACAAAACATGCGCTGGCGAAAGAATCCTTCTTGATTTCATCAGGATTCCAAAGCTGTAGTGCACCATCATTTGTGCCGCAGTGCGGCATGATTGCTGCACTGCGACCAAACACCTCATGTCGCTATCGGGTTCAGTGCGTTAGTCGCGGAACGAACGAAACAACAAGAGCTTAGAGACGTGCTAAAACTGGTGAAGTTTTCCCGCCTTCTATCCGTCTTGCCGCTGCTTTTCCTGGCAGGATGCAACATGGTGGTCATGGCGCCCTCCGGCGACATCGCCGCGCAACAGCGCGATCTCATCGTCATCTCGACGGTGCTGATGCTTTTGATCATCATCCCGGTGATCTTCCTGACGCTGTTCTTCGCCTGGCGCTACCGCCGCTCCAATACGGCCGCCACCTACGCGCCGGAATGGCACCATTCGACCCGCCTCGAAATCGTGATCTGGGCAGCGCCGCTTGCGATCATCATCGCGCTCGGCGCCGTGACCTGGATTTCCACCCATAAGCTCGATCCCTATCGCCCGCTCGACCGCCTCGATGCGGAGCGCGCCATTCCGGCCAATACCAAGCCGCTGATCGTCGAGGTCGTGGCGCTCGACTGGAAGTGGCTGTTCTTCTATCCCGAACTCGGCATTGCCACCGTCAACGAACTCGCTGCCCCAGTCGACGTGCCGATCAATTTCAAGATCACCGCCTCCTCGGTGATGAACTCCTTCTATATCCCGGCGCTAGCCGGCCAGATCTATGCGATGCCCGGCATGGAGACGAAGCTGCACGCCGTCATCAACAAGCAAGGCGAATATGAGGGCTTCTCCGCCAATTACAGCGGAAGCGGCTTCTCGCACATGCGCTTCAAGTTCCACGGCCTCGACCAGGCGGGCTTTGACGCCTGGGTGGCGCAGGTCAAGCAGCAGGGCACGATGCTCAACCGCGACGCCTATCTCAAGCTCGAGAAGCCGAGCGAGAAGGAACCGGTGCGTTATTATGCCGGCGCCGATGCCGACCTTTACAACGCCATCCTCAACATGTGCGCCGCTCCGGGCAAGATGTGCATGAACGAGATGATGCATATCGACATGATGGGCGGCGGCGGCAAGGAAAGTGCCGAGAACCGCGAGAAGCTGCGATACGACGACCGTCATGCCGACGAAGGCATCGTGGCGCCCGCCGCCACCGTGCCGGCGACCGGGGCTCCGGCCCGCAGCGAGCCCGCCGAGCGGACCGACGGCAACAGCATGCAGCACGACATGCCCGGCATGCCTAGCACGCCCGGAATGGACATGCAGCATGAGGGTCACTCCATGCCCGGCATGAGCAATGGCGCCGATCCGGCGCCGGCGCAGCTCAACAACAACAATTAACCTGGCGCTTTGCGTCGCAAGACATAATGAACGGGTTGTTCCATGTTTTCCAATCCTGACCTCCTGAAGTTCGTCTTCGGCCGGTTGACCCTCGATGCCATCCCCTATCACGAGCCGATCCTGGTCGTGACCTTCATCGGCGTCGTCATCGGCGCCATCGCGGTGCTCGGCATCATCACCTATTTCAAGTTCTGGGGCCCGCTCTGGCGCGACTGGATCTGCAGCGTCGATCACAAGAAGATCGGCATCATGTATGTGATCCTGGCCGTCATCATGCTGTTGCGCGGCTTCTCCGATGCGATCCTGATGCGCATCCAGCAGGCGATCGCCTTCAACGGCTCGGAGGGCTATCTGCCGCCGCACCATTACGACCAGGTCTTCACCGCCCACGGCGTCATCATGATCTTCTTCGTGGCGATGCCCTTCGTCACCGGTCTGATGAACTTCGTGGTGCCCCTGCAGATCGGCGCGCGCGACGTCTCCTTCCCCTTCCTCAACAACTTCTCGTTCTGGATGACCACCGCCGGCGCGATCATCATCATGCTGTCGCTGTTCATCGGCGAATTCGCCCAGACCGGCTGGCTTGCCTACCCGCCGCTGTCGGGCGCAGCCTACAGTCCGGGCGTCGGCGTCGACTATTATATCTGGGGCCTGCAGGTGGCCGGTGTGGGAACGACGCTTTCGGGCATCAATCTGATCGCCACCATCGTCAAGATGCGTGCGCCGGGCATGACCTTCATGAAGATGCCGGTCTTCACCTGGACGGCGCTTTGCACCAACGTGCTGATCGTCGCCTCCTTCCCGATCCTGACGGCGACACTCGCGCTTCTGTCGCTCGACCGCTATGCCGGCACGAACTTCTTCACCAACGACCTCGGCGGCAATCCGATGATGTACATCAACCTCATCTGGATCTGGGGTCATCCGGAGGTCTATATCCTCGTGCTGCCGGCCTTCGGCATCTTCTCGGAAGTCGTCGCCACCTTCTCCGGCAAGCGTCTCTTCGGCTACGCCTCCATGGTCTACGCGACCTGCGTGATCATGATCCTCTCCTACATCGTCTGGCTGCACCACTTCTTCACGATGGGCTCGGGCGCCAGCGTCAATTCCTTCTTCGGCATCACCACGATGATCATCTCGATCCCGACCGGGGCGAAGATTTTCAACTGGCTCTTCACCATGTATCGTGGCCGCATCCGCTTTGAGGTGCCGATGCTGTGGACGGTCGGCTTCATGGTCACCTTCGTCATCGGCGGCATGACCGGCGTCATGCTTGCCGTGCCGCCGGCCGACTTCGTGCTGCACAATTCGCTGTTCCTCATCGCCCACTTCCACAACGTCATCATCGGCGGCGTTCTCTTCGGCATGTTCGCCGGCGTGAACTACTGGTTCCCGAAGGCCTTCGGCTTCAAGCTCGATCCCTTCTGGGGCAAGATGAGCTTCTGGTTCTGGCAGATCGGCTTCTGGTTCGCCTTCATGCCGCTCTATGTGCTCGGCCTGATGGGTGTCACCCGCCGCGTCAGCCAGTTCGAGGATCCGTCGCTGCAGATCTGGTTCATCATCGCCGCCTTCGGCGTCGGCCTGATCGCGCTTGGCATCGCCGCCTTCCTGATCCAGATCGTCGTCAGCTTCATGAAACGCGAGGAATTGCGCGACGACAGCGGCGACCCGTGGGACGGCCGCACGCTGGAATGGTCGACATCCTCGCCGCCGCCGGATTACAACTTCGCCTTCACGCCGGTGGTGCACGATCATGACAGCTGGTACGACATGAAGAACCGCGGTTATGCACGCCCGCTGGAAGGCTTCCGGCCGATCCATATGCCGAAGAATACCGGCACCGGCGCGATACTCTCGGCCATCAGCGTCGCCCTCGCCTTCGGGCTGATCTGGTATATGTGGTGGCTGGTCGTCGTCTCCTTCGTCGCCATGCTGGTGGTCGCGATCGGCCATACCTTCAACTACGGACGCGATTTCCACATCCCCGCCGAAGAGGTGACCGAAACGGAAGGCAAGCGCACCGCGTTGCTTGCCGAGCAGGTGTGATGACCATGAGCGATCAGACTATCGACACGGCCGAAAAGCCTGAATTCTACCTGACGGAAGACCATCATCCGGAAAACAGCACCAATCTCGGCTTCTGGCTCTACCTGATGAGCGACTGCCTGATCTTCGCCGTGCTGTTTGCAACGCACGGCGTGCTCGGCCGCAATTATGCCGCAGGCCCCTCGCCCGCCGATCTCTTCGATCTGCCGATCGTTGCCCTGAACACCTCGATGCTGCTCTTCTCCTCGATCACCTACGGCTTCGCCATGCTGCAGATGGAGCGCAACGCAAAGGCGGAAACGCTGTTCTGGCTTGGCGTGACCGGCTTGTTCGGCGCGGCCTTCATCGGGCTCGAACTCTACGAGTTCGTCCACCTGATCCATGAAGGCGCCGGGCCGACGCGCAGCGCCTTCCTCTCCTCCTTCTTCACGCTCGTCGGCACTCACGGGCTGCATGTCACCTTCGGCATCATCTGGCTGATCACCCTGATGGTGCAGGTGTCGATGCACGGGCTGATCGAGGCCAACCGCCGCCGCCTGATGTGCCTGTCGATGTTCTGGCACTTCCTCGACGTCGTCTGGATCGGCGTCTTTTCCTTCGTCTATCTGCTGGGAGTTCTCGGATGATTTCGCAAGCACCCGCACATGAGGATGCCCACGAGGCTCACCACGGCCACAGCCACGGCCATCAGGCCGGCCATGGCACGTTCCGCAGCTACATGACGGGCTTCGTGCTCTCCGTCATCCTGACCGCCATTCCCTTCTGGCTGGTCATGTCAGGCGTCTTCGCGAGCCCCGTGCTGACGGCGGTGCTGGTGATGGGCCTAGGCGCGATCCAGATCGTCGTCCATATGGTGTTCTTCCTGCACATGAATACCAGGAGCGAGGGTGGGTGGACGATCATGGCGCTGATCTTCACGCTCATCATCGTCGCCATTGCGCTCTCCGGTTCGCTCTGGGTCATGCATCATCTCAACACCAACATGATGCCGATGAGCCCCGAGATGATGAAGAACATGCCGTGACCGTCACGAAGGGCCGGCGGCAGCGTCACCCGCAGGCTCCCTCGGAAAAATCGGCTGGACGGCATTATCGGGTAAAACGCGCGATCTTCACCGTCTGTCTGGTGCTGCTTGCCGCGGCACTTTCCGCACTCGGCACCTGGCAGGTCGAGCGCCTTGCCTGGAAACGCGATCTCGTCGCCCGCGTCGACCAGCGTGTGCATGCGCCACCCGTGCCGGCGCCTGCACAAGCCGACTGGAAAAAGGTCAATGCCACCGATGACGAATATCGGCGGGTGACCGCGGTCGGAACGCTGGCGAACGACAAGGAAACGCTGGTCTATGCCTCGACCGCGCTCGGTCCGGGTTATTGGGTGATGGCGCCGCTGACGCTTGCCGACGGGACATCAATCCTCGTCAATCGCGGCTTCGTGCCGACCGACAGGCGCGACCCGGCCACGCGGCGCGAGGGGCAACCATCAGGCCCGGTGGAGATCACCGGGCTGATGCGGATGACGGAGCCGAAGGGATCGCTGCTGCAATCGAACGACGTCGCTGCCGACCGCTGGTATTCGCGCGATGTCGCGGCGATCGCTGAAAAGCGCGGAGTCGGTGCGCCAGCGCCCTATTTCATCGATGCCGATGCCACGGCCAACCCGGGCGGTCTGCCCGTCGGCGGCCTCACGATCATCGCCTTCCCCAACAACCATCTCCTCTACGCGATCACCTGGTACGGGCTGGCGGCGATGGTGCTGGCCTTGCTCGTCTTCATTCTTCGCGGCGAGAGGGCAACTCGCAGGATGCGGCGGTGATCACCCCTATGACGCGATCCGGCTGATCGCCTCGGCGAGCTGCGCCTGCGAAAAGGGCTTGCCCAGGCGGGGCAGGTCGACGATGCCGGCGCCTTCGGGAATCTCGGCGTAACCGGTCGCGAGGATGATCGGCATGTCGGGCCATTCGCTGCGGATCGCCTGGGCGAGCTGCGCGCCGGTCATGCGCGGCATGGCATGGTCGCAGATCACCAGGTCGACCTGCTCTTTGCGCAGGATGTCGAGCGCCTCCGGACCCGCCATCGCCTCGAACACGGTATGGCCGAGATCCTCCAGCATCAGCGTCGTGTTCATCAGGACCAGACCATCGTCATCGACGGCGACGATGCGCAGCCGAGGCGTCGCATTTTCCTCCTGCCGCGGCCGGTCGGCAGCGGCCTCGGTCGTCTGTTCGACACTTGCGACCGGGAACCACAATTCGACTGTCGTGCCTTCGCCGAGGCTGCTCTTCATCATCAGGCGTCCGCCAGACTGGGACGCAAGGCCCTGCACCATGGACAGGCCGAGGCCGGTGCCCTTGCCGACACCCTTGGTGGTGAAGAACGGCGTGATGGCCTGCTCCAGCGTCTTGGCATCCATGCCCTCGCCTTCGTCGATCACCGCGATGCGGACATAGCGGCCGGGCGGCAGCGGAATTTTGCCTGACGGCAGCGATTCTTCGGAAGCGCGAAGCACGATCCGGCCGCCGGACGGCATGGCGTCGCGGGCGTTGACGACGAGGTTCAGGATCGCCATCTCCAGCTGGTTCGGATCGGTCAGGATCGTCGGCAGCCTGACGGGGAAAGAGGTCTCGATCGCGGTGAGGGGGCCGAGCGAACGGCTCAGCATATCCATCATGCCACGGACCAGGCCGGAGACGTCGATCGGCTCCACGTGCAGTTCCTGCCGGCGGGAAAAGGCCAGCATGCGCTGCGTCAGCGCGGCACCCCGCTGGGCGCCCTGCATGGCGTTGTCGACCAGCGATGTCAGCGAGAGATCCTGCGGCATGCGTTTCTTCAGGATTTCGAGACTGCCGAGCACTGCCATCAGCAGATTGTTGAAATCATGGGCGATACCGCCGGTCAATTGACCGATCGCCTCCATCTTCTGCGACTGGAAGAGCTCTTCGCGCGCCTGCTCCAGTGCCCGCTGGGTCTCCATCTTCTCGGTGATATCTCGGGTGATCTTGGCGAAACCGAGCACATTGCCTTCCTCGTCCCGAATGGCGTCGATGACGATGCTGGCCCAAAAACGGGTGCCGTCCTTGCGGACGCGCCAGCCTTCCCTCTCGAACCGGCCCTCGGCGCGGGCGATGCCGAGCGCGGTTTCCGGCAGGCCGGCTTCGCGGTCTTCGGCTGTATAGAAGGTCGAGAAATGCGTGCCGATAATTTCTTGCGGCCGATAGCCCTTGATCCGCTCGGCGCCGAAATTCCAACTGCTGACATTGCCCGTGGGATCGAGCATGTAGATCGCATAGTCGGAGACGCCCTGGACCAGCCGGCGGAATTGTTCCTCGCTCTGGCGGATCGCCTGTTCAGCTGCTCGGCGTTCGGTCAGGTCGCGGGTGATCTTGGCATAGCCGATGAGCTCGCCAGAAGGACGACGGATCGGATCGATGATCACATGCGCCCAGAAGCGGCTGCCATCCTTGCGCTGGCGCCAGCCTTCTCCCTCGAAGCGACCGTGCTCCGCCGCCGTGGCCAGCGCGCGCGCAGGTAGTCCCGCGGCGCGGTCCTCTTCCAAGTAGAAACGGGAAAAATGCTCGCCGAGAATTTCTGGAGGCTTGTAACCCTTGAAGCGCTGGGCGCCGCTATTCCAGCTGGTGACGATGCCCTCGGGGCTCAGCATATAGATAGCGTAGTCGGTGATGGCATCGACCAGAAGGCGAAAGCGTCCCTCCTCGTCAAGAGACGTGTCATGTCGATTCAGCACTTCCATCGGCCCCTCGGAGTCACCAGCGCTTTATAACGCAGCAGGGGGTGGATGGTTCCGAAACGGCCCGAATTTCAGACGGCCTTGACCTGCGAGTAGAACCGCTCGCTGACACGCTCGGCAGCGGCATAGGCCTGCGAAACGATCTCCGGCACCAGATCGATATCGGGCAGGCTGCCGAGACCGAGCGGGCCGACGGCAAAGAGCCCCGCGACCGTCGAACCGTCCTCGAGGAAGGGCTCGCCGCGCGCATTGACCGCCAGCCCGAGCGACAGCTCGTCCGGCATGGCGAGGCCGGCGGAAAGCAGGCTCTGCATCAAGGGCGCGGAAAGATCAGGCGCCTGGCAGCGGCAATCGATGATGCGCTCGGCATGGATGACCTCTTCGGCAGTGGAACCGGCCGGCGTGAAGAACAGGCCGCTCAGGCCCCGGCGGCCCGCCCGGCCGCGGCGCAGCACCGTGCGGCCTTCGGCGAGTTCGCGTCTCAGGCGCAGGTGCATGGCTTCTGGCAGGCGGTTGCGATGGCTGTCATAGATCGCCCTGAGATGGCGGTTGAACTGATGCTTGTCACGCGCCGGCAGCGAGCGCCAGAGCGAGCGGGCATGTTTTCTGAGGCCGTTCATCACTGATTGCCAGCTTCGCCCGGATTCCTCGGCCTCGCGACAGGCTTCACGGATGAAGCGGACGATCTCCGGCAGGCTCTGGGGCAGCGTTTCGGCGGGGAAGACCGGATCGGCGGAATTCGGCGTATGGCTCTGGGGCAGGAAGCCGCGCCTTGAAACGATCGTCACCTGGCCGGCATAACCGGAATCGCGCAGCTGCAGCAGCTGGTCGACGACGCGGATGCCGCTGCCGAGCAGCACCGCATGCGGCCGCGCGACGAGGCGCTGGGCCCTGATCGGCGAAACGTCCTCACCGCCGGCATCTGGCGCCGTCAGGCCGTAACCGGTGGCGAGGATGACGGTATCGAACAGCGGATTGGCGGGATTGGCGCTTTCAAGCAGGAAGCGGTGGCCATGGCTTCTGCGGATCGCCACGACCGGATCATTGCAAACCTGGACGGTGATGTCCCTGCGCGCGGCGAGCGCTTCCGAAAAGCGCTGGTAGACATAATCGCTGAAGATTTCCTTCGGCACGAAGATCTGCCGGAATCCGGGAATCGCGGCCGGCACGGCGGCGCGGAAGGCGGCATTGCTGCAGAGCCAGTCGTTGAAATCGTCGTTGTCGCCGACCGAGACCGAGAGATCGCGGACGCGGGTGTTGAGGATCGTCGAGGAGCGGGCCGAGGCCAGCGCCTGGCCACCGCTGACCGAGGAATTTGGATCGAACAGCTGCAGATGGAAGGGCGCGCGCACCGTCTTCATCAATGCGATGGCCGTCATCATGCCGGAAAAGCCGCGCCCGACGATCGCAATGCGCGGCACCGCCGATATCTGCGCCGCCGCATTGGCTCTGGCGGAAAAAAGTCCCTGAACCGTCATCGCAACTCCTTTGCGGCTTCATCCGCACCCTGGGTCGATCGAGGTTTCAACGCATAAAACAGTGGCTCACGCGTTGATGAGGTTCATGCGGCCATTCAAGACACCTGCCGCGGCATCGGGGTCCGAACCAGCGGCCCCGCCAGAGAACTAGGGAAGCAATCACGCTCGTCCATAGTCTATCAAACTGGTAGTGTATGAAAGCGCTAAATGGCGCAGGTGGCAAGAGGTTTGTTGCCACATCTCTTCAAGCTATTGAAATAAAACATAATTTAGACGTATTCGAGGAAGCTTGGTCGACCTGTACTCCCCGAACCGCGGATTGATCTTGAAATGTCGGGTCGGCAGCGACCTCAGCCGCCCTCGCCCGGATATTGCTTTGCCTTCAGCAGGCCGGCCAGATGCACCGTGTTGCGTGCCAGCATGTCGACGGCTTTGGTCACGACCTTCGGCACCTTGTCGAGATCGACGAAATTGGTGGAACCCATTGCCTCGCCAACCCAATAGGCGACCGCATTGGCCGGGATGGTGAAGCCGACGTCGTTCAGCGCCTGGAAGAGCTCGGCCGACACATGGTGGGCGCCGTCCTCATTGCCGACGACGGCAACGGCCGCGACCCTGCCATAGGAGACCATGCGGCCTTCATCGTCGGTCTCCTCGAGGAAGGCGTCCATCCGCTCCAGCGCCCGTTTGCAGACACTGGATGGCTGACCGAGCCAGATCGGCGTCGCCATCAGCAGGATATCGGCGGAGAGCACCTTGGCGCGAATATCGGGCCAGTCATCGCCGGCGCCTTCGTCGGAGGTGACGCCCGGCTTGACGGCGAAATCGGCGAGCCGAAGCACTTCGGTCACGACGCCGTGCGCGGACATCGCCTTGTCGATCAGTCCGATCATCCGGTCGGTCGAGGACGCGTCCTTAGCGTTGCTGGTCTTCAGCGTGGCGTTGAGGGCAAGGGCTTTGAGTGGCATGGGTCTCTCCGGCACCGGTCGACGGTTGGCGTTCGCCTGCTGCAATCCGTTCGCGCGCAGATTGTTCCAGCCGGGGATGCGAGGGGACCTCACGTAAAAATAACCAACTGGTGAATTCTTTACTTGAACCCCCAATTGGAATCGGCAAAAGTGAAGGTGCTATCAATCCCTTCATGGATTTGCCGTCTTTTCGGGCCAGCGTCCGACCACACATCTATTGGAAAAAATACCGTGAGCAGCGATGCGTTAATACGCGCGACGAAGCCTTCGGCTTCGATGGCGCTTGCAACTGCGGCAGGCTGGGGCCGAGGCCTCTTCACCTTGGTGCGTATCACCATGATGGCCTTCCGCCACCCCTGGCAATCCGGCTTTGCGATCGGCGCCACGCTTGTGGCCTCCACCTTCCAGCTGATGATCCCGCGCCTTCTCGGCCAGGCCGTCGACCACACGCAGATGGCGATGAGCGGCGGTGCGGCGGGCCAGGCGGCACAGGACGCGCTTTTGACCACGGCGCTGCTGCTGCTCGGTGCCAGCGTGCTGCGCGGCCTCTTCACCATGGTGCAGAACTATTACAGCGAAGCCGTCGGCCATCACATCGGCTACGAGTTGCGGCTGGCCTGCTACGAGAAGATCCAGCGGCTCTCCTTCAGCTTTCATGACACCGTGCATTCCGGCGACCTGATCACCGTCGGCCTGCTCGATCTCGAAGGCGTGCGCATGTATTTCTCCACGGCACTCGTCCGGATGATCCTGCTGTCGATCCTGATCGGCATCGGCGCCTATATGCTGCTGTCGACCGATATCGTGCTCGGCCTCCTGGCGCTGAGTTTCGTGCCCTTCGTCGGCTGGCGCTCGTCGGTGACGCAGCTCAAGCTACGCGCCACCTGGCTCGACCTGCAGGAGCGGCTTTCGGTGCTGACCCGCATCATGGAGGAAAATCTCGGCGGCATTCGCGTCGTGCGCGCCTTTGCCGCTCACGAACACGAGATTTCGAAATTCGAGGCGGCATCGAAGAGCGCGCTGGCGCTCGCGCATCAGCGCGTCGGCATCCGCGTTACCAATACCAGCGCCATGACCTTCTCCTTCTTCGCGGCGATGGGCCTGGTGCTCTGGGTCGGCGGCGGCAAGGTGATGTCGGGCGAGATCACCGTCGGCACGCTGGCCTCGTTCCTGACCTTCATGACCATCCTGCAGATGCCGGTGCGCCAGCTCGGCCTGATGGTCAATGCCTTTGCCCGCGCCTCCACCTGCGGCTCGCGGCTCTTCGCCCTGCTCGACCTCGACATCGCGATCAAGGATGCGCCGGATGCCAAGGAATTGGCGTTGACGGACGGCGTGCTGCGCTTCGAGAATGTCAGCTTCGCCTATCCGGGTTCCGAAAAACGCATCGTGCTCGACGATGTCTCCTTCGAAGCCAGGCGCGGCCAGACGATCGGCATTGTCGGGCCTCCCGGCAGCGGCAAGTCGACGATCGCCCATCTCATTCCCCGCTTCTACGACGTCAGCGGCGGCAAGATCACGATCGACGGCCAGGACATCCGCAAGGCGACGCTGCAATCGCTGCGCCGGGCGGTTGCCGTCGTGCAGCAGGACTCCTTCCTGTTCACGACGACGATCGAGAACAACATCGCCTATGGCGACCCGTGGGCGAAGGAAGGCCGCATCGAACGCGCCAGTGAAAGCGCCCAGCTGCACAATTACGTGCTCGGCCTGCCAATAGGGTACGGCACGGTCGTCGGTGAGCGCGGCGTTTCGCTGTCCGGCGGCCAGCGCCAGCGTCTTTCGATCGCCCGTGCGCTGATGCTGAAACCGGCGGTGATGGTGTTCGACGATTCGACGGCGGCAATCGATGCCGCCACCGAGCAGCGCATCCGCGGCGCCATGCGCCGCTATGCGGCCGACCGCGTGACGATCGTCGTCGCCCACCGCCTGAGCTCGCTGATGCATGCCGACCAGATCCTGTTCGTCGAGGACGGCCGGATCGTCGAGCGCGGAACGCATGAAGCGCTGCTTTCGCTCGGTGGGCGCTACAAGGCGCTCTACGACCTGCAAGTGCGGCCGGGCGACGAGGTCTTGAGCGCCTAACAATGGAATTCCCTTCTTCTGCCCCCGGGGAGAAGAGCGGACAAGCAATGACTATGCAGGCCACCGGACGTGATGGCCGCGGGAGGAATGGCATGGCCGAGGAACTGGAAACCGAGCGTCCCGACGTTCGCGAGGATGGACGCCGCCCGCCGCGGGCGGTGGTCGGTTCGCACCGGGTCGAGGAAGAGATGTTCGGCAAGGCCTTCGACGGCAACATCGTCAAGCGCATCTGGGTTTTCGTTCACCCCTATCGCCGCCAGGTCCTGTGGTCGGTCGTCGCCGTTCTGACCTTCACGATGATGCAGCTTACCATCCCGCTGATCATCCGCTATGCCATCGACCACGGCATGTCGCCGGGCGGCAACCATTCAGCCCTGGTCTGGTCGATCGTCGCCTTCACCGTCGCCATATCAATCAACTATGCGGCAAGCTACGCGCAGGAGACGCTGGTCGGCGGCGTGGCCGAGGACGTGCTCTTCGATATCCGCAAGGCAATGTTTTCGCATCTCCAGCGCGTCTCGCTGTCCTTCATGGACAAGACCGAAGTGGGACGGCTGATGTCGCGCCTGCAGGGCGACGTCAACTCGATGCAGGAATTCCTCGAAACCTCGGTGCTGTCGGTCGGCGACATCGTGCTGCTCTTCGGCATCGTCTTCGTGATGCTCTATCTCGATTTCAAACTGGGGCTGCTGACGCTCTCGGTGCTGCCGGTGCTGTTCATCGTCCGGCTATTCTGGCTGCCGCTGGCGCGCAAATCCTTCATGGCCGCGCACGAGACCAATTCAGTTGCCGCCGGCGCACTCGCCGAAGCGATCCACGGCGTACGCGCCGTCCAGAGCATGGACAGGCAGGGCGTCAACTTCACGCTCTACGACGACAAGGCGCGCGCCAACCTCGAGACACATCTCACGGCGGCGCGCTACGCGCAGGTGATGGTGCCGATCGTCGACAGCCTGACCGGCGTGGCGATGGCGCTCGTCATCGTCGTCGGCGGCGCCCGCGTTCTCAATCAGGCACTCGATGTCGGCGTGCTCGTCGCCTTCCTGTTCTACATCCAGCGCTTCTTCGACCCGATCCGTTCGCTGACCCTGCAATATTCGGTGATGCAGCGCGCCATGGCGTCCGGCCAGCGGCTGACCGAAGTGCTCGACGTGCCTGTCGACATCAAGGACGCGCCCGATGCCAAGGCCTTGTCGCGCGACATGGACGGATCGGTGGAATTCAAGGACGTCGTGTTCGGCTACAATCCGAAACATCCGGTGCTGAAGCACGTCAGCTTCAAGGTCAATCCCGGTGAGACGGTGGCGCTGGTCGGGCCGACGGGGTCCGGCAAATCGAGCTGCATGTCGCTGATCCATCGCTTCTACGACGTGCAGCAGGGCCAGGTACTGGTCGGCGGCGACGATGTGCGTGATCTGACGCAGGATTCGCTCGGAGCGCAGATCGCCATGGTGCTGCAGGAACCCTTCCTCTTCACCGGCACCGTCTTCGAAAACATCCGCTACCACAAGCTGGAAGCGACGCGCGAACAGGTGATCGAGGCCGCCAAGGCGGTCGGCGCACATGACTTCGTGATGCGCCTGCCTGATGGTTACGACAGCGTTCTCGGGGAGCGCGGCGGCAACCTTTCGCTCGGCCAGCGCCAGCTTTTGAGCTTTGCCCGCGCCCTGGTGGCGGACGCGAAGATCCTCGTGCTCGACGAGGCGACGGCCAATATCGACAGCTATACCGAGATGCTGATCCAGAAAGCGCTGGTGAAGCTGCTCGAAAACCGCACCGGCCTCGTCATCGCCCATCGCCTCGCGACGATCCGTGAGGCGGACCGCATCATCGTGCTGCAGAACGGCGAAATCATCGAAAGCGGCGACCACCGCCAGCTGATGAAGAACGGCAAGCTCTATTCCAAGCTCTACAATCTGAACTACTCCTCCTTCGACGACATTCCCGAAGACGTGCTGGAAGAGACGACGGCAGCGGAGTCGGCGACCTAACGCATCGTGCGAGGATTGAAAGTGCTGAAGCGACCTTTGTGCGTCCGTGAGGACGCACGGCGCTCTATCTCAGGCATGCATTAATGCCTGTCGCAAAGTTTGAACGAACAAACGCCTTGCTGCCGCATTTATTTCCTATCGGGGGACGAGTGCCACTGAGGAGAATGTTATGAAGAGAGTTATTAGCAGCCTGTTGATCGCAACGGCCCTTGTTGGATCGGCCATTCAGCCCGCTGCCGCGCGTGATCGCCATCACCACGATGACACGGGCCGGGCCATCGCTGGCGGCGTTGCCGCAGGCGTCGTCGGCGGTCTGATCGGTGGCGCGATCGCCAATAGCGGGCCTCGCTACGTCGATGGTCCGCGTTATGTCGAACCCGCGCCGAGATGCTGGTATGAGGACCGCGATGTCCGCAACCGCTACGACGGCGGCTATCATGTCGAAACCGTGCGGGTCTGCGAATAGCGGGCAGACCTCGCCTTCCATTGGCGGCGCGGATCTGGTCATTCGTCGTCGCCGCTGATTTTCGCCCATCAACCGAGGCTGCATCCAGCAGCCTCGGTTTTTCTTTGCCTGGGCCAATGCAGTTTGGTTCGCAGTCCCTCCCAAAAGCAAAAAATTCTGACTGCCTCGACCGCCTGTCATCCGGCTGTTAGGAACGACCAATAGCTGAAAGCCGATGAATGATGGTCCAGTGAACGGCAGCAAGACGCCAAAGAAAGAACGCATGCGCTTCGTCAGCGCCGAGCAGGTGGCGCAATTGGCGGGCGTTTCGCGCTCCGCCGTCTCGCGCACCTTCACGCCGGGCACCAGCGTGGCGCCTGCAACGCGCGAAAAGGTGCTGCAGGCGGCGCAAGAACTCGGCTACCATGTCAACGACCTGGCGCGCGGCGTGCTTGCCAATCAGAGCCGCCTGGTCGGCATCGTCGCGACCCGGCCGGAAGTGGGTTTTCGCGCACATCTGGCCGCAGCGCTTGCCAAATGCCTGATCAAACGCGGCAGCATCCCGATTCTCATCAACACTGGCCAGACGGAAGACGAGCTGCTTGCTGCCCAGAAGATGCTGATCGGCCACCGCGCCGAGGCGATCATCATCCTGTCCGGCTCGCCACCGGCGAGTTTCTTCGAACTCGCGCAGCGAAATGGCCAGCCGCTGGTGGTGATCGGCCGTTCGGAACCCGACGCCGACCATGTGCGCGCCGGCAACTCCGAGGCCTCCCGCAAGGCGGCGACGGCCTTTTACGAAAGCGGCAGACGGCGGCTGGCGGTCATCGGCTCCAACACCGGAACGCCGTCCATCATCGAGCGCGAAAGCGCCTTCCTGTCGACAGCCGGTTCGCTCGGTGTCTCCGTCGTCGTCGGACGCGGCGGCGATTCCGACTATGACGGCGGCGTCACTGCCGCACGCGCGCTCTTTTCGCAGACAATAAAGCCCGACGCTGTTTTCTGCGCCAACGACCAGATCGCTTTCGGACTGATGGATGTCGTGCGCCTGGAAACGCGGCTGCGCATCCCCGAGGATGTCGCCGTCATCGGCTTCGACGACGTGCCGGAATCCTCCTGGCTGAGCTACCGGCTGACCACCTTCCGCCAGGATCCGCTAACCATGGCGCAGCGCGCCGTCGCGCTGATGGAGCGGCGGCTTGAAAACCCGGGCTTGGCTCCAGGTTACGAACGCGTCATTCCCGAGCTCGTCATCCGCCAGAGCTTCAGACCCTGACCTCTCCCCCGCCTTTTCGCAGGCTCCATCCTGTGGCAAGAAGGGCTGACGGTTTTGTTTGACGCATGTCGTTATCCCAAAACCGCTGCACAGTTTTGGACGACATGCATTGGGGAGGAAGATCGCCGCAGATGAAGGGAATCCGCCAGCTCGCCGAGCATCTCGACATTTCGATCGGAACGGTGTCCCGTGCGCTGAACGGCAAGCCCGACGTCAACGACGAAACGCGCCGGCGCGTGCTCGCCGCCGCCGAGGAGCTCGGTTATGTCGCCAACCAATCCGGCCGCAGCCTTCGCCAGGGCATGACCAACGTCATCGGGCTGATGCTCGAAGTGAGCCGCGAGACGATCGAAAACAGCGACGACTTCTTCCTTGGCGTCACCGACGGGCTGCAGAGCGTCTTTTCCCGTCACAAGCTTGATCTCGTCATGCTGCCCTGCCCCGATGACGAGGACCCGCATGAATATCTGAAGCGCATGGTGGCGCGCCGGCTTGTCGACGCGCTGATCCTCTCGGCGACACGACGAACCGATAGGCGCATCGAGCTTCTGGAAAAGGCCCGCATCCCCTTCGTGGCGCTCGGGCGCAGCGCGTCGGGCGGCAGCTACACCTGGATGGACCTCGATTTCGAGGGCGTGGCGGCGCGCGGCGTCGACCGCCTGGTCGCCAAAGGCCACCGGCGGATCGCGGTAGCTGCCCCCTCCTCCGACATCAATCTTGGCTATCTCTTCGTCGACGCCTACCGCCAGGCGCTGCAACGGCACGGTATTGCCTTCGACCCAGCTCTCGTCATCCGGGTCAAGTCGAGCGAACAGGGCGGCTATCAGGCCGGCCACGAATTGCTGATGATCGAAGAGCGGCCGACGGCGATCATCCTGATCCACGAACTGATGGCGATCGGGCTTTACCGCCGGCTTGCCGAGGCCGGCATCGTGCCAGGGCGCGACCTCGCCGTCGTCGGTTTCCGCGAGGAGCCGCGCACGCATTTCCTGCAGCCGACGCTGACCTCCTTCCGCATGTCGCTGCGCGATCTCGGCGCGCAGCTCGGCGAAACCCTGCTCGCCACCATGCCGGCCTATGCCGATCACTATCCGCAAGGCGCCCGAAACAGGATCTGGCCGCTGGAACTCGTTCCCGGCGAAAGCGACGCTTTCACGCTCAATCAAAAAAATAGAGCATGATATCGTCGGAAAACCGTCAGGCATGATCAGCACTGGCGCTACTTACCAATCGCAATGATGTATCGCATCCTGCTACCTACGCCGGATACTTAGCCATCACCCCCAGTTGCGGCTTGCTGCAAAGGCGACTCCGGCTTCGGCGCGTGCGGTGCCTCTGGTCGCAAGGCTGTCGCGTTGCCTTTTCGGCAATCAAAACATCGAAAATCAGCGCTTTTTCGCAACGCCGTCCTTTGCCATATTCGTCTCAAGTGAAGAGTGAGGTACCGCCGGATGGCCTATGTCATTACCGATCCCTGTATCGACGTCAAGGATGGCGATTGCACGGTCGCCTGTCCCGTGGACTGCATCTACGAAGGCGGACGGATGTTCTACATACACCCAGGCGAATGCATCAATTGCGGCCTGTGCCTGTCGGTCTGTCCGGTCGATGCCATTTCATGGGACGAGGAAATTCCACAAAGCCGAGTTCAGTTCAAAGCCGTCAATCAGGACTTCTTCGGCCCCGACGTCACCAACTGGGGCTCGCCCGGCGGATGGGACAAAAACCATACGACCAATCGCGATCACCCGCTCGTCGCCGCCTATGAAAGAGCCTGATGAAGACAGGCCTCTCGATCGAGAACGGAATCGACATGACAGCAGCAAAGATCGGTGGCGTCGTCGCGGCCGTACCTACCCCCTTCACCGAAAACAGAACCGTCGATGTGGATGCTTTCCTTGAGCACGGCCGCTGGTGCCTGGCGGAAGGATGCGATCTTCTCAATGTGCTGGGAACGACGGGCGAGGCTAACGCGCTCTCCTCCTTGCAAAGAAGCGCGCTCATGGCCGCCGCCGCAAAGGGCCTCGATGGCGGCAGGATGATGGTGGGCACCGGAACGCCCGATCTTGAAACGACGATCGCCTTGACACGGCAGGCTTACGAGCTGGGTTATGCCGCCGCGCTCCTCCTGCCGCCTTACTACTACAAGCCGGTCCAGGATGAGGGGCTTTTTGCCTGGTTCGCCGAAGTCATTCGAGAGACAGCCGAAACGCCTATCAGCCTGTATCTCTACAACTTCCCGCAGTTGACAGGGATCGAGTTCTCACCCGCCCTGGCAGCAAAACTCATCCAAATGTTTCCCGAGCGCATCCGCGGCGCAAAGGATAGTTCAGGCAATCTGGACTATGCCCGTAGGCTCGCACGAATTCCCGGCTTTGCCGTCTTCCCGAGCAACGAGGCAGCTCTTGCCGAGGCGGAAAAGGATAATTTCGCCGGCTGTATTTCGGCAACCGTCAATATCGACCCGCAATCCTCGGCACGGCTTTGGAAGAAGCAGAGCGATCAGGCGACCCTCGATAGGGTCAGAAACATCAGGCAGGCGATCGCCGCTCACCCGCTCATTCCGGCGGTCAAATATCTCGTCGGCAAGCGGAGGGGCCATGCGGTATGGGGCAATGTATTGCCACCGAACCTGAAAATCGCTGAAGCGGCAAGCCTGGACGCGCTGGACACGATCGCCGCCGAGTTGACGAGCGCAGGCTAAAGCATGTCGCGCAAAAGTGTGCAGCGGTTTTGCGCTAACGATATGCGTAAAAACAAGGACCTAAAGCGCGAGGAGCGAATCTGAAAGATCGCGACGCCCTTTAGATACCCGACCTTCTCACCACCGCGAGTAGTAGCTGCGGATTGCAGCCGACAGACTCCCGGCAAGCTGCCGTTCGCGCCGAAGGCGGGGCAAATCGGCCCTTGCCTGCTCGCGCAGTTCCCGCCGCGCTGCATCAAAATCGACGGTGGTCAAGCGACCGTCCCTCATGATTTCGCGCCCGCCGAGGAATAGCCCCTTGGCCTGGGCTGATGTCATGCGGGTCAACAGCACCTCGGCCTCATCGATATCGTCAAACAGGCTGTCAGCCGTCAGCGCATCATAATCGATCACCACGAAATCCTGGCCGGCCGGTGCGTTGAGCACCTTGGCGCCAATGTGAATGGCGGCATCGAAAATCCGGTCGGCGGTGAACCGGCGATTGAGCTCGCGTCCGCCATGCAGCAGGTGGATAAGCCGCATTTCGCGCCAGAGATCCTGATCGTCGTCAAAGCCTGACCCGTCGAGGCCAATGGCAAGAGCCGGCCCTTTCTCTGCCACGAGCGAAATCGGCGCAACGCCGGAGCGCAGCCGCAGATTGGCCGAGGGATTGCTGACGAGTTGCACACCCCTTTCCGCCAGAAGCTCGCATTCCGCCGGCTGCAACTGCACGCCATGGGCAACCGCCAGCCGCGGCGACAGGAAACCGATCTCATCGAGGTAGTGGACGACACCCTGCGGAAAACGGCGATCCAGCCATAGTCGCTGCCGGGGGCTTTCCAGAAGATGCATGTGGATGCGCCGGCCGTTGGCCGCTGATGCTTCGGCGATCGCCTCAAGCAGGGCGTTGGAACACCATTGTGGACCGACCGGCCCGTATTGAACATCGACCATCGGATTGGAATTTTCCGCCGCCACCGCGTCGACGGCGGCGATCTGTTCCGCGACCGGCGCATAGGCCGGGATGCTCGGCGACAGAGCCTGCCAGTCGTCCTCGCTCAGCAATGGCTTCAACTTCTCCGGCCCGCCGCCATAGGCCCAAGGGTCGAAATCGAGCAGCGGGCAGGACAATCCCAGGCGAATGCCGACTTCCCCCGCGGCACGGATGACGGCGGCGGCTTCATCACCGAGCCGGTTGATATTCAGCGAATTGTGGCAATGCATCGTCGCGCCCACACCGGTTTGCGCCAGGCGCGCGAACGCCACCAACGCTTCCAGATAGGCATCGGTTCGCGGTCGCAGGCGCATGCCCGGAATCCAGACCTCAAGAGCTTCGTCGACGACGCCGAAGTCGAGCGTACGGATACCATATCCGTGGTCATGGGCGTTGACGGGTGACGGCATCACCAGATCGCCCGGGCCGAGCGCGGCAAGCACGCTTCGCGCGACGGGAAACCGTGCGGCGCCATCAAAACGTTCCGCAGGCTGATGGCCAGGGCGAAGCAGCAACTGGGCTGATGGGGTCATCTTCTTACCTCTGGATCACAGTCTGGATTTTGTCGCTGAACTTCTTCAGCTCGACGCTCATCGACTCGATCACCACCTCGGTTGCGTGGGTAAGCTGGCGATGACGCGGCACGACGATGCCGACCTGCAGATCGTGCAATCGCGAACCGGCAATCGGCAAAGCGACGACTTCTCCGGCCTCAAGCTCTTCGAGAAGGCCAAGCGGCGTGAAGAAGGCGACCCCCTCACCAGACAGGATCAGCGGCTTCAGCATCATCTGATTGTTGGTCGCCACCACCGTACGGCCGACACGGTTGAGCGCACCGAGCTCGACGGCGATCATCGAGCTCATGACCTCATTGTCGAGCTGCAGCAGCAGCTTGAACTGCGCGCATTCCTGCAGCGTGACGGATTTCTGCCGCGCCAGTGGATGATTACGCGATACCATCGCCATCAGCGGCATCGGAACGCCATAGACCAGCTTGATGTCATGCGGCCGGGCAAGATCGAAGGTGACGCCGATATCGGCGTCACCGTCGGCCAGGAAATGAAAAATGCTGGTGTAATTGTCGTAGCGAATGCGAAAATCGACCGCCGGATGCCGCCGGTGGAAGCCCATGACGAATTCCGGCAGGAACTGGATGGCGAGACTATCGAGGGAGGCAATATGGACTCGGCCGGCGCACTTGCCCTGAAGGTCGCCGAGATCGGATTTCATGATCTCGTATTTCAGCAGCGTGTCCTTGGCATGCTTCAGCACGATCTCGCCGGCCGCCGTCAATCGCAGGCCGTCGGAGAAACGTTCAAACAGCGGTGCTCCAAGCTCGTCCTCCAGCTTCTTGATCTGCCGGCTGACGGCCGAGGTCGCCACATGCAGTTCGTCCGATGCCTTGCGGATCGACCCTGAACGCGCGACTTCAGCGAAATATTTCAAGATACTAGCGTGCATGAGAGCCCCTCGATATGCCGGAAGCTATACCATGCTCATCGTCCCCGCCAAACGGGCGCCCGTTTCTGCTGGAAGGCGGCGACGCCCTCCAGCGCATCCTCGCTTTGCAGCGCCTTGACCAGCGCCGGCGTCCGCAAGGCCTGTGCCTCTGCGGGGCTCAGATGGCCGGTCCGGTTCACAGTCTGCTTGATCGCGCGCAGCGACAGCGGCGCGCAGGCAACGATATCGGCAACCCAGCGATCGACGGCCGCATCCAGCTCGATCGCCGGAACCACCTCGTTGACAACCCCGAACCCCGCCATCTCGGCGGCGCTGAACTGCCGGCCGGTCAGCATGACGGCCATCGCCCGGTTGAAGGCGATCTTTCGTTGCAAGAGCACCATGCCGCCATCCAGCGGCATGCGCCCAACGCGGGCTTCCGGCAGGCCGAAACGAGCCGTTTGCGCGGCAATGACGATGTCGCAACCGAGCACCATCTCGAAGCCGCCACCGAGTGCAAAGCCGTTGACGCGGGCGATGACAGGCACATCGAGAGACCGGCGAAACGCCAGCCCGCCGAAGCCGTTCACCCGGCTCGCCGCCCAATAATCGAGGCCTGAGCTACCGCTCCCGCCCTTCAGATCGGCGCCGGCGCAAAAGGCTCTTTCCCCGGCTCCGGTCAGGACGACGCAGCTGATGTCGTCTCGCGCTTCGATCTCGCGCCAGATCGTCTCCAGCTCCTGCTCCGTCGCGGCATCCACCGCATTCATGCGCTCGGGACGGTCCAGGGTGACGCGGGCGACACGATCTGCGACGGAAAACCCGACACTCATGCCGCATTTCCCTGCAGCCTGCCGAGAGAACCGAGGATCTCGTCATTGTGCTGGCCGAGCTGCGGCGGCGAAATGCGCACCGCGACCTCAGCCGCCGACATGTCGATCGGCGAGCCGATGAGGCGGATCGGGCCGGCTGCCGTCTCGCCGGCCTCCAGGATCATCTTGTTGATGATCGTCTGCTCGTCCTTCAGCGCTTCCGGCAGGGAGCGGACAGGCGCGCAGAGGATGTCGACGTCCTCCAGGCGCTGCAGCCAATGGGCCGTGGTGTTTTTCGCGAAATTGTCGTGGAAGATCGTTTGTAGCTCCGGCCGCCGCGCCATCTGCGCGTCGAAATCCTTGTAATGCGGGTACTGCGACAGATCCTCGATCTCAAGCGCGTTGCAGATGTCCTGAAGCGGGTTCTGCTTGAACGCGCCGACCATGACGATGGCACCGTCAGTGGTTTCGAACACGCCTGTCAGCGGGAAAGCGCCCCAATTGAGATCCTTCTGGCGCATCAGATGGGTCGTACCTTCCTGCATCTGCATGGCGAGCATGGAGTTATAAAGGCTGACGGCGACCTGCTGGCCTTCGCCGGTCTTGTCGCGCTGCAGGAGCGCCAGGAGGATGCCCTGAACCAGATGCATGCCGGCGGAATAATCGGCAAGCGGCGTGGCATAGATCGAAGTCGGGTGGCTGCTGTCCGACTTGCGGCGCATGACGCCCGATACGGCCTGCGCCAGCACGTCCTGTCCACCCTTGTGCTGGTAGGGGCCGGTCAGGCCGAAGCCGGTGCCAACCGCATAAATCAGTTTCTTGTTGATCTTCTTCAGGTCCTCGAAGCCGAAGCCCATTCGCTCCATGACGCCGGGACGGAAGTTGTTGACGACGACGTCGGCCGTCTCGAGCAATGTAAGCACGGTTTCGCGCGCCTCGGGCTGCTTCAGGTCGAGTGCCAGGCTCTTCTTGTTGCGGTTCAACGAGCAGAAGACCGGGTTGTTCAGGCCATCCGGATCGGAGCCGAGCGACCAACGGGAGAGATCACCGATACGGACCTTTTCGATCTTGATGACTTCGGCGCCATAATCGGCCAGCACCTGCGTGCAGGAGGGCCCGAGCATGACTTGAGTGAAATCGATGACGCGAATGCCGTCGAGGGGGAGAATGGTCATTCTGCGGCCTCCAGATAGGTAGCGTTTTCGGATGGTACGTCGCCGGGATCGGCCCCCTGCGCCCGCATCTGTTTCTGAATTGCCTTGATGTCGGCCTTGCGCACGGTCGTGCCTGCATTGAGTGCGACGACAGCGGCAACGCCTGCTGCCTCACCCATGGCCATGCAAGGCGGAATTTCGCGGCTGGATTTCTGCGCCTGCGGCGTTGCCGAGTAATGACGGCCAGCGACGATCAACTGATCGATCTCCTTCGGCAGCATTGCCCGGTAAGGCGTGTAGTAGTCGCGGCCACGGCAGACCGTGTCGGCGAAGTGCCGCCGGCTCATGACATCGTCCTTCGTCACGACATAGTCGCCTTCCAACTGCCGTGTCTGGCGCACGCCGGTCTGCGGCGCGAAATCGACGACATAGGCACTTTCGAAGCCCGGCATTTTCTCTCGCGCGAAGTCCAGCAGTCGAGCGATACGCGCGCGGCCTTCCAATTCTGCCCGCGTCAAGTCCTCGACCTTGAGGCCGCTCAGCTTCGGCATATGCGGGCAGTTGAGCCAGACGACGCCCGGCAGTGGCGTCTTCAGCCACCAGAAAGACCAGCAACCGCCGATGAGACGCTTGGCTTCGTGATCCACCAGCTTGAAGGCTTCCGGATCTTCACGCTCGAACCGCTCGGCCGCATCCGTGTCGATACCGCCCCAACGCGAAACCGTCGTCAGGATAAAATTGGATTCGATATGCGAGGCACCGGCACTGGCGGCGACATCAAGATCGCCCGTGGTATCGATGACCACATCACCGAGGATTGCTTCCATGCCCGCCTTGGTCTGGCAGATCACACCCTTGATCGTCCTGTCCTCGACGATTGCGGAGGAGAACCAGCTATGGGTTCTGAGCTTGACGCCAGCAAGAGCCAGAATGTCGTAGGAGGCACGCTTGAAGGCGTCGGGGTCGAAGGCTGCGGAAAAGCATATCGGATGCGGCATGGACGGCGTGTGAAAGTCGAACAGTCCCCAGCGCGCCCAGCGCTGCCAGGCTTCCGGCGTATCGCGGAATTCGATCAGACGGTCGCGGTCGGTCGGCGTGACGCACAGACCCCAGAGCTTCATGCGCTCGATCATTTCCATGCAGATGCCGCGCACGGTGATTTCGAGTTCGTTGATCATATCGTCGAGCACGAGCACCATGCCGCCGGCGGCGAGGCCGCCGACATAGGGATAGCGCTCCAGCAAGGTCACGCTCGCGCCGTTGCGGGCCGCCGACACTGCCGCCGAGATCCCGGCTGGGCCGCCACCGACCACGACGACGTCGGAGCGATCGACCACTTTGATGTCGCGCGCAGGCTGATGGATTGTCTCAATCATTGTCGTTTTCTCCTGGTTGCGCGTGCTCAATGCGATCCGGCCGGCTTCCAGCGCACGACCTTCGCCTCGACGACCGAGACCAGGGCGAAGAGGACCACCGCCAGAAGGGCTGCGATCACAACGGTCGCGTAGAGAAGCGGCGAGCGGAAATTATAGGTGGCCTCGATGATCAGGGCGCCGAGACCGAAACTCGAACCGATCCATTCTGCGACGATCGCCCCCATGACGCTGCTGGTTGCGGCGATCTTCAAGGCGGCGAACAGGAAGGGCAACGAGCTCGGAAACCGCACTTTCCAGAGGATCTCCGAATTGGTGGCGGACAGAACCCGCATCAGGTCGAGCATGGCGGGACTTGCCGCCCGCAGCCCCTGGACCATGTTGACCAGCGTCGGAAAGAAGCAGATCAGACCGGCGATGATGATCTTTGGCGCCAGTCCATTGCCGAAGATCAGCACGAGGATCGGCGCAAGTGCGATGATCGGGATCGCCTTGATGAAGACGGCGATCGGGTAAAATGCCTTTTCCGCCGTCGTGCTATGCACGAACCAGACCGCCAGCAGGATGGCGACGAGGTTTCCGAACAGAAAGCCGAGGGTGGCTTCGAGCAGCGTCGGCAGGAAATTCCGCCACAGCGTTGCGGCATTGTCGCGAAAGGCGAGCACGACGTCGGCCGGGCTCGGCGCCATGAAGGTCGGGATCTTGAAGATCCAGATCACCACTTGCCAGAGCACGACGAGGCCGAGTCCAGCCAGGATCGCCGGCAGATTTCTCGACAGGGTGCCTATGGTGGCGTCGAGGATCGCGACCTTGCGCGGGGTGGATGCGGGCGCGGAACGCGCTTCGGAAGAGACCACGTTGCTCATAGGCATTCCTCCAGCAGAGCGCGCAGATGCGCCGTCACCTGAATGAATTCCATCGTGTCTCTCATGGCGAGCGAACGCGGATAGGGAAGGTCGACCTTCATGAACTCCTTCACACGGCCGGGATGCGCCTGAAGCATCAGCACATGCTGGCCAAGGAAGGCTGCTTCGGGGATGGAGTGAGTGACAAAGAGGATCGTCGTGCCCGTCTCCTGCCAGAGCCGCAGCAATTCCTCGTTCAGCTTGTCGCGGGTGATTTCGTCGAGCGCGCCGAACGGCTCGTCCATTAGCAGAATGCGCGGCCGCGTGACCAGCGCCCGCGCGATTGCGACGCGCTGGCGCATACCGCCGGAAAGCTCATGCGGCAGGGCGTTCTCACGTCCCTTGAGGCCAACCATCGCCAACAGTTCCGCCGGATCGGCAAAAGAGCCGGCAGCGTGTTTGCCGACTTCGATCGGCAGGCGGACATTGTCGATGACGCTACGCCAAGGCAACAAAGTGGCGTCCTGGAACACGAACGCGAAATCGCGGCCCTCCCGTGCCTCGCGCGGCGAGCGCCCGAGCACCGAGACCGAACCGCCGTTGATGTGCACGAGATCGGCGATACAGCGAAGCAGGGTCGATTTTCCACAACCTGAAGGGCCGAGCATCGTCACGAACGCCCCCTCGGGAATATTCACCGACACGTTGGAAAGAGCGGTGATCTCGTTGTCCTTATCGCCAAAACGGATGTCCAGATTGGCGACGGATACGGCGAGCGGCGATCCGGCTGGCAGCGGATCTGGCCGTTTGACGGTGGCGGCGACAGTCATGGCCGTTCACCCGACCTGCTTGCGGATATCGGCCGTCGCATCGAGTATGGCGAAGCTCGCAACGTCATCGATGGTCGGAACCGTCCCGGTGAACTGCTTGAGGTCGGCATAGGCCTTGATCTGAGCTGCCCAGTTTTCCCTGTTCATCGCACCCCAGCCGAATTGCTTGGTGCTGTCGCCGAAGGAGAATTTCGCGATTGGGCCGACGGCTTTTAGTTCGCTTGCCTTATCAAGGTTGGGATAGGTCTCGATCAGCATGTCGACCGCCTCTTCCGGATGGTCGCGGACATAGCCCCAGCCCTTTGCGGCTGCCGTGGTGAAGCGCACCAGCACGTCGGCATGTTTGTCGAGCTGTTCGTCGGTGGTGTAGTACACATTGGCATAGAGCTGCAGCCCGGCGTCCCAGAGCATCATGTCGACGCGGTCGTCACCCAGGACCGAAAGGGCATTGGTGTTGGTGACCCAGCCGGTGACGGCGTCGGCCTGACCGGTCAAAAGCTGGTTCATGTCCGATCCCATATTGACCATCGTCACCTGATCCTCGGCGATGCCGTTCTTGGCAAGTAGGGCGCGAAGCAGGATAAAGGCCGTCGGCTGCGTGGCGATCGTCTTGCCGATCATGTCCTTCGGCTCGCGGATCGGCGCTTTCTTCAGCGAAAAATAGGTGAAGGGATGTTTCTGATAGCCGGCGAGGAAGGCTTTGACGGGGATGCCGGCGGAGCGCGCCAGCATCACCGACGGGCTGGACGAGATTTGGCCAAGCGTCGATTGCCCCGCCGCGACACCGGCAACGCCATCGACATTCGGGCCGCCGGGAACGATCTCCAGCGCGACGCCCTGCTCCTCGAAGAACCCCTTCTTCTGCGCAGCAACTTCACCGATTACGCCGTTGGAAGCCAGCCAGCCCAGCTGCATTTTCACCTGGGCAACGTCCTGGGCCAGGCCCGCGCGCACGCCGATCAGGGTCTGTGCTGCGGCCAGGCCGCCCACCGTTGCGACATTGGATATGAAGCGACGGCGGTTCATCATGAAATGAGACATAATAGTTCCCCTATTTGTTCCCCCGGTCCGACTTTAATCGTCGTGTACCGAAGCTCATTTGCCGAGTGCCTGGGGAGGATGGGGAATTTTGGCGTTCTAATAAAGAACAATTATTCGCTATATGAATTGCCAAAAAGGCAACACTACCGGATAGAACCTGCGGGGACACTACCGATCGAAGGTGAGAACGCCGTTCGGATTGGAGGTATCGGACGTCACGGTTGTACTGGGTTGTGCCAATGAATCCAATAATTAAACGCCAAGCTATTGATGTTGCATCGAAACATTCGTTTCACGCCGGCGATGCGCAACCACGAGATCATATGTTGGCGGATTGTTTTACGCCTTCCAGGACGAAATCATTGAATAGTCCACTGACAAATCTGGGCAATTGAGCAAGAGAGTATCGATAAAGGAAACATTGTGCCTAAACCCGGCTCGGAGCGGCCGAATGCTCCCTGTGCGACAGCTGACGCGTGACGACGAAGACCAGCAGGGCTCCGGCAGCAAGGCAGGCGGCCAGGAAGAACATCGGCGCGATCGTGCTGCCGCTCGCTTCCTTGATCCAGGGCACGACGTTCTGGGCGACGAAACCGCCGAGATTTCCGACCGAATTGATGGCGGCAAGGCCCGCCGCAGCCCCCGCGCCCTTGAGGAAACGGGAAGGCAGGCTCCAGAACACCGGCTGAGGCGCGAAGATCCCGGCGGCTGCGACGCAGAGGAAGGCGAATTGCAGAGTGTGGTTCGGGATCAGCGCCGAGAGCAGCAGGCAGGCGGCGCCGATGAAAGCCGGAATGACGATGTAGGGCGTCTTCGATTGCGCCTTGTCGGCCATGGCAGGAACGACATAGAGCGCGATCGCGACCAGCACCCAGGGGATGATGTTGAGGAAACCGTTCACCGTGTTGCTGACGCCGAAAGCCTTGACGATGGTCGGCAGCCAATAGCTCAGCCCATAGGCCGAAAGCGGAAAGGCGATATAGCAGAGCGCCATCAGCAGCACGCGCGGATCGATGAGCGCCTTGAAGCCGTTTCCGGCATGCTCGCCCATGCCGGCATTTTCGGAAGTGAGCCTTCGTTCCAGCCACTGCTTCTCGTCATCATTCAGGAAGCTTGCATTTTCAGGCCGGCCGGGGAGATAGAAGAAGGTGACGATGCCGGCGATCACAGCCGGAACGCCTGTCGCCAGGAAGACCCACTCCCAGCCGGCAAAGCCGTAGAGACCGTCGAGATCGAGCAGCACGCCGCCGAGTGGCGCACCGACGGCATTGGCGATGGCGCTGAAGATCATGAACAGCCCGACCATCCTGCCGCGATAGGTCGAGGGAAACCACAGCGTCAACAGATAGAGGACGCCGGGAAAGAAGCCGGCTTCGCAAACACCGAGCAGAAAGCGCAGGATATAGAACATCGTCGCGTTCTGCGTGAAGGCGAGCGCGATGGTGACGATACCCCAGGAGACCAGGATGCGGGCGAACCAGACACGCGCGCCGAGCCTGTCGAGGAAGAGGTTGCTCGGCACCTCGAAGAGAAAATAGCCGATGAAGAAGAGCGATGCGCCGAGACCATAGGCATATTCGCTCATTCCGAGAGCATCGACCATCTGCAGCTTGGCGAAACTGACGTTCTGCCGGTCGATATAGGCGATGAGATAAAGGATGCCGAGAAACGGCATCAGCTTCCAGGTGATTTTCGAGATCAGCCGCTTCTCGTCGACCATAAGTATTCTCCGGTATTACCATGCTTGGGGATCGGGTAAATAGCGCGGCCAGCCGATATTCAATCGGGCGCGGCATTTTCGCGCAGCCGCAACCCTGATGATGTGACCGTACCCGAAGCCGGGTACGGTCTTTAGTCATTCAGCGGCGGCGACGGCGGCGCGGCGGCCGATCGTTGCCTGGGTCAGCACGAAGGCTGCGAAGGCGCAGAGTGCGATGCCGGCGGCCATCGGAACGGCGGTGCCGTCGAAGAAGACGCTCGATATGACCATGGCGACGGCGGCGATTACGAAATGCAGCGTGCCCATCAACGACGAGGCGGTGCCGGCGATCTCGCCGTGATCCTCGAGCGCGAGCACCGCGCTCGTCGGGATGACGAGGCCGAGGAAGCCGTAGCCGATAAACAGGAAGGTCGCCAGGACAGGCAGCTGGTTGAAGCCAGAGGCCATCACCACCGCCATGACGACCATGGCAAGGGCAAAAGCGCTGACCGCAATCCGCATGACGCGCACGAGGCCGAAACGCTCGCCAAGCCAGCCCGTCGCCTGCGATACCGCGAAGAAGGACACGGCATTGATCGAGAAGGCAAAACTATATTGCGTCGGCGTCAGCCCGTAATGCTGGATCAGTACGAAGGGTGAGTTGGCGAGATAGACCAGGAAGCTGGAAATGCCGAGGCCGCCGATGAAGGTCAGCGTCAGGAAGTTGCGGTCGGCAAGCAGCAGGCGGTAGGCCGCCATGGCGCTCTTTAGACCGCTGCCGCTGCGTTCGGCCGCCGAACGGGTTTCGTCAAGCTGGGTGGCGAGCAGGACGAGGCCGATGAAGGCGGCGATCGTCACGGCCCAGAATACGCCGCGCCAGCCGTAGAACTCGATGACGGCGCTGCCCGTCAGCGGCGCCAGGATCGGGGAGATGGAGAAGACCAGCATCAGCAGCGACATCAGGCGGGCGGCCTGCACGCCGGTATGCATGTCGCGGACGATGGCGCGCGGAATGACCATGCCGGCGGCACCGCCGATACCTTGAACGAAACGGAAGGCGATCAGCGTTTCGATATCGGTCGCCAGCGCACAGCCGATCGAGGCGACGGAAAAGAGGCCGATGCCGAGATAGAGCGGCAGCTTGCGGCCCCACATATCCGACAGCGGACCATAGACCAGCTGGGCGAGCGCAAAGGAGATGAAGAAGGCCAGAAGGGTAAGCTGGGTGACGTTATTATCGGCATGCAGGTCCTGGCCGATGGACGGCAGCGCAGGCAGATACATGTCGATGGCAAAGGGCCCGATGGCCGACAGAAGGCCGAGAATGAGGGCAATGCGAAAGAAGGGAGCCGTCATAATGGTGATCTTTCATAAAAGCACGGCGGAGGTACCGGATCGTCGCTCCGCCACATTGCTCTCAGGGTTGAATGATGATCGTTCGCGCGAAGACGAAGTTGGGAGCTCATATCTCCTGCGGCGAAACCAAGAGTGTCAATAAATTTGGACACAGGTGTAAAATTAGACGCCATTGTCTAAAACGTCAAGACGTCTTATCTTCGCTCTCATGAAAGATCGCATGACACCGGCAGCCCGGATGACGGGGCATACGCAGCGCGGACAATGCGCCAAGCGCATGTCGATCCTTGATTCCGCGGCCGACGTATTCTGCCGCCAGGGTTTTGCCGGCGCCAGTATCGACGAGATCGCCGCCGTCGCCTGCGTCTCGCGCCAGACGATCTACAATCACTACCGCGAGAAGGAAACGCTGTTCGTCGCCGTCGTCGAAGACGTCATGAACCGAGCCAACGCCATGCTGTTCTCGGTGCTTTCGACCTTTCCTGAACGCGCCGACGATCTGGAGGACGAGCTGACGGCCTTCGCCGTGCGCCTCAACAAGAACTGCATCTGCAACCACGACGGAAAATTCCTGCGCAAGCTGGTGCAGACCGAGGGCGAGCGATATCCGCACCTCTTCGAAAGCTGGCGCCAGCAGGGGCCGGGCAAGCTGATCACCGCACTGTCAGCACTTTTCGCGCGGCTTGCCCATAAGGGGGCGCTCGTCATCGATGATTTCGACGTCGCGGCCCGGCAGTTCGTGGCACTCGGCAATGCCGACCTGCAGATGATGATCCTTCTCGGCGCCACACCCACCGATGAAGAATTGGAAAAGGCGGCGCGCAACGCGGTCCGTACCTTTCTCAAGGCCTATGGCAGGCCGGAGGCGGAACAGGCCGGCCATCCGTCGCAACTCGCGGCCATCTCAGGCTGAGCTGGCCCTTCCGATCAGGCAAAGACCGTCATTTGTGAGGGTACGACCGCGAACATGCCGACACGGCGCGCGGCAAGATATTTCACCAGCTGTTCGACAACCGAAGGCATGACCGGCTTCTGGACCACGCCGACCGCGCCCTTGACGCCGTCAGCCACCACTTCGGGATTGCCGGTCATGAAGACGACGGCAATGCCATGTTCCTGCGCCAGCCGCCGGCCGATCTCAGGCCCGGTCGGGCCGTCGGCGAGATTGACGTCGACAAAAGCAATATCGGCAAGCGGCGCCAGCCGCAGCGCCTGTTCGCGATCATTCGCAAGGCCCGCAACCTGCATCCCCATGCCTTCCACCGTCGCCTCGAGATCGAGGGCGATCAGGAATTCATCTTCGACGATCAATACTCTCTGTTTCATGAGATCATCTCGTTGCCAGCGCCGCACGACATTGGTGGCCATGATACGTCCCCTTGGTTACGCATAACTCGAAAGAGGTATCCGCTCCGGCAGTCTATCCGATGCGAAACTCATGGCAGTAACGGGCAAGTCGACGATATGTTCCGCGGTGGAACGCCGTTTCTTGTATTTAAGATATTGTTAACGTTGACAAATTCTTAAGAATAAAGAACATGAAGAAAAAAGGCGGCACCCGATCGTGCTCAGTCTCAACTGCGCGCCTTCTGGATGGGGACGCGATAAGGCGGTATTAGCCATTCTGTGAGCTTGAAGATGAGGATCAGGTTGAGAAGCAAATTTGTCATTTTAACCGCCGTCGTCGTCAGCTTGTTCGCTTACACGAAATTGATGGCCAGGATCGGCGCAGGCTCACCACCTCCAGATGCGCCGTTGGAGCAACAGGCTGACCTCATTCGCGTTTATAAAGCCGAACGTCGCATGATCCTTCTCAAAGGGGATACCCCCATCTCAACATACCGGATTTCTCTTGGGCAGGCTGCCGATGAGGGTCCCAAGCAACGAGAAGGGGACGAGAAAACACCTGAAGGGCGTTATGAAATAGACTGGCGAAATCCCAAGTCCATGGCGCATCTGAGCCTGCACATTTCATATCCAGGCTCTGATGATCGGCGCAACGCTGACGCCGGTGGCTTTCCTCCCGGCGGCAATATCATGATCCACGGGCTTCCCAATGGCTGGGGCCTATTCGGAAACGCCCATCAACTGTGGGATTGGACGGATGGGTGTATTGCGGTCACCAACTCGGAGATGCGCGATATTTGGGCTCGCGTCCCCAACCACACGCCCATAGACATCATGCCTTGAACTGTTGCGACGAACGCATGGCATCCCTGTGTTCAGAGCCGATAATCCCAGGACCGACAAGATCGATCAGCCCTTGACCTTCATCACCAGGACCGGTTTGCCGCGGTAGTCGGCCGGAAACAGCGACTTCAGGTTCTCGATTTTCGGCAGGTCGTTGTAGACGATATAGGGATAGGTCGGATTGAGCGTCAGGAAATCCTGATGATAGGCTTCGGCCGGATAGAAGCCCGTGGTTTCAGACACTTTGGTGACGATCGGCTGCGGGAAGACATGCGCCTTGTCGAGCTGGCTGATATAATTCTCGGCGACCTTGCGCTGCTCGGGATCGGCAACGAACAGCGCCGAACGGTACTGCGTTCCCCGGTCCGGACCCTGGAAATTCAGCTGTGTCGGGTTGTGCGCCACCGAGAAGAAGATCTGCAGCAACTTGCCGTAGGTGATCTGTTTCGGATCGAACTTCACCTGCACGGCTTCGGCATGGCCTGTCGAGCCGGTGCTGACGGTTTCGTACTGAGCCGTTTTGGCATCGCCGCCGGCATAACCGGAGACGGCGCTCTCGACACCCTTCACGTGCTGGAAGACGCCCTGAACACCCCAGAAACAGCCGCCGGCGAAAATGGCGGTTTCGGTGCCTGAGCCGGCCGCCTCATCGACGGCTGGCGGCGGGATGACGACAGCATCTTCGGCCGCGCCTGCGGCACCCGTACCGAGCGAGAGAAGAGTGAACGCAAGAAGCACGACAAGGCTCCTGCGGTGGGAAGACGGGGACATGGCGCTACCTCCTGCGATCGCCCAAATCCTTGCGCATCCTTGCAAAAGCCGCAAATCACAAGGTGGTCACTCACGCCGATGTGACAGCCAGACGAAAGCGCCTGTGTGAAGATGAAACAGCGCTCAACTTGAGTTGACAATCTCGTGAGGAGTGAGGACAGTGCCGGCCGGTCAGAGCCAGCATTCCGGGGGGAACCTATGTCCGTGCGCTCGTTCTTTGCTTTCGCGACAATCGCATTTTCCATGATCGCCGTCAGTTTTCCCGCAGCCGCTGCGGATACCAAGCGCGACATCCAGACGATCAAGGACGCCGATTTTTTCGGCTTCGATCTTCGCACCGAACAGAACGTCTCGCTCGATCAGTGCAAGACCTCCTGCATCGGCGACAAGAGCTGCAAGGCCTTCACCTACAATCCCAAGGTGAAATGGTGCTTCCTCAAATCCGATTTCAAGACGATGAACGCCTTCCCCGGCGCCATCGCCGGCAAGATCGTCGAAACGGCCGGCCAGCAGGAGCGGGATATAGGTGCTGCGCCGCGCCTGACCTTCCTGAGCAACGATCTCATCCAGCAGGCCCACGACTTCAAGGACAATCTCACGCTTGCCGACGACCAGCAGGGTCAGGGCGTCGACAGCCTGACGGCCAACGCCCGCCTCGACCTCACCGCCAACAATCTGGCCGACGCGCTGAAGTCCTTCCATGGTGCGCTGTCGATCACACCTGACGACGCCGATCTCTGGCTCGAAGCCGCCCGCGCAGCAGCCTCGCTCGGCAGCGCCGAGAGCAGCACGACGGGACAGGCGGTGGTCGACGCGCTGAACGGTTACGAGCTGACGCGCACCACCGCCAAACGCGCCGAGGCGCTGGCCGTGCTCGCCACTGCGCTGGAGCGGAATGCCAACTACCGCCCGGCGCTCGACGCCTACAAGGCGAGCCTGGCACTAGTCGGCGCCAAGGATGTGCAGGCGGCCTACCTGCAGCTGAAATCGACGCAGGGCTTCCGCGTCACCGAACACACGGTCGATGCCGACAGCGCCACGCCGCGTGCCTGCGTCACCTTCTCCGAGGCGCTGGTCAAAACCACCGACTACACGCCCTTCGTGACGCTGAACGGCGAAGCGCCGAAGGCGCTGGAAACCAAGAACAAACAGATCTGCGTCGAAGGACTGACGCATGGCCAGACCTACAAGATCGGCTTCCGTACCGGCCTGCCTTCATCAGTCGACGAGGTGCTCGAAGCACCTGTCAGCATCGACGTCTATATCAAAGACCGCAGCCAGATGGTGCGTTTCACTGGCGACAGCTTCGTGCTGCCCTCGACGGCGCGCCGCGGCATCCCGATCGTTTCGGTCAACATGACCTCGGCCAACCTGAAGCTCTACCGCATCGGCGATCGTGCCATCGCGCCGCTGCTGACCAATTCGCAGTTCCTGTCCCAGCTCGACGGCTACAGCGCCCAGAACATCCAGGATCAGAACGGCGAACTCGTCTGGCAGGGCTCGATCGACATCGCCAACGAGCTCAACAAGGACATCGTCACCAGCTTCCCGGTCGACGAGGCGCTGCCCGAACGCAAGCCCGGCATCTATGTGATGACCGCAACGGCGGCAAACGGTCCGGCGCAAGAGTGGGATTCGCAGGCGACGCAATGGTTCCTGGTCTCCGATATCGGCATCACCACCTATGCCGGCACCGATGGGCTCAACGTCTTCACCCGCTCGCTCGCCTCGGCCAAGCCGATATCAGGCGTCGAACTGCAGCTACTTGCCAAGAACAATGAAGTGCTCGGCACCGCCACCACCGACGAAAACGGCCGCGCCACCTTCACCGCCGGGCTGATCCGCGGCACGGCGGCGCTGACGCCCGCCGTCATTGCCGCCAGGAACGGGACCTCGGACTACGTCTTCCTCGACATGACGCGCGCCGGCTTCGACCTTTCCGACCGTGGCGTGACCGGCCGCGCAGCACCCGGCGCGATCGACGTGCTGACCTACACCGAGCGTGGCATCTACCGCGCCGGCGAGACGGTGCATGCGCAGGCACTCGCCCGCGACACCGATGGCAACGCCATCGAGAACCTGCCGCTCACCTTCATCTTCAACCGCCCCGACGGTGTGGAAGACCGGCGGATCGTCAGCCAGACCAGCAATCTCGGCGGCTACTCCATCGATTTCCCGACCCAGGAAAACGCCATGCGCGGCACCTGGACGATGAACATCTATACCGATCCCAAGGGCAGCGCGATCGCCACCAAGAGTTTCCTCGTCGACGATTTCGTGCCCGATCGCACCGACATGGAGATCAAGACCGACGCCAAGGAAGTCGGTCCGGATACGCCGGCGACGATCACGGTTTCGGGCAAATATCTCTACGGCGCCCCGGCCGCAGGCCTGACGCTCGAAGGCGACGTCGTCGTCAAGCCGACGCGCGAGAGTGCGGCCTATAAGGGCTTCTTCTTCGGGCTTGCCGACGAAGAGGCGAGCGAGGATTCGCGTCAGCCGATCGACGGCCTGCCGGAACTCGACGAGAACGGCGAAGCCTCAACGGATCTGACCATCAGCGAGCTGCCGGCAACGACGCAACTGCTGAACGCCACCGTCTATATGCGCATGCAGGAGGCGGGCGGCCGCGCCATCGAGCGCACTTTGACCATTCCGGTGAAGAACGAGAGGGCGTCGATCGGCATCAAGCCGGAATTTTCCGACGAGTTACCGGAGAACTCGATCGCCAACTTCACGGTGATCGGCGTCAATGCCGATGGACAGAAGCAGGAGGCGAAGGGCCTGCGCTGGAAATTCTATAGCCTCAATCGCGAATATCAGTGGTATCGCGAGGGAACGGCCTGGAAATACGAGCCGGTCTACACCGCCGAGCAGGTCTCCAACGGCAGCGTCGACGCGACGATGGACGGCGGCAAGATCTCCGTGCCGGTTACCTGGGGCCGATATCGCCTCGAAGTGGAAAGCCCCGATGCCGACGGCCCGACCTCCAGCGTCGAATTCGACGCCGGCTGGTTCGTGACCTCGACTTCGACCGAAACGCCCGACGGGCTTGAGATCGCCCTCGACAAGGATAGCTACAAGATCGGCGAAACGGCCAAGCTGAAAGTCACCTCGCGCTATGGCGGCGAGCTGATGGTGACATCCGGAACCGAAAAGCTGGTTGCCGTACAGAACGCCACGATCGGCGAGACTGGCGGCGAGGTCGACATCCCCGTCACTGCTGATTGGGGTGCCGGCGCTTATGTGACCGCCACGCTCTTCCGCCCCGGCGACGCGCAGGATAGCCATATGCCGATGCGCTCGATCGGCATCAAGTGGCTGAAAGTCGATCCAGAACAGCGCGCCCTGCAGGTGACACTCGCAACATCCGAAAAGATGTTGCCGCGCGGGCCACTGAATATTGGCCTGCAGGTGGCGGGCGCCGGCGCCAACGAGGATGCCTATGTGACGGTTGCCGCCGTCGATGTCGGCATTCTCAACCTGACGCGCTACGAACCGCCGAACCCGGAGGACTGGTATTTTGGCCAGCGCCAGCTCGGCCTTGAAATCCGTGACCTCTATGGCCGCCTGATCGACGGCTCGCTGGGTGCGACCGGCAAACTCCGGACCGGCGGCGATGGCGGCGCCATCGCGCTGCAGGCAAGCCCGCCGACGCAGAAGCTCGTCGCCTTCTTCTCCGGGCCGGTCAAGCTCGACGCCGAAGGCAAGGCCAATGTCGCCTTCGACATTCCGCAATTCAACGGCACGGCGCGCGTCATGGCAGTCGCCTGGTCGAAATCAGGCGTCGGCCACGGCGTCAAGGATGTCATCATCCGCGATCCTGTCGTGGTGACCGCAAGCCTGCCGAAGTTCCTCTCCCCCGGCGACAAGGCCAATCTGCGGCTCGACATCGCCAATACCGATGCGCCGGCCGGCGACTACAAGCTGCAACTGACCGGCAATGATGCGGTTGGCATCGAGGAAGTGTCCGCCTCGCAGACGATCCGCCTCGAGGCCGGCGCGAAATCCGAACTGACGCTTTCGCTCATCGGCAAACAGCCGGGCGCCGGCAGCGTCTCGATCAACCTCTCCGACGCTTCCGGCCTTTCGCTCGACCAGACGGTCGACGTGCCGGTGCGACCGGCCTCCTTGCCGATCACCGAACGCAGGGTGCTGGCGCTGAAGCCCGGGGCAAAGCTCACCGTCGACAGGAACCTGCTCGCCGACAGCGTGCTGCCCGGCGCCTCGATCAGCGTCAACGTCACCCGTTCGGCCGCCTTCGACATCCCAGCCCTGCTGATGACGCTCGACCGCTATCCCTTCGGCTGCGCCGAGCAGACCACCAGCCGGGCGCTGCCGCTGCTCTACCTCGCCGAAGTGGCGAAGCAGGCGGGCATGGAAAGTGACGATGATGTGAAGAAGCGCGTGCAGGATGCGATCTACCGCGTGCTCTCCTATCAGGCCTCGGCCGGCAGCTTCGGTCTCTGGGGACCGGATTCGGGCGATGTCTGGCTCGATTCCTACGTCACCGACTTCCTGACGCGGGCCCGTGAAATGAAATACGACGTGCCGGAAAGGGCTTTCGTGCAGGCGCTCGAAAACCTGCAGAACACGCTGTCCTACACCACCGACATCAAGGGCCAGGGCGACCAGATCGCCTATGCCATCTACGTCCTTGCCCGCAACAAGAAGGCCGCGATCAGCGATCTGCGCTACTATGCCGATACGATGATCAACGACTTCCCGACGCCGCTCGCCAAGGCGCACATCGCCGCCGCGCTGGCGCTTTACGGCGATGCGCAGCGCTCGAAGAATATCTTCCTCGACGCGCTGCAGATGTCGGAGCAATCGATGGTGTCGCGCGTGAACCTGTCGCGCACCGACTATGGCACGATCCTGCGCGATGGTGCGGCGATCCTGGCGCTTGCTGCCGAAAGCCGGCCGGTACCACCAGTCATCCCGGAACTCGCCAAGGCGGTCGGCAAGGAATGGGAACGCAGCAAATACAAGAGCACGCAGGAAGAAACCTGGATGCTGCTTGCCGCGCGCGCCATCCAGGGCGGTGACGATGGCCTGAAGGTCGATGTCAATGGGGCCGCGCACACCGGCGCCTACATGGCACGCATGACCGGCGATGCCCTGGCTGACCATCCGCTGACGCTGACCAACCAGACCAACGACGCGGTTTCGGCTGTGGTCACCACCGTTGCCGCCCCGACCGTGCCGCTGCCGGCCGGCGGCGACGGCTTCATCATCGAGCGGACCTATTACACGCTCGACGGCGAGCAGGCGAATGTCAGCGAGGCGAAGCAGAACGAACGCTACGTCGTCGTCATCCATGTGCGCGAAACCAATGACTGGCCGTCGCGCATCGTCATCACCGACCTTCTGCCGGCCGGCTTCGAGATCGACAATCCTAACCTCGTCGACAGCGCCCAGATGACGAATTTCGATTGGATCGGCGAGATTTCCGCTGCCCATACCGAATTCCGCTACGATCGCTTCGTTGCCGCCTTCAACCGTGCAGCCGGCGACAACCGCGAATTCAACGTCGCCTATGTCGTGCGCGCCGTCACCCCCGGCACCTACGACCATCCGGCCGCAAACGTCGAGGATATGTACCGACCGGAGCTTTCGGCCCGCACGGCAACCGGCAAGATGGAGGTCGTGACGGCTCAACCATGAGGCGGTGGCACAAGTTTGCGATCGGGTCGGCTGCCGGCATCATTCTTGCCGGCGCGGCTCTCTTTGCGCTCGATGCCGCCGACAGGGCCTTTCCGCCGCCGCTCGCCGGGGCGAATGCCGTGTCGGCCGAAGTGCTGGATGCCGATGGGCAGTTGTTGCGTGCCTTTGCAACGTCGGAAGGCCGCTGGCGGCTGAAGACGACGGTCTCCGACGTCGATCCGCAATTCCTGCGCATGCTGATCGCCTATGAGGACCAGCGTTTCTACGACCACGGCGGCGTCGACCTCTGGGCGCTCGGGCGTGCCGCCATGCAACTGGTCAGCAACGGCCGCATCGTCTCCGGCGCCTCGACGCTGTCGATGCAGGTGGCGCGGTTGATCGAGCCGCGCGAAGGACGCTCGCTTTCGGCAAAGCTCTTGCAACTGGTGCGCGCCGCGCAGATCGAGCGGCGGCTGTCGAAGCAAGAGATTCTCGACCTTTATCTGACGCATGCGCCCTATGGCGGCAATCTCGAAGGCGTGCGCGCCGCAAGCCTTGCCTATTTCGGCAAGGAACCGCGCCGCCTGACGGTCGCCGAGGCGGCGCTGCTCGTCGCCCTGCCGCAATTGCCGGAACGGCGCCGGCCGGACCGCAATCTCAAGGCAGCCGAGGCCGCACGCAAGCGTGTGCTCGACCGCGTCGCGGTCGCCGAGGCCGTTGGCGACGGTGAAGCCGAACGGGCCGAGGATGTCGCGATCCCGGCCCGGCGCATGCAGTTGCCTGCACTTGCCGCCCATGTCGCCGAAGCGGCACTGCGCAAGGAGCCGACGGTTCTCAAGCATCAGACGACGTTGAAGAAACAGGTGCAGCAGGGGCTGGAGGCGGTTGCGCGGGCAGCGGCCATGAAGCTCGGGCCGAAGCTTTCGCTCGCCATGGTGATGGCGGATGCGCAGACCGGTGCGATCGTCGGCGAAGTCGGCTCGGCCGATTATTTCGACGCCAGCCGCTCCGGCTGGATCGACATGACGCGCGTCAACCGCTCGCCGGGCTCGACCCTGAAGCCCTTCATCTATGGGCTGGCCTTCGAGCAAGGCCTGGTGTCCCAGGAGACGATCATCGAAGACCGGCCAGCCGATTTCTTCGGCTACCGGCCGCGCAATTTCGACATGAGCTATCAGGGCGACGTCACCGTGCGCGAGGCGCTGCAGCTTTCGCTGAACGTGCCTGCTGTCAAGCTGCTCGATGCCGTCGGGCCGGCGCGGCTGATGGTCCGCTTCCGCCGCGCCGAGGTGCGCCCGGTCCTGCCGCCGAATGAGGCGCCGGGGCTTGCGATCGGGCTTGGCGGCGTCGGCATTACCCTGAAGGATTTGGTGCAGCTCTATACGGCGCTCGCCAATCGCGGCCAGCCGGTTAGGCTCGGCGACGGCGTCACCGGCACACCGAGCAAGCTCGACGGTGAACCGCTGCTGGAACCGGTCGCGGTCTGGAACGTCGCCGATATTCTCTCCGGCGTCATTCCCCCCGCCGGCGCGTCGCAGCGCGGCATCGCCTACAAGACCGGCACGAGCTACGGCTATCGCGACGCCTGGTCGGTCGGCTATGATGGCCGCTATGTGCTCGGCGTCTGGGTTGGACGGCCTGACAACAGCGCCGTGCCGGGGTTGACCGGCTATGGCACCGCCGCGCCCATCCTGTTTGAAGGTTTCGCCAAATCCGGCATCGCGACGACGCCGCTGCCCCGCCCGCCTGCGGGCGCCGTGCGCATCGCCCAGTCCGAGCTGCCGATCAGTCAGAGGCGTTTCGCACTCAATGCCAGCGGCCTGCTCGCCTCCGGCCGCGAGGCCGCGCCGCAGATCATCTATCCGCCCGAGGGCGCGCATGTCGATCTCGGCGCCGGGCAAGGCAACCTGTCACCGCTGATGCTGAAGCTGCAGGGCGGCCGAGCCCCCTTCCGCTGGCTTGCCAACGGCAAGCCGCTGCCCGATCTTTCCCGCCGGCGCATCCAGCAATGGCTGCCCGATGGCGGCGGCTACTCCAAACTGACCGTCATCGACTCGGCCGGACGCGCCGCAAGCGTCGGTGTTTTCATCGACTAAAACATCCGAACGCACGATCCACCCACTCCAAATGTCACAGCGACCTTTGCGCGTCTAAAAAGACGCGCCGCGCAGCAAGGGAACAAAAACCCGGCTGCAACCGTTCGGGAGGGTCTCCTTCCAACGTCAGACGGCCCCATGACACTTCCGACAGCGACCTACCGGATACAATTCCGCAACGGCATGACCTTCGATCGCGCCTGCGACCTCGTCCCCTATCTCAAGACACTCGGCATCAGCCACCTTTACGCCTCTCCGATCTTCACCGCCGTCAGCGGCTCGACCCACGGCTATGACGTCACCGACGCCAACGACATCGACCCGGCGCTTGGCGGCCGGGCGGGATTCGATCGGTTGACGGAAAGCCTCGCCTCCGCAGGCATGGGGCTGATCCTCGATATCGTCCCGAACCACATGGCGGCCTCGCCGGAAAACAGCTGGTGGCGCGACGTGCTGACATTTGGCCGGCAAAGCGCCTATTTCAGCCATTTCGACATCGACTGGAGCGAGCCGCTGACGCTGCCGCAGCTTGGCCAGGATTTCGAGGGAGCACTGGCCGACGGCGAACTGCGCATCACGCTCGACGAAACGCACGGCAATTTCGCCTTCGGTTATTTCGAGACGCTGTTGCCGCTGAACCCTACGAGTTACGGAACGATCGCAAACCGGCTCGACGATCCGGTTGCGACCAGAATGGCGGAAGCTGCGGCCGTCACCTCCGGCGAGAACTTCAACCGCGCGATGCGCGATATCCTCTTCGAGGGCGGCGATCGGGCAGTCCTCCGGCAGAAGCTCGATGACGTCTCGGCCGATCGCGATTTCGTCAGAAGCCTGCATGAGGGGCAGCATTGGCGGCTGACCCATTGGAAGGAGGCGGCACGACATCTGAGCTATCGCCGCTTTTTCGAGGTGACCGGACTGGTCGGCATCCGCGTCGAAGATCCAGCCGTGTTCGAGGACATGCATCGGCTGGTGATCGAGCTGGTGCACCATGGCAAGGTGCAGGGCCTGCGCATCGACCATGTCGACGGGCTCGCCGAACCCACGGCCTATCTCGACAGGCTGCGGGAGGCGGCCGGACCGGACACCTATATCGTCGTCGAAAAGATCCTTGGCGCCGGTGAGGTCCTGCCGGAGAGCTGGCCGGTCGCCGGCACCACGGGATATGAATTCATCGCCGCACTCAGCGAGCTGTTCATCGACGCCGGCGGTCTGCGCATATTGGACGATGCCTATCGCGGCATCGCCGGCGAGACGGGTGATCTCGAGGCGGGCCGGCGGATTACCAAGCGACTGATGGTCGAGCGCAATTTCGCCGGCGAGACCGACAGGCTCGTGTCGATCGCGGCCGGCATCTTTCCCGAGGCGAAAAGAGACGAGATCGCCACTGCGCTCAGCGAGTTGTTGATCGCCTTTCCGGTCTACCGCACCTATGGCGACGGCGGCCCGCTTTCCTGGCAGGATTCAGCGGTACTTGCGGCGACCGCCTCGAAAGCCATGGCGCAGCTCGATGACCGACGTGCATGCGACCATGTGCTGACGCTTCTCGAAGGCAAAGTCGAAGGTGACGCGGCCCACGACTTCCGTATCCGCTTCCAGCAATTGAGCGGGCCGGTGATGGCGAAGGCGACGGAAGATACGTTGTTTTACCGCTATAACAGGCTGATTGCCGCAAACGAAGTGGGCGGTGAACCGGGCAAGGCGCCTGGCGGCCCGGAGGAATTCCACCGCCGCATGGCCGAGCGGGCGCGGCTGCAGCCGCATGGGCTTTCGGCAAGCGCCACCCACGACACCAAACGCGGCGAGGATGCGCGCGCAAGGCTTTATGCCCTGAGCGAGGGCGCGGATGTTTTTGCCCAGGCGGTCGAGCGGTGGCGTGAGATGAACCGCCCGTGGCTGAAGGATCTGCCGGATGGTACAGCGCCGGAGCCGAATGTCGAATGGATGCTCTATCAGGCGCTGGCCGGCATCTGGCCGGAGGATTTCGACAGAGGACAGACCGAAGAACTCCGCGAACGCTTTACCGATTATGCGGTCAAGGCGGTGCGCGAGGCAAAACTGCGCAGCGGCTGGACGGAACAGGATGCCGCCTACGAGGAAGCGGTCACCACCTATGTCGCGGCACTGGTCTCGCCTGACAATGACGTCTTCCTCGAGGATTTCGAAAGGGTGCTGCAGCCCTTCATCGCGGCGGGTTACCTCAACAGCCTGTCGCAGACGCTGCTCAAGCTGACGGCCCCCGGCATTCCCGATATCTATCAGGGTGCGGAGGGCTTCGATTTCAGCCTCGTCGATCCCGACAACCGCCGGCCGGTCGATCATCAGCGGCTGACGGCCTGGCTAGCCGAACCCGGGCCGATCGCCAAGCTGCAGGCCGCAGCGTTGAAGCAGCGCCTCGTCGGGATCGGCCTGCAGCTGCGCCAGCGGCTGGCGGAGCTCTTTGCCAGAGGCGACTATCTGCCGCTGAAGGTGACGGGCAATCGGCGCGACCACGTGCTTGCCTTTGCCCGGGTGCATAAGGATGATTTCGCGATCATAGCGGCGCCGCGGCTGATGTTCGGCTGGCTCGATCCAGGCGTGCTCTTTGCCGGCCCGGAATTCTGGGAGGATACGGCGATCGCCGTCCCCTCCCCGCTTCACGGTCTAAAGGCCGATCTGGTGACCGGAAAGACGATCGAGCCTGGTGGCAGCATTTCGGTCGCCGCCCTGCTCGGGAGCCAGCCGGTCGGGCTGATCACGCCGATATGAGGATCAGCCGCCGCAAAAATCGAGCCCATGAAAATAGTGCTTGACCTTCCAGTCGCTGGAAGGTTGATAAGCCTATCCAAGTGCCCCTTTGGGCACAGGAGATAGTCATGGATATCAAGCACGAACACGATCACCATCACAGTCACGCCGATGGCGACGATCATTGCCATTGCGGCCATGAACAGGAGAAGGCTGCAAGCGCCATGATCCGTGATCCTGTCTGCGGCATGACCGTCGATCCGCAGGCCGGCAAACCCTCGCTCGAGCATGAGGGCCGCACCCATCATTTCTGCTCCGACGGCTGCCGGACGAAATTTGTGGCGACGCCGCAGGACTACCTGACCGCAAAGGACCCCGTCTGCGGCATGATCGTCGATCGGTCGACCGCGAAATATTTCCTGAAGCACGAAGGCGAGAAATTCTATTTCTGCTCGGCCACCTGCCAAGCGAAGTTCGAAGCCGACCCCGCAGCCTATCGCGACGGCAAGCGCCCGCCGGCGAAGCCGGCACCCAAGGGCACGCTCTATACCTGCCCGATGCACCCTGAGGTCGTCAGCGATCGTCCGGGCGACTGCCCGAAATGCGGCATGGCGCTGGAGCCGATGGGCATTCCGCCAGCTGATGAAGGCCCGAACCCGGAACTCGTCGATTTCGTCAGGCGGCTCTGGATCAGCGCCACTCTCGCCACACCGTTGCTGGCGCTGAGCATGGGGCCGATGTTCGGCCTGCCGCTCCGGGAGGCAATCGGCGAGCCGCAGGCGACCTACATCGAATTGCTGCTGGCAACGCCGGTGGTGCTCTGGGCGGCTCTGCCCTTCTTCCGCCGCGCATGGGCGTCTGTCGTCAACCGCAGCCCGAATATGTGGACGCTGATCGGTCTCGGCGTCGGCACCGCCTATGTCTACAGCGTCGTCGCCACGCTTGCGCCCGGCATCTTCCCGATGAGCTTCCATGGCCATGGCGCGGCCGTGCCTGTCTATTTCGAGGCAGCGGCCGTCATCGTCGCGCTCGTCTTCGTCGGCCAGGTGCTGGAATTGAAAGCGCGCGAACGCACCGGCTCGGCAATTCGCGCTCTTCTCGACCTTGCGCCGAAGACGGCGCGGCGCATCGATGCCGAGGGTAGCGAGAGCGACGTGCCGGTGGACGATATCCAGACCGGTGACCGGCTGCGCGTGCGCCCCGGCGAGCGGGTGCCGGTGGACGGCTCCGTCCTCGAAGGCCAGTCGACGGTCGATGAATCGATGATATCAGGTGAGCCCCTGCCGCTGGAGAAGTCGAAGGGCGACCCGCTGACCGGCGGCACGATCAACAAGAACGGCACCTTCGTCATGACCGCAGAGAAGGTCGGCGCAGACACAGTGCTGTCGCGTATCGTCGACATGGTCGCCAAGGCGCAACGCTCGCGGGCGCCGATCCAGGGCGCGGTCGACCGGGTGTCGGCCGTCTTCGTGCCGGCGGTGGTCGCAGCCGCCGTCCTTGCCTTCCTCGTCTGGGCCGCGATCGGGCCGGAGCCGCGCATGGCGAATGGTCTGCTTGCCGCCGTCGCCGTTCTGATCATCGCCTGCCCTTGTGCGCTCGGCCTTGCGACGCCGATGTCGATCATGATCGCGACGGGGCGCGGGGCGCAGGAAGGTGTGCTCATCAAGGACGCCGAAGCGCTGGAGCGCTTTTCCAAGGTCGACACGCTGATCGTCGACAAGACCGGCACGCTGACGGAGGGAAAGCCGAAGCTTACCGACATCGTCACCTTCGGCGGGGTCGAAGAAAGCCGGCTGCTGTCGCTGGCGGCAAGCCTGGAGCGCGGCTCCGAACATCCGCTGGCCGAAGCGATCGTTTCCGGCGCCGAGGAGCGCGGTGTCCCCTTCGTCGAGGTCACCGGCTTCGAGGCAAAGACCGGCAAGGGCGTTCAGGGCCGTGCCGGCGGCACGACGGTCGCGCTCGGCAATGCGGCGATGCTCGCCGATCTCGGCATCGATCCAGCGGTCCTTGCCGAGAAGACCGAAGCCCTGCGCGGCGACGGCAAGACGGTGATGTTCGTGGTGTTCGATGGCGCGCTTGCCGGTCTCGTCGCCGTTGCCGACCGCATCAAGCCGACAACGACAGCCGCCATCAAGGCGCTGCACGACAGCGGTCTGAAGATCATCATGGCGACAGGCGACAACGAGCGCACGGCACGTGCGGTGGCAAAAAGCCTCGGCATCGACGAGGTACGCGCCGACGTGCTTCCGGAAGGCAAGAAGGCGCTGATCGACGAGCTGCGGGCCAAGGGCGCCATCATCGCCATGGCCGGCGACGGCGTCAACGACGCGCCGGCGCTCGCCGCCGCCGATGTCGGCATCGCCATGGGTACCGGCGCCGACGTCGCGATGGAAAGCGCCGGCATCACATTGGTGAAGGGGGACCTGAACGGCATCGTCAGGGCGCGGCGGCTGGCGGAGGCGACGATGCGAAACATCCGCCAGAATCTCGGCTTTGCCTTCGGCTATAATGCGCTCGGCGTGCCGGTCGCGGCCGGCATGCTCTATCCGATCTTCGGGCTGCTGCTTTCGCCGATGATCGCCGCGGCAGCGATGAGCCTCTCGTCCGTCTCGGTGATATCAAATGCGCTGAGACTGCGCTTTGCAAAACTATAGGAGATGGCGATGAATATCGGCGAAGCATCGGAACGATCCGGTCTGCCTTCGAAGACCATCCGCTACTACGAGGATATCGGCCTCATCCGTCCCGACAGGGGCGGAAACGGCTATCGCGACTATGCCGCAACCGACATCCACAAACTGCGCTTCCTACAGCGCTCGCGCGGCCTCGGCTTTTCCGTCGAGGAATGCCGGCAATTGCTGGCGCTCTACGAGGACAAGGATCGGGCGAGCGTCGACGTCAAGGATATTGCTGAGACCAAGCTTGCCGAGATCGACCGCAAGATCCGCGAACTGACGGAACTGCGCCGCACGCTGGAGCATCTCGTGCATGCCTGCCACGGCAACGACAGGCCGGATTGTCCGATCCTCGAAGAGCTTTCGGACGGCGGCTGACCATTTCAGGAAAGCGAGCGCCTCGCTTCAGGCGAGACCTGCCTCAGGAAAGCTGCGGCATGTTCTGGTTGGCCGCCTGCGAGGATTGAGTCTGCTCGTCAGGACCCTCGTCTTCGCCGTCGTCCAGTACGCCGTCATCCAAGCGGTGCTTGATCGCGAGCGCATAGATCACGTCGAGAATATTGCGGTCCCTGAGATGAGGATCGGTCAGGGCGAGAAGCGAGGCCCGGACGATCTTCCTGCTGGTGGCCTTCGGACAACGCGTCTTGACGAAATCATAGAGCGCCTCGTCCGTCAGCCCTTCCATGGCGCCGTCTACGAGAGCTTCGTAGACCCGCTTCTTTTCCTTCATTCTTGATTGTCCCCCTCAAATCAGCGGCGTCATGATCTGTCATGTAATTGTCATAAACAATCGCGGATTTAAGGCGCCCGAGGGATATTTGAGATGATCCGGCGACGGTTTCGGCCCCGTATGATTTTTTTACGTCCGCCGGGAATAAAATCCGCCGCATTTCCGTATACTCAATCATGGAACGCAAAGACCGCCCCTTCGATGTCATCGGACAGCTCGCAGCGCTGAGACGCTACGCTCGCTCGCTGGTGCGCAATTCGGACGAGGCGGAGGATCTGGTGCATGATGCGCTGGTGCGCGCCTTCGAGAAGCGGAAAAGCTTCCGCAGCGGCGGCAACCTGCGCACCTGGCTGCTCTCCATCCTGCACAATGCCCATATCGACCGTCTTCGCCAGAACCGGTCGCTGACGCGCCGCCACGATGAGGCGGCTGTCGAAGCCGAACAGTCGCTGCCGGCCGGCCAGGAACATGCCGTGCGCCTGCAGCAGGTGCGCGACGCCTTCTTCGACCTGCCGGAGGAACAGCGCGAGGCGCTGCATCTCGTTGCGATCGAAGACCTTTCCTACCAGGAAGCCGCCCAGGCGCTCGGCATTCCTGTGGGTACGCTGATGTCGCGCATCTCCCGCGCCCGCGCTCACCTGCGCGAATTCGAGGAGAAGACGCCGCGGGTTTCGCATCTGAGGATCATCGGAGGGAACGGCAATGAAAGCAGTTGATCCGATCATCGATGCCGATCTCGACGCCTATGTGGATGGCGAGCTCGATGTCGCCCGTCGCATCCAGGTGGAATCCTATCTGTCCGAGAATCCGGCGATTGCCGCCAAGGTCATGGCCGACCTCAGCATGAAGGGTGAACTGCGTCTGGCGCTAGCCGGCGAAAGTGCCTTCGGCCGACCCGAGACCCGCGATGCCGCCCGCCGGCTGGAACGTGGCCTTTCCTATGGCCGCATCTTCCATTCCCTGCAGCGCATTGCCGCTGTCGGTATTCTGATTGCCGCCGGCTGGGTGGCGCACAATTCCTTCGGCGCTTTCTCGGCGACCGAGGTGGTGGCATCCGTTCCGGCACCCGCCTATGTCGAGGATGCCGTCCGTGCCTATCAGACCGCGGCACTGCGCCAATCTATGCCTCCGCAGACACCGAGCACCTATAGCGCCGACGATATTCGCGCCGCCACCGCGATCGTGATGCCCGAACTGCCTAGGGATTGGAAGGTCGCGGACGTGCAGATCTTCCCGTCCGAATTCGGCCCCAGCGTCGAGATGGCGATCGAACAATCAGATGGAAAGCAACTGTCGCTTTTCGCCGTCCGTCCGGGCGCCTTCGAGGTCAAGCCGGTCAGTCATCTCACGCTGGAAAAAGCAGAAGCCGCCTATTGGCAGATCGGCGAGGTCGCTTATGCGCTGATCGCCGACGATAGCGGCCTCAATCTCGACCAAGCGGCCGAACGGCTCGCCCGCTCACTCTATTAATTCAAACCGAGGAGATCAGCATGAACCCGATCAATCCCCGCTATGGCGCCGTCGCCGGCTCCCAGGCCCTCTTCGACGAAGGCCTGCGCCAGCATATGCTGCGCGTCTACAACTATATGGCTCTCGGCCTCGTCATAACAGGCCTCGTCGCCTTTGTCGTCGGCTCGACGCCGGCACTCTACGTCCCGATCTTCGGCTCGCCGCTGAAGTGGGTGGTGATGCTCGCGCCGCTCGCCTTCGTCTTCTTCTTCTCGTTCAAGATCCAGACGATGTCGGCCAGCACCGCTCAGATCACCTTCTGGGCCTTCTGCGCCGTGATGGGCCTGTCACTCGCTTCCGTCTTCCTGGTCTTCACCGGGATGAGCATCGCGCGGACCTTCTTCATCACCGCGACGATGTTCGGCGCCACCAGCCTCTACGGCTATGCGACGAAGCGTGACCTCTCGCGCATGGGCTCGTTCCTGATGATGGGCCTCTTCGGCGTCATCATCGCCTCTGTCGTCAACATCTTCATGGGTTCGAGCGCGCTGCAGTTTGCGATCTCGGTGATCGGCATCGTCGTCTTCGTCGGTCTCACCGCCTACGACACGCAGAACATCAAAGAACAGTATTCGGAAAACTACGATCAGGAATCGAACCAGAAGCTCGCCGTCTTCGGCGCGCTCTCGCTCTACCTGAACTTCGTCAACATCTTCCAGCTTCTGCTCAACTTCACCGGCGAGCGGGAATAGGACTGCGCTTCTGGGGGCAAAGGAAGCGCAAGAGCGCCTGGTCTGCAGTCTGTGACAGGATGGCGGACTGGGTGCTCACCTAAAGGCGACGGCCGGGTCAACGCCCGGCCGTTTTCGATTAAAGCGCATCGCGTCAAATCGGAATCATGCTACGCGCTTTAAGTCTTTGTTTTATGCATGTCGTTGTCCCAAAACCGCATGCCCACTTTTGGGCGACATGCATTAGATGATACCCCAGGCGCGATAGCGACCCCGGCCGGTAATTTCACGAATGCCGATCTCGTTGACGAGGTTCAGCGCACCGCGCGGCGTGATGCGCAGATGACGGGCGATCATCGCCGCCGAGACCATCGGCCGCGACAGGATGAAATCGGCAAGTTCCGGCAGGCTGCTGTTCGAACGGCGGCCGCGAAAGCGCAGCTCCATCTGCGTGCGTGCTAAGGACAGGCGGTCGATTTCCTTGAGGCCGGCCACGGCACCCAGATGCATCGCCTCCAGAAAGGCTTGTAGCCGCGTGACGCGATCGCGTGCCCGACGACGCTCATGGCGCACCAGCTTCAGCCCGCCGTAGAAAGAAAAGAGATGTGAGGCGACCTTGCCGCGGGCGCGTAGATGGCTTGCGACCAGAAGACCGCCGAGCCAGTGCTGACGCCGCAACGGCTCGATCCTTTCCCAGGCTTCGAAGAGGATGATAGCACCGAGAACCGGCGGCAAGCTATCGCCCAATGGCTGCACGCTTCGCCACTCCGCAAGCCGCTGTTCCTCGTCCCACTCGTCGTCACCGAGCAAGCCGAGGGGATCTTCGTTGCGCCTTGCCGGGGTAACGGCGGCCGTCTCGCTTTCCGGCGTTTTCCCGGTATGGATATCGAGCAGCTTCTGCGAGCGGGCAAGAAGCGCATCGATCTCCGCCATCTCGGCGGCGAGCGGCCCGTCCTCATCCTCGCCCTCTCCGTCGGTCTCGAGTGGAGCGGCGACGCTCTTCGCTTCCTGCGCCTTCCCCTCCCCTTCCCCGCCGGTCGCCGTCAGCGTTGCAAGGCCCGAGACGCCGAGTGCCCAGGAGGGTTCGCCGGTCCAGATGCGCCGACGTGCCCGCAGCACGGAATGGGCGATCGTCAGTTCGTGGGTGGGAGCGCGGCTATCCATATGGGCATCATGCAAAACGAGATCCTCGACATGCACGAGTTCGCCGGCCACCCAGAGCGCGCCGGCGGCGTCGAAGAAATGGCTGCGCTCGGCAAATCCCTCGCCGACCGGCGAGCGCAACACCCGCTCGTCCAGCCGCGCCACCGCATCCTCCGCCGCGGTAATGGCTGGAAGCAGGGTTTGAAGCATCGTACCGTCGATATCGTAGCGCATTGTTAAGCTTTACGGTTTTTCACAAATGGAAGCAAAATACGTGTTTCCTTCCGCCATGTATGACATGGTTAACAGTGTATTTCAACAAAACTGGAGGGAATGAAGCCGATATGCTAGCTGATCGACCGGCCGCATATGCTTCTAACCGTCTGAGCTGGCGCGAAGCTTTTTCATAGCCGCTCATCCGGTTTTCCTCGCCGTCGGACCATTTGCCCGCATCAGCGCCATCAGCATCGGTCCGAGCGAGAACTCGCCGCGCTCCGCCCGCCGCGTCAGGTCACGTAGGTAGCCGCCGGCCGAGTTGATATGTCCGCCCCTTTCCAGAATGCAGGCGATCACCGTGGCGGCGTTTTCCGGCCCCATGACATCGCAGGCCAGCTGATAGGCGCTGGGGCTGACGCCAAGCGTGGAACGGACAATGACGGCCGCGGCCATCAGATCACGCCAGCTGCCGATGCCGCCGCCCGGTCCGTAAGCGATGATCTCCGGGCAGGCCTGCAGCACCATGGCAAGGGAGAAGGATTTCGGCGGCTCGCGCCAATGCCGCGGCTCTTCCTCCGGCTTTGCGCCCTGCTTCCTTTCGAAGCTTGGTTCAAGTTCAGATATAGGGTGTGGGTTTGAATTATGTATGTGCCGACCGTTTTGGATATCATTGGCGTCTGTTTTTTCTGTTTTCGACTTCGATTCCAGCGTCTTGACGATCAATTCCCGGAAAGCTTCGAGATCGGCCAGCAGGCTTTCCATCTCGGCGGCCGACGGGCGGCGTGGCAGGCTTGCGGAAAGCAGATTGAAATGCTTCTGCATCTCGATCCATTCGCCGGCCACTTCCTCTTCCAGCGCGATCTCGATGAGCTTGGTGATGTCACGCCGGCAAAGTGTCAGGCGCTCCCTCAGGCGCTTCCATTCGAGCTTGGCGGCCATCACTTGAGCCGCCTGCGCCTCGATCTCGCGAGCGCGCACCAGGAGCGGCGCCAGGCTGAAGCCAAATGCCTCTCCAAGTCCACCCTCGCCGTTGCGCCGGGCAAAACGTTTCCCGTTCGGGCTATCCCGCCGGATGATCAGGCCCGCTTCCACCAGCATCGCCAGATTCCGCCGCAACGTCGTGCCAGCCATGCCATGCGTGCGCAGCGACAGCTGCTCGTTTGACGGAAAGACGACGAAGCCGTTGGCCTCGGCAATCTCGTTCTTCGGGTAGAAGGTCAACAGCGCATTGAGAACAGCCAGGGCACGATCCGATACGCCGACCATGTCCTTTGCTTCGCAGAGCGCGCGAAAAATCTTCCACTTGTCGACCGATGCGTCCGGATCGACCTTGCTGGCGCTTTCCTGGCTTGCCAGCATGCCAAGCGTCATCGATCGCCGCCCAAAGGGCGTCGATACATATTGAGGCTCCATGTCCCTCACCTTTTCTCAAGGCAAAAGAAAACTACCACCCAAAAGGATGCCGAAGATGCTTGACAGTGATTCGAGGAAGTGCGATTCTCAGATTGTCCAGATATGAGAAAGGCTTCCGCGACGGCAACGTTCGGAGGCTTTTTTCTTTTGCGGTCTATTCTCCTGCTTGCAACCTGCCGGCCCGATAGGCTTCGTAAAGCTCGTCGAGACGGCGTGAAATGTAAGCGCCGAAATCCGGCGCGTCGCCGGTCTTCAACGCGATCGTGAAGGAATTGCCGGCGCTCTTGATTCGGCCGGCGATCTTGCCGCCGCTCTTCGGCTTCCAGTCAAATTCCGTGGTTTCGGGCTTTGCCTCTTTCCTGGCGAGCTCGGCGACCAAAAGCTCGAAACGGCGGTCGCTCTCTTCCGCCAGGAAACTTCCCGAGGCAATGAGCTTGGCAAGCCGGGCGGCCGTCATCCCATTCCAGTCCTGGGCAAGCGCCATCCACCGGCGTCGCCCGATGCCGGGTGCGGCTCCGATCGACCTGACGATCTCGGCGGGAATAGCTTTTGCAACGGATATCAGCTTCGATAGCTCCGTCTTGTCCGTCGACAGCGCTTTCATGATGACCGGGCGCTCAAAACCCTTGAGCTCGAGATTGAGGGCAAAGACCGCGCGCTCGATATAGGAAAGGTTCCGGCGCGCCGAATTCTCGATACCCTGCGCGATGACGACATCGGTATCGTCAAGCTTGCGGACGATCGCCTGCACCTTGAGGCCGAGCAGCTTGACAGCCTGCAGACGGCGATGGCCATAGGCGACCTGGTAGCGGTCCTCATCATTGGGATGACGGCGAACGAGGATCGGCACTTCCTGGCCGTTCTCGGCAATCGACTGCACCAGCTCGTCTTCCCTATCGAGGGGCTGGTCGGCAAGGCGGTCGCGGACGAAGGAGGAATCGATCAGATCAGGATCGAGTTCGACGACGCGTTCACCGGAGAGCAAAGCCTCCTGCATCGCCCTGCTCTCTTCCTCCATGCGGCCAAGGGTCAGCGCCATCGTCCGAACCGGACCGGCCGATCCGCGCGAAGAGGACTCCTCGTAGTTGGCCGCGGCCAACTCCTGCGCCGTATCGTCGAAAAGACCTTTCAGGCGATCGCGTCTGCTCATGCTCGACCCCAGGCTTTGTGAATACCGGCGAGAACCTCGCCGTTGGCGGCATTGACCGATTCCAGCGCCCGGTCATAGGTCGAGCGGCGCACCTGCCCCTTCTCGATCTCGTAAAGCGTCTGCTTGGTCAAGCCGACATCGGCGATCGCCGTCGATTTGAGAATGGTCGCCGTCAATACGTCGTCGCTGAAGAGGCTGCGCAGCAGCGCGACGATCTGCGACTGCGGCGCATCGAAGGGTTCGTGACGCGTGACGACATATTTGATGAAATCGTGCTGCAGATCGCCGCCGGCCTTGCGCACCACGGAAAGCAGATCCGACGTCATCAGCAGGAACTGCGACATGGAGGCGACATCGACCATTTGCGGATGGATGGTAATGAGCAGCGATGTGGCGGCACAAACGGCGCCAAGCGTCAGATAACCAAGCTGCGGCGGGCAGTCGATTACCACGATGTCGTAATCGGCTTCGACCTCGGCAATGGCAACGCCGACGCGACGGAAGAACAGCTCGCCGGGTCGCTGCCGGTCGTTCAATGCCCGTGGCGTCTCATGCTCGAACTCCATCAGTTCGAGATTGCCCGGCACCAGATCCAATCCGTCGAAATAGGTCTTGCGGACGATCTCCTTCAGCGGCTTGCGGCCCTCATCGTAGCGAATTGCGCCGTAGAGCGTATCGCCCTCGGAAAGATCGAATTCGGGCTGAACGCCGAGCATGGAGGAGAGCGAAGCCTGCGGATCGAGATCGATCGCAAGCACCCGGTAACCTGCCAGCGCCAGATACTGCGCCAGATAGAGCGTTGTCGTGGTCTTGGCCGAGCCGCCCTTGAAATTGGTGACGGCAACAGTCTGGAGCTTTTCGCCAGGGCGACGCCACGGCTGATAGGAAAGCGCGTCCTTCGGCTTGAGCTTGGCCATATAATGGCGCAATTCGTTGATCTGGCCGAGCGTGTAGGAACGCCGGCCATTCTGGGCAAGATCCGGCTGCGGTCCCTTGCCATCTAGTGAAAGCTGGCGAAGATAGCCGTCCGACACGCCGATCATCTGGGCCGCCTCGCCGGAGGAGAATGTCCGCAGCGTCTTTTGCGAGAGCGGCGGGAACAGCTTGTCGCGGAGGAGCTTCAGTTGCCGCGAAAGCTGGTTCGCATGCCGCTCGATCCGTACATCTGTCGTCGATACGCTAATGTTGTCCAAAACACCCAA
>NC_008381.1 GCF_000009265.1 Rhizobium johnstonii 3841 | reverse complement strand
TCACGCAAATCCTGATAAATCGGGTCATTTTGCGCAAATGATCGTGAGTCTGCCGATTCCGTCAAGCGATTTCTTGGTTAGCAAATGGATAACAAACTGGATTCGACGAAAAAATCATGTGGAATTCCGGAATCTTAGCTCAATTGTCAGCTGACAATGGCGGCCGTGTCCGCATCCATCACAGCCAGTCCTAAGGTATCGCAGCACACTTCCGATGCGACTCAGCGTCGTTGCCGGTTCATCGAAGAGCGGCTTCCCGCTGTTCGCTCCAACCGAAGGTAATCCCGTTTCTCATTTGTAGGCGGAGGAACGATAAAGGTTTTCGGTTTCCAGCCCACGGACGGGTTCATTGCCGGAAGGCTTGTCATTTGCGTCCTGGGTTTCAGGATCGCGTCGTGACGGAGCAAGGCCGAGCATCTGTTCGAGACGACCAGCGTTGAGCGGAGCGCTTATTCCCTTGAAGTTCATGATCCATCTTTCGTCTGCGCATGGCTTGCGTGAGGCCGTAGAGATAAGCGCAATTTGAAGCCGCAGAGAACGGCCCGGCAGCGTTATCACCATCTTTTCCAACGCGAGGCAGGATAGGGGAGGGGAGGGCCTCCGTCTTCCAAGCGCTGCCCCGAAATGCGGCGGCGACGCTAGACATCCCGGTCCGCTTCTGCGCGCAGAGACCGAGGAGGGCCTCGCAGGCAAGGGCCCGACACTCGGAAGGCTGCGTCTCTGCCGACAGCGGCGAACCGGCGCTGTCTCGCATTAAGCTGGATCGCCAGAATTCCGAAATGCCGGCTGCGGGTCTTACGATAGGAAAGCGTCGCTGCTGCGCACTATCGGGGGAGGGGACGTCTAACCTTTGCCCGGGGATCCGGTTAATGGCCAGGCAATGACACCAGTCCATCACATGCCGGCAGTTGAGAGCGAGCAGGGTTGTTGACATCCTCGGGGCGTCATAACCGATTGATGGCAAAGTTCACAACAACGCATGCTAGGCGAATCAGGTCTCGGCGGCTATCCTCAACAGCGCTGGTAGGATTGTGCGTTGGTGTCGCAGACGTTTGCCGTTAGCCCAATTCGGCCATATCGCACATCATGTTCCGCAAAGCGGCGAACCCTCCTAGCGGAACTTATTGGCGAGTTCGCTTCCGTCTACGGAATTCGTTCTTGTTTACCCGCGATTTACCATAATGCTCCACGGCGCTCGCCGAGGTAACCGGGGGTAAGTGGGGCAGATTCGATGGCGCTGCCGGTTTGGCAGGCAGAAGCGTCGAGCGCTGATGACCGTTGGTGGCTCCAGCGTTTAAGCCCGGGCAAGGATGGTGGCCGGGAGAGACGGGATGGGGTGATCTTCACTGCCGATCCCAAGCCGGTCACCGAGATAATGGTAGAAGGAAAGGCCGAGCTTTTGGCAGGTCTTCATCAGGCCGAGCATGACATCGCGCGCAACACGGCCATCCTGGCTCATTGTGCCACCGGAGATCTTCCGCTTCGTGACAAACGTCCGTAAGGCATTTTCGGAGGCATTGGTGTGGAGCGGGATGCCGGGATACTCGAGCACCTTTAGCAGCTCGTTCTTCCTGCGATGCAGTCGCTCGAGAAGCGTGTCGAGTGCTTCATAACCCGTACGTAGTGTGAAGATCCTATCGAACCGTCGTCGGAATGCGGGAGCGGACTGGGGGGAAGGGCACTGCTGGTAGGCTTTCAGCGCTTTATAGAAACGCCAGACGAGATCTCGGACCATCGTGACCAGCCGCTCCTCCTTTGCAGTGGTCGGCATCAGCTTTTGCAGAAGGCGCTCAGTATGGACCCAACACAGTGCATGATTGCCGACACGGAACTGTCCGGCATCGTCGGACACGATCACCGTATTTGCCATCAGGCCGTGATGGCGGATGGAGCCCCAAAGCCCTGCTTCGGCAAGGGTGGCGATCTCCTGGCGGTTGAGAATATCGACACCTTTGTCAGCCAGATGCGCCATGAACGGTACCTGGTTGCAGAAGTGTTGCGGCTCAAACGTCCGAAGCCCATGGACTACGGGCGGATTGCCGCGACGTTCTTTCAGATAATCGAATGCGGCGTCACCCAGCACATAATCCTGATAGCCGCCGCGCAGCAGGGACAGAAAGTTCAGGCGTGACTTCGATTTCGTGGTGCGAAAGACGGTAAAATCCGCACCGCCGATCTGTGTGGTGTAATAGTTATTATGGGAATGCCGCGCGCCGGTGTCGTCAACCGTCACATAAGGCGACGCCACGAGACCGGCATGCAGCAGTGCGGCATCCTCGGCGACGAAGCCCTCCAGCTGCCTGGTGAGAAGCCGCACTATCTGACGCTTGGAGATGGCGATCCCGACATCGTTCAGCAATGTCGTCAACCGCTGCGTCGTCACCTGTCCTTGTGCGTGCAGCATCAGGCAAAGCCGCCGGAGGTTGGCGCCATAGCCACCTATGATCCCGGCCGGCAAGGGAGCGAGAACCGTCTTTCCATCCGGTGTCACCCAGCATTCACGGCGGTAGTGCACGAGTTCCGCCTTGAGCACCAGGTCTCGGACGTAGACGCTTCTATATCCCTTGAAGCGCGAGCCGGACGGAGCATCGATGCGCAGGATCTCCTGCCGGCTGACCCGATCCACATCCAGCTTCGGACCCCGCGGCTTTTTCCTGCCGGCCACATGGTTTGCTGGAGAGGCCTCCGTTGCCCTCTCCATGCCGGAGGCGCGAAACGGCGGGCGCGGCGGCAGATTTTTCAGCCGGGCGATCTCGTCGCGCAACAGCTGGTTCTCGAGTTTCAGGCGGGTATTCTCCAGCCGAAGGGCGGCGTTTTCCTCCCGCAGCTGGATGTTGTCGGCCTCAAGCTTCGCAAGCCGGGCTTCTGCCTGCTGCGACCGTTCCAGAAGACCCGTCACCAATCCGCGCAACGCATTCAGTGAAAGCGTGTCGGCATGCTCGGGGGAGGGGAGCCGTTTCTTCATGGCAGAATCGAATCATGATTTGCCCCGGCTTGAGAATCCCCAGACTAGCAATCACTTCTCAAAGCGCGCGGTTATGCACACTTCTATGACCGCTCACCAAAACGCCGCCATGGATTTTGCCCCACGTACTAACCGGGGCAGATTGGCGGGCAGCGACAATTCCTGGTGATATTGACGGGACCATCTTGAGGGTGGGTGGGGTATGTCGGTACGTTTGCTGGGCCGCCGAGCGTGAGGGCACCATGACAATCGACATCGACAAGCTGAGCGAAGCAGAATTGATCGATCTCAACAATCGGATCGTCGAGCGACTGCGATTTCTTCACCAGATGCGCGCGCACAAGACCATGCTCAATTTCTCGATCGGTGACCGTGTGGCGTTTGAGGACCAGCAAGGTCAGACAATCGAGGGGACACTCACCCGTTACAACAAGAGATCTGTGACGGTGATCGCTCACGACGGGCGTCATTGGAATGTATCGCCAGGCTTCCTACGCAAGGCGGATGCGCCAGCCGCCTCGAAGTCGCCCAAGGTCATTGCCATTGCCAAACGATGATCGGGCAGCTTGCCGCCTAATCCGGCTTGCGACCAGTTGGGCGAGCGGCGGAATGCGAGATCCTCGTGGAAAACCTGCCCGGATATTTGCCCCGGTTACCTGACCGAGCCCGCAGTGCGGTTAGCGGGCGCCGCGCGAGGCACGATTCCACTATCGCACCTTCGTTCCCTCGCGATTGGTAAAGTGCGCATTGCCCAACCCCGTGCCTATGGTCAGCACGGCCCATCTCGACACGTCGTTCATAAAGGGGATCTGCGACAACCCCTGCACGACTGCATCGTTGTGCATCATCGCGAATGTGCTGTCGTCGCCGATCTCAGGAATGGCCTTCATCAGTGCGGCGGGAAGGTTGAAACTGTCGCTCTCCCAGTTTCCGCCCGGCAGGTTCTGTCCGCCGCGTTCGATGGAACCATCGGCTTTGATGATGCCGGGGCATGCGATCCCGATGATCGGCGCTGGCTTGAGATTGGCCTTCTCGGCCTTGCCGATCAGATCCCGCAACATCGCCGCCAACCGATCGATGGTGGCAGTGCGGCTTGGCTCATCGTCTGCATGACGCCAGATGGCGGATTCCCAGACGCTTGCATCCGCGAAATTCGGCACGTCGTCCTTTCCGAATTTAACGACGCCGGCGCGAACGTTCGTGCCGCCGATATCAACGGCGAGGATCGCCTCGTGGCCCTTGAACATCCAGCGCGGCATCAGGTGGATCGCACCGATCAGTCCGGCCTCATCGGGGTGATGTACGATCGGCACGACTTCGACGTCGACGCCGGCCGCTTTAAGAATGACCATGGTCCTGGCGATTGTCAGTTCGCCAAAGTGGCTCCGACGAAAGCCGCCGCCAACGACGATGCGTTCTGTCTTTCCCCAGCCTTTGTCTTTCAGAAACTTTCCTATCACATCGGCAAAGTCTTGCGCAAAATCCTCCACTGCCCCCATGACCAACGCCGCCGCCGCCAAATCATCGCCCTTCAAAATAGCGTCGATTTTTTTCTTGGAGAGTTTCTCCGTCGCGGTCTTGCCGATCGGGTCGTCTCCAACCTTGCGGATGCGTTTTCTCCAATCGTCGAGCTTTTGTTGGAACGTCTTTTTGTTGGCGTTGTCGCCAACGAAGCCATCCTTGTCACGCAGTTCATTGTTGTAATCGTCGATCGTCACCAATGGCAGGTTTAAAGCGCCATGTGCCAACGGGGCATTGATCTCATCACGGGGATCGGAACTGCTTTTGGCCATCAATGTACCTTCTACGGCGCGAGTGCTCGAACGGGCGGCGAGATACAACGCGAACTATCCTCTGGATGTTCCGGACTCTGAAAAATCACCTTGCCCTTGCCGGTTGGCGACCTAGCTTCCATGATTGCAGAGTTTGGAGAATGCCGTGCAGGACGACGACGCTACACAGGAAATGCTTTCACTGGTCTTGGAAGAGCCCGATCACTGGGCGATGTTTCTCGATATCGACGGGACGCTGCTCAATCTTGCGCCCACGCCGGATGCGATCGAGGTCCCAGAGGCGCTTCCCGGACAACTTCATCGCCTGTCGAACAAGCTCGGCGGTGCCCTGGCGCTGGTCACCGGACGATCGCTTGCCTATGCAGACGAGCTGTTCAAGCCCTTTGCATTTCCGACAGCAGGCCTGCACGGCGCGGAAATCAGGAACGCCGCTGGAATGCAGACGATCGAGGCGACACCTGAATTTCAGGCGCTGAAGCATGCGCTGACCGCAGAAGCCGAGCACTACCCTGGCGTCTTAATCGAGGACAAGGGCGCGGCCGTTGCCGCCCATTACCGGCTCGCACCCGAATATGAAAAGGTACTCGAAGAGCGCATGCACCACTATGCGGAGGTCGCCGGGTCGAACTGGGCATTGCAGCTTGGCAAGATGGTGTTCGAGCTGCGTCCGGCACGATCGAGCAAGGGCGATGCGCTGGAGCGGTTTTTCCAGTCCGACCCGTTCAAGAACCGCTCCCCGATTACCATCGGCGATGATCTGACCGACGAGTCGATGTTTGCAATCGCCAATGCCCGCGGCGGCCTTTCCGTGCGTGTCGGCGCGATCGGCGCCCCGAGCTGCGCCACGAGCCGGCTGTCTTCTTCTGCGCTGGTCAGAAACGTCATTGCAGCCTTGGCCGCCTGAGGCCGGCCCTTGGACGATGTGCAAAGTGGATTACTGCCGTCTTTACACCGGTTCCGCAGCGCCGATTGTCAAAAAAGTATCGGTTTTAGCCGGGAATCGTGGTGGCGGGCGTGACACGAGCCCACTACACTCCCCTTAACAATAAAGCCAAAAAGGGAATTTGGCGGGCGGCCTGGAACCGTCCTCGGAGGAGGAAACAATGGAACCTGACTTGGAAGTCGTTCAGATCAGGCCGGGCGAATCTTTCGCAACGAAGGCGCATGGCTATCCCTACCATACGGTTCGTTGGCATTTTCATCCGGAATACGAACTTCATCTCGTCGTGGCGACAACAGGACGGTATTTCGTCGGCGACTTCATCGGCGAGTTCGAGCCTGGTAATCTTGTGCTTGCCGGGCCTAATCTTCCCCATAATTGGATCAGCGATGTCCCGAAAGGATCGAGCATTCCGCTTCGATGCCAGCTCATCCAGTTCAGCGAGAATTTCATCACGGACACGATGAAGGTGCTGGCCGAACTCGGCCCCTTCGATCCGGTTCTCGAAGCCTCCCGACGCGGCGTGCTCTTCGGCGCCGATACCAGCCGGCAGGTAGCTCCCTTGATGAACGAGGTGCAGCAGGCACACGGTGTGCGCCGTATCGAGCTCTTCATGATGATCGTCGGCCTGCTCAGCCGGGCGCAGGATGCCCGGCTTCTCGCCAGCCAGAGCTATGTGCCCGATCCATCTGGCTACATGTCGGCCGGCATCAACAAGGCGCTCGCCTATATCAGAGAGAACCTGACGAAATCCTTCGAGGAAGCTGATCTGGCTGCGATCGCCGAACAATCGACCGGCGCCTTTTCGCGCGCATTCCGCCGCCATACCGGCATGTCGCTGGTACAGTATGTGAAACGCCTGCGCATCAATCTCGCCTGCCAGATCCTGATGAGCGATGACCACGCATCGATCACCGATATCTGCTTCGAGGTCGGCTTCAACAATCTGTCTAACTTCAACCGGCAGTTTCTCGCGGAAAAAGGCATGACGCCTTCCCGTTTCCGACGGTTGTTGGGTGACAATATCAACGTGGCAAAGGCGGCCTAGAGGAGCCGAACGAGCACGTCCAAGGGACGAGGGAGGACGAGGAGGAGGAACGAAAACTGACACTGACTTGAACGCGGGCACGCGGTGAGCGGCTCGTGATCGGAGATGCTTGTCCTCAAAAACGTCAAACCGCCGGGACAGGCGCGACCGTTCCTTCAGCCGAACGGCCACAGCAGAACAGTGCGATCACTACACAATTTTTCAAATGGGAGGAGATGGAAATGATGAAATTCTCAACACAGGCGGCAGGCGCTGCGGTATTTGTCCTGTCCTTGCTGGGCGGCACTTCCGCCTTTGCGCAAACGGCCGTCTCGGATGCGACAGTGGCATTCCTCATGCCCGACCAGGGCTCGACCCGCTACGAGGAGCACGACCACCCGGGCTTTGTCGCGGAAATGAAGAAGCTTTGCGCGTCGTGCAAGGTTCTCTATCAGAACGCCGATGCCGATATCGCAAAACAGCAGCAACAGTTCAATTCGGCGATCACGCAAGGCGCCAAGGTCATCGTGCTGGACCCGGTGGATTCGGCCGCCGCCGCCTCTCTCGTCCAGCTCGCACAGAGCCAGGGCGTCAAGGTCATTGCCTATGACCGTCCGATCCCGAAGGGGAAGGCCGATTTCTACGTCTCCTTCGACAACAAGGCGATCGGCAAGGCGATTGCGGAATCGCTCGTCCAGCATCTGAAGGCGCAGAAGGTGCCGACCGATGGCGGCGGCATTCTGCAGATCAACGGTTCACCGACCGATGCGGCTGCCGGGCTGATCAAGGACGGCATTCACGAGGGCCTGGCGAGCGGCGAATACAAGACGCTTGCCGAATTCGACACGCCGAATTGGCAGCCCGCGAACGCCCAGCAATGGGCGGGCGGCCAGATCACCCGCTTCGGCAAACAGATCGTCGGCGTGGTCGCTGCCAATGACGGCACCGGCGGCGGCGCCATTGCAGCCTTCAAGGCGGCGGGTGTCGATCCGGTGCCGCCGGTAACCGGCAATGATGCGACGATCGCCGCGTTACAGCTGATTATATCAGGGGATCAGTACAATACGATCTCCAAGCCGAGCGAAATCGTCGCCGCTGCCGCTGCCAACGTCGCAGTCAAGCTCCTGGCCGGAGAAACGATCAAGGCCGAAATGACGCTCTACGACACGCCCGCACAGCTCTTCGTACCGGCTGTCGTTACCGCCGAAAACCTCAAGGCCGAGATCATCGACAAGAAGATCAACACCGCCGAGGAACTGTGCACCGGCCGCTATGCCGACGGCTGCAAGAAACTCGGCATCACCAAGTAATCGAGCCAAGGGAAAGCGCGGCTGGGCCACCGGTCGCGCTTCCGATTTTCGCTTTTTTGGAAAGGCCAGGCAATGTCTGAAACCTCTCATATTCCTGACCCTTCCCGTCAGCCTGTGCTCAGTCTGCGGGGAATATCGAAGAATTTCGGGGCGGTGTCGGCGCTCACCGATATCGAACTCGACGTGCATGCCGGCGAGGTCGTGGCGCTGGTAGGCGATAACGGCGCTGGCAAATCGACGCTGGTCAAGATCCTGGCCGGCGTGCACCAGCCAAGCTCGGGCACGATCCTGTTTGAGGGCAAGCCGGTGAACCTGCCGAGCCCAAGTGCTGCTCTCGGGCTCGGCATTGCAACGGTGTTCCAGGATTTGGCACTTTGCGAAAATCTCGATGTCGTCGCCAACATCTTTCTCGGCAAGGAACTCAGCCCCTATCAGCTCGATGAGGTCGCCATGGAGATCCGCGCCTGGCAGCTCCTGAACGAGCTTTCGGCCCGCATTCCAAGTGTGCGCGAACCCGTCGCCTCACTTTCCGGAGGACAGCGCCAGACAGTGGCGATCGCTCGATCGCTGCTGCTCGAGCCAAAACTGATCATGCTCGACGAACCCACGGCCGCACTCGGCGTTGCCCAGACCGCGGAGGTGCTTGACCTCATCGAGCGCGTGCGGGAGCGCGGCCTCGCCGTCATCATGATCAGCCACAATATGGAGGATGTTCGCGCCGTCGCCGATCGTATTGTCGTCCTTCGGCTCGGCCGCAACAACGGCACCATGCTGCCCGACGCGTCCAACGAGCAGCTCGTCAGCGCCATCACCGGTGCATCCAACAACTCCGTCTCCCGCCGCGCGTCGCGCCGCCAGGCGCAGAGCCAGCAGAACGAGGAGGGCAGGCCATGATGAAGACCATCGAGAATGATCCGGCGGCACCGGCCCTGCTCGACCGGCGTGATGAGAGAGTGCGCCATGACGACAGTTTCGGCGGCTCGATCCAGGCCTTTTGGGATCGCATCCGCTCCGGCGATCTCGGTTCACTGCCGGTCATTGTCGGCCTGGCGATCATCTGGACGGTGTTCCAGGCGCTCAATCCGGTGTTTCTCTCCAGCAGCAACCTCGTCAACATGCTGTTCGATTGCTCGACAGTCGGCGTCATCTCGCTGGGCATCGTCTGCATCCTGATGGTGGGTGAGATCGACCTTTCCGTCGGCTCGGTCAGCGGCTTTGCCTCGGCACTGGTCGGCGTCTTCTGGGTCAACCAGGGCTGGCCAGTGGTCCTGGCAGTCCTCGCCGCGATGATTGTCGGCGCCCTGATCGGCTCGCTCTACGCGTTTGTCTTCAACCGCTTCGGCATGCCGAGTTTCGTGTCCACCCTGTCCGGGCTGCTCGCGGTTCTCGGCCTGCAGCTCTATATCCTTGGAGCAACCGGTTCGATCAATCTTCCCTATGGTTCCTGGCTGGTGAGTTTCGGCCAGATCATGGTCATGCCGGACCCGGTCGCCTATCTGCTGGTGGCGCTAGCCGGCATTGCCTTCTTCTTCGCCAGCTACCGCACGTCGGCGCGCCGGCGGGCGGCCGGCCTGTCGGCGAAATCGGCCCGCGGGCTGCTTCTACGCGCCGTCATCATCACACTCGCCCTTGAAGCTGTCGCTTTCTATCTCAACCAGTCACGCGGCATTCCGTGGATGTTCGGCGTTTTCGTCGGGCTCACCGCCGCCATGAATTATGCGCTGACGCGCACCAAATGGGGACGCTCCATGCATGCCGTCGGCGGCAACAGGGAAGCAGCGCGCCGCTCCGGCATCAACGTCTCGCGCATCTACACGAGCGCCTTCGTGATGTGCGCTCTGCTTGCTGCCACCGGCGGCGTTCTCTCCGCCGCACGGCTGGCGACGGCAAGTCAGCAGGCCGGCACCGGCGACGTCAATCTCAACGCCATCGCCGCGGCGGTCATCGGCGGCACGAGCCTGTTCGGCGGGCGGGGCAGTGCCTATTCAGCCCTTCTCGGCATCATCGTCATTCAGTCCATTGCCAGTGGGTTGACGCTTCTCGATCTGTCATCGTCGCTTCGATACATGATCACCGGCGCCGTCCTTGCCGTCGCCGTCATCGTCGACTCGCTGGCACGCCGATCGCGAATTTCGCACGGCCGGGCTTAGAGCAACCAGGAAAACAGAGGAAGAAAATGGGACAGGATCTGTCTGGAAAAGTCGCGGCCGTCACCGGAGCGGCGTCGGGTATCGGCCTTGAATGCGCCAAGACCATGCTTGCCGCGGGCGCCCGGGTCGTGCTGGTCGACCGAAATGAAGACGCCTTGAAGGAAATCTGCTCGAAACTCGACGCCAACGCCATGCCCTTGGTCATCGATCTCACGGATCCGAAAAGCGTCGAACGGATGATGCCTGAAATTCTGGAGAAAGCCGGCCAGCTGGACATCTTCCACGCCAATGCCGGCTCCTATATCGGCGGCGAGGTGCTGGGCGGCGACCCGGATGCCTGGGACCGGATGCTCAACCTGAACATCAACGCCGCCTTCCGTTCGGTGCATGCCGTTCTGCCGCATATGGTCGAGCGCAAGACCGGGGATATCATCCTGACAAGTTCCGTTGCCGGCATGATCCCGGTCGTCTGGGAACCGATCTACACGGCCTCGAAACATGCCGTCCAGGCATTCGTCCATACGCTGAGGCGGCAGGTGGCCAAGCATGGCTTGCGCGTCGGCGCCGTCGCTCCAGGCCCCGTCGTCACCGCGCTCATCAGCGATTGGCCGCAGGAGAAGCTGGACGAGGCGCTCGCAGCAGGCGCCCTGATGGAGGCGAACGAAGTGGCCGAAGCCGTGCTCTTCATGCTGACGCGGCCACGCAACATCACCATCCGCGATCTCGTCATCCTGCCGCAGAGCGCCGACATCTGACGAAAGTGCATCCGCCTTCAACACTCGCGAAACCCCACTCAAGAGGAAACGGCCATGATCTTCGACAGATTTCGCCTCAACGGACAGGTGGCACTGGTGACCGGCGGCACGCGCGGCATCGGGCTTGCCATTGCCGAGGCGCTCGGCGAGGCGGGCGCCAAAGTGATCATCACGGGCCGAACCCGCAATGCAGCGGCGGAAGACCGGCTCTCCAGGGCCGGCGTCGATTGCGATTTCGTTGCCGCCGACCTGATGAAGGAAAGTGCCGCCGACGAACTCGTCACCGAGACCCTCTCACGGGCGGGACGGCTCGACATCCTCGTCAACAATGCCGGCATCGCCATTCATGGCGACAGCGGCGAATTCTCCGATGCCATCTGGCGCGAGATCATGACCGTCAATGTCGACACCGTCTTCCGCGCCTGCCGCGCCGCACTCGCACCGATGCGGCGCCAGGGCGGCGGCGCCATCCTCAATATCGGCTCGATATCGGGCATCGTGTCCAACATTCCCCAAAACCAGGTCGCTTATAATACTTCGAAAGCGGCGGTCCACATGATGACGAAGAGCCTCGCCAGCGAGGTTGCCGCTGAAAACATACGCGTCAACGCCATCGCCCCCGGCTATATCGAGACCGATCTGTCGCGCGGCGGCATCGACAATCCCGACTGGTTCCCGACCTGGCGCAGCATGACCCCGATGGGACGCGTCGGGCAGCCAGAAGAGGTGGCGAGTGCCGCATTGTTCCTCTGTTCGGCAGCGGCAAGTTATGTCACCGGCGAAGTGCTGGTTATCGACGGCGGTTATACGACGCGCTGAAACGCGAAGACGGGATTGGGGGAGGGTGGCTCGCAGCCGCTTGGTTGGGGGCGAGTTTCCCCTCTGCTCGCGATGTTCTGAATGATTGCGACCAGGCGCCGACTTTCGCACGTATCGGTGCGATTATCGTCTCGCACTTGTGTGTAGACAGCACATGGTCACGCTGGAACAGGATGATTTTAGGCCGGGTCGGCGTAAATCTGAATCCTGTTCTAAATTAAAGAGTTAGAGCATGATGGCGCCCGAAAACCGCTACTTTTCGGCATCATGCTCTAGGCAATCGAGCATCCACTGGACGCCAAAGCGATCCGTGAGCTTGCCATAATAGCTTCCCCATGGCTGGACGGCGAGTGGAGTCGTGATCTTGCCGCCCTCGGCCAGCTGTGCGAAGAGGCTGGCGGTACTGTCGCGGTCGTCCGCAATCAGCATGTGGGCGGAGCCTCGCATCGGCTCGGCATCGTGATTGTCCGAAGCGAAGAAAAGAATACCAGGTCCTTCGAAACAAGCGTGCATCACCTTGCCCCGCATGGCGTCGGTGGCAACGGGCATCCCGTCTGCGCCGTGGCGCTTCAATTGCGTGATCTGGCCAAGCCCGCATTCGGTGTAGAAAGCAAGCGCCTCTTCGCAACCGGTGGAAAAGAACAGATAGTTGGCAAGCTGCATGGCTTGGCTCCGTCAAGTCGCCGGACCGTGACGTCTTGGTGTCGCCGGCCCGGGGTTGCATCAAGTCTGAGATTTCCGAGCGTGCGCCGCGATCGTTACGAGGCGACAACCGCACCCCGGATGGCGCCGACGAGATCGGCATTGTTATAGCTGCGGCCGGCGATACCCCAGGCCCCTTCAGGCGCGTAGACGATGTTCGACCATATATGTTCGCGCTTGAGCCGGCCTTCGGCGGCTTGTTCGACGACATCGGCTGCTTTTTCGAAGAAGGACTGTTTTGCTTCAGCGCTCACCAGCGCCATCTCGGGCAGCTTGAGCTCGACGAAGGCTGCAGCGATCGGCTCTCCCGCAGCAAGCACATGCTCCCGCGGCAGCACGTTGATCGTACCAATAATATTGGCTGTCATGAAGTCATTGCCAGTCAAGCCGGCGGCATCGAGCACTGCCTCCGTCAATCCGGCAAAGGCTTGGGCCTGAGCCCGCTGCGAAAGCAGGCCTTCAGGCACGGTGAGTGTGATAGGCATCGTATATCTCCCTGTTTGAACCGTGACCGCTTCTGATATATACCGATCACTCTTTATGCATACACATCGATCACTCTCTTAGCAAGACATAAAGAGCGATCGCTCTTATAAGGGACATACATGCGATACAGTGCCGAACATAAGGAGGAGACCCGAACGCGCGTCCTTGCCGCGGCTGGACGGGTTTTCAGACAGGAAGGCTATGGCGGCGCAGGCATCGATGCCTTGACCAAGGCGGCAGGCGTGACCAACGGTGCCTTCTACGGACATTTCAAGTCCAAGGGCGAAGCCTTTCGCACCGCCGTGCTGGCAGGCCTCGAAGAGCTGCGGCAAGGAATTGCGGCGCTAAAGGCCAGTCAACCGAAAGACTGGCTGACGACATTCGTCGGCTACTATCTCGGCTATAAAAGAACCTGCGATCTGGGCGAGAGCTGCGCTCTGCCGAGCCTTTCCCCCGACGTGATGCGCGCAGACGATGAAACACGAAGCGCCTATACGGCAGAACTCAAACGTCTCATCGAGGAAGTTGCGGTCGGCTTGCCGGAGGGTGAGATATCGGGTCAATCCGAAAGGCGCCGGGAAGACCAGGCGATCTTGCTGCTCGCCATGCTCAGTGGCGGTGTGACCCTCGCCCGCGCTGCGTCCGACCCGGCGCTGTCAAAACGCATTGCAGATGTCATCGCGCAGGCTGCACTGACGGCGATAGAGCCTGGAAACTGATCCACTCGCTTGAAGACATTGCCTTGCTCAGGGGATCGTCTTTCGGCGCAGTGCTCCATCAGTCTCTGGAACGTCAGCTCGGTCCCGGGATGGTGATTTCGAACTCGGCACCGGCGCCGGTCGTCGGCAGCAGGCGGATCGTACCGCCATGGGAGCTCAGCATGGCGCGGACGGATACCGAGGCCCATGCCGGTACCGCCCTGCTCGCGGCGGGTTGAGAAGAACGGCTGAAAGATGCGTTGGCGATTTGCCTCGGAAATACCGGTGCCGTCGTCACGGACGAGAATGACGGCTGTTCGGGCGTCGGCCGATACTCTGAGTTCCAACAGCGTGGCGCAGTGCTGAAGGGCGTTTTCGGCAAGATTGGCAAAGGCGATACCGGCGGCCTCGGGAGGAAGAGCAATCGATATGTCCGTATCCCCTCGGCTGGAAATATTGAGGGCGGGAAATCTTTCGCGCAGCGAGTATATGGTGTCTGCGACGCTGCTGCTGCCCTCGGCCACCGACGATTCCGCTTGTGCAAGGTCCCTCAGCCGCTGCAGCAATGCATCGAGCCGGACGACGTCTGCGACGATGTTGTCGAGAAAGTGCAAACGCTCAGCCTTCGTCATCGGCCTTTCCACGTCATCGTCGCGTAAAAGCTCTGCGGCTCCCCGGATGGCCGTGAGCGGCGATTTCAGCTCGTGGGAGACATGGGCGGCAAAGGAACTGATATATTCGGTGCGATCGACCAGTTTTCCGGCGAGATCGAGGAAGCGTCAAAATGCTACCTAGTCGCGCCTATATATCGAGGATTACACTATTTACGATTACTATAATTTCAATTACTATAAAATAAATTATGTTAATTGAAGGGCGCTTCATATGAAGTTTCTAGGCAGGGGTCGTGAGCTGGCGCGGTTCAAAGAGGAGCTGGATGCCGCGCGTCCATCACTTGTCATTCTCTACGGTCGGCGGCGTGTCGGCAAATCCAGGTTTCTTCGCGAATTGGGCAAAAGCCGAAAGGAGATTTACTTCCAGGCCACACGCGTCTCCTCTCTTTTGAACCTCGAGCAGTTCAAGATCGAAGTCGCAAACATTTTAGGTGCACTGCCAGTGCTTGAATCGTTGCCGAGTTGGGAAGGTGTCTTCTACTACATTGCCGAGCACACGCGGAACAATCCGGGCCTGCTGATCACCATCGACGAGTTTCCATATCTGCTTGACGGCGACCCGGCGCTGCCTTCGATCCTGCAGAAATTCTGGGATTCTGGCGCACCTGCGGATGGCGGTCTGAAGCTCATTCTCTGCGGGTCATCCATATCCCAGATGCAGGATCTGTTAGCGGAAAGGAATCCACTGTACGGACGACAGACACTGTCCTTGGATATGAAACAGCTCCCCCTCACGGATGTGGCGCGCTTTTTCCCGAAATACGACGCCGAAGCGATCATCAGCACTTACGCCATATTCGGGGGAATACCGCATTATCTTCAACTCTTTAACCCGGACGTTCCGTTGAAGGACAACGTGGTCAGGTTGCTGCTGACCGAGACTGGAACTCTTGTCGACGAGCCGAACACGCTTCTCCAGACTGAACTTCACGAGCCTGGCTTCTACTCCAGCGTCCTCGCGGCGATCGCCGACGGTTGCAACACGACATCGGAGATCGCGAGCCGACTGGGCGTGAAGGTAGAGAAAATTACATCGTACGCCGCGAAGCTGGTGGCGCTCCACCTGATATCGAATACGAAGTCGTTGGATGTGGATGAGAAGGTGAGAAATCGTAGGTTTCGGCTCGACGACAGCCTGATCTCATTCTGGCATCGGTTTGTACGGCCCAGCCTGACCGCGATCAGCGGTGGCTTTGGGGAGGAGGTATACAGACAGGTGGTGGCGCCGGGCTTCTCGGAATACATGGGTATTGCCTTCGAAGCTATCGCGCTCGAGTACGCCAGGATCCATATCCAGGAAAAACTCGGCCTTCCTGCAAAGGAACTGGGCCAGATATGGGGACATTCGGACTTCGATATCGATGTTGCGGGAAGACTCCTGAATGGCGAATATTTCTACGGCGACTGCAAATGGACAAACGCCGATATAGACATGGGGCATCTAAGACAGCTACGTGAAAGATCCGAGAGAACGAGATACGGCAGAGGAACGGCCGGAAAGCATTTCTTACTCTTCAGCAAGGCTGGATTTTCGACCGACCTAATCGTTTTTGCAAAAGATGAAACACGGCGGGTTCACCTACTGACGCCTAACGATCTCGTTAGACCTAACCAGTAAGCCTGCCTGTTGGGGTTGGCGATGCCTACGGTAGGCCGACGTATCGGACACCCCCAATTTCCCAAAGACGCTGCATTCTCAAACATTGATACGGGATACGAACGGGGTTCTTCGACGTTGCGGTGGTAGACCTCCGAAGTCTGGTGGCAGTTGCTACCCAATCGCGGATATTTCCCGACATCCTCGGCAAGCCGCATGGGAATGACGAGCGCGAAACGGGAAAACGCCAAAGGCAGGCCGGTGAGGCTGCGAGGCATGAGCTTGCCGCTGACGAGAGCCACCGACATCAGGGCTGTGAGGCAAAGGGCAAAGCCCATTGCTGACGGTGTTTCGAGGAGAGGCGCCGAAGCCAGGAGCGACAAGCCCAGGGAGGAGAGCCGCCTTCGAAGGCGACAACTCCTTCGTGGCCGGCAGCTTACCGAGACCTCCTCGGAAGGAGCCCTCTGCGGCCGGCACGTCTCTGTCAGCCACCATCCGGTGATGCGGGGCGGGATGTCGTTCTTGCTCATGGCATAGGGATGCCCGACCGGATTGCAGATTTTGTGCAGGGAGTGAGGAGCACTTCAGGAAAATTGCCCGGCTGCGGGATCATCGAGAAATTCGACAGATCATAAGAGTGCGAAGATAGCCTGTAGTTTACTGGGCTCGCGGCGAGCTTCTCCCGTGCGAGTCTGTCGGCGTCGGCGCTCTTTTTTCGGCAATCGGGATCGAGGCAATCAGCCTGGCGAGCGCTGCCTGAGATCGCACGCCGGCCTTGCCGAAGCATCGGCCGGCATGTGTCTTCACCGTGTTGGAGGAAATCCCGAGAGCGAGGGCAATCTCAGGCAGGTTCATTCCGCTGCCGATCAGTGCGGCGACCCGGGTTTCGGCGTCGGTCAGGCCGAAGATGTGTTGCAGTTGTTGTGCTTGCCGCCGCGTCTTTGCTTCCGGATCGACGATATCAATGAGGACGCGTGCTCCGCTGTCGGTCGCATCCCACGTGGAAATCGCCGTGGGCGCGAGCGGCGTGATCATCATCAGATAGGGTGGCAAGCCCGATGGCCGGGAGATCGCCAATGCGCCTTCGAAAGGCGTGTCTTCGCCATGGGCTATCAGCAAAGCCTGGCGGATGGCGTTTGCCAGGCGCGTCGCCGTTTCGGAAATATGGGCGGCAAGCGCGGGTCTCTCCGACCGGCTGAGGAAAATGCCGTCGGCCTGCCTGAGCAGCGTCTCGGCTGCCGCATTCAGGAGGAGGACTGCGCCTCGCCCGTCGATCAGCACGGCCGCGTCGGGTATCGCATCAATCAATCGTTGCGGCAGCTCGGGCGCACGATTGATCTTGTTAATCTGAAAGGAAAGGTCGATGGCGCGTGCCATATGCGGGCTCAGCAGCTTCAGGCGTGCCGCCGCCTCGGCGGCGTGCTCGTCCTGTTGACGAGACAGAAACAGCGCCACTCCGCCGATACCTCCGCGCTCGTGCAGGCTGGCATGCGGCAGGAACAGTTGATTGAAGATGTTCTGCGGCTCGCAGATATCGGCATAAAATGCGGAATGCCGCACGGCCTCCGCATCGATCAGGCTGTTGCCGATCGCAATCTCGCCCGGTCTTACCTTCTCGAATGCACGGGCATAGGGGTTGCCCGTGTAATGCTGAAGATAGAGCGTGTTCAAGTCTTCACGCATGCGACCGGGGATCAGAAAGCTGCCGCGGCCACCCGGCGCCTGATAGACAATATTTCCGGCGACGGCGCCGACATAGTCGACGATCGAGCACAGGGTGTCCGGCCATTGCTCGGAATGGACTGCGGCCTGATAGACAGCATCAATGATGTCGACATGATCCATATCAGCGCCTCTCGTTTTCACGACGATGGTTTCGCCAAATGCGGAGAATGCTTTATTTCGATCACTGCATAAATGTCTAAGGGGAGGCGAGGCAGCGAGCGTCACCCGATCAGGTGACGTCGTGTGCGCGCTCCGCCCTGCACTGTAAGGGTTTTTTCACCCAGACGCACTCCCTTGGCAGAACATGATGGCGGTAGCGCCGCGCGATCATGTCCCGGAAAGCGGTCTTTCCTGGCGCGGGTGCTATCCACAACTGGAAACTCCGCACTAAGTTAATTGGACCCGTCAAATTCGCCGTGGCGAGCACTCACGATCATGGTGAACGAGATAGCGAGGCAGACGGTCTCTGCCTTCATAATTCAGGTACTCCAAGGAGTTTCTCCCAATGCCGGACACCTCACAAGCTCCGAAGACATTCCCAGCTCCCAAGGATCAGCGCCTCCGGGATCTCGCCGACTGCATCCGTTTCCTCTCCATGGATGCGGTTCAACAGGCAAAGAGCGGTCATCCCGGCATGCCGATGGGCATGGCCGACATCGCGGCGGTGCTTTTCTCCGAGTTTCTGAAGTTCGATGCCGCCGATCCCTATTGGTTCGATCGCGACCGCTTCGTCATTTCCAACGGTCACGGCTCAATGTTGCTCTATAGCCTGCTCTATCTGACGGGCTACAAGGACATGACCATCGAAGAGATCAAACGCTTCCGCCAGATCGACAGCCGCACGGCGGGTCACCCCGAATATCGCCACGCCACCGGCATCGAAACGACCACCGGTCCGCTGGGGCAGGGGATTGCAAATTCTGTCGGTCTCGCACTCGGCGAGCGGATCATGAATGCCTCGTTCGGCGACAATCTGGTCAATCACCACACCTATGTCTTCCTGGGTGACGGCTGCCTGATGGAAGGCATCAGCCACGAGGCGATATCGCTTGCCGGACATCTGAAGCTCGGCAAGCTCATCGCCTTCTGGGACGACAACTCGATCTCGATCGACGGTGCGACCAGCCTTGCTGAATCCGATGACCATCCGGCGCGTTTCCGCGCGGCGAACTGGCACGTCCAGCAAATCGACGGTCACGATACCGATGCGATCCGCGCCGCAATCATCGAAGCGCAGAAGGTGACGGATCGGCCGTCGATGATTGCCTGCAAAACCATCATCGGCTTCGGTTTCCCGACCAGGGCGGGAACGCAGAAGGCCCATAGCGACGCGCCTGGTGAAGACGAGATCGCCGGCGCCCGCAAGATCCTCGGTTGGGCATCGCCTCCCTTCGAAATACCGGAAGCGCTTCTCAATGACTGGCGAAAGATCGGCGCGAAAGGCGGGCCGGCGCGGATGGCCTGGGCGGTCCGTGTCCAGACTGCTTCGCCGGACAAGCGAGACGATTTTGAGCGGCGCATGAACGGAGAACTGCCGTCCGGTTGGCGCGCTGCCATCGCTGCGGCAAAGCAGGAACTTTCAGGTTCCGAAAAGGATCTCGCCACCCGTCAGGCGAGCGGCATCGTGCTCAACCATCTCTTCGATGCGATCCCCGAGCTTCTTGGCGGCTCGGCGGATCTGACGCCTTCAAACAACACCAAGGCCAAGAACCAGGTCGAGATCAAGCCCGGGGAATATGGCGGATCCTATCTCCACTATGGTGTCCGCGAGCACGGCATGGCGGCGGCGATGAACGGTTTGGCGCTGCATGGGGGGCTTATTCCCTATGGCGGCACGTTCCTGACATTTTCCGACTATTGCCGCCCGGCGATCCGGCTCGCGGCGATAATGGAGGTGCGTTCGATCTTCGTGATGACACATGACTCGATCGGATTGGGCGAGGACGGGCCGACACATCAGCCGATCGAACATCTGAGCGCATTGCGCGCCATTCCCCGGCTCGCTGTCTATCGCCCGGGCGATCCGATCGAAACGGCCGAGTGCTGGGAGGCGATCATGGATGCGCCGCGGCAGGCAGCACTGATTGCTCTGTCCCGCCAGCCAATGCCGCTTTTACGCCGCGGCCCGTCCGACGAGAACCGCTCGGCAAGGGGAGCCTACGTTCTCCAGGAAGCTGAAGGCGGCGAGCGGCAACTGACGATCCTTGCCTCCGGCTCGGAACTGAATCTGGCGGTCGAAGCCCGCTCGGTGCTGCAGGACGAGGGTATTCGCACGGCCGTTGTTTCGATGCCGTGCAGGCTGCTGTTCGAGAAGCAGGATGCCGCCTACAAGAAGTCGGTGCTGGGCGGCAGCCGAGCCAGGGTCGCCGTCGAAGCAGCCGTGCGGGATTCCTGGGACCGCTATCTCGGCTTGGACGGCGTATTCGTCGGCATGCATGAATTCGGAGCATCCGGCAAAATCGATGACGTTTACACGAAGTTCGATATCACCACAGACGCAGTGATACGTGCCGGACGTGAGGTGGCAGGAAAGCAGGCCTAGCGTCGCGAGTCGGAGCCCATAGGCGGTCCCCAAGCAGGCGACCAGGTCGAGCGCGCCTATCTAAATCTTGGCGCGCGCTTGGCATTGTGGATCAGCTCGGAGGCAGTCGCGAACGGCCCGAAAAGTTTGAGCAGCAGCGCTTGTTCCTCGGTATCTATGCGGTGACGCGCGCAGAACTCGGTCACGGACCAGACTTTCGTCAGATCGTCTGTTTCGACTTGCCTGGGTTCGATATATTCGGTCACGGCGTGTCCTCCGAACATCAAGACTACGCCACGCCGGCATTTATAAGAACTAGCTAAAAAGAATTATGCCGCTTTGCAGATCATCGGAATATGATTGGCTCCCCCCGGCGGACTTGCGTCAATCAAGCGGGATACGAAGACGCCCGCCGATTGCGCGGCGGGCGTCGTGTCTCACTGATCTATGACTGCTGATCAAACGAGAGCGTCGGTGCCTGTGATGTTGAGCGTCAGAACGCCAGCATCGGTGTGGCCTTCGCCGTCGGAGATCTTGTAGTACTGGACGGTTTCCGTGACGGTCTGGCCAGCAGCCAGGTCATCCGTCAGTTCATAGGTGAATTCGCCATTCGGCTTGACGTGGAAGACGCCATAGTCGCCGACGATGTCGGTAACAGCGTCGGGGCCGCTCTTGGCGCTGACATTCGTGCCGTCGAACTGGCGAAGGAAGAGGTGACCATTGTCGCCTGCAATGTCGTTGTCCAGAACGTTGCCGCCGATGGCGTCGCCTTCGTTGAAGCTATAGTGGTCGTCAACAGCGATCGGCTTGACCTGGGTTACGCCTTGGATGTTCAGGGTGAACAGGCCGACGTCGGTGTGACCGCTGCCGTCGGAGATCTTGTAGGAAACCTTCTCCTGGAACGATTCGCCGTTGGCGAAACCGATCTTGGCAGCGTCGCTCAGGACATAGGTGTAGCTGCCGTCCGGCTTGACGAAGAAGGTGCCGTAATCGCCCTGGATTTCAGTAACCTGGCTGTTGCCGCTCTTGGCGCCAACACTTGCGCCATCGAATGCGCGCAGGAACAGGTGGCCGTTGTCGGAAGAATCGTTGGAAAGCAGGTTTCCGGAAATAACATCAGTTTCTTGAAATGTTGCACTATCATCAGTTGCATGTATCGGCGAAGCCATTGCACTCTCCTCAAATTGTTTATTAGCGGGTCAATTTCGACCTCAGCGAGCGGCTCCTTTAACAACCTATTAATACTACAAGTCAATGGCCTATTTAACAGAAGGTTAATTTCGACGGCGGTCTTCGCGTTGCTTCCATTCTGGCGGAATAATGTCACTCCTGTGCAAAATTGAAGAAAATTCGGCAAAAACTATACCCGGCTAACTTGAATAAAATGGCACTGAGTATATCTGAAGGCGATTGGTGGCGCCCGCGCCATGCCATCCGGGCATCCGTTGCAATTCTGCTCGCCGAGCCCTATGTTGCTGATGTACCCGATCCAAGCGGAAATCTGAGCCGTTGCCGGCTGCTGATTGAGACGCTTATGCATCGGCGCGCGCCTTAAGGCTGCGTGATGGCAATCCCACAAACAATCGATAACGCTGGCCAAGGCCGGCAAAGGATTTCTTTTTGAACAACACACATACAGCCACCGCGGTTGCGGCGGCGAATCCGCGTGAGGATGACGAGGCTGTCCGAAATGCTCCCAGGAGCTGGAAGCCGTTTCCCTGCCTTCTCACCCGCCGCGAATTGCAGGCTCTGATCGTCGAGCAGCTCGGCTGAGCGGCGATCGGGCCACCATCCCAGACAAGGAGAACTCGAAATGCAGGTACTCGTCAGAGACAACAATGTCGATCAAGCGCTCAGAGTCTTGAAAAAGAAGATGCAGCGCGAAGGGCTTTTTCGCGAAATGAAGGAACGGCGCGCCTATGAGAAACCGTCCGAACGGCGCGTCAGGGAAAAGGCGCAGGCGATCAGCCGACATCGCAAGGCTGCACGCAAGCAGATGCAACGTGAAGGCCTGCTGCCCGGTCCGAAGCGGGCGGCCGCCGCCCGTTAGCGGCTTTATCCTCACCAGCCTTCCTGGGCTTTGGTGGTTACATTCCCCTGAAAGGACAGACAATGGACGAACTCAATAGCCTCACCGTTTCGGAAGAACGCCTTGAGGATTGCCGCGATGTCGTGGAACCTGATCTGCAGGATCTGATTCAACGCGCTCTGACAACGGGTTTTTCCCGGGAGGAAGTTCTCATCGCCGTCAGCGAACTGGTCGCCGAAGACTTCGCGACGGTCATGAAAACCCCAAGCGTCCATTGATCGACTGCCTGCCTCGATCACCTTGGGAATGGGCCCGCCGCTGGGAACATCGGCCTCGGTAGATGGTTACTTCGTCTCTTTCACAGATGGAGATGACGATGGCCAATCAAGACGATGCGACACGGTTATGGGAATTGATCGACAAGATCGGGTTTTGCATGCTGACGACCCGCAGCGGCGACGATCTGCGAGCCCGCCCGATGTCCGCCTATACCGCGCAGCTCGAGAATGCGATCTATTTTCTGACGGATGTCGGCAGTCACAAAGACGATGAAATCACGCGCTGGCCAAACGTGTGCCTCGCCTTTGCCGACACCAAGGGACAGAAATACGTTTCCGTATCGGGGACGGCCGAGGTGCAAAACGACCGGGAGAGAATCAGGGAGTTATGGGCGACGCCGGCAAAGGCGTGGTGGGACAATCCCGACGATCCTTCCATCCGCATCCTCAAGATGACGCCGGCTTCGGCCGAATATTGGGACAGCCCGGGCACGATCATCAGCTATATCAAGATGGCGGCCGCAGCGGTCTCGAACACCAAACCTGATATGGGCGACAATGCCGAGGTCAAGCTTTAACGTATCGTCGGCCATCAAGCCGGCTTAGCGCCGCGCATCCTTTAGACACGCAGAGGATGCCGTAACGCTTTGAATTGCTGCATCATTTTATCCTTAAGTCGATTCCGGCTTAAGGAATTATGCAGTAGCCGATGCCTTGACAAAGTCGATGAATGCCCGGAGCGGCGCCGGCACCAGCCGACGCCCGGGATAGTAGAGGAACGGCCCGGAGAAGCGCTGCCACCACGGTTCGAGGATGGGCTCGAGCGCGCCACTGTCGATATGCGGGCGCAGCCAGTCCTCGAAGAGGCAGACGATCCCTGTTCCTGATATCGCTGCATCGACGGCCAGATCGGTCGCTCCGCCGACCCGCACGATCAGCGGCCCCGTCGGGTCCACTCGCACGATCTCGCCATCGCGCTCGAACTCCCACGGCGCCGTCATCGCACCGCTCGAAAAGCGACCCAACAGACAGGCATGGCCGAGCAGCTCCCTCGGATGTTGCGGCCGGCCACGGCGATCAAGGTAGTCGGGGGAGGCGGCGATGGCAAAGCGCTGGATGCGTGGCCCGATCGGTATCGCGATCATATCCTGCTCCAACCGCTCGTCATAGCGGATGCCGGCGTCGCAGCCGGCCGCGATGACGTCGACAAAGCTCTCGTCGGTCACCACCTCCAGCCGAATATCGGGATAGGCGGCGAGGAACGGCGGAACGATGGCAGGCAACACCAGCCGCGCCGCGCTGACCGGAACATTGAGGCGCAAGGCACCGGCCGGCCTGTCGCGAAATCCGTTGACGACGTCGAGGGCAGACTCCACCTCGCTCAAAGCAGGGCCGAGCCGCTCCAGCAAGCCTTTGCCCGCTTCGGTCGGGACAACGCTGCGTGTCGTCCGGTTGAGCAGCCTGACGCCGAGCTGGCCCTCAAGGCGGCGCACCGCTTCGCTGAGGAAGGACGCGCTACTGCCGCTGACGCGCGCGCCCTCGCGAAAACCGCCGGCACGCGCCACGGCAACAAAGGCATTGAGATCACCCAGATCTGTCTTCACTGTTCGCCACTCCGCACAGCCCGTGCGGATTGTAGCCAATTTTCACACGTGCCGACAATGCTTATCTTGGCGTCATCTCTTGAAAGGAGTTAGATCATGTCCACTATCGATCAGTCCGGCACGTTCAACCTCGGCGGCTACAGCGTGAAGCGGCTTGGCTATGGCGCCATGCAGCTTGCCGGGCCTGGCGTGTTTGGCCCACCCAAAGATCATGGCTCTGCCCTGGCCGTGCTGCGGGAGGCGGTCGCAAGCGGCGTAAACCACATCGATACCAGCGACTTCTATGGCCCGCACGTCACCAACCAGATCATCCGCGAAGCGCTGCATCCCTATCGCGACGATCTCGTCATCGTCACCAAGATCGGCGCCCGGCGCGGCGCGGATGGGTCCTGGATTCCGGCCTTCTCGCGCGAAGAGCTGACGCAGGCAGTGCACGACAATCTCCGCAATCTCGGCCTCGATGTGCTTGATGTCGTCAATCTCAGGATCATGTTCGACGTGCACGGCCCGGCCGAAGGGTCGATCGAAGCGCCGCTGACGGTGCTCGCCGATCTCCAGCGGCAAGGCCTGGTCCGTCACGTCGGCCTGAGCAACGTCACATCCAAACAAATCGCCGAAGGGCGTGGGATCACCGAGATCGTCTGCGTGCAGAACCAGTACAATCTGGCGCATCGGGCCGACGATGCCCTGATCGACGATCTCGCGCGCGACGGCATCGCCTATGTGCCGTTCTTCCCGCTCGGCGGGTTCAGCCCGCTGCAGTCTTCCACCCTGTCCGATGTCGCAGCACGCCTCAACGCGACGCCTATGCAGGTGGCGCTCGCCTGGCTGCTGCGTCGCGCGGAAAACATCCTGTTGATCCCCGGCACCTCGTCCGTCGGCCATCTCAGGGAGAACCTCGCCGCCGCCGCGCTCGTGCTGCCGAATGACGCTGTCTCGGAATTGAATCGCATGGCTGATGTCGCCGCCTGACGGCATCTGATGACTGCAAACGATCCGATCACTACGCCACGCTCTCGCATGGCGTAGTGAAGCAATACGGCTCCCGCTATTTCCTCAACTCCGCCGACCCGTTGCAGCTATGCTTTCAATAGCGCTCCGGCACATACATTTCAGGCGGAACCGGTGCCCTGTTATAATCGGCATTACGGATGCGGTCCGGCAACTGGATCTCCGGTTTCGGAACATCCTCATAAGGGATCTGCTCGAGAAGATGGGCAATGCAGTTCAACCGCGCCCGTTTCTTGTCCACGGCCTGAACCACCCACCAAGGCGCATCGGGGCTGTGCGTACGCGCCAGCATTTCTTCTTTGGCTTTGGTGTATTCCTCCCAATGGACACGGCTTTCCATATCCATCGGTGACAGCTTCCATTGCTTCAGCGGATCGTGGATACGCATATTGAAGCGGAATTCCTGCTCCTCGTCGGTGATCGAAAACCAGTATTTGATCAGCACGATTCCGGAGCGGACCAGCATCCGTTCGAATTCGGGCACCGAGCGGAAGAATTCCTCGAGTTCATCGGGGGTGCAGAACCCCATCACGCGCTCGACACCAGCGCGATTATACCAGCTTCGGTCGAAGAGCACGATCTCGCCGCCGGTCGGAAGATGCGGGACATAACGCTGAAAATACCATTGATGGCGTTCCCGCTCGGTAGGGGCAGGCAGCGCGACCGTCCGGCAGACGCGCGGATTGAGACGCTGGGTCACGCGCTTGATCGCGCCTCCCTTGCCCGCCGAATCCCGGCCTTCGAAAAGCACCACTACCTTCAGCTTCTTATGCTGAACCCAATCCTGCAGCCGCACCAGTTCGTGCTGCAAGCGGAAAAGCTCCCGGAAGTAGATCTTTCGCTCGAGCGTCTGCTCCGCCGGTTCCGACATTCCTTCGGCGACCAGATCGTCGAGCCGGTCTTCCTCCATCTGCATTTCCAGCTCTTCATCGAAGCTGTCGGCGATTTCGGCCTTTATCCGGTTGAGCTGGTCCTGATGTGTTCGCGACATGGGTTTCCCTTCCTGCTTTTGTTGACAGGAGCATGTCAGTGCGAAGTTTATATGACGACCACTGATCGAAGGCTGAAACGGTTTACCCGGGTTCCTCGTTCCAAGCGCGGCTAGAGCTGTCCCGTCCGGTACTGGTCGACAAGGTTCCGGCAGGCGCGGATCGTCAGAGCCATGACGGTGAGCGTCGTGCCGGCGATGCCGCTGCCGGGGAAGGCGCTGGCGTCGGTGACGATGAGGTTCGGGGCATCCCAGACCTGGTTGTAGGGGTTGAGCACCGAAGCCTCAGGAGTTTCGCCCATGCGCGCGCCGCCCGTCTCATGGATTGCGGCGCCCATGCACATGGTCTTGCGGAACCATTTGCGGAACATGAAGCGGCTGAAGGCATCGGCTTCGGGAAAGGCGCCCTTGCCCATTTCCTTGAGGCCGGTGGGTGAGCCGATGAATTCGAGGTCGCCGCCAATCTCCCTGATCATGGCGATCAGCGTCTCCTCCTGCCTTTCGAGCAGCGTCTGCTCCTCCTCCTGCATGACGCAGCGGATATGCGGCACGGGAATGTTCCAGGCATCCCTGCGCCTGACATCGAGCGTGATGCGGTTGTCGGCATAGGGCAGCATACGGCCGAAACCGAAGAAGGCGAGACGTGCATCTCTGTCCCCGGAGACCGGCGCGCGGCCGACGCTTCCCTGGTAGTCGAAATCGCCGCGGGCGGCGTCGCCCTCTCCGAAGCGGGGAATGAAGATCCCGCCCGACGGATTGTAGAATGGGTCGGTCGGCGCGGATTCGTCGGGAGCCCAGCCCTTCGCCTTGGAAAAGGAGCCGAAGGCGAGGCACGGCAGCTGGTCCATGAAATAGCGACCGAGAGCGCCCGAGCTGTTGCCGAGCCCATCTGGATGTTTCGCCGAAGCCGAATTCAACAGCAGCCGCACGCTCTCTATCGGCGAGGCCGAAAGCACCACCGTCGCGGCGCGAGCCGTCGATACCGCGCCCGTGTTGCGATCGATGTATTCCGCGCCGGTGGCGCGGCCGGTCTTCTCATCCGTGGTGATGCGGCGAACGACGGCGTCGTAGCGGATGGTCAGCTCACCGGTCGCCTTTGCTTCTCGCAGCGGTCGTGGCATCCGGTCGGCGTCAGGCGCGATGTAGCGCCAGGAGACGACGTGCCTGTCCGGCCAGCGGTTTTCAACCGCCTGCTTGAAGATGTGTTCGGCGGGCGTCAGGCTTGCCGGCTTCGCATAGATGCCGTCCGGCAGCGTGGCCACGTTGTCCTTGTTGCCGTAGAGCCCGAGATAGGCCTCGACTTCGTCGTAAAAAGGCACCAGCTCGTCATAGGAGACCGGCCAGTCCACGCCCTTTCCGGAGCGTGAGCGGATCTTGAAATCGTCGTCGGTCCAGCGCAGCAGCACCCGGCCGAAACTGTGGAGGCGCCCGCCGCCCTGGCGGCCGCGGATCCAGAGGAAGGGCTCGCCCTTCGGCGTCGTGTAGGGGTTCTTGCGGTCGTTGACGAAGAAGTGGCTGAAGCGCTCGGTGAAAAAGGCCGCGCGCGCCTGGATCGGCTGGCCCTTGAGGGTGGCCCGCGCGCGCTCCCAGATGTTGATGCTGCTTGCCGGCGCCTTCTTGCGGGCGGGATCGAAATCCTTCGGTCCGACGGCGGGGCCGGCCTCGAGCAGCAGCACCGATAATCCCTGCGCCGTCAGTTCCTTTACCGCAAAGGAACCCGCCGCGCCGGAGCCGATCACCAGCGCATCATAGACGATCTCAGACATGTCTTTTCAAATCCTGTCCTGGAGCAATCCTCAAAACGGCGCGAAACGCACCCGGAATTGCGGGAAAACAAAGGGATGGTGCGTCACAGCCGCGATCCGTCAGCGCCGAAGAGGGACGCCTTGGCGATATCGAGCCCGGGAGCCAGAGCATCGCCGGGCTGCAGGGTGACATCGCCCATGAGCCGGAGCGAGAGGCTCTGGTCTGCCCAGTCGAACCAGACAACGGCGTCCGAACCCATCGGCTCGACGACGGAAACGCGACCCGGAATGGTGGGCAGACCGCTCGTGGCGCCATCGAGCACAAGGTGTTCCGGGCGAAAGCCGAGCGTTGCCGGTCCTTCCGCTGCGTCCGACCGGAAGGAATAACCGGAGAGATCGACAGTGAGCTCCTTGCTCTGGAAGAGCGGAGCGCCGTTGCCGCGCTCGATCCGGCCCTCGACGAAATTCATGGCCGGAGCGCCGATGAAGCCGGCGACGAAGAGATTGATTGGGCGGCGGTAGATTTCTGCCGGCGAGGCAAGCTGCTGGATCACGCCGTCCCGCATGATGGCGATGCGGTCGGCCAGCGTCAGGGCCTCGACCTGGTCGTGGGTGACGTAGATCATCGTATTGCCGAGGCGCTGGTGCAGCTTCTTGATCTCGACGCGCAATTCGTTGCGCAGCTTGGCATCGAGGTTCGACAGTGGTTCGTCGAACAGGAAGACATCCACTTCACGCACCAGCGCCCGGCCGATGGCGACACGCTGGCGCTGGCCGCCCGATAGTTCGGCAGGACGCCGATCGAGCAGCTTGTCGAGCTGGAGGAGGGCGGCGGTGCGGGCGACACGGGCCTCGATCTCGGCCTTCGGCAGGCGTGCGACGCGAAGGCCGAAGGAGAGGTTCTTGCGGACCGACATCCGGGGATAGAGCGCATAGGACTGGAAGACCATGCCGATGCCGCGGTCCTTCGGCTCCTCCCAGCTGACATTCTTGCCCGAGATCCAGACCTCGCCTGATGTGATGTCCTGGAGACCGGCAATGGCATTCAGAAGCGTGGACTTGCCGCAGCCGGAAGGGCCGAGCAGCACCAGGAACTCTCGCGGCGCGATATCGATCGACATCTTCTCGATCACCGTATGGTCACCATAGGCGATCTTCAGGTCCTTGACGGAGACGGCAGATTGCATGGAAGCGTTACCCCTTGACTGCGCCGGCCGCGATGCCGCGCACGAACCAGCGGCCGGACAGGAAATAGATGGCAAGCGGAACGATGGCGGTGAGGATCGTCGCCGCCATGTTCACGTTGTAGGTCCGCTCGCCCATCGTGGTGTTGACGATATTGTTCAGCTGCACGGTCATCGGCAGGTTGTCGCGCCCGGCAAAGACGAGACCGAGCAGGAAGTCGTTCCAGATGCCGGTGAACTGCAGCATGGAGACCACCACGACCATCGGCACGGCAATCGGCAGGATGATCTCGAAAAAGATGCGCCAGAAGCCAGCGCCGTCGACGCGCGCCGCTTTGCACAGCTCCTCCGGCACGCTGACGAAATAATTGCGGAAGAGCAGCGTCACCAGCGGCAGGCCGAAGATGACATGCACGAGAACGATACCGGCGAGCGAATTGTAGAGATCGATATTCGCCATCGCCCGGACCATCGGATAGAGGAAGATCTGGTAGGGGATCAGGCCACCGGCCATCAGCAGGCCGAAGAGCAGATTTGCCCCGCGCGGCCGCCAGAGCGACAGCGCATAGCCATTGACGGCGCCGATGAAGACCGAGAGCGCGACCGAGGGGAGGGTGATCGCCACCGAATTCCAGAAGCCGCTGCGAATGCCGACGCAGACGGTTCCCATGCAGGCGCCCGACCAGGCGGTCACCCAGGCGGAGAAATCGAGCGTGGCCGGCAGGGCAAAGATCTGCCCGAGCCGGATTTCGTCCATGGACTTCAACGAGGTGACGACCATGGTGTAGAGCGGCAGAAGGAAGAAAAGTGCTGCGATGAAAAGGAAGGCATAGAGACCGATGCGCCCGGCGGTGATCTGTGCCGGCTTCGGGCCGTTCGGATGAGGACGGGCCATCACGCAGCCCCCTTTGCTTTTTCACGCATGTGCATGATGTAGCGGAACGGGGCGACTGCGATGATCACGCCGAGGACAAGCACCGTCGCACCGGCCGTGGCGAGGCCGAGGTTCTGGCGCCCGAACAGATTGTCCATGATGAATTTCGCCGGCACCTCCGTCGCATTGCCGGGGCCGCCATTGGTCATGGCGACGACGATGTCATAGGTCTTGATCACGCCCATGGCGAGCAGCATGCCGGCCGCGGCCAGCGCCGGTCCGAGCTGGGGCAGGATGATCGAGACATAGATCCGCCAGACGGGAATGCCGTCGATCCGCGCCGCCTTCCATTGCTCGCCTTCGATGCCACGCATGCCGGCAAGCGCAATGACCATGACGAGCCCCGCACCCTGCCACACGCCGGCAAGCACCAGCGCATAGATCGCCATGTCGCGATTGACCACCCAGTCGAGGACGAAGCTTTCCCAACCGAGCGAACGCACGCTTGCCTGGATGCCGAGCGTCGGATTGAGCATCCATTGCCAGATCAGCCCGGTCACCACGAAGGACATGGCGTAGGGATAGAGGAATATGGTCCTGAAGGCGCTTTCGAAGCGGATCTTGCGATCGAGCGCCGCGGCGAGCAGAAAGCCGAGCAGCAAACAGCCTGCGACGTAAAGGACACCGAAGATCAACACGTTTTGCAGCGATGCCAGCCATTTGGCGGAAGAGAAGAGCTTCGAATACTGCGCCAAGCCGACATAGGTCGAGGACGGAAAAAGCGTGGAATTGGTGAAGGACAGGCGGATCGACCAGGCCATGGTGCCGATGAAGACCACGAGGGCGACGAACCATGTCGGCAAAAGGGCGATGGTCGCGGAAAGATTGGGCTTGCGTTTGATGGACATCGGCCGGCTCGTTGACGGGTGGAAAGCAGGGCTCGCACCGCCGCGCGAGGCGGCGGCCGGCAGCTGTGGCGTCGACATCAGGCCGACGCCACAGGCGCTATCCTACTCGAAGATGGCGAAGAAATTCTCGGCCGCGGAGGCCGTATCGTCCGAGCCGCCGCTCCAGTATTCGTCGACGAAGTCGTCGAGCGCGCCAACCTGCTGCGGCGTCAGCACGATCGCCTGATCCGGTACGATCGCACCCGCGGCCATCAGCTCGACACCCTTCTGGGCGCAGACGTCCAGTTTCGACTTGTCAACGTCGGAGCGCATCGGAACCGAACCCTTCTTGAGGGCGAATTCGACCTGGACGGCCGGATCCATGACGACTTCGGCGAGAAGTTTCTGCGCCTTGTCGGTCTCGGCATTGCCGGTCTTGGGGAACCAGAGGGAGTCGGCGATGTAAACCATGCCCTTCGACTCCGGCACGATCATGCAGCCATAATCCTTGCCCGGCTCCTTGCCGGCAACGGTGAACTCACCCTTGGCCCAGTCGCCCATGAACTGCACGCCGGCTTTGGCGGTGATCAGCATGGCGGTCGCGTCGTTCCAGTTGCGCCCGGCAGCACCCGCATCGACATAACCGCGCAGCTTGCCGAGGATTTCAAGGGTCTTCTTCACACCCTCGACAGAGGCCTGGCTCTTGTCCTTGTCGACATAGATCTTCAGGAAGCCGTCGATCCCGACCTGCGAGAGCAGGATCATATTGAAGACCTTGGACTGCTGCCAGGGCTGGCCGCCCCAGGCGACCGGAACGATGCCGGCAGCCTTCATCTTGTCGAGATCGGCAAAGAGCTCGTCCCAGGTCTTGGGCTCTTGCGAAATGCCGGCCTTCTCGAAGGCTTCCTTCGAATAGAAGATCCAGCTTTCACCATGGGCCCCGGTCGGCGAGAGATAGACCTTGCCGTCATAGGTGATGAGATCATGGATCGATTTCGGCAGAGCATCGGCCCATTTGCCGGCAGCGGCCACGTCGTCGATCGGATTGAACAGGCCCTGGTTGATGAAATCTGCCGCAGCGAGACCGATGACGCCCTGCTTGGCGCCCGGCGCGTCACCGGCGACGACCCGGTTCTGGAAGGCGGCATCGGCCGCGCCGAAACCGGCGATCGAGGAATCCTTCCAGACGCCGCCACGCTTTTCGAACTCGGTCTTGATAACGTTGAGGGCTGCCGCTTCGCCGCCCGACGTCCAGGACGACATGATCTCGATCGTCGGCTTGTCCTCGGCATGCGCCGAGGCGAAGAGACCGGCGAATGCCACGCCGGCAAGAAAAAGTTTCATCATGTTCTTCATTGTTCCACCTCTTGAAAATGCCCTCTTTGCGGGGCGTTTTGTTGTCTCGGGAAATGACTGTCAGCGATAGATCGGCAGGAGCGCCTGCCGGACGAGCGTGAGCCCGTTGGCGATGTCGCGGACGGGATCGGGCGCGGCATCGAGTTCGAGGATCGCCCAGCCTTCATAGGCCCGGTCGCGCAGCAGCCGGATCCAGGCCGGCCAATCGACCCGTCCAAGGCCGAAGCTGCAGAAATAGGGCTGGTGGCGTTCATGGATGTGCTTGTCGATCGGGGTATCGGCGGGCATGGGGCCGATCGCATCCTTCCAATGAGCGATGATCATGCGCTCGTGATGGCGATCGACGAGCTGGATTGGATCGGAGCCGGCAACAATGATATGGGCCGTGTCCGGGCACATGTGCACATAGGCCGGATCGGTGAGCAGCATCATCAGATCGACATCGCGCGCGGCGGCAAAGATCGAATGCGCCTCGGTGTGCAGCGCAAGCCGCACGCCCCTGGCAAAGAGGGTCGCGCCGAGCCGGTTCAGGAAATCGGCGATCACCTTGGCGCGGTCGAAATCGTAGAACTGCACCGGCTGGGCGCCGAGCGTCTGGCGTAAGGGCGCGCCGATCACCATGATGTCGCTGCCGCAGGCTTTCAGGAAATCGGCATATCGTTCCGCCTTGTCGATCAGCGCGCGCTGGGCCTCGGGCTGGGCAAAGTCACCGGCCGCCTCCAGTTCCGCGAAGAAGCCGCTGCACAGCGTCAAGCCCCGTCTTGCCAGCTCGGCTGCGAAGGCGTCGACGGAACCGTAGGTCTTGATCGCGTCCTGCCAGTTGAAGGGAGAGAAGGTCAACTCGACGCCGGTGACGCCGGAGGCCTGGACGCTGTCGAGAATCTTGTCCCAGAAGGCACGGGCTTCGGCGCGGGCATAGTCGACGATCGCATCATGGCTGTCGACGCCCCAGAAGCCGGGATGAAAGAATGTCACGAGATCGACGCCGAAGCGCAGCCTGTCGCCAGTAGCCATAACCTGTCCATTTCTCGAGGCATGACCTACCCGCGTGCGGAACAGCCATTCCGCATCCAATAAGCCATGGATTTTCAACGCATTAAGAAATGGCAATCGTTTGCCATGGCTAGATAATAGCCAAGCCGGTTTTTTAAGCAAGCGATTTTTGGCAAACGTTTGCTATAAATCGCCGCCTGCCTTAGAGTTGCAAATCGAAGCATCCGGGAGACCGAAGTAAACATGAACAAAAACAAGGATGTGGTGGGAGAGGAGCCATCGGGTGCATTGATGGCCGATGTCGCGCGGCTCGCCGGCGTTGCGATCTCAACAGTCAGCCGGGCGCTCGCCAATCCCGGGCGGGTCAACGAGAAGACGCGCGCCAAGATCAATGCCGCGGCCCGGCAACTGGGCTATACGCCGAACGCCATGGCGCGCGGTCTCAGGGTCGGCAAATCCAACATCATCATGATCATTCTGCCGGGATCGCTCTACTACGGCGCCTCCCAGGTCATCCCGCAGGTGCTGCAGAGTATCAATAAATCGCTGATCCAGGGCGGCTACAACCTGATGATCGCCAACCTCGATCGCGACGAAGTTTCCGAACGGCATATTCTCGACCTCGCCTTTGGCGGCAGCGTGCGCGGGGCGATCATCCTGTCGTCGAAGCTGCCGGAGGTCGACGGGCGCTCGCTGGCCAATTCCGGCCTGCCGATCGTCTCGATGCTGCTCGACATGAGCGATGCCGGCCTGCAGAGCGTCGTGACCAACGACCGCGAGGCCGTGCGCGACGTCACGGCCGAACTGATCCGATTGGGTCATCGACGGTTCTTCTATCTGGCAGGGCCTGAAGGCAATTATCACGATGTCGAGCGTTACGGCGGCGTGCTCGAGGCGCTCGACGCGGCAGGATTGTCCGAGGACTTGGTGCATCGCTCGGGCGGCCATCTCGACTATCAGCACGGCTTCGACATTGGTGTCCAGGCGGCGGATGATTTCGCCGAGTTGACGGAAAAACCGACAGCCGTCATCGCGACCAGCGACGACATGGCCATTTCATTTGTCAGCCGTATCCAGCGGACGGGCCTAAGCATTCCCGGTGATCTGTCCGTCGTCTCCTTCGACGGCTCCCCGGTCTGCGAATTCTGCTCGCCGCCGCTCTCGACGATCAAACAGCCGGTGGAAGAGATGGGGCGCGCGGCGGTGGATCTCCTGCTCGACGCCATTGACCAGAGGCAGACTACGGCGACGGTTCGCACCGTCATCCGCAGCAGCCTGATCTTGCGGGAGAGCGTCGGCTCTCCGAAGAGCTGACGATGACGCCGGCTGCCGTCGAGGGAAATTCGCAAGCGCTCGGCGAGATGCCCCACTGGGTGCGAATTGCCCTCCATCAAAACTTCGTCTGACCCCATCAGTCGGCGCGTCGTGCTACGAAAATCACAACGCCGGGCGATCTGAAACTTCAGCTATGCGCGGTCGAATTTGAAATTCCGAGCACGCACATGGACCTCTCGAAGATCAAGACGCTGATCGACTTTGTCGGACGATCGAACATTACCGAGCTGAGCGTGACGGAAAAGGACGTGACGGTTCGGATTTTCCGCACGTCTCCGGATCAGGAGGCTGCTGCCGAGCCCGCGCAAAAGGCAGGATTGACGACGAGCTTTGCCGATGATGCCGGCTCCGACGCGTCGTCGAGGCTCGAGAAAACTTCCTATGCGGTGAAGGCGCCGGTCTTCGGCGTTCTGCACCGGACCCCGGCGCCAGGGGAACCGCCGTTCGTCGCGATCGGTGACGACGTGGAAGAGGGGCAGACCCTTTTCATCATCGAGGCGATGAAGGTCTTCAACACGATCGCCGCGCCGCGGTCAGGGCGCATTACGCGCCTCACCGAAATCGACGACGGCGAGGTCGAGACCGGCGATCTGCTGGCGGAGATTGCCTGATGCTGGAAACGCCTGAACAGTCTGCGACCGGCCGCTTCGACACCGTTCTGATCGCCAATCGCGGCGAGATCGCAGTCCGGATTCAGCGCGCCTGCCGCGAGCTCGGTTTGAAGACTGTCGCCATCTGCTCCGAGGCAGACAGGGAAGCGCCTTACGGCAGCGCCGCCGACAGCTTTCTCAGCATCGGTCCGTCGAGTGCTGCCAAGAGCTACCTCAATCAGGATGCCATCCTTCTGGCGGCGCGTCTCGCCGGTGCAGGCGCCATCCATCCGGGTTACGGTTTTCTGTCGGAAAACGCCGCCTTCGCCGACGCCGTCGAAAAGGCCGGTCTGATCTTCATCGGTCCGACCGCTTCATCGATTGCCATCATGGGCGACAAGATCTCGGCAAAGCGGGCGATGATGGCAGCCGGCGTACCCTGCGTTCCCGGTCCGGACACCGCGCTGCCCGATGACGCCGCCACGATCGAGCGCATAGCGCTGGAAATCGGATATCCCGTCATCGTCAAGGCGTCAGGCGGCGGTGGCGGACGCGGCATGCGCGTCGTGCCAAAGGCCGATTTGCTGCATGAAGCAATTGCGCTGACGCGGGAAGAGGCCCGCAAGGCCTTCGGCTCACCCTCGCTCTACATGGAGAAATTCTTAGAGCATCCGCGCCACATCGAGATCCAGGTTATTTGCGACGATCACGGCAATGCCGTGTGGCTGGGACACCGGGATTGCTCGATGCAGCGCCGCCATCAGAAAGTGGTGGAGGAGGCGCCGGCGGCGGGAATTGCGCCCGATATCATCCAGCCGGTGGGTATGGCCTGCGTGCAGGCCTGCCTTCAAATCGGCTACCGGGGGGTCGGAACCTTCGAATTCCTCTATGAGGACGGCGCCTTCTATTTCATCGAGATGAACACGCGACTCCAGGTCGAACATCCCGTCACCGAAATGACGAGCGGCGTCGATATCGTCCAGGCGCAGATAAGGGCGGCTCAGGGTCACGTTTTGGATCTCACCCAAGGCGATGTGACATGCGAAGGCCATTCCTTCGAATGCCGCATCAACGCCGAGGACCCGGAAACCTTCCTGCCGTCGGCGGGTGTCGTCACCCACCTGGCTTTGCCGGCGGGACCGGGCATGCGTGTCGATACGCATATTCATGCCGGCTACAAGGTCTCGCCCTATTACGATTCGCTGATCGCCAAACTGATCGTCCATGCGCCGACGCGAGCCGAAGCGATGACAAGAATGCGCGAAGCGCTTGCCGGCACTGAGGTCGAGGGAATTTCCACCAATATCTCCTTCCTGCGCGCCCTGTTCGAGGACGGCGCATTCGCGCGCGGCGAGACTGACATTCACTATCTCGAACAATGGCTGAAGCTGCGGAGGGCGGCATGAGCGCGATCGATCTCAGCGATCCGGCGACCATCGCATTCCTCACCGAGGCGTTGACGGCCGCGGGCGTGAACGGTCTCGAAATTTCCCAGCCGGACGGACAGCTTCGCATCGTCGTTGCCGGAAAAGGCGGCGCCCGGATCAGCTCGACCGAAGCGACGCCCCGTGCTCCCGGTTTGGCTCCCGGCTCCGCATCCGCCGTCGTAAAGGCGCCGATGGCCGGCCGCTTCTGCGTCGAGCACCCGGCCGCTTCCGCCGCGCCGCAAAAACTGCCGCGCTCCGTATCCGATGCGGATATCGTCGGCTTTGTCGGGGTAGGGCATATCCTGCTTCCTCTTCGCGCCGGCCGTTCCGGTATTTTGACCAGGCTGATCGCCGAGCCTGGTGCGCTGGTCGGCTTCGGTGATCCTCTGTTCGAAATCGAGCTCCAGTCATGATCGTCACGACGAACAGACATGCATCGCAACGCGAGATCGTTCCAGCCACCCAAAGCCGGGCGCAGGTTTCCTCGATCGGCGCCAGATCCTTCCTGCTCGAGGCGCCAGGCGACTTCGATCTCGTCGCGCAGCGGCGGATCTGGGCTCTGTCCCAGAGCGTGAAAGGCTGGCCGGAGCTTGCCGAAAACATTCCGGGCATGACCAACCTGCTGGTGATCTTCAAGGAGACGCCCGAAGATCCGGATGCGGTGGTCGCCCGGCTGCTGGAGGCATGGGAGAATGCGCGCAGCATCGACCTCAAGGGCAAGATCATCGAGATACCCGTCGATTATGGCGGCGAATATGCGACGGATCTGCCGGCCCTTTGCGATATGTCGGGCTTGAGCGATCGCGAAGTCGTCCGCATCCATCATGAAGCGACCTACCGTGTCTTCGCCTTGGGCAGCGCGCCCGGTTTCGGTTATCTGCACGGCCTCGATCCGCGCATCTACATGCCGCGAAAGACCGTGCCCTCGCTGAAGATGCCGAAGGGCTGCGTCACCATCGGCGGCATGCAGACCGGCGTCGCCATGCTCACAGGCCCGAACGGCTGGAATTCCATCGGCTATGCGACGCTTGAGATGTTCGACCCCGCCTCATCGAGCCCCGCCATGATGGCGCCGGGAGATACGGTGCGGTTCCTGCCGGCGAGGATCGAGCTATGATCGAGATCTTGGAAAGCGGTTCGTTCAACACGGTGCAGGATCTTGGCCGCCCGGGCTATCGCGATATCGGCGTATCGGCCAGCGGCGCGATGGATCCGCTTGCGGTGCGCATCGGCAACATTCTCGTCGGCAATGATGAAAATGCCGCCGCGATAGAGGTGCAGACCTTCCCGTTCAGCCTGCGTTTCGAGCGGCGGATCGTTTTTGCCGTAACCGGCGCCGACGGCAATCCTCATCTGGACGGAACGGAACTGCTTCCCTGGTGCGCCTACGTCGCGGAGCCCGGACAGGTTCTCGAACTGAAACAGCCTCCACGGCTGGCGCGCTCCTATATTTCGCTCGGAGGCGGGCTGGATATTCCCGTGGTCATGGGTTCGCGAAGCACGTCGCTGCGCGGCGGTTTCGGAGGCAATGCCGGCCGGCCTCTGGCGAAGGGCGATCGGATCGCGGTCGGTGAGGACGCAGAGATCGCCATGCTGCCAGCCTCGGGTCTTGCCGTCGTCGAACCGGCCGTGGCACTGCGCGATGTCTTCCCGGCTGCTGTCGACGGTACGCTGCCGATCCGCGCCTTGCCTGCCGGTGAGCATGATCTTTTCGCAGGCGATGGCGAAGCTTTCTGGAGCCAGACCTGGAGGATTTCCTCGCGAAGCGACCGGACGGGCTACCGATTGTCAGGCGAGCCGATCAAGCCGACGGCATCCATCGAGATGCGCTCCCACGGCGTCGTGCCCGGCGTGATCCAGGTCCCGCCGGGCGGCGAGCCGATCGTGCAGATGAGCGATGCCAACACCGCCGGCGGCTATCCGAAGATCGCCGGCGTGATCGAGTGCGACCTGTGGCGGCTCGGGCAAGCCCGCATCGGCGCTCGCCTGAACTTCGTTCGCTCGACGCATGCGGAGGCGCGTGCGGTAGAACAGGCTGTCGCCCGCTATGTCGAAGACGTCAGGCAGACATCCCGAATGGTCAAGCGCGCCTTGAAAACGATGGCCTAATGCATGTCGCCCAAAAGGCCGTCAAAAGGAGGAACCGATGAAGATCGATCTGAATTCCGACATGGGCGAAGGTTTTGGCCCCTACCGGCTGTGCGACGACGAAGCGATGATGAAACTCGTCTCGTCGGCCAACATCGCCTGCGGTTTCCATGGCGGCGACCCCGATACGATGGGGCGTATGGTCCGGCTTGCGAAACTGAACGGCGTCGGCATCGGCGCGCATCCGGGCTTGCCCGATCGACTGGGGTTCGGCCGGCGCGAAATAGCGTTTTCGGCAGACGAGCTTCGCCAGCAGATGCTCTATCAGCTCGGCGCCCTGATGGCGATCGCCAAAGCCGAGGGTGTCACGGTGTCCCATATCAGCTTCCATGCAGCCATGGGCAATATGGTCAACCGCGATCCTGTGCTGGCCGACCTAATGATGGATGCGATCGCCACCGTGGATGCCGGCCTCCTCGTCTTCGTCACTTCAGGCAGCGAGATTCAACAGGCGGCCAGACGCGCGCGCTTGAAGACGCTGGCGCTTTTCCTTGCGGACCGGGCTTATGATGCCGAGGGCAGACTTGTCGCGCGCGGGCTCGCTGGCGCCGTCATCAAGGACGAGGCATCGGTGCGAGCGCGTGTCCGACAATTCCTCCTCGAAGGAACCGTCGAGACAATCGACGGAGCGGTGATCGCAATGCCGGCCCGCTCTATCCTCGTCCATAGCGACACACCCGGCGCCTTGGAGCTTGCCGGCATCGTGCGCGGCGAGATCGAAGGTACGGGCGCGACGCTCGCGCCTGCCGCCGAACTCGCCGACTGACGCAATCCTGATCGCCTGCGGGCGGTTTCCCATTTCAACCTCATCGAAGGACCATGTCGATGTCCGTCATCGCTGACCGCCTGAAAAACGTCTCCATATCCGCATCCGCCGCCATGACCCAGCGCGCCAGGGAACTGGCCGCCAAAGGCATCAAGGTGGTCAGCCTCTCGTCTGGCGAGCCGGATTTCCCCACCCCGGCGCATGCGATCGAGGCGGCCCATGCGGCAGCTCTTGCCGGCGATACGAAATATCCTCCGATGGATGGTACGCCGGCGCTCAAATCCGCCATCATCAGGAAGTTCAAACGGGACAACAATCTCGACTATGATGCCAGTCAGATCGTCGTCTCGGGCGGCGGTAAGCAGGTGATCTTCAATGCCATGCTGGCGACCTGCAATCCGGGCGACGAGGTTGTCATTCCGACACCCTCCTGGGTCAGCTATGCGGATATCGTCAAATTCGCCGGCGGCGTCCCGGTCGCCGTCCCTTGCCACGAGCAGAACGGCTTCAAGCTGCGTCCCGAGGATCTGGAGGCGGCGATCACGCCGCGCACCAAGTGGCTCTTCCTGAATTTCCCGAACAATCCGACAGGAGCCGCCTGCTCCCGGGCGGAGATGGCTGCCATCGCCGAGGTCATGCTGCGTCATCCCGATGTCTGGATCATGACCGACGATATCTACGAACACCTGGTCTATGACGACTTCCAGTTCTGCACGATCGCCGAAGTCGAGCCCAGGCTCTATGAGCGCGTCCTGACGATGAACGGCGTCTCCAAGGCTTATGCAATGACAGGCTGGCGGCTCGGCTTTTGCGCCGGGCCGAAAGAGCTGATCTCTGCCGTCAGCAACGTCAACGGCCAGAATGGCGGCGGCATCGCGACGCTGACGCAGGCTGCGGCGACCGCGGCTCTGGACGGGCCTCAGGATCTGTTGAAGGAGCGTGCCGCGATCTACAAGGAAAGACGCGACTTCGTTCTCGACAGATTGTCTGAGGTGGAAGGGCTGCGCTGCCATAGGCCCGAAGGCGCCTTCTACATATACCCGAATATCTCGGGGCTGATCGGCAAGACCAGCAAGGGCGGACGAAGGATCGAGACCGACGTCGATTTCGTCATGGCGCTCGTGGAAGAGCATCATGTCGCGACCGTGCAAGGAGCGGCTTACGGAATGAGCCCCTTCTTTCGTATTTCCTACGCGACCAGCATGGAGAAACTCGGCGAAGGCTGCGCGCGTATAGCCCAGTTTTGTAAGGATATGCGCTGATCGGCAGCAAAGAAATGGAACATGATGTCGTCCGAAAACCGCTCACACTTTTCGGCATCATGCTCTAGTTTTTCAAGCGCGCCGTCAACTCGAGAAGGATGTCTCGGACGGCAAGGGCCGGTTCCGATAGGGGGTTCTGGTCAGACACACACAGCGACAAGGTTTCTTCGATCCGCGGCGAGACCAGTCGGCAGATCAGCGGCTCGCTCGATTCCGATACGATGCGATCGGCGATGGCTTTCGGCATGATCGTCGCGCCGAGACCGCTGCCCACCGCACGGGCGAGCGTGCGGACGATTTCGACTTCCGCCACGACCTTCAAATTGGTGCGGGTGCGCGTGAAGGCGGTATCGACCGCGCGGCGAACGAAATTATAGGCCGGCGGCAACAGCAGCGGTATTCCGTCGAGAGTATTGACCGGCACGGGTTTCGCATCCGCTTCGATCGCAAAGTCCCGATGCGCGACAAGGAAAAACTCTTCGCTCAGGATCGGCTCGAACCGGACACCCTTGATCGGTCCGGTTCCATGGAGAAGCGCCATCTCCAGCCGGCCGTTCATGATCATCTGGCTATAGGTCTGGCCGACGCTTTCGGTCAGGTGCAGCAGAATACCGGGATGTCGTTTGCGGGTCTCCGCCAGGAGGTCGACCGACAGTGTGGCGGCACTGCTGAAGGGCACGAGACCGACAGACACCCGCCCGGCAAGCGAGTTTCCGGCTGCCGATGCATCCGCTTGCGCCTGCTCCATCTGCCGAAGGATAATCTGCGCATGGCGGTACACCGCATGTCCCGCATCGGTCATGCTGACGCCCTGCTGGCTGCGGATCAGCAGCTTCTGGCCGAAATGCTCCTCCAGTGCCGCAAGTTGCTGGCTGAGCGCCGGCTGGGCGATGTGCAAAAGGTCCGCCGCTCGCGTGATGCTGCCGCTGTCGACGATCACGATGAAAGATTTGAGGCGTCTGATGTCCATGAGGATCGGGGTACCGTTCTGATCTGCGCGGCTTACATTTGCAGACACGCATTGCTTTTGCAACGCGACGCCGTCGCTGCTTTCCTCAGGCACCCACGCCGCAAGCTGATGCCCGGCATCAGCTCTTTGTCTTCTTCAGCAGGCTGCGCCGGCTCCATAACCGTTGCTTATTGCTCCAGAGATAATCGGTCTTAGGCAAGGGGTTTAAGCTTCGCTACTGTCTCGATCAACAACAAGGGAACGACAATGCCATTCTCCGACTACAAGACCGCACTGGTGACCGGCGCATCTTCCGGTATCGGCGCAGCCGTGGTGGAGCGGTTCCGCCGGGAGAACATCGAGGTCCATGCGGTTGCCCGCAGTGCCGAAGCGTTGCAGCAGCTGGCTGCGCAGACGGGCTGCATCGCCCACGTCATCGACGTAACCGACCGTCAGGCCATGGCCGAACTCACCCGTCGAGTGGAGTTCGATATTCTCGTCAACAATGCCGGCGTCGACCGGCCGAAGAAATTCCTGGAAGCCGACGGGGGCGATATCGATCTCATCGTCGACGTCAATCTCCGGGCGGTCCTGCATATCTGCCGCCTGGTCGTGCCCGGCATGGTGGCGCGCGACCGCGGGCACGTCATCAACATCTCGTCGATTGCCGGCGCCTACAATTTCGGCGGCAACTCATCCTATCACGCCACCAAGGCAGGGGTGAGCATGCTGTCCAATCAGCTGCGCATCGACGCTTTCGGCAAGCGGGTGCGGGTCACGGAAATCTGCCCCGGCCGGGTCGCCACTGACATTTTCAATCACGTCCACGGCGATGACCCCAGCATCCGCGAACGGTTCATCGACGGCTTCGAACTGCCGCAGGCGGCCGATATCGCCGACGCGATTGCCTTCGCCATAGCAGCCCCCGTCGCCGTCAACATCGGGCACATGGAGATCACACCGACGCTGCAGGTCATGGGCGGCCTGCAGACGGCAAAGCCCCAGCCTGCGGCGAAGACGGATCAATCCGGGGAGCCAAACCCGTGAGCGGTTTCGACCTTTCGGCAATTCTCGGAAATCCGGAATATACCGCCATGCTGCTGCATGGCATCGAGATGACCTTCATCATCTATGCCGGCTCTTGGTCTATGGCGATGGCGCTGGCACTTCTGCTGCTGGCTTTGCGTTTGTCGCCCTTTCGCTTCGGCGATCCGTTAGTCGCTGCTTACGTCTCCTACCACCGGAACGTCCCCACCCTGGTTCAGCTGATGCTGTGGTATTTCGGGATTTTCACCCTGATGCCGAGCGGAGTAGCCGAATGGCTGGCCGTCCATAATGCCGAGGCCATCTTCGCCGTGATCGGGCTCGGTCTCTGCCAGGCGGCCTATTTCAGCGAAGATCTTCGTTCGGGCGTGCGCTCGGTCAGTCCCGGCCAAATGCAGGCAGCCCGTGCGCTTGGCCACGGCTATGTCTCGGCGATGCGTTTCGTCATCATGCCGCAGGGCGTGCGCAACGCGCTGCCGCCGCTCATCAATCACAGCGTTTCCCTGTTCAAGAACAGCAGTCTCGCCGTCGTCATCGGAGCCTCGGAACTGACGCATGCCGTCAAGGAAATCGAGAACCTCAGCTTCCGGACCTTCGAGGTCTACCTGATCGGCACGGTTCTCTACCTTTTCTTCTCGCTCGTGATCATGAGCATCGGCGCCTATCTGTCGATGCGCACGGATCCTGCCAGGAGTGCGCGGGCATGATCCACGACATGATCGCCATCGTCCAAGACTACTGGCTGCTGCTGCTGATCGGCCAATATCCGAACGGGCCGCTGGGCGGGCTCGCCAACACGCTGATCCTTTCGGCGCTCAGCATCGCTCTCGCCTTTCCGGTCAGTATCCTCTTCGCACTGGCGCGGCTCTCAAGGTCGCCGCTGCTGCGCTGGCCGGTCACGGCACTCGTCTATTTCACCAGGGGCGTGCCGCTCTTGATGCTCATCCTGTGGAGCTATTTCCTCGTTCCGCTGCTGACCGGCGCCGATGTGCCGAGCTTCGTCACGATGCTGACGACACTCGTGGTCTATCAGAGCGCGTTCCTGAGCGAAGTCGTGCGTGCCGGCATCGTCGCGCTCGGACCGGGCCAGATGGACGCGGGGCGTGCGCTTGGCCACAGCTATATCGGTGCGATGCGCTTCATCATCCTGCCGCAGGCGCTCTACAACATGATCCCAAGCATCATCTCCACCTTCGTCTCGACGATCAAGGACACAACGCTCGGCTACGTGATCAACGTGCCGGACCTGACCTTTGCCGCAAGCCAGGTCAACAACCAGCTCCTGACCCAGCCTTTCCAGGTCTTCCTCATTCTGGCGATCGTCTACTTCGCCATCTGCTGGACGCTCACCTACTTCGCAAATCGCCTCGAGCGGAGCATCACGCGGCGGCGTGCGGGACTTTCCAATCTTCCTGCCGCCGCCTTGGTCACGCCATCGAAAATCATATCGGAGCAGCTATGACCATGTCAGTTTCAGCACAGGAATTGCAGACGATCCGGCTTTCGCAGGTCTGCAAGAGCTACGGCGACTATCCGGTCCTGAAGGACATCGATGCGCAGGTGACACGCGGCGAAGTCGTGGTCATCTGCGGGCCGTCCGGGTCGGGAAAATCGACGCTGATCCGCACGATCAATCGCCTCGAGGAGATCAACAGCGGGTCGATCACGCTCGACGGGCAAAACATCCACGCCGCGATGCGGGCGAAGGAACTCAATGCGCTACGCAGCCGGATCGGCTTCGTATTTCAGAACTTCAACCTGTTTCCGCATCTTTCGGTGGTCGAAAACGTCTCGATGTCGCCGATCCGGGTGAAAGGCGTGGCGCCGGATGTTGCAGAGGACAAGGCCCTCAAGCTTCTCGATCGGGTCGGCCTTGCCGACAAGGCGCGGGCCTATCCCGGTCAACTCTCGGGCGGCCAGCAGCAGCGGGTGGCAATCGCCCGCGCCCTTGCCATGGAACCGCCGGTGATGCTGTTCGACGAGCCGACCAGCGCGCTCGATCCTGAAATGGTCGGCGAAGTGCTGGCCGTCATGAAGAGCCTGGCGTCCGAAGGCATGACCATGCTCTGCGTCACCCATGAAATGGGTTTCGCGCGCGACGTCGCGGATCGGGTCTGGTTCATCGATGCCGGCCAGATCCTCGAAATGGCGACCCCCGAGGAATTCTTCAACAATCCACGCCATCCCCGGGCTCAGCGTTTCCTGGCTGATCTCAGGCATTGATACCAACCACCAAAAACAAAGGAGAACAGCAATGAACTGGAAATGCCTAACTCTCACCGCCGCATTTGCCGGCATGGCGGCCGCCTTGCCCGCACAAGCCGATCAGCTCGACAACATCATGTCGGCGAAAACCCTGCGCTGCGCGACTTTCGCCGACGTTCCTCCCTTCGCTTCACCCGATCTGAAGACCCGCGAAATGGCCGGTTTCGACGTCGATCTCTGCGGCGCCATCGCCAAGGAACTGGGCGTCAAGGCTGAGATCAAGCCGGTTTCGGTCGAGGCGCGCGTGCCCGAGGTCAAGCTCGGCCGCGTCGACATCACCGTTGCCAACCTCGCCTATACTCTGAGCCGCGCCGAGCAGATCCAGTTCAGCGATCCCTACTATCTCGCCAAGGAAATGCTGATCGTGCCGGCCGACGATGCCGGCAAGAAGAAGGCCGACTACGCGGGCCAGCGCATCGCTTCGACCAAGGGTTCGACCTCCGAGATGTCGATCAAGCTCAACAAGTCCGACCCGCTGACCTTCCAGGATACTGCCTCGGCCTATCTCGCCGTCCAGCAGGGCAAGGCGCGCGGCATGGTGGCCAACACCATGACGACGACCAAGTTCGTCAATGAATCGAAGAGCAAGGGCAAGGCAATGCGGATGATCGAGGAGCCGATGCTGTACCAGCCGATCGGCATCGGCATGGCCAAGGATCAGCCGGCGCTGACCGCCAAGATCAACGAGATCCTTCGCAAGCTCGACACATCGGGCGAGATCAACAAGATCTGGGACAAGTGGCTCGGCCCGGATACCGAATACAAGATGACGCGCACCGACAAGGTCGTATCGCTCTCGGAGCTGAAGTTCGACCCGATCCCTTAAGACCTCGGCGTCGTCCGATGACGATATCCAAACGAAATCAGACGGCGGGACATGCCCGCCGTCCGCCAAAAATGGGAGGCATCCATGATCCATATTAAAGATATTGCCGAACGGCCAAGCAAAGCCGATATCGACGCCGTTTCCAAATTTTCGCCCGCGACGATCCACGAGGCTCAAGGGCGCCGCGGAGCCCTTTCCTCCCGCCTCAAGCCCGTCGACTACCGCATGAAACTGTGCGGCCCGGCCTTTACGGTGAAGTGCGCGCCGCGTGACAACATCATGCTGCAGCTTGCCATCAACTACGCAAAGCCGGGCGATATCATCGTCGTATCGGCCGGCGAATACGAGGAGGCCGGATCCTTCGGCGACGTTCTCGCCAATGCCTGCCTGGCAAAGGGCATCGGCGGTCTCGTGACCGACACCGGCGTGCGCGACACGCTGCAACTGAGGGAGCTTGGCTTCCCCGTCTTCTCGCTCAGCGTCTGCATCAAGGGGACGGTGAAGGAAACCATTGCGGCGGTGAACGACACGATCATCGTCGGCGGCGAAATCATCCATCCCGGCGACATCATCGCCGGTGATGCCGACGGCCTGGTGGTCGTGCGTCGCCAGGAAGCGCAGGAAGTCGCCAGGCTGTCACAGACCCGCGAAGATGCCGAGGCCGGCTATATCGCGGCATATAAGCAGGGCAAATCGGTCATCGAGGTCAGCAATCTCGAACCGGTGCTGAAAGCCAAGGGCCTCGTCGTCGACATCTGACGCGACACTGCAATAGCTATCAGCCCTGCCACTTTATAGTGCGGCTGGCCTTTCCGGCCAGCCGCCTTATGCAAGAACGCTACCAGGCAGGCGCCACGCCTCCAAGATCACTCTGGACACTATTATGGACACGTGTTCTATAAAGTGGACAGATTTCGCGGGAGCACGCCATGCATCTTTCCATGTGGACCTACCCCTGGGATATTCAGGACCAGGGGCTTGCAGCACTCGCCGCCGACCTTCGCGGCCGCGCGGGCCTGAACACGGTCAGCCTGGCGACCTCCTATCATGCCGGCCGGTTCCTGCAGCCGCGGAGCCCGCAGCAGAAGGCCTATTTCCCCGAGGATGGGACGGTCTACTTCCGGGCGGATGAAAGCCTGTGGCAGGACAAGCTGATCCGGCCGCTGATGGCTGGGAATGTCACCGAGCGCGGCGACATGCTGGAAGCGCTCACCAAGGGGCGCGAGGCGACGGGTCTCAAGGTCTCCTGCTGGACGGTCTGCCTGCACAATAGCCGCCTCGGCATGCTGCATCCCGATCACGTGACGCGGAACGCCTTCGGCAATCCCAACTATTACAATCTTTGCCCCTCCAGCCCGGCGGCGCGGGACTATGCCGTTACCCTTGTCCGCGACATCACGACCAACTACCGGCCCGATATGGTGGAACTCGAGAGCCCGAACTTCATGGGATTCGCGCATGAATACCATCACGAGAAGGACGGCGTCGGCCTGAATGCCGAAGACGATTTTCTGCTGTCGCTCTGCTTCTGCGACCATTGCACGGCGCGTGCCGAAAAGGACGGCGTGCCGGTCGAAGGCGCACGCCGGTCGGTCGCGCGCTTCATCGCCGAACTCTGCGAACGAGCTGTCCCGGAACGGCAGTTCCCCGACTTCCCGGCAGCCGGAATCGATGCCTTTCGCGACCATCCCGATCTGCATGCCTATCTCACCTGGCGCAGCGAACCGGTGACCAGCCTGATCGGTGAGATCAAGGCAGCCGCCGATCCGGCGACACGCATCGTGCTCATCGACCTGAAGGACGGCTGGCTCGGTGGCGTCGATCTCGCCGCCGTCGGCAAGCTCTGCGACGGGGCGATCCTCTGCTGTTACGACATGGAGCCGGACGCCGTCGGCGATGTCATCCGGACCGGCCGGGCGGCAATCGGACCGGGCAAGTTTCTGGGCGTGGGCCTGCGCGTCTTCTATCCCGAGGTCAGCGGGCCGGCGGTGCTGGCCGCACGCGCCAAGGCCGCCGTCGATGCCGGCGCCGACGGCGTGAATTTCTACAATTACGGCCTCATACCGGCAAAGCGTCTCGATTGGGTCCAAGCAGCGGTCGGCGCAATCACTTAAGCAGATCAGCGCCCTCAGGATGCGATGGGTTCGGCGACCTGGATCAGGCAGTCGCCGGCCTGGCTGTCGCAATGCAGCCTGTGGGAAATGACAATGCCGCTCTCGGCAAAGCGCAGCTCTTCCTCCGGTTGCTCCAGGCGTTCGAGATCATGATACCATCCGGCAAGTTCGCCGGCGGCAACGGTGGCGCCGAGGGCGACGGCGGGCTCGAACCAGCCTCTGCGGTTCGCATAGATGCCCTGGCTATGCCTAGATAGTGAAAGCAGCTGCAACGGTCCCGGCTCGGCGAGCGGCACGCGCGACAGGACCGGATGCTTCACGATGCCGAGTGTGACGAGCAGCCGGTCGATCGCGGCCGCGGTGAAACCCATTGTCTCAGGCGTCACGGTACCGCCGCCGCCGAACTCACCGGAAAGACCGATGGTTCCGGCCCTTGCCGCAGCCCCCATCGATGTCGGCGCCGTCGGCCCGTTATCGGCGATGAAGGCATGCGCCGCCCCCATGGCGCGCATCAGTGAAGCCGACCGTTCGAAACGGCCGGCATCGGCCTGCCGCTCGATCAGCGTGCAGGGAAGATGCGCCATGGAGGTGCCGCCCGAATGCAGGTCGAGCACGACGTCGTGGCGCGGAAAGAGTTCGTGTTCGAGGAAATGCGCCATCCGCGCCGTCGGCGAGCCGCTGGGATCGCCGGGAAACGCCCGATTGAGGTTGCCGCCGTCGAAGGGCGAGCAGCGCTTGGCGGCCATCACCGCCGGCAGGTTCACCATCGGCAGGATGGTGACGGCACCGCGGATTTCTGCGACATCAAGCAGCCGCATCAGCCGGCCGAGCTGCAGTTCGCCCTCATACTCGTCGCCATGGTTGCCGGCCATCAGCAGCAAAGACGGCCCCTCGCCATTTCTGAGGCGAAGGATCGGAATACGGATCTGATAATAGGGAGACCGGTCGATCGAATAGGGAATGGCGAGATGGCCGGCCTGCCGGCCCTCGCGCAAAAAGTCGATCGGATTGACGAGACCGCTATGCATGATGCCTCCAGTGCGGACGGTTGCGATGTCGTCAAAGGGCGGCGATCGCGGTCATTTCGACGCGCAGATCGGGATCGGCCAGACGTGCTTCGGTGCAGGCGCGGGCCGGCGGGTTTTCGACGTCGATCCAGTCATCATAGACGCTGTTCATCGCATCGAAATCAATGATCGCCGGCAAGAAGACGTTGACGGCGATGAGGCGCGAGCGGTCGATACCGGCTTCTTTCAAAAGGGCGTCGATCTTGCCGAGCACGTCGCGGGTCTGATCCTTGATATCAGCCTTGCGATTTTCCGCGACCTGGCCGGCAATATAAACGAGACCGCCGTAGCTGACGGCTTGGCTCATACGCGAACCTTTCTGATAACGCTGGATCATTGCGGGTTTTCCTTTTCTTACTTTTGGAGAGAGTTCAGCCGAAGCTGGTCAGATAGGCTGTCGTCACCGAATGGTCCGGGTCGAGGCCGTAGAGGATGGCATGCCGGTCAAGGCAGGTGCAGGGATGCGAGATGCCGTACTCGATAACGTCGCCGACCGCGACGTCGCTGCCGTCGGCAAGGGCCACGAAGGCGTGCTGATCGTTGAGGCGAAACACGTCGGCGTTTCCGAGATCGGCGAGATACGCACCATTGCGATAGAGCGCCAGCGGCCGTGGCAGGCCCTGATCCATCGCCACGTCGCGCATGCCCATGCCGCAGATCGCCAGCCGCGGCTCCGGCCGCGACAGGACCTCGGCCCAGACCCGCAACGCCGGACGGAAAGTTGCAGCCGCCGAGATCGTCTCCCCGCCGATGCGGAAGCCGCCGCGTGCATCGAGGCCGGCAAGGCCGCGTTCGTAAATGCCGTGATCGTGGAAGAAGATCGCACCGCTGCGCAGCACCAGCCGGCAGGCGGGATCGGCCGCAACGGCGGCTGAAAGCCTGGCAATCACCACGTCGAAAAACACCGAACCGCCGGCTGTGACGAGGAGCGGCCGCTCCTTGCCTACGCGGGCGCGCAGCTTCGGCAGGAAATCGGATGTCATCGCCATCAGCGCGTCGATGCGAAGCATCGTCTCTTGCGCATCGGCGGTCGCCGCCGCACCCTCATAGGCGGCGATGCCGGTCAGCCGGAAGGCCGGTGTCTCCGCGGCAAGGATCGCCTCGAGAATTGCCTCGGCAGCGTCGACGCTGCGGGCACCGGCGCGGCCGGCGCCGAACTCCACCAGCAGGCCGAGGGGCGGCAGATCGGCGCGCTGCTGCCAGGCGGAACGGAGAGCATCGACGAGCGCGGTCGAATCCACGAAGATGTGGAGTTCCGCATCGGGATAGTGGCCAAGCAGGGCCGCGAGCCGGCGGGCGGCGGCGGCCCCGCCGATCTCGTTGGCGAGGATCAGCCGGCGTTGTCCCGCCTTGAGCAGGACAGCGGCCTGGCGGATATCGGCGACTGTCGTGCCCCAGGCGCCTGCCGCCAGAAGTGCCTCCGCCAGCGCCGCCGACATCGCTGTCTTGGCATGCGGCGCGATGTCGGCGCCGTGGCTCTTCACATAGGCCATCATCAGTTCGACATTGCCGGAGAAAGCCTGCCGGTCGAGCGAGATCAGCGGCATGGCCATCCTGCCGTCATATGGCTTCCATCCCTGCTTGCCGATTGCATCAAGCGCAAGTGGCGGATTACCCGGCGGAAAGCCGCGCACCCGCTCGTCGATCAGCACATTTTCCGTCGCGGTATGAAGGTCAGACATGGCAGCCACTCCTAATCTCGGCCGGATCGGCGATGCCGAGCCGATAGGTGTCATTGGCTGTGGCAAAGAACAGGGCGCGCTGCTCGTCGAGAGACAACTGCGAGGCGACCGTGCGGAAAACCTGGTAGACCTCGTCGAAAGAGGCGTGCAGGCCCGCAACCGGAAAGTCGCTCGCGAACATGGCGCGCGACGGACCGAAACAATCGAGGCAATGCTCGATCACCGGCCGCAGGCTTTCGAGCGTCCATTCGTTGTCGTAGGCGACGAGGTCGGAGATCTTCAGGCGCAGATTCGGCTCGCTGCCGATCGCCCGCAGACCACTGCGCCAGAGCGCCATGCCGTCCTCCGTCCGGTCGGCCGGGCTGCCGCCGTGGTTGAGCACGAAAAGCGTTTGCGGAAAAGCGCGCACCAGTTCGAGCGCCTCGCTCATCTGCCAGGGATAGAGCATCAGATCGAAGACCAGCCCGAGCTGCGTGGCATGGGCAAGCCCCGCCCGCCAGGCGGGATCGCCCATGCGGTTCGGGCGCAGAGCAAAACTCTTCGCCGCGTCCGGATGCCAGCTCAAAATATCACGGATGCCGACGACGTTGGGATTTTCCGCTTCCGCCTCGAGCAGGCGCATGGCGTCCGACCCGTCGAGGGGCACACGCGCGATATAACGGCGTGCCACGCCGGAGCTGCAGTCGAGGCCATCCAGCCAGCGGCTCTCTTCCAGCGGGTAGGCAACGGACCAGCCGGCCTCCACATGCACGGTTGCAACCACGTTCTGGCGGGCGGCATCGGCGCGATAATCGTCGATGCCGTAGTCGCGCAGGATCGGTGCGAGGCTTCCGAAAACCATCTCTTCGCCGGAAGCCTGCGCCTTCTGCAGCCAGGGATGGCGTTGCAGGCTGAGGTCCCAGAGGTGGTGATGCGGGTCGATCACCGGCCCGTCGTAGAGCTCGGTCATCGGCGCGCCTCGCGGCCGGAAACGAGCAGAAGGGCAAGGATCAAGGTGCCGAACATGATCGACCGCCAGCCGGGGGAGGCATTGACGACGGTGATCAGCGCCGTCGTCGTGACGAGCAGGATTGCCCCCGGAATGGTCCCGGCATAGGTGCCGCGGCCGCCGAGGATGGAGGTGCCGCCGAGCACGACGGCGGCGATCGAGGTCAGCAGATAGGGGTCGCCGATGCCGACATACCCTTGCCGGTTCATGCCGAGCACGAGAATGCCGGCAAGCCCTGCGAAAAAGCCCGACAGAGTGTGGACGATCAGGGTGTTGCGCGTGACGCTGACGCCGGAAAGCCGGGCCGTCAGCGGGTTCGCCCCAAGCGCCAGGAAACGGGCGCCGATCGGCATGCGGTGAACGAGCAGCAGGACGACGATCGAGACGACGAGCCACAGAATGATGCCCGAGGGAATGCCGAGCGGCCGCGCCTGCCCGAGCAGGATGACCGCGGGATTGCTGACGGTGACCGCGCTGCCGCCGGCGACGATGACGAGCAGACCCTGGAGGAAGGTCGCCATGGCCAGCGTCATGATGATCGGCGGCACGCGAAGATAGGCAGCACCGGCGCCGTTCATCAGGCCGATGCCGGTGGCGATGGCAAGGGCCGCCGCGATGCCGGCGAGGCCGGTCGGGTCCCAGGCGGGCGAAATCAGCGGCAGCAGGATCGCCGTGACTGTTATGACCGCGCCGACGGAAAGATCGATGCCGCCCATCAGGATGACGAGCGTCTGGCCGGCCGCGGCAATGCCGATCACCGCGGCGAGTTCGAGCAGGTAGCGCAGGTGGCCATAGGCGCCGAAACCACGCAGCGTGAAACTTGCGACGATCCAGACGAACGCGACCAGAAGGAAGGTCAGCAGCGGCGGATTGCGGAACGCGGACCTGATGACGTTCATCGCCTTGCCCTCCAAGCCCCAAGAAGTTCCGGAACGGCGACCGCGCCGACGATGATCAACCCTTGAGCGACATATTGCGCGACCGGCGGGAAGCCCAGGAAGAACATGACGTTGATCATGACCGAGAGCAGCAGGCTGCCGCAGATCGCGCCGCGCATCGTGCCCTTGCCGCCGAGGAAACCCACGCCGCCGAGCACGGCGGCGGCGATGGAGTTCAGCGTGAAGGGCGTGCCGATAACAGGATCACCCGAGCCGGTCTGGGCGGCGACGAAGAGACCGGTCAGGGCTGCGAGAAGGCCGGACAGGGCGAAGGCTGCAACCTTCACCCGTTCGACCGGGACGCCGGAGCGGAATGCACCGACCGGATTGTCGCCGGCCGCGTAGATGCCGAGGCCGAGCGGCGTTGCAAGAAAGGCCTTCCAGAGCACCAGGATCACGGTGAGCAGCAGGAAGGCTACGGGCGTGTGGCCGGCAAGCGTCGTCGACAGCCAATCGGGGATGAACCCGCCCGGTCGCGGCAGCAGGATGAGTGCGACCCCGCCGATGATGAAGGAGCCGGCAAGCGTGACGATGATCGCAGGCAACCTCAGATACGTCACGATGGCGCCGATGACGGCGCCGATCGAAAGACCGGCAAGCGAGACCGCAAGAATGCCGCCTGGTACGCCGAGGGCTCCTTCCATCGTCGTCGCGGCGATCACCGCTCCAAGACTGACGAGCGGGCCGATCGCCAGGGTGATGCCGCCGTTCAGCATGAGCAGCGCCTGCGCCATGGTGACGAGCGCGAGCGGGAACCAGTTCTGCGTGAACTTCGAAAAACCGCCGATCGAAAGGATGCCGGGAAAGAGCAGCGCATAGAGGACGAGAAAGGCGGCGACAACCAGATAAAGGCCGGCAAGGCCGCGGTTGCGGCGGAGCTGGATCGAGCCGTAGAGGCGGGATGACGAACTTGTGCTCATGCCGCTTCTCCCTGTGTCGTGGTGGTAATGCCCATGGCCGCACCGACGATCGCTCCTTCACTGATTTCATCTTGCGACAGCGACGCGGCGACGCGCCCCTCGCGCAGAACCACGACGCGGTCACAGAGATGCACGAGCTCCGGCGTATCGGAACTGGCCAGAATGACGAGCCGCCCCTCGGCGGCGAAAGCGCGGAGCATGAGGTAGATTTCCCGCTTGGTCTCGATGTCGACGCCGCGCGTCGGATCGTTGAGGAGCAGAACGGAGGGATCGAGCGGCAGCCACTTGGCGAGCGCCACCTTCTGCTGGTTGCCGCCGGAAAGCGCCTGCACCGGGCGGGCCGTATCGCCCTTGATCGTCAGCCGGCGCGCGAGATCGGCGACCAGGCCGTTTTCCGCCGGCCGGTCGCGTAAGCCCTTGCGGGCGAGCCGTCCGAGCGAGGGCAGGATGAGATTGGAGGCGATGGAGTGGGGCAGCACCAGCCCCTCATGCTTGCGGTCGGCCGGGACATAGACGATGCCGGCGGCATTCGCCTCGCCGACATCGGCGGGCAGGGCGGGCTTGCCGGATACCTCCGCCCGGGCAGCCGCGGCCGGAATCGCGCCGTAAAGGCCAAGCAGCAGGTCTTCCTGCCCTTGACCCACCAGCCCGCCGATACCGACAATCTCGCCGGCGCGGGCGGAGAAGCCAATGTCACGCACCATGCCGGCGGAAAAACCTTCGACGCTGATGCGCAGCGCGCCGGGTGCCGTGACGGAGCGCGGCGGGAACAGGTCGCCGGTCTCGCGGCCGACCATCAGGCGCACCAGGCCCTCGCCGTCGATGCCGGACAGCGACTGGTCGGCGGTGACCAAGCCGTCCTTCAGCACCGTGACATGCGAGCAGAGCGCCTGCACCTCGTTGAGGCGGTGGGAAATATAGAGAAGTGCGGTGCCGCGGTCCCTCAGCGTCTCGATCAGGCGGGCAAGGATGCCGGCTTCGTGTGCGGAAAGCGATGAGGTCGGTTCGTCCAGGATCAGCACGCGTGGCTTGCGGAACAGTGCCTTGGCGATCTCCACCATCTGGCGGCGGCCAAGCGCCAGGTCGGCGACCGGCATGTCGAGCGGCTCGGTGAGCCCCACCATATCGCAGACATCTGACACGCCGCGATGAAGCGCTTTGTAATCGATCAGACCGAACCGGCGCGGAAAGGCGCCGAGCCCGATGTTTTCGGCAATCGAGAGACTGGCCGTGAGGCTCAGCTCCTGCTGAACGACTGCAATACCGGCCGCGCGCGCAGCCGCCGGGCTGAAGCGTTCGACCGGCTTGCCGTCGACGAGGATGGAACCGCCGTCCGGCTGGAGAGCACCGGACAGGAGGTTGATCAGCGTGGACTTGCCGGCGCCGTTTTCGCCGAGCAGGGCGTGAACCCTGCCCGGCAGAAGGGCGATGTCGACGCCCTTCAAAACGGGATTGCCGAAAAATCCCCTGAACACCTGCCGGGCTTCCAGCAGGGGTCGTTCTTCCGTCATGACGGCTTTCCTCAACCCGAGTTACTTGGGCGGATTACTTGGTGGCAAGCAGCTTGTCGAAGAGCGCCTTGTCGTAGTCCGAGTAGATATAGCCGTCAGCCGGGAACTTGTCGGCCCGGGCGAGGTAGCTGCCGATCGTGCTGTCGTCGATGACAGGCAGCGGCACCTTGACGAAGGCCGGAACGTCCTTGCCTTCCAGCGCCTGCACGGCGGTGTAAACGGAAAGTGCACCGAGCCAGTTGGGCTGCATGGTCGCCCAGCCCTTCAGTCCCTTCTCCTTCCAGAGTTCCAGGAACTGCCTGGCGTTTTCACCTGTAGTCGGCACCTGATCGCGGCCCTGACGCTCGAAGGCGAGGACGGAGCCGGCCGATAGCGCGCCGCCGAGCGACAGCACGCCGTCGATTTCGGGATTGGCGAAGAGCAGGCTGGTCATCGCTTCCTGTGCCGGGGCGACGTTATATTCCGTGTTCGTTTCGGTGATCACCTGGAGACCGGGATTGGCGTCGAGGACCGGCTGGGCGCCCTTGCGGCGGTCGTCGCTCACCGAAATGCCGGCCGGGCCGTTCATGATGATGATCTTGCCCTTGCCGCCGAGCTGGCTGACCATCCACTTGGCAGCGGTCGCGCCCCATTCGTTGGAATCGGTGTTGATCTTCGCCGTCACCTTGTCGGTGTTAACAAGGCTGTCGAAATTCACGACGGCGATGCCCTTGTCGCAGGCATCTGATATGACGCGGTCGAGCGCGTTGGAGGAACCGGCGATCACGACGATGGCGTCGACATTGGCGTCGATCATCGACTGGATATGCTGGATCTGCGTCTGGGCATTGCCCTGCGCGTCCGTGATCATCAGATCTCTCACCAGGCCCGCCTTCTTCAGCTCCTCCACTTCAGCCGTGATGGTGCCTTCGGTCTGCTTCATCCAGGTCGGCACCGAGTAGATGTTTGCCCAGCCGATCGTATAGGGCGCCTTCCTGTCACCCTTGATGCAGTTGGCGGCGGCCGAGGCCGTGCCGGCCGAAAAGACGAGGAGTGCCGCAGCGGCGGCAGCGCCCGCGAGAAGGCGGCGGCGCAGCGAAGCGGAAATGCCGTTTTCAAGATTCTTCATGTCGATCCCCTTTTTGTGTGCGGCAGCGTTGACGGCTTGCCATTTGTGTCCAATATATCGTACATGTGATCTATATACCGGACGAAGCGATCTTATGCCGATTTTTTTACCTCGCAAGAGGGGTGCAGAAATTTCATTCGCTAGGAATGGCGGGATCGATTGACAGATGTGGCAGACGGCTTGAAAAGCTTGGCCGGACAAAAAGGGGATCGACAGCAATGGATGCAGTTCAGGACGAAGCAGCCGGCAAGCGCGCCCGAGGGCTCGACCGCGCCTTCGAGATCCTCGATTTCCTGCGCCAGAAACGCCAGGCCCTGAAGCCGAACGAAATCGCCGCGCAGATCGGCGCACCGCGCTCATCGGTTTATGAGCTCGTAAACCTGCTGCTGCAGAATGGCATTCTGGAATTCACGGGCGGCGAGGGGCGTGTCTATCTCGGCCGCAAACTGTATTTCCTCGGCGCAGCCTATGAGAACCATTTCGACTTCACCCGCGAATGCGAGGCGGCGCTGGAACAGCTTGCCGACGAGACGCGGGAAACGGCGCAGTTCTGCATGCTGGATGGAAACAGATACACCGTCGTCCGCATGCGCGAAGGCGCGCGCCCCTTCCGCATTTCGACGGATGTCGGGCAGTCGGTGCCGATCCCGTGGACGGCGTCGGGCCGTCTACTCGTCGCACACCTGTCGGATCAAGAAATCCTGAACTTCATTCCGCCGCAGGATTTTCGCCTGCCGAACGGCGAATGGCTCGAGCCGCAAACCTTCATCGCCGAGGTGCGCCAGGCCGAGCGTGAAGGTCTCTTCACCTTCAACAGCATCGTCGACAGCTTCACCCATTGTTTTGCCGTACCGGTGCGGGGCGAGGAAGGCCATGCAGCCGCAACGCTCTGCCTCGTCACGCCGCGCGACGATGGCATCGCCAACCGGGACCGCTACCTCGACTGCCTGAAGAAGGCCGCCGCCGGCCTCGACCATGCCCCGAGCCGGCCAAAACGAACCTGATGCCCTGCATCTCTCAGAAATCAAGGTGATGGCGCCGAAGGGCGGATGAAAGCGCTCGCGAGGTCACTTCACCAAGAGGATCAATAAAGTCCGAGAACTGCGATTGCCGGCAGCAGCCTCACTCTCGGCTATTCAACCCAAAAGCGTCTTCTTGAGTCGATGGATGTGGGCGGCGCCAATGCCGCAGCAGCCGCCGATGATCGTCGCGCCGGCCTCGGCCCAGGAGCAGGCATAGCGCGAATAGGCATCGTCATTCAGATCGGCGCGTGTCTCGTGCAGGCCTTCATTGGCGGCTGCCTCGCCTTGCTCCCCTTGGAAGGCATTGGCATAGACGCCGATTTCGATGTGAGCATCCATCTTCCGGAACACGCGCGCGGCCGTCTCCACCGCCGCCTGCATGACTTCGGGCTTGCTGCAATTGAACAGGAGGGCGTCAGCGCCCGATGAAACCGCCCAGGACGCCGCCTCCTCGACCCTTTCCTCGGAGCGAAGCTTGGGTTCGCCGCCCCTTATCGCTGCCTCGTCATCGGCCAATGTGAACGAAATCCAGAACGGTTTGCCTGACGTCGCCACCGCCTTGCGCACAGCCTCTGCCTCGGCGATCAGGCTCAACGTCTCGCCGAGCCATATATCGACGAAGGGAGAAAGGTTTTCGACAAGCACCTCGAGATAATCCTGCACCCGCGAAGGCTGAAAATTCTGCGGCTCGTATGAGCCGAAGATCGGCGGCAGCGAGCCGGCGACCAGCACCTTCCGATCCGTGACGGAATCAGCCGCCTCGCGCGCCAAGCGGCCGGCGAGACGGATCAGCGCCGCCCCTTCCTTCTGGAACCGGTCCTCGCCGATGTGAAAGGGCACCAGCGCGTAGCTGTTTGTCGTAATCACCTCAGAGCCGGCGGCGATGAATTCCTGGTGGACCCTACGGACGATATCCGGCGCGTTGATCAGCGCCAATGCCGACCATTCCGGTTGTTTCAGCTCGGCGCCCAGCCGCAACAGTTCGCGGCTCATGCCGCCATCGAGAATTCGCATCGTGCTCATGAAGAGGTCTCCATTCAGGCTGTCGCGCCGTCAGCGGCGCGGGGCTTTTCATCGTAAAGTGGGCGAGATGTACGTGGTTCGTGCGCCAGCGAGTTCATGACCAGTCTCTTTCCCGTCGGCCTAGCGGCGAACCGGCACCTGCGCTTCGAGACTTCGGAAGACGCGGGCGATGACGGCGGTCAGGGCGAGATAGAAGAGGGTGACGACCAGCAGCGGTTCATAGACGAGCAGAGTGTCCTGCCGAACCTTGTTTGCCACGGCATAAAGATCCATCACCGTCACAGTAAAGGCGAGCGGCGTCGCCTTGAGCTGCATGACGATCTCTCCCGCAATCGTCGGCAGGGCGATTCGAATGGCGCGCGGCAGCCAGATGCGGCGGATCAGCATCCAGGGCGACAGGCCGAAGGCCCGGCCCGCTTCGAGCTCGCCCTTGGGAACGGCAAGCAGCGCGCCGCGCAACACCTCTGCCTCATAGGCTGCATAGTTCAGGGTAAAACTGACGGCGGCGAAGAAGAAGCCCTCGCGCAGGATCGGCCAGAACAGGCTCTGGCGGATGCCGGGGACCATGGGCAGCAGCGAGCCCACCCCGTAGTAGAGAAGCCATAGCTGTATCAGCAGCGGCGTGCCGCGAAAGAAGGTGCAGTAACTCCGCGCCAGGAGCCGGGTCAGTCTGCCGCCGCTGACCTGCGCAAACGCGAGGCCTATGGCGATGGCGAAGCCGAACACCACGGAGATCACCAGCAGGCAAACAGTCTGCCAGGCGCCGGTCAGAAGCAGCGGCCAGTAGGAAGAGATCCAGGTGAAATTCATGGGGCGCTTTCTTCAGGCAAGACGCGGCTGCCCCCGCCGTACCCGTCCCTCGATCAGTTTGAAGACGACGTTGGAAACAAGCGTGATGGCGAGATAGAGAAGGGCCGAAGCAAGGAAAAAGACGAAGTAATGCTTGGTGCTTGCCCCGGCAAGACGGGTGGCGAGCGCCAGTTCCTGGTAGCCGACGACCGCCACCAGCGCGCTGTCCTTGGTGACCGACATCCATAGATTGGCAAGGCCCGGCAGCGCGTTCGGCAAAAGCGCCGGCAGCAGGACCCGACGGAACCTCAGCACCGGCCCCATGCCGAAGGCCTTGGCGGCCTCGATCTGGCCGACGGGAATGGCGAGAATCGCGCCGCGCAGCACCTCCGTCATGTAGGCGCCCTGCACGAAGCCCAGCACGGCGACGGCCGCGACGAAGCCGTTCACATTGACCGGCGGCAGCTCCAAAGCGGCGAGCAGCCGGTTGAGGCCATCGGTGCCGGCATAGTAGAGCCCGACGATCAGGATCAGCTCGGGAACGGCGCGGATCAGCGTGGTATAGAGATCGAGCAGCAGGCGCAGTATGCGATTGCCCGAAAGCTTTCCAAGCGCGCCGCCCGTGCCGAGCAGCAAGCCGATCGCGAAAGCGCAAGCCGAGATGGCGACCGTGGAGACCGCACCTGCCAAAAGAACGCCGCCCCATCCCGGAGGATAAGGAGACAGCAGGTCCAGAACACCTTGTTGCGCGGTCGCCATTATCAGGACTGCTTACTTTGCGCCGTAGATGTCGAAATCGAAGTATTTCTTGTTGATGGCGTCATACTGGCCACTGGCACGGACGGCAGCGATCGCCGTATTCAGCTTGGCCTTCAGTTCCGTGTCTTCCTTGCGCAGGCCGCCCGAAACGCCGGCGCCGAGAATCTCCTTGTCGTCGGCGACGTCGCCCATCTTGGCGCAGCAATCCTTGCCGCCATCGCTTTTCAGGAAAGCGTCAAGCGCCAGTGAATCGCCGAAGACATAGTCGATACGGCCGGAAGCGAGATCCTGGAAAGCCTCATCGAGCGTCTGATAGGTCTTTTCCTCGGCAGCGGCGGCGAAATACTTCTTGTAATATTCCGACTGGATCGTCGACACCTGGATGCCGATGGTCTTGCCCTTCACGTCCTCGGCGGTGGCGCCCGGCTTCTGGTCCTTGGGACCGATCAAGGTGCTCGGCGTGTTGTAATATTTGTCGGTGAAGTCGATCACCTTCGAGCGTTCCGCGGTGTTCGACATCGACGACCAGATCACGTCGAACTTCTTGCTCTGGAGAGCCGGAATGAGACCATCCCAGGAAATCTCGACGATCGAGCATTTCTCCTTCATCTCCTCGCATACGGCATTCATCAGGTCGATTTCCCATCCCTGCCATTGGCCCGACGCATCCTTGGCGAAGAAGGGCGGATAGGATTCGTTCATGACGCCGAAGCGGACTTCGGCCTGTGCGGTGACGGCGGAAAGCACGAGTGCCGCGCCGGCGAGAAGCGTGGGGAGCAGTTTCATTCGCAGGATTCTCCTGGTTTGTGTTGTCGATGAGAGCTCGGAGTGCATCAGTGGGCGCTGAGGCCGGTGAATTCCCGGCAGCGGGCGCTGACCGGCGCGCCGAATATCTGCTCCGGCGGGCCTTCTTCCTCGATCCGTCCCTGATGGAGGAAGAGAACACGGCTCGAGACATCGCGCGCGAAGCGCATTTCATGCGTGACGATCAGCATGGTCCGGCCTTCTTCGGCGAGATCGCGGATGACTTTCAGGACCTCGCCGACCAGCTCCGGATCGAGCGCCGATGTCGGCTCGTCGAACAGCATGACATCAGGGTCGACGCAGAGGGCTCTCGCAATCGCCGCGCGCTGTTGTTGACCGCCGGAGAGGAAAGCCGGATAGGCATGGCGCTTGTCGAAGAGCCCAACCTTGTGGAGCAGGGCCTCGGCCTTTTCGATCGCCTCGCGCCGCGAAATGCCCATGACATGCACCGGCGCCTCGATGACATTTTCCAGCACCGTCCGATGGGCCCAGAGATTGAAACTCTGGAAGACCATCCCCAGTCCGGTCCGCAGCCGTTCGATCTGCCGCCAGCTGCGCGGCTGCAGCCGGCCGTCCCGCCCCATCTTCAGCGCGATTTCCTCGCCGTTCACGGCGATGCGGCCACGATCCGGCGTTTCCAGGAAATTGATGCATCTGAGAAAGGTGCTCTTGCCGGAGCCCGACGAGCCGATGATCGAAATTACATCGGACTTCTCGGCCTGCGCCGAAATACCCTTGAGAACCTCTTGCGAGCCGAAGCTTTTATGGAGATCTTCGACGCGAAGAGCAGGAAAGGGTTGATCTGGCATGCATGGTTCCGGGTGAATTAAGCTTGCGAAGGATAATGATAAAATAACGCGGTTTTTTCGCGCAGTTTTCATCTATTATGCATATTTTATGCAAAATAATCTTCCTCGTGCGGCAAGTACGGCAGAATGTGCGAATTGCTGCGGCGAGAACTAGGATTGGACAATGGAACAGCTGGATCGTTTTGACCGTGACATTCTCGATATCGTTCAGCGCGACTGCCAGCTGAAAGCCGAAACCATTGCCGAACGGATCGGACTGTCGGTCTCGGCCGTGCAGAGGCGGTTGAAGCGACTGCGCGAGGAAGGGATCATCAGAGCGGAGGTGGCCGTCGTCGACCGCAAGGCGACAGGCACAGCGATGGTGTTCATCGTCGGGATGGAGATCGAGCGGGATAATTACGACGCGCTGGCGAAGTTCCGCCTCTGGGCGGAGAAGCAGGATCACATCCAGCAGGTCTATTATGTCACCGGTGCGGTCGATCTGATCGCGATCGTTACCGCCCGCGACGTCGAGCATTATGACGACATCGCCGCACTGATCATGGCTGACAATCCCCAGATCCGCCGCATGCACACGAATGTGGTGCTGCGGGACGTCAAGCTCGGCCTGTTCGTGCCCCTGGACTAGCGCTGGCGCGACCGCACGGATAAGCCGCTGGACTCGCATTTGACAAAGGGCATAATTCCCGGCGCAAATTCTCGGGAGGAATGATCGTTGACGTTACGACACCAGATCATCGCATTGGCGATCGTTCCGCTCGTCATTTCGATCCTTGCGATTACCACCTTCATCACCTGGCAATCGGCAAACCTCGCCAAGAACAGCATCGACACGTTCGAGCAGAACATGCTGAAGACCAAGGAAGCCGAAATCCTCAATCTGACCAACCTTGCTCTGTCCGCCATCCAGACGATCTATGACAAAGCCGGTTCCGACGATGAAGCCGCCAAGCAGCAGGTGGCGGCGATCCTGACCTCGCTCGACTACGGCAAGGACGGATATTTCTTTGTCTACGACTATGACGGCAACAATATCGTCCATCCGCGCCAGAGTTTCCGGCATGGGCACAATTGGCTCGACCTTACCGACCCGGATGGCGACAAGGTCATTGCCGAACTGATCGCCACGGCAAAAGCGGGCGGGGGCCTGCATCAGTACAAGTGGCAGAAACCATCGACCGGACAAATCGCCGACAAGCTCTCCTTCGTCGTCAGCCTCGACAAATGGCACTGGGTCGTCGGCACCGGCGTTTATCTGGATGACGTCTTTGCCCAAAGTGCCGCCGCCAACGCCGGGATGCGCGCCAACATAAAACGGACCTTCGTCATCGTCGCGCTGATCGACGTGCCTTCGGTGCTCGTCGTTTTCACCACCTGCATGCTGCTGACGTTCCACGAGCGCCGCATGGCCGACAGCCGGCTCAAGGCGTTGACGCAGCGGGTCATCGATACCCAGGAAGAAGAGCGCGCGCGGCTTGCTCGCGAGTTGCACGACGGCATTTCCCAAAATCTCGTCGGTGTGCGCTATGCGATGGATCTTGCCGGCCGCAAGGTCAGGACCAATGTCGACGATGCAGCGCTGACGATCGATCGCGGTGTCGAGGCGCTGAACGGCGCCATCAAGGAAATCAGACGGCTGTCGCACGATCTGCGCCCGCGCGTGCTCGATGACCTCGGCCTGACGGCCGCGCTGGAGGCACTCTGCTATCATTTTGCCGAGCGGACGGGGATCGAGACGAAGATCGACGCCTCAGGCTTCACCGACACGCTGAAGGCCGAAGCGAACACCGCCCTTTATCGCGTCGCCCAGGAAGCGTTCAACAATGTCGAGCGCCACGCGGGCGCCTCCAAGCTTGCGGTCAAGCTCTGGAGCGATAACGGCCGCGCCCGCATGACCGTGTCCGACAACGGCGCCGGCTTCGACGGCATCAAAGACGGTATGTCCGGCAGATCGGGTCTCGGCCTGCGCAACATGCAGGAGCGGATGGCCCACTTCCGCGGCCTGCTGCTGATCAACAGCAGCGAGGCAGGCACGACGCTGACGGCGATGATGCCGAAATCGGCCAATCGCCCCGTCAATCGGCAGGCAGAAGCTGCATGACGGAACGCCCGAAAATCAGGGTGCTCTTGATCGACAACCACCCGCTGGTGCTGGACGGGTTGAAGGCGGTGCTCGAAACATTCGACCATATCGAAGTTGCCGGCACGGCCGGGCTTGCCCAAACGGGACTGGAGATCGGCCGGCAGATCCTGCCGCAGGTCGTGCTGATGGACATTAACATGCCGAAGCTGAGCGGCATCGATGCGATCGAACTGTTCCGGAACGAACTCCCCCAGGCGCGGGTCGTGATGCTCTCCATGCATGACAGCCGCGAGTATATTTCCTCCTCGGTCATGCACGGCGCTGCCGGTTACATCCTGAAAGACGTTTCGACCGACGAGATCGTCTCGGCCATCGAGACCGTGGCAGGTGGGGGGACATATTTCTCGTCCGGCGTGTTCGACGCGCTGATGGGCGAACGCGTGGAGGAGGGGAGCGATCCCCTGACGCCGCGCGAACGCGACATTCTCGGGCTGATCGTTGCCGGCAGGAGCAACAAGGAGATCGCCGAGACGCTCGGGATCACCTCCGCCACGGCGGAAACGCATCGCAAGAATCTCAAAAAGAAGCTCGGCATTACGACCACGGCTGGGCTCATCCGCTATGCCCTCGATCACGGCATCGTCTCGAAAGTCGGGTGAATCTACTGCACAATTCAAAGCTCTACAGCGTGCTTCGCGCGTCTGAAAAGACGCGACACTGTCGTCTACCCACTTCTGGGTAGACCCCGGCATTTCAGCGCCGCGCCCATCTTGTGAGGACAAAACCAACGCCATAGGACTCCATCCACGGCTGGCCAAGTGCGAGCCGTTGGGAGGAATTCACATGCGTTACATCAGCTTCCGATCGGCCGGAAAACCTCGAGCGACCCGAGCCGGGCCTGCCGCGGCCGCCGGCTGACAGACCTGCCTTCCACGCCGACAACTGGAACATGGCGACCGCCGCCCGCGGCGCCTGAAAGGTATTCCGACATGGAAAAACCACGTAGCAAGGCAGCGCTCTGGCTGCTTGTCATTCCCTATCTAGGTCTGCTCTGGCCACCATTTTACAATGTCCGCGAGCCGTCTCTTTTCGGCTTTCCCTTCTTCTATTGGTATCAGCTTCTCTGGGTGCCGATCACCGCAGCGCTGACCTGGATCGCCTATCGGAGCACTCGCCATGACGACTGATATCAACGGCACAGCGCTTGCCGTCTTCATCTTCTTTTTCGTTTTGGTCACGGTCATGGGCTTCGTCGCCAGCCGCTGGCGCAAGCCCGAGACACTGGCCCATATCGATGAATGGGGTCTGGGCGGACGCAACTTCGGCACCTGGATCACCTGGTTCCTCGTCGGCGGCGATTTCTATACCGCCTACACCGTGATCGCCGTCCCGGCGCTGGTCTATACAGTGGGAGCCTACGGCTTCTTCGCACTGCCCTACACCATCGTCGTCTATCCCTTCGTCTTCATGGTCATGCCTGTGCTGTGGAAACGCGCCAAGGATTTCGGCTATGTGACAGCTGGCGACGTCGTCCACGGTCAATACGGATCGCGCGGTCTCGAACTCGCCGTGGCGGCAACCGGCGTCATCGCCACCATGCCCTATATTGCCCTCCAACTCGTCGGCATGACGGCGGTGTTGAAGGCGCTCGGGCTGCATGGCGAACTGCCGCTGGCGATCGCCTTCATCGTGCTGGCGCTCTACACCTACTCCGCGGGCCTGCGCGCCCCGGCTCTGATCGCCTTCGTCAAGGACATCATGATCTATATCGTCGTGATCGCGGCCGTCGCGCTGATCCCTTCGAAACTCGGAGGCTACGCCAATGTCTTCGCCTCGGCCGATGCGGCCTTCCAGGCCAAGGGTTCCGGCAACCTGCTGCTTGGTGGCAACCAGTATGTCGCCTATGCCACGCTCGCTTTGGGTTCGGCGCTCGCAGCCTTCATGTATCCGCATACGCTGACCGGCATCTTTGCCTCCAACAGCGGCAAAACGATCCGCAAGAATGCGATCATGTTGCCCGCCTATACGCTGCTGCTCGGCCTTCTGGCGCTGCTCGGCTATATGGGGCATGCCGCCAACCTGAAGCTCGACAGCGCCAATGACGTCGTTCCGACGCTGTTCAAGACGCTGTTTTCGGGCTGGTTCTCCGGCTTCGCCTTTGCGGCGATCGCCATCGGTGCGCTGGTGCCGGCAGCGGTGATGAGCATCGGCGCAGCCAACCTCTTCACCCGCAATTTCTGGAAAGCCTATGTCGATCCAGACGTCAGCGACGCGGGCGAGGCGAAGGTCGCAAAGATCACCTCGCTCGTCGTGAAGGTCGGCGCGCTGCTCGTCATCATCTTCCTGCCGACGCAATTCGCACTCGACCTGCAGCTGCTCGGCGGCATCTGGATCCTGCAGACGCTTCCGGCCCTGGTCTTCGGCCTCTATACCAACTGGTTCCGTGCACCCGGCCTGCTTGCCGGCTGGTTCGTCGGCTTCGGCGGCGGCACTTTCCTCGTCTGGGATGCCGGTTGGAAGCCTCTGCATCTGATCAGCCTCGGCGGCGAACCCTTCACCGTCTATACCGGACTGCTGGCGCTTGCGGCCAACATCGCCGTTGCGGTCGTGGTCAACGCCCTGCTTCCGGCCAAGGCTCCGGTCCGGGCCTAGAGCATGATGCCGAAAAGTGTGAGCGGTTTTCAGACAACATCATGCTCACCTCCTTTGATCCGAAAGTGCGAAGGGCAGCAAACGCTGCCCTTCGCAAAATTATGCCGCTTTGGCGTTCCAGCATAAGCTGGAGAGAGATCAGGGCGACTTAAAACTCTTCCCAATCGCCGGCCAATGCCGCATTCCCATTCGTCTGGAACGACTTACCCACTTTGGCAATCATCTGGCGCGCAGGCGAGGGCGCCGGTTGAGCATGCGACGCTGCGGCTGCGGGCTGCGATGCGCGCTTCGGTGCCACCGCTCCGCCAATGTTGAACTGGCCCAGAAGCTGGAACAGCGCGTCGGCTTCCTTGGCGAGGTTATGAGAGGCCGCTGTGGCTTCTTCCACCATGGCGGCGTTCTGCTGCGTGCCCTGATCCATCCTGTTGACGGCGGTATTGATTTCTTTCAGTCCCGTCGCCTGCTCTTGCGAAGCGCCGACGATGGCCCCCACATTGCCGTCGACCTGCTGCACCTGCTCCGCAATCTCTTTCAGCGCCTTTCCGGTCTCGCCAACCAGGGCCACACCGCTTTTGACGTGGCCGTTCGAAGCGTTGATGAGTTCCTTGATTTCTTTTGCCGCCTTGGCGGAACGTTGCGCCAACTCGCGTACTTCCTGAGCGACGACGGCAAAGCCCTTGCCTGCCTCACCGGCGCGGGCGGCTTCGACACCGGCATTGAGCGCCAGCAGGTTGGTCTGGAAGGCGATTTCATCGATGACACCGATGATGCTGCCGATTTCGGTGGCGGAGGATTCGATCTTGCCCATGGCATCGACCGCATCCCGAACGACGCTGCCAGAGCGCTCCGCGCTATCCTTCGTCTTGCGAACGAGTTGGCCGGCTTCCTGAGCCTTGTTGCTTGAGTCGGCAACGGTGGTCGTAATCTCTTCCAGGGCCGCGGCGGTTTCCTCGACCGAGGCTGCCTGCTGTTCTGTCCGCTTGGCGAGATCGTCCGAGGCGGAGCGGATCTCCTGCGCACCGGCCGCTATGGCGCTGGCGTTCTGCGCAACCTTCTGCATGGCGGCACGGAGCTTTTCGACCGCAGAATTGAAGTCGGCGCGGAGCTTTTCCAAGGACGGAATGAACGGAGTGCCGATCTGCTGTGTAAGGTCGCCGTCAGCCAGCGCCTGCAGCGCATCGCCAAGCTGGCCGACAGCCTTGTCCGTCTGCTCCGCAAGCGTGCGGCGTTCATCTGCGTCCTGCTCGAGGCGATGCCGCTCCGACACGGCTCGCTTCGCCTCGGCGTCGGCTTCCCGTTCCGCCTTTGCCGAAATTGCGTCGCGCAGCCCGGCCACCGCCCGTGCGAGCTTGCCGATCTCATCGCCGCGCGCTTCGAGGCGGCGATCGCCATCAAGATTGCCATCGGCCATGGCTTTCAGCGAAAGCTGAAGTTTTGCCAGCGGGCCGACGATCGTGCGTGCGGTCACGGCCGCGGCAACCAGCGAAAGAACGGCCGCAATGCCAAGCGCGGTCAGTGCGAATGGCTTGAAGCCGCTTGCCGAGCTGCGAACCTCGCCGCCGATCGATTTGTTCAGCGCTTCCTGATAGTCGATGAATTTGTTGATGGCGCCGAGCCAGGCAACGAAGGCCGGTCGAGCCTGTTCGAGCAGAATCTTGCGGGCGGCCTCGCCGTCGCCCTTCTCCTGCAGCGCAATGATCTGGGCGACCAATGGATTGGCCTTCGCCTGAATGTCTGCAATCTCGCTGAGGATGGTCTTTTCCTGTTCCGTCGCACCGGCCGGAGATGCAACCATATCCGCCATGCGCTTTTCATTCTCGGCGTAAGAGGCTGCCAGCTTCCCGATCAATGCCTCGGCCGTCTTCCGCTCATCGTCAGATGTCACCAGAGTGACGTCGCGGATGGCGATCGCCCGATCATGCACGCTGCCGCGATAGTTGATGGCAAACCGTTGCTTCACGCTGTTGACGTCGTTCATCGCTCCAAGTTTATCGTTGATCAGCGCAACTTCTTCCGTCGAATAGATGGTCAAGCCGACCATCAGCAAGAGGAGAACGCCGAAGCCAAGCGCCAAGCGCGCCACAACTCCGAAACTCATGATATTCTTCATATGCACTCTCCCCCGCGGTGAGCTTTGTTGGAAGGATGTCTCGGCAGCCAGGATTGCTTGTCATATCTCAATCGAAGGCAGAGCATCGTTGTCTCCGAGTGCATCCGACGGGCACCCTGTGCCCGGAATCGCGCTTGAGAAACGGGACATCCGTCAAAGCAATAAAAGCCGATTTCATGCGAAATTCGGGTGCCTGACCCGCCCTCATGGCGGAGGTGACGGTCCTAAAGAACGTCGCCCCGATATCCAAAAAAATTAGAGTAATATATTTTAGAGAGTGTAAACGGAGCCGACGGAGCAAGCTATTGCGCTCTATCTGGATAGCATTTGCGCTTTTCGGATGGGCAATTCGACCGGCGCTCTTCCGATGGTTGCGAAATCTCTTACCTCGCCGAAACAACAAGGTTCTGCGGCTTGCCCGCGAATTGCGGGACGCCCAGAACGGTCTCGGCAATCGGCATGAATTGCAGCTGCTGCGCCGAAGAGCCGCTGCTCCGGTCTCAGACGCGCAGCAGCGGAAGAAGCTGATCGCCCTGTCGCTTGATTTCGGAGAGATACGGCGTGTCGGACAGCACGAAGTGGGTGATGCCGAGATCCTGATATTTGCGTAGCGAGCGGGCGACGTCTTCCGCCGACCCTACCAGCCAGGTGGTGCCGGCGCCGCCGCCGCCGACTTTGCCCGGAGCGGTATAGAGGTTGTCGTCGAGGACGTCGCCACGCTCATGCAGCTCGAGCAGCCGCTGCTGGCCGACGGCGAGTGCGCGCTGGTGATCGTGCCAGCCGGTACCTTTGCTTCTGGCCATCTCGGCGACCTTTGCCTCGGCGTCGGTCCAGGCCTGTTCCGTGGTGTCCCGGACCAGCGTCGTTATCCGCAGGCCGAATTCCAGCGGCGGGAGGTCGCGGTCAAGCTCCCTGCTCAACGCCTTCAGTCGCGCGATCCGTTCGCCGACACCGTCGAGCGGCTCGCCCCAGAAGAGCTGGATATCAGCCTCGGTGGCGGCCACCCGCTCGGCCGCCTCCGAGGCGCCGCCAAAATAGAATTTGGGGTGCCGACGGTCGCCGCGGACCGGGATGCGCGGCACCACGGTGGATTCAGCAACGCGGAAGTTCTCGCCCGCGGATGTGACGTTTTCTTCGGTCCACAATCTGCGGACCAGCCGCATGAACTCCTTCGTCCTGGCATAGCGGTGTGCCTGGTCCCCCTCGCTATCGCCGTAGGCAGAGAGGTTGTCCTTGCCCGACACGATGTTGATCCGCACGCGGCCGCCGGTCAGATGGTCGAGCGTCGCCGCCGCGGAAGCGAAGTTCGCCGGTCGCCAATAGCCGGGACGGATCGCAATGAGCGGCTCGAAAGTGGTGGTCCGCGCGGCGAGCGAGGCCGCGACGGTAAACGTGTCGGGGCGACCCCAACCGGTGCCGATGAGCGCGCCCTTCCAGCCATGCTCCTCCAGCGCCCTTGCGTGGCTGGTCAGCGTGTCCAGGCTGTTGTGGTTCTCGACGGCGGAATCGCCGCGATGGCCGGCTTTGACGTCGTTCGGAATATACCAGAGAAATTCGGAATTATTGCTCATGCGATGCTGCGGCTCTGTGTGTAATTGGAACAAAACGAAGGGAGGGAAGCCCCCTCAAGAGATCATACGGCCGCCTGCACCTGCTGCTGTCCCGCCTGAACCACAAAGCCATTCGGCGGGCGTTGGAGGCCAAGGTTCTCCCGCAGTGTCGTGCCTTCATATTCGTGCCGGAACAGGCCGCGCTTGCGCAGGATCGGGACGACCTGATCGACGAAATCGGTCAAGGCGGTGGGCAGGATCGGCGGCATGATGTTGAAGGCGTCGGCAGCACCGTTCTCGAACCAGGTCTGCATCGCATCGGCAATCTGCTCGGGTGTTCCGACGACCGTCCGGTGGCCACGAGCCGTGGCGACCGCCAGATAGAACTGGCGCAGCGTCAGATTGTTGCGCGATACCAGGTCGGAAACCAGCTTGAGGCGGCTTTTGTTGAGTTCGGTATTATCAGGCAGGGGAGGGGCGGGATCATCCAGCGAATATCCGGAAAGGTCGATGCCCTTGTAGTGGCGAGCAAGGATATTCCAGGCGATGGAGGGATGAACCAGCGATTGGATATGGTCATAATTCGCCTGGGCTTCCGCTTCCGTCCCACCGAGAACCGGGAATATGCCGGGACTGATCAGCAGTTCATCTGACCGGCGTCCGTAGCGGGCGAGCCGCCCTTTGACGTCGGAATAGAATTCCTGCGCATCCTCGAAGGTCTGGTTGGCGGTAAAGATCATCTCGGCCGTGCGGGCGGCAAGTTCGCGCCCCGGTTCCGATGCGCCGGCCTGCACGACCACAGGATAGCCCTGAACCGGACGACCGACATTGAGCGGGCCGGCCACCGAGAAGAATTTGCCCTTGTGATCGACGAGATGCACCTTGTCGGGATCGAGATAGACCCCGCTTTCCTTGTCGCGAATGAAGGCATCGTCCTCGTAGGAGTCCCATAGGCCCTTCACCAGGTCGACGAATTCCTCGGCCCGCTCATAACGATCGGCATGGGCGGGATGGCCTGATATCGAAAAGTTTTTCGAAACGTCCGCGCCCGTCGTGACGACGTTCCATGCGGCGCGACCCTTGGAGATATAGTCCAGCGACGCGAACCTGCGGGCCAGCAGGTAGGGGTCCTCGTAGGTCGTCGATGCCGTGGCGACGAAGCCGATATGTTTGGTCACCTGGGAAAGGGCAGCCCAGAGGGTCAGAGGCTCGAAATGCGCGCCCTGGGCGGTGCGGCGAAGCGCTTCCGGGTCCTTGGCGCGGTCCCATCCAGCCGGACTGTCGGCGACGAAGACGAGATCGAATTTGCCGCGTTCGGCGGTCTGCGCGAGCTCGCGGTAGTGATCGATATTGAGGCCGGCATCGGCCTGCGCCTCCGGATGGCGCCAGGCGGCGACATGATGGCCGGTCGCCATGATGAATGCGCCAAGCCGCATTTGCCGTTTCGATGTGCTCATTGGCTTATCTCCAGATCAAACTGAACTGTTGCTGATGTCAGGCGGCCTTGCGGCCCGGAAGCTCGACCCCGAGCCGGCTGAGAAGTTGGATCCGGAATTGCGCAAAGCGCGGATCGCCATGGTCGCGCGGTGTCGGCAGATCGATCTTGAGATCCTCGATGAGACGCCCTTCGTCGAGAACCAGGATGCGGTCGGCCAGCGAAATCGCCTCATCGACGTCGTGGGTGACGAGCAGCACGGCAGGACGGTGTCTTGCACACAACTCCCGCAGCAGATCGTGCATTTTCAGCCGGGTCAGCGCATCGAGCGCGCCGAACGGCTCATCGGCGAGAAGCAGGGCCGGTTCGCGCACCAGCGAACGGGCAAGCGCGACCCTCTGCTGCTCGCCACCCGAAAGCTGGTTCGGCCACGCCGTTTCCCGGCCTGCAAGTCCTACCTCCGCCAAAGCCTTCCGTCCGGCTTCCTGGCCGGAAGCGCCGGTCAAGCCGAGCGTGACGTTCTGGATGACGGTGCGCCAGGGCAGCAGGCGGGCGTCCTGGAAAACCACCGAAAGGCTCTCCGGCGTCTCGAGGGTGCCGGTTCCCTCGACACCGTGATCGAGACCGGCAAGAGCCCTGAGGAACGTGCTTTTGCCGGAGCCGCTGCGGCCAAGCAGGGCAACGAACTCGCCTTCCTCGATATCGAGGTCGACGCCGTCGAGGATCGTCTTCGTCGCAAACCGGCGTGCGAGGTCTCGCACGTGGACGGCTTTGGTTGCGGGCTTCAGTTTGCCAGGGTGCGGCGCCATGAGAGGGTCCTCCGTTCAAGCAGGCGGACGAGACCGTCCGAAACGAGACCGAGCAGCACATAGACCACCAGGCCGACGAGAATGACGTCGGTCTGCCCGTAATTGCGGGCAAGATCGATCATGTAACCGAGCCCGCTGGTGGCGTTGATCTGCTCGACCACGACGAGAGAAACCCAGCAGAGGGTGACGGCAAACCGCAGACCCAGAAGAAAGCCCGGCAAAGCACCAGGCAGCACCACCTGAAGGATGAAGTCCTTCTGGCTCATCCGCAGGGTTTCGGCCAGTTCGACATAACGGCTGTCGATGCTGCGGAGCGCATTGTGGGTGTGGATATAAATCGGCACGATGACGGCAAGCGCGATGGTCGTAACCTTCATGCTCTCGCCGATGCCGAACCACAGGATCAGCAAGGGGATCAGGGCCAGCGTCGGTATCGCGCGCTTGATCTGGACCGGCCCGTCGATCAGGGCTTCGCCGATCCGGGAAAGGCCGGCGATCACCGCCAGGATCGTGCCGATCAGCAATCCGATGCTAAGGCCGAGCAGGGCGCGTGTCGCCGACGTCACGAAATTGTCCTGCAGGCGACCCTGCTCTATCAGCCTTACGAAGGCCTCGACCACCGTCCACGGCGCCGACAGGATCCGCGGGTCGATCCATCCGAGCGCCGAGCCGACGACCCAGGTCAAGACGAGCAAGACCGGCCCGATCTGCAACCCGAAAGGGATCGCGGGTCCGGGACCCAGCCTGCGCCGGGCGCGGGGGCCAGTGGAGCCAGCCGGTTTTACGAGGCGAGAACCTGCCCGCACAATTCTACCGCCGGACGACCGCGACAGTTTCGCCTCATCTGCATCCCAAGTGGTTGCCATGCTTCAAATCTCCTCTCCGAAGGGGTGTCGAGCGTTACTGGCTCTTGGCCAAAGCCGCGGCGCCGAGCTTCTCGAAGCGATTGTCGAAAATCTGCTCCACATTGAGCGGCTTGTAGCCGAGCTCGTCTGCCAGCAGGTCGATGGTTTCCTGGTGGCGCTTCTTCACTTCGCTCCAATCGCTGGGAACGACCTGTTCGCCGGTCAACTTGACGAGATATTCCCCGTCCTCCTGGCTCAACCCCTGCTGACCGACGTAATATTCCTTGATCCAGAGGTCCGGGTTCCGGTTCACCCATTCAGTGGCGCGTGCCCACAGGCCGACATATTCGGCGAGAGCTGCCGCCTTGGCGGGATCGTCCAGAACCCATTGCGGCGCGTAAAGATGGCTCGGATCGTCGCGCAGGCCATGTTCCACGAGGGTCGCCCCATCAGGCCCGTATTGGGTGATATAGCGCCTGATGTAGACGCCGCCGAGCGGCGCGATGTCGACCTGCTTGCTCGCCAATGCCTTCGGGTAGACGTCACTGGTGCTAGGCAGCTCCACCAGAGTGACGTCGCCGCTCTTCAACCCTGCGGCATGGAGGGCACGCAGAACGAGCGTGCCCTGTGCCTGACCCGGGCTGAAGGCGATGCGCTTGCCGCGGAAGTCCGCGAGCGTCTTGACGGCCGCGCCTGGCGCGATCCCGAAGCGGTAGATCGGATTGGCGATCGGGTCACGGCGTTCGCGATAGGCGATGTTGCGGACGGGCAGATTGTTCCAGTTGGCGAAGATGGAGGGTATCTCGGCCACCGATCCGACATCGAGTGCATGGGCGCGGAAAGCTTCCGACGTCTGCGGCCCGCCGCTGATATTGGCCCATTTGACCTCGAAACTGAGCTCCTTGCCGAGGCCGGACACTTCGAGCGCTTTCTGAGTGACCGGATCGCCGATTGTCAGCACCGTGCCTGCCGGCACCTTGGGAAGCAGCGGAGCCTCTGCCTGGGCTGCCGCCGGACCGTGAATGGCACTGAGACCAAGCAGACTGAACAACGCAATTTTGAATGTCTTTGCCAATGTCATCGTCGATCTTCCCGTTTCGGATTGTTGTTTGCAGGAGCGATGCACGGTAAGATGGAACACAATCTACTAAATCGATAGACTATTCAGTTTAATGAAAGTGGCGCTGAGGGAAAATTGTCCTCAAAAGTTGGGCAACAGAAACGATCGCATCCGTCGCGTCCGAGGATGCTCGGCGCACAAAACGTGAAAAATCGCCCGGGAGGCTCGTCCGCGGGCGCTTTCCGGGTCTTTGTTCAAACCCTTACTTTTGTTTAAGCCGGGCAGCGGACCGGAGCAGTCGCCCAAGCCGTCACGGACGTCGGGATCACCTGATCTCAAGCAATATGCGGTGCATATTCGTTGGCCGCGAATACGTGATGGTGCACCTTGCCGGTAAAGAGCTGCAGGAGTTCGCCGGTGACCTCGCGGCTCTCTGACCGCACATCGGAGAGAAGTGCCGCGTTCACCGCATCCATATCGGGATAACGAATGGCCAAGGCCATGGCATAGATCGGGGCGCCTTCGTCGCGCTCCATCCCGTGCAGCACCCGGATTTCCTCGGCGCCCGGAAATTTCGTCCAGAGAGGGACGAGCCGCTGCCGCACGAATTCGCGGAATTCCCCTTCTTTACCGGGATGGATTTCGCCTTCAAACAAAGCATAACGAATGATCATAGGTTCTCTTTTCCAAAACTCGCCGGAGCTGGATCGATGGCGCGCTGTCGTAGGATCAGGGCGTATCGGTCGATACGCCCTGGGAGGGAGGACTATTTGCCCCAGATTTTCTTGTATTGATCGCGATAGCCGTTGTCGGGATCGAAGCTATTCTTCGGTCCACCGTCAAACTCGACGTTCTCGCTGGTCACCACATGGAGCGGCGACACGTAGCCGGACCATGGAGCTTTCGCAAAGGCGCGGTTCAATTCGTCGACGAGCTGCCAGCCCTGGAGGTTGAGCGGCTCGGCGACCGTGACGGCCTGGAACTGCTTGGCGCGGATACGCTGATAGGCGCTCTCCGAACCGTCGCCGGCTGCGACGTTCACCGGTTTTCCATCACCGGCAATACCGGCCGAAGCGAGCGAAGGTCCCATGAAATCGTAATAGAGGTCGTTGATCGCCAGCGAATGCGTCCACTTCGCGCCATACTTCTGCAGAAGCGATGTGGTCAGCTGCGGCATGCGTTGAGAGGTTTCGGCGATCGGCGTGTCGACATATTCGAGCACGGTGCCGCCGAGATCCTCGATCTCCTTCTTCATGCGATCGGCCTTGGCAATCGCGATCGCATAGGTGGAGTCGGTGAAGATGATGACGCCCGGCTTGCCGGCGGCATCGGCGAAGGCCCAATCCGCTGCAGACTTCGACACTTCCATCGCGTCAGTGGTGACGTTTGCGAAGACACCGACTTCGGGAACCGGACCGACGGCCGAGGCGGCGTGCCAGGAAACCATCGGAATGCCGGCAGCCTTGGCCGCTTCCATCGCCGGCTTCTGCTCGACCGCGTCAAAGCCGTTGATGATGATGCCATCCGGCTTCAGCGCCATGGCCTGGCCGAACGCCGCGGTCCGTCCGCCGATCGAACCGGCGCCGTCAAGAGCCTTCACCGTCCAGCCGAGCGCGCCTGCCGCTTCCTGAACGCCATTGACCACGCCGAGGATGCCGCCGTTTTTCATATCACCGGCAAGAATGACGATGTTCTTTCCGGCAGCGCCCTTGGGGCCGCTCGTCGGGCCATCCCAGGCGCTCACCTTGGAAGCATACTTTTCGACCACGGCTTTGGCGTCGGCCATCGAATCGGCCCATGCCGGCATGCTGAGCATAACGGCGACGGTTGCGACCGTTGCCTGCAATAATGTTCTGCGCTTCATGTTCACTCCTCCATTTTGTTTGTTGTGAAATGCCGGGATGAGCCGGCATCCTCATTTGGATGCGGGTGTGATCCTCCTCACAGCTCCGCGCTTGCGCTGGGCGTAACCTGCTATGCCGATGGCAATCAGCAGGGTCACACCGTTGAACAGCGGTTCGACGAAGAACGACCCGCCGAATTGCTGAATTCCTGATATTCCGACCGCCAGGATGATGACGCCGATCAAGGTACCCCAGACGTTCACCCGGCCGGGCTTGATCGTCGTCGATCCGAGGAATGCGCCGACAAGCGCCGGCAGGAGATATTCGAGGCCGACGCTTGCCTGGCCGATGCGCAGCTTCGAGGCGAGAAGGACCCCGGTCAGAGCCGCGAGCAGCCCCGAGGTGACGAATGCGCCGATCACGAATTTGCGGACGGGAATGCCATTGAGGGCCGCCGCCTTCGGATTGGCGCCGATGGCGTAGAGGTAACGGCCGATCGGCAGGTATTCGAGCACGATCCACATGCAGATGGCGATCAGGAGCACGTAGAAGCCGGTGATGGGCAGGCCGAACAGCATGGTGCCGTTCAGCGCATAGAATCCCTCCGGCAGGACGCCGACCACCTGTCGCCCGCCGGTGTGCCAGAGCGCAAGCGCATAGAGGACCGTTCCGGTGCCGAGCGTCGCAATGAAACTGTCGATTTTCGCGACCTCGACCAGCAGGCCGTTGATGAAGCCGGTGAGGATGCCGAGCGCGAGCACTATGACGACCGCGACCGGCCAGGGCAGGCCGTAGGCAGTTTGCAGGCTGATGGCGAGAATGTGCCAGAGCACGATGCCATAGCCGACGGTCAGATCGATGCGACCCGATGCCATCGGGATCATCGCAGCCAGCGACAGAAGCGCAATGATGGCCTTGTCGGACACGATCGAGCGGACGTTCAACAGGGTCGGGAACGTATCGGGCAGAAGGATCGAGAAGATCACGATCAGGCCGACGGTCAGGATAACCAGCCCGTAGACCGGGATCAGGCGCCCGATCTTCTGTCCGGTGGACAGACCGGCCATTTCGCTCTTGGTCGGCTCCAGCGCCGTGGATTCAATGGATTGCATAGCTGTTCTCCCGATGGCTCAAGCGGCTTCCGACGCGGATGCGGCCGTGATGACCGCCTCCGTCGTCAGAGCGCTTCCAGTCAGTTCGCTGACGATTTTCCCGCGCGAGAAAACCAGCGCGCGGTGGCAGATATGGGCGATTTCCTCGAAATCCGTCGACACCACGACAACCGCGAGACCGGCCTCGAGCGCCTGGGTGATCAGACGGTAGATCTCCGCACGCGCGCCGATGTCGACGCCGGCGGTCGGATCTTCCGCGACCAGCAACTTGCGGCCGGTCGCCAGCCAGCGGCCGACGACCACTTTCTGCTGATTGCCGCCCGACAGGGCCTCCACCGGCAGATCCGGGTCGTTCGGCCGCAGGCCGACGGAATGGCCGATCTTATGGGCAAGGTCGGCTTCGCCGCGCGGCGACAGGAAGGACAAAAGTCCACGTCCGACGGCTCCCGGATTGAGGTAGGTATTTTCCCGAATGGAAAGCGAGAGCGCCACGGATTCTTCCGTCCGGTCACGGGCGATCAAGCCGATGCCCGAGGCCATGGCCCGTCTCGGGCTGGAAAGGTCCGGGGCCTCGTCATGCAGCAGAACCGAGCCGTTGAAGGGCTCGCAGCCGAACAGGGCGCGGCCGATCCGTTCCTGACCGGCGCCACGCAATCCAGCCAGTCCCAGAAGCTCGCCCTCGCGGATATCGAAGGATATCGGGCCTGTGCCGGCGCAAACGAGATCGCGGACCTCAACGATCGCCTTGCCGGGCGTGATCGCGGTCTTGGAAAAGAGGCTGTCGCCGCTGCGGCCGATGATCATCATCACCAACTCCTCGGGGGTCGTCTCGCTGACGGGCTTCTGTCCCACCATGCAGCCGTCGCGCAGAACGGCGACCCGATCGGCAATCCGGAAAATCTCGTCGAGCCTGTGGGAAACGTAGATCATGCCGACGCCGCGATCCTTTAAGGGGCGGATCGCATTGAAAAGCCGATCGACTTCATCGGCGGGAAGGCTCGCCGTCGGCTCGTCTAGCACCAGAACGTCGGCTTCGACGGCAAGCGCACGGGCAATGGCGACAAGCGATTTCTCGGTACGCGACAGCGCCGAGACCCGCGTCGTGGGATCAAAGTCGCAACCGACCAATTTCAAGGCTTCCTTGGCACGCGCCTGCGTCCTGTTCCAATCGATCAGGCCGCGACGCATCGAGAAGCCCTGCGATAGGCCCATGTTCTCGCCGACCGTCATCCACTCGATCAAACCGAGATCCTGGTGGATGAAGGCAACCGGCTGCCGCTCGTTCGGCTTGGGAGGACGATGATGGTAGCTCTGACCGCGAAAAAGGATGTCGCCGGTATCGGGCTTGTAGATGCCGGCAAGCGTCTTGATGAGCGTCGATTTGCCGGCGCCGTTTTCCCCCAGCAGCGCGAGGATTTCCCCCTCGCGAAGGTCGATCGAGACGTCGCGCAGCGCTTGCGTCCCGCCGAAGCTCTTGGTGATCGACTGGAACTCCAGCAGTCTCTTGGCTTCCACTGTGGCTCCTCCCAAAGCTGCGGTTGTCATTGGCTGTATGTTATCGATAACATTTATGGATGGTCAAGCGGAAAGATGAGGATCCCAAATTTCCCGGGAAATTGACGTCAGCCGGGCTGAAATCCGTCGAGAAGACGCATCATCTCAGCCGAGTCTCTTGCTCCAAGCCCGGCAGCGCAGAGCAGGCGGTGAATCTCGACCACCGAGCCGGTCATCGGCAATGGCGTCTTGGTCTTCAGCGCAAAGGCCTGAAGCGAATCCAGGTCCTTCAACATGTTGTCGATTCTGCCTGTCGGCGAGAAATCCCGGGCAGCGAATTTTGCCATGAATTCCTGCATTATCCGGTTGTCTGCCCTGCCGCCGGCAAGGGCTGTTGGAATGGCGGCCGGATCGACGCCGCCGGCTTCAGCGAGCTTGACCGCCTCGGCGACGGCCTGAAACAGCACGGCGCAAAACAATTGATTGATCAGCTTCGTCGTCTGCCCGGCGCCCGATGCACCCATCAGCGTGTAATTGGCGGCAAGATGCCGCATCACCACGCGCGCCCGTTCGAAATCCTCAGCGCTGCCGCCCGCCATGATCGTCAGGCGCCCGCTCAGCGCACCCGGCACGCCGCCGGAAAGCGGGCAATCCACCCATGCCATGCCCGTTTCCCGACGCAACCGCGCCGCCATGTCGGCCGTGTCGGCCGGGTCGATCGAGGACATGTCGATCAACACCTTGTCGGCATTTGCCGCCGCCGCAACACCCTTTTCGCCGAAGACGACGGCGCGGACGATATTTGCGTGATTGAGGCTGAGCACACAAAACGCCGACCGTGAGACCGCTTCCTCCACGGAGCCGGCCGGGCGCGCACCCTTGGCCTCCAAAGCCGCGACTTTTTCGGTATCCAGATCGAAGACGAAAACCTTATGCCCGGTTTCGATCAATCGTGTGACGATTGCCGTTCCCATGATGCCGGCACCGATGACGGCGACATCTGCTCTGTAGTCATCCTGCATGATAATCTCCTCCCTTGACGGCCATGCCGCTCAGTCCCTTGCAAGCCAGTGCCACGATATCATCCAACGCATTATCGATCGCCACCGTCACAACACCAGCTTCACCGGTCGGCGGCTCCAGCGTCTGCAACTGGCTGTCGAGCAAAGTCGCGGGCATGAAATGGCCCTGACGGGCCTGCATCCGAGACAGCAGCAGATCGCGGGACCCTTCGAGGAAAACAAAGGCGAGGTGCCCGTCCGCCGCCTGTCTCAACCTGTCGCGATAGCTTCTCTTCAGCGCCGAACAGGAAATCACCAGCCCTTGCGATGCTTCTTGCGCGGTCCTTATTTCCTCGCCGATCCGATCGAGCCAGGGCAGGCGGTCGTCGTCAGCAAGCGGTATGCCCTTCGCCATCTTCTCGACATTTCCGGCAGGATGGAGTTGGTCACCTTCCAGAAACGGCAGGCCGTTTCGAGCGGCGAGATGCTCTCCGACCGAGGATTTGCCGCAGCCGCTGACGCCCATGACGACGACGGCCAGGGGTGGCGCCTTTTTCTCGAAATCCATGGTCTCGTCTCTATCAAAGGGAGGTCGTGATGCCGCCGTCGACATAAAGCGTGTGCCCGTTGATAAACGACGAGCCGCGGCCTGACAGGAAAACGGCGGCACCCACCAATTCCTCGACATTGCCCCAGCGTCCGGCTGGTGTCCGCTTCTCGAGCCAGGACGAGAACTCGGGATTGTCGACGAGCGCCTGATTGAGCGGCGTCTTGAAATAGCCCGGCGCAATCGCGTTGATCTGCAGGCCGTACTTGGCCCAATCGGCGCACATGCCGCGGGTCAGATTGCGCACCGCACCCTTGGTCGCCGTATAGGGAGCAATGCCGGGGCGCGCCAGTTCGCTTTGAACGGAAGCGATGTTGATGATCTTGCCCTGGCCGCGGGCGATCATGGGTTTGGCTGCCGCTTGGCCGACGTAGAACACGCTCGAAATATTGGTGGTCAGCAGCAGTTCCCATTTGTCCGCAGGAAAATCTTCCAGCGGCGTGCGAAACTGCATGCCGGCATTGTTGATCAGGATGTCGAGCGGCCCGATATCGGTTTCGATCGCGTCTATGCCTTCTTTGGCAGCGTCCTTGCTGGTCACGTCGAAGATCGCCGCATGGGCAGACAGGCCTTGATCCTTGAGGCTCTCGACCGCACGTTTGACGCTTTCGGGCGTGCGGCCATTGATGATCACCTCGGCGCCATGCTGCGCCAGGCCTTCGGCCAGGGCATAGCCGATCCCCTGGCTCGAGCCGGTGATCAGGGCGCGCCGTCCGGTAAGATCAAACAAGTTCTTCATACAAATCACTCCTCCGGTCTCCCGCGGGCAACGGCTTACGCTGCCGCTGACGGTGAAACTCACTTGACATCCCTTTTCCGAATTATATGTTATCGATAACATAATCAACTGTCAAAATGCGGGATGGAAACGGAATGCCTGAGGTAGAAATCTTGATGGCCGGAGCTTATCCGGAATGGGACATGGTGGATCTGGAGGCGAACTACCGCATCCATCGCCTCTGGGAAGCGACAGACCGGCAGGAGCTGATCTCCAGGGTCGGCAAGGATATCCGCGCCATAGCGACCCGCGGCGAACTCGGAGCGTCCGCAGAGCTGATGGCGCAATTGCCGAAACTGGAAATCGTCTCCTGTTACGGCGTCGGCACCGACGCAATCGACTTGTCCTATGCCCGCGCCAACGGCATTCGCGTCACGAACACCCCCGATGTGCTGACCGAAGATGTCGCCGATATCGCCCTCGGACTGCTGCTTGCCACGGCACGGCAGATCCCGCAGGCCGATGTTTTGGTCCGCTCCGGCCAATGGGGCAGTGTCGCCATGCCGCTGGTGACGCGCGTCTCGGGCAAGAAGGTGGGGATCGCCGGCATGGGCCGGATCGGCAAGGCAATCGCCAGAAGGGCTGCCGCGTTCGGCTGCGACATCTCCTATTTCGCCCGCCACAATCACAAGGATGTGGCTTACGCCTATGAACCCGACCTGATCGCGCTTGCGGATTGGGCCGACTTTCTGATCGTCATCGTCCCCGGCGGGGAGGCGACCATGAAGATCATCAATGCTGAGGTGCTTAAAGCGCTCGGCCCTAACGGCATCTTGATCAATGTCTCGCGCGGGACGACCGTCGACGAAGAGGCGCTGATCGCAGCCCTTCAAGACCGCACCATCCAGGCGGCTGGCCTTGATGTCTTCCTGAACGAACCCAAGATCGATGCCCGTTTCCTGACGCTTGGGAACGTCGTGTTGCAGCCCCATCACGGCTCTGGCACTGTCGAGACCCGCAAGGCCATGGGCCAACTGGTCAGAGACAATCTCGCTGCGCATTTTGCCGGTAGCCCGCTTCCAACTCCTGTCGTGTGAGGGTCCCGATATGAAAGCCATCGTCATTCATGCTGCCAAGGATCTGAGGATCGAAGAGCGCGAGCCGGAGGTTGCGGGCGCCGGGCAGGTGGAGATTGCCATCGAAGCCGGCGGCATCTGCGGTTCCGACCTGCATTATTACAATCACGGCGGTTTCGGCACCGTTCGCCTGCGCGAACCGATGATCCTCGGCCATGAGATCGCCGGCACGGTCAAGGCGCTGGGCTCCGGCGTCGCCGATCTTGCCGTCGGAGACCGTGTCGCGGTTTCCCCGAGCCGGCCGTGCAACCATTGCCAATATTGCCTGAAGGGGCAGCAAAACCACTGCCTCAACATGCGGTTTTACGGCAGCGCCATGCCGATGCCGCATATTCAGGGCGGTTTTCGCCAGCGGCTGGTGGCAGAGCGTTGGCAGTGCCACAAGGTCACTGACGGCATTTCCATTCACGAGGCCGCCTTTGCCGAACCCTTTGCCGTGACGCTGCATGCGGCAAACCGCGCCGGCTCGCTGCTGGGCAAACGCGTGCTGGTCACCGGTTGCGGCCCCATTGGGATGTTGGCGATCGTCGCGGCGCGCGTTCTCGGCGCCCGCGAAATCGTCGCGACCGACGTGACGGACAGCGTTCTGGCAATCGCCCGCACCAGCGGCGCCGATCGAACGATCAATGTTGCCACCCATGCTGCCGACCTTGCGGCTTACAGCGCTGACAAGGGATATTTCGATGTCATGTTCGAAGCGTCGGGCAATGAGAGGGCCGTGCGCGCCGGCCTGGAGACGCTTAAGCCCCGCGCCATTCTCGTGCAGCTCGGCCTTGGCGGCGATGTCTCGATCCCGCAGAACATGATCGTGGCGAAGGAAATCGAGATGCGCGGCACATTCCGTTTTCACGAGGAATTTGCGCTCGCCGTCGAACTGATCAACGCGCGTCGCGTCGATCTGAAGCCGCTGCTGACCGGTGTCTTTGGGATCGAAGAGGCCGTCGCGGCCTTCGAATTGGCGGGCGACCGCAGCAAGTCCATGAAAGTGCAGATTGCTTTCTGACCGACTGCATGATCCCTGCAGCCATTCAAAGTGTTACAGCGCCGCGCATCTGAAAAGACGCGCGGCGCTTTAGTCTAGTCTCAAGCGGTCGGTGCGCCGTTCCGGTCCGTGCTTTCGCGCAAGACAACCTTGTAGCCTGTCAATGTGATCTCATCGCCAGTCGCCTCGCCGGTATGGAGGGCATCCATCAGGCGGGCGGCCGCCTGGCGGCCGATGCCATAACAGTCCACATTGATGGTCGTGATGCGTGGATGACAGATAGACGAGATCTCGTAATCGCCGAAACCGGCAATGGCGATGTCCCTTGGAACCTTCATTCCCCTGCGCGTGCATTCCATGATGGCGCCGAAGGCGGAAAGGTCGGAGACGCAGAGAACCACTTCCGTGTCCGGCCAGCGCTCCAGCAGGCTGACGATCGCCTGGCCGCCCTGTTCCATGGTGATGGGCGGCACACCGAAGGAAATCATCCGTCCCGGTCCGAGGCCCAGTTCTTCGACAGTCTTCTGGAAACCGCTGCGCCGCTGGCTGCCGCGCGTATCGCGCGCCGTCGTTCCTCCGATATAGCCGAACTTCCGATATCCCTGGCTGGCAAGCGTCCGCACCAGCAAGGCCATCGCCTCGCTGTTGGAAAAGCCGACGACCTGATTGATCGGATCTTCCGGAAGTTCCCAGGTCTCGACAACAGGAATGCCGGCTTTTACGAGCATGCGCCGCGCGCGCGCCGTGTGCGAACCACCGGTCAGGATGATGCCTTCCGGGCGGCGGCGCAGCATCGCCTCGATCAGCTCTTCTTCCTTCTCCGTCGAATAGTCGGTATAGCCGAGAAGGAGCTGAAGGCCGGTATTCTGCAGCGCATCGGTCATGCCCCGCGCCGTGTCGGAAAAATTCGAATTGTTGATCGAGGGCACCAGCGCGGCGATGAAGCCGCTCCGCCGCGACGAAAGACTGCCGGCCGACAGATCGAGCACATAACCGAGTGCATCGACGGCTTCCATGATGCGCTTTCGGGTCTCCTCGGAAACACTTGCATCCTGGCGAAACGCACGCGAAACGGTCATGGCAGATACGCCGACATATTTGGCGACCTCCGCCATCGTCAGCTTTTGAGCGTCTCCTGGCTTGAGACGCTTGTCTTTCGGCTCATCCTCGTTTTTCACTGGTCTCCGCTTTCAAACAAGCTTCCGAGTTGGGTAGTCTAAGACACGATAAAGTTATCGCTATCATCGTACAATCGATATTATTGCAGGAATGCACCATTCCAAAGCCCAAAAACCAAGATTCCTGGGGCGTTTTCGCAAAGGTCGGCAGATCGGTATCTGTACGAAGCCATCAGAACACGGCAAGATGATATCGATAACAATTTTAGGGAAATGGAGGAGCACCATGTTCGGGCAAATTGACGGTACGAGGTTTGAGGTTCTCGACCCGCGTTTTGAAAGCTGCTTCGTCGGTCATGCCCGCGTCGAGCGGCTTTGGACGGGCGGCCGCTGGCTGGAGGGACCGGCCTGGTTTGCCGCCGGGCGGTATCTGGTTTTCTCGGATATCCCCAACAACCGGATGATGCGCTACGACGATACCAGCGGGCAGACATCGGTATTCCGTTCGCCCAGCAACAATTCGAATGGCAACACGGTCGACGATCAGGGCCGGCTGATCACATGCGAGCATCTGACGCGCCGTGTCACGCGGACGGATTTCGACGGCAGGATCACCGTTCTGGCCGATCGAATTGCAGGCAAACGGCTCAATTCTCCAAACGACGTCACCGTCAAGTCCGATGGGACCATCTGGTTCACCGACCCGAGCTACGGCATCCTCCACGACTACGAGGGCGACTATGGCGATGCGGAAATCGGCGGATGCCACGTCTACCGGCATGATCCGGCAACAGGCACGACCGATCAGGTGACCTCCGATTTCGTCAAGCCGAACGGACTGGCCTTTTCCCCGGATGAGACGCTGCTCTATGTTGCCGACACCGGGGCAACGCACCTGTCCGGCGGTCCGCGTCATATCAGAAAGCTCGCGGTCTCGAATGAGGGAAGGTTGAGCGATCTCGGCGTTTTCGCAGAATGTACCTCAGGCCTGTTCGATGGCTTTCGCGTCGACCGGAAAGGCCGGATATGGACGAGCGCCGGCGACGGTGTGCACGCTTACGATCCGGATGGTACTTTGATCGGCAAGATCCATATTCCCGAGGGCGTCTCCAACGTTGCTTTCGGCGGAGAGAAATTGAATCGCCTCTTCATCACCGCGAGCACGTCTCTCTACGCTGTCTATCTCACCGCCAACGGGTCGAGACTGGGATAATCACTCAGCAGAGGCCGCCCTTTTGGGACGGCTTCTTGTTTGGTGCGGTTTTGTGCCTCTTGCCTCATCGTTGACTGAGGCCGTCCGCCAGCCGGACGAGACCGAGGAAATCCGACCTGTAACCGAAGGCGTCCGTGCCTCGCGATGCCGCGGCGAGATCGGCGATCGCCTGATAGGAATAGGTGTCGACGGCGGCGACATGGCTCAGTTTCTGGCCGAAGGCTGCGACGGCCACCGAGAAGCGGACATCCTGCGGCGCTGCATCGACGGTGGCGACCGCGTTGTTGTCGTCGACAGGCGTGGTGATGAGGGCGCTCTTGTCCTCACCCGGCCGCTTGTAGCGCATCTTGACGAAGGCAAGCTCGCCTTGATGGGCGCTGTCGGCGGCCTCGGCCGGCACCTTGTCGGCTGCGCCGTACCGCAGATCGTCATTCATCACCGCGGGGCTTCCCTTGGGCGTAATCTCGTAAATTGCCGTGACGCTATGGCCGGAGCCGATATCGCCGGCGTCGACACGGTCATTGTTGAAATCCTCACGGTTCAACGCCCGTGTCTCGTAACCGATCAGCCGGTATTCGGCGATCCGTTCCGGGTTGAACTCGACCTGAAACTTGACGTCGCTGGCAATCGGAAACAGCGTCGATCCGGCCTCTTCGACCAGCGTCTTCTGTGCCTCTGCCAAGGTGTCGATATAGGCAGCACTGCCATTGCCGTTCTGGGCCAACGTCTGCATCAGGGAATCGTTGAGATTGCCCCGCCCGAAGCCGAGCACTGTGAGGAAGATGCCGTCCTTGCGTCTCTCCTCGATGATGCGCTTCAAATCCTCGTCGCTCGACGGGCCGACATTGAAGTCGCCATCCGTCGCCAGCATCACCCGGTTGACGCCGTCCTTGACGAAGCCCTGCTTAGCAAGATCGTAGGCCGCCTCGATGCCTTCGGCGCCGCCGGTCGAGCCTCCAGCCTCCAGCCTGTCGATTGCCGACAGGATCTTCGATTTCTCCGCCACCCGCGTCGGCGTCAGCACCGTGCCGGCATTGCCGGCATAGGTGACGATCGAGACGGTATCGTCGGGTTTCAGCCTGTTGACCAGAAGCCGGAAGGCGCTCTTCAGCAGCGGCAGTTTGTCCGGCTCGTCCATCGAGCCCGACACGTCGATCAGGAAGACCAGATTGGCATGCGGCGTGGTCGCCGGCGCGATGTCATAGCCCTTGATTGCCACATGCATCAATTCCGTGTCGTGGTTCCACGGGGTCGGCATGACAGTCACCGTCGCCTTGAAAGGCTGTTCGGCATTATCAGGGCCCGGCCAGTCATAGGGGAAATAATTGATCATCTCCTCGACGCGGACCGATAGTGGATCGGGCATCGCCCCGCCTGTCAACGACCGGCGGACGAAGGCATAGGACGCGCTGTCGACATCGGCCGAGAAGGTGGAAACCGGATCCGTCGCGACGCTCTTGATCGGATTTGCCGCAGCATTGGCAAACCGCTCGCGATCGGGGTCGAGCTGAATCTGCACACGCCCCTCCGCCGGCGGCGCAGGCGAGGGGGCAATGGCGGCCATCGGTTCGGCCAACTGCCGCTGGGGGGCGATGCCGGGAGCGGCCGGCGCCGAGCGTTTGGCGGCCCCGAGTGCCGCGGCAGCCCCCTCCGGCTTGTTCGTGAGGGCGGCGATGTCGTTGGCATCGAATTCGGATGTCTGCGACGAATCGGGTTTCGCGACTGCGGGCGCCTCCTTGTCCTGCGGGGCTTGCGCGACAGCGACAGATTGCTCAGCCAGGCTGTTGTTCCCGGCCGGTGCTTGCGGCGCGATCGTAACCGGCTGACCGACGGTTGCGGCCGGTTGTTTCGACGCCTCACTTTTCGAAAGATCGCCGGCGATCTCGGTCTGATCGACGATCGGCGATCCGTTGCGGGTCAGCTCGATCGTAAGGTAACCGGCGGCCGGAATGACCAGCAGCGTCGCAAGGGCTGAACCGGCGAGGAATTTCTTGTTCATGATAGGGCTCCATATCCAGTTGATGATGGAGCTTTGACGCCAGCCTTTCGCATTTCCTTGGGCGGCCGGCGCATTATTTTCTGCGGTGTCGAAGGCCTGCATCGCGGCAGCAAGCGCACGCGCACGCGCCTCCGGCGTCGCTGCCGGCGGTGTCAGGCGGGAGAGCTTTTCGAGTTCCTTGTCCACGGTCATACCTCTTCCTTGCCGAGCACGGTCTTCAGCCTCTTGCGCGCCTCATGAACCTGCCAGGACACGGTCGCCTCCGAGCAACCCATGACATCGGCGGCAGCCGAATGGCTGAGACCTTCGCCGTAAACGAGCAGCACCGCGTCGCATTGCCTTTCCGGCAAGGCGCGCACGGCTGCCCATAATTCGCTCGATAGCTCGTCGTCATTTCCGGCCGGCGCATCCTGCTGCGGTTCGGCGGCGTAAGCACGGAATGTCTGCTCCTCTCGTGCAAGCTTGCGTCTATGGTCACGGGCGGCGTTGAGCGTCAGAGTATAGAGCCATGTCCTGAAGCGGCTGGCGCCGCGAAAGCTCCGGATTACCGCGCCGAGCTTGACGCAGACCTCCTGGGCGATGTCGTCGGCGTCGGTGGAACTGCCCGACCAGCGCCACGCCGTCGCATGGACGAAATCATAATGGCGCGAGACCAGTTGCCCAAAGGCCTCCCGGTCGCCGCCTTGCGCTCGTTCTATGAGCTCTGCGTCCAATTCCGCACCTACCCCAAACCAACCAGCAAGATGCTATTTCGAGATTGAGACGTTTCTCGGATGACTTTCCTTGGGTCGATGGCGAAAAAATTATCGAGAATTTTGAGTGGCGCGACATTCATGGGTCGCGGCCAGACAGATCGTCCCCGTCACAAAGGCGCATGATGAGGACAGAGTCGGCCGAGGACGTGATCTACATCGTCCCAAATCGCGAAAGGACCTCCATGTCCGCTCAACCGCCTGTCCCCACCGAAAAGGGCATTCTGCAGTTTCTGGCGATTTGCGATGCCTTCTATCCGCCAGACGCCGTTCAAGCATCGATCGAGCAGCAGCGAGATTGGTACGACGCTCTTTGCGCGCGCTTCGACCGCCCGCTGCCCCCAGAGATGATCTTTGCGGACGGCATGCTCCAGCGCATGCCGATCCGGCGCTATCGTCCGCGCAAAATCAGCACGCGGACCATTCTGCTCTATCTTCACGGCGGCGGCTTCGTCGTCGGTTCGCTCGAAAGCCATCATGCCATCTGCGCCGAGATTGCCGATTTTGCCGGTGCGGAACTCGTTTCCGTCGATTATCGGCTGGCCCCTGAATATCGCTGGCCGGCGCAGACGGATGACGGCTTTACTGTGTTGAAGCATCTGCTTTCCGCCAACAGCAAGGTCGTGCTGATCGGCGACAGCGCCGGCGGCAATCTGGCGGCGGGCCTTGCATTGCGCGCGCGCGACGAGGGCCTGTCCGGCGTCGTCGGCCAAGTCCTGATCTACCCGACGCTCAGCGGGAACCTCGATGCGGGCTCCTATGCCGAAATGGCCGCAGCGCCGGGACTGACGACGGCGGATGTCGCCTATTATCGCGAGATGCTGCAGGCACCGGCAGGCAATGAGATCGCCGAGCCGCTGCAGGCATCCTCGCTTGCCGGACTGCCGCCGGCCTTCATCACGGTCGCGCATTTCGATCCCCTCCGAGACGACGGCCGGCACTATGCCGCCCGGCTAGCCGCGGAGGGCGTCGAAGTCTGGTTCCGGGAGGAGCCGCAGATGGTGCATGCCTGGCTGCGCGCCCGCAACATGAGCGAAGGCGCCCGCGACGGCTTCCGCGCCGTCTGCGAGGCCATAAGGCGTTTTGCTGCGTCCTGACGATTACATCAGGTCGCGCGCGATCCGCTTTTCCGCAAAGACCTTTTCGAAGATCTGCACGTCGTCCTCGAAAGCGGTGACGACAGCGCTGATGACCCAATCGGTCCGGGTGCAGGCAATCCGTGCGGTCGCCACCGTGCGGGCGAACCAGCCGGGGCGACGCATGTCGCAGGTCCAGGTCGAGGTCCCGGTCATCGACAGCGGATTGTCGGATGAAATCGACCAGACTTCCTCGCGCAATTGCCGGGTCGAGAGACCTGTCTCAGGGTGTTCGGTGAGCCCGGTATCCTCGTGGATGTGATAGTCTGTCCGGTTGGCCGAGAGGTCGCGGACGACCTGCCGCTTCGTTACGGCGGCCGCGTGCTCGATGTATTTCGGCAGAGGGTCGGGATTGGCCGGTTCCTTGATGTCGATCCGCTGGTGCTCGCCGAGCATCGGCAGCCCCAGGCCGAGTGCCGCGATATCGATGTCGATGCCTTCGTCATCAGGCGGCGGCAGGATCATCGGCCAATAGGCGGTGGAGAGCGAAAGGCGGATGCGATGCCCCTTGCGGAAGCGATAACCGCAGGCATCAAGCACGAGCCGGATCGACACCTTCTCGCCTGGCATCAGCGGCTTGGGATCTGCATTGCCGTCCCGGTGGGTCAGATTGACGACGCCGAAGGCGACACGCGTTGCCGTGCCATCCGGATGGACATCGACGAGTCGGGCGCAGAGATTTCCGCCCGCCGCCCGCGACCGCAGCGCAAGCGTGACCACCGGCCGGCCGAGATAGTCGTGATCCGTCGCAAGCGGCATCGTATCGAAGACCAGCGAGCCGGCATCGTCCGAGCGCTGATCGATCGCCATTTCCGCGTCGGGTTTCAGCGTGAAATATTCACCCGATGCCGTCCCGGTGTCGAGCGGAGAGCGGAGATAGACGGCATGTTCGGGCGCATGCGGAGTCGGCATGCCTTCCGTCAGCTTGCCGAACTGCTCCACGTAGAAGCACTGCATCTGCGGCGGCGACCATACGTCCTTGGCGATCCAGAAACCCGGATCGCTGTCGCGTCGCGGGGCAGGGCGGATGGCGTCGAGAATATAGGCGCGGGCCTGCGGCAGCCTGACGATCCCATTGTCCTCGCCCCGCAGCCATCTGTTCCACCAGGCGATCGCTTCGCCATGAAAATCGGTGCGCGGCTTCGGCCAGGCGAAATGCGGATATTTGTGGACCCAGGGGCCGATCAGCGCCTTCGCTTTTTTGCCCAGGCCCTCGACCGCCATCAGCGGGGTATTACGGTAGCCGTCAGCCCAGCCGGCGATCACCAGCGTCGGGATTTCCACGCTCGAAAAATCCTCTGAGATCGAGCCATGACGCCAGAAATCGTCACGCCGCTGGTGGGCCAGCCACTCTTCCATGAAGAAGGGTTCGCCTGCCAGGCGTTCCAGCCACATTTCCTTCCAGCGCTCGCCGACGAGTGCCGGATCGGGCGGGCGCGACTGGTAACCGAGCATCGTCGCCGCCCATGAGAGCTGGGCGGAGAGATGGCAGCCGTTCTTATAGTGGATGTCGTCATTATAGCGGTCGACGGTCGAGGCGATCGATATGACGGCCTTCAGCGCCGGCGGGCGCAATGCTGCGACCTGCAGGCTGTTGAAGCCGCCCCAGGAGATGCCCATCATGCCGACCGAGCCGTTCGACCATGGCTGCGCGGCAATCCAGGCGATCAGCTCGCAGGCATTGGCAAGCTCGCATTCGGTATATTCGCCGTCGATGACGCCGTCGGATTCTCCCGATCCGCGGATATCGACACGCACGCCGGCAATGCCTGATGCCGCGAATACCGGATAGGTCGACTCATCCCTGAGGCAGGTTCCGTCCCGCTTGCGATAGGGCAGGAATTCGAAGACGGCGGGAACCGGATCTTCGCTAGCGCCATCCGGCATCCAGATGCGCGCGGCCAGCCGCGTCCCATCCTTCAGTACGATCCATTCATTCTCGATGGTGGTGAAGCCGCGCGAGGTCATGCTCATTCCTTGGTGCATATTCCATGAGAAGAGGGTTGGGCCCTCGTCAAGTCAGTTACCGGCGCTCTCCATGCGACGTGTGGTAAGCACGCGTTCCAGCCAGCCGATTTCCATTTCCGGCACGGATTTCAACAGCAGATCGGTGTAGTCGTCAAAGGGCGGCGATAGCGCCTTCGATTTCGGTCCGAACCGCACCAGCTTGCCACGATGCATCACCGCCACGCTGTCGGCAATCGCCCGGACGATGGCGATGTCGTGGGTGATGAAGACATAGGACAGCTGTTCTTCTTCCTGCAGGCGCAGAAGCAGCTTGAGGATGCCCTCCGCCACCAGCGGATCAAGCGCCGAGGTCGGCTCGTCGCAGAGGATGAGTTCAGGCTTGGCGGCAAGCGCTCTTGCTATCGCCACGCGCTGCTTCTGGCCGCCCGATAGTTCGGCCGGGTAGCGGTCGACGAAGCCCTTGCCCATCTCGATCTGATCGAGCAGTTCCTTCACCCGCGCAGTTTTCTCGGCACCTCTCAGACCATAATAGAAGGTCAGCGGGCGGCCGATGATGTCGCGGACCGTCTGGCGCGGGTTCATCGCCGTATCGGCCATCTGGTAGATCAGCTGGATTCGCCTCAGATCTTCGTTCGGCCGGCTCTTCAGACCCGGCATCAGCGGCTTGCCGTCAAAGACGATGCGCCCGCTGCTCGGCGGCAACAGGCCGGTAATGACGCGCGCCAGTGTCGATTTGCCGGACCCGGATTCGCCGACGACCGCGAGCGTCTGCCCCTTCGGCACGTGCAGCGTGACATCGTGCAGCACTTTGAAGCCGTTGGAATATTCGGCACTGACATTTTCGACCTTGAGAAGTGCCGTGGACTGGTCGGCGGCTTCCTCGCGGTAGGCCTGCCTGACATTGACGAGAGCGCGGGTATAGTCCTCCCGCGGCGCCTCGATGATCTGCTGGACGCTGCCATATTCCACTTGGCTGCCATAACGCAGGACCATGATGTCGTCCGAGATCTGGGCGACGACGGCAAGGTCATGGGTGATGTAGAGGGCGGCCGTGTGCGTTTCCTCGATGGCATGCTTGATCGCCGCCAGCACGTCGATCTGCGTGGTGACGTCGAGTGCTGTGGTCGGCTCGTCGAAGACGATCAGCTCGGGATTGGAGCAGAGCGCCATCGCCGTCATCGCCCGCTGCAGCTGGCCGCCGGAGACCTGATGGGGAAAGCGCTCGCCGAAGGTTTCGGGATTGGGCAGGCCGAGAACCCCGAACAGATAAAGCGCCCGTTTTCGCGCCTCGTCCTTGCTCATCAAACCATGTTTGACCGAAGCTTCGATCACCTGGTCGCCGAGCCTGTGGGCTGGATTGAAGGCGGCGGCGGCCGACTGCGCGACATAGCAGACCCGCGCGCCGCGGATTTTCCGGATGCCGTTCTTGCCGAGCGCCAGGATATCGGCGCCGTCGAGCCGCACCTCGCCACCGGTGATTTCGGCGCCGCCCCGGCCATAGGCGAGTGCGGAAAGGCCGATCGTCGACTTGCCGGCGCCCGATTCCCCGATCAGGCCGAGAACCTTGCCCTTCTGCAGATCGAAGGAAACGCCGTCGACGATCGTCACTCGCTTCGGCGGTTCACCCGGCGGATAGCTGGTTGCTTCGATCTTCAGATTGCGAACGGAAAGAAGCTCAGGCATCGCCACGCCCTCCCTTGAGGCTGGATGTGCGTTTCAGGAGCCAGTCGACCACGAGGTTGACGCAGACGGCAAGTGTCGCGATCGCCGTGCCCGGCACCAGCGCTGCCGAGATACCGAAGATGATGCCGTCCTTATTGTCCTTGACCATGCCGCCCCAATCGGCCGCAGGCGGCTGAATGCCGAGGCCGAGGAAGGAAAGCGTCGAGAGGAACAGGATCGAGAAGGCGAAGCGCAGCCCGAACTCTGCAAGCAGCGGCGACAGAGTGTTCGGCAGGATTTCGCGGAAGATGATCCAGAGCTTGCCTTCGCCGCGCAACGTCGCCGCCTCGACGAATTCCATCACCGCGACATCAAGCGCCACCGCACGGCCGAGACGATAGACGCGAGTGGAATCGAGGATTGCCATGACAAGGATCAGTACGACGATGTTCTGCGGTAGCACCGCAAGAACGACGAGCGCGAAAATCAGCGTCGGGATCGACATCATCAGATCGTTGAAACGCGAGAGGACCGTGTCGATAACGCCGCGTGAGACAGCGGCGGTGAAGCTGAGGATGATGCCGAGCGAGAAGGAGATGACGGTGGCGGCGGATGCGACCGTCAGCGTCGTGCGCGCGCCGTAGATCAGCCGCGAGAAGATGTCGCGGCCGAGATTGTCGAGACCGAAGATATATTGATTATCCGGCAACTGCCAGACGTCGCCGACGACCTGCGTCTCGCCATAGGGGGCGAGCCAGGGTGCGAAGATTGCGAAGATGAAGGCGATGGCGATACCGGCCATGCCGATCCAGGCGGTGATGGGGATGTCTCTCAATCTCATCGCGGATGCCTCAGCCGGGGATTGGCGATAATCGCGAGGATATCGGCCGTCATGTTGAGGAAGATATAGACGGCCGCGAAGATCAGGCCGCATGCCTGGACGACAGGCATGTCACGCACGGTGACCGCATCGACCATATACTGCCCCATGCCGGGATAGACGAAGACCACTTCGACAACGACGACGCCGACTACGAGATAGGCAAGCGTCAATGCGATGACGTTGATGATCGGCGCCAGCGCATTGGGGGCGGCATGCTTGACGATCGAGCGGAAGGCACTGAGTCCCTTCAGCTCTGCAGTCTCCATATAGGCCGACGACATGACGGAGAGGATTGCCGCCCGCGTCATGCGCATCATATGCGCGAGGACGACGAGCACGAGGGTCGCCGTCGGCAGCGCGATCGCCTTCAACCGCTCGACGAAACCCATGCTGTCATAGACCGTCGCCGGAAAGGTCGCCACGCCGAATTTCACCGCGAAGAACAGGATCAGCAGGTAGCCGACGAAGAATTCCGGCAGCGAGATCGCCGCAAGCGAGATGACGTTGATGATCTTATCCGGCAGGCGATTGCGGAAATGCACCGACAGCATGCCGAGCCCAACGGCGAGCGGCACCGATATCACCGCTGCGAAACCCGCCAGGAAGAGCGAATTGCCAAGGCGCTTGCCGATCTGTTCGCTCACCGAATTCTTGCTGGCCCAGGAGGTCCCGAAGTCCCCCTGGACGGCGTTGCCGAGCCATTCGACGTAACGCGTGGTGATTGGGCGGTTCAGCCCGAGATCCTGGCGAATATTGGCAACGGCCTGCGGTGTCGCCGACTGGCCGAGATAGGTGGTGGCAAAATCGCCGGGAAGGGCTTCCAGACCGCCGAAGATCACGATGGAAACGGCAAAGAGCAGGATGAGGCTGAGCACGAAGCGCTCGAGGATAAGGGCAAGCAGCGGAAAACGCTGCCGGAACCCGAGGCCGGGCAAGATGCTTGGGGCAGGATTGGTCATGGCGAGGACCTCGCGCTAAAACGTCGGGAGGACCGCGGGGTTTCAACCCACGGTCCCGGCTTCGTTGGAGATCGGAGGGGCAAACGCCCCCTTGCCATCAGGCCTCCAGCCAGACGCGGGTCGCGACGTAGCCGTTCGACATGTCGTTGCCGATGTCGTGGACATAACCCTTCACCTGCTTGGTGGAGGCGTTCACGAAGTCGTTGAACATCGGCAGGATCACCCCGCCCTCGTCGCGCACCGTCATCGCCATGGTGCGGTACATGTCCTTGCGCTTGGCTTCATCCAGTTCGGAGCGGGCCTGCAGCAGCAGCTTGTCGAAGTCAGGACGCTTGAACTTGGTGTCGTTCCAGTCCGCCGTCGAGAGATAGGCGGTGGAATACATCTGGTCCTGCGTCGGACGGCCACCCCAGTAGGAGGTCGAGAAGGGCTGGACATTCCAGACGTTGGTCCAGTAGCCGTCGCCCGGCTCGCGCTTGACCTCGATCTCGATGCCGGCCTTCTTGCAGCTTTCCTGATAAAGGACAGCCGCATCGACACCGCCGGGGAAGGCAACTTCGGAGGTGCGCAGGAGGACCGAGCCGCTATGGCCTGACTTCTTGTAGTGGAAGGCGGCCTTGTCAGGATCGTAAACGCGCTGCTCGATGCCCTCGGGAAACAGCGCATAGGTGCTGTTGATCGGGAAATCGTTGCCGACCTTGCCATAGCCGCCGAGGATCTTCTGCACCATGGTCTCGCGGTCCATGGCGTATTTGAGCGCGAGGCGCAGGTCGTTGTTGTCGAACGGCGCCGTGTCGCAGTGCATGATGAAGACGTAGTGGCCGCGGCCGGCAGTCGAGAGGATCTCGACGTTGGGGGCGCGCTTCAGCAGATTGACGGTCTTCGGGTCGACGCGGTTGATGTAGTGCACCTGGCCGGACGACAGGGCCGCGATGCGGGCGGTCGCATCGTTCATGCCGATGATTTCGATCGAATCGACATAACCCCGGTCGGTGCGCCAGTCGTCCTTGTTTCTTTCGAAGGTGGCGCGGACACCGGGCTCGAAGCTCGTCATCTTGTAGGGGCCGGTGCCTATCGAGGCCAGCGGATCATCGACGCCGCCATTCGGCTGGATGACCAGGTGGTAATCGGACAGAAGCAGCGGCATGTCGGCATTGCCTTCGCTGAGCGTCAGCACGAGATTGCCGCCGTCGGCCTTGATCTCCTTGATCGAGCCGAGAACGCCGAGCGCGCCGGATTCCGACTTCGCATCGGTATGACGCTTCAGCGTCGCAACGACGTCGTCGATCGTCAGTTCCTTGCCATTGTGGAACTTTACGCCCTTGCGGATCTTGAAGGTCCAGGTCGCCGCGTCCTTTGACGGCTCCCAGGATTCGGCGAGCGCCGGCACGGCAGCACCCGTCAGCGGATCGGATTCGACCAGCATGTCGCCCCAGCAGCGGCCGATGCAGAACATGACCTGCGACAGGAATTTTGCCGGATCGTTGGAATCGGTGGCCGCACCACCTTCGAGGCCGAGCTTCAGGTGGCCGCCGCGCTTCGGTTCGGCGGCTTCTGCACTTTCGGTGAAGAGCTTGTCGGCGACGGCAAGTGTGATGCCTGCCGCCATGGCGCGTCCCATGAATTCGCGGCGGCTGAGCCCGCCGGCGGTGACGCGGCTTGTGAGATATTTCGTGTAGTCGGTCATTCCCCTGTTCCTTCTTTGTGGTGCGTTGACAGAACTTCCGGGCATGGTCCGCAGGCGGTTTCCTCTCCTCCTCCGGTGCCCGCATCATGCGGGAAGATATTGCGGTTGCTGCCGCTTCTCTACTTTCCTTTCCAGATGGGGCTTCGCTTCTCGGCGAAGGCCCGCGCGCCTTCCAGTTGGTCCTCGCTCGAATAGAGCGTGTCGACCGTCGCAAACTGCCGCTTGGTGATCTTGTTCATGGCAGTCTGGAACGTCGAACCCTCCGCTTCGCGCACGATTTCCTTGATGGCCGCATAGACGAGCGGCGGCCCGCTCTCAAGCAGCCGGGCAAGCTCCCGGGCTCTGTCCATCAACCGGTCGGCCGGCAGGACCTCGTTGACGAAACCCCAGCGATGCGCCTCGTGAACGTCGAGCCAGCGCCCGGTCAAAAGCATGTCCATGGCGATGTGGTAAGGGATGCGCTTCGGCAGCTTGATGGAAGCCGCATCGGCAACCGTGCCCGAGCGGATTTCCGGCAGGGCGAAGGTCGCATGATCGGCGGCGAGGATCAGGTCGGCCGAGAGCGCGATCTCCAGTCCGCCGCCGCAACAGATGCCGTTGACCGCACAAATGACGGGCTTGTTGAGGTCGCGCAGTTCCTGCAGCCCGCCGAAGCCGCCCACACCGTAATCTCCATCGACCGCATCGCCTGATGCCGCCGCCTTGAGATCCCAGCCGGCACAGAAAAACTTCTCGCCGGCACCCGAGACGATGGCGACGCGCAACGTCGGATCGTCGCGGAAATCTTGGAAGATCAACCCCAGGGCACGGCTGGTCGCGAGGTCGATGGCATTCGCCTTCGGCCGGTCGATGACGACCTCGAGCACTCCGTCGTCCTGTCGTGTGCGAATGTGGTCGCTCAACCTATACTACCTCCTTCGCCGTATCAGGGCATCGACTACGGCAACGCCACGCCCTTCGGGAAGAACCATCAATGGATTAATGTCGAGTTCCTCCAAGCATGCCGCGTTCTTTACGACATAATCTGCCGTTGCTGAGACAACGCCGACAGCGGCTTCGAGATCGCCTTTTGGCCGCCCGCGATAGCCACCGATCAATTTTGCAAGTTTGAGGCGCGAAATCGCCGCGCGAATGTCGGTTTTCGTCGCCGGAAGTGGCAGGATGATGGAATCTTCAAGCAATTCAACGAAGATTCCGCCTGCTCCAAGCGTGAGCGACAATCCGAAGACAGGGTCGCGGATGGCGCCGACAATGAGCTCGGCGACCGGCGGATCAATCATTTTCTCGACGAGATAACCGGCATTCGGCGGCATTGCCGCTGCCGCATTCGACACGGCCTTAATATCCTCCAGGTTGAGCGCGACGGCCCCGGCCTCGGTCTTGTGCGCAATGCCGAGCGCTTTCAGCACGACGGGGAAACCGAGCCGCTCGGCCTGCTCGGCCGCTTGACCGGGAGAAGAGGCCAACAGGCCTCGCGGAATCGGAAGGCCGAAAGCGGCCAGCTCCGCCTTCGCATCGGCCTCCGTCAACGTCTCGATTTCGCCGTCCATAGGGGACACGTCGAGCAGCGGCAGGGGAGCCGGGCGATCCCACGCCCGGCCGATGCCGGCGGCGACTTCCGCCGCGACGATGGTTTCGTCGATGCCGCAGAAGGCAACGATGCCGTTTGCCATCAGCCGATCGGCGATGGGCTCCGGCATGTTTTCCGGAAGGGTCGCCAGAAGGCCGGCCAGCGCACCGGTTGCGGCGGCAGCCGTCATGACCGCGTCTGCCGTCATCGCCCATTCGGACGCATCGCAGCGGTCACCGCGCGGAAAATCGAGGACGACGAGATTGAGGGCATAGCCGCCCTCGAACATGGCGCTGAAGGCTTCGATCTGGCGTGCGAGATCCCCCCAGACGAAGGTGTGGTAATCGAGCGGATTGGACAGCGTCACCATCTCGCCGAGGACCCGCCGCAGCCGGGGCAATTGTTGCGGCTGCAGGGCTGCGAATTCCACGTTGCGACCGACGGCGGCATCCGCCATCAGCGACGCCTCGCCTCCGGAACAGCTCATCGACGAGATCGAATGGCTTGCGAGCGGCCCGGCGACATGCAGCAGCTTCAGGGTTTCCAAGAGCGCCGGCAGAGTCTGGACGCGGCCGAGGCCGAGGCGGGCGAGCACGGCATCCGCGACGGCATCGCTGCCGGCAAGCGAGGCGGTATGCGACACCGCCGCGCGTTTTGCCTGCTCGGACCTGCCGACCTTCAGCACGACGACCGGCTTCCTCGACCGTCGGGCCATGGTGGCCAGGCGTTCGAGTGCAGAGAGATCGCCGAAACCTTCGACATGAAGGCCGACCGCCGTGACACGCGGGTCGTCGATCAGTGCGCAGGCGACATCGGCGAGCGATGTCTGCGCCTGATTGCCGGCGGTGACGACATAGGCGATCGGCACGCCGCGGGTCTGCATGGTCAGGTTGATGGCGATATTGGAGGATTGTGTGAGGATCGCGACGCCACGTTCGATACGCTGCATGCCATGCTGATCGGGCCACAGCAGCGCACCGTCGAGACCGTTGATCAGTCCGTAGCAATTCGGCCCGAGGATCGGCATGTCGCCGGCCGCCTGCAAAAGGGCCTGCTGCAGTTCGGCACCGTCGCCGAGTTCACCCGTCGCCTCGCTGAAACCCGATGCATAACAAACTGCACCGCCGGCACCGGCCTCAGAAAGGCTACGGACGATCTCGACGGTCAGCATCCTATTGACGCCGACGAAGGCGGCGTCCGGAGCCGAAGGCAGGTCGGATACGGAGCGATAACAGGGCCGCCCCAGCACCTCGTCGAGCTTCGGATGAACAGGCCAGATCTCACCGGCAAAACCCATGCGGTCGCATTGCTCGATCACCCTGCGCGCCTCACGGCCGCCGAAGACGGCGATCGTTTGCGGTCTGAGCAGGCGGTCGAGCGGGCGAGGCGTCATCGGCTCACGCTCCCAAGGGTCTAAGCAGGTCGCGGCTGATGATATGCCGCTGGATTTCGGAGGTGCCGTCCCAGATGCGCTCGACACGCGCATCGCGCCAGAAGCGGGCAAGCGGCAGGTCGTCCATCAGGCCCATGCCGCCAAAGATCTGGATCGCTTCATCGGTGACCCGGGCCAGCATTTCGGAAGAGTAAAGCTTGGCCGAGGCGATCTGCCGGTCCGCGGAGAGGCCGGCATCGAGCCGCCAGGCGGCGGCGAGCGTCAGCCAGTCGGCCGCGTCGATCTCGGTAATCATATCGGCGAGTTTGAACGACACGCCCTGATTGGCCCCGATCGGCTTACCGAACTGCTTGCGCTCGGCGGCATAAGGCAGCGTCATGTCGAAGACGCGCCGTGCCCGGCCGACGCAGGTGGCGGCCACCGTCAACCGCGTGCCATAGAGCCATTGATTGGCGATTTCGAAGCCACGATGCACCTCGCCAAGTACCTGGCTTCCCGGAATCCGGCAATCGGTGAAGCTGAGCGTTGAGTTATGGTAGCCGCGATGCGAAACGGAATCGTAGCCCTTGAGTATCTCGAAGCCCGGCGTGCCGCGATCCACCAGGAAGGCGGTGATCTTCTTCTTGATGCCTTTCGGCGTTTCCTCCTCGCCCGTCGCGGCAAAGACGATAACGAAATCGGCGACATCGGCATGCGAAATGAAGTGTTTCGTGCCGTTGAGAACGAAGTCGCTGCCGTCGCGGCGGGCGGCGCATTTCATGCCGCGCATGTCCGACCCGGCGTCCGGCTCGGTGATGGCGAGCGCATCGATCTTCTCGCCGCGCACCGCGGGTAGGAGGTAGCGCTCACGCTGCTCGCCCTCGCAGGCCATCAGGATGCCTGAAGGCCGGCCGAAGAAAACCGTCAGCCCGAGGGAACCGCGCCCGAGCTCCCGCTCGACCAGCGTGAAGGTGACATGGTCGAGGCCGGCGCCGCCGACTTCTTCCGGGAAATTACAGGCATAGAAGCCAAGATCGATGCATTTGCGCCGGATCTCGTCTCCGAGCTCCGGCGGGACGATGCCGCTGCGCTCGACCTCGTTTTCATGCGGATAGATTTCGGTCTCGACGAAGGCGCGGACCGTCTCGACGATCATTTCCTGTTCTTCGCTCAGTCCGAAATTCATGCCGATCCTCCTACCGCCTCTGGCCGACGTGACGGCCGGCGCCTTCGGGCGCTGCCAACTCCGCATGGGCTCTGCCGATCGCCTTGACCTTGTCGAGAATAACGGCCGGCGCCGGTGTGGCCTTGCCGGCCTTGCTGTCGACATGCAGCAACATGTGCTCGGCGGTTGCGAGAGCCTCGCCCGTCGCCGTATCGTGAAGCGTGTGGAAGACGTGCAGCCGCTTGTCGTCGACATCAAGGATCCGGCAGGTCGAATGAATCGCCTGGCCGAGCTTCGCTTCGCCGAGATGGCGGATGTGGGTTTCCACCGTGTAGTAGCTGTGTCCCGCCTCGACATAGGCGACGTCGACGCCGACGAGGCGCAGCAGCGCATCTGAGGTATCGCCGAAAACCTGCAGGTAGCGGTGTTCGGTCATATGGCCGTTATAGTCGACCCAGGCAGGGCTGACTTTCGTCTCGACGAGCCTCAGCGGCTTCGACGGGTCGAAAGACGTCGTTGTCCCGCCGCCTTGTGCCCAGAGCGATTGCTCGAAGTCCTTCAGCAGCTTGCCGGCGCCCCAGCCCTTGCCGCCATCGCCGCCCTTGAGGGCCTGCAGGATGCCGACGAGGTTTTCATCGCGGATGCGTTCGAGTTCACGGATCGAGAGGCCGGCCGCCTGTTCGTCGGATTGCTGGCCGATCTTTTCGATCAGCGCATCGTCGAGATCGACGACATCGGTGAGCTTGGTCCAGGGCCAGGCAAGGCAGGGGCCGAACTGGGCGAGGAAGTGGCGCATGCCGGCCTCGCCGCCGGCAATGCGGTAGGTCTGGAACAGGCCCATCTGCGCCCAGCGCAGGCCGAAGGAATAGCGGATGACGTCATCGAGCGTCTCGACGGTGCAGATATCGTCGTGGATCAGCCACAAGGCCTCGCGCCAGAGCGCTTCGAGCAGCCGGTCGCCGACAAAGGCCTCGATCTCCTTGGCGATGTGAACGCCCTTCATGCCGATCGGCTGCAATCTTTCCATCGCCGCCTTGATGGTCGCCGCCGAGGTCTTCTCGCCGCCGACGATTTCGACGAGCGGCAGCAGATAGACGGGATTATAGGGGTGGGCGACGAAGAGGCGTTCGGGATGCTTCATGTCGCGCTGCAGATCGGTCGGCAGCAGGCCTGAGGTGGACGAGCCGATCAGGGCGTCTGGGCGCGCCACAGCATCGATCGCAGTCAGGACGCCGCGCTTGAGGTCGAGCCTTTCCGGCACGCTTTCCTGAATCCAGTCGGCGCCGGCAACGGCTTCCTCGAGCGTCGCGCAGAAGGTCAGCCTGCCGTGCGGCGGCAGGGGTGCTCCGGTCAGCATGGCATAGGCTTTTTCGGCATTGGCGATGACTTCGCCGACGATGCGGCTCGCCTCCGGATGCGGGTCGAACACATCAACGTCGATACCGGCCAGCAGGAAACGCGCGATCCATCCGCCGCCGATGACGCCGCCGCCGATACAAGCCGCCTTGTTGATCCCAGTCATGCCGTCCTCAGCGCTTCGTCAGTTTGAGTTTCTTGCGAACGTCTTCCGGACCGATAATCCGGGCACCCATGCCTTCGACCACCTGCACGGCCTTTTCGACCAACTGCGCATTGGTGGCGAGTTGGCCCTTGCCGACAAAGAGGTTGTCTTCCAGGCCGACGCGGACATTGCCGCCGGCGAGCACCGCCGCCGCCGGATAGGCCATGGCGTTGCGGCCGATCGAAAAGGCTGAGAAGGTCCAGCTCTCAGGCACGTTGTTGACCATCGCCATGAAGGTGTTGAGATCGTCGGGCGCCCCCCACGGAATGCCCATGCAGAGCTGGATCAGCACCGGGTCTTCGATCAGACCTTCCTCGGCAAGCTGCTTGGCAAACCAGAGATGGCCGGTGTCGAAGGCCTCGATCTCGGGGCGGACGCCGAGATCGGTCATCTTCTTCGCCATCGCCCGCAGCATGGCCGGCGTGTTGGTCATGACATAGTCGCCGAGGTTGAAGTTCATCGTGCCGCAGTCGAGCGTGCAGATCTCTGGCAGGCATTCGGCGACATGGCTGACGCGCTCGGTGGCGCCGGCCATATCCGTGCCCTTGGGGTTAAGGGGAAGGGGGCTCTCGACATCCCCGAAGATCAGATCCCCGCCCATGCCGGCGGTGAGATTGAGGACGACGTCGACATCCGCCGAGCGGATGCGGTCGGTGACTTCCCTGTAGAGATCGTTACGGCGGCTGGCGGCGCCCGTTTCCGGATCGCGGACATGGCAGTGAACGACCGCAGCACCGGCCTTTGCCGCGTCGATGGCGGAATCGGCGATCTGCTTGGGAGTGATCGGCACGTGGGTGGATCTGGAAACCGTGTCGCCGGCGCCGGTGACGGCGCAGGTGATGAAGACATCGCGGTTCATCGCAAGAGGCATGTTTTTGTTCTCCCTCGTCTTATCCGCATTACGCGACAGGATGGATGGCGATGCGTTGCAATTTCGGAAGCAATCGATACATTATCGGAACTCACAGGAGGGGATCTTGCTGCAGCGATCGACGGAACGGCTCGATATCGACCTTCTCGTCCTGCCGGACGCGAACCTGATCCTGATCGCCTCGGTCATCGAGCCGCTGCGTGGCGCCAACCGCATTTCCGGCAGCGAACTCTATCGCTGGCGGCTGCTGACGCCGGACGGAGCGCCGGTCCTGACCACCAGCGATATCGCCGTGCCCGCGCAAGGCGCTTTCAAGGCGACGACCGAGGATACGCCGCTGTTCGTGCTGGCCAGTTACAATTGGCGCCGAAGTGCTACGCCGGCGCTGAAGATGCAGCTCTCCCAGGCCGCCCGCTATCGCACGGTGATTGCCGGCATCGAATCCGGCACATGGCTGCTGGCCGAAGCCAGCCTGCTCGACGGACTGCCGGCGACTGTCCACTGGGAGGACTACGAGGATTTTGCGCTGGCTTATCCTGAGGTGCGGGCCGTCAAGGATCGGTTCGTCATCGACGGCAAGCGGCTGACGACCTCGGGTTCGCTTCCGACCGTCGACCTGATGCTGGAAGTGATCCGGCAACGGCAGGGGTATTCGCTGGCGCTCGAGGTCAGCCGGCTGTTCCGTTACGAGCAGCCTTCCTTCCATGCCGATGAGCCGCTTTCCGCAGCCTCAGCCGGCTTGCGCATGCACGATCCCCGCGTGACGCAGGCAGTACGGCTGATGGAGGAGCATATCGAGCAGCCTCTGGTCCTGGCACGGCTGGCCCGCCGGGTGGGGATCAGCGCCCGGCATCTGCAGGATCTCTTCCAGCAGAGCATCGGCGCGCCGCCGCATGTGCATTATCTGGCGCTGCGCCTGAATGCGGCGCGCCGCAAGGTGATCGAGACGACAGCCTCGTTTGCCGACATCGCGGCGGCGACCGGCTTCAATTCGGCCTCTGCTTTTGCGAGAAGCTACCGGGCGAGTTTTTCCGAGAGCCCGTCGGAGACCCGGCGCCGCTTGCGCCGCCGCATCACGTCATCGGAGATGCTGGGATAGGCTGGAACGCGTCCCGTATCATTTCAGCAAGTTCCCGGACGGCTTCGCTGGAACGGTAGGTGCTTCGGCGGAGCACGACCTTGGAGGAATCGACCGGCGGGAAACCGTCTTCGGCGGTCAGCTCCCGGCAGCCGGGCGGTATGTTGCTGCGGGAAAGCGTGGTGACGGCAAGGCCGGCGATCACGGCATTCTTCAGCCCCGAGCCGGTATCGGCGATGAAGGCGATCCGGTAATTGCGGCCGATCTGCTCCAGCGACCGGAGCGCAAAATCGCGCGACCAGGTGGAGTTGCGATAGGTCGCAATGGGCAGGGGATTGATGTCGTGCAGCCGGTGGACCATCGACGTCACCCAGACTGTGGGATCGATGCAGATGACCTCGCCTTTGGTCTCATCGCTCCAGTCGAAAACGACGGCCAGATCGAGCTCGTCCCGCTCGAGGGCGGCCAGGTTGCGGACCGTATAGTCGCAGGACACGGTGACCTCGACGGCCGGGTGGCGGACAGCGAAAGCCGCAAGGGCCGCCGGCAGTACCGTCTGGCTGTATTCCTCGGGAATTCCGATGCGCACCGGTCCATCCAGCGGTTTGCTGCGGATCGTCGCGGCCGCCTCGTTCAAAAGATCGATGATCCTGCGGGCGTAGGGCACCAGCTGTATGCCCGGGCGCGTGAGCAGCACGCCGCGGGCACCGCGATCGAACAGCGTTTCGCCGATCGTCTGCTCGAGCCGCTTGATCTGGGTGCTGACGGCCGATTGTGTTCGCCCGATGCGTTGGGCGGCGGCGGAGAAGTTCGACGTCTCGGCGACGACCAGGAAGGTTCTCAGCAGGTCGCTCTCAATCGGCTCGTGCATCGGAATAGCCATAGAAAAAATCGATGGTAGTCATCTCTACTATTCGTTTGTCTGATGTCAATTCTGGGCGCACAAAAGAGCCGCGTTCGACTTCCTTCTTTGAGAATATCTGCGTGACCATTGAAAATCCGGCCAGACGCCTCGCAGGCAGCGAGCACGAGAAGGGTGTGCTTCTCATCATTGCCGCGACGCTTGCCTGGAGCGCGAGCGGTGTTTATTCGCGGCTGCTCACCACCGACGTATGGACGGCGATCGCCTGGCGGTCGTTGTTCGGCGGCCTGTTCCTGCTGATCCCCTGCCTTTTCCTCGAAGGGGGCATCTCGCGGCAGCAATGGCGTTCCGTCTTCCATCCGTCCGGACTTGCAATGATCGCATGCCAGACCTTCAGTCAGGTATGCTTCATCGGGGCGCTCTACATGACCACCGTCGCCAATGTGACGATGATCTATGCGACCGCGCCTTTCATCGCAGCGTTGCTCGGCTGGGTCATCCTCAGGGAGAGGGTCTCCAGGCGGACGCTGATTGCCGGCGGCATCTCGCTCCTCGGCGTTGCGGTCATCGTCGCCTCGTCGATCGGCGGCGGGACCGGTTGGGGTGACCTTTTGGCGCTCGGCATGACGGCGTCCTTTGCGCTCGTCATCATCATTCCGCGCATCAATCCCGGCGTGCCGAGCCTGCCTCCGACCGTCGTCAGCGCCTTCCTGACGCTTGCCATCTTTGCTCCGTTCGGTTCGGTCGGCTCGCTCGACCTGCACAACTGGATCGTCCTTGCTGCTTTCGGCGCGACCAATTTCTCTCTCGCACTGGTGCTCTTCCTTGCCGGGGCGAAACGAATGCCACCGGCGGAGGCGGCGCTGATCGGCACGATGGAAATCGTGCTCACGCCCTTCTGGGTCTGGCTGCTGTTTTCCGAGCAGCCGCCCGTTGCCACCTTTTTCGGCGGTGCGATCATCCTTGGCGCCGTGCTCTGGCACACGGCCATCGACGTCAACCGCAGCCGCCGGCAGCATCGCGCCTAGGCTTGCCATCTCGAGGCAGCGGCAATCAAATCTTCCCCCGACGAACCGGAAAACCGCCGCATTCGCGGGTTCATTACTTATCCCACGTGGCGAGCCATTGCGACTTTGCCGACTGTCGTCTTTGAGTTGCGCCCATGTCGTTTTCTTGATCGCTGTTTTCGGTCAGGCGTGGTTTGTTTGTGGTGTCCAAAGCGCTATCTCGCAAACTGGCGAAATGGACCATTGGCAAGCCGGCCTGACGTCGGCGCTGCCCCGCAGCGGTAGAAGAACTGAAATCCTCAAGGAAATCGCCGGATAGACATCCGGAAAGATATCGAGATGGATCGAAAGGAGATTCTGGAGCTGGAAACCAGCTCTTGGCACAGCAAATCGACGGATTGCGGCAGACGGTCACGAGCGGAACGACAGGCGAAAGCCGTGCCGTTTGCTCCTCTTCTCCATCCAATCTGTCCCTTTTGCAAAATCCGAATATCGCCCGGTGCGGCGGTATCCTCGTGTTGTGGACACCGGGCTGCAGAGGAGGCAGGCCGGAGGGAAGGTTGCCATCGGCTGCATCGGTTGCAGATCGAGGCATTCAAACAAGTGGGAGGAATCCATGAGCAAAAATAGAGGCGTCGTCTATCTCCGGCCGGGCAAGGTCGAAGTCCGCGACATCGACGATCCGAAGCTGGAAGCGCCCGACGGCCGCCGCATCGAACACGGCGTCATCCTGAAGGTGATATCGACCAATATCTGCGGCTCCGATCAGCATATGGTCCGCGGCCGCACGACGGCGATGCCGGGCCTGGTCCTCGGTCATGAAATCACCGGCGAGATCATCGAGAAAGGCATCGATGTCGAGATGCTCGACATCGGCGATATCGTCTCGGTGCCTTTCAATGTCGCCTGCGGCCGTTGCCGCTGCTGCAAGTCTCAGGATACCGGTGTCTGCCTGACGGTAAACCCGGCCCGCGCCGGCGGTGCCTACGGTTATGTCGACATGGGCGGCTGGATCGGCGGACAGGCGCGCTACGTCACCATTCCCTATGCAGATTTCAACCTGCTGAAAATCCCCGATCGGGACAAGGCAATGGCGAAGATCCGGGATCTCACCATGCTCTCCGACATTCTGCCCACCGGCTTCCATGGCGCGGTGCGTGCAGGCGTTGGGGTCGGCTCGACCGTCTATGTCGCCGGCGCCGGCCCGGTCGGCCTTGCGGCTGCGGCTTCGGCTCGCATTCTCGGTGCTGCAGTCGTGATGATCGGTGATTTCAACAAGGACCGCCTGGCGCATGCGGCGAAGGTCGGTTTCGAACCGATCGACCTGTCGAAGAGCGACCGTCTTGGCGACATGATTGCGCAGGTCGTCGGCACCAATGAGGTGGACAGCGCCATCGATGCGGTCGGCTTCGAGGCACGCGGCCACTCGGGCGGCGAACAGCCGGCGATCGTCCTCAATCAGATGATGGAGATTACCCGTGCCGCAGGTTCGATCGGCATTCCCGGCCTCTACGTTACCGAGGATCCGGGCGCCGTCGACAACGCCGCCAAACACGGCAATCTGTCGCTTCGTTTCGGCCTCGGATGGGCCAAGGCGCAGTCCTTCCACACCGGCCAGACTCCGGTGATCAAATATAATCGTCAGCTCATGCAGGCGATCCTCCACGACCGACTGCCGATTGCCGATATCGTCAACGCCAAGGTCATCCCGCTCGACGATGCCGCTGCTGGATATGAGAGCTTCGACCATGGGGCGGCGACAAAATATGTCCTCGATCCGCACGGAGAGGTCGCGAAAGCCGCATAGTGCTAACGACCGAAGACAGGGATGGTCGGGCAAAAACCCGACCATCCCGCATTCTCGAATATCGGCCGGCGAACTACTGGATGCTGAACGGGAAATATTTGGCGTTGATCATATCGTAGGTTCCGTCCGCCTTGATGCTCTTCAGCGCTTCGTTCAGGCGCGTCAGACGCTCCTTGTCATCCAGGCGCAGCGCGATACCAGCACCCTCACCGAAGTATGTGACGTCGACCAGATCCGGCCCTTTGAACTCGCAGCAGCTTCCTGCCTTGGTGTTGGCAATCCAGTCATAGATGGCGAGTTTATCCTCGAGGATAATGTCGACACTCCCATCCGCCAGACCCTTGTACAATTCGGGCGAAGACCGAAAAATCGTCTTTTCCATCTCCGGATAGAGATGGTTGGCAAAGGACTCCTGCGCTGTCGACGATGTCACCCCAAGTTTTTTGTCGCTGAGGGCGACGGGGCTGATGTCGTTGATCGACGAATCCTTGCGAACGATGAACACCGACGGGCTGTTGTAGTATTTTTCAGTGAAGGCAACCTTTTGACGCCGCTCGAGGCTCATCGACATGGATGAGATGATCGCGTCATATTTGTCGGCAACGAGATTGGGAATGATGTCGTCCCACTTCTCGATGATGAATTGGCATTCGAACTTGCCGACCTCGCACAGCGCATTGGCAATATCGATATCGAAGCCCTGAAGCTTGTTATTTGCATCGAGATAGTTGAAGGGCGGAAACGCACCTTCGACGGCAATTCTCATCGGCGTGCGATCTTGCGCAGCCACCTCGAGCGGCGAGGCAGCCAAAAAGATACCGATCCCGCCCGCCATCAGCGCTCCGCGCAATATAGTCTGAATGGATATGCGCAACATCGTCGGGAGCTCCTTGGGGCATAGTCGATCTCGCGCCATAGTGGGTCACAGCTTTTAATTCTACGTGAACGCTTCTTTGTTAGCGTCGACGAATGCGCCCGCGTCGTGGTGTTCAGGGGTCTACGCTTGCACATCGTTCTTCCTTCCAGCTCCAACACGTTTCAGCAATCCTGGATCGCTTCGGGAAGAATACTGTTTCTTATTGCCGTCAGCGGGCTTGGAGCGATCGGACTTGTCGTGCTTTCGGCGCTCTGGGCAGGAACCGAAAGCGATGCTGCCGCCCTTGATCGGCAGCGCCAGCTTGTGAATGCCCGCCTGCGCGAACAGGTCGATCAAGTCGCCCATGTTATCGGCCAGTTCGGCAACGGCTACCTTACACGCGTTTATCCGGCGGCCCGATCGACCGGAGGTTCGTCCAGCCTCGAGGCCGTTCTGACGGCGGCGGCCGGGAGTGCGATCAGCCAGACCGCAATGTCCGCCTTCGGCTACGATCAGGCCTTTGTCGTCGACGAGAAGGCGCAACTGCTCATGCTGGCGGACGCCCAAACGGAAAAGCGTTATCGATGGATGAAGCCTCTCTTCTTGCCTCTCCTTCAGGATGCCCAGCTTGGAGTGAGGCGCGGCACGGTTTCCAACGAACGAACGCCGTCCTCAATGGAAAGCCGTCTTGCGAATGCCGCCCGCTCCAACCGGGCGCTGGCCAATCTGATGCGGCTGGAAGGTCGGCCGACCATCGTCGGCGTCGTCGCCATCAACGAGGCCACGGAGAGGCAGCGGCAGCCGATACGGCAATTCCTGATCGTCGTGCGGTTTATCGATGGTGCGGCGCTGGACGAATTGAGCCGGGAACAGGGCCTCAACGGCGCACGCTTCGCGCGCACGGCCGATGCAGACGAAAACGAGGTTGCCTTCCAGATCGACGCCACGGCAAACGGCGAACCGATCGGCTTCATCGTATGGAGGCCCGATCTTCCAGGTTCGAGGGTGATCGGCCGATTGATGCCGGCGCTTTCGATTGCCGCCTTGGTGATCGCGATCCTGTTCTCGGTCCTGCTGGTGCGTCTGCGAAGCAGTCTCGGCGAGTTGAAGAGAAGCGAGCTGCATGCAAGGCAGCTTGCCTTGCATGATGTGCTGACCGATCTTCCCAACCGCGCCTTGTTTGCGATGAGGTTCGACGAGTGCCTGGCCGAGACGCAGAATTCGACCGAGCGTTCGGCAGTCGCGCTTCTCGACCTCGACCGCTTCAAAGCGGTGAACGACACGTTCGGCCATGCGGCCGGCGATGAGCTCATCAGGATGGCTGCGGAGCGGATCCGCTCCCTGCTTCGTCCGGGCGACACCCTTGCCCGGCTCGGAGGGGACGAATTCGCCCTGCTTCTCCGCGACATCAAAGATCATGACCATGTTTTGCCGGCAATATGCGAAGCGATCGTTGCCGAACTCGGCAAACCCTTCCCTCTTTTGAGAGGCGAGGCGGTCGCGCGCGTCGGCGGCTCGATCGGCGTGACCGTCGTGCCGGACGCCGGACGGAATGCCGATGACATCATGCGCTACGCCGACGTCGCACTGTACGAGGCAAAGATGGGAGGCAGAGGCCAGTGGCGTCTCTATTCACCGTCCATGGACGGCGGCCGGAATGCGCGCGACATTCTCAAGAATGAATTGCGGGAAGTTCTGGCCAAAGACACGGCCTCATTCGCCGACGGTTCGCAATCCGATCCGATTGTAAACAGGCCGGACTTCGGATCGCTCGAGGTCTATTACCAAACGGTACATCGCGCTGGGGCAGGATACGCAGCGTCGGGCGCGGAGGCTCTCGTGCGTTGGCGTCACAGCCAGCGCGGACTCTTGACGCCTGCCAGCTTCATCCCCGTCGCCGAGGAGGGCGGCCTCATCGACGCTCTCGGTTTCTGGGTCTTGCGCGAAGCCTGCAGAGCCGCCTGCAAATGGCCGGAAGACACATTCGTTGCGGTCAATGCGTCTCCCGCCCAGTTGAGAAGACCAAATTTCGCCGAGGAAGTCTTCGCCGTGCTTGAGGAGAGTGGCCTGCAGCCGTCCCGGCTCGAACTCGAGCTCACCGAGTCCTCGCTCATCGAGGATAACTCGGACGTCCATACGGTGCTGAAGTCGCTGCGCAGCCGGGGTGTTCAGATTTCGCTCGACGATTTCGGAACCGGCTTTTCATGTCTCAGCCATCTGCTGCGCTTCGATATCGACCGCATCAAGATCGATCGATCGTTCGTCTCACAGCTCGGCACAAAAGCCAACGGGGCAGCAATCATCGGCGCCATCGTCGCGCTCAGCCGCAACCTCGGTATCTCGACGACGGCCGAAGGGGTCGAAACGGAATACCAACGCGACTTTCTGGCCGCCCTCGGCTGCACCGACCTCCAAGGTTACTTCTTCTCCAAACCCGTTCCTCTTGGCGACCTTGACAGTTTCCGGAAAGCCGAGAGCGCCGTCGCCTAAGAGGCTTCTGATCTTCCGCCAGGAACTTTCGCCCCCGGCAAAAGTTGACGCCCGAAGACCGGATGGAGGATGTGATGGGCGAGCTCGGGGAGTGGCGGCACCTTTGCGTCGACATGCAGCGGATGTTTGCCGAAGACACGCCGTGGCACGTTCCCTGGATGGCACGGATCTCTCCCCAGATCGAAGAGCTGGCCGGACGGCACCCGGCGCAAACGATCTTTACCCGCTTCCTGCCGCCCGAGCATGCCGACGATATGCCGGGGAAATGGCGGGACTATTACCAGAAATGGTGGATGATGACGGGCGAACATCTTCCGCGCGGCCTCATCGATCTCGCTTCATCACTGGCATCGCTGGTTCCGCCGGCAAGGCACTTCGACAAGCGCACCTATTCCCCCTGGATCGACGGCCGCCTTCATCCGATCCTTCAGTCGGAGCGGGTCGATACGCTTGTGATAACGGGCGGTGAAACGGATGTCTGCGTGCTTGCCACGACACTCGGCGCGATTGATCTCGGCTATCGTGTCATCGTCCTAAGAGACGCCGTGTGCAGCGGCGCCGACGATACGCATGACGCGTCACTGGAACTTCTGCACGATCGGTTTTCCGTGCAGCTCGAACTCATGGAGACCGAAGAATTTTTGAGCGAGGTTGGCTAGAGCCTCGTGTGGCGATACAGCCTTCGCAGCAATACTGCTCATCGCCACGAATGACATGGAGATGACCGAGAGGTTGGCCTTAGCGTTTGCCGATCGAGGGACTAAACACCATGAGGCTCAGAATCTCAAAGAGCACTTGTGCCGCGGCGTGCGCTGTGTTGGTCGTTGCGTCATATTGCGGGGCAACTTCGACGACATCGCCGCCCACTAGGTTTATCCCTTTCAGCCCGCGTATCAGTTCAAGGACTTCACGCGTGGTCAATCCACCGACCTCGGGCGTGCCCGTGCCAGGCGCAAAGCTCGGATCGAGGCTGTCGACGTCGAAGGAAAGATAGGTGGGGCCGTCGCCGACGATGGATTTTGCCTTGGCAATGACGGCAGGAATCCCCATCCCGCTGATGTCCTCTGCGTGGATCACGGTCATTCCCGACGCATAGGAGAATTCCCACAAATATTCCGCCGAACCACGGATGCCAATCTGGATCGTCCTTGTCGGATCGAGCACGCCGTCCAGCACCGCATTGCGGAACGGCCCGCCGTGATGAAATTTCGTCTGATCGAAGGCGCCGCTTGTATCGCAATGAGCATCAATATGAATGAGGCCGACTGGCTGCTGCCGACCGATGGCCTTCAAAATCGGGTGGCTGATGGAATGATCGCCTCCGACGGAAAGCGGGGCAACGCCGGCATCGACGATCTGGCCGATGCGCTTTTCGATGTCGTCATGGCTGAGTTCCAGCCGGTAGCGGCTTTGGAACGGTACGTCGCCGATGTCAGCGACCCGAAGATCGAAGACTGGCGCCGTGGCAAGAACGTGGTTGTAGGGGCCGATCCTTTCAATGGCGCGAAGTGCCCTCGGTCCGAAACGCGAGCCTGGGCGATTGGTGACGCCTAGATCCATGGGAATCCCGGTGATTGCAACCTGGAGATTGCCGAAGTCCGGATCCTCGGCAGCGACCTGCATGTAAGGCGCGCTGAGGAAGGTCGGCACTCCGGCATATGGCGCCAGTCTCGTGCCGCTCTTGGAGATGATCTTCTCCGCCACTTTGCGAAACTTCTCATCGAATATCTCGCCGCCATTGGCGTCTGCAAATTCTGCGCGCAGCTGCTCCAGCCGCGTTTTGTCCCACACCATGCGCATGTGTCTCCGCTTCAGGTCCGTCTCGTTAGACAAAGAGGTTGAGAAAGCAATTGGTATCGTTGTAGCAATCGGTATCAAAGAGAAATCGATATGATCGCTGCAAAACCCAATTCCCTCGTTGCCCGCCTCTCTGCCCCGCCCATTCCTTCCGTCGTCGCCTGGAGCCGCGAATATAAAGGAGAAAAAGGACCGCTCATCGACCTCTCGCAAGCTGTTCCCGGCTATCCCGCGCATCCGGAGATGCTGCGGCTTCTGGGCGAAGCGGCTGGGCAACAGGCCATGACGGGTTACGGGCCGATCGAAGGTGAACCTTTATTGCGCAAGGCCTACGCGGCTCATCTTGCCGCGCTTTACGGCGCCGACCTTTCCGCCGGTAATATCCACATTACCGCCGGCTGCAATCAGGCGTTCATGTGTACGGCGATCGCGCTTGCGGGCGCGGGCGATACGGTGGCGCTGACCAATCCCTTCTATTTCAACTACGACACGACGCTATCCATGCTTGGGATCGAGCGCCGGTTGGTCGATTGTGACCCCGCCAGCGGGTTTCTTCCCGATCCGGGTTCGGCTGAAGCGGCGCTTGCGGCCGGCGCGAAGATGCTTGCCGTCGTGACACCCAACAATCCCACCGGCGCCGTCTATCCGCCGAGCCTGCTTCATGAGCTTTTCGTTCTCTGCCGAAAATATGGCGCCTGGCTGATCCTCGACGAAACCTATCGCGATTTCCTCGGCGAGGGTTACGGCCGGCCGCACTCTCTTCTCTCCGAGCCGGATTGGGAGGAGACGCTCGTTCTTCTCTACAGCTTTTCGAAGTCCTTCTGCATCCCCGGTCATCGGCTGGGTGCAATTACGGCAGGGCCCAAACTGATCGCCGAAATCGCCAAGGTAATGGACAATATGCAGATCTGCGCGCCGCGGTCGGCTCAGATCGCCGTTGCATCGGCGATCCCCGCGCTCGCCGATTGGCGGGCCGGCAACCGGCTGGAGATTGCTCGCCGGGCGGACGCTTTGAGGCAGGTCTTCTCCGGGCTGGCGGATTGGGAGATTGGAGCGATCGGCGCCTATTTTGCCTTTGTCCTTCATCCCTACGCCGATCGATCGTCTTCCGAGGTTGCCGAAAAGCTCGCCAAGGAATCCGGCATCGTTTGTTTGCCCGGCGCCTATTTCGGCGAGGGCCAGGAACGATACCTCAGACTTGCCTTTGCCAATGCGGATGTCGCCTCGATTGGGCTATTGTCCGAGCGCCTTCGCTAGGTTGCGGCGATCGACGTCTGCCGGAAGTTCATGGTAGCCACCGCGCCAGTAAAGCAGCGGCCCTATGCCCTGCCGGATTTCGATCGCGCAGATATGCCCGACCAGAATGGCATGGGAATGATAGTGGAATGCGGTTTCGAGCTTGCAGTCCAGCACCGTAAGGGCATTTTCAAGGGCGGCCGCGCCGGTCTTGAGGCGATACCATCCCGCATCGCCGTAGCGTTCGGCGCCCTTTCGCCCGTCAAGACCGGCAAAGGATTGCGCCACCTGCTGCTGGTCGGCGGCGAGCACGTTGACGCAGAAGCAGCCATAGTGCTGCAGCGCCGGCCATGAGGAAGAGGCGCGGTTGACGCTGACGATGACGGACGGCCGCTCCGCCGAAAGCGAGGAGACCGACGTTGCCGTGAAGCCGGTGCGGTGTTGCCCGTCGCCGACCGTGATCACGCTGACCGCACCCGCCAGATGACGCATCGAAAGCTTGAAATCCGCTTCGCTGATCAGAGCTTCGGCAGTCATCGGGCCGGCTCTTTCGTTTTGGCAAAGCGGTTGACAGGCATGGAAAGACCGAGGTTTTCGCGCAAGGTCTTGCCCTCGTATTCCTCACGGAACAGGCCGCGGCGGCGAAGCTCGGGCAGGACCAACCGCACGAAGTCGTCGAGACTGGACGGCAGGGTCGGAAACATCAGGATGAAGCCGTCGGCGGCGCGCGTGTCGAACCATTCCTCCATGAAGTCGGCAATCTGGGCCGGCGTGCCTGTCATGCCATTTCCGGTATGCTTCTCGGCATAGTGCCGGATAAGTTCGCCGACGGTGCGGCCGCTTCTGACGAAGTCGACCAGCTCGTCGAACAAGGCGCGTGATCCCTTGGGTGCTGCCGGCAGCCGATCCATGGGGAAGGGCTTGTCGAGAGCGACATCGCGCAGGTCCGCCTCGAGGAATTCCGAGAGCATCAGCCGACCGACATCCGGATGCATCTTGTCGATCAGATAATCCACCTTTGCCTTTGCCTCGGCTTCGGTTTCACCGACGTTGATCACGATGCCCGGCATGATTTTCAGGTCGTCGGGATCGCGACCATGGGCCGGCATCCGGCGCTTGACGTTTTCATAAAAGGCCCGGTTGCGGTCGATATTCGATGCGAGGCTGAAGACGATCTCGGCCGTGCGTGCCGCCATGTCCATTCCAGGTTCCGAACCGCCCGCCTGGGCGATGACCGGGCGGCCCTGGGGCGTTCGCGCGATGTTGAGGGGGCCGCGAACCTGGAAGTGCTTGCCTTTGTGATTGAGCGTGTGGTGTTTGTCTTTGTCATAGTAGACACCGTTTTCACGGTCGAGAAGCAGCGCGCCTTCTTCGAAGCTGTCCCAGAGGCCGAACACGACATCGACAAACTCGTTGCCGCGCTCGTAACGCAGCGCATGCGGGTCAAGCCCCTCGCGATTGAAGTTGTAGCCGGTTTCGTCGTGATCTGACGTGACGACGTTCCAGCAGACGCGGCCCTTGCTCAAATGGTCGATCGAGGCGAACAGGCGCGCGACATTGTATGGTTCGTAATAACTCGTCGAGACCGTCGCCACGAGGCCGAGATCGTTGGTAGTGACTGCCAGAGCCGAAAGCAGCGAGAGCGGTTCGAAGCGGTTCATCTTGGTCGGAATGCGGGCAAGCGCCTTCGGATCGCCGACGGCGGCGGCGGGAGAATCCGCCATGAACATGAAATCGAACTTGGCCGCCTCGGATCGTTTGGCGACATCGAGCAGATGAGCGAAGTCGTTGGCGCCGTTGACGTCGCTTGCCGGATGCAGCCAGGAGGCAGGATGAAAGCCGAACGTATAGACGAAAGTCCCGAGTTTCATCTTGTCAGTTCGCGCCATCGAGCTCTCCTGCTATGTCGGCCACGCCGCCAACGGTGGAGGGCGACTGCGCAAATTATCGCCAGGCGCAAATTTTCATCAATATCGCGTAGCTGAGTTCCGTTTTAGTTTTTCTAAAGTGTTGACTTGGGCGCCGATGCCAGAGCCTGCTGACGGGAAATAGCGACGAGCCAATCGCGGAATTCGCGCCCATGGGGCTTCTGCAAGGCGGCCCGATCCCAGGCGAGGAAATAGCTTTCACGCAGCGCAATGCGCAGGTCGACGGGAATGACGAGGGTTTGCGCCTCGAGCTCATCTGATATCATCGACATCTGCGCGAGAACGACGCCGCGCTTGTTGACGGCCGCGTCAATCGCACTGCTCGACAGGGTGAAGGAAAGGCCTGGCGTTGACGCGTCGAAGGAGACACCGGCCTTGGCGGCGAACTCCGCCCAGCTCGGGTAGGGGGTGAAGTGCCGTTCCCACTCGACATGGAGGAGGGGCAGTTCGAAGAGATCGCGAGCCGCATGCGCGCGATCCTGCATCAGCGCCGGCGAACAGGCAGGCACCACCCAATCGCGAAACAGTTCGGTATAATGTTCGTGCTGCAGCACGTCCGACCCGTAGCTCACGCGGAAATCGATATCGTCGAAGCCGATGCGGGGCTCTCTGTCGCGTCCGATGATCCTCACCTGCACGTCGGGATGAAGCGCCTGCCAGTCGAAGATGCGCCTGCCGATCCATTTGTTGACGACGGAGGAAAGCGCACTGAGAACCAATGCTGTCTCATTGCGCGCCTTTTCCAGCAGTTGCCCGGCGAGCGCGAATTGCTCAAATCCCTTCGATATCTCCTGGTGGTAGAGCCTGCCCCAGGCAGTCAGCTCGACGGTTCGTCCGCTACGCTCGAGAAGCGAAACGCCAAGGAAGCTTTCGATTTTGTGAACCTGCTGGCTGATTGCTCCCGGCGAGACGTTGAGCTCCAGTGCCGCGGCCGTCACGCCGCCGCAGCGCCCCACCGCCTCGAAGGCCTGCAAGCCCTTCAGCGGGATCGTCTTGAAGCGCTCATCGATCACTTACGGAGCCTCTCGTGATTTTCGCCAACTCAAATTGCCGTCGGGTGAAACGTCCCAGCAAACTGGAACCGGTCGCCTGGATGGGTAATCTCGACATATGTCACCGTGCGCCCGTTCTGCCAGGTCTGGCGGATCAGGCTAAGGCAGGCCTCGCCCCTCTCCGTCTGCAGGATTCGGGCCGTCACGGTATCGGCCGAGACGGCACGAATGACATGTTTGGCCTTGGACCAGGGCACCTCGTCAAGCAGCCATTTGCCGGGCGGAATTGAAGCAAAGCTCTCTTCTCTCGCCCGTGGCACGGCGTCGAGCATGATGACCCGCCGCTCGATGGCATTCGGTCTGCCATCGACGATATGCAGGCATTGAAGCCTGAGGACTTCCGCATCGGCCGGTTCCGACAGCAGCTGCGCCTCCGCCTCTCCAAGGCGCTCGACCGTGCGGGCGAGGATTTCGAAGCGGTGTTCGTGCCCGGCCAGTTCCGCTTCGGTGCTGATATCCTGAATATCCATCACCGTGCGGTCGATCTGGGGCGATGCGACAAACGAACCGGTCTTGCGACGCCTGACGATCATACCGCGCTCGGCCAGCGCCGACAGCGCCTTGCTGACCGTCATGCGCGAACACCGATATTCGGCCACCAGCTCGTGCTCGATGGGAATGCGGTCGCCGGGCCGCCAATCACCGCTGACGATCTTCGTCTCGATATCCGTGAAAATGCGCTGATAAATCGACACCAAGCCCGTACCTCATCCGGCGTCAGCGACCGTGAATCCGCAACGGTCATGCCAGCGAGACCGACGCCATCCGGCACAAATTTTGCGTTCCTCGTCTTTTACATTGACACTCTAGGCCAGCCTATATCTATTTGTATAGTCAAAAGCGGAGCACAGAAGTCCGCGCAGAGGAAATCGAAGTCGGGAACCAAAACTCCTCCGCCGGGGGAATAAAAACTGGAGAGATGATCATGAAGGCACATTCACTGCTGAAGGGTCTGGTCGGCGCTGCGTTCCTCATCGGAGCAGCCGTTTCCGCCCATGCAGCCGACACGCTGGCAGCCGTCAAGGCAGCCGGCACCCTCAAGGTTGGCACCGAAACGGCTTTCGCACCGTTCGACTATATCGATGCCGGTGAACACACCGGTTTGAACGTCGACCTCTTTGCCGAGATCGGCAAGGAACTCGGCGTCAAGATCGAGTGGGTAGCCCTTCCCTGGGATGGCGTCTTCCCGGCGCTCGAGGCCGGCAAATTCGATGTCGTCGCAGGCCCTGCAACGATCACCAAGAAGCGCTTGGAGCGCTATCGCTTCACGCCGCCGATCGCCGAAGCGACGATTGCGATCCTGAAGAAGGCCGGTGATACGACGATCAGCAAGCCGGAAGATATTGCCGGCAAGAAGATCGGCGTCGGCAAGGCAACTGCTCAGCTCGACCAGCTGAAGGAATTCTCCGAGACGCTGCCAACCAAGGTCGATGTGCGCGAATATCCGGCCTTTACCGAATCCTACGCCGATCTCGCAGCCGGGCGCATTGCCGGCGTTGCCAATTCGCTGCCCAATATCGCCTTCGTCGCCAGCCAGCGAAAAGGCACGTTCGAAGTCGTCCTGCCGCCATTCGGCAAGAAGTCCTATTTCGGCTTCATCGGTCTCAAGGATGCCGATCACGCGCCGCTGATGGATGCGATCGATGCCGCGATGCTCAAGATCAAGGCAGACGGGCGCATGGCTGAGCTACAGAAGAAGTGGTTCGGTGCATCTTTCGATACGCCTGATGCCGTCAAGGACCCGGCATTCTGATTGGCTGCCGGTGAAACGAACGCGCCCCGCCATCGGTCGGGGCGCAATCTGCCGTGGCATCAGAGTTCACGGCCGCAGCGCCCAGGCAAACACCGCCCATGTCCATCAAGCTTTTCGAACTGCTCCTGCAAGCCGCGATCTACACGGTGACGATCAGCGTGGTTTCTATCCTGATCGGCTTTGCGATCGCCATCGTCGTTTCCGCCATGCTGCTGTCGCGGCAACGGCTCTTGGCGCTGCAGGCGCGGATTTTTATCAGTTTCTTTCGTGGCGTGCCGCTGCTGGTGCAACTGCTGCTGATCTATAACCTGCTGCCAGCGATCGGCATCAACGTGCCGAGCATCGTTGCGGCTATCATTGGTCTTTCGCTGTGTACTGCAGCCTATCAGGCTGAAAATCTGCGCGGCGGTTTTTCCAGCGTTCCCGCGGGCCTGGTCGAGTCTGCCGAAATGGTCGGCATGACACCCGTTCAGATCTTCCGCCGCATCAAGGCGCCGATCGCCCTGCGCCTGACCTTTCCGGCGCTCGTCAACGAAGCGATCCTTATCCTGAAGGCGTCTTCGCTGGTCTCGGTCGTCGGGGTCATCGAGTTGACGCGCATGGCCCAGGACCTTGCCGGCAGCACCTTCCTGCCGCTCGAGATTTTCGCTTCCGCCGGGCTGATCTATCTCGTCATCAATTGGATCGTTGCTCTTGCGGGCGGCCTCGTCGAACGCTCCCTGCCAGGAGTGCCGCGATGACCTTCGACATCAATGTGATCTTCAGCAACTTGCCGGAAATCCTCAGCGGTGCTTGGGTCACCATCGTCATCTGGATCATCACCACCCCGGCCGCTGCCGTGCTCGGCTTCCTTGTCGCCGTCGCCAGACGTTTTGGCGGCGTCATGCTGGACAAGGCGTTCGGCATCGTCATCGCGGTGCTCCGCGGCACGCCGTTCCTGATTCAGATATTCCTCGTCTACTACGGCGGCCCCTTCGTCGGATTGTCACTTGATCCGATCCCGGCAGGCGTCATCGGCCTTTCCATCTACGGCGCGGCTTATTTCAGTGAGATATTCCGCTCGGGCTTTGCCGCCGTCCCGAAGGGACATATCGAGGCCGGGATATGCGTTGGCCTGACACAAGGACAGATCATCCGACGCATATTGCTGCCGGAAATGACCATGCTCGTGCTGCCGCCTTCGGTCAACATGACGGTCATCCTGATGAAGGAGACGGCCGTGCTGTCCATCATTACCGTGCCGGAGTTGACGGCGACGCTGAGCGCCATCGGCTCGCAGCAATATGCTTTCGTCGAAGCGCTCTTCGTGCTCGCCCTGTTCTACTGGGCCTTGGTCGAAATCACCGGTTGGCTCGGTCATCTCGCCGAAACGAAACTCACCAGATTCAGGTTTTTCAACATATGAGCGTTCCTGCGATCACAGTCAAAAATCTCGTCAAGACCTTCGGCGGCTCCACCGTGCTGCACGGCATCGACCTCGATATCGTTCAGGGGCAGGTTTCCTGCGTCATCGGCCCGTCGGGTTCCGGCAAGAGTACGCTGCTGCGCTGCATGGCCTTTCTCGAGGAATCGACCAAGGGGACGATTACCGTCAACGGCGAGGTGCTTGGCTTTGCGGAAAACGCCAAGGGCGTCCGGGAGCGGGTGCCCGCCGCAGTGAACCGGCAAATTCGATCGCAGATCGGCATGGTTTTTCAGCAGTTCAATCTCTGGCCGCATATGACGGCGCTCGGCAATGTCAGCGAAGCGCTGAAGACCGTTCACAGGATGAGCCGCAGGGATGCTGAGGAGCGGGCAATGGCCCAGCTCGTCAAGGTCGGCCTAGAGGGCAAGGCAGGGCATTACCCGTCGCAGCTCTCGGGAGGGCAGCAGCAGCGCGTCGCTATTGCCCGGGCGCTTGCCCTCAACCCGAAGATCATGCTGTTTGACGAGCCGACCTCGTCACTCGATCCCGAGCTGACCGGCGAAGTGCTGAACGTCATGCGAGATCTCGCTGCCGAGGGTATGACGATGGTCGTCGTCTCCCACGAGATCGGATTTGCCGCAACGGTCGGCCAGCAGATCGTCTTTCTCGATCACGGCAAGGTGCTGTTCACCGGACCGCCGCAGGACGTCTTCAAGCGGCCGAGAAACCCCCGGCTCGAGCAATTCCTGGATACCTATATCGATCGCGGAGCTTCGATGCTGCTGTGACGTTCATGTCCTTCCCGATCGTCGGACAGACCTCCACAGCCGGTGTCGGCTTCACGCAATTTCCTCTTCGAGTATTTTCACGGGCCGGTCCCACTGGATGAGCACGACACAGCCGGTATCGCTCCAGACCGAGTGTTCGCTGCCCGGCGCATTGACGATATAACTGCCGCGGATGTAATCGCCCGTCTCGTCGGATTGAACGCCATCGAGCACCAGGATGGTCTCGAGCCCCTCGTGGCGATGGCGGGGAACGGAGGCGCCGGGCTCATATTTCAACAGCGCCACGCCCGGCTGGTCGCCCTCGAAGGGGCGGATCCAGTGGATGGTGACAGCATCGCGGAAAGGGCCGAACTCCAGCTCCTTCCAGCCGCCTGACGTCAGGCGTTCGCGGGTCGTTTCAGGCATGGGCGATACTTTCCAGAATGTCGTCGACATGCGCGGTCCAGCCGACGATCGCGCCCTGGGCGCGGATCATGGCGATGGCGGCGGCTTTGAATTCGGGGAAATAGCTTTCCGTCGCCTCCTCGGCGAGAAGGCATTCATAACCGCGGTCGTTTGCTTCGCGCATCGTCGTCTGCACGCAGACTTCGGTGGTGACGCCGGCAAAGACGAGCTGCTTGATGCCCTTCTGCTGCAGCACGGTGCCGAGGTCGGTCGCGTAGAAGGCGCCCTTGCCGGGCTTTTCGATGACGACTTCGCCCTTCACAGGAGCGAGTTCCGGAAGAATTGCCGTGCCGGGTTCCCCCGAAATCAGGATGCGGCCCATCGGGCCTTCGTCGCCGATCCGGAGCGCAGGATTGCCGCGGTCGCGTTTGGCCGGCGGCAGGTCGGAGAGATCAGGCCGGTGGCACTCCATCGTATGGATCACAGGCAGGCCTGCATTGCGGAAGCCCTGGATCAGGCGTTTGACATCGGGCACGATCCTGGTGATGCGGCTGACATCATTGCCGAGGCTTGCACCGAAGCCGCCCGGCTCGGCGAAATCGCGCTGCATGTCGATGACGATGAGCGCGAGCTCATCGTGCTTCACCGGAAAGGCGAAGGGTTCTGCCTTGATCTTCGCCATCAGTGATGTCCCGCCATGTGGGCGCCGATCACGCCGATATCGGCCGAACGCGCCGGTGTCTCGTAAACGAGCTTGCCTTCCGAAATGACCATGATGCGGTCGGACATCTCGAGCAGTTCGTCGAGGTCTTCGGAAAGCACCAGCACGGCGGCACCCATATTGCGGGCTTTCATGATGCGGGCGCGGATTTCTGCAACGGCCGAGAAATCGAGGCCGAAACAGGGGTTCGAGACGATCAGCAGATCGACATCGCCGGTCAGTTCACGGGCCAGTACGGCACGCTGTACGTTGCCGCCCGAGAGCGCTGCGATCGGCGAGGAGGAAGAGGCCGTCTTGACCTTGAAGTCGGAGATCAGCGCCGAGGCACGCTTCTTCATGCTGCCCTTGTTCAGCCAGATCGCGTCCGTGCCGTCCAGCTTCAAGTCGAAGGTGCGGAACGCAAGGTTCTCACTCACCGTCATCCTGGGTGCACAGGCATTCTGCAACGGCTCTTCGGGGATGAAACGCACCCTGTTCCTGCGGGTCTCGTCACGGGTAGCGCCGTAAGTCTCGCCATTGACCATGACCTCGCCGCTATCGGTCGGGCGCTGGCCGGCCAGGATTTCCGTCAGCTCCTTCTGGCCGTTGCCGGATATGCCGGCGATGCCGACGATCTCGCCGGAGCGGACCGTCAGCGCGTCGATCTCGATCGTCTTCAGGCCGGAGCGATCCGGAGCTTTCACCTGGGTTACAGTGAGCACGGATTTGGCCGCTTCCGCCACCGGCAGACGGCTGTCGAGCTCGGCGAGCTTGACGTCGCCGATCATCATCCCCGCCATCTCGGCGGTGGAGAGCTCGCCGACCTTACCGGTGCCCACCAGCTTGCCGCGCCGCAGGATCGAGACGGCATCAGCGAACTTCGTCACCTCGTGGAACTTGTGGGAGATCATCAGCACGGTGAGTTCGCCGCGCTCGGTCATCCCGCGGACGATGCCGAGCATCTCATCGGCTTCGGCCGGCGTCAGCACCGAGGTCGGCTCGTCGAGCACGAGGAAGGAGCGGCCGAGATAGAGCTGCTTGACAATTTCGAGCTTCTGTTTTTCGCCGGCCGCAAGCTCGCTCACCGGCCTGTCGAGCGGGATCTTGAACGGCATGCGCTCCATGAAACCCGCCAGATCCTTGCGTTCCCTGGCCCAGTTGATCACCGCGGGTACTTCGGTGCGGCTGATGACCAGATTTTCCGCACCGGTCAGAGAGGGAACCAGTGTGAAATGCTGGTAGACCATGCCGAGCCCATAGGCCGCAGCATCCTTGGGTGAGGCAACCGCCACCTCGCGGCCATCGACCGACAGCGAGCCTGACGTGGCGTGATAGAAGCCCATGATGCATTTGACGAGCGTCGACTTGCCGGCGCCGTTTTCGCCGAGAAGCGCGTGAAAAGAGCCGGCCGGAACGGCGATCGAGACGTCGTCGAGCGCGGTGAACGAGCCGAAGCGCATGGTCATGCCGAGCGTCTCGATGCCGACGGCCTTGCCGGCTTGCGGAAGGGGCGTGTCGCGGACTGTGCTCACTTCATTGCTCCTTTTCGACGATGATGGCGACGGGACCGCCGCCGGGCGGACCCTGGTGTTCGGCGCCGCCGGACACATAGAGATCGGTAATGCCGAAGATGCCGGCGAGAACGCCGCCGACGAAGGCACGGGCATGGCGGGTGCCTGCAATATCCGAGTCATCGAGCATCGTGTGGCGCCTGCCGTCGATCTCGCCGGACGGGTCCGGCTCGGCCTTAGCGAGAACCGCCGCCAGCCGGCTGTTTTCCGGCAGGCGTTCGCGGGCTTTCCTGACGGAATGCGCGTCGATCGCATCCCGCATGACCGCGTGGTCGATCGACAGCGGACCGGACCATTTTGCGCTCATGCCGAGGACGATGATTTCGTGATCGGTGAGTTCGACCCCGGACGAGGTTGAGGCGCAGCGGGAAAAGAGATCGAAACGTGTGCAGATGTCGGCATCGTTGATCGATGTCGCATCTATCTCGCCGAGTGCCACGGCGACGCCGAGAGCCGAAGCGCCGCGCGAGAGGCCCATGGATTTCAGCGTGTCGTGGGTTGCGACCGTCCTGCCTGCTGCCTCGGCCTCGGCAATCCGGCGCGAGGTGAGCAGCGGACACTTGATCTGCACGAAATGGGCATCGGCGGGATCATCGATGCCGGCATCCCTCATCGCGGACTTCACGCCTTCGGCAACGAGCAGGATCTGTTCCCGGCGCCCGAGATGTTCGGGGGACAGCGCGGGGGTACGCGACACACCAATGGCCAGCGCCCGTTCGCCCGGGGTTTCTACGGTTTCACGCGCAAAAACCGTCCAATGCGGCGAGAGCGCACCCTCGGTGCCGCCGGACATGATGATCGAGACGCCGTCGACGCCATATCTACTGAACAATGTCTCGAAGCTGCGGGTGGCATAACCGCGGGTAAAATCATTGACGCAGCCGTTGCCTTCCGTCTTGCCGAGAACGGCGACGATGTTGTTCGCCTGAAGGCCGCTGGCAAAGAGCGCCTCGACGCCGGCAACGTCATCGGGGCCGTCGGCTGGCACGCGAAAGACATGGGCACGCAATGACGGCATCAGGGCAGCGCCTCGACTAGAGCCGCGGAATTGGAGACCGAGCCGAAGACGCCGCCCTGCATCTTCACCATCTTGATGGCGGCGAGGTGGTTTCCGTAGTCGGTCGCACCACAGCAGTCCTCCAGCAGCAGGCATTCGTAGCCGCGGTCGTTCGCCTCGCGCATCGTCGTCGAGACGCAGACATCGGTGGTGATCCCGGTGAGGATAATGTTCTCGATGCGTTTCTGGTTGAGGACGAGTTCGAGGTCGGTGGCGCAGAACGAACCCTTGCCGGGCTTGTCGATGATCGTCTCGCCTTCGATCGGGTAGAGTTCGGGGATGATGTCCCAGCCGGGTTCGCCACGCGTCAGGATTCGGCCGCAGGGGCCGGGATCACCGATGCCGGCCCCGATCCGTTGCGAGCGCCAGCGTTTGTTTGCTGGCAGATCGGCGAGGTCGGGGCGGTGGCCCTCGCGGGTGTGGATGATGTGATAACCCTTGGCCCGCATGGCGGCAAGCACGCGTTTGATGGGTTCGATCGGCGCCTGCACCAGCGACAGGTCGTAGCCCATGTGGTCGACATAACCGCCCTTGCCGCAGAAATCCGTCTGCATGTCGATGATGATGAGGGCGGTATTGTCAGGCCTCAGAGCTCCGTTATAGGGCCACGGATACGGATCGGCGTCGATAAAATGCCGGTTGGTTTCGACCATCGCGTCCATCATTCTCTCTCCTATTCCGCGGCAGGTTTGAGGGGTTCGCCGTAACGGCGCATCGGCTTGTCAAATCCGCAGGACGTGCCATCCTTGACCTTTATCTCGTCTTCCCATGGCAGGCGGTATTTGCCGGCGATAAGGTCGTGCATGTAGGTGTAGGGCGCATCCTGGGCGCCGCCGGCGACGGCGACATAGCCGCGATGGCCGAACTGGTAGATGTTGTTCTCCACGCCCCAGCCGAGCCGGGCCTCCCGCACCAGATCGGGGCGCACCTCTGCGGTGATGATCTCGTTGACGCGGCCGGAGGTGCCGTGGGCGATGATCGCGCCGTCGAAATTGCAGATCATGCCTTCACCCATGGAATCGAACGTGCCGTCCGAGCCGCACATGCAGACATTGGCGGTGATCATCAGGTTGCAGAAGGCGTTGGCCTGGTTGGTGAAGCGCCAGGCATCGCGGATCGGCGCCGTGTAGCCGGCGGTGCGGATCATGATTTCGGCGCCCTTATAGGCACATTCGCGCGCCATCTCCGGGAACATGCCGTCATGGCAGATGATCAGCGCGAGCTTGGCGCCTCGGGGGCCTTCGATAACGGGGATGCCAAGATCGCCGGGCTCCCACGGCTCGACGGGGATCCAGGGATGCATCTTGCGGTAATAGAGCTTCAGCTCGCCCTGGTCGTCGATGACGATGCCGGAATTGTAGGGCATGCCACCGGGATTGAGCTCCATGATCGAGAAGCAGCCCCAGATCCGGTTGTCGCTGCAAGCTTGCCTGAAGGCCGCGACCTCCGGCCCGTCGAGCGTGCACATGATCTCCGGATTGATGTCCATGGAAAGGCCGTGCAGCGCGTATTCGGGAAAGACGACGAGGTCCATGCCCGGCTGGTTGCGCCGCGCTTTGGCCACCAGATCGACGATCACCTGCGTCTGTTTTGCCAGATCCGCTTTGGTGACGGTCACCGGCAGCTGGAGCTGAACGAGGCCGATGCCGACGCCGTGTTCGGATTTGTTGAGACCGCCAAGTCCGTTCATCGGAAAGCTCCGTTATTTCGTGAGCGACAGCGCGCCCGGCGCACCGGCTAGCGAGCGGGTGGGCGAGGAGGTGGCGATCAGGATGACGAGGGTGAGCACGTAAGGCGCGGCGTAAAAAAGGTAGTAGCCTTGTGTGACGCCGACCGATTGCAGCGCCGGGCCGAGCGCGCCGGCGCCGCCGAAAAGCAGGGCAGCGAGGAAGCAGCCGATCGGGTTCCAGCGGGCGAAGATGACGAGGGCCACGGCCATCAGGCCCTGGCCCGACGAGATGCCTTCGTTCCATGAGCCCGGATAGTAGAGCGAGAGATAGGCGCCGCCGATTGCCGCCAGCGAACCGCCCACTGCCGTCGCCAGCAAGCGAACCCGGTCCGGGTTGATGCCCATGGCCCGGGCCGCGTCGGTGCTGTCGCCGACGACGCGCAGGATCAGGCCGATGCGGGTGTTCTTGAAGGCCCAGAACAGGAAGAGGGCAAGTGCCGCGCCGATGAAGAACAGCACGTTGATATTGAGTGCTGCCTGGATCTGCGGAGTGCTCGACCAGCCGCCGAGTGCGATCGAGGGCAGTTTCGGCGCCACCGGCTGGATGAAGGATTTGCCGAGGAAGAACGCCATGCCGAGACCGAACTGCATCATGGCGATGCCGATGGCGATGTCGTTGACCTTCGGGAACTTGCAGATCCAGCCGTGGATGAGGCCGAAGATCGCGCCCGCCACCATTGCGGCCAGCACGCCGAGGGTCGGCGAGCCGGTCATGACAGCCACCGCATAGGCCGTCATGGCGCCGAAGACGAGCGTGCCTTCCAGGCCGAGATTGATGCGGCCGGAGCGTTCGGTGATCGTCTCGCCGAGGCTGACGAAGATGAACGGTGTGGAAACGCGGATGGCGCCTGCGAATATCGCCAGCGGCACGCCCCAGATGCCGATGCCTGTCTCTTCCATCAGAAGCTCCTTTTCCAGAGGTCGGGATTGAAGATCTTGAAGCGGCCGTAGAAGGTCTCGCAGAACAGAATGACGATGAAGAGCGTGCCCTGCAGCACCAGAACCGTCGCATCCGGCAGGCCCATACGCCGCTGGATGAGGCCGCCCGAGGCGTCGATGCCGCCGAGCAGGATCGCCACCGGAATGATCGCCAGCGGATTGTGCCTGGCGAGGAAGGCGACGAGGATGCCGGTATAACCGTAGCCGGCGGCAAGCGAGGCGTTGGCACTTCCCTGCACCGCCGCCACTTCGATCATGCCCGCCAGGCCGGCAAAACTACCGGCAAGCGCGGTAAATCCGGCGATCAGCTTGCCGACCGGCAGTCCCTGGATCTGCGCGGCGCGCACGTTGCCGCCGGCGATGCGGGCGGCAAAACCGTAGCTCGTGGCCTCGATCACGATCCAGGAGACCACACAGGCGAGGATGCCGATGACCAGGCCCCAATGCACGTCCATGCCGGGAATATTGCCGAGCATATATTCCGCCGGCAGTGGCCTGGTCGACGGCTTGTTGAGGCTTGCCGGATCGCGCAGCAGCCCTTCGACGAACTGGTTCATCAGGGCAATGGCGATATAGGAGAGCAGCAGCGACGAGATGGTTTCGTTGACGCCGCGATAGTGGCGCAGGAAACCGGCAAGGCCGATCCAGATGCCGCCGACCGCCATGGCGGCGATCGCCATCAGAATGAGGGTGAGGAAGACAGGCGCGGTGCCGGCCAGCGGCAGAGCCATGGCCGCGGCGGCAACGCCGCCCAGCACGACCGCTCCTTCCCCGCCGATGATGACGAGGCCGAGACGGGCGGGCAGGGCGACGCAGAGTGCCGTCAGGAGAAGGGGTGCCGCACGACTTAAGCTGTTCTGCACCGAAAACCAGCTGCCGAAGCCGCCGGTGTACATCAGTTGGAAGAGAGTGACCGGCGACTTGCCGACCGCCAGGATGAAGAGGGAGAAGAGCGCAAGACCGATCAGGATGGCCGCGAGGCCGATGACAACGGGCTCGGCCCGCCGCGCGATCCATTCGAGGACGGGGCGCAGGGAAGCCGGTTTTTCCGCGATGGCTATTGCGGGATCATTGGCCTCGATGGTCATGGCGCTTCTCCCTTCGCGGTTTACGCCGTGGACCCGACGACGCCCTCGACCAGATAATTCATGCTTTCGAGCTCGATCGCGTCTTCGGCGTAGCTCTTGTCGGCAGCCACGACAGTGTCGCCCTTATTGTCCTTCAACGGTCCCTTGAAGACCGAGAAGCCGCCCTTCATCATGTCGGCCTGCGTGGCTTCGAAGGCCTTGCGGCCCTCCGCGGGCACACCGGGGCCGAGCGCGCTCATCTTCACGAAGCCGTCCTTCAGGCCGCCACGCACGAAGTTGCCGAGCTTTTCCCCGGCCTGCGCCTTCTTGACGAAGTCGCTGTAGACGTTGCCCCAGGCCCATTCGGCACCGGTGAGGTATTTTTCGGGAGCAAGCGGGCTCTGGTTGGCGTGATAGCCGCAGACGAAGGCGCCGCGGCCGGCAGCCGTTTCGACGACCACTTTTGGGCTGTCGACGTGGCAGGTGATGACGTCGGCGCCCTGGTCGACCAGCGCATTGGTGGCTTCGGCCTCCTTGACGGCGAGCGACCATTCGCCGGTGAAGATCACCTGGCAGGTGATACCAGGATCGACTGTGCGCGCGCCAAGCAGGAAGGCGTTGATATTCTGCAGAACCTGCGGGATCGGCTTGGCGGCGACGAAGCCGATCTTCTTGCTCTTCGTCGCATGGCCGGCGGCAATGCCGTTCAGATACTGGCCCTGGAAGATATAGCCGAAATAGGAGCCCGTGTTGGCCGGGTTCTTGCCTTCCTGCCAGAGGCCGCCGCAGTGGCGGAACTGGATGTCGGGATGTTTGGCGGCCACGGCCAGCATGTGTGGGTCGAAGTAGCCGAAGGAGGTCGGAAAGAGCAGGGTCGCGCCATCCAGGTTGATCATGGATTCCATCGTCTTCTGGACGTCGACGGTCTCCGGCACGTTCTCTTCTTCGACCAGCGTCACACCAGGCATCGCCTTGATGACGGCCGCACCTTCGGCATGCGCCTGGTTGTAGCCGTAGTCGTCCTTGGGGCCGACATAGATGAAGCCGACGGTCAGCGCGGTTTGGGCTGCGGCGGAGGAGGCGATCAGGCCCGGCATGGCGCCGGCAAGCGCACCGGCAGCGGAAGCCTGGAGGAAATTGCGGCGGTTCATGGAAAGGAGTTTGGTCATCGGAAATGCTCCTTGTGGCGCTGGGCCGGTTGTGAACGGGTACAGAAAAGTGCATGCAATGCATGTGCCAGAAATTAATCTGTTGTTTTTTATAGTTTATCCATTCCAGAAAGACTTTCGCATTGCAAAGTGCATACAGATTGATCGAATTCTTGCGTAAAAAGTAATCAATAGATATTTCTTGTTCATCGTGACTGCGTAGTTGGCACGAAGTCGAGTTATCCGAGGTATCTCCTGCATCAGAAAGCGAAAATTTAACAATATCTTCGCCGTCCGATTTGACTTATCGAGTCTCGAACGTCATCTGTATGCAGAGTGTTGAGGTGAGCAGATTCGTATCGTGAAACAGACTAGGCGCAGAGAAGTGATCCGCACCGGAACCACCGTCGAACAGATGGTGCGGGCGATTGCCGACATGATCGTTACAGGTGAAATGCTGCCGGGCGCGAAGTTGGACGAGGTATCGCTCGCGGTTCGTTTCGACGTTTCGCGCACGCCGGTGCGCGAGGCTCTGCGTGAGCTGGGCGCCATGGGATTGATCGCGCGCGAGCCAAACCGCAGTGCGGTCGTTACCAATGTCACCGAAGCCTATCTGCATTCGATGTTCGAAGCGATGGCGGAACTCGAAGCGATCTGCGCCAGGCTCTCGGCCGAGCGTATGACGGTCGACGAGCGGCGCGCGCTGGAGTTGGAGCATCGGGGATCGATGAGGCTCGTGCATGCCGGCGCGGAAGAAGAATATTCGGCTCACAACACCGAATTCCACACCCGGCTTTATCGTGGCGCGCATAATGATCATGTCTTCGAGATGGTGACGCAGACACGGGCGCGGCTCGCACCCTTTCGGAGGGCGCAGTTCCGCCTGCCCGGGCGTCTGGCAAAATCCTATGAGGAGCACGGCCGGATCGTCACCGCGATCATGCGTGCGGACGCCGCAGCCGCAGGGCAGGCGGCATATTCCCATGTGGAAATTGTCAGCGATGCCAGCGCGGTCTTTGCAACGCCCGGGGAGTAAAGAGGGCGCGACGTCTGAAATCAGGCGCCGCTACGAAGGCGAGAAAACCACGACCGGCAAACGCTGCGGTTATTTCCCGGTCTCTACTCGGCCGCTTCGATGAAGCGGTGGCGTTCGTAGAGGAACTTCAGCACGGCTTCACGGCATTTGAGATATGTCCGGTCGGAGGCGAGTTCGATGCGATGGCGGGGACGGGGCATGGTCACATCGAGCACTTCGCCGATGCGGGCCGCCGGGCCGTTGGTCATCATCACGATGCGATCGGACAACAGCACCGCCTCATCGACATCATGGGTGATCATCACCATTGTGTTGCCAAGCCGGGCGTGGATTTCCATCACCGCGTCCTGAAGATGAGCGCGGGTCAGCGCATCGAGCGCGCCGAAGGGTTCGTCGAGCAGCAGGATCTTCGGTTCCATTGCAAGCGCGCGGGCAATGCCGACGCGCTGTTTCATGCCGCCTGAAATTTCCGAAGGCCGCTTATCCCTCGCATGCGCCATCTGCACGAGGTCGAGGTTGGCCATCACCCACTCATGCCGCTCGGCCTTGGTCTTCGTTCGGCTGAAGAGTTTGGAGACGGCGAGATTGACGTTCTCGTAGACCGTCAGCCAGGGCAGCAGCGAGTGGTTCTGGAAGACGACGGCGCGCTCCGGACCGGGTCCGTTGACCTCACGGTTTTCAAGCAGCACGGCGCCTGCCGAAACCGGCGTCAGGCCGGCGATGAGGTTGAGCAGGGTGGACTTGCCGCAGCCCGAATGGCCGATGATCGAGACGAATTCGCCTGCGGAAATCGTCAGGTTGATGTCCTTCAGGACCTCGGCGCGCACGCCACCCCGATCGAAATGTTTGTCGATATGATCAAGCTTCAGATAGGCGTTCATAGGTGCGTTCCTCAGTTGGCCATGGCGCCGCGGGTGATGAGTTTGCCGAGTGCTGCCACCAGCTTGTCGAGGGCGAAGCCGACGATGCCGATATAGGCGAGCGCGACGATGATGTCCGGAAGGCGCGACGAGTTCCATGCGTCCCAGATGAAGAAGCCGATGCCGACGCCGCCCGTCAGCATTTCGGCCGCAACGATGGCGAGCCAGGAGAGGCCGACGCCGATCCTGAGGCCGGTGAAGATGTAAGGCGCTGCCGAAGGCAGCATGATCTTCCAGAAAAACTCGAACTGGTTGAGGCGCAGCACCTCGGCGACATTGCGGTAATCCTGCGGAATATTGCGGACGCCGACGGCGGTGTTGATGATCACCGGCCAGATCGACGTGATGAAGATCACGAAGATCGCCGAGGGGTTGGAATCCTGGAAGGCTGCGAGCGACAGCGGCAGCCAGGCGAGCGGCGGAACCGTGCGCAGCACCTGGAAGATCGGATCGAGGCCACGCATCGCCCAGACCGACTGGCCGATGATCGCCCCGACGATGACTCCGGTGACCGCGGCAAGGCCAAAGCCATAGAGAACGCGCTGCAGCGAAATGAGTACGCGCCAGCCGAGCCCGATATCCTGGGAGCCGTAGTTGAAAAACGGATAGGCGATCAGGTCGTAGCTATCCTGCCAGACCCGATGCGGCGAGGGCAAAGACGCATCCGCCGATGAACAGAGCACCTGCCAGACGAGCAGGATGAGTGCCAGCACGACGAGTGGCGGAACGACGTTGCGAAGTGCGGTCAGTGCCGCTCGACGAAAATCGATCCGCGATCCATGCTTGCCGGAAAATGGCAGAACCTTTGCCGCCAGCTTGGCAGAGGCGGCCGTGGAAGGATTTTCTTTATTTGCCAGGGCGGACATCGACGTGCTCCTCACGTGAATGAAAGGCCGGCGCGCCATCGCGCGCCGGAGCGGGTCAGGAGACAGCCTTGATCGAAAGGCTGTCGAGATAGGCGGAGGGATTTTCAGGGTCGAAGACCTTGCCGTCGAAGAAGGTTTCCTTGCCGCGAGACGACGATGCCGGAATATCGGCCGCCGCGACGCCGAGATCCTTGGCGGCCTCGCGCCAGATGTCTTCGCGGTTTACCTGGTTGACCAGCGCCTTGATATCGGTGCTCGCCGGCAGATTTCCCCAACGGATGTTTTCCGTCATGAACCAGCTATCGTGGCTCTTGAACGGATAGGAGGCGCCGTCTTTCCAGAACTTCATATAGAGGTCGGTGGCTTTGACATCGCGGCCGTTGCCATAATTGATGTCGCCCTTGAGGCGGCCGAGCACGTCCTTCGTCGGAACGTTGAACCATTGGCGCTTGCCGAGAATGTCAGCCATCTCCGCCTTGTTGTCCATGCTTTCGCACCATTGCTGAGCCTCCATGACGGCCATCAGCAGGGCCTTGGCAGCATTGGGATTCTTTTCGATCCACTCGGCGCGCAGTCCGAGCGCCTTTTCAGGATGACCCTTCCAGAGCTCGCCAGTGGTGGCTGCGGTAAAGCCGATACCCTGGTTGACGAGCTGCTCATTCCACGGTTCGCCCACACAGAAGACGTCCATGTTGCCGACCTTCATGTTGGCAACCATCTGCGGCGGCGGCACGACGATGGTCGAAACGTCTTTGTTCGGATCAATACCGCCGGCGGCGAGCCAGTAACGGATCCAGAGGTCATGGGTGCCGCCCGGGAAGGTCATGGCGGCCTTGATCTCCTTGCCCTCCGCCTTCTTTTTCTCGAATGCGGCCTTCAGCTTGGAGGAATCGAGCTGCACGCCGGTTTCGGCATATTCCTTGGCAACGGAAATACCCTGGCTGTCGAGGTTGAGCCGGGCGAGGATCGCCATCGGCACCGGTTTATTGTTCTGCGTCACCTTGCCGGTATGCATGAGATAGGGGAGCGGCGACAGGATATGCGCACCGTCGATGCCGTTTGCCGCGCCGCCCAGCACGAGATTGTCGCGGGTCGCACCCCAGGAGGCCTGTTTGGCCACATCCGTTTCCGGAAGGCCATGCTTGTCGAAAAAGCCCTTTTCCTTGGCGATGATCAGCGGCGCCGAATCCGTGAGCGCGATAAAGCCGAGCTTGACACCTGTCACTTCAGGGCCTGCTCCGGCTGCAAAGGCGCCGGACGGAAAGGCCGTCTTGACAGCGCTGATGAGGGCAGCCGCTGCGGTCGTCTTGAGCATGCTGCGGCGGGTAATGCCGGTTGTAAAAATCCCAGTCTGCAAATTCTTTGTCATGCGCAGGTTCCCTCTGCTGGCTGAATTTGGACACAAAAAAACGCCGCCGGAAATTGCGTCCAGGGGATGGGAGAATCCCGGAGCAAAAACCTTGCGACGTCGGTGTCTATTGTAGGCGCTTATGCCGCGCCTATCCGCGCCGGTCGCCATTGACCGATGCGTCTCAGAACCTGCAAGCAGCGTGCCAATTTCGAGAGGAGATGGTAACGGCATGAAGCAAAAGGAGAAATGCGAAGAATTGACGGATGCCTATTTCTTAGGCTTATTATTTTCTGCTTGCGTTTTGTGCGATTGCTAACGTAATCGCAGCCATGGAAGCGCTCTATTTGTGCAGTGCACGCAATATGGAAGTCGCGATCACGCAGACCGCAGGGCGGATTCTGCCCGTCTTATTCGTCGGTATTGCCACCGGGAAAGCTCAGGAGGAGGGGAAGGTCAATGCGTGGCGATTGCCTCGCCATCCCCTCATTTCATTGCAGCAAAGATACGAGGCCGTAGAACGCCGCGGATATTGCTGCAGCCGCCGGCATCGTGACGATCCAGGCTATCACGATGTTGCCCGCCAATCCCCAGCGCACGGCTGAGACACGACGAGCCGCACCCACTCCAACGATTGCTCCGGTGATGGTATGCGTCGTCGAAACGGGAATACCGAGCCACGTCGCTCCGAAGAGTGTCAACGCTCCGCCGGTCTCTGCGCAGAAACCTTGCATGGGGTTGAGCCGGGTGATCTTCGACCCCATGGTATGAACGATCCGCCATCCGCCAAAGAGCGTACCGAGAGCCATTGCCGACTGGCAGGAAATGACCACCCAGAAAGGCACGTAGAATGTCGGGCCGAGATATCCCTGGCTGAACAAGAGCACCGCGATGATGCCCATCGTCTTCTGCGCATCGTTCCCGCCATGGCCAAGCGAATAGAGCGAAGCGGACACGAACTGCATGACGCGAAATGTGCGATCCACCGCAAATGGTGTTTGCCGGACGAATAGCCAGGAGACGGCCAGCACGAGCACCAGGGCAAGTAGAAAGCCGATGGCTGGCGATACGAAAATAGCACCGACGGTTTTTAGAAGGCCGTTCCAGACGATCGAGCTGAAGCCCACCTTTGCGAGACCCGCCCCCACCAGCCCACCGACAAGCGCATGCGACGAGCTCGACGGAATCCCGAAAATCCAGGTGATGATATTCCAGATGATCGCGCCCATGAGTGCTGCGAAGATCACTTGTGGCGAAACGATCGCAGGATCGATGATGCCGGTCCCCAGTGTTTCGGCGACATGCAGGCCGAAGAACAGGAATGCGATGAAATTGAAGAACGCCGCCCAGGCGACCGCATATTGTGGCCGCAGGACGCGGGTCGAGACGATCGTGGCGATCGAATTGGCCGCGTCATGCAGACCATTGAGAAAGTCGAAGAACAGGGCGATAACGACCAGGCCGACCAGCAGCGGCAGAGCGAGGGAGGCATCCATCAGACGTTCTCGATGAGAATGCCGCTGATTTCATTGGCGACATCCTCGAAGCGGTCGACGACTTTCTCCAGTTCTCCGTAGATTTCGCTTCCAATCATATATGCCATCGCATCGCCGCCGACGCCATAACGCAGAAACAGATCCTTCAGACCCTGGTCGTGGAGCTCATCGGAACGGCCCTCCACCCGGGTGACTTCCTCCGCGATGGCCGCGAGACGCTGTGCATTGGCTCCCAGTCTGTCGAGGAGGGGTATCGCTTCCGCTACAAGATTTGCCGCCTTGACGATTTCACTGCCCATCTCCTGCATGAGCGGGTCGAAGCTCGATTGTTCGAACAAGCGGATCGTCTTGACTGTCTTGTGCATCATGTCGATCGCATCATCCATCGACTGAATGAGGTCCTTGATGTCACCCCGGTCGAAGGGCGTGATGAAGCTTCGTCGAACGGCAAGAAGAACCTCACGCGTGACGTCGTCCGCCTCGTTTTCCAATGCGACGATACGTTCGCAGTTTTTCTCAACGTCATTGCCCTTCAGGAGTTGATCGAGGGCATGCGCGGCAGCAACGACGGTCTTCGAGTGCTTGGAAAACATCTCAAAGAATCTGTCTTCCCGTGGCATCAGCTTGCGAAAAATGCTCATCATGCCTGCGAACCTTCCTCGTGCGGCCGATTGTCATAAAAGTGTCATAAACACGCTCAGGCAGTTGAAGCAACAAGCAAATTCGGTAACTCAATCGATATGACGCCTAGCAAAAAAGGCAGGAAGCCTCGACCGGACAAGTCCCAGCCACTGCTGCGGCAGCTCGCTGCTGTTCCTGAAATGCTGTTCGCCGGTGCATTCCGTCAACAATACGGCGCACTTTGCTTCCGTCACGGCAATGGCGGATCCGAGGTCGAAATCCTGGTGATCACATCGCGCGAGAGCGCACGCTGGGTCATCCCGAAAGGATGGCCGATGAAAGGGAAAAAGCCTTTCGAAGCAGCAGCAATCGAGGCCTGGGAGGAGGCAGGCGTGCGCGGGGTGGTGAAGAAGAAGCCGGTTGGCCGCTATACCTATCTGAAAGAACTCGACAATGGCGATGTGGCGCCCTGTATCGTCGACATGTTTCAGCTTGAAGTCACGGAAATCAGCAGCGATTTCAAGGAACGGGGTCTACGTATTCTCGAATGGGTCAGCCCGGATGAAGCGGCAAGACGCGTTCGCGAGATCGAACTCAAGTCGCTGCTCGTCCAATTTGAGGCGCACGGCCGCAAGAAACGCGATCGCGGCTGACCACAGGCTTTATCGCCGACGCGTTGCAGCGCCGCGCGTCCTTTTACGGAATTATGCAGTAGGCGTTTGATCCCGAAAAACGCTTTCCGCACTATGTCCTATCGCTCGAATGGTTCGCCTAGCGAAGCCACGCCGTTCAGTTTCAGCAGACGACGGTCAGCGGAGATGATGCCGAGCACGATGATCGTGACGAGATATGGCAGGCTCGAGAGCAACTGCGAGGGAACGTCCAGGCCGGTTGCCTGGGCTGCAAGGCCCATCAGCGAGACCGCGCCGAAGAGGCAGGCGCCGAGGAAGATACGACCGGTGAGCCAAGTCCCGAAGACGACGAGGGCGATGGCGATCCAGCCGCGCCCGGCGATCATTCCGTCGGCCCAAAGTGGTGTATAGACTACCGACGCATAGGCGCCGGCGAAGCCGGCCATCGCACCGCCGAAGGTAATGGCGAGGACGCGGACTGAGATTACCGAATAGCCGATGGCGTGAGCGGCCTTCGGGTTCTCGCCGACGGCGCGGACGATGAGGCCAAGCTTGGTGTAGGCAAATATCGCCCACAAGGCGAGGGTCGCGGCGAGTGAAATCCACACGACGATGTCCTGGGCGAAAAGGCCACCGACGACCGGCAATTCCGAAAGCCCGGGAAGGGCGAGCTTCGGAAGTCCCCTGATCGTGAGGCTTTCATAGGTCTTGCCGAAAAGCGCGGAAAGGCCCTGGCCGAGGATGCCGATGGCAAGGCCCGCCGCCACCTGGTTTGCCCGGAATCCCAGCGTGACGAAGGCAAAGAGCAGTGAAAGGACAGCGCTGCCGAGCCCGGCTGCGACGAAACCCAGGAGATGTCCGCCGCCCTGGTAGACGACGATGAAGCCGAGCACGGCACCGAAGGCCATCAATCCCTCGACCCCGAGGTTGAGGACGCCGGCGCGCTCGGCCACCAGTTCGCCGAGGGCTGCCAGAAGAAACGGGGTCGCAGCCGCAAGCATGCCGGCAAGAATGAACTCGATGGCGTTCATGATGGGCTCCGGTGGGCGGCGCGGCGCCATTCAAGGCGATAGCGCACGAAGGCGACGGCGATCAGGTAAGCGAGCAGCAGACTGCCCTGGAAGACACGGACGGCGGCGATCGGCAGGTTGGCCGAGACCATGGCATTGTCGCCGCCGATATAGATGACCGCCATGACCAGCGCCGAGATCACGATCCCGATCGGATGCAGGCCGCCGAGATAGGCGACGATGATGGCCGCATAGCCATAACCGCTCGCGACCGAACGCTGCAGTTGGCCGAGCGGACCGGCGACTTCGGCGGCACCGGCAAGACCGGCGGCAAAACCGCCGATCAGCAGCGAAAGCCAGATCGCCCAACCTTCCCTGAAGCCGGCATAGCCGGCAGCCCGCGGCGCCAGACCGCCGACCTGCAGCTTGTAGCCGATGAAGCTCCTCTGCATGAAGACCCAGGCCGCAACCGACAAAGCGAGCGTGATGAGGAACGAGACATTGACGCGGGTACCGGCGATCAGGGTCGGCACCATCGCATCATACTGAAACATCACCGACTGGGGGAAGTTGAAGCCATTCGGATCTTTCCAGGGGCCGAGCAGCAGATAGTTCAGCAGCTGCGCCGCAACGAGGCTCAGCATCAAAGAAACGAGAATCTCGTTGGCGTTGAGGCGCACGCGCCAGAAGGCGGTGAGAGAAGCCCAGAGAGCGCCGCCGATGGCGCCGAGCAACAGCATCGCCGGCCAGATCCATTGGCCTGTTGCCTGGGGAAACCAGACCGGAATGGCAGAGGCGAAGATCGCGCCAAGAATGAACTGGCCTTCGGCGCCGATGTTGAAGACCTTGGCGCGAAAGCCGATCGCCAGCCCCTGTGCGATCAGAAGGAGCGGTCCTGCCTTGAGGAGTACTTCCGAAAATGACGCCCAGGAAAGGAAGGGCTCGAAAAGCATCGCATAGACAACAGCGACAGGGTCGCGGCCCATCAAAACGTAGAGGCCGAGATTAAGTGCGATCGCTCCCCCGAGCGCTATGACAGGTGCGCACAGGGCCGCGGCAACCGAGGCGCGCTCCCGGCGGACCAGGGTGGGAACGAAAGCAAGGGACCAAGCGCTCATATACGGACTTTCTCGGGCGAGGCTTGTGCCCCGATCATGTATCGGCCGATCTCCTCGGGCTTCGTGTCCCGCGTTGTGAGCGGCGGGCTGAGCTGGCCGTGATGCAGCACCTGGATGGAATCGCAGAGTTCGAACAGTTCTTCCAGTTCCTCGGAAATGACGAGGATCGCCATGCCCTGATTGCGCAATGCGACCAGACGGCTGCGGATGGCGGACGCGGCGCCGATATCGACGCCCCAGGTCGGCTGCGCCAGGAAGAGCAATTTGGGAGACAGCATGATTTCACGGCCAACGATGAACTTCTGCAGATTGCCGCCGGACAGGGTGCCGGCTTCCGCATCCGAGCCGGGAGTGCGCACATCATACTGACGGATGCAATCATCGGTAAACGCCCGCGCCCGCGCCCCGTCGACGAGACCGTGGCGCAAAAGCTTGAGCGGATGGGCCGTCAGCAGGCTGTTGAGGACGAGCGACATTTCGGGCACGGCGCCGCGTCCGAGCCGGTCTTCCGGAACGAAGGCAAATCCGAGCGTCCGCCGTGCGGCGGCATCGAGCCTGCCGACATCCATCCCCATCATGTAGATCCGGTCGCGCTGGTCGCGCCCCAGCACCGTCTCGCCTGAAATCAACGCGGCAAGCTCGCTTTGGCCGTTGCCCGAAATACCGGCGATCCCGAGGATTTCGCCGGCACGCACCGCAAGGCTGATGCCGGAGAGCGGCACCGCAAAGGGATCGTCGGGCTGATAATCCAAACCGATGATCTCCAGCCGCTTTTCGCCACCAGACAGTGGCAGCGCCGCCATCGGCGCCGGCATGTCATGGCCGATCATCATGCGGGCAAGGTCATGGGCATCATGTTCACGCGGGTCGACATCCCCGGTCACGCGTCCGCCGCGCAGGATCGTCGCCCGGTCGCAGATCGCCCGGATTTCTTCGAGCTTGTGGGAGATCAACAGGATGGAAACGCCGCCGTCGCGCAGCCGACGCAGCGTGTCGAAGAGCCTCTCCACCAGTTGCGGCGGCAGGACAGAGGTCGGCTCGTCGAGGATCAGCAGCTTCGGATTGGTCATCAGGCTTCGGATGATCTCCACCCGCTGCCGCTCGCCGACGGACAGCGCATGCACATGAGCAAGCGGGTCGACTTCGAGGCCGAATTCCCGTCCAAGCGTCCGAATGCGTTCCTTGAGCTCAGCCTTGCGGCCCGGCACGACCAGCCGAATATTCTCCAGGACGGTCAAGGTCTCGAACAGCGAGAAATGCTGGAACACCATGCCGATGCCGTGGCGCCTCGCCTCGGCGGGGGAGGCGAGGCGCAACGGGTTTCCTTCCCAGACGACCTCTCCGTCATCCGGTTGCTCGACGCCGTAGATCAGTTTCATCAGCGTCGATTTTCCCGCCCCGTTTTCCCCGAGGATCGCATGAATCGATTGCGGCGCCACGTCCAGATCGATGGCCTGATTGGCATGGATCTGACCGTAGCTCTTGGAAATGCCGCGCAGCGACAGGAGCGGGGCCATCATGACTTATTTCGGCAGCGGCGTGGACACGCCCTTGACGTGCCAGTTCATGGCGATGATCTCGGGGTCGGCCATGGTCGCACCCGATGCGACAGCTTCGCTGCCGTCGGCCTTGGCGATCGGCCCGGTGAAGGGCGAGAAGCTGCCGTCGGCGATCTTTACCTCGATCTCCTTGATCTTGGTCATCACGTCAGCCGGAATATCAGGATTCCAGTCGACCACTTCGACGACCTTGTCGGCAACGCCGAGGAACGCATTGGCGCCCTTGAACGTGCCGGCGAGATGGGCATCGACCGAAGCCTTGAAGAACGGCGACCAGTCCGTCGCGATGCAGCCGAGATAGGTTTTGGGCGCATATTTCTTCATCGAGGAATTGAGGTTGAAGGCGTAAACGCCGGCTTCCTCGCAAGCCGAGATGACGGACGGCGTGTCCTGGGCGTTGGAGAAGATCACGTCGCACTTCTGCGCGATCAGGGCCTTGGCGGCTTCCTGCTCCTTGGCCGGATCGAACCATGAGTTCACCCAGACCACCGAGACCTCGATATCGGGTTTGACGGCCTGGGCGCCGAGCGTAAAGGCGTTGATCGAGGTAATGAGCTCGGGGATGGCAAAGGCGGAGACAGAGCCGAGTTTGCCGGTCTTGGAAAGTGCTGCCGCAGCCATGCCGAGCAGGTAGGTGCCCTGGAAATATTTGGCAGCGAAAGGCGAAAAGTTCGGAGCGACCTGGAAGCCGGAGGCGTGCAGAACCGTGACGCTCGGATCGCGGCGGGCGATCTGCAAGGCGCCGTTCTGATAGCCGAAAGAGCCGGCGATCAGGAACTTGTTTCCGTCCGCGACCGTCTTGTTCATGATGCGGTCGGCATCCGGACCCTCCGCTATATTCTCGAGCACGGTAACCTTCACCTTGTCGCCGTAAGCGGCCTTGATCGGCTCGAGACCGGCGGCAAGCGCATGCCCCCAGCCAACGTCACCGACGGGCGAGGGGATTACCAGCGTGATGCCGAGCGGCTCGTCGGCGGCCAAAGCAAGGCGGCTGCCGAGCACGCCGGCAAGTCCGGTGGCGGCAGCCGCCGTCATCAGATTTCTGCGGGTCAGTTTGGTCATGTTCTCAGTTCCCTCTTTTGGTTTTTTTAGAATTCCACGGCAGATAGTGCGGCCTCGGCATCGGCAGCCAGCTTGGCTTCGTCGAGCCCGGGAAATTCGCCCTTCTGCCAGACAATGCGGCCATTGATCATGGTCATATCCGTCGCCATGCCGATGCCGACGCGGGCAATCAGGCTCAGCGGATCGTGGCGCGTGCCGACATAATCCATGCGCCGGGTGTCGATCGCAAACAGGTCGGCGGCCATGCCGGGCGCAAGCCGGCCGATATCGCGCCGGCCGAGCAGACTGGCACCGCCGGTCGTGCCGTAGCCGAGAAAATCGACCGGCGGCGGCACGGGATGGGCACGGCTGGAGGAGACGAGGCACTGCAGCATATAGGCGGAGTGCAGGCAGTGCATCAGGTTGGAATTGTCGTTGGAGGCAGCGCCGTCGCAGCCGAGGCCGACGCGCAGGCCGAAGGCGGCCATGGCGGGAATGTCGGTAACCTCAGCGCCGACCAGATAGACCGGTTCCGGGCAATGCGCGACGCCGGTGCCGCTGGCCGCCATCTTCCTGAGTTCGTCGTGGTTGAGCTCCCAGCAATGAGCATAGAAGGCGTCGGGTCCGGCAAAGCCAAGTTCTTCCAGATAGTCGACCGTGCGCATGCCGTGGCGCGCCTGAATGACCGGGCTTTCGCCTTCGCCGACATGGGTATGCATCATGACACCGCGATCGCGCGCCAGTGCCACCGATTCCAGGAAAGTCTCGCGGTAGCAATTAACCGGCTGACAGGGGGCGACCACGACCTGGCGCATACTGAAGGGGCTGGTATCGTGATAGGCGTCGATCAGCCGGGCGCAATCGGCGATGAATTCGTCCGTCGTTTCCAGCATCTCGTCAGGAATGGTCGAGCCTTCCGACTTCGGCAGGGTGTTGCCGCCGCGGCCGGCATGGAAGCGCATGCCGAGCAGTTCGGCGGCTTCGAACTGGCGGTCGATCAACCGCTTTCCGGCGTGCCGGGGGAAATTGTATTGGTGATCCAAGGCCGTGGTGCAGCCATGCTTGATCATCTCGGCCATCGCCGTGACGGAGGAGTGGTAAAAGCACTCCTCGTTGAGCTGCGAAAAGATCGGGTAGATGCGGTCCAGCCACTCGATCACCGAGAGCTTCGTCCAGTCGAGATCGGCACGGTTGCGCACGAAGCACTGGAAGAAGTGATGATGGGTGTTGACGAGGCCCGGATAGACGAACCAGCCGGCAGCATCCTGAACGGTCGTGCCGGCAGGCAGGGCGTCCGCCCCCAGATTTTCGCCGATCGCCACGATCGCCGGACCCTTGGTCAGGAGATCGACATTGCGATGGACGACCGGCCCTTTGCCCTCGTCGACGATCACGGCTGCACAGTTCTTCAGGAGATAACCAGCCATCTCACGCCTCGCCCGATTCGATCTGAGGTTCGGGCTTCAATTCGTGCAGCCGGTGAATGCCTGGCATCTCGATAAATTTGTCGAGGGCGCGCAGCGCGCGGGACCAGAGCCGGATCGCAGGATAAGCATCCAGCGTGACGCCCCCATCGGGCGCCAGCGCCACATAGGGAAAGCAGGCGATGTCGGCAATTGTCGGCCGGTCGGCGGCGAGGAAACGCATGCCGCGGAGACCCTGCTCGACAAGCCCGGCTTCAAGCTCGCGAAGGGCGGCGATGCCCTGGGCCTGCAGCGCGCCGATGTCGCCCGGCCGCAGCAGCATCTCATGGAGCCGCGCGCCGCCGAGGCTTGCTGTCAGCCGGCCGGAGAACGACAGCCATTGCTGCACCCGCGCCGCTTCCTCGGCCGTACCGTTGTCGAGCCATTCGGGTGCTGCCTTGGTGGCGAGATAAACGAGGATCGCCGACGATTCCGTCAGGATCAGGTCGCCATCCTCGAGGATCGGAATGGAGCCTGCCGGGTTGAGCGCAAGCAGCTCGGGGCCGCGATGCTCGGCGCCGGGATGGAAATCCACCGGGCGCAAGTCAAGCTTCACGCCGGTCAGCGCGGCCATCAGGCGCACCTTGTAGCAACTGGGCGAGAGAATATAGTCGTAGAGCTTCATTGCGCCACCAGCTGTGCGCCGTAGGTATAATTGTGGCGCTTCAGCCAGCGCCGGTAGGCGATCGATGTCAGATCGGCGCGCGTCGGGATTTCCATGCCGGGGTCGAGCGGCAACAGCCGCGGGATCTGGTTTTCGAGGATCGAACGGTCCTGCAGAAAGATCGTCTGCTGGAAGTGAATGAGGTCGGTCATCGCGGTCTCGTCATCGAAGAGCGCCATCCATGGCCAGACGTCGCAGAGGTCCTCGGCCAGCGGCTGCACGAAGAGCGTGATGACATCCCATTCGCTCGGGCGCGGCGGGCAGGTCTTGTAAAGCACGGAGCAGGTGGGCGCCGGCACGCGGTACATGTATTCCGTCGTGATCCCGCCGCTTGCCGACTTGGCGGCCTGCGGCTGGTAGAACTTCACCTGCGTTGCCCAGACCTCGTCTTCTTCCTCGCGGATCTCGACCTTGTAGTTCTGGACCTCGGTGTGCGGCTCCGCGCCGAGAATGTCGGTGTGGACGAAGGGGAAATGGGCGATGTCGAGGAAATTCTCGACGGCGCGGAGCGGCGAGCAGCGCACGCGCACCACGCCGACATCGACGAAGCGACGGCCGGGCTGGTCAGCCTCGGGAATGGGAAAAAGCTCCTTCTTCGGCTCGCCGAGGGAGGACCAGACATGACCGTAACGCATGCGCACCGGCAGAGCACGCCCATCCCCGCCCGTCACCTGCGCATTGCCATCGGCATCGCGCGCCACTTCGATCGGCTCGCCCATCAGCGCCGTCTTACGGCCGGTGCTGTCGAGCTGGCTAAAAAGCCCGACCGGATACCATTCGTCGATCATCGCCTGCATGGTCATTGCGCGATCTCCCTCTGAAGACCCTCAGCCCGGCGGCGCAGGCTTTCGGCCGCCCGTGAAGCGCCGATGCCAGCAGCAAGGCCGGCATCACTCTTCAGCAGCACATGGATCAGCGTCTGTCCGTCTTCTTGGGCGGATAATAGCAGACAGACGGCCCCGGTGGATGCGTCGATTTCGACAAGACCGCCAGGGCTCGCCTTCGCACCGGCCGCCGCCTCGATCGCCGCGATGCCGGCGAACGCCGTCAGGGAGCGCAGGGGAACGAGGCCCTCAAGCCCCGGCGGCTTCGATGCGGGCGTGCCCACCGCCACCCAGATCACGCTGCCCGCTTCCTCGACGTCATGGGTGGCGACGCGGATAGTTTCCGGCGGCGTCAGCCCCGGATGGGCCGGAATGCGAAGACAGTTTCCGGCCTGGCCATAGCTCCAGCCGTGATAAATACAAGAAAGCGCCTCGCCACGCACGAAGCCGTGAGACAGGCGCATGCCGCGGTGCGGACAGCGATCCGCCGATGCCGATATGCGCCCCGAAGCGCTCCGCCACAGGGCAATCGATCCGGCTGCCGTCCAAGCCGGCATGACGGTTCCGACCGGCAAATCCCGGGAAAGGGCGACTGGCGTCCAAAAGCCCGTCGTATCGGAAGGCATGACTAGAATTCCCAAACAAAACCAAAAGCTTGCCGATCAAGTCCCGCGTCGGCGCCGCGGCAATTCCGCCGCAACCCTATCAGGTTTGCATAATTATTTCGCATTGGCAACATTGAGTAAATAATATGCACGGGTGAAAATACGTCACAGCCCGGACTAGGTCCTTTCGCCGCTGATCGCCGCTCGATCTATCCTCTCGACCCATACGTCGATAGGCCCGAGAGAGCATCCCATCTCCATCATGTCGATCAACTCCTCCGGCCCAGCAACCTCAAGTTCGATCCGCATGGAACTCATATGAGATATAGTGTGCGAGAGCCCAAGCTTGGCAGCGTGGCGCCGGATCCAGGGAACGAAGGAGGCAACCTCGAGATCCCCGACAATCGTCATCCGCTCCAGAAGGTGGCTTGTCTCTTGTCCCATGCTCGCCCTTGTTTTCCTACACCACAGCGCCTGAAGGAACTTGGGGAAGGGGTCATCGTCAAAAACGAGAATATGGCGTCGGAATTTCCTTTGCAAATCCCTGCGGCAACATACCAATTCCTGCCACCGTATACCTGCGCGTTGGCGCAGTCTGAGCCACGCTAGCAACTACCAGTCAGCATTGCGACAAAAGCCGTGACCTTGGGCGGACGAAACCGAGCTGCCGGATAGACGACATAAATTCCTCCGGCAGGCAGGGTCCAGTCCGGCAACAATCTTATCAGTCGGCCAGCCTCTATATGCTCTCCAGCCAGAAAATCCGGCAGGACGGATATGCCTGCCCCCGCAAGCGTGGCCGCGAGAACCGCAGGCGTCGAATTGCTCATGAGGCTCTGTTGCATCCGCACGGTTCGCCGGTCGAAATCGCCCTGAATAAACCTCCAGACCACCGGCTCCTTGAGGGCCAGGTTGGCGATAAACGGCTGGCCCGCCACATCCTCTGGGCTGTTCAAACTGAGCGTGGCGGAGAAGCTCGGAGACGCAACAAGAAACTGCCGGAACGAACCGATCCGTCTCGCTTGATAACTGGAGTCATCGAGCCAACCAACGCGGATTGACAGATCGATCTGATTGGCGAGCAGATCCATCTTCGTATCGGCGAGCAGAAGCTCGACCCTGCAAGCGGGGTACTTCTGGATAAAGGCCGCAGCAATCGGAGCGATCGTGCTCGCACCATAATCATTGGGCGCAGCAATGCGTAGCATGCCTGTCGGCTCAGAATTTGCGCGGGTGATTTCATCGACCGCGTCTCCGGCTTCGCGGAAAATTAAGACGCAGCGCGCGTAGAGAAGCTTGCCGGCCTCAGTCGGCTCGACGCGTCGTGTTGTCCGAAGAAGCAAGCTGGTTTTCAACTCAGCTTCCAGCCGCGCAACCTGCTGGCTGACGACCGTCTTCGTGATCGCGAGGCGCTCGGCAGCTTTGGTGAACGAGCCGGTATCTACGACGGCTGCAAAATAGGCCAGCCGATTTAGGTTGACAGCCTCCATAGCGTTCTTCCATTTGATTGTACGTTTTTGACATACATTCTGTCACATTTAACAATATTTATCACTCAATAGAAGTGCACTATCTGTTGTCCATCGCTTCAAGGATGGTCCGACATGCATCTTACCTATCTCTACGATCCGCTTTGCGGCTGGTGCTATGGTGCGGCGCCCGTGCTCGCCAAATTGGCCATGCTCGACAACCTCACCGTCGAGCTTGCGCCGAGCGGCCTCTTCGCGGGCGAAGGCGCCCGTCCGCTGGATGAACGCTTTGCTGCCTATGCCTGGCACAATGACCAGCGGATCAACCGGCTCACGGGGCAGGTCTTCAGCCAGCTCTATCGCGATCAGGTTCTCGGGGGCGCAGACGGTATGTTCGACTCAGCCCCTGCGACGCTTGGGATCATAGCCGTCGGGCTGACGCAACTCGACAGGGAAGGCGATGCCCTGAAGGCACTTCAAAGCGCTCGCTATGTTGACGGCCGCAATACCTCGGAGATCGCTGTCGTGGCCAACGTTCTCGATCAGGCCGAGTTTCCCGATGCCGCCGCTCGTGTCCGGGCTCCGGACGAGGCTCTGCTCGATATCTATCGCAAAAGGATCGGGAAGTCCCGCCAACTCATGGCTGCATTCCGGATGGATGGTGTCCCCGCACTTTTTATTGGCGAGGGCGATAGGCGCCGCATGCTGCCCAGCGATGCCCTATTCGGCGGCTTTGACCGACTTGCTGCCGAGCTTCAGGCGGCGTGATCGTTCATTTTCAGCAGACCATTCCATGAACCTACCGACAAACACTCGCAGCAGAAATCGAAACTGAAGATCATCGGAGACAACCATGTACTCAAGGAGAGAAATCATGAAAGCCACGCTCGCAGCCGGCGCGGTTGCCGTTTTTGCGCCTGCCGGCCTCGGCAACGCGACCGGATCAAAACTGGCGTGGAAGCACTTCCCCGCCGGTCAGAATGGCTTCTTTCGCGCTCCGACGCTGCTTACCGGCCCCAGCGAAGCATTGCTGATCGATGGCGGGTTCAGCTATCCCGACGGCCGTGCGCTGGCGGAAGCCATCAAGGCCACGGGAAAGACGCTGAACGCGATTTATGTCAGCCAGTCCGATCCGGACTATTACTTCAGCCTGAAGCCGGTCCTCGAAGCCTTCCCCGGCACAAAAGTGCTGGCAGCTTCCGATACGATTGCAGCGATCAAGGGCAATGTCGAGAAAAAGCTTGCCGTTTGGGGGCCGCAGCTCAAGGAGAACGGCCCGCAGACCCTTGCAGACATCGTCATGCCTGAAGCCTTCGACGCTTCAAGCCTCACAGTCGATGGTGAGACCGTCGAGATTGTCGCGGCCGAGGCAGGGTTAAGCAATCGCCGGTACCTATTCGTGCTGTCGCTGAATGCTGTTTTCGGGGGCGTCATGATCTTCTCGGGCGTTCATGTGTGGACGGCCGACACCCAGGCATCGGAGCAGCGTGCCGCTTGGGTGGCCACCCTCGACAAAATCAGCGCGCGCAAGCCGACGGTTGTCGTTCCCGGTCACATGATGCCAGAAGCGGCAACCGATCTGTCCGCTGTCGAACACACGAGGAGCTATCTGCTCGCTTTCGAGGAAGAAATCGCCAAGGCAGCCGATTCCGCCGCGCTGAAGGCCGCCATGGAAGCCCGCTTCCCCGGTCTTGGCATGAGCGTTGCGCTCGACATAGGCTCCAAAGTTGCCAAGGGAGAAATGAAGTGGGGCTGAACGGCCGATCTTCAAACTGATCCGAAGGGCCTGGGAGGGCCCTTCACCTCCAGAAAGGCCGCAAAAGTGGTGACGCAGTCTTCAGCACTTAAGTAGAGCTTACCCTCTGTCGTCGAAGTTCGACTGAAAGCCGATAGCGTGGTTCCATAATTCAGCTTATGCCATTTTACACAATCTATAATTGCCGCACCCTTCACTGGCCCGCCGCGAGAAATCCAGCAAATGACTACGAAATAACGATAATATCAAAACTTTCTTCAGGAAGATACACGCATGAGAGGATTCCAGGCTTTCCTCCTCCCCTTAGTCGCTTACAGAAGCCGGCACTGCCGGCCGAAAGCCGGGGCCGCCTGCACGAGGATGACGAGGAGCTAGTAGCCTGAGGACCAACAAAAATAGTTGATTGCCGCTCTCATCTTTAGTACCGACCTATCACCCGGTTAAAGGATGTCACGTGGCTATACTCCCGATGCAAGATCCGCCTCGAACGGCTGAAACTTTTGTCGCCGAAAATATCAGTCTTTTGATCGAGCGGAACGAAATTCTCTGCGACGTCAGCCTTAAGTTTCCGGCAGGAGAAGTTGTCGCGCTGGTCGGCCACAACGGTTCCGGCAAATCCAGTCTTCTCAAAATGTTAGCTCGCCAGCTTGTGCCGAGCACTGGATCGATCTCTTACGGGAACCAGGATCTGAGGATGTATAGCGAACGCGCCTTTGCGCGTTCGGTCGCATATCTGCCCCAGGACGTCACGACCGGAGCGGAAATGACGGTCCGCGAGCTTGTGGGATGCGGTCGTTATCCGTGGCACGGAGCGCTCGGCCGCTTCACCAAGAACGATGAAGAGAAAGTCGAAGACGCCCTTCGAGCCACGCATATCGAGACGTTCGCCGACCGTATCATAGGAACGCTATCGGGCGGCGAGCGGCAACGTGCCTGGATTGCGATGCTGATCGCTCAGGATGCTCGCTGCCTGTTGCTCGATGAACCGACTGCGGCACTCGACGTTGCTCATCAGGTCGAGGTGCTCTCACTTGTGCGACGCTTGGCGCATGAAGGTGGAAGGAGTGTCATCATCGTTCTCCACGACATCAACATGGCCGCTCGCTTTTGCGATCGGATCCATGCATTGAAACGCGGTCGCGTGGTTGCCAGCGGAACATCGAGCGCGATCCTTGCGCCGAACACGCTGCAAGAGATCTATGGGATCGACATGGATGTGATCTCCGCGCCCAACCTGCCCTATCCGCTCGCCTATGTTTGCTGAGGCCGGTTGTTCAATGGGGGTTTCGAGGCGCACCTTTTTGCAGTTCGCGGCGGCCTCGGTCATTCCAGCTCCGCTGTTTGCACAGTCGATGGGCCCAAGGATCGTCAGCCTCGACTACGGTCTTGCGTCCACTCTTTTATCCCTCGGATTGCCTCCAGTCGGGATTTCGGACCTCGCCGATTGGGACAGATGGGTTGTCGAGCCGCCGATGCCAAAATCCGTCGTCGATATCGGCAGTTCGTTCGAGGTCAATTTTGAAATTCTCGTCACGCTGAAGCCCGACATTATCTTGACCACACCTTACCTGGATGAGCTATTGCCCAAGCTTCAGTCGGTGGCGAAAGTCGTTCGGCTGGAAATCTTTACGCCGGGCATTGGACCTATTCTTCCCGCTGCCATCGCGGCGACGCGTAAATTGGCCGTTGAGCTTGGCCGTGAGAATGAAGCAGAGCAATTCCTCGCGCGCGCCGACGTCTTCTTTGCGCAATGCCGCAGTCGCCTCGTGGGCAAGAACCTGCCGCCGGTCGCCCTGGTGAATTTCATGGATGCCCGCCATGCCCGCATCTACTCGAGTCCCGGACTGTTCCACAATGTGCTCGAGCGCATCGGTGTCCGGAATGCCTGGACCAGAGCGTCGAATTACTGGGGCTTTGAAACGATCGGGATTGAAGATCTCTCCAAGGTCACCGATCCGGACGCGCGTCTGATCGCCTTTGACCCCCTTCCTCCGGACGTTCTTCCGAAACTCGCTCAGAGCCCGCTGTGGAACAGGCTTTCGTTTGCGCGTCCAGGCCATCTGTCGATTCTGCCGCCAGCCCTGATGTTCGGGATGGTGAACGAAGCCATGCGTTTCGCAGGCCTTTTGACAGATCTTCTGGAGAAGGACGCTTGATGGTTTCCCGCCGCGACAATATCGGGCCAGCAATAGTCTTCCTCCTCCTGTTGTGCGGTGGAGGCGTGGCATCGTGGTTTCTTGCCGCTCCTGCGCTGTCAGAAATCGCTCGACCGGATTACGATGTCACGCGAATGGTGTTCACCTATTCGACGCTTCCCCGTCTTGCGACGGCGCTGATTGCCGGAGCCGCGCTTGCCTTGTCCGGCGCGCTGTTTCAGCAGGTTTTGCGAAACCCGCTCGCCGATCCTACCACCCTTGGCGTGTCGGCGGGAGCAAATCTGGCGTTGGTGGTAACATCGCTGTTTCTCCCCGACTTGCTTGGCGCCGGCCGCGATCTTGTCGCTCTGATCGGCAGTGCGACCGCTGCTGCGATCGTCGTCAGCCTGGGGGCGCGCCGCGGTTTTTCGCCTTATTCGCTTGTTCTGTCGGGGCTGGTTCTCAGTCTTTGGTGCGGCGGCCTCGCTGCCATCCTGACCTATTTGAACCAGCGCTACCTCTCCAGCCTGTTCATCTGGGGCGCCGGCTCGCTGGCACAGCAAAGCTGGGTCATTCCCTTGTCGCTTCTTTGGAAGTTGGCTGTCATCGCCATCGGCTGCGCTTTCGTGATGAGACCGCTTTCGCTGCTCGATCTTGGCGAGAGCAGCTCCACGGCACTCGGCGTCAGATTGGTCCGGCTGCGTTTCGTTGTCCTCGCCCTTGCCGTAGCACTTGCTGCATTTGTCACGAGCGCCGTTGGGGTGATTGGTTTCATTGGGCTGGTCGCGCCGACGATTGCGCGATTGTCCGGAGCACGGCGTCCCGCGCAGCTCATCCTCTGGTCTCCCCTGATCGGCGCCGGACTGCTGTTCTTCGCCGACTCTATCCTGCAACTCGTCGCCGGCGGACTTGGTGATTTCTTGCCGACGGGGGCGGTAACAGCCATCTTCGGTTCGCCGCTGCTTCTCGCGCTCCTGCCGCGGCTGAAGATCCGTCATAGACTACAGCAATCGCCGGCGTTCAGACGGCCACGTCGATGGGATGGAACCCGATCGGTCATCATCGCGGCCGCCGGCCTGCTCGTACTGTTGATGGTCAGCGCTTTTCTCGGACGCGACATCAATGGCGGCTGGGCTTTTACATCAGGCGAATTTTCGGTCGATGTCCTTGCTATCAGGATACCTAAAATCCTCGCCGCCCTGACATCGGGCGCCATGCTTGCGGTCGCGGGCTCGATCCTTCAGCGGCTGACCGGAAACGAAATGGCAAGTCCCGAAGTTCTGGGAATCAGTGCCGGCGCGACCTTCGGTGTTGCAATTGCCCTGTTTGCCGTTGCTCCAGGGTTTTCCGGGCAATTTGGATTTGCCGTGGTCGGTGCGATCAGCGTTCTTGTTGTCATCTTCGTCAGCTCCCGGCGATCGGCGTTCGCGCCTGAACGAGTCCTGCTGGCGGGCATTGCTTTAAGCGCGATGGTCGATGCCGTCGTCGGCGTGTTGAGCTCGACGGGAGATCCGAGAGCAGTTCTGCTGATGCGGTGGATGAGCGGGTCCACCTATCTTATCGAGGGGTCGACCGCCGCAATGGAGGTGGCGCTCGGCGCCGTGCTGATTACCGTATCTTTCGCCGCTCGCCGCTGGCTTGACATCCTTCCGCTTGGGCCGTCGCCTTCGGCGGCGGTCGGTATACCCTTGGCGAAATCGCGATGTGCGCTTTTTGGCCTCGCAGGATTGTTGACGGCTGCCGCGACGCTCACGGTTGGCCCATTGTCATTCATCGGCCTCATGGGACCTCACCTTGCGCGGGAAGCGGGATTGGCGCGCGCGCTGCCGCAGATGGTCGGCGCCGCTCTGATCGGAGGGGGGCTTATGGTTGGAGCTGATTTCGTCGGCCGCACGATCGTATCGCCCTACCAGATCCCCGCCGGTCTCGTTTCCGCGCTCATCGGAGCGCCGTTCTTGATGCTGATGATGCGGAAGCGCGGTGCCAGCTGAGGGTTGCGCGCGCAGGGCCGTGGGTGTCATCGCGGTGATGAAAACCCGCCATTAATAGGAGCGTTTTTGCTCCGTCAGCCAAGATCCGCAGACAAGCGGTCATCCACGACGCCGACAACGGCAGGGACACCGGCGCGATAGTTCGGCTTCTTCGTGGACAACTGCTTCTTTCGACGCTCAGATTGCGGGCGCCGCCTTGATCGGACAAAGGCGGCGCCCGCCACTTTACCAGGAATACTTCAGCGTGCCGACGACCTTACGCCGATCGCCGTAGAACTCAGTTCCGTAATAGCTGGTGGCGAGATACTTATGGTCAAATAGGTTCGTTGCATTGACGGCCAGCGTCACGCCCTCGGTCACCTTGTAGCTGACCGCGGCATCAACCAGCGTATAGCTGGCAAGCGACACCCTATTTGCATCGTCTCCGTAGGTTTGACCGATATATCGGACACCTCCCCCGATCGTCAGGTCACCGCGCCATCCATCTCCCGGAATCGTATAATCGAGCCAGGCCGATGCCAGATGTCGCGGCACGCGGGAAGGCCGGTTACCGACATTGCCGCCTGTCCCGTCTTCGCGGATTTCAGCATCCCAATAGGAATAGGCAAGCGTCAGATTGAGCCTGTCGTTGATTGCGGCTTTCCCTTCAAGTTCGATGCCGCGCACACCAACCTTGCCAATCTGCTCCTGCACCAGAGGGCTGACATAGCTCGGCACATTGGTTTGGGTAAGATCAAACAGCGCCAAGGTGAAGAGGCCGTCAAACCCATCCGGCTGATATTTGAGGCCAACCTCGTATTGTTCACCCTGCTGTGGTTTCAACGATCCCGTCACAGCGTAGCCGTTTGCGGTCTGCGCGACGAGCGGTTGGAAGCTTTCCGAATAGTTCGCATAAGCTGCGAGATTCGGCGTAAATTTATACGTCAGTCCGGCCCGCTTGGTGAAAGCTGACGCCGTGTCGTCGTCACTTGTCCCGCTATCGAGGTAATCCGCAGTCGTGTGAACCTGGTCCCATCGTCCGCCCAGGGTAACGATCCATCGATCGTCGAACGTCAATTGCTCCTGAGCATAGATCCCGAGCGCCTGCTGCTTGACGCGCCAGTTCACGTAAGGCCCAAGGTTAATGCAGGAAAGACCGCAATAGACCGGATTATCAATATCGATCGGCCCCGCCGTGCCGAACAGGATGTTTTCGCGCGTATTGTCACTGGTGTAGTCGACGCCGACCAGCGTCTTGCTGTCGATCCCGTCCCATCCGGTATCGTACTGCAGCTGATTGTCGAAGGCGTAGCGGTTGGACATGCCGTCGACCGAGAACGCCGTTCGATTGGCCGTCGGATCCAGCGATGCGCCATAGACTTCGGCATAGTCGAGCTCGAGATGCGTATAGCGGGCATTCGAGCGGAAGGTCAGGTTGTCGTTGATCTCGTGCTCGAACTGATAGCCGATGTCGGTCTGCTCCGTATTGAAGCGATTGAAGTCCGGTTCGCCGAGGAAAGTGTCGATATCGATATTTGCGCCGGTCGGAACACCCCGCGCGCCCGTTCCATCGCGTTTATAATAATCGGTCAGAATGGTGAGCGAGGTGCCCTCTTCCGGCTTGATCGTCAGTGCCGGTGCAATGTAGGTGCGGTCGTCGTTCGAATAATCCAAGCCTTGGTCACCGTCCTTCGCAAGTCCGGTAAGCCGGTAGGTCCATACGCCATCGGCATCGATCGGGCCGCCGAAATCCGCACCCACCTCCTTGGTACCATCCCCATACGACGTGTAAACTTCACCATGCTTCTCATCCAAGGGACGCTTGGTGATTGCATTGACGAGTCCTCCCGGCCCGTTAAGGCCAAAGAGGGTCGACGTCGACCCTTTCAGGACCTCGACGCGCTGAAGACCATAGGGTTCGAGGCGGCTGGCGGTGAACCAGGCGGGAATACGCGCCGCCAGTCCATCCCGGTAGGTGCCAAGCGCCGTCTGATCAAAGCCGCGAATTCTTATATAATCGTAGCGATCGTCGTTACCGAACTCATCTGAAAAGACGCCGGCGGTATAAGCGACCGCCTGCTGAAGATTGTCCACATGACGCTCTTCCAACTCTTTTTGCGTCACCACCGACACTGACGCCGGTACATCGAAGACCGGAGTATCTGTTTTGGTGCCTGTGGCGGTATCCTTGGCAACGATGGTGCGATCAGGGCCAACCACACGATCCGACTTGCCGGTTATGACGATCGGGGCCAATTGCGTCGCCTCTTCCGCCGAATTGTCTTGTGCCCAGCCAATGCCCACCGATCCGAACGACACTGTCATCAAAGCGCTGCTCGCAATCAATCGGCTTGTGAACACACGCAACTTTCCCTGTAGTCCTACTGTCATATTATCCCCTGTCAGAGCATATCGAGCAGTGTGACGGCCGCCCCTCCGGCCACTGCAGCGATTCCGTTTACTAAAACAGGAGAATTGGAGTCAACTTAATAGTCACGCTTTTGTGACTATATTTGCTCCTGGTCGGGACCGTGAGGTTTGGGGACAACACGGAGAGAGGATGTAATCCTGAACGCCCCATCTGGCACTGACCTTGACGAGTGCACGCGCGAGGACGTTCGTCTCAAGGACGATCGTCCAACCGCCGGGTCTATTCACCGATGAAGCACTTGCAGAGAGCGTCACATGTCGGTCAAACTCTGGACAGCGAATGCGATGCCAACCGCGCGATTCACGGCCGCCGCAAGAACGGACATGTGGGTCTCGCCGGCATAAAGCTCGAATTCGGTACGCAATCCGTCGGTAGTGCCGTTTAATCGCTCCGCCATCTCCCGCGCCAGGAGGACGGTCCGTTCCGTCTTCCTCTTCTCCAGGCGTGCGGTGGCATCCTCGTTGCGGTACTGGAAGGGAGCCAGCTCATCGCCTTCGTATTCTCCGGCGGACAAATGCAGGAAGGGTGCATTCCCCGGTGCGTCTTGACGCTGCGCCTCGTTCTTGAGGATTTCACTGTTCTCCCAATAGATGGTTGGGCTGGCCGCAATCCAATTGGCAAACAGACCTGGACGCTCGAACAGGGCATAGAGAGTAAAGAGGCCGCCGAAGGAATGTCCGAAAAGCGATCGGCGCATCGGATCCAGGATCACCATCTCCGCAATCCGCGGTATAAGCTCGTTCTCGATGAAATCCACCAGCTTACCGGTCCCTCCGATGACAACCGGCGGACCACCCTCAACGAACGGCGGATAGGATTTGACCGGCGGAGGCCCCAGGTCCCAAGACCGGCGGAGCGGATCATAGGGCTCGTCGGAGGGGTAGCCGATCGCCGCGATCACCCCCCAACCGACATTCGTCCCCGTTGGGTAAGGTGCCTGCGTGACCAAGCTGGCGACTGCGAAGGGGAAAGTGGCGTTGCCGTCGGTCATGACGAGAAGCGGCCATCCTCCCGCAGGCGGTTTCTCCGCCGGAATGGAAAGGAATAAGCGATAGGGCTCGCCGCCCGCAGCAGGAGCCAGATCGAAAAAACACGTTCCGGGCATCGAATAGACGCTGATGGGATTGGTCATGAGAAAGTTTTCTGATGGTTGGGAGGATAGGGGAAGGGAAATTGATATCGGTGCTGTTCACCGGCAGGTTTCGAAGTTTTCCAAGGTCGGTGCAACTCTTTGCTGATATCCTGGCTTCCGCGAAAGCGCATCATGGCAGTCACGGTTCGAAGGTTTACAGAGGCTGATCTAACCTCGTCCGGGCATGATTTGAAGACCCGGAGCTATCGAGCCGCATTTCGATCCCACAGATGAATTCACAAGGGCCTCAATTCAATCATCTCCGAACACTGCTAAGCCGACGTCTGTTTCGTAGCTTTCCTGAGTTTGCAGCCCCTAGGCGGTAACGTGAACTACACGTCAGAGCCACCACTTCTCAAGCATCACGGCCGATGATGTCCCGAGAGGTAGTGTAGCTCGTTCGGTCGTCATCGGCTTTTTCCGGCATAATTTGACGGGCTGTTTCCGGACGGTAACGGGACTTTTTAATGCGCGAAATGTTCAAAAGGTTCTCAGCCGGCTGCACCAAAACGGCACCGGATTTTTGGAGTGATGCAGATGTTGGGAACATAAGTACTGCTGCCCGATCGCTTTACGGACAAGATGCGAAAACAGCGGCCGCCTGGTGCGCACTATGTGCGCGCTACGATGGTCGCTCAGGTGATTTCACCTTTTGGGTAGGCGTTTTCAAACATCTGGGGACGGAAGAGATTGTGGATTTCCAAAAGCAAAGGCAGGCTTCGCAATGACGCTGGAGGTATCTGAACGTGCGCGTTTAGCTTCGCGAGAGTAGCGAGCGCCTGCCTCGAGCGGTAACCTCCACCTGGATTTCTCGCCTTGCCAAATTTTGCCATGCTGGCTATTTTAGCCCAATGAGCACTATGAATATTTCGCTGCCGGATAACCTGAAGCAGTTCGTCGACCAGCAGGTCGCCGGGCGAGGCTATGGTACCAGCAGCGAATACGTCCGCGAGTTGATCCGTCACGACAAAGATCGGCAGCACTTGCGCAGTCTCCTGCTTGAGGGTGCTTCATTCGAGACGACCGAGCCGGTTGATGCCGCCTATTTCGATAGCCTGCGAGCCCGTGCCTCGCGGCAAAGCTCCAAGTGATTGCAAAGTCTATCGTTCCCCGCGAGTCGGCCCGCGGGGATATCGAGAATGCCGTGGACTACTATGCTCGCGAGGCTGGCGCTCAAGTCGCGATTAGCTTCGTTGACGCGCTGCAGTCGACATTTGGTTTGATCGCAAAGCATCCTTCATCGGGTTCATCGCGCTACGCATATGAACTCGGTTTGCCCGATCTGCGCAGCATGTCGCTGAAGGCTTTCCCCTATACCGCCTGGATCGGCTGAAGCTGCATCGCATCGCCGACCAGCACGATTTTCGCCCCTGCTTCTTCATTGGATGCGCAAGCAAAGGCCAATCGCTTCGTGCGAACTTGACGAGCTCACACGTTCAGCAGCGCCGCCCGAGTTGCGTTGGGCGGACGTCTGCGATAAGCGCCTTTGTACGCCGCTCCCGCACGGAAGGCGCCAAGGACTTCTGAGGAACCGAGACGAGCATGGCCGCTGAAAATGACGAATACATCTATGACGAAGTGACTGGCGAATGGCGTCCGGCTTCGGAGATGGCAGCATCCGCCAGTGGCGGTGACGCGGTCGTTCGAGACGCAAGCGGCAATGTTCTTGCCGATGGTGACTCGGTCACCGTCATCAAGGATTTGAAGGTCAAGGGAGCCGGCCAGACGCTGAAACAGGGCACCGTCATCAGGTCGATCCGCCTCACTGATAATCCCGAGGAGATCGATTGCCGCCATGATGGAATTAAGGGCCTCGTTCTACGCACCGAGTTCGTGCGCAAACGCTAATTCGAGTTCTCAGGGCCTGCTCAGCGGAATCGGCTGACCTCCGTGGCCGACTTGCGGCGACGGATGAATTCGCGCAGCAGCGGCAGGAAGAAGGCTTTGCTGAAGCGGCCGGTTGGCGGCTCAGGCTCAAGATAGAATGAATTTCCGACGATGTCGGTATTGAACTCATCGAAGATAATCCAAAGCCTGCGATCGGCATCGAGGCCGGCGCGGCGCTTTTCGATGGCCGGCACTTCCACAGCAAACCGCGACGCCTCCGGCTGCTTGGTGGTGATGGGAAAGAAGAGAACCAGATCCCCGTCCGGCCGCGGCATTCTCACGCCGACGGCCACCGGCCGCTCCTTGCGTCCTTCCGTCTCTCCACGCCCAGCCTCTCTCGCCCATAGATAGGGATAGCGTATGACGCTTGCGGTCTGGATCAGCTCGTAGTTCATCAGTGGCCTGCCTCGTCCTCGCCGGCGTAGGCCTCGACGGCGTTTTCGAACTCGGCAAACAGTTCATCGGGCATCGTTTCAATGGTCCCGGCGGTGCGCCGATCCGACTGCTTCATCAGCCGTTGGTAGTCTTCGATATTGAGGAGGACCAGTCGGGGTTTATTCCGCTGGGTGATGGTCACTGGATGGCGGAGGGCCTCGGCGATGATGTCGCCAGACTTACGGGAGAGGTCGCTGGTTGAATAGGAACCGCTTGACTTGGACATATGGGTTTCCTTGTTGCCGTATTTGTTGCAATATACAGCATTTCCAACAATGCTGCAAATTGCTGGTTTGAGGCGTTGCGGCCTTGCGCGGACGGGAATTGCGGCGCCCGCCATTGCCGCTCAGCTCACAACGGCTGCGGCGATCGCCAATTGTGAGGCGGGCGTCGTCCACCGCCTCTCAGCGTCTGAAGCGCCTTTTACCACGAGGATCAAATGGCGCGCACCGCATGAACGGGGATGCCAGTTTCCAGCGTGATATCCCTAATAATCCATGCCAGTGATCCGAATTCTTCGTCGGTCAACCCAACCAATGTCGGAAACCGGACTCGACCCCACCGTCATCGGCCGTCAAAGCGTTGATCCAACTGCCGCCATTGATGCGGTATTCGTAGGTGCCGACGTCGATTTCGAGATCATCCAGCAGATTGATGGTCAAGCGCCCAAAAATCTCGTTCTCGCCCTGCAGCTGATATCCGGCGAATTCATCCTCTCCGGTGAAAACACGTCGTTCCAATGCCATGATTACCTGTATCCGAGCGATTGCCGCGTCGAGCCCCTCAACCAGGCGATCATGAAGCTCTCGCGAGAAACCGCTGTCGCAACCGAAGCGGTTTGCGAGGACGACAAGCCGAAAGCCAGAAAGCTTGGCGCAGAGCATGAGGTTCTGATCGGTTGTCATAATGTGATCTCCTTCATCTTTGACGTAGATCGGCCACTCCCCGGCAAAGAGGGGTCGAGGACCGCGGACCGCGGCTTGCAAGCGGGGGAACCGATTTTGTCGCTTGCGGAAAAATTGGGGGAGACCGCGCCGTCCTTGACGCCGGATTTGGATCTTCCTTGTCCCAGGCAACGCCGAACCCGATCCTGAAGTCGATACTGCCGACCGCCCGCAGCTCGAAGGCTACAGCCTGATTTCCTTTGCCTGGATCGCAGGCTATAGGCTGACGTCCGCATCTTTGCCTGCCCACAATTTGTCCGCGATCAGCCGGTGCTGTTCCGCTGCTGCCCTATCTTTTTCCCGGAGCTGGAGTTCGCTAAGGCGGCGATGGGCCTGATATCCCGAAGAGGGTCGGCTTTTCTGAAGGCGATGGGCAGTCCCTGCGCAATTGCCTCTGCGCGAAGCGTGCCGGCCAGGTCGAACGTCTCTGCCAGCTGCGCCAAATTCTGGGGAACACGAAGACCAAACGGAAACCAATGGATGCTGAGGCGAGCAAAGCAGAGCTTGTTTGCCACTCCTCCGTTATCGACCGCCGACTTGCTCCCGAGCCTGGTGATTAGTGTTCACAAAAAGAAGAAGAGGTGATAGTTTTGCGCAAGCTGTGAACGACTTTCACGGTTGGGTCTAGACCGAGTGATCCAATTTCGCGGAGACGCTGATGCGCGCCTTCGTATCTGAAGGCAAAAACCAGATGAGGGCCAAGCTCGGGCTGTGGACGATATCGGGGCGTCAGCATCAACCACGCCTCGGTTGATGTCGGATGATGTCGCTCGGCTATCGCGGTCATCCTTATAGGTGGCGGCAAGATCAGATCGTAGCGTGCCATGATCGCGGCATAGCCCGCCGGTTCACCGCGCTCAGGCAGCGGCTGTCCGTGAAAATCCCTCACACTCTGCGTAGGCCATTCACGCGCTACAAGATCGGGACGGACGCGACCCATCGCCTCGCGGGCCCGTTCACCGAGCGCCTTTTGCGAGAACGCGGCGAGATCCGGCGTCCGGCGAACTAGTGGGCAGAATGCCGGCGTGCCCGGCAGATTGTTCGAGACCTTGTGCCGCGGAGATGGATCGCCTTCGGCTAGTGCATATTGCTGATCCGGGTCGAGGATCGTCACCATCCGCACCTTCCCGGGATCGGGAATATCAAGCTGCCGATCGGTCAGCCACTCGTACAGGAACCAGAGGCGGCGCGCGAAAGCGCCAGTTGGCGTGGCCCGGATGATAGCCTCGATCTCGTCAGTCTCAATGATCTGGAACAGAGCCGATAAAACCTGGAGATCGACGCGAGGTAAGATAGGGTGGCAATATGCAGCAGGCCGCGACAACTGAGTTGAACAGAAGGTTTTCATGAGCACGATCCTTCAAAGGACATCCCATTGCGGAAGAGGTGGTTTGCGTGTAGAGCAATTTATACTGACTTATATAACACAGTAAAATGGCATGACAAGAGCACTCAAGACTCAATGGCACAATCTCGCTTTTTCAGGCCTGATCCTGCATGAGATCCTCGATCATCCCCTCGACGATGACGAGACGCCTCAGGCAAGGCTGAAGCAGGTCGGCATGATGACGATCCTCTACAGCATGAACCAGGCACACCAGAAGCTAACGCTTTCCAGCATCATGGAAATTACCGCTCTGACACGCAGTGGCGTCAAGGAGACGGTGGATCTGCTGGTGAAGCGAGGGATGCTGGACGAGACGATCGTCAAGAATTCGATGGGGCGTGGAACGGCACGGCAGTTCGAGATTTCACGGGCGCTTCTGGAGAAATTGAGCTCCTTCGGAGCCGGCTAAGCAACCTATTTTAAGTGACGAGTTCTGATGCACCACCTCGGCGGCGGACATTAATCCATTCTGGAGTAAATTCTCAGGGCAAGTCACCGCAGTGCGGATCTCGCCCGTCTCATCCTCTCCCGGCCTTAACTCGCCAAGGCAACCATCGTTGCCGAACCGGAATATCTCGCGGAAGCCCTGCTATATTACATCAACGATCCGATATATCTGACCCGCGAGCAGAAATTCAGGACCTACGTCCGCTTCACCAAGAAGGGTCAGCTCGACGCGGATCTTGGAGAGACGCTGAAAACTAGCCAGGACCCGCGCGCCCAGACCCGGTCTCCAGTGGTAATCCTGATGCAGCACAAGCTGAAGAGAATAGTTCCGGACCAGATTTGCCGGGAGGGTTACAACTGGAGACCTTCCATGCCTCGCGCCAACAGATCGACGATTTCCTGTCGACGACGATGCTGCTCGCCGAATTCGGCCCTGCGAATTATTTCGAAACCTATGACGTGTATCTGTTGGACGGTGATCGGAAATAGACCGTCTGACGAAAAAGGAGGCGTCCGGCATGAACACAAGCTTGGGTGACCGCAGGGTGACCGCATCAGGCCGAGCGGGCTTGCGCGACTATATCGCCATTGCACGGCTCGATCACAGTACGAAGCATGTTTTCATCGTTCCTGGCATCATCCTCGCCTATCTTCTGCGGGGGGTCAGAACCGACGACCTGGCGTCCTCGATCCTGCTCGGATTTGTGACCGCGCTCTGCATCGCATCCGCAAACTACTGCATTAACGAGTGGTTCGACCGCGAGTTTGACCGGCATCATCCGACGAAATCGCAGCGGTCCGCCGTGCAATGCGCGATGAACGGCAGGCTGGTTCAGCTCGAATGGACCGTGCTGCTCATCGTCGGCCTGGGCTGCGCCATCCTCTCGAGCAAACTTCTGTTCTTCGTCGCCTGCCTGTTTGCCATTCAGGGGATCCTCTACAATCTCGATCCGATCAGAAGCAAGGATAAGACCTATCTCGACGTCATCTCAGAATCGATCAATAATCCGATCCGCTTGGTGATCGGCTGGTCAATGATCGACCCAACGAGCCTGCCGCCGGGATCGATCATCCTGGCCTACTGGTTCGGCGGCGCGTTCCTCATGGCGGCCAAACGCTTATCGGAATATGACGAGATCGTCGCGTCGCATGGCAAGGAGTTGCTGTCGCGCTACCGGGCGAGTTTCGCCAAGTATACGCAGGTATCGCTGACCGCCTCCTGCATTGCGTATTCACTGTTTTCGATTGCCTTTCTGTCCGTCTTCCTGGTCAAGTATCGCATCGAGTACATGCTCGTCTTGCCCTTCGTCGTAGCCCTGTTCACGGCCTATTTCGTGATGGCGACGAAACCGGGCTCTACGGCGCAGAAACCGGAAAAGCTGTTCCGCGAGCCCGGCCTGATCGCGATCGTCGCGGCCCTGGCGGCGGCCTTCATCTTCGCGACATTCGTCGACATTCCGCTTTTAGTGACGCTGACCGAACAGCATTACATCACCATCCGATGATCGCGAGGAATATCGACTGGGGCAGTATCCGGTTCGTCGTCTTCGACGTCGACGGAACGTTATACAACCAGCGCATGCTACGCCTTCGAATGGCCGGCGAATTGATTGCTGATGCAGTGGCGAGAGGCAGCCTGACCAATCTGCGTGTGCTACGCGCATACCGCTCCTTGCGTGAAGCCATCGGCGAGGGGGAGATCGACGATTTTCAGGCGAGCCTGATGACGCGAACCGTCGCGCGAACCGGCCAGCCAGCCGAAAGGATAGAGGCAATCGTCAGCGAGTGGATCGAGCGCCGTCCGCTCGCCTATATCGCATCCTGCCGGTATGATGGGCTGGTGGAGTTGTTTGCCGGGCTCAGACGGCAGAACAAGTCGATCGGGATTTATTCTGATTATCCTGCCGACGAGAAGCTGCAGAGGATGACATTGTCTGCCGATTACATATTGGCCGCAAGCGATCCCGGCGTCGGCATCCAGAAGCCTGATCCGCGCGGCCTGCAGTTGCTGATGCAGCGCGCCGGCGTCGGCCCGGCGCAAACCGTTTTGATAGGCGACAGGCCCGAGCGGGATGGCATTGCGGCGCGCCGCGCCGGTGTCATGCCGCTCATTCGCTCCGACGGGCCACGGGAGGGCTGGCTGACCTTTTCGACCTATTCGGACCCTGTGTTCGCAGCGCTGCGGGCAGAGGAAGCGTCCGGATGATCTTGTCAAAGGCTATCCGCTATGTGTTCACCGGAGGGCTGGCTGCGTTCGTCGACCTCACGGTGTTTCGTGGCCTGCTGGCGTTTGGCGTGCCCCTCGGGCTCTCGGCGACATCGAGCTGGCTGATCGCGGCCGCCGTCAATTACAGCGCCACCAGCCGCTATGTCTTCAATCAGGCAACAAGCCGGAAGCGCGCTTCACTGTTCCTGATCGGCGCACTGCTCGGCCTCTCGATCAATGTCTTCGTGACGTTGATCCTCGTGCAGCAGGTCGGGCTCTCGCCCTTGTGGGCAAAGCTTTTCGGCATCGGCGCGGCCTTCGTCTTCAATTTCCTGATAAACCTTCTCTGGGTGTTCAAGTAGGGCCAGCGAGCGACGGCGCCATATCTTTCCGTCCTTTGAAGGACGGTGCCTAGAATAAGAGAAAGTTCAGCGGAGCCTTGTTGGAAGGCTTGTTGGACAGCGGCGCAATATGAACCATGCCTGAGATAAGCGTCCGCCAGCAGCATCTAATCAATATGTGCTTAATGTCCCCTTCGGAGAGATAGTGTTGAAGAACTCCGCGTTGCCGATGCACCTCGACAGCGTGCGCACGCAGCTAAAGCCCTTGTATAGCGGCACTGGCCGGCCGTCGGTTGATCCTGATTGATGATGCGGATGCTGATCATCGGCTACTGCATGGGCATCCGTTCGGAGCGGCGGCTGTGCGAAGAGGTCCATCTCACTCTGGCCTATCGCTGGTTTTGCCGGCTCGATCTGGATGGGAGGGTGCCCGATCATTCCAGTTTCTCCGAGAACCGGCATGGCCGCTTCCGGCAAAGCGACATCCTGCGTCATCTGTTCGAGACGGTCGTGGAGCGCTGTCTTGCTCACGACTGGTCGGAGCCGAAGGGTTGGCCGTCGATTCCAACCCGATCGCCGCCGACGCCAATAAGCAACGTTCGGTGCCCGGCACGGAACGGGAGGTCAAGGACGACGCCAGCCGCTCGGTTCGGGAATACCTGTCCGTCCTTGATGACGCTGGAGTGCGCCCAAGTCCCCGGGCGCAAGAGAGTGTCTTTCTTGCCGCAGTGTCATTCACGGCGCGGACGCACCGTGGCTGGATTCCTGTGACAAGCACAGGAATTGGTAAGAAAGATTGGGGGGGGCAGACCTATCCCTTCGCAACGCATCCAGAGACGATCACAACGCATCTCCGCGCCTGACGGCAATCCAGTCGCAGTTAGATCAACGCCTCATGCGACAAGCTCGAAAAGGACGGCTCGAAGACGTCCTTCACGGCCACCGTGAAATCGTGGCTCGTGGCGTTTCCAGCAGCGTCATAGGCTTCGGCGGTGAAAGTCAGGCTGTGGGTGCTTTCGAAATCGATCGCCGCCTTTGTCTGGATCTTGTTGCCGACGAGCTTGAAGATGCCGTCAGCATCATCCGTCAGCCGCCACTTCACCACGCTGCCCTCCGGATCGACCGCCGAGAGAAGGCCGACCGAAGTGCCGATCGCGATATTCTCGGAGACCGAGCCGCGCGAGAAGGCGAGATTGGTCGGCGCCTTGTTCACAGGTACTTCGTTGACGTCGAGCACGTTGATCGTGATGTCCTTTTCGACCGTGACCTTGCCGTCGGAGACAGCCACCTTGATCGTGTACGACTTCGCCGTCTCGTAATCCAGAGCCTTGGAGGTGACGATGCGGTTGCCGTTGATCCGGAAGTGATCGTCGGCGCCGTCGATCAGCTTGTAGGTGAGTTTGTCACCGTCAGCATCGTGAGCGCTGAGTAGGCCGAGGGTGGTCCAAGTTGGGGTGCTCTCGGAGACAGAGGTTTTCGAGAGCTGGAGATTGATGGGTGCGGCATTAGCGTCGGGCGTGAAGGTTCCCTTGGCGAAATCGTAGACGCCGTCGGCAAAGCGCACGAATTCGACGTCCGTCAGCGTGTCCTTGCCCTCCAGGGCGCTCGTCAGAATGTGATCGCTGTTGTTCAATGCGAAGGAATAATTGACGAAATTACCTGAGAAGATCGCGGTATCGATGCCGGCGCCGCCATTGATGGTGTCGTTGCCGGCGCCCCCGGTCAACTTGTCATTGCCGGCCTTGCCATTGATGATGTCGTTGCCGCCGCTGCCGTCGAAAATGTCGTTGCCATCGGTGCCTGTAAACTCGTCGCTACCACCGCCGGTCTTGACGTCAACGCCAGAGACATAGCCGGTAACGAAAGCCCCGCGATCTCCCAGTTCGTCGGAAAGATCGAGGTGGGCGCTGTCTGTCACTGCCAATGCGGGGTTAAAATTGTGGAACGGATCGGTCGACCACACGATCGTGTCAAAGCTTTCGAACTGCGCGCTTGAACCGGCAACCCAATATCCCACCGTTTCAAGGACTTCAATGTTCTTGATCGTCAGGCCTCTTAGCTCAGAGGCTTGGAGAGTATCGATCCCCGCGCCGCCGTCGATTGTTCCGGAGCCCTGCCCCTTCACGCTTATGGCATCGTCGCCGTCGCCCGCGTTGATGTCGAAGACCTCAGGGTTACGGCCGCCGGCGTCACCATCGGAAATCGTATCGTTGCCCAAGCCGCCTCTGATGACGTCATTTCCGACGTCGTCTATAATCTGGTCATTGCCGTCACCACCATTCAGAATATCATTGCCATCTCTGCCCGCGAGCCAGTCATTGCCATCACCGCCGTCAAGCGTGTCATTGCCATTACCGCCACGAAGCAGATCGTTTCCGGCGCCCCCATTCAGCGTGTCTGCGCCCTCGCCGCCATCGATGTTATCGTTGCCTGCGCCTGTTGTGATCGCATTGTCGCCGTTTGAGCCCGTCACATTCGCGGAGCCAGAGCCCAGTTCGTCAGCAAGATCAACCGTCCCGGAATCGGAGATGACCAGATTGACCGAGAGGAGAGGATTGATTTCGGAATTGCGGATGACGTCGTAAGATTCGAACTCGGCGCCGGTCTTGGTGATCGTTGCGCCGTTCGTATTCAGAATATTCAAGGCCATATTAAACTTTCCAAAAGATGCGTTGTATTCTATGAAAATGAGAAATCCTCAGTAGAACTGTTCTTGCAGCTTCAACGGACGACAACCCCCTGCGGATCTATGCCAATCCCCGATTAGGTTTTCAATGCAAAATTGTGCATTTTCATTGCTTTTTAATGAAAAACTAAGGATGAAATACTGGGAAAACGAATTTTAATTTGAGAACTCAAAACCATGGTTTGGTTTCTCAATAGCATTATCTTTCATTTTCGGATGGGGATTCTCTCGCGAAAGTTGTGCTTTCAGCGAGTTCCTTGATAGTGCTGCGACACGCGACCATTCGCGTCACTATCGCAGGTTGGTGTTGGCTTCGACTTGTTCAGGCTCTCCGCGCGGGAAACCTCACATCAGCTTGATGAGGCCCGCCTCGGTCGGGGCAAATCCGCAGGCGCGATAGACGCCGGTCAGGTGCGGCCCGAAATCGACATGCAACCACTCGGCGCCGCGCTTCCGCGCAACCCGCGTCGCTTCCCTCAGCCCCGTGGCGATCTCCTGCCGCTGCGTTGGGAGGTGCGGACAAATTCTTGGAGTGAATTTTGGATGCTGATTGACACGGGAAAGGTGCGGTCGAGGCTTCCCCAGATCAGCAAGAGGGGCGGGAACGAGCGGACAGGCTGCGAATAGCCGTTCGGCAGAGCGCCATCGACTAGCACCAGCGCGTCTATATTGCTTCGCCCGACCGAAGCGGCCGAGGCGATTTGCGCGCCAAGGGAAATTCCCAAATTCCGATCTTACCGCCAGAGCGCGGTTGCCCCTTGAGATAGGCGACTACGCCCTGAACGGCCAAGATCCAGCCCGACAGTTGCTGCTCGGAATAGGCGATCCGCGTTCCCGCCTCACTTGTCGTGGCAATGGCGTCGAGGTCGCCCGGCGACAGCACATGAACGAGATAGGCATCCAATCCCGCTGCCTTGAACGCCTGCCCGATCTCGTCATGTCCTGGTCAACGGCACGCCAGAGCCAGTGTTTGCGGCCGGCGATGGAAACTACCACCTCGTCCAGATGCCAGACGTCCCGGCCCGACGGCCGTCGGCGGCGGATTTGCTTCGCGTAGGCCGGTCCGAATTTCCGACCCCATCGCCGGATCGTTTCATACGAAACGACGATGCCGCGCTCCAGCAGCAGTTCCTCGACCAGCCGCAGGCTCAAAGGAAATCTGAAATACAGCCACACCGCGTGCGCGATGATCTGTTGCGGGAAACGGTGACGCTTGTAGCTGATGGCTGAATTCTTCATCCCACCATCTCCACACCCCACTCACTGACAGCAGGTTTATGTGACAACACCGAACTGAACGAAACTAGCCAGTCTGTTGCTTGGGACGAACGGAGACCGTCGAGAAATTCGATAATCATCGCGGGACGGTTTCCCTGCTCAATTTTTTCGGAGATTGCCACCTTTCATACAGGACTCCGGCTCAGATATGCAGAGCGCTTCCCAAAGCCTTTAGCGCCGCCTCCATCACCGCTTCGCTGCGGGTCGGATGCGCATGGATGGTGCCGGCGATGTCTTCCAGGCGCGCGCCCATCTCGATGGCGAGCGCAAAAGCCGCCGAGAGCTCGGAGACCCCCGCCCCTACAGCCTGCAGGCCGAGCACGAGATTGGTATCGGCCCGGGCCACGATGCGAACGAAGCCTTCTTCGGACAGCATCGTCATTGCCCGTCCGTTGGCGCTGAACGGAAACTGGCCGGTGCGGATTTCATAACCTTGCGCCTTCGCGTCGGCCGGCGACAGGCCGGCGCTGACGATCTCCGGGTCGGTGAAGCAGATGGCGGGGATGCATCGCTTGTCCCAGGCCCGCTTCTTCCCGGCGATGATTTCCGCCACCATCTCGCCTTGCGCCATGGCCCGATGGGCAAGCATCGGCTCGCCGGTCACATCGCCGATCGCATAGATGCCGCGCATCGAGGTGCGGCAACGGTCGTCGATCCTCAGATAAGGGCCGGCACGATCGAGATCGAGCTCTTCGAGACCGGATCCTGCGGTTCTTGGACGGCGGCCGACGGTGACGAGGATGCGGTCCGCCGGCAGGCTCTCGCGGCGGCCATCAGCCGCTTCTACGATCAGAGCCTCCCCGTTGTCGGCAAGGCCGATCGCCTTCGCGCCTGTCAACAGCCGGATACTGCCTTCAGTCAGCTTGCGCATGACGGGCCGCACCAGTTCGGCATCATATTGCGGCAGCACCTGCGGCGTCGCCTCGACGACCGTCACATCAGACCCCATTTTGGAAAAGGCGGTCCCGAGCTCCAGCCCGATATAACCGCCGCCGACCACGACGAGTTTTTTCGGCAGCTCCGTCAGCGACAGCGCCTCCGTCGAGGAAATCACGCGGCCGCCGAAAGGCAGGTTCGAAAGCTCCACCGGATCCGAACCGGTGGCGATCACCACGGTCTCGGCGCGGATGATCTGCTGGCCGGTTTCCGTCTCCACCTCCACCGTCTTGCCGTCGCGGAAATGGGCTCGGCCGTGGACGATCTTGACCCGCGCCTTCTGCAGCAGCCCCGAAACACCGCTCGTCAAGCGGCCGACGATCCCGTCCTTCCAGGCAATCGTCCTGCCGAGATCGATCGAGGCGCCCTCGACGCGAATGCCCATCGGGTTTTTGCCGGCAAGCATCTTTTGCGTCGCATCGAATTCCTCGGCCGCATGGATCAACGCCTTGGAGGGAATGCAGCCGACCGTCAGGCAGGTGCCGCCCGGCTTGCCGGCCTCGACGATAACAGTATCGACGCCGAGCTGCCCGGCGCGAATGGCGCAGACATAACCTCCCGGACCGGCGCCGATGACGAGGAGCTTGCAGACGATCTCTTTCATGGATCTCAGCCTTCGATAAAAATGAGCGCAGGCGTTTCGATGAGCGTGCGGATGCGCTGCACGAAGTTTGCCGCATCCCAGCCGTCGATGATGCGGTGATCGAAGCTGGAGGAGAGGTTCATCATCTTGCGCGGCACGAACTGCGCGCCGTCCCAGACCGGTCGCGTGGCGATCTTGTTGACGCCGATGATCGCCACTTCGGGACGATTGATGATGGGTGTCGAGACGATGCCGCCAAGCGCGCCCAGCGAACTGATGGTGATGGTGGAGCCGGAAAGCTCATCGCGTGTCGCAGTACCCGATCGCGCCGCTTCCGCCAGCCGGTTCATCTCGGCGGCGCAATCCCAGATGCCGCGGGCTTCGGCATGCCGCACCACCGGAACGGTCAGACCGGCCGGCGTCTGCGTGGCGATGCCGATATGCACGGCACTGTAGCGCGTGATGATGCCGGCATCGTCGTCGAAAGTGGCGTTGACGTCAGGCTGCTCGGAAATGGCCTTGACCAGCGCCCGCATCAGGAAGGGCAGAACCGTCAGCTTCGGATGATCAGCCCTGCGATCGCCGTTCATGGTGGCGCGCAACTCTTCGAGCGCGGTCATATCCACTTCCTCCACATAGGTGATGTGGGGAATACGCGAAGTGGAGAGCACCATCTTCTCGGCGATACGGCGGCGCAGGCCGGTCAGCTTGATCTCCTCGGTCGCCGTCTTCCTGGCAAAGCCGTTCTTTGCCGTTGCAGGCGCGGTTCCATGGCCTAGGAATTGCTCGATATCCTCGCGCAGGATGCGCCCGGCCGGTCCGGTCGCCTGCACCTGCCTGAGATCGACACCGCTCTCCCTGGCGAAGAGCCGTACGGAGGGAGCGGCAAGCGGCTTTTCCGCCGGCGCAGGCGCAGGAGTTGGCGCTGCCGGAGCGGGTTTTGCAATCTCGGCCTTGGGCGTTTCGGCAATCGGCGTCTGCGAAATCCCTACGGGCTGAACCTCGTCGACATCTCCCGCCGTCTCGATCCGCACCAGCGGAGCCTTGACCGCGATACGGTCTCCGACCTCGCCGGCAAGCCAGGTGACTGTGCCATTGACAGGAGACGGAATTTCCACAGTGGCCTTGTCGGTCATGACGGCGGCGATCACCATGTCCTCACGGACGGGATCTCCCGTCTTCACATGCCATTCTACGATCTCGGCCTCGGCGACCCCTTCCCCAACATCGGGCATCTTGATGATGAATTCGCCCATGGCTCAGGCCTCCATGACTTCGGCAAGCGCCCGCCCGACACGGCCGGGACCGGGGAAATAGTCCCACTCCTGCGCATGCGGATAGGGCGTGTCCCAGCCGGCAACGCGCACCACCGGCGCTTCGAGATGATAGAAGCAATGCTCCTGCACCAGCGCCACCACCTCGGCGCCGAAGCCGGATGTCAGGGTTGCCTCATGCACGACGACGCAGCGTCCCGTCTTCGAGACCGATTTGACGATGGTATCGAGATCGAGCGGCAGCAGGCTTCTCAAATCGATCACCTCGGCATCGATGCCGGCATCCTCGGCCGCGGCAAGCGCCACATGCACCATGGTGCCGTAGGCGATCACCGTCACCGCCGATCCCGCGCGCCGCACTTCGGCCTTGCCGATCGGGATGGTGTAATGGCCATCGGGCACCTCCCCGAGGTCATGTTTCGACCAGGGCGTCACCGGCCGCTCGTGATGGCCGTCGAAGGGGCCGTTATAGAGGCGCTTCGGCTCCAGGAACATGACGGGGTCGGGATCCTCGATCGCCGCGATCAGCAAGCCTTTGGCGTCATAGGGATTGGAAGGCACGATCACCTTCAGCCCGCAGACATGGGTAAAAAGCGCCTCCGGGCTCTGGCTGTGCGTCTGGCCCCCGAAGATACCGCCGCCGGTCGGCATGCGCACGACGATCGGGCAGGTGAAATCGCCGTTGGAACGGTAGCGGATGCGCGCCGCCTCCTGCGTCAGCTGGTCATAGGCGGGATACATGTAATCGGCGAACTGAATTTCGACACAGGGTTTCAGCCCATAGGCCGCCATGCCGATCGCCGTGCCGACGATGCCGGATTCGCTGATCGGCGTATCGAAGCAGCGCGTTCTGCCGTATTTTGCCTGCAGGCCCTGTGTGCTGCGAAAGACGCCGCCGAAATAACCGACATCCTCGCCGAAAACGACGACATTGTCGTCACGTGCCATCGAGACGTCCATGGCGCTGCGCACGGCCTCGATCATCGTCATTCTGGCCATATCAGTACCCCGCCTTCTGCCGCTGGCGGCGGATATGCGGCGGCATCTCGGCATAGACGCCCTCGAAAATGTCGCGCACCGAAGGCCTGCCACCGGCATGCAGCGTGCCATGCGCCTCTGCCTGGCGCTGCGCCTCGATCACCTCGTCCATGATTTCGGCCTCGGCCTGCACATGCCGTTCCTCCGACCATGCGCCCTTGACGATCAGATGTTTCTTCAGCCGCAGCACGGGATCGCCGAGCGGCCAGGCCTCCGATTCCGTCTTGGGCCGATAGGCGCTCGGATCGTCGGAAGTTGAATGCGCGCCGACGCGATAGGTCACGTATTCGATCAGTGTCGGGCCGAGATTGCGCCGCGCACGCTCGGCCGCCCAGTGGGCGACGGCATGGACGGCGAGATAGTCGTTTCCGTCGACACGCAGCGCCGGAATGCCGAAGCCGAGGCCGCGAGCCGCGAAGGTGCCGGAGCCACCGCGGGCAATGCCCTGGAAGGTGGAGATCGCCCACTGATTGTTGACGATGTTAAGAATAACAGGCGCCTTGTAGGTCGAGGCGAAAACGAGCGCCGAGTGGAAATCCGATTCCGCCGTCGATCCGTCGCCGATCCAGGCGGCGGCAATGCGGCTGTCGTTCTTGATCGCCGAAGCCATCGCCCAGCCGACAGCCTGCACATATTGAGTGGCGAGATTGCCCGAGATGGTGAAGAAGCCGTGCTCCTTGGAGGAATACATGATCGGCAGTTGCCGGCCGCGCAGCGGATCGCTCTCGTTCGAGTAGATCTGGTTCATCATCTCGACCATCGGATAGTCGTCGGCAATCAGCAGGCCGGCCTGGCGATAGGTCGGGAAATTCATATCTCCCTTCTCGAGCGCCTTTCGGAAGGCGCAGCTGACGGCTTCTTCGCCGAGATGCTGCATGTAGAAGGAGGTCTTGCCCTGCCGCTGCGCCATCAGCATGCGGGCGTCGAAGGCACGCAGCTTCATCATGTCGCGAAGCCCGGTCAGCAACGCCTCGTCGGAGAGCGACCCGGCCCAGGGGCCGACCGCCTCGCCCTCGCGGTTCAAAACGCGGATGATGGAATAGGCGAGGTCACGGATATCTTCGGATGCGACATCCACCTCCGGCCGCGGCACCGACCCGGCCTTGGCAATCTTGACATTGGAAAAATCAGGCTGACCGCCCGGGCGGACGGCGGGTTCGGGGACATGCAGGCTCAAACGAGCGGAATCCACCATGTTTTTTCTTTCCTCCCTTTGCCGGCCTTGCTCCCCTCCTCCGGAAGCAGGGCCGGATGTGGTGCTTAGAGATTGCGGGCGATCACCATGCGCTGCACGTCACTCGTTCCTTCATAGATCTGGCAGATGCGCACATCGCGGTAGATGCGCTCGACCGGATAATCAGCCATGTAGCCATAGCCTCCGTGGATCTGGATCGCGTCGGAACAGACGCGCTCGGCCATCTCGGAGGCAAAGAGCTTCGCCATCGAGGCTTCCGACAGGCAGGGCAGCCCAGCCTCCCTGAGCGAGGCGGCATGAAAAACAAGCTGCCGCGCCGCCTCGATCCGTACCGCCATATCGGCAAGGCGGAAGGCAACGGCCTGATGCTCGACGATCGGCTTGCCAAACGCGATGCGTTCCCGGGCATAGTCGCGCGCCGCCTCAAAGGCCGCCCGCGCCATGCCGACCGCCTGCGCCGCAATGCCGATCCGCCCGCCCTCGAGATTGGCGAGCGCAATGCGATAGCCCTCGCCTTCCGCACCGAGCCTGAGTTCTGCCGGAATGCGCATGCTGTTGAAGGCGATCTGGCAGGTATCGGAGGAATGCAACCCAAGTTTTTCCTCGACGCGGATCACTTCGTAGCCCGGCGTATCGGTCGGCACGATGAAGGCGGTGATACCCTTCTTGCCGACATCGGGATCGGTGACGGCAAAGACGATGATGACGTCGCCGTTCTTTCCCGAGGTGATGAATTGCTTGGAGCCGTCGAGCACGTAGTAATCGCCGTCACGCCGCGCCCGGGTCTTCAGGTTGGAAGCATCGGAACCGGCCTGCGGCTCGGTCAGCGCAAAGCCGCCAATCCATTCGCCGCTGGCCAGTTTCGGCAGGAAGCGCTGCCGCTGCTCCTCGGTGCCGAATTTCAGGATCGGCACACAGCCGACCGAACTATGCACGCTCATGATCGTCGAACACGGTCCGTCGCCGGCGGCAATCTCCTCCAGTGCGGCGGCATAGGCGACCACACCGGTATCCGACCCGCCATAGGCTTCCGGCACCAGCATGCCGAGCAGCCCGAGTTCACCCATTTCCTTCAATTCCTCGCGCGGGAAGAGATGCTCCCGGTCGCGTTTGGCCGCCCCCGGTGCCAGCCGGTCGCGGGCAAAGTCGCGGGCGAGATCTGAGATCTGCTGCTGGAGGTCGGAAAGGATCACCTGTTCTCTCCCTTTCCTATTGCCGCTCGATGGCGACAGCCGTCGCCTCGCCGCCACCGATGCAGAGCGCGGCCATACCGCGCTTCAGATCGTATCGCTCCAGTGCGGCAAGCAGCGTCACCAGGATGCGGGCCCCCGAGGCGCCGATCGGATGGCCGAGCGCGCAGGCGCCGCCATGCACATTCACTTTTTCATGCGGCAGGTTGAGATCGCGCATCGCCGCCATGGCAACGACGGCGAAAGCCTCGTTGATTTCGAACAGATCGACCTCCGACAGCGGCAGGCCGGTGCGATCGGACAGTTTCTGCAGCGCGCCGATCGGCGCCGTGGCGAAAAGATTGGGCGCCTGTGAATGCGTGGCATGGCCGAGGATAGTCGCAAGCGGCTTGAGGCCGCGATGCTCCGCCTCGGAGCGGCGCATCAGCACCAGCGCTGCCGCGCCATCGGAAATCGAGCTGGAATTGGCGGCGGTCACCGTGCCGCCCTCGCGGAAGGCGGGCTTCAGCGTCGGGATCTTATCCAGCTTCGCTTTTCCGGGCTGTTCGTCGCGGCTCGCCACCTGCTCGACTTTGCTCGATTTCACCGTGACCGCCGCGATCTCACTGTCGAAACAGCCTTCGGCAATCGCCTTCTGCGCCCGCGCCAGCGAGGCGATGGCGTAGCTATCCTGCGCCTCGCGCGTGAACTGATAGGCCTCGGCGCAATCCTCCGCGAAGCTGCCCATCAAGCGCCCCTTGTCATAAGCATCCTCCAGCCCGTCGAGGAACATGTGATCCACGACACGCCCATGGCCGAGCCTGTAGCCGCCACGGGCCTTGTCAAGGAGATAGGGCGCATTGGTCATGCTTTCCATGCCGCCCGCGACCGCCACCGAGGCGCTGCCGGCGGCGATCAGGTCATGCGCCATCATGACCGCCTTCATGCCCGAGCCGCACATCTTGTTGACGGTGCTGGCCGCGGTCGCGAAAGGCAGACCGGCATGGATCGCCGCCTGGCGCGCCGGCGCTTGCCCCTGCCCTGCCGGCAGTACACAGCCGAAGACGACCTCCTCGATCGTCGCAGCCTCGACGCCGCTCCGCTGCAGCGCCGCGCGGATCGCCGTTGCTCCGAGTTCCGGCGCTGTCGCCTCCTTCAGCTCTCCCTGAAAGCTGCCAATTGGGGTGCGCGCCGCACCGACGATGACGATGGGATCCTGCAATGTCATGTTTCCTCCTCTGGGCAACGCGCTCAGCGCGCGCCCATCCGCAATGCGCCGTCGAGGCGGATGACCTCGCCGTTCAGCATGTTGTTTTCAAAGATATGACGCACCAGCCCGGCAAATTCCGCCGGCCGGCCGAGCCGCGGCGGAAAGGGCACGCTCTTGCCGAGTGCTGCCTGAACCTCGGCTGGCATGTCAGCCATCATCGGTGTCTCGAAAATGCCGGGCGCGATCGACACGACGCGAATGCCGTGACGTGCAAGCTCGCGGGCGATCGGCAAGGTCATCGCCGCCACCCCGCCCTTGGAGGCGGCATAGGCTGCCTGGCCGATCTGGCCGTCGAAGGCTGCAGCCGAGGCCGTATTGACGATGACGCCGCGTTCGCCTTCCGCATCCGGCTCGGTAGTCTGGATCGCTGCGGCGGCCAGCCGGATCATGTTGAACGTGCCGATGAGATTGATGCCGACCGTGCGCGCAAAACTCTCCAGCCGATGCGGCCCGTCGCGGCCGATCACCTTTTCGGCCGGCGCCACGCCCGCGCAACTCACCAAACCGCGCAGGCTGCCGAAGGCTTCGACGGCAGCGGCAACCGCCGCCGCCCCCTCCTCGCCATCGGTTACATCGGCCTTGACGAAGCGGGCATCGCTTCCGAATTCCCGGGCGATTTCTTCGCCCGCTTGCATATTGAGATCGGCGATCGTCACGCGCCCGCCGGCCTCCACAAGCGCGCGCACTGTTGCCGCACCCAAGCCGGAGCCGCCGCCGGTCACGATGAAACTTGCTCCACGGATCAGCATAAATCTCTTCCTCCCTGCCGACCGCGCCCCCTCCAAGCGCAACCGACGGATACGATTCTATTCGCTCCACCTATTGCAAGCGATGACAGAACTGCTCCATAATTTCGGCCAGTTTTGCCATAGCGAGGATAGAATGGCCGAGATCGAACGACGCATGATCGCGCCGGGCTTCGTGGAGGAGGCACTCGACAGCCTGCGACGGCTCGGCAAGCCGACGGCGCCGATCCTTGCCCGCGTCGGCCTGGCATCTCCGGTCGATCAGCCGGTTTCGGCAGAAACCTATGGCGCGCTCTGGCTGGCGATCGCCGCCGAGCTCGACGATGAATTCTTCGGCATGGGCGCACGGCCGATGCGCAGCGGCAGCTTCACGCTGCTCTGCCACTGTGTGCTGCATGCGCCGACGCTGGGTCAGGCGCTCCGCCGGGCGCTGCGCTTCCTCGATGTCGTGCTCGAAGATCCCCGGGGACGGCTCGTCATCCGCGACGGTCTGGCCGAGATCGAACTCAGCGACGCCGGCGGTCCGCGTTCGGCCTTCGCCTACCGCACCTATTGGATCATCCTGCACGGCATCATCTGCTGGCTGGTCGGCCGGCGCATTCCGATCCGGCTCGTCGATTTCCGCTGCGCGGAACCCAAACAAGGGGCCGACTACCGGCTCTTCTTCGGCGCCCCGGTGCGTTTCTCGCAAGCCATCAGCCGGCTCGGCTTCGACAGTGCCTTGCTCGACCTGCCGGTGGCGCGCAGCGAACAAGCGCTCAAACAGTTCCTGCGCGGCGCGCCCGCCAATATTCTGGTGCGCTACCGCTACGATGCCGGCATCGCCGCCGCCGTTCGAAGGCGACTGAATCTGGCCACGCCGGCTGCCTGGTCGAGCTTCGCCGAGCTTGCCGCCGATATGCGCATGCCGCCCTCCACGCTCCGCCACCGCCTGCACGACGAGGGGCAAAGCTATGCCGCCATCAAGGACGACATCCGTCGCGACCTCGCCGTCGAACTGCTGCTGAACACGTCGATGACCATCGGTGAGATTGCCGTGCAGCTCGGCTATTCCGAGCCGAGCGCCTTCTTTCGGGCGTTCCGGAAATGGATGGGCAAGAGCCCCGAGGTCTTTCGCCGAGACGGAGCGGAAATCGAGGGCATGTCAATCGAATCGGTTGACCCGCCCTGACTGGCCACGCGCTTTCGCGAACATGGCGGCAATCTTCATCATGAAGGACTTGCTGAAGCGACCAAGAACCGTCTGATGAGGCTCGATGTACCAGGATCGCTCGACGATATCGTAATTGTATTCGTCGACGACGATCCAACTCTGTTTGAGATCACCGAGACCGGCGCGCCGGCGTTCGATATCGGGAATTTCCAGGGCAACCCTTCCCACCTCCGGCGGCTGTGTGGTGATTGCCAGAAGGACGAGATGGGTGTTTCCATCGCTCGTACTGCGGATCGCGATGACGACACAGACTGGGCGCTGTTTGCGCCCCTGGGTCTCACCACGCTGCTGTTGCCATGCCCAGAGATAGGGATAGGTTATCACCTCGCCAGGACGAAACTCATGGTTCATCGTCGTAGCTTTCACCGCGCGCCAGCCGCTCAATCGCCTCGTCGAACAATTCGGCATGCTCGTCCGGCATCTCCGAAATGTGATGGGCACGACGCGGGTCCCCGCCGCTGCGCATCCGCTGATAGTGCTCATAGCTCATCAGCACGAAACGTGGCTTGTTGTGGCGGGTGAGAATAACAGGCTCGCGACTCGCAACATCGGTGACATCACCAATCTGTTTATTGAGATCACCTGTCGTGAACTGTCGCATGATTATCTCTCCGGTTTAATTTCCATATATTCCATATTTTACATATTTTCAAGAAAATGACGCTCACGCGCCCTCGACAAGAATTCGCAACGCTCTCCACCCGCATCATTCAAGGGCACTTTGACCCCGCCGCAACCCGCGCTACATATTTCACCGGGAGGAGTGCCATGTTTGATTTTTCGCTCGGCGAAACCGCGGACGCGATCCGTGAAACGACGGCCCGGTTTGCCGCCGATCATATTGCTCCACTGGCTGCGGAGATCGACGAAAGCAACACGTTTCCACGCCAGCTCTGGCCCGAGATGGGTGCGCTCGGCCTGCATGGGATCACCGTCGAGGAAGAATTCGGCGGCGCGGGTCTCGGTTATCTCGATCATGTCGTCGCCATGGAGGAAGTTTCGCGCGCCTCGGCCTCCGTCGGCTTGAGTTACGGCGCCCATTCCAATCTCTGCGTCAACCAGATCCGCCGCTGGGCCTCACCGGAGCAGAAGCGCCGCCATCTGCCGAAGCTGATCTCCGGCGAACATGTCGGTTCACTCGCCATGTCGGAAGTCGGCGCCGGTTCCGATGTTGTCTCCATGCGGTTGCGTGCCGAGAAAAAAGGCGACCGCTATATTCTGAACGGCACCAAGTTCTGGATCACCAACGCGCCGCATGCCGATGTGCTTGTTGTCTATGCCAAGACCGATCCCGCAGCCGGCCCCAAAGGCATTTCCGCCTTCATCATCGAAAAGGGCCTGCCCGGTTTCAGCGTCTCGAAAAAGCTCTCCAAACTCGGCATGCGCGGCAGCGATACGGCCGAACTGGTGTTCGAGGATTGCGAGGTGCCGGCCGAGGCGCTGATGGGCCGGGAGGGAGAAGGCGTGAAGATCCTGATGTCTGGCCTCGATTATGAGCGTGCCGTGCTTGCCGGCGGGCCGCTCGGCATCATGCAAGCCTGCCTCGATGTCGTGCTGCCCTATGTGCGCGATCGCAAGCAATTCGGCAAAGCGATCGGCGATTTCCAGCTGATGCAGGGCAAGATCGCCGACATGTATGTGGCGCTGAATTCGGCGCGCGCCTATGTTTATTCCGTCGCCCGCGCCTGCGATGCCGGCCGCGCGACGCGCACGGATGCAGCTGCTGCGATCCTCTTTGCCAGCGAGAATGCCGTGAAAGTGTCGCTGGAGGCGATCCAGGCGCTCGGCGGCGCCGGCTATACCAAGGAATGGCCGGTCGAGCGCTTTTTGCGCGACGCCAAGCTTTACGATATCGGCGCCGGCACCAATGAGATCCGCCGCTACCTGATCGGCCGGGAGCTCATCGCATCATGACGGTGATTTCGACTGCGATCGACCGCGACGGCGACAGCTTCAAGGCCAATGCCAGCAAGAACAAAGCCCTGATTGACGAGCTCCACAATCGTTCGGCGAAAGCCCGCGAGGGCGGATCGCAAACAGCGCGCGAGCGCCATACCGGCAAGGGCAAGCTCCTGCCTCGCGATCGTATCCAGCTGCTCATCGATGCCGGCAGCCCGTTCCTGGAGATCGGCACGCTGGCCGCCAACGGCATGTATGATGACGAGGCGCCGGGCGCCGGCATCATTACCGGCATCGGCCGCGTTGCCGGCCGCGAGGTGATGATCGTCGCCAATGACGCGACGGTGAAGGGCGGCGCCTATTTCCCGATGACGGTGAAGAAGCATCTGCGGGCGCAGGAGATCGCCATGCAGAACAGGTTGCCTTGCCTCTATCTGGTCGATAGCGGTGGCGCCAACCTTCCGCATCAAGCCGAAGTTTTTCCCGACCGCGACCATTTCGGTGCAATCTTCTACAATCAGGCGCAGATGTCGGCCGAAGGCATTCCGCAGATCGCCTGCGTCATGGGAAGCTGCACTGCAGGCGGCGCCTATGTGCCTGCCATGTCCGACGAAACGGTCATCGTGCGCAACCAGGGCACGATCTTCCTCGCCGGCCCGCCGCTGGTGAAGGCCGCGACCGGCGAGATCATTTCGGCCGAAGAGCTCGGCGGCGCCGAAACCCATGGCCGCCGCTCCGGCGTCGTCGATCATGTCGCCGAGAACGACGAACATGCGCTGCTGCTCGTGCGCGATATCGCAGCCACTCTCAACAGCGTGAAATCAGTCGATATCGACCTTCAGCCGCCACGGCCGCCGAAACTCGATGCCGAGGATCTCTGCGGCCTCATCCCGGAGGATGTGCGCTCGCCCTATGATGTGCGCGAGGTCATCGGCCGGATCGTCGATGGCTCCGAACTGCATGAGTTCAAGCCGCTCTACGGCACCACGCTGGTCTGCGGCTTCGCCCGCATCTGGGGCATGCCCGTTGCCGTCATCGCCAATAACGGCGTGCTGTTTTCCGAAAGTGCGCTGAAGGGGGCGCATTTCATCGAGCTTGCCTGCCAGCGCCGCGTCCCTTTGCTGTTTCTGCAGAACATTTCCGGTTTCATGGTCGGCGGCCGCTATGAGGCCGGCGGTATCGCCAAGGATGGGGCAAAGCTGGTGACGGCGGTGGCAACCGCCACCGTGCCGAAGGTCACCGTCATCATCGGCGGCAGCTTCGGCGCCGGCAATTACGGCATGTGCGGCCGCGCCTATCGCCCGCGCTTCCTCTTCACCTGGCCGAACAGCCGCATCAGCGTGATGGGTGGCGAACAGGCGGCCTCGGTGCTCGCCACCATACGCCGAGACTCCATGGAGGCGCGCGGTGAGAATTGGCCTATTGAAGAGGAGGAAGCCTTCAAGGCGCCGATCCGCGCCGGCTACGAGGCCGAGGGCAATCCCTATTATGCAACGGCTCGCCTCTGGGACGACGGCATCATCGATCCGCGCCAGACCCGGGATGTGCTGGGCCTTGCCTTTTCCGCCTGCCTGAATGCGCCGATCCCGAAAGGGCCGCGCTTCGGCCTGTTCAGGATGTGAGGCGCGGTATGATGGAAAGCCTTCTCATTGCCAACAGGGGCGAAATCGCCCGCCGCATCATCCGCTCGGCCAAGATGCTCGGCATCCGCACCATCGCCGTCTATTCCGAAGCCGATGCCGGCCTGCCCTTCGTCAGGGAGGCGGACGAGGCGATTGCCATCGGCCCGGCGCCGGCGCGCGAGAGCTATCTCTCTCAAACCCGCATCCTCGAAGCCGCCCGCAAGAGCGGCGCCGCTGCGATCCATCCCGGATACGGCTTCCTCTCGGAAAATGCCGACTTTGCCGAGGCAGTGGAGAAGGCAGGCATCATCTGGGTCGGCGCGCCCCCCGCTGCCATCCGGGCGATGGGCCTCAAGGACGCGGCGAAGGAATTGATGCAGGCATCAGGCGTGCCCGTGACGCCCGGCTATATGGGCGCGGACCAGAGCGAAGAGAGGCTGGCGGCCGAGGCAGAAAACATCGGTTATCCCGTGCTTATCAAGGCGGTCGCCGGCGGCGGCGGCAAGGGCATGCGCCGCGTCGATCGCCCGCAGGATTTCGCCGAACTTCTCGCCTCCTGCCGCCGTGAAGCGGCGGCCGCCTTCGGCGACGACCGCGTTCTGATCGAACGTTATATCGCCAATCCGCGCCATATCGAGGTGCAGGTTTTCGCCGACATGTTCGGCAATTGCGTTCATCTCTTCGAACGTGATTGTTCGCTGCAGCGCCGTCACCAGAAGGTCATCGAGGAGGCCCCTGCCCCCGGCCTCGAAGCCGCTACCCGGGCAGTGATCTGCGATGCGGCGGTAAAAGCCGCAAGAGCGGTCAACTACGTCGGCGCCGGCACCGTCGAATTCATCGCCGATGCCTCGGAAGGCCTTCGCGAAGATCGCATCTGGTTTATGGAGATGAACACCCGCCTGCAGGTGGAACACCCGGTCACCGAGGCAATTACTGGCGAGGATCTGGTGCTCTGGCAGTTGAAGGTCGCTAGCGGCGAACCGCTGCCAAAAATGCAGGACGAGATCGCCATGAACGGCTGGGCCTTCGAAGCCCGGCTCTATGCCGAAAATCCTGCCGCCGGCTATCTGCCCTCGACAGGCCGGCTCGACCATCTGCGCCTACCTGACACAATCCGCGTCGATAGCGGCGTCGATCAAGGGGATGACATCACCGCCTTCTATGACCCGATGATTGCCAAGATCGTCACCCATGGGCCGAACCGCGAAGCCGCACTTTCGAAGCTCGCAGCCGCCTGCGCCGGCATTGAGATCTGGCCGGTCAAATCCAATGCCGGCCTGCTTGCCCGCATCGCCGTCGATCCGGATTTTCGCGCAGCTCGGATCGATACCGGCTTTCTCGACCGTCATGACGACAGGCTTGTGGCGACGGAGCCGAGCGAAAGCGCAATCGATAGCGCGGCGACGGCGCTTTTAAAGAACACGGATAGTGATCCCTGGACCGCGTTGACCGGATTCCGCATCTCCGGCGCGGATGACAAGAGGGTGCGCATCCGGATCGGCGATCACCTCCATTGGGGGCAATCACGTCCGGAGCTTGAGGCAAATACCGTCGCGATCGGTGAAACCACGGTGCTTTTCGACGCCGGCAGTGCCTGGCCGATCAGCCTGCCCGTGGCGAGCGAAGTCGAGGCAAGTCAGGGTGCCGGCGATGGCGCGATCCTTTCGCCCATGCCCGGCCTCGTCATTTCGGTGGATGTCGCCGACGGCGATCGTGTCGCCAAGGGGGACCGTCTGCTGACGGTTGAAGCGATGAAGATGGAACATTCTTTACGCGCACCCTTCGACGGCATCGTCGAAAAGCTGCAGGTTTCCTCGGGGATCAGGGTCTCGGAAAACCAGCTGGTCGTCAGCATTGTGAAGGAGGAGGTTTAATGGCTGGCCGTTATTTCGACGAGTGGACGGTCGGCGACCGCATCGCCCACGACATCCGCCGCACGGTCACCGAGACCGACAATCTGCTGTTCACGACGCTTTCCCACAATCCGCAGCCGCTGCATCTCGATGCCGACTATGCGGCCGGCACCGAATTCGGCCGGATCGTCGTCAACGGCACCTTCACCTTTGCGCTCACGGTCGGCCTTTCGGTCGGCGACACCACGCTCGGTACGCTCGTCGCCAATCTCGGCTATGACAAGGTGACGATGCCAAAGCCGGTCTTCATCGGCGATACGCTGCGGGTGGAAACGGAGGTGATGGAGCTGCGTCGCTCGAACTCCCGGCCCGATGCCGGCATCGTCACCTTCCGGCACATCACCCTCAACCAGCGCGGCGAGATCGTCTGCCAGTGCCTGCGCACGGCGATGCTGAAGGTGAAGCCGTCATGAGGCTGCGCTCGCTGCTCTTCATACCCGGTGACCGGCCGGAGCGTTTCGAAAAAGCGCTCGCCTCAGGCGCCGATGCCGTCATTCTCGACCTGGAAGATTCGGTTGCGCCCTTAAACAAGCCGAAAGCGCGCGAGAGCGTGCACGAGTTCATCTTGCATCATGCCGGCGAGACCCCTCTCCTGATCCGCATCAATCCCCTCGCCTCGCCAGAATTCGAAAGCGACCTTGCCGCTTTGAGCGGCCTTCATCCTTTTGCGATCGTGCTGCCGAAGGCCGAGGGTGCCGCTTCGGTGCTGAAGCTCGCAGGCTCTCTTGCATCCGCAATTCCCATCTTGCCGATCGCAACCGAAACGCCATCGGCGATCTTCGAGATCGGCAGCTACCGGGATGTCTCGACCAGCCTCTGTGGCCTGACCTGGGGTGCTGAGGATCTGCCTGCCGCGATGGGGGCTACGACCGCGCGCAGAACGGATGGCCGCTACACGCCGCCTTACGAGCTTGCCCGCTCGCTCACGCTGTTTGGCGCCCATGCCGCCGCCGTTCCGGCAATCGACACCGTCTATCCCGATTTCCACGATCTCAACGGTCTCAGGGCCTATGTCGGCCGAGCCCGGCGCGACGGCTTTTCCGGCATGATGGCCATCCATCCGAGCCAGGTCGAAGTGATCAATCACGCCTTCACGCCGGACGCATCCGAGGTCGCCTGGGCAGAGAAAGTCGCCGCCGCCTTTGCCGCCAGGCCGGACGCGGGCGTCATTCAGCTTGACGGACGCATGCTGGACTTGCCGCATCTCAAGCTTGCCCTCCGCATCCTGGAGATATCAGGCCGATAGGCCGCGAGCCGCTCGCTTGACTGTCTTCGGCCAATTAGTCTGACTTCGCCATTCGCTCCGGAGCATTCTGCCCTTGTTCTGTCAGGTAGCCGGCGCCGATGGCGACGTAGAGATCCACATAGTCCTTGGCAACCTCCTGCACGGTGGCTGCAAGGCTTGCCTGGGCATCGGAGACCGAACGTTGAGCGTCCAGGACGTCAAGCAGCGACGAGGCGCCGTCTTTATAGCTTGTCGTTGAAAGCGCGAGTGATTCCTCAGCCGTCTGCACTTGCCTGCGCAGCGGCGCCAGTGTCTGCGTGTCGCGGCGAACCGCCGACAGCGCGTTTTCCACTTCTTCGACCCCGTTCAGCACCGCCTCTTTCCAGGCGAGATATTGGGCCTTGGCATCGGATTTTTCGATATCGACATTCGCCCGCAATTTGCCGCCGTCGAAGATCGGCAGGTTGAGCGTCGGTCCGAACGACCAACTGGTCATGGTTCCGCCGCTGGCGCCCGATGATTTGACCCAGCTCGGCGAGATCGAACCGGAGAGCGAGATCGATGGATAAAGCTGGGCTTCGGCAGCACCGATATCGGCGACGGCCGCCGCCAGGTCGCGTTCTGCCTTGCGGATATCGGGACGGTTGCGGATGAGGTCGGCCGGAATGCCGGCTCGAATGTCGCCGCGGAAGACCGGCTGGCCTGTACTCCTCTGCAGCTCATTCATCAACGAGGCCGCCGGCATCCCGAGCAGCAAGGCGATGTGGTGAGCCGAAACGGTGAAGCTCTGTTCGAGACCAGGGATGTCGGCCTTCGTCGACTGAACAAGGCCTTCGGCCTGAACGACGTCAAGGCGAGAGGCCGCACCTGCCTTGAGCTGCAGTTGCGTGAGTTCGTAGGTCTCCTGACGGGATTTCAAGTTCGCCTGCGAAAGCGCGATGCGCTGCTGATAATAGCGGGCGTCGACATAACTGGAGACGAGGTCCTTCAGAAAGGTGAGCTTGGCATCGTCGGCCGTTGCATAGGCGGCCCCAAGCGAGGCGATTGCACTCTCCTTGGAGCGACGGTACTGGCCGAAGAAGTCGAGCAGCCAGGAAAGGCTGGCCTCGCCGCCTGTCGTGTTCTTGGTGCCGATGGTCGTACGCTGCGAACCCTTCTCACCGTACACGGTGTGTGATGCGCCGACATCGAGGCTCGGCAGGCCACCGGCACCGGCAACCGTAACATTGGCGGAAGCCGAATTGATGCGCTCGAGCGCCTGCAGGACATCAAGGTTCTCGCTGAGGCCATGAGCCACCAGGCCGTCGAGCTGTTTGTCCCGATAGGCCGTCCACCACTGCGCCGCCACCACATCGCCGTTGCTCTTGCTCCCGCCCTCTTGGAATTTGGCAGGAAGCGGCATCTGTGGGGGAGCGTGATCCGGGCCGCTGACGCAGCCCGCAAGCAGAAGCGTGATCGCCGATGCGGCGTAGCGGAGCGATGATGTTTTCGTGCAGAGCGACGGACTCACTGGCGAGCTTTCTGAACCGGGATCGTAGGTTCAGGCTTAGCGGCGCCAACGTTAATGGCTGTAAAGACACTGTAAAGTTGGGTAAAATCCGGGTCTCGTCGCACATCTCGGTTCAGCAGAGCTGCGCGGCCTCGTCCTCAACGAGGAAGAGCTGCATCGAGTCCGGATGGAAGGAAGGCATCGCCATTTTCTCATTCATGCCGCGAGCGCGTCGGGAAGATAGCGAAGATGCACCGGCAGCTTAGTCGCGATCTCCTCGTCGGTCAGATCGTCGAGCGGCTCCAGGGCGCTGCCCGCCTTCCACCAGCGAACTATCGCCTCAAATCGACAATGCAGATGCTGCTCAACATGAGAGGCATCAAGGCGTGCCACCCCTACGCCCCGCTGATTTTTGTCGTGCCGCTGCTGTTGGTCGCCGACCGGCCGCTGCGCTGGTGGATGATGGGGTCCGGCCGACCAGCTTCCGGTGCTAGTCCGTCGGCTCAAGCAAATCGTCCAGTTTTTCGACGACGGCCCGAACCACGTCGGCGCGGCTGACGATGCCAACCAACACGCCGTCACGCAGGATAGGGACGCGCTTGATCCCATGTTTCAGCATCAGATCAGCCAACTCCGCAAGCGAGGCTTCCTCACCAGCGGAGATGATGGCCGTGTGCATAATCTCGCGGACGTGCTGCTGGTTGAGGCGGATTTCGGCGAGGAACTCCGGGGCGAGCGTCTCGCCTTCCGCCAGCATGCGTAGCCATTGCGCCCGCTCACTTTGAAACTGCGAGCCGAAGTGGCGCATCACGTCGCCTTCGCTGACCAATCCAAGCGGCCGGTTATCGGCGTCCACCACCGGTACGGCGGTGACGTGATGGATAAGCATGCACCGGGCGGCCTCGGCCACGGTGGCCTCAGGCGACACCGTAACTAAATCCGTTGTCATCATCGACTTGGCGGGGATCGTCATGTGTAAGGCTCCAGCTAGAAGAGCATGCACGATACCGGACCGGCTTGGCGGCCGCCTTGACCTACCGCAATGTGCGATGGCGCGGTTGCCGCCCTTCGCGACCGTCGCGCCCCGATGGTGATGTTGTCAATGATGATTGCAAACGCACCCATGCCGGTGACGCGGAACATCCGGCGCGAAGTTTCAAAAGCAAAGCTTCGGCGCCCGCCTCCCTCGCGCCCGTCGTTTTTACTTCGGGATGACCGACCACCGCCTCAAGCTTCGTCGAGCGGTCCTCAGGCGTGTTCGTCCGCCAAGCCATAGGGTATCGGCTTCCTGGGAAGCTCCAGGGTGATTGCCAGGCCACCTGTATCAGGCAATGACGCATACACACGCCCACCGTGGCGTTCGATGGCCTGCCTGGTGATTGCCAGACCAAGGCCGTATCCGCCTCTTGGCACGGCCTCTGTCCCACGTGAGAACGGCTGGAAGATCCGTTCGAGTTCGTCCCGCCTGACACCTGGCCCCTGATCCGTGACGCAGATTTCGAGGCGGTCGGCCGTCGCCTCGCAAGCTACTGATATGCGCGAATGCTCGGCCGTGTATTTGACGGCGTTGCGCACGACGTTTTCGAGCGCCCTGTAGACCAGCTCACCTTCGACCTCGGCGCGGAAGGTGCCCTCGACACTGGTTGTGATCGAGACCTCCCGTGCCTGGGCTTCGAATGCCGCGTCGCTGAGGATTTCGTTCAGGAGTTCGATGACATCAAGAGTGTGCGTTTTCAGCGGCCGGCTGGATCCGGCAGTCAACCTTGCAAGCGTCAGAACTTCGCCGACCAGGGCATCAAGCCGTTCGACCTCTCGGTCCATGCGGTCCAGCATGGCGGCGAGTTTCGCCGGGCTCTGCCGGAGGACGCCGACAGCGGCCTGCAGGCGGGACAAAGGCGAACGCAGTTCGTGTGAGACATCATGGAACAACCGCTGCTGCGCATCCTGCAGCTCCTGAAGCCGGGCGGCGCTGGAATCGAAATCATGTGCAAGCGCGGTAACCTCGTCCTTTCGGCCGGCCATCTTGTCACCAATGCGGAAGTCGAAGCGGCCATGGGCGAGCGCGCTCAAGCCATCGCGCAGATGAACGACGGGACGAATGAGGTATCGGGCGAGTGCGCCTGCCGATATCGTGCTCGAAATCAGGATCGTGAGCCATGGCAAGAACGGGCCGAAGTTCTCGAAGGTGAACGTCGCCAGGACCGGCAGGGAAATCTGATAGCAAACCCCGTCCTCCTGGACGGATCTTGTGTCGACGGTCTTTGGAACCGCACAAGCATCGGCTTTCGCAGTTTTGGAGATCGTCAGACCAGCCGGTAGCGTCTCTTCATTTGTGCGCACGAAATGCGCGGCGGCATCTTCGCCATCTTTGGCGAGCACGTTTGCGGTGAGGTTCAGGGCGATCGCTCGCCGCTCTTCCTCCAGTTCGCGCGCAAAAGGAACCTCTTGGAGAAAATTGACGAGCAGGATGATCACGCCGACTGTCGCCGCCATCGTCAACCAGATCGTCGTGAAGAATTTCCAGAAAAGCCGGGGCATGGTCAGTCCACGAGAAGTTGATAGCCCTGGCCGCGAACGGACTGGATCCAGGATTGGCCGTCCTCCCTCAGTCCGAGCTTCTGACGAACGCTGCTGATATGGACGTCGATACGGCGATCGAATGGGGTGAGCGGCTTGCCGAAGGCCCGCTTCGAAATGTCCTGCTTCGACACGAGCTGGCCAGCGCTGCGGGCGAGGACCTCGATCAGGCTGAATTCCGTGCCGGTCAGTTCCAAGCTTTCGCCGCGCCATTCGGCGATCCTGCTGCCCGGATGAATCACGAGTTTTCCCGCCCTTATCGTGTCGGTCGAAGTACCGGCCGCCGGCTGTCCTGCCCGGCGGAGGATAGCGCGCAGTCTCGCCGCAAGTTCGCCCGGCGAGCATGGCTTCGGCACATAGTCGTCGGCGCCCAGATTGAGACCCGATATCCTGTCGACGTCATCGCCCCTTGCGGTCAGCATCAGGACCGGGACCTGGCTGAGCTTCCTGATCCTCTGCAGAACCTCGATCCCGTTCATCCGAGGCATCATGATGTCGAGCACGATAATATCGACCGTATTGCCGGCCGCCGCCGCAATGGCGGCGCGCCCGTCCGTATCCGTGACGACGTCATATCCTTCTTCGACCAGATATTCCTGCAGAAGCGTCGTCAGCTCGGCATCGTCGTCGATGAGGAGAACCTTGTTCATTCACTTCGTCCGTCATTGATCCGGGTAAGCCATACAGCACAAACTCAGCCGCGCGACCGGGTTTTACCTAACTTAACACTAACTTGACCGCACTTAACGTTCACCCCGTTACTTATCCTGCGATGACATCACCGCGAGCCAGGATCGGGTTGCCTCCACATGAGCCGCAATCCTTCATCGAGTTGGCACAGCTCGGGAAAAGGCACCAATGCCTTCGACCACAAGGAATGCATCGTTGAGAAAACCGCCCAGAATATTCGCTGCCGCTCTTGTTGCGGCAGCGCTCCTGCTTCCCCTGCGCAATGCCATGGCGGATCAATCCGCCGCACCCGCCCTGACCGTCTCGCTGGTGACGCCGACGCAACGAGACTGGCCGGAAACCGTTCCCGCAAGCGGCTGGCTGAAGCCCTGGCAGGAAGCCATCATCGCTTCCGAGACGAGCGGCCTGCGCGTAACCGAAATCCTGGCCGACGTCGGCTCCGTGGTCAAGAAGGGGCAGACCCTTGTCCTGATGTCGCAGGACAGCGTCCAGGCCGACCTTCGCAAGCAGGAGGCGGCCGTCGTGACCGCTCAGGCAAACCTGACAAAGGCGAAGGCCAATGCGGACCGGGCTCGGCAGCTCCGCTCTTCGGGCGCCCTTTCGGATGAGAAGATTGTCGAATATTTCGCCGACGAACAGACGGCGACGGCAAGTCTTGCGTCTGAAGAGGCGGCGCTCGACAGCCAGAAGATCAAGCTCGACCAGACGACCGTCACGGCCGTCGACGACGGCCTGGTAACCTCGCGATCGGCCGAACTCGGCGCGGTCGTCTCGTCGGGCACTGAATTGTTTCGCCTGGTCCGCCAGCAGCGGGTCGAATGGCAGGCCGAGGTTTCGGCCCGCTATCTCTCACGCATCTCGGAAGGATTGCGCGTCGACATCGACGGGCCGGACGGGCGTCCCATTCAGGGCAAGGTAAGGCTCGTCGGACCTTCGATCGACACCAATACAAGCCGGGCGATCGTCTATGTCGCGCTTCCCCAGGACGTTCAGCCGCGCACCGGTCTTTATGTCACCGGCACCATCGAACTGACGACCACGCCGGCGCTGACGGTTCCGGAGACAGCGATCGTTTTCCGTGACGGGATAAACTATGTCTTCACGGCCGGCGAGGACAAGCGGGTAAGACGGGTGCGGGTCGAGACCGGCCGCCGCGCCGACGGCGAAGTCGAGATCGTCTCCGGCATAGATTTCTCGGCGAGAGTGGTGACGTCGGGCGGAGCGTTTCTGTCGGACAACGATCTCGTGAAGATTGCGGGAGAAGGTTGATGAACTTTTCCGCATTTTCGATCCGCAATCCCGTACCGGCGATCCTGCTCTTTGCGATGCTTGCCGTCGGCGGTTTGCTGGCCTTCAAGCAGCTGCCGGTCCAGAACTTCCCCGATATGGACCTCCCGACCATCAAAATTACCGCGACGCTCGATGGCGCCGCACCGGCGCAACTCGAGACGGAGGTCGCCCGCACGATCGAGGACAATCTTGCCTCGCTAAGCTATCTCGACCACGTCACCACGACGATAACCGACGGCACGGTGTCAATCAGCGTCTCCTTCAAACTGGAGAAGGACAGCGAAACGGCCCTGAACGAGGTCCGCAACGCCGTGGACAGCGCAACGGCCGATCTGCCGGCGCAGATGCAAACGCCAAGCGTCACCAAAGTCACCGTACAGAGTTCGGCGCTAGTCACCTATGCCATCCGGTCTGCCGTCCTCAATGAAACCGAGCTCTCCTGGTTCATCGACAACGATCTGACCAAGGCGCTCCTGTCGGTACCGGGCGTCGGACAGGTCAATCGCATCGGCGGTGTCGACCGCGAAGTTCACGTCGACCTCGATCCGACGACGATGGCCGCATTCGGCGTGACGGCGACCACTGTGTCGGCGCAATTGAAGTCAGTTCAGGCCGATACGTCAGGTGGCCTTGGGGAGATTGGCGGCACCCGTCAGACATTGCGCACGCTCGGTGCGGTGGCGTCGGTCGATGCTCTGAAGGAGCTCAGAATTCCCCTGGCCAACGGGCAGCAGGTTCGCCTCGACGATGTCGCATCCGTCACGGACAGCTTCGCGGAGCGGTCCTCGATGGCCTATCTTGACGGCAAGCCGGTGGTCGCAGTCGAGATCAAGCGCTCGAACGGATTTTCGGACAGCAGTGTCGCGGCCGACGTCGACGAGGCGATGAAACAGTTCGCAGCCAAGCATTCCAACGTGCAGATCGAGGAGGCCTACAGCACGCTCGGGCCGATCATCGACAATTACGATGGTTCGATGCACATGCTGTACGAAGGCGCGATCCTGGCGATCATCGTCGTCTGGCTCTTCCTTCGGGACTGGCGTGCGACGATCCTGTCGGCCGTGGCGCTGCCGCTGTCGGTCATACCGACCTTCCTCGTCATGTATCTGGCCGGCTTCAGCCTGAATGTCGTCACCTTGCTGGCGCTGTCGCTCGTGGTTGGCATCCTTGTCGATGATGCCATCGTCGAGGTCGAGAACATCGCTCGCCACCTGCAGATGGGCAAGCGGCCGATCGACGCCGCTCTGGAGGCGGCCAACGAGATCGGACTCGCCGTCATCGCGACCACCTTCACGCTGGTCGCGGTCTTCCTGCCGACGGCCTTCATGAGCGGCATACCGGGACTTATATTCCGCCAGTTCGGTATCACTGCCGCCGTGGCGGTCCTCGTCTCGCTCGTCGTCGCACGGCTGCTGACGCCGATGATGGCCGCCTATTTCATGAAGGCCCATCCGAGCGAGGAAAAGGACGGCCGCATCATGCGCGCCTATCTGGCAATCGTGAAAGCCGCGATGAACCGCAGGAAGACCACGGTGGCCGTGACTGCCATCGTCGTCGCACTTTCGCTGGCCACAATCCCACTCCTGAAATCCGGCTTCCTGCCCGCGTCCGACGACGCGCGAGCCCAGATCACGCTCACCATGCAGCCGGGTGCTACTATCGAGCAGACGGACGCCACGACCACGAAGGCCGCCGATATCATCGGCAAGCTCCAGGACGTGACACATGTCTTTTCCTCGGTCGGTTCCGCATCCTCGGGCGGGGGCCCCGACTCCAGCACCACGAGCAGCGTCGGATCCGCCACGATCGTCGCTGTGCTGCCGCCCATCGGCGAGCGTGACCGCAAGCAGTCGGAAATCGAAAACGACATCCGGCAGGCTCTCTCGGTCCTGCCCGGTGTGCGGGTCGCGGTCGGCGGTGGCGGCAATGGTACGAAGCTGGAGATCACCCTTGCCAGTGACGATGCCAATGCGCTTGACAGCGCAAGCACGGCGCTTGAAGAACAGCTCCGCACGCTGCAGGGCATCGGCGCGGTGACATCGACCGCAGCCAGGCAGGCGCCGGAAATCCAGATCACGCCAGACTTCGCGCGCGCAGCAGCGCTCGGGGTGACCTCGAGCGCCATCGCCGAAGCCGTGCGCGTGGCGACGGATGGGGAATACTCCGCCGATCTGCCAAAGCTCAACCTGCCGCAGCGCCAGGTTCCGATTGTCGTTCGCTTCAGCCCCGAGACACGCACGAAGCTCGACGACATCAAGAACATGCGAGTGGCAGGAACGAACGGCAATGTCGATCTCGGATCGATCGCCGATATCCGGATCGGCGGCAGCCCGTCGGAGATCGACCGCATCGACCGGATGCGCAATGTTACTCTTTCCGTCGAGCTCAACGGCCGCATCCTGGGCGACGTCAACCGCGAGGCGCAGGCCCTGCCGGCGCTTCAGCATCTGCCGTCGGGCGTCACTCTCGTCGAGCAGGGCGAACTTCAGCGCAGTTCGGAGCTGTTCCAAAGCTTTGGCCTTGCAATGGCCATCGGGGTGTTTTGCATCTACGCGATCCTCGTCCTGCTTTTTCACGACTTCCTGCAGCCGTTCACGCTTCTGATGGCTCTGCCGCTCTCGCTCGGCGGCGCGCTGGTGCCGTTGGTGGTGACCGGAACCAGCTTCTCGATGTCGGCCGTCATCGGGCTGCTCATGCTCATGGGCGTGGTGACGAAGAACTCCATCCTTCTCATCGAATACGCGATCATGTCGCGCCGTCAGGGCATGCCCCGGTTCGATGCCCTCGTGGATGCCTGCCACAAGCGCGCACGACCGATCATCATGACCACGATCGCCATGGCATGCGGCATGCTTCCGGTCGCGCTCAGCCTGACGGGTGGCGATTCCAGCTTCCGGCAGCCGATGGCGATTGTGGTGATCGGCGGCGTGATGATGTCGACGCTGCTCAGCCTCGTCGTCATCCCTGTCATCTTCACCTTCGTCGACGACCTCAACGAAGCGCTCAAGCGCCTCGTTCACCGGACCGGGCCTGATACCGCCGACTCGGAGCCACAGGCATCCAACGATCGAGCAGCGATCGCCTTCAAGCCCGAGCTTTCGAAGCGGGGGCAAGGCCAGAGATGACTGCTTTTGGCAAGTTATGCGCAAGATGGCCGCGCCCGATACGGGCCACACCGGCGGCTTTCATGGCAACCTCTTCGGTCGAATTCCCTCCCCCGGAACGAGACCGCGGGACGTATCCCCCCGCAGGCGGCCTCGTGCCGCCTGCGCGTCCTGCATCTTCTGGAAGCGATAGTCCAAGCACTTATCACGCTGGCTGCAGTTGCCCACGTTCCTTTTGGCCGCATACAGCTTTCCGCCAGCAGCGCACCTTGCGTGCCTCGCAGAACCTTTACCAAACTTTACACTTCCTTAACCGCGCTTAACATCCACACAGCTATTAGAGTTCGACCTCAGTTCAATCCGGAGTGTCGTTTGTCCAAGGCACATCGAAATATTCTGCATTGCCGCCTCGCGGAGCGGAAAGTCATATTTGCGGAGATTTGGCGGTGGTTGCTGAAGCTTGATTCAAAGAATTATATCTCAATTGCTGCTTGCTTAAGTCCCGGGATCCAATCAGGCCGCGCAGAAAACCTTCGAATAGAGCGTCATGCTCTACTGGAAGACATTTCAATTGGAGGAACGGGGTGATTGATGCTCCGGGTGATCGGGGCATGTTTGCCGGACAGACCGAACAGTTCGACAGGGCAGCACGCCCTATCTCATGCTGAACATTGCCGGGCGTCATGACATTGGCGTCATCGCTTCGAAATCGGGCAAGGCGCCGCTTGCGTAGCCGACCGCCCCGAGCGAAGCGATGGCGATCCGGCCGTCGCGGATCGACAGCAGCGGTCCGTCGCCACCCTGCTCATAGAGATCGGGATGGGCCGCGGCAAAGCGCAATTTCTCGGCCTGAGGCGCACCCTGCATGCCGGCGACATAATGATGGCCGTTGCGCTCGACATGGGAGAGGCCGAGCAGCGAGACCAGCGCCAGATCCTGCTGCACGGCAAGCCCGGCCTGGCAGGTCAGATCCTCGCCCGAGAGGAACAGTCCCGGCGCGGTTCCGGTTCTGATGCGGATCGCCTTCATGAGCGAGCGGTAGATGCCCTTGCAGGTTTTCGAGGAGACGCCGGTATAACCGAGCCGCCTGGCGGCGGCGAAGGCGCCGTCGCCGTCGTCGCTCTCATCGATCAGGAAGGGCAATTGCGCCGCCAGGTCCCCCAGCGGCGTTTCCATGGTGATCGCGCGCGAGAACGGCTGTTCGACAAAGGCAATGGCCGCACGCAATCTCGCGAGCCGTGGCCTCGCCTCGATTTGCCCCAGCAAGGCGGCAAGCTGTTCGGGGGCGCCAAACTGTTCGTTGCCGTCGACCGTCACCCGATAGTCGGGCAGGCGGTCCAGCACGGCGGCGATCCGCGTCAGGCGGTCGATATCGGCATCGATCGTGCCCGAAAGCTTGATCTTGAACCAGCGGTTGCCATAGCGTGTTATCACCGCCTCGAGGCTTTCCGGCAGGCCGTCACCGACGGGATCGACGATATCGCCCTCGGTGATCGGATCGACAAGCCCGATCGTATGCCGGGCGGAAATCGCGCCGGCAGGGCGAAGGCCGGCGAGCATCGCCGAGGCAGCGTCCGCATCGATATCGCCGGGCAGCATGGGGCCACCGATGCCGACGAGATTGCCCCGCACCGCCTCGAAGAAGGAAATGCCGGCAAGACGGCAATAGGCATCGAGCGCGGCGCGGGCGATGAGCGAAGGGCCGAAACAGGCGGCCAATGGATTTCCAGGCAGGCGCCGCACGGTCTCCATCTCGTTCAGGCGGGCGGCGGCAAACAGTGTCGCCAGCTCAGACGGTTCGAGCGAAGCAGCCGCAGCGGTATGGATCGAGGTGCGCAACTGATCGACATTTTGCGCCGGCGTGAAGGCCGGGTTCTTGTCGAACCATTTCGGCACCATCATCTCGGCGGTCGCACCAAGGCCGGTTCGCCCCTCTTCATCCTCGACGCGGACCCTGAGGAAGGCTTGCGGCGCCTTTTCGAGGGTAGCCGCACCAAAGCGGAACGGCAGGCGCAGCCTGATATCGCGCTCGAAAGCGTCGATCTCGATCACTCTGATTCGCGGCGCCGTCACGGAGCCTCCAATGTTTCTGTCCACGATCATGCCATCCGGTCGAGCATGGCGCGCGACACTTCGTGCTGGAGCGGTTCCCGGCGAAGCAGCCGGCCGATCTCGTCCACCATGGCCTGCCCCTGGGCGAGATGCGCCTCGTTTGTGTGGCCGGCAGCATGCGGCGAAATGGTGACATTGGCGAGTGCAGGGTCGCGAAAGGGACTGTCCTGAGGCAGCGGCTCGTTATCGAAGACATCAAGAGCCGCTTCGATACGGCCGGAGCGGATCTCGGCGAGCAGCGCCGCCTCGTCGACCAGCTCCGCGCGCGCCGTGTTGATGAACAGCGTACCGGGGCGCAATAGCGCCAGTTCGCGGGCGCCGATCATGCGGCGCGTTTCGGGCAGGACGGGCGCATGCAGAGAGACCATGTCTGCCTGGGCCAGCATATCGTTCAGCCCGGCTCTGAAAACGCCAAGTGCCGCAGCCTCGCTATCGTGGAGAAAGGGATCGACAACCAGCACGCGGCAGCCGAAGGGAACGAGAAGGCGCATGACCGCCCGGCCCACATATCCGGCGCCGACGATGCCAACCGTTCTGGAGCCCAGCAATTTCTGCGGCACGGCCGCGCGGACGTCGAGCCATTCGCCGCCGTTGCGCAATTGATGATGCAGCCGATGAATGCCGCGCATGGCGAGCAGCGCTTCGGCGACGACGAACTCGGCAACCGAGGCGGCAATTTTCGAAGCGGCATGGGTGACGCGAATGCCATCGTCGAACAGACGGGCGGGAACGAGTGTGCGGACGCTGCCTGCCGAATGGGCGACGAGGGCGAGTTGCGGATGGCGTTGGCGCGCGGCGGGATCGAAGGGCGGCGTGCCCCATCCGGTGAGGCACGCGACAGCGCCGTGCAGCAGTTGGTCGACATCGGTGGCGTCGATTGCGGCACCGGTCGGCCAACGCACCTCGCCAAGGGCGTTCAACTGGGCAATCGCCGCATCGTCCAGCATCATCCGGCGGGTTCTTTCGGTCAGCAGTACGGCGATAACGGGAGCCTGTTCGTTCATGGTTCTACTCTTTCGCTGCGGCGACCAGGCGCCGGAAATGAGCAAGATCAGCTCGGACCTTGTCGAGCGCCTGCTCACGGGAGACGCGGTATTGGGAATGCATCGAGAGCACGCCGGTAAATCCGGTGGCGACCAGATGCGGGACGATTTCGTTCCAGGGCACCATGCCTTCGTCGAGCCCGTACCAGTCGGAATGCCAAGCGCGCTGGCCATGGGATCCGTAAGCGCCTGGAAACCAGCCGCTGTTCTTGACGCCCATGCAGCAGAACCACGGATCGAGGATATCGAGGGTCAGACGCCAGTCTTCGCTTCCCTCGCGAATGATCTGATTGGCGGGATCGGGATAGGCGCCGAGCCGGATCGGATCGCGCCCGGCCAGCAATTGCACGGCAAGCGCGCCCGAACTGTGCAGGGTCCCGCCGTGAAGCTGGATGGTCAGCTTGATGCCGAAGCGGTCGGCCAGGCGCTCGAAGCCGTCGAGATCGCGCCGCGCCTCATCGACCTGGACCCGCCAGCGCCGCGACGGGTCGTAGCGCCAGAAGCCAAGCCTAATCTGCCCGATGCCAGCCTCGCCGCAACAACTAAGAAGCCGGGAAGCGGCATCGTCGGGCCGGGCGGAATCGATGGTCGCCATCGAGGTGCGAACACCGGCAGCGGCAAAGAACTTTACCGCATTGGCGATCCCCTCGGGCCTGTCAGGGGAAACGGCATGGCCATCGCGAATAAGGAGATCGGCGCAGTCGAACCCCAAACCGGCCGTGATCTCGGCTGCCTTCTCGAGCGGCAGACCTTCCAGGGTCTTGGTGAAATAGGCGATATCCATTGATCTTATCCCAGACGGAAGGCGCTGTTCATCAGCGGGAGAGACAAAGCTCGCTGCGGCGACCGAATGCATCGCGGGCGCGCACCGCATAACGCACGCCCTGCGGCGGCGACATGTGCAGGAATGCCGTCGAGATCAGCGGCGCTGAACTGACCTTTTCAAAAGCCGCGCCATCGGTGCTGACCAGGACATCGTAGAAGATGGCCGGGCTGGCATCGCCGGCAGCCCAGAACAGCATGCGCTCCTCCCGACCGCCGAGGCCGAGATAGCGTTCGACGACAAGGCCGCTCGGTGCCGCCGGTGGCACGCCGATATCGGGAACGACAAGCACCTGCGTCAGCGACGGCAATGGCACATCCAGGTCGACACTGATCCGGCCTTCGTCGCACGCGACGACGCTGATCGGATGCAGCAGGGCGGGCTCCTGCGCGCGGCGCATTTCGGCAAACTGCGCTTCATCAGGTGCAGGCGGTGCGCCGACCGGCTCGAAGAGCCCACGCGGGTTGCTTTCATCGTGCTGGGCTTCCCAGACCTCCATCGGATTGGTGAATTCCTCGTCGATGCGCAGCAGGCAAAGCGCGTGGCGGCCGGGAACCAAGCCGCTCACCTCGAGACGGACGGCGGTCCGGCCCGAGCGGTTGATGGCATCGACGCTATGGATGAGGCTGATGGAAACACCGCCGCCCGGCAGCCGCGTCGGCAGGATCGCCAGGCCATCCTGGTCGGGCGCAAGCGGCGGTTCGGCCGTCACCTTGCAAACGGTATCGCCAAGCGTTGCCAGCAGTTCCATCGATGTGAGGCCGGGCTTCTTGATGATGTCGAAGGGCGGCGCCCTGTCGACATCGGTGACCAGCATATCCAGATTGGTCTTGTGCTCCCACTGCGCCTTGGTGAAATTGCGCGAACCGAAATAGGCAAAGATCGTGCGCTGGCTCCAGCCGCCGATAAAGGCGTGGTCATTGCTGAGGAAGGTGAAATTCGCCGCTTTCGGGGCGATGATGCGCCGGTCGTGCTGTTCGATGATGCGGGCGATGATACCGGCGTAATAGGCTTTGCCGTGCCAGCTATGATGATCGCTCCAGCCAAGCTGCGGATCGCATTCATCGTTGACGATGGGCAAGCCCGCCAGGCGCGGGTGATGCTCCTTCAGATAGTCGACGACGAGCAAAGTGCGGTCGACGATACCGTTGGTTTTCGGGGTCAGGTCTTCCTTGCTGCCGTTGACGCCCTTTTCGTGGATCGAGATGTAATCGATGCGCGGCGGGCCGTCATCGCTGAGGCAGCTCGTGCCGCTGTCGCAATGGGCCATCAGGGCGCGAAAGATCGGCGAGAGCGTGCGGGCGGTTCCGGGTCCGCCCATCGGCAAGGTGGGATCGATGGCATCGAGCCCCGCGACGCAGGCGTCGTAGTAGTTGGTGTAACCCTTGATCCCGTAGGTCCACCAGCCGGAGTCGGCCTCGTTCGTCGTTTCGAAATACCATGTGCGCAATTCGTCCATGCCGTAACGCGCGCCATAACGGTCGACCGTTGCCGTCACGAGATCCCGCCAGCGCCTGACCTGATCCATGTCCTCATAGTCGGTGAACAGGCCGGATGGGTTGCCCATCAGTTCGAAGAACGGCTTCAGGCGGTGTTCGATCATCACGTCGAGCGCGCGGTCGAGCAGCGACCAGTCGTAGCCGACCTCGCCCTTCGCGCTCAGCAGATTGTAGAGATAATGCACCCGCAGGAACTTGATGCCCTCATTCGGCAGGCCACCGATATAGGCAAGCATCTGGCGCATCTCGGGCTCGAGCAGCAGCTCGGCCGGCGAAAAGCCGGTGCCGCGCCAGAACCGGTTGAACGGGCGTACCGCTTCACTGGCATCAACGCTTATTCGCGTACGTTCACGCATGGGTCGTCTCTCCTTGGGCGGAATTTTGGCCGTACGCCGCAATGCCGGCGCACGAGGCCAGGAGCCGGATTATTTGAACTTGTCGCGCATCGCGTCGATGCCGGGGATGGTTTTGGTCAGATGCTGATGGGCGGGATCGAAGCGCTGGATCAGCCCGCGGCGGTGCTTGCCGACAAGAATGGTGAAGATATAGCCTTGGTGCCCCGGCGAGGTGACCGTCGGGTGGTAACCCCGGTCGACCAGGACAGTGTCGCCGTTGCGGGTCATGAGGATCTTGACCGGACCGTCTTCGTCATAGGTGATCTGGCTGCCGAAACCGGTCTCGGGCTGGAAGCGGTAATGATAGAGTTCTTCGTGCCGGGTCTCGACATCGCCGTCTTCCGTATCATGCTTGTGGGGGGGATAGCCGGACCAGCACCCCTCGCCGGCATAGAGTTCACTCACCAGCAGGTTGCCGCAGCGTCCGTTCTGCCGTTGGCCGAGCAGGTGGACGATCCGCCGCTGGCTGTGGGTGTCAGACGAGCCGACATTGACCGCATCGACCTCATCCGGCGTGATGCGAAACGCGGCGTAACGCGTGTCGCAGAGGCCGCCTGCAATGGCGACTTCCGCCGCCGCGCCACGAGCCGATATCCGGACATTGGCGCCGACGGGCGCGTAAACCGAGTCCGCATCGCCTCCCCAGATATCGGCTCGCCGGCCCACCGCTTCGAACATGATGCCATCCACCTCGATATCCACCTGACCCGACAGCACGACGTAGAGGCTTTCGTGCGCGGGCAGCCGCCGGATGTCCTGCTCGTTGGAGGCGAGCGTGACGAGATCGAAGTAGATGAGATCGAGCGTCGTGGAGGAGGTATCCACAATGGGACGCTGCTCGGAGCGTGGAATGAATTCGGGCATCAATTGAACTCCGGAATTATACGATCGGCAAAGGGATTAAGCGTCAGGGATTCGGCGTAGTGACAGGCCACTGCGTGCCCATCGGCTGTGACGGTGCGTAAGCCGGGCACCTCCTGCTTGCAAAGCTCGGTGGCGTAGCGACAGCGAGGATGAAATGCGCAGCCGGGAGGCGGATGGGCGGGATCGGCAACCTCGCCCGCCAGCCGAATGCGCTGGCCATGGCGGCGCATCCGCGGATCGGCAATCGGCACCGCCGAGAGCAGCGCTTCGGTGTAGGGATGGAGCGGGCGCGAGAAGATCTGCTCCGTCGGCGCCTTTTCGACGACCCGGCCGACATACATGACGGCGATATTGTCCGAGATGTGCCGGACGACCGAGAGGTCGTGGGCGACGAAGAGATAGGTCAGGCCGAACTGTTCCTGCAGATCCTGCAGGAGGTTGATGGTTTGCGCCTGCACGCTGACATCGAGCGCCGAGACGGCCTCATCGGCGATCACCAGGCGCGGATTGGACGCCAGCGCCCGGGCGATGCCGATGCGCTGTCGTTCGCCGCCGGAAAACGCGTGCGGATAGCGGTGCATGTATTCGGGCCGCAGGCCGACGCTCTGCATGAGGTCAGCGACCCGGTGCTCGAGCTCCCGGCCCTTGGCGATGCCGTTGACACCAAGGACCTCGCCGATGATGTCGATGACCGGAAGGCGCGGATTGAGCGAAGATTGCGGGTCCTGAAACACGATGCGCAGGTCGCGATGGATTTCGTCGAGCGCAGAACCCGACAACGCGGCGAGATCGACCGTGCCGCCGCTGCGGCTGCGATAGCGGATTTCGCCGCTCGTCGGCTGATAGATGCGCAGCACCGTGCGGGCAAGCGTGGACTTGCCGCAGCCGGATTCCCCGACAATGCCGAGTGTTTCGCCATCCTCGACACGAAGCGAAACGCCGTCGACTGCCTTGACGTGTCCGACCACACGCCGGAATGCGCCCTTGCGAATGGGGAAATGCATCCTGAGATCGTTCAGCTCGAGCAGCGGGCTTGGTTGCGTCATGGGATCGGCCATCATCGTCTTCCTTCGTAAAGCAGACAGCTGGCGACATGCCCGTCGCCGATGGCGACGGGCTGTGGATCCTTTTGGTCGCACAGGCCCGCCCTTGCCTCTTTGCATCGGGGATGAAAGCTGCAGCCTGGGGGCCGATTGAACCGCGAGGGCACCATGCCGTCGATGATGGCGAGCCGTTCGGTGGGTTGCCCATGCATGCGCGGCACCGATTGCAGCAGCGCCTTGGTGTAAGGATGAACAGGCGCGTGGAAGATCGTGTCGACATCGCCTGCCTCCACCACCCGGCCGACATACATGACGACGACTTCGTCGGCGATTTCGGCCACCACGCCGAGATCATGGGTCACGAACAGCACCGAGAGCCCGAATTCTGCCTGCAGCGAGGCGAGCAGATCGAGGATATTGGCCTGGGTGGTCACATCGAGCGCCGTCGTTGGCTCGTCGGCGATCAGCAGCTTGGGGCGGCAGGCGAGCGCCAAGGCGATGCAGACGCGCTGGCGCATACCGCCGGAAAACTGGAAGGCATAGTTTTCCATACGCTCGGCCGGCCGCGGGATGCCGACCAGAGCCAATGTCTCGATGGCATGTTCGCGCGCCTCCTTCTTTCCCATCTTCAGATGCAGGCGGATCACCTCGACCATCTGGTTGCCGATCGTATGAACGGGGGAAAGGGCCGCCATCGGCTCCTGGCTGATCAGGCCGATCTGGGCACCGCGGATCGCCCGCATGCCGTGGCCGCGCGGATCGAGCGCCGCCAGGTCGACGGAGGCTGCTGCCGGATCCGGCCGGTAGCGGATGGCCCCCGAGACGATCCGCCCTCCCCTGGGAACCTGGTTGAGGATCGAGCGGCCGGTGATGCTCTTGCCCGAACCGGATTCGCCGACGACGCAGACCGTCTTGCCGCGCGGGATGGAAAAGGAGACGCCGTCGACCGCCTTGATGGTGCCCGCACCCCCGAAGAAATGGGTCCTGAGATCATCGACCTCGATCAGCTGGTCGCGATCCCCGTGCCGGCCGCCGGCCGCGGCAAAATTGGGATCAGTATTCATAGGGATCTGCAGCATCGCGTAATCCATCACCGAGGAAATTGAGGGCGAGCACGGTGATGATCACCGCGAGACCGGGAAGAAACAGCCAGGGTGCGCTCGAGACGGCGAGAATGTTCTGCGCCTCCTGAAGCAGCACGCCCCAACTCACCACCGGCGGGCGCAGGCCGATGCCGAGGAAGGAGAGCGCAGTTTCTGCGAGGATCATCGTCGGGATGGCGAGCGTCACCGAGGCGATGATGTGGCTCATGAAGGACGGAACCATGTGCCGCCAGATGATGCGCATCTGCGAACAGCCGTCGAGACGGGCGGCGATTACGAAGTCTTCCGTCTTGAGCGACAGGAAGCGGCCGCGCACCACCCGCGCCAGGTCAGTCCAGCCGATCAGCGACAGGATGATGGTGATCCAGAGATAGACCAGGAGCGGATCGGCGCTGATCGGGACGGCAGCCACAAGGCCCATCCACAGCGGGATGGTCGGGATAGAGTTGATGAGCTCGATGGAACGCTGGATGACATCGTCCACCCAGCCGCCGTAGAGCCCCGAAATGCCGCCCAGGATGATGCCGAGGATGAGGCTGATTGCCACCCCGATCAGCCCCACGGACATCGAAACGCGCGTGCCGTGGACCGTCCGGCTGAAGACGTCGCGACCGAGGCGATCGGCACCGAACAGGTAGAATGGTTTCCCCATCTCGATCGGACCGATCAGGTGCCGGTCGAAATTAAACAGCCCCCAGAGCCGGTAGGGTTCGCCCTTGACGAAGAAGCCGAGGGGGATGACGACGGCCGGATCGGCCACATAGTTGCGGCTGAGCGCGATCGGGTCAACTTTCATCGAATAACCGTTGACGTAGAGCGGATGAAACTGCCCGGCCGCGTCGTAGCCGGCGAACTTGATCTGCTGCGGCGGCGCATAGGTATAGCGGGAATCGTAGGTCTGCGATGAAACCGGGGCGAGAACCTCGGCAAACAGGGCGACCAGGTAGATCAAAAAGATGACGACGCCTGCCGCCAGCGCCAGCCGATGGCGACGGAAGCGGCGCCAGATGAGCTTCCACTGCCCGGCGACCGCGTCGGAATTCTGGATCAGTTCAGGTGATAGCGCGATGGCTTGATCGGTCATTGATATGGTCCTTCAGCCGTTGCGAATGCGTGGATCGAGCCAGGCGAGCAGCAGGTCCGAGATCAGCGTGCCGATCAGCGTCAGCATGCTCATCAGCAGGATGAACGTGCCGGCCAGATACATGTCCTGGGCAAAGAGGGCGTTGAGCAGCAGTGGCCCGGTGATCGGCAGGCTGAGAACGATGGAGACCACCACCGAGCCGGAGACGAGGTGCGGAAGTACCCAGCCGACAGTCGAGACGAACGGGTTGAGCGCCACCCGCACCGGATATTTCAACAGCAACCGGATTTCGCTCAAGCCCCGGGCGCGGGCCATGTCGACATAAGGCTTGTTGAGCTCGTCGAGCAGGTTGGCGCGCATGATCCGGATCAGTGCTGCGGTGGCGCCGGTGCCGAGAACGACGACCGGGATCCACATATGCGAAATGAGATCGCCGAGCTTGGCCCAGCTCCAGACCGCATTGATATAGGCGGGCGAAAACAGCCCGCCGGTACTTTGGCCGAAATACTGTGCCGAAACATACATCAGCACCAGCGCCAGCAGGAAGTTCGGGATGGCAAGGCCGAGAAAGCCGAAGAAGGTGGCGACGTAATCTCCCACCGAATATTGCCGCACGGCCGAATAGATGCCGATCGGAAAGGCCACCGCCCAGACGAAGAGCAGTGTGGTGACCGAGACCACCATCGTCAGGCCCATCCGGGCCCAGATCAGCTCGCTGACCGGCTTGTTCCAATCGAGGGATTGGCCGAAATCGCCGCGCAACAGGATGCCGCTGATCCATTTCCAGTATTGGACCGCCCAGGGCTGATCGAGGCCATAACGTTCACGCAGGCCGGCGATGACCCCGGGATCGATCGTTTCGTTCTGGGAGGCCAGACGCGCCGTCATCGCGGTCAGGAAGTCGCCAGGCGGCAGCTGGATGATGATGAAGGTCACGACGGAGATCGCGAACATCATCGGGATCATGTAAAGCAGACGTCTGATGATGAAGCCGGCCATGGTCAAGCTCCTTCAATCGGCAATCGCCGATCGGATGATTGGGACTGGGCTGGTGTCGATGGGGTGGCGCCCGTGGACGCCATCCCTGTCCGTCGCGTTCCGTTATTGCTGGTAGTAGAAGGTCTCGGGCTTTGCCGGCCCCGGCGTCATGTAGAACGATGTGCTGGGAATGACCTTAGGGACATTGCGCATATTGGTCTTGACGATGCCGACGCGGTCCGGCTCCAGGTTGGTGCCGATGACGTAGAATTCGTCGCGGGTGATCGCCAGCAGCTCCTTCATCGCGGCCAACTGCTTTTCGAGAGTCGGCGCTTCCTGCACCTGCCGGTAGAGATCCATCTGCTTCTTGGCAGCGGGGCTCGGTTCTTGCGCGTTCGGATCCTTGGGGTTCTGGTAATAGAGGCCCCAGGCCGTCGCGAAGCTCGACTCGTATTCGTGCGGGAAATACCATTTGGGATCGAGCAGGCCGAGGAAGTCGTAGCCACCGCCGCCAACCCATCCAAGGCCGTCATTCTCATTGTTCTGCAGGCGGGAGAAGATCAGCGAACGTTCGGCCGGGCGGGGCTGCATGTCGATGCCGACGGCCCGCCAATAGCGCTGGATCATCTCGAGGGCGTCCACCTGGATCGGGCTTCCGGTCAAGGCGTCGATCGCGAAGGTGATCCGCTTGCCGTCCTGGCCGAGGCGATAGCCTTCGGCGTCATGTTTGGTAAGGCCGGCCTTGTCGAGATACTGATTGGCGAGATCGACATTATACTCCAGATACTGCGTCGCCATCTTCTCGTCGTAGAGCGCAGTGCCTTCACGCGGTGCTGCCTGATAGGGCTTGGCTTGTCCGGCATAGATCAGCTGGTTGAGCTCTTCGCGGTTGATGGCGTAGCTGAGGCCGATGCGGAAATCCTTGTTGGAAAAGACAGCGCGCAAGGCCGGATTCTTGTGGGTCTGGTTCAGGGTGATCAGCAGGGCGTTCGACCACGCCGGCCGGGCGATAAACAGGCCATAGCCGCCTTTTTCCTGGTTCTGCACGATCACCGTGCGGGCGTCCGTCGTCTCGATGAAGCGGTTCTGCATGTCGATTTCGCCGCTGATCGCCTTCAGGATGATTGCCTGGGTATCCTGCATCACATCAATGGTGATGCGATCGAAGTAAGGCAGCTGGTTTCCTGCGGTATCCACCTTGGCATAATATGGATTGCGTTCTCCAACGACCTGGGTGGTGCCGTTATAGGGTGCGGTCAACACCCAGGCATCGAGCGTTGGACGGCCGAGATCGCGCCAGCGGCCGGGAAAGCCGATCTTGTTATTGAAGAGCTGGACCCAGTCGGTTGCGCCGGCCGCCTTCACCAGCGCGTCGATGCCGTCGGGATTGAAATCCTTGTGGAATTGCTTGAGGTAGTGCGCCGGCGCGGCCGCCAGAATATCGGAGCCGCGAACGGTGGCCATATTCATCAGGAACAGGCCGTTCGGCGCGGCAAATTTGAAGATGACCTTGTCGTCGGCGAGCTTTTCGACCTTGACGGTCTCTCCGCCCGCGGTCAGCCAGTTGGGTGCGGCAGGGGTGATCTTGGTGTTGCGAAGCACGTTCTCGTTCCACCACACAAGATCGTCCGCGGTAAAGGGCTCGCCGTCGGACCAGCGTGTGCCTTCCCGCAAGGTGAAGGTATATTCGGTGGCGTTATCATTGACCTCGACGCTCTTGGCAATATCGGGGATCACTTCGGTCCATTCCGGATTCCAGCGGACCAGTCTCGTATATCCGATCGAACGCTCGATCTCGCTGTCGCCACCGCCAAAGGTGGCGGTGCGCCAGGTGCCGCCATAGGTACCGACCGATTCAAGCGGAGTGAGTACCAGCGGCTCCTTGGGCAGCCGCTTTTCGACCGCCGGCAGTTTGCCGGCGTCGACCAGCGCCTTCAGTTCCGGCGACTCCTCAAAGCCGAATGCGACACCGGCCCAGCCGGCACCCATGAGGATCGCCGCGGCAACGGTCGAGACAACCTGCCGTCTTAAGATTCTGACGTGTTGCATTCTTTCCTCCCAATATTCTGCTTAGGTTATCGTTAACGTATTCTCCTCTTTCTTTAACGTTATCGTTACCGTTAAATCTTGTCAAAGGGATTCTCATGGCCTTATGCGTGACTTGAGTAGCCTTGGCTTTCCCGGAAATTATGCTAGTTATCGTTATCGTAACTTCCTGCCTATCCTAAAGAGACGACCCAATTGAGCCGCCCCAAAGAGCCAGAATCCAAAATAACCATTGCCGATGTCGCCCGCGCCGCAGGGGTGTCGCCGATGACGGTATCGCGCGTGCTCAATGATCGGGGCGGAGCCAGTGCGGAGACCAGCCAACGGATTATTTTAGCGGCGAGCGAACTCAATTACCGGCCCAATCCGTTTGCGCGCGGATTGCGGTCCGATCGATCGAAGGCCATCGGCCTTCTCGTTCCCGACATCACCAATCCGTTCTTTCCCGAAGTCATCAGGGGAGCAGAGGATGCCGCGAGCGCTGCCGGCTACAATCTGCTTCTGTCCAATGTCGTCGAAAACAGCAAGCGGGAGGAAGAACTCATCGAAACGCTGCTGCGGCACCGGGTCGACGGGATCATCGTCTGCAGCCCGCGGCTGCCCGACGCCGCCCTGCACAAGGCGCTTGCGCCCCACCGCGCCGTGGTGCTCATCAATCGCGAGGCGCCCAACGAGGTCGCCGGGACGATTGTCACCGACTACGAGACGGGAGCGTCGCGTGCCATCGACCATCTGGTCGAGCGCGGGCGCCGCAGGATAGCGATCATCGCTGGGCCGCGCAGTTCGTTTGGCGGCAAGAGCCGTCTTGTCGGCTTTCGCAAGACGCTGGCGGCCCACGGGCTCAAGGCGCAAGGCATCGTTTACTGCGATCCGACCGCGGCCGGCGGGCAAACGGCGGCCGCGCAATTGCTGGCGGAGACGCCCGGCATCGATGCCCTTGTCTGCTACAACGACCTCAATGCGATAGGCGCCATGAAGGCCTGTCGGGCCGCCGGCGTTTCAATCCCCGGGCAAATCGCCCTGATCGGTTTCGACGATATTCCGACTGCCGAACTGCTGTCCCCGGCGCTCACCACCTTGCGGGTGCAAAAACGCGAAATGGGGGAGGAAGCCGTGCGTTTGCTGCTCAGCCGCATCGCCACCAGAAATCGCCAGCACGGTATCGTCATCGTGCCCGAACTCATCGTCCGCGAAACGACCTGAACGCCCCGGAGCATGATGCCGAAAAGTGTGAGCGGTTTTCGGACGACATCATGCTCCAATTCTTAAAGTTTGGAACAGGAGGAATTTCCGATGGACATCAACAATCTGCAGTCACTGGCCCTGCCTGAGGAGAAGAAGGCCTGGTTCGTTCACGACCGCTTCGGCATGTTCGTGCACTGGGGGCTTTACGCGTTGCCGGCACGCCATGAATGGGTCAAGAGCCGTGAAGAACTGAACGACGCCGACTACCAGAAATATTTCGATCACTTCGATCCCGATCTCTACGACCCTCGCGAATGGGCGAGACGCGCGAAAGCTGCGGGCATGAAATATGTGGTGCTGACGACCAAGCACCATGAAGGCTTCTGCCTCTGGGATACCAAGGCGACCGACTTCAAGGTGACCAACACGCCTTATGGGCGAGATCTGCTCGGTCCATTCGTCGACGCCTTCCGTGCGGAGGGCCTGAGGATCGGGTTCTACTATTCGCTGATCGACTGGCATCATCCCGACTTCACGGTCGATCCGCGCCACCCGCAGCGCAATCATGCCGATGCGCTGAAAATCAACGAAGGCCGGGACATGCAGCGTTACGCCGCCTTCATGCGTGAGCAGGTCCGCGAGTTGCTGACCGACTTCGGCCAGATCGACATCATGTGGTTCGACTTCAGCTATCCGCAGTGGAAGCTCGGAGACCTGGTTGGAAAGGGCCATCAGGATTGGGAAAGCGAGAAACTCGTGCGTCTGGTGCGCGAGCTTGCCCCCGATATCATCATCAACAACCGGCTCGATCTCGCCGGCTTGCAGCCCGATATCGTCACGCCGGAGCAATATATGCCGCGCGCCCGGCCGCTGCGCGATGGCAGGCGCGTCGTCTGGGAAGCGTGCCACACGCTGAGCGGTTCCTGGGGCTATCACCGCGACGAGGATACCTGGAAAAGCACGGAACAACTGGTGCAGATGCTGGTCGGTACCGTTGCCATGGGCGGCAATCTGCTGATGAATGTCGGGCCGACGGCGCGCGGCACGCTCGACCACCGCGCGATTGCAGCCCTTGCCGCTTATGAGGAGTGGATGGCGCTGCACGAGCGCAGCATCGTCGGCTGCACCCAGTCCGACTTCACCGCGCCGGCCGATTGCCGCCTGACCCAGAATGGCGATCGCCTCTATATCCACCTCTTCAACTGGCCCTATCGCCATCTGCATTTCGATGCGCTGGCGGGGAACGTCGAATATGCGCAATTCCTGCATGATGGCAGCGAGGTCACCTGGCTGAGCCCGTCCGCCAATACCTTGTGGGCGAACACTCAGTTCCCCGTCGGCGATGATCAAATGACATTCGTCCTGCCGGTGCGCCGACCTAAGATCGTCGTTCCGGTCATCGAGGTCAAGCTCAAGGCGGGGAGCACCTCCGGCATTCAGGATTAAAGGGCGACGGATGGTCGCGCAGCTGAGAAAGATTGCCTGAGCGGGCGGGGCTGCCCGCACAGATAAACGGCTCCGTCGGCCCCGCCATACACCGACAGTGGCTTACGGATTGGCTTCGGTGGTTTCCACGAAAAGCTGGTTGAGCTGTTTCATCTCGAGCGCATGGGCGCGCTTTCTGAGGGCGGCTGCCTGTTTGAGCGTTGCAAGATTGTCTGTTGTCTCGATGAGGTGAGCATCGGCGACCAGCACCTCCGCTTCAATCCTTCCCTGCTCTCTCAATTGCCAGACATCCCTGACGCGAAATTGAACCATTATCACGCCGAAAAGTGCCACGAGCGCGGAAGCGGTCATTGGCAGCCAATTGGGGACAACCGGGCCATAGGCGGAAAACAACGATGAGAGACCGCTCAAAACGATGATCCCCAATGTGAGAAAATTCCAGAGATATTGATTGACCTTGGAGGAGCGCGCATAGCCGTTTCGATGTGTTCGAAGGTCACGCAAAGCCTGCCTTTTGATCTCGGCTGCGTCCGATGGAAGCATGCTTTCGGCCGTCTCCTGCTCGATCTCCCGCCTTGCCGCCAAAATCACGTTGATGACGGCGATCGTGATCCCGAAGGTAATCATGAACCAGGCGATGTAGTGCAAAGGGACGTCGTCGAGAATGACGTTTGACAAAAACTCAGGTTGAAAAAATTCAATTAAAGCACCAATCGATATCAAGAATATAGACAGGGCAACCACTGCTACCGAAAGCATTGCTGCTATATTTCTATATCTGCCAGTGAGCGTCATTTTCTGCAGTTGCGCGTGGTCATACCCCTCCTTTCTGAACAAATCCATCATCCTATCCTCGAGACTATAGGGTTAACCATAGTCAACCTTTTACCATGCGAGAAAGCAAGTAACGTTTGCGAAGTAATACTTTACGGATCGAATTGCCGACAACCCTTGCAATGTGCGGGCCGGGGCTGCCTCCGCCTCTTCAATCCGGTCGCTTCAGGTATGCTGATCGCCAGCGGCCGGTCGAGATCGCGGGCAATATATTGCTGGATCTGTCAGACGATCTGCGCGGCGTGAGCGATCGCCAGCCGGTCGGCCTGCTCGGCATCGCCAGCCTTGATCGCGGCGACGATCTCCTCATGCTCGCCCAGCCTGACAGTACTTGAAAACCGGCGCCGCCTGAGCGGGCACGGGGCCCGCTCAGGAGAATGGCTCGGTCGGCCCCGCCGCCGGATTGGTCAGCCAGCGTGGTCCCTCGGCGGTCATGTACATATGGTCTTCCAGCCGGATCCCGAATTTCCCGGGGAAGACGATCATCGGTTCGTTGGAAAAACACATGCCGGCGGCAAGCGGCGCGTCGTTGCCGCGAACGATGTAGGGTTCCTCGTGGATCTCGAGCCCGAGGCCATGACCGGCGCGATGCGGCAAACCTGGCAGGCGATAGTCGGGGCCGAGGGAGTGTTTGGAAAGCAACTTGCGGGCCGCATCGTCGAGGCTCGAGCAGGCGGCGCCGATCCGGGCTGCGTCGAAGACGGCCTGTTGCGCCTCGCGCTCGATCCACCAGGCCCGTTCGAACGCGCTGTTGCCGCCCTCCAGCATATAGGTCCTGGTGATATCGGAATGATAACCGTCGATCCGGCAGCCTGTATCGATAAGAATGACGTCGTCGCGACCAAGAACCTGATCGCCGTCGGCGCCATGCGGAAGCGAGGTCGCCGCGCCGAAGGAGACGATGCAGAATGTCGAGCCGGCATCGGCGCCGGCCTGGCGATGCTGCCGGTCGATGAAATCGACCACCTCGGATGACTTGATGCCCGGCTTCAAAAGCCCATGCACTTGCCTGTGGACGTCAAGCGTCAGGTCCATCGCATACTGAATGAGGGCAATCTCCGCGGCCGATTTGATGCAACGCAGGTTGCGGATCAGCCGCCCGCCATCGGCAAGCCTCGCTGCACCCATCTCCGCTGCCAATGCATGATAGAAGAAAAGCGGCAAACCATCGTCGAGGGCAAGTCTGCCGCCCTGAGCAACAAGGCGGGCGATGAGAGCGGCGCTGCTCTCCTCCTCTTCCCAGACCAGAATTTCCCCCGGCAGATGCGGCAGCGTTTCGACACGGCTACGCTCGAACCCTGGAACGATGTAGGAAATGGTCGCGGGCGTGACGAGCGCGCCGAGGAACCTCTCGCTCGGATGCCAGACCAGCCCCGTGAAGTAATGCAGGCTTTCGGTCGGCCCAAGAAGCACGCCAGCCAATCCTTCGGCTTCGATCATTTGCCGAAGCCTGGCGAGGCGGGTCTGCCGTTCATCCTCAGTTATGCGGGGTACCCTATGCTGCCACGACATGTTGTTTTCCTACTTTTCCTCAGCTTCCAGATCGATGAAGCCCTCGCCTTGCAGCCAGGATCTTGAACCGACACTAATGCCGCTGTAGGCAATATGTCGACATGAAAATGAGGAGATAGCGATGGCGGTCGAATACACCATACCGGGCATGCTGATACGCGATCATATGGTCGACGCTCCCCTGGATTGGTCGAATCCGGAGGGGGAGACGATCCGGATTTTCGCACGCGAAGTGTGCGATCCAGCCCGCCGCCGCGAAACACTGCCGTTGCTGGCTTTCCTTCAAGGCGGTCCTGGCGGAAAATCGCCGCGGCTGAGCAACGGTGGGCCGCCATGGCTTGCCGAAGCCCTGAAGACGCACCGCGTTGTCCTGATCGACCAGCGCGGCACCGGGCGCAGCAGCCGGATCGAAAGTGCGACGATGGAGCGTTTTGCGGACGGCAGGGCCGCAGCCGACTATCTCACCCTCTTTCGTGCCGACAGCATCGTTGCCGATTGCGAACATCTGAGGAAAACCGTCTTCGGCGGCGGGCGCTGGCAAACGCTTGGCCAGAGCTATGGCGGCTTCCTGACACTTACCTATCTCTCGAAGGCGCCGGAGGGACTTTCCGCCTGTTATGTCACCGGCGGCCTTGCCGGCCTTGGGGCGACGGCCGATGATGTCTATCGGCGCACCTACCCGCGCGTCACCGAAAAGAACGCCGCCTATTACCGCCGTTACCCCGGGGATGCCGAACGCATCGGCCGGATCGCCGACTATATCGAGACCAACGAGGTGCGGTTGCCCGATGGCGATCGCCTCTCCGTTCGCCGCTTTCAGACGATCGGCATCGATTTCGGCATGGCGCCGGGTTACGAGAACATCCATTGGCTGGTCGACGAGGCTTTCTCCGGCCCCAATGAAGACCGTCTCTCCGATTGCTTCCTCGCGTCGGTGATGTCGCTGACCTCCTATGACGACAATCCGCTCTTCGCCGTTTTGCAGGAAAGCATCTATGGCCAGGGCCGGGCGCCGACTGCCTGGGCGGCCGAACGCATCCGCGCCGAGCATCCGGCCTTTGCCGGCGACCGGCGGCCGCTGCTATTGACAGGGGAGATGATGTATCCCTGGATGTTCGAGGAAATTCGCTCGCTTAGGGCCTTCAGGGCGGGTGTCGAGGCGCTGGCCGCATATGAACGCTACGAGCCGCTCTATGATCCGGCACGCCTTGCGGCAAACGAGGTGCCGGTGGCTGCGGTTATCTATCATGACGACATGTATGTCGATGCCGGGCTTTCGCTCGAAACGGCGCGCCACGTCGCCAATGTTCAGGCATGGGTGACCAACGAATTCGAGCATGACGGTGTTCGCCAATCGGCGGCTGTCCTGCGCAGGCTGATAACCTTGGTCAGGGAGCAGGGCGGCCCCCTCGCCTCCTGAGCCGAGAGCGGTTCAATTGCTCTCGTCGCGTCAGGACATGCTGATCGCCACCGGCCGGTCGAGGTCGCGGGCAATATATTCCTGGATCTGGCGGACGATCTGCGCTGCGTGAGCGATCGCCAATTGGTCGGCCCTCTCGACGTCGCCGGCTTCGATTGCGGCGATCATCTCCTCGTGTTCATCGACATACTGGCGCGGCAGACGGTCGTCGAAGGTCGAATAATACAGACGAAGAATACGCCGGCCCTCATCGAGCAGCCTGGCGAAGAAGGCCGTGTAATAGGGATTGCCGGCAAGTTCGGCGATCGCGACGTGAAATTCGCGGTTCGCCTCGATCATCGCATAGGCATCGCGCCCGGCAACGGCTTCGGCGAAGTCCTTCTGATGCCGGCGGACGGTCTTCATGATCTCGCCGTTTCGCCGTTGCGCCGCGCCGCGCGTCGTCACCCGGTACATCAGCGTCAGCGCTTCGAAATAGGTGGGCAAGCTTGCGAAATCGATCGTCGCAACGATCGTGTTCCTGTTCGGCAGCGTCGTGACGAGCCCGTCGGCTGCGAGCCGCAACAGCGCCTCGCGAATGGGAGTCCGCGACATCCGGAAACGTTCCGACAGCCGCACCTCGTCGAGCGGACTGCCGGGTTCCAGCGCCATCGACAGGATTTCCTGCCTGAGCGTCACATAGACGCTCTGCGTGCCAGAGCCGCGCACCCGCACATTTTCCGCGTCGTTCCGCATTCGTCCGCCCTCGTTCGTTAGAGCCTTGTATTTCGTTTCGGCCGATTCTCGCAATGTCGGTCGTCGGGGGCCTCAAATTTGTAAGCTCACATCATTGAATCTTGTCGACAGTTTGTATATAAGGCAACCAGTTTCAACGAGGCTCGATCAATGACCACAGGATGGAAGGGCGTATTTCCCGCCGTAACGACACAGTTCAACGATGATCTTTCCGTTGATTTGCCCTCGACCCAGCGCGTCCAGGACGCGCTTGTAAACGATGGCGTCAACGGACTGATCGTCATGGGCACATGCGGCGAGAACAATTCGCTGGACCCGGAGGAGAAGCGCACGATCTTGAAAGCTGCCGTCGAGGTCGTCAACGGCCGCGTTCCCGTGGTGACGGGCGTGTCCGAATTCGACACGCGCCGTGCCGTCGCCTATGCTCGCGACGCCGAAAAGCTCGGCGCTGACGGCCTGATGCTGCTGCCGGCCATGGTTTATGTGCCGAAACCCGAAGAGCTGATCGCGCATTTCCGCACCGTCGCCGAAGCGACCTCGCTGCCGATCATGCTGTACAACAACCCGCCGGCCTACCGCGTCAATATCGGCGCCGATGTGCTGAAGGTGCTTGCCGATGTGCCGAACATCAAGGCGGTCAAGGAAAGTGCGCCGGATCCGCGCCGCTTCACCGATCTCATCAATGAATTCGGCGATCGTTTCGATATCTTCGCCGGTCTCGACGACGTCGCGCTTGAAGGCCTGATGCTCGGCGCCAAGGGCTGGGTCTCGGGCTTGACCAGCGCCTTCCCGGAGGAATCCGTGCAGCTCGTTGCCGCCGCCGAACGCGGCGACTGGGAAGAGGCCCGCAAGATCTATCGCTGGTTCATGCCGCTTCTGCACCTCGATGCCGAACACGATCTCGTGCAGTCGATCAAGCTTGCCGAGCAGATCATGGGCCGCGGCTCCGAGCGCGTTCGCATGCCGCGCCTGCCGCTTTCGGGCGCCCGCCGCGCCGAAGTCACCGCCATGGTCGAGAAGGCCGCTGCCACGCGTCCTTCGAAAATCCGCCAGGCTGCCTGATCAACGAGGCCGGCGACCCCGCGGTTGCCGGCCTTTCCGTGTTTGCGGTTCAGGCAAGCGCCAGCGACCGGCCGGTCGCCGGATCGAACAGATGCATCCGGTTCATGTTGAACGAGAGCGGCATCGTCGACATCGGCCTGGGCCCGCTCTCGGGATCGATGCAGGCGCAAAGGCTTGCCTCGCCGATGCCGAAATAGACCATGGTCTCCGGCCCGAGTGGTTCCACAAGATCGATCTTCGCTTCGATGTCGGCATAACCAGGACGGGCCTGGCGCTCGGTGATCGATTCCGGCCTGATCCCGAACACGACTGATTTACCGGCATGGCTGGCATAGTCGCCGGCGCGCGCCTCGGGCACTGGAAGCTCGCTGCCGTCAGTCAGTTTGACGACGAGGCCCTTCTCTCCTGATAGCAGCGTCGCGGACAGGAAGTTCATCGACGGTGAGCCGATGAAGCCGGCGACGAACTGGCTGACCGGCCGATGATAGAGTGCTTGCGGCGGTCCCGCCTGTTCGATGATGCCGCCATTCATCACCACGACACGATCCGCCATGGTCATCGCCTCGACCTGGTCATGCGTGACGTAGACGGTCGTCGTCGGCAACAGCTGGTGCAGCCGCTTGATCTCCGTGCGCATCTGCACGCGAAGCTTGGCATCGAGGTTGGACAACGGCTCGTCGAAGAGAAAGACTTTCGGGTTCCGCACGATCGCGCGCCCCATCGCGACGCGCTGACGCTGGCCGCCCGAAAGCTGGCCCGGGCGCCGGCCGAGCAGCTCGCTGATATGCAGGGTTTCCGCCGCCCTGAGGATACGCGCGTCGATCTCGCTCTTGGCGAGCTTCTGCTGCTCCAGGCAGAACGAAATATTCTCCCGCACCGTCATGTGCGGATAGAGCGCGTAGTTCTGAAAGACCATGGCGATATCGCGTTTGCCCGGGCCGAGCCGGTTGACGACCTGGTCGCCGATGACGATCTCACCGCCGGTAATGTGTTCGAGACCCGCAATCATGCGCAATGTCGTCGATTTTCCGCATCCCGACGGGCCTACGAAAACGACGAATTCATTGTCTTCGATGTCAAGGCTGATGCCGCGCACGGCCTCGTAGATGCCATAGGATTTGACGATGCTCTTGAGTTCCAGCCGTGCCATGGTTTTCTCCTAGACCTCCTGCAACCAGATCGCCATCGCTCCGGGCTCGCGATTGGCCCAGAGGTGATAGGGGATCGCCGTGAAGGGCCGCTCCTTCAGCGAGGCAGGCGCGGTGCGATAGAGCGCATTCTGCCAATCGGTTATATCGGCTTCGAGCGCGGTGCCTTCGAGGACGGTCGCTCCGCCGAGAAGCGCGGCATCGTAACGGGCAGAAATTTCCTCAGATGCCGGCAGGCGGAGCCGCTGCGGCTCGCTGCCGAGGTCCGTCTCCTCGATGCAATAGACGACAGGCCCGCGCCGCAGCGCGACGCGTCCGCCGTCTTCGGCAACGGCAGGATGTGCGTAGATGCGCTCGACCGGCATCGAGAAGCCGATGCGGACCTCGTCACCATTGCGCCATTCCCTTGATATTGCGGCATAACCCTTCGTCACGCATTGATCGAGATCGACGGCAACGCCGTTGACCGAGATCTGCGCCTGCCTGCACCACCCGGGGATGCGAAGACGAAGCTGAAACCGGCTTGGCCGCTCCACGGCGAACCGCAGGCTGATGTCGCCATCCCAGGGATATAACGTCTCCTGGATCAGGCGCACGAAGCTGTTGCCGACTGTCAGCTCGGCGGAATTGGTGCCGTAGAGATGGACGGCGAGCTGATGATCATCAGTCGAATAGAAATATTGGCCGAGCGACGTGATGAAACGGGCAATGTTGGTCGGGCAGCAGGGGCAGTAATGCCATTTCCACCGGCGGTGCTGCCCGTGGCTTTCAAGGACGTTCTCATAGAAATAATGTTCGCCGTCGCGCGAGATGCCGGACAGCGCGCCGTTGTAGAGCACCGTTTCCAGCCTGTCTGTGAACTTGCTGTCGAGATCGACCTGCGCCATGCGATGGCTCCAGAAGCCGAGCGCGACGGCTGCGCATGTCTCGGCATAGGCCGTCTCGTTCGGCAGGTCGAATTCCCGGGTGAACCCTTCATTGGATGCCGATGGGCCAAGGCCGCCTGTCACGTAGAGCTGGCGGCCGACCAGATTGTCGAAAAGCCGATCGCAGGCCTCCTTCAATGTCGGATCGTCGTTTTCATGGGAGAGATCCGCCATCGCAGAAAACAGGTACATGGCGCGGACCGCATGGCCGACGACCTGGTGCTGGTCGCGCACCGGCATATGGGCCTGGCTATAGGCATATGTCTTGTAGACGTAATCATCAGGGCTCTCGCCGCGCTTGCGGGCCTCTTCATCGTAATATGAGGGCATCCGGCCACGTTCGTCGACGAAATAGGTCGCAAGCTTCAGATGCCGCGGATCGCGCGTCACGCGATAGAGCTTGACCAGCGCCAGCTCGATTTCCTCATGGGCATCGTAACCTCTGAGCTTTCCGGGCTCCGCACCGAAGGTGGCGATGATATGGTCGACGGCGCGGATCATCACGTCGAGGAAGCGACGCTTTCCCGTCGCCTCGTAGTAGGCGACGGCCCCTTCCAGCAAGTGGCCCATCGAATACATTTCGTGAAGGTCGCGCAGATTGGTCCAGCGCCTGTCCGGCTCGCGGCGAATGAACCAGCTGTTGAGGTAGCCATCCGCCATCTGCCCTTTTTCGAGCTTTTCGACGATAGCATCGATCTTCGCCTCGAGCGCAGCATTCGGGTGAACCTTCAGCGTGTAACTTGCGGCCTCGATCCATTTGCCGAAATCGGAATCGAAGAAATGCTGCATCGACAGTCCGCTCGGCTGGATCGGGCGCACCAGCGGCCCGGCCGGCTTGTCAAAATCGAGCACCTCGAGGAAGCCCTCCTCTTCCAGCCGCTTGTGCTGCGTCGGGATGGTGACGTTGCGGACCGTCTCCGTCCAGCTCTGCCAGAAACCGCCATCGAATACGACACCGGAATGTTCGGCAGGCCTGTATCGCTGCCGTCCCGCAGCACGTGCCGGTTGAAAGCGAGGTGAGCTGGTCATGAAGACTCCTGAGCGGACGAGCGCTGTTACTTCACGGCGCCGGCCGTCAGGCCGCGCACGTAATATCGTTGCAAGAGAAGGAAAAGCAGGATGCAGGGAACCATGGTCACGGCGATGCCGGCCTGCAGCGCGCCCCAGTCGATGATGCCATAGATGCCCGACGAAACATTCACCAGCATGATCGGCAGCGTGAACTTGTTCTGATCGGACAGAAAGATGAGGGCGGCGAGGAATTCGTTCCAGGAATTCAGGAAGGCGAACATCGCAACGGTAGCGACACCGGGGAGCGCGATCGGCAGCATGATCCGGCGCAGGATCGTCGCCTGCGACGCGCCATCTATCCGCGCCGCTTCGATCAGCGCCTTCGGCACCGCGTCGAAGGCGTTGCGCATCATGAAAACGGAAAAAGGAAGCTGGAAGGTCACGTAGATCAGCACCAGGCCGAAAAGATTGTTCTGCAGCCGGAAGACTTTCAGGATCAGGAAAAGCGGCGTCAGGATCGACTGGAACGGGATCATCATCGTTGCCATGATCAGCACGAAGAGCAGCGACTGGCCGGGGAAGCGGAATTTCGAAAAACCGTATCCCGCCGGCACAGAGACGAGCACCGTCAAAACTACCGTTCCGGCGGCAATCAGCACTGAATTGCCGGCATAGACGTACCAGCCGGCGCCGACATGTTCGAGACGGCGGTAATTCTCAAGCGAGAATGCTTTCGAGAAGAGCGCTGCCGGATCGGCAAGTGCTGCGGCCGCGGGCTTGAAGGAATTGGCGAAGGACCAGACGATCGGCATCACGAAGAAGACGGCAAAGACGCATGCCGTCAGAACGAAAGCGAGATAACCGAGCCGCTCGCTCACCGGCTTCGCTGCGAGATTGCGGTTGAGCCGTTCCATCAGCCCTCCTCCGGCCGCTGGCGCAGCAGGACGAACTGGATCGCGCTGATCGCCACCAGCACGACGAGCAGGGCAAAGGAGATCGCCGAGCCGTAACCGAGACGGTAGGATGAGAACGACGCGAGATAGATCGAGAACACCGCCGAGATCGTGCTGTTCTCAGGGCCGCCTTGGGTGATGATGAAGAACTGGTCGAAGGCCAGCATCGATGAGGTGACGTTGAGGACGAGCGCCAGCACCACCGAGTTTCTCATCAGAGGCAGCGTGATCCGGCGAAAGCGGCTCCAGACGCTGGCGCCGTCGATCTTGGCGGCTTCGATGACGTCGTTCGATATGCTCTGAAGGCCGGTCAGGAGGATGATCATCGTGAAGCCCGCTGTTTTCCAGACGACCATCAGGATGACGACGCCGAGTGCTGGCCAGAAACTTTCGAGCGGCCTCGGCGCGCTATCGATGATGCCCGCGCCGCGCAGCAGCTGCGCAAAGACGCCGCTATCGGGATTGAGCAGCCACATCCACAATGTCGAAGCCGCCCCGAAGCCGATGACAACAGGCATGAAATAGATCGTGCGAAAAAAACCGGCGATCCGCAGCGGCCGGTCGACGAGCAGCGCCAAAGGAAAGGCCACCAGGAAAATCGCAGCCGTGACCAGCACAGTGTAGAGCAGCGTGAAGCCCAGGGAATGCCAGAGCTGGGTGTCGCCGATCAGTTCGGCATAGTTGGAAAGGCCAATGAACTTCGTCCGGCCGAGAAGCGGCCAGTTGTAGAAGCTCATCCAGACCGTCATGACAAGCGGCACGAGGAAAAGCACGACGATGAACAGCAAGCCCGGCAGGATGAAGGCAAGGCCGAGCCAACCCTTCGGCTCGGGCTCTCCGGTTGCGTCTGCGCGCCTCCGGTTGCGAAGTGTCGAGGATATCACCGCAACTCCTCCTTCCGTTTGAATGTCGAGATGTGAAGGGAACGGCAGGGCATCCGTGGATACCCGGCCGAAGCCCCGTCGGACTCAGTTCGGATTGGTGCGTTCGAGGATGCGGGTGAAGTCGGCCTGCGTCTTGGCGATCGTCCCGTCGACATCGTCGCCGAAGATCGTGCCCTGGATCAGATTGAGGAAGGGACCGGTGCGGCTGACGAAGAGTTCATCGGACGAAAAAGTGTAAGGCGTGCGCGCCTTGGCGAGGATATCGTAGGCAACGAGATTGCGCGGGTCGAATTTCGCATAGGCTTCCGCGGCAAGGTCCGTGCGCGACGGCATCCCCGATTCCTGGGTGATATAGACCTGCTGCTCGGGCTGCATGTAGAAATTGACGAAATCGAGCGCGACCTTCTTCTTCTCTTCGCTGATGCCCTTGATGAGGGACAGCGTATCGCCGCCGGCAAAGCTCGATGCACCACCCTTCGGCCCCGGGATCGGTGCGACGGCGAATTTCACGTCGGGATATTTGCTGGTCAGCAGATTGACGATGTAGGAACCGGTCATCAGGATGCCGACCTTGCCCGAGGCGAAGGCTTCGACGGCATTGTTGCCGTTGCCGGAACGCGAGGTCGGATGGATGGCACCGGCCTTCCACATATCGCGATAGGCGGCAATGGTCTCGCGCAGCGCCGGCGTATCGACGGTAGCACTACGGCCGTCATCGCTCAGCACATCGGCATTGGCGGCCCAGAGATGCGGCAGGAAGTCGTAGATCAACCAGCTTCCCGAATTGGCGACGAAGTAGAAGCCATAGGTCTCGTTGCCGAGCGCGGCGATCTTCTTGGCATCGGTGGCAATCTCCTCCAGCGATGCCGGCGCCTTGTTGGGATCAAGGCCGGCCTTGGTGAACAGATCAGTATTATAAGCAATGATCGAGGCATCCGGCAGGGCCGGCACGCCGTAGATCTTGCCGTCATAGGTGGCGAGGCGGATGTGCGACGGGCTCATGGCGGAGGAATAAGGCAGGCCCTTCACGAAGTCGGAGATATCCTCGAGACCGTCCGCGGCGGCAAAGGTCGGGAGATAGATCAGGTCGAGCACGGCACCGTCAGGAGCCGCGCTGCCGGCAATCGCCGCACCCAGCTTCGGCACCATCTGCTCTGCCGTAATCTGGGTAACGTTGACCTTGTCGGAGTGCGATGCGTTGTATTTGTCGGCCAGTCCCTGAAGGACGGCGCCAGAGGACGTGCGCACCCATAGGGTGATTTCTTCGGCGCTGGCGAGAGAAGAGCTTGCCAGCAGCGCAAGAGCAGTGATCGTTGTTTTCAGTCGAAGCATGCTTGTTCCCCTTTTTCTCGTTCAGGCCTCAGGCCTTCGGACGAAACGGACGTTAAATCAGAATTTTTTCGATGTCGACAGTCTGTGTGCATAAATCTGACGTGCGATTGATAAAACCTTTTAACAGCTCATTTTTTTCTGCTAAAAGCTTTTATCATGGATCGAAAACGAGGCAGATCTTGAAGAATACGGGCGATCGGAGACGGACGATTTATGACGTGGCAAAGGCTGCGGGCGTCAGCATTTCGACGGCGTCAAACGCACTGAACGGCACCGGCCGGACAAATGCCGAGACGCGCGAGCGGGTTCGGCGCGTGGCAGAAGAGATCGGATTTCGGCCTAATGCACTCGCTCGTGGGTTGCTAAGCAAGCGAAGCCATGCGATCGGCATGCTGACGAACGACACCTATGGCAGACTGACGCTGCCGATGGCGGCAGGGGTATCGGAGGTACTGGTCGATCACGGCGTGTCGGTCTTTCTCTGCGCCACGAACAATGATCCAAGGCTCGCCCAGTTGCACCTGGAGGCGCTTCTCGACCGGCAGGTCGACGGCATCATATTTACCGCGACGCGCCTCGACCTCGAGCCGCCAGTCCAGCTGTCCCGCTTGCCGATACCCGTCGTCTACGTCTTTGCCGAGGGGCCGGCTGACAGCGTCACCTTCTTTCCGGATGACGAACAGGGCGCCCGCCTCGCCGTCGATCACCTGAAAGAGCTCGGTCGATCGCGGATCCTCCACATCACCGGGCCGAAGGATTATCTGGCCGCTCGCATCCGTGCCCAATCCTATCTCGACGCCTGCGGCGACGGTGCCGAAGCGATGTTCGGCGACTGGTCGGAGGAATGGGGTCACGAAGCCGTCCAGACGGTCTTTGCCCGGCCCGGCCCAAAACCCGACGCCATCTTCTGCGGCAGCGACGAGATCGCCCGCGGCGTCATCGACGCGCTGCGCGACCTTAATGTGGAGATTCCCACGGATGTCGCCGTGGTCGGCTTCGACAATTGGGAGGTCGTCGCACGGCAAACGCGCCCGCCGCTGACCACCATCGACATGGAGTTGAAGGAACTGGGCCATCGCGCAGGCCTCGCAATCCTCAGCCTCTCCAAGGGTGAACCGGTCCCTGCCGGCATCACCCGATTGCCGTGCCGCCTGGTCGTGCGGCAGTCTTGCGGCAGCCCCCTTCAATCCGACTGAAAACGACGGCAAGCAACACAGGCAAGCCGGCCGTCGTCGCTATTATCTGTCCGTGGAATTGCCGAAACGGGTCAGACTGTTGCGGCTGACCAGCGACGGTATCTGGAAAATATGCTCGGAAGCGGTGCGGCCTTCTATTCTCGAAATGAGGGCCCGGGTTGCGACCTGACCGAGCTCCCTGCCCGACTGATCGATGCTTGCGAGATTGACGAGGCCGAGTGCCGCGGTCGAGGAATTGTCGTATCCGATGACGGCGAGATCTTCTGGCACGCGCACGCCCATCTCCATAGCCAGGCTCAGAAGGGTGATCGCGTCGAGATCGCTCCAGCAGAACACGGCGCGCGGCCTGTCCTTCCTCGATAGGAACTTTCGCATCACCTCTTCCCGCTTTGGCGAAGCAATGGGAATTTTGCTGATCGTCGGCGAGGAGCCGAGCCCGCCACGCTGCATCGCCCGGCGAAACCCAATCTCACGCTGGCGGACGACGGAGACCGCGTGCCCCTGGCGCTCGCCAAGGCTGAGCATTTCGATGTCGCGATAGCCGCAGGCAAGAAGCGCTTCCACGGCGATCTCCGCCCCGCGCTGATCCTCGGCATTGACAGTGTCGAAGGCCGTAGCGCTGGCATCGTGGTAACCGACCGCGACGATCGGTATCTGGACCGCGAAGGTTGCGAGGATCTCCGAGGGCAAGCGCGGCGCAACAAGGATAAGGCCGTCCATCTTGTAGTCGATCATCGACTCGATCAACGACGTCTCCAACTGCACACGCGCATCGCTGACGCCGATCATCGCCTGGTAGTGCGAAGGCCCAAGCACCTCGTTCACGCCGGCAATCACCTCCGGAAGGAAGGGATTACGGATATCGATCAGGAGCACGCCGATGGTGAAACTCCGGCCACGCAGCCCTCTAGCTGCCCGCGAGGGGCGATAGGCGAGTGTCTCGATGGCATCGGTTACCCTTGCGCGCAGCGCATCACTGACGCCATAGGCGTTTCGCATCACCTTGGAAACCGCTGCGACCGATACGCCTGCGTGAGTTGCCACGGTCCGGATCGTCACGCGATCGTTTCGTTGCGGCTTTTGTTTTTCTTCGATTGACATGAAATCTCTGGCTTGCTGCGGATCGTCAACATCGCCCGCAGAATCACCATGGCAGACTGGCAACGAAAATTCTATTGCGCTTCCGAAGAAAATGTAGAACGTTATATGGAGAACGTTCTACATTCGTCGGGAGGACTTGATGAACTTTCAGCCGGCAGCCATCAGCGGCAACCTCGTTTCGCGTACCTGGTCCGGGGATATGATCGCGCCGCTATCGGATGGCGGTCAGGGAACGGCCGCAAGCTTCGTCTCCAAAACGTTCGAACATGATGGCACCAAGCTTCCCGCAGAGCTCTTTATCTCCGCACTTGGTCTCTACCGCTGCTTCATCAACGGCGTTCGTGTCGGCAGCGACCTGTTGACCCCAGGTTGGACGAACTACGACGATCGCCTTGCCTATCAGCGATATGATGTCTCGAATCTGCTCAAGCCGGGCCTCAACCGCATCGAGATCTGGCTTGCCGACGGATGGTACCGATCGCCTTTGATGTGGGGCGCCCAGGCGATCCCGAACTGCTGGGGTGACAGGATCGGCGCCATTGCGGATCTGATCGGAGCTGATGGCACCGTTCTTTCCACCGACACCACATGGCGAAGCGGTGTTCTGCCGATCCTGAGGTCGGGGATCTATTTCGGCGAAATCTATGATGCCCGCCAGGAAAACTGCGTCGAGACCCACGGCACCGAGAAGCTGGCCTTCGACAAGGCGCTGCTTGTCGCGCATGAAACGGCTGCGGTGCGGGAGTTGCGGCCACTCACCGCTGTGGAAAACTGGACCGACGATGAGGGCAGGACGATCTATGATTTCGGCCAGAATGCCGGCGGCTACATCAGATATACGGTCCGGGGCACTGCCGGCGCCGAAGTCCGGGTGGAGCATTCGGAGGTACTCGGTCCCGACCGTCATTTCGACAATCGTAACTATCGCACGGCCGCGGCACATACCGTCTACACGCTGCGGGGAAACGGCGACGAGACCTACGCACCGCATTTCACCTTCCACGGCTTCCGCTATGCCAGGGTAACGATCAAGGGCGATGCGAAGATCCTCGCAATCGCGTCCATCCCGATCTCGTCGGTGCCCGAGCCTGCCGGCGGTTTCACCTCGGGCAATGCATTGGTCAATCGCCTCGTCGAAAATACCATCTGGTCGCAGCGCGCCAATTTCGTCGAGGTGCCGACCGATTGCCCGCAGCGCGACGAACGCCTCGGCTGGACGGGCGACGCCCAGGTCTTTGCCGCAACCGCATGCTGGCTGAGCGACAGCCAATCCTTCCTGAGAAAATATCTGCGCGATGTGATGGCTGATCAGCGCGAGGATGGCGCCGTCTCGCATTTTTCGCCGGATCCGACGCGCTTGCATCCGGCCAATTTCCCGGGCTATGCCGGCTCGACCGGCTGGGGCGATGCGATCGTCGTCATTCCCTGGGTACTCTATACCCATTACGGCGACCGGGCCGTCCTGTCGGAGTGCCTGGAGTCGATGGTGCGCTGGGTCGATTTCGTCTGGTCGATCTCGGATGGCCCGCTCGTGCGTCCGCCGTCGCGTTGGGGCGACCGCGGCTTCACCTTCGGCGACTGGCTGCAGCCGGTCGGCGACAATCGAAAGCCTCGCCCGACGATCGCCGACGATTGCGCGGCCACGCTCTACCACTTCATCTCGACCGACCTTCTGGCAAGGATCGCGGCCACTCTCGGCGAGCATGCGCTTGAAGAGAAGATGAAACAGCGTGCAAACGAGATCCGGCGGGCATTCACCAACGAGTTCATCACGCCGGCGGGACGGCTCGCACACAATGACCAGACGTCCTATGCGTTGGCCTTCCTTCACGACCTGATACCGGCGGAGCACAGGCAAGCCGCACAGCAGCATTTCCGGCAGGTGATCATCGATGCCGACTATAAGATCGGCACCGGCTTCATCGGCACGCCGGCCCTGCTGCCGGCCCTGACGAAGCTCGGCATGGACGATCTGGCCGAAAAAGTCTTCCTGCAGGAGGATGTGCCGGGCTGGCTCTACCAGGTGTCGAAGGGAGCGACGACGATCTGGGAGCGCTGGGATTCCATGGCGCCTGACGGCACCATCTACGAACCCGACATGAACAGCTACAACCACTATGCCTATGGCGCGGTCTGCCAATGGCTGTTCGAAAGCGTCGCCGGAATTTCGCCGAGCCCGAGCGCACCCGGATTTGCCGAGGTCATTGTCGATCCGGCGCCGATCCCGTCCCTTTCGCCGGTTTCGGCCTATCATGATATCAGCCAGGGACGCATCGAGGCCGGCTGGCACTGCGACGGCAAAAAGGTCACCTATGTGCTGACCCTTCCGGAGGGCTGCATCGGCTGGTTCCGGCCCGGAAAACGGCATCAAAACCCGTCGCTCAACGGAGAGCCCGTCGTCGAGGAAGCCGTTCTTGCCCCGGGAACGCACCGACTGGTCTTTTCCCTACCCAATTCCTGAGGAGCATACACGTCACACCGTTCAGAGGAGGAACGTCATGACACATCGGATAAAGCTCATTCTTGTGGGCGCGTCGGCGCTTTTGGCGCTGGTCGCGGCCGGTCCGTCGCATGCAGACACCACGCTGTCATTCCTGATCGACAATAACCCGGACACCGTCGCGGCGGCCGAGGCACTGGTTGCCGCCTATCAGACAAAGGCGCCTGACGTGACGATCGAAATCGAGCCGCGGGCAGGAGGTGGCGAGGGTGACAACATCATCAAGACGCGCCTGGCGACGGGCGAGATGTCCGATGTTTTTCTCTATAATTCCGGCTCGCTGCTCCAGGCGCTGAAACCCGCGCAGACGCTTGTCGATCTGAGCGGTCTTGCGTCGCAGGCGAAGGTGGACGAAGGCTTCAAGTCGGTCGTCCGCGCCGACGGCAAGCTCTACGGCGTTCCCTTCGGCACGGCGATGGCGGGGGGCATCCTCTACAACAGGAAAATCTACCAGGACCTCGGCCTGTCAGTTCCGAAGACATGGGCGGACTTCATGGCGAACAACGCAAAGGTCAAGGCATCAGGCAAGGTCGCCGTCGCGCAGACCTATCGCGATACCTGGACCTCGCAGCTGTTCGTTCTGGCTGACTATTACAACCTCCATGCCGCCGTGCCGAACTTCGCCGCCGACTACACTGCCAACAAGGCGAAATACGCAGAGACGCCGGCGGCCATGAAAGGCTTCGAACGGCTGAAGGACGTTCACGACGCCGGCCTGATGAACGAGGATTTCGGCGCGGCAAGCTATGACGATGGCCTGAGAATGGTGGCAACCGGCGAGGCAGCGCATTATCCAATGCTGAGCTTCGCAATCGGCGCGCTCAAGCAGAATTATCCCGAGAACCTCGCAGATGTCGGTTTCTTCGCGCAGCCGAGCGACGACGCGGCGACGAATGGCCTGACGGTCTGGATGCCGCCCGCCCTCTACATTCCCCTTACCAGTCAGCACGCAGAGGAAGCGAAGAAATTTGTGGATTTCGCAGGAAGCGTCGAAGGCTGCAAGATCATGGTGGAAACCAACACCGTGCAAGGGCCTCCCTTGATCGACGGCTGCGGTCTGCCTGCCGACGTACCGCCTGCGGTGAAGGACATGCTTCCCTATTTCGAGGCCAAGGACAAGACGACCCCGGCGCTGGAATTTGTTTCGCCGGTCAAGGGGCCGGCTCTCGAGCAGATCACCGTCGAAGTCGGCTCCGGTATTCGCCAGCCCGCCGACGCGGCAAAACTCTATGACGACGACGTGCGCAAACAGGCAAAGCAGCTCGGCCTGCCCAACTGGTAGCGGTCTTTCGGGTCAATTAACCTCGCTCCTGAAGGGGCGAGGTTCCACCCGATCGAAGAGGTAGTGAGGTAGTCATGACAGAGACACGCCCCCGCTCGCGCAAATCGCCCTACCCGCTGTGGTTTTTTATTCCGGCCGCAATCATCTACGGCGTGCTGTTTCTGGTTCCCACCGTATCCTCTCTCTGGTTCAGCCTCACACGCTGGGATCTTTCGACCGCCGAATTCATCGGGCTCGAAAACTTTCAGCAGTTCTTTTCCGAACCATTTCTGGTCAAGGGACTGGTCAACACGCTGATCTATGCCGTGACGACATCCGGCCTGAAGACGGTCTGCGGGCTGCTGCTCGCCGTGCTGTTGACCAGCAATATTTTCGCTCGCGGCTTCCTGCGCACGCTGGTCTTCTTTCCCGTCCTGGTCTCGACGATCGGCATCGGCATCACATTCACGGTGATGATGCATCCGACCAGGGGCATCATCAATGTCACGCTCGAGACGCTCGGCATTCCAGGACCTGGATGGCTCACCAATCCGGCGCTGGCGCTTTTTTCGGTGGCTTTGGTCGATGTCTGGAAGGGTGTCGGCCTCGCCACCTTAATCTTCATCGCCGGACTTGCCGCGATCAGCCCCGATTATTATGAGGCCGCAAGGATTGACGGGGCCACGCGTCTCCAGCAATTTTTCCGTATCACCCTGCCGCTCGTGCGTCCCGCCACTGTCATCGTGGTGACATTGTCGTTGATCGGCGGGCTTCGATCCTTCGATCTGATATGGGCCATGACCCGCGGCGGGCCTGGTTTCTCCTCCGATGTAATCGCATCGGTCATCTATAAGCAGTACCAAGCGGGTTTCTACGGCCTATCGACGGCCGGAAACGTCATCCTGTTTGCGCTGATCGCCGTAATCATCCTGCCATTCACCCTGTGGTTCAACCGGCGCGAGGTCGAGGAATGAGAAGCGTCCGCCCTTACGTGACCGGCGCGATAGCCCTTGCGGTGGCGGCCGTCATCTTCGTCATGCCTTTCGTTTTCGTCGCTCTCCAGGCGGTCAAATCGAAATCCGAAGCCTCTCGCCTCGATTTCGAATTGCCCGAGCATTGGCTGTTCTGGGACAATCTGATCGCCGTCTTCAAGGCGCGCGACTACCAGCTCGCGCTCGCCTATTTCAACTCCACGCTGATCACCGTGGTCTCCGTCACGATCCTGATCCTGCTGTCGGCGATGGTCGGATATGTGATGCAGCGCCGCAAGACCGTCTGGAACAGGGTGGCCTCCGTTGCCCTGTTCATGGGCCTGATGATGCCGCCGGCCGTCGTGCCCACCATCGGCCTCCTGCAGGAGATCGGTCTCTTCAAGACCATGACCGGGATGATTTTGATCCAGGTCGCCTATAATCTCTCTTTCTCGACCTTGCTCTGCCGGTCGTTCATCTCGACCATACCGCGCGACCTCGACGAGGCGGCGCTGATCGATGGCGCCAAGCCCCGACAGATTTTCTTCAGAGTGATCCTGCCGCTGCTGAAGCCGGTGACCGTCACCAACATCGTCGTGCAGTCGATCGCCATCTTCAACGATTTTACCAACCCGCTCTACTATCTTCCCGGCAGGGAGAACGTGACCGTGCAGCTGACGCTCTATAATTTCCAGAGCATGTACACGAGCCAGTACAATCTCCTCTTCATGAATATTCTCCTCGTGACGATCCCGCCGCTGATCGTCTTCATCTTCTTCAACCGACAGATCGTCGCGGGCATGACGGCCGGCGCAGTCAAAGGGTAGCAGAATGGCTGAGCTCACTCTCAAACAGGTTCGCAAGAGCTTTGGCGCCCTCGAAGTCATCAAGGGGATCGATCTGGAGGTTGCCTCCGGCGAGTTCGTCGTTTTCGTCGGCCCGTCTGGATGCGGAAAATCGACGCTGCTGCGCATCATCGCCGGCCTCGAGGAAACGACGTCAGGCGCGCTGACCATCGGCGGCAAGGACGTGACCTATGCCGAACCCTCCGAGCGCGGCATTGCCATGGTGTTCCAGAGCTACGCGCTCTACCCGCATATGACCGTTGCCGAGAATATCGGCTTCGGCCTTTCACTCGCCGGCCGCCCAAAGGCGGAAATCGCTGCCAAGGTCGCGGCGACGGCCGAAACGCTACAGCTCACCCAGTTGTTGGAGAGAAAGCCGAAAGCACTCTCCGGCGGCCAGAGGCAGCGCGTCGCCATCGGCCGCGCGATCATCCGCGATCCCAAGGTCTTCCTGTTCGACGAGCCGCTCTCCAATCTCGACGCTTCGCTCAGAGCCCAGATGCGCCTTGAGATCGCCGATCTCCACGCCCGCCTGAAATCGACGATGATCTATGTCACCCACGACCAGGTCGAAGCCATGACGATGGCGGACAAGATCGTCGTCCTGAACGGCGGCGCGGTCGAACAGATCGGCAGTCCGATGGAGCTCTACCGCAATCCCGCGACACCATTCGTCGCCGGCTTCATCGGCAGCCCGAAGATGAACCTCTATGGAGGAGAGATAGCGCGGCGAATGAACTGCGCGACCTACGGCATTCGCCCGGAACATATCAGGCTTTCGGAAGGTGCCGGGCAATGGCAGGGCGGGATCCGGCATGTGGAGCGGCTTGGCGCCGACGCGATCCTCTACCTCGACATCCCCGAGCTCGGCGAGATGGTCGTGCGCGCCGAAGGCGAGACGCCGTTTGCGCCTGGTATGACGGTCTGGGCAAATCCGGTCGAGGGAGCGGAACATCGGTTCTGAAGCCAACGCCCGTCCGTCGTCTCAGCGTTGAAACGTTTGCAGCCGCTCAGTATCGGCCTGATCGGGACCGCGCCCAGGCTAGAGCCTTCCTGCTCCCTCCTACCCGCTCATGAGCCTGCGGAATTTCAGACGAGAAGACGCGCGGGTTGGCCTTGGCGGCTTACCAGTTCGACCGCCTGCTTGTCGAAAGATACGAAGCTTTCGCCGCCAAGCCATGCTCCCTCATGAGCAATCACGCCATCTGCAAAATCGCCACCCGCCTCCAGCATGGCCAATCCTGCTTCGACCGCAGGACGGTTCATCGCCACATTGCCCGCGTTGAGCAGGTCTTGGATCGTCTGTGAAACATCTTCCTTTGATAGTCTAGCTCCTCGACGCAGTATCCAGACCAGTTCACACAAGCTCGGCAGGGAAACCGCGATCAGCGATGCTTCCTTGAGGAGCTTTGCCGCTGCCCTTCCCTGCTCGGCATCATCCTGCAGGACGGCTCGAGCAAGAATGTTGGTATCGACTGAAACTTTCATTCCTCGCCGGCCCAGCCCGAAGCCGCGATTTCGTTCATCTCTTCGATGGTCAACGGCTTTTTCATCTTGCCAGCATGCCGACCGATAAAGTCGTCGATGGTCCCCGCTGGACGGGCAGCCTTTACCCGCAGCTCGCCCCCAGGCAGCTTGTCGAATTCGATCCGCTCCCCCGGCTTGACCCCAAGATGCGTCAGCAAATCCCGTCTCAGCGTGATCTGCCCTTTCATTGTGACGGCAAGGGAAGCCATGGAAAATCTCCTTCTTTAGTCAATACCAAAGTAATGGAATTTTTCCTTACATTCAAGGTTCGAGTGATAGGGACTTTGCCTTCACTTTGCCTTCACTTTGCCTTCACTGGCCTTGTTCGTGCGTGGGCTCACTCCAACCGAAGAAGGAGCGCCAACACGTGAGCCGCCTTCTATGCGCCCGGCTTAGAACCGGTCGGGACGCAGAGGCGCCAGATCGACAGCCGGGCGCTGTCCCGCGACCAGCTGGGAAACCAGATAGCTGGTCAAAGCCGACAGCGTCAGACCGAGACGATCACCAGAAGTGAACCCGGCATGGACGGGCGAAAGCCCAGCCACTCGTCGCTGCCGTGCCCGGCCGCCGGCAGGAGCATCTTCACGCCGTCACGGATCGTCGCGGTCCGCCTGGGGTTCAAGGGAGTGGCAAGCCCGCCGAGTTCGACCGTTCCGGCCGCGCGCAATCCATCGGCCATCGGCACCATGTAGAAGCCGTGTTCGGGATAGCAGACCGGGCGCGACAGCAAATGGCCCGCTTGCGGGAACAGGACATGATAACCGCGCTCGGTGTCGAGCAGGACGCGATCGCCGATCGATGCCGTAAGCTTGCGCGAATGGGCGCCGGCGGCCACGACCGCATGGTCCGCAGGGATTTGCTTGTCCGCGATCCGCAGGCGCAGATGCCGTTGTCGCGCGGCTCGATCGCCGAGACCTCGGCGCGGACGATTTCCCCTCCGCCGTTTATAACAGCCGCCGCGAGCGCGAAGGCGAGTTGCCTGGGGCTGGAAAACACATAGGCGTCACGGAACAGCACGCCCTTTTGATAGAGCGGCGCAAGATTAGGCGCCGGCGCGCGCCACGGTCGAAGCAAGGCTCGCCGGACCAGAATTCGCCGTCGAGATCGGCATCATCGCAGCGGTCGGGAACTGACGGGTCCGCGCCTGTCGTCATGTCGCCAGCGCGGATAAACCGCAAACATCGACCAAGTCAGGCAATACCACCCAGGCATACATATTTAAGTTCGGTATATTCGTCCAATCCGTGCCTTGACCCTTCGCGACCGAGACCTGACATCTTCACGCCGCCGAACGGGGCCTCAGCCGTCGAGACGAGACCGGTATTGACGCCGACCATGCCATATTCGAGCGCTTCGGCCACACGAAATACCCGCGACAGATCGCGGGCGTAAAAATACGAAGCAAGTCCGAATTCGGTGTCGTTTGCCTGTTCGATGACGTCTTCTTCGTCGCGGAAACGGAAAAGCGGTGCAAGCGGCCCGAAGGTTTCCTCGCGCGCGACCTGCATGCCGGCAGCAACGTCGCGCAGGATCGTCGGCTCGAAGAAATGGCCGCCGAGCGCGTGGCGTTTGCCGCCTGAAACGATCCCGGCACCCTTTGAAACGGCATCGCGGATATGGCTTTCGACCTTGGCGACGGCATTGTCGTCGATCAGCGGGCCAAGCACGACGTCACGGTCGAGACCGTTGCCGACCTTCAAGCCCGAAACCGCCGCGGCGAGCTTGGCGGCAAACGCCTCGTAGACGCCGTCCTGGACATAAAGGCGATTGGCGCAAACACAGGTCTGGCCGTTGTTGCGGAACTTGGCGATGAGCGCGCCTTCGACCGCAGCGTCGAGATCGGCGTCGTCGAACACGATGAAGGGTGCATTGCCGCCAAGCTCGAGGCCGAGCTTTTTGATCGTCGGCGCACATTGCCGGTAAAGCAGTTCGCCCGTCCGGGTGGAGCCGGTGAATGTCAGAACCCGAACGTCACGGCTTGCCGTCAGCACCCCGCCAATTGCCGCTGCGTCACCCGTGACGATGTTGAGAAGCCCCGGCGGCAGGCCGGCGCGCTCACCGAGAACGGCGATCGCAATGGCGGAGAATGGCGTCTGCAGCGCCGGCTTGAGAACGACGGCACAGCCGGCGGCAAGCGCGGGGCCAATCTTGCGGGTGATCATCGCGTTCGGAAAGTTCCAGGGCGTGATCGCCGCCACTACGCCTGCCGGCTGGCGAAGGACGAGGATCCGCTTGTCCGGCTGATGTCCTGGTACGACCTCGCCGTTGATGCGTCTCGCCTCCTCGGCGAACCATTCGATGAAGCTCGCACCATAGGTGATCTCTCCTTTGGCTTCGGCGAGCGGTTTTCCCTGCTCCAGCGTCAGGATCATCGCCAGATCGTCGCGATTTTCGATCATCAGCCGGTGCCATTTCTTGAGAACGGCGGCGCGCTCCCCGGCGGTCTTCTTCGCCCAAAGCTTCTGGGCGATAACCGCGGCGCGGATGGCATCTTCCGTTTCCGCGGCGCCGAGGTCAGGCACCACCCCCAGCGGCTCGCCTGTCGCCGGATTGCGGACCGTGGCCGCCTTGCGGCCTTCCGCTTCGATCCAGCGATCGGCGATGGGGCATGCCTGACGGAACAGCGAGGGATCATTGAGCTTCATATGACAACTTTCAACAGAATACGTGAGCGGCACCGGGATCGAAATTCAGATGGACTATATCTCCGCGGCTGAGCCCCGCGATAGCCTCGTGACCGAACGGCAAACGAACCGCCAGCGCCTCGCCTGTCGCCGTCTCGGTCGAGACGTGAATATTGTTGCCGAGGAAGGTAATGTCGCTGACCGTTGCGGCAAGACCCGCTCCTGCTGCCTGGTTTCGCGACAACCGAATGCGCTCCGGCCTCAGCATCAGGGCTGCCCTCGTCCCGGAGGTTCCTTTTCCATGCACCGGAATATGATTGAAGACGCTCCCGCCGCCAAGCGAAATGGTGGCCTGCCCATCGGAGGATGACAGCAGGTCGCATGAAATGAAATCGCTGTCGCCGATGAATTCTGCCACGAAGCGGGTCCGCGGATTGGCGTAGAGTTCCGGGCCCGTCCCGATCTGATCGATGACGCCCTTGGAAAAGACGGCGATCCGGTCGGAGAGCCGCAGCGCCTCCTCCTGGTCGTGGGTGACGTAGAGGATCGTCACTTCGGTCTGCTGGTGGATCCGGCGTATCTCATGCTGGATTTCCTCGCGCAGCTTCTTGTCGAGCGCCGACAGCGGCTCGTCCATCAGAAGCACCGGCGGATCATAGGCAAGGGCTCTGGCAAGGGCGACGCGCTGCTGCTGACCGCCGGACATTTGCGCGGGCTTGCGATCCTCGAAGCCTTCGAGCCTGACGAGGCGCAGCATCTCCTTCACCTTGCTGTCGACCTCGGCCTTGGACTTGCGCCGGACCTTCAGCGGAAATGCGATGTTTTCGCCCACCGTCAGATGCGGAAACAGGGTGTAGCGCTGGAACACCATGCCGATGTTGCGCTTGTGCGACGGCGTGGCGAGCAGGGTCTTGCCCTCCAGCGTGATGTCGCCTTTCGTCGGAGTTTCAAAGCCGGCCAGGATGTAGAGGGTCGTGCTTTTCCCGGATCCGGACGGGCCGAGAAAGGTCAGGAACTCCCCGCGCCGTACGTCGAGATTGACGTCGTGGACAGCGACAACCGGGCCGTATTCCTTGCGTATTCCGCGGATCTGAAGGAATGGTTCTTTCATTGTTTCAGTACCTTACGCACGACGGCAACAAGCGCCATCAAGAGGATCGTCAAAAGGATGAGAAGGGTCGACGCCGCAGCGACAACCGGCGTCAGGTCCTGCCGCAGCGTCGCCCATACTTTTACCGGCAGCGTCTGCAGGGTCGGGCTGGACATGAAGATCGCCACCACCACCTCGTCCCAGGATGTCAGGAACGAGAAGACGGCCGCCGAAAACAGCCCATGGCTGATCGCCGGCAGGGTGACCCTGATCTTTGCTTCCAGAGGCGAGGCGCCGCACAGAACCGCCGCATCCTCGATCGATTTGTCGAAGCCTTCCAGCGCACTTGAGATGGAGAGGATCGAGAAGGGCAGTGCGAGAACCAGGTGCGAAATGACGAAGCCTACCAACGTGCCGCCAAGACCAATCCTCAGGAAGAAGGCATAAAGGGCGACCGCAAGAACCACGACGGGAAGGATCATCGGCGTCAGGAACAGCGCTTTCAGCGCATCGCGGAACAAGAACGAACCGCGCACCAGCCCGAAGGAGGTCACGAGCCCGAGCAGCACCGACAGGATCGTCACGATGACCGCGATCTTGAAGCTCGTCCAGGCCGATTCCAGCCAGCGCGGATCGGCAAAGAGCTCGCTGTACCATTGAAGCGTCCAGCCGGGCGGCGGAAAGATCAGCCATTGCGAGGAGCCGAAGGAGAGCGCCGCGATAAAGACGATCGGCAGCAGCAGAAAGGCTGCAGTCAGAAGCGTGATCGCCAGCAGGATGTATTTCCACCAGCCGAGGCGGTCGAAATTGAGCAACATGTCAACGCCCTCCCGGGTTTTGGTTGCCGAGGAAGCGCAGCTGCACGGCATAAAGCAGCAGGGTCACCACGAGGAGAACCAGCGCCGCAGCACCTCCCATTCCCCAATTGACCAGCGACTGCACGAATTGCGCAATCAGCTCTGCGAGCATCATGTTCGCAGTGCCGCCGAGAAGCGACGGCGTGACGAAATAACCAAGCGACATGACGAAGACCATAAGGGCGCCAGCCGCCATGCCGGGCATGGCCAAGGGCAGCAGGACACGGGTCAGGCACTGCCACCGATTGGCGCCGCAAAGTGCTGCCGCCTGCAGGGTCGACGGGTCGATCTTCTTGATCACGCCGTAGAGCGGCAGGATGATGAAGGGCAGCATGATATAGGTCATGCCGATGGTGACCCCGGTCAGGTTGTTGACCAGTGCCAAAGGTTTGTCGATCAGCCCCATTCCGATCAGCATCTTGTTGATGAGCCCCGTCCGCTGCAAAAGCACCATCCAGGCATAGGTGCGGGCCAGCAGGTTGGTCCACATCGACAGGAGCAGGATCGCAAAGATTACCGAGGTGAGGCGCCCGGGCATGATTGCCAGCGCCCAGGCAACGGGAAATCCGATCAGCAGCGAAATCGCGGTGACGAGACCCGAGACGATGAAGGTGTTGGCGAAAATCTTGAGATAGGTCGCGGATCCGATCAGCTGCGCATAGTTTCCAAAGCCCGGCACCGGTTCCAGCACGCTGCGCAGCAGGAGTACCGCCACCGGCGCGATGAAAAAGATCGCCACGAAGGCGAGCGCCGGAAGGACCCCCCCAAACCCTGTTGCCTTGCGCGCCTTTGGCAGGGGCGCAATTGCAGCGGAGGCATCGCTATATGTCGACATGACAGTCCTTCCCACCCGTCAATTTCCACAGGCGCCGTGGCCGGTCAAACGGGCACTGGCGCTGCGGGAGGCACGGCGAACATTCGCCGTGCCCATCCGTCTCAAGTTTCAGGCTATTTCGCCTGCCAGGCGTACCACTTCTCGCCGATGGCATCGCGATTATCAGCCCAGTAGTTCATGTCGGCATTCACCTGGCTGGCCGTCTGCTGATCCGGCAGGGTCTTGGCCGTCTCCGGATCCATCAGCTTGGCCGAGTCAACGTTGATTGGCGCATATCCGGTGGCTTTTGCAAGGGCGGCCTGCGGTTCGGCCGAGGTCGCCATTGCAATGAACTTCATCGCGGCTTCCACGTTCGGCGAACCCTTCGGCACGACGAGCGAATCCGCAGCGGTGATGTTCTGTTCCCATGAGGTCTCGGTCTTGATACCGCTCGCCGCAAGCGCGGTCATGCGGCCATTCCAGATACTGCCGAAGGGAGCCTCGGCGGATGCCAGAAGCTGCTGCGACTGTGCACCGCCCGACCACCAGACGATATCCGATTTGATCGTATCGAGCTTCTTGAAGGCGCGGTCGAGATCAAGCGGATAGAGCTTGTCGGCGGCCACGCCGTCGGCAAGCAGCGCCGCTTCGATCACACCAGGAGCCGACCACTTGTAGAATGTGCGCTTTCCCGGAAACTTTGCCGTGTCGAACAGGTCAGCCCATGTCTTCGGGCAGGCGCTGACGGCATCGGCATTGCAGCCGATCACGAAGGAATAATAGAAGCTGCCGACCGAATAGTCGGTCACGAAGCGCGGATCGAGCTTGGATTTATCGATGACGGAGAAATCGAGTTTCTCGAGCTGGCCATTCTTGCCGGCCTGGGCGGCATAATCGCCTTCGACGTCGACCACGTCCCAGGTGACCTGACCGGCCTCGACCATCGCCTTGAGCTTGCCGTAGTCCGTCGGTCCGTCCTGTACGACGGTGATACCGGTCTTCTCCGTGAACGGGCTGGCCCATGCAGCCTTCTGCGCGTCCTGGGTCGTTCCTCCCCAGCTCGAAAAGACCATGTTGTCGGCGTGCGCCGGTACGGACACAGCCACGAATGCGGCGACCGCCGCGACAGCAAATGTTGTTTTCATGTTCCCTTATCCTTGTTCTGGTTTGTCCTGTATGCCTTATGCCGTCAGTGCGCCTCGCTCCTGGGAGAAAAGTTAGCTGGCTTCATAATCTTGTTTTCCGCCACCTCGATCAGATCGCGGATCTTGGGCAGAAAGGCCTGCCATCGGGGATCGGCCAGAAGCCTCTGGCGCCTCGCCTCCCGGTCGTCCAGGCTCGCAAAGGCCCAGATGTGGACGATCTCGTTGATCGTTCCGATCTCCGAAAAGAAGTAACCGACGAGCGTGCCGAGATGGCTCTTCTGGATCTCGATCCCCTCTTCCTCGACGACCTTGAGATATTGCGGGATGGTGCCGTTCTTCAGCCGGTAGGTCCGGATTTCGTAAAACATCGGCGCTACCTCATCACAAAGGGATCGGGGATCGGATCGTCCGATGTCCTGAGCCAGATCGTCTTGGTACGGGTATAGTCGAGCGCCGCGGCCATGCCGCCTTCCCTGCCATGGCCTGACAGGCCGAAACCGCCGAACGGCGCGATCGGCGAGACGGCGCGGTAGGTGTTGACCCAGACGATCCCGGCACGCAGCCCCTTCATCAGCCGGTGCGCCCGGGTGAGGTTCTGGGTGAAGACGCCGGAAGCCAGGCCATAACGGGTATCGTTGGCGAGCCGCAGCGCCTCGGCTTCCGTCTCGAACGACACGACGGACAGGACCGGCCCGAAGAATTCCTCTGTCAACGAGGGCGAGGCGACATCGTCGCAATCGAGAATCGTCGGCGGGAAATAATAGCCTTCGCCATCAATCTTGCGCCCTCCCGTGACGAGGCGGGCGCCGCTTTCGATCGACTTGGCGACGAGGGCGCCGATATTGTCCTGCTGGCGCTTGGTGGCAAGCGGGCCGACTTCGGTCGCCATATCGAGTGGCGCGCCAATACGGATCGCTTCCGCCTTCTCGCGCAGCAGGGCGACGAATTTATCCTTGATACTGCGTTCGACGATGAGGCGCGATCCGGCAACACAGCTCTGGCCTGTCGCGGCGAAGATGCCTGCGACCTGGGCATTGGCCGCACTTTCGAGGTCCGCATCGGCAAAGACGATGAACGGCGACTTGCCGCCAAGTTCAAGCGAGGTGGAGGCGAGGTTTTCGGCCGAGTTGCGCACGACGTGCCGGGCGGTTTCAGGGCCGCCGGTAAAAGCGACGTGGGCGACCTTCGGGTGCCGCCCGAGGGCGGCGCCGCAGGAGGCGCCGAAACCGGTGATGATGTTGACGACGCCGGCAGGAAAGCCTGCCTCGTGCACGAGACGCGCAAATTCGAGAAGTGGCGCCGGCCCGTCTTCCGAGGCCTTGACGACCATCGTGCAGCCGGCGGCGAGTGCCGGTCCGATCTTCACCGCAGACAGGAACAGCTGGCTGTTCCACGGCACGACCATCGCAACGACGCCGATCGGCTCGCGGCGAAGCCAGACATCCATGTCGGGCTTGTCGATCGGCAGGTAGGCGCCTTCGATCTTGTCGGCGATGCCGGCATAGTAGCGATAGTATTCGGCGACATAAGCGATCTGCGCCGATGTCTCGCGGATGATCTTGCCGGTGTCGCGCGTCTCCAGTTCAGCCAGCACCTGCGCGTTGGCAGCAACCAGGTCGGCCAGCTTGCAGAGCAGCTTGCCGCGTTGGGTGGCCGTCATTTTCGGCCAGGCGCCGTCGTAAAGTGCCCTGTCGGCAGCGTCGACAGCCCGACCGACATCGCCCTCGCGCGCTTCGGGCATCTCCGCCCAGACCGCGCCGGAGGCGGGATCGATGCTCGCATAGCTGGCCTCGCCATCTGAAAATTCGCCGTCGATGTAGTGCTGGAAACGCCGCATGGTCTTACTCCTGAAATGCCGGCATGACCTCGGTGATGAAGCGCTCGAGCGACGCCTTCTTGCGCTCGAAGCTCATGCCGGTGTCGATCCAGAAGGAATATTCGTCATAGCCGAGCGCTTCATACGCCTTGAGCCGGGCGATGACGGTCTCAGCGTCGCCAACGACATTGTTGGTGCGCATGACCTGGTCCGACAACATCGCATTTGCTCTGATCTGTTCGTCCGGGATCCGTTCGATCAGACCCTGGGTAACCGGCTTCTCATTCTTGAACCAGGCGAAGAAATAATTGTAGTAGACGCTGAGTTCATGGGCGGCCTGGGCGACATCGTCCTCTGACGAACCGACATAGGTATGGCGCAGCAGCATGATCTTGGGCCGCTCGATCTCGGGATTCTTGGCGCAGGCATCGTTGAAGCGCTCCATCAACGACTGAACCTCGTCGTCGCCCTGCCAGAGCGGTGTGACCTGGACGTTGCAGCCGTTGGCGACGGCAAATTCGTGCGAGTTCGGATCGCGCGCCGCAACCCATATGGGCGGGTTCGGCTGCTGCAGCGGTTTCGGCGCCGACGTGGTCGACGGAAACTTGAAGAATTCCCCGTCATGGGCGTAGTCGCCGGCCCATATGCCTTTGACCGCCGGGATGAGCTCGCGCATGCGCTGGCCAGCACCCCAGGCATCGAGACCGGGCAGCAGACGTTCGTATTCGAAGGAATAGGCCCCCCGCGCGATGCCGATGTCGAGTCGTCCATCGCAGATGATATCGGCCATGGCCGCCTCGCCGGCGAGTTTGATCGGATGCCAGAAGGGGGCAATCACCGTTCCCGTCCCAAGCCGTGCCCGCGATGTGCGGCGCGCGAGATCAGCAATGGTCACGAACGGATTGGGCGCGATGGTGAAATCCATGCCATGGTGCTCGCCCGTCCAGATCGCGTGCATGCCGCCCTTGTCGGCGATCTCGCAGAGCGCGACGAATTCCTCGTAGAGGCTCTTGTGGCTTTGGCTGGCATCGAGCCGTTCCATATGGACGAAGAGGGAGAACTTCATGCTTTTGCGTCCTTGACTGGAATTGGGTGAACAGTGCCGCCGGTCTCGTCGCCGAAATAGACGCCGAAATTGCCGATCGAGCTTTCCATCGCAAAACGGTTGACGATATCGGCAGTCGAACTGGTCTTGAACTTTGCCGCAACCAATGCGTCAGGCTTCAGGAACCTGCCGCCGGCAGGCTCGCCCTCTCCGGCAACGGCGTGATAGACGATGTGCTGCTTGCCGTCGCTCTTGCCCTCATAAACCGAATAGAGAAAGCCGATGCTGACTTTCAACCCAGTGAGCGTTTCCAGGTATTTTTGCAATGCCTCGGTCGGGCTGCCATCATGGGCGTCGACGCTTGGCAGGGAGAGCACATCCTCGCCGAGCAGCAGAACTTCCCCGCGGCGCTCGACAACGGCTGCAAGTTCCATATTGCCTTCGCTTGCCGCCGACACTGCCTTGCTTGCCAGCGTCGGCGTGAAATAACCGCCACGCGCATAGCCGAGACCGTTGCGGCCGCTATTGTCGAAAGCTTCGATGCGGCCCATCAAGATGACGTGGTCGCCAGCCTCGATGACCTCTTCCATGGCGCATTCGAACCAGGCCGCCACGTTCGAGAATATCGGGCAGCCTGCCGATCCCTTCGCCCATTCGACCGCCGCAAACCTGTCCTCGACCGGGCGTGCAAAGGTGTTCGACACGTCTTTCTGCGTTTCCGAAAGCACGTTGATCGCAAAATGCTGCGCTCCGGTCATGATGGCAAAATTGCGCGACGTCTTGGCAAGGCAGACGAGGAGAAGCGGTGGATTGAGCGAGACCGAGGTGAAGGAGTTCGCTGTGAAGCCGATCGGATGTCCTTCCCCGTCGCAGGCGGTGACGACAGTCACCCCGGTCGGAAAAGCCCCGAATGCATCTCGCAGTGCTCTTGGGTCGACAGTCTGGATTGTCATCGTTCATCCTCCCCGAACGACAGCCACTCAGCGAGCAGCGAATTGACGATATCAGGCGCGGTCAGGTTCACCATATGACGATGACCTTCGACGATGCGGGCGTAGCCCCGCGGCGCAAGCTCTGCCATTTGCGTCGCCATCAAGGGCGTCGAGTTCGGATCATCGGACCCCGTCAGAAACAGCGCCGGACCAGCCACGTCTTTCCAGCCGTCAGCATAGGTCTCGTCTCCTCCCGCGAAGGCGGCGTAAGCGACGGCATATCCCTGGGGATCGACGAGGTTCAGCCATTTTCGCGTCAATTCACGCGCGGTGACGCTGTCTGCATCATCGCCGAACCAACGGGCCAGAGGGCCTTCCTTGTCGACGCCCGACATCGGAATGGCGGCAGCGCGCGCGAGCACGGCGGCCTTTGCCTCAGGGTCACGCCTGTAGACGCCGTTGAGGTAGGCGACACGGCTGATACGCTCGCCAAAGGTCGCGGCCGCCCCTCCTGAAACCAGTGCGCCCATCGAGTGCCCGGCAACATTTGCGGTGTCGATTGCCATCTCGTCGAGAAAGCGTCCGAACCAGGCGACGAACTCCTCGAGCCGGCTGCCCGCCGGCAGCTTTGCGCTCTCCCCATGTCCCGGCATGTCGACGGCGATGACGCGATGGCCTGCAGACAGGAATGCGATCTGCGGCGCCCAGGCCTCGAGCCGCATGCCGACGCCATGAATGAGAACCAGCGGCTCACCGCTGCCGGCCTCGTGATAGGCCGTCCCGCTTGCCGTCTTCTTTCGCGGCAAGGCACCGGCGGCGTTTGTTGCTGCAGCGGTGCGTGTGGTCGATCCGGCTGTCAGCATCTCAGAGCCGCTCCCTCAAACGCCCGCAGGATTGGCAACGTCCTGCCCCAGGTCTTTCAGATCCTGGTACCGGTCGCCGATGCGGTGATGCGGGCGCCCGCCTATCGAAGCACCAAGAGCCACGACGATCTCGTCGGCAGCAGGCGCGTCGGGGATCGATGTCTGGATGGTCAGATAGTGCGAACGTCGGCCTTCATCGTTCTTGTCCATCAGCGGGATCATGATCGGCGCGTTGGCCGGACCGCGTGTGTTGCAGAAGGCGAGATACGACTTGGCGCCGACGGCTTGGCGATAAAAATTGCCGAAACGCAGCGTGTGGATAAGCGCGGACCCGTGTTCGATCTCGCCGTCCAGGCCGACGACAGCAGACTTTCCATATCCCTCGACAGCATCGCCGGACCCGACCGCATCGATGATCATCTTGGTCAGCAACTCGCCGAGCACCGGAGCGCCTGCGTGAATTTCGGGCTTGAGGTCGTCGACGAAGCCGCGACCGGCCCAGGGATTCTTCACGACCGCGAAGGCGGTAAACAGCTTCAGCGGAACCGCCGCGGCCTTGCCGCCTTCGATCAGCGTCGTTTCGATCTGCAGTCCCGTCTTGCGAATTTGAATGGCCATCGAGCACCTCATTTCTCAGTATCGTATTATGGTATACCATAATATATAGGTGTCAAGTTGGTTCCTGAGAGGACCCAGTTCAGGCAGAGGCGGAGTTTTCAATTTGGCGCGCGCTCACTCTCGACTCTGCGGGCAGCGCTTTCTTCCCATTCAGCGCGTTGTCAGCTGACAAACGGCATGGCGGCGCCCCGCGGAGGCAGGCCGAGTCCAGAAGTCACGGTCATCCCAGTTCATGGTGCCGCCTTATATATTACTTAATATGGCATACCATCACATTGGACAAAGTTGGGTGTCAAGCGCGGAGTATGGATTCCGCTAAATTGCACGGAACATCATCGCGAATGGAGTGATATCGGCAGCTTAGAGGAGCGCTTTGCCAGGGCGTGCGGGGGGAACCGTCAGGACTTCGCTCGTGCTTAGTCGGCAGGCTTCTTGGCGGATAGCACCGCTTCGGCAATCGCGCTTGCGGCGGCGACGTGATCCATCGCGGCCCGGTAAGCCCCCTCGCCGTCGCCGCGGCGGATGGCGTCGACGATCTTCGACATCTGCAGCGGCCCTTCGATGCCGCGTCTCTCCGTCTTGATCGTCATCGAGCGCAGGTGGTTTATGCGCACGGTGAGGAGATTGACGACACCCCAGGCAACGTTCCTGTCAACCATGGTGAACAGGGTGTGATAGAAGGAAGAGGTGTTCGTCAGCACAGCCGCCATGTCGTTGTCACGGTAGCTGTTGCGGATCCCGGCCAGCGACTCCTCCAGCGCAGCGACGATCTCCGGGCTGCGGCGCTCCGCGCACAGCCGCGCCGCCATGCCTTCCAGCGCGCCACGGATCTCATAGATCTGCTTGGCTTCGTCGATGTCGAGCTGCGCGACGATCGGCCCCTTGTTCGGCAGATTGGCGACAAGCCCTTCCGATTCCAAATGCCTCAGAACCTCGCGCACGACTGTTCGGCTGACGCCGAGCTGGGCGCAGAGGTCACGCTCGACAAGGCGATCTCCGGGACGAAAATATCCGTTGACGATGGCTTCGCGGACCTTGTCGAGCGCCAATTCGCGCAAGGTCTTTGCAGGACGCTCGACTCGAATTGCGTCCTTCAGAGCACCGCTCATTGTCTACCTCAGTGTTGGACTTTGCACGCTCAACTTCCGCCGCCGCGGCCGAATGCAAGAATCGTATTATGGCGTACCAGATACTGTAGCTGTCGGCGGCCGGCAATTCAACAAGCGCCGCCGACCTATAGCGCCGCCCGTCTTTTCAGACGCGCAAAGGACGCTCTAGCTTTGATCTGCTGCCGACACGTCGGGAGCTAGCCTCTCGAAACAATCTCCTCGACCACGACTTTGGCCTGCACCCGGATATCCGGAACGGCCGTGATCTCCCAGAATTGTCCTGCCGTCAGGGCGCCGACCGCAAATAGTCGGGCCGGCGAGATACGGGACGGGGCTATCACCTCGGAAGCGGCATCCACCTGGATCCCAAGACCAAGAGGATCGGGGACGATCAACTCAAAGCGACTCATTTCCTTCAAAAGCGGTGAATGACTGATCCCGGCCCGCTCCATTCCCGTGCAGTTGACGAGCCAGTCCGCCCTGATCTCGGCGATCTCGCGCGTCGCTCTGACCCTGTAGCTGGCAACGAGCCGGCCCTCCTCGGCCCCGAGCGATTTCAGGAAGCCCGCGTGGAAACGAACGGTTCCGTCTAAGACCAGCTTCTCAAACCTGTCGAACACGTCAGGCGCGACCCGGTGACGATGGATGTTCCACCAGGGAAGCGCATGCCTGAGGAAGCGTGCCCGCTCCTTGCTCGAAAGCCGTTGCCAGAGAGCCTGCGTTGCAGGCCTCAGACCGTCCATCACGGCTCGCCAGTCGGCAACCGTCCTGCTCTTTCCCCGCAGGGTCTTCAATATGCCGCTGATCGTATCTGGAAGCGTCTCGACGTCGATCGGCAGAGGTGCTGGCGGCTTCCACGCGTGTCCGAGCGGTGCGAGCCCCCGCCGCGAAAGCACATCGATCTTGCCGGCGTGGCCATGGGCGCGAAGCGCGAGCACCTGATCGATCATCGTCAGGCCGGATCCGAGGATACACACCGCATCGGATGGTGCGACGCGCCTCAGCCACGAAAGTCGCCACGGGTTCTCGACGATGCGCGATCGCAGCAATGGCGGGACGCCGTCCGGAGCGACCGGCAGGGTTGCGTTCCCGACGCCGAGGCACAGCACCACGTTTTTGCCGGCAATCTCGTCGCCGTTGCCGAGATGGAAGGCCAGCGTGCTGCTGTAACGTTCCACGCATCCCGCCGCCTTGGCCTTGATGAAATCGACCCGGCAGCGGCCGTCCCGTTTTCGAAGCAGCCGCGCAAGCGTATCGCGGACATAAAGACCGTAATCGCTGCGCGAGGCGAAATCGCCGGCCTGCAACGGGCGTCCATGGCTTTTCAGCCAGTCGACAAAATCGTCGGGTTGATGCGGCAACAGGCTCATGCGGCCGGCGGGAACATTGAGGCGATGGAGATAGAGCTCCGTTCGGTACGCCGTCCCGCGGCCGAAGCCAGGATCGTCGCCGACGACGGCGACCTTCGCCGAAGCGGGAAGCTGCTCGATGAGATTGCAGGTAACCGCGATCGCTGAAAAACCGGAACCGACCACAATAACATCATATGCCAAATGCATTCTCCCTGAAGCTCAGAGCGTCATCGAGACATTTCGTCATTCAAGCCCAATGTCGCTCGCCGGTCCCTGTTGATCGCACAAGCGGCAGAATCACGAAACAATTATCTCTATTGTCTATAAATATAGTTTGTTATTTCTCCCGCTAGCCCCTCCCCAACCATTACGCTTTTGAGGGTGAGATCAAGGGCCGTCCGGCCCTGAACAAAGGGGCTCAAGATGAATTTCAGGAATTTGGTTGCCGCGATCGCCGTCGGCGTCGGCACTTTTGCAACGGCTGTTGTCGCCGAAGCGGCGGACAAGAAGGTCGTTGTCGCCTATCAGACCGACGCCTTGCCATCTTCCGTTGCGATCGCCAATGGCGAATTCGCCAAGGAGACGGGATACGACATCGACTTCCGCAGGTTCAATTCGGGCGCCGAAATCTTCGCCGCCATTGCCTCCGGCGACGTCCAGATCGGCTATGTCGGCTCCAGCCCATTTGCGGCAGCAGTGTCACGCGGTCTCGAGGTCAAGGCCTTTTACCTCGCCTCCATCTCGGGCATCGACGAGGCTCTCGTCGTCCGCAACGGCTCCGGTATCGAAAGCCTGAATGATCTGAAGGGCAAGAAGCTTGCTGCCGCGCCGGTATCCACGGACCACTATCAGCTGCTGGCGCTGATCAAATCGCTGGGCCTGACCGAAAAAGACGTTCAGGTCTTCGCCATCCCCCAGCCCGAAATCGTCGCCAGCTATAATCGCGGCGATATCGATGGCGGCTTCGTCTGGGATCCGGCGCTCACCGAACTGAAGAAGAACGGGAAGGTTCTCGTGACCTCCAAGGACGTGGCAGACAAGGGTGCACCGACATTCTCCGCCTGGGTCGCGGCCTCGAAATTTGCTGCCGACAACCCGGACTTTCTGAAGGGCTTCGCTTCGGTCATCAACAAATACTACGCATCCTTCGCATCGGACAAATCCGCCTGGGGTCCCGACAGCGACAACGCCAAGTCGCTTGCCAAGCTTCTCGGCGGGACACCTGACCAGCAGGCCTCGGCCCTGAAGAACCTGACGCTGCTGACGCCTGAGGTTCAGGCATCGGATGCCTGGCTTGGCGGCGGCGAAAAGGCGGGTGCCGGCAAGATTCTCAAGGACACGGCATCGTTCCTGAAGGAACAGGGCAAGGTTTCCGATGTACAGGCGGATTACGGCGCCTTCGTCAGCGCAGATGCCCTCACCGGCGTCAGCAACTGATCCTCCCCAGCGCCGGCGCGGCTTACCGCGCCGGCATCGAACTTGCGAGCGGCAACATGCTTAAAGTCGATCACGCCAGCGTTTTCTTCGCAGCCCGCTACGGGCGGACCGTTCACGCGCTCGATCGCGTTTCCTTCGATATTCCCGAACGGGGCTTCGTCGTCGCACTCGGCGCTTCGGGATGCGGCAAATCAACCCTTCTCAACGCGATTGCCGGCTTCCTTCCGCTTTCGGATGGCCGGATCACGCTCGATGGCCGCGCGGTCGAACAACCCGGCGCAGATCGTGGCGTCGTTTTTCAGAAAGATTCGCTGCTGCCTTGGAAATCGGTGATCGACAATGTCGCGCTCGGTTTGAAATTCGCCGGGGTCAAGCGCAGGGAGCGCCAAGCGCGCGCCCTGGAGCTGCTCCGGCTCGTCGGTCTCGACGAATTCGCCGGCGCTTTTCCCTACGAGCTGTCGGGCGGCATGCGCCAGCGTGTCGGCATCGCACGGGCTCTGGCAACAAATCCCGACATCCTGCTGATGGACGAGCCGTTCGGCGCACTCGACAGCCTGACGCGCGAGCAGATGCAGGAACTGCTGGTTTCCATCTGGGATAAGACGGCAAAGAAGGTCTTCTTCATCACGCACTCGATTGAAGAGGCCTTGTTCCTGGGCACGCAGGTCCTGGTCATGTCACCTCGACCGGGGCGCGTCGTTGCACGCTTCGATCTGGATTTTGTTCGCCGCTTCGCCGAAACCGGCGACGCCCGATCAATCAAGGCGTCACCGCAATTTGCCGAGCTGCGCGAGGAGATCCGCGCCATTCTCCACAGCACCGAAGACCTCAGGAGCGCCGCATGAGCGATATAGTGCAGGCACCGCCGATTGCGGCGGGTAGCGAGGACCATCAGGTCAAGCTGGTGAAAATGGCGGGCTTTGGAGCCGGCGAGAAATCGACGGTGGCCATCAGCATTGCGACAGCGCTGGCCATACTGCTGCTGTGGTGGGTCGTCTCTGCGCTCGGTGTCGTTCCACACTTGTTTCTGCCGCGTCCTGACGAGGTGCTGACACAGATCGGCGCCATCTATCGCGACGGTTACGCCGGAGCGTCGCTGTCCGCGCATGTTTTTGCAAGCCTGTTCCGCATCGTCGTCGCCGCCCTCATCGCCGTCTCCGCCGGCATCCCGCTCGGATTGCTCATGGGGCTGAACCGATGGGCAAAAGGGGTGCTCGACGCGCCGATCGAGTTTTACTGGCCGCTTCCGCCGCTCTCCTACCTGCCGCTGATGATCATCTGGCTCGGCATTGGCGAGACGTCGAAGATCACGCTGCTGGTGCTTGCGATGTTCGCACCGATCTGCCTCTCGGCCCAGGCCGGCGTCCGTGCGCTGCCGATCGAGCGCGTCAATGCCGCGCGTTCGCTGGGCGCGAGCCGGCTGCAGCTCTTCCTTGATATCGTCCTGCCGTCGGCCCTGCCCGAGATCCTCACCGGCATTCGAATTGCGCTCGGTGTCGGCTGGGGTACGCTGGTTGCGGCTGAATTGATCGCCTCCACGCGCGGGATCGGTTTGATGATCATGTCGGCTTCACAGTTCCTGGCGACCGACGTCGTCTTCGTCGGTATCGGCATCATCGCGATCTGCGCGTTCACCTTCTCGGCCGCCATCCGGTTTCTGGAGGCGTACCTCGTGCCCTGGAAGGGCAAGCTCTGACCGGAGGGCGCCAGGGAGCGATATTCAGTGGCTTCCTGCCGCGGCGTTCAGCCCGTGTATGGCGACGAGCTCGGCTGCGACCAGCTTCTGAAGCCGCCATAAATTGCGGTCCCGGATGCCACGTTCTTCCAGATGTTTCACCGTCAGATACAGATACTCGGCGCAGGAGCCCATGTGTCCGCAGGCTCTCGCAAGCACCTGCGCCACCGTCTCCAGCGGCAATTTGCGGGAAACACGCTCGCCTTTCGGACCAGCCCAAAAGACCAGCGCGCGCACCAGCCCATGTGCGGTCGCGACCGGGATCCAGCGAACCGTCGCTGCGTCTTCGATCGTGCCGACCTCACGGCGGATCAACCGCCGAATCTGGCCAAGGCGATCATCATCGGCAAGCCTGAAGACGATGCCGTTGCAACGTCCACCACGATCAAGTGCCATCATCAGTCCCGGCTGGGACCGCGTTCCCCGCCAGCGGGTCATCTGCAGGCAGAAGGAGCGATGCCACCCTCTTGTTGCGCCATGCTGCGATTCGACGGCGTCGAAGTCCGGCTTCCATATCAATGATCCATAGGCGAAGATCCAAAGCGGGGCGCCGGTAGACTCATGGAGAAGCCGGTTGGCGAGCATCTCCACCTCGGCTTCGGTCAGCGGTTTTCGATGTGGCTCGGGGCCGACATCGATCGCGGGGCGAAGGCTCAGCGATACGAGCTCGTCCGTCAGAGCCATTGTTGATCCGGTCATCAAGAGTTTGCTTCCCCGGATCGTCACCAGCTTATGCTCCCGGATATCCGTCATGCGTCAGTGCACCGTAAATCTGGCCGCATCGGCCTGGCGCCGCTGCAGGCTGCGTATCAGCATCGCGGCCTCCCTGACGATTGCCGAAAACGTCGCATCATCGGCCTCTGCGATCCTTCCCGTCATCTTGCGGATGATCGTCGTCAAATGAATGATGGAATGGCGATGCTGCGGATCTTCCGATCCCATTTCGGTATCTGCCATGGCGAGCAGCGTCTGCACCAGCCGCTCCATGGTTTGGCGGCGCCGGGTCCTCGGGTCGGCATTCGGATCTTCGCTAAGGCGCAGCAGGTCGGCGACAATGTCGGACATGGCGATACCACTCACATAGCAAAGGCCGGCGGCATGGAAACGACATGCCTTCGACCGCGCGTTTGCGTCTTCAAGCCCTCCAGCAATCGGTAGCCGTTGCGCCAGCGGCCAAAGCCGCTAGCGACATTGATGTGCCCGGCAAGGCCGATATTCCGGGTCTCTGCGTTCCACAAGCGGCCGAACAGGGTCAAGCGATCGACCGTCATGTAGGCATCGTTCATGCTGCCGACGACGATGCTCTGAAAGGGCAAAGGCGCCGTCGGCATGGCGCCAAACGAGATAAGCCCGGGATGCAGGTTTTCCGTGACCGGCAGATCGCATGGAGCAACGAGCAACGCTCCTTTGACGCGACGGGCCGCACTTCGCCCGGCCAAGCGGGCGGCAAGCAGGCAGCCGAGACTATGGGCAACCAGATAGGCCTCGCCGGCCTCTTCAAGCGCGCCTTCCAATCGCAGCAGCCAGTTGTCAAGGTTCGGATGGTCCCAGTCGTCCTGAGCGACTAGACGACTGCCCGGGTGATCCTGCAGCCAATGCTGTTGCCAATGCCCTTCTCCCGAGCCGAAAAGCCCGGGAAGAATAAGTACGTCGATCATCTGACGGCTTCCTCTCTGAAGCTGCGCGTCGGTCTTTTTCCCGATCGGGGCAAACATCGGACATCACTCATCAGATCCACCCGATCACCAGGGCGAACAGGAATGTGAAAGAGCTGACGATCGTGCAGATTCCGGCCGCATGCCTGAAATGCGGCATGACGCTGCCTTCCGCTCTTCTCGCACCGTGCCGACGCAGGTCGGTCTCAACGACAATCGCCATCACACAATTCTCCTCAATACCAAAGGCCGGGCATCGCGCCCCAATAGTGGAGTTCGTATTCGCGGGCGGACCGGTCGCGCTCGTCGTCCCGCGCACGCAATCCGTTTACAGGCTCGTGCGCAGCCGGCGTCTTCGGCTCTAGCAGCCGGCCAATCGTGAGTCTTAGCCAGAAGTGGAAGTCAAGCTTCATGCGAACCTCCTGTCAGGAACCGGTATTCTTCGGTTAGGAAATCAGCGAATGACGTTGTGCATTGGCTAGAAGAACGTGAAGCGATGCCGTCGGTCCATAGAGCATCAGCAGGCGGTTCTCCTCGCGTTTGGCGAGACGATAGCGCCGGGCGAATTCGAAGACGCTCCACAATTGCTCGCTTGGCCCAGGCCTTTCCACATCGGTGATCGTTGCTTCCTGAGATCGAGTCATGGCGACGATCCTTACTCGGCTGCCGCCAGGGCCGGGTTTGCGCCCGGAAAGAAGGCCGCCAATTCGCCGATCACTTCGTTGATGCGGGCCAAAAGCGCGTCGGATGAGACCGCATAGTCTGTGAAATCGCGATCGGACGCATAGACGGCAGTCGGTAAGGTGTGGGCCATGAAAAAACCAAACAACGGCCGAAGCTGATGCTCGACCATCAACGCGTGCCGGTCACCGCCGCCGGTCGCCGTGATGACGATCGGCTTGCCCCGAAGTTCGTGGGGATCGATCAGGTCGATGAGGTGCTTGAAATGGCCGGGATAAGAGCCCTTGTAGGTCGGCGAGCCGATGATCAGGGCATCAGCCTGCACGATCTCGTCGATGACATGCCTGGCCTGCGCGTCGAGATCCTTGCGCCACAAGGCGCTGCCCAGCGACGGACCGACATCATTGAGATCATAGGTCTTGCTGGTAAATCCGTAGCGAATGCTCGCACGTTCGGCGACGTGCCGCACAAGTGCCAATGTCTTCGATGGACGGTTGAAGCTGCCAGCGATGCCGACGAGTTTGAAACCTGACATGGTTTTTCCTCTCTTTGCGTTGCCTCAACTATTGTCTACAAAATTGATAGATTAAAGGAACGTGCGTCTCTCCTTGTTCGCCTGGTTGAAAAAAACGTTCACCGCTGTTCCGGCACGCATAGGCTGCAAGCCGACCACCATCGACATCTGCGACCTCGGGACGCTGCAATTCCAAGCCTAAGGCTTGTCGCCGTGAAGATGACGTTCGAGGAAGGGCAAATTGTCCTGCCCCCAATAGATCTCGCCGTCAAAGACATATGTGGGAAAGCCGAAGACGCCGCTGTCGCGCGCATGCACGCGGTCCGCCGACCATTTGTTCTGGACATCGTCATCGGCTTGTCGTCTGAGGAGTGCTGCGCCATCGAAACCTGCTGATGTCACGATCGCTTCGCGCACATCGGGCTTGCCGATATCCTTCGCCTCGCTCCAGAAGGCGTGCTGCAGGGCGCGGGCAATGCCGATCCAATCCTGTCCGTCGAGGTAAGCCGCAATCACGAAGAGGGACGCTGGCGTCGGATCGCTCAGATCCGGGCGATGTTCGAGCCGCAGTTCCTTGCCGCGCAAGCGCGCCCAGCGCTTGAGGTCCCGCGTCCAGTAGGCGCGCCGGATCTCCGGGCGATTGCGCGAAAAGATACCGCCATTTTCCTCGACCACCGTCGTCAGATAGGGCGTGATGACGACGTCGTTCTTCGCCGCAAGTTCGGCGAAGGCATCGAAGCCGATATACGACCAGGGCGAGCCGATCGAAAAGAAATATTCTACCGATTTGGTCACTGATGAATGTTCCCTGTGAGGTGATTGTTCTGGCGTCGAATAGACGACGGCATTTTCAGGAAGCGGCGCGGATGTCGGATGGCGCTTTCCATCCGAGCTCCGGTGCGATCAGCGTCGCGAAGTCGTGGAGAATCTGGCGATACTGCTCGTGCTCGAACTCGTAAGGGAGCTCCAGCCTCAACTCGCTGACCTCGGGCAGGATCGGATCGGCAAAAAGCTGCGCCAATATCTCCTCCGATGTGCCGACGACATCCCGGGCAAACAAGGTCCGCCGCTCGCCCTGCGGCGAAAGCGTCCGCTCATGACGGCCATTGGCATAGTCTCGATACCGGCGGCGCGTTGCGGCATCGGCGCTATCGAAAGGCACGATGACGCGCCCCAGCGCGACCCGGCGCTGCGTTTCGGCGCCGCGATGGGTTTCGATCAATCGCGATTGCGCGATGAAGAAATCATCGGTCCCCTCGCCCGTTATCACATTGCCGGTCAACAGATTGAAGCCATTGCGGCCGGCCCATTCGGCCGAGCGCTGCGATCCGCCGCCATACCAGATCCGGTCGATCAGGCCCTTGGCATAGGGCTGCAGCCGCGGCCGCTGCGGGCCGAAGGGCGTCTTGATCAAGGTCTGCTCGTCGCCGAGATAGCTGCCACGCAGATTGTCGGCAAAGCGCAGCACGCGATCATGCGAGAAATCGAAACCCGTCCAATCGCCGTCGAAGACGAGCGGGGCAATCAGGTCTGCGTGCAACGGTCGTCCGGCGCTGACACCGATATTCAGCCGTCCGCGCGACAGAACATCGACGGTGGCGAGGTCTTCGGCCAGCCGGTAAGGGCTCTCGTAGCCGATCGGGATGACCGCGGTTCCAAGCTCGATCCGGCTGGTTCGCTGCGTCGCCGCCGCCAGGAAGGCGCTGGCCGAAGAGATTCCGGGCTCCAGGTGCCGCTGGCGGACCCAAGCGCTGTCGAAGCCCAGATCTTCGCCATATTGCAGCTGCTCAAGCGTCTGCTCCAATCCCGACAACGGATCATCGTCGGGATAGTTGCCGGGGGTGAGGAAGCCGATATGGCTGATGGATATGTTGCCCACTCGTGTCATCCGATGATCAGTATTTCGGCAGGCCGGGCGGGTTGGTCTCGGATGCCGGCAAGGCTTCCTCGGAAAGATGCCAGTGGTCAAGGATTTTTGCGTAGGTGCCGTCCTTGATCAGGCCGTTGGTGGCAACAGTCAGCGCATCGGCCAGTCCGCTTCCTTTGCGGGTGGTGATCGCGACATCCGAGCGATCCGGCCAGCCGGCGCTCAACGTGCCGACACGCTTGATGTTCTTGTCGCGCGTGGCGATGAAGACGAGCTGTGCATGCGGCTGGACGATGACATCGGCCCGGCCGGACCGCAGCGCGAGGAGGCTTGCCGCCTCGTCGTCGTAATATTGCAGCTCGATCGGCTTCAGGCCGGCGGCAACATCTTCCTCGCTCCACTTCACCAGGATGCGCTCCTGGTTGGTGCCGGCCCCGACGATGATCCTGAGGCCTGCCGCATTCTTGGGCTCCTTGATCGAGGTCACAGGGCTGTCGGATTTGACGAAGAAACCATGCAGGCCCTGGCGGTAGGTAGAGAAATCGAACTTCTCCTTGCGCTGCTCGGTGACCCCGACATTGGAGATGACGGCATCATACTTGCCCGAGGCGAGGCCGAGCGGCCAGTCGATCCAGGCGACCGGCACGATCTCCAGCGTCAGGCCGAGGCTATCGGCGATGGCATAGGCATAGTCGGGATCTGCCCCGACCACGGTCTTGGCATCCGTGGCATAGGTCGCAAGCGGCGGGCCGCCGGGACTGACGGCGATAGTAAACTTGCCTGGTGTGACGAACTTGAAATCCTTCGGGATTGCGGCAATCGCCGCATCGTTCCTGGCGGCGTGAAGCCGGCCCGGCTGCTCTGGGCTGAGGTCGAAATCCTCGGCTGCATGAGCTGCGCCGTAGCAAAGGGCAGACGCCATGGCGGCAATCAGCAGGGTCCGGAATGCCGGAAAGGCAATCATGGTTTTTATTCTCCAAACTGTCAGGCAGGGTGGCCGGCAGCAATGCCGCCGGCCCTATAGGTACTGATCAGGAGCCGCTCTTCGGCAGGCCCGGCGGGTTGGTCTGGGCCTTGTCGATCGCTTCGGGACCGAGGTTCCAGGTATCGAGGATCTTCCGGTAGGCGCCACTGGCGATCAGGTCGTTGACGACATCGGTCAAGGGAGCAGCCAGGCCGCTGCCCTTGCGCGTGGTAACGGCAATTTCGGCCGTGATCGGCCAACCGCCGCTGACGGTGCCGACAAGCTTGGTCTTGTCGTTGATCCCCGCCGAATAGGCCTGCGTTGCGTTCACGCTGAAGACAGTGTCTGCTCTGCCGGACTGAACGGCGAGATCCTTGACCGCGTCGTCGTCATAATATTGCACCTCGATTGGCTTCAGGCCGGCGGCGACGTTCTCACGATCCCATTCCAGCAGGATTTTCTCCTGGTTGGTGCCGGCATCGGTAATCACCTTCAGGCCGGCAATATCCTTCGGCTGCTTGATCGCCGCGATCGGGCTATCGGCCTTGACGTAGAAGCCAAGCTCATCCTTGCGGTAGGTCGAGAAATCGAACTTCTCCTTGCGTTCTTCCGTGACCGTCACGTTGGAAATCACCGCGTCGAACTTTCCGGAGGTCAGCCCCAGCGGCCAATCGGCCCAGGCGACCGAAACCAACTCGAGCTTCAGGCCCAGGCTGTCGGCAATGGCCTGCGCCAGATCGACGTCATAACCGATGACGGTTTTGGAATCGGAGGCATAATCATGCAGCGGCAGATTGCCGCTCGAGCTGATGCCGACGGTGAAGACGCCGTTTTCGACGAACTTGAAGTCCTTGATTTCGGCAATGCGTTTCTCGTTCTTTTCAACCCGCAGCCGGTTCGGCTGCTCAGGGCTGAGATCGAACTTCTGCTGCGCCTGCGCGGAACTGAAACCGATCGCGGCCATGGTGACGGCTCCCGCTATCAGAAGCCTTGCCCTATCTGTAAATGTCATGCCCCTTCTCCATTTCATCTTTAGGTTGTGGTTATTGTTATTCGGCCGGAGCAGCCCGTCGCGGCCCGGCGTTTCGCCAGCGCTGTTTCGCGCTAGAGAACCTTGGCGAGGAATTCCCGCGTACGGGGATGTTCCGCTTGTGCGAAGATGCGGGCCGGGGGCCCGGCCTCCAGGATGCGGCCGCTGTCCATGAAGACGACCGTATCGGCAACTTCGCGGGCAAAGCCCACCTCGTGGGTGACGATGACGAGCGTCGTGCCGGTGCGGGCAAGCTCCTTGATGACGTCGAGCACTTCGCCGACGAGCTCCGGATCGAGCGCCGATGTCGGCTCGTCGAAGAGCAGCACCTTCGGGCGGAGCGCCAGTGCGCGGGCGATCGCCACACGCTGCTGCTGGCCGCCGGAGAGCTGGCGCGGATAGGCGTTAATCTTGTCGCTGAGGCCAATGCGTGCCAGCAGCTCCTGCGCCAGCTGCACGGCGTCCTCGCGGCCGACACCGCGAACCTGGATCGGTGCCTCGATGAGGTTTTCGAGCACGGTCAGATGCGGGAAGAGATTGAAGCTCTGGAAGACCATGCCGATATCGGCGCGGCGTTTGAGGATATCCTTCTCCTTGAGCTCATAGAGCGTGTCGCCCTTCCTGTTGTAACCGACGAAATCGCCGTCGACCGAGATGAAACCCTCATCGACACGCTCCAGATGGTTGATGGCGCGCAGAAGCGTCGACTTGCCCGAGCCGGATGGACCGAGGATGGCGGTCACGCTGCCGGCGGGAAGGCTAAGGTCGACGTCATCGAGCACTTTCAGCGAACCGAAGCTTTTGGAAATGCCGTGAATGCGCACCGCGCCGCCAGCGGCCCGCAGCGTCGCCGCATCCTGGAAACCGATCTTGCGCACGGTGTCGGTCGCCGTCTCGAGGACAGGCAGCGGACGGCGGAAACGCTCAAAAAATGCCTGGAAGGGCAGCGGCGTCGGGTTGCGCACGGCGCCTTTGGAAAAATAGCGTTCGATATAGCGCTGAGCGATCGACAGTACCGTCATGATGATCAGATACCAGACGGTCGCGACCATCAGCAGCGGAATGACTTCGAGATTGCGGCGGTAGATCACCTGGACCGTGTAGAAGAGTTCCGGCAGCGCCAGCACGTAGACCATCGAGGTGCTCTTCGCCAGTCCGATGAGTTCGTTGAAGCCGGTCGGCAGGATCGAGCGCATGGCCTGCGGCAGCACGATGCGGAAGGCCTGGCGGCGGCGCGGCAGACCGAGTGCGGCGGCCGCCTCCAGCTGACCATGATCCACCGAGAGAATACCGCCGCGCACAATCTCGGCGAAGAAGGCCGACTGGTTGAGCGTGAGGCCGAGGAAGGCGGCGGCAAAGGGCGTCAGCAATTGCACTGTCGGATAGTCGAGGAAGACGGTATCGGTGAAGGGAATGCCGATCTTGATCGTCTCGTAGAGGTAGCCGAGATTGTTAAGGATCAGCAGCAGCACGATGACCGGGATCGAGCGCAGCAACCAGATATAGCCCCAGGAAAGACCTGAGAGCAGCGGCGACCTGGAAACGCGGGCGAGCGCCAGAGCGGTTCCGAGGATGGATCCGGATATGGCGGCAAGCACGGTCAAAAGCAGCGTCCTGCCGAGACCGACGAGCACTGGTTCGGCAAAGAACCATTCAGCAAAGACGCCCCAGCCCCAGCGCGGATTGGTGAAGATGGAATAGAGCACGGCGGTGATGACGACGGCGGCAAAGATCGTGCCTGCCAGGCGGCCCGGATGACGCGCCGGCACGATGCGGTAACGGGAATAATCCTTCGATCCTGCCGTCCTGCTGCCGGGGTCGATGCCGGCGAAATCCGTTGTCAGCGCCATTGTGCTTCCCTTTTATGATTGTCGGTCTTTGCCGTTTTCAGAAATTTGCGCCGGCCACCCGCAGGCGGGGTTCGGCATCTTCGTGAGCAGGCTCAGCGAGATGGGTGATGTCCTTCTCGAAGGGCAGGCTCTTGTAGATCTCGGGATCAACGGAGGTGTCGAAGAGAGCGGTGTAGCCGTAGTTCAGATAGAGGCCGACGGCTTCGGGCTGGCGAAAGCCGGTCGTCAGGTAGATGCGGGAATAACCTTGGCGGGCGGCCTGCGCCTCCAGTTCCACCAGCACCTTGCGGGCAAGGCCCTGACGGCGCAGATCGGAGCGCGTCCAGATGCGTTTGAACTCGGCCGTGCGTTCGTCATAGTTCTTGAAAGCGCCGCCGCCGATGGTTTCGCCACCACGGATCAACAGGAGAAAATTGCCGTGAGGCGGCGCAAAGGCTTCGGGAGGATAACGGTTCAACTCGGCCGCAGCACCTTCGGCATTGAAATAATTGCCGTAGCGGCTGTCATATTCGTGGATCAATTCATCGATCAGCGGCTTGGCGCGCGGGTCGAGAGGGCTGGTATAGAGAAACGTATCGCTCATATCGTTCATCACCCGTTGTCATCAGTGAGGAAGGTTTCGGCGAGCCGCACCCAGTAACGGGCGGCGGGCGCAATGATCGCGTCGTTGAAATTGTAGTGGGCATTGTGGAGAGGAGCGCTGTCGCCATTCCCGACGAAGAGGTAGCTGCCGGGATTTGCCTGCAGCATGAAGGCAAAATCCTCGCTCGCCGTTCTCGGCCGGAAATCCTTCTCGATTGCCGCCGGGCCGAGTGCGTCAAAGGCGACGCGCCTGGCAAACTCCGTTTCCCCAGCGTGATTGACCAGTGCCGGAAAGCCGAGGCGGTAATTCACATCCGCCTCGGCGCCGAAGCTTTCGGCCTGGGCCCGGGCAAGGGCTGGAATGCGCTCTCGCAACAGCTGGCGGACCGTCTCGCTGAAGGCCCGCATGGTGAGCTTCATCTCGACGCTCTCAGGGATGACGTTCGAGGCGGACCCGGCATGGATCGAGCCGACGGTGGCGACCGCCATGTCCTGCGGGTCGACATTGCGGGAAACGACGCTCTGCAAGGCGGTGATGAAGGAGGCCGAGGCAAGCACCGGATCGACGGCGCGGTGCGGCTCGGCGCCGTGGCCGCCCTTGCCGATGATCTTGATTACCGCCTGATCGACCGAAGCCATGGCGGGGCCGCTAACGAAGCCGAATTGACCCGCGGGAACACCCGGCCAGTTGTGGAGCCCGAAGACCGCGTCGACAGGAAAACGTTCGAACAGGCCTTCCGAGATCATCTTGCGGGCGCCGGCGCCGATTTCCTCGGCGGGCTGGAAGATCAGCCGCAGCGTGCCGCTGAAATTGCCGCTTTCGGCGAGATAACGGGCGGCGGCGAGCAGGATCGACGTATGTCCGTCATGGCCGCAGGCATGCATGACACCAGGATTGCTGCTGGCATAGGCAAGACCGGTCGCCTCCTCGATCGGCAGCGCGTCCATGTCGGCGCGGATGCCGATCCGCTTTTTGCCATCGCCGCGCTTGAGGGTGGCGACGATGCCGGTTCCGGCAATGCCCGTCGCCACCTCATAGCCCCAGGAGGAAAGGTGGGATGCCACAAGCTTGCTGGTTCTGAGCTCCTGAAACGCGAGCTCCGGATATTGGTGCAGGTCGTGGCGAAGCGCGATGATCTCGTCGAGATAGGCGGCGATACCTTTCTCGACCGGATCGTTGCTGTGCGAGTTCTGAGCGATGATGTTCATTGCGGTTCGTCAGCGCCTCAGGCGCCGACAGCCTTTCCGCGCTCGACCTGGTCCGCGCCCGCCGCATAGCGGCTTTCGCGGAAGGGCAGGCCGAGATGGTCGCGCAGCGTCTCGCCCTTCAGGACCGGATCGAAATAGCCGCGTTCCGTGAGGATCGGCAGAACGTATCTGGAGAAGTCGTCGAAGCCCTCGGCGATGACAGGGAAACCGAGGATGAAGCCGTCGGCGGCGCCATGATCCACCCAACGGATGATCTCGTCGGCGATGTGTTCCGCCGTGCCGATGAAGGCGGTGCGCGGCGTTGCGGAATCAAGCGCGACCTGGCGGAGCGTCAGGTCCTTCTCCCGCGCCGTCTTCTTGATGCGGTCGGTGGTGGCGCGGAAATTGTTCCTGCCGATATCGCCGAGCTCGGGGAACGGCGCGTCGAGCGGATAGACGCTGAAATCATGATGATCGAAGAAGCGGCCGAGATAGAGTAGCGCCTCCTCTGTCGTGACGAGGTTGCGGATCGCCTGGTACTTGGCGTCCGCCTCTTCCTGCGTCGCTCCGACGATCGGTCCGATTCCCGGATAGATTCCGACTTCCGCGGCACTGCGGCCCTGGGCAATTACGCTGTCCTTGAGCTGGCGATAGAAGGCCTGCGCCTCCTCGAACGGCCCGCCATTGGTGAAGACCGCGTCGGCATGCTTGCCGGCAAGCCTGATGCCCGAGTCCGAGGCGCCCGCCTGAAAAACGACGGGCTGGCCCTGCTTGGAACGGCCGATATTGAGCGGCCCCTCGACGCGGAAGAAACGGCCCTTGTGGTTGAGGCGATGCATCTTCGTCTTGTCGACAAAGACGCCGGTCTCACGGTTGCGGACGAAGGCGTCGTCGTCCCAGGAATCCCACAGGCCCTTGATCGCATCGATATAGTCCTCGGCGATCTCGTAGCGCAGTTCGTGTTCGGGATGTTCGCGGCTGTAATTGCGCCCGGAACCCTCTAGCGGCGAGGTCACCGCATTCCACCCTGCCCGGCCGCCGCTGATGAGATCGATCGAGGCGAACTGGCGGGCGATGGTGAAGGGATCACTGTAGGAGGTCGAGACCGTGCCGACGAGGCCGATTTTCGAGGTCGACGCGGCGAGCGCCGAGAGAATGGCGATCGGCTCGAAGCGGTTGAGGAAATGCGGAATGGACTGTTCGTTGATGTAGAGCCCGTCGGCAACGAAGGCGAACGCGATGCCGGCCGCCTCCGCTTTGCGCGCCGTCTTGACGAAGAAGTCGAAATTGACGCTGGCATCGGCCGGTCCGCTTAGATGCTTCCAGGCATTCATGTGACCGCCGGGACCCTGCAGCATGATGCCGAACGTGACGTGTCTTTGAGCCATGGGATCAATCCTTTTTTGGAAACGGTCAGGCGACGAGGGAAAGCCGCTCTTTGGCGAGCAGCTCGATGGAGGCCAGGCGCTCGGCGGCCGAAAGCGCCGGCGTGTCGAGCACGAACTCCTTGACCCCGTAGCGGCGGTGAAGTTCGTCCAGCTCCTTGCGGATCTGCTCCGCCGTGCCATGCAGCACGCTCGGCACCTTTTCCTCGATGCGGTAATCGGTGACGCCGGCCTGGCGGGCAAATTCGGCCGCCTGCTCCTCGCTGCCGACATTAACGGTCTGGCCGTTCGGCAGGAACACCTTGACGATGCGCAGCTTGCCGACGCGCTCGCGGGCATAGTCCTCGCTTTCGGCGGCGAAGGCTGCGAGCGCCAGGATCGGGCGCTTGCCGCCGGATGCCCGCTCATAGGCCTCGAAGGTTCTGCGCAAATTGTCAGGATCGCCGTTCAGGTGACCGGCGAAAACGAGTTCCCAACCCTTCTCGGCAGCGAGCTCGGCGCTTTCGACGCTGGCGCCGAGCAGGAAACGTTCGGGAGCAGCCGGCGGGAAAGGCGTTGCCTGCGCCCCCTCGTAATTCGGGTCGGCAGCGAGATATGTGTTGAGATCGGAAAGTTGGCTTGCGAAATCGGGCTTCCTGGCCGGATCGACGGCAAGCTGCAGGGCGCGCGTCGAGAGCGGAAAGCCGCCCGGCGCCTTGCCGACACCGAGATCGACGCGACCGGGCGCAAGCGATGCCAGAAGATTGAAGGTCTCGGCAACCTTATACGCACTGTAGTGCTGCAGCATGACGCCGCCGGAGCCGATGCGGATCCTCGAGGTCCTGGCGAGAAGATAGGCGATCAGTGCCTCCGGCGCGGAGCTCGCCAGATTGGACATGTTATGATGCTCAGCGACCCAGAAACGGTGATAACCGAGTTCCTCGGCCCGGGCGGCAATCTTGACCGTCGCCCGAAGCGCGTCCGCCGCGGTGAGACCATGTTCGATCGGGCTTTTGTCGAGAAGACTGAGGAGATAGGTCATGACGCCACGATCCGATCCTTGGTTGCAAAGTTTAGTCTATAAAATCAGTAGACAAACTTCATTATAAGAAATGGCATTCTCTTTCGAACGCGATGAGTGAAAAAAAGCGGCCGCACCTAAGATGGAAAATCGCCTGCCGTGGCTTTGTCTCACTGGCAGCGTAAGGCTTCTTTCCATCGCCACTTGATGGTCTATATTCTGGTCGAAACGGAGTAACCGCATGAAGCTGTCAGAACAGGTCAAGCCGATCAGCCACCTCAAGGCGCATGCGCCCGAGATAATGTCAAAGCTGAAGGATAACCTGCATCCGGTCATCATTACGCTTCACGGAGAGGCGAAAGCCATTCTTCAGGACGTCGGCCAATACGAAGAAACACCGGAGACGCTGGCGCTCCTGAAGGTGCTGGCGCTCACCAGCCGGCATGTCGAGGAGGGCAAACTGCGCCCCGCTGCGGAATCCTTCGCGCGCATCCGAAATCGTCTGGCTGACAGCCAACCCTGATGCCATCTCGTGTTCATTTCGCCGAGGACGCGGAACGCGAGATCGAGGATCGCTATCGCTTCATCGCCAGCGCGACGGCGCCGAGACGTCAGGGCACTTCCTGACGGAAATCGAGAGCGCATGCGCCGGCGGAAATATTCCGAAGGAGTTGGCGGGGATCGGAATTTCCGAATATCGGGAACTACACCATAAGCCGTAGCGCATGATCTATCGCATTATGGGCACCGATGTCGTCGGCTACTGCGTCGTAGACGGACGGCGCGACATGCAAAGCTTTCTCGAGCGAAGGCTCATCCGCTGACGTCCGGCATATCGTACTTCAGCGCTTTGGATATCCAAGCTGCTTTACTTGCAGCTGAATCCAGCCCTCATAAGGCTTCCAGCGCCATTCCCCTTCCACAGGCTGGGTCAGCGGCAATAGGAAGCGCCCGAGATCAGCGACCACCGTGCCCAAGGCGGGTGGTGCGGCCGCCATCCGTTCGCGACCAAGGAACGCCCGCCATTGCCGATCCCAGGCCTCAGCATAGGCTTCGCTGAGACCCGTTGGCCTCTCCATCGGAATACCCGTCCCTCGTCTCGCAAAGGTCTGGCGCACCGCCTCAGCGAGGGTGGACCGCTCCAGCTCGAACGTCTCGGCAATCAGCCAGAGATCATAGAAATCCTTCAGGCGGCTATTTGCCATGCCGAGCGTTACCAGCGCCTCGAATTTCTCGGCGACCACGGTCGCGACCGGATAGGCTCGCAGGCGCGGCACCGGCGCATCGAGTAGCGACGGATATTCTATGTCGACCGGTCCAGGCGTGACGGCGTCACCGAAACCTATGTCCACCTGAATGGGAATGCGCGCGCCTCCGATGGTGGCAGTGGTACGAACACGAACGCCGCCATATTCGACTTCCTCACGGATCGGCGCGGCTTCGAGTGCATCCACGTCGAAGACCACGCCATCAGCGTCGACCGGCTGCGTGCAAATGGCATGGAAAGTTTCGGCGATGGCCTTCGGGCTGTTTTCGCCGTAGCCCAGCAGATCGAGGTCCCGCGTCGGCCGAAACGGGTCGGCGACCCAGGTTACGAACAGCATCGCGCCCTTCAGGATAAAGCGGTCGCGATGCTCCGATAGGCTCAGCCGGTACAGGAGTCTTTCGAGCGCGTAGCGCGTCAGTAGGATCTGAAAGTCCGTACGCTCTGCGCGAGACCGATCCAGCAGCCGGGCGCGCACCGATGCCCCTACGTTTTTCTTGAGCTCACGCGCCATCGGCCACCGTCGCTTCGACATAGGGTCGCATGATCGACCAGATCCTGGCCTCTTTCGCATATGTCCAGAGGTCGTCGCTTGTGGTCTTGCGCCGGCGGAGCCCCTCGCGCAGCCCCTCCATCGCAACGTCGAGGCCGACCTTCGCCCGATAGCGGAAGCAATCGACGATCGAACGCGCCGGATTTGTGATCGGCACCTCGACGCCCTCGATGCGATGCCGTTCGACGCCCTCGGTGAGAGCGGACCCTTTGAAGCGTACGAACTTGATAGGCGGATAGTCGATCTTGGGGCGCCAGGCAGTGCGGTCGATCGCCATCCACACAGCCGAGGGCATCTGCAGCGTCAGTTCGTGGTATTGGAGGGCCGAGGTCAAGCAGACCACGCCCCTTGGAACCAGAACAGCCGCTTCAGCGAGTGCATGGGCCGCCTCAGCCTGAGTGTCTGGGAGTTGATACAGGCCTCGTGCCGGGCGGACTATTGCCTCCTCCCGAACGAGACGGGCGAGCGTCTCCGGTCCAATGCCTTCGGCAATGAAATCCTTCAGCCGGAGCATCCCCCGCGCTTTCAGGAGGTCGAGCGCTCGAAGTCTCTGGGCGGTGGTGAATGTCATCGCCTGTGACGATTCCTCTATTCATCGAATATATAGCAGAGGTTTTATCACAAAGCCGCTTGCTCGAAAATCCCCCATTTCGACAAAGCGGCAGGGCCCCCTTTTCGCCCGCCTGCTATACGGCGATCAGGATCAACGGCTTTCAGAGGCTAGGCTCGGCACGTCCTGATCGTCATCGCCGCCGTGAATGGCGTGGAGATTTCATGCCGCTCAACAAGCTCAAGAAGTCGGACCGGAACGCCCGGAGAACCTCGTAGAGCGAGGCTTCTGTGGAGGCGAAAGCGGCGAGCATTCACGCAAAGGGTTGTTCTGCAAAATCTGGTGCTGGGGCTATTTCGTCACCGTCGGCGAAGGAAGGAGGCTGGCCCAGCTGTGCGCGTCAAGCGCAAGCAGATCAAGAAGACCGAGCCGATCCGCTGCATCATCGACACGCAGAACGATCCGGCCGAAAACAAAAAAGACCAAAGGTCGGAGATGGAACTCTACATCCCCAATCCCAAACTCTTCGTGCGCGAAAGCGACCGCTTCAACTCCATCTGCTGGGTGAGCTCCGCGCGATGGCTACGGTCGGCAAGGCGAGCAACCTGGCGGATCCGCTCGGCGTCACCAGCCTGATCCGGCCCCACTCGCTTCAGCTGATCCGCGAGATCTGAGGGATCGGCGCGACCGAAGCGCGTTTCGATCGCGCTGACGATGTCCTTTGCCTCGGCAAGCGCTCGGCGGCCCTCCGGTGTCGCCGCCAGTCGTTCGACGAACTTTGCCTTGTCGCTATAGGCGAGATCGTCGAGCTGGCGCAGCAGCGCCTCGCTCCGGCGGCTCGGGCCCAGAATCTCGACCACGTCCTGCTTTTCCCGCTTCCAGCGCTCCGAGCCGCATTCAGCCGAAAGGCGACGCTGCCAGGTGTTGGCGGATTGGCGAACATGCGAGGCCAGTGCATCGATCCGGGAAAGCGCGTGTTTGCGTTCGGCGTTGTCTCCGAACAGGCCGGTCTTGCCGGCGAGCGCACCGATCGTTTCGGGCGAAGCGCTGAGTTGACTGGCGAGCGCGACCGGATCTGCATTCTCATCCAGGATGCGGCCGCGCAACACGTCCATTGCCGCTGGCGCGTCGTTGAACACCTGCGGCGCAAGCTGCTTTGCCGCGGCCCAATCTCGGTCGAATGCCGGCATCGCCTTTGACCGTCCAACCGCTTCCACGCTCATCGCATAGGTCTTCACGGCCGCAACGAGCACGCGGCGTTCATCGTCATTGCGGTCTTGGTGCGGAGAGCCGCCATCGGCGATGCTGCGCACTGCGAGCGGTGTCGGCGGCCGCGGCTCCTGCAGTGGCTTGGGAACCGCCGTGTCCGGAATGTGCTGTATCCCTTTGCTGATTCCCTGAGATGCGACCTCACTCTCGCCCTGCCCCCGGCGATCCTCCATGCCGCGCCGATTGGCAAAGTCATGCGTATAGTCGAGCGTCGTCTCCTTCACGCCTGAGCGGCTCAGCGTCTCCGTCAGGGCGCGCACCGTCTTGAACGCATCGAGCCCGGCATAGAGCTGCACCTCCTCGCGATGACGGGTCATCGCGACGTAGGTCAGATGCCGGTCCATCGTCGTCGACGCCAGAACAAAACTCCGGTCGACGGTAGCGCCTTGCGTCTTGTGGATCGTCGTTGCGTAGCCGTGGTCAAAGGATTGGTAACGATTGACCGGTACGGTCACCTGGCGTTGCCCATCTTGCGTCTGCGCCTTGCCGTCAAGCCGAACCTGTATTGCATCCGGCGCGACGGCGATCACCTCGCCCAGCATGCCATTCTTGACGCCGAGGTCGCGATCGTTCTCCAGGAAGACGATGCGATCGCCGCGCGCGAACGCCCGTCTCCCATTGTTGGTCTGGTAGGTGTGTTCCTCACCCTTATCGCCAGGCGGGTTGGTGCCCTTTGCCAGCTCACCGCGATCCTGCAACCGAGCACGAATGCCGGCATTGATGGCGCGCACGTCGTCGCGTCGATGGGCCATCGCAATGCGCGTGTCGTTGGGATTGGCCGATCGGTCAGCAACGTAATCGGCAATGATCGCCTTCAGCGTTTCCGCGCGATCCGTCTTCAGATGAACGCTTCCCCGTGCCTCGTAGGCCGACAGTCCGGCTGCGGTCCGATGCGAGGCGAAGTCGATCGAGGCCCGCTTTTGCCAATCGGCTTTTTGCCGGCGCACTTCCGAAAGCTGCGCATGGCCGACGGCTTCCGCGATCGCCCGGAACGGCGCGCCCGCTCCGATCGCCTGAAGCTGTTCATGATCGCCGACCAGGACGAGCTTGGCGCCGGCCCGTTTGACCTCGTCGACGAAGCGGGCGAGCTGACGACTGCCGACCATGCCGCCCTCATCGATGACGAAGACGTCCCGAGCATTGAGCCGACCGCGATCAGCTTGCCAGCTATATTCCCACGATGCCAAGGTGCGGCTCGTTATCCCGGACGATTGCTCCAGGCCTTCCGCGGCCTTGCCGGCCAATGCCGCGCCATGAACACGATAACCTTGCGCTTCCCAGGCGTGCCGCGCAGCCGCCAGCATCGTGCTCTTGCCGGCACCGGCAAAGCCGATCACGACAGCGATCTGACCGGGACCCGTGACATGCTCGATCGCATGGCGCTGTTCAGCCGACAGCCCCTGCCCCGGTGAAGGATTTCCCGCCTTGATCGATCTGTCCTGTTCGGCAATCGCGGCATCGACATTGCGCTTCGCCACACCGTGGTTTTGGCGCGCCTTCATCGCCATGACATTGCTGGCGATCACGCCCTCGATCGCCACCATCTCGACCGTCGAATAGCGTGCCTCGCCATCGCGCCCCCGAAGGCCCGTGCTTTCGGGCCTCAACTCGACGAGAGCCTTCGACGCCATGACCGCGGCAAAAGCATTCTGGAAGGTCTGCGGATCGTCGTTGATGTATCGATGCAGAGCCCTGGCAATGTCATAGCGGGTGAAGACGCTCTTCTCGTTGGTAATCAGCTTCAGGATCTCATCCGGGCGCCGCCGGATGGTCTCGGCATTTCGCTCGGCCGATTGCGGTGAGATGCGCACGCGCGAGACTGCCCCACCCTGCCGATTGATCTCAGTCGCATGCACACCGACATGTTCGGTCGGCTCGATCGTGATCCCGGCTTCCAGATGCGAACGGTTGTCGATACGGATATCGAGGCCGGCCCTCTCAAGGTGAGTGTTGGCAAGATGCTCCCAGGCCTGTCTGAGATCCTTCAGCTGCAGTTGCGATGGCGGCAGGTGATTGGCGAGAAGCCATCTGTTCTCCCGCTCGAGCAACGTCTTGTCGCCAAGACCGGCTTCCGTCACCTGGCGCGTCGTCATCATCAGATGCGCGTGGCTGTTTCTGATATCGCTTGCCTCGCCTGGCCGATGGATCGCGAAGTCGACGGCAGCGCCATAGCGATTGGCGAGATCGGCGGCAAAGGCCCGCGTCAGCACCAGGCGTTGATCCGGCGTCAGTTCGTGCGGCAGCGCGACTTCGAATTCCCGGGCAATCCGGGCGTCACTTCGCTTCTCGGCACGCTCGGCGGCATTCCACAAGGCGGATCGCTTCATCGCCCAATAGGCAGAAGAGCGAGCCGGCAAGACGATCTCGGCATGCTCGACACCTTGCCTGTTGCTAAAATCATGGGTCAGCCCATCGCGCTCATTGGTCAGTCTCACGGCGGCGCGATAGGCGGCGGACGCCACGGCGCTGCGGCCACCGCTGCGGGCGATCGGCTTCATGCTGAGATGATAGATCGCCATCGCATGTCCCCTATGTTAGCGGGCCGCCGGCCCGCGCTTTGAGTTGCCCCGCAACTCGTAAGTGCGCCCTTGTGCCTTCGTCGCTTCGCTCCTTCGGGCACTGGTGGGAGCATGCGGCAATCTCCCCATGACCTCGTAAGCCGTTCAGCCGGTTGCTTCCACGCGCAGATTTGCGGGTTTCGAAAGGCCGCTCTTCGAGACAACCTCGATCCAGGCACGCCGGCGGCTCTGATCATCCGTTCATCGCCGCGGCCAATGGCTGAACAGGAACAAGGGAGAAGATCATCATGGCGCGCAAAACCATCGGCGAACGGCTCGCCCAGCTCGAGGCCCAGCGCAAGACATTGCAGATCCGTCTCAGCAAGCAGGAACGCGCCATCGATACGCGCCGCAAGGTGCTGATCGGCGCACTGGTGCTGCATCGGCTGGAAAATGATCGCGATGTGCAGATCGGCGGAGGACTGGCAGCCTGGCTCAGATCGGAACTGCCAAAATTCCTCACCCGCGATGGCGATCGGGACCTGTTCGACGATCTGCTCGAACCACGCCCGCACGACCCGTCTCTCGGCAATGTCGGCAGCGGGAGTGCGGTATTATGATCCATGCCAACCAGATCAAAACTGCCTTCGCAAACATGATGCGCATGGCGGCCCGCGATCCGCTCTGGGCGATCGTCGCCCTGATCACGTTTCCACTTCGTTATGCCAGGTCGTTCCTGAAGGGTGCGGTCGGCTATGTCATCGTCATCGTTACCGTCTACTTCGGGATCGACTACCTCAGACGCGTGATCCTTGGCAGCAGCAGAGGTGACCTCGTCTGGCATATCGGCGACTGGGTATTCATGCTTTTTGCCGTCGTGCTGCTTATCCGGTTTTTGTCCGAGCCGCTGATCACGCATTTCGCGACAGCGAGCGACGCCGACACGCATGGGTCGGCGCGCTTTGCCGGCCGAAGAGAGATTGCGCCTCTGACAAAGGCAGAAGGCGGATTGCTGATCGGCCGTGCGAACAACTCCGGCCGGCTTCTTCGCTATAGCGGACCGGCTCATCTTCTGACCATGGCGCCGACGCGCAGCGGCAAGGGTGTCGGCACCATCATCCCCAACCTTCTGACCGCCGACCGCTCGATCATCTGCATCGATCCGAAAGGCGAGAACGCGAAGATCGCCGGTGATGCCCGAGAGACGTTCGGGCCGGTTCATATCCTCGATCCGTTCGGCATCACCGGCAGACCTTCGGCTGCCTTCAATCCGATGGACGGCGTTGATCCAGACAGCGTCGACGTCGCCGAGGATGCAACGACACTTTCCGATGCACTGGTGTTCGACGAACCCGGTGTTTCGGGGGACGCCCATTGGAACGAGGAAGCCAAAGCGCTGATCGCTGGATTGCTGCTGCATGTGATCGCCAGCCAGCCAGACGACAAGCGCACGCTGACCACGCTCAGGCATCTGCTGACGATGGCGCCGGCGGCATTCCAGAATCTGCTTCATGAGATGCAGGGGAATGATGCGATCGGCGGACTGATCGCGCGGGCCGCCAACCGTCATCTTGGCAAGTCGGACCGTGAGGCAAGCGGCGTATTGTCGGCAGCCCAGCGACATACGCATTTCCTCGACAGTCCGCGCATGACTGGGGTGTTGTCACGATCCGATTTTCGGTTCGGTGACCTCAAGGCAGACAAGGCGACCGTGTTCCTGGTCTTACCGCCGGACAGGCTTGCCGCCTACTCGCGTTGGCTGCGTCTGCTGGTGGCCCAGAGCCTGACCGAGATGGCGCGAACCGCACCCTCGCCGCATCCATCCACGCCGCCGGTTCTCTATCTGCTCGACGAGTTTGCCGCCCTTGGTCATCTGGCGCCGATCGAACGCGCCATGGGATTGATGGCAGGTTACGGTGTGCAACTCTGGCCGATCGTCCAGGACATTCATCAGCTGCGCGCCACCTATGGCCAGCGTGCCGGCACGTTTCTGTCCAACGCCGGCGTGCTGCAAGTGTTCGGGGTCAATGATCACGACAGCGCCCGTCTGGTCTCCGATCTGCTTGGCCAGGAGACCGTGGTGTTCAACACGGCGGCCCGTGCACTCGATTCGGAAAAGAGCGGCCTCTCCTTTGCCGAGCAGCATGTCGGCCGGCCGCTGCTGACGCCCGACGAAGTCCGCAACATGCATGCCAAGACCGAGCTGCTGTTCATCGCCGGTCAGCGGCCGATCGCGGCCACCAAGCTGCGCTATTATGCCGATCCGGAATTCGTCGGATTGTTTGCCAACCAGGCGAGATGAGCCAGGAGAGATAAGGCAGGAGCGATGAGCCAGGCGGTTCACATCACCCCGATGAATCGATCGGGCCTCATCGATTCACAAATGTCGTTGGACGCCGCCGCCTGGTCTTTGCGATTCTGCCGGCATGACAGTCCAGCCCTATCGTCTCTACATCGAACGTATCGATCCATCGAAGAACATGGCGCGCTTTTATGCGCTGTCGATCGAGCCGAACCTCTTCGGCGAGACATCGCTGGTGCGCAGCTGGGGACGCATCGGCAGTCGCGGGCAGCAGAAGATCCATGTCTTCGATAGCGAGGCAAAAGCCGTCGATCTCCTGCTCACGCTTTTGCGCAGGAAGCGCTCGCGAGGCTACCTTCCGCTGCAGTGATCGGCATCCGCGTCTCTCATGCCTGAGTGAAGGAAGAGACGGCCGAGTGAAGGAAAGACGGCTTACGCCGCCGCCTCCTCGTCGAGTTCCGGCTGCAAGGAATGCAGGTAGTCGACGGCGCGCTGCGCATGTGCTGCCGCCGAGAAGATGGCGCGCTTGTCGTTACCCAGAACCTTCAGCCAGCTATCGAGATAGCCTGCGTGGTCAGGGCGTGGTTCGAGCTCGGGGACGATGCCGAGATCGGCGCAGAGAAACGCGCTGCCGAGTTCGGCAATCAGCTCTTCGCGGGCGCGGTCGCTCCGGTCTTTTGCGTAGCGGCTGAGATCGCGATCAAGCCGTCGCGGTGCCCCGGTCCAGTGCGTCATCTCGTGACTGAGGATGGCCACATAAGAGGCATCGTCCCGGAAGGCATCCAGGCAGGGCATCTGGATGTAATCACGCTGAGCGGCATAATAGGCAGCCGATCCTCCGTGCCGGATCAGCGCGCCGGTATTGGCGAAGAAGCGGCCGGCATCGCCGATGCGGCTCATCGGATCCTCACCAGGTGCGACGTCGTCAAAGCGGCCGTTAAGACCGGCGATCTGATCGGTGTTGAACACCGTGTAGGCTTTGAGGAATGGAATATCCTGTTCGATCTCGGTGCCCGTCTCGGTCGTCTCGGTGCGGATGAACGAACTGGCAAAGACCACGGTTGTGCCGGTTTCGCCCTTGCGAACGGCGCCGCCGAGTTCGATTGACTGGCGAAACGTCATCCAGCGTGATGAGGCAAAGCCGCGGGCGATGGCTTGCGACCACAGCAGCAGGAAGTTGATCCCGGAATAGGGTTGGCCGTTGTGGCGCAGTGGCCGGCTGACCTCGGCTGTCGCATGTCCCGTCGTCCAGGGTTTGGTCCATGGCCGCACGCCGCCTTCGAGATCGGCGATGATCGTGTTGGTGATGCGGCTGTAGATATCGGATCGTTGATTGGATTGTTGCCTGCTCATGTTGGAACCTCCGTTTCGAGGTCGCGGCCATCGCGACCTGCTACGGCGGTCCGAAAGCCGGGCGGCAAGCGGCGCCTGCACCCGCAGGGCCGAAACGCAGTGGAGGACGGCAAAGCCGTTGCCGGCGGCGCGAGCCTGGCAGGACCAAAAGCCGGGGCAGGACGCGATGGCCGAAGTCTAGGTGGGGGATTAGACGCAGGCAGACATGGCAAATCTGCGAGGCGGCGTCACATCGCCCGCGTCACAGCTGAACCGCAGCGCAGATCGCTTACCTCACCGGCCGTGCCAATGACCTCGCGATATCGACGATGTCGTCGCGCGAGGCGGTTGGATCCTCTTTATTCCAGGCGACACCGAGCCCGATCCGGAAGTCGATGCCTCTCACCGCCTTCAGTTCGAAGGCCCGGTTCGGCAGGCCCTCGGTCCATTCCGGCGCAAAGCCGATGCCAAGGCCGGCCGAGACCAGCGACACCAGCGAATAGGTGTCGTCGCAGCTATAGGCGATGTTGCGGGTCAGATCGTATTCCTCGAACTTCTCGTTGAAGTACCGCTCGGTGTAGGAGAGGTTCTTGCGATTGAAGGCGATGATCTTTTCCGAGCGCAGGTCGTCGATAGCAATCTCCGCCTGCTCCGCCAGTGGGTTGCTCCTCGCCACCGCCAGAAGATAACGCTCATGGGCGATCGAGGAGAAGCGCAGCGAGCCGATGTTTTCCACCGGCCTGATGAAGCCGAGATTGATCTGGCCGTTCTCCAGGCCGCGGATGATGTCGCCGGTATTGCCGCTTGATATATGGATGCGGATATCCGGGTACTTGCGGGCGATCTTCGCCAGAAACGCCGGCAGCACGCCGGTGGTGGCCGGATAGACGGTGCCGATCCTGATCTGCCGGATGGTTTTGCCGGCCGCCGCCCTGGTGATCTCGGCCGACAGATCCACCTCGCTGAGGATCCCGACGCAGCGCTCGTGGAAGATCTCTCCTGCCCTTGTGAGTTCCACCCGCCTGGTCGAGCGGATGAACAGCGGGCAGCCGAGTTCGCGCTCCAGCGCCTGTACGTGGTTGGAGAGCGCCGGCTGGGCGATGCGGACCTTGGCCGCTGCCCGGCCGAAATGCAGTTCCTCGGCCACCGCGACGAAGTAGGAGAGCTGGCGTAATTCCATCGACACGACCTATCAAATTTGGAAACTACACGATGTAGTTATAACACTACATAACGTTCGTGGCCAGATCGTTATCAATGGGGAACAAATCGTTCCCATGGATATTCTGTCAAAGCGGCTTCGCGAAAGAGCTGAACAGCTAGGCATTTCGAACGCTGAGGCCGCTAGGCGAGTTGGCCTGGATGAGCGCCGATATGCTCACTACGTGGCGGGCCGAAGAGAACCCGACCTAGCAACGCTGCTACGGATAACGTCGTCACTGGGAACAACACCGAATTGGCTACTAGGCGTTACAGAACCCGCTGACGCCGTTGCTGAAATGTCCGATCTTTTGGAGCGATTCGCGAATGCCGCAAACGGTATGACGCTCGAAGAACTACAGCTATGCATCATACAGGCGGAAGCGATCGTAGCAGCAAAAAAACGGCGTTAATATTTCGGACTCGGAGGTGCTCTTGGTCGTCCCCGAAACCAATGCTGGTCGCCTTGAAGGGATTGGAACCGACGACATCCCACGCAGATCAGCTAAGTGCTTGGTAAGTCGAGTTTCGCGGCGTAACGTTGATTTATGGAACTAGGTTGTTCCCCCGACAATGCGGTATGCATGGCGGTTTGCCTGGTAGGAAGTGCGGGCGATCACGATTCTTGTTCAATCAACAGAAACAAAACGAAGCCGACGGTGACGCCGCTGTGAAGTGACGCGGAACGTCGACATCTGCCCGACCTGTGGTGGCGCATCGTTCCTGAAGGCGGCCGACAGGGTGGTCCAGGTGTTGGAGCACGTGCCGGCGTCGGTTAAGATTGTCCGCCATGTCGAAAAGCGCATGATCTGCAGGGATGGCGATACGACGGTAGCTGGCGAGATGCCTACCCTGCCGATCGAGCGCGGCAAACCCGGGCCGGGACTGCTCGCCCATATCATGATCGCTAAATTCGACGATCACATTCCCCTCTATCGCCTATCCGAGATGTACGAGCGGTTAGGGATAGACATCTCGCGATCCGTAATGGCTGACTGGGTCGGTCGCGCATCCAGTCTGCTAGCTCCTCTCGTCTCGGCTACTAGGGCCCATAGTGCCTCCCTCCATTCTAACGAAAATAATGCACCATCAAATGCCGGGACTAAACACCCAGAGCTTTTTCGATCCGCCAACCGGAATCGCCAACTCGGAAATCCGCGCAAACCTTTCAGCGGGCTGGATAATGCGTCACAAATTAGACGCTGCCTGAGTTCTTTGCCAACAGCAGAAAAAACAAAACGTTAAGGTGGCGCGATAGGCCAAAATATATCAAAAAAAATATCAATGTTATGTGTTGATATATCGCGGAGCGCCGTCTAGATCTGGTCAACAAGCGGCACGGGGGTCTACCCCGGTCAGCGACGGGAGGCTTAGGTGAACCGACGTGACAACATGCACCCAGACAAAATCAGATCCGACAGGCCAGAGATGAAGATCGCCCTCTTAGATGGAGAACGTGACAGCTTCCTCTTGCCCCATTCCGTTGAACTCAGCGGCGAGAGAGTGCGATAGCGGCCAGCTGCGGCCGCGGCTGTTATAAAGGTCCCGAATCTCGCCTGGGTTAAAACGCGTGCCGATATGGTGAGGCCAATTAATTCGGGCTTGAATCGGAACGCCGCCCGATATCAATGAATAAGCTCCTGTAGGGTCCCCGAAGGACATCGACAGAGGAAAACCATCAAATGCGGTGTTGCAAGAACGCGCCCCCACAGCGTGGGGCTGACACAAACTTTTCTACTGAACCAGAACCTGCAAAGGCCGATATTGCCTACGATGCTATTCGACGAATTCTCCACAATAACGGCCGTGTGCCGGGGCAACATCTCAGGGAACAGGATCTGGCGTCTAATCTTGATCTTGGTCGAACACCAATTCGCGAAGCACTTCAGCGACTAGCAGCTGAAGGGAAGATCCAATACATCCCTCAGAAGGGCTTTTTCACCAGGCCGATGTTGGAGGGTACTCTGTTAGATTTTTATGTTGTTGGAAGTGAGACGCTAATCTCGGCGTTGAATCGAAAGCGGCCGCAGATCCCAGAGAGCTGGGCCGTGGCAGATAAATTGTCCCCCGACGAACTCGCCCTAACGGCAGAAGCGATATTTACTAGAATCGCCGAAGAAGCATCGAATTGCGAGGCATGTAAAATCGTTCAACGATTCTGTTTTTGCACTCACCCTCTACGAATGGAAATAACTGCGTCGGAACTTAGGCCCGCATTTGTCGAAAGCCTCGAGAAATTAATTGCCGCAATGTCTGAACTAGGCGCCGCGACAAACTTGGTGGAGTCCGCGTTGATGAACCACCTTGACCTAGAACGCGATGCCGTCCCAAGGGTCGTACAAGAGGTGAACGAACGTGGGTTAACAGGGCTTCCTGGGCACGCGAAAAGCTTGTGATATCGCCGTAATCTGAAGCACTCGGCTCGAGCATTTAAAGCCTATGTCGGAATAAATGCCCGCATCATTGCGTTACTAATAGGATCGACACTATTGGGCTAGTCGGATTCTTCCGGTTCCCCGAACTCCGCGATAGATAATAAAATGATTGGCACGCGCTGGATGTTTAGACCTGGCATTAGATAGAGCGAATCTGGTGAAGCGCTCGGGTTATGAAGCCCATGCTTTGCAAATGAACTCGTAGTGTGTGGAGGCCTTGAGAGGCTTGAGTCTGCGGCGAACAGGTACCCCATTGACATGGTAGTTAATGGCAGGAACAGCGCGGCGAACTTCAACATGTGGCCCGGTGATCCAACGGTTAACATGCCTCCCGCAGCAGGTCGACGCTATCGACGAGGACGACCTTGCCTCTGACTTCGACCCCCGACGGGGCGAGCGCCGCAAACGCGCGGGAAAGGGCTTCCGGCGCCAGTCCCAGTTTGCCGGCCAGGATTCGCTTTCGGTAAGGAAGGCGGAACGTAACCCGCGAGGTGGCCGCCGAGGCGGGGCAGCGGCTCATAAGGTAGTTTGCCACCCGTTGCGCGGCTGTGAGCAAGCGGTCTCCGGCAATACAATCCATCGCGCCCAGCAGGTGCCTGCCCATGATGCGCATGACGTTCCTGTGTACGACCGGATGTTGGTCGGCGAACGCCTGCAACTCCGCAAGCGCAAACAGCGCGACCTCGGCCCCGTCGGCGGACCGCGCGCTATAAGCGTAGGAGCCGCCCCCCGCGAGTAGATATTCTCCAAAGGTGTCGCCCGGCTCGCACACGCAGATATCCGCTTCGCGCCCGGCGGATTCCGATTTTGAAAGTCGCACAAACCCGTTCATGACGCAGTAGACGAACGATTCCTGCTGGCCCTCGGCTACGATCTTCTCGTCAGCGGCGAAGGTTCGAAACTCAGCCGTTCCGGTGAATTGCTCCACAGTCGCCTGATCCAAGCCAGCAAACAGGTCAGACTGCAGAAGCATAGAATTTTTCGCAAGCATCCATCTTCCTTTCGTGTTTGGACCCACTGCGGTCAGGGTTCTCGTTGATCGGTTTCGTCCTCGGCGAGGATCCGCCAGGCGGCGCCTTGAAGGTCGTCATACTGGCCGCTCTTTAGCGACCAAAGGAATGCCAGGAGCCCTATTCCTCCCATCAACAGCGCGATCGGTATGAGATAGATCAACATGTTCATGCGGCTTTGACCTCCTCACTCCTGCCGATCCGCCCTCGAATGTGCATATCCCGACGCTTGCCGAAGGCGTTCAGGCGCAGGGCGTTCGTCACGACGATGATCGAGGATGTCGACATTGCCACCGCCGCTATCAGCGGCGTCGCCAATCCGGCGATGGCGATCGGCACTGCCAGAACGTTGTAACCGATGGCGAGAGCGAAGTTCTGCCGGATGAGGCTGGCGGATCGTCGCGCAACGGCGATCGCTTCCGGAACAGCGTCAAGGCGATCGTTGAAGAAAACCAGGTCGGCCGCCTGTCTTCCGATATCGGAGGCTGTGGCCGGCGCCATCGAGACATGCGCGGCTGCAAGTGCCGGGGCGTCGTTGATCCCGTCGCCAACCATGAGCACGCGACGACCTTCGCCATTCAGCCTCTGGCATTCCTCGACCTTCTGTTTCGGCGTCAGAGAGCCCAAAGCCCTGTCGATACCCAGGGCATGCGCCGTATTGTCGACGACGGTCTGCCTGTCTCCGGACACGATCAGCGTTTCAAGGCCGGCTGCATCGAGCCGGTCGATTGCCTCGCAAGCACCCGGACGAAGCGTGTCATCGAAGAAGAAGCGAGCAAGATCGACACCATTCTTCGACAGGACCACTTCCGAGAACGGACTGTCGGCGGTGCGGGGCACGATGCTGGTTCCGCAGGCAAACGCCAAGTTGCCCAATCGATAGACATCTGCTCCGTTCCTGGCTTCCAGTCCCCCGCCGGGGATTTCCGTGACGATGTCGAAGGACATGAGGTCGGTTTCGGTGTCCCGTACCAGGGCCCGAGAAAGGGGATGCCGTGAATGCGCTGCCAATCCACGGGCGATCGCGGTGGCGCTCTCGTCCATGGCATCCACTCTGACAAGGCGCGAACTGCCGATCGTCAAGGTGCCCGTCTTGTCAAAGGCCACGGTGTCGGTTTCGGCCAGTCTTTCGAGTGCTGAGCCGTCCTTCACCATGATGCCCTTCCGGAAAAGTTCGCCCGTGGCGACGACCTGGACCACAGGTACGGCAAGACCCAATGCGCATGGGCAGGTAATGATCAGCACCGCAACGGCGACCAGCATGGCCTGTTTCCAGTCTCCGCCCAGGAGGCCCCAGGCAAGGAAGGAGACCAGCGCCAGCAGATGCACGACCGGAGAATAGAGCGTCGCAGCGCGATCGGCGATCCTTCGATAGCGAGCTCTTCCGCCCTCGGCGGCTTCCATGAGGCCGATGATCTCCGAGAGAAGCGAATCCTTGGCAATTCTTGTCGCCCGCAGCACGAGGGAGCCGGTCAGATTCATCGCCCCGGAACTCACTTCGCTGTCGCTGGCGACGGCGACGGGGCTGCTCTCGCCGGTGACGATGGAGAGGTCCAGGTCGCTCTCTCCGCTGACGATTATGCCATCGACGGGAACCCGTTCGCCTGCGGCTATCGAGATTTCATCCCCCGCCGCGATCTCATCTACCGCAATGTAGCGTCGCGACCCGTCCGGATTGATCAGCAATGATCCGCGCGGCGCCAGTCTTGCGAGTCCGTTGATCGCCGCCCGAGCCTTTTCGCGCATGACATGATCGAGGGTTCTGCCGATCAGCAGGAAGAAGAGCAGCGAGACCGAAGCGTCGAACCACGCATGCTCGCCGTGATGGACGGTCTCCCACAATGAAACGGCATAGGAGAGCGTCACGGCGAGCGAAATCGGAACGTCCATGTTGGTGCGCCGGTGCCGCAGCGCATTCCAGGCCGATTTGAAGAAGAAGCGCCCCGCATAGACCAGCGCGGGCGCTGCTATCATCGCCGAGATCCAATGAAACATGTCGCGCGTCGCAGCATCTGCACCCGACCAGACCGATATCGAGAGCAACATGATGTTGGCAGCGGCAAAACCGGACACGCCGATCGCGAGGAGAAGTTGATTTCTGGTCTTGTCGTTCTCGGGAGCTGAGGGCGTGAAGAGATGCGCGCGATATCCGGCCGAGTTGATCGCTGCCAGGATCTTGGACGGATCGGTTGCGCGTGTCTCTATCTCCTCCTGGTAGACGCAGCTCACCCTTCGAGCCGTGAGATTGACTCGCGCTGTCTTGACGAAGGAAAGCGCCAACAACGCCCTTTCGATGGTCGAAATGCAGCCACCGCAGTGGGCGTCGGGGACGCTCAGGTCCAGCTGGCGCAATCCTTCGCCGAGCGGCTGGCTCGCAAGGCGAACCTCTTCGGCACTGAATGATGTCGTGCTGAGGGCAAGCACGCTTTCTGCGTCCATGGTACAGCAGCTCACTGGCCTAACTCCGCGGTATCGATGCGTTTTGCCTCATGCATGACGACCACGCCGCCGTTTCGCGAGATGGCCTCGACGATCCAGTCACCGTCGGCTAGATCATGCTCCGCTTCGAACCGCCCCGCGGCTGTCTTCCTGAGCGTAAGGAGGAAGTCCTCGTGGTCTCCGACCGGACGTTTGAAATTCAGAATGACGTCGTCGACGATCGCAGGCGATCCGCTCTTGTCGTGAATATCGTAGCGGATCTCGTGCCCCTTTATGGAGAGGTTGCCCTCGATGCCGGAAGCGGCCATTGCCTTCATCGCCGCCGCTTTGCGGTTGAACTCCTGACTGGCGACATAGGTGTTTTCCACGACCAGACCGCTCCAGCTGGAAGAGGCATAGAAGGCCATGGTGACGTTCACCGCGATCACCACGCCAAAGAATGCCGAGGTCGAAAGCAGCATGTGCAAGCCTGTAAAACCTTGAGCGGAGGTCTTCATTTGATGTCTCCCGGTGCATTGAACGCCGCGCGGTAGGTTGCCCGGTCGGCATGCTCGGTATCTTCGATAACGAACAGAAATTCATTGATCGCGGCTCCGGTAGGCTTGCGCGTAACGAAGACCTTCAGCGTCGTGGCGGCGTCGGGTTCGGCATGGACTGTAAAGCTGCGAGCGTCTTCCTTGCCGAACTCGGGAATGCGCATCGTCGCCCCCTCCAGCCCGACCAGGCTTATGTTCACATCCCTAGGCGTCGGCACCATGTTCAGGATACGAAGCGTGTAGCCATTCCGCAGCGAGCCGTCGCTTTCCAGAACATATTGGGGGTTTCGGTCGTGAACGACGTTGAGTTCAAGGCGCTCCCGAAAGGTGAGATGGACGAGCATGGCCACGCCGACCGACGCCCAGGCGACTGCGTAAAACACGGTTCTCGGACGAAAGATGATCCGCCAGTTGAAATGCCGGATCGCCGGAATGAAGGTCCCATCCTCGTTTCGAACTCTGGAGGGTTGGACGGCCGTTCGTCCTTCGTCGGTGGCAAGCGACATGTTGCTTGAGTATTCGCTCAGCGTGGCGTAGGCGATCAGGCCGCGAGGCTTTCCGAGCTTATCCATGACACCGTCGCAGGCGTCAATGCAGAGAGCGCATGTGATGCACTCCATCTGCTGTCCGTCGCGAATGTCGATTCCCATCGGACACACCGCCACGCAGGCATTGCAATCCACGCAATCCCCGACCGATAGGCCATTGACTAAAGCCTTCTTGGCGTGACGCGACCGCTGCTCGCCCCGCCAGTCATTGTAGGTGACGACGAGAGAATTTTCGTCGAGCATCGCACCCTGGATGCGTGGCCACGGGCACATATAGGTGCACACCTGCTCTCGCATGAGACCGCCGAGCACATAGGTCGTCGCAGTAAGGATGGCGACGGTGGTGTAGGCGGCTGCAGGAGCGTGGCCGGTGAACAGCGAAACAAGCAGACTCGGCGCGTCGGCAAAATAAAAGATCCACGCTCCGCCTGTGACGATGCCGATCAGCAGCCAGATCGAGTGTTTGACGACACGCTTCCTCAGCTTGGCAAAGCTCATAGGGCTAGCGTCAAGCTTCATTCGCGCGTTTCGATCGCCTTCTATCGCACGTTCGACGACGAGAAAAAGATCAACCCAGACCGTCTGCGGACAAGTGTAGCCGCACCATGCGCGGCCAACCGCGGAAGTGACGAGAAACAGCCCGAACCCCGCCATGACGAGCAGGCCCGCTACATAATAAAATTCCTGAGGCCAGATTTCGATGAAGAAAAAGAAGAAGCGCCGTGAGGAAAGGTCGATGAGGATTGCCTGGTCAGGCGCGTAAGGACCGCGATCCCAGCTAATCCATGGCGCGAGATAGTAGATGCCGAGCGTAACCAGCATGACGATCCACTTGATCCGACGGAATCGTCCCTCTGCACGCTTGGGAAAGACCTTCCTCCGAGGTGCGTAGAGAGGTTGCCGGTTGCGACGGGCATTGACCGGCTCGACATTGAGCCGCTCGATGTTATCGGGATATGGTGCAGTGTAGAGGTTCATGGGACCTGTCCGATTTCATCCGCCCTTGTCCCATCTGCCGCGCATCCGTTCCTTGATGCAGATCAAGAGACAAGGCCTTCCCGCGAAAGGAAAAGGCCACGCCCTGGAGAGAGGGCGTGGCCTAGAGGAGCTGTGGGAGAACAACCACCACTGGGAAGTCCTCGACAAGTCTAAAGCTAACGGCTTGTCTGCTCGTGGTCTTTGAGGCAGGTCAAACTGACGATCGAACTGCCGATCTTTGCCGGGTCGTCTTGATCGGAAGGCGGCGGCGTGGCCTTGGCGCGCGCCGACACGCGCGATCGTATGGTGGCGCGCGGCGTGCCATAGAGATCGAGGATCGGGTTGTGGCCGTGAACTGCCATGGCTTTTCTCCTCACGTCCCGCCGCCAAGCGAATGCACGAAAATGGTAAGTTCCTTGACCGTCGTATCGCCGAGACGCCCTGCCCAGGCAGGCATGACGCCATGCTTGGGAGCGGCCACCTGACGGATGATCGCATCCTCGCCGCGTGCCTTCAGCCAGATCGCATCGGCGAGATCCGGCGCGCCCATTTCGGCTTTTCCTTTGGCGTCGTCACCGTGACATGCGGCACAGTTATCGACGAAGACCTGTTTTCCGGCCTCTGCGAGACCGGGGTCCGACGGTGTATTGGTCAGTCCCCAGACGTAAGCCGCGACCTGCCTTGTTTGGAGGGGATCCAGAACTTCGGCAAACGGCGGCATCTCGGACGCATGAGTGTCCGTATCCCCGTCGAAACGAATCCCATGCGCGATCGTCGCCTGGATGGCATCCAGGTCTCCGCCCCACAGCCAGTCGTCGTCGTTGAGGTTCGGAAATCCCGGGCCGCCGCTTGCTCCCGAGCCATGGCATGTCGCGCAGTTCACCTTGAATGCAGATGCGCCGCCGGCGATCGCAAATTCGCGAAGGGCAGAATCGGAATCGATCTCGTGTACCGTCTTGGCGGCGATCAGATCATGAAGCGTCGTCTGCGATGCCTTGGCCTGATCCAGGTTCTGCTGCAGCTCGGCGCGGCTGGAAAAGCCCAGCATGCCCTTCGTGGCGTCGGTGATCATCGGGATCGCGGGATATGCGATTGCATAGCCCAACGCCCAGACAATTGTGGCGTAGAAGGTCCATACCCACCAGCGGGGCATCGGATTGTTGAGTTCGCGGATGCCGTCCCATTCATGTCCGGTCGTTTCGACGCCGCTAAATTCGTCGATATGTTTTTCCGACATCTCAATCTTCCTTCAGGGGAATATCAGCGGCCTCTTTCGCCGTCTGCTTGCTGCCTGGGCGAAGGGTGAACACAACGACGCCGACGAAGAATGCCGCCATTGCCAGGAGGCCCCAGCTGTCGGCGAAGTGTCTCATTGCAGTGTAGGTTTCCATGGATCACCTCATCGGTAGCCGGTCGCATCGTCGTAGGTCGAGAAATCGACCAACGTTCCGAGCATCTGCAGATAGGACACCAAGGCATCCATTTCGGTCAGCGCAGCAGGATCGCCGTCGAAATCGCCGGTCTTCGCCTTCGGATAGCGGGCGAGCAGCGCCGTCGTATCTGCGTTCGGATCGGCTTGGGCCTTCATGTCGGCCTCTGCGTTCGCCAGCATGTCGTCGTTATAAGGCACGCCCACATCCTCGTTGGCCTTCAGGTCCATTCCCACGTCCTTGACCGTCACCCTCTGTTCTTTGAGGAAGGCGTAACTCGGCATGATCGACTCCGGCACGACTGCCCGTGGATCCGCGAGATGCTGGACATGCCATTCGTTGGAGTAGCGTGCGCCGACACGGGCCAGATCCGGCCCGGTTCGCTTGGATCCCCACTGGAAAGGATGATCGTACATGGACTCGGCCGCGAGCGAGTAATGGCCGTAACGTTCGACCTCGTCGCGGAACGGCCTGATCATCTGGCTGTGGCAGAGATAGCAGCCTTCGCGGATGTATATGTTTCGTCCGGCCAGCTCGAGCGGCGTATACGGCCGCATGCCTTCCACTTTTTCAATCGTGTTCTGCAAGTAGAACAGCGGTGCGATTTCGACGATGCCGCCGATGCTCACGACGAGCAGCGAGCCAACGAGAAGAAGCGTCGCGTTCTTCTCGAGGATCTGATGTTTATCTAGTATCGATGCCATGTCTCACCTCATTCGGCAGGCTGTGCTTGGGGCACGAAAGTGGTTGGGATCGCAGCTTCGTCGCGCAGGCGGCCACGGATCGTCATGAACACGTTCCAGGCCATGACGAGACCACCCGCCAGGTAAAGCGTTCCGCCCACGGCGCGCAGCACGTAGTAGGGGAACATGGCCGCGACCGTCTCCGCGAAGGAATAGACGAGGAAGCCCTGGGAATTGTACTCGCGCCACATCAGCCCCTGCTGGATGCCGGCAACCCAAAGCACGGCGGCGTAGATGACGATCCCGAGGGTTGCGAGCCAGAAGTGCCAGTTGACCATCCGCGGGCTATAGAGACGCTCGCGTCCCCATAGCTTCGGCGTGAGATAATAGATCGCACCGAAGGTGATCATTCCCACCCAGCCGAGAGCGCCGGAATGCACGTGGCCGATCGTCCATTCGGTATAGTGACTGAGCGAATTGACGGTTTTCACCGACATCATCGGGCCTTCGAAGGTCGACATCCCGTAAAAGGCGATGGCGACAATCATCATCCGGATGATCGGATCGGTGCGGATCTTGTCCCAGGCGCCCGAAAGGGTCATGAGACCGTTGATCATGCCGCCCCAGGAGGGCATCCAGAGCATGATCGAGAAGACCATGCCGAGGGTCTGGGCCCAGTCGGGCAGCGCCGTGTAATGCAGATGGTGCGGGCCGGCCCAGATGTACATGAAGATCAGCGCCCAGAAGTGGATAATCGAGAGCCGGTATGAATAGACGGGTCGGTTGGCCTGCTTCGGCACGAAGTAGTACATCATACCCAGGAAGCCGGCGGTGAGGAAGAAGCCGACGGCGTTGTGGCCATACCACCATTGGGTCAGCGCGTCCTGAACGCCCGAGAAGACAGAATAGCTCTTCGATCCCAGGAACGAGACGGGCACTGCAAGATTGTTGACCACGTGCAGCATCGCGATGGTGACGATGAAGGCGAGGTAGAACCAGTTTGCCACGTAGATGTGCGGCTCTTTGCGCTTCAGGATCGTTCCAAGATACACGGCGAGATAGGCGACCCAGACGATGGTCAGCCAGAGGTCGACGTACCACTCGGGCTCGGCATATTCACGGGCCTGGGTGATTCCGAGAACGTATCCGGTCGCAGCCATCACGATGAAAAGCTGGTAACCCCAGAATACGAACCAGGCCAGGCTGCCGCCGAAAAGACGCGCGCGACAGGTGCGTTGCACCACGTAGAACGACGTCATGATCAGCGCATTGCCGCCGAAGGCGAAAATGACCGCCGATGTGTGAACGGGCCGCAGCCTTCCGAAATTGAGATAAGGGGCGATGTTGAGGTCGGGAAAGGCCAGTTGCAGCGCGATGACCACGCCAACCAGGAAGCCGACTACGCCCCAGAATACCGTGGCGATCAGGCCATACCGTATCACCTCGTCGAAATAGCCTGATATATCGACTTTCCGCCGTTGGCCTGCCGGCGAAAAATCAACTCTCCTGATCAGGACAGCAGCGCCCGCGGCAAGGCAGAAGCAAAGTATCCCCATATGGACCGCAAAGAGATGATCATGCGCGAATGCGGCTAGTAGCAGCGCTAGAAACGCCGCGACCGCGATCACCATCGTTTCCGTTGTGTAATTCATGATGTCGTCCCCAGTACGCCGACGACCGCGTCGCGGCCGTCTTTCTCGCCAGGACTGTCATGAAGCGGCAAATTGCGCCTTGATCTGCGTCAACGAGAGGGCCGGTAAATGGGACAGCGCTACGCGTCTTAAGTCGTTGGCACATTCCGACTGTCATACCGTCACCCAGGGTGTTCTTGGTTCGATCTCGCGTTTTGCTGGTGGATCAGTTCTCTGGATTGCCGGAAGCATGTTGCTTTCAGCTTGTCGGTCATTCCAGACATTGCGCTGACCACGGCGATAATCTTATTTCTTCCTGCACCGCAACTCAGCTAAATGCCGAACAACTCGAGCGTAATGACAAAGATCTCGAAAACTCGACTCTCCGAATTTGACAATGGTCGTCTTTATGTTTCACCTAGAATATCGGCGCTGTGAACCACCAGGCCGACCATCAGTCCAAGCGTGTCGACGACGATATGACGCTTGCGTCCCTTGATCTTCTTGCCCGCGTCAAATGCCGCCGCTTTCCGTGGTTTTTACGCTTTGACTGTCGATCACGCCCGCAGACGGCGAGGCTTCCCGGCCTTCCAATTCACGCGCCTCCATCACAAGATGATGGTTGATCCGACCCCATAACCCTGTCGCTCGCCATTCATAGAAATAGGACTGCACAGTTGTAAAAGGCGGAAAATCCTTGGGCATCATCCGCCATTGGCACCCAGTCGTGGCGATGTAAAGCAACGCATTCACGACCTCGCGAAGATCGGTGCTACGCGGCCTGCCCAGCCGCCTCGGTTCGGGCAGGCAAGGCGAGATCAATCCCCATTCCCGGTCCGTCAGATCGCTTGCATACCGCATTGCGCGTCGGGCATATTGCCGACGGGTGAAATCAGTCCAGCCCATTGTGGTCTCCGTTCGTCCTAAGCAAACAAACAGAATCACAACTGGCTGATTTAACTCAACTCTTTTTCGGTCAGGCTCTTAGAGATCCTTACAATGTTCTTATGAGAACTTTTACTCAAATCACTGCCAGCTTTATTCTATTCTAAGCTTTATGGCCGCCCAATGCTGGCGGGAATGCAAATCGTCAGCGTCTGGGCGGCGCGCATGACGAAGGGCTGGTTGACCGACGGAGGCCGCTGTCGCGGCCGCCGTAAACAAGACCCTCGGAGCAGGCAAGATTACATGCACGCCGGCCACCGCCTATGAACTGCTCATTAGCTGCAGTTTCTTTCATCCGCCGATTGCTTCGTAGCGTGCAGAATTGGGGCCTCAGGGTGACGAGCGCGCGACAGCGGGCGGAGGTGGATATTCGACTTTCCGCCTCAACCTTCGCGCAAGACCAGAAGAGAATTGTGGGTGTAGGAAACCCCTTACTGGCAGGCGGTCAGGCCGCCCGGATTTCGAATGGCGGCAAAACCGACGCCGTCGATCGTGTTGTCGTTACGGACAATGAAGCAGTAATTCATCGGCGGGAGGTGCGGCGACGATGCAGGAGTTGGCCCCAGCCGGAATGACATAGGTGTCCGCTCCGACGATCGCAAAGACGGAGGCCGTTCCATTCGGATGGGGCACCGGCTGCTTGGTGAACAGGATCGCATCGTTCGGCGGTGCGACCGCAATGGCCTGCTAGTTCCGGGAATCGGACGAAAATACGAGTTGTGCCGCGTCGGGCAGCGCTGTTGCGAGGATAGAGACGGTGGCAATGGCAAGCCCGGCAGCGATTTTACCGCGACGTGCTGTTTGGTCAGCGGATTTCAATGTAATACGTAACGTTGCTATATTCCTTTTGTTCAAGGGTTTATTGGCTTGCTCAAGCGTCAGTGATGATCCGGATCTCTGGGTCTATGGTCCTCCTGTCGCCGAAAAGGTTCCGTCAGCTTTGTAAGTCACGGTGTAGGCCGCGTAGCCCATGGTGAAATCGCAGCATGCCGAGTTGCTCTCGTCATAAGCGACGGTGCTTCCGACCGGCTGGTAGCCCATCTTCACGAAAAAGATCTGCTTCGGTATGCAGTTCATGACGGCGTTGGGGACAGGAGCGACAAAGCTCGAGAGTATAACCGCCTGATTGTTGTTCAGGGCGACGACGCCGCAATAGAGTTCGGGATGCGGCAACGGGGTATAGGAAGGCACGTTCATGCCAAACCCTCCGATCGCAATTCCGGCTTGATTGGCGGGCGCGGAAAGTCCGAGCGGATCGAGCGTCAAGGTCGTGCAGTTGTCCGGCGAACCGTCAACCGTGGTGAGCGTAACCGGTCGGAACGCGGATGTGCTACCGACCACGGATAGTGTGGCGGCATTGAGCGAGAGAAGCGCGATCAGCTGCGAGGGCGACGCCGCCTGTTTGGTGCTGAATGCACCTGCATAGACCTGACTGTCCAAACCGAAATTGACTTGCGCTCCCGAACTTGCGTAATTGCCGATGCTTTGGCAGCCGAGACTGCCGCTGAAGACGAGACCAGGGCTCGGCAGCAACGGAAATGCGGCCTGCTTCTGGAACACATAGAAATATTGCGTCGTCTGCGAAAAGTTCCGAACGATGATCTGGTAGGACGAACTGGTCATTGCGTGTGACAATCCCCTTAGAGATCCAGCCTGTCCGCGCCCGGGCGGCGGCGGCAACCGCGAGGATGGTGCGCAGGTGAAGAGGGGACGGTTCTTCACCTGCATGGGTGCCAAGGCTTACTGGAGCTGCGTGGTCCAGGTGCCGTCAGATTTCAGGCTGACGTTGCAGACGGAATAGCCGCCAGTGAAATCGGAAAGCGCCGCGTTCACGCTCGATTGCGTGAAGTTCATCACGACACCTGGCGTGTAGGCGCCGGTCTGGACATAATATTTAAGGATCGGCTGGCAATCGGTATTGCTGGCGGGGTTTGCCTGCACGAAGTTGGAGAGCACGATGCCGCCATTGACGGCAACCGCCGAGCCGACATTGAAATAGGGCGGCGCGTTGAAGACCGGCGTGGTGATGCGGAAGGCGCCAGGCTGCACACCCTCCCCGTAGATCGGCGAGGATAGTCCGAGCGGATTAACCGTCGCGGTCGTCCAATCGTTCGGTTTGCCGCTGCTACCGGAACTCGTAGCAAGATCGATGGCGCGGCTGGCTGACGAGTAGCCGGAAGAGGCGCCGATTTGCGGCTGTGTGTTCGCCGGCTGGATGCCGGCATAATATTGCAGGTTAACCTGGAAGGTCAGGATCGCGCCCGTGTTGTCATAGTTGCCGAGCGATTGCGAGAAAAGGCTATTCGAATAGACTCTCCCCCCGCCGGTATAAATGGCCGGCTGCTGGAAGAAGTAGAAGGTTTGCGTCTGGGGTTCGCAATTTTTCACGTTGATGGTCAGCATTGTAGACATGTCGGCAACCCTTCTGCCTGAGGGATTTTGCACTTACGTGCAACAGTCGATTTGTGAGATACTCACGGCTGGTCGGCGTGGCATGTTTCGTTCCTGTTGTTTGATCTGCGACACGTTTCAGGTGCTGTGGGGTGTTAAATGCCGCACCCGATCCTCCTTCTCATTTATTTTCCTCCACGTGTTCGAACCGATGCGGTTATCCCGCAACGCGGATGCGAAAGCCGTTCCGCTGCCTCGCAATAGCTCACAAGATTCGTGCCAAGCAGGCCGATAGAGATGACGAACAATATTTACTGCGATTCCAGTTATGTGGGCGCAAAATGCGCGATTGAGAACAGGAACGCTTGTCACGTAAACGACAAAGGTGATGACAATGTCGCAAATTGTTGTATGCGTCTGAAGGACCACAAGCTGGCGCTGGCTCAGCAGTAAGGCGCGTCAGATCAAGTGGCTTCGGCTTTGGTTATGCGGTAGCTCGCCCAACCGATCAGAACGGCGTTGATGTAACGATTGAGGCGGAGAAAAGCCAAGACCTCGACGCGCTGCAGCAGCTTTTATGGACGGCTTTCGATTGATATTTCCAGCAAGGGTTACTCGACGCTTCTGGCAATCATCCTGTTCACGCCCGCAACATCAGCTAAACCGCTTGTCCAAGCCTCACTAGGCGCCCGCAGCGTTATTTTCTCGATCGCTGTGCTTCTGATCGCGCATACGGTGTCGCTAGTCAGATTATCAACGGCAAACCGAAGCGCGATACACGCCCACCGCACCAGAGCTTCAGTCCCCGTGCTATCTCCCGGGGGATTATTCGGCGTTGAAATCTTCCAACTCGTGGCGCAGCTATCATGGACTTGTCCGACCTGAAGGCTATCGAACCGCCCCTCCACTCGCGGTGGTGATCGGGGCGGATTGCGACACGACATGTCGGCAACCCTACAAAACCCCTTCGCATAGCGACAACGAAACATGTGCAATCTCGAAGGCTTACCGGCGCAACCTGATTGGCACGAGCAGTGCTCAGAGTTAGCCGGGTCCCTAAAGCCCGAATCCGATTGGGAGCTTAAACGACGATGCACATCGTGGTCTGTATCAAACAAGTGCCGGACTCAGCGCAGATACGCGTCCACCCGGTGACAAATACGATCATGCGCCAAGGCGTACCGACCATCATTAACCCATACGACCTGTTTGCTCTCGAAGAGGCACTTCAGGTTCGTGACCGCTATGGGGGCGAGGTGACCGTTCTAACGATGGGACCGCCCATGGCTGAGCAAGCGCTACGCAAAGCCCTTACCCACGGCGCAGATCGCGCAGTGCTTCTGACCGACCGCCACTTTGCCGGATCTGACACGCTGGCGACCTCGTATGCTCTTTCTCAAGCAGTAGCGAAGATTGGCGAGAGCTATGGGGGGCCTGATATCGTCTTTACGGGAAAGCAGACAATTGACGGCGACACGGCCCAGGTCGGACCCGGAATTGCAAAGAGGCTGAACCTCCAGCAACTGACTTACGTAACGAAGATTGTCTCCATTGATCCCACTTCGCGCGAGCTCATGGTTGAACGGCACGCGGAGAGCGGCACGCAGATGCTGAAGAGCACGTTGCCATGTCTCATCACCGTGCTGGAAGGTGTCAATGCTATCCGCCGGGGCTCTCTCGATGATGCTTTCCGTGCAGCGCGAAGCCAGGGTCTTAAATGGGGGGCCGCTGACGCCGGCATTGGGGAGTTGACCAAATGCGGCCTACGAGGATCGCCGACGGTCGTGAAGCGAGTATTCGCTCCTGGTCCGCGCGCCGAAAAAGCTATGCAAGTGGACATTAACGACAAAACGTTGGCCGAGGTCGCCGCGGACACGGTCGTTGCAATTTTTGCCCGCCAGCCCGTTTTGGAACGCAAGCTCACGTCCCATGGCAATCGGTGAGCAGCGAGGAGTAGATTTTGGTCGCTAGAAAAAATGAAACGCCGTCAAACGCGGTCGGCCGCGCCAGCTCAGGGAAAAAGCTGCTTAAGTGTTTCGAAGATCACCGGCACGTCTGGGTCTTCATGGAACTTGAGGGCGGCAATGTTCATCCCGTATCGATTGAACTCCTCGGCGAAGGCCGCAGACTAGCTGACAAACTGGGTGTCCAACTGGCCGGGGTAATCCTCGGTTCGTCTGAAGGCGTGGGCACCAAGCCGGCGATCGAAGAGGCCTTCGCTTACGGAGCTGATGTCGCCTATCTGGTAGAGTCGCCCCTCCTCGCCAACTATCGAAACGAACCCTTCACCAAGGCTTTGACGGATCTGGTCACTACTCACAAACCAGAAATTCTCCTTCTCGGCGCGACTACGCTCGGCCGCGACCTCGCCGGTGCTGTTGCAACGACCTTACAAACAGGGCTCACGGCTGATTGCACCGAGCTGGATGTTGATGGAGATGGTTCACTCGCAGCGACGCGGCCAACTTTCGGCGGGTCCTTGTTGTGCACGATCTACACGCTGAACAGCCGGCCGCAAATGGCAACGGTGCGGTCCAGGGTCATGGCGACGCCACAACGCTCGGATAAGCCAATTGGACGCGTTATCCAACATCAACTCCTGATGGTTGAGGAGGAGATCGTCACCAAAGTGCTCGCGTTCCTTTGTAACAGCGGGTCTGAGCAATCCGATCTGGCCAACTCCGACATCGTGGTTGGGGGCGGACTCGGCCTCGGCGCTGCAGGAAACCTTCAATACTTGAGAAACCTGGCAACGACGATCGGCGGGGGAGTCGGGTGCTCGCGCCCACTGGTCCAAAAAGGCTGGATGCCTGCTGATCGACAAATTGGTCAGTCCGGCCATACCATTAGACCCAAGCTCTACATCGCGGCGGGAATATCTGGCGCGGTCCAACATCGCGTTGGCGTCGAAGGAGCCGATCTGATTGTGGCTATCAACCTTGACGAGAACGCTCCGATCTTTGACTTCGCCCACATCGGCGTTGTCGCATGCGCGCTGGAGTTCTTGCCGGCGTTGACAGAAGCTTTCGCCAAGCGAATGCCACCGCACAACTCTATCAAGGTTATGGACCGAGGAAGGCTAGATGACCAAGGGTAAGTTCGACGCGATAGTCATTGGCGCCGGTATGTCCGGCAACGCCGCAGCGTATTCGATGGCTAGTCGCGGTCTAAAAGTGCTGCAGCTGGAGCGCGGAGAACATTCAGGCTCTAAAAATGTTCAAGGGGCTATATTGTACGCCAACATGTTGGAGGCGATTATCCCAAACTTCCGCGATGACGCTCCTCTTGAACGGCATCTGGTAGAGCAACGATTCTGGCTAATGGATGACTCGTCGCACACGGGCGTGCACTATCGCTCTGATGACTTTAACGAACTGAAGCCAAACCGGTATACGATCATCCGCGCCCAGTTTGACAAGTGGTTCTCATCCAAGGTGCGCGATGCCGGCGGCACAATCCTTTGTGAAACGACAGCGACTAGGCTCGCTCGGAACCTGAGAGGTAAAGTAGTAGGCGTTCACACGGACCGGGAGGGCGGTGTGATCCTCGCGGACGTGGTCGTCCTCGCTGAGGGCGTAAACGGACTGCTTGGAACTCGAGCCGGCTTACGCGATATACCGAGGCCAGAAAATGTGGCCCTCGCTGTCAAGGAAATGCATTTCATGCCGGAAGAGGTCATCGCAGAGCGCTTCGGCCTCAACGGTAGCGAAGGCTGTGTGATCGAAGCCGGCGGCACGATCTCACGCGGAATGGCCGGACTGGGCTTCCTTTATACCAACAAGGAGTCGATCTCGGTGGGGATCGGCTGCCTCGTCTCCGGTTTAGCGGGAGGCATGGAAAATCCGTACCGCCTTCTTGACGCCTTCAAGCGACATCCCTCGATCCGACCATTACTGGCCGGATCAGAGATAAAAGAATACGCCGCGCATCTTATTCCCGAAGGGGGCTTCAAGGCAATCCCGCAACTCTTTGGCGACGGGTGGGTGGTCGTGGGCGATGCGGCGCAACTAAACAATGCCGTGCATAGGGAGGGATCAAACCTCGCGATGACATCAGGCCTCATGGCCGGCGAAGCGATCTGTCAGATAAAGAGCCGTGGCGGCTTGATGACGAAGCGCAATCTCTCTCTATATAAGGGCATGCTGGATAAGTCGTTCGTCATGAAAGATCTGATAAAACACAAAGATCTTCCAAGCCTCCTCCACACTGACAGTCACAACTTTTTCATGACGTATCCAACGCTTATATCTCAGGCAGCGCAAAATTTTGTGCGCGTCGACGGTGAACCTAAAATCAACAGGGAGAAGGCCACAGCCGCCTCCTTTATCAAGGCACGATCCCGTTGGGGGTTGATTAGCGACGCGGTCCGCTCCGCCGTATCTTGGCGTTAAAGGAAAATTCGATGAAGGCGACCATCATTGAGCGCATTGAGGACAAGCTGTACCAAAACCGATATCTCGTCGACACTGGACGTCCGCATATAACAGTGCGACCGCACCGGTCGCCAAGCCCGAACCTGCTCGCCTTGACGCAAATCTGTCCGGCCAAATGCTACGAGCTGAACGAAATTGGTCAGGTGGCGATTGTTCCCGATGGCTGCTTGGAATGCGGCACATGCAGAGTGTTGTGCGAAGCTAGTGGCGACATAAAGTGGAATTATCCCCGGGGCGGGTTCGGGGTCCTCTTCAAATTCGGATGAGGAGTCCCTACCTCCGGCGGGATAGCAGCGACCGATCCAGCTGCATTAGCGGCGGCGATTGAATGTGCATCCACTCAACCTTTCGAAAGGCTAATTTTTGCGCCGTCGATAACACCTATTTTTAACTTAGGAATATGCGTTAGCATATTTCGTGCAGCAGGGTAAAAAGCAGTGCACCCTCCCCTGTTTGTAGGCATGATTAAACCAGAGGCGCGGCTCCATATACTCTACGACATATCCAAAGAGCTTATCTCTTCTTTTCCTCTAGACAACGTCCTGAAGGCTGCGATGAACGCCCTCGCCGAGCATCTGCGATTGCGCGATGGCGGAATCGTGATTCACGGCTCCGGAGGAGAGCCCTGGATAAACGTACGGGCTCCCATTGGGCACGACGTTCGCTCACGTTCTCTTACGATTGAACAGGCGGACACAATAAATCGTGTCATCGCTAGCGGGGAAAAGCACTTTGGGAAAAATTCTGTCGTTCTCCCCGTTAAAGTGAACCGGAAAGCAATCGGCGCATTATGGATAGATTTCGCTCAGCAAAGCGGAGCTCAGGACGAAAGCCTTCTGGCAATGATTGCCGTCCTGATCGGCTTAGCCTGCCAGCGCTATCGCGAATTGTGCAGCGATGGCTGCTCAGTCGCCGAGGAACAACAAGCAGGACAGATTCCCAAAATCAAGCCGAAGTCTCATCCCACCCAAGTCGATAAAATCGACTGGATCGTTGGGGAGAGCCTCGCGCTCAAGAGGGTATTAGCTACCACCAAGATCGTGGCCGCGACGAACTCCGCGGTGCTCTTGAGAGGAGAGAGCGGCACTGGCAAGGAATGCTTTGCAAGAGCAATACACGCGTTATCGATACGGAAAAGCAAGGCGTTTATTAAGTTGAATTGCGCCGCGCTGTCGGAGACCGTTCTGGAATCCGAATTGTTTGGCCATGAGAAGGGCGCTTTCACCGGCGCTCTCCTTCAACGAGCTGGACGTTTCGAACTGGCCAATGGCGGAACGCTGTTGCTTGATGAAATTGGCGATGTATCGCCACAATTCCAGGCAAAGTTATTGCGCGTGTTACAGGAAGGCGAATTCGAACGTCTCGGCGGAACGAAGACATTGAAAGTAGACGTTCGAGTCATATGCGCCACCAACAAAAACCTTGAAGTGGCCGTCCTTCGAGGTGAGTTCAGAGCCGACCTCTATTACCGGATCAATGTGGTGCCCATCATTTTGCCGCCACTTCGGCAGCGCGACGGTGACATTTCGCTTCTAGCGCAAGTGTTCCTCGAGCAATTCAACAAGGCAAATGATCGAAATTTCGACTTCGCGCCGTCGGCAATAGGCATTATGTCGAAATGCGCCTTCCCCGGCAATGTTCGCGAGCTGGACAACTGCGTACAAAGGACCGCTACTCTCGCCAGTTCAAATACGATCGCTTCATCAGATTTTGCCTGTCAGCAAGGCCAGTGTTCTTCGGCGCTCCTCTGGAAAGACGGCCGCGATGGCATTGACAACGACGCGGTGCATAGTCTCAACCCGCGAGATACAATGTCGAGCGGACTGGGGCTCTACGCAGGTACCCCCAGCGGTGCCACAGCCACAATGGAGGCACCGGGTCTCACTGAGCGTGATCGACTGATCAATGCAATGGTGAAGGCTGGTTGGGTGCAGGCCAAAGCAGCTCGTATCCTGGGTAAAACGCCGCGGCAGGTCGGCTATGCGCTACGCCGGTTTCGTATCGATGTGAAGAAGGAGTGACCGCGATCGCCAAGAGCTCCGTAAGCGTGGCACAACGACTTCGGGGGCGAGCTATTCATTTCTACAAGACATCTCCGGCAGCAAGCGGGGAAACGGGCGGTAAGGCGACATAAGAGCTGAAACAATAATATCTCATCGCTCGAAATCTCTCTTGCTTTTGGAGATCTAACCTTTCCTCACCAGTGGAACAGTGCAATGTCGGAACCGGAGATAAAGGTCGGGAAGACCAGCAGTGCCCTCTTCGACCGGGCGCCGATGGCTCCCTCTATGCCCGGCGGCCGCGCATCTTCGTCCCATGGCCTTTCGGTGACGGATGACATAGATGCGCGGATCTGGGAGAGAATCAAAGACCATCCCTGCTTTTCAGAGCAAGCCCACCACTATTTCGCTCGCATGCATGTCGCGGTCGCGCCAGCCTGTAACATCCAGTGCAACTACTGCAATCGCAAATATGATTGCACCAACGAAAGCCGTCCCGGGGTCGCATCAGTAAAGCTAACTCCCGACCAGGCACTACGCAAGGTGCTTGCCGTCGCCAGCAAAGTGCCGGAGCTTTCCGTAATCGGCGTTGCCGGACCGGGCGACGCTTGTTACGACTGGAGGAAAACAGTCGCGACGTTTGAAGGAGTTGCGAGAGAAATACCTGACATGAAACTATGCATCTCCACCAATGGATTGGCGCTTCCGGATCATGTCGATGAGCTAGCTGACATGAATATCGATCACGTGACGATCACTATCAACATGGTGGATCCGGAGATAGGGGCGAAGATCTATCCATGGATAATTCACGGACATCGTCGATACACTGGCATAGCAGCTGCCGGGATCCTTCACGAGCGCCAAATGTTGGGTTTGGAATTGCTGACCAAGCGCGGCATCCTCACCAAAATCAATTCGGTTATGATTCCAGGCGTCAATGACACGCACCTCGTCGAAGTTAACCGATGGATCAGAGACCGCGGCGCATTCATGCACAATGTGGTGCCCCTGATTTCCAAGCCTTCGCATGGTACTTATTACGGTCTTACGGGTCAACGTTGCCCGGAGCCGTTCGAACTGAAGGCACTTCAAGACTGTCTCGATGGCAACATTAAGCTTATGCGCCACTGCCAACAATGCCGGGCCGACGCCATCGGTTTGCTGGGCGATGATCGCGAGCGAGAGTTTGCCCTCGACCAGATCTCCACCAAAGTTGAATTCGACACCAGCAAGCGCGAGGCCTATCGCAAGCTGGTCCAGCATGAGCGAGGGGATCAACTGGCAGCAAAATTGGACGCGAACAAAGCAGTCAAGTCACTGGGTTCTTCGGGAACCCTTGCAGTTGCCGTGGCGACTAAAGGTGGCGGCCGGATCAACGAACATTTCGGTCAGGCAAGGGAACTCCAAGTGTATGCAGTCTCACTAAAGGGGATCAACTTGGTGGGACACCGCAAGGTCGAGCAGTATTGCCTCGGTGGTATAGGCGAGAAGGCCACTCTCGATCACACCATCGTTGCACTCGACGGCATCGACATTCTGCTTTCTTCCAAAATCGGCGATTGCCCAAAAAAGCGGTTGGCAGAAACTGGCGTGCGAGCCAGTGACGCATTTTCCTATGATTACATCGAGTCTGCGATTGGCGCGCTATACGCCGCCGAGTTTGGCGGCAAACCGGCAATGCCGACGGCTTTAGGCCCCTCTAATTGAATCAGGAGCTAAAACATGGCCTTCAAGATCATTGTATCCCAATGCACCCAGTGCGGCGCTTGCGAATTTGAATGTCCCTCAGATGCGATCAGTTTCAAAGGTGAGGGATATGTTGTGGATCCAAAAAAATGTACCGAGTGCAGGGGTGAGTTTGACACGCAACAATGCGCTTCGGTGTGTCCGATGCCGAAGACCTGCGTCCCTGCCTGATCGCCACCGGACTAAAGCGCAAAGACAGAGCCACGCCGGAGATATCGGCCTGCGCATATGTCGTACTAAAATAGCAGGCTTTGATAGCGCTCGACTTCCGGAGCTCCAAAGCCGCCGCAGCGAGAAGGGACATGCATGAGAGTGACAATCAGCAGAACTGACGTCGGCTTATCGGTCTATATTCACAAGAAAGACCTTGAGGAACCGATCATTTCGGTTGAGCACAAAAACCTATGGGGCGGCTTAATTTTGCTGAAAAATGGATGGCGGATAGCCCTCCCCGACCTATCGCAGAACAGGCGCCTGCCCGTTACTGTCGACGCGAGGAGGCTATCCAGTTAGCATGTGCGCAGGTTGATAGATGAGCGTCGATGCGAAGGGCAAGCTGCATACACGCCAAATAGGGGGCATCGAGTTCCCGATCCCTTGAAGGCGGCCATCGGCAAGAGGCCGCTCGTAAATCAGGCGGAATCCGATATGACGCAACTCAACGAAACAACGCTCAAAGGCCTCGTTGGCCGCATCCTTGACGATACTGGCGGAGCGTTTAGCGTGCCACTGGTACGGATCGGAGATGCACTCGGGCTATACAGGACACTGAAGATCGGGCCGGCGAATGCCGACGAACTTGCCGATGCCTCGGGATGCGCACCTCGTATACACCCGACAGCAAGGTGAAGTGCACTCCTGAATTCCAGAGCACTCGCTTCAACCTCGGACAGGCTTTCATGCAAATCAGGGAGATAGGAGACATGCTCGCTGATCCAAGAGAAACTGGGTTGCTAGCGATTGCACAGCAGTCGGCGGAGGGCGCTCTTCAATCTTCATCCAACGCGGCAAGGCGAGCCTCGGCACGGGCCGTATCGGTAATCCAAGCAATAGCCCTAATCATCAGCTTGTAACGGCATTCGTCCCCAGTGGTTCTGACATGACTTGCCTTGCAGCAATGTTCAGATCTCAAGCAGGAGAGAAAGACATGGCCCGTATCCAGGAACATGACCAATGCTACTCAAATAAGGACTACGACATCGCACGTGCCTTTTTTCACGCTAAGCCGCTGTTGCTGGCACAGATCGATGCCGCTGCCCCAAGCGACGATACAGTAGCCAACGATCAGGGGACGGTACAGTTCCACCTCATCGGCCAGAAGACCGATGATCCGCAATACAGCGGCATCATGAATGAAAACCAGGACAATCTTCTGGCAATCGGCGGTCTCATCCATGATTATATGCACACCAACTATCCTGATATTGGCTCGAAAAAGCTCGACATTAATACCTGGACGAACGTCGTCGGCCACATTCCCAACCTTTCGGCCGGACCGCAGAAACAGAAGAGCTATTCCAACAAAGTTGCCGGCACATCCGTCTCCGGCACTTTCCTCTCGCTAATCGCAAAGGCCATCGTTACCGACGGGGCATCTCTGATGACGGACTTTCAGTCGTTCTTGACCGCGATGAGCAACCTGACTTTCAGTGCCAACCGCAAGACGCCACATTACAAAGCGGTGACATGCACCTATCAGAATTATCTTCTCGGCAACGGCGGCGGGGGATACTTCGACTACGGCGCCATCGTCTTGCGGGAGATCGAGATCAAGGAACATTTCCTTGAGCTGAAATCCTGCTGCTCGTCGACGCAATACGTCAACATCGACATGAGCTACACTGAGGTCACCAATATCGTTCAAACCCGGCGCATCCGAAAAGGCGGTCCGGATTACGAGAAATTTCAGGAACTGGTGAACAAGAATTCCACCGAGCAGTTCAGGAAGGCTCAGAACTTCTTCAACGGCGGTTCGACGCCGCAACACGACATCGAGCCGCAAGTCTGACACCGGGTCGGCGCATTGCGGCTCACCCGACAAAAGTTCGGCTTAGGACGAACGCATCGACTCCAAGGAAGCGACAGGGCAACGGGGATGCTCTGTCGGGTCGTCAGATTTCGTGATCTCCGCGGCGCTCCGGAAAGGAACTGACATGAACCCATTCGCCAAAACAGTTGCGGGTCTTTTCCTCGTGGTCGGCCCTGAGAGCAATAGCCCCCTCGACGCAGAGAGGATTTGTTCAGGCTTGATCCAGAAACTGTCGGAAGATGCCTCCCGCAATCTGGATGCCCGAACCTGGGAGAACGCCGTGCAGATGGTCCCTGATCAGATAGAAAGTGCGACAACGTCGCAAACGGTGAACTGCATAATGCCGCTCGGGGGTTTGCCGGGCAACCTTGCGATGTTTTGCACCGGAGCCGTCAGTGGAAGCCATCGGCCCACACTGGCGAAATCCATTGGCTCCTACTTGGGAAAATTTGGGAAACCGACAGCGTTCAACTGCCTCATTCTGGATCAATCCGACACGGCTGAAATCCACCTCTATCTCACGTGCCTGAATGTAACGGAGGGCCGAAAATCGGAGAAATTTAGCATCTCGTCGACCCAACTTTCGGCGACGCTGAATCTTTCGAACAAGCAAACGCAGGCCACTATCACCAAGGTCTTCGGCTCCTTCCCGGCGACGAGCGACCAACCTTTCTACCTCCGCATGCTGAATTGATGCAGATGCTCACCTAATCAAGCTCAATGGAGGATATCCGTACCCGATGCTCTGGCCGCACGTAGTCCCGACTAGTTTTATCAGTGACCATGGACTAGGCGTGGACTCTTGGGATTCCCAAGTTTGAGCAAATCAGATTCAAGTCTGTCTTTTGGAGGCAGTCATGGGTGTTTTGGATCGATTGGTGCTGCGGGATGAACAGTGGGAGCGGATTGCTCCCCACATCATTGGTGACGAGCGCACGCGCGGTTCGTCAGGCCGCGACAACCGAATGTTTGTGGAGGCCGTGCTTTGGATCGTACGCACTGGCTCGCCCTGGCGTGACCTACCAGAGGTCTTCGGCGAGTGGAACAGTGTCTTCCGCCGTTTTAGCCGCTGGAGCCAGAAGGGTATCTGGTGGCGCATGTTTGCGGCGATGTCAGACGATCCAGATTTTGAATATCTGATCATCGACTCCACCATCATCCGCGCCCATCAGCACGAACTGCCGGCGCAAAAAGGGGGCTGAAGATCAGGCCCTTGGTCGCTCTCGCGGCGGCCTGAGCACCAAGATCCACATGGTGGTGCGCGGGTTGGGCTGCCCGGTTCGCTTCACACTCACCGCAGGCCAGAAAGGAGATGCGCCGCAAGCCGATGCCCTGATCGAGGGACTTCCCGCCAAGGTCGTCATGGGTGATACCGCCTATGACAGCGATCGCCTGCGCGCCGAAATCGCCGGAAAAGGCGCAGTCGCCGTCATCCCCAACAATCCTTCTCGTGCCAAAAAATATCCGCTGGACAAGGACCTCTATGCTCAGCGCCATCTGATCGAATGCTGCTTCTCAAAACTCAAGCAGTTCCGAAGGGTCGCCACGCGCTTCGAGAAAACCGCCCGAAACTACCAAGCTGTCGTCACAATCGCCGCAACCGTGCTATGGCTCAGATAACTGTCCACACGGCCTAGCGCCTCCTCCACCAAACGCGCCCGGTCAGAAATTTTGTGCGCGTGGGGATAGTTTCAAAGCAGGTCTGGATGCCATTGGAGCCGAGGTTTCCATGGCCTAATAGGATAACGGCATGGAGAGGCGATTCTTTCCTTCGAATCGTTAAGCAGCATTCATCACCGCATTAGTCGCCGCCGAAGCAATGCGGTCGACACGAGGAACGGTACGACTATGTAGATGCAGAGAACACCGATATGCAGGCAGACATTGGCGATTGGTTGGCCCAGCATTGTCGGGCGGATAAGATCTATCGAATGTGCCAAGGGCAAGAAGGCGGCTATCTGTTGGAATGCTACGGGCAATTGGTCTACGGGAAACACTGCGCCTGACAAAAACAACATCGGTGTGATGACAAGGGTTTGGTAGAATATGAAGTAATCGTAACTGGGCGCGAGGGCCGTGACGACCATTCCAAGGCTCGCAAAGGCTAAGCCCGTGATGGCGATGACCGGAAGAGCATAGAGAAGAGCCAGCCAGTGAGTGTATCCCAACATGGCGGCGACGATACCAATACCGGTGCCTGCGAGCGACGCCTTGGTTGCTGCCCACGCCATTTCCCCAACGACGATATCCCCTAGCGTGAGCTGTGTGTACAACATTGCTTCCCAGGTGCGCTGGCCCTGCATTCGGCCAAAGGCCGCATAGATAGTCTCGAAGGTTGCAGCAGTCATCGCGCTTGTCGCGATCATTCCAGCCGCCAAAAATGCAGTGTACGATACGCCGTCAACGCGCCCGACCATCACTCCCAATCCAGCGCCGAGCCCGAATAGGTATATTACGGGATCGGCTAGATTTCCGAGAATGGATGCCAGCGCCGCTTTTTTCCAAGCCAGATAGTTTCTGCGCCAAACTGCGAGCCAGTTCAAACCGCCGGCGGGTAATGTTGCTACGCCCATCGTCTACTTCTCCATCTCGCGTCCGGTTAACCGCAAGAAGACATCCTCTAGATTTGGTGGACGCTCCAGCAAGCGCAGGTTCGAATATGCACGCAGTTGCGCGCGCACCTGCTCTGGATCAGGCGTGTAGCAGAACAGGGTCTCTCCGCTGATTTCCAGTCGCCTAGCATTTGGCCTGATCAAAAGACTTAGCTCCTGCGGATCGCCACCATAAATTTCGATCACGGGACAGCCAATCTGCTCCTCGATCAGGGCATGCGGTCGGCCTTCGGCGATCTTTCGGCCAGCTTCAAGCACGCACAGCCGGTCGCACAAGCGCTCCGCCTCTTCCATGATATGGGTCGTCAGAAGAATTGTCTTGCCGCGTGCCAACAGCGATCGAAGTCGTTCCCAGATCAAGTGGCGCGCGTGTGGGTCGAGACCGGTGGTCGGCTCGTCCAAAATGAGTAGCTGCGGGTCATTAATGAGCGCACGCGCCAAAGTGAGGCGCCGCTTCATTCCTCCCGATAGGTCTGCCACACGCGTATTCGCCTTGCTTTCAAGTCGCGCAAATTCAAGCAGCGATGGGATGACCGTTTCGATTTCTCGGGTGCTCATGCGGAAGTAGCGGCCGTATACCAAAAGGTTCTCACGGACCGTGAATTCCAGGTCGAGATTATCGAACTGAGACACGATCCCGATTTTCGCGCGCGCCAAGCGAACCTGGCCCGGCTCCTGCGCTCCGAGTACAGTGATCTTGCCTACACTCGGCGACGTCATTCCTAGGATCATACGGGTGATCGTGCTTTTACCTGCGCCGTTCGGTCCTAAAAGACCAAAACATTCTCCTGCGGCGATAGTAAACGACAAGTCATTGACGACGATTTTACCACCATATGATTTCGAAACGCCGGCCAGGTCGATTGCGACTGGGGACAATGAGCCAGAAGGCGAATCCATTGCCTTAAATTTCCATTGGTGCTGCCGCTCCGATAGGATGAGATGATCCTGGTGCCGATCAGCGATCGTCGTCTTCAAATTCGTTAATTGCCCGTTCATTTCTTGTCCCAGATTTTGAGCTGCAGTGACGCGTTCATCACTCGCCACTATAGGCAATTTCAGATGTAGCCCGCCCTGGCATTTTGGTAGCGCCCTGCTGCCCAACAGTGGGCGCAATCGCGACTGATCCGCGCGACAGCCAATCGCTATTGGATAGGGTACAAAGGGCATAGGCCTTCAAGGGAATTAAGAGAAAGATGTTCACGAGCGTGTGGAGAGCAAAACCCAAAAACCTAAGTTCGCGGGCGCGATAGGCAGCCACGCTACAGCGTACAAGAGTCATGGATCCAATGACCAGGATCGTCCACCAGGGCAGTGTGGCGGTCAGCGCAAACTGGCCAATTCCTGTCAATACCGACAGCGCAAGAAGTAGCAGGCCGACATTTTGCCCGATTGCGTCCAGCGTGAGATACCGATCGAGACCAGGCAGTACAGGAAGCGCAAGCAAAGTATCCCGAAAGGTGCTGCGTGCCCACCGTAGTTGTTGGCGTAGATAAACACCCATCGTGTCTGGAACGACTGTCGCCGCGATGGCGCTCGGAACATACTCAGTTCGAAAGCCTGCGCTCAGCATGAGAATCGTCAAATGGCGATCTTCGCCGAAGTCACTCGGCTTGCCGCGATAAAGCTGCGTCTCGTACTGATCGAGCAGCGAAAGCATAGCAGACCGACGGTACATCGCACATGGGCCGCAGCAACACATAACTGCACCGAAGCGAGCTTGTGCCGCGCGCTCCTCGTTGCAGGCAAGCCAGTACTCCATGTCAATCAAGCGAGTTAGCCAGGTGTCCGCCTGGTTACTGGCTTTCATTTGGCCCATCGCCGCACCGACTGCTGGATCCCGCATTTTGTGGGCAAGCTTAGATACGACGTCGGGGGCGATCGTGGTGTCTGAGTCCACATTCAAAATGAGATCCCCAGAGGACTGGGTTATAGCGGCGATTTGCGCTTTGCGCTTTCCAACATTTTTAGGGAGAATTGTGAAGTTGAATCTCTCATCGTCTGCATAGGCAGCGCGCTGAGCCACAACCGCGTCGCGATTTTTGGAACCGTCGTCGACTACATAGATGCGCAATTTTCCGGCATAATCTTGCTCCGCAAGCGACGCGAGGCATTCCGAAAGAACGATTGGGTCCTCGTTGAAGCACGGCACGATGACATCAACGCTTGGCACGGGGTTGGTTTCAATGTCTTTCGCAGGTGTTGTTGAAATCGTTGTCCGCCTAGCATGAAAGACCTGCGCGCTCTTGTAAACGGTGGCGAGCATTGCATAAAGCGAGATGGCGGCGATGCTGGTTGTTGCGAGCAGGGTCATGGTTTCTCGTTTGTCCAGTGTTTCAGGGAAGTGAACGAATCTCGAATCCGCGGCTATGCAGTGCCGGAATAATTCGAGAGAGTGCTATGAGCGTCTGGTCACGGAGTCCGGCAAGCGAGCATTGCTCCACCTCATCGGGAGGACACCCGTCGTGCAAAAGCACGATTGCCCCAGGCCGAGCAGCAGCAAGCACCTCATCAACGATCACGTCGACGCCCGGGCAAGACCAGTCTCTAGGGTCGGCCGACCAGTGAACGGCTCCAAGTCCAGCCCTCACCGATGCTGAAAGGACGTCTTCAGTCCAAACCCCGTAAGGCGCTCGTAAGTGCCGGACCAAGGCTTGGGGACAGGCCGAGACAATAGCTTGATGCGCCTCGTCTATTTCACGTTTCACATCCTTGGGATCGCAGGTGGCGAGGTCGGGATGCGTCATGGTATGATTGGCGACATCATGACCTTCCGCCACAAGACGCCGAATGAGTTCGGGGTGATCCTTCACGTATGAGCCGATAGCAAAAAATGTCGCCGGAACGCGGTGCTCAGCTAGAACATCCAGGATTTGCGGCGTGCAGAATGGATTAGGACCGTCGTCGAACGTCAAGTAAACGCAGCGAGCTTCCTGGCCGCTTGTGTGATTGACCGGTACTTCGCTCATATATGCGGGCCGCTTCATAGTTCCGACCCGTTTCGTTCAATCAACGAGCCCGCGGGCCACTCAGTCATTGGACGGTCGACGGGAACCACCAATACGAGGACATCTTCAGTGCGCGTGGCTGGCAGGTCGGAATGCGCGTCTGGAAGCGTCGAGCGCACACGCAGCCCGGTCATGATATTTGCGGTACCGTCTCGGCAGTATCTTTCCATATGATTCCGCATGGCGTGGCGAACTGTTCCGAAAGCAAATGGAACGCTCAACTCGCGCAGAATCGGAAACATAGCGCGGACCGAGTGAGCGATTCCTAATCCTTCTAGATCCGGTCGCACTCCGTACAGGCCTAGCTCGGCCACAAGCAAATCAGTCGTACCGACTTTTATGAAGCGGCGTAACAAGCCCATGTGGCTAGCGACGCCGTGCGAGTCATATGCGATTGCGCGGCGTTCGGGCCTCGCACCACCCCAGCTTCGGCCAGTCTCGAACGGCTTGGCATTGAACGCTCCCGTCGGCCCATAGGTCTTGCAAAAAAAATCGGCGAGTTCCGCGTGGTCGGAAGCTTCCAGCTCATTTTCCCAGCATATTTTCCATCGCACTTCAGAAGACATGCAAAAGCTCCAAGTTGTTTCGTCGCCCAACCACGATCAGAGCTGCGCGATATTGTTGCGCATACTTGTTGGATTGCCGGTTAGGCAATCGAGCGGTTAAGAGATGTAAGAGTCTCAAATCGGGCCCCTGCCCGGCGCTTCGTTTTTTAGTTCCTGGTCCTGATATTGATCAAGTTCCGGGTTTTCTATAAGTGATCCGAAAGATTGGTAAAATTGATTGTTTGGATGGCAATCATCTATGGAATGGATATTCAACCCATGCGTTTTAAAGGCCTAGATCTAAACCTTCTTGTAGCACTCGACGCTCTAATGACCGAGCGCAAGCTCACAGCAGCGGCGCGCAGCATCAACCTCAGCCAACCCGCCATGAGCGCTGCCATCTCTAGGTTGCGCGACTATTTCCGCGACGACCTTTTTATCATGCAGAGACGGGAGCTAGTTCCGACCCCGCGTGCAGAGGCACTTGCCCCCGCTGTTCGCGAAGCACTCTTGCATATTCAGCTCTCCGTTATCGCTTGGGATCCAATAAACCCAGCGGAGTCCGACCGCCGATTCAGAATTATCCTCTCAGACTTCATGGCACTGGTCTTCTTCGACAAGATAATACTGCGCTTAGCTCGGGAGGCGCCAGGAGTCAGCTTCGAGTTGCTGCCACTTGACGACGATCCGGAGGAGCTTCTCCGCCGTGGTGATGTCGATTTTCTGATCCTCCCGGACTTATTCATGTCCGGCGCCCATCCGAAGGCAAGGCTTTTCGAAGAGAGACTGGTGTGCGTCGGCTGCCCTACGAACGAGCAGTTACAAGGGCAGCTCTCCTTGGAGCAATATATGTCCATGGGACATGTTGCGGCTAAGTTCGGACGTGGTCTCAAGCCTTCCGTAGAGCAATGGCTATTGATGCAGCACGGCCTCAAGAGGCGTATTGAGCTCGTCGTCCCGGGGTTTAACTTGATCCCGCCATTGCTGTCTGGCACTAATCGAATAGCAACCATCCCCCTGCGGCTGGTCAAACATTACGAACGAACTATCCCACTAAGAATCATTGAGCATCCTTTGCCGCTTGTTTCGTTCACTGAGGCTGTCCAATGGCCGGCTCTTCACAACACTGATCCTGGAAACATCTGGATGCGCGAGATTATGATCCAAGAGGCTTTGCGCATGGAATCTGAGATGGAAAGTTGTACGTCGTAAGCGGCACCGTCGGCTCATTTCACAGCCCCAGTAATTAGATCCATACGCATTGGCTGTGTTCCCAAAGGAGGTATTACGTTACAGGCGGCCCCCCGCCGCCTCAGCTCAGCTAGCAATCGAAGCTATTGCCGAGAGCGATCGTTTCTATCTGAGAAGGTGCGATTCGTAATGCTTTCCCTGGCCTCATGCAAAAGTGATTCAAAACTTTATTCCTGTAACTTATGTTCGGCCCATCGCGGAAACCAGCATCCAGCTGCGGCGACTTCCACGACCTTCCGCACATGCCTTCTGCGCGAAATTGAGCAACGCGCCGACCCGGGATAGTAGCCGAAGCTCTACTTTCGATCCCGCAATACTTGTTCTTGAGGATTTGCAACGGCGCCGGCGCGAGAAGTTAGCCGCGGCAATATGTCGAGCCACAATCCATAGTGTGGATGCTTTTGATCCACACAATCAATTTTACCAATGATGCCATATGATCCATAGCAGGGCAGCCGCGCGGCGAGATTCCGGTAAGTTTTATTGGTTTCTGTCGTCACTTCGCAGACGAGCCGGAACATCTTCCGATGTTCGCAGCAATTAGATCGAGCCTTCTCGCAAGGCCGTCGGCTTGTCGAAATTAGGCATGATGGAGAGGAATACAAATGGCTGATCAACTCACACTGGAAATTATCAGTGCGATCAATAAGCTCGTCAAAGCTGAAAACGGCGAAAGAACGAGCGTAGCCCTCGGCGAAATAACGACTGACACTGAGTTGACTTCACTTGGCATCGATTCGCTGGGTTTGGCCGATGTCCTTTGGGATCTGGAGCAGCTCTACGGCATTAAGATCGAGATGAATACGGCCGATGCCTGGTCGAACCTCAACAATATCGGCGACGTGGTGGAAGCCGTCCGTGGCTTGCTCACCAAGGAGGTCTGAATGGACAGGCGCGTCGTTATCACCGGATTGGGCGGACTGTGCGGACTGGGCACCGATGCTTCCTCTATCTGGACGGAGATGCGCGAAGGCCGCTCCGCCATCGGCCCGATCTCAAACTCAGAGATTCATGAGCTGAAGGGGATGATCGGGACCGAGATCAAGGTGCTGCCTCAACACGACATTGATCGCAAACAGCTCATCTCCATGGACCGCTTCAGCCTGCTAGCCGTGCTTGCAGCTAAACAAGCCATGCTACAGGCCGGCCTTTCGTGCAATGAAGGAAATGCCCACCGTTTCGGCGCGACAGTGGGCGTTGGCTTTGGCGGCTGGGACGCTACCGAGAAGGCCTACCGCACCCTCCTATTGGGCGGCGCGACTCGCACTGAGCTATTCACTGGGGTAAAGGCAATGCCTAGCGCGGCTGCCTGTCAGGTAAGCATGAACCTCGGGCTGCGGGGGCCAGTCTTCGGTGCCACCTCTGCCTGCGCCTCGGCCAACCATGCGATCGCTTCAGCGGTAGATCAGATCAAGCTCGGTAGGGCGGACGTTATGCTAGCTGGAGGAAGCGACGCGCCACTCGTGTGGATCGTGCTTAAGGCATGGGAAGCAATGCGCGTACTCGCTCCAGATACTTGCCGGCCATTCTCGGCCGACAGGAAAGGACTAGTTTTGGGCGAGGGTGCGGGCATGGCCGTGCTGGAAAGCTATGAGCATGCCGCCGCCCGCGGTGCAACGATGCTTGCCGAGGTCGCCGGCATCGGCCTTTCCGCCGATGCCTACCACATCGCTGCACCAGCTGTGCATGGGCCGGAGGCGGCGATGCGCGCCTGCCTTGTTGATGCGAGTTTAAATGCCGAGGATGTAGACTACCTCAACGCCCATGGCACCGGCACCAAGGCCAACGATCAGATCGAAACGACGGCGATTAAGCGCGTCTTTGGTGACCATGCTCGATCGATGTCCATCTCTTCTACCAAATCCACTCACGCGCACTGCCTCGGGGCAGCAAGTGCGCTCGAAATGATAGCCTGCGTGATGGCGATCCAAGAAGGTGTCGTGCCGCCCACCGCCAACTATCGCGAGCCAGACCCCGATTGTGACCTGGATGTGACCCCTAATGTGCCCCGGGAGCGAAAGGTGCGCGTGGCCATGAGCAACGCCTTCGCCATGGGCGGCATGAATGCTGTCCTTGCGTTCAAGCAGGTGCCATGAAGTTAAGACCGCCACGATTGAACCCCTTGTAGGGCCAGCAGCAAATGCCTGAACCAGGCGCCGCCGATTCCCTTCAGCAAGGCTTCGCTGCAATTCCGCAGATACTCAGGCATCTGAAAGCTCACGCTACACCGAATTCACCACGTGTCGCGGGGAGCTGGAGCCCGCTATTTTTCGACGCCGGGAGCTCTCACGCGGCTCGCCGGCGACCAAAGTTTAGGCCTCACCTTTTCTGCCCGCGAATAAGGAGTGTTGCTTTCGATTCCACCTCTGCCTTCACCCGATATCCCGCCAGGTGCCAGCTTGATCGCGAATTAGTCGCTGGTCCGGTGTTTTTGGGGCGCTTGCCGCTGAGTACGGAACCTGCCAAGTTGAATCCGCACATCTGATTGTGCCCTCCCCAAGCTGGTGAAACGCAAGGTCGCTGGTGCCGTCAGCCCCTTGTGCAGGATTTGCCTCGCTTGAGCAGACGACTTCAACCGGCCGCCAAAGGGGAAAGATTGCTGTTTACTCCTCTGTGAGCTCTGCCGTTATTAGTTGAATTCCAGCGGCAATCACCGACCACCCCCACGAACAAGATCTGAGAAGATACGATGACACGCAGCCAAAAAGAGAAGATGCTAGCAGGCGAAATGTACAACGCAGCGGACCCCGAGATCCAAGCCGAGTTGCTCCTCACCGGGGCTTGGTTGAAGCGGTATAATGACACGCTGGGCGACTCCGCCGAGCGGTGGAATGGGCTCCTTTTAGAACGATTGGGAGCAGTCGGGCTTGGAGCGGTTATTCGTCCTCCGTTCCACTGCGATTACGGGTTCAACATCCGGATCGGAGCTTGGGTTTACATCAATTACAACTGCGTCATTCTTGACGTGGCAGCGGTAACTATCGGTGACGGAACCGCAATAGGCCCTGCTGTGCAGATTTACACCGCGGACCATCCACATGATCCAGAGCAGCGCCAGGCTGGACTGCAGTTGGGACGACCTGTCAGCATTGGCAGGCACGCCTGGATTGGCGGTGGAGCAATCATTCTCCCGGGCGTGACAATTGGCGATCACGCTGTCATTGGCGCTGGTAGTGTGGTCACGCGAGATGTTCCTGCAGGAAGCACGGCCATGGGAAATCCAGCTCGGGTCAAGGCTGGTGGACGCTTGCCGAAATCATAAAAGCAGGCCTTGGGGTAAATCCGGCGGTAAAGGGCTGGTTTCTTTGCTTCTGCGAACGGACTTCTGGCCGCCATGGCCCTTTCGGTTCCAACTGTCGGCACTTTCACTCTGACGCCAACCTCTTTGCAAATGCGGCTGCGCAGTCCTGCTGACCGATTCGTGATCATGTTTGCATGCAAAGGGGCAACTACGCCTTAGGGTCAGCCCGCAGACACATACCGCTTCACCTGCAGAAAAACGAATTGCCTTTCAGCCCGTGCGCCGATGAAAAACAATTGGCGGCATGTCGTCGGCAAATAACAATTCCTGTTGGCGCGAACATTTTCAGAGGCAGGCCCCACGCCCCGGTCGTAGCTTATCAGTCGACACTTTGCAGAAGGCATCATGCGCTGCCTACAGCGTCTAATCGACGCAACCCGAGTGGGCGACATCCATATCGTGGATGATAGCTATCCCAACAATCAATTTTACTAATCTGTTTGGATTTATTAGCACGCGCTGGAGGACACGCGCCGAGCGGCGTCCGCCTCCTGATTACCTGTCGGGGGCTCTTGGGACATGGGTGACGAGCATGTGTGGGATTGTTGGCATAGTGGGACATAAGCCCGTGTCGGAGCGGCTGATCGAAGCCTTGGGGCGGCTGGAATATCGCGGCTATGATTCATCCGGCGTTGCTACGATCTTCGAAGGAGAATTGCACCGGCGCCGTGCGGAAGGCAAGCTCGGGAACCTTAAAACGAGATTGAAGGAAGCGCCCCTGAGCGGCACTGTCGGCATTGCCCACACACGATGGGCGACCCATGGCGCACCGACAGAATGCAACGCTCACCCGCACTTTACCGATGGTGTAGCCGTTGTTCATAACGGCATCATCGAAAATTTCTCCAAGCTAAAGGACGCATTGGCGGAGGTAGGGACCAAGTTCCAGACTGACACGGACACCGAGGTGATTGCGCATCTCCTGACAAAATTCCGCCGGGATGGCATGGGATGCCTTGAGGCAATGCATGCCATGTTGAAGTGCGTCGAGGGCGCCTTCGCTCTTGCCATCCTGTTTGAGGATGATCCCGCGACCATAATGGTGGCGCGCAATGGACCACCGTTAGTGATAGGCCACGGCGATGGTGAGATGTTTCTAGGCTCCGACGCGATCGCTCTTGCTCCGTTCACCAATGACATCACATATCTGAACGATGGCGATTGGGCTGTTGTAGGCAAAACGAGTGTCCAGGTTTTCGATATCGAAGGCAATGTCGTTACGCGCCCACGGCACATATCGCTTGCTACCGCAGACCTGGTCGGCAAGGGCAATCACCCGCATTTTATGGAGAAGGAAATCTACGAGCAACCGGAGGTCATCGCCCGTGCTCTTGGTCACTACATCAATGTCAACGATAGTCATGTCACAACGACTTCAACCGACATCGATTTCGCCGGGGTTGAGAGCCTCGCGATCTCCGCCTGCGGCACGGCATATCTTGCGGGACTAATTGGCAAATATTGGTTCGAGCGCTACGCACGCTTAATCGTTGAAATTGATGTCGCCTCTGAATTCCGTTATCGAGAAATCCCGTTGTCGCCGCGGTCGGCAGCGCTCTTCATCTCTCAATCTGGTGAGACGGCTGACACGCTTGCATCGCTGCGCTATTGCAAAGCACATGGTCTGAGAATAGGCGCTGTCGTCAATACGCGAGAATCAACTATGGCCCGCGAGGCAGATGCCATCTTTCCGATCCTCGCCGGGCCAGAGATCGGCGTTGCTTCTACCAAGGCATTCACTTGCCAGCTTGCTGTTCTCGCTGCGCTAGCCATCGGCGCAGGCAAGGCGCGGGGCACGATCACAGACGACGAGGAACAGGTGCTCGTCCAAAGTTTGGCGACCTTGCCGGGCGTTATGCGACAGGTGCTGAACGACATCACGCCGGAGATCGAACTCTTGTCTCGGGAATTGTCGCATTACCGCGACGTGCTCTATCTCGGCCGCGGCACGAGTTTCCCATTGGCCATGGAAGGTGCGCTGAAGCTCAAGGAGGTTTCCTATATCCATGCTGAAGGTTATGCGGCAGGAGAATTAAAACACGGTCCGATCGCCCTGATCGATGAAAATATGCCAGTCATTGTCATCGCGCCACATGATCGGTTCTTCGATAAAACTGTCTCCAATATGCAGGAAGTGGCCGCCCGCGGCGGCCGCATCATTCTGATCACCGACGAAACGGGAGCTTCGATGTCAAAGCTTCCCACCATGCACACTATCGTATTACCCGATGTTGCGGAGATTATCGCGCCGATGATCTTCTCTCTCCCGCTGCAGCTTCTTGCGTATCATACCGCGGTCGTTATGGGGGCAGATGTGGACCAGCCGCGGAATCTAGCTAAATCGGTCACAGTCGAATGATTGTGACGATTGGTTAGATCGCAAATCGCCTCCCGGAAAATCCAGGACTTGATCAGACATCAAAAAAGTGAGGTCGTATGCACGAACTTTCGCTCGCCGACGTGCCGTCGCGAATTGGCCAGGAGCTCGGTAAATCCGAATGGATCACCGTCGATCAAACTACAATCGATCTCTTTGCCGATGCGACACACGATCATCAATTCATCCACGTGCACCCGGAACGCGCGGCAGTCGAAAGCCCGTTTGGTGGCACTATCGCTCACGGCTTCCTGACACTCTCGCTTCTGTCGGCGATGAACTTCAGCGGCATGCCAAAGATCCGCGAGCAGACCATGGGCCTTAACTACGGCTTAGACCGGGTGCGTTTCATGTCACCAGTTAAGACCGGCAGCCGTGTGCGCGGTCGCTTCGTTCTCTCTGAATGTCAATTTCGCGGCGCAAGCATGCTGGTGACTACCTACGAGGTTACGGTGGAGATCGAGAACGAGAACCGACCGGCACTCACTGCTAATTGGATCACTATCATTCAGTTTGATCCGAACGACAGGCCTAAAGGGATTTGACGCCAGCTCGCGCCAGCGGGTGTCGACTTGTTGTTTTGGCTGCACGCGATTTCGTAGTGTCACGCCGGAATTCTCGATCTGCTGCGTCGGCAATTGCGCGCTGGCATCATCCTTTGGGCAGGCGAAACGGGTTTGAGTTGAATTTCGCTGTAATGGAGGCTGATTGATTGCATTCGTTCCGTCTGGCCGCTGCGGTGTTGCCGCTACTTTTGTCATCTTGCATGCTCGGGCCCGACCATGCACCGCCGGAAACGCCTTTGCCGGAGAAGTTTTCCGAGGGTGCAAAACAGAGCGCCGGCGATGTTGCGGTGTCGGCGTGGTGGGATTCGTTTTCAGATCGTACGCTCAACCAGTACGTTGCCTCCGGCCTGGATGAGAACCTCAGTGTTCAGCAGGCGCTCGAAAGGGTTAATGCCGCCGCCGCGGACGTCACCATCGCTGGCGCCGGGGGCCTTCCCAAGGCATCACACACGACAAGCGGCGAGATCGGCAAAGGGGGAGATATCACGAGCACACAGAATATCTCCAGCGTGCAACTATCGTTGACCTGGCTGCTGGACGTATTCGGTCAGTACCGGCGCAGCACTGAAAGCGCACTGGCTTCTCTTGATTCTGCGCATGCGGCTGTCGACGCCGCAAAGCTAGCTCTAATCAAAGATCTTGTTTCCTCCTACATCGACGCCCGGTACTACCAGCAGCGCGTCTCGATTTCCCGAGCGAACCTGAAGTCCCGCCAGGAGACCTACGATTTCACGAATCTTCAAGTCGAAGCGGGAGCGGCTTCCCGGCAGGATGTCTTGCAAGCCGAAGGACTTGTCCGATCGACGATTGCCGAAATACCAAGGCTAGAACTGAATTTTCGCGTGTCGGCGCATCACATTGCGGCCCTCCTCGCTTTGCCGTCGGAAACAGTGATCAAGCAACTGCAGAAAAGTGAAGGGCAGCCGGTCTATCGCGGAAAGATCAATGCCGGCATTCCCGCCGATCTTATTCGCAATCGATTCGATATTCGCCAGGCTGAACGGGATCTCGCCGCCGCGACTGCACAGATCGGCGTGGCGGAAGCACAGCTTTACCCCGCGATAACGCTCTCCGGCTCGATCACCCCTTCCTATATCAAGCAGCGCGGCCGTCACGGGGGTATCTTGAAATGGTCCTTCGGGCCGAGCCTTGACCTCCCAATTCTGGACGGCGGCCGTTTGCGGGCAAACGTGGAGACTTCTAAATCGGACGCCGCAGCAGCCTACATAAGCTGGAAATTAACCGTCCTGACAGCTGTGCAGGAAGTCGAGGACGCTTTGACAGCCGTCCGACGCGACGTTCACACAGAGAACTCACGTCGCAGGCAAGTAGAAACGATCGAAGAAGCACTGAAGCTTTCGACGGCCTCGTACACGGATGGCGCCTCTTCTCTCCTCGATGTTCTCGAAGCGCAAAGGCAGGTGTCCAGCGCTCAGGCGAGCCTCGCTGCGGCGATCCAGCAACTGGCCAAGGATCACGTGCGGTTGAATGTAGCAATCCGCGGTGGTTTTGCGGCTCCCAAAGTCGCGTCACCCAGGGAGGCCTCGACGGTTGCAGCCGCAAATGCAAACATCCAATCCGCACATTCGCCATAGCCGAGCGCTGGATGCGGGATGGTTTAACCTGATCAAGTCATTAGCGCGCCAGCGCCTGAGTTGTATTGGCGCCGGCCGGGAGGTCGTCCAATCGCGGCACATGCCCTTCACCACCTCCCGCTTACGAGCAGGGCTTAGAGCTAATGGGATGGTCCGCCCTGTCTCCCGAGAGCATAACGGAGGTGGGCAAAGGAGGGCTGAAATTATGGATCGCAACCAACTGCGCCAATGCGCCGTCTTCGGCATCGATATCGGAAAGAACCTCTTCCACGTGGTCGGCCTGGATAGTTCCGGCGCGAGACGCTACTGCAGTTCTTCGAACGAGCGAACAGAACGCTTGTCGGAATGGAATCCCGTCCGGGTTCCCAATGGCTTGCGCCAAGTTGCAGACGATGGGGCATTCCGTCCGCATCATCCCGGCGCAGTGAAGTCTACGCAAAATCGAACAAGAATGACATCATCGATGCTGCGGCGATCGCAGAAGCTGCAAGGCGACCGACGATGCGCTTCGTTGGCATTAAGCAAGCCGATCAGGTCGATCTTCAGATGTTGCATTGGGTGCGTATTCCGATGAAACCGGCCACCGATTCCGATTTGAAGCCGGCTATTTTTCGGGCTGATCCTGGGTCTGTTTGATGTTTGGATCGGGTTTTGTGTCAGGTCAAGCTTTGCTGTGTTTCAAGCGCCATCGGTGAACGCTGTTTGCGCATACTTTCGCCAATGAGATCGATGCCTCGGCGTTGTGAACGAGGCGATCCAGTATCGCATCGGCGGCGTTGGGTTTGAAATAATTTCCCACCAGCGATCCAGGGGCACCTGGCTTGTGACGATCGTCGAGCGACGCTCGTAGCGGTCTTCGATGATCTCGAGAAGATCGCGGCGCTGATCATCGTTGAGTTTTTCCGGTCCCTAGTCATCGAGGATCAGCAGGTCGGTCTTGGCGATAGATTTGGGGATTCTGCCGTATCGCCCGTCACCCCTTGCAAGCGCGAGCGTGGCGAACAGCCGGGGAACGCGGTGGTATGCAACGGAGAAATCCTCGCGGCATGCTTTGACCGATGGATGCGGCCCAGCGCCGAAAGCGATCTGGTGTCCACTCAGCGTATCGCCGGTGGGAACTGGGCATGTGATCTGGGTCGGTTCCATGACGACAGCCGCCATAGCGGCGCTGATGGACGGCGATGCGCTTGCCGCGGTAAAAGATCTCGATGGTGCGCGCCGTTGCTCTAAGATCGACCTGCTGGCGAATGAGGGCATGAGGGACGGAATAGAAGAAGCTTTTGAACTCGACGTGATAATCGGTCGAGACACGGAGCAGACGCCATTCGGCGAATTCGTAGTTTCACCCGGGAGGCTAGCGAGCGCAGCACGTTCGACACGTTCAAATACTTGCCGCCGGGTAAACACCCAATCGACGCATGAGGTGATCGTTGATGCGATCAAGTGCCAATAGCGGCATTGGCCTCAGCCAGCGAGAAGAAAGTCAGCTTGCGCAACCGCCCCAGGATGCAGGTGGCGCATGGCGGCGTCGTCATCGGCGACGAGAACTTGTTTCAATGGCGTACCTTTACTGGTGCAGTCGATCAATAAAATCACGTCGTTTCTATTTTCAGTTCCCTGCGCCATGTTGGAAAAGAGAAGCGCCCCAAGGGTGGAACGCTCCTCGGATCATCGAATTAAATGAAGCCGAAATTTTCCGCCGTAAGCGAGGTAAGATCCGACATGTCGTGCAGATTGTCGACATGAGCGAAGGCATGCGCGTGGTTCGCAGAATCGACATAGGCTAGTGTCGCACCGTGAGTTTCGCCATCTTGACCGAGAGTTTTTTGATCATGGAAGACAATGATGTCACCGCGGGCTTCGTGATCAATAGCAGTCGCGGCGGCAGCGGCAGACGCAAAGCCTCGATCAGTGATTACCACGACGTGCTCGCCGTGCGCGCCTTCGGCCGCGCCGTTGTAGAAGGTGTCCACAAATTCGCCCGGAAAGCCCTTGGAATGATTGATGAAATTTGCATCAAACAGATTCCGGTCACCACCGAAATCTGCGGCGTCCAGGACAAAGCGGTCCTGCTTCGTGTCGAAATCCATCACACTCGTATAGCAGTGCGTTGTTCCAACCATAGGGTCGTGGAACCGAAACACGAAGGCGTCGCCGTCGTCGCCGCCAGTCAGAACATCTGCGCCGTCACCAGCCACAAGTATATCGCTGCCAGGGCCGGCGTAGAGCACGTCATCGCCCTCGCCGCTATGCGGTATTACGCGGTGAGGGTCGGTGACGTATAAGGGGTAGGAGGCGTCGCTGTACAAGAGATCGTCACCACCGTCGGCATGGATTACGTCTGAGCCTTTCCCGGCCCAGACAATGTCATGGCCCGGACCGGCCGTGATGCTGTCTTGGCCGTCACCAGCTTTGATCCGATCATCGCCGTTGCCGGCATCAATCCAGTCGTTCTTCTTGCCGCCATCGATTATGTCGTTTTCAGGGGATCCTTTGATAAAACTGCCGTTATCACTGCCTTTGATATTCATCGCATATACTCCTTATTAGGCAACGGGCGCCGCCTGTGCCCCTTATCTTTTCCAAGAGCGAATTAGTGAAATCCATTGTTTTGATATGACCTATTTGAATGACGGATGCGAAAATGTTTATCTCGGCCGCACGGCACGCCCTTCGTAGTTGGCCGGCAGATATGAAAACGACTGGGGGCTATGACGATCGGCGGCCGTTGACGAAGGCCACAACTTCTTCCCTCGTATACGCTGAAGACAAATCTGCAGAGCACCTGATCTCAGGGTGCTTTGCAGATCGAAAACCTCAGCTCCAGGCGTGGAGCGGTGGCTTCTCGCCGTTCAGGAAATACTTACCCAAAATGGCGTACTTCCAGCGGACGGGTCGTGCAGAGTATGGGTGCGGGCGTTGCGCCAGTGGCGATCAAGCCCGTGCTCTGCAAGGGTCGAGCGCGTTGAGTATCTTCGCTTCGGCGGTAACGATCTGGGCTTCCGCAACGGCTCAGGAAGAACAAATTGCGATGCTGATCACCAGCAGGAACAGCGCCGAGATACTGGTCTCGACGACGCCGTCAATGTTCTGAATATCCTCACTAAACTATAATATATTTGAAAATATATGACGTATAAGTTTGCTTTAAATGGCGAAGTATCAATCCATTACCGATTTTTGATATAACATAAACGAATATACGATTAAATATATCCTCTGCATCTCTTGTCTTAAATCAGGTAATTGTAGAGAGTCTGCTTATGAAAGCAGGTATGACAATGCTGAAATATTCAACAAGGGCTGTCGCAGGGAGGAACGTCGGGGGCTATGGTCCAGGAGGAAGGCTCCAGCACAGCAGGGACAACGCCTCCTATGTCCCGAAGAGCGTCGGGTCGACTCAAGACCCAACGGACGCGAGGCGAAACTTGATCCAGTCGAGCGATTTGGCTTTTCTCATGGAAGCTCATGATGCCCTCTCCGCGAGTAAGGCGTGGTTTGCAGACCCTTGCGCGTCCAGCCCAGCACCGGATGTTAGTTTCGTTCGTTATCGAGTTACATATGTCGCTAATTAAAAGAAAAATCTTCTCCGTGGGCGTCTCGATGCTAATGGCATGCGGCGCGTCGGCGGCCGATCTAGCTGACCACAGCGTTCCGAGCGCCCCCTCTTATGACGCACCGGGAACCTTCTCGTGGGCCGGGGCTTACGCCGGTCTTCATGGAGGTGTCGCGGCCTCCAAATTCAACCCGTTCAACAATGGTCGCGCCCCAGCGGTGGGCGCTCAGGTAGGTTACAATTTCCAGGCTGGATCGGGCGTTTTCGGCGCAGAACTGGAAGGCTCTTACTTGAACAACGAAGTACGTGTGCCCGTCGGCAACGTGGAAAGCCGCTTCCGAGGTGCCGCGAAAGCGAAGGCTGGCTTGGGCTTTGATCGCACTTTCGTCTACGGCACCGCGGGCGTCACAACGACCGAGTTCGAGGGCCACCGCCTCGTATCCGGATCGGACAAATGGAAATCCGGGCCGGATAGCTGGAAACACGGCTACCTCTTTGGTGGCGGCGTCGAGCACGCGTTTTCGGGCGGCGTGTCGGCAAAGATCGAGTACAACTACGTCATTAACAACGCCGTCCCGACCACGAGTGGAGGCATCAGCTCAAGGTCCGACCTCAACGATAATGTAATTGAGGCGGGCCTAAACTTTCGCTTCTGACGAATTCGTCTGAAGCCTTGAGCAAAACCCAAATACAAGGCAACCGCCCGCACGATCAGCCATGCCTCGAACAATGCCGGCGCTTGAAACCATCCATCGATTGCCGCTTCAGCTTTTCGGCAATAGCATTCAGAATCATCGGCTCGCTCCACAACTTTCGGAACGGCAATCATCTTCCCATGTCAACATACCGTTGAGCGCCAAAATTTGCGACAGGCCCTGCTTTGAAGTTCTCAGTCGTCTGCCGTACGGTTCCGAGTGAATGCGAAGCTATGGCGATCGGGCTGACGCACTCGGTTAAAATTGACGGCTCGAATTGTTTTTCAGACGAGCGGCGCCAAACGGTTTGCCGAGGACGATCCCGCCTGAAGATGCGCTTTTTGGTTGTATGCATCAAGGGTATATAATATGGTTTTCAGAGTTTAGCTGCCCACGGAACTGGACACTCACTGCTTAGATGTGAGGAAGTTAATCTTGCACCGAACCGGGAGGTTGTCGTGAAGGAAGAATCCTCAGCGGTCTCGAATCTGGTGTTCGATTTCCTGTCAGAGTCAGCCAGCGCAAAGAGCAAAGACGATGTGTTACTCTTATTTGGAAAAATTTCGCAGTATTTCGGGTTTAGTTATTTCGCGATATCCGGCATCCCCTCGCCTATTGAGCGAATTGATTCCTATTTCGTTTTGGGCAATTGGTCAGTCGGGTGGTTTGATCGTTATCGTGAAAACAATTATGTCCACGCCGACCCCATAGTGCATCTTAGCAAGACATGCGATCACGCATTTGTTTGGTCGGAAGCTCTGCGAGATCAAAAACTCGATCGGCAGAGCCGTCGTGTCATGGATGAGGCACGCGAATTCAAGTTGATTGACGGCTTCAGCGTTCCTTTACACACTGCCGCTGGGTTTCAATCGATTGTCAGTTTTGGAGCGGAAAAGGTAGAGCTCTCAACCTGCGACCGAAGCGCGCTCTATCTGATGGCGGCTTACGCGCACAGCTTGCTCCGCGCCCAAATTGGGAATGATGCCAGTCGAAAAATTCAGGCCTTACCCATGATCACAACGCGAGAGCGCGAAATCATCCATTGGTGTGCCGCAGGCAAAACAGCAATAGAGATCGCAACGATTCTCGGACGATCCCATCGAACCATTCAAAATGTCATTTTGAACATCCAGCGAAAGCTCAATGTGGTTAATACACCTCAGATGATTGCCGAAAGCTTTCGTCTCAGAATCATTCGCTGAAGCATATGGAGTTTTCGGCCACTTCAAAGATCGGGCCTGTTGGATCACGACAGCCATCATGATCAGATAGTAGCCCCGTTGAAATGCAGAGCTAAATCTGCGTCTGAATTGATAGACAGGCGCAACACAGTTTTCGGTAGGTCGAGCAGGCAGCATCGATTGGGGGGCTGCGAGGACGTGCTTTGAATTTGTTTCCCCAGAAGTCGTCCAATGACCGCCTACCGCCAGACGGCCCCCCCGAATTGACCAGTCGCGTCTTTTGGGGTGATCCCCGACAGATCGCAGTGGTTGGCATTTTCTGGTCGGGCAGCTTGGATCAGCCGCGCACTTTTAACCGGCGCATTTATCATGCAATACGCGTTAAAGCGTGCGGGTAGCCCTGGCGTTGTATTCGCCTGGTTGCCATTTGGCCTGCAGTTGACGCTTGCCCCCTCCAAACGCCCCGATGGATCCACGGGCTCACCGCTGAAGTCGCATGTTTTCCCGGTTGACGTTCCCGGATTTCCAACCGGACCGGCAAGCGTGACGCCGCGGATCACGACGCCAGTTTCTACGGGCTTCGCCCCCACCTTGCCTTTTTGCTGCTCCTCAGCCGCGGCACCCTGCGCGAACGTGACGGTCAGAGCGAAAGCAGCTAGCCATCCGAAAGCTCTCAAAGTAGCAGTCATTAAGGTTCTCCTCTTTTGCCGGCCGGCAAGATGTCGCTTCCGGACCGATGTCTCTAAATCGAATGAAAGGACCTACACCCCTTTCAAGTTACCGAAACTTGATCAGGTAGTTCACGGCCACGTTCTTGGGACGCGTCTCAAGAGCTGTGCGTGCCGGATTTTCGGGTGAACCTGTCGATTTGCTTGAGATGGAAGTTCCGGCGGCATTGCCCTGCTGCGAAATTCCCGCCGGCGTCGTTATCTCATAGGGATGCGCGTGAACTTGCAGAGCATCGCATTGGAGTGATCCAACAACATTCGCAACATTATTGCCGGTTGGATCTAGCCGTCGTTTCGCGTCAGGGTCCATACCGCCACCGGCATCGAAACCGCGCAGGAACAGCCCACGGTAGTCTGGAATCCGAAATTCCAGATCGGCCGTAGAATTCCGCTCTCCATAGAGTCCGCCGAGAACGGCGTAGAGTTCTGGATAGACGGCTGCCCTGAGATAGCGTCCATCGCAAAGCATCCATCCCTGGGCTTCGACGTAGCTGATAGGAGCTTCCGCATTTGTACCCGCAGCCTCGCCAGAGCTTGCGCAGGGCGTGTTGCTCCAGATTGTATTGACCGAGCTCGAGATAGGGGCAACTTGCCCCGCAAAGGGACACACCGCACCGATTGGAGGCCCTGCAAACATCGTTGGTTCCTCGGGCAATATTGATGTGTGAGGAAAGGAGTGCCAATTATCAGCAACAACAGGCACTCCCATGCATCAGTTCCGCCCTGACGGGCGGAGCTGAAGCCAATTCACCCTGCCATCAAGCCGGGTTGATATCCCAGGTATTGTCCTCTTGGAGCACGCCTACGAGATTGAAGACGGCAGAGGGAAACTTGGCTTCCCTGGTCTGGGTGATCGTGTCGATGCTGAGCACCGACCCGATAGTGACATTCGTTCCCGCCGCAATCCAATAGCTCGGAGTTGGCGTGAACGTGTGGAGCAGATTGGTGCCCGCTTGTGCAACATAAGTCCCTGTTCCGGACATGCCGATGCCCACGGAGAACCGGTTGTTTGGCACATTGCCAGCATCGTTGATGACCAGTGATCCTGCAGGATCCCCCTTGATCGGCGCGGTCAGGCCAGGTCCATCGCTTAATGAAAAAGTAGTGGTGTTTCTCCCGCTGGGGCTGCAGTCCTCCACCCCGGAGGCAAAAAAGTCCACGCCAGGAATCAGTTGTCCCGTGTCGCTCCAGACGAAATTATAGGCGAGCTCCCAAGTGAACTTGATTTGATTGCCAACCCGAATTTGATACGGAGAGCAGAACCATGCCAAGGAGAAGACATTGGCAACAGGTTGAGGCATCTTTTGATAGACATAGAAGGTCCAAGGTTGCGCCGATTGATTCTTCAGCAATAACGAATATTGCGTTCCTTGGGCAAGCGCTGCGCTTCCCGGCTGTGATGCACGGGCATGATCCGTCATTTCCTTGTCTACGTAGCTGACATGCAAGGACATTTAACTCTCCCTTTTCCATTGATTTTGTGTCTTCACGCCAGGACTGATCCAATCGCTTGGACCGCTTCTTGGCCCAGCTCCAACTGAGGCGAGTGTTATTGGAGACACCAATTCAGCTATAATCATTTCCGGGTGACGTAAATGAGTAGATTTACTCCCTGACAGACCACGATTAACCCATAGGCATGCCCCCGAAACCCGGGACGGTAAGAGCGGCCGAAGTCTATTTGGTCGGTAGCAGATAAGCACCGGCCGAGATGGCTTTCTAACGTGATCCCATCAACGAAAAGCGGCCTGAGAGGCGGCTTGATCGAGCCCCTGGCGTCTTTGACGCACACCGTATGCTCTGCAAATTTACTCTAGCGGTACGAGATGATGGCATTCTTAAGCCCGTTTTGGCGATCTTTCCGTTACCGCCATTTCCCATGCCGCGGGGGATTGTTTGATTTCAAACCATGGTAGCGCGACGAACGACGTTAATCATCCGCGACCTAGGCCGTAGTGACGATTTAACTATTTGAGCCAAATAGCGATAGCGGCGAGTTTAACGAAGCCCATGAAGTTTGCGAGCAGCTTGTCATATCGGGTTGCGACGCGTCTGAACTGTTTGAGCTTGTTGAAGAAGCGTTCGATACGGTTTCGCTCCTTGTAGAGATCGGCGTCATAGGGGCGCTGGAGCTTGCGGTTGCGTTTCGGCGGGATGACGACGTCAGCACCGGTTTCAGTGATCTTGTCGCACAAATGATCGGCATCATAGCCCTTGTCGGCAATCGTAGCGGCAGCCTGGATGCCATCGACGAGATCGTGAGCAAAGGCGATGTCGTTACGCTGTCCGGGAGATGCGATCAGACGAACCGGAAGCCCGAGCGCCTCCGTCGCGGCATGGATTTTGGTGCTTAATCCGCCCCGAGACCGGCCCAGGCCCTGGGCATCCGCCCCCCTTTGACCTTACGCGCCCCTGCCGCATGCTGGTGTGCCCGCACGATGGTGCTGTCGATCATCAGCCATTCCAGGTCTGCTTCTCGGGCAAGCATCGCCAGCATCTCATCGAGCACACCCATTTCGATCCAGCGGTAGTAACGCCGTTTCACCGAGCGGTAGTCGCCCAGTCGCTCGGGCAGGTCGCGCCAGCGGCTGCCGGAACGGGCCATCCACAAAAGCGCGTCCAGAAACAATCGATTGTTCGTGCGCGGACCGCGTTTGCCCTTGGTCCGTCCCGGCACAAAACCTCTGATCCGTTCCCATTGATCATCCCGAAGGGCATCGCAATCCATCACTGACCTCCAAAAGTCAGCGTTGAATCTGATTTGCTTGCCCTTGGGAATCTGGAGGGTTCTGTGAGGTCCGTTCGCTATGCGTGCGGCATTCACTGATCGGACCTCATTGAAGCCGGATTGAGCGAAGGCGCGGGTTGTTTGGCGCTATGGGGATTTAGTCGAAGCGGTGGATGGCGTTTGGCAGAATCGAGCCTTGCCGGAGCACCTGGACAGGTCTGGAAGGAGATTCTTGCCGGTATGCGGTGTCTTTGACGCTCCTGTCGGCTGGTTTGCATCGGCCGACCCCTTGGTTCTGTGGCGGTTTACGTCGCTCAGGCACGCATTGGCCAAAACACTCGCCTCGCGGCTCCCGGCATGCCGACGCTGATCGTTGCAATGATGCTGCGCGTGATATGATCATGAACTGTCTTTCCATGCTGGCCGGCGTACCGGCTGGAGCGGGGTCCATGCGCCGATGATTGTCATGGCTCCGCCACAACAGGGACAGCGATGCGCCAAGGGTGGTGGCTTTGCGTCCGGTTCTTCGACCGGGTGTTCCGGCGGCGGGACGTCGAGCAGGCTTCGGCACAGATCCAGCTTCAGTTGCCGATGGCCATTGGCAAGCAAGCCGAAGTGACGAATGCGGTGGAAGCCGTCCGGAACGATGTGAAGCAGGAAACGGCGGATGAACTCGTGGGCATCAAGCGTCATTACCTTTTGCCTGCCGCCCGTTCGATAATCCTTCCATCGGAATGTGACGCGATCGCCATCGATGCTGACGAGGCGGGAATTGGAGATGGCAATGCGATGGGTATAGCGCCCGAGATAGGCCAGCACCTGTTCGGGTCCGGCAAATGGCGGCTTGGCGTAGACCACCCAGTCGACACGCCGCGCTTCTTTGACGATGCGATTGAACGCGGCCGGATCGGCCAGGCCGGCGATATCGCCAAAGAACCGAAGCTGGCCCAGGTCGTAGGCCTGCTTCAGCTCTTCGAGAAACAGCCGCCGGAACAGGCGTGACAGAACCCGCACGGGCAGGAAGAAGTTTGCCCGGCAGGCAACCCAGCGGGACTGGTCGGCCGACAATCCGCCGCCCGGCACGATGCAATGGATATGCGGGTGATAATGGAGCGTCTGGCCCCAGGAGTGCAACACCGCGATGAAGCCAATCTCTGCACCCAGATGCTTGGGATCGGCAGCAAGCCTGCGCAGCGTCTCGGCGACAGCGCGAAAGAGGATCGTGTAAACGGCATTTTTGTTCTGGAAGGCGATTGCGGCGATCTGCTGCGGTAGGGTGAAAACCACGTGGAAATAGCCGACCGGCAGAAGGTCGGCCTGCCGGGCAGCAAGCCAGTCACGGCTCGCCTGTCCCTGGCACTTCGGGCAATGCCGGTTGCGGCAGGAATTATAGGCGATGCGGAACGCCGCGCAGTCCTGACATTGCTGGACATGCCCGCCCAGGCGAGCGGTCCGGCACATCTCGACCGCACTCATGACCCGGCGTTCGACACGCCCGAGATGAGCGTCGTGTGTTTGGCGATATCTTTCCCCGTGGCGGCGAAAAATGTCCGCCACCTGCAGTCCCGCCGCCATAGCGAAGCTATGCTCAGCCTGGCGGCACCACCTCTAGCGTCAGCCGGTCGAGCGGGCTGGTCGTGCTGCGGATCAGCGTATTGGAAACCTTCGTGTAGCGTGCCGTGGTGGACAGATTGTTGTGGCCGAGCAAAACCTGAATGATGCGGATGTCGGTTCCGCTTTCCAGAAGATGGGTGGCAAAGCTGTGACGCAGCGTATGTACCGTCACCCTTTTGTCGATGCCGGCAGCAGTGCACGCCGAACGGCAGGCAGAATACAGAACCTGGACGTCAATGGGCTTGGTCTCGTCCCGGCCCGGAAACAGCCAGACCTCGGGTCTCGCCAGCCGCCAATAGACCCGCAGGATCGCGAGCAACTGCGCTGACAGCATGACGTTGCGATCCTTTCCGCCCTTGCCATGCTCGACGCGGATGATGCCGCGCTCGCCATCAATGTCGCGGACCTTGAGATGGACAGCTTCCGAGGCGCGCAGCCCCGCCGCATAAGCTGTCGTCAATGCGGTGCGGGTCCTCAGGCTCGGAACCGCTTCCAGAAACCGCACGATCTCGTCGCCGTTTAGGATCGTCGGAAGCTTGGCGGGTGTCCGGGCATAAGCAATGCGCTCCGGTATCTCGCCATGACCAAGCGTGACGCCAAAGAAGAACCGCAGGGCACAAACTGTCTGGTTCAAGGCCGGCCATGATAGGCCCGATGAGACCAGATGCACCTGAAACGCGCGCACGTCTTCCAGTCCAAGACGGTCTGGCGATCGCCCGAAATAGCGCGAGAACTTCGTCACCGCATGCAAATACGATCGTTGCGTCGCTGGCGAAAGATTGCGGATCGTCATGTCATCGATCATGCGCCGGCGTAGCGGGCTTATCTCTGTCATCGTCATCTCCTGTTCAAAGGTCGGGCTAAAACAGCCCAATCCTTCAAATCAGAAGCGCATCATGCAATCCCGCGCTCCAAATGCCGCGATAGCGGCTTCGTTCAATCCCAAGACATTAAATCGTCACTACGGCCTAGCTCAGAAATGAGTATTTCTACTCATTTTCAAGGACAGAAAGATCGCGCATAGTGGTCTTCGGGGGGTCAGGGAGCGATGATGAAGATTTGCATTGGGGACTCTCGGGCTAACGCCGTAATCATGGAGAAAATCTGGCGGTTTCGACACCAGCAATTTGTGGAACGACGTGGATGGCAGGCATTACGCAAGAGTGACAGACGGGAAATAGATCAGTTTGATCACGATTGCGCTATTCATTTTAGCGTTCTCAAGAACGATGCGGTGATCGGGTATTCTCGGCTCCTTCCTACGGTGCAGCCGCATCTTCTTTCAAGCGTCTACCCGCAAATCATGCGGGGCCAAAAGTGGCCAAGGTCGCACGACGTTTTCGAATGGACGCGGTGGGCGGTTGCAAGCGGTGACGAAAGGATTGACGGGGTTCGAGTATCGCGGGTTTTGATGATCGGGTTGATGGAGTTTTGCCGCGTTGCCGGCATCACCTCGCTCATCGGCGAGACGCACCCAAAGCTGATAAACTCCTTGCGCGCCAACGGGTGGCAAACACACATCCTCTCAGAGCCCAGCATTTTCGAAAACGAATTAGTCGTGCCACTCGAAGTCATCCCATCGTCCGCCCCGCAGACGTGAGGGCAACTAGCTAGCATAGGAAATTCCGCTCGATGTTTGAACCTTACGGCTCAGGAATTTTTGGTCACCAGTTCGCCGCCAGTCCGGCTCAGAAGCGCACAAGTCCCCGCCCGGAATTCTTTTGCACAAGCGGTGCTACATCGCAATCAATGCTTAGGTCAGAGAGCCAGTCACGTAGCCGCCCGGATCGATTGCAGCCTAATGATTCCGCAGCCTATGCCACCCTAGAACGGCATGGGACAGTCAGTGTACCTCAGTCACTCGCGTAATTGGCATCCCTTTAGGGGGACGGCGAGGAGAGCAACCAACGGAGAGTCATAACATGGAAACGACAACTAGCCGCAAGCCCGTTAATCTCATCGGTAGCGAGTTGAGCGTGTTTGCCAAGGCGCCGCGCGTCGGACCGACCCCTTCGACCGCAGAAATTGCTGCCATGATCAAGGGGGGCAAGCCAGGCGACATGGACAAACTGGACGTTTAAGTTTCATCCGTGTGACCGTCGCCAAGGCGGCGGTCACTGGCCCTTTAGATTTTCATCAACTAAGCGATCACCATGTTCAAGGGAACGATTGACCGAGGTCATCTCGTACGTGGCTGAACCCCCGATGTACCCGCCCTACCCCAACATCTCTATCAAGATCCTAGACCATCCTTTGCTCGAAAGCTTCCGGTGGGACACCAGTGATCAAATCATCCTGATCTGCCGCGAGCGTTCTGCCGAAGCGAATGGGCACCTTGTGGCACTCAGGGATTGGCCGATAGAACGAGCGCAGGATTTCTGTGCTTTTGGGCAATGGCCATTGGACTATCAGACAATTTCGATCAATCGCCATTCCGGCACGGTGACCTTCAGCGCCGGACATGGAGGTGTTGCGCCACTTTATCTGAAGGTCAGCGGCGAGCGCATCGAGCTCTCCTGGTCGATAGCGGACTTTTATTCGGGCATGACTCTCCCCGACGTCGACACGGATCGAACCGGCCTGCGTCTTGTGGGGACGCTCCCCTATGCAACAACCACGATGTTTCGCTGTGTTTTCATGCTGACGGAGCGCGCGTCACTTTGCATCAGCAGGACGGGAGCCATCGAGACGAAATATCCCCCTCCGGCACCGTATTTCATCCCGACTCCGCTTGTGGATGAGGCCGATGTTGCAGCCGCAGCATGCCGTTTGATCGACACCCTGCTGCGTCGCTGGCCCCTCACGCCGGCCCTCACGGCTAGCGAATTCAGCGGAGGATTGGATTCGGCAGTCGTTGCCGCCATTTTGGCGGGGCAGCATCCTGACGCCCTGCAAACCTATGCCTTGGAGGTCGAGGGGCCAGCTCGAAGTCAACAGACTTCGCGGCGCGAAATAGCAATCGAGCACTTTGGCTTCCACGACCAAACGCTGCGTGTTGACACGGTACCAATGGTTCCGTGTGGGTTCGAGGTGAGTAGCGACTACGTCCCCGCGCCCTACAATGCCGATCTGCAGCGGCCTCTCCATCAACTATTGAAGTCGCTCGCAACTGCCTCAGCCCCACGGGCGGTCGCAACTGGTACAGGCGGTGATGAATTGCTAATGGCCCATGCTTTCGAGCAAAATCACGAGCAATTCGCTCGTAATATTAGCGATGCATTCCTTCCTGCGATCCTTCCCTCCGCCATGACACTGGTACTCAAAAACTGATTGCCCGACTATGCAGTAAGCTGCGATCGAGCACCCTTTCCTATTCTGCCGATCTCGGTACTGGAGGCACACGCCGCGCGGGCTCCTTTGTTTGCGAGCCATGGCATATGGCCAATTAGCCCATTCGCCCAGCCAGAAGCCGTACGATTTTATCGGAGTTTGCCTTTAGCCTGGAGGCACGAAAAGGCGCTGCATCGCCGGATGTTGGAACGGCTTGGATATCCCAAACGGTTCTTCGGAGTTTCTATAAGAGAAAATTTCGAACACTATCTGACCGGCTCGCTGATTATCGGTGCTAGCGAGATCACTAATCAATTATCCCGTCGTTGCCTGCTGCATGAAGGGGACTGATCGATGCTGACCGCCTGATCGCCACAATAGACGACATCCGATACGATTCTCCGCTTAGCGATCTCGGCTTTATCTTCCACGCGATTAACGTTGAACACATGCTTCGGCGAATTGACGGAACTTGAAGGAGATCACCCGCTATCGCAGCGGGGACTTCAACACGCCTGCAACTGGTAACCCGTGCATCGCCGCGGAACGAGGCCGATGGGTTCGCTGCCACTTTGAAATGTCGTGCTTCTGGAGCGAGACTTATATGAACATTTGCCATCGCTCGCGCCCAGACGCCGCGTCAATGACGTCTTCCTCGTGAAGTGGATCGCTAGCCGTGGCGTAGTCGAGTGACATGGCGCTTGATCATCGCCGGAAACAGCCCTTTGCGGCAAGTGATCAGAATTCGTTACTGCTGGTCTGGTGATGGGATACAGGCTGTTCGAACAATGGTCCTAGAAGCTACACATGGATAAATGAGACATCCTGTCGGCTGGTCAGATATTCGACATTGTCATCACCTTTGTCGGTTACGTGACAAGCGTTCCTGTTCTCAATCCCGCATCTTTGCGCCCACATAACTGGAATCGCAGTAAATTATTGTTCGTCATCTCTATCGGCCTGCTTGGCACGAATCTTGTGAGCTATAGCGAGGCAGCGGAACGGCCTCCGCATCCACGTTGCGGGATAACCGCATTGCCTCGAACACATGAAGGAACGCCAAACATGGCAGCTCTGCGTCAGATCGCATTCTATGGAAAGGGCGGCATTGGCAAGTCCACTACATCCCAAAACACGCTAGCCGCCCTTGTGGACCATGGGCAGAAGATCCTCATCGTCGGCTGTGACCCTAAGGCCGATTCTACGCGCCTGATCTTGAACTCGAAGGCCCAGGATACGGTTCTTGATCTCGCTGCAACGAGAGGTTCGGTTGAAGATCTTGAACTCGAAGACGTGCTCAAGGTAGGCTATAAAGGTATCAAATGCGTGGAGTCTGGCGGCCCGGAGCCAGGCGTCGGCTGCGCGGGACGCGGCGTTATCACGTCGATCAACTTTCTCGAGGAGAACGGCGCCTACAACGATGTCGACTACGTGTCTTATGACGTGCTCGGTGACGTTGTGTGCGGCGGCTTCGCGATGCCGATCCGTGAAAACAAAGCTCAGGAAATTTATATCGTCATGTCCGGCGAGATGATGGCGCTCTATGCCGCCAACAATATCGCCAGGGGCATCCTGAAATATGCTGCAGGCGGCAGCGTACGCCTGGGCGGCCTCATTTGTAACGAGCGTCAAACCGATCGCGAACTCGACCTCGCCGAAGCGCTGGCTGCCAAACTCAATTCTAAGCTCATCCATTTCGTGCCACGCGACAACATTGTCCAACACGCCGAGCTTAGAAAGATGACGGTGATCCAATATGCGCCGGACTCTCAGCAAGCGGCCGAGTACCGAACACTTGCCCAGAGAATACATGACAATTCTGGCAAAGGCACCATCCCGACCCCCATCACCATGGAAGAGCTTGAGGACATGCTTCTCGATTTCGGGATCATGAAGACCGACGAGCAGATGCTTGCCGAACTTCAAGCCAGGGATGCCAAGTTGAAAGCTGCCCAGTGATCACACTGACACGAGCGCGCAGCGACACGCAAAGCACCCGCCATCCCGTGAGGGAGGTTTCGCCGATGTGGCTTCAGCCGGATTTTCCAAGGGGTTGGGTTAATGACCTTCAAATACGCCAATGACAGTGATTTACATGCGAAGCTTATAGCGGATGTGCTGTCGCAATATCCGGACAAAGCAGCGAAGCGCCGAAGTAAACACCTTAGCCTGGCAACGAGCGAAAAGGACGCCGGCGAGGACCCAAACGCGATTAGCGAATGCGAGGTAAAGTCGAATATCAAGTCTGTTCCAGGCGTGATGACGATCCGCGGCTGCGCTTACGCCGGTTCAAAAGGTGTCGTCTGGGGACCAATCAAGGATATGGTTCACATTTCACACGGGCCGGTCGGCTGTGGTCAATACTCCTGGTCGCAACGTCGCAACTATTACGTCGGTCTGACAGGCATCGACACTTTCGTGACGATGCAATTTACCTCCGATTTCCAGGAGAAGGACATCGTTTTCGGCGGTGACAAGAAACTGGAAAATGTCATCGATGAGATCGCTGAACTTTTCCCGCTAAGCAATGGCGTCACCCTGCAATCAGAATGTCCGATCGGCCTGATTGGCGACGATATCGAGGCCGTAGCTCGAAAAAAGGCCAAAGAACACGCGACGACCGTCGTGCCGGTACGCTGCGAAGGCTTCCGTGGCGTGTCGCAATCGCTTGGCCACCACATCGCCAACGACGCAATTCGAGATTGGGTCTTCGACAAGAAAGACATAAAATTCGATCCAGGTCCCTACGACGTAAATGTCATAGGCGACTATAACATTGGCGGCGACGCATGGGCCTCGCGCATCCTGCTCGAGGAGATCGGATTGCGCGTGGTCGGCAACTGGTCCGGAGATGCAACTCTCGCCGAAGTGGAGCGCGCGCCGAGAGCGGCACTCAACCTCATTCACTGCTATCGGTCGATGAATTACATCTCCAGGCACATGGAGGAAAAATATGGCATCCCTTGGATGGAGTACAATTTCTTTGGACACTCCCAAATCGATGCCTCGCTGCGCGACATAGCCAAGCACTTCGGGCCGGAGATCCAAGAAAAAGCCGAAAAGGTCATAGCCAAATACCAACCCCTCGTTTGGGCCGTAATCGACAAATACTGGCAGCGCCTTTCCGGCAAACGGGTGATGCTCTACGTCGGGGGATTGCGTCCTCGTCACGTCGTCACCGCCTATGAGGACCTCGGGATGGAAATCGTAGGAACCGGCTACGAATTCGGTCACGGCGACGACTATCAGCGCACTGGCCATTATGTAAAAGAAGGCACGCTGATCTACGACGATGTGACTGGCTATGAACTTGAGAAATTCATTGAGGGAATTCGGCCCGATCTCGTCGGGTCCGGCGTTAAAGAAAAATACCCGGTGCAGAAAATGGGCATTCCATTCCGTCAGATGCACTCATGGGACTATTCTGGTCCGTATCACGGTTATGACGGCTTTTCGATTTTCGCCCGAGACATGGACATGGCCATCAACAATCCCGTTTGGGGTCTTTACGACGCGCCGTGGAAGAATGACCGCGCCTCGGCGGATGGCAGTAGCATGAGGACCTAATATTCTCGAAGAAAAATGCGGGAGGCCTTACGCGCCGAAGGTCTCTGATCGCCACCATGTCGTCGCAGCCAGACCGAAAGAGGTGACCCTATGCCGCAATCAGCTGAGAAAGCTCTCGACCATGCGCCTTTGTTCTGCGAGCCGGAATACAGGCAAATGTTGGCCGAGAAAAAGCTGAACTTCGAACGCCCACACCCGGAAAAGGTCGTGTCAGACCAGCGCGAATTCACGAAGACTTGGGAATACCGCGAGAAAAACTTGGCCCGTAAAGCCCTTGTCGTTAATCCAGCCAAAGCCTGCCAGCCACTCGGCGCGGTTTTCGCAGCGGCGGGATTCGAACGAACGATGTCGTTCGTCCATGGCAGCCAAGGTTGCGTTGCCTACTACAGGTCGCACCTATCGCGCCATTTCAAGGAGCCGTCATCGGTGGTCTCGTCATCAATGACAGAAGACGCCGCTGTATTTGGTGGCCTGAAGAATATGGTCGACGGCCTCGCCAACACGTACAAGCTCTATAACCCGAACATGATCGCGGTATCGACCACATGTATGGCCGAGGTCATCGGAGATGACCTGCATGGTTTTATCGAAAACGCCAAAAGTGAAGGTTCTGTCCCGCGAGATTTCGATGTCCCCTTCGCCCACACACCTGCCTTTGTCGGCAGCCATGTCGATGGCTATGACAGCATGGTAAAAGGTGTGCTGGAGAATTTCTGGAAGGGCACCGCGCGAAATGAAGCCACCGCTACTATCAACATCATTCCTGGATTTGATGGCTTCTGCGTTGGGAACAATCGCGAACTAAAACGCCTGCTCGACCTGATGCAAGTGACTTACATGTTCATCCAGGACGCATCAGATCAGTTCGATACGCCTTCCGATGGCAAATTTCGGATGTATGACGGCGGGACCAGCATCAATGACGTGAAGGCGGCGTTGAACGCGGAGTGGACATTGTCCCTGCAATATTACAACACTCGCAAGACGTTAGATTACTGCAGAGACGTTGGACAAGCGGCGACCTCCTTCCACTACCCTCTCGGCGTCGAAGCTACCGACGAACTTCTGATGGTGATATCGGAAATTTCCAGCAGAGAGATTCCCGAGGCGATCCGTCTGGAGCGCGGCCGACTCATCGATGCGATGGCGGACAGCCAAGCTTGGCTATACGGAAAGAAATACGCGATCTATGGCGATCCAGATTTCGTCTATGCGATGGCGCGCTTCATCATGGAGACCGGCGGCGAGCCAACCCACTGCCTCGCCACAAATGGCACCTCAGCTTGGGAGGACGAGATGAAGGAACTCCTCGCATCCTCGCCCTTCGGGAAGAATGCACAGGTCTGGCCAGGCAAAGATCTCTGGGCACTGCGCTCGCTACTGTTCACAGAGCCGGTGGATCTCCTGATCGGAAATTCTTATGGGAAGTATCTTGAACGGGACACCGGTACCCCACTGGTTCGGCTGATGTTTCCAATTTTCGACCGGCACCATCATCATCGATTCCCCCTCATGGGCTACCAAGGCGGACTGCGTCTTCTAACGTCGATCCTCGACAAGATCTTCGACAACCTCGATCGCGAAACAATGCACGCGGGTGTGACAGATTATTCGTATGACCTCACTCGCTAGGAGCGGCGGTCGGCCAGGCGGCCTATCTCTCAACCAGATATGAAGGCAGACGAATGTCCTCGCTCAACGCCAAAATCAAAGATGCCTTCCACGAGCTAGCGAGTGAAAGGAGCGGCAGCAAGGGTCCTAAGGCGCGCCGAAGGAATTGCGCGAGGCCAATGGCCCCGGGAACGGCCGTCGGCGGTTGCGCTTTCGACGGCGCCAAGGTCGCACTGCAGCCGATCACCGATGTCGCACATCTGATTCACGGGCCACTCGCCTGCGAGGGAAATTCCTGGGACAACCGTGGCGCTGCCTCGTCAGGTCCAACGCTTTGGCGCACGAGCTTCACGACTGATCTTACGGAAATCGACATCATAATGGGACACAGTGAACGGAAGCTCTTTAAAGCGATCCGGGAAATCAAGGATGGGTATGCGCCCGCGGCAATCTTTGTCTATTCAACCTGCGTTACAGCGATGATCGGTGACGACATCGACGTTGTTTGCAAGCGAGCGACGGACGAATTCGCCTTTCCAGTGGTGCCGGTCGATGCGCCAGGTTTTGTCGGATCTAAAAACCTCGGCAACAAGCTAGCGGGCGAGGCGCTGCTCAAGCATGTCATAGGTACCGTGGAGCCCGATGAACCGGGCCTTTGCGACATCAACATACTCGGCGAATTTAACCTCTCGGGTGAGTTCTGGCAGGTGAAGCCGCTCTTGGATAAGCTCGGCATTCGCGTCCGTGCCTGTATTCCCGGAGACGCGCGATATCTGCAAGTCGCCTCCGCCCACCGCTCACGCGCGGCGATGACGGTGTGTTCGACAGCGTTCGTTACGTTGGCACGTAAGATGCAGGAACGCTGGGACATTCCGTTTTTCGAGGGCTCCTTCTATGGCATCTCCGGCACCTCGGAGGCGCTCCGGCGGATCGCCGATCTGCTTGTAAAGAAGGGTGCTGCCCCCTCGCTTTTGCATCGCGCGGAAATCCTTGTAGCGGAAGAAGAGGAAAAGGTGTGGAAGAGGCTGGAAGCGTACCGACCTCGCCTTGAGGGCAAGCGCGTGCTTCTAAATACAGGCGGCGTGAAATCCTGGTCGGTCGTCCATGCCTTGATGGAGATCGGCATGGAGATCGTCGGCACGTCAGTCAAGAAATCGACGCTCGAAGATAGGGAGCGAGTGAAACAGACCCTGAAGGAGGAGAACCTTCTGTTCGAGACGATGTCGCCGCGCGAGCTTTTCTCGCTTCTACTCGAGAGAAAGGCTGACATCATGCTATCGGGCGGACGCACCCAGTATATAGCGCTAAAGGCAAAAATGCCCTGGCTCGACATCAACCAGGAGCGTCATCACGCTTACGCTGGCTATGAGGGAATGGTGCAACTTGCTCGACAAATTGACCTGGCAATCCAGCATCCGATGTGGCCGCAGGTGCGCGAGCCGGCGCCATGGGAGCCGGCCTTGGTCGCTGAAAAGCGAGCGAAAAGAGAAGCGTAAGCGCGTCGAACCAAACCCGCGAGATCACTCGCAAAAAGATGTTGAGGTCGTACTATGGCACGCGTCGTATCCCAAACTAAGGCGGCGGCGGTCAACCCCCTGAAGTCGTCTCAGCCGCTTGGTGCTGCCTTCGCCTTTCTGGGCGTCGACGGCGCAATACCTCTGCTCCATGGTAGCCAGGGATGTACGAGCTTCGCGCTCGCACTGCTCGTGAGGCACTTCAATGAAGCGATCCCTCTGCAAACCACGGCGATGAACGAAGCCGCGATAATCGTCGGCGGCGCGGATCGTCTCGAAGAGGCAATTCTCAGCCTCAAAACCCGCACAAGGCCACGACTGATCGGGATATGCACGACCGCATCGGTAGAGGCCCGCGACGAGGATGTCGCCGGTGACGTCGAAAATATCAAACGCAGGCGGGGGATAGAACTTGTGGGCACCGAAGTGGTAGTCGTCAACACGCCTGACTTTGACGGCGCCATAGAGGAGGGGTGGTCTAAAGCTGTTACCGCCGTGATCGAGGCAATAGCGCGACCTGACAAGCAGTACCGCAATCCGAGGAAGATCGCGATCTTGCCTGGCTGGAACTTAACGGTTGCTGACATAGAACATCTGCGCGAAACGGCCGTAAGTTTCGGCCTCGACCCGGTTATTCTGCCCGACGTATCCGGAGCGCTCGACGGCTCCATCCCCGAAGAATGGATGCCGATAACGAATGGCGGCACGAAATTGAAGGAGATCCGCGATCTCGGTGCGACGATGCAGTGTATCGCAATCGGTGAGCATATGCGGCGACCGGCTGAAGCGCTGCAGAGACTGACCGGCGTGCCGTACGTGCTGTTTAGATCGCTGACGGGACTAGAAAACGTCGATCGCTTCATTCGCGTGCTCGCCGCTATGTCACGCAAACAGACACCGCTCAATGTCCGCCGCAACCGAATGCAGTTGCAGGATGCCATGCTTGACGGACATTCCCATATGGCTGGCAAGAAGATCGCAATCGCTTCCGAACCCGATCAACTTTTCCAGCTCTCCAACTTTTTTACTACCATGGGTGCGGAAATTGCGGCCGCTGTCACCACGACCGGCACTTCGAAGGCGCTCGAGATGGTACCGGCGAAAACCGTCAAAGTCGGCGATCTCAGTGATCTGGAAAGTCTCGCCGCAATGGCCGATCTTATCGTCACACACTCGCACGGCCGAGAAGCTGCCAGACGTCTCGGTGTTCCGCTGATGCGGGTGGGTTTCCCCATCTTCGACCGCTTCGGCAGCCAGCACAAGCTTACAGTATTATACCGGGGAACCCGCGACGTGATCTTCGACTTCGCGAACATCATTCTGGCTAACCACCCTCCGAACCCCGGCCCACTTGCCTCAACCGATAGGCGGTAATCGCAATAATGAGATCAATTCGTCGCGTCTCGCTCTTCAATGGCGGACTTCATCAACGCGGACGAAACGGCAGGTGGGCACTTCGCGAATTGCCGTCGCCACACAAGATATGAAGGGACTGACAGCGCAGCTTGAATCGGTCAGACGATTTGACGCGACATGCGACTCGAGGACCTTCGTGGAATCCGCTGGGTTCGAAATCACAAGATCGGAAGATGCAGAAGCGAAGGTGGAGGACCGCACTGGGGTAAAGATTGCGGCGTTAGTCAGCTGCCAACTCGCGTTTGTCTGACAATTGGCGGGCCTTCCTCAGCCACTTTGTCATCGGCAGAACACGATAAATCGGAGGAATCTATGACAAGCTCATCCGTGACTCGCGACGGGTCCCGATGGATGCCGGAATATCTGAATTCGATCAACCCTGCGATGTGCATCGGCTGCGGTCGCTGCTTCAAGGTTTGCTCACGCGAGGTCATGCATGCCCACGGCATCGATGAGGCAGGTGACATGCTCGGTGTTTGCGATGGCGAAGACGACTTTAATGGTGAGCTCAGTCGCGTGATCATGGTCATTGATTATCCCGGCCGATGTATCGGCTGCGGAGCGTGCGCCCGCGTCTGCCCCAAGAACTGCCAGACTCATATCGCCGTCCATCATCGTTCATTGCACGAATCTTGAATTCCGTTCCGAGCGGTAAAAGCCGCCGACGCGGTCCAATGAGAGACAACCGTGGATACGCCATCTCATAAAGACGAATCTGCTGCATGCTCAACAGTACGGTGTGCCGTATCAATTCCGAGCCTACGATCTTACTTCGCGGCCGGTTCAAGCCGCGATAGCTCGAAAGGCTGGCCCGTGTCGCATTGCGGATACGGAGACACTTCCAATGCTTACATACTCTTGACGAAGGAGTGCACAATGACTCACGTCCCGCGCTTAGTCGTAAAAATGCTCTCTTCGCGGGTCATGACGCAGGTGCGGAGAACTGGGCGATTATCGCCTCGCTGATTGAGACCTGCAAGCTTAATTCTGTCGATCCGCTCGCCTATCTGACCGCCACGCTCAAGGCTATCGTCAATGGCCACAAGCAGAGCTATCGACTATCTGTTACCATGGGCTTATACCGCAAAGGTCGAACCCGCAGCCGAAGAGAACCACTTGGGCTTCACTCCCCGTAGATGCCAATTCCAGTAGTGGCAGTGGCGACGTAGACGCAGAATCCAACGGCTACCCCAGGAAAAACTCCAGCAGCCAAGCTTGTCCTCTGGATGATAACGATGGCGGCAGCAAGTGGTCCAAGCAGCAAACGGAGCGTTTGCACAACACCTAGCGCTCCATAGTTCATATTGTGGACTGACTGCTGGACAACATAAACCAGACAAATATGCCGCCGAACACGATTAAGCCGGCACAGGCTCCCAAAACCCAGCCATGCCGTCTCCACACATTCCGTAGTTCCCAAAGAGCGGGAGGCAGCGCAAACGCCCACGGTATAAGATCAGTTATTGTCCAGATTTACGAAACTTCACATGAAGATGTTTCTAGTCTGTGAGACAACCGCTCGAAGACGTCGCCTGGCAACACCGTTTACGTCCAACTTACGACATCATCGTCACCTTTGTCGGCTCCGCGACACGCATTCCTCTTCGCCCGATCCCGCATTTTCCGCCCACCTCTTTGAGATAGCAGCGAATAATTGTTCGTCAGCTCAATCGGCCGACTTGGCACGAATCTTGAGGGCTATTGCGAGGCAGCGGAGCGGCCGCCGCGTCCGCGGTGCGGGATAACCGCATTGCTTCGAACTCATGAAGGAACACTATCTATGACGGGAAAGCGCGGAACTGGCAAATCGCCGAAATGTCGTCAAGTTCCAAAAGGGAGTGGACGTGCTCGCCGGCATCCGCGACGAGGATGTCGATGTCGGAGCGGCGCCGAAGACGTATCATCCTTCACGCACGGCAAAGGCTTTCTGAGCTCGAGGCGATCTGGAGATTAAAGATGCAAAACTGAACCTAAGCGTTTCGTTGGCGATCTGGGGAAAGACGTCACCCTGCAGGCATACATCATCAGGAAGCACGAAGGAGTTTCATCATGCCGTTGACCAAGACGAACACCAACCACGCAATCCGGGGAAGAGCTATCCCGAACAGTGGGCAGCAGAATGACTGTAAGGCTGTCATTGCACAAATCACTTTCGCCGATCTAGGACGTGGGGCTGGCACATTGCATACCGTGGGCGTTGCCCGCGTCGACATGCAGGGGCGAACCGCGGCGGGTGATGCGAACATCCAAGTCCAGATGGGTGGAGGTACGGTCGCTGCTGCAATGATCTTCAATTCCGTGCAACAGACGACGGATGCCGCCAATCAAAGGGGAGCGGCCAACGGCACCATCTCGGTGCTCAATCAAAGCATGGACAGCGGGACGGTCTGGAATTTAACAGGAACGCTTCCATGACAGTCTAGAGCGGTTCATTACTTATCGGAATCTGGTCGGGATTGAACGAAGCCGCTATCGCGGCATTTGGAGCGCGGGATTGCATGATGCGCTTCTGATTTGAAGGATTGGGCTGTTTTAGCCCGACCTTTGAACAGGAGATGACGATGACAGAGATAAGCCCGCTACGCCGGCGCATGATCGATGACATGACGATCCGCAATCTTTCGCCAGCGACGCAACGATCGTATTTGCATGCGGTGACGAAGTTCTCGCGCTATTTCGGGCGATCGCCAGACCGTCTTGGACTGGAAGACGTGCGCGCGTTTCAGGTGCATCTGGTCTCATCGGGCCTATCATGGCCGGCCTTGAACCAGACAGTTTGTGCCCTGCGGTTCTTCTTTGGCGTCACGCTTGGTCATGGCGAGATACCGGAGCGCATTGCTTATGCCCGGACACCCGCCAAGCTTCCGACGATCCTAAACGGCGACGAGATCGTGCGGTTTCTGGAAGCGGTTCCGAGCCTGAGGACCCGCACCGCATTGACGACAGCTTATGCGGCGGGGCTGCGCGCCTCGGAAGCTGTCCATCTCAAGGTCCGCGACATTGATGGCGAGCGCGGCATCATCCGCGTCGAGCATGGCAAGGGCGGAAAGGATCGCAACGTCATGCTGTCAGCGCAGTTGCTCGCGATCCTGCGGGTCTATTGGCGGCTGGCGAGACCCGAGGTCTGGCTGTTTCCGGGCCGGGACGAGACCAAGCCCATTGACGTCCAGGTTCTGTATTCTGCCTGCCGTTCGGCGTGCACTGCTGCCGGCATCGACAAAAGGGTGACGGTACATACGCTGCGTCACAGCTTTGCCACCCATCTTCTGGAAAGCGGAACCGACATCCGCATCATTCAGGTTTTGCTCGGCCACAACAATCTGTCCACCACGGCACGCTACACGAAGGTTTCCAATACGCTGATCCGCAGCACGACCAGCCCGCTCGACCGGCTGACGCTAGAGGTGGTGCCGCCAGGCTGAGCATAGCTTCGCTATGGCGGCGGGACTGCAGGTGGCGGACATTTTTCGCCGCCACGGGGAAAGATATCGCCAAACACACGACGCTCATCTCGGGCGTGTCGAACGCCGGGTCATGAGTGCGGTCGAGATGTGCCGGACCGCTCGCCTGGGCGGGCATGTCCAGCAATGTCAGGACTGCGCGGCGTTCCGCATCGCCTATAATTCCTGCCGCAACCGGCATTGCCCGAAGTGCCAGGGACAGGCGAGCCGTGACTGGCTTGCTGCCCGGCAGGCCGACCTTCTGCCGGTCGGCTATTTCCACGTGGTTTTCACCCTACCGCAGCAGATCGCCGCAATCGCCTTCCAGAACAAAAATGCCGTTTACACGATCCTCTTTCGCGCTGTCGCCGAGACGCTGCGCAGGCTTGCTGCCGATCCCAAGCATCTGGGTGCAGAGATTGGCTTCATCGCGGTGTTGCACTCCTGGGGCCAGACGCTCCATTATCACCCGCATATCCATTGCATCGTGCCGGGCGGCGGATTGTCGGCCGACCAGTCCCGCTGGGTTGCCTGCCGGGCAAACTTCTTCCTGCCCGTGCGGGTTCTGTCACGCCTGTTCCGGCGGCTGTTTCTCGAAGAGCTGAAGCAGGCCTACGACCTGGGCCAGCTTCGGTTCTTTGGCGATATCGCCGGCCTGGCCGATCCGGCCGCGTTCAATCGCATCGTCAAAGAAGCGCGGCGTGTCGACTGGGTGGTCTACGCCAAGCCGCCATTTGCCGGACCCGAACAGGTGCTGGCCTATCTCGGGCGCTATACCCATCGCATTGCCATCTCCAATTCCCGCCTCGTCAGCATCGATGGCGATCGCGTCACATTCCGATGGAAGGATTATCGAACGGGCGGCAGGCAAAAGGTAATGACGCTTGATGCCCACGAGTTCATCCGCCGTTTCCTGCTTCACATCGTTCCGGACGGCTTCCACCGCATTCGTCACTTCGGCTTGCTTGCCAATGGCCATCGGCAACTGAAGCTGGATCTGTGCCGAAGCCTGCTCGACGTCCCGCCGCCGGAACACCCGGTCGAAGAACCGGACGCAAAGCCACCACCCTTGGCGCATCGCTGTCCCTGTTGTGGCGGAGCCATGACAATCATCGGCGCATGGACCCCGCTCCAGCCGGTACGCCGGCCAGCATGGAAAGACAGTTCATGATCATATCACGCGCAGCATCATTGCAACGATCAGCGTCGGCATGCCGGGAGCCGCGAGGCGAGTGTTTTGGCCAATGCGTGCCTGAGCGACGTAAACCGCCACAGAACCAAGGGGTCGGCCGATGCAAACCAGCCGACAGGAGCGTCAAAGACACCGCATACCGGCAAGAATCTCCTTCCAGACCTGTCCAGGTGCTCCGGCAAGGCTCGATTCTGCCAAACGCCATCCACCGCTTCGACTAAATCCCCATAGCGCCAAACAACCCGCGCCTTCGCTCAATCCGGCTTCAATGAGGTCCGATCAGTGAATGCCGCACGCATAGCGAACGGACCTCACAGAACCCTCCAGATTCCCCAATCTGCGGTATTGTGATTCATGATGGATGCTGGAATGGAGGCCAGCATCCGTGACGCGACCTTATTCGAATGTTCTTCGTGAATGCGTAGTGGCTGCAGTTGCAGCCGGTCAGAACTGTCGGGTGGTGGCGGAGCGGTTCGACATAGCCGTTTCCTCTGTGGTGAAGTGGTCACAGCGCTATCAGTTTCCGCAATGAGTCGGGGTGATTTTTGTGTGTAGGATTTTGCCGTAGGAGCGGTCCCAATCCGCCCGTTCTAAAAATCATATTCCGACTAATTTGATGTCGAGAAGCGACCAGCTGGAATTCACCCCATGCTGAAGCCCTATCCGGTGAAGACGAAGCTTGCGGCTCCGCGTAAGACTTCAGGCGCTCAGGAAAAGATCTGGCCCGGCCGGCTGGACGAGCACGTCCAGCCGTATTTGATTAATGCGCCGGAGTTGAACAGCGTCCGCTTAAAGCGCGACCGTGAGTTGCTGCACCCATCTTCCTTGGAGAGGTGTAGCCTTGGAAGGAGTTGTTCAACGATGTCAGCGCGGCGCATCGCATATCTTTTCTAGAATACCTAGAGCGGATGCGATCCTTCGGATCCTCGACGCGTCGAAATCCGCGTCATTCTCCAGAGCTGTCACCTCTGCCACAGTCAGACCAGTGGTTTCTGCAACGTCATCCAGCGAATAGCCGCGAGCTAGGCGAGCTTCTACAAGCAGAGCACCAACGGACGGGGCAACTTGGGATTTCGTAATGTTCGAGACCATGTTCATGTCGTTTAAGGCTCCTTTTGGCGGCCGGAAAACGTGCATCCGTTTTCTAGTTCCACCGCTGCCGACCACGTCCGGCGACGGACAGTTTCTTCGAAATCCGCGGGCGCTCTTTCTATCAGTTTGTGCGACGGAGTATAGGTCTGACGCGATGAAGGACGGACAACCCTTGCATGGCAGCCGACAAGAGGTGACCCGCTCCCAACTGCGGCGCAAACTCGCGACGGCCGATAAACAGCTTCCTATCTGGCAGGAGCGTTCATGCCGGTGGGAAGCTCGTGGCGAGTGATGTACTGATCGTTCTCAAGCGGGGAGCGACGGACAAACAATTCGAGAGTTGCCTCGGCGTGATACGCTCAAGGGCCGCAGGTTCGGCCAGAGCTTGTGTGAAATCTCCTGGCTCTGTTGATCGGCCGTCGTCTTGAAGAAATCGCCGGAGAACGGCGCGTCGAGATCAAGCGCGACCTGAGGTCAAGGACCCTTCATCGTCTTGGCACCCTAAGGGTTTTGCGGAACTTCGAGCGCCCCAAAAGAGGATGTGAGCAAGCCCGCATTGCGCGGCATTCGCGCCTCAGTTCACCAAGTCGTTGACGTTGGCAGGCGTGATGAGCTGAAACGGAATGTAGCCCTTCTTTTCGACCTTTTCGCCCTTAGCAGGCGTGAGTGCGGCATCGAACGATGCCTTGCCCTGGCCGGCGGCATCCTGGAACACGGCAAAGTCGAGATCGCCCGCCTGCTGGCGGCAAGCGCGTCCTGCGTGGCGTCAACGCCGCCGACGACGACCTGGGTCATATCCCTTGCCGGTCTTTGAAACGTCTGATCACGCCGTGTCTGCATGGCGGCAGACGGCTTTCGACCGTGCCCAGTCAAGCATGCCGTAGAGAACGGCGCAACCGATGGCGACTTCGGTCTGCTGACCAGGCCGCGACCTGGCCCGAAGGCGCCGTCCTATGATGGCCTTGTATCGCCCGATGACCGTTTCGACCAGGAAGAGTTTAGCGTAGCGGTTGGGGACCTATTCCCCCAAGCGCCAAGTTATGAAGTGCGAAATACACAATAATATATGAAATAATATTTTTATAACTCGCGGCTTTCTCCCACAAGTGGGCGCATCTGTCAAATATGAAAAGATATACTATAAAATATACGCAACACACTGTTGCGCTGCTTGTTATTTTCATGAAGTGTCGTGTCCTGAGGAGCTACGGTAGCAACGGAAATTCTTTCCCGACGAATGCTGAGATCTTGCCGGCGACGGCATCATCGTCGGCAGGCTTACACAAGGAGCACTATGACATGGAGCGCCAAAAGAAATCAGACAAGCGTCATGGCTACTCGCGCCTGCGGTTGGCAACCATCGACGGCGTGTCGCTGCCTGGTCTGCAATTGCCACTCGACCGGCAGGAGGGCTCGGGGTCGTCGAAGAAGCCCTTTTTCCAACAATGGCTCCTGGATTTTGCTTTCGGTTGCGAGCTATTTTATCCAATCCAGCTATATGAACATCTCGCAACGAGCGAGGGCGACGACAAAGGCGCTAAAAGTGAGAGTTATGAGTATGGACTTGGGAGAATTCGGGCTGGCCGCCACGTTCCTCATTTGAAATCCACGTCTCTCGGGTCTTCATATTCCAGAATGGAAGCGCCGGCTCAGTCGCCAACGCTTGCAAACTCTAACAACAGGTCGCCGGACGGATGGAGGATATTATGGACGACGTGGATGCGACGCAACCAAAGGACGGCTCGGACACACAAGTTTCAACAGGTGCGAACCAGCACGGCAGGAACATCCAAAGATGGTAAGAAAGACTTCAGAAACCTGACCACTATACGGTACACGCAAGCCGCAGTTCAAATCCTGCTGCCGCTATCATATATCCTGGCAACGCTCGCTCATGGGCGAAAATCAAGGATATTTGGCCCGCAAGGTTCGCCCAATTATACAGCAGAAAGGATTTCATTCTCCATGTCATTATGTTCTGCGAAATGCATTCGCATTGCCGCACTTGCAGCGACCGCCATCGTGCTGGGCACCCAGATCGCAATTGCGCAAGAGCCGTCTATAGGATCTCAGTGGCTGAACACCCCGGCATCTCGAGTGGAAGCGCTTGCGGTCCTCCAGACCTTGAATGCCAATCTCCTGAGTAACGCTAGTGCTACGTTGACCCTTGACCGCTGGTGCGCCGCGCATAAGCTCGCACCGAAAGGTTCCAAGATCGTGGCTCAGCGTGTGGACAGGCAAGGCAAACCGGCCGATGAGCACATCCATGAACTTCTGACCGTTGGACCCGGTGAGCTTATCGCTTATCGCCGCGTCCGCCTGGTCTGCGGCGACCGCGTCTTGTCCGAAGCCGACAACTGGTATGTACCTGCAAAATTAACTGCAGAAATGAATCGGGCGTTGAATACCAGCGATATCGCGTTTGGCAGAGCCGTTCAGGCTCTCAATTTCACTCGCACAAACCTGTCTGCCAAGTTGCTCTGGTCCCCTCTATCCGAAGGCTGGGACATGGACGGCTTAATAACGCATAAAACAAGTTCCCTTAGCCTGCCGCCGTTCCTGCTCGAACATCGTGCCATACTGAAACTTCAAGACGGCACTCCGTTTAGCGCCTTGGTCGAAAGTTACACGGACAAGGTCCTAGACTTTCCAGTTCCGCGCCTGCTTTCTCAATAGCGCTTCGGTATCTCGGTACACTTGCTGCACTGCGCGGGATAAAATAGAAAGCCACGGCATGGGACAAAGGCGTCCGGCTTGCACAAGCGTGCCGGTCGGGCGATTGACTTGTCGATTCGTTTGATCGCGGCGACCACGCACGATAGCCTGTGTGTAACCTGACCCCAAGCCATCGCAGATTGTCGCTTGACAGTTCCCTCGGCAAACCTCTACGCTTTTTGCATTCACCAGGGGGTCCCATCAAGGGGCTGAGGTACTGCTATCGCGCGCAGTGACCCGTTGAACCTGATCCAGTTCATACTGGCGTAGGGACGGTGCAAGCGCTCGAAGCAGTGGATTCACGCGTGGAATCCGTGCCGGCGTCTTTTCATCATTCCGGCTGAGGACTGGGTCTCCAATCGAAAGTTGGAACCTCAAACCATGAATATCGCAGCCACCCCAACCCACACCACCGGCCCCTTGCCGGCATCCAGGAAGATCTACATTCGGGGCGGCGTCCATCCCGACATTTGCGTGCCGATGCGCGAAATCAGCCTACATCCGACATCAGGCGAGCCGCCCGTTGTGGTCTACGACTCCTCCAGCCCCTATACGCTCGAGGGCGCCGAGATCCGTATCGAACAGGGGCTGCCCTCACTGCGACGCGACTGGGTTCTCGCCCGCGGCGACGTCGAGGCCTATCAGGACCGCCATGTCCGTCCCGAAGACAACGGCTTTGCCAGCGGCGAAAGGCTGACGCCCGAAGTTCCCACGCTACGCCGGCCGCTACGCGCAAAGGATGGCGAGGCCGGCACCCAGTTTGCCTATGCGCGCGCCGGTATCATCACGCCGGAAATGGAGTTCATCGCCATCCGCGAAAACCCCGGCCGCAAGGCGCAGGCGGATGCCGTAGTCCGCGACGGCGAGAGCTTCGGCGCGCATATTCCGGATCATGTGACGGCGGAATTCGCCCGGCGGGAAGTGGCGGTGGGTCGGGCGATCAACCATGTGGCCCAGTGCCCGCCAGTCACCATCGAACGAATACGCCCCGCTCTGCAGATCATGAGCGCCGTCGCCCAAGGCGCGTTCATCGACTCCGGTTGATGGGCATTCAGCCAGAGACTCCATTCGAAACCCGCAAGAAATCCGGATCCTCGCCGGCATCAGTAAGGATGTTTTCTGCACCAATGCGGCCATGAACCAGACCCTGCGCGTGGACAATTGATAGTGCTTGTACGACCCTGCGGATACACTCGCGAAGGGTGACTTTCGGTGAGGGCGCGAAACACGCAAGGAATGTCATCCATGCTGCGTTTTAAAACCGCCCGCGTGTGGCGCGCCCTGCTTTTTGGAGTGTAGTCGCGGGCGGAGGCATGGCTTCCGTGCCGACGCTCGCGGCACCGCCTCCTTTGCGGAGGCAAATGACGATGCGCAGAAGCTGGGGAAGACCCTGTGCGCGGTCCTTGATAACGTTGCCGTCAAGAAGAGCTAGGTGACTTCCGTGCGTGCATTCAAATCTGCTTGGGCCCGTGGCGTCGATCCAACTGATGGCAACCGTAATCAGCGGCGCGCTAAGCCGTCATTCAGCAATCTTTTCGGCCGCCATTGCGAAAGTCAAGGATGCTCGCCTTGAAAGGACTCGAACCGGCGACACCCTATTCAAATCTGAGATTGTTCACGTACAACAAGCTTAAAAGGGCAGACAGCACGCCACGCTCACCGTTCAAACCGCTCTAGCATTTTTCTCAACTGCGCGTTTTGCAACGTTAGCTTTCTGGCCAGCTGATCCCTGAGCACCCTGATTTCGTCATCGAGGCTCATCTCGTTTGCAGTGTGGATAACCTGGGGATCGTTCGCAATCGCCACCGCTTCCTTGCTGCGGCTCCTTTGCTCGCGCGGTCTGACCTCGGCCGTTCGCTTGATCCTAGCGGCATCATGTGCAGCGGTGAAGTCAATACCAGTACCACCGGATATAGCGGGATCAGCGCCCTCCACGATTTTGGCGACTTCGCCGTCGACCTTGTCTTGGACGTCGTTTTCAGCTCCTTCGGAACGCACAGGCTTGAGAGAAATTGCACCGGGTTGACCGTGACGAGGTAGCTCCTCGCCCGCCGGCCGACCATCGCTATTCAGGCTGTCCTCGACAGGCGTTTCAGTCGAACCAGAACTAGGCAACGCCTCCGGCGAAACCTTCTCGGTCGAGCCGTTTTCTCGCTTTTGTTCGCGTCCCGGTGAGACCAGTCGGGCAAGAAATTTCCAGGGAGACGCCATCTATCCGACCTCGCGTTTTATCCCGCAAGCAGGTTGCAAGTTTTAGTTCCGGCAACAGCATTCACCGTTGCCAAATTGTATCTCTTGCTAACCATGGAAATGCGGCCGGCGGTTGACCGGCTGCTTATATCAGTCGAGCTTGAGCCGTTTGCGCAGATCGGCATTTTCAGCGCGAAGTTTTTCAGCCAGAAGCTTCCGCAGCCGCTGGTTTTCCTCTTCCAACTGCAAAAGGTCTGCCATCTCGTCGATCGCCGTCATCGGTGCGGCCGGCGCTGTCTGCACGGCCTTTGGAGCTCGGCGCACAGGTGCGCGTTTGGCACTCGCCGCAGCTTCGACCCCCTTTGTCTTGCGCCCTCTCCTCTTCACACCACCGGCGCCGGCCAGAGCAGCTGCTGGCTCTGCCGTAGTGTCAGCTGACGCGGTTTCGAGTGCCGCGGCTTTCTTGGCCCGGGGTTTGCGCTGTTTCTTCGGCGCAATTGGCGTTTCGACAACGGTCGGCGCATCGGCACTGGTTGCAGTATCAGTCTCGTCGGCCATGCCTATCTCCTGTGTATCTGATGCAGTTGTCGACGGCCCGAGAGGCGGTGTCAACAACGACTCGGCCTTATCTGGATTTGGTAAAGAAATTTCGCTGTCGGATTTGCCACTCTGAGAGCTATCCGGCAGAAACGGCATTGCCCCTTCGTCTAAGTCGCGAGCGACGGACTTTAGGTCCACGTTGCCCCAGATCGAGTTCGACCTGGTATCGAGTTTTCGTCTGCCGGTTTTGTACTCGACGGCAAAACTGCGTTGCACTTTTTTCAATATAAATGGCCTTGGAAAATCCACGGGATGATTTGGTGATGGGATGGTACGTCCGGAATAACGATTACCGGACTGCCCGTCTATAGCCATGCTCCTATCAGATCCATCGCATCGGTTCCGGGCAGAATATATGGCTAATCAAATGCGGGCTGAGCCGCGTGAGGCCACATTGGCGAAGTCGAACCGTACTGAATCAAAAGTTGCACGTGGTCGCGCGGACTTATCGGCGAGCTTCCTTGTTGTGCATCGTCGGAGTCTTAAAAGATTTTCCGCAACGCCGACGTCGGTCTGTGGAGCGCATCCAGAGCTCCGGCGTTGCCGGCGCGCGCGGGCGAAGGCCCGCTCGATCGGCGCCACCGTCGTCACGCATGAACTGCCGAACCCTCATCGAAGAAGGAGTGCGCCTGTCAACCTTGTCTTTCTTTGCTCGCCTAGGCCGGCATCGCAACGTTATCTGTCTCGTTCACCAATGAGAACTGGAGGAAGCGCGCACTAATTGTAGCCATCTTGACTTTGAACATCAGCGGCCCGTTTGCGCTGCCGGGGGCGGTCCGCACTGCGACCGACTCAGATTGCTTTGCTAGTGAACATTGATCGCCTTGATGGGGTTCTAGCTGTCGACCCGATTGTCAGCCCGAGTTGGATAACGCTCATTTATGGAACTACGATAGTAACCCAGAGACACGTTTCGCATTTACGTCATCGCCGACTCACGTTGGGAGAGGGATCAGGATCGACAATAGTCTCGCTGGCGGCAGTCGGCGAAGCTTGGCAAAGAGGCTCGCGCTTTGGAAGCCGGCATTGATCTCGCCCGCAACGACCCGGGGCGATGCCGCTGCGGCCGTAGAGCCCATCGATGCCGGTATCGATCAGCAGACCGGATTCGAAAAGCCGGTCCAGAAACGAGGTCTGCATATCCATGACTGTCACCCCAGTAGGCTAGTGTCCTGCTTATGGACAAGAAGCATGCTCGACGTGTTGCCGAGGATGCGGTCGTTCGAAATCATGAGCTGTGCGGAATGCGCGTCGCGCAGGTGGCGTCCGAGGCTGAAGGGCGTCCCGTTCTTGTAGCCCATGATGCCGCAGATCAGCATGGCATGGTTGACGATCTCCAGGATCATCTCGGACGAGGCGATCTTGACGTTGTTCATCGCCACCGCAAATCCCATCGAGGACAGCCTGTCGGCATCGGCCTTGGCATCTTCATAGGCCTTGAGGCCGGCAACCACGTTGGATTTCACCATCTGCAGCAGGTTCGAAACCTCGGCGAGGCGCAGCGCGCCCGGCGGCTGGGCATCCGGCGCCTTACGGGCTGCGGCGCGCACGAAAGCCTGGGCGCGCACAACGGCGTCGACGGAGATGCCGTACCAGACGCCACTCCACAAGAGGTGCGAGGAGGCAAGCATGGACTGCGCCGCGATCTCCGCGAAAGGCTTCGGCAGGATCTGGCAAGCCGGCGCTTCGCCCTTGAACAGGAAGCCATCGGAACAGGTGCCGCGCATGCCGAGCGTATTCCAGACATGCGTTTTCTCGAGCGTGTACTGGTCCTTGAGGAAGGCCGTCAGTACCTGATCGGAGGAAGCCGCCTGCGCGTGGGCACGCGAGGTGATGAGAATGGCGTCGGCGTGCGAGCCGTAGGAAATGACAGTCGCATCCTTTTCGAGACGGCACGTGTCGCCATCGACCTCGACCGCACAGATGCTGTTGCGCAGATTTCCGCCGATACCGCCTTCGGTGGTGGCGGATGCGATCAGCAGCTGCTCGGCGGCGATGCGGCGCATGAAACCGCGATGCCATTCGCTGTCGGCGCCGTGTTCAACGAGGCTCGACAGCTTGATGTGGTGCATGGCGAAGACCATGGCGCTTGCGGCGCAGGCCTGGCCGAGCATCGAGCACAATTCGGCGATCTCGGTGATCGAGGCGGATTCGCCGCCGAGATGGCGCGGCACCTGGATGCCGAGCAGCCTTTCGGCCTTCATCGCATCGACGGCTTCCCGAGGGAAACGGGCTTCGGCATCAACGGTATCCGCGTGTTTCGCCGCAATTTCGGCGACGCGGGCCACCCTTGTGACAAGACCGTCCTGCATGATCTTGACGGGGAAATTCATCAGGCGACCTTCCCGCTATCCCGGATGAGATCGACGGTCCTGGCGATCGCCGCGATGCTCGCGAAGGATTTGCGGTTCAGGAGATTGTCGGGAAAATCGATATCGAAGGCCTCTTCGAGGCCAAGCATCAACTGCACGGAAGCAAAGGACGTCAAACCTGCCGCATAAAGATCGGCGTCGTCGGCGACCTGGTCGATCGACCCAGGAAGCTTGCCGAATTTGGCAACGAGGTCGCGGATTGCCTTAGTCATCTCATCACTCCAAGATTCTCATTGAGCCAGAAGTTGGAAAGCGGATCGCTGCGCAGCCAGTCCTGCATTTTGATCGACGTGCTGGAGAGCCGCCATTTAAACTAGAGTCATGTTGTTCACCGCAGCGTTTTTATTCAGCTTCGTGCTCCATGAATTAGCGCGTCCCGCCAAGGATCAGCTTGAGTTGCTCCAATATTGAAAGGCGGCGCTTGTTCCATCTGTTGGACAATACGCGCTGGTGATCTCTTCGTGTGAAATGGTTTGTGCGGTTACGTGCCATTTGAAAGTATCCTTCTTTTGGGAGAGTACCGATGTCCCCGTCGTGACAGGAAGACGCCGGGCGTTAGCATCTGGGTACCTCAAGTTCTCGCTACTGAAGCGGGTGAACTTTCTTCTCGAAACTTACCGAGCTTAAAAGAACTGGCTCGAAATCAAGGCCATCAAAATAGGTCGATCGCATCACAGAGCGCATGCTGGCCTGATCGTCTGATAGCGTATTTGCGGCATATATACTCGCGGCGATGCCGACGCCCCGCTGGCAGGTGAGCCGGCCGTAGGGGGCGAGCCATGAAGGCCGCCGCCCGCTCAGCTTGATCTTCGAGTTGCGCAGCGACTCGACTGCGTCAAAGCTTTCCTCGGCGGAGACGCCGAAGATGTACTCGACTCCCTCGTTCTCGAGTGCCGAGACAAGAAAGTCAGCCTCCTTGAGGCCTGCATCTACAGACTGAGGCACACATCATCTCCTGACGGGTTTTATACAGTTGACGGCTCTATATCGTCAAGATGATCGTGATGCATCATTTTAAACCGAACAGTCAATAATCATTTTGCACCAACGAACGTGCCGGCTCCATCGGAGCAGGCCTTTCCTCAACCCATTGAATTTTTCTCTTAGTGAGGGCGCAGCGAGGAAATTTCCTCGGCGATCCGCTCCGCAGTCGGGCGCGGATTCGTCTTCGGCCCGGACGAAGGATCCCCCACGTCGGCGGGCAATTCGTCGACCTTGCTACAATCCTCCATGCTTTTGGCAAGCCACTCGGCCAGCTTCGCGTCATCGGGAGCGAAGAGGGCAGACTGATGCGCGAAGCGCTCTTCCTTGAAGTGCTCGACAAGGGCAGCGCGGGTGTCCCTGACGCGCGGGCGGGGAACGACACTCGTGCCGCCGCAGCACGCTTCCAAAGCCGGGCGGGTGAGGCACGCGAGGAACTCTTCCTTGCCCATGTTCGGAAGATCTGCGTCGGCGCCGATGGCATCGCCGGTAATGCGGACAACGACGCCGCTGTCCGAACGATTGGTGCGCGCCGACAGGGCCTGGCCACGACACGAAGCGTGTCGATATCGACCTCCAGCTTGCCGTTTTCGCCGATCAACTGGGCAGCGTGCCGGGCGAACCCCTGGACCATAGAGATGCCCGGAGGCTTCGGAGCCGGAGTCGACAGAGACGTTCTGTCCAGCAAACGCACGCACCAGCATTGCCATGAGCGTATCGTCCTCGATCGGGGCCTGCGCCAGCGCCTCGTGCAGCGCGTCGGTGCGGAAATCGCCGATCATGTCGGATGCCGTTTCGGGTCACGTCCGGCCGGATCTTGGCTGAAACGTCGATGGCCTCGTTTCCGTCCTCGACACCGGGCGCGGTCGGATCGCCCTTTGCCTTTCGCTTGTCTGGCCTCCGGCATCCGGAAATGGGCGGACTGCACCTTGCCCTCACGATCGAGATACATGGCGGTGCAATCGCCCTTGCCGGGCTTGCCGTAGACGCGCTCCGCCTTCGGCGGCAATTGCGGCTGACCCCAGTTGTTGAGCTCGACGATGGCACCCTTCTTCGGGAGATTGCTGCTCATCCACTCCTGCTGCGCACCGAGGAATGCTTCGACGTTCGTCGGTTAGCGGTTATCCTCGTCGGCTGGTCCGAACAGGTCTTCCGCCCACTCGATGCCATAGGCCTGGCGAAGATCGTCGCCGAAACTCGCATCGCGGGCAAACATGCAGGTCTTGGTGAGGCCGTTTCCGATCGCCCACCAGGACGCCGTGTCACCCTTCTTCGGCTTGTGGGCCTTCCAGACTTCCTTCTGCTCATCGAGCGACGCTGCGGAAATTGTGCGCAGCTGCTGCTCGTTCGGCATGTCGAGCACCGCCGGCAGTACATTGGCCAGCAGGCGAAGCTTGCGGATCTGTTCTGTCTAACCGGCAACGCCAGCGCGATCGCAATCGCTTCCTCGGTCCAGCCGAGAGCAACGAGGCGCGCGATGCCCCGCCATTGGTCGACCGGATTGAGGGGCTCGCGCGCGATGTTTTCGATCATCAAACGCATCGCGCCATTATCGTTGGCCGCCTCGACGACGATAACGTCCATTTCCTCGATGGCGGCGGCGATGACCAGGCGGGTGCGCCGGTGACCGGCTTCGATGACGTAGCCGTTGCCGCCGGCTTCGGCGAAAATGACGGGCGGCTGGATGACGCCGACGGCCTTGATGGTCGCAAGCAGCAACGCGTCGGCCTGGGGCGTCGACTTCGACTGGCGCGTATTGTCGGGATTGTCCTTCAGCGCACGCGGATCGACCTTCATGAGTTGGATGGGAGTGTTCCTTTCCGGGGATGCGGACGCGGCCTTCTGCCGGTCCTTCCTGTCTTCATTTTTTCCTGAAGACACTCCCGGACCGCAAATCGGCCCGACCGGCGCAACTGCGGGCGAGCGGCCCTGCCGCGAAGGACAAGCCGGGCTAACAGCCTTGCGAAGGACAAGTGGCCGGATGAGCAGGCGGCGGTTGAGCGACAGTAGCGACGGGAAGTCCGATCTGCGACCGGTTTCCTTTCCCTCTTTTCCTGCCTTTTTCGCTCCCACGTAAGAGCTCGGAATCCGGGTTGAGTGGGAACAAAAAAATGGGCCGTCGGAAGAACCGAGGCCCATGAAGTGTGAAGGTCAAAAACCTCCAGAGGGGAACAGCTGTTGCGGCGGCACTGGGAGGAGACCGCCATGTGCATCAGTTGTGTGCACTATGACGATATTTTGATCAGATGGAAGGCATTTATTGTGCAATGCACCGATGCATATGCTGCACTGCTTCCAAAATCTGTTTCACTGACACGGACAGCAGTTCACCGCATGGCGGCGCGCCGTGCCCCATTCGGAGGTGCCAGCCGGAATCCAGGGCGCGCCGAGACGGGCGGTGATATCCGACGGCCGGAGGTCGGCAGGCTGGACGTCCTGCAGCGCTCGGACATTGCGCTCGCATACTGGATCGAGCGCCGCCGCCGCTTCGGCGACCCATGAGCTTCGTGCGGACCGGGCCGGAGAAATAAGCGTCAGATGTCTGCCAGGAGCCATCAGCGGGATCGCGGAAGATGGCGTCACCGAGTTCGTCGATCACAACGTTGGGGTCGCGATGCAGCAACTCGGCAATATGCTCGGGATCGACGCGGCCGCGTTCGTTGAGGACGACAGCCAGCGCATCGCCAGCACTGGCGATGACGGGTGGTGCCGGAGGAGAGATGACCCGATCGGTGAAGATCGGACCGGGCTTTGCCTTATCCGTTTCGACGTCGTAGTCCTCGATCGAGGCAACCAGCCAGCAATCCGGGTCGTCCAAGAACGGCTTGAGATTGGACCGGCGATGGGTTTCGCGGATCTCACCGCTTTCCTCATCCTCAGAGATCGAAACCGTTGTGTGGTTAATCGGCCCGAAGTCGTTGCGGCGATCGTCCCGGCAAAGTCCGCGGGGTTTTGGTATCCGAGCGATGAGTGCGGCCGGAAACGGTTGTACAACACGACGACAGAACACCCACAGGACGGAGGTTCGTGAGCTTTTATATCCGTGGCATCCTTGGTGCGGTCAGCTCGTGCATGTCCATGATGCGCTGGCCAAAGGTACGGACATTTTCCGCTGCAGCCTATCTGGTGCTTCTTCTGATCGGCTTTTTGAAGTCCCATCATGGATGTTCGACCGTTCCGTGAGCGGATATTGGCGCAGCCTGCCAGTTCCGCATGTCGATCTCGCGAGCCTGCATGCTTTGGCAAAGTTACTGGAAGACGCCGACGCCTCATCGCAATCTGCGGTAATGGGCGCAGCATTGGTCTCTCACGAAACGAGTCGGAGAGATGTCCATGCCTCGCCAGTCCATGACATGCCAGTTCGATCTGTTTTCGGCTCCGCAGAGGGGGATGACCGCAGGCATGCCACAATGGCCGGAGTTGCCGGAGGAAACCCGCCAGGCGCTGACGGTTCTCATCGTGCGGCTGTTCGTCGATCACGCAAACTGCGAGCGCACCTCCCAGCAGAAGGAGGCCGGTCATGATGCATGAGAAGATCGGGCCGCACCATCTGGAGCGGAAGGCTATTCTCTATGTTCGGCAGTCCTCGGCTCACCAGGTTCTGCACAATCGCGAAAGCAGTACCCTTCAATACGCCATGCGCGATCGCCTGACAGCACTTGGTTGGTCGCGCATTGAGACGGTGGATGACGATCTTGGTCGTTCGGCCGCCGGTGGTGTAACCCGCGCTGGTTTTGACCGGATGGTCGCCGAGGTCTGCCTTGGCAAGGTGGGGGCGGTAGCGGCACGCGAGGTATCGCGTTTTGCCCGCAACAGCCGCGATTGGCAGCAGCTCATCGAGATGTGCCGCGTCGTTGATACCGTTCTGATCGATCAGGAAGCGGTCTACGCACCACGCCAGGGCAATGACCGGCTGCTCTTGGGCCTGAAGGGCAGCCTCAACGAGTATGAGCTCGATCTCTTACGTCAGCGTTCCCTTTCCGCCCGCTACGAGAAGGCACGCCGCGGAGAGCTTGTCGTCACGGTCCCGGTCGGCTTTTTGAAGGTCGGTGACAGGATCGAGAAAGATCCCGACCGGCGCATCCAGGACGCCATTGCGTTGGTCTTCAACAAAGTCGCCGAACTTGGCAGTGCACGGCAGGCGCTTCTATGGTTCCTCGAACACGGGTTGGATTTGCCCGTCAGGCGCGCGGACGGTGATGTCATCTGGCGCAGACCCAACTATGCGACCATCCACCGGATGATTGCGAACCCGATCTACGGCGGCGCTTATGCTTATGGTAAGAGTCGTTCCGTCCCGGGATACGGTGGCCGATCTGGAATTCGCCGCAAGGCGCGTGATGAATGGTTGGCGCTGATCCCGGACGCACACGAAGGTTACATCAGTTGGGAAAGGGCGGAGGAGATCCGCAAGATGGTCAGCGACAATGTACCGGCCAGTCGCCATCATGGAGCGCCGAAGCATGGCGACGCTCTGCTTGCCGGCCTTTTCCGCTGCAAAAGGTGCGGCCGGAAGCTGACGGTTCGTTACACAGGAGCCAACCATAACATCCCGCGCTATTCCTGTTGGCGAGGGTTGCTCGACAACGGCGAACCACGTTGCATCGCCTTCGGCGGTTTGCGGGTCGATGATGCGATCGAGGAGGCGGTGCTCGGGGTGGTCGAACCAGGAGCTATTGCCGCCGCCATCGAGGCGGAACGCCGTATGGCCAGCCAACGCGACCAGGTTCAGGATGCCCTGCTGCGCGATCTCGAGGCAGCGCGCTATGCCGCCGACCGGGCATTCCGGCAATACGACGCGGCTGATCCGGAGAACAGGCTGGTGACGTCGGAGCTCGAAGCACGCTGGAACACGGCGCTCGCTCGCGCCGGCGAGATCGAAGCCAAGATTGCCAAACATCGGACGGTTGCGCCGCAGCCGATCCCCATGTCCGCATCCCAGGTAGCCGCACTTGCGGGGAACCTCCGCGCCGTCTGGACGGCGCCGACAACCGATGCAAGGCTGAAGAAGCGTATCGTGCGAACGCTCATCAATGAAGTGGTTGCCGATCTCGATGATGGAACCTCCGAGATCGTCCTCGTCATCCATTGGGTTGGGGGTGTCCACACCGAGCTGCGCCTGCCGAAGCGGCGCCGCGGGCAAAGAAACGCGACGCCTGACGATATTGTCGACGCCGTACGACAGCTCGTCCTTATCGCCAATGACGATGTGATTGCCGGTGTCCTCAATCGAAACGGACTGACGACCGGCAATGGCAATCGGTGGACACGGGAGCGGGTCACCGCGCTGAGGTCATATCGCAAGATTCCGGTCTTCCGTCCCCGGGTCGACGGGGTCGAGCCGTGGCTTAATCTGGGCGGTGCGGCGAAGTTGCTCGGGATAACGCCAAAAACGCTGCGTCTGGCGGCCGAGGCTGGCCAGATCGAGGGGGCTCATCCGCTACCCGACGGCCCATGGATCTTCAGCCGTTCAAAACTCGCCACCCCGCAAGCACATCAGATCCTCGATCGCGCCCGGCAGAACCCTCGACACCCCACAGGATCGCATCCAGATCAGGAAAACTTATTCCCTTCAACAACATAGAAAGATGGGCGTTATGAAACAGGATTGTAATCGTCCGTCCATTCAGCAATGGCGCGCTTCGGGCATGATCGAGGCCGAAAAACAGGCTTTCGTTGAGCAACTCGTCGTTGTTGCGACCCCAGGGAATCATCGGTTCAACCCAAAAGCCAGAGCGTTTTTCAGCAGCCTGCTAGACCGTCTTTCCGACACATGTCCTTCACCACCTCCCGCTTTCGAGCAGGCCTTAGAGCTTTCGCCGCATGACCTCCTGCAACATCTCGCGGACCAGCGCCAGATCTGCGAATGTTCGTTTCAACAGGGCGTTTTCGTCTTCGAACTGCCTCAGCTTCTTCATTTCCGAACTGGCATCACTCACGTCCCAAGGCGTGTCCGCTTCTGGCGAAGACGCCTCGACTTCGACGATTTCGCGGATCGCCGACATCTCGCTTAGGACCATCCGTTTCAACCGGGCGTTTTCGTCTTCGAACTGGTCCAGCTTCTTCATTTCCGGAGTGGCATCACTCGCGTCCCGAGGCGTGCCCGCTTCTGGTGAAGTGTTCCCGAGATCTTCGCGGATCCCCGCGATGGTGAGTCGTCCGCCTGCTCTGCGCGATGCGATTCGCTTTAACTGCGTAATGTGGTCAGCGTCGTACCGCCGGTGGCCCTTTTTTGAGCGATCCGGTACAACGAGACCCTCCTTCTCCCAAAGCCGAAGCGTCGATGTAGTAGATCCCGCAATACGTGCAGCTTCCGCAATGGTATAGATTTTTTTCTGGTTCATCTCGGCACTTTTGTTCATGCGCAATTTGCTGGTTAGAGGCACGCTCGATCCAAGGAAGCGCCTTGAACGCCGCAATGTTTGCAAAACGCGTACGTACAGGGAGACACGGGTACATTTCGAGAAAATACCCGTGGCGGGTCAAAAACAGTGCCGGATTTCATAACCACGTTTTGATCACTCGCAACAGCGACGCTAGCGAATTTATCAGTCAGCCGGCAAGGTCCTGATGTCCCAGGGCCAACGAGATCATGAAACTCGGCGCCGGGCTTGCAGGAAACGCGCCGCTCATCGTTCTCGACGACGCCTCGCGGCGAGTAAAAGCATAGCGGACCGGCTCGGCTATCTTGGACTTGCCGGAGGCCGCTATATTCTTAGGGAGTCCGAGGACGGTGGGTGTGGCCGAACACCGCCTCGAGCACGGCAGCGTCTGCTGCCTCGCCTTAAGCAAAGGGAGGGCCAGCCCGCTCCTATTTGGCCTCAAGGAATGCTCGAATTCGCTCTCCCGCCTGAGCAATGCTCAACAAGCCATCCATATGTCCTCGCGTACCTTCCAGTTCCACGAATTCGACCGGCGTACCGTCTGATTTAATAATCGTTCCTGTCCCGCGCACGGCATCTCCAGGAAAGATGAGGTCTTCATCGGTATAGATCAGCATCACGGGCACATCGATATTCAGAAGCCCTTTGTAGAGGCTGTCTTTGGGCTGTCCAGCGACGAACAGCTGATTGGCGCGCGCGAGATAAAGGAAATGGTTCGCATCTGACTGGGCTACTCGTGCTGCGCCCGCCTCGTTCAGCTTCGTGACAACCTTATAATCATTCGCCCAACTCTGCCCGGGATCCGCACCTTCGCTGGCCCAGTCACGCCCAAATGTACCGTCGGTCCATTCTGCCGAATTTGCCTGCAACGTTAAAGTCTTCATCGCTTGAGCCAGCCCTGCATTCGGCGCCTGGCCTGTGTAATAATCTCCACCGTTCCAGTTTGGATCCAGTTTGATCGGCGACGCCCATACGTCCAGCCACGCGATAAGGTTCGCGTCTGCCCAACCAGAGGAAATGACCGGAATCACCCGCTCCAACTTGTCGGGATAGCGTGCTGCCCATTCATAGCTTTGCAGCCCTCCCATGGAGGCGCCCATGACAGCATGCCATTTCCCAATCCCCAGTTGCTCCATCAGCCCTTTCTGCGTATCAACGAAATCGCCGATTGTCATGATCGGGAAATCCATACCCCAAGGCTTTCCTGTTTTGGGATTGGTCGTCGCCGGGCCGGTGGTGATGACATTCGGATCGTTGGCACCGAGATTGACGGGTGTGTCGACCGACACAACAAAGTATTTATCCGTATCAACGGGCTTGCCGGACCCTATGATCGCATCCCAATAGCCAGCGCTTACATCCGCCTCCTTATATTTTCCCGCCGCGTGACTGTTTCCGCTGAAATAATGCGGAATCAGGATGGCATTATCCTTGGCGTCGTTCAGCGTGCCATAAGTTTCATACCCCAGCCGCATTTCGGGAACCGTCCTGCCTCCACGTGTTACGAAGTTTTTCAGGGTAAATTCCCGCTTTTCAACCAATGGCTCGTACGCCAATGCAGGGCCGGCCATCATGGCAATAGTGATGAGTATTTTCAGACGCATTTACTTCTCCTTGGTCGGATTACCAACGAAACAAAGCGGTGGCCTCAGCCTTCCAAAGCCGTATCCTAGTCACTGGATTTCACATTGATCCAGGTCAAAACTTCTCAGCTTCTAAGGGGCTTATTCGCCCCTGTGGGATCATGTCGCCGCCAGACCGCGGCGACTTCTCAAGAGTAATACTCTGGTGCCTTCTTGAAGGTCGACCACGCAGCTGGGTCGTGACCGGTGACGACGTTTGCCCCCGTCCTTTCCGCGATTGTGCGCAGCTTCTGTACAGAGCGAACAGTATCCACCGTCGATGCGAGGAAGCCCGGCAGCGCCTTTTCTTCCCAATGGTCGAGTGTGTAGGCGGCATCGATCGTCAGAAGCAGCGGTTCGCTGCTGGGAAGGCGGACGAGAAAGGATTGATGGCCCATCGCATGGCCAGGACTGAAGATCGTCGTCAGCGTTCCGTCGCCATAAACATCATAAAAATCGTCTTGAGTGCCGTTCAAAAACTGCCATTTCAGACCCGGGCGATCGAAATCTTTGCGGATATAGCCGCCACCGGCAAACCAGTCGGGCGTGAAGGCATATTCATATTCGGCCCTCTGCACGATATGCGTGGCATTCGGAAAGCGGCCGATCGCGCCGGTATGGTCGAGATGCAGGTGGGACTGCACGACATATCTAACCTCGGCCGGATCGAAGCCGAGAGCTTTGACCTGATCGACGCAGCCTTTGTCCTTGTCAAGAACGGGCCAGTACACGTCGCAAATACCGCCCCAATGGCCGCGGGGGTCCGTTGCCACTTCAATGGCGTTGCCACCGTCGATGATCGTGTGACCGTCGGGATGGGTGATGAGGTAAAAGGGAACCGGGATTTCGTAATCAGCGCCATTTCCCTGATTCATTTTGATGTTGTGCACCTTGCATTTCAGGGTGCCGGACTGAAGCATGTAAAGTCTGATATCCGTCACGTTGGATCCTCCCGCGGTGATTTGAACGGTGAATTTCTGCGGAAAGCTTCAGAAGGCTTCCCGATAAAGGGCAAGCGCGTCTTCTTCCCGGACTTCGACCGGATTGTTGACGAGAAGGCGGGTTTGTTTCATCGCGTCTGCGGCGAGCATGGCGAGACTGTTGTCGGTTACACCGACATCGCGAAGCCGTCGCGGCGCGCCGCTTTCATCCATCAGCACCTGCATATGGGCAACAAAGTACTCCGAACGGGCCGTGGCGTCGCCGCTTCCCGTGACGCCAAGCACATCGGCAAGCTCGGCGTAAAGCGGGGCAGCTGCCTGCGCATTGTAGCGAAGGACTGGACCGAGCATCAGAGCGTTCGAAAGACCATGCGGAATGTGATAATGTCCACCCAACGGATAGGCCAATGCGTGGACGGCAGCCACCGGGGAGTTGGAGAAGGCCTGGCCCGCAAGAGTTGCACCGAGAAGCATGCCTTCACGAGCATCCCGATTGGAAGGCTCCTTGCAGGCAGCAATAAGATTGCGGCCGAGCAGCCGCAGGGCTTCGCGTGCCAACGCATCCGAAAGCGGGTTTTTCTTGTGCTTGCTGGTATAGGCTTCAATGGCGTGCACCATCGCATCGATACCAGTTGCGGCGGTGTGAACCTGCGGCAAACCGACGGTAAGTTCTGCATCCAGCAGCACGAAATCCGCGTATAGCTCCGGCGACACGACCCCCATCTTGGTCGTCTCGCCTGTGGTGATGATGGAAATATTGGTAACTTCGGAACCTGTGCCTGCCGTCGTCGGAACGAGAACGAGTGGGAAGCGCGCGCCCTGAACTTTGCCGACACCATACATATCGGCGAGTGATTGTTCTGATGATAGCAGCACCGCCGCTAGCTTGGCTATGTCCAAGGACGAGCCACCACCGAGACCAATGACAATATCGGCTGCGACTTGCCGCGCCTCCTCGACACAACCATACAAAACGCTTTCCGGTGGATCGGCCACAACCTTGTCGAAAATCGCCACACTGAAACCAGCCGCCTCCAGACTGGCGGCAATGGGTGCAATCATCCCAGCCTTCACCAGGCCCGCGTCGGTGACCAAAAGCACCTTGCGCGCAGCGAAACGCGCAGCGATGATTTGACCTATTCGTTTAGCTCCGCCCCAAGCCATCTCCATGGATGGGACAGTTCGAAATTCGAATGGATTGATCGTCATTAACTCCTCCCTCATTGTCAGCCGTTTACGCGATGGCCGAGCACAGATATTTGATTTCCAGATAGTCATCGATTCCGTAACGGGAGCCTTCCCGTCCGAGGCCGGACTGCTTGACGCCGCCAAATGGCGCCACCTCGTTCGAGATCTGACCGGTGTTATGACCCACCATGCCGTATTCCAGCGCTTCGGCCACTCGCCATGTCCGGCGGATGTTTTCAGTATAAAAATAGGCAGCCAATCCGAATTCCGTGTCGTTGGCCATAGCGAGCGCCTCTTCCTCTGTCTCAAAGCGGAAGAGAGGCGCGACTGGCCCGAAGGTCTCCTCGCGGGCGATCTTCATCGCTTGTGTCGCTCCTGTCAGGACAGTCGGTTCGAAGAATCTCCCGCCGAGGCTGTGTCGCTTGCCACCTACGACCACTTTCGCGCCCTTCCCGATCGCATCGCTAATATGGTCCTCGATCTTGGCGATGGCCTCAGCATCAATCAGCGGTCCAATTGTTACATCCACCTGCGTGCCTTCACCGACTTTCAGCGCAGAAACCTTCGCCGCAAGCTTTTCAGCGAAGACATCGTAAACACCCGACTGCACGTAGATACGGTTTGTGCAGACACAGGTCTGACCAGCATTACGGTATTTCGACGCGACGGCACCGTCGACGGCGGCATCGAGGTCGGCGTCGTCGAAAACGATGAAGGGTGCGTTGCCGCCGAGCTCCATGGACAGTTTCTTTATCGTCGGCGCAGACTGCGCCATGAGAATTCGCCCCACCTCGGTCGACCCGGTGAAAGACAGTTTTTTGACTATGTCGCTTTCCGTCAGCACCTTGCCGATCTCGCGTGATTTTCCTGTCACAATCTGGAAAACGCCGGCGGGAATACCCGCCTGTTCGGCTAGTACGCCGAGAGCCAGCGCCGTGAGGGGTGTCTGCTCGGCCGGCTTAACCACCATGGTGCAACCGGCAGCCAGCGCAGGCGCCGCCTTGCGTGTGATCATTGCTGCCGGGAAGTTCCACGGCGTGATTGCGGCGCAGACACCGATCGGCTGCTTGAAAACCAGGATGCGCTTGTCGGTGGTTGGTGCGGGTATGATGTCCCCATAGACCCTCTTTGCCTCCTCGGCAAACCATTCGATAAAGGAGGCGGCGTAAAGCATTTCCCCCCTGGCTTCGGACAGCGGCTTGCCCTGTTCAGCCGTCATCAGCGCGGCCAGATCGTCCGCGTTTTCTATTATCAGATAGAACCAGCGGAGCAGGACGGCCGCTCTTTCCTTCGCTGCAAGCGCGCTCCACGAACGGAAGGCAACTTCGGCCGCTACGACCGCCTGCTCAACATCTCCCGCCTCCAGTGAAGGAACGGTGCCGACAATCTCCCCCGTCGCTGGGTTCTTGACGGCGATGTTGTTCTGAGAGCCGGCAACCCATTTGCCATCTATCAGGCATCGATCGCGCAGGAGTTCCGTTTTTTTTAGATTGACCATGATCTCCTCCAAGCATACAATTCATTTAATTGAACCACTATCGTTATATTGAACTAGCCTGACAGGAGGTATTGGAAGTGTCAAGTACAAGACGCGCCGCAGTGGAAGACACTGCGATCGGCAAATCCGTCGATTCTGTTCCGGCTCTCAGGCGCGCGGTTTCGATCCTCGATCTTGTCACCAATTCTGGCGGCGCAATGTCGGCCGCCGACATCACACGGGCGATGTCGTTGCCGAAGAGTACGGCGCACGGGCTACTTGGTGTCATGGTAGAGCTCGGCCTGCTCGTTCGCAAACAGGACGGCACGTACCGCCTCGGCCCGCATCCTATGCGCTGGGCGCACGGCTTTCTGTCCGAGATGGACATCGTCTCGATTTTCCGAAATTATTTCGCTTCCGATACCACATTGTCGCCTTACACCGTCACATTGACAACTCTTGACCGTGACGAGGTCGTCTATATTGATTGCCGAAATTCCGACCAGCCCCTGGGGCATACTTTCCGGATTGGAATGCGTCTTCCTGCCACCTTTACCGCGACCGGCAAAATGCTGCTTTCCGAAATGCCGGAAGATAAACTCGAGGCGCTGTTCAGCGCAAACTTTCCTCCGCCCATCACCTCCAGAAGCGTCAAAAATCTTGGCTTGCTAAGGCAGGAGCTGGCTGACATCCGTACGCGCGGTTTTTCGATCGATAACGGTCAGGTTCGCGAAGGGATGATTTGCATCGGCACCGCTGTGCGAGATCATACGAGATGCGCGGTTGCCGGCATTGCCATCAGCCTTCTGGAAAGCGAAACAACTCCGGTGCTTATCGAGTCACTCGGAGAGACGATGCGCAGATCAGCCGCCATTCTTTCTGAGCAATTGGGGCATAACAGCTCATCACTCTTCCGTGACGAAGGATAGCGTAGCATTTGGCGAGGGCGGAAATTCATTGCCGACCGAGGGAGACCTGGTGGGGTTGGCTCCGTTTGGGCAGCGCGTCTGTTCCTTGACCCCAACGCAGTCCCAGCCTCGAACCGAAGGGCTGCAAAAATCTTTCATCTGGGCTCACAATCAATCCGATGCGATATCGACGTGTGACCGTCGGGTGATCGATGTCGCGGTTTCCCGCTTCAGTCGAGAATAGCTGCATAAGCAGGCTAACGAAAATCTTCTCCACGTCGACTTGTTGATGAAAGCTTTGCCAGAACCGAGCTCTTGGGGAATTCACGAGAAGCCGTCCTCATATTCAGTGATTCTTCGTGCGCCTTACGGTTCTTTTTCCCTTTCGGAACAGTTTGCGCCGCGGCTTGTACTCGCTTGTTGGCTGGACAGTTGTTCCAGCATCTTGACGCTGGTTGCAGTTTTTACTATACACAGTATTGAACTACGTTCAATATATTGAACTATGTTGCGCCACCGCAGCGTGAGAGGACGCTTCGGCCTACACCGCAAGGGCATGTGTCTTTGCATCAGATCCGGCAATTGCCGTAGAGGAGGAAATCTATGAAAAAGTCGTGGTCTCTGACCATTGCAGCGATCTTTCTGTCCGCCCCCGCTGGCCTCTTGGCTCAGGAGTCAAAGCCCTTCACGATTGGTGTCGTGACGTTCCTGTCCGGCGCACCGGCCGGTCCCTTCGGCATACCCGCAAAGATTGCCGCCGAAGTCTTCGCCGAGCAGGTCAATGCCGGTGGCAAGCTCCCGGCGCCGTATGACAAGGTCGGCTTCGGCGGCCGTCCGATCGAACTCGTCGTCATCGACGAGGCCGGTGGCACCACCAAGCAGGTTTCCGAACTACGCAACCTCGTCGAACAGCAGGGCGTAGACATGATCGTAGGCTACACGTCCTCGGGCGATTGTCTTGCGGTCGCGCCTGTTGCCGAAGAACTGAAGACCATGACACTTCTCTTCGATTGCGGCACGCCGCGCATCTTCGAGGAAGCTGACTACGAATATGTATTCCGCCCCGTTGCAACCGCGACGATGGACAACGCCGGTGCCGCACTCTACGTCAACGAGACAGTCAAGAAATTCAACACCTACGCCGGCATCAACCAGAACTACGCCTGGGGTCAGGACGCCTGGAACGACTTCGAGGGCACACTGAAGAGCCTTCGCCCCGAAGTGACGCTGACGACCTCGCAGATGCCGAAGCTCGGTGCCGGTCAGTACAATACCGAAATTTCCGCAATTCTCGGCAGCAAACCCGATATCATTCATTCGAGCTTCTGGGGTGGCGACCTTGAAGGTCTCGTGCTTCAGGGAGCGCCGCGCGACCTATTCAAAAACGCCACTGTCGTTCTGACGGCAGGCGAAACGGCGATCCATCGCCAGGCCAAACAAATCCCAGATGGCACCATCATCGGCGCCCGCGGTCCAAACGGTATCTTTGCACCGGAGAACGCTTATAACGACTGGTTCAAGGCCGCTTACAACGCCAAGTCCGCCACGCCACCCAGCTATCCGTCCTACCACATGGTGCAGACGCTTTTTGCGGCGAAGTTCGCTTATGAGAAGGCACAGGGCGGCGACACCGCCAAGACGCCGACTACCGAGGAGATCGCCGCTGCTCTCAAGGGCGCCACCTTCCAGGGTCCCTCGGGCGAAGTGAAGATGTCTTTGGGCAAGGGCAACCAGGCTGTGCAGGAAATGGTCTATGGCCGCACCAAAACCGTCGATGGCAAGCTCACCTTCGTCGATGTGATCCGTTACGCCCCGGAAAGGGTGAACCCACCGGAAGGCATGACCAGCCATGAGTGGATCAAGAATAAGCTCAAGTGATCTATTCACCGCGGCATCGCACGCGGGGGTTTCCCGGCGCGTTTGGCGTCGCAATCCCTTTTAAGCGGTTTTCACCCGTCGCGCGCCACGCTGGCACCGAAAGATGAATCCCGCCCCTTGTTTCGAAATGGTGTGTGACATGAACGCGTTTCTAGGCGCTATTATTGACGGCATTCTGTATTCCGCATGGCTCTTCATCATCGCAGTCGGCCTGACGCTGATCTACGGCGTGATGAAGATCCTAAACATGGCCCATGGCACGTTCTATGCCATCGGCGCCTACATGTCGGTGACTTTGCTGGGTTGGTGGTTCGCCCAGGGCCTGCCGCCCGCTGGAAGCATTCCGGTCATGATTGTCGCGGCGCTGATCGCCGGTACGATTGTCGGCCTCGTCGTCGAACGGGGCGTCCTGCGCTTCTTCACGGGGCGCGATCCCATCGTGCTGCTGCTGGTAACCTACGCGCTCTTCCTCATTCTGGAAGACGTGGTGAAGCTCATCTGGGGTGTCGATCCATGGATAGCCTCCGACCCGGTGTGGACTTTCGGCAACGTCTATCTCGGCCCCCTTGTGTATCCGACCTACAACCTCATTATCGTCGTCGTGGCGATCGTCAGTGGTGGTTTCCTCACGTGGTTTCTGCAATTCACTGCCAAGGGGAAGATGCTGCGCGCCGTCATTCATGATCCGGAAGTATCGCAGGCGATGGGCATCAATGTCAGCCGTTGGAAAGTGTCGGCCTTTGTGGCCGGCTCGATCCTCGCCGCACTCGGCGGCGCCTTCACAGCGCCGACCATCTCCGTGGCGCCGGGCATGGGCGTCGAAGTGGTCGTCATGATGTTCGCCGCGGTGGTGATCGGGGGGCTTGGATCGATTCCTGGCACCATTGTCGGTGCCCTGATCGTCGGCTTCGTCCGCTCACTTGCGGTCCACTACTGGCCCGAAGTCGAAGTGTTCAGCATCTATGCAGTGATGGCTATCGTTCTCGCCATGCGTCCGCAGGGGCTGTTTTCCGGTGTGGAGTTGCGCAAGATATGATGAACAAAGCCCAAACCTTTGTGCCGGTCGCCGTCGGCGCGGCACTTATCCTTATCGTCGCAGCCTGGGCGCTACCCACCTGGAACTTCGTCATCTCGATCGGCCTTGCCAAGGGGCTCGCGGTACTCGGCCTTGTGCTGATGATGCGCGCCGGGCTGGTCTCGTTCGGCCAAGGACTTTACTACGCGATCGGCGGCTATTGCGTCGGCCTGATGGTCAATCTCTGGAAAATCAACGAAGCGGTTCTCTTGCTCATCGCCCCGGTCATCATCGCCGCGGCGACTGCTGCAGTCGCCGGTCTCCTTCTGTCGCGTTACCGCGACATCTTCTTCGCGATGCTGACGCTCGCCCTGTCCATGCTTCTCTACGGTCTTCTGGTGAAGTCGGTGGAACTTGGCGGCACGGACGGCTTCAACATCCGAGGCGTGACCTTGTTCGGCCTGCCGCTGAGCGGTACTGCGCGTTTCAACGGCCTGGTTATCCTCGTCCTGATCTGTTTCACAGCGGTGATAACTGTCTGGTGCTTCGGCAAGACGGCGCTCGGTCGCCTGCTGCCTGGCATCAAGGATAACGAGATTCGCGTCGAGTATCTCGGCGCGTCTGCAAGCAAGACGATCTATCTCTCCTACATCCTTGCGGCAATTCTAGCCGCCGTAGGTGGCTCCATGAGCGGCATTCTCGTCGCGCATGTGGATCCGGAAATGGCCTTCTGGGCAACCTCGGGCGAATTCGTGGTGATCGCGGTCCTTGCCGGTACCGGGAACATCTTCACGCCCTTCATCGCCGCGCTCGCACTCGAATTTGTCAGGACGTTCGCCTACCAGCATGCGCCCAACACTTGGCAACTGGTACTTGGAGTCATAATCCTCTCGATGATCCTGTTTCTGCCGACAGGCCTTGGTGGGGTCCGTTTTGGTAAGCGCAAGGCAACCGTCGAGGCAGGAGAAAAAGCATGAAGCCGATTATTGAAGCAAAGAGCCTCGTCAAGCGGTTCGGCGCGGTAACTGCCGCAAACGACGTGAATGTCGACATCATGTCTGGAACGATTTCGGGTCTGATCGGCACAAACGGCGCCGGCAAGACGACGTTCATCAATATGATTACGGGCTATCTGGGCCCGGACTCCGGTTCGATCCTGCTCGAGGGACAGGAAATCGTAGGGCTTTCACCTCGTCAGATCACTCGGCGCGGCGTTGCCCGGTCCTTTCAGATTCCGCAATTGTTCAACTCGCTGACAGCGATTGAGAACCTGATGTTTGCTTACAGCGCAACGGGTAGCGTTGGCGCCAAGGGCTTTTCGATTCTTTCCGACGATGAGCTCGCGATCCATGCTGACGAGACGCTCGAGGTGTTCGGACTTGGAGCGTTCCGCAACTCGATTGCCGGCACGATGCCCGAAGGCATCCGCAAGCTTCTCGACATTGCAATTGCCATGGTTGGCAAGCCGAAGGTTCTTTTCCTGGACGAGCCGACGAGCGGCGTCGCCAGCGAAGAAAAGTTCTCGGTCATGGACCGCATTATTGACGCGACCCGTGTCGCAGGCGTCAGCGTGCTCTTCGTCGAGCACGACATGGAGATCGTTCGCCGCTACTCCGACCGCGTGCTCGCTTTCTTCGAAGGCCGGGTACTGATTGATGGACCTCCTGAAACGGTCCTCAGCGACCGACAAGTGCGCGAACTCATCATTGGTGAAGAACATCGCGTTCCCAAGGAGGACAACCATGCTTGAGGTGAAGTCAATCAACGTCTCCATCGGCGGGGTTCCTATTCTGCGTGACGTTTCCATGAAGGTCGAAGCCCACTCGATGGTCGGAATCGTCGGACGCAATGGTGCCGGTAAGACCACGTTGATGCGTGCGATAATGGGGCTCTTGCCACTCCGGGCAGGTTCGATACATTATGAGAAGAAGGACATTTCTCGTGAGGCGCCGCATCTGCGCGTGCACCACCAGATGGGCTTCGCGCCGGAAGACAGGCGCCTTATTCCCGAACTGACTGTTGAGGAAAACCTGCTTATTCCGGCATGGGCAGCTGGCGTCACAGATGCGCAGAAGCGGCTCGACGATGTCTATGCGCTCATTCCGGAGGCAGCGGACTTCCGCCATCGCCGCGCCCTCCAGCTTTCAGGCGGCCAGCAGAAACTCGTGGCCATCGGTCGCGCACGCATGACTGGCACCCAGCTGTTAATGCTAGACGAGCCATTCGAAGGCGTCGCCCCCGCGCTTTCCAAGCGCATTTCCGAGGTCGTCGCATCCCTGCGGCCGCTTGGTCTTTCCATCCTCCTTTCCGGCGCCGATCTTCGGCACGCCGGTAAGGGCCTCGATATGGTTTATCGCATGGATCGTGGCCAGATCACTTCTATTTGACCGTCATTGGCAGCGCCTGTGCATCTCTGCTGCGCATGCGCCGCCGACACCATCGTCGCCCGGCCGGCGCTCGATCCGTTGCAGGTCGCGCGCGCTCATCGCTATCAGTCCCATCCGCAATCTCCCACGTCATCAAAACCCGGGGAGAGTGACATTCCAACTTTGCAGAAACAGGACACTTCAACTTTGCGGCTACAACACTTAGGTACTTATGGAACACCTGAACGGTTTTGGTCCTGTCGATTAATGCTCCCAACCGCCGCATACGAAATTGTGAACCACTTCGGTAAGCCGCGGTTTCGACGGCTGCTCTATCAAGGCTGCGTTGAGACATTCGCGCGGGCTTGGGAGCACGGGTCTAAATACTGGTCATTCTTTGTTCTTCATCATTGCCGCCTGAAGCTGATCATATCAACGAGGTCATTGCCCTGGCCCCGACTACGCTGGAATGGGACCAGCGATTTCCTTTCCGTAGTTAGTTCCTGCTATGGAGCGGCGACCTTTGCTGTAGTTTACATCACACTATAGCCGCCTTGCTCAAGTGTCGCGTCGTACGCGACGGCATATTTCGCGATCTTACCCGCATGATCCGTTCCATTGATAACATGGCGAGCGCCGATGAAGTTGGTTGTGCCAAGGTTAATGTAATCAGAGAGTTTCTTGCCGGTAAACCGTAAGCGCGAATTTCTCCGCACCTTCTGTATTTGAGTGAGCTTTGGCATGTGGTGTCCACTTAAAAGAGGTGGACACCAAGTTATGGATGAAGGTCAAAAACTCGCGGTACGGCTGGTCGGTCTGAATGGAAGACGCCGCTTCGATCAAGGGTCGAAGGATCGCCTTGTTGCTGCCTGCCTTGAGCCCGGCGCATCGGTATCGAAACTAGCGCGAGAACACGGGGTCAATGCGAACCTCGTTTGGAAATGGATCAGGAAGCACACCCAAGCCCATCCATTATCGCCGTCTTCGACATCTGCGTTTATCCCCGTTCAGGTCGCCGCCCCGAGCAGGGAGTTCGACATTGAGATGCCTGCCGCGGATCGCGAAGAGCGATTGCCGAGAATGGACAGGAACGGCCCGCTTTCCTCTCCAGCAAAGGTGAGCGCGTCCCTGCCCAATGGTGTGAGACTGACGCTGGAGTGCAATGATCTCAGCGGATTGACGGCGATAATCGGAGCGTTGGGTCATGTTCAGACTGGGCGCTGATCTCAAGGTCTACCTGCATCGCGAACCGATCGACTTTCGGGCAGGCATCAATAGCCTTGCGGTCCTGGTCCAGGAGACGATGGCGCTGGACCCGTTTGCTCCGGCGGTGTTTGCCTTCTGCAACCGCCGTCGGGATAGGGTGAAGCTGCTGTTCTTTGACCGGTCGGGCTTTGTCATGGTCCTGAAGAAATTGACGGAGGACAGGTTCCGTTGGCCCCGCCGAGAGACTGCGGTGGTAACGCTCTCGAGCGAGCAGCTCCACTGGATACTCGACGGCATTGATATCGATGCGATGATCCGCCATCCGGTTCGGCAATATCAGATCGCTGGCTGAGGTGGCGTGTTGATCTGTTGACGCGGCGACGCGGTTCAGATTCAAAACTGGGATGACCCGAACCGGCGAACCGAGCGTTGCAGAGCTGATGGCGCAGTTGCTGCTGAAATCGCTGCGCTCAAAGCCGAGAAGGAAGCGCTGTCACGGCAGGTCGTCAAGCTGGAAGAGGAACTGGCACTCGCAAGGCTGCATCGGTTTGCACCCCGCAGCGAAAAGCACGTCGATCGCCTCTTCAACGAAGCCGAAGAGGCCGCAGACGAGGATGATCCTGATCATGGCGACGACGTCGCCGATCTCCCGGATACAGGCCTGCCTGCAGTCGAAAGTGCCGCGGGTAAAAAGCGGGGCCGCAGACCTCTGCCAGAAGACCTGCCCCGCGAGCGTGTCGAATACGACCTTCCCGACGATCAGAAAGTTTGCCCTTGCTGCGACAGTCAAATGCATCGCATGGGCGAGGCCATTACCGAGCAGCTTAATATCGAGGTCAAGGCTAAGGTTCTGCAGAATGTGCGGTTCAAATACGCCTGCCGCCATTGCGACCGCACCGGCATCAACACACCTGTCGTGATCGCACCGATGCCGCCGCAACCATTGCCGGGCAGCATCGCCACCGCCTCCACGCTGGCCTTCGCACTCGTCCACAAATATGTCGACGGCACGCCGCTCTACCGCGTGGCGCAAACGTTCGAACGGGCCGGCGTACCGATCAGCCGAGGTGCTCTCGCGCACTGGGTGATCGGTTCGAGCGAGAGGCATTTGCATCGCATCTACGATGCGCTGAGATTGCGGCTTCAGTCGCAGCCTCTCATTCATGGTGACGAGACAACAGTTCAGGTCTTGAAGGAAAAAGACAAGGAAGCCACCAGCACATCTTACATGTGGGCGTATCGCAGCAGCGACGATAGTGAGGAGCCAATCGTGCTTCTCGACTATCAACAGGGCCGCGGCCAGGTCCACCCGCAGACCTTTCTCGGTAACTATAGCGGCATATTGGTGACCGATGGATACACCGCATGGCGCACATTGCATGGCGCAACCCATGTCGGATGCATGGCCCATTCCCGGCGGCGCTTCGTCGAGGCTCTCAAAACCCGGAAGAATGGAGGCGGACCGCCGGAACAGGCGCTCCGGTTCTTCGAGCAGCTCTACCGTATCGAAAAGCAGGCAAGAGACCAAACGCCCGACGCCGGTGAAACGCAGGCCGATTGCATTCGTCGTTTCCGGCAACAGCACAGCTTGCCTGTCCTCATCGCCCTAAAGACGTGGCTCGACAATATCGCGCCGAAGGTCGTGCCGGATACCAAGCTAGGCGATGCCGTGTCCTACACCCTGAACCAATGGGATTACCTGACGCGCTACATCAGCGACGGCAGGATGCCGATCGATAACAACATTCTGGAACGCGACATCAGAGTTTTTGCGACCGGAAGAAAATCGTGGCTGTTCAGCGATACCGCTGACGGAGCCAGGGCCAGCGCCGTGATCTACAGTCTGATGCTGACCTGCCGCGCCTGTGGCGTCGACCCACTCACCTGGCTACGCCACGTGCTTGCTGAGTTGCCTCAGCGCGAAGAAGCCGCCGACATCGGCGACCTGCTGCCGTTCAACTTCTCCAAAGCCTCCGCTGCCTGACAGACCCGGATATCGCTTCGCGAAAGCGGCTGGTTCAGAGATACCGCCTACGTCAATGTGCATGGAAAATCGCGCTTACGGTAAACCAGCCTTCCTTCAAGCCCATGACAAGCACCTTCGCCGCAATTTCTGGTATCAGTGCTTTTGCTGGAAAGGACACGAGATCGATGCCGAGCTTGATGCTGACCGTGCGGTAGTTGTTCTCGTGCGTGAGTTGGGAGTATCCTCTTCCAAACCAGCCTTGACGCCAATATGGGGAGGTGACCCAAGGCAGTTTGCCCTTTGCCCATGCACTGTCAAGACAGGCAATCGCCTGATCGTCAGATGTCGCGAAAGTCTCTCGCACCGGCATCATAAGGCCTCCAGTCTCATGAAATGCTGTAGCCAACACGTAGGCGCATTGGGTGCGCAGTAATGCATGCAACTTGCATTCCGAAATTAGAAGTCTGGTGTCCCCGCGATCGAGGTTGCCGACGCCGCTTTTGGCGGCAAACGCCACGGCGACGCAAAGAGAAACAATCCGGCATGCTGCAACGAGTCTTCTGAGCATCGGCTCCGCTTCCCGTTCAGGTGTCGCATGAGTGCGCCCACCGATGCAGTCGGAGGCGTCTCGTCCGTGTTCTACGTCTGATGAGAGGCGGTACTCGCCATGGTAGTTAGACTATCTGCATCGCTTACTCCCGACATTGCTAAGGATGAAATCGAAAGACGCCCGCATAGGTGCACACCTCGAATTTAAACTCCTAAACAGCGGGTTAGCTATTCATTGCGGACTGAGGAAAGCGGGCGGCTTGGCGGGTGCCGCTCTGTCAATCTTACTACTGAGGCGTTGTGGCCACAGGGAAAGAGAAACCAATTCGACACTCCCCACGGAGAAAGAGAACGTTGGGAGCTATGAGCGCGCAGATCAACTCCCTGCCGGATCGCCTCATCCTGGGCCATCTAAGCAACTTCCTGCTGGCTCGGCGTGCGGTTAGATGGCGCCGCGGGCGCGACAACGCCTCTCATGCCGTCGGCCGGGCATCCCGGGTGGGCCAGAGCCCTGGCCCGGCGCCACGCTGTCCGTCGTGCCGCCCCGGTGCATTTCAGTTTCCGGGTATCGGACAGATAACCCAGTTACCAGTTCAATGTCGCCTGCTGGGTTTCCTGGTGGGTGTTATAAATGACAGACAACTTTACTTGGCTCGGGCTTCTGACAAGAAATGCAGGGAGGCTAAAACGCCAGCCGTAGGTTTTTAAAGACGATTTGCGTCGCTCATCGAAAGTCACCCAAGAGAGCCCGGGTCGGCCGTTCTCGGTTGGAGCCGCAATTCCGCAAAAAGGCTGGACGTAACCTCATCGACGGGCCTCAGCCCATTAACGGTGCGTAGGAGCCCGGCGGTGCGGTAGTGATCCGCGAGCGGCTGCGTCTGCGTCCGGTAGGACTCGAGCCTGACTTTCAGCGCTTCCGGATTGTCGTCGGCGCGCACCGGCAGGCCTGCGGCCTTGGCCTCGCGCGCCCGATAGATGATGCGGTCTAGCAGCACGGATTCGTCGACCTTCAGTTCGAGCACCGCATCCAGACCGAGGTGTGCCTTTTCGAGCGCTTCGTCGAGGGCCCGCGCCTGTCCCAGCGTGCGGGGAAAGCCGTCGAGGATGAAGCCGGACGCAGCGCCCGGCTCGGCGATGCGTTCCAGGACGCAATTGACGACGATGTCGTCGCCAACCAATTCGCCCCGCGCTATGAGGTCGCGCGCAGCAAGGCCAACCGGCGAGCCCTTGGTGACCGCGGCGCGCAGCATATCTCCCGTCGACAGTTGTGGCACGCCCAGCCGCTCGGCGAGGCGCGCTGCCTGTGTTCCCTTGCCCGCCCCCGGCGGTCCAAGGATGATCAATCTCATCGTTCCCTCCCTCGTACGTCTGGCCACAAATTGTCCTTCCCTTGATCGTCCCGTCGGCTCCGGTGCGGTAACGCGCCGGAACCCACGTCTTCATCTTGTCGTGTCGTCAGGCAGCCTTCCGGTTCAGCCGGTTGTCTATCAGGTGATCGACCACGGCGGGGTTAGAGAGCGTCGAGGTGTCACCGAACTCGGTGCATTTGTCCTCAGCGATCTTGCGCAGGATGCGGCGAATGATTTTCCCCGAGGTTGTTTTCGGCAGGCCCTGCGCGAACTGGACCTTGTCGATCGTGAAGATCGGGCCTATCTCCTTGCGCACCCAGGAAACGAGTTCCTTGCGCAGCTCGTCAGAGGCAGCCTCGCCGTCGATAAGGGTTACGTAAGCGTAGATGCCCTGCCCCTTGATCTCGTGCGGATAGCCGACCACCGCGGCTTCCGAAACGCTAGCGTGGGCGACCAGGGCGGATTCGACTTCCGCCGTGCCGATGCGGTGGCCGGAGACGTTGATGACGTCGTCGATGCGGCCCGTGATCGAGTAATGGCCGCCTGCATCGCGCCGGGCGCCGTCGCCGGTAAAATATTTGTCTGGATAGATGGAGAAATATTCCTGCTCGAAGCGCTCGTGGTCGCGGTAAAGCGTGCGCATCTGGCCCGGCCAGCTGTCAGCGATAACCAGGTTTCCGTTTGCAACGCCATCGAGCACGTTGCCCGCCGCATCGACCAGCTCAGGCCTGACGCCGAAGAAGGGGGTGCCGACGGAGCCTGGCTTCAGCTCGGTGGCGCCGGGAAGCGGCGTCATCAGGATGCCGCCGGTCTCGGTCTGAAACCAGGTGTCGACGATCGGGCAGCGCCCGCCGCCGACGACGCGGTGATACCAGTCCCAGGTTTTCGGGTCGATCGGCTCGCCGACTGAACCGAGGAGGCGGAGCGAGGCGAGCGAATTCGATTTCACCGCATCCTCGCCCGATCCCATCAAGGAGCGGATCGCCGTGGGGGCGGTGTAGAACAGGCTGACCTTGTGCTTGTCGATGATGTCCCAGTATCGCGACATGCTCGGGTAGGTTGGGGTGCCCTCGAAGATGAGGGTCGTCGCACCGTTGGCGAGCGGCCCGTAGACAGTGTAGCTGTGGCCGGTGATCCAACTAATTTCGGCAGTGCACCAGTGGATGTCGCCGTCGCGGTAGTCGAAGACATATTGGTGCGTCATGGCGGTATAGACGAGATAGCCGCCTGTGGTATGCACCACCCCCTTCGGTTTGCCGGTGGAACCTGACGTATAGAGGACGAACAGCGGGTCTTCCGCCTTCATCTCCTCTGGCGGGCATTGATCGGGGACGGTCTCGGCGAGTTCGTCATAATAGTGGTCGCGACCTTTCAGCATGCTGACCGGCGCGCCGGTGTGCTTGACCACGATGACGCTTGTCACCACCTCGGGAAGCTTGTCCAGCGCAGCGTCCAATTTGACCTTCAGCTCCAACTTGCGCCCACCGCGCGTGCCCGAGTCGGCGGTGACCACGACGGTGCTCGCCGCATCGGCGATGCAGCTTGCCAGGACTTTGGGCGGGCAATTGGTGGAGAGCGTCGAATGGATCGCGCCGATGCGCGTGCAGGCGAGCATCGCATAGGTGAGCTCGGGGATCATCGGCAGGTATACGGTGACCTTGTCGCCCTTCCCGATGCCCTGCGACCGCAAAACATTCGCCCATTTCATGACATGGGCGTACAGTTCGCGATAGGTAATGCGGGCGTCATCCTTCGGGTCGTCCCCCACCGAGATGATGGCGAACTTGTCGCCCCGCTCGGTCAGATGCCGGTCGATGCAATTGTAGGAGACGTTGGTGGTGCCGTCCTCGAACCACCTGATCGAGACCTTGCCCGATTCGAACGAAGTGTTCTTGACGGTGCTGTAAGGCTTGATCCAGTGGATGCGCTTGCCGTGTTCGCCCCAGAACTCTTCCGGGTTGGCGATCGAGGCCGCGTACATCGCCTCGTAGCGCTGCGCATCGATGAACGCGCGCTCGGCCCATTGCTTCGGAACTGAATAGACGCCCGCCGCCTGCTTGTTTCCGTTCATTGTCGTTGTCCCTCCTAGGAGGTTATTCGCAGCTCCCCATCACCTCGACGGGTGGAGGATTGTCACGCACGAATTATGCTTTCCGTTCGGCAGGTCCGGCCTCACGTATCCTTTCCGATTGTCGCGGCCTTGCGGAACTGCTCGAAAATCTCGGTCATCCGCTTGCGGGTGATGGCGAAAGCGTTCTCGCTGGCCTTGACCGCCATGCTGGTGATCTCGCGCGAGCCGATCAGCGCCACCTCGTAAGCCTGTTTCGCCAGTTCGCCGCGCTCCTTGGGGGCAAGGGCCGCATCCTCAAACATCATCAGGAGCTGTGAGGAAGCCGCGCGGAACAATTCCAGCTGCTTTTCGACGACGCCGTAGGCGCCTTTGTTGGCAACCTGCGTGGCCTGCGCGACGGCCTCGATATTCCTGGCCTGCTCCCTAACAAGTGCTGCCGGATCGACGCCCGGCATGTTGAACTTGGCGAGCATCTCGTTGATCTGGTTGGTCAACGTTTGGATATCCGGGGTCTGCGATGTAGGCATGGTGGGCTTCTCCTCAAACGATGGGGTTACAAGGTTGCGGGCGTCTAGCCCATAGCTGGCGGCCTCGTGCTGCGCTCTGCATCGAACTCTATGCCCTCTGAAAGCAGGCGTTCGAGCAGCAGCTGGTCGAGATTCATCGGACCGTCGGCGAAGATCACAGCCGCCATTTCGCGCGGCTGGCGGATGATCGGCCGGAACTCCATATGGGCGAGGATGTCGCGCTCGATATCGATCCCCGGCGCGACTTCGATTAGTTCCAGCCCCTCGGGGATTAGCGAGAAGACGCAGCGCTCGGTTACGTAGAGCACAGACTGGTGCGTCTCGCGGGCAATTTCGCCCGAGAAAGTGATCTGCTCGACCTCTTTGATGAATTTCGCCTGCCGGCCTTCCTGCAGGATGGCAAGCTTGCCGTCCCGGATCTCGATGCGCAGGCCCCCGTCCGTGAACTTGCCGCAGAAGGCGACGTGGCGGGTGTTTTGCGAGATGTTGATGAAGCCGCCGGCGCCGGCGAGGATGCCACCGAACCGGCTGGCATTGACATTGCATTGAGCATCGACCTGCGCGAAGCTGAGACAGGCGAAGCTCAGCCCGCCGCCGTCGATGAGATCGAACATCTGGTTCTGGTCGATGATCGACTCGAGGTTTTTGGCCGCGCCGAAATCCATCCCGGTCTGTGGGGTGCCGCCGATGGTACCGGATTCGGTAGTGAGCGTGATCTTGTCGATGATCCCCTCTTCCGCCGCTACCGCAGCAATCCCTTCCGGCATCCCGATGCCGAGATTGACGACACCGCCCATCCGCAGTTCGAAAGCGCAGCGCCGCGCGATGATCTTGCGTTCGTCCAGTTTCATGGAGGCGGCGCTGTCCGGCGGCGCACGGAATTCGCCGGAGAAGGCACCGCTGTAATGGGTCGCATAGGTCTGCATGTGATCTTCCGGCTGGGCCACAACGACGCGGTCGACTAAGTGGCCGGGGATTGCGATGTCACGCGAGTGCAGCGAGCCGGCGGGGGCGATGCCCTCGACCTGCAGGATGACGATACCCCCACCCGCCTTGGCGGCCATGGCGAGCGACAGGTTGTCGAGCGTCGCGGCCTCCTTCTCCATCGTGACGTTGCCGGATGGATCGGCCGTCGTGCCGCGCAAGATGACGACATCGATGGGGAACGCATTGTAAAGGAGCCGCTCCTCGCCGTGGGTTTCCACCATCTCCACGAGGTCTTCCGTCGTGTTGGAATTCATCTTGCCACCGCTGTTGCGCGGGTCCACGAAGGTTCCAAGCCCGACTTTCGAGATCAGCCAGGGCTTGCGCCCAGCGATCTCGCGGTAGAGATGGGAAATGACCCCGAGCGGCAGATTGTAGATCTCGCACTTGCCGCTGGCTGCCAGTTTCGCCAGCTTTGGCACCGGCTTGAAATGCCCGCCGATGAGGCGTTTCACCAGCCCGTCATGCGCCAGTCGGTTGAGGCCCTTGTCTTTGCCGTCGCCCGGGGCGGCGGCAAAGACGAGGGTGAGATTGCTCGGCTCGCCCGTTTCGAGGAAACGCTTCTCAAGGGCGCAGATCACCGCCTCCGGCGTACCGATTCCGACGAAGCCGGAAAAGGCGACTGTATCGCCCGAGCGGATCATCGCGACGGCTTCGGCGCCGGAGACAATCTTGGTAGCGGATTTGTCAATTCCGCCCTTTCCATAGAATGCAATCTGATGCCGTTCTGGCATATTTTGTTTCCTTCACGTGTTCGAACCAATGCGGTTAAACCGCAATGTGGATGGCGCCGGTCCCTCCCGCCGCCTCTCAATAGATTTCAAGATTCGTGCCAATCAGGCCGATTGAGCTGACGAACAATTATTTGCTGCTGTTTCAGCTACGTGGGCGGAAAATACGGGATCGGGCGAAGTGGAATGGGTGTTGCGAAGCCGACAAAGGTCACGACGATGTCGTAAGTTGAATGTGGAGATTCCGGTTGGTCGTCCGAGCTCGGTCATGGCCTGCTCGCTCCCGCAAGTGCTTTGGCATAGATCGCCCGGGCCTGATCGTCGTCGAGCTCGCGCGGATTGTTGACCAGTAGGCGCTCCGCGTGCTTCATCGCACCCTTCGCCAGCTTGGAAAGATCGCCTTCGCCGATTCCAACCGCCGAAAGCGAGCCGGGCACCCCGCAGTCTCGGCAGATCGCCTCGATCTCGGCGATGAAGGCCGCCGCGTCCGCCGCATCGGACTGCCGGCGATAGCCGGGCTGGATAACGTCGGAGAGCTCGGCATAGAGCGCTTCGGCCGCCGGCCGGTTGAATTCCAACACGTAGGGCAGGACCAGCGCAATGGAGAGGCCGTACCCGACATCGAAGATCTCGCCGATCGGATAGGCGAGCGCGTGCACCGCGGCAACCGGCGAGTTGGCAAACGCCATGCCGGCCAGCATGGAGCCGAGCAGCATTTCCGAGCGCGCTTCGAGGTCCGAGCCCGTCCGTGTAGACTTTCCTGAGATTGGCCGACAACAGCGCCAGCGCCTTCAGCGCGAACTGGTCGGAGGTCGGGTTCTTCTTGATCTTGCCGGTATAGGCCTCGATCGCGTGCGCCATGGCGTCGATGCCCGTCTGAGCGGTGAGGTGCGGCGGCAGGCCGAGCGTCAGTTGGGGATCGAGGATCACCCAGTCCGGGATGAGGAGCGGCGAGATCACCGCCTTCTTCTCGTTGTTCGGCGTCTTAACGATGGAGATCGGCGTCACTTCCGATCCGGTGCCCGCCGTGGTCGGAACCAGCAGCAGCGGCAGCCGATCGCCGGTGGCAAGGTCGACACCATAGATATCATCAAGCTTGTCCGGGGTTTTGGCGAGATAGGCGACGAGCTTTGCCGTATCCAGCGCGCTGCCGCCGCCGATCGCCACGACAGCGTCGACGCCGCGCTCGCGGCAGATTTCTGCTGCCGCTTCGATAACATGCGATGGCGCGTCGACGACCACGCCGTCGAACACGGTGCGCGCGATGCCGGCTTCGGCAATCGCCGCTTCCGCATTGCGCGTCAGCCCGGCCGCCCGCACCTTCTCGTCGGTGACGAGCAGCACATGGGCGGCCTTGTAGCCCTTGAGGAGCTCGCCGATCTTGCTGGACGCGCCTTCCCCGAAACGGATGTTGGACGGGGTTTGGAAAGTGATGGCCATGTGTTTGGTCCATTTGTTTGGCTCTCTCGGGCGGCAGGGCCTGCCGCCCGCCCCCTCTGAAAAGCCGATCCTTGCTGTGGACCGCCCCGGCACTCCCCGAGGCGGTTCATTTCGGGCCTGCTCAGGCGCTCGGCGGTTTCGCCTTGGGCGAGCGAAGTCCGCCGAGCAGTCGCTTGTACTTTGAATCATCGACCGGCACTGCGACCACATGCACCCCGCCGCCTTTGAGAGCGGCTTTCAGCGCCGGCACCGGATCGTCCAGCGTTTCGACCCGCGTGCCCTTGGCGCCACAGGCTTCGGCCAGTTTCACGAAATCCGGATTGAGGAAGTTGACACCGTAATTCGGGAAACCTTTGGCGGTTTGCTTCGCTTCGATCATGCCCCAGCCGCCGTTGTCCAAGATCAGGACGACGAGGTTGAGCTTTTGTTCGACGGCCGTCATCAGTTCCTGGCCGGTCATCTGAAAGCCGCCGTCGCCGCAGACCGCCATCACGCGGTGCCCGGGATTCAGCATCGCCGCCACGATCGCTGAGGGCACGCCGGCGCCCATGGTCGCGAGCGTGTTGTCGAGCAGCAGCGTATTGGGGTGATTGGTCCGATACTTCCGGGCGAACGGGATCTTGTAAAGGCCATTGTCGAGCGTAACAATGCTGCCTTCCGGCATGACCTTGCCTACAACGTGCACCACGTGATCCAGGGTGACCGGCCAACTTTTATCATCGGCACCCTCGCCAATCAGGGCGAGGATCTCCTCGCGCAGCGGCAGTAGCGCGCCGGCATTGAGCAGCTTGCCCTCGAGGCGATCCGCCAGCGCCGCGACTGAAGCGCCGATCTCGCCGATGACCTCGAGCTGCGGCCAATAGGCCTGTGTGAAGGTCGCAGGCTGATGTGCGATGTGAATGACCTTCGGGCCGCCCTCAGACATGATGAACGGAGGCTTTTCGCACGTGTCGTGGCCGACCGCGATGATCCAGTCGGCCTTGTCGACGGCCTCGTGGACATGGTCGCCTTCGGATAGCGCCGCCGTGCCCATATAGAGGTCGGAGTCCTCCGCCACGACGCCCTTGCCCATTTGCGTGGTGAAGAAGGGAATGCGCGTGCGTTGCACTAAGTCGCGGATTTGGGCGTTCGGGTGCTGGTCGAGGCGGCTTGCCGCCCCGCCCACCATGATCAGCGGACGCTTGGCCGCAAGGATCATTTCAACCGCGCGATCGAGGGTCTTCGTAGTCATAGTGCATCCTCCTCACCATCTTCGGCCGCAATGTCTTCCGGTATTACAACAGACACTGGGCCTTGCTTTTCCTCTTGAGCGATGCGGAACGCCTCACTGAAGACTGGCCGGATCATTTGCACCGACCCGATCTGCACTGCGTACTTGGTGAGCCCCTCCATCACGGAGACGAGGGGGCTGACCTGAAAGTGCCCATGGAGGCTGCTGTTGATCGGCTTCTGGCCGGCGATCATCACCAGCGGAAATCCGCCGAGATGCGCATACTCAGCGCCGTTGGGGAAGTTAAGTGCGCCCGGGCCGCAGGTGGCGAGGCTGACGCCTGGGCGGCCGGTGAGCCGGCCCTCGGTGGCGGCCATGAGGGCCGCACCCCACTCGGTACGGGTCGGCACGAACTTGATCTTCTTCGACTTGCGCAGCGACTCCATGATGTCGAGGATTTCCTCGCCGGGGACGCCGTAGATGCGCTCGGCGCCCATTTTCTCAAGGACCGCGACAACTCGGTCGGAACCCTTAATCATGCGTTGCCCCCCTTAGAGCTGGGTGGGTTCTTTTCCTGCTTTTTTGTCATGCCAGCCGCCTTTCAGTTGCTGCTGTGAATTCCTTGGTCGTCGCGCTGCCGCCGAGGCCGCCGGTCCTGACATTGTCGATGTTCAGCACCTTTTCGACCGCGTTGCGGATGGCGTTCGCCTTCTCGCCTTCGCCGACATGGTGGCAGGTGGCGAGGCACTGCGGTCGGATTGGCGAGACCGACCGCTCAATGTTCGGAGCATATCTCTTCTGTTGCGCGTAAAACAGTAAACCATGACGGTTTTTCTTCCACATACCGTCGATAATTCGTCATGTCATAGATAGACCGCTTAGACGAGCCAACAGAAAAATGCCGCCAACAAACTTAGCCCGCTCCATGGACGAAGCGGCCGTCGTCACCTCATTGAGTTTTCGTGGATTGTAGTCGGAGCGCATCGAGGCAAACTTCCTCGGCTCCGCGGTCCGGCGCGGACTAGCCTCCGACCGGGATGAACACCGACAACGCCTTTCGGACTGCAAAAGGTTAGCAAAGCATGAAACGCGGGCCGTTCGACGCATAACTGCGGCTGGCGGAATCTGTGACAAGCCCGTTAACTTGCCTGCCGCAAGTTAACTCGCTCCCGGCCTTGACCGGAGAGATCGACAACATTGCCGTCGCCTACGCCGTGAATAGCTGACGCGCCGAAGCCGATCACCGTTGTGCAGGTGTCTGCCGAATACCCCCAGTTACGCAGAGGCGGAGCGGCCTACTGCGCCAACGCAAGCTCATCATCCGGTAAAGCGAAATAATTGAGGCCGATCGGGAGGTAGCCTTCCGCAATCAGGGTGTTGGCCACGGCCGCGAGCTGACAGGCCCGGCAGCCAAGCGCCTCCTCCTCGTCAGACGTTGGTTTTTCCTAAGGATGGACCAGTGCGAGCCGAACACGGCAAATCGACTGGTGCATTGGGAGCAGCTCCTGCGGAGTTGACGCAGGACTGCACCGTCTGATTTGGACGACCGTAGATCAAGTCAAAATTGATTGAGGCTTATCCCGTGGCGGGGCAGTTGATTGACCACAGTCGCCGTCAGCTCCTCGCTTGGATTTCGTTTAATTGCTTTTTGAACATCGGGATCGAAGCTCTGTACGTCCGTACGTCTATGCTCGGTTCACCCCAGCCGCTAGTGGCGAGTTGAGTTGTTGCGCGGCAAATACGCAGATTGTTGACTAAAGAAGGCGACAGATTTAAGACTCAGACGGTTTAATCTCGTCATACGCTGAAAATAGCGTCACGGAGCCATCCATGCCACACCATGATAACACTCCCCTTGGAAAGAGGTCAGTGGCGGAGTGCATTCGCCGCCATGTTGCCGATCCGGGGAACGGCTTGTACGGCGGATCGGATTGGGCAGCCCGGCCAGTTGGAAGTAGCACATCCCGATCGTTTCGGACCGCCCACACGCCGCAGCCGAAACGGCTGCGGGACCAACCACAGTTACACATCGTTTGAGAGATCGAAGATCCCGGGGAGCCACGTTGATCAGTCACATTTCTTTTGACGTCTGGAACACTCTCGTAACAGCGAACCCAGGTCATGCGCCGATGAGGACCAAGTTTCTCGCCACCTGTTTTGATAGAGAAGAAGCAGTTGTGAGGAATGCATACGCGGAGGTCAAGAAGTGGGTTAACCAACACGCGATCGAGACGGGGTACGCCCCATCCCTGTCCGAAAATATTCGTCTGCTTATGATGCGTTGTAATGTTCAAAAAGATCCAGGCTTAATCGCAAAGGCGTTTGAGCACGTTTTTGAGAATTGCAAACCAGTTGTTTTGGACACCACTGTGAGGTTCGTCCATTCGCTGGCAGAAGACGGGTACACGCTATCAATTGGTAGCAACTCGAGTTTTATTAGCGGCACTACGATGCACAACTTTCTTGAGAGCACCTTTGGATGTGTATTTCGGTTCGGAATTTATTCCGACCTGCTTGGATATGCAAAGCCAAACGAGGCATTTTTCAACAAAATCATCAAGTCGTGCGGCGTTGCGGCCGACAACATCCTGCATGTGGGCGATGACGCCATCGGCGATCTGCAAGGTGCGCGCAGCGCTGGAATGCGCGGCGCCCTGGTGGGAAGATCTGAGGACATTCAAGAGGCTGTTTATGACGCAGTTTGAGGAGTTTGCGCTTCATGAATTTCAATCAATCGAGGATGCACCCTTTCGACCGGAGCAATATTCGCGTCTGAAGTTTGGTTGCGACGAGGCCGCTCGCGAGATGGGCCACCAGATTGCAGACGCGTTCTTCGAAAAACACGCATCCACAATACTGAACAGTCGCTGCCTGATGATTCCGTCGCCATTCAATTTCGTTCCGAATGCAGCAAATGTAATGACGATGCATTTGCTAGACCGCCTCAACAACCACATCGTTGATGAGAAAGGCAACCATGTGGAATATGCGACTGTCCCGCGAAAGATCAGTTACATGGACGATTATGGATTTCTTTCAGGAGAGGATCGCAAATCATTGATCGCTGGTGACAAATTCTACTTCAACTCGCAACATTTCGAAGGTCGTTGTCTTTTGTTTATCGACGACGTGAAGATTACTGGCACCCACCAAAACAAGTTGGTCCACCTCATGCGCAAGCAGCAGTTAGAGAACAAAACATTTTTCCTGTATTTTGCCCGATACACGGGCGATCGTCCTAACATAGAATCCGAGCTAAATTTTGCCGCCGTTAAGTCAATCAAGGATCTAAACCGGATCGTGGTGGAGCCTAATCATCACATGACCGCTCGGACAATAAAATATATCCTCTCGGCAGATCCAGATGAACTGTACAACGATTTCCTGAGATTCAGAAGCTACCGATATCTTGAGACTCTTTATTTCAATTGTCTAAATGAAGGATATTACAAAATACAGAAATATCAGGCAAATATAGATATTATTCGCAATGTCGCTAATGTTATGAAAGAGAAAAGACATGCTTCGCCTAGATAGTGCAAGGAGTTAGACAACCTGTCTTTGTTCCATCGCGTTCGCGGCCCACAATACTTGCTTGGGGCCGCTGCTCGAAGCGTTTCCTTTTTTGTTGGGGTCTTATCGTACGATTAAGTAGATAATTTGGAGAGCAATATGGTCTAGTCCATGTCCATGGTGTCACAGGCTTCCTGCAATTAAAGTGCAGAATTGGCGGCGTGGCGTGCCCCCCGCGAATTCCAGCGGGGAAAATGCGCGCCGTCGAATTTTAAGCCATATGTCGCGGACCATCGGCGATGCCCGACCTGATACAGCTGCAAAAGAAATATATGGCCGGCGGAGTTGAGATCGTCACAGTCGCGGTCGGGTTAGGCCAGTCACCCGATCCACGCGATCGAATAGGTCGGAAATAAGATTGGTTCGGCTGTAGCGGTGTTTGGGCCGGGATGCTCCCGGCTATGCAAGTAGGCATCGAGCTTTTTTGAGCATGTCATCGGGTGCGGTCATGTGTCAGGCCTCATCATTGCGGCATTACATGAACTGCGGGGCCGGTATAGCGATACGCGGATTAGGTCTAAACAAATTACGAGCTTTTAGCTCGTTGCACGCTCCTGGTTATCGTATCCCAATCATGTCGGTCATAACCGGGCCGAGCGGCTCGCGGACGCTGTTTTCGACCTTGGGACGTCTGGCGCCATTCTCGTCGGTGGAATCTGCGACCCGGCTCTCGATTTCCTCGAGACCGGTGGCAATCACCAAGCGGCGTGGCGGGCGTCGATGATATAACCGTTTCCTCAAAGAATGTCTGCTTCGGAGCCTCCGCCTCCGCCATGGCGTTGGCCGCCTTCAAGAGCTCAGCCGGTTCCGTACAACATCAAGCGTAGGCGCTGCGTACGTGGGCTCACTTGCTAAGTCCCTGGATTAGGAGCTCGCCTTACCTGCAGTCCGGGAAGCCCTCGCCACATACATCGGGGGACGGCCCCAAATCTTGGATAGTATGTCCATTACCTCCGCATTGGTGGAATTCAGCGTTTCCATCGCTTGCTCGTACGCCGACCGGCCTACCTCTCCCGCTGACAGCTCATACAACGATTGGTTTTTCATCGAAGCTTGCCGGATCGCGCCCGATTCCCAGACGGCCGCAGTCAACAGATCATCCCCCAGGGAGTCCCGCAGTAGTGCGACTGCCTCCTGCTGTGAGACGTCACGCGGATTGTGCCTTGTCACCAAATATTTGGTGAAATCGTGATTTACGGGCCTCCCAGCTTTTTCGATCAAGGAGACGGAATGCGAGTAATAGTCGACGGACATGGCCATTGACGCGATGTCAGCCATTTGCGGGCGGACGGTCATCAGCACGCCGGTCGCTGCTTCATAGGCACCCGCGGTCAGAAAGCTTTCACCTCCACAGTGGATAACGACGACGTCGTAATCCTCCTCGACTTCCTTGAGCGCATCCACCATTCTGATGCTAGCATCTGGATACCTCAATTTTTCACTATGGTAGCGTTGCCTACTTTGCCGTTCGAACCGGAAGAGCTCGATAGTACCCGGCACGAAATCAAGACCATCAAAATGGGTTGATTGAATTACAGAACGCACACTGACCCGATCGTCATCATAGCGTAAAGCCGCATACATGCTCGCAGGGTGGTCGGAAAAAATGATATCCGGAAAATAATAACCGAACATTTTCGACAATGAGCCATTCGCATCGAGATCTATAGCGAGGACGCGGTATCCTTGAAGTGCAAGGCCCTGAGCCAGATAGAGCGATGTGGTGGTGCTTGCGGAGCCGGCGGCTACTGAGATGATCTGTAGTTTCTCACCCTCGCGCCTGCGCGGGCAAAACTTCAAAGCCTCTTTCTGACGGGCCGAAGCGAGATAGGCACGGAGTTCGTTAATCTGTCGAAGCGTATAGGAGCGCCGTCCTGCGGTCCCTAGCTCCGGTGTTGGCCCCAGCCCATCAATTGACAACTGGCGTAAATAACTGCCCGACACGCCGAGAATCTCGGCAACCTCGCCCAAGGAGAACGAGCGAAGGGTCCTGTCGTCTCGAAATTTAGGAGCTGCCCCCCGCTCGATTAGGCGATCCCAGAGTTCTTTGGTAAGGCGCTGAATGCGCTCCGAAGTGATTTCCATTTGAGGTGGATTCTCAGAGCGTGGCATCAGTGACCTCGTGACGGCATTTCATGTACATGACGTGTTTATTCTGTCACGATTTACCACATTATCTGTCCCCGTCAACAAGCAGTTTTCCGCGCCAGGAAGCTTACGGCTGCATACTTTCGTCATGGAATTCTTATTCTCTATTCCTCTTAGGGCGGAACGAGATTTTTTGGGCGATCTGCTCCGGGGACCGGCTTGGGCTCGTGTTCGGCGGGACGAACAATCCTCCATGCCGCCGGGGCCTCTGCACATGAACCACTCGACCCAGCGTGCCACGACCTTCGCCGTTACCCCATATGGCCTGCCGCGGATCGTGCGGCCCGCTTGTCCCAATTAGCCTAAGACGTGGACTAGCGAATTGAATCGATCCAGATTCTTGTCACAACATGACGATCGTTGCGGTGCGGAGGATGATCTCGAAGCGCACAACCCGGGCCTTCGATATCCGCGCCAGCCGCCTGAATTCAGAAGAGGTCTGGCGCAGAACATTGCGCCGCTCGCGCGCAAGATCAGAGTCGTCCTCCGCGAAACCAGCGCGGCTATAGGTCCCTTCCGCTGCCGGGGCGATGCCGGACCGGGCGCCGATCACGAAGATAGACGGTCATAACTTCATCGCCGGGCAACTTTCGGCGGTTCGCTTTCTCGGGCAGCGTCGTGGCGGGGCCGGTGTTAGTCCCCGATTGCAAAGCGAGCAATTGACCAGATGAAATCCGTCTGCATGGCAACGGCTGCCTGGTCGAACTTGCCGGGATTGGTCCAGAACCAATTCGGATCCGGCGCGCCGTTGGGACTACAGGAACCGGATGGATTAGGGCAGAGCGCCGGGATCGGCGGATCGACAAATCCTGCTGGCGTCGTCATTATTCCCTTTGCGTTGACGGCGGCACGCGCATGGCAGGTGATGCAGGACGAAGTGTCGGCGAATCCAGCCTCCGTTACCGAATTGCCAAGATGCGTCGGCAAGCCGGTCGCCGAGACGAAGTCGGTCTGGCTGCCCTTCAGGCAGTAATGTTCCCACACAGGCGAAAGGCCTGCAGCGCTCAGCATGGCTTTCAGTGCGTCGTTCTTTGCACAGGCGCTGTAGGGCCGATCACGGACGTCACTCGCGTCCACGTCGGTGACAAGCGCACCATAGGCATCACGGCATCCGGTATAATCGCAACGGCCTGGATTGTTCTGGTGCTCGAACGTTGCCCAGGTCCAGTCGGGCAGCACCTTTCTGATGATATGCATGGCGGTTAGCGCGTATTTCTTCCCGTCAGGTGCCTCGCTGACATAATAATCGGCGCTATCGACCTCATCGGCGGGCACCCAATTTGCCTTGACTTCCATGGCGCCGACAGGAGCTGAGATCGGCCCGCCGGCATTATAGAAGGATCGCAGACCGGCCTTGGTAAAGAGCTGCTTGCAAACGATGTAATCGAAAGTCGCCTGGTTGCGGCGAACTTTCTTCGCTCCCGTCGGGCGACCCATGCGGGACGAGGCCCATCGGAGCCAACTGCTGGAGGGCTGGAATACTCAGTATTTTCGGGCTGGCCACGGGAGCGGCGATTTCCGCCGCTGCACCCGACTGTCCACAGGACGGGTCACCTTTGGCGCCCGGAAAAACCGGGTGCGGAGTGAATGTATCTTCGTTCGAAGCCCATGTTTCGAACAAAACCTTGCCAGGCGTCGCCGCGACGGGACCAGCGACATAAGCGAGGAAACGCCAAGACGCCTCGTCCGGCCTGTTGATTGCGAGGTTGGCATCGACAGACTCAGTGGAGCCGTCGAGAGGTATGGACGCCAACGTAAAAACGGCACCCGTTGCAAATAATCTGGAAATCCAGTGCATCTTGTTCTCCAAGCAGTTTCATCAGTCTCCGAGCTTTTTCGGAGGGGATTTTGTATTATATTGGAGACATCCCGGCCTCGAAGCGGAAAAGGCGACTGTATCGCCCGGATGGATGATCGTGACGGCATCGGCGGGGGAGACAATCTTGTTGAGCATCGCTACCCGTCCCGTGCCCGGAGCCATTCGGGTATGATTTTGATGAGCTTGTCCTGCGTCTTGCTCGAAACGAACAGGCCGACATGCCCGCACGGAAGCGGAACCTCCTTATAGTCGGCGCTGCCGATCTTGCCGCCGAGCGCCTTGGAACAGCTGGGCGGAATGATATGGTCGTCCCGCGCGTAGATATTGAGCACGGGCATGTCGATCGCGCGGAGGTCGACGATGCGGCCCGACAGCTCGAACCTGCCCTCGACCAGGCGGTTCTCCTGATAGAGCTCCTTCAGCCATTGCCGGCCGGCTGCGCCCGGGTGATCCGGCCGGTCGGCCAGCCATTTCTCCATGCGCAGGAAGTTCATCAGCCGGTCCTTGTCGTCGACGATGTCGAAGAGGTCGACATTGTACTTGATCAGCGAGTGCATCGGCCTCATGAGCGAGAATATCGAGCTCATGAATTCGCCGGGGATGACGCCCAACGCATCGACCATGCGGTCGATATCCTCGGGCGCAAGCGAGCGCATCCAGATGTTGAGGAGGCCTTGAATCGCCGCCGGGTCATCGATATCGGCGTGGAAGTCGATCGGCGTGATGGTCAGGACCAGGTTCTTGACCTTCTCCGGGTGGAGCGCCGCATAGCAGGTGGTGAAGACGCCACCCTCGCAGATGCCGAGCAGCGTTACCTTGTCATGGCCCGTCTCGCGGCAGATCCGGTGCACCGCCTCATGGATATAGTCGTCGACATAGTCGTCCATCGTCAGCCAGCGCTCGGTGCGGCCGGGCTTGCCCCAGTCGATCAGCCAAAGGTCGGTGCCCTCGGCGAGCAGGCTACGCACCAGCGAGCGGTCGGACTGGAGGTCCGCGATAGTGTAGCGGCCGACCAGGCTATAGACGATGAGGACCGGCGTCTCGACGGTGCGCTTGGCCGTCGGCTCGTAGCGAAACAGCTCCACCTTGTCGCGGCGCATGACGAGCGTCTTCGGGGTTGCTCCGACATCGACATCCTCGTCGCGGATGCCGGCGAGCACGTCCGCCCCTTTGTGAAACTTGCCGACATTCTCGGCGAAATCCTTCAGGAAGCTGGTGAAGGCGGTTTCGCGGGGTTCGGTCATCGCTCATCCCTTTCCTGGTTGTGTGGCGAAACCGCGTGCACCTTCGACTTCATCGCGCTGTGCCCTGATGCTGGCGCGCAGCTCCCGCCTGAGTTCCGTGAACTGCCGCGTCAGCTCGTCGAAGTCGTGCTGGCTCGGAACGCCTAACAGCTTGGCGACGCTGTCGGTCATTTGCTGCTGGCAGGTGCGCAGGTCCAGCGCGGCGAGCAGCAATTCGCGCTGCGCGGTGAGGAAATCCTTAGAGCGCAGGTTGCTGATCATTTCCTCGTTCGCAATGTATCTCCACTTGTTGAAGGCCTTGCGCCAGCCGAAATCCTTGGCGTCTTCTTCCTTCGTGTCGGCGAGCGTTGCGCTGTAGCGTTCATAGGCCTTGCTCCACGGCACGGAGGCTATGGCGTGATAGGCCGCCATGCGCTCGCCCACGTCCATCCAGGCCGCCATCAGAGCGTAGACCTGGTCGAGGTTCCACATGTCGGCAAGGCGCGGGCCTTCCACCATGCGCTTGATGGTTTTTGAGATCTCGCCGCCCTGCGCGGCGGCAAACAGGCTGCTGTCAGCCGCGCGCGGGGCGATGAAGGGCATCATCGATTTGAACCACAATTTTTCAACCTCCCCTGCCTGCTCGATGTTGCTGCGCCACATTTCCGACATGCGCAGCAGCATCTGCGAGAATTCCGGTTGGTCGTCCGAGCTCGGGGTCATGGCCTGCTCACTCCCGCAAGTGCTTTGGCATAGATCGCCCGGGCCTGATCGTCGTCGAGCTCGCGCGGATTGTTGACCAGTAGGCGCTCCGCGTGCTTCATCGCACCCTTCGCCAGCTTGGAAAGATCGCCTTCGCCGATTCCAACCGCCGAAAGCGAGCCGGGCACCCCGCAGTCTCGGCAGATCGCCTCGATCTCGGCGATGAAGGCCGCCGCGTCCGCCGCATCGGACTGCCGGCGATAGCCGGGCTGGATAACGTCGGAGAGCTCGGCATAGAGCGCTTCGGCCGCCGGCCGGTTGAATTCCAACACGTAGGGCAGGACCAGCGCAACGGAGAGGCCGTGCCCGACATCGAAGATCTCGCCGATCGGATAGGCGAGCGCGTGCACCGCGGCAACCGGCGAGTTGGCAAACGCCATGCCGGCCAGCATGGAGCCGAACAGCATGTCCAAGCGCGCTTCGAGGTCCGAGCCGTCCGTATAGACTTTCCTGAGATTGGCCGACAACAGCGCCAGCGCCTTCAACGCGAGCTGGTCGGAGGTCGGGTTCTTCTTGATCTTGCCGGTATAGGCCTCGATTGCGTGCGCCATGGCGTCGATGCCCGTCTGGGCGGTGAGGTGCGGCGGCAGGCCGAGCGTCAGTACGGGATCGAGGATCACCCAGTCCGGGATGAGGCGCGGCGAGATCACCGCCTTCTTCTCGTCGTTGGGCGTCTTAACGATGGAGATCGGCGTCACTTCCGATCCAGTGCCCGCCGTGGTCGGCACCAGCAGCAGCGGCAGCCGATCGCCGGTGGCACGGCCGATACCATAGATATCATCAAGCTTGTCCGGGGTTTTGGCGAGATAGGCGACGAGCTTTGCCGTATCCAGTACGCTGCCGCCGCCGATCGCCACGACAGCGTCGACGCCGCACTCGCGGCAGATTTCTGCTGCCGCTTCGATGACATGCGACGGCGCGTCGACGACCACGCCGTCGAACACGGTGAGCGCGATGCCGGCTTCGGCAATCGCCGCTTCCGCATTGCGCGTCAGCCCGGCCGCCCGCACCTTCTCGTCGGTGACGAGCAGCACATGGGCGGCCTTGTAGCCCTTGAGGAGCTCGCCGATCTTGCTGGACGCGCCTGCCCCGAAACGGATGTTGGACGGGGTTTGGAAAGTGATGGCCATGTGTTTGGTCCATTTGTTTGGCTCTCTCGGGCGGCAGGGCCTGCCGCCCGAGGCGGTTTATCCTAGGTCGCTCAGGCGCGTAGTTGGTTTCGCTTTGCGCGAGCGCGGCTTGTCGGTGAGCCCTCGCTTGTAATCCGAATAATCGGTCGCCACTTCGACAACATGGACGCCGCCGCCTTCGAAAGCGGCTTCCAGCGCCGGCACCAGATCGTCCCGTGGGTCGACGCGCGTGCCCTTGGCGTGATAGGATTCGGCCAATTTCACGAAATCCGGATTGTCGAATTTGGTGCCGAAATTCTTGAAATCCTTGGAGGCCTGCTTACAGCTGATCATGCCGTAGTCCTTGTTATTCAGGATGACGATGACCAGGTTGAGCTTGAGGCGGACGGCCGTCTCCAGTTCCTGGCTGGTCATCAAGAAGCCGCCGTCGCCGCAGAGCGCCATGACGCGGTGCAAGGGATTGAGCATCGCGGCCGCAATCCCCGACGGCAGTCCTGCTCCCATCGTTGCAAGAGCATTGTCGAGCAGCAGCGTATTGGGGGCATTGGTCTGGTAGTTGCGAGCGACCGAGATCTTGTACTGGCCGTTGTCCAGCACCAGGATGCTGTCATGCGGCGTCATCACCTCGCTTATATCGTTGACCAAACGTAGAGCGAAGCGGTCCTCCGTCGCCCGCGCGGCGGTGCGCTCGAGAATGGGCTTGCGTAGGTAGAGAAGCGCCTGCGCGTTTGGCAGCTTGCCCTCGAGGCGATCGGCCAGCGCCTTCAGCGAATGGCCGATCTCGCCGATGAGCTGGAATTGCGGGAAGTAGACCGGCTCGACTGGTGGCGCCTGTTCTGCGATGTGAATGACCTCCTGGCCGCCCTTGCGCATGATGAACGGTGGCTTTTCGGTCGTGTCGTGGCCGATCGGGAGGATCAGGTCGGCCTTGTCGATGACCTCATGCACATCCTCGCCTTCGGATAGCGCCGGCGTGCCCATATAGAGGTGGGAGCTCTCGGACACGGTGCCCTTGCCCATTTGGGTGGCAAGGAACGGAATGCCGGTGCGGATCACAAACTGCGCCATATCCGCTGCCAAGCCGAGATGAGAGGCGGCGGCACGCGAGGCGGCGGCTCCGAATATCAGAAGCGGACGTTTGGCTGCGGTGATGCGGGCGGCGATTTGATTGAGTTTCGCATCGCTTGCTATCGGCCGTCCGAACTGGTGCAGGAGGTCGGACCCCTTGACCATGCGCTTTTCGCCCTCAGGGCTGCGAGTGTTCTTTTGTTGCCTTGTCATGTCAATTCCTTTCGATTGCTGCCTGTGCGAATCGTAAACTGCGCGAATCCGGTGTAGAGCGGGGACGCGAGGCGACTGCCCCGAACATCAGAAGCGGACGTTTGGCTGCGGTGATGGGGCGTCGGCGCAATCATCAGACCTCCTCCTCCTCGCATTTTTCGGCCGCAATATCGTCCGGAAGCTCAAGATACACTGGCCCCTGCTTTCCCTCCTGGGTGACGCGGAAGGACTCCCTGACCGTCGACGGGATCAACTGCGCCGATGCGATTTGTATTGCGAGCTTGGTCACTGGCTTCATCACCGCGACGGCGTCGATTCTTTGAAAACCTGCCTGGGGGCGGCTCTTGATCGGCTTCTGGCCGCCAATCATCAGCAGCGGCGCCCCGCCGAGAAAGGCATAGCCAGCCCCGTTGGGCAAGTTGAGCACGCCCGGACCGCAAGTGACGAGGCAGACGCCGGTCTTGCCAGTCAGGCGGCCATAGCTCGCAGCCATGAGGGCCGCGCCCCACTCGCAGCGGGTCGTCACGAACTTTATCTTCGTCTTCGACTTGCAAATGGATTGCATGATGTCGAGGGTTTCCTCGCCGGGGATGCCGAAGATGCATTTGACCCCCTCGTCCTCAAGCCCCCGAATAAGAAGGTCGGACCCCTTGACCTTGCGCTTCCGACGTCTATCAGATTGCGGCATAGTATGCCTTCTGACGGTTTAGTTGCGATATGATGGAATCAAGCCGTCATTTGCCGAATTATGATCTTTTCGGCAGGAACGTCAACGGCCATTAAGCTGCCGCGCCAACAAAATTACCTGCTCCATTGGAGCAAGGCCTTTCGCGACGGCTTCGGCGGCGGAGACAATTTTGGTAGTGGACTTGCCAATTCCGCCCTTTCCATAGAATGCGATCTGACGCAGAGCTGCCATGCTTAGGGTTCCTTCATGTGTTCGAAGCAATGCGGTTATCCCGCACCGCGGATGCGGCGGCCCATCCGCTGCCTCGCAATAGCTCTCAAGATTCGTGCCAAGTCGGCCGATTGAGCTGACCAACAATTATTCGCTGCTATTTCAGCGATGTGGGCGGAAAATATGGGATTGGGCGAAGACGAATGCGTGTCGCGAAGGTGACAAAGGCGACGACGATGTCGTAAGTTGATTGTCATCAACAGCCGACCCCACCGGAAAACACTGGCAGGCCAGTGCTATCGCGCTAAACCACTCCCTGGGATACGATCCCACTTACCCAATAGCGCTGTCTCCGGTGGGATCATCGATCAAGCGCCGCGGCGAGCGATCCCATTCACCAGGACGAGGTAACCTCGTCCCGCATCTGGTACCCTGCATAATGTTGCCGTCTGGCGCGCGCGCCTGCTCCGCCATCGGCCAAAAATGTTTGAGCGGCCTCTCCCCACTCAAGGGACCACGACGTCGAGCAAATGACGCTTGCCGTTTCATAAATGTATCCGGCCCTGCGCGCCTGGAGTGCTGTTGCAGCTGGTCATGATGACAGGTCCGCACGCTCCGTTCGGAATAAAGAGTTCGGGCACGAAGCCTTTTTTCACAGGATTTACGGCATGTTGATCGATCGTTTCGTCCATCACTATGCCAGAGCGTTGTAATTGAGCGAAGAGCGTCAGGCGAAAGCAGGATCTCCGAAGGACGATTGTCCGGCATGCAGGAAAAGTCCGAACACAGCGATTCCCTGCTTGATGATGCCAAGGCCTTGCGCAGGGAGGCGGACGATCCCGTTGGTGTGGGTGACCTCAGCGAGGCTCTCGCCGTGCGCCTGCGACCTGAATAATCATGACGCTTGCATGAACGAAGGTGACACCCCTGCAGCACGGTCTTGTTCAGCGATAGCTCGGCGACAGTTCGCTTCAGCTTGACGTTCGCCCTTCCAAAATGGCGTTGACGCTTCACTTGCGAGGGCATCAGACCGGTATATTTTGTGCTAATTTAGAAGGTCGCGTTAGAAGCTTCTACTTTGCGACAGACATCGGCGATCAGCCTCCCCCTCTATCAAAATTCGGGACAATGCGATCTCCGCTTAATTTTTTCCTGCGCGGGTCGTAAGTCGACAAATGCAGTTCCAGATGACCCGATTAACCGAAATTCTCCACGCCAACCCACCACATCGTCGTCACCTTTGTCAGCTTCGCGACACGCATTCGTCTTCGCCCAATCGCGTATTTTCCGCCCACATCGCTGAAATAGCAGCGAATAGTTGTTCGTCAGCAAAATCGGCCGGCTTGGCACGAATCTTGAGAGCTATTGCGAGGCAGCGGATGGGCCGCCGCATCCGCGGTGCGGGATAACCGCATTGCTTCGAACACATGAAGGAACCCCAAGCATGGCAGCTCTGCGTCAGATCGCATTCTATGGAAAGGGCGGAATTGGCAAGTCCACTACCAAAATTGTCTCCGCCGCCGAAGCCGTCGCGAAAGGCCTTGCTCCGATGGAGCAGGTAATTTTGTTGGCGCGGCAGCTTAATGGCCGTTGACTTAGTACCGTCACATCGTAATTAAACCGTCAGGAGGTTTGTTATGCCGCAATCTGATAAACGACGGCCGTGCTCGCCGGCATCCGCGATGAGGATGTCGATGTTGGAGAGACGCCGAAGACGTATCATGCTTCACGCACGGCCAAGGCTCTCTGAGCTCGAGGCGATCTGGAGATTAAAGACGTCCAAAACTGAACCTAAGCGTTTCGTTGGCGATCTGGGGAAAGACGTCAACCTGCTAGAATACGTGAAAAAGCATGCTACCGGTCTTGCATCACTGGTGGCAAGCGGAAAGGCGCACGGCTACGATTTCACGATCGATGAGGCAAAGAGCTACATAAAAGCCAGAAGCCCGGGTGGTATGACTGACAAGCAGACCGATCCAGCTGTCGGCAAGCTCCGTTCCGACGTTGTGACCTCTATCAAAGCAGTCCAGACCATCGTGGCCGCCACCACCGCTGTTGAGGCGGCAGAAGCGGCAACGACGGTCTTTGAAGCCGCCGAAGCGATTGTCGTGGTCGCTGCGGTCCTCGTCTAATCAGACGGTCCGGGGGTACTCATTCACCCCCGGACCGATGAGAAAGTGGAAATGGGAGGTCAACCTCGTGGCGCATTCTGCCAAGGAACACTATCGACAGATCTTTAACCGGCGGACACCTGGAGAGGTCCGCACGCTGGCCAATATTAAGCGCTTCATGGAATGCCTCTCCGGCGACGCGGCATTCAAGAGCGCGCTTTCGGAGAACGTCGACAACCCCCGTAGCGTAACCGCACGCTATGGGATTGAAGTCGACCCGATGGAGATGCTGCCGCTCTGGCATTCCAGCTACCGGAAATTCTATCGCACGCCGGAGTGTAAGTCGTGGCCATTGGCTGTAACTTGGCGTGAGTATATGGACGAGATGGTGCGCCATCGCGACATCCTGCGCGACCAAGGCAATATGTCGGTGGCCTCCCCCCGTTTCCATGCCTGGCGCGAGCGCCAAATGCGCCGCTGCGATGACGTTTTGGGCTCATCGGCAAAGTCGATCACGCACCCCGTCATTGCTTTCGAGCTGAGCGAAGGCTGCACCGGGGGCTGCTGGTTTTGCGGTCTCTCGGCGGGCCGGTTCAAAGGTTTTTTTGAATATAGCAAAGGCCATGCCCACCTGTGGCGCGGCGTGGTCGGCGTCGCGAGGGAAATGTTTGGTTCGGCAGCAAGCACTGGCTTCTGCTATTGCGCCACAGATCCGATGGATAATCCCGACTACGACCGCTTTCTCTTCGACTATTATCAAATCACCGGCACATTGCCGCAAACAACGACGGCAATGCCTCTCAAGGATCTGGCACTCACCAAGCGCGTGCTCGAGCTGTTCAAACGCTACCGCTGCGTGACCAATCGCTTTTCCGTGCTGAGCACTGCTCAACTCAATCAGATCCACGCGATATTTTCGCCCGAGGAGCTGATGGGCGTTGAACTCGTGCTGCAGGGCAAGGAGATGCGAAGTTCAAAAGCTTTCGCCGGCCGCGCGCGAAAGGAGAAACTCAGCGCAGTCAAAAACGGCGATGCAACCATGGAATCTGAGAGCGATCACTCGACGATCGCCTGCGTTTCCGGCTTTCTCGTAAACATGCCGCGGCGGCGTGTGCAATTGGTGACGCCGGTACCGGCGAGCGGACGTTGGCCTCTCGGTTATCGCATCGTGGATGAACGTTTCTTCGGAACGTCAGACGAGTTCCGGGACGAAGTCCAGAGCATGATCGATGACCACATGCACGAGAGCCCGCCTCCCAACCGGCCGATCCGCTTCCGCGGGGACTTGCAGTACGAGCCCAAGCGCCATCACTTCCTCCTCCGATCTTGCCACATTGAGTATCAGGTGCCCGACAACGCCGCCTCCTCCGTTGGCGACCTGATCGCAGGTGGCCGTTGTACTGCGTCGGAGTTGGTTGCGCAGATCGTAACGGATGGAGCGAGCGCCATAGCAGTTGCCGATGAGCTCGACCAGTTGCACTTAAGAGGGTTGCTCGAAGAGGACCTCGACGAACGCTTGGCCTGGCGTAGTGGCGAGGGCACGACATGAGCCCCGATATGCAGATCTTCCTGGTGAACATGCCGATGTCAGCAGTTGAACGACCGTCGTTGGCGCTTGGCCTGCTGAAGTCGGCGCTGACGCGGGCCGGCCTGAGATCGAGGATAGTTTATGCCAATATCTGGTTTCTGGAATACGCTGGCCTCGCCGACTATAATTTACTTGAAACTTCCCCTCCGGAGGAAGCGCTTGTTGACTGGCTGTTCGCAGGCGTCGCATTTCCCGACTTCGAACCCAACCACGCCCTGTTCCTCGAACGGTACTTCCGGCGCAATCCGTGCCCACATAATAATGAGGCCGAGCTTCGTGCTAATTTCCTCAAGCTGCGTTCGCTCATCGGCGGCTTCATCGATTGGACATGCGGCAAGATACTGAAGGAACGGCCGGCTATGGTCGGCTGTACCTCAACATTCAATCAGCATGTTCCCTCGCTCGCGTTGCTGCGACGCTTGAGGGAGCTCGCACCAGGCTTAATCACCCTCATGGGAGGTGCAAATTGTGAATCCGTGATGGGACGTACTACTCATGCGCGGTTCCCGTGGGTCGACTACGTCGTGTCGGGGGAGGCCGACACACTGATCGGAGGGCTCTGTCGCGACATCCTCACTCATGGTCGCGACATCCCAGCAGCCGACCTGCCGTTCGGCGTTTTCGGCCCAGCTCATCGCCAGGCCGGCGATCCCGCCACGCTGACAGGCGACTTGGTGCACCGCGCAGTGGTCGAGAATATGCATGCCCTGCCGCTGCCAGATTTTTCGGATTATTTTGCCGAGCTTCAGAGTTCGCTCTATGCCGACCGCGTGCATCCCGGGCTGCCGATGGAGTTCTCTCGCGGCTGTTGGTGGCAGCGCAGCAGCCCCTGCACGTTCTGCGGCTTGAACGGCGCATTGATGACGTATCGCCAGAAGCCGGCCGCACAAGCGTCAGAGGAGATGATCGAGATGTCCAAGCGCTACGGCACGTCGCGCATCGAGGCCGTGGACAACATTCTGGCGAATGACTATGTTGAAAAGGCATTGCCTCGCCTCGTCGCCCTACCCGAAAAGCTCGCCATCTTCTTTGAAGTCAAAGCCAATTTGAAGCGCGATGAAGTCGAGAAGTTGGCCGCAGGCGGTGTCCGCTGCATCCAACCAGGTATCGAGAGCCTGGATAGCCGCGCTTTGAAGCTTATGGGCAAGGGAACGACGGCAGCGCAAAATGTTCAACTCCTGAAATGGTGTCGCCAATTCGGCATGCGGGTCATTTGGAGTATTCTGTGGGGCTTCCCCCGCGAAAGCGACGCCTGGTACGCTCAAATGGGCCGCTTGTTGCCGCTGCTGCATCATCTGCAGCCGGGACACGCTGTCAGATTGCGCTACCAGCGCTTCAGTCTCTATCATCGCGCAGCCGACCAATATGGGCTGACGCTCAGCCCGGCGGCTTCCTATCGCTATGTCTATCCGCTCTCTGAGCGCGATCTTGCTGATCAGGTTTACTACTTCGAAGACAGTGAAGACGATGATGCCGGCCGCGATTTCCGCGCACTTGACGCAAAACGCCGCCCCGGAGTTCAGGCGGTTATTCAAGGTATGGATGCCTGGGGGGACGCATGGTGCGGCCTCACGCCACCCATGTTATCGATGCGCGACACCGGTGACGAGATTATAGTCGAGGACACACGTGAGGTCGCAGCGGAGCGTGAACAGGGAGTCAAGGGCCTGGCGCGTGAAATCCTACTGGCTGCTGATCAAGGCATGCCAGAGGCCCGCCTGGGTGGACAGCTGAAGGGGGCGAGCCTGATGGAGATTGAGGAGGCGACTGCAGACCTTATTGCTCGCAAGCTGATTGTCCGGCTGGACGCCCGCTTGGTTGGGCTTCCACTTTGGAACCCCTGTACGCCAATGCCCGCTCTGACCGCGTTTCCAGGAGGCTATTTAGACCGACGTGTCGGCGGCTAAGGTTGCGTGCATATGCTCTTGGAACTCGAGGGATGGGGCACAAATATCAAAGCGAACCTGTAGCAATTTACGGAGACTTGGACGTGTAGCGCATTGCTGGATTTGAAGCGAAATTAAATGGCGACGACATGATGAGGCAGCGACCGTTCAGTATTGCGGACGCGCGTTTTCGAAGAACTTGTCTACACTCTGTTGCCCCATCCCGCGAGCTGCTTCGTCGCAACCGAACTTCAGACCCGATGATTGTTCCGGTCGAAAGGGTGCACCCTCGACCGACTGAAATTCATAAAGCGCAAACATCACCCAGCATCAACTCGTCCAGCTGGCGCATCAACTCAAGTTAGGCACTCATAATGTCTGGGATTCAAGACGCTGGCCGAAGTCTTCGTCACCCATGCGCTCGAAAATGGCTGGTCAACAATTCCGACAACAGAGCTGGTTCGGTTTGTCTGAACAGTTTCGGGCGTTTCGCTAAGTGGATTTCTGCCTCGATTATGCCGCCACCATCATTGGTGTCAGCGCGTTGAAGTAGGCCTGATCCGGCGTCTGCCGGTCAAGGGATGAATGTGGGCGTCGGCCATTGTAGAAGGTCAGATATCGGCCAATGCCGACGCGGGCCTCGGATACGGTCTTGTAGGCGTGGAGATAAACCTCCTCGTATTTGATCGACCGCCAGAGCCGTTCAACGAACACGTTGTCCCGCCACGCGCCCTTGCCATCCATCGAGATGGCAATCTATGCTTTCTTCAGGACCGCCGTGAAGTCGATGGAGGTGAACTGCGATCCCTGGTCGGTATTGAAGATTTCCGGCTTGCCATAACGGGCAAGTGCCTCCTCGACCGCTTCTATGCAGAAGGCTGCTTCCATCGTGATCGACAGCCGCCACGACAGAACCCTTCGACTGAACCAGTCGACGACGGCGCAGAGATAGACAAAGCCCCGTGCCATCGGAATATATGTCAGGTCCATTGCCCACACCTGGTTGGGTCGGGTGACCGCCAGCTTGCGCAGGAGGTAGGGATAGATTTTGTGTCCAGGCGCTGGTTTGGAGGTGTTCGGCCGACGGTAGATCGCTTCGATGCCCATCTTTTTCATCAGCGTGGCGACGTGCAGCCGCCCAGTCTCCAGCCCTTCTCCCCTCAAGAGCCCTTGCAACATCCGACTTCCGGCAAAGGGGTAGTCGAGATGCAATTCGTCAATCCGTCGCATCAGGGCCAAATCCCCGTCAGACACCGGACGAGGCAGATAATAGACGCTGCCACGGCTGAAGCCGAGAAGCTTCGCTTGGCGCACGACCGACAGTTTATGCTCGCGGTCGATCATTTCTTTCCGCCCAGCAATCCCGCTTTGCCGAGCGCACCGGATAAAAAATCGTTCTCCAGTGTCAGTTCGCCGATCTTGGCATGCAGGGTTTTGACATCGACGGTTGGTCCCGCCGGTTCCGCCTTGGTTTCATCACCGAAAACGCCTGTCGTCCCCTCAAGGAGCTGGTCTTTCCACTGTTTGATCTGGTTGGCGTGCACGTCAAACTGCTGGGACAGTTCCACCAGCGTCTGCTCGCCTCGAATGGCGGCGAGCGCCACTTTTGCCTTGAAAGCCGGGCTATGGTTCCGGCGCGGTCGTCTCGTCATGGTATCTCCTGTTCCTGGCATCTAAGCCGAAGTCAGGCAGAAATTCCACTTATCCCCGCTGTGCAGATTTCCCGAGCCAGCTCTGACATCGCCTTTCATCGGCGCCTTGCGGCGTATGCGGCGCGCATAATCAAGGCCATGCTTTCGGCACCATCGGCGGATGGTCTCGTAGGAAACGACGATCCCGAAATCAAGCAGCATTTCCTCGACATCGCGCAGGCTCAGATTAAAGCGAAAGTAGAGCCAGACAGCACGGGCTACGATTTCGATCCGATAGCCGCGGTTCCTGTATGTCGGTGCACTCACGGTCATGGGTGCGCTGCTACCTCAATTCCATACCGCTCAATCAATGTGACAGTACCCTCTCATCAACCCGTCCGACGGCGGGAGAGGATCATGAAGCGCTTCAAGTCAGCGCGACACCTTCAGCGTTTCGTTTCCGTACACGACCCGATCGCCAACCTCTTTAACGTTCCCCGCCACGGTATTCCATCCACCCACCATCGAGAATTGCAAGCAACTGACATGCAAGCATGCGCCAAATCGCGCCACGCCGAATGAACCAAAGCCTCACTCCCAGATCTTGTCTTCGCAGCGTTAAGTTTACAGTGCCCGCCGAGCCGTTCGGGCAGGTCACGCCAGCGACCGCCGGAACGGGCCACCCACAACAGCGCGTCCAGGAACAGCCGGTTGTTCGTGCGCGGGCGGCGTTTGCCCTTCGTGCCGCCCGGCACACAATCCTTGATCCGTTCCCACTGGTCATCCCGAAGCGCATCACAATCCACGGCCGATCTCCAAAAGTCAGCCTTGAATCTGATTTGCGCCTCCGGCGGAATCCCAAACCGTTAAATCGTCACCACGACCTAATTCGGTCGAAGCCTTTTGGTCGCAATCAGCATGACGAGATCTTCGGAGGCATCTGCGAGCGCCAGTGCCAATTCCGCAGCCGACCATCCACGTTTCTGCAAACTGACGAGCATTTCCACCATCGCGACTTCGACTTCTCGTCTGCAGCTCGAAATCGGCTTCAATTCGATATATTTCTCATCACATGCCGTGGTCATCTTAGCCTCCGCTCTGCCATCTGAAAGGCAGCGTAAACAATTTCGACAATGGGTGGATATGGGAGGGGTTGCATGCAAGCCTCAAGCCACTACGCATCGACACAGATTGCCTCGGCTGCGCGCAACCCCTCGCGCGCCATTATTTGCCGATGTCCGGCATCAGGAGCGTCTCGCATGAATCTGCACAATAGGCGGTGGAATTCTTCCCGGCGCCTGAGCGGGTGCACGCAGAATGATTCCTGTTGCAAGCCAACGCTTGCGCAAAGCGCGCAAGAACAATTCTCCGATAGTTCACGACCTATCCTCCTATTTTTGCATGTTTTGTTTTGAATAATATCGTTTTATGTTGCCGGCGCCCCGAAACTACATTGCACCGGCAGCTGCGTATTTTGGATTTCCGAACTTCCTTCGGAATTAATCACTACTCATCTAGATATATGAACAGGACGCAATTGTCGTTATCGCCGCATCCTGAAAATTATCGGTCCGTCCATTTCTGCTCGCCAGGGAATATGATAAGTAGCTTATGCACGTAAAGCTCTAGCCAATTCGGCTTTTGTCGGATGGCTGCAAGGTTCAGCCGCGAAAACGATTGTTTGCTTCAGTGTCAGCCGCCCGGATCGGCTTATGCGCTGGAGGAATTGGATGGCTACGGAGTCTGGAGATGACCCCGCTGCGGGACAGGAATGACCGGCGCACCTGGAGCGGCGGCGCTGGTGCCCTTTGATTTTCGACGCATAACCTGCCACCGAAAGAACAGTTCCAGTCCTGGCAATCACATATGGCGACCGCTTGTGGATGTTCATCTGCCGGATGGAAAATCAGAGGGCGACGGTTTTCTTGCGGAACAGACCGGATGGCATCTCGGCGATATCCTCATCGTTCAGCAGCGCGCGCAGGCATGCAGCTATATTCGCGATCAGGCCATGCTGCGATCGAGCCCAATTGATCACGGGAACGTCGGCGTAATGCGCAGCGGCTGGGCGTGGACCGAGGCCAATCGGCATGTAACGGCGACCGGCCCAGGTGAGGTATTTTTCAGGTCTCTTGGTTATCCTTACCGCGGGCGGATGACCGATTCAGTCGCTGATGCTCGTCTTCTTGCCGTAGCTGCTTGATTGTGACCCGATGTCCTCGGACGTGAAGTGCGTCGGCTTAGACTTCGGCGACAGAATCGTCCCGCCGCCGAACACCCTCCAGCTTATAGAAGCCGCGGCCATCGCCAATTTCGTAGCAGAGGTCGAGGTGCGGTACCGTCACGGTAACCGGGCATCGATCAAACGTGGGATCTGGCGGTATGACAAGCCTCGTCACCGCGACCCGTCGGCAGTTTGAACTCCCCATCACGATCCGCCAAGGCGGATAGGTCGCCCGACAGATCGAAGAGCTGTTCGGCTATGAGGTGCACGACCTCCCCTTCCCGTTGGATTCGGCCATTGATAGCCATCATGCTCGATCCAAGTACAACGCGCCGGCGTCCCTCGAAGAGCTTCGGCCAGGTGACGTTCGCCGGACCTGCCTCATCCTCGATCGTCAGAAACATCACGCCTTTTGCCGTTCCCGGCATTTGACAGACCAGAACAAGGCCAGCGGTCATCAACCAACGGCCATCTCGAGCCGACATGGCTTCTCCGCAGGTGACGATGCTTCGAGCGGCAAGGTCCTTGCGCAAAAACGCGATCGGGTGCTCGCGTCGAGTCAAGCCGGTATGGCTGTAGTCCTGGATGACGTTGTGCCCATCTGTCATCTGCCGGAGTTTGACATCAGGCTCCTTGCTGCTCGGCGATCGTCTTCATCTCGCGCTCGGCCGCGGCAACAAAGAGCGGCAGTGGCTCGTCGCGCAAAGCTTTTATCGCCCACAGCGCATCCCGTCGCTGAACGTCGAGCGATGGCAGGAAAGGATCGGCCTCCGCCAAATCGACCAACGATGCTGCCGAAACGCTCGCGCGCCGCCACATGTCATCGATGCTGTCGAAGGGGTGATTGGCACGGGCGGCGACTATGCGTGCTGCGTCGACCGCCGCTAGTCCACGCACCAAGCGCATGCCCAAGCGGACAGCATGGCGGCGCTCTCCCTCCAGAGCGAAAATTACGTCGAGGGACCAAGGGGAAGACCTCCAAAACTACGAATTCTCGCAGCTATCCGTCTTCGATTTTTCAACGCGCGGCGCGGCGGCCATCAACTGGCCGACCCGATTATAACGGCTGCCGCGAGGTGAATGATTGCGCTGAAACTTTGGTCGGTTTTGTCCGCTCGCATTCAATGCGTTTGAACTCTTTGAGTTTGCAGAAGAAATTCTCGATGAGGTGCCGCTATTTGTAGATTTCGCTGTCGAGTGGAAGAGCTGCTTTTCGTCGTGGATGCTGGGAGATGACGACCTTAGCTCCACGCTCGTTTAAATCAGCGACGATTTGGTTGCTGTCGAAGGCCTTGTCAGCGATCAGCCCGTCAAAACCAATGCCATCGATGAGCGGAGCAACGCCTACCGTGTCGAAGCGATGACCGGGCAGAAGAACAAAGAGATTTCCAAGTGTGTCAGTCAACGCAAGGATCTTGGTCGTCAAGCCGCCCTTCGAACGCCCTATAGCCTGGCTCTGAGTCCCCTTTTGAGCCCTGTCCGTGGCGGTGGACCTTGACGATGGTGGCGTCAACCATGGCATATTCCATGTCAGGCTCATCTGAGCAGACCTCAAAAAGCCTTGTGAAAACATCGGCTTTGACCCAATCACGATACCGTTTGTAGATCGTGTTCCAGTTCCCAAAAGCCGTGGGGAGATCTCGCCACGGGCTTCCTGTACGCACAATCCAAAGAATTGCCTCGATGAAGCGCCGGTTGTTGCTGCCACTTCGGCCGGGATCAGACGGCTTGCCGTGGCAATGTGGTTCCATTTTCGCCCATTGGGCGTCCGTCAGCACAAATCGTTCCATCTGCAGCTTGAATCACAAACAAGCCCCAGAAGAAACCCTGAACCTCAACAGCCCCTAGCCTTCGACCACAAATTCGGCACGGAGGTCCTGATCGATGTCACTGTTGGAAAAGTTCGAACGCTACCAGCTCACCTTCGGCCCGACGCCGATCGAGCACCTGCCGCGGCTGACTGCGGCGCTGGGCGGCAAGGTCGACATCTATGCCAAGCGCGACGACTGCAATTCCGGCCTCGCCATGGGCGGCAATAAGCTCAGGAAGCTCGAATATATCGTGCCCGACGCGATCGCCTCCGGCGCGGATACGCTGGTGTCGATCGGTGGGGTCCAGTCGAATCATACCCGCATGGTGGCTGCGACTGCGGCGAAGATCGGCATGAAATGTGTCGTCATCCAGGAGAAATGGGTGCCGCACTACGATGCGGTCTATGACCGTGTCGGCAATATCCTGATGACGAAACTGATGGGCGCCGACAGCCGGCTGGTCGAGGATGGGTTCGACATCGGCATCCGCAAGAGCTGGGAGGATGCGATTCAGTCGGTAGAGGATGCGGGCGGCAAGCCCTACGCGATCCCGGCTGGCGCTTCGGTACACAAGTTCGGAGGCCTCGGCTATGTCGGCTTCGCCGAGGAAGTCGCGGCACAGGAAAAGGACCTCGGCTTCATCTTCGACTATATCATCGTCTGCGTTGTCACCGGTTCAACCCAGGGCGGAATGATCGTCGGCTTTGCCGCACTAAACAGGGCCGACCGGGTGATTGGCATCGACGCCTCGGGCACCCTCCAGCAGACGCGGGATCAGGTGCGGAAGATCGTCGATGCGACCTCGGAACTCGTGAACCTTGGTCGGTCGGTGCGTGAAGACGAGATCGTCATCAACCCTGACTACGCCTATCCCGCCTATGGAGTGCCCTCGGAGGAGACCAACGAGGCGATCCGGCTCGCGGCGCGCACCGAGGCGATGATTACCGACCCAGTCTATGAGGGAAAGTCGATGCAGGGGATGATCGATCTCGCACGCAAGGGCTTCTTCTCCGAGGGCTCGAAGGTGCTGTACGCCCATCTCGGCGGCGCCCCGGCGCTCAACGGCTATAGCTATTACTACAAGGACGGGTGATTGGCACCGTCAGGTTAACCGGCCCGGGTATCGCGTTAAACATAGCTGAATGGCAAGTCGAGCCGATTATGATCACGCCTCCGCAGGTCGATCTCCAGTCGATCCGACAGTGAAAACGAATAGCGTCGGATGAGGCTGTCTTCTCGACTGTTATAACGAAAAACTTCCGTGGATCCGCGCACGTTTCCCCAGGGATGAGATAACCCCAGCGCGGACCAAAAAGCTACCCGCATAAGCGGAAAGCGAACAGCAAACGATCAGGACAACCATGACATCTCACCTCGCAAGACAGAAGCATGCTGAGGAAAGACTAGGCGCAGCCCTTCAACAAATGAACGACGCCATCCGCGACGTACACAAATCCGGTATTGATGTCGATATCAGCACCCTCACCATGCACACGCCGCGTGGCCCGATGGTTCAAGTCGACCTAAAGGCGTTCCGCGCATGTGGAGCCCCGCCAGTGTTGCGGTTGGTGGAAGAATAAATGCGGTGACATCGGGCATTTGTCACCGTGCCGCAATATCACGTGCCTGGGCTCCCACCAACAGCACTGTTGCATGGATCAGACTTTGGACAAGGCAACCCTATCCACTGCATTTTTCATGCAACGCGCTCGAACTTGGGCCGGCCAAGTTCTGTCGTCCGGTTAAGAACACGGACGCCAATCTTCGCTTCAGTCTTCTGATTTTCAAAATGTCGTGCTTTGAGTTTGGGCCCGGCACAGCCTTCCATCGACCCATCTGGGTCTCAGCGCGACTGCGCTTGTTGTAGTCGGTGGATTTCTGCAATGGCCATCCGCCCTTTAGTCTGGATTTCTGCAATATGGCGATCGCGGACGGATGGAACCAGCCCCGATTGAGGGCTGGCAACGGCAGTCTTGGGAGGTGGGATAATGACCTCTACGATCTCACCAGAGCGTGTCGCCAAAAGATCTCGGCTTGGCGTTCCATCATAGGCGCCGGCGGCAATGAACTTCTCGAAGGGGCCACCGATCTGGTCCAGAAGTCCTGGTAACGCTGTCGGATCGCCGACATCATCCACGGTCAGATCGGAACAAACAATCTCACCAATGACAAGATGAGACCAAGGTGCAGTTTGCGCCATCTTTTGCGTTTGGCCTTGGTTTTGTGCTTGTTTTCCACCCACTCGCCCTCGCCGAAGACCTTCAAGCCGGTGCTGTCGACAACCAGATGGACCGGACCTGATGTTGTGGCTCGGGACTTTGTCGACGGCAACGCCAGCCCTTTGCTCCGGCGAGACAGGGTGGAGACGTCAGGCACGGCAATATTGAACCCCATCAGCGCCGCAACACTGCGCATCAAGCCTTGGGTCTGGCGTAGCGCCAGCCCGTAGACGACGCGCAGGATCAAGCACAACGTAATCGCCAGATCCGAGTTTTCGGCTGACCACCCCGCGATGTCCGCCTTCGCGCCGTCCATAAAGACAGGGCCTCATCCTTCACCCAGATGGTCAAATCACCACGTTGACGCAGGCTTTCATTATATGCCGGCCAATTCGTCACCTGATATTTCTGCTTGGCAATCTTGTCCCGCCGATCGGCTTTGGACGTGTGCGGCATCGTCGAAATCCCGATCAGGAGACTGAAAACAACCGCTCAATATCAGTCGCCGGGTGATCCACGCAACAACGCCACTAGGAAGGGGGCTGGCCGAAGACGAACAGGCCGGCATCTGCGATCCACGCTGATGCCGGCCGAGATGGGCGGAACTTGGCAGGGGAAAAAGCTATCCGTGGATATAGGCAGCGGACAACGGCCCGAGCTCCGCCGAGATCTGTCGCCACCTCGCCGGCTGCGCGCCGGTGCGGGAAATCATCGCTTCGATCAAGCCGGTCGATACCGCATGCTTCAGTTTGGGGTCACCGCTTCGCATGCCGAGTTCGATCAGCTCGAATACCCTCTGGCGGTCTTCAAGCGATGAAAAACGCTCGGCGATCAGCCATCCCATATCCGAATAGAGGGCGTGCATGGCAGAGAGATCGATCGGCTGGCCGGTTGTCGATCCTGCTTCCAGGGCCGGCGCCCCAGGTATGTTCTGCGTCAGTTCGGATGTGATTGTGCTGGTATCCATCGATGTCGTTCCTTGTCCTGCTGAAATCGTTTGGCGCGGCCGTTGGCCGTCAGTCCGGACGAAAGGCAGAAGCGTTGTCACTGGTGATCCAGGTTGGCCCTTCGCCACGTCCGCTGACGAGCCACGCCAGGCTGACCCCGAGCGCTTCGGCAATCATCACGAGGCGGTCGGGGAAGGGAGCGTCACGATCGTTTTCCCAGTCGATCCAGGTGCCTGCCGCGATGCCGATTGCGAGGGCGGCGGCTTCGACCGACAGGCCGTTCGCGTCGCGCGCCAGCGATATCCGGCCGCCGATGGTGTCGTCAGTCGTGTAGAACGTGTCCGGGCTGTCGATATACAACTGCCGCTCCTGCTCAATCTTGCGAAGATGCTCACCAGCACGATGGTGCTGGGGAGCATGATGTCGGAGATCAGCCTTCCTCGCCGATCCAGCTCTTCACCTGGTCGGGGTGGTCGGCAATGTACTTGTCGACTGCTTGATCATAGGAGCTCTGCTGCGCGGTAAACATCGCCGCTTCCAGATCGGGAATCGGCAGCTTCATGCGCGACAGGAAGTCGGCAACCTTGGGATATTCCGACTTGAAGTCCTTGCGCGCCAGAATGTCGACGTGCTCGGCTTCACCCAACGATTTTTTCGGGTCGTCGAGGTAGCGCAGCTGGTGCTTGCCGAACATCCAGTGCGGGCTCCAGGCGGTGGCCACGAACCACTTTTCGCCGCGCACGGCGCGATCGACGGTGGTCAGCATGCCGGCTTCGCTGGAGATCTGCAGCTTGTAGCTGCCCAGCCCGTAATCCTTCTCGGCCTTCTCCGACAGGCGCGTTAGGCCGGCGCCGGGGTCGATGCCCTGGATGGTGCCGGAGAGCTTCTTCTGGACGTCTTCCTTCTTGAGATCCTCGATCGAGCCGATCTGGTCTGCGGGAATGTAGTCCGGGACGACCCAGCCGAGCTTGGCGCCGTCATAGACGGTGCCGAGCGTCTCGACCTTCTCCTTGACCTTGGCATAATAGTCCGCATGGGTCTGCGGCAGCCAGGCCATCATCATCGCATCGAGATCGCCGCGGCCGACACCCTGGTAGAGCGGCGCCACGTCTGCCTGCACAAGCTCGACCTTCTGGTTGAGCTTGGTCTCGATCAGCCTGGCAGCGAGCTTAGTGACGAATTCGGCGTCGGACCATGCGGCCCAGCCGATCTTCACCGGCTTGGCATCCGCAGCCATGGTCGCTGTGACGGTGCCAACGAGAAGGGCGGCGGCGAGGCCGAGGGTTGCGAGTGTTTTGAACATATGTGCTCCTTTTGTGAAGGTCCGCATTAGACGGGTCGTTGCCCGCATTGGTCTGACGCGGGGGTCAGGCAGTAGCGGTCGCCAGTTCCTCGCGCTCGGTCTTGCGGAACAGTCCCAGCCAGAAGGCGGCGCGGGGTTTTCCGAGGCTCTGGGTGATCCGGTCGAGAATGACGGCCAGGATGACAACGGCGATACCGCCTTCGAAGCCGGTGCCGACATCGAGACGCTGGATGCCCGTCAGTACCGTGTTGCCGATGCCACCGGCACCGATCATCGAGGCGATCACCACCATCGACAGCGACAACATGATCGTCTGGTTGATGCCGGCCATGATCGAGGGCAGGGCATTCGGCAACTGCACCTTGAAGAGCAACTGCGTAGCGGTGCAGCCGAAGGCATTGCCGGCCTCGATGAATTCGCCATCCACCTGGCGGATGCCGAGATTGGTGAGGCGGGCCACCGGTGGCATTGAGAAGATCACCGTGGCGATCGCGCCGGGTACGGCACCGAGGCCGAAGAACATCGCGGCCGGGATCAGGTAGACGAAGGCCGGCATGGTCTGCATCAGGTCCAGAACAGGGCGCACGAAGGCGGCGACGGAATCCTTGCGCGCCATGGAGATGCCGAGCGGCAGGCCGACCAGCATGGCGATCAGCGTCGAGGCGATCACCAGCGATAGCGTCTCCATCATCGGGCCCCAGAGGGCGATGTGATTGACGAGCAGCAGGCCGAGCGCGGTGAACACCGCAAAGCCGATGCCGACACGCCAGAGCGACAGGATCACGAAGATCGCGATGCCGACAGGCATGGGGATAGCCAGCAGGGCATTCTGGATACCATCCGTGACGAAGCCGATGGTCGCGGCGATGGCGTCCAGCAGCGGTGAGAAATTGTCGAGGACGTAATTGACGGCAGCGTCGATGCCGTTTCCGATATCGAAGTTCATAGTATATCCGATGTGTTTGGGGTCAGCTGGCGCGATCGAGCGTTTCGAGCAGCGCCGACTTGCTGATGGAGCCGATATAGCGGTTGCGATCGCAGACGACGGGTACCGGCCATGGGCTGGCGGCGACCTTGCCGAGCACGTTCGACAAAGGCTCGGAAGCCGGAATGGCCTGGATCTCGGTCAGGAAAGCACCGCGATAGGGGTCGGCTGCCTTGGCCCGCATCTTCTCGATCAGCGAAGTTTGGCTGATCATGCCGTGATAGGTCTTGTCGCGGCCGAGGATGATCGCGTATTCACGATCGTAGTTCTTCATTCGCTCGAGCGCTGCGGCAGCGGACACGCCTTCGCGCTCGATGATCGTCACCTGCGACTTGCGGGCAACATCGCCGGCCTTGAAGACATGGGCGACATCGACATTGCGGAAGAACGAGCGAACATAGTCGTTGGCCGGCTGGGTGACGATTTCATCGGGCGCGCCGACCTGCACGACATTGCCGTTCTGCATGATGCAGATCCGGTCGCCGATGCGCATCGCCTCGTCGAGATCGTGGCTGACGAAAACGATGGTGCGGCTGTGTTCCGACTGCAGGCGAACCAGTTCGTCCTGCATTTCCGTGCGGATCAGCGGGTCGAGGGCCGAGAAGGCTTCGTCCATCAGCAGGATCGTCGGCTCGCTGGCCAGTGCGCGGGCAAGGCCGACGCGCTGCTTCATGCCACCGGAGAGCTGGTCCGGGCGGCTGTCGGCATAGCCATCTAGGCCAACGGCCTTCAGCGCCGCCAGTGCCTTCTGCTTGCGGCCGGCCTCGCCGACACCGGCGACTTCGAGACCGAAGGCGGCGTTGTTGAGGACCGTGCGGTTCGGCAGCAGTGCAACGGATTGGAAGACCATGCTGATGTCGCGGCGGCGAAGCGCGATCAGCTCGCTGCGCGACATGCCGGTGATGTCGCGGCCATCGATCTCGATCGATCCGGAACTCGGTTCGATCAGTCGGTTGAGAAGGCGCAGCAGCGTTGATTTGCCGGAGCCCGACAGGCCCATGATCACGAATATCTCGCCGGCACGAATATCGAAACTGGCGTCGTTGACGCCGATCGAGCAGCCCGTTGCTGCATGAATTTCAGACTTGGTCTTTCCGGCCCGCAGTAGTGCGAAGGCTTTTTTCGGATGCTCGCCGAAGACTTTGTAGATGTTCTTGAGGCTGATCTTGGTCGTTGCCGATTGTGTCGGCGCGTCTTTTCCAGTTGCAGAATTCATATAATTTGGGCGCCGAGCTCAAGAGGCTAGGCATTCTCCTTTTTTAGCCGATGCTTGTCGAGACGGCAGTATTTACTGTGAATTTCCAAGTGTCGGGTGTGTTTCCAATGTAGAAAAGCGCTATTGATTTAATCACGTATCTGGCCATCCAAGTATGGCTTTGCCATAATGGCAATCATCGATAGTAACGTCTGCGTTCGGCGCTTCATGTTCCATTCGAAACCAGCGCTTCGGCGGAGGCATTGAACGTTATGTAGGTGGATATACGCTCGATGTCCATAAAAAAATGAAATTTATTGCCAGCGGGTCATCGTGATGGCGCAAAAATAGGCTGTTTTGGGCTTCTGCGACCCTGGCGTTGTGCGCGGCTTCGGGTGAATCCGACGCTTGCGGAACTTCGGGGCTCCGAAGTCGTCGAGCTCCTGCGCACAGTGCGATAGCTCATGCTCCATGAGGGCGCGGGCCTGAGCGTCGCTTGCAGACATCCAGAAGTTGGCATCGATCGTGATCATGAAATCAGGGACCGACCCGAACACAGCGACGACGCCTTCAAGCGCAACCTAGTCCGTCAGGGCCCTGGCCAGATCTGCAGCGCGAACTGGTCGGGTACGGGCGCGACGCCGAAGGACCTCGTAGTAAGGTTTCACAACGATATAGAAGGTGAAGCTTCCTTCACCTTCTCCATTTCCCTGCGCTCGCCTTTTGCTGTCTTTCGTTATCTTGGAGCATTGATGCGATCCACCCCCAATGCCTTCAGGCTCCAGACGGAGGAGGCCCTTCGGCGGGCGACCGACACATCGATTATCAAAGTTACTCGGGGACGATCGCACAACTGCTTTGCCGCCACAGTCTACCGTGGCTCGGCTTATTGCGTCCCAGAGAGGGGCGCCGAAAACACCAATCAAGTCTTTTCGATCCTCGCCCAGCTTATTGCGCTCAGCGTTACCCCGGGGACGCTGCCGGTTACAAGTGACGTGCGCCTGATCCAGTAAGTGGTATGTTTAGGTGCGCCTTTCGCGATGCTTTGTGGCAAGTCGCAACAGTCGGAATACTCGCATAGGCCAGCGGAGCAGCGACCATATTGACTACCGACTACGGTGCCTCCGTTCAAAGACGCGCCTACCCTGACGCGGTCGATCCAAGATTGCGTTAAACCATTGCGCCAGTGGAAGCAGCTCGGGCAACTGATGCTTTCTTGCTTGATGGAGTCGCGCGGTAGCCGCACATATAATGGCACTTGCCTCGTCGTCTTGGCCGTGTTCGGCCATTTGTGGTGCGGAAAAATCCTGCGCTTTCTGGCCGCGTTGGCCGGAGGGCGATGATGCTCGACGTCGAGTTCACCGCCTGCGGCCCGCGCTCCGAGCATCACTTGAACGCAATACCAAGCGCGCTTAAAAACTCGAGCATGATGTCATTGACGGCACGCTGGCGCAAAATCCGGGCTTCTCTGATTTCCGTGTCGTCTGGCAGCACCTTCAATTTCGAACTGCGCCACGGCAACGTTGCCTTCGCGCAAGTAGCCTTCGTCTGGAGCAAAAGCGTCAGGGCACGTTCGATGACCTCCCGATCGTTGCCTTTCAGAGCCTCTTGGAATTTGGCGATTGCGCCGGCGAGCCCGCCTTCTCCGTGTTCGAGGCAGTAGACGAGATCGTGCGCATCTTTGCGCTCACGCCGGTGATCAAAGGCAAACGCCTTGAGGCATGTGAATGCCACGATATCGGCGTAGGGGGATGGATTCTGTCGAGCGGCCTTTTTCCCCCAACAGATCAGCGGTGACTTCCATCCGATCGTGGTGCCCGAACACGAGCGACGCGTGAGGGATATTCACTGCAGAAACATTTCCTTCCGTCGGCAGTTCCTGCAATGCGCCACCCCGGAGCTTCGGATCGTCTGCCAAGAACTCCAGAATGACGAGAATGCCGTGCTCGGTCATGGTCTGCCAACGCCAGTTGACCTTATTGCCCTTGTCATTTTGCGCACGCTCGAAACCCATTTTTTTGAGGTTCTGCTCGAGCGTCCGGTATGCCTCTGTGTCGGCGAGGATCGACAGATCGACGACGACATCGATATCACCGGTTCCTGCATGAGGCGGGACGTCAGGCGGCCTCTTGGTGACGATGTAGCGCGGTGCAAGCCCACCGACCAGAAAGACGGAATCACGCCAGGGGCCGAGGCCGCTGAAGAGCGTAACCAGGACGCGCTCGCAGTCGCGGGTAACATCGGCACTGTATTCAGTCAGTATCTGGGGCTTTGTCATTCGGGTACCGCGAGTTTTGTCAGCCGAAGATGGTCGGCCAGTTCCTTTGAGCGACCGCTGTCAAGCTGCAGGAGATCGAGGTAGGTTTGAAGTGGATCTGTGACCCAGACATGACCGACCCGTTGGCGAAACAGAAAGTCGTGGCGTGGATTAGAGTCTATAACTCCCAGATTCCAGCCCTCTTTGACAGCCTTTGCTCCCAGTTTTCGAAGAAGGCTTTCGCCGCCATGATCGATGCGGCAATGGATTTGGGATATCTTCGAGAGGTGCGGTGCATGGATCTGCCCGGCCATAAGCCCGGAAATTTCGTAGCGAGCTCCCGTCTCATCGCAGATGCGGTCAATCTCACGGATCGCCTCATCGATATTGGTCATCCGCATATAGTATGAGCGAAGCGGCTTCGGCTTGATCGAAGCGACATAGGAAGACCACTCGTCAAGCAGCGCGCGGGGATTGGAGAGTATCCTTTCCTTCGATGGACCGGCACCCTTGGAGCTCACCCATTCGCGGCGCTCTAGTTCGATAAGAACCTGGGATGCAGTTGTGGGAGATACGGATGCCCGCTCGGCCAGTTCATGCACACCGAACCATTGGTCCTTAAATGTCCAGACGGCATGGAGGGCCTTTGCGCGACTTCCAACGAACAGATTGTTAAGCGATCGAGCCTGCTGCTTCGAGGCTGGCTTTTCGACGAGAACAAAGAGATTGTCGGCCGAAAGATAGAGGCTGCCGCTACGATCGAAATAACCGATCTTTTCCTGTCGCAGGAGTGCACGCGCACCCGGGGAAATGGTATCGGCCATCAATAGGGGGAGAACTCTAAAATTGCCTGGCGGCATAGCGGCAATGAATTTCTTCAGCTGCCAGATTGCTTCCCTGACATCTCTTGGGAAAGCTGATTTTTTGACCTCGACAACAAGTTTGAGAGGCGCATCAGAAAATCGTGCATCTATAAGGAAATCTGCGTGAGAGTTTCCCATCTGCGGCTCAAACCTCGGCTCGGACGTGATTTCCCCGCCTGCCTCCGTGAGGCTGGCCGTCAATTCACCCAACATATCGATAGCTATGAAATCTTCCACGATATTCCCTGCGCAGCAAATATAGCCTCTATGCCGAATATCCGCAAAAATGTCTATATGTACTGCGCAGCAAACAAAAGCAAACTGCTGTTCTGGCTTGCCTCATGCCCGATTTGGAATCGTCCACGTCGCGCGAGCGCCTTGAAGGGACACGAACTCCAGAACGTCATTTAGCTACTAAAATACAGCCGCGACAGCCACACAAAATGCTCAATTTTCGCGTGGCCACCTAATATCTAGCTTAAGCCTTATCGCTCAATAATCAGATCGGTGAGCGGTTTCGAACAGCAGGGCAGGAAAAATCCGGCGTCGATTTCGCGTTGGCGGATGCCGCCGTTGTGGTGCATGTTGATGGTGCCGCTGACGAGTTTCGATTTGCAGGTGCCGCAGAGGCCGTTCGAGCAGGATGACGGGATTTTAATGCCGGCTTTTTTTGCGCAGGACAGCACGGTCTGATCGGATGTGACGTCAATCGTACGACCCTGCTTGGCAAACTCGACCTTGAAGGGTGCGAGCACTGCCTCGCCCGTCATCGGAGGCGGAGCGTCGTCGATCACGGCGGCGTCGAAACTCTCTTCGATGTAATTTTCGGGCGGCACGCCGAGGTCGGCGGAAATCGTGCGTGACGCCGCCATGAACGGAGCCGGGCCGCAGCACCTGATCACTGATGAAGGAACACCGGACCTGCGTCAGCTGGTTACATTACAACGCGTTTCGCGAGCGCTTCCCCGACCACCAGGTTCGCTCCGACCGAATTTTCAACCTCGACCGGACACGCGGATCCTGCGCCGGCGGCAGCAGCGCCGCCGACATGGCGGCGCTGATCGTGCGGCGTCACATCATCAAGGAAGCCGAGCGCAATGCGCTCGAGGTTCTCCACATCGAAAAAGCGCGAACCGCGCTTGCCATCCAGACCCGCAAACCGCTCTCCATCGAATGCAAGGATCCGAGAATCAGGGCCGTGCTGATCATGATGGAGCAGCATATCGAGCGACGGCTGCCGATCGAGGAACCCGCCGCATCGGTCGGGCTCTCCAGGCGGCAGCTCGAGCGCCTGTTCATGGGCGAAACCAAAAGCTCCCCCGCCCTCGTCTACCGGCGGGTGCGGATGGAACGCGCCAAGCAACTGCTCATCAAGACCAAGGCATCCTTGATCGAAGTTGCCCTTGAAGTCGGGTTCGAGAATGCATCGCATTTCTCGCGTGCATTTTCCCAGACATTCGGACAAAGCCCCACCAGAATGCGTGCTACGGAGTTGAGCTACCGTGCGCTTTGATAATTTTGGGATACGGTCCCCAGCATACGCATTTCGATCGCTGGCTTCTCCGACAAAGTGGTCCCATCTCTCTTGCGCCGTTTGACCACATCATGACGTCGAGGCTCAACCGCCAGCCCGTGTCTATGCTGAGAGGAAAGCGTCGTCCATCAAAGCCAGTGCAGGCTGCCCGAAAAACCGCCTTCAGCGGAATGAGGGTCGGAAGGCTTTTGACGAAGCCTTCTCTCTGAACAATGAAGAGCCGCCGCCACATCACCTCGTGAGCAAGGGTGTTGCGCACTCGGGTGCATCAAATCCCTGCGTTGGCAGATGGCCAAGTGACACTTCAGTCATCAGGAAAAATATCGCCCTCGATATTCTCTAGAATGAATATTCACCACTTCCAGATTTCGTATTTCAAAATTACCAACTATCCAAGGCTGGAAATATTGTACATTACCTGTTCGAATTGGCATATTTATATTGTTAGAAAGCATTTGCATATTTTTTGATCACGACTTTGCCTATTTTTTTGATATTTACTATGATTGTATAATGTATTACATGATTGCTGCTTCCTGGATTTCACTCCTGGAATAAAAAAGGGGAACACAATGCAGAATTTCACTCGCAGACTGTTTTTGGCAGCCACAATGGGTTTGGCTGTAGCCGTTGGCGCAGGATCCGCCATGGCAGCCGAGCGGACGCTCGCCGCCATCAAGGCAGACGGCGTCATCAAGATCGGGGTCGAAGGCGTTTTTGCGCCTTTCAGCTATCGGGAGAATGGCGTGATCGTTGGCTATGACGTTGATCTCGCTGAGATGATGTTCAAGGATCTCGGCGTGAAGCCGGAGTTCGTCGATACCCAGTGGTCAGGCATCGTCCCTGCCCTGCTTTCCAGCAAGTTCGATATCATCATGAGTTCGCTGTCCTATACCAAGGAGCGGATGCAGAAGGTTAATTTCTCCATCCCTTACGCGGATTCCTCGCTTGCCATGCTGGTACGCGCCGCAGACGAAAGCACGATAAAGTCCTTCGACGACATGTCGGGAAAACCCATTGCCATCAAGGCCGGCACGCCCGAGGAAGCGTCGATGCCGAAATTCAACGAGCAGGTGGAGAAGGCCAAGGGCAACGGTTTCGGAGAGGTCAAAGTTTTCGATTCTGAGCCGATGTCCATTCTCGCCCTCAACCAGGGCACGGTCGATGGCGTGATCAGCAACATGACCAACCTTGGTCTTGTCATCAAGAACGCGCCCGGCAAATATGCGCTGGTGCAAAATGTTGCCGGCAGCAGCCTAGCCGGGATCGGCATCCGCAAGGAGGACGAGGAACTTCGCAAGTATATTGACGAACAGCTCCTGGCTGCGACCAAGAGCGGCAAGCTGATGGAACTGCAGACGAAATGGTTCGGCGTTGCGTTCGACATGCCGACCACCGTTCCCGTAATGGAATGATTTCCCTGACCGGTGGCGCGACGCCACCGGCACCCTCCCTCGGCAGGCTCGATAATGATTGACTGGAACATAGTGTGGCTGTCTGTGCCACTTCTGGCAAAGGCTTCGGTCGTAACGATACAGATCGCGGTTCTTGCCGGGATAGCGGAAATCGTTTTCGGAATCGCGCTCGGGCTTGTGTCGTTGGCACAGTCGCGGCTGATCCGCACGCCGGTTGCAATCTATGTCGACGTTATCCGCGGCACGCCGCTGCTGATACAGATCTTCTTCGTCTACTTCGTGCTGCCTGGCTTCGGCATTGGCTTCAACGAGTTCTGGGCGGGCGTGACCGCCCTTGGGCTGAACGGAGCGGCCTTTATAGCGGAAACCGTCCGCGGCGCTGTAGGTTCGATTGAGAAAGGGCAGTCCGAGGCCGCCCGCTCGATCGGAATGCGGGAACACCAGACCTTGATCTGGATCCTGCTGCCGCAGGCGCTCCGCCAGATCGTGCCGCCAACCACCAACGAAGTGATCAATCTCACCAAGAACACATCGCTTCTTTCGGCTATCTCCGTTTTTGAGTTGACCCGGTCCGGTCAATCCATCGTCTCCATGTATTTCGCGCCTCTGGAAGTCTACGGCCTACTGGCGATCTACTACTATGTCATCGTCAAGGCGCTGACTGTTCTCTCCCGAAAACTCGAAAACATCCTGCCGAAGTGGTGACGTGATGCCTTCTACAGTTCCCATGCTCAGGACCGAACAGCTCAGCAAGTCTTTCGGAGGCACTCAAGTGCTGAAGGGCATCGATATCAACGTGCCCCAAAAGTCGACCGTGGTGCTGCTCGGCGCGTCCGGCTCCGGAAAGACCACCCTGCTTCGCTGCCTCAATCTCCTGGAAATGCCGACATCGGGCGTCGTCTATCTCGAAGGCGTCAGCCTTGGCGGCAGCTTCATTGGTGATGGTGGAAAATGGGTGCGGGATTCCGAAGCCAGGATTGCCGGACAGAGATCGGACATCGGCTTCGTGTTCCAACGGTTCAACCTTTTCCCCCACTTGACCGCTCTCGACAATGTCGCGATTGGGCCACACCGGGTTCGGGGTAAGAGTAGAACTGAGGCACGAGAGATAGCCACCGCCGCTCTCGAGCAGGTCCACCTCGGCAGCCACATGAATAAACGTCCCTCGCAACTGTCCGGTGGCCAGCAGCAGCGCGTGGCGATCGCCCGGTCCCTGGCCATGGGGCCGAAGGTCATTCTTTTCGATGAACCGACTTCGGCGCTAGACCCTGAGTTGGTGAATGAGGTGCTGGACGTCATGCTCGATCTCGCCCGCACCGGCATGACGATGGTCGTGGTAACCCATGAACTGAAGTTTGCGGCAGATGTGGGGTCCGAAGTCATCTTCATGGCAAACGGCCTGGTGTGCGAGTCGGGAACGCCTGAAGAGCTCTTCCGCCATCCCCAGCAGCCGGAAACCAAGCAGTTTCTCAGGTTTTTCAACCATGTCTGACGATGCGAGCCTAACAATGTCACACGCGACGATCACCCAGAGATTGGCTGATATGAGCATCGTGCTCGGAGGCTACAGAGAGCCTGCGAGCCGCTACAAGCCGGCCATCCGCGTGGGAAATCTCCTGTATTTCTCCGGACAGCTGTCGGCCATGGAATATGACGGGGTCGTTGCCGGCATCACCGGACAGCTCGGCAGCGAGATTGGAGTTGATGCAGGCTATGAGGCGGCGCGGCAATGCGCCATTGGTCTTCTCAATCGTGCCCAGACAATGCTTGGCGACCTTTCCCGGATCAGGCAAATCGCCAGGCTTACCGGCTACATCAACTCCGGCCCGGGCTTCACCGACCAGCATCTCGTGCTGAACGGCTGCTCCGATGTTCTGATAGCCGCCCTTGGCGAGGCCGGCACGCACACGCGCCTTGCGATCGGTGTCGTAGGCTTGTCCTTCAACACCTCCGTCGAGGTGGATTGCATTGTGGAGGTGGATTAATGGACACGATCACATTGACCGCCGCGACGCTCGCCGGCAACGAGCGCGGCCGTGCGACGGATATCTTCATTGAGGCCGACCGGATCGCGGACCTTCAGCCCACCGGTGCCAGGCCTCCCCAAGGAACTGTCATCGATGCAAGCCGGCTCCTGGTCACTCCGGGGCTCATCGACGGACATCATCATTCCCACGAGAATTATCTGAAGGGACGGTTCGAGGGGCAACCCCTGGAACTTGTCATGAACTTCGTCCGACCGCTGAAACCGGTGCCGCTGACGGCCCGGCAGGTTTATGTCAGAACGCTTATCAGTGCGATCCAGGCGATCCGCAGCGGTGCCACCACGCTGGTAGACGACATGAACGTCGGTCCGATGCTCGATCGCAGCCATGTCGATGCAGCCTTCCAGGCCTACGAGGATTGCGGCATCCGCGCACTCCTGGGGTTCACCCTGTTTGACCGGCCGTTCTTTCGGGCCATGCCGTTTGTCGAAGAAGAGTTCCCGGCAGAACTGCTGGCGCAACTCGACGCCGTGCGTCCGACCCCTGCCGGCGATGTCCTCGCGCTGGCGCGGGAGATGGCACGTTCCCGTCATCCTTCCGAACATCGCGTCGGATATATCGTTGCTCCATCGGCTCCCCAGCGGTGCACCGACGATTTTCTCAAGGCGACCCGCAGCCTCGCCGACGAATTCGACCTTCCTGTGATGATCCATGTGCAGGAAACGCGCCTTCAAGCCGTCACGGGCCAGATCATGTATGGGTCGAGCATGTTTGCCCATCTCGATCGGCTGGGCTTTCTCAAGGAAAAAACGGCGCTCATACACGCGGTTTGGCTGACGCCGGCGGATATCTCCATCATCGCCGCATCAGGCGCTTCCGTGCAGCATAATCCCACCGTCAACATGAAACTCGGCTCCGGCCTGATGCCAATGCGGGAGATGCTGGATGCCGGCATCAATGTGAGCCTCGGCACGGACGGGTGCGGCCTCATCGAAACGGCCGACATGCTGCGCGCCGTTTCCAATACCGCCTATGTCCAGAAGCTGCGTGGCAACGATCCGGACCGATGGATCACCGCCCCGGAGGCATTTCATGCAGCGACCAAGGGCGGGGCACGGGCACTGGGCCTTGAGAAGCAGATCGGCGAGATCAAGGTGGGCATGAAAGCCGACCTGTCCGGCTACAGTCTCGACCAGATCGCCTTCGTTCCCCTGAACGACCCCATCCGCCAACTGGTCTATGCCGAGACAGGCTCCGGTCTTCGTCTCTCCATCGTCGATGGCACGGTCATTTTCCGCGACGGAAAGCTGACGCTGATCGACGAGGCGGCGATTCTGCGGGAAGCACAGGAAATACATGCCGAGCTTGAGCCGATCATTACCGCCGTCGAGGAAAGCGTCGCGCCTCTGCTCGCACCCTACAGACGCATCCATGCCCGGTGCCTCTGTCATCCGATTGCCTCCGACACCTATCCTGCCCGGTTCGAATGCGCCCTATAAAAAAATCGTCAGGAGGAACCCCCATGCCAAGTCACGATGCTGACGGCTTTACAAGAGGAAACGCCTTGGATGAGCGGGTACGGCTGGGAATGCTGACCCCATCCTCCAACACGGTGCTGGAACCGGTCACGGTGGCCATGACGGCCGATATCCCATCGGTCAGCAGTCACTTCCAGAGATTTCGGGTGACGCGCATCTCGCTCGAACCACATGATCTCGTGCAGTTTCAGACATCTCATATCGTTCAGGCAGCCGAATTGCTGTCCGACGCGAAGATCGATGTGATCGGCTGGAGCGGGACTTCGGGGAGTTGGCTGGGACAGGCCAATGATGAGGCACTTTGTGCTGAGATTTTCCAGCGCACCGGCATTCCCGCGACAACATCGGTATTGGCTATCAACGAAATACTATCGATCACGAATTGCCGGAAGGTAGCGCTTGTCTCGCCCTACCAACCCGAAATCCAGCGAAAGATCATCGAGAACTACGCCGGTCTGGGCATTGATTGCTCGATCGAGCGGCACCTCGACGACCCCGGAAACTACAGTTTTGCGCAGTGGAGCGAAGACCAGATTGCCGATCTCATCCGCGACGTCGCCAAGGAGAAACCCGACGCGATCATGGTGATGTGCACGAATTTTAGGGCCGCTCCCATAATCGATCGCATGGAGCAGGAAATCGGGATACCCATTTATGACAGCATCGCCGCCGTCGTATGGAAATCCCTCTTCCTGGCCGGAATCGATCCGGGTTTGGTAAAAGGCTGGGGCAGCCTGTTCCAGAACGTCCAACCCATCGCCATGCGCGAAGGAAACTAGCCGATGACACCGATATTGCTGAAGCCGGAATACCTGCTGCGCGGCCACGATGTTCCTCTGGAACAGGGCCATGGGCTGGTTGTGGACGGAAAGCTGATTGCCGACAGCGGCCCTGTCGCTGCACTTGAAGCAGCCTACCCGCATGCCGAGGTCATCGATCTGCCGGACGCGATCCTGATGCCTGGGTTGGTCAACGCGCATCAGCATGGCCGGGGCGTCAGCCAAATCCAGCTTGGCTATCCCGACCAGCGTCTGGAACATTGGATGGCGCAGAGACGCAGTCGCGGCTCGCCGGATCTTGGGGCCATAGGAACCCTGGCATCAGCGGAGATGTTGAAGAACGGCGTCACCTGTGCCGTGCATGCCGATCTGGCCTATGGGACAGGGAATTACGAAGCCGAGTTGCGGGGCAGCATTGCCGGGTATGGCGCGGCCGGGTTACGAGCCTGCATCGCCATTGGTGTCTGCGACCAGGGCAACATTGTTTTTCCGCAGGAAGCGGAAGCCGAGTTTCTTGCCGGATTGCCAGACGATCTGGCGAACCGCCTGCGAGAACGCAACGATACGCCTTATGAAAAAGACTTTACCGCAACGTCGGCTCTCCTGGATCGGCTGCTCGCAGACTTCGGACAGAACGACCTGGTCTCGTTCTGCTATGGTCCGTCGGGGCCTCAATGGGTTACCGATCCGCTGTTTGCCGCCACTGCCGCGGACGCACGCCGCCGCGATATCGGTCTCCACATCCATGCGCTGGAAACCACTGGGCAATACGCGGCCTGCCGTTACCTCTATCCCGAAGGGACCATGCGTCATCTGGCAGCACTTGGCGCAATCGGGTCCAAGACCGTCATCGCGCATGGCGTGTTCCTCACCCCTGACGATATCGAAATCCTTGCGCAAGGCAACGCAATGGTCGCGACCAATCCCGGCTCCAATCTCAGGCTCTGCGACGCCACCGCTCCGGTGCCGGCCCTGATCGCAAGCGGAGTCCGCGTGGGCGTGGGCAGTGACAATTCCAGCGTCATGGATGACGAAGACCTCTTTTCCGAAGCTCGGGTAGCCTCCATGCTGACGGGGCGGCGCAACTGGACATCGCCGCCAAAGCCCTCGGCCAGACAGGTCATCGAGATGCTGACGACATCAGGGGCCGCCATCGCGGGATTTGATGGACGTATCGGCAGGTTGGAAAACGGCTGGTTTGCCGATCTCACTGCCTTCTCGCTCGCCCACACCAGGGGCGTCTATCTCGACGAGGACATGCCGATCATCGAGGCGCTCGTCGCGCGGGGCCGAGGTGTCGACGCACGTCTGACGATGGTGGCCGGCAAAATCCTCTACCGCGATGGCGTGCTCACCGCGCTCGATGCGGGCGAGGTGGCGCGCCGGGCAGCCGCCGCAGCAAAGGCGGCAAGACTGCCCGAACGCCCTGAGGACGTCCAGTTCACCGAAAGGCTGAAGCCTTACCTGACTGCATTTTACAGCCGCCTGACGGCCGACACCCGCGTTCCCGATATCTTGTCCTGAATGCTATGAACGTCCCAACATGTTTTGAGGGTAGTGCATGCCAATAGACCCGCAAGAGAAATCCAGGACATGGAATTCTCAGCCTACAAAGCGCCTGACCTTGCATGAGGATCTCGTCGCGCGTCTGACGGAGATGATCCAAGAAGGGGAACTTCCGCCCGGCAGCCGCATGCCGGAGATCCAGCTTTGCGAGCACTTCGGCGTGTCGCGAACCCCGCTGCGCGAGGCGCTCAAGGTATTGGCGGCGGATGGATGGCTGGTTTGGAAGGCTAATCACGGTGCGCGGGTTTCGGAAGTCGACGTCGGCGAAGTGGCCGAGGTCTTTGAACTACTCGGCGGCATCGAACGATTGATAGGCCAACTTATGATCGAACGGATGGTACCGAGCGAGCATCTGGAAATGCAGGCAATGCATCTGGAACTGGCGCGCCGCCATGCGGCCGAGGATAGGGTCGGTTATTTCAAGATCAACCAGGAGATCCATCGGCGGATGTCGGCGCTCACCCGCAACAGATCGCTGCAGGATACCTATGAGGCACTGTCCAAGAAGGTCTACCGGGCAAGAACCATGGCCAATTACGGTCATGAGCGATGGGACCAGTCGCTGGTCGAACACACTGACTTCATGGACGCCTTGCGTCGCCATGACCAGGCGGAATTGATGGAACGGCTTGATGCACACAACAAGGCGACCTGCGAAGCCGTGATTTCCGCGCTGAGCGACCTGCGGGCCGCGCAGGCGGGCCAAAAGCGTTTGCGACCATCGGCAAAATTCTGACTGAAAGAGAGCACGAAATGATTGAGATACAAGCAGCAGACCTCACCTTCAGAGCACGTCTGGAGATCGAAGCGGCGCCAAAGACATGCGCTCGGTTCCTGGAACTGCTGCCATACGCAGAGCGCATCATTCATGTACGCTGGAGCGGAGAGGGATGTTGGATTCCTCTAGGTGATACCGATCTTGGCCTGGGATTTGAAAACGCCACGAGCTATCCGGCGCCCGGACAGTTCATCCTTTATCCCGGCGGCTTCAGCGAAACCGAAATCCTGCTTGCCTATGGCGGCGTCAACTTTGCCAGCAAGATGGGCCAGCTTGCCGGCAACCATTTCCTGACCATCACGGAAGGGCTCGACCAGCTCCCCGCACTGGGAAGGAAAGTGCTTTGGGAGGGCGCGCAGGACATCAGGTTCAGCAAAATCTAAAGCAATTCCAGCATAACTGCGGAGCGATTTTGCGTGCGGAATTGCGAAAAAAAATCCAATGCGCCCTCTCATGCGATCGCCGCGCGCCGCTCCGCCATCACCGCCCGATAGTTCGAAAACAATTAATCGCGCCGCCGGGAAAGACCCGGAGGTCGATGGCTTAGGCATAAGCATCAGAACCCACCAGGGCAGCCATAGGCACCCGCAGGAAGTCGATCGGCATGGACGACGGAGGCGTCAAGGCGCTTCAGCGCCTGGGCCGAAAACAGATCGCCCCGCAGCGGTGTAGCGGAGCGATCTAAGCGCTTAGATCTCTCCCTATCGAGCCCCAAATATTCGCTTCCAAAATTGTCCGTTGGACAGATTGATGCCGGCTTGGATGAAAGCGAAAGCAATCGCGATCATTAAGCTGAAGACCGCAGCAATAGTCGGATCCTGCCGGGATTCGAGATAATGATAGAGCGCAACAGGCAAGGTCTTCACTGCGGGCTGGACCAGAAAAAGCGTAGTTTCGACTTCATCGACAGATGTGATGAAGCAGAAGAACGAAGCTGAAAGCAGCGCGATGCGCATTTGTGGCAACGTCACCAGAAAGAACGTACGGATCGGGCCGGCACCGAGGTCGCGCGCGGCCTCTTCAAGTGTTGGAGCTACCTCTTCCAGGGCCGCGAGAAATATCACCCCGACGAAAGGGACGACCAGGATTACGTGTGCTAGTGCAATGCCCGGAAGCGTGCCGAATAGCTGGGACCTCGTTGTCACGAACAGGACGAAAAGTCCGAAACCCAGCACGACCCTCGGCACGACAAGCGGAGCAAGGAGGATTGCCCGCAAAAGTTCGCACCCATGGAAACGGAAGCGCGAGATCGCGTAGGCAGTAGGTATTCCGATCAGGATAATTGTCAGGGTCGCAAAGATCGCAACAGTCAGCGACCTCCAGAGCCCGGTGATGAACCCTGCAGTGGATAGCGCCTTTTGGAACCACGACAGCGTCAGCCTGGTGGCGGCCATGCGTTATAGGCACTGATATTGAATGCATTGATGACCACGACCAGAATGGGGGCGGCCATGAAGACGAGGGTCGCGACAAGCAAGATATTGAGGACCGTATGTTTCAATCTCTCGCTCCGTCGTAGCGGCAAAGTCGACCGAGGCGTCGAATGCTGAGAAGAACCAGCACGGTAATGCCGAGGAGCATAAAGCTCTGAACGGCCGCCAGAGCCCCAGTCGAGGCTGCCTATATTGTCGTAGATCAGGCGGGGCAGCGTCAGGACGCGTCCGCCGCCGAGAATGGTTGGTGTTACGAAGGCTGAGGCAGACAGCGCGAACACGATTTCAATTGCGGATAGGATTCCCGGCAAAGTCAACGGAAATATGACGCGAACCAAAACCTGAACGGGGGGGCTAGCCCCAAGGTCTCTCGCCGCTTCGATTCCGCTCGGCGGCAATTGATTGATGGAACTTAACAGCGGCAGCACCGCAGACGGCAGCATGACATGTGCCATTGCAATCAGAGCACCGAAATCGTTTAGCATCAGGCGAAAGGGACCGATTCCGATATACCCAAGAAGCGAGTTCACCAGCCCCTGGCTGGAAAGAAGCACCATCCATCCATAGGCCCGCACGATCACGCTCATCGGGAGAGGCGTGAAAAGGACGGTAAAGGCAAGCCCGCGTGCCATCGGCGATTTCAGGTTGTTTAACGCAAAAGCAATCGGGTAGCCTATCAGAAGACAGAAGAAGGTCGCCCGGGCAGCAAGCCAGAACGTTGTCCAGATGACTTTCCAAGAGAATGATCCGTCAAGAACCTGACCCAGACTTCCAGGCCGGCCGACTGCCCCCCAAAAGCCGAAAGAGGTCATGAGCACCAGGCTTGCGATGAAAGGCAGCACCACAATCACCACCACGGGCGATATGAGCGGCAACCATGGAGATCGTCCCCGAAGCAGTTGCGATAAGGCCGACGTCCTTCGTTGCCACTGCAAGGGCGGAAAGAAGCGTCAGAGGCTCGAACAGCCAACTCAGCCCTTTCCAAGGATGGTTGATGATTGAGAGACCGTCGGCGATGAAAAGGGAGGCGAACTTACCCCGGGCAACTGTCGGGCGGTCAGAAGCAGCGGGTTGCGATTGCACGTGCAATCGCCACCAAACCCGGCGATGATGTTCGATGAACCCACGTCCGCCCTTGATCCCGAGTTGCGAGGAAGTTTTTTGGCGGTGATGCAAGATCTCGCCAAAGAAGGCATGACCATGGTCGTAGTCACGCACGAAATGGGCTTTGCGCGGGCAGTCGGCAACCACATCGTGTTTCTCGAAAGCGGTGAAATCATCGAGGAGGGGCTTTCGAACGATTCCTCGACCACCCAAAGACCGAACGTGCTCAACGTTTCCTATCTGAGATCGCTTGAAGCCAAACTGGCGGACACAGGTCTCCTATCGGTAGAATTCGGAGCCTTCGATCCCGGAACAACATAAGAAAAGGGACGCCGGGTTCGCCGGCGTCCCTTTCTTTTCTCGCGCTCCAGGCTCTTACTGAAAAATGACCTGGATCGTCGTGTATTCCGCCAGGCCATCTTCAGCAAATTCTACGCCCAGACCGGAGCCCTTCACGCCACCGAACGGCACGTTCGGCTGGATAGCCCCATGCTTGTTGATCCATACGGATCCACATTCCAGTTGGCTTGCCACTTTCTTTGCTTTTGCAATGTCTCTGCCCCAGACGGAACCACCAAGACCGTTGGGGTTGTCATTCGCGCGCCTGATGACTTCGTCGAGATCAGAATACTTGATGATCGGGAGAGCCGGCCCAAACTGTTCCTCGTCCACCAGACGATCACCGTTATTAAGGTCCGCGACCAGCGTCACGGGATAGAAATTCCCAGGAGCGTTGTCGTCAGAATTCCCTCCAATGAGAATGCGCCCGCCACGCCCCTTCGCGTCGTTCACCAGGTCTTTGACCTTCTGGTACTGCATGCGGTTCTGGACCGGACCCAGGACACTATCTTCCGAAAGTCCATCACCGACTTTGACTGTCGCTGCAAAGCTTGTCAGCTCGCGGCAAACGTCCTCGTAGATGTCCTCGTGAACATAAAGTCTCTTCAATGCCGCACAGGTTTGCCCGCCATTGATGAAAGCGCCCCAGAATAGTCCCTCGGCAATCTGGCGGGGATCGCAATCGGGCAGGACAATGCCGGCATCATTACCACCGAGTTCAAGAGTCAGGCGTTTCAATGTCGCCGCAGCGCCTGCCATGATTTTTTTGCCGGTCTCGGTCGAGCCCGTGAAAACGATCTTGGCAATACCAGGGTGGGAGGACATCGCGGCCCCGATGTCGTTTTCACCCGTCACGCAATTCAACACACCTGCGGGTAGAACTGTGTTGAGCAGTTCGATCATCCGGATGGTGGACAGCGGGGTGAGCGGGGAGGGCTTGATCACAACGGCGTTCCCGGTTCGTATGGCCGGTACAATGTGCCAGATCGCAATCATCAACGGCCAGTTCCAGGGCGTATCCGGCCGCCAATCGGCGAGACGTACATCATAAAACAGCTGCTCGACATCGGCGCGCAAACACTCCTGATCCCGATGGTTGACAGCAAAGAGGTGGCCGAGAATTTGGTGAAAGCCGTGTCTTATCCCCCACGCGGGGTCCGGGGCGTTGGTGCAGCGCTGGCTCGTGCCTCACGCTTCAACCGGATTCCGGACTACCTCCAGACGGCAAACGACGAAATCTGTCTCTTGCTTCAGATCGAAAGCCGCGCAGGCCTGGCCGCGCTCGATGAAATCGCATCGATCGACGGCGTCGACGGCATATTTATCGGCCCGGCTGATCTTGCAGCTGACATGGGCCATCTCGGTAAGCCGGGAGCCCCGGAAGTTCAAAAAGAAGTTGAGAAGGCTCTCAAGCGCATCCAGTCCCATGGAAAAGCTGCAGGAATTTTGACTGCCGATCTGTCACTTGCCAGACGATACGTAGATCTCGGCGCAACATTTGTTGCCATTGGAAATGACGTCACCTTGTTCGCGAACGCCACGACGCGGTTGATTGAAGAATTCAATCGCACCGTCTCCAGCCAGGGTTCTGCCAGCTCAGGGAGCGTGTACTGATGTCGTATCCTGAAAAATCCAAGGCGGACCGTCTCGCTCTGAAGCAAGACGGATTGCTGTGTTTTCTTCTGCTGCTCGTCGCATCGGCTATCCTTACAATATGCTCATTCATACTGGCTTATCGTCCGGATGCTCTTTCTGTAACGATCGCTCCAGCAGTCGTCGGGATGATTCTTATGACAATTGCATTCACCAAATTCGCGCTTGAGCCGTCGCTTTGGCGGAGAAGGCGCTATCTTCTTCCGGCAGCTTCAATCGCCGGAATGGTTATGGCGTCCGGTTTTGTCATCGCAATCGCAGATCGGGTAGCGATATCGAAGGTAGCCGATAGCCTGCTTTTGTCGTTGTAGTTGATCCCGCTAGGTCTGAATAATCTGCAACGGGAGTTCAGTGCTCTTCTTAATGGTCCGCAGCACGATGCTCGAGGTGACCGACGCTAGTCCACCCGTGACCTTGATCATACGTTCCAAAAAGATGCTGAGGTGGTCAAGGTCGCTAGCCACGATCTTCATCAGGAAATCCGCATCGCCCGTCTGGGAATAGCATTCCAGAATCTCAGGTGCTGTTTCGATGAAGCGATGCAGTTGAGCATTCCCTTCCTCCGTGTGGGACCGAAGACTAACCAACGTGTGCGCGACTACGGAAAAACCGAGTTTCTCTGGGTTCAAGATCGCTACAACGTTCTGGATCAGACCCTCACTTCTCAGCCGGTCAAGCCGCCGCGAACATTGAGCTGCTGACAGATTGACGACTTGCGACAGCTCAGTCTGTGTCAGCTCAGCATTGCTTTGAATGGCCGCGAGAAGACGGACATCGAACAGATCTAGAGGGTGTGACTTTGATGTCATGTCGAAATATCTGCATATTTGGCGGAAACGTGGTGATTTCCATGCACGATAATATCTCAGTGTGTCGAAAATTGCAAACAAACCTCACCAAAGCGCCTGTAGGCTTACGCCACGTTCTTAGGAGGTAGACAACATGTTTGAGAAACTCACCGCGCAACCAGCCGACAGCCTACTTGCGCTCATCAAAGCGTTTCAGGCCGATCCAAGAGGCTACAAAGTCGACCTCGGCGTCGGCGTCTACAGAGACGAACAGGGGCGAACACCAGTCATGCGGGCCGTCAAGCTCGCTGAAAAGCAGCTCCTCGAGACCCAGGACAGCAAGCGGTATCTCGGGCCTGAAGGGGACCTGAATTTCGTCAACCTCCTGAAGCCGATCATTTTCGGCGCAACTCATAATGCCGGCAACGTTGTGGGCATCCAGACGCCAGGTGGAAGCGGCGCTCTGCGACTGGGCGCTGAACTCATCGCCTCTGCCACGCCCGGTGCGAAAGTCTGGCTTGGCACACCAAGCTGGCCCAACCATGCTCCGATTTTCGAGTCGGCGCGCTTGACCGTGAAAGACTATCGTTTCGTCGACCTTGCCAAGCAGCAAATCGACTTCGATCGTGTTTTGGAGGCACTCGACGCGGCGCAGGCTGGTGATGTGATCCTGCTACACGGCTGCTGCCACAACCCAACTGGCATTGATTTTGATATCCAGCAATGGAAGCAGATCGCTGCAAAGCTGGTGGAGCGCAAACTCCTTCCCTTCATCGATCTTGCCTACCAAGGCCTGGGCGACGGCCTCGAAGCGGACGCAGAGCCAACCCGCCTTATCCTCGAGGCAGTAGACGAAGCGCTTGTCGCCTATTCGTGTGACAAAAATTTCGGTCTTTATCGCGAACGTGTTGGTGCCCTTTACCTTGTTAGCCGCAATGCGGACCAGCTTAAGATTGCCGATGGCAACATGGCTTCGTTGGCTCGCGTCAACTGGTCGATGCCCCCGGACCACGGCGCGGCCATCGTACGTGTGATTCTGGAGAGCGCGGAGCTAACCCAAATCTGGAAGCAGGAGCTGGTTGAAATGTGCGCTCGGGTCAATGGTAACCGCGCCGCTCTTGCAGCTTCTCATCCGGAACTGGGCTTCATCGCGAACCAGCGAGGGCTTTTCTCCAACCTGGCGATGTCGAAAGAAACGGCAGTCGCGTTGTGCCACAAACACGGCATCTACATGGCCGATTCCGGTCGCATGAATTTGGCGGGGATGCAGCCTTCTGACGCGGCCGCGATCGTCAAGGCTTTGTCGGCAGAAGGCACGCTAAGCACCCGCTCGGCGGCCTGAGCATCCTCAAAAACCAGGTTTGGACATCATTATGAAGAACAAAGAGACCACAGGGCAGGCCATCGCTCGTTCACTCGTCGAAAACGGTGTGGACACTGTCTTCGGCATCCCCGGCGCCCATATGTATGACTTCAACGATGCTCTTTATGAAAAGCGCAACGAGATCCATTTCATCCATACCCGCCATGAGCAGGGTGCGGGATACATGGCATACGGTTACGCGAAGTCCACTGGACGCATCGGCGCCTATACGGTTGTGCCCGGTCCAGGTGTTCTCAATTCCGGCGCCGCCCTATGCACTGCCTATGGAGCGAATTCCCCGGTCCTGTGTTTGACGGGCAATATCATGTCGCACTTGATCGGCCAGGGCCGTGGCCAGCTCCACGAGCTCCCGGATCAGTTGGCGACCATGCGTGGGATCACGAAGGTGGCAGAACGGATTGATCATCAGTCCCAGACAGGCACGCTCATGGCCGAGGTCATCGGGAAAATGCTCTCCGGACGTCAGGGACCCGGGGCGGTCGAGGCGCCGTGGGATGTGTTTGGAATGACCGGCCCGGAGCTGAACCTTCCTGAAACCAGACGCGCAGAGGACCCGCAGGTCAATCCTGACAATATTCAGGCTGCGGCTGCTATCCTGGCAAACGCCAAAAATCCTCTGATTATGGTGGGCGGCGGCGCTGTTGATGCGGGTGCGGAAGTTGCCGAGTTGGCCAAAGCGCTTAATGCGCCGATTACGTCCCATCGATCGGGAAAAGGCGTGGTGAGCGACGACCACCCGAACTATCTCAATTTTGTCGCCGCGTTCGATTACTGGAAAGACACCGATGTGCTCATCGGTATTGGCAGCCGTCTTGAGCTCGAATTCATGCGGTGGAAGTGGCTCCCGAAGGGCCTAAAGGTGATACGGATTGATATCGATCCAACGGAAATGGTTCGGTTGAAGCCGGATGTCGGAATTGTCGCGGATGCAAAGGCTGGAACCGCGGCTTTGTCCGAAGCCCTCGGCACAACCGGCAGCGCCCCACGGACTGAAGAGTTCGCGGAGTTGAATCGCAACGCGAAACAGCGGTTCTCCGCCGTTCAGCCTCAAGTCGATTATTTGAACGCCATCAGAGAGGCGTTGCCGCGGGACGGTTTCTTTGTTGAAGAAATCAGCCAGATGGGCTTCACCGCCAGGTTTGCTTTTCCTGTCTACGGTCCTCGACAGTACGTGACGTGTGGCTATCAGGACAATCTTGGTTTCGGGTTTAATACCGCGCTTGGGGTCAAGGTCGGCAATCCGGACAAGGCAGTCGTTTCAGTCTCGGGCGACGGTGGCTTCATGTTTGGTGTGCAGGAGTTGGCTACAGCCGTGCAGCATAACATCGCGGTCGTCGCTATCGTGTTCAACAACAATGCCTACGGAAACGTATTGCGGGATCAGAAGCAAGCCTATTCCGGTCGGTACATTGGCTCAGACCTCACCAATCCTGATTTCGTAAAACTGGGCGAGAGTTTTGGCGTGAAAACGTATCGCGTGACCTCTCCGGATGGGCTGAAGTTGGCAGTCAGTGAGGCTCTCCAATTGAATGTTCCCGTTCTTATCGAAGTGCCGATCGAGAAGGGATCCGAAGCAAGCCCTTGGCCCTTCATCCACCCAACGCCGCCCGCTGGATAAGAAATATCAACTGGGTTTTCAAAATGACAGACATCTATTCCGGTCCCGTCTTTGAGATGGCGAGGACCCAGTTCAATCGTATTGCTGACCGTCTGGATCTCCCAGACGGTCAGCGCAATCGCCTTCTCTATCCGAAAAGGGCGATAACGATCTCTTGTCCTATCCATCTCGACAACGGCGAAGTCGCCGTCTTTCAGGGCTATCGCGTCCAACATCACTTGACCCTCGGCCCCACAAAAGGTGGGACACGATTTGCGCCGAACGTTGATATCGGGGAAGTCGCGGCCTTGGCTGTTTGGATGAGTTGGAAATGCGCCCTCGCAGGACTCCCTTACGGAGGAGCCAAAGGCGGCATCACAGTAGACCCGCGACAGCTCTCAATTCGTGAGCTGGAAGCTCTATCGCGCAGATATATGCAAGGGATGATCCTCGCCTTACGGATGCCGGGGCAACCTTGTTGTCAGGATTGGTGACCGCTTTCGACCAGATCGATGTGTCCCAGCGCGCCGTCGCTGCCACCAAAGACGGGCCGCTGGATGTAGAGGATGGGGACATCAGACAAAGCCGTAGCTTGTAAGTAGGTGATGGATCCAGAAGGGGCTAATTTCAAAAACCTGCCGGGAGACTAACGCGCGGTCGGGGTGTATTTGGATCGGTTGGTCGACAGCCACGTCATAGTAGTTCCGGGAAACTTCGCCCGGCCACGAAAAGCTCGGGTCAAATGGCACTTCAGCATACGGATTAAAATAAATATGCAGTCCATCTAGATGGCTTTCCTGAAGGAAGGAGGAATGCTGGATGTGCACGTCGGCGCCTATGATATCGCGACCGAAATCCCACCTCTGCGTCAAAAGGTAGTTCAGCTTGTCGATTTGAAAACGATGGGTCCCGAGCTCCCACAGTGGTGAGCCAAGCGGAACCCTTTCCTTTGCGAACCCCTCGTGGGTTGACCGTCCAAGGACGGGACTGGATTAGGGATGCCAGACAAGAGAGCGGGATCGGAAACGCCAATGGTTGGAGCGTTCGTCGATCCGGTCTGAATTGCAGGCCAACCATCCGATCATTCGATCCGTCGGCGTACAAAACCCCGGATAGCATTGGGTGAGTTCTGCCTTCCGTATGACAGCGGGATTGTCAAAGTCGCTTCTGATGCGCTCCGAACGCCCTCGCCAAGACAGGCACCAGGGATGAAAGCTTGAACGGTGAAGACTTGCTGGCAGCAAGACTTTAGCGCAGCCACCTGCCCGGCCTAAGGGCGATAGCGTGGCAGCGTTCCGCATCGGTTCGCACGATACAGCGTCGCCAACTTGACGGCTCCGTCATTTTGGCCTATTTACAGAATTCTGTAATTTTGAAGTTTGGAATTGTGCGATGACACAGCTTGAATACGATAACATCTTTGAAGCGATCACGGGCGATCCGATCGAAGCTGCGGATTTGACGTTGCGATCGGACCTTGTCAACACGCTGGTCGCCATCTTCAAGGAGCGCGGCTGGAAGAATGCCGATATCGGCGCCGCGCTCGACATCCCGCAGTCGCGCGTCAGTGAACTCGTGCGCGGTAAGATCGCCGTCCTTTCGGTCCAGAAGCTTTTTGGCTACCTGGCAGTCCTCGGCTACCGCTTCAAGCCGTCGCTTGATGGCAACCATCACGTGGTTTGCCGTGTCGAAGAAAAACAAAAAGAGGCCGCATAACCGGCCTCTCCTTGCTCCAGTTTCGGAGCGTTATTTCTTCGTCGGTTTTTTGTCTTTAGCCGCCTTCGCTTCAGCCTGGGTCACTTCCCGGACCTCGGCCATCATCTCCTTGTAGCGGGACAGTGCAGTGTCCATCTCCTTCTGATCGGCCTTTTCGCTGGTCTTGGTAAAGGCGTGGAGAATGTAGACGGTGTTGAGGTGTTTTGCGCAGTAGACCGCTCTATAGGCGGGCGAACCATTTTCGCGCAGTTCGATGACGCCCTTCCATTCGCCTCTGAGAACCTTGAAGTCATCCAGCGGGTTCTCTCCCTCCCTCTCCGGATCTCGCCTGAAAAATTGATTCTAATATCGGTCGGCAGGTCCATAAAGGCGCGCTTGGCGCCGTCGTTCACAAACTTAAATTTCTTGGACATCTAGTTTCAAATTCCTCATTGCTTATAGGACTCTCTTTCTCCCGCTAAGCGGGGTTGGATTTGCCTGGATGCAAAGCGCACCCAGATATGCAACTTTAACACAGCTTTGAGTGAACGGCTGCGAAAATTGAAAAGGAACTGTCATGCCAACCGGTACTGTTAAATTTTTCAACGACGACAAGGGATTTGGTTTCATCACCCCTGAGACTGGCGGAACGGACGTGTTCGTTCACGTGTCTGCTTTGCAGCAAGGCGGGTCGCTGAGAGAAGGTGACAAGGTCACTTTCGAAGTTGGCCAAGACCGCAAGACCGGAAAATCGAAGGCTGAGAACGTTAGCGTGCTCTGACCTGCGGGCCGCGAGACCAGCCTGATTGATAAATCTGGGAAAGCTGGTCTCGCGCTCTACGGTGCTTATTGAAAATTCCTACTCTTCACCTTCAGCATGTCGATGTGCATGTCAGGGATTTATACCGAGCCCGATACTATGCCGAGCCCATTCCCTAAGGCCCGAGATTTCCGGTAGTCCAAGATCGAAAGCTCGGCATAGTTTGAACGCGTTGGAAGACCGGGTTCCGCCCAATGCGGACGATTGACTGTTAACGCCTCATGGAAGTAGCTCTGGACCACCTTATCTGAGCAGCGTTATGATCGTCACTATTCCGCACCAGTCCCACTTTCCCGATATTGGCGACCAAGAGATTGCCAGTCTGGGCGTACCTTTTGCTTTTGTCTCAGTTTTCGACCATTGGTTGACGGAGCCGGAGTGTATGGCGACGAATTTGTTCACCTATAGAAGTGCCTTTAAGGCCAATCAACTTCAGGATTATTTAGCGGGGGAAAGAAAATTTCTCGCCCTCTATAATCATCTCGGAAACGCCGGCACCATCGTGAACTGTCCGGGAGTGCTTCGGTCCATAAATTCCGCTAGCTCCGAATTTCAACGAATATTGCGGCGTAGTCTGCGCGAGGCTCTGCTCATGGATATATATCTTGAGGGATATGGGGTGCGCATCCTCGGAAATTTTGACCGCACTGATGTAATTGTCGCGGATACACGCGAGCAACTAGATGTGTTGGAAGCGGAAATCGCTAAATTCGGTCTTCATATGCTGCGTAAGTAATATAGGCTGGCGACCGCTTTTGGCGCTTTCCTGCCTAGTGAAAACTCCTCGATGATTGGTGGGCTCGGCATGACATCGCCGCTCTCGCTGCGATGTCAATTGCTCCGGCAGGGATCAAAGTTTGTCGAGAAACGCCAATAGCTCATCGCCAGCCCTGAACCGGCCAGGCGATTGTTTATCGAACGGGTCGATCTTGGCTAGAGCGGCTTCCTTGATTGCCAGGTGGGCATGCAAGTACGGCTGTGTGGACCGCGTAGACTCATGGCCGAGCCACAATGAGATCACCGTGCTGTCGACACCAGCATCCAACAACTCCATCGCCGCGCTATGTCGAAGGACATGGGGTGATACCCGCTTTGATCGTAGCGACAAGCAGCCCTTCGATGCTGCCAAAACGTATTTGGCCAGAAGATACTGAACGGCATCAGGGCTCATCTGCCCGCCGTGAACGGTCGGGAAAAGAGCATTGCCGTTCCCGACCGGCGGCTCATCCAACCAGGCTTTGAGCGTAGCATTGAGCATTCTGGTTATCGGCGTTGTGCGTTCCTTGCGGCCCTTCCCGAAACACCGGATATGCGCTCCCGTGCCAATGGTGACGGCACTTCTATCAAGGCCCACGAGTTCGGAGAGACGCATCCCTGTCTGCACGGCGGTCAATAGCAAGACATAGTCGCGGCGGCCAACCCACGTTCTTCGATCAGGAGCCGAGAGGATCGCTTCGATTTCGTTGCGCAGGAGGAATTGCACCTCCCGCTTCGACCCAATCTTCCCAGGGATCGCAAGCACCCGCTGTATCTGCCCGCTATACGCTGGTTCCTCAAACGCCAGGAAGCGGAAAAAACCGCGAATTGCGGTGAGCCGGAGATTATATGTGGCCGGGCTAGCATGACGCCCGCTGTCCAGATCGTCGAGGAAAGCGACAATCAGTTCCGCATCCAAATCCTCCAATCGAAGGGCTGACGGATATTTGCCAGTTCGACGATGCGCAAACTTCAGCAAAAGCTTGAAGGTATCTCGATAGGAGGCGATTGTGTGCGGGCTCACGTTGCGTTGGCGAGCGAGCCGCTGCCCAAAGAAGCGCTCGATGAGCCGTGGGAGTGGATTGGTCATTTGGCTGCCTCCCATCGTGCGTCGAGACGAAGTCTTGCCTGGTCCAGCAGATCGGGATGCGCCGTAAGGTACCAATAGGTGGCGCTGACGTAATTATGCCCGAGGTAGGTAGAAAGCTCTGGCAATCGTCGCTCGGTGTCTTCGCCATCCCGATACCAGGACAGCAGTGTTCGAACTGCGAAGGTGTGGCGGAGATCGTGAATTCTGGGACCGTCCCGCTGCTCCGGCTGCCTCAGTCCCGCCTGGCGTGTCCAGAGGATAAAGGAGAAGTGCGGATTGGCATGGATCAGAGGTCTGCCGAGGTCGCCAGTGAAGAAGAATTGGCTGACCCGTCTGACCGGATGATCGTCACGGATTGCCGCATATCGCCCAAGGGCCAGCGTCGTGCTTGGATGCAACGGTACGATGCGGGTCTTTCCGAACTTCGTCTCGCGGATCGTCAGCATGCCTGCATCAAGGTCGGCATCCTCTCGAAGAAGGCGAGCCGCCTCCGAAAACCGCAATCCGGTGGATGCAAGCAAACCGAGGAAGTAGTGATATGTCGGCCCCCGGAAGCTTCCGGGATGGAGATCGAGCATCGACTTCAGTAGATCGGCGACCTGTTCGTCTGAATAGATGAATGGGCGCGGTCTTCGTTGTGGTGGAAAGATGTGCGGAGGCGGAATCTCAGTTTGGGGATCGACCACCTGGAGGTGGCGGGCAAATGCTCTGACCGTCGAAAGGCGCGACGACCACGTTGCGGGACCACATTGGTGGCTTGCCCAATCCACCGCAGTCTTCGCGGTGACCCGCAGTTCGCCAAGCGCAGTCGCATACCTCACAAAATTGCGCAGGCGGCTCTCTTGAGTTTGGAGCTTGAACCCGAGTGAGCGCCGCAACGTCAGATATTGTTCAAGGGCATCGGACATGTCCATCATAGAACCACTCCCGCCCATGGCCGTGAAAGGGAACGCAGGCCCTCGATATCGAACTTTGCATAGATCCTGGTGGTATCAGGGTCTTTGTGGCGAAGGAGTTGGGCAAGCTCGGTCATGCCCACGCCAGACCTGACCGCAATCGTGGCGAAGGTGTGCCTGAAAATATGCGCGTGATGAGACCGCGTGCCTGAAATCTTCGCCCGCTTCAGCGCCCTGCGCGCAATCAGGATGACGGGCGTGGCCGTCTCGAACGGTGTGCATGGGGTCTGCACCCTGTGAAAGATGGTGCGGGACCCGTATGTTGGACGTCCATGCAGGATGTAGTCAGATATTGCCGCCCCGACGTCCTTCGGAAGGGGCATAGTCGCGACCCTACCGCCTTTGCCGTTAACACGCAGGAGTCCTGATCGCCAATCGATGTCATCAAACGACAAAAGGGCGACTTCGCTTGCACGCAGACCAAGCCTAGAAAGAAGCAAAAGCACTGCAAGGTCTCTGCGGCCAGGGATCGTGGACAGATCACAGGCCTCCAGAACCGACTTCAGTTGCGAGACGCTCATGTAAGCTGGCAATGCCGAGAAGCGCAGGTTCCTTGGACTCGGGACCGCTGCGGAGAGATCATGCTCCGTGAGTGCCGATGCGTGCAGGAAGCGGAGCAAGACCCGAAGGCGGGAGAACCAGGTCCCAAGGGAGTTGCTCTTCCGGCCTTCGAAGTTGTTCGCCAGATAGTTCCGTACCTCGATGTGTGTGAGTTGGGAACGCCACTGTGCTCGGCCCAGACGGTCCGAAGAAAGCGCCGTGCCGACCAGACGTGCCCAGAGATCGAGTGCTTCGAATAACCTCGACGATGTAGCTCCGCGCCGAAAAGCGTGGCGACCTTCTCGGTCGGTTCGGCTTTCTCTGCCGGTGGGCATAGAACACCAGCTCTCACGAGTTCGATTTGCAGGCGGCGCAGTGCGATGCGATTACCATTCTCTATGGCACCTGTAGACAATCGGCTGGCGATAAACTGGTCGATATCAGCAGCGTCCAGTCTTTCTGGCTCTCCACCGTGGCGTCTGTTCTGGCATTCGACGAAAGCCCCGATAAATCGAACGGCTCTCAACATGGTCTCCGACGAGTAACCTTTGTCGACCATGGAGGTGATTACGGCATCTACACTCGCCCGATGTGGCCAATCTTCAATCAGCTTCCAGCGCTTTATTGTCTCGAAAGAAGGAAATGTCATGCGTGTCTCCGCTAAATTGCAGTTGCGGAGGCAGACTATTATGCCGAGCTTTCGATCTTGGACTACCGGAAATCTCGGGCCTTAGGGAATGGGCTCGGCATAGTATCGGGCTCGGTATAAGTGCCTTTGGACTAACCCGCTCCGCTACGCCGGAGCGGCAAGGAGGTCAGGTATATTCAGTAGGAGCCCCAACTGCGCGAGGATGGCACGGCTGTTTGCAGCCATTCCATCAGACTGAGGAGCTCATCATGACCCCACTTCGCCAGCGCATGAGCGAGGACATGCAGGTGCGCAATTTTTCGCTCAATACCCAACTCGCATATCTGCAACAGGTGTCGCTGTTTGCGCGATACTTCAGCAAGTCGCCGGACTTGCTCGGCCGCGAGGATGTCCGGATCTATCAGGTCTATCTGGCCAACGAGAAGAAGCTGGCGCCAAGCTCGATCCATACCGCAATTTCGGCGCTGCGTTTTCTCTATAAGGTGACGCTCGAGAGAGACTGGGTGCCTGAAGAGGTCCTCCCGCTTCCCAAGAAGCCACAGAAGCTACCGATTATCCTCAGTCCGGATGAAGTGCAGCACTTTCTCGGCTGCGTGCTCGATCCCAAACATCACGCCATCCTGACCACGTGCTATGCCGCGGGCCTACGCATTTCGGAAGCGGTGCAGCTGAAGCCCACGGACATCGATAGCCAGAGAATGGTCGTCCGTGTCGAGCAGGGTAAAGGCCAGAAGGACCGCTATGTGATGCTGTCGCCCAAGCTGCTTGAGATCCTGCGCGATTACTGGAAGATGCGGCGGCCGAAGGCGTGGCTCTTCCCCGGCGATCGAGCCGGCCAGCCGATCACCAGGGATGCAGTGGGGGAAGCTTGCGCGAAAGCGCACAACCTCTCCCGCTTGTCCAAACCGGTGACGCCGCACAGTTTGCGGCACGCCTTCGCCGTCCACCTCCTGGAAGCCGGTGCCGACGTGCGCACCATTCAATTGTTGCTCGGTCACCGCAGCCTCGCGACCACCGCCCATTATCTGCGCATCGCCACGAACAAGGTCTGCGCCACGTCGAGCCCCTTCGAGCTTTTGCCGCGTCCGGCGCCCACCCTGCCGCCCGCTAAGCCTGAGTACTTCTGAGCGCTGATGGCCCGTCCGGGGCCGGAAGTGGCGGATATATTCCGTCGCTACGGCGAGGCCTATCGTGCCCAGCACACATCGCTGTCGACCGCTCAGCGCCGTGTCATGACGGCGATCGAGTTGTGCCGCACCGCCGCGCTCGGGGGGCATGTCGAAGCGTGCGATCAATGCGGCCACCGGCGCATCGCCTTCAACAGCTGCCGTGACAGACATTGTCCCCGCTGCCAATCACTCGCCCGTGCACAATGGCTGGAGGATCGTCGCGCCGAGCTACTCGACACGCAGTACTTTCACGTCGTCTTCACGCTGCCGGAGGCCATTGCCGCCATCGCCTATCAAAACAAGGCGCTCGTCTACGGCCTGCTGTTCCGCGCCACCGCCGAGACGCTGCGCACCATCGCCGCCGACCCCAAGCATCTCGGCGCCGAGATCGGCTTCTTTGCCGTGCTGCACACCTGGGGGCAAAATCTGCTGCACCATCCCCATCTGCACTGCGTCGTCCCGGGTGGCGGGTTCTCGCCGGACGGCACGCGATGGATCACCTGCAAACGCGGCTTCTTCCTGCCGGTCCGGGTGCTCTCACGCCTGTTCCGCCGCTTGTTCCTCGAGCACCTGCAGAAAGCCTTCGACGCCGGCAAGCTGCAGTTCTTCTCCGACTTGCGAGCCCTGAGCGACCGCAACGCCTTCCGGCGCACTGTGGCGCCCCTTCGAAAGGCCGACTGGGTGGTCTACGCCAAGCCGCCCTTCGCCGGGCCCGAACAGGTGCTCGATTACGTCGGCCGCTACACGCATCGCGTCGCCATCTCCAACAACCGCCTCGTCGATATCGAGGATGGCGCGGTGCGCTTCCGCTGGAAGGATTATCGGCACGGCGATCGGCAAAAAGTCATGACCGTCTCCGCCGATGAATTCATCCGCCGCTTTCTGTTACACGTCCTGCCAGAGGGCTTCCATCGGATCCGCTATTACGGTTTCCTTGGCAATCGGTATCGCGAACAAAAGCTTGCCCGTTGTCGCGACCTGCTCGGCATGCCGGTACCAGAGCCATCAGAGAGCCGAGCCTCGAAGGACTACCGAGACCGCTACGAGGAACTTACTGGGTGTTCCCTCAGGCAATGCCCGGCCTGTCGTCAAGGGCAGATGATCACCATCGAAACCTTCGACGGCGTCAGCGGACCACCGCGATACTGGGATACGTCATGAAAGAAGAGCACCGCTTTCATCGTCACCGTCGCACCGTTCCGCCGGAAACCGGTCGGTCCCGCGAAGGTGCGTGCCGTCGCGCCTGCCAGTTCCTCGCGCCAGGTCACGATGGCAATCTTTACCCCTTGTCGAGTTCGAAATCGGCGCTGCTTTCGTCCCGTGCACCCCGCGGCGGCGCAGGTCGATACCGCCCCTGCAACGCCCTTCGTTGGAGCCGCGCCATTCAATACCCATAGAACCTCAATCGCGCCCGCGGCTTAGCCCAACACGTTTTTAGCTCACCGTCGCTATCTGCCTCGGTGCGCCTCTCATCGTCGATATCAGCGACGCCAAGCTAAAAACGCTCTGCCTTATGCCGAATTCGGCATAACGGTACATAAATTTCACGCGCCTTGACGCCCATCGGCGGCCGCTCGCGGCTGTCCGGGCTGCCTGGTGATCCATGGGCGAATTCATCGCCACGCCCTGACGGCAACCGAAATGTGTCCCGCTCGCCTAGACTCGCCAGATCGCTGGTCAGATCGAACATCCGTTGCGCCACCAGATGCACGACGCCGCCTTCGCGCTGGATCTTGCCGTTGATCGCCATCATTGCGGATCCAAGCACGATGCGACGCTGTTTTTCAAAGAGGCTAGGCCAAACGACAATATTGGCAACGCCCGTCTCATCCTCGATGGTCATGAACATGACGCCCTTGGCACTGCCCGGCTTTTGCCGAACCAGAACCAGCCCCGCCGTCATCAGCCAGCGCCCGTCGCGTGCCGAGGTCGCCTCGGCGCAGGTGACGATATTTCGGCGGGTGAGATCGTCGCGCAGGAAGCTGACCGGATGGGCACGCAGCGTCACGCCCGTATGCCCGTAGTCCTCGACGACATTGGCGCCCTCCGTCATCTGCCGAAGCGTCACATCCGGTTCCTGCTGTTTCGGCGATCACCGCCCTCTCGCGATCGGCAGCCGCCGCGAATAGTGGAAGTGGCTCGTCGCGCAAGGCTTTGATCGCCCAAAGCGCATCGCGCCTTTCAAGTTTCAAGCCCGGCCGAAACGCATCGGCCTCGGCCAGCTTGACCAGGGAGGCCGACGGCACACCGGCGCGCCGCCACATATCGTCGATGGAAACAAAGGGCTCGTCACCCCGCGCCACCGCGATTTTTGCCGCATCCTGTTCAGGCAGTCCTCTTACCAGACGCATTCCGAGACGCACGGCATGGCGGTCGGTCCCCTCGATTTCTTCGAGCGTGCAATCCCACCGCGAACGATTGATGCAGACCGGCCGGATCGTCACGCCGTGGGCCCGGGCGTCGGTAACGATCTGAGCCGGCGCGTAGAACCCCATCGGTTGCGCATTGATGAGGGCGGCACAGAACACATCCGGATAGTGGCATTTGATATAGGACGAGGCGTAAGCGATGAGAGCAAATGACGCGGCATGGCTTTCGGGAAAGCCATAGGAGCCAAAACCCTCGAGCTGCGAGAAGGTTTTCTCGGCAAATTCCTCGGTGTAGCCGTTCTTCACCATCCCCTGGACCAACTTGTCCTTGAACTTGCTCACGCCGCCGGTGAACTTGAATGTCGCCATCGAGCGCCTGAGGGCGTCGGCCTCGCCGGCGGTAAAACCGGCACAGACGATCGCCACTTTCATCGCGCTCTCCTGAAACAATGGCACACCCAGCGTCTTGCCAAGCACGGCCTCCAGTTCCGGCTTTGGATAGACGACCGCCTCCTTGCCCTCGCGCCTTCTCAGGTAAGGATGCACCATGTCGCCCTGGATCGGACCAGGGCGAACGATCGCCACCTGGATGACCAGGTCGTAATAGGTCTGGGGTTTCAGCCGCGGCAGCATCGACATCTGCGCTCGGGATTCGATCTGAAAGGTGCCGAGCGTATCGGCCTTGCGGATCATTGCGTAGGTCGGCGGATCTTCCGGCTCGATGGTGGCAAGATCGAGCGTTACCCCCTTGTGCTCCTGCAAAAGGGCAAAGCCCTTGGCCATGCAGGTGAGCATTCCCAAGGCAAGCACGTCGACCTTCATGAACTTGAGCGCCTCGATATCGTCCTTGTCCCATTCGATCGTTTGCCGATCCTCCATCCGGGCCTGCTCGATCGGCACCAGTTCGTCGAGGCGGTCATTGGTCAAAACGAAGCCGCCGGGGTGCTGGCCCAAATGACGCGGAGCCCCCATCAGCTGCTGCGCCAGTTCCAATGTCAGCCGCAGGCGACGGTCGGACATGTTCATGTTCAACTCGTTGACCTGCTTTTCGCCGACGCCCTCCTTGCTCCAGCCCCAGACATCGGCCGACAGCGCCGTGATCGTATCTTCGGGCAGGCCGAGTGCCTTGCCGACATCACGAAGCGCACCCTTGGCGCGGTAGCGCGTAACGGTCGCGCAAAGGGCAGCCTTTTGCCGACCATAGGTCTTGTAGATCCACTGGATCACCTCTTCGCGCCTAGCATGTTCGAAATCGACGTCGATGTCGGGCGGTTCGTTGCGCTCAGCTGAGATAAAGCGCTCGAACAGCAGATCGTTGGCGGCTGGATCGATCGCCGTGATCCCAAGCACATAGCAAACGGCGGAATTAGCAGCACTTCCGCGACCCTGGCAGAGAATATCCTGAGATCGCGCAAACCGCACGATGCTGTAGACGGTCAGGAAATACGGCGCGTAATCGAGTTTGCGGATCAAATCGAGTTCGTGGTTGAGGATCTTCACCACATCATCCGGAACACCCTCGGGGTAGCGATCGCGCACGCCCTCCCAGGTGAATTTTTCCAGCGATTGCTGTGCCGTCAGTCCAGGGATGATCGCCTCCTCAGGATATTGGTAAGTCAGTTCGCTCATATCGAAGCGACAGCGGTCGACAATCTCTTGGGTGCGGGCAAGTGCATCCGGGTATCGGCTGAACAGCCGGTGCATTTCCTCCGGCGGCTTGAAAAAACGATCGGCGTGCCGTTCGCGCAAGAATCCGGCCTGATCGATGGTGGTGCGATGGCGAATGCAGGTGACGACATCCTGCAATTGCCGCCTGCCCGGCTCGTGAAACAGCACGTCATTGGTGACAACCGGCCGAACCTTGTGCCGGATCGCCAGCGTGTTGAGATCGTGCAGGCGCAGTTGATCGTTCGGACGTCGGCGCAGGGTCAGCGCCATATAGGCGCGGTCGCCAAATATCTCCCTCACCTTGCGCAGCTGGACGGCGCACGCGTCATCGGCCTCGTCCGGCACCAGGATGGCGAGCAGACCGTCCGCATAAAGGGCGACGTCCGTCAGATCGAGGATGCATTTTCCTTTGCCGCCCCGCTCCTTGCCGAGCGACAGCAGCCGGCAAAGCCTCGAATAAGCTGCCCGGTCCGTTGGATAGATTAGGATCGGCATGCCGTCCGCCAGATCGAGCCTGCAGCCGACGACCAGCCGGACACCGGTTTCCTTTGCCGCTTCCCAGGCGCGCACGATCCCGGCCAGGCTATTGCGATCAACAATGCCAAGCGCCTCAATGCCGAGTGACTTGGCGGTAGTGAACAGCTCATCGCAGCCTGACGCACCGCGTAGGAAGGAAAAATGACTGGTGACCTGGAGCTCGGCGTAGCGCATCAGCCATAAATCCCGTGCAGGAACCATTTGGCCGTTCCGGTTGTGGGATCCACACCGTCGCCGGAGCGGTAGACCCAGAAGCGATTGCCGTCCTCGTCCTCGATCGAATAATAGTCCCTCACCGCCTCCATCTCGGATGTGCGAACCCACCATTCGCCGAAGACCCGTTCCGGGCCGTCACCGCGTTTGATGCGCCGGCGTTTGCCGCGCCAGGTCATGGAGGCCGGCGGATGGTCGGGTGTGAGAGCAATCACCTCGATCCGTTCCGGGCGCGCCAGCATGCGGCTCGGCCGTGGCCAGCGGGTCGGCCAGGATTGACCGAGTTTTGCGGAAACGGCGGAGACACGCTGGACATTGCGCTCCGGCACATCGCTTTCAACCGGCGCCAGCCGGTACATGCGTTGGCCGCGGTTTCCAAAACTGTCGAGCAGGGGCGTGACGTCGACGATCATCTCCTCAACCAGCGAGGAGATGGACTGTTTCTCTTCAAATGGTTCGATCATGGTCGCGGCAAGGGACAGTTTTTCGATACCGAAACCCGGATCGATTTTCTCGATGCTGGAACAGAGAAGTTTTGTCAGGCGGTGGGCATCGCGCACCGGCTTTGCCGTGCCGGCACGCAGGGACTGCAAGGTGTTGTCGACCCGGTAGACGATCAGATCGGCGCGACGAACGCCCTGCCCGCGCGTCTCCAATGCGGCGCAGAGTTCGACGACCAGCTTGCCGATATATTTGGCGATGGTCTCGGCAGCCCCTATCGGCTCGGAAAAGGATCTGATCACTTCGATCAGGCCCGCCGTGCGAATGGGGTCGATCGGTTCGGCAAGGCGTCCGAACATCTGATCTAGCCTGCGACCGACCTGCGGCCCGAAACGCAGAGCCAAAGGCGCCCGCGGCGTTGCCGAGACCTCGCCGACGGTCCGGAACCCCGAGTACCGTCAGACCGCTGACGATGTCGGAAGGCAGACGAAGGCTGGAAATCGGCAGATTGACGACGGCTCTGGCTGTCTCGCCAACCGGCACAATAATCACCTCACGCCGGGTAGTGCGGGCAATCGCGTGGGCGCTGCCCCAGGTGTCGGAAATGGCGCCGCGGGCTTGAAGACCGTGACCTCTCAACGCGTTGACAAGACCAGTCAGCATCGGCAACTCACCGCCGCGCAGATGGTCGGCCCCCTCGGTATCCATGACAATGCCGTCGGGAGCATCTATCGCCACCACCGGCGTATATTGGCGCAGCATCCATAGCGCCAGGCGCTCGATTGCCAAGGCATCTCCGGCCGGATCGGCATCGACGAGATGCAGACCGGACATCATCGCCTGGGCTTTGGCGGCGGGCATGCCGATGCGGACGCCGGCCTTGAAGGCGGCCGCATCAATCGCGGCCACGGTGCGTTTCGATCCACTGCGGGAGACGACCACGACAGGTGTTTCAGGCAAAATTCCGGGATCCGCGCGCCTGATCCTGTCCGTCGCGAGCGTGGGGAGAAAGACTGATACGACCCGTGGCATCGCAGGCACCTATTTCAAATTCCGCGGCTTCTCTCGCTCTTGCTCTGATCAATTCCGCCAGCCACCGCGCCCGGCCGATGCCCGGCACAGGAAGCGGTTCGGAAGGAAGAACGCTGATGCGCCAGCGTGTCGTGGCGGCTGTCGGCTGCCCGAAATCAGCTGCCTCCGTCGGGCGCCGCCACCGTCGAAGCGCAATGCCAATCGTTCCTGAAGCCTCGGCCGCCAGTTGCAGGCGTCGCGAGGCGGTCATGGGCAGGCGCACAAGCTCGGCAACGACGGCGCCAAGTCCACCAAAACGCAGGCCCTCTTCAAAATTCGTCAGAACGTCCTCTTCCCGGTCGGCCTCGACATAGATCACTCGATCATGATGGAGCCCAGCCTGCGCTAAGGCAGGGGCAAACAGGTCGGGTCGTGTCAGACACCAGAGGACATCGCCTTTGGTGCGCGCCACGATCCCAGCGACAAACAGGGCGGCGGCCGCGCCATGCACCGCATCGGCGCCACCACCTGCCACCTCATGCAGGGCGCCGCAGGCCAACCCACCACCGGGAAGCTTTGCGTCGATCTCGGCAATTCCGAACGACAGCACCTCGCCCTTGCGCGCAGCTCCGCCTTCAAGCCGCCGGATGCGGTCCTGCAGTTCGGAAATGACGGGGTTGGCGGCAGTGATTGGCATCGGTTTCCCACGTCAAGAGTGCATTTGCATAGCCAAAAAAAGCTGATATGTTCTGTTTTTGTTCTTTAAACAATGAGTCAACGGGCTAGAATCGGGTGGACTGCAGCCGGCATCACGAGACGGCTGTTGCGCAATCGATTCATCAAGCAGATTCAATTCGATGCGGAATGTGACGAAAAATATCGTAGATGAGAAAATAGAGATATGCCCGGCCTGCTGACGCTCAGAGATTTCAAGGGACCGGTGATAACCGTCGAATGCAAGCCGTGCGGGCAACGGGGCGAGCTTGATCGCAAGGCGCTGGTGAAGCAGTTTGGCGCCAGCATGCGTTTTGTTGATCTGCGCCGTCGCATGGCGATGGGTTGCGACAAGATGCATTGTTTTGACGGGCAGGATAGATGCGGGACGGGATTTCCCTGTTTGCTGGAGGCGGCCGTAGCTTTTGGGTTGCAAAATCCCGGGTGATCGGTGGAGCTCAAAGCTTGATTGCATCCGAAGGGGTCGGAAACTTCGCCTTGAGCCGCACTGGATAGGAGGACGGCATGTGTAATCTCTACAATGTGACGACCACACGCGACGCGGTTCTGCAATTTACAAAGGCGTTCCGGGATCGAGCCGGTTGGAATGAAGCGAGCTTCGACGTTTATCCCGGCTATCAGGCGCCGATTGTCCGGGTTGCCGAGGACGGACAGCGCGAGATTGCCCGGGCGACCTGGGGGATGCCGTCGCCGCCTGCCTATGTGAAAAACTACGATCCCGGCGTCACCAATATCCGCAATGTAAGCTCGCCGCACTGGCGGCGCTGGCTCGGCCCAACCAGCCGGTGCGTCGTGCCGTTCACCTCCTTTGCCGAACCGGATCCAGCCAGCAAAATCGAAGGCGGGCGTGTGCCGAACGCTTGGTTCGCCGGCAACGAAGACCGGCCGCTGATGTTTTTTGCGGGCTTCTGGACGCCCTGGAAGGGTGTGCGCAAAGTCAGGGATGGTGAGCAGGAATATGAACTTTTCGGATTTCTGACGACCTCGCCCAACGAAATCGTCTCGCCTATCCATCAAAAGGCTATGCCGGCCATCCTGACCACGCCTGAAGAAGTCGAGACCTGGCTGACAGCACCGTGGGATGAAGCTCGCCTTCTACAGCGTCCGCTACCGGGCAACATGCTGGTGATTGTGCCGCCACAGGCCAAACCGAAGCCGGACGAGGAAGGTCTGTTGCTTTGATCACCAGCACTCAGCACGACCAGAGCAGTCAGATGCCTGTACACCAAATGCCGGTTTATCCTGTGGGAACTGACGTCATGGGGAGAGTGCAAACCGTGCGCAAAATCATCCATGTCGATATGGATGCATTTTATGCCTCGGTCGAGCAACGTGACAATCCGGAGCTGCATGGCCTGCCACTGGCCGTCGGTGGATCGGCGGCACGCGGCGTTGTGGCGGCCGCGAGTTACGAGGCCCGTGTCTTCGGCGTGCATTCGGCCATGCCGTCGGTGACCGCCAAGCGCAAATGTCCTGATCTGATCTTTGTACCGCCGCGCTTCGAGGTTTATCGGCAGGTCTCGCAGCAGATCCGCGAGATCTTTGCCGAATACACGCCATTGATCGAGCCGCTGTCGCTCGACGAGGCCTATCTCGACGTCACCGAAAACTTGAAGGGCATGGAGATCGCCACCGAGATTGCGCTGGAGATCAGAGCGAAGATCAAGGCGGTCACGGGCCTCAATGCGTCGGCCGGCATTTCCTACAACAAGTTCCTGGCCAAGATGGCGAGCGACCTGAACAAGCCAAACGGCCAGGCCGTCATCACCCCGAAGAACGGTCCGGGCTTTGTCGAAGCGCTTCCTGTCAAAAAATTCCATGGCGTGGGGCCGGCGACGGCCGAGCGGATGAAACGGCATGGGATCGAGACAGGGCTTGATCTGAAATCGAAGTCGCTTGCCTTCCTTCAGCAGCATTTTGGGAAGTCCGGTCCTTATTTCTACGGCATTGCCCGCGGCATAGACGAGCGGCAGGTTAGGCCGGACCGGATCCGCAAGTCCGTCGGCGCCGAGGATACGTTTGTCGAGGACATCGACAATTTCGATCTCGCCAAAGCCGAGCTGCGGCCGTTGGCTGAGAAAGTCCGGCGCTACTGCGAGGCGCACGACATCACGGGAAAGACCGTAACAGTCAAAATCAAATATTCGGATTTCAGCCAGGCGACACGCAGCCAGACAGTGTCGGGAGCCGTCTCCGACGTCGACCAGATGCTGGAGATTGCAGAGACCCTGCTCGCCTCGGTGTTCCCGTTCAAACGTCCGGTGCGGCTCTTAGGGGTCACCCTTTCGTCGCTCAATACCGAAGAGAGCGGGCAAGAACCGCAACTCGATCTCGGACTCTGATGCATCCGCTCCTGAAACGAAAAAGGGCCTGCTTGTTTCGGTGGGCTTGGCAACCTGATCCGATTGCTATTCCTCTTCCTTCGGCGTTTCTGGCGTTCTGGTCTCAAACCGCTCTATCAAGCCCCACCTCCGTGCGCGCATGGCGTTCAAGGGGCTGTCCTTGGCGATATCGAGCAAGGCCTCTCCGGCTTTGTCCATGATGGTGTTGATGGCGTCGGTGGGGTTCACTAGCCCCATCCACTGTGCCAGCCCCTTCATTATCACGCCGAGCTGATCGCCGCTGTAGGAGCGCAGAACCCTGATGTAATCCTTGACGGGCACTGCAGCCAGTCGGGTGGTTATATCGGCGTCGTAGCCCTCGGACGCCAAACGCAGGAATAGCTCGTCCGCAGTATAGTCTGGAGCTTGCGCATTCTCTGCCGCCTGCATTGCGTCGGCAACGTCCTGCTCCAGTTCGTCTTCGCGGGTAATGTATAGGTTGCTGAGGTCGAAGACCCCCTTCATGTCCTTCTTCGCGACAACGAAGGCGTCGATCATCTCCTGCGCCCGCTTGGGGTCGTCCAGCTTCCGGAACAGCTTCACCGCCGAATGCAGGTCATTCGCGGAGTAGAATCTCACGTTCTTCATGAAGCAGGCATATAGGGCGTTCAAGACATCATCGCGGTTATTCGTGAACGTATAGTGGTAATGCGACTGCCAAGCCGCCCGCAATTCATTTTGCGCCTCTGCCGCTGCCGCCCGCTCGTTCAGCTCTGCCGCATGAGAGTTGATGCTTTTCTGGTTGAAGTAGCCATCCCATACTCCTTGCATCAACACCAAATCGAAATCGTCGGTGTATCGATAGCCATAGTCCTCCAGCAGCGCTTTCCATGCCAGCTCTTTGGGTTCTGCGTTCTTGGCGTCCTTTTCCTTCGTAGAGAAAAACGTCTGCTTGTCCTTCAGGAAGGGGAGCGGTGGCGCGATCTCGGGCTGGTAGACCGACCAACCGAACAGAATGATGGAGCTCGCCACGTCCCGCAGCACTTCCGGCTTGAAATCCTGCAGCAGCGGCTCGATCTGGACGATGAGGCGGAAGACTTTCCGGATGACGCGGATATTGTCGATGCCGAGTTGCTTTACCCGCTCCTGTACCAGCGGCTTGATGTTTTCGTGGCCCTTGACGTCCTTCAGCGCAATGTCCGCGCTCTCCTCAGCCGATGGCGCAAAGTGTAGGTTCAGGTCAACCACCTTCTCCAGATAGCTGTAGAACTCCTTGCGATCCTCAAGCTGCTCGTCATTCAGCAGGAGCACGATTTTGCAGGCGCGGTCTTCTTTGAGCTGGGAGATGAAGCCCAACACGTCGATGCTGCGAAGGTTCTTGCCCTTCCGTTCCAGGTCATCGATGCAAATGAGTTGGTTGCGGATGGTCAAGTTCGCCAGCGATGCGCTTGCTTCTCCCAAACCCGCTGGGAGTAACCGCCCAATCACGCCGGAGCCTGCCTTGGTAAGCTCGCGCACGCCCTCGTAAACGGATTTCACGTCATCCGCGTCGAACTCCTTGCCTATGCTGGATCGACCGACTGTGTTGTGGAATAGGTCGCGCTTCAGCTCATCCAGCGAATTCAGGCCAAATAGGGAAACATAGGAATAGCGGTCGCGTTTGAGTGTCTTAATGTCCTTGGATGCGTCTGCGAGCATTTTTCGCCAGCTGTATGTTTTGCCCGTGCCCCAATTGCCACGAATGCAAAGCACCTCTGAATCCTCGGACGCGAGAAACAGGCCAATTTCGCGCTTCACATCATCTGTGGACATGCCGACTCCAATGGAAAGAGCCGGTTTAGCAGATTCTGCAGCTATCTACCCATAGGTGCGAAGAGTTCTGCACACAAAGAAAGAGCGCCAGAATCCGACGCACCAACAGGTGCCGCAAGATACGACGGAGTTGGTAAGGCAGTGCCTGGATGTCCCCTTCGCGCGTACCGGCGGGGCTTAGTCGCCTTGATGAGATTCGAACCACCGACTACACCATGCCAAGTACTTGAAATGGAACGATCTGGCCCATGCAAAAGGCACGAGATCAAGGGTTTTCAATGGCCGATTTAGTTGCTACGTTCCCTTTTTGTTTCGAATAGGATAGGGCAATTTGGATGTCGAACATTGCCACTTTGGCGCTCGGCAGGAACGCGACAGCGACATAGGCGTATGTGCAGATAATCCCAGAGGGCCATGATGCGATTGCACACTGAACCTGACACCGAATGGAAGAACATCTTTCAGCTCTGGCGTGAGAGCGGTGAGGTTCTGCCGCTGAAAGTTGCCAAGAGTTCCTGGAGCGCCGAAGCTGGCCACTTCCTGATTGTCGAAGATGTTGAGATCAAGAAGTGGCCCTACGGAACGGCATGGGGTCAATATCATTGGAAGGGGATACCCGGCGCGAAGGGTGAGAAAATCAATCAGCCGGGAACATACACATGGAGAAAGCTTTAACTTGCACGCGACTGAGCAACTCGGCGACGTACAAGGAATTGTTAAACGCCTCGTGCGATGTATAACGATAGCCTTTGCAACCTGAGTGAGTATCTGTGGACAGATTTATTTCTGAAACGACGTACGAGAAATATCTGGCACATTGAAATGGATAGACGCTAAGGTGCCCATGGCACCGACAAACTGGCCAATGATTAGTTCGAGAAAATGACCACGGCACAACACATCGTAGCTTTGCTGAAGAGCCACATAGACGGAGATGAAGGTCGCTTCCTTTCCGTGGCGACACAGCTTGCCGCGCACGAAGCCCGGCAAGGTCATGGCAAGCTCGCTCAGGAGCTCAAAGAGCTAATCGACACCGCTCGTGGCAAGACCTCGACGGTCGCACGCATTGGCGCGGGTCCAGTGCCGATCGCACAGCCGAAAGGCGAGTTGACGAAATTGCTCGCCGCACGTTTCTCGGACACGCGGCTAGCGGACATGATCTTGTCCGACGAGCTTCGCGAGCGGCTTGGAAGAGTGATCGCTGAACAGCGGCACCAAGAGCGCCTGCAAGCCCATGGCCTGACACCTCGCCGCAAGTTGCTCCTCGTCGGCCCACCAGGGTCTGGCAAGACAATGACTGCGGCGGCGTTGGCGCATGAACTTAAGTTGCCGCTTTTTACAGTGCTTTATGATGGGCTCATCGGCAAACTCATGGGAGAGACAGCTTCGCGCTTGCGACTGGTATTCGATGCCGTCGCGGCGCAACGGGGCGTCTATTTCTTCGACGAATTCGATGCGATCGGATCGCAGCGGTCCGGGCCAAATGATGTCGGCGAGATTCGTCGTGTGCTGAACTCCTTTCTCCAGTTCATCGAGAACGACCATGGCCCGAGCCTAATCATCGCTGCCACGAACCATCCAGAACTTCTCGATAGGGCGATCTTCCGTCGCTTTGACGATGTCATCGCGTACGAACTACCGGACGAACGCATTACGCGTGGAATCCTGGAGACGCACCTGTCACGCTTTAAGCCAAAGAAGATGAATTGGTCGGCAATCCTGGATGCAGCCAAGGGGCTCAGTCAGGCGGAGATAGCGCGAGCTGCAGACGAAGCGGCGAAGGTCGCTATCTTGAGCGACAAGCCGACGGTCGAAACCTCTCTTCTGCTGGGTACCCTGTCGGAACGTCACAACACGATGCGATAAGGCGACAAGCAGTACATGGCCAGACCGCCTCGCAATCGATCTCACTTTTTCTTGGACGGTGGCGGGCAAGCGGAGCCTTACACCTCGCCGCGTACGGTCATTTCCGGCCTACCCCCCGCTCGTGCACGTGCACAACACGCTGCAAAGCTTTCTCAATCGCTCGCAACCGCTATCGCCGGAGCACAGCAGACTATGGCGGCGAGAGAACCGGGTATTGCAGAAGGCGACCGTGGTTTCTATTTGCAGTTTGAAATTCCCGCGGCTGAACGGGGAGCAGTCGATGCATTGGAAAACAAACCGGCTGGCATTGAACTGGTCGCCGTTCCTCAGATTGCGGCTGGCGAGGAGAGTATCACCGCGACCGTCTTCGTGCCTGAGCGCTCACTTGAGTTCTATAGCAAGAAGATCGACGCCTACCGGACCGAGCAGACGAAGACGGGCCGGCCGAAAAACGAAGCGTTGATTGCGCGTATTGAAGATGTTCACCTGGCCGCCGTGCGATCACTGTTCACCGACGCTTCTGAGCTCTATCCTCAACCGAACGCAGCCGCGTGGTGGGAAGTCTGGATCAGAGACGGAAGGCTCGCATCGTTTCGAATAGTCGCCGGGCGGTTGAATATTCCTCTCAAGGATCACGCGATCCGCTTTCCTGAACGGGATGTCGTGCTCGCTCACGGCACAGAAGCCACGATCGCACGCGTCGTGAGCAATTCGAACGCTATCGCTGAACTTCGACTCGCCAAGGACACACCATCAATCTTTTTGGAAATGGGGGCACCTGAGCAAGTTGAGTGGGCAGAGGATCTCGTGGGTCGTCTTGTCGCTCCGGACATGCTCGCGCCGGCGATATGCCTGCTCGACAGCGGAGCGACAAGGGAACACCCTTTGATCGCTCCCGCGTTGCCGGCCGGCAACCAGCATGCATACGACGACAATTGGGGTGTGGGCGATAGCCAGTTCTGGAACGGGCATGGCACGTCGATGTCTGGCGTGGCGCTCTATGGCGATCTCCAGCAGACGCTCGCGCAGCAAGGCGCGGTCGAATTACCCTATTGGCTCGAGACTGTAAAAATCCTCCCGCCAAACGGCGGCAATGATCCGCTGCTATATGGCGCGATTACAGAAACCAGCATGACCAAGGCCGAGGCAAACGCTCCCCTTCGCAAGCGGGTCTTTTGCATGGCGGTTACAAGCGAAATCGGCCTCGCACGCGGACGTCCTTCGTCCTGGTCGGCTGCCGTCGATCAGCTGACCTACGGTGGGGGCGCTCTTCGACGTCTGATGGTCATCGCCGCCGGCAATCTGCGCGGTGACATCCACGCAGCAGAATATCCCGATCGAAATGATTTGGAGGAGGCGGAAAGCCCAGCCCAGGCTTGGAACGCGCTCGTTGTCGGAGCCTATACTGACAAGATCAATATCGTTGATCCGGCGTTCGGCGATTGGGCTGCGGTCGCTCCGGCCGGTGATCTATCACCAGTCAGCAGGACTTCGGGCACGTGGGATCGTCAATGGCCGGTCAGGCCGGATGTCGTCTTTGAAGGTGGAAACTTCGCGCACGACGGCGTGAACCCGAGTTCTCACATCGACGATCTGCAGCTCCTGACGACGTACTACCGACCCAATGTTCGTTTGTTCGATACATTTGGTGATACGAGCGCCGCCGCTGCGCTTGGCGCGAATCTTTGTGCGAACATCATCGCCGCTCGTCCGACGCTATGGCCGGAAACGGTACGGGGGCTCGCCATTCATTCCGCTGAATGGACACCGGCAATGAAAGGCCATTTCGACGGCGCCGGCACGCAAGCCATGAAAATGGCAATGCTCCGACGCTACGGCTGGGGCGTGCCTGACATTTCCCGTGCATTGAGAAGCGCTACGGACGACGCGACCCTTGTAGTCGAAGACGTTTTGCTGCCGTTCAAAAAGGAAGACTCGAGGATCAAGACCCGAAGCATGAACCTACATGCTTTGCCATGGCCACGCGACGAGCTTCTCGATCTCGGCGCAGCTGACGTGGAGCTGAGGATCACGCTGTCGTATTTCATCGAACCCAATCCTGGCGAACGCGGGTGGACACGTCGACATCGTTATTCGTCACACTCCCTGCGATTTGCCGTCAAACGCTCTCTGGAAGATCTGCAACAGTTTCGGACGCGCATCAACAGAGCAGCGGAAGCAGAGGAAGAAGGTCAGATTGGCGCGGCGGCTGGCGGCGACAACTGGTTTCTCGGCATGATACGTGATCGAGGGTCTGTGCACTCCGATATCTGGCGGGGCAGTGCTGCAGCGCTCGCCGAACGTGATGCGATTGGCGTCTTCCCGGTCAGCGGCTGGTGGAAGGAAAAGCCAGGACTTCAGCGATGGGATCGAGCAGCCCGCTATGCGCTTGTAGTGTCTATCCGGGCACCGGGCGCAGACATCGACATCTACACCGCGATCGAGAACAAGCTCGAGGTCGAAATTCCAGCCGGATGAAGCGCGTTTTGCTGCACCCGCACGCTCGGCGGGGGATTAATTTGGCGACTGTTCCATGAAGTGCTGGAGGGGGGATCGGTGAGCTTCAAACTATTGGACTCCGGCTGGGCGGACGAAATCGATGCGGGAGTCCGGGCCACCCCCGGCAGCATCTTGATTGTTTGTCCGTTTATCAAGAGGCGCACCGCCGAGCGCTTACTTTCGGTGCGACCGCCCGCGGACTTTCGGATTGTGACCCGGTTCGATCTTAATGCATTCAACGCGGGCGTTAGCGATCTGGATGCTCTGGAGCTATTGCTGCAAAACGGTGCGAAAATTCGCGGTATTGTTGGCGTCCACTCTAAGATGTATGTCTTCGGCAGCACCCGTGCGATCGTCACCAGTGCCAATCTCACCGAGTCCGCGATGTTCAAGAACAAGGAATTCGGGTTCACTACGGATGACCCCGATATTTCCTTGCAATGTCACAACTACTTCAAGGGTTTGTGGGACTGCACGAAAAGAGACCTTACAGCGTCAGCCATTGAGGAGTGGCGCCTAAAGCTTGCTCCGCTTCGCGCCGGGGCTAGGATTGGCAGCCAGCTGCCAGTTTTGGCGAAGTTGTCCGGACGGTCTCACCGTTCGTTCTGGAGCCCCCCACAGAGACGCCGCTGCAGTCTTTTGTGAAATTTTTTGGGCGGGCAGACAACCGCGCATCTCTGACCACACTGGTAGAAGAGGAAGTTATTCGCTCTGGATCGCACTGGGCCTGCACCTACCCAAAAGGGAAGCGCCCCCGCCAAGTTCAAGATGGCGCCATTATGTTTATGGCGCGCATGGTTCAGGCACGAAGCGACTATGTAATCTACGGACGCGCCATCGGCAGAAAGCATCGGCCAAACCTCGATGATGCCACGGAAGCCGATTTATCGTTGAGAGCATGGAAGGCAAATTGGCCCCACTATGTCCGCGTTCACGATCCGATTTTCATCAATGGGTCGCTTTCAGCAGGTGTCTCCATGGTGGATATGATGGAGGAGCTTGGGGCAGCATCCTTTATGCCTACTCAACGCAATTTAGATAGTAAGAGTGGCGACAACATCAACCCGCGCCGCGCCATCATGAGAAAACCACACATGGAACTCACGCCACAGGCTTGCAGATGGATTGCTGATCGCTTGGATAAAGCACTCCTGCGGCACGGTATGTTGGACATTACAAAGTCGAGCTTCGACTTTCCAACAGGATAGGCATGCACCGCGCCAGCACGAATACTGGTCCGTGAGACGTGCCGATGGACAGCATTTTAGTTGCGAAATGCTTACTCTTTTGCGGATAGAAAACCTGGCATCTCTGGGGGTTGGATATCCAAGATGTGAAATACTACTTTTCGTTTGAGCCCCAATTTCAGCGCGTCCCTGAAGTTGTCAATGCTGCGAACGACTCGTTCTTTCCGAGCAAGATGCCGCCAGTTTGTGGTCTCGCCATCCAGCGTTTCCCATGCCAGGAGTTTAACGAGAGCGGTGTGAGCAAATTGAATACCGTCATCCTCATGCGCAACAAAGCTGTTTACTATATGCGTGGGTGAATGTTCTTGCGTCTCCTTCAAATCCCACGTTTGGAAGAGCGATTGTATCTCGTTTTCGGGATCGACAATCAAATGGCCATTGTAATCCGTGCACCGAAACTGCTCGAATCTCATCATCCACGTCTCGGTGAATCCATCGTCATTATTGACGGTTTCAACGAGCTTTTCCTTACGGAATGTCAAGTGCACGCCAGCGCCGGCACCAATTCGATAGGCTACGTCCCCGACAAGGGAACAAAGAAGGGTGTGCTGGAACGCTTTTCCAAAGCCGATATTGAAATTCTTCTTGGCCTTCACAAGCTGCTGAGCATCGAACAATGTCCACGCGCTGTGATGCTTCCACGCGATAAGAAGGGGAAGCTTGAGCAACCGAGCATAGTTCTGCAGCTTTTCAAGATAGTCCGGTCGAAATGAAAGGGTTCGCGACGTGCTGGACTTCACCTCGATCAGCACAGGAGTGACTGCGGTCGAAAACTGACCAAGAAAATCAGGCACCTGAAACATCTCACGCGAAGCCACCGGCGATTGTACTTGATCGAGCTTGTGCAGGAGGAGACACTTCCCGAGCCATGCGCAGACGACCGCAAACTCGTCCTCCACCGGAAGGCCAATATCCAAGCGTCGAACCTGTTCGGCAATGTCTGCTGGATCAGCGTCCCAGCCAATCTCGGCCATGACCTCCTGGATTAGACGGTCAGCATCTTTCGGCGTCTTTTTCGTCATTGTGTGGTCGATCTCACTACTTGCAATTCTGAAGTGCACTGTCGCACAGCGAAATAAGAGCCCCGTGGGTTAACCATCAGAAAACATGGTTTAACTCGGATACTTGCCGATTGTTGACCTCGAATACAAATTTTTCTGCTTCTTGTAACTTGCATTCACTTTTTCAACCGTATCGTGCACATTGGGCGGCGTAGATTCGAGGGCTTAAGTTACGTGGTACGGGGGAAAAGGGGGCGAGAGTGGGAGGGGCGCGACGGTGTCGAGCGTTTGGCAGATTCTACGCGTCAACACGCCGAGCGTGTGCAAGCGCTGCTGGCGGCTAAAACACGGACTCAGCCTATCCGTCTTGATCGGCCAGGGCTCACAATCCCCACTGAAATGCACTACGCAACGACTGCTGCGCCGACCGAGTGGATGACGGCTGACGCCGGACGGACCATAGTAGACGCTATAGGTGAAGCCATCGAAGATGGTACGGACCGAGTCATTCTCGCATGGCCTAACCGACCGGGAGGCGGCTTTACCGCAGCTGCACTAGCCCTGCGCGAGATGCGTGCCTCGGGTCGACTTGCTCATGCGACTGTTGGGTTATGGCCATGGCGATCTGGTGCGACTTGGCCGGCGCGCTCAATTCTTGTGCATCCAGCAGATATCGCCCAAACCGCGGCGCGGGCAGCAACAGAAATGCAGCGCGGAGCGACCTGGGTCTTGCCTCACCTCGCCCACGAGGCACTGTGCCTGCTGGAAATGCGTCTCCGCGATTTGGTGCCATCGAATATACAGAGCCGCCACCAAGGGCATACATCTGCAAGTGGCATCGTGGTTAGGAGTCCAACTCTACTAGAGACTACATCGGTCTTCGTGCCTGGGATTGATTTGAGAACCGCGCCATTTCCTGCCGATGCACGACAAGTCTTGCGCCGGGTCCGGGATCACACGCACATGGGTGACAAAAATGCCGGCCTGGAGATACACGTCGCGGCGATTGGAGATCCTTTGCGCGCGCCCTTTGCGATATTTGGAATTCCACCTCTCTCGAAGCTCGAGCCTCTGAGCCGTTTGATGGCTTATCGTCGTTTTACGCAGACTGGCCTCGATGCCATCATCGTGGATGTAACAAGAACTGGACGTTCTGAGCTTCCTGACGATTGGGAGACCCGCCTCACCCTTTTGGCCCAAGCTCTGACGGATGCTAGCGGTCGGCGCCCACCGATTGTGGCACTCACTGAAGACGCGATTGCAATGCGCAAGGTTACGCGTACGCTTCGATCGGTGGGCGCCACGCTGCGGCCAACCAGGCGTCCCACAGAGATCGGGGTCTATCTGCCCCGTATGGGGATGCTGGGAAGCGCTCAGCCTTTAGACATCAAAATGCTGCCAGCGATCCGGTTTGATGCCGATATCAAGGATGCGTCGCTCGCCGGCCTGCGTCGCGACCTCATAGAATTGGGGCGAAAGCTGCGAAAGGTTGGCGACGCGGTTGCTGCAAAAGGTGCGTCGGAAGCTCTGGCGTTTCTTCGAAGAGCGGCTTCACTACCGATTGGAATTCACGAAGCCCGTACAGCAGCCGACATTCTTCATGACGGTAATGACGAAGTCGACGCATCAATCCGGGCAATGTTTCGTCCACGGATGGCATTGGCTCGTCTTGCGGCCTCCGCGGATTTGGCGCCGGCATACGCTGAAGAGATTAGCCGCCTCCTCGCGACACTCGCGGGGAAGGTCGAGAGCTGGACCGATGAAACACCGGTTTCCGCAAAGCTTTCTCACCTTTTCACCACCCAACCCGATTGGAACCTATCAACAACCCTGCTGGCAATGCCGGACCGCCGGATCGCCGATCTCTTCCTCGCCTCTGATCGTGCAGTAGGTTGCAACTGCCAAGTGGTCGATCACCGAGGTATGGCCGACGCCATGACGCGTCAGCAGCCATTGCGTATCGTTGTTGTGAGCCCCACACCTGACGCAGTCAGGAGCCTATTGATCACCTCGATCACGCCTGAACGCGTCCTTTTACTAGGCGATGCAGCGGGAAGCGCACTACTTGCGGCGGAGCTTGCTCCACTGACGCGTCTTGCAGCATTCGCGACAGTCGGGGGCCGGGCCAAAGCACTTGCCGCAGCGCTTCATCGCGGCGGCGCTGACGAAGCGCTGGATGTTGCCGAAGCGGAATTCCGGCTAGCTGCGGTTACGCCCGAGGCCGAGATCGATTTTACTCGCGCTGGTGAGGCATACAAGGGAGATGTCGTCAGGCTTCTAACCGCGCGAAATCATAAGATCGCCTATCGGCCAACAAGTGATGTCCTCGTCTTCTCTGCGGGAGAGATCCGTCCGTTTGAGCGAATGAACGCACGAGAGGTTCGCACAGGCGACAGAATCCTTGTACTTGACGCTTCGGTCCGCGAGCCCGTGCGACGGGCGCTTGCCGGGTCTCGTCAAAGTCTGAAGCAACTGACCAGTTACCACGATCACATCGCCCAGATTCGCAATTCTATCCCGGGCTCAAGCCTGTCAGAAAAAGCAAGAGCCGTGTTATCGCGGATGCACGAACTTGATCCAAATTTCGGGCCAAGCGAGCTACCAAACCTTTTAAGATGGCTCACCGCTGATCAAGCGCTCGGTTTCTCCGATGGCACCAAACAACCCCGAGCGGCTCGCGACTGGCCTCGGTTTCGAGTGTTCATGCAGGCGGTAAACGTCGAGCCATCGCTGGCAGAAATCTACTGGCGTACCGCTGTAGTACCAACCAGATCCTATCGAGCGCAGGAAGGCCATCTCTTTAATCAGCGTGTCGTGCAGTTTGTGCTCGATCCAGAAGGTGTCGCGATTGGCGCTGCTGGGTGGAAGCCGCTCCAAGGCCTTTGGCAGCTAGTGCTCGAAGCGGTGGACGAAATTGTCGACGCCAAAATTGTTACATCCGGAGGGGACTAGCGATGGCCGAACTACGCGCACTTGACAGGTTAAACGCCGACGAGCGACAGCTTCTTAAGGAAGCAGTATGTGATGCCGTTCTTGAGCGGACCCGAGGGGTCGTCTCCGGCGAAGGGCCTCATGGCGCAATCATTCTCGGCGAGAAGCCGTCAAGAACTCTCTCAAGCGCTTTTATTCTGCCGCGTCTCGACGAGGACGGTGATGACGAGGCCAGCGATATAAGAATTGCGTCGCACGGGCTCGACTTGCGCTTGAGGCCTTCCGCAGGCTCCTTGCACCTTCGCCCGTCCCTATCCGTTTACGTTCGGGCGCTCCCCCTTGCCAACGAATTGTTCGCGCGCAACGGGCGGCTCATCCCACGCGCTGATTTCAATGATGTAGCGCGGGCGCATGCGAGAGCGGAGATGAGTCGGCGAGCTGCCGCTGAGATTCCAGCGGGTCTTCAACCGCGTGACCGTGCGACGCGACGTGCGACGATATCACGGGAGGTCTACCTAGCCATGGGAATTGCCGTCCCAGTCGATACACAGTTGCCGGGCGGTGATGATCGCGAGCCTGGCGCTGACGGTGGAGATATTCCCCCTTCACCAGTAGTTGGCGGACGCCTGCGCATCCCTGACAACTTATCGAGGCGATATGACATCCCACAGAAATGGGTCCGTCTTTCTGTCGACGCGCCCCCCTTGGAGATGACGCTTCCCTGCGATCCAGCCGTGTGGACAAATCTCGCAGCAGGTTACAAGACAAGTCTATTGCAGGCGATCCGAAATGCCTACGAGAGATGGATAGCATCCCCCGAGGGACAATTTAATGCCTGGCGAAAGCTTCGCCCGCCATCTGAAGCCTTCTGGACGCCGGAAGCGTGGGACGCCTTTCTTACTGCGACCAGAGCAACGCCACCAAATCTTGCCGATCTGATTCCGGCGTTCGACGTCAACACGCTCGTACAAGCACTTCCTGATCCGCTTGAACCGGGTTGCTTTTCGGTACGCATAGCGGTCGAGAATTGGCGAGAGGACGATGCCAAAAAAGAGTGCGGTCTCTTCACGTTGTCGATGGCTGTAGAATTGCCGGACGGCGCACTTGCGCCCATGCGCCTAGAGAGGGTTCGCCGCAGTTATCATCTTGCTGGTTTCATGACGATGCCTGCCATCGGTGTGAACGGGGGGGTGATCGACCTTGGCAAAACTGGCGAAAATCGCACCCTGCGCACGACTTGGATGCCACGCTATGTCCTGCCGCGCGCGCGAGCTACCGAGATCGATGACGTGCCAACCACATACGCAGAGCTCGCTTCGGAGACGACAGACCTTACAGCACTCCTGACCCTGCCAGATACCATGGATCGGTGGATCGATGAGGTTGCTGCAAATACGCGCTTGTTTGCAGCGGGAGAAGAGGGAAGTTTGGAAGATGAAGCGAGCCAGCGAGCGCGCTTCGAAGAAGATCTGCGGGTGTGGACCGACGAGGCAAACCGAATTCGAAAAGGAGTGGAACTTTTAGTCGCTTCGCAGGCGGCATCGCGTGTCACGCCCACCGCTGCCGGCGCAATCCCATTCAGAGCATGGGTGCTCTTGAACCAATCGTTTGCTGCGGCAAATCCTCAGCGAGACAATGAGCCGCCGTCGGGCTGGAGGCTATTTCAGCTGGCATTCGTGTTAGCGCACGTAACAACTCTCGCCTCGCGGCTGCCCGAGTATACGCATAGTTTCGACGCGGCGTTCGATGAGGACGCCGCTAGCCTCCTATACATGTCAACCGGTGGCGGCAAAACAGAAGCCTTCTTCGGCACATTGGTCTACGCGCTTTTTCTCGATCGCTTGCGGGGCAAGTTGCTCGGGATTACTGCCATGATGCACTATCCCTTGCGATTGCTCACAGTGCAACAGGCTCAACGCCTTGCCCGCTTGCTGGCGCAGGCGGAGCTCGTCCGCCGAAGAGAGAAAATCCCCGGTAATCCTTTCGAGATCGGCTTTTGGGTGGGTGGCACCAACACACCGAACCAAACCGAGAAGAAGCCCGGTGAGATCGCGGATACTCTACGCTGCATACCGACATGGAGCAGTCCTCGCGCTCGTGATGAAGCTGCGCTCCTAAATAGCCAAGAGAGAGTCGATCGCGAATACACTGTCGCCAACGAAGCATGGAATAAGCTCTCAAGTTGTCCCTTCTGTCGCTCCGAACATGGGACGGGGCTTCGGCTCTTCCCTGAGCGTCATCACCAACTCGGGATCGTGTGCTTCGATTCAACGTGCGACTGGAACCGCGCTCACCGCACGAATCCCGGTCGTGCGCCCGAACCACTACCGTTTTATTTAGTGGATACGGACATTTATCGGCGCGCGCCGGCGGTCCTACTTGGCACAATAGACAAGCTCGCACTATTGGGTCAAAGCACACATACCGTAGACCGTATCGCAGGCATGTTTGGCATGGCTCGGTGGATCGACGCGGCATCCGGCAATCTCCTTCATATGCCAAGCGGCACACCGACTGGTGCTGCCCCACCCAATGGGTGGCAACGCGTTGCCCCAGCCTATGGTGATGGTATCGAGGTGTTTCATGATCCCTTTCCAAGCATCATCGTCCAGGACGAAATGCACCTACTTGAGGAGAGCCTTGGCACCTTTGGTGGTATATTCGAGACAGGGCTCTTCGCGTGGCTATCGCGCTTAGCACCGCTTCTCGGAAGTAGGGCTTGTCGGGTACCTAACGCCCCCGATCGCCCGAGACTGCCGCACGTCATCGGAGCGACCGCGACCGCCGCTGACGTTGCAAAGCATACCCGTGCGCTTTACCAACGCCGCGTCGTGCAATTCCCCCACCCGGGTCCGTCCCTCCACGGTGGGTTCTATACACGCATGGCGGCCTTCACTCCCGGTGGCCCAGCGACTGCGGAACGAGCAGATGCTGCTCCTACTCCCCGCGGTAGGGAAGCTGCCGCGCCCTGGGGACGTGTCTACGCGAGCCTGATGACCAATGGCAGGCTTCATACGGTCACCACACTTTCTGTTCTAGCAGCGCACGCGGCGACCATCACACGCTGGCAACGCGACCTTGCCGCCGTTGACCCGGCAAGAAAGGCGCGTGCCGCCCTCGAGATAGAAGAATCTGTATCAGACGCGAGATGGGCTGCAGGTCGCAGGGCAGCTATTCGAAATGTCGCCGCTTTGGGCCGCTACGACCAGCTTGCAGCGCTTGTCGATCTTCACAGGATTCAACTGACATATGTCACGAACAAAAAGGGTGGCGATCAGATTCTCTCTGCTCTCAATACCGAAGTCCGTGAAGCACACGCCGCGATGGGCTCCGACTACGAGATAGCAGCGTACAATATGGAACTTATCTCCGGTGGTGTTGACATCGGGGGGATACAGAAGGTGATCCGCGCGGCAGAACGCCCCTTCGATCCAACAATTGAAGATATATCGTCGACGCTGAGAGGGATTGTCGCCACTTCCGCGATCTCGCATGGCGTTGATGTCGAGGCGTTTAACGCAATGGCGTTCGCTGGAATGCCCTCTGATATCGCGGAATACATCCAGGCTTCATCTCGAGTTGGCCGCATGCACGTCGGTTTCTCGCTCCTAATTCCAACGCCGCAAACGCGTCGAGACCGCTTCGTGGTCGAAGTCCACGAGTCCTTTCACCGCCTTTTGGAGCGCATGATCGCAGCGCCGGCTGTGGAGCGGTGGGCCGATCGCGCGATAGAACGCACCATCCCGTCTCTCGTTCAAACCTGGCTTGCCGGCGTTCAGCACCAAGAACGCTTCGTCCGAGCCAAGGACGACGAAAAGGCGCTGATTGGCCTTCCGGCAACTGTCGAGCAAGTCGATCGACTCCTTCGCGACCCCAGAGCGTTCGATGATTGTGTTCGGTTTGTCATTACGGCTGTCGGTGTGAATGCTCCAACGGGTTCTCCAGCCAACCCCGACTACTATTCTGATCTCGTCAGAGCCGCCGCGTCACGCATTCAGTCGACCATCGGAAGTGGTGACTTTACGGGTAAGCTAAGTGATTTTTGGTCAAATCCCTTAAGCGGCCTGCTGCGGCCTATGACAAGCCTGCGCGACGTTGATGAAGCAGGATGGATCAAGGCGTCAGCGAGAACACAGCGAAATCAGTCGATATCGTGGGAAGACGTCGGCGAAGCTATGGCAATGGTTCGCAACAGAGGCGTTTCTCGGGGACGCCGCTCTTCGGCGAGCGAGTTGGATGGAGAGGGTTAGGTTATGAGCACAATGAAGCCACCAACCATGCAGCGCTCGCGTGGCCAGCTGGCCACCGCATATGCGCCGCACAGCCTTTTCACGTTCGAAGGCGGCTCCGGTGCGTGCATGGCGCTTTCAGCGTCCGGAAATCGCACTGCCGACCTAAGCACCCTCACCAAGAGAATCATTGGAGAACAGATTCAAGAGTATTTTGAGGCCTGGGCGACACGTGCAGGCCGGGGGTTAAATCTCAGACACCCTGTGCCGCTGGCTCTTGCTGTGGATGGGCGAGTGCTGAGTGACGACGTCGTGCGCGTACGGGTCGGCGACCTAGCATTCCAAGTCCCGGAGAATGTCGGTTATGTCCCCTTTCCTTTGGCGTTCACGTGCACACGATGCGGCCTCCATCGCGAGTGCAAGCAGCTTGATCGTCTTTCTGGTGAAGCCGCCCGATTCCGACAAGCTTGCCCAACCGGGGCAAAGAGCTGTGCTGATGATTGGCAACAAATCGATGTGGTTTTGACCCATTGGTCAGGCGAGATCGAGGGCCTGACGCCCAACTATCGTCACTGGGTAGCCGCCTCCGGGGATATTAGAGAAATCGGCCGTTGCGCGTCGTGCGAAATGGACCGGTTCTATCTGAGGCGCCCCCCAGGTGCGCTTGCTGGGTGGCACTTCGAATGTGTGCAGTGCCGCACGGTCCGACCAATCTTGCAGCGTGATACACGAACGCTGGAATTGCTGGGTCCGCTGATCGCTCAGAACCAGGCGCTCATCGCCGAAATCAACATGGAGCCGGTCTCCTATAGAGCGTCCGCAGCGTATTACCCACATGGCGATCGGCTACTTGTGTTCGACGAGGATCGGTATCTGTCCCTTCTGGGGACGGCCCAAACTGCCCAGCTCGAGGGCTTCCTTGCGACGACTTACGGGTACCCGCCAACGCGACTTGATGACGCGGAAAAGGGACGCCTGCTTCGCGCAGCCGGTAGGGGGGATCAATGGGACAACCACGTGCGAATTCGCGACATGATCCCAATGCTCGAGGCCACGCCGAACATTCCGCAAGAATATCTCAACGCGCAGCGTGAAGAGCTGTCGCGGCGCGAAGAAGAATGGAACGCAAGCGTGTTCGCGGGCCACCAGCAAGCCACGCCCGGAATTGCGAGAGCCTGTCGCGAGCGCCAGGGCTATGTTCGCCGTTTCGATCCTGTCCGCATGGCGGCCGAACACGCAACCCTCGTTGACGAGAAGTTGCGGGGTGGACAGATGAGCGACGGCAAGGAAGTCTCGGTCGATGTCACGATCCTCGATGATTTCCTCATTCCTGACGGCCTGACGCAGCCTGAAATCGACAGGATGCGAAGCGAGGTTAGCAGGCGCTGTGGCCTGCTCGGACTTGCCGAGATGCGCCTCATTCGAGATATCAAAGTTTGCGAATATTCATTTGCGTATACCCGCACCTCAGCCTCGCCAACGGTAACCCGCGACAAGGCAGGCAATGCCGAAATGCCAGTTCGGCTCCGATTGTTTGATCGTGTCCAAGTTGGTGATGCTGCCCGCCATCCCGTCCTATGCCTCCTCCAGTCAAACGAGGGTTTCTACCTGCGCCTGGACGAAGCGGCAGTTCTGGATTGGCTCGCCACGAACGGGATTCCGACGACTGCCGCCCTGGCAAATGTACGCTTGGGTGGGCGTTTGATTGAAGAGTTCGCTGCAATGGATAGCGATCCGTCGCTCAGATTCTCGCGGTTTCTCGACGAGTACCGGCGGGAGCATGCAATCCCTCGACTAGCCTATCCGTACATTTACACACTTCTCCACACGATGGCGCATCATCTCATTGGTGTTTCTGCCTCAATGTCGGGGCTCGATCTGGGGTCCTTCGGCGAGCACATATTTGTCCCCGATTTGGCATTCCTTGTTTACCGCAGAGGAATGACAATGGACCTAGGAAATTTATCCTCTATGTGGCGAGATCGAGGGGATCCACCTTATGGAAACGAGGTTCTCGACCGCATGGTCAATCCAATCAGTCTGCGATGCGGCTCCGAAAGCGTATGCAACCATCGTGGCGGCGCCTGTCCAGACTGCATTCTAATCCCAGAAAGTGCATGCATTACCAGAAATGAATTGTTGTCCCGGTCCACTCTGATTGGCCGCGGCGCACCACGCTGGGATGCGGCCGGTCCAAGCTTGACCGGGTACTACGAAATCGCTGCACGACACGCTAACGCAAGGGCGGCCGAACATACGGCCGCGGGCTCGACGTGAGTGTCGTAGCGCCAATTGGCAACGCCTTGGCCCGATCGCTGATCGCCGGCCTCGGAGCCGACTGCGCGGCTGCGGCCAGTTTAGCGCGCGCTGTAATTCTGAGCCAGGTAGGATGGATTGATCTCAGTCGTATAGATGGATATCAGCCTTCGAGCCTAGCGCGTGCCACGGCAGATTTCACTGGTCGCGGCTGGCTCATTTCATCGAAGAGCGGCTTGGCTGTTGGTGCAAATCACATTCCTGCTGGCGTACCGGCGTTCCTAGAAGGGGCGGCGGCCATGCGTGGGTCAATGCCTGACGACGCCCGGGCGTCGGCTGTTGTGACAATGCCGGTGGCCCCCAGCGCGATAGCGCGAGCGCTGCCGACCACCGGTATCTCCCACGCATCCCTTATGACCACTCAACAAGCTCTTGAACAGATCGCCGACGCAGCAGTCGGCAGCCTGACAGTGATGACACCATTTCTTAACCGGGACGGTTTGTCTCTGGTTCTTGAACTGTTTCGCAGGACGCCTGCGCCGCTTCGGCGCCTGATCATTCGGCGTGTCGGTTCGGCACATACAACGGTGCTGGCCGGGCGCAAAGACCTGATTGCTGCTGACGTTAGCGTATTGGACTATACGCTCCCTGCCGAAGTGGGGTTCGAGACCTTTCATGCCAAAGTCGTTCTTGCTGATCAGAATATTGCGTATGTTGGAAGTGCTAACATGACCGTCTATGCACGGTATTCAATGGAGCTGGGGCTGATGACCGAAAATAGAGCCGCAAAAGTGATTGCAAGCGTTGTTCGCGCCGTGGAGCGAATCGCGACACCGGTTGATCTTCGCTGATGCACAAGGGTGACCTCTCTGTTTCAGTTTCGTTATCGGAAACCAGACCGTCTGACACTCTTTCGGTGGTAACGGAACAATACTCCGACTTAGCTCTTTCGCACGCTCAAGCGGGAACCGAGGTGTCGGCTGCTCAACCTCTACGAATGCCGTTGGCGTTGATTGGGCAAACCCTGACCCGTTTGCTCACGAGTTACCGCAGACGGCGCGGCACAGTCGAGCCCTTGGCTCATTGCCTAGAGCTCATAGGAGGTCGCGGGCCAAGCGTCGTTCAGCTCTTGGTTGATAGCCTGCCACACGCATGGTCAGATCACGCTATCGCCAGCATTTATGCGGTCCTGATGCCGCGCGACCGGCGCAAGCAGCTGGGCGCCTATTTCACGCCACCACATTTGGTTGATCATCTCGTATGGCGCCTGCAGGCTTGCGGAATGGATCTTGGGCGAGACCGATTGCGTGATCCGGCGGCGGGCGGTGCCGCCTTTCTCGTCCCATTGGCGCGGCTCATGATTTCGGAATGGCGATCGGCGGGGGCCACTGACCTCGAGATCTTAACTCGACTGCCTATTCGTCTTCTCGGGAGCGAGATCGAGCCTGAGCTGGCGATCATTGCGAACGCGCTGCTGCACCGCATGCTCGTCAAAGAATTCGGTATTGATGCTGAGAAAGCTGCCGGTATCGGTCTAGTTCAAACCGACGATTCATTGGCAGAAGGACGCACGAACGGCGACGTCGATCACGAGATCGGTAATCCACCGTTCCTAAGACTGTCTCGATTGGATCACGCTCAAGCCCGCCCACGATTCGCCGACATATCAAGCGGCCGACTGAACCTCTATGCCATGTTCGTGCGCAGAGCACTCGAGGCCGTCCCAGTCGGAGGACTTGTGGGTTATATTCTGCCCGCCTCCTTCCTCGGCGGACCAGAGTTTTCTCTGTTCCGCCGTCGTGTCTTGCAGCTCGCCGAGGTACTCGCAATCGATATGGTGGAGAAGCGTAGTGACGTTTTCCTGGACGCCATCCAAGACGCCTGCTTTCTGATTTTGCGGCGAAGGCGCGCCCCTATCGATGTCGCCCCTCCTACGCTGGCGCGCAGTGGGATCCTCCAACGAGACGGCCGATTTGAAGTATTCGGACTTGTGGAACTTGGCGCTTCGGGAGCCCCGTGGCGATTACCAGGCGAGAGCTGCAAAGGTGAAGCGACGTTGACCGATTGGGGATATCGAGGCAGCATCGGCTACCTTGTGGCCAACCGGCAGGCCGAACGGCTTCATGTCGAGGCTGGCGAAGGCCGGTTTCCATTGATTTGGGCGAAAGCGGTCACGACTGAAGGTTCGTTTGACTTTGCGCGCGGTGCGGCATTCAAAGATCGGGGTTGGGTGGCCGCTCCGCCTGACGCGCCCTACGTCGTTCGTCAGGCCTGTGTTGCAGTTCAGCGGACGTCGTCACGTGGCCAAAACCGACGTCTCAATGCGGCCGCGATTCCGGAGGATTTCGTTCATACTCATGGCGGAATTGTTGGAGAAAATCACGTAATCCTGCTCGTACCAACTCGCACCGACGCCCCACCGCCGGAGGAACTGGCGCGCGCGCTCAACGAGCAAGCTGCAAGTGAGGAATTGGACCGAATCTGCGGATCTGCCTCAATTTCCGTGCGGCTATTGGAGTCAATGCGGCTACGCAAACCGCCGACATAATCGAGAAGGTCGATCACAAGCGGGCGGTTTCCAGAAGTTCTAACACGTCAAGATCCCGCTCAATTTCCAGCAAACCATTCACGAAATCGGTCTCGAGTTCACCGGCGTCGTCTAAGAGCTGCAACGCGTTGTATCGCACCGCGTCGTCGTAGTGATCCGTTGCGAGACTCCGCAAAAGGCGGTTGCTGGCGAGAGGGAACAGCGACTGGCCAACGGCCATCACCGCGATCCATTCTTCATAAGGCAAGTCGCAATCCATGAAAGCCGCAGCGTTCCCGACACGCAATGCCTCAACCATATCCCCGCTGAGTTCCCGGAACTGCCTGTCCACGGCGAACCTATGCTCCACAAGCGGAACCCAGCGAAGCCCCAAAGCTTCTGTCAGGGTTACAGTGAGATGGCCGATGCCTTCCCAGGTAAGATGATTGGCTGCCGCGATCGAGAAACCTTGCGTGGACACCATGATAGCCGGAATGCCACCAATGTCTTGAACGAGAGCGATCGTCGCGCCCGCACGAGGTGCATCCACCGCACGCATATGCCGCTTGACCTCAACAATCAAACTCGGTTCTTCGGAACCTTGTTCATATATCGCTATGTCAATTTGACGTCGGACCTTTGTGGCCTGCCCAGTCAAGCGCACATTGTGGCGCACCACGAATTGTGGCGGCGGCCACGCCGTTTTGAACCGCTCCAATACAGCTTCTTCGTACTCCTTTGGTGTCATCTGACCTCCGAATCCCTTCTAGACTATCGAACGTGTCCATAAAATCACAGGTCAGGCCAAAGATCGAAGAAGGCGGCCCTTAGTGGCGTCTTGACTGTCTTTGGGGCGTTGCGGATGCAGTCCTTAGCAAGCGCAAGCTTCTCCGATGGAAGCGCTTTGAGATAGATCATAGCCGCGTCGACCGAAAATTCGACCGACTGCATTTCAGCGAAATTCGGTGCGAGAGCAGTCCAAATGACCGCGTCGAAGTCGTGTTGCGCGGCCCACTCTCTCACAATAGGCACCGTGTTTGGATGGCGTTCGAGCGCCCGTTCGCTAACAACATCGTGGAGGAGATCGACGAAGCCCACGCCATTGACATGAGTCATGCCCTCGCGATCACGTAAGTTGTCACGAGCATCGTCGAGATTGTCGAAACTGCTGATCGCATAGAATGTCTCACACCCTTCCCCATGCCGCTCATCTATGACGAGGGTCAGGCGGCCGTTTCCAGATATCCTTGCGAACTCGATCGGCAGAATGGGACCGGTTTCTCGAAAGGGCTCTCTGATCTTAAGTTTCGCAGGTTTCCAAATTAAAGAACCCCATCCGAGAACGGCGATACGCATATCCTTTTCCATTTTCCGCCCCGCAATGGACTTTGTGCTTCCAACTCATCCTGGGCATCCATGTTAGCGATTCTTCTACAGTGCGAAGGCAGCAATTCCTTCAAGAGTCAGCGCTAGAGTTTTCTGACGACTTTTATCTTCGGTGAGGGCACACCAGTGCCCAGCAGATTTACCGGGTCCCTGTATTTCATTGCCAAGTTCAGCAGTCCCTGATCGTGATCCCGAAAGAACAGAAACCTTTCCTTGTGCTTGGCCTGATACTGGTTCGCCAGCTTTGCTCTCTGGCGATCCAATTTGAGTTTCTTCCATTCGATGTCGGGACGCCAATCGAGCCGCAGAATGACGCTAGGGCTAATAGGAAAAGGAATCACGGCATGTGAATTGCCAAGTCCGAAGCCATATGCCCCAATATCGGCTGGCCCTCCTCCTCGAACCCAAAACATTGGGTTGTCGCTTGTGACCAGCTGTTGGTTCTCGCTGATTTCATAATTCCAGGTCATTCGCATCATGATCTTTGATAACGATGCAGCCTGCTGGAACGCGAGCAGCCCAACGCGGCGATCAACGCTCATAGTAAATAGGTCGTCGTCGTGCAGGATCTCCCGAACGGCCGCGTCCAGCTCGGACAATTCGCCATTCTCTTCCTTCAGGCGAAACTCACGCTCCATTTCATGCTTGGTGCCCCACGAAGTCATCTGGCCCATGAACTGCGCGAATTGACGAAGCTGGGCAGGGCTGCGGGCAAACATGGTGCCGAGGAAGGCGGCAAAATCGGCTTTGGCTACGTTCGACAGTCGCCTGAATGACAGGAGGTCTGGATAGATTTGCGCCGCGCTTGACTCGATTTTTGCGAGGGAGTCTTCAACCAAGTCAATGCGCACACCATCCTCGCCGAGCGGCGTGTAAATGTTCGTCTCGTATGCTGTTTTCTCGGGTGTGGACTTCCGAGCGCTTCCCGAGACGCAATCATGCGTCCAGAGTTCTCCATCCGCCTGGGTGAAATGCCGTAAATAAAACCTCGGTACGATATGTTGCCGTTTAGTTCGCTCGCCCATCCTGCCCTGATTCAGTTGCCGATGTCCTGAGTTCAAAGTATCCCCCATGCTCGAAACCTCCCCCTCCCCGTCACCTCGCGCAAGCCTAGCTCCTCGACAATCCGCAGCGCCGCCCGCGGCGTGACGGCAAGCTCCTTGGCGATCATCCCGGCCGACACCAGCGGCCGCGAGATCACCAGCTCGATCAATCCCGGCAGCTTTGACGATACCCGCTTCCCGACCAGTTTTCGCTCCATCATTTTTCGCGCAAGCAGCAGACGGTCATGTTCTTTCAGGCCGAACTCTGCGGCGGCAATGATTCCGCCGAGAATGGCCAGCAACCGGGTCTCCCGGTCGCGATGCCGGCGGCGATCGACGGCAACAGTTTTGAGACCAAGATTGAACGCTGCAAGATGCGCCCCGGCGGTAAGGCCGGCCTGGCGCAGGATCGAGGCTGCCAGAAGCCGTCCGAGCCAGGGAGCATGCTGTAGCACTGACAATTCGTTCCAGGCATCGAGGGCGACCACAGCTTGCAGCACCGGCGGCAGGATTTCAGCTTGCCGCATCACCGCACGCCATTCGTCCAGCCGTGCGTCCTCATCCCAGTCGAGATCATATACCAACGGATCTTTTTCCCCGGCCCTCGGGCTTTCGGCGGAGCCGGGCGTCTTTGCCTGCTCGATCGCAGCGTTGGAGCGGGCGAGCAACGCATCAATGGCGGCATAATCGACGCCAGGCAGGCTGACACTTTCATCAACATCCCCGTTCTCCCTATTCCCTGCTCCGATCGGACCGTCGGCGACCGGCTCATCCTCGCTGCTCACAGCGGCGCCATCCAATGCCACCGTCGCCGCTTGGCCCCGCAGGCTGCGGATGCCTTCCGCAGAGAGTGCCCAGCCAGACGACTGAGAGGCGATGCGCCGGCGGGTTTTCAGAACATCACGCGCGATTGTCAGCTCGTGGGTCGGCGTGCGAATATCCTTTGTCGCGTCATGGAGGACGAGGTCTTCGAGGTGCACCAGTTCGCCGTCGATCCACAGCGAGGCGCAGGCCTCGGTGAAATGCGAGCGTTCGATAAAACCCTCGCCGACGGGCGAACGGGCAATGCGCTCATCGAGCCGGGTCAACGCCGAGTGTGGCTTTTACGTTCTCATTTCAAATCGGAAATTGTCATAGGAACGTTAGGTTTAGGCGTTAAATCCAGGTCAATTTTCCGCTAACGATTTCAATTGCCGCGCCTTTGAACCAGGTTCGTAGCGGCGTCGCCCATCGCGCCCCACATGCCGGACACGCAGTTTCTGACCATCGTCACTCATATTTGAGTGTCCACCTATTTCAAGTGGACACTTCATGCGGCAGAGACCTCAACGCGAAAAGGTGCCAGGAAATTAGCGGCTACGCTTTACCGGCGGCAAGGGCGCCGCCTTCAGGGCGGCGACCCATTGGACACGGGTATTTTTCATTCAGCGCCAGGTTTTACTTTAAGAATAACGGATAATGGTACAAGTATTATCAGCATAAATATTACCAACAAAGCGATCATCAACATTACATCTACCTGATCATGAAACACATCGTTAGCAACCATTATTGCAACACTGGCATTACGAGCACTATGCATGTATCCCATGGCCAGACTCGTCCCGCGTTCAGGTAGTCCGAGCAGGTAACCGATCCCGAAACCGCCAACAACATACAAAAACCCTGCAAGTACTGCATATGTACCAAATAAATCAATAATTCGCCTGTAGTACAACAGGACAACTATTACAGTAAGTACTATTACAAAAATGCGTGAAATGGCGTAAATGTACTTTTCAGCAGTGTTGGCTATCTTCTCAAATCGGGACCTAATAAAGAAACCGAGAATCAACGGCGCCACCACTGTAACGCATAATTTTATCAGCAGATGCCCGAGTGGAAAATGAACGCCGGGCAAAAAAACTCCCAACATGACAGGTAGATAGACGATCGTGATGGCGATCGAAATTACGAGAAGGCCACCGGCAAGCCTGACATTACCATTCGAGTTAGCTGTTAATAGTGGACCTATCTCTGCGCCTGCTGCCATGGACATAAGTACCAGACCGAATCTCAATGCAGGATCAAGACCAAACAGCGTGGCAATTGAGACAGCAATTAGAGGAAGAATTATGTAACTGGCAACGACGGCTGACAGCGTAATGCGTACATTGCGAAGAGAATCAAAAATCTGATTCACTGTTTGACTTAATCCCAAAGCAAGCATCGCGCTCACAACATAAATCAGAATCACAGGCGTCAATGAATTTGATAAAAATTCAATCATTTTACACCTCCATCTTTTGCAGTGGATGAACCGATAGCTGATTTAGGCAACCAAATACCCCCTCCACTCGTAGTACCTAGCGGTACTTTCCATCACGGACGAAAGGCCTAACGCGATGATACGCGCACAGATTTACGAGGTGGGAGCGGTCTTCGCAGCCTCAGAGTTGGCCGCCGCAAGCGCTTTCTGCAACGCATCTTCCTTCGCGTGATCGAATGACGTCCGCAGGACTTTTCCGCCAATGTATTTGAGGTCTTCCAAGGCCTTGTCCGTCGTATTCCTGCGGATCAACAGGAAGAGCGCAGCATTACCTTCATCCAGACCCGTCGAGACATCTCTTATGAAGCGATCATTGATGCCGACATCGGTCAGCGCCCGGTTGAGGGCTTCTGACGCCGCGTCGACAGCTGCGCCCACCAACGGGAAGAACATCACCCCCATCAAATCGCTCCAACGCGTGCTGGCAGCAGCTCCCGTCACGGTCGGGCGTAATAGCTGATTGAGCTTGACACTGCCGTCGGCCTGCTTGGTGGCGATCGCCACATGGCCATGGTTAGCAAGATATTCCGGCTTCATATTGAAAAGCTTTTGCCGCGCTTCTTCGGCCTTCGCTTCGGAAGGGAATTCGATGACGACCAGATCGCTCATACTATGCACTCCCTTTTACCAATGGTTTGCTTTACACTCTAGCACACAATCTGGTCACGGACGAACGTCCAGCTTCAGGGATCGGGTGTTTCGATCAGACCGATCACCCAATCCCTGATCGTTTCCCTGTCGGCTGGTCGATTTGCCGGTCATCATTGCACCTCACCGGCTTCGTCGGCTTCGTCGTACTCGAACGTCTCGCCGCGAGCAGCTTCGGCCCGCGCCGCCTTGCGATCCGACGCCATCGCGCGGTCGCTTCGACGAACAGGCAGCAGGCGGTCGACAAGCGGATCAGGGGTCTTCAGTACACGTCTGATCGGCTTTGGTGCATCGATCCTTTTTCAATGGTTTGGAAGTTGGCCCTGTTGGATCGCAATCAGTCTGATCCGAGCCATGCCGTTCAAACATAATGCCGCCCGCCGCCATCGCATTGGCAAGATGAAGTTCAAAGTGACAAACTGGCGGGAATACGAGGCAGGTCTTCGCCGGCGTGGTAGCCTGACATTATGGGTAACGCTGGAAGCATTGGCCGGATGGCATGCGCCCCGGCGGAGAATCCGTGGCGGCCAGCGCCGGTATTCCGATCTTGCCATTGAAACAGCCCTGACACTGGCTTGCGTATGCAGCCTGCCCCTTGGCCAGAGCGAGGGATTCATAGGGTCGATACTTGATCTTTTGGGACTGCAACTGCCTGTCCCTGATCATACAACCTTGAGCCGCCGGGCACAGCGGTAGGAACGACGAGCCGGAAGACTGCCGTCTCGACCGGATCTTCACCTTACGCACCGGCTATGAGGCACTCGACAAGCTTCTCGAGCGGCTGCATCGAAGGAAAGCCGAGCTGCTGAAAGTCCTCGATCACCCCCGACATTCCGCTGCACACCAACGCATCGGAGAATGCCCTGCGGACGTTTGTGACCAAGCGAAAGATCTCCGGCGGCACCATGAGCCGAGGCGGTCGTGTTGCCCGCGATACCATGCTCGGTCTGATGAAGACGTGCCAGAAGCTCGGGCTTTCGTTTTACCACTATCTCGGTGACCGGCTCGGGCTTGGCGGCGAAGCCATCCCGCAATCGGCAGGCCTTATCGCGGCAAAAGCCTGAACACCGCTACCGGGCGCCGGGCTTCTTAAATGGCACCACACGTCCGTCCTTGGACACCACTTCATCCAAAACATGCGGACCAGTCAGCCGTATCAGCGACGGCGAGACGTTCCAATGCCTCTCGTCATCGGTGTGTATAGTGACGGTCTTGCGATTGCGACGGATGACGATACCCCTGATCGTCCTGCCATCCGGCCCTTCGAACGTGACGCCGCTGCCGATCTTGATCTCCTGCAGGGCAATTGCTGTCTTTTGCTGATGCAAAATCTGCAGCCGTTCGACAATGCGTGCATTCAACGCCATCAGCGTTGCTTCGTCGAGGCTGTCGATATCGAACTCGTCCATGCTGCAATCCTCAGCTTGTGGCATCGAGCTCAATATGACTTGCCGGTCTGCAGGCGACAATCACATCGCCAGCTTAGTCGAACATAAAATCGGCACTGCCCACGAAAGTGGCTTTTACGTTCTCATTTCAAATCGGAAATTGTCATACGAACGTTAGGTTTAGGCGTTAAATCCAGGTCAATTTACCGCTAACGATTTCAATTGAACCACCTTGCAGAAGCGATCTCAGGATCAAATCGCGCCCACGACGCGCCCAATTTCAGACGAGCAGTGGTCGATGGCGCGTCGCGTCGCCCGCGAACTGGACAAGATCCTCGATAGCGGCGATCCGAGACAGGCGGCCATCAAACGCGCGGCGGCTGAACTGCGGCTGACCACACGGCAAATCTACAATCTCCTTGCGCGTTATCGCACCGATCGGACGGTGACCGCCTTGCTTCCTCGCGCCGCCGTCAGTCGGCGCAAGCGGCTGCCGGAACAGGTGGAGGAGATCATCGCGGCCACGCTTCGCGAGAAGTGGCTGACGCTCGAGCCGACCGCACTTGCTCCCGTGGTCGACGAGATCCGCGCACGGTGCGAGGAAGCTGGTGTTGCCGTCCCGTCTTATGTGACGGTCGCTCGACGCATCCCGGTGTTGTTTTCGCCTGAAGAGATCGCGAAGAAGCGATCGGCCAATCCAAAGCACTTGCTGCGGCTGAAGCCGCGGCCCGGCTATATCCACGCGCCGTATCCGCTCGCCGTGTGCCAGATCGACCATACGCCGACCGATATCAATTTCGTGGAGGTGGTCGATGGCGCCGGTGTGTTCGTAGGCCGCCCGTATTTGACGGTTATCACCGACGTGGCGACACGATCCATTGTCGGCTTCTGCCTCACCTTGGAAAAGCCGTCGGTTCTATCCGTCGCGCTTTGTCTGGCCCACGCCATCTGCCCGAAAGATGCCTGGCTTGCCGCCCGCAATCTCAATCATGCCTGGCCGATGTTCGGCCGACCGCGGCTGCTGGTCACGGACTCGGCGATGGAGTTCAAGGGAAACGCCTTCCAGCGCGGCTGTGACGACTACGGGATCCGGATCCGCTATCGCGATCGCGGCCGCGTCCATCAAGGCGGCGTGGTTGAACGGCTGTTGGGTAAACTCAACGCGGTTCTCGTTACCTATCCCGGTTCTTCGGGGCGTTCGGTCGCCCACCGCGACGAATATCCGTCCGAGCGGCGTGCTTGCCTCAGCTTTGCCAATCTGGAGCGCTGCATCGCGCTCGCGGTCATCGATCACAATCTTCAGGAAAATTCCAAGACCCTGAAGGTGCCGCTGACCGAATGGCAACGCAGCAGCAGTGAACTGCGCGACTTTGGCGACGATGCGCGGCGCGTGCTGCTGTCGTTTCTGCCGGGGACGGAAAGACGACTGTCGCCGCAAGGGATCAGCATGTTCGCCATGCACTATTATTCGCCGTGGCTGGGCATCCTCGTTCCCGAGCGTGACCGGCACGAAAAGCTCGAGGTGCGATACGACCCCCGCGACATCAGTCATGTCTACGTCCGCGACCCGGAAACCCGTCAGTTTCGGCCGGTCCAGCGACGCGACGGCCAGCTGATGCCCTTGACGCTGTGGGAACATGAGGCAGAGCGCGACCGCCGGCGTACAATCAATCAACGCTCAAACGTCGAGAAGGTAGCGTTCCGCCGTGAGATCGCAGCCATAGTGGAGACCACCAAGTCTTCCAAGCGCCGGTTGCGCGACACGGTGCGCAATGCCCATGCCGCTGCGGCAGAAAAGCCTTATGCGGGCATGCAGTCGCCGGCGCCTCCCCCCGCAGAGCATCCCCCGCGCCAGAAGCGCCGGCTGCCGGTGGAGGATTGGTAGCCATGGCGGATCATTTGCTCGAGCATGTCCGACCTTATCTTCACCGTGATCAGCAAGAAAGGATCGCCTATATCCGCGCGCCTCGGTGGATCGGGCATCATGTCGCCCAGGACAGTCATCGGCGACTGGCCGAGCTCTTGGAACGACCTCCGTCTTTGCGAACCCAGGGGCTGATGTTGGTTGGGCCCTACGCCAACGGCAAGACGATGATCGCCGAGCGGTTCGCCGTTGAGCACCTAAAAACCTCGCCCGAGCAGCAAAAGGTATGGATGGTCCAGACACGCGAAGGCGCCGGTCTCGGCCATTTCTATGCCAGCATTCTGCAGGCATTGCGCGCTCCTGGCGGCGACATATGGGATCTTCGCCGCAAGGCAGAGCAGCTCGACCACTTGCTGTCCATCCTCAAGCCGAGGGTGCTGATATTCGACGAGTTTCACAATGCGTTACGGGGCCGGGCGTGCGACGTCGAAGCCGTCTTCGCTTTCCTGCGGCGGATTGGCCGCCAGTACGACATCTCGCCGGTGTTGATCGGCGAAGTAGCCGTCTGCGATTTCATCAACGCGACCAGCGAGATGGCAAGCCGCTTCGACCTGGTTGCAGTTCCCCGGTGGCAATATGGCGAGACCTATCTCATGCTGCTCGACAGCCTCGAAGGCGCTTTGCCGCTCGCAAAGAGCTCAGATTTGTCGAATGAAGCATTGGCACGGCGGATATTCGATCTCTCTGAAGGCTTGATCGGTGAGGTCGTCACCATCGTCACCAAGGCCGCCATCGCCACGATCAGATCCGGGACCGAACGCATCAGCAAGGCCAGCATCGACGAGTTGCGCCACGTGCCGCTCTCACAGCGGCGCAGCTCGGCTCTGCGCGAGAGCCTTCTATGACGACGGCCGACGCGCACGCGCCGGCCGTCAGCATCCGTGAACGCTATCGTGACGTTGTTTCTGACCGCTGGCCCGTCACCGTAGCGCCCCAGGCAGACGAGTTGGTGTCGAGCTGGCTGCACCGGCTTGCCTACGCCAATGGGGTCCCCCCGAAAGCCTTCGTTCGTGTGCTCGGGCTTAATCCGGGAATGTGGTCGGCAGCCCTTGATTTGAGGCTCCCGGCCGACATCGCAAACTTGCTGTACGCCAAAACGGGTGTCGCGCCCGATCGGCTTGCCGCGATGACGTTGTCGCAGGATCTGCCGGGGCAACTTCTGCTGCCGCTGCGCTACAACAGGGATCGCGACAGTTCTGCTTGGCTGCAGTTCTGCAGCCGCTGTTTGACCGAGGATGCGCAACCATATTTTCGGCGTCGATGGCGGCTGGCGACACGGGTTTCATGCACACAACATGGCTGCAGGTTGCGTGACCGATGTCCATCCTGCCACGGCTGCATTGCGGTTTTTGATCAGGCGGGACTCGTGCCGCAACATTATTGTGTCGCATGCGGCTATGACTTGCGCCGCGCACCGGTTCCTTACATCAGTCCAACGACGAGAACGCTCGATCGATGCATCGACAATATCTGCAGTCTGGAAGCAATCGCCCACTCCCCGTTCGGCCCTATGCTTATTCGTCGCCTGTTGAGCATGCCCAGTGCTGCTGGCGGCTACTACTCGACGATGATGCTCACCGGTCTGTCGACAGCGGCGCGGACATACTGCGCCGAACGCCTCAGCAGCCGAAGTGAATGGCCGGTGGACTATGCTACGTATGACGAAAAGGACCGCAAAGCACGCCGTCTGCGGCACCTGATTCCGCCGACGAGTGATCACTGCGCCTGGATCGAGCTGCTTGCGAACGCACTCGGACGAAGAAGAGGACGGCCGGTTGTATCGGAGGGCAATGAGCCTGGCATAAAGCTTCTGGATTTGCTCGGCGCCTATGCCGGAATGAGACCTGGTCCTGGCCGTCGCCTGGTGCAGGAGCTGATTGGAACGTAACGATACCCGCAGACCATCGTCACTCCTCCAAAACGTCGCTCTCAGGCGCAGCGGTTGCGCTCTCCTCAAGCGCCTGCCGGCTGAGCAGACCGGCATCCTCCAATCGCTCGAGGTCGGGCAGATCGCGCAGCGTCTCCATGCCAAAGCTTGAAAGAAAGTGTTTGGTCGTCACATAGGTGTAGGGTGCCCCAGGCGTCGGGCTGCGGGGTCCGGATGCAAGGAAGCCGGCACTACGCAAGGCGCCGATGGTATCGCGTGAAACCTCCTTGCCAAAAATCTTCGAAAGCTCGCCACGGGTGACCGGCTGGAAATATCCCACCGCCATCAGCACCATCGCCTCGAATTCGGACAGAGGTGCCGCGCCTCCCCGCGTTGACGCCGACGAAGCCCGTATCGCGTCCGCGTAACGCGAACGCGTTCGATGCTGCCAGCCGCCGGCGACCGACACCAGTTCATAGGGCCGGGAACGAAGTTCCTCGCGCAAATCATCAATGAGCAGGTCGATGCTGCAATCCCTGCCGACCACCCGCGCCAATGTCTCTCGGGTCACCGGCTCGGCGGAAGCAAAGATCACCGCCTCGACGCGCAGCATCCATTCCCGCCAGCGCAGCTCCGACGGCAGGTCTTCCAGTTCCCGATCGAACAGCAGCTCGTGTTGTGGATCCTTGTCCTGCCGGCGTTTGGTTTTCGCTGCGCTCTGTCCCGCCATGTTCACAACCCGTAAATCCGGAAGGACGAACGGCCGGACAATTCGCGCACTGCCCCAAACCCTTCGAGCCGCTCGAACAATCGCGTGCTGGCCCAGCGGGAGAGACCCGCGCCTGGTGCGGAAGCCGGCATGGCATCCTCGTCGAGCAACTTGCGGATGACCGCCTCGGCGCCCTTGGTGCGCAGCTTCGGCGCGACTGCGAGAAGCTGGTCGGCCCGGCGGGCGATTTCCGACGCGGAACGTAGCGTTGCGCTGGCACCGTCGACAAGGGCGAGGCAGACGGCCCGCGGGAAAGCCGGATCGCCGGGCCGCACCCGTCCCCTGCCGCCGATCGTCCGGAACGCCGGTCCATACCGTTCGGCCATCAGCAGAGGCAGAGGAAAGGGCCATTTCAGCATCGCGGCGATCAGCACGTCGGCCAGCGCCCAGGCGAGCACTTCAGCATCCGGGCGCTCGGCATGGACAGCCGCGACCAGCTCCGCCGCGGCGAAGGGTGCCGGGTGGCCGGACTGCAGCGCGGCGTCGGCATGATCGGACACGGCGGCGAGGTGATCGTCCCAGGCAAATCCCATCAAATCGCCCAGTTCGGCAACGAGCTTCGACGAAAATCCGGGTTTTCGCGCGGACAGCTTCTTGTAGGCCGAAAACACCTTGCCGGCAGGGCCGGGATCGTCGCCCGCCGCGATGAGCAGCACAGCGTCACGGAGCGACGTCTCGTCCTCGGTTCGTCCCATCAGGCGCACCGCAGCCGCAGCGCATTTCAGGGCTTGGCGGGACCGCCAGCAGCCGGACCAGGCTGGCTCTGAACGCACGAGATCGTCAAGTGATTTCAAGGCGATGCCAGAGGCGAAAGCGGCGCCCGCTTCCGTCATCTCTCGCCCGCGCGCCACTGCCCATTCGGGCAACCGCGGCCAGGTCGGGGTCATCGGTGACGGTGTGACGGGCGAATCCATGCGGCGGAGCATAAATCAGATGTGCGGTTTAAGCCAGTCACTGTTCTCATAACCGCACGCCATGTCGATATATCACAACGAACGATAAACTTCCATTATCGTTCATTTCTGTCATTATAGAGAAATGACGCAAATCATCGAGCAAAACGACGAAAATGACGCTCAGGCGATCTCAGCTCCGTCTGGCAGCACGGCCGCCAGCGACGATCTTTCCGCGCCGCCGGCGTCGCCCGGCATGCCGATGCGCAACGCCGGACTCCCCTCCCCTCTTCCGGAAGCACGCACCGCATTGCCCGCCCACCTGGAGCAGCTTGCCGATCGGGCCCGCGATTATGTCGAGGCAGCCAGCTCCGCCAACACTCGGCGCGCCTATGCCACGGACTGGAAACATTTCTCGGCCTGGTGTCGGCGCCAGAATGTTTCGCCCCTGCCCCCGGATCCGCAGGTCGTGGGCCTCTACATCACCGCCTGCGCGTCAGGGACCGCCGAACGCGGCATGAAAGCGAACACGGTTTCAACGATCGAACGGCGCCTGTCCGCCATCAGCTGGAATTGTTCGCAGCGCGGCACTCCGCTCGATCGCAAGGACCGCGCCATCGCCACCGTGATGGCCGGCATTCGCAACACCCATGCGTCCCCTCCCCGGCAGAAGGAAGCTATTTTGCCGGAAGAGCTGATCGCCATGCTGGAGACGCTGAATAGGGGAACCCTGCGCGGCTTGCGCGACCAGGCGATGCTGCTGATCGGCTTTGCCGGCGGCTTGCGCCGCTCGGAAGTCGTCGGCCTCGACCTTGGCCGCGACCAGACGGAAGATGGTCGCGGCTGGATCGAGATTTTCGATAAGGGTATTCTCGTCACCATTCGCGGCAAAACCGGCTGGCGCGAGGTGGAGATCGGCCGCGGCTCGTCGGATGCGACCTGCCCCATCATCGCCGTCGAGACTTGGATCCGCTTCGCAAAGCTGGCCAAGGGGCCCCTCTTCCGCCGCGTGACCGGGAAAGGCAAGGACGTTGGGGCGGACCGCCTCAACGACCAGGAGGTGGCTCGCCTCGTGAAGAAGACCGCGCTGGCGGCCGGTGTTCGCGGCGATCTCAGCGAAGGCGAGCGCGCGCTCAAATTCTCCGGCCATTCGCTGCGCGCCGGGCTTGCCTCCTCGGCCGAGGTCGACGAGCGCTACGTGCAGAAGCAGCTTGGCCATGCGAGCGCCGAAATGACCCGCAAATACCAGCGCCGACGCGACCGATTTAGGGTCAATCTGACGAAGGCCTCGGGGCTGTAGGGACCTTATCCCGCCAGCATACGCGCTAGCATATTTCTGGTGTGGTCCTGCGCGCCGTAGAAAATTGCCGCGACCATGATTGTGCGGCTATGTTCTACCGGTAGAAACCAAATAGCCGCCTTGTCCCGCCGAAGAAACCGGATCCCGGGATGAATATCGGACCGCAGAGTCCCGATATAGGGTGTATCGACGAGACGATCGATTTCGACACGCAATTTGCGGATCCGTTCAGCGGTACGCTCCACAGCCTCGTCAGGCGAGTCCCCGAATTCGACATAGGCGTCGAACAGATGATCGAAGATCAACTCGAAATCGCGTTCGGCATCCCCAGAATATTCAAGGGTCCACACGAACAACTCGTCGCTTCCGCTCAATCATTGCCGCGACGCGACTTTCCATTTCCGTCGCAGAAATCATCGGTCCGTTCAATCGCCGCTGGACCAATTCGCGAAGCGCTGCCGTTTCGACGGTCTCACTTTCCGTCTTTTGGCGAAGCAGTTCTAGGCCCTGCTGAAGAACGGAACTCATGCTGGAATACCGGCCGCTCTCCACCAGCGAACGGGCAAACGCATCCTGCTGGTCGGTCAGCGAGATCGACGATTTGATACTCATCGGTTTACTCCTTTGAGCCTTAATTTGCTACTCAGTAGCACATTTGTCAATCTGACGAGATGATCCGGCAGTCGACAAAGTCAAGGACGTCAGACCGGATTGTCTTAAGGGCCAGCAGGGTGGCGCCTAGCCGTGCGCACGGCGATTGCCGCCGGCGCGGGTGACGACCCCGCCGAGGTCGAGCGAGGACTTAAATTCTCTGGCCACTCGCTGCGCGGGTCTAGCGTCTTCGGCGGAGATCGACGAGCGATATGTGCAAAAAGCAGCTGGGGACGCTTCGGCCGAAATGACGCGCAAGTATCGCGCCGACGCGCCCGCTTCCACACCAATCTCACCAAGGCGTCGGGTCTTTGAGAGCCCCTCGCCTGCTCTCGGCGTGAAATCGTTACGTCAAAATTTAGGGCTCGGTTTTCACCTTAGCGCTTCAATTGAAATCGGGAAGTAAAAGCCACAACACCGACGTCGAAAGCCGGCCGCATCAGGGAATTCATGCTGAATTTCGCGATATCATAAGCCATTGAAATCATAGTAAATGATTTCCTAAACGAACTCTATGTGAATATTACGGTTCGCCACATGGTATGATTGCCAGTTGGACTTCTAACCATCGATAAGTACTGGTTATCGGAAGTGATACGTACAGATGGATTGTACGCAGGGGTTTACGGTGCTATCGTGCAGCTTGAGAGGCAAAATCGGAGCGCACGATGTCCCAGACCAGCTACAAGATCAGCGAAGCGCGGAAAAATTTCGCCGAGGTGCTCGAACGCGCCAACCAGGGCGAAGAAATCATTATCATGCGAGGCAGCGAGATCTATGCCCGCATCGGCCCAGCCGATGGCGGCAAGCGCCCCTTCGGCTTGCTGCGCCAGCGCGGTCTGCCCGACGACCTGTTCGACGAGGTCGATGCCGAGCAGGCGGCAATCGACGCCGGCGACTGGACCGATGATGTCGGCGTCTGGCAGGGTGGTCCATCCGACCGCCAGTCCCAGCCATGAAGATTCTGCTCGACAGCCACGCTGTCTACTGGTGGACAATCGGCAGCGAGCGGCTGTCCGGGATGGCCCGGTCGCTGATCGAGGACAAGGCCAACAGCGTCCTCGTCAGCGCCGTGTCCTTCTACGAGCTTGACAACAAGATGCGTTTGAAAAAGCTCGATCTTAAACCGCAGGAACTGCGCGCTGCCGTCTCTGACAGTGGCCTACAGACACTTGCCATCACCGACCTACACGCCGAACTGGCGGCAAGCTTCGACTGGGATCACCGCGATCCCTGGGACCGCATTCTCGCCGCCCAGACGCGGTTGGAACATTGTGCCTTCGTGTCGCTCGACATCGCCTTCGATGCGGTGCTGCACGAACGGGTATGGTAAGGAGGTTGGTGATGATGATATTCGCTGATGTCCAGGAAGCGGCGGAACGCTTGGAGGAGCTCATCGAATTGGCCCGTCAGGATGAGGTCTATGTGTGCCGGGACGGACGACCTGTTGCAAGGCTCACCGCGTTTTCTTCGAGCCCTGTTCTCGGATCTGACCAGCCTACGAAGAGCCTTGGCGACGGGGTAGCGGCCGCTTCAGCCAGCAGGATCGCCGAGGCCGGAAGACCTTCTTCGCTAGATGATGTCTGGGCTATTGCTGCGACAGGCAGGCCGAAAGGCGTGGATCTGACGTCCGCGCACGATGACTTCTACGACGCAGACGGCGCGCCGCGATGAGTGTCACGCATTCTGCATCCGTCACCAGCCGCGCCGAGGCCCTGGACACCATCGCAGCCGTGCTGCCGATCGACCGCCGTGACAAGCTCGCCGAGCTGTTGACCGACCAGGATGTCGAGACGCTGCGGCATCTCGTCAATGCCGGTATGGGCGACAACACGCTGCGGGCACTGACCTCCGACCTCGCCTATCTCGAAGCCTGGTCGCTTGCGGCGACGGGTAGCGCCCTGCCCTGGCCAGCGGCGGAGGCGCTGCTGCTTAAATTTGTCGCCCATCATCTGTGGGATCCGCAACGGCGCGAAAACGACCCCGAGCATGGCATGCCGGCCGATGTCGAAGACGTCTTGCGCTTTCGCGGCTTCCTGAGGTCTCTGGGGCCACACGCACCCGACACGGTGCGTCGGCGCCTCGCCAACTGGTCGACGCTGACCAAATGGCGCGGCCTCGACGGCGCCTTCACCTCCCCTGCCCTCAAATCAGCCATTCGCCTCGCCGTTCGCGCCGTCCCCCGGACGCGGCGTCGCAAGAGCGCCAAGGCCGTCACCGGCGATGTGCTGGCAAAACTGCTGGCGACCTGCGCGACCGACAGTCTGCGCGATCTCCGTGACCGGGCAATCCTGATGGTCGCCTTCGCCTCCGGCGGTCGTCGTCGCAGCGAAGTCGCGGGTCTGCGCCGGGAGCAACTGACGGTCGAGGCGCCGGTCACCGGTGAGGACGACATCGCCCTCCCCTCGCTCGCCATCCATCTTGGCCGCACCAAGAATTCCGGTGCCAGCCAGGACGAGGTCGTCTATCTGACCGGCCGGCCGGTGGACGCGCTGAACGCCTGGCTGACGGCTGCAAAAGTCGATGGCGGCAGCGTGTTTCGAGCGATCGATCGCTGGGGCAATGTATCCCGACGGGCGCTCGACCCAAAAGCGGTCAACGATATCGTCAAGCGGCGGGTGGCAGCAGCTGGGTTGGAGCCTGGGGAGTTTTCGGCGCATGGACTTCGGTCGGGCTATCTGACGGAGGCTGCGAACCGCGGCATCCCGCTTCCTGAAGCCATGGAGCAATCGCGCCACCGCTCTGTGCAGCAGGCATCCAGCTACTATAACAACGCTACGCGGCGAAGCGGTCGCGCTGCTCGAATGCTCTAGGTGGCTCCATCTAAATGTCCGGTAATTTATCGGACATTATTCGACAGGCTTGAAAATGAAGAAGATTGCGCATAGAAATCTAGAAAGAACGCTATTTTTCTAGACGGAAATTATCGGAATGAGCCTCAGCATCAAGGATCCGGAAGCCCATCGCTTGGCGCAGGCGATCTCCCACGCCACGGGAGAAAGCATGACCCGCGTTGTCACCGAGGCGCTGCGCGAGCGGTTCGCGAAGATCGAACGGCGAAAGGGGCGTGCCAGCGTCGAGGAGCTCCTGGCGATCGCCGATCGCGCCGCAGCGCACGTCAAACGCCCCTACGTCGACCATGCCGAGTTCCTTTACGACGAGAACGGCCTGCCGAAATGATCATCGATACCTCGGCCCTGGTCGCAATCCTCTACCGTGAGCCCGAGGCGGCGAGTTTCGTTAAGATCATCCATGACGCGGAGCTCACACGGATCAGCGTCGCCAATTACGTCGAGTTGTCGATGGTGGTCGAGGGTCAGCTCGGCCCCGACGGCATGCGCCAGGCCGACGCCTTCTTCCGGCGCGCCGGCATCATCATCGAGCCTGTCACGCTCGAGCATGGCGAATTGGCAAGGCAGGCGTTTCTCGATTTCGGAAAAGGTCGTCACAAGGCCGGTCTCAACTTTGGCGACTGCTTTGCCTATGCTCTGGCGAAAGCGTCCGGCGAGCCGCTGCTGTTCAAGGGCAACGATTTCGCTCAAACCGATGTCCGGGCGGCGTGATCATGGCGGAAGAGAGACTGCAGTCAGGAGTTGAGGCCCTACCGCCTGCGAATGAGCCCTCCCCTGCCGCTGCCGCGATGGCTTTTCGCCCGTTGTTGCGTCCGGCGCAGCCGGCTTGGTGGATGGCACCCTCTTCGGCCTCTTCTTGGCACGAGAAGATTTTCCGCTGCCCCGATCGATGTCACGGGTGAAGCTATCCCACGATACGGTGTGGCAGTTCCTGCGGCGTGAGGGATTGCGGTTCAAAAAAACACTGTTCGCCCTTGAGCGGGCGCGCGCTGACGTCGCGCAACGGCGACAGCGCTGGCGATCCTGGCAGTCTGGCCTCGATCCAAGACGGCTGGTCTTTATCGATGAAACCTGGATCAAGACCAACATGGCGGCGCTTCGAGGGTGGGGGCCGAAGGGCAAACGCCTGCGCAGCTTCGCCCCGCACGGACATTGGCGCACCCTGACTTTCCTCGGCGCGTTGCGCTGCGATCGGCTCACCGCACCCTGTGTCTTCGATGGACTCGATCAACGGTGAGTGCTTTCGCGCCTATGTCGAGCAGCAACTCGTACCAGTGCTCAAACCCGGCGACATCGTCGTGATGGGTAATCTCGTAGCAGCCTGCAGAGTTTTGCCCGAGCTTAGCTATCTATCGGCGCCGCCCGCACGGAGCCGAAGGCCTATCCAACTTTCCGCCCGGCCGGCGCATTTGCCCGCAGAAGCGCCATCAGCATTGGGCCGATCGCGAATTCGCCCTTTTCGCTTCGCCGCGTCAGGCCACGAAGATAGCCACCGGCCGAATTAATGTGGCCGCCTCGCTCCAGGATGCATGCCATTACGGTCGCGGCGTTTTCCGGACCCATCACATTGGCGGCCTCTTCGTAGGCCGATGGACTGACGCCCAGCATCGATCGAACGATGACGGCTGCGGCCATCAGATCGCGCCAGTTGCGGATTGCGCCATCCGGCCCATAGGCAAGGATTTCCGGGCAGGCCTGCAGAACCAGGCCAAGTGGGAAGGATTTCAGTCCGCCACCATCGTTGCGGCCCCCCGGCCGTCGACTTTGCTCTTCCTCCATCTGATGGAAGGGATGGGTTGCCTTACCCCTTCCCTTCTCTGCCGTCACGGCCCCTCGGTCGTTGTCTGGCTCAGCTATCGCGCCCTGCTTCGTTTCGAAGCCTGGTTCAAGTTCAGATTTAGATTCGGGATTTGAATTCTGTATGTGACGCTCGATATAATCGGCATTGCCGCGCTGTTTTGCTGATTTAACCCGACTTTCCAGCCGGTTAAGAATATCTGTGCGCAGACCCGTCAATTCGTCGAGCAACAGTTCAAGCTGCGCTGTCGTCGGCGATCGCGGCAGGCTTTCGATCAGGTCCCGGAATTCCCGGTACAGGCCTTGCCAATCCCCAACGATCTCTTCTTCAACGGCCGCTTCGATCAGTTTTGCAATGTCACGGCGGCAAAGGGTGATGCGTTCACGCAGGCGCTGGACATGCAGCCGCTCAGCCATCACCGCGGCCGCGAGCTGTTCGATCTCCTCGGCACGGGCAAGCAGCGGCGCCAGCGAGAAGCCAAACGCCTCGTCGACCTCCCCTGCCCTGTCCCTGCGCACGTAACGCTTGCCGTTGGGGCTATCCTTGCGCAACAGAAGGCCTGCCTCGACGAGCGCGGCGAGATGACGCCGCACGGTTTGTTCGGCCATGCCGTGCGTTCTGAGCGAAAGCTGGATATTCGATGGGAAGACGATCAAACCGTTTCCCTGCGCCAGCTCATTCTTCGGATAAAAGCTCAAAAGCGCGTTGAGCACGGCAAGCGCCCGATCGCCGACGCCGAGCAGCGGCTTTGCTTCGCACAGTGCGCGAAACAATTTCCACTTATCGACCGACTGATCCGGCTTGATCTTCCCTGCCATAACCTGGCTTGCGAGCATGCCAAGCGTCATCGGCCGCCGCCCGAAGGGCGTCGTCACACTTCCGGTTTCCATATCGTCTACCTCAACGAGGCAAAAGAAATCCGCTCACCAAAACGGCGCCAAAAACTCTTGACAGCGATTCTCGGAAGTGCGATTCTCGGAGGTGTTCAAGACTACGAGGAAAGCTTCCGTGACGGTGACGTTCGGGGGCTTTTTTCTTTTGCGCGTTATCTCCTATCCGAATTGTCAGCTGACAATCGGTCTAACTGCCTCATTTTCCCTCATTTTCCTCTTCGAACTCGGCGGCGAGGCCTGCCAACCGCTGAGCCAGGAATTCCGAAAACGCCGCCGATTTGACGGTGATGCGAAAGGTTTTGCCGGAGCGGGCCACCAAAGCAAGTGGCGCGCCACCTTGGGTCCGGAGCGTCTGCTCGGCACGCTGCGGTGCGCTCTTTTCCTCCACCGCCTTCCAGATGACATCGAAGCGGCTGTTGGTCTCCAACGTCCCGAAACCGGCGGTTCTGATTGCGGCCTGCGCCTTTTTCTGCCCGCTCGTCTCCCTGAATTTCTCGGCAAACGCCAGCCAGCGCGGGCGTCCGACCTTGGGGGCCGGCCCAATGGCGAGAATGATCTCGGGGTCGATCGTCTGAGCTACCTGCAGGAGCCTTGACGTTTCCGGCTTGTCTGTCGCCAGCGCCTTGGCAATCATGTCGCGACTGAAGCCATACTCATCCATGCGGCGTGCAAACAGGGCCCGCTCGATAAAACTCAAGTCGACACGGGGACCATTTTCCTGACCCTGTGCGAGGATCAGTTCTTCATCCGTGAGCTTCCGCACGACGGCCTTAACAGGAACCCCGATCTCCGCTGCCGCCCGCAGGCGCCGGTGGCCATAGGCGGCCTGGTAGTGCCCGGCCCTTACCGGGTCCGGCCGCACCAGGATCGGAACCTGCTGTCCGCTTTCCTGGATGGACTGCTTCAATCGCTCGAACTCGGCATCCTTGTCGACCGGGATACGGTCACGGATGAAGGACATTTCGACGGCAGCCGGGTCAATCTCCAGCACCTTGTCACCGGAAGCCAACGATTCGCGCAGCGCCTTGGCGGCGGCTGCTTCCTCTCCCAACCGACCAAGCGACAAATTCATCGCCTTGACCGCTCCCGATGGCCGGTGCGGCTGTTGCACGCTCGGCACCTCAGGCCGTGTCGGCTCGACGGCGCCGACCATGCTCTTCAGGATATCGCGTCCTTTTGGGCTCATGTCCTGCTCCATGCGCTGCGAATGAGTTGCTCGACCTCGGCATTGACGCTGTCGACGGATTCAACGCCTCGGTCATAGGTCTGGCGATGCATTGTCTCGCGTCCCGCCTCGTAGATTGTCTGCTTCGACAGGCCCGCGTCCGAGACCGCTGTCGACTTGACCATCATCGATGTCAGCACGCGCTCGCCGAACAGACTGCGCAGGAAGGCGACGATCTGCGCCTGCGGTCCATCATTGGCCTCATAGCGGGTGATCAGATAGCGCATCCAATCATAATCGAGATTGCCGCCTGCCTGCTTGACGACGGCCAGCAGGTCGGAGGTCATCGTCAGGAACTGGTTCATCGACGCCACGTCGAGCATCTGCGGATGGACGGTGATGAGAACCGAGGTGGCAGCGCAAAGAGCAGACAGTGTCAGGAAGCCGAGGGTCGGCGGGCAATCGATGATGACGACATCGTAGCTCCGCTCCAGCGAATGCAGCGCATTGCCGACCCGCATGAAGAACATGTCCTTGTCGTCGCGGTTGGTGTCGGCGAGCGCCTTTGGAGTATCGTGTTCGAACTCGTGCAGTTCGAGATTGCCGGGAATGAGATCGAGCCCAGGAAAATAGGTCTGGCGAACGATGTCGGCTACGTCGCGGCGCGTTTCGTCATATTTAATGGCACCGTAAAGCGTCTCGTTTTCGCCGACGTCGAATTCTGGCTGATATCCGAGCATCGCCGACATCGAGGCCTGCGGATCGAGGTCGACGGCGAGCACGCGGTAGCCGCGAAGGGCCAGGAACTGCGCCAGGTGAATTGATGTCGTCGTCTTGCCGGAGCCGCCTTTGAAATTGGTGACGGCAATCACCTGTAGATGGTCGCCCGGCCGGCGCATCGGCAGATAGGAGGGTTTGGTGCGCCCGAGATGGTGGCGCATTGCATGGATTTCCTCAAGCGAGAACACCCGTCGACCGGCCGCCGTCTTTTCCGGATTGATGCTTTCCACCTGGGCGGCGAGGTGGCGAACATAGCTGTCGGTAACGCCGAGCAGCTTGGAAGTCTCGGTGCTGCTGAACCGCCGTAGCGATTTGCGGGCGTCGGGCGAAAACAACCGCTCGAACAGCACCTGCAATTGGCTGCTGAGCATCGTCGAGTCCTGCGCGATCGTCTCGTCGATCGAAACTCGACTCGCTCTCTTGGCTTTCTCAACAATCGCGGCCTTGGTCGGCAT
>NC_008379.1 GCF_000009265.1 Rhizobium johnstonii 3841 | reverse complement strand
TGTGCCTTGGACCATTCTGTCGATAAAATCACTAAAACCGGAGAAATGCCGTCATTATCTCCGATTCTCTGAGTCTCACAAGGGAAATAGCGTTAACAGGAAGTCAGCGCACAGCAGAATTGCAGGTCATAGCGATTCTCTCTTGAAGGGAAGGTCGTGATTTCCTTATTCACAGATCATGTTGACTGCCGTCAAAACGTTGGATTTTCACAACAAACGCAATGGCATAAAAGCTCAGCCCCTTGAGCTCTCTCTTGGCTGCGGTCAAATTCGTGCCCCGACGACGATCATAAAGAGAACGCCGGCAACCACCCGAGCGCGCCTGGCGCTAAACAGAGACGCTGGCGAATCGGGAGGACTCGCATACCTTCTCGCAAGCGGAGGGACTCTTGTTCCGTCTCAAACACGGTGACGCGCCTGGCTGTGCTGATGGACGTTGACCAACCTCGGCAAAGACCGTGGACGGGCTGCTTGAAGAGGCCGCCGAAAAAGGTGAGGCGAGCGTCCGACACATTATGGTGATTGCTCCGGCGCGCGCTCGCAGGCCTGAACGGATGGGCTGGGCATGCACGCGACTATTCCGCAGCAGCGGGTTTGCCTATACGACGGAAAGACGCCTCCGACATCCCCCGGTGAACGATGCGATGGCCCTATTGCACATGCCCCTTTCGACGGTTTCTGACTGATCTCGTCGGATAGCGATTTCGCGCGATTACCCTCCCGGGTCCGAGAGCGGGCGCCGACGTTTTCACCTTCGACGAGCAGAAGACCGGCTGAACGTTTCCGCCTGGCCAGCCCGCCAGCGGCTCGTCTACACCGAGAACGCTTCCCCGCGCGAAGCCAAAGACGAGCAGAACCCCGCGCCTGCCGACAAGCCGCTACAGCCGGCAACTGCGGCCGTGCCGTTCATCAAAGGTGCTGTCACAGGAGAGCGCCGAAGGCTGGTGGGGCAATATGCGCATCGTCGGCCTGGCACCAGACTTCGCCCCACGAATGTTTGACTTTCGAAAACTCGGCGAACTCATCCGCAAGACAAACCAGTTCAAGGTCCGCCAGGCCGCGGCCCATCGGCATCCGTGTTGAGCAGCACGTCCGAAGTCGCGCCACCACCGCGTGGGGTCGGCGGGGGCAGGGAGATGTTGGGATGGCTTTTCGTCGTGGTCAGAAGCGTCTATCAGCACAGGCGCAAATGGGAGCGTTGCTTGGACCCGAAGGTCGGATCAAAGGGAAGACGCAATGGCGACCGGTACGGTAAAGTGGTTCGACGCAACGAAGGGCTCCGGCTTCATCCAGCCGGACGACGGCAGCATCGATGTGTTCGTCCACATTTCCGCGGTAGAGCGGGCTGGCCGCCTTGGCCTCAACGATGGCCAGAAGATTGCCTACGAACTGGTGAAGGATCGCATGTCAGGCAAGATGTCGGCGGACAACCTCCAAGCCTAGGCCTGATTGCTTTGCGATCGTGGGCAGGCCGCGCGGTTCCGGCCTTTTCCGTGTGCAGTATAAGGTATGCGCAACATCGATGTGGGCGCCAAGATCTCGCCGCTCCACCGCAGTGGCGAGTTTTCGGGAGCGCCGAAGCCGAGTGCTGTGATTCAGCCGGCCTGCCACATCAGATAATCGTTCGCACCGCACGCCCATTCTTTCTTTCCGCGTGGTTGACGTAGCTCCGCGCCTGGGCGTGACTTGTACAACGTGTCAAATGTCGCGATTAGGGCCTCTGTGAGGTACCCATAGCCAAGCCTGTGTGCGGACGAGGCCGGTCCTCTTGCAGCGGCTCCGCCGCCGGGCAGGGAGGGGAGGGGAGGCCCCTTAGAATAGGTGCACAAGATTCGAGATCGGCGAGAAAGGAGGCGACTGCCTCTGGCGTAGTCTCGCCTATCCCTTGGCGGCCGAGCTCCTTGTAAGTTGCGACGTCCGACGGACATGTCGAGCGCAATCTCATTGGAAGGCCGTGTTCGTCGTAGAGATCGTCTGAGGCCAATCCAGCCGCGAGATGCCAGATCGTGTCGATCGGATGGCGGTTCTTCCGCCGGCGCGGTTGGACGTCGTAAAACTCAAGCGCTTGCTCAACGAGCTTGTTAACCGGCATATTGGTGCGCCGTTCGGGCTAATGGGCCAGTTCCTTGACGGTGCGCACCGAGAGCTGGGGTTTGGACATCGGTTTGCGTTCCGCGGGTCAGGTCTGAGCGATAACATTGCTCGCAAAAGGGCACAGACTGAGCGTAGAGATGGCTTACTGCCGATACTTGCCCCATGGTGACAGAAGTAATTAGCCATATCGCTTCTAGTTAACGTGGCATTTACCATAATTTCAATGCGTTATGTTTTTTCGGACTGCCATAGGAGCAACTGCGGCTGGGGTAAGTGGGGCAGATTCGATGGCGCTGCCGGTTTGGCAGGCAGAAGCGTCGAGCGCTGATGACCGTTGGTGGCTCCAGCGTTTAAGCCCGGGCAAGGATGGTGGCCGGGAGAGACGGGATGGGGTGATCTTCACTGCCGATCCCAAGCCGGTCACCGAGATAATGGTAGAAGGAAAGGCCGAGCTTTTGGCAGGTCTTCATCAGGCCGAGCATGACATCGCGCGCAACACGGCCATCCTGGCTCATTGTGCCACCGGAGATCTTCCGCTTCGTGACAAACGTCCGTAAGGCATTTTCGGAGGCATTGGTGTGGAGCGGGATGCCGGGATACTCGAGCACCTTTAGCAGCTCGTTCTTCCTGCGATGCAGTCGCTCGAGAAGCGTGTCGAGTGCTTCATAACCCGTACGTAGTGTGAAGATCCTATCGAACCGTCGTCGGAATGCGGGAGCGGACTGGGGGGAAGGGCACTGCTGGTAGGCTTTCAGCGCTTTATAGAAACGCCAGACGAGATCTCGGACCATCGTGACCAGCCGCTCCTCCTTTGCAGTGGTCGGCATCAGCTTTTGCAGAAGGCGCTCAGTATGGACCCAACACAGTGCATGATTGCCGACACGGAACTGTCCGGCATCGTCGGACACGATCACCGTATTTGCCATCAGGCCGTGATGGCGGATGGAGCCCCAAAGCCCTGCTTCGGCAAGGGTGCCGATCTCCTGGCGGTTGAGAATATCGACACCTTTGTCAGCCAGATGCGCCATGAACGGTACCTGGTTGCAGAAGTGTTGCGGCTCAAACGTCCGAAGCCCATGGACTACGGGCGGATTGCCGCGACGTTCTTTCAGATAATCGAATGCGGCGTCACCCAGCACATAATCCTGATAGCCGCCGCGCAGCAGGGACAGAAAGTTCAGGCGTGACTTCGATTTCGTGGTGCGAAAGACGGTAAAATCCGCACCGCCGATCTGTGTGGTGTAATAGTTATTATGGGAATGCCGCGCGCCGGTGTCGTCAACCGTCACATAAGGCGACGCCACGAGACCGGCATGCAGCAGTGCGGCATCCTCGGCGACGAAGCCCTCCAGCTGCCTGGTGAGAAGCCGCACTATCTGACGCTTGGAGATGGCGATCCCGACATCGTTCAGCAATGTCGTCAACCGCTGCGTCGTCACCTGTCCTTGTGCGTGCAGCATCAGGCAAAGCCGCCGGAGGTTGGCGCCATAGCCACCTATGATCCCGGCCGGCAAGGGAGCGAGAACCGTCTTTCCATCCGGTGTCACCCAGCATTCACGGCGGTAGTGCACGAGTTCCGCCTTGAGCACCAGGTCTCGGACGTAGACGCTTCTATATCCCTTGAAGCGCGAGCCGGACGGAGCATCGATGCGCAGGATCTCCTGCCGGCTGACCCGATCCACATCCAGCTTCGGACCCCGCGGCTTTTTCCTGCCGGCCACATGGTTTGCTGGAGAGGCCTCCGTTGCCCTCTCCATGCCGGAGGCGCGAAACGGCGGGCGCGGCGGCAGATTTTTCAGCCGGGCGATCTCGTCGCGCAACAGCTGGTTCTCGAGTTTCAGGCGGGTATTCTCCAGCCGAAGGGCGGCGTTTTCCTCCCGCAGCTGGATGTTGTCGGCCTCAAGCTTCGCAAGCCGGGCTTCTGCCTGCTGCGACCGTTCCAGAAGACCCGTCACCAATCCGCGCAACGCATTCAGTGAAAGCGTGTCGGCATGCTCGGGGGAGGGGAGCCGTTTCTTCATGGCAGAATCGAATCATGATTTGCCCCGGCTTGAGAATCCCCAGACTAGCAATCACTTCTCAAAGCGCGCGGTTATGCACACTTCTATGACCGCTCACCAAAACGCCGCCATGGATTTTGCCCCAAGTACGCGGCTGGCTTCCGACGTCGGCATGCTCTCAAGCGATGTGGCAATATCGATTGACTCGGGTTTTGCCACCTTTGCCTTGCTATTTGTTCTTGATTTTGCCGTGCTTGGATTCTGGATCGGCTAACGGTTGGCCAGCAATTGCTTCATTGCTACTCGTCAGGGATTTCAGGGGTCAAGCCCAGCGGTTGGCTATGGCCCGCGTCTTGCTGTTCGAGCCAGATCTACTTCTTGCTGGCGAACCAAACTCACGGCTCGATCCGATCGCTCAGCGTTCATCACGGGTGTGACCCTGCCGGTTGACGGTGGCTATGGCATTGGGTGATGCCGTTGCCGTATATGTTCTTCCGTGCAAGAGGGCGAGCGCGGACGAAAGACGCGTCATTGCTGAACAGGAAAGGACGATTGTCTAACGGCATCATGCAGATCGTCGAGCGCTTCCAGTCCCTCCAGGCGTGCTGGAAGGATCACGACATGTCACTGATCCAATCCCAGCGAGGTCGAATGGTCAGGCTCGGTATCCTGCCGTTCTCAGTCGTCGTCCACTATAGGTCACGGCATTCCGAATCCGCAACGGGTGCGACCCGCATCAGTCCAAATCGACCGCCACAGCCAGACCGCGACCAATCGTGCTTGAGAACGGGCAAAGTCGCCGTGCCTCCGCCGTCAAAAGTTGTGCAAGGGCCCTCTCGATGCCCGGCAACCTGACGTGCAGCCGAACGGAGAGGGTGTAGCTGACCGGGTCAATTTCTATTTCGACTTCGGCGTGGATGCTGACTTCGCCTGCAAAAGCTATGTTCCTATTGAAGGCGGCAAGCGCGATCGCGCTCGCGAAGGACGCCGACCACCCGGCTGAAAGAAGCTGCTCAGGGTTCGTACCTATTCGAGGCGAGCCAGGCGCGGAAAACCTTATGTCGAGGACTCCATCCGAGCTTCGCGCGACACCGCTTTCGCGACCGCCGATCGTGTCAGTGATCGCAGTGTAGATCACCCTTTGAGTGTTGCTCACCGGTATTTCCAGTCGGTCAGCGTCATCAACCCATCGTGGAGCGATGCGCCGCGTGAGGCTGACCTCACATTTCACCATTCGTGAAGTTACGATGGAAGCGCGCCTCCGGCCTGCTCCTGCACGATATATTCGGCATACCAGTCCGGCCAGTTGACGTCGTATTCGCCTCCGGTGGCCTTTTCGTGCACACCGTGTGCCGCGCCTGCACGGCGAAGCGTGGCTGCGAGCTCGGCCGCCGAGTTGAAGGTTGTGGCCGCGGCTTCAATCCGCCCTGGCTGACGCGTTGTGATCTCCTGGAACAGCCAGTGATTGCCATCGGGATCCTTGAACGAGGCGAATGAACGATAGCTGCGACCATCTGGATCGCGGCCTGCAGCCCTGAGGCTTCCAAAGAGGTAGTGCTCGTCCTCACCGACATAGACACCGGCAGCATCATGAAAGACCTCACTGATCTCCAATCCCTCTGCCAGCAGCTTCTCGCGGGCCGCGACGACGTCGGAGACGATCAGGTACAGCCCTTGAGCGGAGCCGGGTGCGGCCGACGTCACGTTCCTTCCGAATATCACCGAGCAACCAGAGCCAGGTGGAGTGAATTGCAGCACCCGGAAATCGCCGACGTCGGATGCGTAATCGGCATCGAGCCGCCAACCGAGCTTTGCGTAGAACGTCTTCGCTCGATCGACGTCGGAAACCGGCAACACGACGATCTCCAGCTTCATGTCCATTCTTGTACTGGTTGCTGCTGCATGGTTGTCGCTCATTTTCCGTTTCCTTATGGGGTCTGCACGTGACGTCGGCGCTTGCGCCAGGCGTCACGGCATTGATCGGTGGCAGCTCAGCCGGTTTCGAACACCCTAACTCGTGCGGAGCGTCTTCAGGCCAACACGCAGTTCTTCGGTGAAGAGCATCGGCTGTTCCCAGGCGGCGAAGTGCCCGCCCTTGGCGAGCTTGTTGTAGTGGATAAGATTGGGATAGGCCTTCTCCGCCCAGCTCCGCGGAGTCTGGTATAGCTCGTCGGGGAAAACGCTGACGGCAACGGGAACATTCACCCCCTTGGGGCTGAAGAAGGCCAGCTTGTTTTCCCAGTAGAGACGAGCCGCCGAGACGCCGGTATTGGTGAACCAAAACAGCGTCACATTGTCGAGCACGTCGTCGGGGGTCAGGCCTTCAGGCATTCCGTCGAACGACCTAGCGATCAGCTCCAGACTGCGGGCGTCGTGGTCGATCATGAAGGTCGCAAGTCCGATCGGGGAATCCGCGAACGCTGCCGCCGTCTGCGGCCTCGTGCCCATCCAGAGCGCGTAATATACATGCCTGTAGAAGAAGACGAGCTGGTCATACGAACTTCTCTCTTCGTCGGAGAGACCTGATGGGGCCGGAGCGCCGGAGAACGAAGCCTGATCGATTTCTGCCGGTATGGCACCGGGCATATTGACGTGGATGCCGACCAACTCCTTTGGCGCCTGTACGCCGATCATCTCGGTGACGACGGCGCCCCAGTCGCCGCCCTGAGCCGCATAACGGTTGTAACCAAGGCGCCGCATGAGCACGATCCATGCGTTGGCGATCCGCTCGGGACCCCAGCCCGTTTCCGTCGGCTTGCCCGAGAAGCCGTAGCCCGGCATCGAAGGTATCACGAGGTGGAAGGCGTCCGCGGCAGTGCCGCCATGTGCGGTCGGATCGGTGAGGGGCCCGATGATCTTCATCTGTTCGATGATCGAACCTGGCCATCCATGCGTCACGATGAGAGGCAGAGCGTCTTCGTGCTTGGAGCGTATATGCATAAAATGGATGTCGAGACCGTCGATCTCGGTGACAAAATTCGGCACCGAATTGATGCGCGCTTCGATCTTGCGCCAGTCGTAGTCCTTCTCCCAGTAGCGCAGGAGCTGCTTGACGGTCTTGAGCTGGACGCCCTGCGTCTTATCGGAAACGGTCTCCTGCTCCGGAAGCCGAGCGTGGGCCAGCCTGCGACGGAGGTCGATGACGTCGGCCTCCGGAATGTTGACCTTAAACGGACGGATGGCATCTCCGCCGGAAGCGGCCACAGCGGGCCCCACCGGGAACAGACTTGCCGCGCTTGCGACGGTGATGCCGCTTGCGGCCGCGCCCAAGAGCGTGCGCCGATTTCTGTCGACTGTGTCCGATGTCACCTTAGACATGATTTTCTCCTCGGGAGTTGCGGGTGAGCGGCTGCGCCTCTGTGCTGGCAGATAACTACTCCCGCGCGCCGGAGACCGCCCGTTATGCATTGTTAGATTTTGTTAGCGGCCGCCGAAGTGCTCGCACGCACTGATGCGTGGCGATGGTCGACTGTCTCAGCTATCATGAGGAGGACCATGAAAGGTCAGCGCCATGACAGCAGGGGGCGGTCCGGCCACCGACGAGATATCGTTCGGTCCATTCCAGTTGAGAGCGAACGAGCGTCTTCTGACCAGGGAGGGGGCCGTCGTCGAACTGGGAGGACGAGCCTATGACATTTTAATCGCCCTCACGTCCTGTCCTAACGAGGTCATGAGCAAGCAGGACCTTATCGCCCGCGTTTGGCCCCATGTCGTAGTCGAGGAGGGAAGCCTCAGGTTCCATATGACCAGCCTTCGCAAGGCACTCGGCGACGGCAAGGACGGTGCTCGGTTCATCAAGACCCTGTCGGGGCGCGGATATTGTTTCGTCGCAGCCATTACACGAGCCGCGCACCCGCGCCTTCCGATTGTGCCCGCCCCGGTCGATTTCCCGCATGCAAACCTTCCGAGCCCTGTGAACCGGGTCATCGGAAGGGATGAGGACGTAGTTCAAATCTCTGCACAGCTCGAAGCATCATGTCTGGTCACGATCGTCGGTGCAGGCGGAATGGGAAAGACGACGGTCGCCATCGCTGTAGCACAGGGCCTGAACAATGAGTTCGCGGGCGCCGTCCTGTTCGTCGACCTGGGAATGCTGAGCGATGCCCGCCTTGTGACGACGGCGATCGCATCCATGTTGGGATTACAGGTCGGTGCGGGCGATGCGGAGGCCAGCCTGATCGCATTCCTGCGCGACAAACGTGCGCTCATAGTCCTCGATACGTGCGAACACCTCGTCGAGGCGGTGGCGCGGCTTTCCTCTTCCCTCATCACGGCAGCGCCTCATGTTCGCATCCTCGCGACCAGTCGCGAAGCCCTCCAGGTTGAATGTGAAAGAGTCTACCGTCTCGAACCTCTTGCCTGCCCGCCTGATGATCGTATGGCCTCGGCGGAGACGGTCCGGCAATTTCCCGCCACCCGGTTGTTCATCGAGCGCGCGGTGGCCAACGACGCCCATCTCGATATCGACGAGATGGAGGCGCCCATCGTTGCGGACATTTGCCGCAAGCTCGGTGGGGTCGCCCTGGCGATAGAACTGACCGCTAGGCGAGTTGAAGCCTTTGGTCTTCGGCAGACGGCCGAACTCATCGATCAGCACCTGGCGCTCCAATGGACGGGTGCCCGCACCGCGCAGCCGCGGCACAGGACGCTTCAGGCCACCCTCGACTGGAGCTATGACCTCCTCGCTCCCCTTGAGCGCACCGTGCTTCGACGACTTGCGGTATTCACGGGCCATTTCACCCTCGACGCCGCGGTGGAAGTCGTGGCGGGCGATGGCCTAGCGCGTTCCGACGTGTTCGGAGCGATCGACAGCCTTGTCGCAAAGTCGATGGTCGCGGCTCGTCCCATCGGGGCGATGCTGCGCTACCGGCTCCTCGACACGACGCGAGCCTATGCCTTGGCGATCCCGCTCGAGATTGACGAACATGCGGATCTCGCGGTTCGACACGCCGTCTATTTCGGGCGCTGGCTTGGCCAGAGTGCCGGAGACTGGGCAACTAGGAAGACAGGTTCCGAACGCGCGTCCTATTTCGCCGCACTGAATAACGTTCGCGCGGCTCTTGAGTGGTGTTTCGGCGACAAAGGCGAAATCGAAGTCGGCGTGAGGCTCGCGGCTGCGGCCGGCCCCGCCTTGCTTGCGATGTCATTGATGCCCGAAGCCTTTCGCTGGTCGCAACGTGCCATCCTGGCACTCGACGACAGCACGCGGGGAGGCGTTGATGAGATGCACCTCCAAGCAGTGTTCGGCATTGCGGCAACGCATCTCCACGGAAAGATCGACGCTGCGCTGATCGCCTTGAGCCGGGGGCTGGAGATCGCCGAGAAGATGGACGACGTCGTCAATCAGGTCGGACTCCTGAGCATGTTACGGACCTACTACTTCCGAAGCGGCGACTTCAGGACGGCCTACGTATACGCGCGCCGCTGCAAGACTGTAGCCGACACGATCCGGGATTTCGCTGCCTCGGCACAAGCGCGATCAATCCTAGGACGATCGCTCCACCTGGCTGGCGACTTGGCGGCCGCACATGTCGAGCTTGAGGCAAGCCTGGTCGACTGGTCGCGAGCAGGTCGTACAACGATCTATCTGTCTCATGAACTGCATTTCCCCAGTGAAGTGACGATGGCGAGAAACCTATGGCTGCGTGGGTTTCCCGATCAGGCAGCGGAATGCGCCCATAAGGTTATCGAGAGCGCGGTGCGGACCGACCGGGCCGCCGCTTTGGTAGTCGCCTTGGGGTGGGCCGTCTCCGTTTTTATTTGGAACGGCGATTGGGAGAACGCTCAGGAACACGTCGAAGCGCTCGTGTATCAGGCCGAGACCAATTCGCTGGGACCGTTCATCGCCGCGGGGCGGGCTCGCCGCGGTGAACTCGCCATTCTTCGAGGCGCAGCAATAGCGGGGATCCTCGAGTTGCGAGCCGGTTTGGCGACAATTCAATCGATCGGTTACGAAGTGCTGACGACTGAGTTCAATATCTCGCTCAGTCGAGGACTGCATGCAGTCGGCCGGGTGACCGAAGCCAGGGAACTGATGGAGCGCACCATTCGAAATATAGACACCAACGGCGATGACCTCTACATGCCGGAGCTTCTCCGGGTGAAGGGAAACGTTCTTCTAGCCGTACCAGAACTACGCGACGAAGCGCAGGCATGCTTCCAACGCTCAATCGACATGAGCCGTCTTCAGGGTGCACGCGGCTGGGAACTGAGGGCGGCGACTGACTTTGCAAGCATGATGAGCAAAAGTGGAAACCATGGCGCCGCTCGGGAAGTGCTTCAACCTGTTGTCGATCACTTTGTTGAAGGAATGGAGACGGCGGACGTTAGAAAAGCCGAGCAGCTCTTGGCTGAAGTGAGCTGAACGAAGCGAAGTCTCCTACCGCGCACAAAGGTGACGGCCGGACCCGCGCGAAGTGTTTGGCGTTCGGTTGAACCGAGGAGAACCCTCATTTCAATCTCCCACCGCCGTATGTACCGCCGCTCGAAAATCCGCCACCGGATCCTGATCGCACTTGCACAGCGATTTATTTGGGAAAATAACCGCTGAAGACATCAAGCATGGAGGCTCAGGCTAGTGAGCAGTATCAAGGTTCGGCCGCCTCTTCTGGCGTTTTTTGTCATCGGCGTCGTGGGTGTCGGATTCGCGATCGGTCTAACCATCAGGCCGGGCGCGTGGTACGAGTCGCTTGAAAAGCCGTTCTTTACTCCTCCAAACTGGGTGTTCGGTCCAGTGTGGACAGTCGTATATGTGCTGATCGCGATAGCGGGCTGGCGCGTAGCGTTGAGCGAAGGTTTCAGCTCGGCAGCGTTCCGTCTTTGGGGATTGCAGATGGTCCTGAATTGGGCGTGGACCCCGATCTTCTTTGGTGCTCATTCTATCTCGCTTGGCCTGGTAACGATCCTGAGCTTGTCGACGGTTGCTATATTTTTTATGGCCAAGGCTCGTGACCGGTGGGCGTTCTGGTGTTTCGCACCGTATCTTGTCTGGCTGTGCTATGCTTCCGCATTGAACGCGGCAATCCAGGCGCTCAACTGAGATGGGTTGTTTCCGAGGTGCGCTGCCCATCGGGTCACGGGTGCGATCGACATAGGACCCGGACAGAAGGGGATCAGCCCCGAGGCTTTCATAATCGGTCCGGGGCTTAGAAGGCAGCCGCAGTCGTTCCGCGAGATTTCCGAGCTTGTCAGGGCCACTGCGGGATCACCTAGGATGGCGACCAAATCTTCCGGGTGAGCCACTGCCTCTTCTCGCGGCAGATCGTCCCGCCTGCATCGAGAATACAATCGCTGGTTTCTTTGACAGAGACGTCGAGGCCGGCGTGATGTTTCATGGCTGCGCTTTCTCTTTCTGATGCTTGTGACTGTTTCGCCACGTTTTATCATCAACTCGGAGCGCAGCACCTTCCTTTCCGATCGGTGGAGATGGGGCACGAAGCCGATTGCCCCATCTTGGCTAAGCCTCCGGTGGTTTGGTTCTCGCAAGGTCCAAGTTTCAGGCTTGTACTGGCCAGTGATCGAGCAATGATACGCAATCTCCTGTTCTTGTGCTGCCGCACGGATCTTGCGATCCCTCTCGAAAGTTCTTAGGTCACCGGAGGTTTTTGCATTCTGCAACTCCGTGTTCGAGAAGGCCGACATGATCCTGACCCTCGGAGGCGTTAGAAAATCCTATTCCACTGCCGAGGGCCCGATCGAAATCCTGAAGGGCGTCGATCTGGAAGTCGCTGCGGGAGAAAGTGTTGCGCTAACCGGTGAGTCCGGTAGTGGCAAAAGCACATTGCTGCATCTGGCAGGCGGGCTCGACCGGGCAGACAGCGGCTCGGTCGTGATGGATGGCAGCGATCTGGCGCTATTTGCAGAAAACGAACGGGCCCGATACCGGAGAACCAGGGTCGGCCTTGTTTTTCAACAGTTTAATCTCATCCCATCCCTGAGCGTCGCAGCTAACATCTCGTTCCACGCTAAGCTTGCAAACCGGTACGATCACGCTTGGGAAGCGCAGTTGGTCGAGAAACTGGGGCTGGAAGAATACACCGCCCGATATCCCGAGCAGCTTTCCGGAGGCCAACAGCAGCGCGTTGCAATCGGCCGAACCTTGGCTGCTCGACCTCCTCTTATCCTTGCGGACGAGCCAACGGGCAACCTGGATGAGCAAACAGGCGATGCGGTCCTCGATCTGATGCTCAGCCTGGCCCGGACAGTGGGATCGGCTCTGCTTCTCGTCACTCACTCCACCAGGCTCGCAGCTCGTCTGGACCGAACGGTGGTCCTTCGCGGTGGGAAGATTGCCGAATGAACTTCGTTGCATTCGCAGCCTTGCTGTCACACTGGCGTCGGAGACCTCTCCAGCTTCTGACGCTGGTCATGGGGATTGCGCTTGCGACGGCTCTCTGGTCCGGCGTTCAGGCTATCAACGCCGAGGCGAGGGCGAGCTATGCCCGGGCGGCTTCGGTCCTGGAGCAAGGCAACCTCCGGCAGATCGTCGCCAAGGACGGTGATGGCATAGCGACTGAGGTCTATGGCAGCCTGCGTCGAGCGGGTCTGAATGTTTCGCCCGTGATTGAAGGCAACTACCGCTTCGGAAGCACAAGGATCAGATTGGTTGGTATCGAACCTCTGACAATGCCAACGGACACCCGGAACGAGACCGTCGCCAGCCGTCCAGACCTATCCGGCTTCTTTTCAGGCAGCGGACAGTTGCTTGTGTCGAGCGCCACTGCCGAGCGGCTCCGTGGCGCCACGGACATGAACATCAAAGTCGATGGTAAGGTTCCCGACGGTGCTGCCTTCGTCGACATATCGGTCGCTGATCGATTGCTCGACAAGCACGGGAAGATTGACCGCCTGGTGGTCGCAGCCGATCAAAAGATTTCCGCCGAAGCAATCGATCAGGCGGGATTGACGATCCGCGAACCGGCTGAACAACCAGACGTCGCTCGCCTCACAGACAGCTTCCACCTCAACTTGACCGCCTTCGGCTTCCTTTCGTTCATCGTCGGGCTCTTCATCGTGTATTCCGCCACGGGCCTGACCTTCGAACAGCGTCGAGGCACTTTTCGTACACTCAGATCGCTTGGTGTCTCGCTTCGAGCCTTGACCACTATGCTCCTGATCGAGCTTTCGATGCTGGCGCTGATAGCCGGCTTGATCGGCGTCATACTCGGCTACGTCATAGCATGGCTCCTGATGCCGGGTGTCGCCGCGACCCTCAGGGGCCTCTACGGCGCCGATGTGTCAGGCTCGCTATCCATTCGGCCGGAGTGGTGGCTGGCTGGACTGGCGATTGCTCTCGGAGGAACCGCTGTCTCGTCAGCTCAGAGCCTGTGGCGGGTTTGGAAGCTGCCGATTTTGGCCGCCGCCCAGCCGCGAGCGTGGGCAAGAGAGTCGGCCAGATCGCTTGCTTTTCAAGCCGGAACGGGTGGAATTCTGCTGATCTTGGCTGCTGTCCTGGCGACTGCTGCGTCCGGGCTGGTGGCGGGTTTTGCGGTACTTGGCTGCCTGCTTCTCGGAACAGCTCTGGTGCTACCTGGACTTCTTGCCATCATCGTGACCAAAGCGCAGCGATTGGCACGGAGCGCCCTCATGGAATGGTTCTGGGCCGACACCCGCATTCAGATTCCCGGCCTGTCGTTGGCTTTAATGGCTCTGCTGCTGGCATTGTCGGCGAACATCGGCGTCGGCACGATGGTATCGAGCTTCCGGCTGACTTTCATCGGATGGCTCGATCAACGCCTCGCCGCCGAGCTTTACGTGACTGCCAAGGATGAGAAGGAAGCTGCACGGCTTAGAGTCTGGCTTCCACAACGCTCGAGGGCGGTCTTGCCCATCTGGAGCGTCGACGGCGAGGTGCTTGGCGAACAGATCCAGATCTTTGGTGTCGCGGACGATTCGACCTACCGGGAGCACTGGCCCTTAATCGCTTCCGACAATGACGTTTGGGATAAGATCGCTGCCGGTCAGGGCGCTCTCATCAATGAACAGATGTGGCGTCGCGGCGAAGCCAAGATCGGCCAGCCGTTGTTCATGCCTGGAGGCTGGAGCGCAACCGTGGTCGGCGTATACTCGGACTATGGAAATCCGAATGGGCAAGCGATAATCGGGATCAAATCGCTGGTCGATCATTACCCCGATGTCCCGAAACTTCGCTACGGTGTCCGCGTTGTTCCCGAGCAAGCCCAGGAACTCAAGCGTCGGTTAATCGAGGAGTTTGGTCTTCCGGATAGCGCGATTGTTGACCAGGCTTCGCTTAAGCGGCAATCGAGAGCCATCTTCGATCAGACATTCAAGGTGACCGGCGCGTTGAACGTCCTCACCCTTGGTGTGGCAGGATTTGCCATGTTCTCAAGTCTACTGACGCTGTCTGGTATTCGCCTTCCACAGCTCGCGCCGGTGTGGGCAATGGGTATACGGCGACGGGATCTGGCGCTCTACGAAGTTGCCCGGACACTTGCACTCTGGCTGGCAACATTTGTGGCTGCGATCCCGGTCGGTCTTGCCCTGGCGTGGGTCCTGCTTGCGATCGTGAACGTGGAGGCCTTTGGTTGGCGATTGCCGATGATGGTGTTTCCAATGGATTGGCTTTGGCTAGGAGCAATCGCTCTTATTGCTGCATTGTTGTCGGTGCTGGTTCCGGTTCGACGTCTGGCCTCGATCAATCCTGCGGACCTGCTGAGGATTTTCGCCAATGAACGGTAGAAAGTCGGCATCTGTCCTGATAGCGGCGGCTATGATCTGTGCGAGTGATCAGACATTTGCGCAAGGCTTCGCCGGATTGGGATCGGATGCGCAAGGTTTTGCGATCCCGGAGCGGGGCACGGCTCTTTCTTTCCCCACCGATCATGGCGCTCATCCTGATTATCGCATTGAGTGGTGGTATGTGACCGCCAATCTCAAGGATGAGGATGGCAAGCAATATGGAGCGCAGTGGACGCTGTTTCGCTCGGCGCTGGCTCCGGGAGACAGGGCAGGTTTCGCGGATCCGCAGATCTGGATCGGGCACGCAGCGATCACCACTCAGGACCATCAGTATGTCGCAGAGCGCTTAGGGCGGGGAGGCGTCGGGCAGGCGGGCGTTGCTGCGGCACCATTTCGGGCGTGGTTAGACGACTGGCGGATGGAGGGTAGCGAGCCGACCGGCTCGGACGCCTTTGGCAACCTTTCTGTCTCCGCCGGCGGGCCGGACTTCAGCTACACCTTAGACCTCAAGGCCGACGGCCCGCTCGTTCTTCAGGGAGACAACGGTTTCTCCTTGAAGTCGGCGAACGGACAGGCGAGCTACTATTACTCACAGCCTTTCTATAAGGTGGCGGGAACGATCACGACGTTCGGAGCGCCGATCAAGGTCACCGGCAAGGCCTGGCTGGATCGGGAGTGGTCGTCGCAGCCGCTTGCGTCTAATCAGACCGGCTGGGACTGGTTCTCGCTGCATCTGAATTCCGGCGATAAGCTGATGGCTTTTCGCCTTCGTGATGACAAGGACGGGTTCATCTCCGCGAACTGGATATCCGCGGATGGACGGACGACACCTCTGTCGAAAGACGACGTTCAACTGGAGCCGACGCGGAAGGCAACGGTCGATGGGCGCCGGATGCCGGTAGAGTGGCGTATACGCGTACCGGGTAAGTCACTTGATATTACGACGAAACCGCTGAACGAGCAGTCCTGGATGGCGACCTCTACGCCCTATTGGGAGGGGCCGATCAACTTCACAGGCTCCACGTCAGGTGTTGGATATCTTGAAATGACCGGCTATTAGCTGCTACGTCTCACAGGTAGCTCCTCCCGAACGGTGCGAGCCGGCCAAGCCTGGTTCGTATCGCCAAATCGGAGAAGTGTGAACGTCAATGCGGTGCCATACGCCGGGAAAGAGCAGGAAAATCGAGCCGCCGGCGATCGCGACCTGCTGAAATGGTGGTCGTCCGGATGACGACTCGGTGGGTAATTGGAATTCGAACCGATCTCGGTGTACCCAGTGGAGGTGGCCGTACAGCCCCACGGCCGGTGATCATCCTCAATCTGCAGCCGACCGTAGCCATCGACTATGCCACTTTCAACGCCCTTGGCGATCGGATACCGATGACCGGCGAATGGCTGGCGCATTGCTCTGCCTGCCCCGTCCCCGAAATCGCCAATGTCTTCCGTCGAGCGGACGGGCCGCGGCATACTAAAATTGCTCAGGGCCGTATGAAGATCCAGCCCCTCAACGCTTTTCACGGCAAGGTCGGCTCCGGCGTCAGCGTTGAAATGTCGGTTCATCAGGGACCGGTCACGCTGCTCTCAATCGTCGAAGACGCCGGCACCATCAAGCTGCTCTGCACCGAAGGCGCCTCTGTGGCCGGCCCGATCCTCGAAATCGGCAACACCAACAGCCGTTATCGATTTCCACTTGGAGCCCGGCGCTTTGTCGAGGCGTGGAACGCACAGGGACCCGCACAGCATTGCGCCGTTGGCGTCGGACATATTGCCGGGCGCATCGAGAAGCTTGGAAAGCTGCTGGATCTGGCCGTTGTAAAAGTCTGCTGACAAGAGGGGATGCAGAAGCGCGCCAGAGTGAGCAACCACTTCATCGTGCGAAAGTCCTCGCAAGATGCGTTTCGAGCCATAGTGGCAAAGCACCCCGCCAGTCAGTGTCATTGATTGCCGCGTTGCCAGGTAAGGAACCGTCGCGGGCGCTTTCGTGGAGGAAGCTCGCGCATCCGGGTCGATCAGCCGCAACTCGCCAAACAACGCGAGCCCGAGCTCCATGCGGCTATCGCCTGTCGGTGTGCCTGACTACTCTCCGAGCGGATGAGTGATATCCGCTTTGGAGGTCCCCAATGTCAGACCGCGACTTTCCGCCTGCGCCATCGCCTTCACCAGCGCGATGACCGTTTCGCGGATATTGCTGTCGGCGATCTTTAGAAAGGCGCGATTGAGCACCAATCCCTCTTTCGTTCGCAGGAATTCGGCGACCGGATCCATATTCGCGGGTAGATCCAGCCCTTGCAGCGTCAAGGGCTCGGAATTCTCCTGTTCGAAGAAGAAGCTCGGCGACGTGTGTAGCACCTCGGCGATCCGCTGCAGCCGGCTCGCGCCGATGCGGTTGATGCCCTTCTCGTATTTCTGAACCTGCTGAAAGGTCACGCCGATCTGCTCGGCAAGCCGTTCCTGGCTCATCCCGAGCAACTGCCGGCGCATTCTGATGCGCGCTCCGACATAGCTGTCTATCGCATTCGCTGTCTTGACATTCATCGCGTGTTTTCAGCCTCGATCGCATTTTCAATCGGTGCAGCTGTAGTATCCCCTGCATGGCTTTTCCATGGTTGTTTTCACATAGCCCACTGGATATGTGATCATCGCGGCTGACTGTGATATGAAAGCCCTCGCCCGGAAAGACGTGAAATCACGCAGAAATCACTCGGCGGAAGCGCAAATCGAACAAAAGCCGTACCAATACGGATAAAACTGGGCTGTAATTGCGTCCCGGCTTACGCTAAATGCAGTTCAGCGACCGTCGCACGAGAGTCTTCCCAGCCCCGATCGCCCGAAAATCCATCGAACAAAAGCGACGTGGCATGGCACCGGCCGTGCCTGTGCAGGAGAAGTATTGATGGCAACCGTTGCCGAGAGCCCGCCTCGTTTCGAAAAGACGACGATGTCTATCCTCATGGCGGTCAGCTTCTGCCACATGCTGAACGACATCATGCAGTCGCTGCTCGCCTCGCTTTATCCGCTGTTCAAGGCGAACTACGATCTCGATTTCGTGCAGATCGGTCTCCTCACCATGACTTTCCAGGTCACGGCTTCGCTGCTGCAGCCGCTCGTCGGCATCGTCACCGACCGCTGGCCGATGCCCTATTCGCTGCCGGTCGGCATGGCGAGCACCTTTTGCGGCCTCATTCTGCTCGGCAATGCCGGCAGTTTCACTCTGCTGCTGGTTGCCGCCAGCCTGATCGGCTTCGGCTCGGCGGTCTTCCACCCGGAATCTTCGCGCGTTGCCCGTCTTGCTTCGGGCGGTCGCCACGGTTTCGCGCAATCCTTCTTCCAGGTCGGCGGCAATGCCGGCCAGGCGATCGGTCCGCTGCTTGCCGCCTTCATCGTGCTGCCGCTCGGCCAGCACAGCGTCTCCTGGTTCGCCGCCATCGCCATGGTCGGCATGGTCGTGCTGAGTTGGGTCGGCAACTGGTACATCAGCCACAGGCGCCAGAATGCCAGTAAGCCGGCAATAAGCCGGACCCTGCCGCTGCCGCAGAACCGGGTCATCTGGGCGCTGCTGATTCTCGTGCTGCTGACGGCAACGAAGAATGTCTACATGGCGAGCGTATCGAGCTACTTCACCTTCTATGTCATCGACAAGTTCGAACTCAGCGTGCAGCAGGCACAGCTGATGCTCTTCCTGTTCCTCGGCTCGGTTGCCGTCGGCACCTTCCTCGGCGGGCCGATCGGTGACCGCTTCGGCGCGCGTTTCGTCATCTGGTTCTCGATCCTCGGCGTCATTCCCTTCGCGCTCCTGCTTCCCTATGCCAACCTCTTCTGGACGGGTGTGCTTAGCGTCGTCATCGGCCTGATCTTCGCTTCGGCCTTCTCTGCAATCGTCGTCTTCGCGCAGGAATTGGTGCCCGGGCGCGTCGGGCTGATTGCCGGGGTCTTCTTCGGCTTCGCATTCGGGGCAGGGGGGCTTGGTGCAGCCCTGCTCGGCAGTTTCGCCGACACCCATGGCATCGATTTCGTCTACCGCATCTGCTCCTACCTGCCGCTGCTCGGTCTTCTCACGGTCTTCCTGCCGCGTATTCCCAAGCAGAAACCAGTCTGAGGCGACATCGCTTACGGACAATCGATCGAGCCGGAATGTCACCGACACTCCGGCCGATTCATCATGCAGTTTCGCACGTCGCCGTCGCCCATAGGCCCGAACGTATTTTTCTCCTCCTATGGGGAAGAGGGATCACCATTCCTTTAATCCACTATTTTTATAGATAATATTCGTGAGAATAATGACGTCGGTCTCGGCACGATATTGGAAGGAAATGGCATGTCTGCTCACAAACTGGTCGGCCTTGCGGGTAGCTTCAACCGCCCCTCGAAGACCTTTGCGCTTGTCGAAAACATTGCCGGTCTCGCCGGTGAGAAATACGGCTTCGACAACACCATCTACGACCTGACCGATGTCGGCCCCTCGCTTGGCCAGGCGCTGCGCCGTGACGATCTCGACAGTCGCGCCAGGGAAGTCATCGACGACATCGTCAATGCCGATGTTCTGGTCATCGGAGCGCCGACCTACAAGGGCAGCTATCCAGGCCTCTTCAAGCATCTGATCGACCTGATCGACCCGCATGAGCTGCGCGCCAAGCCCATCATCATCACTGCGACCGGCGGCGGTGACCGCCATGCGCTGATGGTCGAGCACCAGCTCCGCCCGCTCTTCGGTTTTTTCATGTCTCACACGCTGCCGACCGCGGTTTATGCATCCGACCGCGACTTCACCGATTACCGCGTCTCATCCGATCCACTTTCCAAGCGGATCGGGGAAGTCGTCGGCGAGCTCGAGGCGTTCTTTCCCAGCCGGAATCAGGCGCTGATCGCTGCCGAGTAAAGAGCGTCGGGATAAGCTTGAAACGGCGCCACGAAGGCGCCGCTTTCATTTTTGGCGCATGCTCTCAAGCCGCAATTAATCCATAAATCTGGTGGAAATTTATCCTGCCGATATCAATGGCAGGGCAAGAGTTTTTCCGACCCTTCCTCCACATCAGACTTTCGTGCTTCGCTCGCGATCTGCGCATTTGCCATGATCGGCCTGCTCGGGGCGTTCGGCCTCATTCAGTCAGACGGGATATACAATGACCAAGAACAAAAATCTTCACGGCTTCCACCTTTCGCGCCGGGCGGCTCTTGCCGCCGTCGCCGTTTCCGCGGCCGCAGTCTTTTCCTTTGCCGCACCCGCGCCTTCCTTTGCCGAGGACAAGTCGATCAAGGTCGGCATCATGGCCGGCGAGGAGGAGGATATCTGGCGCGTGGTCGCAAGCGAGGCGGGCAAGAAGGGTCTCAAGATCGAGACCGTCATTTTCAACGACTACACCCAGCCGAATGAAGCGCTGGAGCGCGGCGAAATCGATGCCAACGCCTTCCAGCACCAGCCATATCTCGACAACCAGATCCAGCAGCACGGCTATCACATCGTTCGCGTCGGTTATACCGGGGTCTGGCCAATCGGCCTTTACACCAAGAAATACAAGTCCGTCGCCGAGATCCCGGAAGGTGCCGTCATCGGCGTGCCGAACGATCCCTCGAACGAAGGCCGTGCACTGCGCGTGCTCCAGAGCGAAGGCCTGATCAAACTGAAGGAGGGTACCGGTATTCTCGCGACCGTCGCCGACGTCACCGACAATCCAAAGAAGATCGAGATCAAGGAACTCGACGCCGGCATCGTCGGCCGTTCGATCGACGATCTGGATGCCGGTATCGTCAACACTGACTGGGCGCTGAAGAGCGGTCTTTCGCCGGCCGAACGCATTGCCCAGGAGCCGATCGCTGATAATCCATACCGCAACTTCATCGCCGTCAAGGACGACAACAAGGATGCCGAGTGGGTCAAGACGCTTGTGTCTTCTTATCAGAACGACACCGTCAAGGCCGAATTCGACAAGGTCTATAAGGGCACCGGTCTCAGCGCCTATTGATCCGAGGCAGGGCTGGGGTTAGGGCCTGCCAAGAGGCGGTCCGGGCGTTCTCTGCCCGGACCGCCTTCACTATTTGTAAGGAAAACCACATGAATTCCCTTGTTTCGACCACGGCGATCGAGGCACAGTCGCAAGCGGCGGCTTCCGAAGAGGTGGTGAGACTGACCGACGTGAAGCGACGGTTCGGAACCACTGCAGCCCTCGACGGTATTTCGCTGACGGTGAAGAGAGGCGAGATCCTCGGCATCATCGGCCGCAGTGGCGCCGGCAAATCGACGCTGATCCGCTGCCTGAACGGCCTGGAGCGCGCCGATAGCGGCGAGATCCTCATCGAAGGCCGAGACATCACCGGACTTTCAGAACAAGAGCTGCAGCCGCTGCGCCGCCGTATCGGCATGATCTTTCAGCATTTCAATCTGCTTTCTGCCAAAACCGTCGAAGAAAACGTCGCGCTGCCTCTGAAGATCGAGGGTCTTGCAAAGAGCGAGCGCCTGAAACGGGCGCATGAGCTGCTCGAACTCGTCGGCCTTGCAGACAAGGCGAAGGCTTATCCCGCATCGCTTTCCGGCGGCCAGAAGCAACGCGTCGGCATCGCCCGGGCGCTGGCGGCACGCCCGGCACTGCTGTTGTCCGACGAGGCGACATCGGCGCTCGATCCGGAGACGACCCGGTCGATCCTGGCATTGCTGAAGGACATCAACCGTAAGCTCGGACTGACCATTCTTCTCATCACCCACGAGATGGAAGTGGTCCGCGGCATTGCCGATCGCGTCGCGGTCATCGATGCCGGGCGGATCGTCGAGGAAGGGCAGGTCTGGTCGGTCTTCGCCAATCCGCAGGCTGAAATCACCGGGAGCCTGCTTTGCGGCATCCGCCCGCAGCTTCCTGAGCATATCGCCGGCCGGCTGTCGGCTGCGGCGGGCAGCGAAGCGATCCTCAGCGTCGATCTCGCCGGGCCACAGGCGCAGGGCGCGCTATTTGCCGAACTCTCGGCAGCATTGCCGCATTCCTTCCGCCTCGTCCATGGCGGCATCGACCATATCCAGAACCAGCCGGTGGCGCGGTTCTTCATCGCCGTTCCCGCGCGCGACCCCGCGCTTGCCGGAAAGGTCGAACAATTCCTGACGGCCCGGTCCGCCCGGGTGGAGGTGCTTGGTTATGACACCGATCATGCTTGAACTGCTTATTCGCTCCCTTTGGGAGACAGTCCTGATGACCCTCGCCTCGGGAGTGATCTCGCTCGTCGCCGGCCTGCCGCTCGGCCTTGCTCTGGTCGCGACGGCGCGCGGCGGCATCGCCGAAAACCTCTGGATCAATCGCGTGCTCGGCGCAGTCATCAACGGCTTTCGCTCAGTGCCTTTCATCATCCTGCTGGTGGCGCTGATCCCGCTGACGCGGCTGATCGTCGGCACGGCGCTCGGCACTTGGGCGGCCATCGTGCCGCTCGCCATCGCTGCAACGCCCTACTACGCCCGTATCGCCGAAGTATCGCTGCGCGAGGTCGACCGCGGGCTGATCGACGCCGTGCGCGCCATGGGCGGCAACCGCTGGACGATCATCCGCGAGGTGCTGGTGCCTGAAGCGCTGCCGGGCATCGTCGCCGGTTTCACCGTCACGCTGGTAACGCTGATCGGCGCCTCGGCCATGGCCGGCGCGATCGGCGCCGGCGGCCTCGGCGATCTCGCCATCCGCTATGGCTATCAGCGTTTCGAAACCAGTGTGATGATCGCGGTGGTGGCTGTCCTCATCGTGCTCGTCTGCGGTATCCAGTGGCTTGGCGACCGGCTGGTCGCCAGGTTGGACCACCGATAAGTCAGCGCCGGAACTGGGCAGCGGGATGAGCGGAGGGCAACCTGCCGTTCCCACCGCCGAAAAGCTTCTGCCGCAAGGGTCCTGCAGCATAGTCCGTCTTGAAGACGCCGCGCTCCTGCAGCACCGGCACGACCAGGTCGACAAAATCGCGCAGGCTTTCCGGCGCCACTGTCCGCGCCAGATTGAAGCCGTCGATGCCACCCTCCTCGATCCATGCCGTGAGATGATCGGCGATCTGCTCCGGCGAACCCACCATCGGCTTCATCCGGCTGCCGAGCACCATCTGGTCGATGATGTCACGCAGCGTCACCGGCTTCGGCGCCTGTTTCGTGATGGCCGCAAGTGCGGATTGATTGGCGTTGGTCGAGCTCTGGTCGATGACGTCGTCCAATCCATATTTCGAAAAGTCGATGCCTGTCGAAGCGGAGTAATGCGCAAGCGAGGCCTCAACGCTCGCATGGCGGCGATAGTCCTCCAGCTTGTCCTGGGCTTCCTTCTCCGTCCGCCCGACGACAACGGTGATCAGGCTCAGGATCTTCAATGCGTCGGCGCCGCGGCCGAACTCCTTCGCCTTCGCCCGCAGCGAATCGACGGTCGGCTTGGCCGCCTTGGGATTCGGTCCGGCAATGAAGACGCATTCAGCGTGGCGGGCGGCAAAGTCCTGCCCGCGAGCAGAGGCGCCCGCCTGAAAGAGCAGGGGCGTGCGCTGCGGCGAGGGCTCGGAAAGATGGATGCCCTCCATCCTATAATATTCGCCGTCGTGACGGACAGTGCGGACTTTGGAGGGATCGGCATAGGTGCCCCTTTTCTTGTCGCGCAGTACCGCATCGTCGTCCCAGCTGCCTTCCCAGAGCTTGTAGAGAATTTCGAGATATTCTTCGGCTGCGTCGTAACGCGCATCATGTTCCGGCAGCTTGTCGAAACCCATGCTGCGGGCCGCACTGTCGAGATAACCGGTGACGATGTTCCAGCCGATCCGTCCCTTGGTCAGATGGTCGAGCGTCGACATGCGCCGCGCCAGCAGGAAGGGTGGCTCATAGGTGGTGTTGACGGTCACGCCGAAACCCAGATGGTTCGTGACATAGGCCATCGCCGAAATCGGGATCATCGGATCATTGACCGGGATCTGCGCGCCCGTCTCGATCACCGGCGACGGGCTACCCCTGTAGACATCGTAGACACCGACGATGTCCGCCAGGAAGATGCCGTCAAGCTTGCCGCGTTCCGCGGTCTTGGCAAACTCGGTCCAGTAGTCGAGATCGGTATAATGCGCTGAGCGGTCGCGCGGATGCGTCCACAGGCCGTGGTTGATGTGCCCGACGCAGTTCATGTCGAAGGCATAGATCTGCATTGTCTTCATGAGGCGGGTCCCAAAGTCGGCAATAGAAATCAAGGATTTGCCGCATTAATTATCCTGGAGCATGATACCGAAAAGTGTGAGGCTTTTCGGACGACATCATGCTCTAACTATATAATGTAGAACAGGATTCAGATTTTAGCCGGCCCGGCCTAAAATCATCCTCTTCGGGCTCTATCGCACGAGGAGCCTGTGAAATGGTAGGGTGGGGATGAAGAAAGCCGGAGGAAACGCATGACGAAGAAGACGCTGTCGGATTGGGCGGAGCTTGCGCAAAAGGAACTGCGCACCTCGCCCGAAACGCTGACCTGGCAGACGCCGGAAGGCATTGCCGTCAAGCCGCTCTATACCGCCGAGGATCTCGACGGCGCCGGGCACCTTGGTTCGCTTCCCGGCTTTTCGCCTTTCACCCGCGGCCCGCGCGCGACGATGTATGCCGGCCGGCCTTGGACGATCCGCCAATATGCCGGCTTCTCGACGGCAGAGGAATCGAACGCCTTTTATCGCCGCAATCTCGCCGCCGGCCAGAAGGGCTTGTCGGTCGCCTTCGATCTTGCCACCCACCGCGGTTATGACAGCGATCATCCGCGCGTCGAGGGCGATGTCGGCAAGGCGGGTGTGGCAATCGACAGCGTCGAGGACATGAAGATCCTGTTCGACGGCATTCCACTCGGCGAAATGTCGGTATCGATGACAATGAACGGCGCCGTCATCCCGATCCTCGCCTCCTTCATCGTGGCCGGCGAGGAGCAAGGCGTTCCACGAGCCGACCTTTCGGGGACCATCCAAAACGACATCCTCAAGGAGTTCATGGTCCGCAACACCTATATCTATCCGCCCGAACCCTCGATGCGGATCGTTGCCGACATCATCGAATATACGGCCAAGGAGATGCCAAAATTCAATTCGATCTCGATCTCCGGCTATCACATGCAGGAGGCCGGCGCGACGCTGGTGCAGGAACTTGCCTTCACCCTGGCCGACGGTCGCGAATATGTCAGGGCGGCGATTGCCAAGGGCCTCAATGTCGATGATTTCGCCGGCAGGCTCTCCTTTTTCTTCGCGATCGGCATGAATTTCTTCATGGAGGCGGCAAAGCTTCGCGCCGCCCGGCTGCTATGGACCCGCATCATGGAGGAGTTTGAGCCGAAGAAGGCGTCCTCGCTGATGCTGCGCACCCATTGCCAGACCTCCGGCGTCTCGTTGCAGGAACAGGATCCTTATAACAACATCATCCGCACCGCTTTCGAGGCGATGTCGGCCGTGCTCGGCGGCACGCAGTCGCTGCATACCAACTCCTTCGACGAGGCGATCGCGCTGCCGACGGAATTTTCCGCTCGCATTGCCCGCAACACGCAGCTCATCCTGCAGCACGAGACAGGCGTCACCAAGGTGGTCGATCCGCTGGCGGGCTCCTATTACGTCGAGAGCCTGACGAAGGAGCTCGCCGATAAGGCCTGGGCGCTGATCGAGGAGGTGGAAGCGCTCGGCGGCATGACGAAGGCCGTCAATGACGGCCTGCCGAAGCGGCTGATCGAGGAAGCGGCCGCGCGGCGCCAGGCAGCCGTCGACAAGGGCGAGGAGGTCATCGTCGGCGTCAACCGCTACAGGCTCGACAACGAACAGCCGATCGACATTCTGGAGATCGACAATAGCGCGGTGCGCAAAGCGCAGATCAGACGTATCGAGGAAACCAAGCGGCGGCGCGATGGCGGAGCCGTGGGCGAGGCGCTGGCGGCCCTGGCAGAGATCGCACAGAGCGGCAAGGGCAATCTGCTGGAGGCAGCGATCGAGGCGGCGCGCGCCCGGGCCACGGTCGGCGAAATATCGGATGCCATGCGCGCTGCCTTCGGCGATCATGCCGCGACCCCTGAAGTCATCAAGGGCGTCTATGGCGAGGCGTATGAAAACGAGCCGGAACTCGCCGTGCTCAAGACTCGCATGACGGAGGTGACGGAAGCCATGGGTCACCGGCCGAAGATCATGGTCGCCAAGCTCGGTCAGGACGGTCACGACCGAGGCGCCAAGGTGATCGCCTCGGCTTTCGGCGATATCGGCTTCGATGTACTCGCTGGTCCCCTCTTCCAGACACCGGAGGAAGCCGCCGGCGTCGCGCTCAGCGAAAAGGTCAACGTCGTCGGCGTCTCGTCACTGGCGGCCGGTCACAGGACGCTGCTGCCGCAGTTGATCGACAGGCTGAGGGAACAGGGCGGTGGTGATATCATCGTCGTCTGCGGCGGCGTCATCCCGCGTCAGGACTATGAATTCCTGCACGAACACGGCGTTGCGGCCGTGTTTGGCCCGGGGACAAACGTTCTCGAGGCGGCAAACTCCGTCCTCGATCTGTTGCAGGGCAGGCGGCGAAACCAGTAGTTTAGAGCAGTCCGCGCTTTGCCAGATTGCTCATCAGCGCCGAAATACCGAAGGTCCAGGGCGGGCATTCGGTGGAAAGGCGCACGGTGTTGACGAGCGCACCGAGGCCTGCCGAGGAAATCTCGACGACATCGCCGATCTTGTGGGTAAAACCCTGTTTCGGCGCGTCGCGGTCCTGCGTCGGCGCAAACAACGTGCCGAGGAAAAGCATGAAACCATCAGGATATTGGTGATGGGAGCCGACCGTCTGCTTGACGAGATCGGTCGGGTCGCGGCTGATCTGTGACATCGAACTCTTGCCGTGCAGCACGAAGCCGTCCTGGCCGGTGACTTTCAGGTTAAGTTCGGCCTTGCGGACGTCATCCAGGCTGTAACCGGCATCGAACAGGCGGATGAAAGGACCGATCGAGCAGGATGCGTTGTTGTCCTTGGCCTTGCCGAGCAGCAGCGCCGAGCGGCCCTCGACGTCGCGCAGATTGACGTCGTTGCCGAGCGTCGCACCCTTGATTTCGCCGCGGCTGTTGACCGCGAGCACGACTTCCGGCTCGGGATTGTTCCAGGTCGAGATCGGATGCAGGCCGACATCGGCACCCCAGCCGACGGAGGAGAGCACCGGCGCCTTGGTGAAGACTTCGGCGTCCGGCCCGATGCCGACCTCGAGATATTGCGACCACATGCCCTCGTCGATCAATGCCTGCTTGACCTTGGCGGCCTCCGGCGAACCGGCCTTCAGATTGGTGAGGCTGCCGCCGATCAGCGTGCTGACACGCTCGCGGATCGAGGCGGCGCGTTCCGGACTGCCGGCGGCCTTCTCCTCGATGACGCGCTCGATCATCGACTGTGCAAAGGTGACGCCGCAGGCCTTGACTGCCTGCAGGTCGACGGGCGCAAGGAGATAAGGGCGCGTTTGATCCGGAGCTCCGGTACTGTTAGCGGCGATGTCCGCCAGCGAGCCGATCGCCTTGCCGCTTGCGGCACGGACGAAGGCGGCGGCATCCTGCCGCTCGAGCAGGGCGCTCAGCGTCGGCGCCTCGCGCGACGTGATGTCGACCAGCATACCCTCGCGTAACATCACAATGCTCGGTCCGTGCACTTCGGGATTCCAGATGCGACCCACAAAAAGACCATCCGAAGCGGCGACATCGAGCAGAGGTTGAGACATGGTGATCTTCCGTCACAGGCGAGCGGGGAGCGCTCTTCAAAAACATTGCGGGGTGTTGCCGCCCTCCAGCCCGGCGGCAGCCGAAATCGATCACATTCACGGAGACGGGGCAAGATGCGTCGGGGAAAAAGACCTTTGCCTGATCGGCTCAAGCGGCGGCCTTTCTCGGGAATCCAATCGCAAAAGCTCACAAAATAACTATTTAGATACAAAATAGTTGTTATATTTCAGATATTTAAATACAGGCCGTGACGATTTTTCCCTTCATCTCGCCTTGACAGGAGCGGGCTTTCGTTATCTGTTTTGCCCAACATGGAGGAGGCTGGCATTAACCGGCCACACGAAAATCCCAGGAGGATATTGCAGCGATGTTGAGATTTGCCGTCGTCGGAATCGACCATGGGCACACGTTCGATCACGTGAAGGGATTGCTTGCTTCAGGCGGCGAATTCGTCGGCTATTGCCCGCAGACCTCGGTGCCGGCATTGCGCGAGGCCTTTGAGAAGACCTATCCTGACGCGCCGCAGATCGACCGGGAAAAGCTGTTCGACGATCCGTCGATCGATGTCATCTGCATCTCGGCGATCCCGCGCGATCGCGCCGGTCTCGCCATCCGTGCGATGAAGGCTGGCAAGGACGTGATGACCGACAAACCTGGGGTGACGACCTTCGCCCAGCTCGAGGACGTCAAGAAGACCGTCGCTGAAACCGGCAAGATCTTTTCGATCTGCTTTTCCGAACGCCATTGCGTGCGCTCCGCCGTCAAGGCCGGAAAGCTTGTCGCCGAAGGCGCGATCGGTAAAGTGATCCAGACGCTCGGCGTCGGTCCGCATCGGCTGCAACTGCCAACCCGGCCGGACTGGTTCTTCGATCCCGAAGCCTTCGGTGGCATCATCGTCGATATCGCTTCACACCAGGTCGACCAGTTCCTGTTCTATACCGGCTCGACCACAGGCGAGGTCATCGCCAGCTCGATCGGCAATTTCGGCATGCCCGACAAGCCCGCCTTCGAGGATTTCGGCGAGGTGCTTCTGCGCTCCGACAAGGCGGCGGGCTATGTCCGTGTCGACTGGTTCACGCCGGAGGCACTGCCGACCTGGGGCGACGGGCGCCTCACCATTCTCGGCACCGAAGGCTACATCGAACTGCGTAAATATATCGATATTGCCGGCCGGCCGGGCAAGGATCATCTCTTCCTGGTCAACGGCAAGGAAATGACCCATATCGATTGCAGCGGCGAAAAGCTTGATTATTTCGACGCTTTCACCGCCGACGTCGGCAACCGTACGCAGACGGCGATGACCCAGGATCACGTTTTTGAAGTCTGCCGTCTTTCGCTGGAAGCCCAGACGAAAGCCACGCGCATCGGCGCTCGCTGAGGAGGATATCATGACCAGGAAATTGCGCGTCGGCGTCATCGGCGCAGGCATCGCTGCGCGGCATCTGGCCGGCTTCGGCTGGAACAAGGAGCTTTTCGAGGCCCCCGTGCTCTGCTCGCTCGACGAGGAGCGCGGCAAGGCGCTGTGCGAGGAGTACGGCATTGGCGAATACACGCAGGATGCGGATGCGCTGTTTGCCCGTGACGATCTCGACATCATCGACATTTCGACGCCGCCGAGCTCGCATTTCGAACTCTGCCGCAAGGGCATCGAATCCGGCAAGCACGTGATCTGCGAGAAGCCGCTGTTCGGCTCGATTGCCGAGGTCGACGAGATGGGCCGCATTCTTGCCCGTTACCCCGGCAGAAAGCTCATGCCGATCTTCCAGTACCGCTACGGCTCCGGCCTGCAGAAACTGAAACTGCTGATCGAGCGCGGCCTGGCTGGCAAGCCGTTCCTGACGACGATCGAAACCCACTGGTGGCGCGGCCCGGATTATTATGCCGTGCCGTGGCGCGGCAAATGGGCGAGCGAACTCGGCGGCGGCCTTCTCGGCCACGCCATCCACGCCCATGACATGTTGAATTATGTGCACGGTCCCTGCGCCGAGGTGTTTTCCTATGGCGCCACGCTGGTCAATCCGATTGAGGTCGAGGATACGGCAGCCCTTTCGGTGAAGATGCAGAACGGCTCGCTGGCGACGTTGTCGATGACGCTGGGTTCGCGCAAGGAGATCTCGCGGCTGCGCTTCTGCTTCAACGACCTCGTCGCCGAAAGCATCATCGAACCCTATACGATGGGCCGTGATCCGTGGACGTTCGTCGCCGGGACAGAGGAACATCAGGCGCGGATCGACGAAGTGCTCGCCGCCTATGTGCCTGGCGAGGATGGCTACACCCGTCAGTTCGAGCTCTTCCACAAGGCGATCGTCGAGGACACCGACCCACCGGTGACATTGCAGGATGCCCGCAATTCGCTGGAACTGGTAACGGCCGCCTATTTCTCGCAGCGCACCGGCCAGCCGACGCCGATGCCGATCGCCGCCGATCATCCGCTCTATCGCTCCTGGCTTCCGGCAGGGGAATGGCGTGCTGCGGCCACCGTCTGAACCGGGAAGGGCTCTCCCATGCTGAAATCCTTCGAGCATGTCGGCATGACGGTCAGTGACATGGACCGCACCGTCGATTTCTACTGTGGCCTGCTCGGCCTCAGCCTCGTGCTGCGCAAGACAATGGCGAATGGCATGCAGGTCGCGTTCCTCGATGCAGGCGGCGGCATGCTCGAGGTCTTTGCGCCGCCCGGCGGCGCGTCGACGGCGGTCGACGTGCCTGACGATACGGCCGGCGTCCGGCACCTCACCTTCTGTTTCGACAATGTCGAAGAGACCTTCGCCCGCCTTGAACAGGCGGGCGTCGAGATCAAGGAGCGGCCGCGCTTCGCGGTCCACTCCGAGATGCTGAACAAGATCGCCTTCGTTCGCGATCCCGACGGCATTATCGTCGAGCTTGCCGAACGCTCTCAGAGTCGCCGGGGCTGACACAGGTGCTGCCGATCGCTTCGCTGCGGGCGGTCAGACCGTCCCGCAGCAGATCGATCAGGCGCCGGATGAGTTTTGCCGCCATGCAAGACTCTCCTCAGCTCGCCAGCTTGGCGCTGATATAGTTGCGCCAGCCGCCAAGCGCGGTGATTTCCTCGGCACCTTTCACCGCATGGGCCTCGCAGACGAAACCGGAGACGCTGGAACCGTCTTCGAGCGTGAGCTTACCGATGCCGAGGGGTGCCGGAATCTTCTGGACGAACCTGCCGAAAGCATCGGCCGGCAGTGCCCAGACCTCGACCTCCAGCCCCTGACCCTTATGGCCGGGTTCGCGCAGCAGCCCCGGTTTCGGTGGCGTGGTATTGGGCAAGACGAAGAGGCGATAATCGCCGGCCGTGCGGCAGGTCTTGACCAGACGCCCGCCGGAGCCTGCCAGTTCGTGATTGAGCGGCATGCCGGTCAGATGCGCACCGACGACCGCGATTTCGATGAAACCGTCATCGCCAGGGACAACACGGCTTACTTCGGGGATCGCCGCCTGCCGGTCGATGCCCATGCCGGAACCTGCTGCGCGATGCAGCGCATCGGCAAGCGGCGCCAGCGCATCGTCGGTGAAGGCAGGTGCGATGACGGTAACGCCGCCCGGCAGCCCACCTTTGCCGAAGCCGGCCGGAACGGCGATCGCCGCGCAATCGAGGAGGTTGACGAAATTGGTATAGCGGCCGAGGCGGCCGTTGAGCACGACGGGATTGGCCAGCATGTCCGCAACGGTGTAGGTGGTCGGTGCGGTCGGCAGCAGAAGCACATCGGCCTTTTCCCATTCGGCCTCGGTCTTGCGACGCAATTCTTCCAGCCGGTAGCGGCCGTTGAAGGCCTCGACCGCGGTCTTGCCCTTGGCGCCTTCGATAATCCCCCTGACCGTCGGGTCGAAATCGGCGGCGTTGGCGGCGAGGAAGGTCTCGACCGCCGCCAGGCGTTCGGCGACCCACGGCCCCTCATAAAGAAGGGCGGCCGCCTCGCGGAATGGCGCGTAATCGAAAGGCACGATCGTCGCTCCGAGCGCTTTGGCCCGCTCGATCGCCTGGTCGTAGAGCGCCTCCACCTCCTTGTCACCGAAGAATTCCCGCTCGGCGCCGGTGAGAACGCCGATGCGCAAGCCCGATACCGGCAGGTTCGCCGGCTTGGCGCGACGCGAGAAAGCATCGGCGGTATCGAAGCCTTCGGCGACCTTGCGGATCGCAACACCGTCGCCGACGGTCGCGGCAAAGATCGTGATGCAGTCGACGCTCTTGCAGGCCGGTATGGCGCCGGTATTCGGCAAGAGACCCGGCGTCGGCTTGATACCGACCAGATTGTTGAAGGCAGCCGGCACCCGGCCGGAGCCCGCCGTATCGGTACCGAGTGCGAAGGCCGCAAGGCCGGAAGCAACCGTGACGGCAGAACCGGAGCTCGAGCCGCCGGAGATATAGGCCGCATCGAAGACCGAACGCGGCGCGCCATAGGGCGAGCGCGTGCCGTTGAGGCCGGTCGCGAACTGGTCGAGATTGGTCTTGCCAATGATGATGGCGCCGGCTGCCTTCAGCCGCGCAACGACGGTAGCGTCCGCTTCCGGCCGATATTCGTATGCCGGGCAGGCGGCCGTCGTCGGCAGGCCGGCGGCATCGATATTGTCCTTGACCGCGAAGGGCACGCCCCAGAGCGGCAGGCTGTTTGCCTCAGGCGCGCGTGCCATCAAGGCTTTCGCGGCGGCACGCAGCTCCTCATCCGGCACCGTGGTGATGAAGATTGCCGGATCTTTCGAGGCGGCACGCCGCGCGATCACCTCTTCGATGGCGTCGAGCGGCGTCAGGCCGGATTGATAGGCGGCGCGAAGGCTTGAAAGATCGAGGATGGTCGGCAGCATGTCAGCATTCCTCCAGAACGACGATGATATCGCCGGCTTTGACGTTTCTTCCCGGCCCGGCGCGCAGGTCGCGGACGCGGCCTGCCGCATGGGCGGTGACGTTGATTTCCATTTTCATCGATTCGATGATGGCGAGTGTATCGCCGGCCGCAACCGAGGCACCCGGCTCGACCAGCAATTTCCAGATATTGCCGGGCACGGCGCTGGCAACACCGAAGCAGCCGTCGGGAATATCCCAATCCGGACTTTCGCCCGTGCCTTCATCGGTGACGAAGCTGTCGAGCCCGGCTTCCTTCCAGCGCTGGCGCTCAGTATCGAAGGCGGCCTGCTGCGTTGCCTTGAAACGGCCGATCGACGCCGAATTCGCCTGCAATTCCTTCTCGTAAGCGGCATAGGAGAATTCCGTCTCCTCGATCCTGATCGGATAGCCCCCGTGTGGGAAGGCGGCGCGCGCCTCCGTCAGCTCCTGATTGCTGACCGGGAAGAAACGGATCTGGTCGAAGAAGTTCAGCAGCCAAGGTTTTCCCTTGGCAAAGGCCGGCGTCTCCCGCCAAGTGTTCCAGACCTGAATAGTACGGCCAAAGAGCTGGTAGCCGCCCGGTCCTTCCATGCCATAGATGCACATATAGGCGCCGCCGATGCCGACGGCATTTTCCGGGGTCCAGGTGCGGGCGGGATTGTATTTCGTCGTCACGAGACGGTGGCGCGGATCGGTCGGGGTCGCAACGGGCGCGCCGAGATAGACATCGCCGAGTCCCAGCACCAGGTAGCTGGCATCAAAGACGATATCGCGGACGGCCTGTTCGTCGGGAAGACCGTTGATGCGGCGGATGAACTCGATATTCGACGGGCACCAGGGCGCATTCGGGCGCACCAGCTCCTGATATTTGCGCATCGCAAGCTCCGCATCCGGATCGTTCCAGGAAAGCGGCAGGTGCACGATGCGGCTCGGCACCGTGACCTCCTGGGCTGCCGGAAGCGTCGCCTCGATCTCGCAGAGCAGCCCCAGCAGGCGCCGGCGTGTCAGCTGCGTGCCGTCATAATGGATCTGCAGGGAACGGATGCCGGGGGTAAGGTCGACGATGCCGGGAAGGCGAGCCTCGATGACCGCCTGCATCAGCAGATGCACCCGCAGCCGAAGCGCGATATCAAGCGTCATCGGCCCGTATTCGACGAGCAGGTTGTCGTCGCCCTGGCGGCGATAGACGACCGAAACCGGTCCGTCCTCGCTGGTGCCGACGATCGGCGAACCCGTCTCTTCCGCGACCCGCCGTACCGCTGGACCAGCGATCGGGTCTTCCGCCCGCACGACTGCATGAAAACGGATGCGGTCGCCGGGCTTGAACTGGCCCATCTTCCACTGCTCGTCGCGGGCAATCACCGCCGGGCAGACGAAGCCGCCAAGGCTCGGACCGTCAGGACCGAGAATGATCGGCATGTCGCCGGTGAAATCGATCGCCCCGATCGCATAGGCATTGTCGTGCAGGTTGGAGGGGTGCAGCCCCGCCTCGCCGCCATCGTGGCGCGCCCAAACCGGGGCCGGGCCGATGAGGCGAACGCCGGTGCGGGCGCTGTTGAAATGCACTTCGTAGGCCGTCGAGAACAGCGTCTCGATATCGCTGTCCACGAAGAAATCTGGCGCGCCGTGCGGGCCGTAGACCACGCCGACATCCCATTCGCGCGTCAAGGCGGCCGGCTCCGTTGCCGGTCTGGCCGGTTCGGCTGGCGCCTGCCGGGCAAAATGCAACACGTGCCCTGTCTTCAGCGTGCCGGTGGCGTTACCGCCGAACTGGCCGAGGCCGAAGGTCGCGCGCGAACCGAGCACAACGGGTGCGGCAAAACCGCCCGCGACAGCAAGATAGGCGCGCTGCCCCGGTCCATCGATGGTGCCGATCGATAGAATCTGACCGGCGCGGATCAGTACTGGCGCATCGTGCGGCAACTTTATGCCGTCACATGTCATCGCCATCCGGGCGCCGGCAAGCGCGATCGTCTGGTCGGCATAAAACCGCAATGTCGGGCCGGAAACCGTCAATTCGAGTGCAGCCGTCACGTCGGCATTGCCGACCAGCCGGTTGGCATGGCGGAAGGAGCGCTCGTCCATCGGACCACTCGGCGGCACGCCGACATGCCAGAGGCCGAGCCGGCCCGGAAGTTCCTGAATGCTCGATTGGGCACCCGGCGCAAGCACCTCGACGACATCGGGAACGAAGGCGAAATCGCGGAGCGCCGTCGTCGCCACCTTGGCGCCGGCAAGCAGTTCGGAAGCGGCGATCACCCTGAGATAATCGAGATTGGTCTCGATGCCCGATATCGATGTCGCCGCAAGCGCTGCCTTCAGCTTCTCGATCGCCGCCGGCCGGTCTTCCGCCGTCACAATCAGCTTGGCAAGCATCGGGTCGTAGAACGGCGTCACCTCGGTTCCCGTCTCGATCCAGCCGTCGACGCGGGCATTGTCCGGGAAGACGACCTCGGTCAGCAGGCCGGCGCTCGGGCGGAAATCGGCGTGCGGCATCTCGGCATAGATCCGCACCTCGATCGCCGCACCCTTCGGCGTCAGGGCATTCGCACCCGAAAGCACGTCCTCGCCCGCCGCCTGCCGGATCATCCATTCGACGAGATCGATGCCGAAGACGGCTTCCGTCACCGGATGCTCGACCTGCAGCCGGGTATTGACCTCGAGGAAATAGAATTCCTCGCGCTGAGGATCATAGATGAATTCGACGGTGCCGGCCGATTCATAGGAGACCGAGCGTCCCAGATCGACCGCCGCCTTGTGCAGCCGCGCCCTCGTTTCGGCAGAAAGGCCGGGAGCAGGGGTTTCCTCGACCACCTTCTGGTTTCGGCGCTGCAGCGAGCAGTCGCGTTCGCCGAGCGCGATGACGCCGCCCTTGCCGTCGCCGAAGATCTGCACCTCGACATGGCGCGCTTCGGCAACGAAACGCTCGATGTAGACGCGCGCATCGCCGAAGCTGGCCCGCGCGGTCCGTTGCACGCTTTCGAAAGAGGCCGTGAGGCCCGCTGCATCGGCGCAGAGCTGCATGCCGATGCCGCCGCCGCCGGCCGTGCTCTTCAGCATGACGGGATAGCCGACGGTTTCTGCGGCCGAAAGCGCCTCTTCGACGCTCTGCAAGAGATCGGTGCCGGGCAGCAGCGGCACGCCGCTCGCCTTTGCCAGTTCGCGCGCCGTGTGCTTCAGGCCGAAGGCCGACAGATGCTCCGGCCGCGGGCCGATGAAAGCGATACCTTCGGCGGCGAGCCGCTCGGCAAAGCCGATATTCTCTGAGAGAAAGCCATAGCCCGGATGCACGGCCTGTGCTCCCGTCGCCTTGCAGGCGGCGATGACGGCATCGACGTTGAGATAGCTCTCAGCGGCTGGCGCCGGTCCGAGGCGCATTGCCTCGTCGGCGGTCAGCGCCGGCATCGAGAACCGGTCGGCATCGGAATAGACGGCGACCGAGGCGATGCCCATCCTCTTCAATGTCCGGATAACCCGGACGGCGATTTCGCCGCGATTGGCGATAAGGACCTTGGTGAACATCGATCAGTCCTCGCCGTCCCAGATCAGCACCCGGATCGGCGTCGGATCGAAGCCGTTGCAGGGATTGTTGATCTGCGGGCAATTGGAGATGACGCAGAGCACGTCCATTTCCGCCACCAGTTCGACATAGTCGCCGGGCGCGGAAATGCCGTCGACGATGGTCATCTCGCCGTTCGGCTTGATCGGCACATTCATGAAGAAATTGATGTTCGGCACGATGTCGCGCTTGCTCATGCCGTGCTTTGTCACCTCGATCACGAAATTGTCGCGGCAGGCATGCAGGTATTTGGTGCCGTGGCCGAAGCGCACGGTATTGCTCTCGCAGGAGCAGGCGCCGGCTGATGTATCGTGCCGGCCGCAGCTGTCGGCCGTCATGACAAGCATGACGTTGCCCTCGTTCGAGATGATCTTCGTGCCGGTGCCGATATAGGCGCCACCCTGCTCCCGCATCGTATCCTGGTTGGAATAACGCTCGGCAAAATCATCGGCGCGATAAAACAGCGTATCGATCGCCTGCTGGCCGTAGCTGTCCTCGATGCGGATGGTCTGGCCTTTGCGGACGATGCCGGACCATGGCGCTTCGGCCGGGATGAAATGATCCTGCACGGCGTTTTCGAGGCTGTGCGAAGCTGAAGTATTGATGAAATTGGTCATCGTCATCCCCCTCAGGCCAACATGGCGGCGTTGTTCTCGAAGCCGCGAAGAGCTTCGGCGGTTGCCGAGTGCGAGAGGTCGTCGACTGTAGGCGCAGGCGCACGAAAGCGCGTGACGATCACCGGCTTCGGCGCATAGACCGGGTCAGGATCGAGCGGATGCGGGCAATTGGAGAAGCCGACGATCATGTCCATCTCGGCGCGCAGCTCGGCATAGTCGCCGCTGTTGGAGAGCTTGCCGCGCCAGTGGAAGCAGCCGTCATCGTCGACGCGGACGGGGGCGAAAAGATTGAGAATCGCAGGAATGTCGCGTCGTTCGAGACCAAGCTTGCCGGCGACGAGCACGAGATTGTCGCGGGTGTTGCGGGTCTTGACGCCAGGATATTTTGCAGCGTTCGAAGCTGCCGTCGAGCCACCCATCAGGCAGTCATGGGCGCCGGAACTATCCTCGATCAGCGAAAACATCACCCGGCCCATATCCGAGAAGATGACGCGGCCCTTGCCGAGGCCGGTTGTCCACTGCACCTTGACCGTATCGACGAGATTGAGCCGTTCACTCGTATCGCCAGAGTTCCAGGCGACGAGCGCCACGGTCGATCCGCCTTCACCCTGATCGATGCGGAGAGCCTCGCCGCGCTTCAGCGCGGTCGACCAGTACCAGCCGCCGGGAATGGTTTCCTGATGGACGATCGCAGCCGCATCGATTGCGGGGGCGGGAAGGGGGCTCGGCGCCGGCAGGGCCTTAGGGGCAAATTCCAGCCCCTTCTTCTGATGTTCCTCATAGCGCTGCCGGTTAGCGGCAATTTCTTCGGGCGAACGTCTGACATGCATCATGGTTTTTCTCCTGACGGACTGGAAGCCGGGTCGTCCCGGCGAAGGCCCAGAGAAATGACCGGGCCGTCCCGGTCGGGGCTGAAGACGGAGGGCGCGCCGGCGAGCCTCGGCGGCCAGATGGAAATGTCCTTGGTGATCGTCGCGCCGTAGCGCTCCTTTTCCTCCGGGCGGTCGCGCTTGCGCTCGAAGGCGACGACGCGCGTTGCCAGCGTGAAGGCCTCCCGCATGTCGTGCGTCACCATGACGACGGTCATCTGCGTTTCGTGCCAGAGCCGCTTCATCAATGTGTGGATTTCGGCGCGGATACCGGGATCGAGCGCGCCGAAGGGCTCGTCGAGGAGCAGCACTTTCGGTTTCATGATCAAGGCCTGCGCCAGCGCCAGGCGCTGCTGCATGCCGCCTGATAGTTGCGCCGGATATTTGCCCTCGGCGCCGGAAAGACCGACTTCGGCAATCAGCCGCCGGGCTTCGTCGATGGCGTTGCGGCGGGCGGTGCCGAAGAGTTTCGCCTTGTAGCGGGACGCCGAGAGTTCCCGCCCGAGCAGCACGTTTCCGAGGACGGTCAGATGCGGGAAGACGGAGTAGCGTTGGAAGACGACGCCGCGATCCGGCCCCGGCTCCTGCGGCAGGGCTTGCCCGTCGAGCAGGATCGTTCCTCGCGTTGGCCGCTCCTGGCCGAGCAGCATGCGCAGGAACGTCGACTTGCCGCAACCGGAAGGACCGACAAGGGCGACGAAGGCGCGCGAAGCGACCGTCAGCGACACGTCTTCGAGGACGATCTGGTCGCCATACTCTTTCCAGACCTTTTCGATCACCAACTCGCTCATGCCTGCTTCTCCAGCTCAGACCAGGGGAAGACAGCAATGCGGATGCGATCGAGGATATAATTCATGATCACGGCGAGCAGCGTGATCCAGACGACATAGGGAAAGATGATGTCCATCGAGAGATAACGACGGACGAGGAAGATGCGGTAGCCGAGGCCGGAATCCGACGAGATCGCCTCGGCCGCGATCAGGAACAGCCAGGCCGGACCGAGCTGAAGCCTGAGGCAGGTGATCAGCCGCGGCAGGATCTGCGGCAGCACGACACGAAGGCCGATCTGCCAGGAAGAGCCGCCGAGCGTTTCCGCCTTGACGATCTGTTCGCGCGGCAGCTCCAGCGCCTTCAGCGCAAGGTCGCGGATCATCGTCGGCGCAACGCCGATGACGATCAGCGCGATCTTCGAGGCTTCTCCGAGCCCCATGGCAATGAAGAGGATCGGCAGCAACGCCAGCGGCGGCACCATCGAGATAACGGCGACGAAGGGGGAGAGCAGCGCTCTCAGATAAGGCAGCATGCCGATCAGCATGCCAATGACAAGCGCGGTGATCGTGGAGATGCCGAGGCCGGCAAACAGCCGTATCAAGCTCGCGCCCGTATCGGACCAGAGCAGATATTGGCCGGTGCGCGGATCGGCGACGAAGGCAAAGCGGTCGATCGCATCGGCAAAACCGGCAAAACCGGGCAGCAGCTTGTCGTTGGCGTTTTCCGCCAGCCGTGCGGCCGAGCCGACCGTGTAGGCAACGATCAGCAGCACGAAAGGCAGCAGCGTCAAGGCAAGCTGCGCGCCCCGGCTCGGCCTCGTGTTGATCCAGCGCATGAGGAAAGCTCCGCTGATGAAGATTGGGCGGCGCGGTCAGGACCGCACCGCTGCTTGGACATCGCTCAGAGCGAACCGTCGGCGGCCGCCTTCATGTAGGTCTCGGTGAAGCGCAGCTTGACGTTGCCGCTATCGCCGAGGATCTTGCCGTTGGGCATTTCGATGCCGATGACGTCGGCCGACGGCGCGCCATTGCCGAGCAGGCCCTTCTCGAACAGGAAGTTGCGGACGAGATCCATCGTCTTCGGCAGGCCGTCCGAGGCCGTGAAGGCAACGGCATCGGCCGGCTTGTCGAAAAGTTTGGTGACGGCCAACTGGGATTCGTAGCCCTTCAGATCGGTGCCGGATGCCTGGCCCATCGCCTCGCGGGCAGCCTTGCCGTCGGCGCTGTCGGCCGTCAGGAGAGCGGCGGTTTCATACCAGATGCCGGCGAGCGCCTTGCCGAAATTCGGATTGTCCTTGAGCACGCCTGAATTGGCGACCATCAGGTCGATGATCTCGCCCGGGACCTGCGAGCTGTCGAAAACCTTCTTGGCCGTGGGCTCCTCGAGGATGGTCGAGACCAGCGGGTTCCAGGTGACGACGGCGGTGACATCTGCCGTCTTGTAGGCGGCGACCATGTCGGCGTCGGACGTGTTGACCACCTTGACGTCACGCTCGGTCAGCTTGATGCTTTCGAGCGCGCGGGCCAGCAGATAATGCGAGACGGAAAATTCGACGAGATTGACGTTCTGGCCCTTGATGTCGGCAAGGCTCGCCTTGTCCTTCAGGATGACCGCATCATTGCCGTTCGAGAAGTCGCCGACGATGACGGCTGTCGTATCGACGCCGCCGGCGGCCGGGATCGACAGGCCGTCCATATTGGTGAGCGTCACGGCGTCGAAGGCGCCGGCCGTGTACTGGTTCATCGATTCGACGTAGTCGTTGAACTGGGTGACCTCGATCTTGATGCCGTATTTGTCGGCCCATTTCTTGACGATGCCGTGATCAGCAGCATAACCCCAGGGCATCCAGCCGACATAGATCGACCAGGCGACCTTGAAATCGGTCTTCTGTTCGGCCTTGGCGATGGAGCCGAGCCCGAGCGCCAGGGACGCCGTCAGTGCGGTCATCGATAGAATCTTCGAAAAAGTCTGCATTGAAATTCCCCTTTTGCTTTTCTTCAAAAGGGATCGGCAATGACCATCGTGCCGCCAATCCCTTGGCTTACGAGGTCTCCCGGGCTTTTGTCCCGCCGTGCACCCGGCAGGATGTCTCCCCTGCCGGTGGCAGCTCTCGGACCAGCCACGTCTTGCGACGCCGGAACCCTAGCCACCAACTCTGCAACTAACGAAGCAAAGTGCGTGCCAAATTATAAATCATTGATTTTATTGAGAGTGAGATGGCATCAATTCCCTGGCAAATACAATAGTGCATGCACTTGCACAGAAAATGTGCGTATTCTGCCGCCACCTTAGGCGGCGGTTCTTTTTTGCCCAGTGAAAAAGCAGCAGGCACACCACGCAGAACGCCGCGTTGCAACTCTATCTGAGCTAGTTCCGGAAGGCCCCGGCCGGGACCGTCGTCACCAGCCGGATATCACGGCGGAAGTCCGACGGCGACATGCCGGCGATATGGCGGAAGGATTTGTTGAAGGCGCTGATCGAGCCGAAGCCGCTGTCCATCGCCACCTGCAGCACATTGGCGCCCTCGCTCATCAGCATCGCCTGGGCGCGCGACAGCCGCAGCAGCGTCACGTATTTGCTGAGCGTCATGCCGGTCGATCGCTTGAACAGGTTCATCGCATATTTCGGATGCAGGTCGGCGGCGCGGGCGATATCGACCGAATCGATGTCGTGCAGGAAATTGGCAGCGATGAAATCACACATGCGCGCGACGCTGCGCGAGGAATGCGGGTACGGGTGATCACCTTCGAGACTGATGACGGCCTGCGACGTCATCGAATAGGGTTCGAGCGCGATCCGTTCGATGCGCAGCAGCAGCTCGTCTACAGCATGCTGGGCCTTGGCGGCATCGCCGGAGTTGGCGTAGCGGAACCAGCGGGTGAAGTTTTCGTTGTCGGCGGCATCCGTTGCCGAGGTCAGTAGCGTCTCACCCTTCATAAGCCGGCTGGAAACGCTGATCGGCAGGCGCAGCCGAAAGAAATAGACGAGCGGCAGATGGGCGCCGGCATAGAGCGAATCGTCTGAGGATTCGTCCATCTGATGCGGCTGACCACCCCAGAAGAGGCACATTTCGCCGGCGTTCAGCCGGAATTCGTGATCGCTCATCCGGTAGTGCACGGTGCCGCGCATCACGTAGTTGACTTCGACCTGCGCGTGCCAGTGCGGCATGGCCATAACAGGCGGATGGGCATGAAACATCTGCAGCGCTGTCGGCAAACCCTCGATGCTGCTCGCGCCGGGCTGATAGATTGCACGTGTGCCGACCTTACTTTCCGCCAAATTCATGTTCCCTTTTTAGGAGACACCCGCTCCCTTACAGATAGTCTAACCGCGTTCGTGAAAGATCGGCAATTGAAAAGGGAGGATTTTCAATGCGCTTCAAACTTCTCACTGCGACCGCAGCTGTCGCAGTGCTTGCTTCCGGCTCCGCATACGCGCAGTCGGCCAATCTCACCATCTGGAGCTGGAATGTCGCCGCGTCGGCATTGAAGTCCACGCTTCCAGGCTTCAACAAACAGTTTCCCGATATCAAGATCACCGTCGAGGATCTTGGCAACAGTCAGGTCTTCGATAAGACGCTGGCTGCCTGCGCCGCCGGCGGCGACGGCTTGCCCGACATCGTCACCATCGAAAACTTCGAGGCCGAGATCTTCTGGAGCCGTTTCCCGGATTGCTTCGCCAATCTGAAGGAGCTCGGTTACACGGCCGACATTCAGGCGAAATTCCCTGAATTCAAGCGCACCGAGCTTGAGGTCGGCGATGTCGCCTATGCCATGCCGTGGGATTCCGGCCCTGTCGCCGTCTTCTATCGCCGCGATTTCTACGAAAAGGCCGGCGTCGACCCGAGCACGATCAATACCTGGGACGACTTTATTGCCGCCGGCAAGAAGATTTCCGCCGCCAACCCCGGCACCGTGATGGCGCAGGCGGACTTCAATGGCGACAGCGAATGGTTTCGCATGATCGCCAATGAACAGGGCTGCGGCTATTACTCGGCCGACGGCCAGAATATCACCATCAACCAGCCGGCCTGCGTTTCCTCACTGCAAAAGGTGAAGGAAATGAAGGATGCCGGCACGCTGACGGCGGCCAATTGGGACGAAAAGATCCAGGCCAATACCGCCGGCAAGGCCGCGAGCCAGCTGTATGGCGGTTGGTACGAGGGCACCGTCCGCTCGACCTCGCCCGATCTCAAGGGCAAGTGGGGCGTCTACAAAATGCCGAGCCTGACGGCCGATGGCCCGCATGCCGCCAATCTCGGCGGTTCGTCGCTCGCTATTTCGGCGACCTCCGCAAATAAGGAAGCCGCCTGGAAATTCGTCAACTACGCCCTCGGCACGAATGAGGGTCAGGTTACGATGCTGAAGGAATTCGGTCTGGTGCCATCGTTGCTCTCGGCCGTACAAGATCCCTTCGTCAACGAACCGCAGCCTTATTGGGGCGGTCAGAAGGTCTGGGCCGATATCCTGGCGACGCTGCCGAAGATCGTGCCGAGCCGCGGCACCGCCTTCCAGAGCGATGCCGAAGCCATCTTCAAGGCGACGCAGACGAAGTTCTTCTCCGGCGGCTATCCCGATGCGAAGGCGGCTCTCGACGATGCCGCCAACCAGATCGCTTCGGCGACCGGCCTTCCGATCGCGCAGTGAATGACGAAGCCGGGCGCTTGAGGCGCCCGGCTTCCCCCCGCCGTGCGAGGCGGGCGACCATTCATTGGTTTTTGTGAGGAGGAGGCTCGATGCCGTTCAGAACCCGGAGCGCTTATGCGTTCCTCGCCCCTTATCTGCTGATCTTTGCCACCTTCTGGGTCTGGCCGATCATCAATTCGTTCCTGATTTCCTTTCAGAACACCCGCATCAACCCGTGGAAATATAGTTTCCAGGCCAATTGGGGCCGGCTCTTCTACGACCCGGCCTTCTACAATGCCCTCTACAACACGCTGATCATCCTGGTGATCCAGGTGCCTGTCATGATCGCGCTTGCGACCGTTATGGCCGTCATGCTCAATTCGCCGCTGCTGAAAGCGCGGCCGCTCTTCCGCTTTGCCTTCTTTGCGCCTGTCGTCGTCGGCGAGGTCGCCTATGCCGCCGTCTTCCGGCTGATGTTCAGCCTCGATTTCGGCATCATCAACAAGCTGATCTCGGCCGTCGGTCTCAGCCCGGTCTCCTGGTTCGACAATGCCAATGCCGCCATGGCGCTGATCATCCTCGCCGTCACATGGCGCTGGGCAGGCTACAACGCCATCATCATTCTCGCCGGCCTGCAGTCGATTCCCGATGATGTCTACGAGGCGGCGACGCTCGACCGGGTGAGCAAGGTCCAGCAGTTCTTCCACATCACCCTGCCGCTCCTGAAACCGATCATCCTATTTTGCGTCGTGCTCTCGGTGATCGGCACCATGCAGCTCTTCACCGAGCCCTTCCTCATCACCAATCGCGGCGGTCCCGGCGGCGGCACCGAGACCCTCGGCCTGCTGCTTTATCGCCAGGGCTTCACCTCGCTGAACTTCGGCTATGCCTCGGCGATCGCCTATACGATGGCTGCCCTTGCCGTGTCGATCTCGCTTCTCAATCTCTGGGTCGGGAGGGATCCGAAATGAAATCCAAATCCCAATCGCTTCTGCTGCGCCAGATCGCGTTGCACGCTGCACTGGCGCCCCTTGCTCTCATCTGGTTGTTTCCGCTCTGGATGATGTTTGTCTTCTCGACCATGCCCGACAACGGCATCTTCAGCCCTGACATCGTGCTCTGGCCATCGACCAACTTCGTCGAGAATTTCAAAAACCTGCAGGCCGATACCGATTTCATCGGGGCAATGGTGATCTCCATCGGCGTCGCGCTGATCTATACAGTGCTCTCGGTGCTGCTGACTTCGATGGCCGGCTGGGCACTGGCACGTTACCGTTTCGTCGGCCGCTCCGTCGTCATCGCCATCATCCTCGGCACGATCACGCTTCCCTTCTCCGTGGTCGTCATTCCGCAATTCATCATGGTGGCACGCGAGTTCAAGCTGGCAAACACCTGGGTAGCTCTGATCGTGCCGCCGCTGTTCAATTCGCTCGGCGTGCTGTTCATGCGGCAATCCTTCTCGATGATGCCGGGCGAGCTCTTCGATGCGGCCCGGGTCGAGGGCGTCAAGGAATGGCAGATCTTCCTGCGCATCGCCTTGCCGCTGGCGCGCCCGACCATGGCGGCATTGGCGATCATTCTCTTCCTGCACTCGTGGAACAATTACCTCTGGCCGCTGCTGATCAATTCCAGACCGGGGATGATGACGGCGCCTGTGGCATTGGGAACGCTGATCGGCCTCACCAAGGTCTCCTGGGGCGGCATCATGGCCGGCGCGGTACTGCTGACGGCGCCGATCCTCGTCATCTTCGTGGCTCTTCAGCGCCATTTCATCGCCGGCATCGCGGCCGGCGCAATTAAATAATCGGGAGGCTGCATGGCAGAGCTTTCACTCAGCAACATCGTCAAGCGCTTCGGCGGCTTTGAGATCATCCACGGCGCCAATCTGGAGGTGAAGGACGGCGAATTCGTCGTCTTCGTCGGCCCCTCCGGCTGCGGCAAGTCCACGCTGCTCAGGATGATCGCCGGCCTCGAGGACATTACGTCAGGCGAGCTTCAGATCGGCGGCAGGGTCGTTAACGACGTCGAGCCGGCCGATCGCGGCATCGCCATGGTCTTCCAGTCCTATGCGCTCTATCCGCACCTGACCGTCGAGGAAAATTTGAGCTTCGGCCTGCGCATGAACGGCAATCCGAAAGCCGACACCGAGCGGCGCGTGCGCCATGTCGCCGAGATCCTGCAGATCACCGAGTTGATGAAGCGCCGGCCGAAGCAGCTTTCCGGCGGCCAGCGCCAGCGTGTCGCAATCGGCCGCGCTATCGTCCGCGAACCACAGGTCTTCCTGTTCGACGAACCCTTGTCGAACCTCGATGCCGAACTGCGCGTGCAGATGCGCGTCGAAATCTCGAGGCTGCACAAACAGCTCGGCACGACGATGATCTACGTCACCCATGATCAGACGGAGGCGATGACCCTCGCCGACAGGATCGTCGTGCTGCGCGCCGGCAATATCGAGCAGATCGGCGCACCGCTCGACCTCTACGACGATCCCGCCAATCAGTTCGTCGCCGGCTTCGTCGGCTCGCCGAAGATGAATTTTCTCAAGGCCGTGGTGGCTGAGACGCAGCCGGGCAGGGCGGTGATCGCGCTGGAAAGCGACGCCAATACCCGCCTGACGCTGCCGGTCGCCGATCCCATCGAAGCCGGCGCAAAAGTGACGCTCGGCATCCGTCCCGAACATTTCGTCGATGCGGGCACGGGCGATGCCGACCTCACCGTCACCATCGACGTCGCCGAACATCTCGGCAATACCAGTTACATCTACGCCACCATAGGCCCCGAGCAGTTGATCATCGAGCGGCCGGAATCACGCGTCGCCGGCAATCGCGAAACGCTGACGGTCGGCCTTCCGGCAATCCGTACATTCCTTTTCGACGGCGCCGGTAAACGCCTTCGCTGAACCAAATCCCAGGACAGAAAGACGAAAGAGGACTTTCCATGACTTCAGATCAACCGATCCGCTGGGGCATCATCGGCCCCGGCACCATCGCCCGCACCTTTGCCGATGGCGTCGCCCATTCGCGCACCGGCAGACTGGTGGCGATCGCTACCCGCAATCCCGCGAAGCCGGGCCTTGCCGAAGGTTTTCCCGGCGCCCGCATCGTCGATGGCTATGAGGCGCTGCTCTCAGACAAGGAGATCGATGCGATCTATATCGCCGTCCCCCACACCGGCCATGCCGAATGGGCGATCAAGGCGGCACGCGCCGGCAAGCACATCCTGGTGGAAAAGCCGATCGCGCTCTCGGCCTACGATGCCGAGGCAGTTTACTACGAGGCGAAAAAAGCCGGCGTCTTTGCCGGCGAGGCCTTTATGTACCGCGTGCATCCGCAGACGGAGAAGCTGGTCGAACTTGTCAAAAGCGGCGTCATCGGCACCGTCCGCATCATCCGCTCGAGCTTCGGCTTCAATATGGGCAGCTATAAGCCCGAACACCGGCTTTTCGCCAACGACACCGCCGGCGGCGGCATTCTCGATGTCGGCGGTTATCCGGTCTCGATGGCCAGACTGATATCAGGCGCCGCGGAGGGCAAGGCCTTCCTCGAACCGGAGAAGGTCTCGGGCGTCGCTCATCTCGGAGAGAGCGGCGTCGATGAATGGGCGTCTGCCGTGCTCAAGTTCCCGAACGAGATCATCGCCGAAGTCTCCTGCTCGATCATGGCGCAGCAGGACAATGTGCTGCGGATCATCGGCTCGGAAGGCCGGATCGAGGTCCAGGACTTCTGGTTTGCCTCCGGTCACAAGGGCGGCGTCGGCAAGATCGAGATCTTCAAGGGCGGCAGCCGAGAAACCGTCGAACTCAGGGAGGATCGCTGGCTCTATTCCTTCGAGGCGGACGCGGCCGGCGATGCCATCCGCGCCGGCAAGACCGAATTCAGTTCTCCCGGCATGAGCTGGGCAGATTCGATCGGAAACCTGCGTGTACTCGACCAATGGCGTGCCTCGGTCGGTCTTGAATATGGGGTGGAAAAAGCCAGCAAGCGCACGGCAAACATTGCCGGCGGCACGGTCGCGCGCGGCAACAGCGTTCCGCAGCGTCAGATTCCAGGCATTTCCAAGCCGGCCTCGGTGGTGACGCTCGGCTTCGAGTTCTTCCCGAATTTTGCCTCCGCCTCGCTGACGCTCGACGCCTTCTACGAAGCCGGCGGCAATGCCTTCGACACGGCCTATGTCTATGGCGGCGGCAAGACGGAGGCGATCTTCGGCGACTGGCACACGAGCCGCAAGGTGCCGCGCGAGGAGATCGTGCTGATCGGCAAGGGCGCCCATTCGCCGCTCTGCTATCCCGATATGATCGCAAAGCAGCTCGACCAGTCGCTTTCTCGGCTGAAGACCGACTATGTCGACATCTATTTCATGCATCGCGACAATACCGGCGTGCCCGTCGGCGAGTTCGTCGATGCCATGGATGCCGAGGTCAAGCGCGGGCGCATCCGCGGCATATTCGGTGGCTCGAACTGGACGCGGGCGCGCTTCGACGAGGCGATCGCCTATGCCGAAAAGACGGGCAAGACGGCGCCGGCAGCACTCTCCAACAACTTCTCGCTCGCCGAGATGCTCGATCCGATCTGGGCCGGTTGCGTTGCCGCTTCCGATGACGACTGGAAAAAGTGGCTGAACGAGAAGCAGATCCCGAACTTTGCCTGGTCGAGCCAGGGCCGCGGCTTCTTTACCGACCGCGCCGGTCGCGACAAGCGAGATGACGAGGAGATCGTGCGGGTCTGGTATTCCGAGCGCAACTTCGGACGCCGCGACCGCGCTATCGAGCTTGCCAACAAACTCGGCCGCAATCCGATCCACATCGCGCTCGCCTATGTGATCGCCCAGCCTTTCCCGGTCATTCCGCTGATCGGGCCACGCACCGTCGCCGAATTGGAAGACAGCCTCTCGGCGCTCGACATCAGGCTGACGCCTGAGCAGGTGAAGTGGCTGGAAGGCTGACGAGACAGGCAAAGGGCGCGGTGCGAGCCGGCAGCCCTCTTAGCCATTGCTTCATCAACACCCCTTGTAACCTCGGTTATCAGGGGTGTTTCGCTTGGTGGATTTCATCATCGTCGTCTACGGACAGCATCTCGACTGGAGCGTAAGCATCCTTCTGCCGTGCATCTCTGATTGCCGCAATTTCAACAACGCCGTCTCGCGAGCGAATAGTCAGCACGAAGGGAGGCATACTCACCTTGCGCGTTCCTTCCAGGATTCCCCTTTCGGTCATTTGGGGAAACGATGAAAGAAGCTCTCTTTGCCTTTCCAGGCGTTCAACGAGTTTCCTTGCGGCGGCTGGGTTAACCTCTGCGAGTTCGGCAATCCTACTCAAAAACCAACGTTCTGCACTTTTGGAAAGGCGAATGCGAGGCATCAACCCACCCGCATACGGCGTCGATATTCGGCGGCATCGACGATTGCGCGAGCCTTCTCAAGCACGTCCTCCAGATCGACGCTGTCCCCTCGATCCAGTTCATCGAGACCTCGAGCATCTGCAAGGATTTCGGCCCCTTCAATTGCAAGATATTGACTGAGCGCCTTCTGCATTACCCAGGTACGATCACGTTCGAGAATTGCGGCGATACGATCGAACTCCGAAACCAGGGACGTGGGCAGCCTCAGAGAAACCTGAGATTTTTCACTGTTCAGCATGATTTATCGCTCCGTAATACAGCGAATTACACGGTAACCCAAACCCAGGCGAAGTCAAGACGCCTTGAGCCTCGCGGTAGCGCGATGCTTCAGCGGCACCAAGTTCTGGGAAGGACGATGCTGCCCATTCCGCCGATGACAAATTTAGGTAAGGGGCGCGGTTTGAGCCGCGCCCCCTGCATTTCTACTTGCGCGGCTCGGAAGCTTTCTTCCTGGCTGCGTCGTCCATCAGTTCGTACCACATGGCGTTGAGGACAGCGAAGGCGGCGGCCAGCGGCAGGCCGAGGATCCATGCAAAATACCACATCATTTCGTCTCCCTCAGAGCAATTCCAGGAAAAGTGCGAAGCGGTTTTCCGTCCGGAATTGCGTAAAAACAAAAGGTTAGAGCGGTTCTACTGAATCGCTCTAGTAGGCGTGACTGTTCTTGTCGGTGACGGATTTCTCGTCGACCTTGCCCCACAGAACCTTGTAGACCCAGGCTGTGTAGGCAAGGATGATCGGCAGGAAAATGACCGTCACGACCAGCATGATGAACAGCGTCATATGGCTGGAGGATGCATCCCAGACCGTCAGGCTCGATCGCGGATCGAGCGAGGAGGGAAGGATGAACGGGAACATCGACAGGCCGACCGTCGAGATGATGCCAAAGATCGCGACCTTGCTGAAGAGCAGCGTCATGACCTCGCGCCTTGCACGCATGGCAATGAAGGCCAGTGCCGCGCCGGCGAAGCCGAGGACGGGCGCGATGATCATCCACGCATGGGCGGTGTAGTTGGTAAGCCATGCGCCTTTCTCCAGCGCCACGGTTTTCAAAAGCGGATTGGAAGGGCCGATCGGGCTGATATCGCTGGTGATGCGATAGCCACCGTCGCCGATCCACAGGAAGAGGCCGCCGAGTGCGAAAAGCAGAATAACGGCAAGGGCGGCGATGCTGCCATAGCTTCTGGCGCGCTCCGCGACCGGACCACTCGACTTCAACACCAGCCATGCCGCACCATGCATCGTCAGCATGGCTAGGGAAAGCAGGCCGCAGAGCAGAGCATATGGGTTGAGCAGCGCGAAGAACGAGCCTTCGTAGAAGATCCGCATATCGTCGGCAAAGCGGAAGGGCACGCCCTGCAGCACATTGCCGACGGCGACGCCAAAGATCAGCGACGGCACGAAGCCGCCGATGAAGAGCGCCCAGTCCCAGCCATTGCGCCAATTGGCGCTTTCCCGCTTCGACCTGTATTTGAAACCGACCGGGCGCAGGATGAGCGCGAAGAGGATCGCGAACATCGCCAGATAGAAGCCCGAGAAGGAGACCGCATAAAGCGGCGGCCAGGCGGCGAAGATGGCGCCGCCGCCGAGGATCAGCCAGACCTGGTTGCCCTCCCAGGTGGCGCCGATGGTGTTGATCGCCACGCGCCGTTCCGTATCGGTCCGGGCAACGAAAGGCAGAAGCGTGCCGACACCGAGATCGAAGCCGCCGGTCGTCGCAAAAGCGATCAGCAGGACGCCGAGCAGCAGCCACCAGATGACACGCAGGGTTTCATAGTCGATGAGTTCGTGAAGGATCATGGCAGGTCACTCCGCGGCCGGGACGAGGGTTTCGGAAATCAGAATCGCTTCCGGCTCGTCGTCCGGCTCCGGTCCTTGCTTGATCGCTTTGATCATCAGGCCCATCTCGATGACGATCAGCGTCGTGTAGAGTGCCGCAAAACCGATGATCGTCAGAAGCACGGTGCCGGCGCCGAGGCTGGAGACGGCGGCCGCCGTCGGCAGCACGCCTTCGATCACCCAGGGCTGGCGGCCGAACTCCGCGACGACCCAGCCGAGCTCGATGGCGACCCAGGGCAGGGGGATCGCCAGCACGGCAATTCTGAGAAGCAGTGGATACTTATCGAGATGGCGGCGCGCCGACAGCCAGAAGAAGGTGGCGGTCAGCAGGATGAAGAAAATACCGAGACCAACCATGATGCGGAAGGACCAGAAGAGCGTCGGCACGTGCGGGATCGTATCACGCGCAGCCTGAGCGATCTGCTCGTCGCTCGCCTGGCGTGGATCGTCGACATAGCGCTTCAGAAGAAGAGCGTAGCCGAGATCATGGCCGAGATCCTCGAAGGAAGCGCGCACTTCCTGCGCAACCTGACCCTGTGCCGGTACTGCGCGGATCTGCATCAGCGCGTCGTAAGCCTTGATGCCGTCGCGGATCCGGCTTTCGGCCTGCTGTTCGAGCTTGTCGATACCGGGGATTTCGGTGGTCAGCGACCGCGTGCCGATCAGGCCCATGACCCAGGGGATGTGCACGGCAAAATGCGTTTCGCGCGCTTCCTGATCGGGGAAGCCGAAGGCGGTGAAGGCCGCTGGCGCCGGCTCGGTTTTCCACATGCCCTCGATCGCGGCGAGCTTCATCTTCTGGTTCTCGGTGGCGAGATAGCCGCTCTCGTCGCCAAGCACGACCACTGAAAGCGCCGAGGCGAGGCCGAAGGAGGCGGCGACTGTCATCGAGCGCTTGGCAAGCTCGATATGTCGCCCCTTGAGGATATACCAGGCAGAAACACCGAGCACGAAGATCGAGGCGCAGACATAGCCTGCCGATACCGTGTGGACGAATTTCGCCTGGGCAACGGGGTTGAAGACCACATCGAAGAAGCTTGTGATCTCCATGCGCATCGTCTGCGGATTGAGCGCCGATCCGACAGGGTTCTGCATCCAGCCATTGGCAATCAGGATCCAGAGGGCTGAGAAGTTCGAGCCGATCGCCACCGCCCAGGTGGCCATGAGATGGCCGACCTTCGACAGCTTGTCCCAGCCGAAGAAGAACAGCCCGACGAAGGTCGCCTCGAGGAAGAAGGCCATCAGACCCTCGATCGCCAGAGGAGCGCCGAAGATGTCGCCGACATAATAACTGTAATAGCTCCAGTTCATGCCGAACTGGAATTCCATGACGATGCCGGTGGCGACGCCGAGCACGAAATTGATGCCGAACAGCGTGCCCCAGAATTTTGTCATCTGCCGCCAGATCTGGCGGCCGGTCATGACATAGACGGTTTCCATGATCGCCAAGAGCACGGACAGGCCGAGCGTCAAGGGCACGAACAGGAAGTGGTAAAGCGCCGTCAGCGCAAATTGGAAGCGCGATAACGCGACGATATCTAGTTCCATTGTCTTTCTCCCACGGTCCCACGGGGTACAGGGCGTTCCTCAGCGCCGACCGGCGCGTGAGGGCATGCAGTTCGCTCAGTCCGGCCGAAGCCGGTCGAGCGCCTTTTCGAACGCCGCCTCTCCGCGGCGCGAAATTTCTGTGATGCGACCGCCTTCGATGACGGCGATGCGGTCTGCGATCGCCGCCTCCCGGCGGATATGCGTGGCGATCACCAACGAGCGGCCCGTCGCCATTGCCGACAGACGGCAGAGCACGTCGCGGGCGGTGGCGCCGTCAAGTCCCTCGGTCGGCTCATCGAGCAGCCAGAGCGGCGTATCGCGGAGGAAGAGCCGGGCAAGCGCCAGCCGGCGCGACTGGCCACCGGAAAGGCCGAGTCCGCCTTCGCCGAGCCGGGTATCGATCCCCCGCGCCATGGCCTCGATATCGGCAAGCAGGCCGGCGGCGGCGAGCGCTTCGCGAAGACGGGCCTCGTTCGCATCCGGGTTTGCAAGGAGCAGGTTGCCGCGCAGGCTGTCCTCGAAAAGTTCTGTCCGCTGCGTGAGCAGCGTCGCTGTCATCGCGGCAACATTTCCCGTCCTTGCCGACAATTCGCCGGAAAGGAGAGCAAGCAGGCTCGACTTGCCGGCACCGCTGCTGCCGATGACGGCGAGGCGTTCGCCCTGTTGAAGCGCAAGTTCGATATCCTCGAGCGCCGGGACGGCGGAGTTTTCATGGAAGGCTGAAACCTTCGCCAGCGAAAAAGCGCATCTCGGCAACGGCGCCACCAATGGTTCGGGTGCAGCCGCGACTGCAAGCCGTGGCGCGATGCGCCTTGCCGCAAGCAACGTCCGCCCAAGTTCCAGGGCACCGCGGCGCAGCGCCGCGAAGGGTTCGACTGCCGCAAAGGCGACGAGCAGGCCGAGTACGGCGACAGGAGCGGTAATCACCTTCGTTTCCGCAAGGACCGCGACGGCAAGCAGCGATGCCGTCAGCAGCAGGGTTGAGACAAGGCCGAAGCCGAATGTCAGGCCGGTCTCGACGCGGTTCAACTGATCGTCGGCGCGGCCGGCGTAACGATCGGCCGCAGCGATCGCACTTCTCTGCGCAGCAAGCCGGCCGGCCATCAGCAGATCGGTCTGGCCGGCAACGAGATCGATCGTTCGCGACCGCAGCGCCTCGATGCCATGGGCGCGACTGCGGGCATGTTTGCGCGCCACCCGCCCCGCGATCAACGGCAGGCAGAGGCCGGCGCCGGCGAGAAAAAGGCCGAAGCACAGGCCGAACACGGGATGCATCAGCCCCAGCACGAGGCTTGCCGCCAGTGCTGCACCGATCGCGACCGCAGCTGGCACCAGGATGCGCAGGTAGAGGGAATCGAGCGCATCGATATCGGCCGTCAGCCGGAAGAGCAGCCGCGCGGGACGATGCAACAGGGCGCGGGCAGCACCCGGTTCGGCAAAGCTGCGAAACAGCCGTTCGCGCAGGGCGGCGAGCACGCCGAGCGTTGCGTCATGGGTTGCAAGCCTTTCGCCGTAGCGCGCGGCCGTACGAACGATGGCGAGCAGGCGGATGCCGGCTGACGGCGCAAAGACGTCGAAGGTGATGGCAGCGGCCGAAAGCCCTGCGAGCGAGGTGGCGGTGATGAACCAACCGGACAGGCCAAGCAGGGCGATGCCCGCCGTCACCGTCGCCGCCGAAAGTGCTGCGCCGAGCAGCAGCGCACCCCGGCGCTCGGCAAGGAACAGACGCAGGATCGGCTTGAGGTCTGCAGCAAATCCGCTCATTCGGCGGCCTCTCTGATAACGATGCCGGCATCGACGCACATGGCACGATGCATGCGGGCGGCAAGCCGCGGATCGTGGGTTGCAACGATCAAAGTGCGGCCCCTGGCGAGCGAAAGCAGGCTCTCGGTCACCTCGGCGGCGGTGGCGGCGTCGAGATGTGCGGTCGGCTCGTCGGCCAGGATAATCCGGAGATGCGGATTGCAGGCGGCCCGCGCGATCGCAAGCCGCAGCGCCTCGCCACCGGAAAGTCCGATCCCGCCTTCGCCGAGCGGCCGGTTGCCATAGGCGGCAGCGACTTTTCCGAGCCTGGCTGCGTCGAGCGCATCCATCAGGTTGCCGCGCAGGATACCAGGCCTGCCGAGCGCGATATTGCCGGCGATGGTGCCAGCAAAAATATGCGGTCGTTGGCCGATCCATGCCATGCTGGCGCGCAAGGCGTGGGCGCTGTCATCGGCAAGTTCGATGCCGCCGATGACGATGCGACCGCCGGTGCAGGGCGCCAGTCCTGAAATCAGCGAAAGAAGCGTCGACTTGCCGGAACCGCTGGCGCCGAGAAGCGCCAGATGTTCGCAGGCAGCGATATCGAGGTTGAAACCGTCAAGGATCAACGGCTCGGCGGCGGCGTAGCGGAAATCGACATTCTCAATGCGGATCGGCGGCGCTTCGGCGACGGCAGATACCGCAGGCGCGACGTCGGCTGCTCCTCGAATGGACAGGCCGCCGGCAGCGAGGGTGTCCAGTGCCTTCAGCGCGGCTTCGCCAGCCGCCCGATCATGCCAGACGGCCGAGAGTTCGCGCAGAGGCTCGAAGAAGGCCGGTGCGAGCAGCAGGATGAACAGTCCTTCTGTCAGGTCGAGCCGGCCTACCCAAGTGCCGAAGCGGATCTCGCCGAGCAGGCTGAAACCGACATAGACGGCAATCATCGCCACGCCGAGCGCGGCGAAAAGCTCGAGCACCGCCGAGGACAGAAAAGCGATCTTCAGCACCGCCATGGTGCGCGTACGCAGCGACTCCGCCTCCGACCGCAGGCGCAGTGCCGTTGCATCGACAGCGTCGAGCGCACGGATGGTCGCCAGTCCGCGCAGCCGATCGAGCAGGAAGCCGTTAAGGCCGCCGGTCGCGACGAGTTGCCTTTCGCTGGCCGCCTGAGCACGCCAGCCGATCAGCGCCATGAAAATCGGGATCAGCGGCGCGGCAAATAGCAAAACCAGCGCGGCGATCCAGGAGACCGGCAGGATGAAGGCAAGGATAATGAGCGGCACGAGGCTCGCCTTCATGCGTGCCGGCTGGAAACGGGCGAGGTAGGGCACGATCAGTTCGGCCTGTTCGCCAATGACACTTGCGGCTTTGCCCGAGGCAGGCCGGCTACGATCGACCGGTGACGACATCGAAAGTGCCGCCGTGGCGATCTGCCGCCGGCGGCTGAGCTCGGCACGGGCGGCTTGAAAAGCCAGGCGGCCGCCGGCCGCGTCGAGACAGCTTCTTGCAAATCCGAGAAGAAGGATGCCGAGTGCTGGCCAGAGAACGTCATACAATCCGCCGCCATCGGCGATGCGGTCGACCGAGACGGCCAACAATGCGGCCTGCGGGACCCAGACGGCGGCGGCCAGTGCCTGCAGCATCGCTGCTCTGCGCAGCCCGCCTTTCGCATCATCGGGGCCGGCGACAGGCGAGACAGTATCACCGTTCGGCACCGGCTCGGCGCCCCGTCCGTCCCTCGCGTCGAAGAAAGCAATGCCCATGGCGCTAACTCTTGTTCGCAGGATTTGGCCGGCGGCTGCGGCCGAGCGAAACGACCCGGTCCTTGGCCTCCAGAAGCTTGGTCACTTTCGCGCCCAGCGAGAGTAGCGTTGCGAGCCTTTCTGTTTCAAGTTGTTTTACGTCTTCATACCAATGCGTCAGCTGCTCGATCAGCGTGTGCATCTCGCTCATGCGCTCCTGCGCGTGGCGCTCGGCGTCGCTGGCCGGCCGCTGCATCAGGATTTCGCGCAGAACCGACAGCGTCGGATCGACTTCACGCTTCTTCCGCTCCTCGGCAAGCGTCCTCAATATGTGCCAGACATCGTCCGGCGTGGTGAAGAAATCGCGGCGGTCGTCCGGCTTGTGTTTTAAGATGACGAGGTTCCAGGCCTGCAGTTCGCGCAGGCTCATCGAAACATTGGAGCGCGAGATGCCGAGCGACTCGGCGATTTCCTCGGCGCAGATCGGCTCGGGCGAGACGAAGAGCAGGGCATAGATCTGGCCGACCGTGCGATTGATTCCCCAGCGCGACCCCATTTCGCCGAAGTGGAGAACGAAGGACTGGACGAGGGGCGGAAGGTTCATGGTCGTTTCCGTTGCGTCTGTGATTTCAGAAATTTCTGAAATCACTATATCGACCTTCGCGTTCCTCCGGCAATCGGCAAGGCTGGCCTGCGTCAATTTGGATGTCCCTTCGTTGATCGTTGGCTAGATATAGCCGGACACGACGCGGCTGAATTTGACTTGGGTCAAATCCGTAGCGCTTTGCAGCGACAACGAAAGGCGCCCGGCGATGCGTTACGCATGCCGGGCGTTCTGTCGAATTGAGATGTCTAGGCCGCCGCCTGGTTTTTGCTCAGAACTGCCGTCAGGCTCAAATCAAGCCGGCCAGAAGGCCGACGCCGGCAATGGCGGCAATGCCGCCGGCCGTGCGCGTCACGAATATGCCCCGCCCCTGCCGTTCACCGGCGCGGCCGATGAGGTAACCAAGCGCTAGGCCGGCGACATGCAGCAGTGCGGTTGCGATCATGAAGCCGGCGGCATAGGCGACACCGGCGGCATTTTCCGGCATTTCGGCGCCATGTGCATGACCGTGGAAGATGGCGAAGAGACCGACGAGGCCGACTGCTGCGGCCAGCGGCGCCTTGACGTTAAGCGCGACGACGGCGCCGAGGACGACGACGGAAAGCGCGATGCCGGTTTCAACGAAGGGAACATTGATGCCAGCAGCGCCGAGGGCACCGCCGAATGCCATCACCAGAACGAAGGTCGTCGGCACAAGCCAGGTGGCGCGGCCGCCGAGCTGAAATGCGAAAACACCGACCATCACCATGGCAAGAACATGATCGAGGCCAGAGATCGGATGGGCAAAGCCATGGCTGAAGCCGGCAGCTTCGCCGATGGCGGGATGGGCATAGGCGACGGCTGGAAGCGCTGCGGCAGCCAAGGCAAGGAGGCCGCTCTTGAGTGCTGATTTCATTGCTCATTCCCTCGTGAGTTTTCGAATATCCCGCGGCCGCCGAACACGTTCATGGTTCCAAGTCGCGGGCATCACGCTAGTTCAAAGAATTCGCGCCGTCAACGAAAACTCCACGAAATACCGAGCCAATTCAACTGCTTATCTGATAGGCAGATGCCGCTTTCGATAGCTTCTCCCGACGCGCCGCGCCTCAAGATCGCACTGGAAACAACTCCGCACAGGGGCTATCAATCGTCCGGCAGAAACGGTGCAGACCGCCGCGATGGAGGAGACGCCCATGACGAATACCGAACGGCCGCTGGCGATCAGCGCGCCCGAGCCGCGCACGCTCGATCTGATTTTCAGCGACAAGGCGCGCGCAGAATTGCACGCCAAATACGAGATCGTCGAGGCCGATCCCGAGAACATCGCCGGTCTCGGCGACGAAATCCTCGGTAAGGCGCGTTACATCATCGGCCAGCCGCCACTTTCGGTGGAAACCCTGGGACGTATGCCGGCCTTGCGCTCCATCCTCAACGTCGAAAGCAATCTTCTCAACAACATGCCTTATGAGGTGCTCTTCCAGCGCGGTATCCACGTCGTGACGACGGGGCAGGTCTTTGCCGAACCGGTCGCCGAAATCGGTCTCGGTTTCGCCCTGGCCTTAGCGCGCGGCATCGTCGACGCGGATGTCGCGTTTCGCCAAGGCAAAGAACTCTGGGGAGGGGAGGGGAATGCAAATACGCGGCTGATCGCCGGTTCAGAGATCGGCATCGTCGGCTTCGGCGATCTCGGCAAGGCGCTGCGCCGGGTGCTTTCCGGCTTCAGAGCCCGCATCAGGGTATTCGACCCCTGGCTGCCGCAATCGATCCTTGAGGAAAACGGTGTCGAGCCGGCAAGCATGGAGGACGTCCTGACGAAGAGTGATTTCGTCTTCGTTGTCGCCGCCGTCACCAGCGAGAACAGAAGATTTCTCGGTGCCGAGGCGTTCGCCCGCATGCGCAGGGGCGCGGCCTTCATCCTGCTCAGCCGCGCCGATGTCGTCGATTTTGATGCGCTGATGGCGGCGGTCTCGTCAGGCCATATCGTCGCAGCGAGCGACGTATACCCTGAGGAACCGCTGCCGCCCGATCATCCGGTGCGGAGGCTGAAAGGTTTCATCCGCTCGGCGCATAGGGCTGGCGCGCTCGACAGCGCCTTCAAGAAAATGGGCGACATGGTGCTCGAAGACATGGACCTGATGGATCGCGGCCTGCCGCCGATGCGCTGCAAGCGGGCGGAACGCGAGACGGTTTCCCGCATGCGCTCCAAACCGGTCGAAGTGAATTAGTACAGAATGCCGACGTGACGCGCCGCCTCAGGCGGCGCGCTGCTCGGCACCCTGGATCGCCGCAAGCTTCCAGTCGGCGCCGGACTTGCGCACGAAGGTCCAAACCTCGGTGCTTTCGCTCGGACGGCGGTCGTCGCCGGAAACGACGCGGCCGCTGTCGCGTTCGACCATCGCGTCGATCGAGGAATAACGCATGGCAAGCGTCGCATATTCCTGGCCGTCCTCGCGCCAGGCCTCGGCAATATCGCCCTGCAGCAGCTTGACGTCGGAGACGCTGTTGCGCACACCGTTGGTGGCGTTTTCGCCAAGCTCCTCGGCGAGATAGGACATCGCCTCGGGCGTCGTCAGCCGGCGCAAGGTGCCGTAATCCTCGGCGCCGTAAGCGGTCTGCACTTGGGTCAGCAATTCCTCGAACTGATCGAGATCGGCCTGCGCCAGCCCGATCTCGTCGCTCGGCCGATTGCCGCGCGACTGCCCGCCGAAACCGCCCCCCGAACCGATCGTCGGGATCTGGAAGGACGAATTACTCGTGGGCGACATGTTATAGGACCGGCTCTGGCCTCCGACGCCGTAGGAAGGCTGGCGGCGGTTGGCGAAATAACGCATGGCGAGCATGACAGCGCCGCCGATGAGCGCGATCTGCAACAACATGCCGAGCAAGCCGAAGCCGCCGCCGAAACCGTGACCGAGCAGCATACCGAGAAGGCCGCCGGCAATCAGGCCGCCGATCATCGAGCGGCCGAAGCCGCCGAAGAAACCGGGGCGCTGGGCGCCGAGAGGCTGCTGCGCGGTGGCAGGTGCCGTGGTCTGCGAACGCGGCGTCATCGACCTTTCGATCGGTGCTGCGGTCCCAGGCGCAGTGCTGGTGACAGGCGGTGCCTGGAAGGTGCGCGTGCCGCGGCTGCCGAAACCGCCGCTGCCGGCGCGGCGCGCCTCGGCATCGTCAAGGGAAGCAAAAACGGTAGCGCTCGTCAGAGCGGCGATGGCCGCGATCTTGGCAAAACGCGAAACGGCACTCGGCATTCCTGATCTCCTGTCATGCGCAATCACGGCATGTCGAGATGTAATATAGGGACTCTTTCCGCCGTGTGAAGCTCCTCGCCTCCATTACTGGCAGACGTCGACCCAGCTGGCGCCGGTCAGCTCCGCCAGCCGTCCGGTTTCGATGCGCACGGCCGAGTTCGTCGAGCCGGCGGCCGGCACGACTTCATCGAAGCGTTTCAGCGAGATGTCACAATAGATAGGCAGCGGCGAAGGCAGGCCGAAGGGGCAGACGCCGCCGACCGGATGGCTGGTGACGGCCACAACCTCTTCGGCATCGAGCATGCGCCCCTTGCCTCCGAACGTGTCCTTGAACTTGCGATTGTCGAGCCGTGCCGTGCCGCCGGCAACGACCAGCATCATCTGCTCGCCGACACGCAGACAGATCGTCTTGGCGATCTGGGCCGGCTCGACGCCATGGGCTTCGGCGGCAAGCGCCACCGTCGAGGAACTCTCGGCGGTTTCGATGATTTCGATATCGGGTGCGTGGGCGCTGAGGAAGGCGCGGACGGATTCAAGGCTCATGACGCGATGCTAGCCCAGGAAATACGCAATTTGAAGCGTAAAAGACGCCTGTCAAAAACCGCCGCTTGCAAGTCGTGCGGACATCGTCATAATAATTTTGCACACGTGCTCAATTTTGTCATTCGGCCGTTACGTTCAACCCCTAGAGCGGGATACGCCACGTTTTCGTGGGGTTTCGGAGCGGTCATCATCAGCAGTGCTGACCCGTTAAGAGGCCTCACACTGCTCTTCTAGGGAGACGAAGAAGATGACCATTTTGCCGACACTGAAATCCCTTGCCGTCGCAGCCGCGATCCTGGCTTCGACCTCCGCAATTGCACTCGCCAAGGACGTTCACATCAGCGTCTGGGCCGGCGGTACCGGCCCGAACGACGTCTATCGCCTCGACGCCATCGAGATCGCAGCCCAGCAGCTGCAACGCGAAGCCGCCCTCAAGGGCGAAGAGCTGAAGATCACCGTCGAGAAGAAGCCCTATTCGGCCTGGGAGGACTTCAAGCAGGCGCTGACCCTTGCCGCCGAAGCCAAGACCGCTCCGAATATCGTCGTCAGCGGCCATGAAGACATCGCACCCTGGTCGCAGGCCGGGCTGATCGTTCCGATCGAGGATTATGTCGATCTCGACTCTTGGCCGCTCAGCGACATCTATGAAAACCTGTTGCAGATCGCATCCTATAACGGCACCGTCTACGGCATCCCGCAGGACGCCGAATCCCGTCCGATGTTCTTCTGGAAGCCTTACATGAAGGCGATCGGCTACAGCGACGCAGATCTGGATGCGCTGCCGCAGAGCGTCCAGGACGGCAAGTACACCATGAAGAACCTGCTCGAAGACGCCAAGAAGATGCAGGACAAGGGCCTCGTCCAGGCCGGCTACGGTTTTTATCCGCGCACCAGCAACGGCCCTGATTACTGGCAGTTCTACACCAGCTTCGGCGGCACGATGGAAGAAGGCGGCAAGCTCGTTTTCGACAAGGCCGCGATGACCCGCACCTATCAGTTCTTCGCCGATGCCGTGAAGACCGGTGTTACCAAGAAGAACCATATCGGCATGCCGGGCGATCAGTGGTGGAAGGAAGTCGCCACCGGCAAGGCCGGCATCTGGGACGGCGGCACCTGGCACTATGCCCGCCTCGTCAACCAGGAAGGCCTGAAGGACTTCTTCGGCAACGTGATCTTCACGCTGATCCCCGCCGGTGAGGGCGGCAAGGCCAACACGCTGACCCATCCGCTCGTCTACCTGCTGACTGCAGGTCACGACCAGGAAGACACCGAGATCGCCGCCCAGCTGGTCAAGATCGCTTCCGAGCCGCGCACCAACGCGCTGCATGCGGTCAAATCGGCCCATCTCGGCATCTCCAAGTCGGAATCGACGGTCGACTTCTACTCGGCAGACCGCTGGACGCGCGAAGCCACCGAGCGCCTGCTGCCGCATGCCAATGCGATGCCGAACAATTCCGATTTCGGCAAATATTGGAACATCATGTGGAAGAACCTCGAGGCATCCTGGACCGGCGCCAAGACCGTAGACGCCGCGGTCGGTGATGCAGAGAGCGAGCTCAAGAGCACGCTCGGCGACAAGATCGTCATCCGATAAATCGAAGCACTCTTCCGGGCGGCGGCAACGCTGCCCGGTCGGTCCGCGAGGAGGCTTCCATGAAATCGTCCAGAACGCTCGGACTGGTGATGATCGCGCCTGCGGCGATCATGATCGTTCTTTTCTTCCTGATGCCGGTCGTTCTGACGGCGGTCTTTTCGATGACCAGTATGACGACGGCGACCGGTATTTCCGGCGGTGTCTATCAGATCGCACCCAACTCCATGATTGCGCTAAAGTCGGCAATCCCAGACATCGCCGCCGAAATGGCCGAACCGCGCTACACGATCGATGAGACGGGCCTCAAAGCCGTCGAGGCTCTCGGGCTTGCGCCTGGGATCGCCACGGAGTTACGCGCCAAACATGCAGGTGAGGTGTTCACGGCGCGCCGCGACGTCGAGCGCATGATCAAGGATCTCGCCGACCGGCCTTCGACGCGCGACGTCAAACAGATTTCCGAACAGTTCAACCGCTCTGTTCTCAACACCCGTTTCGACAGCAAGGAACAGCTCTTTTCTGCGCTGGACAGTCTGGGGTTCAAACTCACACCCGAGCAGAAGGAAACCGTCGCCAAGGCCACTTATACCGGCTGGGTCTGGACGACCGACAATTTCTCGCGCATGACCACCTCACCCGACATGGCGCGCGTGCTCTTGAATACCGTGCTCTACGTCGCGCTGGTGCTGATGCTATTCAATGTCGGTTATGCGCTGCTGCTGGCCATCTGGACGCATTACATGCCGCCGACGCCAGCCTCGATCTTCCGTGGTATCTGGCTGCTGCCGCGCATCACCCCTGTCGTCATCTATGTGATGTTGTGGAAATGGCTCGCCTGGGACACCGGCTTCATTTCGATCCTGATGGGCAAGTTCGGCTATCCGCCGAAGAACTATCTTCTCGACAACGCCTATAACGCCTGGTTCTTCGTCGTGCTGATCAACGGCTTCATCGGCGCCTCGATGGGCATGCTGGTCTTTTCCTCGGCGATGAAGGCCATTCCGAAGAGCCAGTTCTATGCGAGCGAGGTCGACGGCGCTTCGCGCTGGCAGCAGATCCGCTACATCATCCTGCCGCAGATGCGCTGGCCGATCCTCTTCGTCACCTGCTACCAGACGCTGTCGCTGCTTGCCTCCTTCAATGAAATCCTGCTTGCCACCAATGGCGGACCGGGCAATGCGACCGAGGTCTGGGCGCTGTCGGCCTATCACACTGCCCTGAGAAACTATGCCGGCAACCTCGAATACGGCTTGGGTGCCGCCATGGCCTTGGTGCTCGTCGTCATCGGCGTGATGCTGTCGCTCCTCTATCTGCGCGTCTTCAACTACGGCACGCTTGTCGCCAAGCCCTTGATCGAGGATTGACCATGGCCGAACGATCGCAGCCTTCGGCAAATTACCGCAGCTGGCCTGTCATAACGGCGCTGACTATCGTCAGCCTGCCGCTGCTGCTGATGTATGTCTATCTCTTCCTCGACACCGTGACGGTGAAGCAGGCGGACGCGCTGCTGCCCTCCGGCTTGACGCTTAGTCACTGGCGATTCCTCTGGCAGACGACGGAGGGCAAGGCGAACATCTGGCAGGTGACTGTGAATACCCTGCTGTTTGCGGCCTGCACCACCAGCCTCGTGCTTATCGTCTCGTCGATGGCGGGCTATGTTCTGTCACGACTGAACGTGCCGGCGCGCGGCTTCTTCCTTGCCGGCGTCATGGTGCTGCATGCCTTCCCGTCGGTGACGCTGATCATCGCCATCTTCATCGTGCTGCAGATGATCGGCCTCTACAATTCGCTGATCGGCGTCATCCTGGTGAAGGCGGCGATCGACCTGCCGCTCGGCATCTGGCTGATGAAGGGCTTCTACGACACGGTGCCGTGGGAAATCGAAATGGCCGGTGTCGTCGACGGCGCCTCGCGCTTCCGGGTCTGGCGCAGCCTCGTCTTGCCGCAGGTCAAGCCCGGGATCATGGCGCTCGGCCTCTTCTCTTTCCTCTCCGGCTGGGGCGAGTTCATTCTGCCGCAGGTGCTGGCGCCTGGTAACCAGGTGCAGGTGCTTTCGGTCTATCTCGCGGCCTTCCTCGCCGACGACAACAACTATGATTTCAACATGTTCAAAGCGGTCGGCGTCTTCTACCTCGTTCCGGTGCTGATCGTTTACGCGCTCTTCAACAAATATCTCATGAACATCTATGGCGGCGGGAGCAAAGGCTGATGCGCATCCTCCTCGACAATTTTTCGAAGAGCTTCGGCTCCACCAAGGTCATCGAGAACATGACGCTCGAAGTCGGCAACGGCGAGATGCTGGCGCTGCTCGGCCCTTCCGGCTGCGGCAAATCGACGACGCTGTTTTCCGTCTGCGGCATCCACCGGCCGAGCGGCGGGCGCATCCTCTTCGGCGACCGCGACGTCACCGACCTGCCGAGCCAGGCCCGCAATGTCGGCGTCGTTTTCCAGTCCTATGCGCTCTATCCGCACATGACGGTTACCGAGAACATCGGCTTTCCGCTGAAGGTGAAAGGCATGCCGGCCGCCGAAATCCGCAAGGAAGTCGACCGCATCGCCGCCCTCGTTCAGATCGGCAACCTGATGGGCCGCAGGCCGGCCGAGCTTTCCGGCGGCCAGCAGCAGCGCGTGGCCCTGGCCCGCGCGCTGATCCGCAAGCCCGATGTGCTGCTGCTCGACGAGCCGCTCGCCAATCTCGACGCCAAACTGCGCCTCGAAATGCGATCGGAAATCCGCCGCCTGCAACGCGAAACCGGCATCACCGCCATTCTCGTCACCCACGACCAGGTCGAGGCGATGAGCATGTGCGACCGCATCGCCATCATGAAGGAAGGCGAGATCGTCCAGATCGCCACGCCGGCCGAAATGTACAATGATCCGAAGACCGCCTTCGTCGCCGGCTTTCTCGGCAATCCGCCGATCACCTTCCTGCGCGGCGTCGTGGACAAGGGCGCCTTCATCATCCCGCAAAGCGAGATCCGCGTGCCGCTGCCGGATTCTGTCGGTGCCGCCGACGGCACGAAGCTGATGCTCGGCGTCCGGCCGGAGCATTTTACGCCGGCAGGCGACATCGCCGTGCCGGGCAAGGTGACATTTGCCGAAACGCAGGGTCGCGAGAACCTCTACGACGTGGCTCTTGCCGGCGGACCGCTGCTGCGCTCGATCCAGCCGGTGCGCAGCGATATCCATGTGGGCGACGAGGTCCGCTGGGCGATCGACAGCCGCGGCGTGTTCATCTTCGACGAAAATGGCAGGAGGCTCTGATGGCCCGCGATTTCTCGGCATTTTTCGGACGTTACGGCTGGCCATCGGGCAAGGGCCGGCTTCCCTTCTGCATCGGCCATCGCGGCGCCAGCGGCCATGAACGCGAGAACACGATCGCCGCCTTCCGCCGCGCCACCGAACTCGGTGCGGAAATGTGGGAGCTCGACACGCAGCTGACCAAGGACGGCGTGGTCGTCGTCTCGCATGACGACCATCTCGAGCGCGTCTTCGGCATCGACCGCCGCATTTCCGAAATGACGGCGGCAGAGCTCGCCGGCCTCGACGGCGTCGACGTGCCGAGTTTTTCGGAGGTGGCCGCGCTCGGCCGCGAGACCGGGACCGGTCTCTATGTCGAGCTGAAGGCACCTGGGACCGGCATGCGCTGCTGGCAGCACCTTGCCAAGATGAATCAGCGTTTCGCCTGTCTCGGCTCCTTCGATACGGCGCAGGTGCGCGAACTTAGCGACGCGGCCTGCGATTTTCCGCTTTCGGTGCTGATCCGGGTCGGCCACGATCCGCACGCGCTCGGCGACGAGGCCGGCGCCGATATCCTGCATCTGTGCTGGGAGAGGGCAGGCGAACGTCCGCAGGATCTGGTGACCGACGCGCTGATGCACCGCGCCTTCGATGCGGGCCGCGAGATCGTGCTCTGGCACGAGGAACGGCCGGCCATTCTCGATGACCTCATGAAGCTTCCGGTTCTCGGCATCTGCACGGATCTGCCCGATCTGATGCGGCCATCGGCGGTCAAGGAAAAAGCAGTTGGCAGACAAGGATAAGGGACCGCGCAAGGTAACCTCCTTCGACGTGGCGCGTGTGGCCGGCGTCTCGCGCGCGGCCGTGTCGCGCGCCTTCACGCCGGATGCCAGTGTCTCGCCGAAGACGCGCGAGAAGGTCTATCAGGCCGCCAAGGAACTCGGCTACCGGGTGAATTATCTTGCCCGAAGCCTCACCAACAAACGCTCCGATCTCGTCGGCCTCGTCGCCGCTGGCCTCGACAATCCGTTCCGCACGCTGCAGATCGACAATCTGGCAAGGGTGCTGCTTGCCCGCAATTTCCGCCCCATCCTGCTCCCGACCTCGCCGGAGGCCGATACCTCGACGGTCATCGGCCAGCTGCTGCACTACGCCGTCTCGGGTGTCATCGTCACCTCGGACGCGCCGCCGACCGAGATTTGCGAGCAATGCGCCGCCGAGGGCGTGCCGATCGTGCTGATCAACAAGGGCAATGACATTCCCTTCGTCGACCGCATCATCTCCGATGATCGCATGGCCGGCCATCTCGCTGCCACCCACCTGATCGACAGCGGCGTGCGAAAGCCCGCCGTGATGGCCGCTCCTGCCATATCCTATACGGCGCGGCGGCGCAGCGAGGCCTTCATCGCACGCTGCAAGCAGCTCGGCGTCGAGGCGCAGTTCCTGCAGGTCAGGATCAACGACTACCGGAGCGGCTATGATGCGGCAGCCGAACTTGCCGCATCCGGCATAGACGGGCTGTTTTGCGCCAACGACTACATGGCCTGCGGCGTCATCGACCGCGTCATGCAGGGCCGCGGCCGCGATGATGCGCCACCGCTCTCCATCATCGGCCATGACGACATTCCTCAGGCGAGCTGGACCGCCTACGATCTCACGACCATCCGCCAACCCTGCGACGTCCAGGCCGAAAAGACGGTCGACCTGCTGATGAGCCGTATAGTCGAGCCGGACCTGACGGCGCGTGTCGAATTCACACCGGTGACACTGATCAGAAGAAGGACTGCCTGATGAATGCCGCTTTCGACGCCGACGCCATCCGCGCACGGGCGGAGGCCGCGATCACCGTTGCCCTCGAAGTCGGACGGGAAACGGCCCGGTTTCGGCACGACTCTGACCCCGGCTCGCTTGCCGTCGAGAACAAGGGATTGCAGGATTTCGTCACCATCGCCGACAGGAGGGCCGAGCAGGCGATCCGCGACGGCCTGCTCTCGCGCTTTCCGGATGACACCTTCATGGGCGAAGAAAGCGGCGGACGGTCGGGCGAGGGCGGCACCTGGGTCGTCGATCCGATCGACGGCACGACCAACTATATCAGAGGCTTCCGGCACTGGGGTGTCTCGATCGCCTTCGTCGTCGGCGGCAAGGTGGAGATCGGCGTGGTCTACGACGCCGCCGGAGACAAAGTCTTTCACGCCGTCCGCGGCAGCGGCGCCTTCAAGGACGGGCTTCCGGTGCATGCGGCTGCGACCGTCGATCCAGTCAATGCGCTTGTCATTCTCGGCCATTCCCGCAAGACGAGCTTCGACGACCATCTCGCGCTCTCGCGGCGGCTCCACGAACGCGGCATGGATTATCGCCGTATGGGCGCTGCCGCAATCGACCTCGTCCGCGTCGCCGAGGGTGCTGCCGATCTCTATTACGAACGCCACCTCAATGCCTGGGACATGCTTGCCGGCGCGCTGATCGCCGAAGAGGCCGGCGCGATGGTGGCGATGCCGCCGGTCGACAAGCTGCTTGCGCAAGGCGGGCCTGTCATCGCCCATTCGCCGGGGCTTGCCGGCGAATTCGCCTTCATCCTCGACATCGAGGGATTGGCGCCGGTCGCTATTTAGATGCGTTGATGCCAGGCGCGTTCGGTCGCCGGCGCCTCGTCGGTGGTGATCTGATCCGGCTTCAGGGCCATCAGCGCCGAGAAGTTGCGCCATTCGGCCTCGCTGAAGCCAGCCTCCGGATCCTTCAGAGTGAAAGTCCAGGCGTCGACGCGTTTGCCTTCGTCCCGGCAGAGCGCGATCATATCCAGCCCCGCATTGGCGGCATCAAGGATCAGCGGCCAGTGCAGATAAATCGTGTCCGGTTCGGTCGGGCCGCTGAGGTCAGCGCGCAGTTCCGTCTCGACCGCCTTCCAGCCGTTGGCCATCCTGATATCGTAGAGCTTGTTGGTCGGATCGATGCCGCGCAGGAGATGGGGAAGCTTCTCCTTGACCGCGACGATGAGGTCGAGACTGTCGCCGCTGACGATCACCGAGGCGGCGATATCGCGGAAATGCGCGGCCAGATGCGCGACGCCCCTGGCGCCGATCGCTTCGTAGCCGTCCTTCATGTCGAATTGCAGCAAGGCGGCTGGATGCGTCGATTGCATCATAGCGGCCAGGTCCTCGCTGAGGATCAGCGGCCGGTCGCCCTCTTGCATCCTGATATCGCTGAGGTCACTGCCGCTCTTTTCGGCGACCGCTCCATGTCCTGTCGTCTCGCCTTCGAGTTCCTTGTCGTGCAGCACGACGAAACCGCCGTCGGCGCGCACGCGCAGATCGAGCTCCATCGAGGCGCCCGCCGCAAAGCCCTCCGCCATCACTTCGGCTGAGAACAGCGGATCGGCAAACTGCTTGCGCAACCGGTGCCATTTCAGGCGGGTGCGATGCCCCTCATGCGAAATCTCCAGCCCCTGCGCATCCAGCAATCTCGTCATCTGCACCAAGTCTCCGCGATGCCACTTTCCTGCCTTGACGAGCCGTGATTATCAAGGGCCGAATACGGCTTTCATCGGGGTGCCGGAAAGTTTTCGTCAGGCCGGGCTACAGCGCCGCGCGTCTTTCCAGACGCGCAAAGGACATTGTAACACTTTGAATTGCTGCATAATTTTAGCCTCAAATCGGTTCCGATTTAAGGAATTAGGCAGTAGCGGCCTTATGGTCGCCGAGCGCCAGATACCTGTCGAATATCTCGCTGTCGGCCAGCAAGGGCGCGCTCTCGCCGGCGTAGCTGACAAGGCCACGCTCCAGAACCACGGTGCGATCGGTCAGCGGCAGGATCTTGCGCGCCTTCTGCTCGATGATGATCGCCGACATGCCTTCGCCGTCGATGATCTTCCGGAGTGCGGCCAGCAGTTCGTCGACGATGATCGGCGCCAGTCCTTCGAGCGGCTCGTCGAGCAGCAGCAGCCTCGGATTGAGCATCAACGCCCGTCCGAGCGCCAGCATCTGCTGCTCGCCGCCCGAAAGCTGGTTGCCGCGATTGAAGCGCCGCTCCTTCAACCGCGGGAACATCGAATAGACGCGCTCGACCGACCATGGGCCGGGGCGGGCGATCGCCGTCAGGTTCTCCTCGACGGTGAGCGACCTGAAGATGTTGCGCTCCTGCGGCACCCAGCCGATGCCGGCGGCGGCTCGCCGTTCCGGCCGCGTGCGCGTCAGATCGACACCGGCAAAGCTGATCGTTCCGGAATGATGGGTGGTGACGCCGACGATCGTGTCGACCAGCGTCGTCTTGCCCGCACCATTGCGGCCGAGCAGCGACAGGGACCGACCTTCATCGAGCTCGAAACTCACACCGCCGAGAACCCGGGCCTCGCCGTAGCCGGAAACGAGTCTGTCGATCCGCAAAAGCGCCGTCATGTCGCGTCCTCCCCGAGATAGACCGCCTTGACGCGCGGATCGGCGGCGATCTCGCCGACCGTCCCCTCGACCATCACCACGCCTGCGACCAGAACCGAAATGCGGTCGGCAAAGGAGAAGACGAGATCCATATCATGTTCGATGAGCACCACCGTCACCTCGGCGGGCAGGCTGCGGACGATGGCAAGGACCTCGCTGCGCTCTTCTTCGGCGACACCAGCCGCCGGCTCGTCGAGCAGCAGCACCCGCGGCCGGCTCGCAAAGGCAAGCGCGATTTCAAGAAGCCGCTGCTTGCCATAGGCAATCCGGCCGGTCTTCTCGCCCATGACCCCGGAAAGGCCGAAACGCTCCAGCAGGTCCACCGCCTCATCGGTCGCATCCAGATGGGCCGCCAGCGGGCGCCAGGCGGAGCGGCCAAAACCGTCCCGCTCATTGATCGCCAGCAGAACCGATTCCAGCGGCGTAAAGCCCGAAAAGAGCTGGTTAATCTGGAACGTGCGTGCGATACCGCGCCGCACGCGCCTGTGCGAGGAAAGGCTGGTGATATCCTCGCCGTCGACGATCACCTGTCCGGAGGTCGGCTTCAATACCCCGGTCAGCAGATTGATCAGTGTGGTCTTGCCGGCGCCGTTCGGGCCGATCAGCGCGTGGCGTGCGCCGCTTTCAACCGTCAGCGAGACATCGTTGGTGGCAGTGAAGCCGCCGAAACGCTTGACGAGATTGCGGGTTTCAAGCGCGACGGTCATCGGCTTTCTTTCAGTTTCACGCCAGGCCGCCATGTCGCCAGCCGCTTGATGCCGGCCTGCAGCGAGGCCGGCAGAAATGTGTGCCAGCGGGCGATGCGCTCGCGGCCAACGAGCACAATGGCGATCAGGATCAGGCCGATCCAGAACATCCAGTATTGCGGCGTGGAGACCGAGAGCCAGTCGCGCAGCACGGTAAAGATGACCGCGCCGATGATGCCGCCATAGAGATAACCGACACCGCCGATGACCAGAACCAGAAGCACATCCGCCGAGCGATGGAAGGCGAGGACATCGGGCGAAACGAAACTCGTCGTATGCGTCAGCAATGCGCCGGCAATGCCGGCATAGGCGGCGGCGATCGTATAGATGACGATGATCCGGTTCCTCGCCGGAATGGCGACCATCGCGGCGCGCATCGGATTGGCCTTGATCGCCCTCAGCGACAGGCCGAAGGAGGAGTTCACCAGATGCCGTGCGACAAATGTCAGGACGAAGAGTGCGGCGAGGCTGTAGACATAGCCGGTGCGGCCCCAGAGGTCGAACTCGAAAAGGCCGAGGATCGGCCCGATGGTGACGCCGCTGAGGCCATCCGCCCCGCCCGTCACCCATGCCATCTGGTTGGCGAGCTCGGCGAGCATCAAGGCGATGCCGAGCGTCGTCATCAGCCGCGTGAGATCCGAGCCTCGAAGGACGAGGAAGCTCGCCCCGAAGCCGGCAAGGCCGGAGACCGCGGCTGCGGCAAAGAGGCCGGTGACGGGTTCGGCGATGGCATATTTGGCAAAGAGACCTGCAGCATAGGCGCCGAGGCCGAAGAAGGCGGCGTGACCGAGCGAAACGATGCCGGCGTAGCCGAGCACCAGATCGAGGGATAAGGCAAATAGCGCGGTGATGGCGATTTCGGTGAGCAGCAGCATCTTCGAAGGCAGCACGAAGATGGCAACGACCGCCGCAATCCAGAGGACGATCTCATAGAGCCGCCAGGCATTGCCGCGGCGAAGCTGTTCGATGGCGCGTTTTCTCGCCTCGTTGCGCGCGTCGCTCATCGGCCACCCTCCCGCGAGAACAGCCCGTGCGGACGCAGGAGAAGCACGGCGACCATGACGCCGTAGATGACGAAGGCGCCAATCTGCGGCACGTAATATTTGCCCGCGACATCGGCGACGCCGAGCAGGAGGGCGGCAAGAAATGGCCCAGTTATCGAGGACGTGCCGCCGACGGTCACCACGATCAGGAAGTAGATCATGAATTTCAGCGGAAAATTCGGATCGAGCCCGAGAATCTCGGTGCCCATCGCGCCGCCGAGGCCGGCAAGGCCCGAGCCTACGGCGAAGGTCAGCGCGAAGACCGCCGAGACATTGATGCCGAGCCCGCGGGCGACCCTTCCGTCATCGACAGCGGCACGCAGCTGGCTGCCGAAACGGGTTTTCGTCAGCAGGAACTGCAGCGTGATCGTCAGAAGGATGCAGACAACGATGATGAAGAGCCGGTAGCGGCCGATGCCGACGCCGTAGAAATCCCAGCGGCCGGAGAGCTCCTGCGGCAGCTGGATCATCTGCTGCTGGCCGCCCATGAAATAATAAGCGCCGGCAATCGACATGAAGACCAGGCCGACGGAAAACAGCACCTGATCGAGATGCGGCTTGGAATAGAGATGCCGGTAGAGCAGGCGCTCCAGAACCAGGCCGGCAAGCGCGACTGCGAGGAAGGCGATCGGCAAACACCAATAGAAGGAAACGCCATAGCTGTTCATCAGGACGACAGTGATGTAGCCGCCCGCCATGGCGAAAGCGCCATGGGCGAGGTTGATGAAATTCATCAATCCAAGCGTGATGGTCAATCCGCAGGCGAGAATGAACAGCAGCATTCCATAAGCGATGCCGTCGAACAGAATAGTCAGCATGACAAACCCGACTTTCCAGGAGCAAAGCGGCGGAGCTGGCTCCGCCGCATCTTATCGTAAAGCTTACTGACCGGCCTTGACCGGGTCCTTCACATCCTTGTAGGTCGCAAATTCGACGTTCTGCAGTTCGCCGTTCACGTCCTTGACTTCGCGCATATAGATATTCTGGATGATATCGCGGGTCTGCGGATCGATGGAGATCGGTCCGCGCGGGCTCGTCCAGGCAAGGCCCTTCATCGCCTTGATCAGCGCCGCACCGTCCGCATCGCCCTTGGTGGCTTCGAGCGCGGCATAGATGGCATGCATGCCATCATAACCACCCATCGCCATAAAGTTCGGGCGCATATTGTTGTTGGCGGCCTTGAAGGCCTTGACGAATTCGGCGTTCTCAGGGCTGTCGTGTGCAGCCGCGTAGAAATGCGCCGTGATGGTGCCCAGCGCAGGCTTGCCCATGCCGTTCAGGATGTCGTCGTCGGTAATGTCACCGGTTCCGATCAGCTTGATGCCCGCTTCGGCAAGGCCGCGGTCGACGAACTGCTTCATGAACAGCGAGCCGACGCCGGATGGCAGGAACACGAAGACCGCATCCGGCTTGGCGTCGCGCACACGCTGCAGGAAAGGCGCGAAATCCGGATTCTGCAGAGGAATACGCACGGCCTCGACGACCTCACCGCCCTTTGCCTTGAACTCCTTGGTGAACCAGGTTTCCGCATCGATGCCCGGGCCGTAATCGGTCACCAGGGTTACGACCTTCTTGATATTGTTTTCATGCGCCCAGCGCGCGACCGGCACCGAATATTGCGGCAGGGTGCCGCTGGTGCGAATGAAATATTCCGATGCCTGGGTGATCGACGAGGTAGCGGCGGCCATGACGACGGCGGGCACCTTGGCCTGCGTGATCACGGGCGCGACGGAAAGCGCCAGCGGCGTCAGTCCGAAGCCGGCAAGCGTATTGACCTTGTCGTTGACGATCAGTTCCTGGGCGATACGGCGGGTCTGGTCGGCTGTGCCGGCATCGTCGCGCACCACGAGTTCGATCTTCTTGCCGGCGACGGTGTCGCCATGCGCAGCGATATAGGCTTTGGCGCCGGCCTCCACCTGGCGGCCGGTCGATGCGAAGGGGCCGGTCATCGGCAGGATGAGACCTACCTTGAATGTATCCTCGGCATAGGACGGCAGGCCAAGGCCGGCCGACATGACAAGCCCCGCGGACAGGGCGATCAGACTTCTTCTGGCAATCACGGCTTTCTCCTCCTTTTACCGGCGATCTGCGCGATCCGCCGGCCTCCTCTTTCTCCAATCGGCATTCTCGTCGGTCAGCCGGGGGCCTCCTCGCCCTCGATCGCCGGCCGCGTCTCACGTCGATATCAGTGTCAATCCCGGAACGCGGGTGATCAGGCTGCGATCCTCTTCCATGACGAATTCCAGATTGTGCCGCGCAAGGCGCGCATGTTCCCGCGCCAGCGCCTCGGCGCGGGTGCCTTCACGCATCTCGATCGCCGAAACGATGTCGCGGTGCTGACGCTGCGCATGCACGAGCGACAGGCGGAAGGCGAGCACGTCCTCCTGCTTTTCCAGAAAAGCGCTCGGCGAGGCAAAGGGCAGTTGCGTCGCCCGTTCCACCTCGCGCCGCATCATCTCGCTGCCCGCAAGACCGGCGAGCATGGAATGAAATTCCGCATTGAGCTCGACATACTGGTCAAACAGCATGTCCTCCGGCCGATCGCGAAAGCATTTGTCGAGCTCGAGGATCAGACCCTTGATCGCCTTGAGCTTGGCTGGCGTGACACCGCGTTCGGCGGCGAGACGCGCCGCGGTGCCCTCAAGCACACCACGCAGCTCGATGGCGTCGAAAACATCCGCGGTGGTGAAACCGCGCACGGCGTAACCGCCGGAGGGGATCTGCTCGAGCAGGCCCTCCTGTTCGAGACGCGCAAGCGCAGCGCGCAGCGGTGTGCGCGAAATGCCGAGCTTTTCGGCGAGCCAGACTTCCGAAAGACGTTCGCCCGGCGAGACTCCGCCGCCGAGCACGAGATCACGCACGCCAAGAAGGCCTTTCAAGGCCTGGCTGTCGCGCTTGCGATCCACGGTTCTCTTTTCCGCAACCATCTCCCGTTCCATCCCGAAATTTGCGGTCCGCGGCCTATTCGGGCGCTTGGGCCTTCACGTGTCGCGGACGATATTCCCCATTCCTTTCCGAAAAGAGTACGACGTGTATACCAACGCCTGTCAAGTGATTATTACATGATCAATGCCACATCATTTCATATCAATATGGTTATCGATATGACTACATTTTGGTATTTTTTCGCGATATTCGTTATGTCACTTGATGGCGGCACAAATTTCGGCCTATCATTGTATACAGCCTGGACACACATAAATCCCACAGGGTGAGGAGAGAGGCTTATGATGATTGCGCCGCAAAGCGAGAGCCGGGAGGAGGCGCTGCTTGCCGATCTTCTCTCGCATTATTCCATCGAGGTGACGTCGCGGGACCTCCAGTCGCTGGAGAGCATGACGGCCACCCTGCAGCAGGGTTGCGAGGTCTTCATCGCCCATCTTCCGAAGGAGGACATCGGCCTTCTGGTAAGGGCCGCGGCGGGGCTGAGAGATGCCGGTTTCGTGCCGATTCCCCACATCGTCGCCCGCAACATCCGAAACCGCCTGGAACTCGACACCATGCTTGCCCGGCTTTCTGAGGAGGCCGGCGTCCGCCATGCGCTCGTCCTCGGCGGTGATCGCGACGATGCCGCCGGAGCCTTCGGCTCCAGCCTGGAACTGATCGAAACAGGGCTCTTTCAGGCATATGGCATCGACCGGATCGCCATCGCCTGTTACCCGGAAGGGCATCCCCGGATCGCCGGCGCCATCCTCGATGCGGCACTGACGGCAAAGATCGATGCGGCTGCACTTGCGGGGCTCGATGTGTTATTGGTGAGCCAGTTCCTGTTCGATCCGAAACCGCTCCTGAACTTTGCAAGGCGGCTTCGCGAACGGGGCGTGACGGCGCCGCTGAGCGTCGGCATCGCCGGGCCGGCCAGCCGCACAAAGCTTCTCAAATACGCGCTTCGCTGCGGCGTCGGCGCATCCTTGCGGGCGCTGCGCGAAAGAAGCGAGATCGCCCGCAACGTACTTTCGGGCGAAACACCGGAAGAGTTGCTGATGGAGATTGCCGCAGCACAGGCCACCGAACCGGATCTCGGCATCAGCGGCGTGCATTTCTTCACCTTCGGCGATCCGGCCCAATCGATCCGCTGGGCAGAGCAGCAGGTGGATCGCTGACTGAAACCGGCTGCAAGGCCTCGACAAGCATCTTTTCAATGGGAGGAATATCATGACGAAACAGAGCCTCGAGCAGAAGCTGAATGCCACCGGCAACACGGTGGATATGCTCCGCAATTCGCAGATCGGCGCCTATATCTATCCTGTCGTACCGCCGGAATTCAGCAACTGGCGCGACGAGCAGCGCGCCTGGCGCGAAACCGCCGTGCTCTTCGACCAGTCGCACCATATGGCCGAACTGATGATCGAAGGGCCGGATGCGCTGAAGCTCATCTCGCATCTCGGCATCAACAGCTTTGCCAATTTCCCGGTCAATCGCGCCAAGCAATTCGTGCCGGTTAGCCATAGCGGCCATGTCATCGGCGATGTCATTCTCTTCCATCTGGCCGAAAGCCAGTATCTCATCGTCGGCCGCGCACCGACGATCAACTGGGTAGAGTTCCACGGGCAGACCAGCGGCTACGACGTGAAGCTCGACCGCGACGACCGGTCACCATCGCGCCCCGGCGGCAAACCGGTCGTGCGCCGGCGGTACCGCTACCAGATACAGGGACCGAACGCCTGGAAGATCCTCGAAAAGGTCAACGGCGGACCACTCGCCGACGTCAAGTTCTTCAACATGGATACGATGAACATCGGCGGGCGCCGCGTGCGCACGCTGCGCCACGGCATGTCAGGCGCGCCCGGCCTCGAGATTTTCGGACCCTATGAAGAAGGTGACGAGATCCGCAACGTCATCCTGGAAGCGGGCGAAGAATTCGGCCTGCGCCAGGTCGGTGCTCGTGCCTATGCGACCAACACGCTGGAATCCGGCTGGATTCCATCGCCGCTGCCGGCGGTGTATACCGACGAACGCATGAAACCCTTCCGCGAATGGCTGGGCGCCGACAGCTATGAAGCGACCGGCTCGATCGGCGGCAGCTTCGTCTCCGACAATATCGAGGACTATTATCTGACCCCGTACGAACTCGGCTATGGCCCGTTCGTCAAGTTCGATCACGATTTCATCGGCCGCGCGGCGCTCGAAAAGATTGCCGATAAGCCGCATCGCAGGAAGGTGACATTTGCCTGGAACCAGGACGATGTCGCCAAAGTCTTCCAGTCGCTGTTCGACCCCTCCGCCGATAACTACAAGTATATCGATCTGCCGCTATCGAACTATGCTTCGTCCAACTACGACATGGTAGTGAAGAACGGCAGGACGATCGGCTTGTCGATGTTCTCAGGCTACAGCCACAACGAACGCACCATGCTTTCGCTCGGGACCGTCGAGCCTGATGTAGAGGTGGGCGACGTGCTGACCCTCGTATGGGGCGAGCCGGACGGCGGGACCCGCAAAACCACCGTCGAACGTCACAGGCAGCTTGAGATCCGCGTCAAGGTCGCGCCGGTTCCTTATGCTCGCGATGCGCGCGAAGCCTATGCCGACAGCTGGCGCACCCGGCAGACGGCGTAAGCAAGGGCGCCCTGAAAGCGGATTCGTCGATGCTGCTTTCCCGCTCCTGAGAGCATTCTCTCAGGAGCGGTAGGCTGCGGATATCGCCTCCGAAGCGGCTGCTATGTCCGAGGGATGGCCAGCCTGCCTGAGGGCCGCACCATACGCCACGACATTCGAGAGCACCGTCTGGAATGCAGCGCGCGGCCCAGTATGGTTCAGCCGCATGAGGCGGGCTGGCGCGGTTCCGACGCCTTCGGTCAGCTCGACCCCTAGCTGTCCGGCGGCTGCGATCAGCGCGGCAGGCGCCAGTGCCTTCGGCACCGGCACCGCCGTCACCAGGTTCGAAGCCTTTGCTGCCGGTACCCAGGCCGGGGCTCCGAGTGCGGCAAGCCCTGCCCGTGTCGCCGATGCCGCCAGAGCATGGCGGGCGACGACATTCTCCAGGCCTTCAGCCTCGATGCGGTCGAGCGCCTTCTCCAGCGCGAAGAATTCCAGGGGCGCCGGTGTTCCCGGCAGGCCACGTCGGCCGCCATCGACCCATGACTTCTGATCCGCCAACGACAAGATCGAATCGCGCGGTGCGCCATCTCTGAGAATGAGATGCCAGGCGCGGCCGCTGACCGAGAGCGCCGACACGCCGGCCGGTCCGCCGAGCGCTTTCTGCGGACCGATCACTGCGATGTCGATGCCGAGATCGTCGACATCGAGCCGGTGGCCACCGACCGAGGCGACCGCATCGACGACGGTGACGACGCCGCGAGCCCGGGCAAGCGCCAATATCTCCGGCAGGGGGTTGAGACTGCCGCTTGCGGATTCGGCATGAACCAGCGCCAGCACATCGATGTGAGGACCGGCATCGAGCGCTTTTGCAACGGCTTCGATCTCGATCGGCAGGCCCGGCTCGGCGACGATATCCCTGACCGTCGCGCCACCCCGCCGCAGCCATTGCCCGAACCAGCCGCCATAGGTGCTGGTGATGATGTTGAGCGCTGAAAGGCCGGGGCGCGCAAGGCTGACCGCCGCCGCCTCCAGCGCCACCACCGCTTCTGCCTGCATCAGCACTATGTCGTTGCGGCTGCGCAGGATACCGCCGATCCTGTCGGCAAGGACGGCGTAGCGCTCCGCGGGATAGGAGGGCACGCCATGCAGGGGATTCCAACCAAGATCGGACATGGATAGTTCCTTCAGCAAGGATCGGTCACGAGACGGGGGACTGCGGCAACGAGTGCGCGGGCGGCCTCCGATTGCGGCGCGGCAACGACCGCCGCTGCCGGGCCGACCTCGACGATCCGCCCGCCATCCATGACGGCAATGCGGTGGGAAACGGCGCGGACCACGGCAAGATCGTGCGAAATGAACAGACAGGCAATGCCCTGTTCTTTCTGCAGGTCGACCAGAAGCTCCAGGATCCTGCCGCGCACGGTCACATCGAGCGCCGAGACCGCCTCATCGAGCACCAGCAACGAGGGCCGTGTCGCAATCGCTCGCGCAATCGCCACACGCTGCCGCTGGCCGCCGGAGAGTGCCCGCACCGGACGGCCGGCATGATCTGCGGTGAGACCGACACGCTCCAGGAGCTCGACGATCTCCCCGGGGCGCCGGTCTTTTGCGACGCCGTGGATGCGAAGCGGATCGTCGAGCACTGCACCAACGCTCGCCAACGGATTGAAGGCGGCGAGCGGATCCTGAAACACCATCTGCATACGTGCCCGCCGGCGGCGCAAAGGCGCGCCGTTCAGCGCGAGCCAATCCTCTCCCTCGAAGCGAATCGAGCCGGCATCGGCAGCAACAAGCCGCAGCAGGATGCGCGATAGCGTCGATTTTCCACTGCCGGAGGCGCCGACGAGGCCGAGCGTTTCCCCGGCCGCGATGGTCAGCGACACATTGTCGAGGGCGGCGACCCGACGGCCGGAGGAGGAAAACCCCTTCGACAGGTTTTCGATGGAAAGCAGCCCGTCGTTCATGACGCCAACTCTTCGATCAGCGGCGGCGTCGCGAGGTCGCGATGGCTGGCGATCAGGGCGGCGGTATAGTCGCTTTTCGGCGCCGAAAGCACCGAACGGACGGGACCTGCCTCGACCAGCCTCGCATTGCGGAAAACGGCGATGCGATCGACGAAGCCGGAGGCCAGCGCGATGTCGTGGGTGATGAAGAGCAGCGTCATGCCGTCCTCGCGCACCAGCCCGTCGAGCAGGCGGACGATCTCGGCCTGGACTACGACGTCGAGCGCGCTGGTCGCCTCGTCGGCGATCAGCAGCGCAGGTCTCGCGGCAATGGCCGCCGCAATCGCCACGCGTTGGCGCTGGCCGCCGGAGAGCTGATGCGGAAAGGCCCGCATCGCCTTATCAGGCTGCGGTATCCGTACCCGCTCAAGCAATTCCTCGGCCCTGGCATAGGCCTGTTTCCAGCTGAGGCCGAGATGGCGCCTGACGCCCTCGGCGATCTGCTCGCCGATCGTCAAAACGGGATTGAGGCTGGAGCCCGGATCCTGGAAGACGAAGCCGAAATCGCGGCCTGGGCGGGGCGGATGGCCAAGGCCGGGCCAAAGTATCTCGCCGCCGACCTTCGTCCCCTCCGGCAGCAGACCGGCAAGCGCGCGGGCAAGCGTGCTCTTGCCGGAGCCGCTTTCGCCGATGATCGCCAGCCTTTCGCCGGAGGCGATATCAAGATCGATATGGTCGAGCGCGGCTGCACCGCTGCTGCCGCGCCCATAGGTGACCGAAAGCTGTCGCAGGCTCAAAAAAATCCCGCTCATGCCGCCCTCACGCCGTTGTCGCCAAGCGCCTTGCCCAGACCCTCGCTGAAGAGATGGACGCCGAGCACGGTCACGGCGAGTGCCGCACCCGGTATGACCGAGAGATAGGATGCCGAACGCAACACGCTGCGGCCCTCTGCGATCATCGAACCCCAGGTGGCAATATTGGGATTGCCGAGACCCAGGAAGGAAAGCGCTGCCTCGGTGAGGATCGCACCGGCGACGATGGTGGCCGAAAGCGCCAGCACCGGCGGCAATGCATTTGGCAGGATTTCCCGGAAGGCGATCTCGGCCGGATGCATGCCGATCACCCTTGCTGAGGCGACATAATCCTGCTCGCGGATCGCAAGCACCTGCGCTCTCGTCAACCGCGCCGGATCGGCCCAGGTGCCGAGTGCGATGGCAAGGACGACAACCGGCGTCGAGACGCCGATGGTGCTGACGAAAGCGAGGGCGAGCAGGAAAGCCGGCATGATCTGGAAGGCGTCGACCACGCGCATCAGCGCCTCGTCGACGAGCCCGCCGGCAAAACCGGCCGCAAGGCCGACGCAGAGCCCAAGCACCATGGCCGCAAACGCCGCCGCCAGGCCAACGGCAAGCGAGGTTCTGGCACCATAGAGTAGGCCCGCCAGCACGTCGCGGCCGAGACGGTCGGTGCCGAGCGGAAAACCCGGATCGGTGAACGGCCCCAGCAGGGCGCGGCCGGCAATTTTCAGCGGATCGCCCGGCGAAATAACGGGAGCGAGCAGCCCGGCCACAAGCAGGACGAGAAGGATCGCAAATCCTGCCGCACCTTCCGGCTTGCGCAGCAGCCGCCACAGCCAGCTCATGCGCCGCCCTCCGATGCGCCGATGCGCGGGTCGAGTGCGGCATAGACGAGATCGACGAGGAAATTGACCGAGATGACCAGGACGGCGCTGGTGACGATGATGCCCATCAACAACGGCGCGTCACGGCCGTTGACCGCCTCCTGCGCCAGCCGCCCGAAGCCCGGGATTGCAAAGATGCTCTCGATCACCACGCTGCCGCCGAGCATGGCCGCCGATTGCAGCCCGAGCATGGTGACGAGCGGCAGCAGCGCGTTGCGCGCGACATGGCGCAGCACGATCCGGCTCCGCGACAGACCCTTGGCCCGGGCGAAGAGCACGAAATCAAGCTTCCAGGCCTCGGCCATGCTGCTGCGCATCACCCGCAGGAACAAGGCGAGATAGATCAGCGCCAGCGCGCCGACCGGCAGAACCAGATGATCGGTGATATCGAGCGCGCGCGAAAATCCTGTCTTGCCGGAAGCGATCGTCTCGACGCCGGCGATCGGAAACCAGCGTAGCTTCACCGAAAAGGCGATGCTCAGCACCAGGCCGAGCCAGAAGCTCGGAATGGCATAGACGATCAGCGAGCCGATCGACAGCAGCCGATCCCGCAGACCGCCCGGCCGCGCCCCGGCAAGGATGCCGAGCGCCGAGCCGAGGCCGAAGGACAGCGCCGTCGCACTGCCCATCAGCAGCAGCGTATTGGGCAGGCGTTCGGCAATGAGCGCACCGACCGGCCGGCCGAAGGCGACCGACCAGCCGAGATCGAAGCGTGCGAGTGAGGAAAGATAGAGCCAGAGGCGCGCGAACATCGATTGGTCGAGGCCGTAGCTCTCGCGCAGCGACTGCCTAAGTGTGGCATCGCCGCCGCCGATCGAGCCGAGATAGGCGTCGACAGCATCGCCCGAGGCGGATTCAAGCAGGAAAAAGGTGAAGATCACCACGATCAGCAGCACTGGAATGCTGCTGATCGCCCTGCGCCTCAGGAGGATGATTGCACGTCTCACGCCGGACAGGGCCTCTGGAAGAGAATTGCCGCCGATCCTATCACGATTGCAGCGCCGTATCGCCCCAGTTCGAGACGGCCCAGCGCGGATTTTCCGCGACGTTGAGCACGCTGTCGCGCGCGACGGTGATGAAACCCCATTCCGCAACGTTGATCAGCGGCAGATCGGCGACGACGAGCTGCTGGAACTTGCGGTAGAGATCGGTGCGCGCCGCCGTGTCGACAGTCTCCGAGGCCTGCTTGATGATCTTGTCGAGCTCCGGATTGACGTAGCCGCCTTGGTTGGAGAAGGGCACGCCGGCTGGCGTGCCGGACTGGACGAGAATGGTGGTGGAGATCGCCGGATCGCCACGGAAGACCGGCGGGCCGACGGCGAGGTCGAAGTCGTGGTCGGTATAGACTGCCTTTTGATGCGCGGCCGCATCGACATTGACGATTTCGGCATTGATACCGATGACGGCGAGGGCCTGACGAAGGTAGTCGCCGAACTGGCGGGTCTCGTTGAAATAGGGCGCGGGGCGGAGCTTCAGCGTAAAGCGGTTGCCGTCCGGGCCTTGGCTGTATCCTGCCTTGTCGAGGATGTCGTTGGCCGCCGCCGGGTTGAAGTCATAGGCGGCGACATCAGGCGTGTAGAACTGCGGCGCATTCTTCGGCACCGGGCCGGTCGAGGCGGCGGCATAACCGAGGAAGATCGTGTCGACCACGAATTTCTTGTCGATCGCCTGGGCGATCGCCTGGCGTACCCTGAGATCGGCCAGTTCCTTGCGGCGATGATTGATCTCGACGACGAGCTGATAGGTCAGGGCCTCGTAGCCCTTCGAGATCACCTTGATGCCGGCGACTTTCGAGATGCGGTCGAGATCGGCGAGCGGCACGGCCGAAAAGGCGGCAAGCTGGATTTCGTCTGCTTCGAGTGCTGCACCCGCCGACTCGCGATCGGGCAGCACGCGGAAGATGATCTCGTCGAGTTTCGGCTGCTCCTTGTCCCAGTAATTCTCATTGCGCGTCAGCCGGTAATATTCGCCGGGCTTGTGTTCGGCGAACTTGAAGGGCCCTGTGCCGACGAGCGTGTTGTTGGCCGGATTGGTGGCGATGTCAGTGCCGTCGAAAATGTGCTTGGCAACGACGCTGGTCACTACAGGCAGGGCGTTGCGGATCAGTTGGAACGGCGTCGGCTTGGAGAAGCGGAAGATGGCGGTGTAATCGTCGGGCGTATCGACGGCTTCGAGATTGGCGAAAACCAGGCGGCCGAGATTCTGCAGCGGCTTCCAAATGTTGAGCGCTGAGAAGGCCACATCGACCGAGGTGAACGGCTTGCCGTCGTGCCAGGTGACGCCGTCGCGCAGTTTGAAGGTGACCGAGAGGCCGTCATCCGAGCCCTCCCAGGAGGTGGCGAGGCGCGGTGAAAGCCCGTCCTTGCCGTCGAACGACGCTTCGGCAAGCGGCTCGATCACCTTGCTGGCGACGAAGAAGACGCCGTTCGAGGCGACGATGGCAGGGTTGAGGTTCTTCGGCTCGGAATCGGCCGCAACGATCAGCCGGCCGCCGCCGGACGCGGTCTGCGCGAGCGCCTGCCGGGCGAGCGCCGTCGAGGCAAGCAGCAGGGCAGTGCCCTTCATCAGCGTGCGCCTGGAGATAGATGGTACGGTCATGACCCCTCCTGGTCGGTGAACAATTCGCCAGACTATATTCGAAGCGAAAAGATCATTGCGACGGATATTAAATTCAAATGCGCGAGCCGGGCGAGATATTTTTCTGCCCTGTGCGCATTCGCCTGAGCAATCACTGCCGGTCAGCCGCCGGCGGCAAGCCTGACCGGTTATCCGGCGAGGTTGCGATAGGCCGCCCCCGGATGCGGCGCGACGAGCCGCGGCCCCGCTCCCCCAAGCTTTTCCCGCAGCGTTCCCTTGGCGTAGTCGGTCTTGTAGACGCCGCGCTTTTGCAGTTCCGGCACCAGCAGATCGACGGCATCCTCGAAGCTCTCGGGCGTCACGGCATAGGCGAGGTTGAAGCCGTCGACGTCGGTATCCTCGATCCATTCCTGCATGAGGTCGGCGACCGTCTGCGGCGAGCCGACGAAGACAGGGCCGAAACCGCCGATGCCGACCCAGTCGGCCATTTCGCGCACCGTCCATTCCTTGTTGGGATCGATTGTGGTGAAGGTCTCGACGGCCGATTGCACCGCATTGGTATGGCGGTGCCGCAGCACTTCGTCCGGGCCGAACTGGCCGAAATCGATGCCGGTCCAGCCGGAGATCAGCGTCAGCGCGCCCTCGAAGGAGGCATATTTGCGGTATTCGTTGAACTTCCGCTGCGCTTCAGCATCGGTCTCGCCGAGGATCACGGTCTGCAGGTTGAAGGCGAGGATTTCGCGCGGGTTGCGGCCGACGCGTTCGGCCGCCTCGCGGACATTAGCGACGTAACGCTTCAGCACGGGCTTCGACGGCGACGCGACGAAGATGCACTCGGCATGGGCGCCGGCGAAATCCTTGCCGCGGCTGGAAGCGCCGGCCTGGTAGAGCACCGGCGTGCGCTGCGGCGAGGGTTCGCTCAAGTGAATGCCGGGCACGTTGAAATGCTTGCCGGAATGGCGGATCGGGTGGACTTTTTCCGGATGGGTGAAGATACCGCTTTCCCGGTCGCGGACGACGGCGCCGTCCTCCCAGCTTCCCTCCCAGAGCTTGTAGCAGACCTCGAGATATTCCTCGGCGAGGTCGTAGCGATCGTCATGCTTGGTCTGCGCCGGCTGGCCGATATTGAGCGCACCGCTGTTGAGGTAGGAGGTGACGATATTCCAGCCGACGCGCCCCTTGGTCAGATGGTCGAGCGTCGATATGCGGCGGGCGAAGGTGTAGGGGTGCTCGAAGGAGAGCGACGCCGTCAGGCCGAAGCCGAGATGTTCGGTCTCGTAGGCCATGGTTGGAATGAGCTGCAGCGGATCGTTGACCGGTACCTGCGCCGAATGGCGAAGTGCCGCATCGACATTGCCGTTCAGCACATCGTAGAGGCCGAGCACGTCGGCGATGAACAGCCCGTCGAACCTGCCACGCTCCAGCGTCTTTGCCAGATGCACCCAGTAGTCGAGATCCTTGTAGGTTGAGGACTTGTCGCGCGGATGGCGCCAGAGCCCCGGCGACTGGTGTCCGACGCAATTCATGTCGAAGGCGTTCAGCCTGATTTCGCGGGTCATGTTTTCTTCCTCGGAATTAGGGATTGCTACGGCCGAGGCCGTAGGTGAGGGCGAGCGCGCCGACGAGCACGGCGCCCTTGACGAAATCCTGGGTGTAATAAGGGGCGTTCAGCATGGTGAGGCCGTTCAGCAGCACACCGACGAAGACCGCGCCGGCAATGGTGCCGAACACGTTTGGGCGGCGCAGGTTGAAGACGGCAAAGCCGATCAGTGCTGCGGCGACCGAATCCATCAGCAGCGAGCCGCCGGACGAGATATCGCCACGCCCGACGCGGGCGGCAATGACAATGCCGCCGAGCGATGCCAGCGTGCCCGATAGGACATAGGCGAGCGTCTTCAGCCGCACCGTCGAGGCGCCGGCAAGCCGGGTCGCGACCTCGTTGCCGCCGGTCGCAAACAGTAGCCGGCCGATGCGGGTGCGTTCGGTGAGAATGAAGAGTGCGATGGCGACTACCGCCATCAGCACCACGGAAACGGGCAGGGTGCCGAGGATGCTGTAGCGGCCGATCAGCAAAAAGGCGGGGTCGAAAGCGTCGGTCGCCTTCGAGCCGTCCGGCAGGGTGAGGCCGGCCGAAATCGACCGGCCGGCGGTCGGGATCAGCTGCAGGCCGGAAAGCAGGAACATCATCGCCAGCGTCGCCAAAAGATCCGGCACCTTCAGGCGCACGATGAGGAAGGCGTTGACGAGGCCGACCAGAGCGCCAAAGGCGAGCACCAGCGGCACCGTCGCGTAGGCGTCGAGCCCCCAGACGATCATCGCGTAACTCGCCGCCATCACGCTCGATGCGGCGACCGCGCCGATCGACAGGTCGAAACCGCCGACAGCAAGCGTGACGGTGACGCCGGCGCCGAGAATGGCGACGACCGACACCGCCTGCAGGATGCTCATGAGATTGGCGATATTGATGAAGGCGGGCTCGGCGACGGTGAACCCGACGACGAGCAGTGCCAACAGGATGAACACCGCGCCCGCCCGGAGGAACGCCCCGAGTGCTGCAAGACGACCGCTATCGGCGTGCGGCGATGCCTTCGGCCGGGCGCTTGCCTGTGGAAGAGTGTCGTCGTCGATCGTCGTCATGCGGATATTCCCTGGATGGCAGAGGAAAGAGCGGCCCCGTCTGCCGCGGGCCTCAACACGTGGCGGTCGATGACGAGGATGCGGTCGGCCACCTCATAGGCCTCCTCCGGGTCGGAGGTCGCGATCAGCGTCGCCCGGTCGCTGCGGGCGCGGATTGCCCGGATGATGTCATGACGGGCGCCGACGTCGACACCCTGGAAGGGTTCGTCGAGCAGCAGAAGCCGGCTTGGTTCCGCCTCCCAGCGGGCGATCACCGCCTTCTGCTGGTTGCCGCCGGACAGTGACCAGACCGAGGCGAGCGGACCCGCGGCCTTGATGCCGAGACGAGTGATCGCCTGTTCGGCTTCGCGGCGCTCACGGCCGCCGACGAGGAAGCCGTGCGGATACCATTTGGCAAGATGCGGCAGGCTGATCGTCGCCGACAGCGAATTGCCCGGCCATGCCGGCGGCATCAACGAGGAGCGATGACGGTCTTCGGCGGCCATGGCGACACCTGCCGCTATCGCTCCGGCCGGCCTTTTCGGCCGGTAGGGCCGGCCATCGAGGAACATCTGGCCGCCGGCAAGCGCCGCCACGCCGAAGATCGCCTGGAGCAGCCGGCTCTTGCCGGCGCCGAGCACGCCGGTGACCGCAACCACCTCGCCTTCATGCAGCGACAGATCGAAGGGGGCGCCTGTCGGCAGCAGGCGGGCATTGTGCATCTCGAAAATCACTGGTCCGGTCGCGGGCCGCGCATCCGGCCGGGCCGCATCCAGTCTGCGGCCGATCATCGTCTCGATGGCGCTCGAAAAATCGATCGGCCGCGAGAAGGTGCCGACGACGCGGCCGCCGCGCATGACGAGCGCGCGGTCGGCGATGGCTTCGAGATCGGCGGTGCGGTGCGAGATATAGAGGATCGCCAGGCCCTTTTGGCGAAGCCTAAGCAGAATATCGAAGAGGCGGCGGCTTTCCTCTCCGGAGAGGCTCGCCGTCGGCTCGTCGAGGATGAGGAGGTCGGCGCGGTTGGCAAGCGCCCGGGCGATCGCCACCAGTTGCCGATCGGCGCTGGCGAGGTCACCGAAATCACGGTCCAGCGGCAGGGAGAAGCCGGCGGCATCTAGCATGGCCTGCGCTGCACGGCGGATGCCGGCGCGCGAGACGAAGAAGGGTGTGCTGCGATCGGCAAACCGGTTGAGCAGCAGGGCATCGGCAACCGTCAGACCGGCCGCACCGACGAGATCCGTTGACTGATGCACCGTGACGACACCGGCCCTTGCTGCTTCGGCCGGGCTACGCGGCGCAAAGGCGCGGCCATCGAGGCTGACCATGCCGCCATCGGCCGGAAGCACGCCGGAAAGGATCTTGACCAGCGTCGATTTTCCCGCGCCGTTTGCGCCCATCAGCGCCACGATCTCGCCGCGTTCCATAGAAAAATCAGCGCCGGCAAGCGCCCGCGTCGACCCGAAACTGCGGGTGATATTTTCAATGTGAAGAAGCGGCATCGATAAAGGTCCGGGACTGCGATCGAAGCCGGAGTGTGCCCTGTCCGGGCGGTTGAACTCCAGGCACGCCTTTCCCCGGCGAACTGCCCTCGGGAAACAAAGAATCTCACACAGCCCATAAAATCGGATCATTTACTCTACTAAAAACATAGAGATTATATCTAATAATCCAACGCGTCGCGAGGGCTGCCAGACCTGTCAGACGACGCTCCCGATTGCTAAAAGGAACGCGACGATGAAATCCCTCGCACGGCTCGCACTGTCCGCCGCCGTCATTCCGTTCATTTTCATTCAAGGCGCAAAAGCCGACGGTCTGTCCGGCGCTCCTGCCCCTTTCGACAAGGGCGGCGTCAAAGTAGCGCTGATCAGCTACATCTCGGCCGGCGATTTCTTCCAGGCCTACCAGGCAGGGGCTGAAGCCCAGGCCAAGGCGCTGGATATCGACCTGCGCATCTTCCCCGGCCGGCAGGATGCCGCCGAGCAGCGCGAACAGATCCTCCAGGCGATCAATCTCGGCGTCTCCGGCATCGTCATCGACCACGGCCTGCCGGAATCGCTCGGCGACGTCGTGCAGCAGGCGCTCGACAAGGGCATCAAGGTCGTGGCCTTCGACGTCAACCTCAACAACCCCAAGATTCCGCAGGTGGAGCAGAGCGATCACGAACTCGCGTCACTGGCGCTCGAACAGGTGGTGAAGGACAACGGCAACAGCTTCAACGCCGGCTACGTCTATGTCGCGGGCTTTGCGCCGCTCGACCGCCGCAACGAAGTCTGGGACAAGTTCAAGTCGGACAATAAAGGCGTGGTCGAAAAGGCCCGTTTCGGCAATGTCAGCGACACGACGGCGACTTCGACCGCCGATCAGGCGAAGGCCGTGCTCACTGCCAATCCCGATATATCGGTCGTCTTCGCCCCCTATGACGAATTCGCCCGCGGCGTGAAGCTCGCTGCCAACGATCTCGGCATAGCAAGCAAGCTCAAGATCTATTCGGCTGACGTCTCGACGGCCGATATCCAGGAAATCATCGAAGAAGGCAGCCCTTGGGTCGCGACCGTCGCGACCAATCCGGCCGTCGTCGGCGCCGTCTCCATTCGCGCCGCAGCACTCGAAATCGCCGGACAGACGGTTCCCCACCAGATCACCGTGAAGCCAACACTTCTGACGCAGGAAAGCCTGCGCGCAGCCGGCGTCAAGACGATCGAGGAGCTGGCCGAAAAGATCCCGGCCTTCAGCACGAGCGATGCGGCGACCGCCAGCTGGATCCCCGACAAGCTGTTCTGAGAACTCGCACTTCGATCCTTCCGGCGGAAGCGTGTGGCTCCCGCCGGATCATCTTTTTGGAGAAATGGAGTTCCGCCTATGAGCCAGTCCAATGTCATCTTCGCGGCCAGCCGCAACCCGACGCGCGAAGACCTCTTTGCCCGTGCGGAGGATATCTCTGCCGACCTGTCGCGGCGCGCCGCAGACCTCGACCGCGAAGGCCGTCCGCCGCTCGCCGAGATCGTCAAACTGAAGAATGCCGGCCTGCTCAATGCGCTGCATCCCACGCAAATCGGCGGCGGTGGCCTCGACTGGGTCGACGGGCTGAGGCTGGTGCGCATTCTCGCCCGTGGCGAGAGCTCGATCGGCCAGCTGCTCGGCTACCACTATGTCAACAGCCAGTACATCTATTGGGCCCTTGATGCCGCACGCGCCCATGCGCTGGGCAGCGATACCGTCGCCAGGAACCTCTATTGGGGTGCAGCCGTCAATCCGCGCGATCCCGGACTGGTGCTCACCCGTCGCGGCAACAGTTATGTGTTGAACGGACGCAAGTCCTTCTCCACGGCGGCGCGGGTCTCCGACTATATCAATGCCAATGCGACGCTTGACGACAAGATCGCCGGTTTCGCCGTGCCGACCAATCGTCAAGGTTACGTCGCCAATGACGACTGGGACAATATTGGCCAGCGCCTGTCCGACAGCGGCAGCGTCGAGTTCCGCGACTTCCCCGTCTACGAGGAGGATTTCGTCGGCGCGCCGGCTGCATCCGACGTGGCGCCGCCGGTGCTGTCGACCTTCAATACGCCGTTCATCCAGCTGGTCTTCGTCAACTTTTATCTCGGCACCGCGGAAGGCGCGCTGCAAGCGGCCGTCGATTACGTCCGCAACACGACCCGGCCGTGGATCACCTCGGGTGTCGAGCGGGCGGCGGATGATCCCTATATCCTCGAACGCGTCGGCGAATTCACTGCCGCGCTGAAGGCCTCGGCAGCCCTTGCCGACAGTGCGGCAGCCGCCGTGCAGGCGGGCCTTGCCCGCGGCCGCGACGTCACCGCGCGTGAGCGCGGCGAGGCGGCGGCGGAAGCCTATGCCGCCAAGGTTCACGCCACCCATGTCTCGCTCGACATCACCTCGCGCGTCTTCGAGCTGACGGGCGCACGCTCAACAGCCGACAAATACCGCTTCGACCGTTTCTGGCGCAATGTCCGCACCCATACACTGCACGACCCGGTCTTCTACAAGGCGAGGGAAGTGGGTGAATTCGTGCTGAACGACAAGATACCGGAGGTCAGCCTCTATAGCTGAGGCGGCCATCTTTCATCGAAAGCAAATACCCCATTGCCGGCGCCGGCAATGGGGCTTTCGTTTGGAAGAGCGGGGAGATTTCAGAGCGCGCCGTTCTTCGGCGGCGTTACGCCGTTCAAATGGTAGTTGCCGACGACGTGATATTTCCAACGCACGGGATCATGCAGCGTATGGGTGCGGGCATTGCGCCAGTGGCGGTCGAGGTTGAGGCTCGCCTGCACCGACGAAGTTCCGGCAAGCTCGAAGAGCGTGTTCGAGGCCTCGAGCGCCACTTCGGTCGTCAGCACCTTCGCCGCAGCGACTGCCAGCGTCGCCGCGATCACCTTTTCCTCCGTCGTCTCGACCTGCGCGGCATCGACCTTGTGGCCGGCGCGCTCCACCAGAGCCGTTGCGGCTTCCAGCCGTATGGCGATCTGGCCAACCTTGGCGATCGTCAGCGGATCGTCAGAGGCACGCTCAAGGCCGCTATCCATCCAGGGCCGCGATTTCGTCCTGACGAACTCAAGCGTTTCGGCAAAGGCCGCCCGTGCGATACCGAGATCGACGCCGGCATGGATGATCTGACCAACGGAGCCGATCGTCGTCGGCCGCTCGAAGCCCTTGTGATGGAAGACCACGGAATCGGCACTGACATAGACATTGTCGAGGATCGTCGTGCCGCTGCCGGTGGTGCGCTGGCCAATACCGTCCCAGTCGTCGACGATCTCGACGCCTTCGGTGCCCTTCGGCACAAAGGCCATGGTCAGGCGATCCTCCGGATCGAGCGCGAAGATGGTGATCCAATCGGCGAAGAGGACGCCGGTCGAATAGAATTTGCGGCCGTTGATCCGGTAACCCGGACCGTCGCGGGTGATGCGCGTATTGTAGTGGCCGGCCGTCTTGGTGCCGCGCTCGGATAACGCATTGCCGAAACGATCGCCGGCCAGCACGCGGCCGAAGAAATAGCGCTGCTGCTCCTCGCCGCCATCGGTTCTGAGCGCTTCGAGGATATAGAAATGGTTCTGCGGGATCTGGCCGATCGAACCGTCCGCCTCCGACAGGATCGCGGTGATCTCGGCAAGCACGGCGTTGGAGACGTCGAGGCCGCCATATTGCGCCGGCACGGTGATCGCCAAAAGGCCGGACTGGGCGAGAAGATCGAGTTCGCTAAAAGGCAGGATCCTGTCGGCGTCGCGCTCGGCGGCGCGTGCGGCAAATTGCGCTGCCAATCTGCGGGCAGTGGCGATCGCCTCCTCGTCGCTGCCGATACGGTCGGCCACGGGCCGGATCTGGTCTGCTTGCCTCAGCACGGTGTTCATCGATGTCTCCATTTCTGACGAGCCTATCGGTGAAAGAAATCGAGCGTCGAAATAAGAGCACAAATTCTATAGATGTCATCGAAAATGAAAAGTGTTTGCTTATCGGCTTCTGGCTGCCGCGATTAGTGCCTCAGTCGGGCGGTTCTGCGAAAACGTGGCCGGAAAAGTGCCGAAATCGCTACCGGAAATTAGCGGAGCCGGCCTCGATTTGAATTCGTCGAGTTCCTACGTAACCGATATCCGATGCGTCGCTGCAGCGGCTTCAGACAGAATGCCCAATGCGGGGCAGGCGGCCGCCTTGCCCGATCCATGAGGAAAGTCATGACCCCACGGCAGTTGCGCCTCGGCGCCTTCATGCGTCCCGTCAGCCTGCATACCGGTGCCTGGCGCTATCCCGGTTCTTATCCCGACGCCAATTTCAATTTCGCCCATTTGAAGTCCTTCGCGCAGGCGCTGGAGCGGGCGAAATTCGACGCCTTCTTCATGGCCGATCACCTTGCCGTGCTCAACATGCCGGTCGAAGCGCTCAGGCGCAGCCACACCGTGACCTCCTTCGAGCCCTTCACGCTGCTCTCGGCGCTGGCGGCGGTGACGGAGCGCATCGGCCTCGTCGCCACTGCCTCCACCACTTTCGACGAGCCCTATCACATCGCCCGGCGTTTCGCCTCGCTCGACCATATCAGCGGCGGCCGCGCCGGCTGGAACATCGTCACGACCTCCAACCCCGACGCCGCGCTCAATTTCGGCCTTGACGAACATGTGGAGCATGGCGAGCGTTATCATCGCGCCCGGGAATTCTACGATGTCGTGACCGGGCTTTGGGACAGCTTCGCCGACGATGCCTTCATCCGCGACCGGGAAAGCGGCCTGTTCTTCAATCCGGAAAGGATGCATGTGCTCGGCCACAAGGGCGAAGAACTGAGCGTGCGCGGGCCGCTCAATATCGCCCGGCCGCCGCAGGGCTGGCCCGTCATCGTCCAAGCCGGCCAGTCGGACCCCGGCCGCCAGCTTGCGGCGGAGACCGCCGAGATGGTCTTCTGTTCGCCGCGCGATCTGGCCGCGGGCAGGGCGCTTTATGCCGATATCAAGGGTCGCATGGAAGGTATCGGCCGCAACCGCGAGCATCTGAAGATCCTGCCTGCCGCCTTCATCATCGTCGGCGACAGCATCGAGGAGGCCCGCGCCAAACGCGCCACCCTCGACAGTCTGGTGCATTACGACAGCGCCATCGCTTCGCTTTCGATCGCGCTCGGCCATGACGCTTCGGGCTTCGATCCCGACGCACCGCTGCCGGCCGATATTCCCGACACCAATGCCAGCAAGACCGGCCGGGCACAGGTGCTGAAGCTTGCGGCGGAGGAAAATCTGACGGTGCGCCAGCTGGCGCAGCGTTATGGCGGTTATGCCGGCCTTGCCTTCGTCGGCACGCCGGCCAGCATCGCCGACGAGATGGAGCGCTGGCTTGACGAGGAGGGTTCGGACGGTTTCAACATCGTCTTCCCCTATCTGCCGCAAGGTCTCACCGACGTCACCGAACGGCTGGTTCCCGAGCTGCAGCGCCGCGGCCTGTTCCGCAGCGAATACGAGGGCATGACGCTGCGTGAACATCTCGGATTGCCGCGGCCGGAGAACCGGTTTTTCGCCGCCAATGCCTAAGACGCTACGGGCAATCCCCGCGCGGCAATACGATGGCGTAACCGTCAGAATTCGACGGTCCTGTTGTCAAAGCCCGGCCGCGCGGGTTCGAATTCCCTTTCATCAGCGGAGGGATCGCGCAATGCCTCAAACAGCGTCTTCGGCGTCCAGTTCACCTGAAATTCCGCATAGCTGACAAGGACATAGGCCGCTTCGCCGCGATCAGTGATCACCAGCGGCCGCTCGCTCGCTTCCTTCTTCGCCTTGCTCGGATTCCGGTTGAAGGCTGCGCCGGTCATGAAGGACATTTTCATCGAAACCATCCACTCTACATCAAGAGGGAATATACCCAACCTGCCGGTCTCAGACCATGGCCCCCACATCGAATGCATCGCTTTCGCCCGGCATCAGTTCGAGCGGCCAGATGATGTTTCGGCCGTCGCCCGGATAGAACTCTCGATAGGCCGGCATGGTGGCGAGAAGCATCCGGCCGAGCGCGACGCCGAGATCGTAGAGCGAGATACGAAAGCAGCTCAGCGACGGCTGCAGGAACCGTGCGCGCGGAGCGTCGCGGAAGCCGATCACCGCAAGGTCGCGGCCGGGCATGACGCCCGATTCCATCAGGCGGCGATAAAGACCGATCGCCATCAGCTCGTAGATCAGGATCACCGCCGTCGGCCGCTCTTCGAGCAGCAGCAGCTCATGGGCCGCCTGGTAGCCGCCCTGTTCGCTCGACCTGATGCGGATGACGAGTGACGGGTCGAAGAGAATGTCGTGCCGCTCAAGCGCCCGGCGATAGCTGTCGATAAAGAGATAGCCGAGGTTGGCCTCGCTCGACGGCGCGGTGATCGCGATCCGGCGGTGGCCCAGCGCGATCAGCCGCTCGACGGCATGGTCGGCCACGCCCTCGAAATCGAGATCAATCCATGGAAAATTGCTGGCCGAAAGGCTGCGGCCGAGCGCGACGAAGGGGATCTTCGCCCGCGACAGAAAGTCGATGCGCCGGTCGACGCGCTGCGTGTCCGAGATGATCATCGCATCGACGATGCGCCGCGCCACCATCCGCTTCAGATATTCGTGCGGATCCTCGTCGCTCGGGCAGGGCAACATGAGGAGATCGAGCTTGTGGCGGGCAAAGACGCTCTGCAGGCCGCTGGTGACGCCGAGGAAGAAGTTGTCGGCGTTCTCGACCGTCTCCTTGCTGGATTCGATCATCAATCCGATGACCTTCGTCTCCCCCTGCCTCAGGCTCCGCCCAGACTGGTTGGCGACATAGCCGAGTTCCTCGGCCGCCGCCAGCACCCGCCGGCGGGTTTCCTGATTGACATCGGGCTTGCCGTTCAGCGCGCGGGAGACCGTGCCGATCGAGATATTCAAGTGTTCGGCAAGCTGGCGAATCCCCTTCATCGCTGACGATTTTCCCGGGAGCATGATGCCGAAAAGTGTGCGCGGTTTTCGGACGACATCATGCTCCATTTCTATAATTCAGATCCGTCCGGATCTGGGCCCGTAATTTCCCATTTGCCGTCTATTGACACCGCAAAATGTTTTCGCCTACAGTCGTAAACGTTTACGGAGTGCGTGTCACGAGGAGAGTTGACACCGTTCCCTTGGAGGAAATCGTGAAATTCAGTGCCATTCTGTGCGGGTGCGGAGCTATGTCCAAAGGTTGGTTGCGCGCCATCGCTTCCAACCCTCTGCTGGCCGACTCCATCACCATCGTCGGCCTCGTCGACCTGAATCGGGAGACGGCGGAAAAGCTTGCCTCGGAGTTCGGCCTTGAAGGCGCCGTCATCGGTTCGGACCTGTCCGACGTCATCGCGGCCACAAAGGCCGACCTGGTCTTCGACATCGTCATTCCGGCCGCGCGCTACGACGTCGTTTCCACCGCACTCAAGGCCGGCTGCCATGTGCTCAGCGAAAAGCCGATGGCGGCCTCGCTTGCCGAGGGCGCCGCGCTGGTCGATCTTGCCGCCGAGACCGGCCGCATCCACGCCGTCATCCAGAACCGCCGCTTCATATCAGGCGTCAGGCGCCTTCGCCGCTTCGTCGAAAGCGGCGCGATCGGCGAACTCACCGGCATCCATTGCGACTTCTTCCTGGCGCCGCATTTCGGCGGCTTCCGCGAAGAGATGGACAACGTCCTGCTTCTCGACATGGCGATCCACACCTTCGATGCAGCGCGCTACGTCGCCGACAGGAAGCCGCTTGCCGTCTATTGCGTCGAGCGCAATCCGAAGGGTTCGTGGTACCGGCACGGCGCCTCGGCCAACGCCATCTTCGAATTTTCCGACGACATCGTCTTCACCTATCGCGGCTCCTGGTGCGCTGAAGGCGAGCGCACCAGTTGGGAAAGCCAGTGGCGCCTCGTCGGCTCGAAGGGAATGCTCGCCTGGGATGGCGAAGAGAATTTCAAGGCGACCATCGCCGGCGAAGAGCCCGGCCTTCTACGCGGCTCTGTTGCCGTAAACGTTCCCGGTCCGGACCATGACGAGGAGACCCATGGTCACGCCAGCGTCATCGCCGACTTCATCGCGGCGATCGGCACCGGCAAACGGCCCGAGACGGTTAATTCCGACAATATCCGAAGCCTTGCCATGGTCTTCGGCGCGATCGAAAGCGCCAAGACGGGCAGGCGCGTCGAAATTTCAGCATAGGATGACGTGACGTGAGCAACCCTGCAAAATCCATTCGTATCGGCACCATGGTCAGCGGCAACAAGGGCGACGCCGCCACCCGCATCGGCGAGATCGCCGGCATGGGCTTCGAAAGCTTCGAACCCTTCTTCTGGCAGACGACCAAGGGGCAGAACCTTGCCGAACTCGGCAAGCGCTGCCTCGATGCGATCGGCGACCGCGACATCACCATCTCGACGCTCGGCATGTTCGGCAATCCGCTGGAAGAGAGCGCGATCGACCTCGAGACGCTGCAGGGCTGGAAGGACTGCATCGACAATGCCCATCACTTCGGCGCCACCTGCGTTGCCGGCTTCACCGGCCGCATCCGCGGCAAGCCGCTGACCGACAGCTTGGCGCGCTACAAGCAGATCTGGAGCGAGCTTGCCAAGCGCGCCGCCGACAAGGGCGTCAAGATCGCCTTCGAGAATTGCGCCATGGACGGCAACTGGGCAAGCGGCGACTGGAACATCGCCCACAATCCCGATGCCTGGGAACTGATCTTCAACGAGACGCCTGATGACAATATCGGGCTGGAGTGGGAACCGTGCCATCAGATGGTCTATCTGATCGACCCTTTACCGCAGATCCGCAAATGGGCGCACAAATTCTTCCACGTCCACGGCAAGGACGCGACCATCCGCTGGGAGGTCATCAAGGAACACGGCATCTTCGGCAAGGAGAAGTTCGTCTTCATGCGCACGCCGGGCTTCGGCGACAGCAACTGGACCGACATCATTTCCGAGCTGCGCCTTGCCGGCTGGTCGGGCTCCATCGACATCGAAGGCTGGCACGACCCGGTCTATCGCGACGCGCTTGAAATGACCGGCCAGGTCTATGCGCTCAACCACCTCAAGCATGCCCGGGGCGGCGAATTCGTCGTCGATCCGGTCTGATGATATCGTGGCCGGCAAGGAGGAATTGCCGGAAACGGGGATAACCACAAAGGAGGAGAATCATGGCTATCCGCAAATATGCAATTCTGGGCGCTCTGGCGCTTGCAGGCATCTCGCTCACCGGCCTTTCGGCCAGGGCCGAAGACGTCACGCTGACGCTCTGGTCGCTGGACAGGGACATCCAGCCGGCGCCGAACCTCGTCAAGGAATTCAATGCCCAGAACAACGGCATCAAGATCGAGTATCGGCTGATCCAGTTCGACGACGTCGTCACCGAGGCCATGCGCGCCTTTGCGACCGGCCAAGCGCCCGACATCATTGCCGTCGACAATCCGGAGCATGCGCTGTTCTCGTCGCGCGGCGCTTTCCTCGATCTCACCGACATGATCTCCAAGTCGACGGTGATCAAGCCGGCAAACTATTTCCCCGGACCGCTGAAATCCGTGGAGTGGGACGGCAAGTATTTTGGCGTGCCGAAGGCGACGAACACGATCGCGCTCTACTACAACAAGGACATGTTCAAGGCGAAGGGCCTCGATCCGAACAAGCCGCCGCAGACTTGGGACGAACTCGTCGAAGATGCGCGCAAGCTGACCGACCCCGCCAAGAACGTCTACGGTCTCGCTTTCTCGGCCAAGGCCAATGAGGAAGGCACCTTCCAGTTCCTTCCCTGGGCTCAGATGGGTGGCGGCAGCTATGAAAATATCAATGCCGAAGGCGCGGTGAAGGCGCTCGAGGTCTGGAAGACGATCATGGACGAGAAGCTCGCTTCCCCCGACACGCTGACGCGCGGCCAGTGGGATTCGACCGGCACCTTCAACTCAGGCAATGCGGCAATGGCGATCTCGGGTCCCTGGGAACTCGACCGCATGAGCCAGGAAGCGAAATTCGACTGGGGCGTCACATTGCTTCCGGTTCCGAAGGAAGGGGCTGAGCGCTCGTCGGCCATGGGCGACTTCAACTGGGCGATCTTCGCCACCAGCAAACATCCGGCCGAAGCCTTCAAGGCGCTCGAATTTTTCGCCTCGCAGGACGACAAGATGTTCAAGAATTTCGGCCAGCTTCCGGCTCGCTCCGACATTTCGATCCCGGAAACCGGTCAGCCGCTGAAGGATGCCGCCCTCAAGGTGTTCCTCGAACAGCTGAAATACGCCAAGCCGCGCGGCCCGCATCCGCAATGGCCGAAGATCTCCAAGGCGATCCAGGACGCTATTCAGGCAGCACTGACCGGCCAGATGAGCCCGAAGGACGCGCTCGATCAGGCCGCGGATAAGATCAAGGCTGTGCTTGGGTGAGAAGCGGTTCGGCGCAGCCGAAGCGACAGCGCAGGGCCGGGGTTGGCCTCTTGCTCTCTCTTCTCCCCAGCGGGGAGAAGATGCCCAAAGGGCAGATGAGGGGGTGAGGAGCGACAGCGACGAATGTTCTGAACGCAAGTGAAGAACAGCAGACGCCGAGTTCGCCGCCCCCTCATCCGGCTGCCGCCACCTTCTCCCCGCTGGGGAGAAGGGTATCCACCGATGGCTCAACAGCCATCCAACCATTTCCTCCCGGCAGGGGCCGTCTTCCGCATCATGCGCCAGGCGGCCCCGTTCGGAGTATCGGAGGACCCATGAAGAGGATCCTGATGAGCGTCAGGGACGGCCGCGGTTTCGATATCGTACTGGTCGCTTTCCCGCTCGGTTTTCTGTTCCTGATGGCGGGGCTGCCGCTGATCTACAACGTCGTGATGAGCTTCCAGGAGGTCGACATGTTCAGCCTCGGGACCTTCTCGCGTCCCTTCGTCGGCTTCAAGAATTATACCGACCTCTTCGCGCAGCCGGAAACGCTGCCGATCCTCTACAACACCGTCATCTTCGTCGTTGGCTCCATCGCCGGCCAGTTCCTGATCGGCTTCGGCCTGGCGCTGTTCTTCTGGGTCAATTTTCCCGGCGCCTCATGGATGCGCGGCCTGTTCCTGGTATCCTGGGTGATGCCCGGCCTCGTCGTCGGCGCCATCTGGAACTGGATTCTCTCCGGCGATTTCGGCGTGCTGAACTTCATTCTCAAGGAAAGCGGCATCATCTCCGGCAACATCTTCTGGCGCTCGGACCCGCATTATTCGCTCTATGCCGTCATCATAGCCAATGTCTGGCTCGGCACCTCGTTCAACATGATCCTGCTGTCCGTCGGCCTTGCCGGCATCCCGGCCGATCTCTTTGAGGCGGCCGAACTCGACGGCGCCAATGTCTGGCAGCGCTTCTGGACGATCACGCTGCCGATGATGCGCTCGACCATCGGCGCCATCATCTCACTCGGCCTGATCTTCACGCTGCAGCAGTTCGATCTTTTCGCCGCGATTACATCGGGCGGGCCGAACAATTCGTCGAACGTCACGCAATACTGGGCCTGGGATCTCTCCTTCCGCCAATACGACTTCGCCAAGGGCGCGACGATCTCCGTCATCATGATCGTCTTCGTCATGTTCGCGTCCGTCGTCTATGTCCGGTCCACACGCCACGAGGTGCGCGGATGAATACGACGAACCGCGACCGGCTGATGCTCGCGATATCGATCGTCATGGCGGCGATCTATCTGTTCCCGCTCTACTGGATGTACATCACCGCGCTGAAAAGCGGCTCGGAGATGTTCGCGACGCCGCCGAGCTTCTGGCCGACCTCGCCGCAATGGGGCACCTATGCCGCGGTCTGGGAAAGCCGCGACATGGGCCGCTACCTCTGGAACTCACTGGTCATCGCTCTTGGTTCCGTGGCGCTGATCACCCTGCTCGGCGTCGGCTGCGCCTATGTGCTTGCCAGGTACCGCAACGTCTGGGTGGATATCGGCCTGTTCCTGATCCTGATGCTGCAGGTCCTGCCGGCCTCGCTGATGATCACGCCGATCTTCGTCGGCTTCTCGCAGATCGGCCTGCTTTCCACTCCGCGCCTTGCCGTCATCATCGCGGTCGCGGCAAAGAGCATGCCTTTCTTCGTCATCCTGGTGCGCGCCACCTTCATGAGCGTTCCCCAGGAGCTGGAGGAGGCGGCGCTCGTCGACGGCAATTCGCGCGTCGGCGCCTTCTTCAACATCGTGCTGCCGCTGGCCCGCAACGGCATCCTGGTCAGCGCCATCCTGATCTTCATGCAGGCCTTCGGCGAATTCGTCTATTCAAAGTCGATGATCCAGGCGGCCGAGCTTCAGCCGGCAAGCGTCGGTCTCAATTCCTTCATGGGGCCGAACACCAACGAGTGGAACAACATCATGGCCTACGCCACGATGTATGTGACGCCGATCCTTGCCATCTTCGTTCTCTTGCAGCGCCGCATCGTATCCGGCCTCACCTCTGGAGCCCTCAAATGACCACACAGATCGAGCTCAGAGGCGTCAACAAATACTACGGCGCCTTCCACGCCCTGAAGAATATCGACCTCTCGATCGCCAAGGGCACTTTCGTTGCGCTCGTCGGCCCGTCGGGCTGCGGCAAGTCCACGCTGCTGCGCTCGCTTGCCGGCCTCGAAAGCATTTCGTCGGGCGATCTCAGGATCGCCGGCGAGCTGATGAACGGCGTGCCGCCGCGCAAGCGCGACGTCGCCATGGTGTTCCAGTCCTATGCGCTCTATCCGCATATGACGGTCGAGGAGAACCTGACCTACAGTCTGCGCATCCGCGGCATCGCCAAGGCCGAGGCCAAGAAGGCCGCCGAGGACGTGGCGGCGACGACAGGTCTTTCCCATCTCCTGAAGCGCTATCCGCGCGAGCTTTCCGGCGGTCAGCGCCAGCGCGTCGCCATGAGCCGCGCCATCATCCGCCATCCCAAGGCCTTCCTGTTCGACGAGCCGCTGTCCAACCTCGATGCTGCGCTGCGCGTCCACATGCGCAAGGAAATCCGGTCGCTGCACGACCGGCTGCACGCCACCTTCGTCTACGTTACGCACGACCAGGTCGAAGCGATGACGATGGCCGACCATGTGGTTGTCATGCGCGACGGCATCATCGAACAGCAGGGCGCGCCGCTTGATCTCTACGACCGGCCGGCGAACCGGTTCGTTGCCGGCTTCATCGGTTCGCCGGCCATGAATTTCATCCCCGCGATCGCCGCGGAAGACGGAAAGAGCCTGATCCTGGATTTCGGCGCGGTGAAACGGACGCTTGCGATATCACGCGCCATCGAACCCGGGCGTAAGCTCATCGCTGGCATCCGGCCCGAACATATCGGCGTCGTCGAGCCCGGGCATGGCAGTTTCGATGTGCCGATCGCCTTCGTCGAATCGACCGGCTCCTCGACCTTCATCGTCGCGGCCACCCAGCCGGAGCTGACGATCGTCGAGACGCGCCGCGACAGGGTCAAAACTGGAGACATGATCGGACTGTCGGTCGATCCGGGCCAGGTCCATCTCTTCGACGCGTTAACGGATCACCTGATATAACCTCAGTCGAGCAGCCGGTCGGGCAGAGCAACCGTCGTCTGATCGTAGGAGACGTTGCCCGCCTCCTTGATCTTGCCGCGGGAAGCATGCCGCCGGGTCTCAAAGAACTGCAAACTGACGGTGCGTGCCGCGATCAGATCAGATCAGGCGCGGGCGATGAGTGTGTCGTGAATGTTACAATTTCATGACGCTTCTGGAATAAAAGCGAAGAAAGCCACGATCCGTTCAATGTCATGGAACTTTGAAAAAGTGGTCATCGCGCTGCAATAATCGCGGTTCAAACAGCCCCGCACAAGTGGGGGCTCCATGCGAAAGAAAAACGTTCTACTCATCGTCGTTGACCAATGGCGAGCCGATTTCGTTCCGCACGTTCTGCGTGCCGACGGGAAAATCGATTTCCTGAAGACACCCAATCTCGACCGGCTCTGTCGCGAGGGCGTGACCTTCAGGAACCACGTGACGACCTGCGTTCCCTGCGGCCCGGCCCGTGCGAGCCTGCTCACCGGCCTCTACCTGATGAACCATCGTGCCGTGCAGAACACGGTGCCGCTCGACCAACGCCATCTCAACCTCGGCAAGGCGTTGCGCGGCGTCGGCTACGATCCGGCGCTGATCGGCTATACGACGACGGTGCCGGATCCGCGCACCACTTCGCCGAACGATCCGCGCTTCAGGGTGCTTGGCGACCTGATGGATGGCTTCCATCCGGTCGGCGCCTTCGAGCCCAATATGGAGGGTTATTTCGGCTGGGTGGCACAGAACGGCTTCGATCTGCCGGAGCATCGCCCTGATATCTGGCTGCCAGAGGGCGAGGATGCCGTTGCCGGCGCCACCGACCGTCCGTCACGCATCCCGAAAGAATTTTCGGACTCGACCTTCTTCACCGAGCGGGCGCTGACCTATCTCAAGGGCCGTGACGGCAAGCCCTTCTTCCTGCATCTCGGTTATTATCGGCCGCATCCGCCCTTCGTCGCCTCTGCTCCCTATCATGCCATGTACCGGCCGGAAGACATGCCGGCGCCGATCCGCGCGGCCAACCCGGATATCGAAGCTGCACAACATCCACTGATGAAATTCTATGTCGACAGCATCCGCCGCGGCTCCTTCTTCCAGGGCGCCGAAGGGTCGGGCGCAACGCTCGACGAAGCGGAACTGCGCCAGATGCGCGCGACCTATTGCGGCCTCATCACCGAGGTCGACGATTGCCTTGGCCGGGTCTTTAGCTATCTCGACGAGACCGGACAGTGGGACGATACGCTGATCATCTTCACCAGCGACCACGGCGAGCAGCTCGGCGATCATCACCTGCTCGGCAAGATCGGCTACAACGATCCGAGCTTCCGCATTCCGCTCGTCATCAAGGACGCCGGCGAAAATGCGCGTGCCGGCGCGATCGAAAGCGGCTTCACCGAGAGCATCGACGTCATGCCGACCATACTCGACTGGCTCGGCGGAAAGATCCCGCACGCCTGTGACGGCCTGTCGCTGCTGCCCTTCCTGAGCGAGGGCCGACCGCAGGATTGGCGCACCGAATTGCACTACGAATACGACTTCCGCGACGTCTATTATTCCGAGCCGCAGAGTTTCCTCGGCCTCGGCATGAATGATTGCAGCCTCTGCGTCATCCAGGACGAGCGATACAAATACGTTCATTTCGCAGCGCTGCCGCCGCTGTTCTTCGATCTGCGGCACGATCCGAACGAATTCACCAATCTCGCCGACGATCCGGCCTATGCCGCGCTCGTGCGGGACTATGCGCAGAAGGCGCTCTCCTGGCGCCTGAAACATGCCGACAGAACCCTGACCCACTATCGCTCCGGTCCCGAGGGCCTGAGCGAACGCAGCCATTGATCCGAACCACCAGAGAACCCAAGGAGATATCCCATGGTTAGCTTCACCCGTCGCGGTGCTCTCGGCCTTGCCACCGGCGTCGCCAGCTCGCTGATCCTGCCGCGCTTTTCCATCGCCCAGGACGACAACCGTCCTTCGATCACCATCGCCGTCCAGAAGATCTCGAACTCGAACACGCTGGATACGCTGCGCGAACAGTCGAATGTCGGCCAGCGCATCTTCAATTCGTCGCTCTGGGAAAGCCTGATCGGCCTCGACTGGCTCGGCAACCTCTCGGCCGTTCCGTCGCTCGCTACCGAATGGCGCCGTATCGACGACAAGACCGTCGAGCTGAAACTGCGCCAGGGCGTCAAATTTCACAATGGCGACGAGATGACGGCCGAAGACGTCGCCTTCTCCTTCAGCAAGGAACGGATGTTCGGCGATACGCAGCCGAGCACCGGCAAGACGATCTTCGTCACCGAAAAGAACCCGCTCGGCCGCGAAAGCAAGGAACTGCCGGTCGAAATCCCGGCCGTCGCCCGCCGTATCTGGCCGGCCCTGCTCGGCATCGAAATCGTCGACAAATACACCGTCCGCTTCGTCAACGGTTCGCCTGACGTGACGATGGAAGGCCGCATCTCCGTTGCCGCCAGCGCCATCGCCAACCGCCGCAGCTGGGACGAAGCCAAGAGCTATCTCGACTGGGCTCGCGCGCCGATCACCACCGGTCCCTACCGCGTCGCCGAATTCAAGCCGGATACCTACCTGATCTACGAAGCGCATGACGAGTATTGGGGCGGCCGTCCTCCGGTGAAGCAGATCCGCTTCGTCGAAGTTCCGGAAGTCGCCTCGCGCGTCAACGGCCTGCTGTCCGGCGAATATCACCTCGCCAGCGACATCCCGCCGGACCAGATCGAAGGCATTGAAAAGAACGCTGCCTTCGAAGTCCAGGGCGGCATCATCACCAACCACCGTCTGACTGTGTTCGACAAGACCCATGCCCAGCTCGGCAACCCGCTGGTTCGCCGCGCCTTCACGCATGCCATCGACCGCCAGGCGATCGTGGACTCGCTCTGGGCAGGCCGCACCCGCGTTCCGGCCGGCCTGCAGTGGGACTTCTATGGCGACATGCTGGTCAAGGATTGGACCGTGCCGGAATACAATCCGGATCTCGCCCGCCAGCTCCTCAAGGAAGCCAACTACAAGGGCGACCCGATCCCGTATCGCCTGCTGAACAACTACTATACCAACCAGACCCCGACGGCGCAGATCCTCGTCGAAATGTGGGCGCAGGTCGGCCTCAACGTGCAGATCGAGATGAAGGAAAACTGGCAGCAGATCCTCGAAAAGACGCCGACGCGCGCCGTCCGCGACTGGTCGAACTCCGCAAGCTTCCCCGATCCCGTTTCCTCGATCGTCGCCCAGCACGGCCCGAACGGCCAGCAGCAGCAGGTCGGCGAATGGACCAACGCCGAAATGAACACGCTGTCGACCTTCCTCGAGACCAGCACCGATCGCGCCAAGCGTCATGACGCTTTCGCCCGCATGCTGCAGATCTGCGAGCGCGAAGACCCCGCCTATACCGTTCTCCACCAGAACGCCGTCTTCACCGCCAAGTCGAAGTCGATCAATTGGAAGGCCGCATCGGCCTTCGCCATGGACTTCCGCCAGGGCAACTGGTCCTGATCAAGACCTGACGACATCAGCGAGCCGGGGGAAACTCCGGCTCGCTGCCATTTGGTGCACCGGCTATCCGGAAACCAGGCAGGCCCGACAGGCACGAGCATGATGGCGAAAAGTGTGAGCGGTTTTCGGCATCATGCTCTCATTCGGATCTGGCGGCCGGCGGGAATGCAAGAAGGAGAGGCTGAAATGCCATTGGTCGAAATTTCCAATTTGAAGGTCGCTTTCAGCGGTATCGAAGTCCTGCACGGCGTCGATTTGGCGATCGAGAAGGGCGAGGCGGTGGGTCTCGTCGGCGAATCCGGCTGCGGCAAGTCGGTCACCTGGCTGGCGGCACTCGGGCTCCTGCCTGGAAAGGCTTCCGTCTCAGGCAGCGTGCGTCTCGGCAGCGATCAGCTGATCGGCGCGTCGCGCACGAAGCTCGAAAGCATTCGCGGCGGCCGCATCGCCATGATCTTCCAGGATCCGTCGAGCTCGCTCAACCCGGTCATCCGCGCCGGGCGCCAGATCGCCGAAGCCGTCGAACTGCACCGCGGCCTGACCGGCAGGGCCGCCCGCAACGAGGCCGTCCGCCTGATGGAAATGGTCGGCATTCCCGACGCGGTGCGCCGTTTCGACAATTTTCCGCATGAATTTTCCGGTGGCCAGAACCAGCGGTTGATGATCGCCATGGCGCTTGCCGGCAATCCGGATCTGCTGATCGCTGATGAGCCGACGACGGCGCTGGACGCGACGATCCAGGCGCAGATCCTCGATCTGCTGATTTCGATCCGCGAGGAAACTGGCATGGCGATCGTCTTCATCAGTCATGATCTCGGCGCGGTGTCGCAGATCTGCGAACGCGTCTGCGTCATGTATGCCGGCAACATCGTCGAGAAATGCCCGACGGAATCGTTGTTCCGGTCGCCGCACCATCCCTATACGCGCGGGCTATTCGATGCCATTCCGCGTATCGATGCCGGCCGCGACCGGCTGGTACCGATCCCCGGCACCGTGCCGCAGCCCGGCCGGATGCCCGGCGGCTGCGCCTTTGCGCCGCGTTGCGGCCATGCCTCGGAACTCTGTCATAACAAAGTACCGCCGCTCGTCGCAGTTGACGACGACCGTGCAACCGCCTGCTTCCATCCGCTCAGTGACGGCGCCACCGCATCGAAGCCGAACCTCATGCAGGCACAGCAGGGAGTGGCATGGGCATGAGCGAACCTCAGCTGATCGAAGCGAACGACCTCGTCAAGACCTATACGATGCGCCGCGGCGTCTTCGGAAAGCCGAGCCATGTCCGGGCGGTCGACGGCGTTTCGCTGTCGGTCGCGCCGAAGACGACGCTCGGCATCGTCGGCGAATCCGGCTCAGGAAAATCGACTATGGGCCGGCTGCTGCTCGGGCTCGAAGCTCCGACCGAAGGCAGCGTCCGCTTCGACGGGGAGGCGATGCCGGCACTCAGAACGCCGCGCTGGCGTAGCCTGAGGGCGCGCATGCAGCTCGTCTTCCAGGATCCGCTGGCAGCCCTTGACCGGCGCATTTCGATCGGCGCTCAGATCGGCGAACCGCTTGCCATCCATGCCGTCGGAAGCGAGGAGGAGCGGCGCGGACGTGTCGATGAACTGCTCGTCGCCGTCGGTCTTCGCCGCGATCAGGCGGAGCGTTATCCGCACGAGCTTTCGGGCGGCCAGCGCCAGCGCGTCGTCATTGCACGCGCCATCGCCACCAGTCCGGAGCTTCTGGTCTGCGACGAGCCGGTCTCGGCTCTCGACGTCTCGATCCAGGCGCAGGTGATCAACCTGTTGCGCGACCTGCAGGAAAAGCGCGGCATCGCCATGGCCTTCATCAGCCATGACCTGAAGGTCGTGCGCAACATCGCCGACCGCGTCGCGGTGATGTATCTCGGCCGGATCGTCGAGGAAGCCGCTTCGGAGGATATTTTCCGCAGCCCGTTGCATCCCTATACGCAAGCATTGGTCTCCAGCGTTCCGGTTCCCGGCACGGCGCTGCGCGACCGTATCATCCTGCAGGGAGAACCGCCGAACCCCGCTGCCCGGCCTGCCGGCTGCGCCTTTCATCCCCGCTGCGGCCATGCCGTCGAGCGCTGCCGCGTCGAGACGCCTGAATTCGTCACCATCGAGGCGGGTCGAAAAGCTGCCTGCCACCTCGTCACGTCCGCATCCGCGTCAACGCTCATGGAGAGCTGAGCCATGATCCGTTTCTTCCTCATAAGGGCGTTCCGCGCGCTGATGACCATCGTGCTGGTGGTGACTTTCGCGTTCGTCGTTCTGCGCCTTTCCGGCGACCCGGCCCTGACGATCATGGGTCCGGAAGCGCCGCCGGAAGCGATCCGCGCCTTCCGAGCCGCCTGGGGTCTCGATCAGCCGATCTGGGTGCAGTATCTGCGCTACTTCGGCGCGATCGCCCGCGGTGATCTCGGCATTTCGATGCGCGACGGCCAATCGGCAATCCAGCTCGTGCTCGACCGCATTCCGGCAACGCTGGAGCTGACGATCCCGGCCCTCATCCTTAAGCTGGCGATCGGCATTCCGGCTGGCGTCTACGCCGCCCTCCACCGCGACAGCTCGACCGACCGCGCCGTCATGGCGAGCGCGGTGGTCGGTTTCACCATGCCGAGCTTCGTGCTTGGCCTCGTGCTGGTGCTGGTCTTCTCCGTCACGCTCGGCCTACTGCCGTCGGGCGGCCAGGACAGCTGGATGCATGCCATTCTGCCGATTATCACCATGAGCATCGGCGGTGCCGGCATTCTTGCCCGCTTTGCCCGAAGCGCGATGATCGAGGTGCTTGGCCAGCCCTATATCCGTACGGCCAGCGCCAAAGGCACTGCCTGGCGAAACGTCATCTGGGGCCATGCGCTGCCGAATGCGGCGATCCCGATCGTGACGATCGCCGGCTTCATGGTCGGCACTCTGATCGCCGGTGCCGTCGTGGTGGAATCGCTGTTCTCCTGGCCGGGCGTCGGCCGGCTTCTCGTTGTCGCCGTCTCCAACCGCGATCTCGCAGTCGTCCAGTGCATCCTGCTGCTGGTGGCGGCGACCATGGTGTTTTCGAATTTCGTCGTCGACATCCTCTACGGCTATCTCGACCCACGTCTGCGCAGCAACCAGGCCAGGCATTAAGGAGCGGAACCATGACAAATATCTCTGCTCAACCGGCGACCGTCATCTACGAAGTGCGCGCGAAGAAGAAGCGCGGCGTGCCGGTTTTCGTGATCATCGGCTTCGCCTGGATCGCCGTCGTGATCCTGATCGCGCTGACGGCCGACTGGATCCGGCCCTACAATATCACGGCCTTCGACCTGAAGAACCGCCTGTCACTGCCCGGCAATGCCGCGCATTGGCTTGGAACCGACGAACTCGGCCGCGACGTTCTCTCCCGCCTCATCGTGTCGATCCGTATCTCGCTGCTGATCGCCTTCGGCGCAACCCTGATCTCTGCCTTCGTCGGTACGACGCTCGGCTTTCTCGCCGCTTATTTTCGTGGCGTCGTCGAGCAGCTCGTCGTCATGCTTGCCGATTTCCAGGCGGCCATGCCCTTCCTCATCATGGCACTTGCCGTGCTCGCCTTCTTCGGCAGTTCGCTGCCGCTGCTCATCTGCCTGATGGGCTTCTACGGCTGGGAACGCTATGCACGCATCGCCCGCGGCCTTGCCATCGCCGCCAGTGGCCAGGGTTATGCCGCCGCCGTCACGCAGCTCGGCGCCAAGCCGGCCCATGTCTATCTCAAGCATATCCTGCCGAACATCGCCTCGACGCTGATCGTCTCGATGACGCTGACTTTCCCTGAGATCATCCTGATGGAAAGCAGCCTTTCCTTCCTCGGCCTCGGCGTGCAGCCGCCGATGACCAGCCTCGGCAACATGGTCGGCTACGGGCGCGAATATCTGACCCGCGCGCCCTGGATCATGCTGGCGCCGTCCTTCGTCATCATGCTGACGACGCTGTCGATCAGCATCACCGGCGACTGGCTGCGCGACAAGCTCGACCCGACGATCGCCTGACTGCCCGCCGGTCGAGTTTCGATCGGCTGGCAAGAAAAACAGATCTCGTGCGTTCATCGCTGTTGACAACGGCGATCATTCGATATTGTCTTGTAAAGCGCTTTACTAAACCGCTTTACAATGGGCCCAGTCAATGGCCAGGGGAACGACGCCAAGTCTGAAGGATGTTGCCGCCGCGGCCAGCGTGTCGGTCACCACCGTGTCGCGTTTCGTCAACGGCAGCCTCGATCTTCCCTTTCAGACCAAGAAGCGCATCGAGGATGCGATCAAGACACTGAACTACCGGCCGAACCCGCATGCACGCCGGCTAAGCAGGGGGCGTTCGGACACGATCGGCCTCGTCGTGCCCGATATCGCCAATCCCTTCTTCGCGACGCTCGTCGCCGCCGTCGAGCAGGCGGCCGATGAAAAGAAGCTCGCGGTCTCATTGCACGCCACGCTCAACCGACCGGGGCGCGAGATCGAATATCTGCAGCTGATCGAGCGCAATCACGTCGACGGCCTGATCTTCGTCACCAACCACCCCGACGACGGCGCGCTTGCCGCGCTGATCAACGGCAGCGGCAAGGTCATCATCGTCGACGAGGACATTCCCGATTCAAAGGCGCCGAAGCTGTTCTGCGACAACGAGCAGGGCGGTCATCTCGCCGGCCGACATCTGGCCGAGCAGGGCCATCGCCACGTTCTCTTCATCGGCGGCGACGAGCGCATGATCAGCGCCCGCAGGCGTTATGACGGCCTGTTGAAAGCGCTGAGGGAGCGGCATGGCGGTGAGGCCCGGGCCGATCGTTATGCCGGCGAATATACGATCGAATACGGCCGTGCGGCGGCACTCGACTACCTCTCCGGAGACCGAAAAGCGACGGCGATTTTCGCCAGCTCCGACGAGATCGCCATCGGGCTGGTCGAGGTCTTCAGAAGCCGAGGCGTCTCGATCCCAGGCGACATCTCGGTCATCGGCTTCGACGATGTCGGTCCGCTTCATCTCTTTGCGCCGCCGCTGACGGCCATCCGCCAGCCGGTGCGCCAGATCGGAAGGCGGTCGCTGGAACTGCTTCTGGAAACCAATTGGCACGAGTGGAAACCATCCGCCTCGGAAGAACTCCTGCCTGTCGAAATCGTGGTGCGGAACTCCGTTGCGCCGCCTGCGAAATAATAATCAGCAACGTCAAAAACCAAAAGAGGATGAGAACATGACACTGAATTTGACAAGACGAACGATGATCGCAGCCGCCGGATTTACGGCATTGACCTTCATCGGCCTCACCGGCGCTCAGGCGCAGGAAAAGAAGACCGTCGCACTAGTGCAGATCAACCAGCAGGCGCTTTTCTTCAACCAGATGAATGAGGGCGCCCAGAAGGCGGCCGATGCCGCCGGCGTCAAGCTGGTGATCTTCAACGCCAACAACGAGACGACGGCGCAGAACAGCGCGATCGAAACCTATGTCCAGGAAAAGGTCTCCGGCCTTGCTGTCGTGGCGATCGACGTCAACGGCATCATGCCGGCGGTCAAGCAGGCGGCCGATGCCGGCATTCCTGTCGTCGCCATCGACGCCATCCTGCCCGATGGTCCGCAGAAGGCGCAGATCGGCGTGGACAATGCCGCGGCCGGCGCCGACATGGGCAAATACTTCCTCGACTACGTCAAGGCGAACATGGGCGGCAAAGCCAAGCTCGGCGTCGTCGGCGCGCTGAACTCGTTCATCCAGAACATCCGCCAGGACGGCTTCGAGAAGACCCTGAAAGGCGTCGACGGCATTGAAATGGCCGGCGTCGTCGACGGCCAGAATATCCAGGACAACGCCCTTGCGGCGGCTGAAAACCTGATCACCGCCAATCCTGACCTGACAGCGATCTACGCCACTGGCGAGCCGGCCCTGATGGGGGCGATCGCCGCCGTCCAGAGCCAGGGCAAGCAGGACAAAATCAAGGTGTTCGGCTGGGATCTGACTGCTGAAGCCATTGCCGGTATCGATGCCGGCTTCGTCGTCGCCGTCGTCCAGCAGGATCCGGCCGCAATGGGCGGTGCCGCCGTCGACGCGCTAGTGAAGGCCTCGGCCGGCGAGGCCGTCACCAAGACGATCTCGGTGCCGATCACTATCGTGACCAAGGAGAATGTCGAGCCGTACCGGGCCGTCTTCAAATGATCGGCAACGGACAGCATGATATCGCTGTCGCCGGTTCCGGAGGGGCAGCACCCTCCGGAACCGGAACATCCGGCAGCACCCGATCCGACCCGCGCATCTCACTGCGCGGCATCCGCAAGTCCTTCGGCTCGCACCAGGCGCTGCGCGGCGTCGATCTCGACATCTTCCCCGGCGAATGCCTGGGCCTCGTCGGCGATAACGCCGCCGGCAAGTCGACGCTGACCAAGATCATCTCGGGAACCTATATTCCCGATGCCGGCACGATCACCATGGAGGGGGAGGAGGTCCGTTTCTCCGGCCCCGCGGATGCGCGTGGGCGGAACATCGAAATGGTGTTTCAGGATCTCAGCCTCTGCGATCATATCGATGTCGTCGGCAATCTCTTTCTCGGCCGCGAACTCAGCCGCGGGCCGTTTCTCGACACCAGGACGATGCTGGCGGAAGCCCGCAAGATGCTGGATTCGCTTGAGATCCGCATACCGAGACTGACCGGCAAGGTCGCCCAGCTTTCCGGCGGGCAGCGCCAGGCGATCGCCATTGCGCGCGCCGCCTCCTTCAAGCCGAAGGTGCTGATCATGGACGAGCCGACATCAGCACTTGCCGTGGCCGAGGTCGAGGCGGTTCTGGCCCTGATCAACCGCGTCAAGGCTAACGGGGTCTCGGTGATCCTCATCACCCACCGGCTGCAGGATCTCTTCCGGGTCTGTGACCGCATTGCCGTGATGTACGAGGGCACGAAGGTGGCCGAACGGCAGATCGGCAGTACCAACCTCGAGGATCTCGTCAGGCTGATCGTCGGTGAAGGAGCCAGGCAATGACGGCTTATACGGAACGCGGCCACGGCTCGCGCGTCGCCGATTTCTTCGGTGAACACGCACAGGTCCTGTCGATCGCCATTTTCTTCCTCGCCTGCATGATCTTCTTCTCGATCGGCAGCGAAACCTTCTTCACGCTCGGCAACATCCTGAACATCGTGCGCCAGGCCGCCCCCATCCTGATCGTCGCCATCGCCATGACCTTCGTCATCATCACCGGCGGCATCGATCTGTCGGTTGGCTCGCAGGTCGCCCTCATCAATGCGGTCGCTGCGATCGTCATGGCGATGGGCGTCCCCTGGCCGTCGGTGGTCATCGGTATGCTCGTGCTCGGCGGCTTCATGGGGCTGGTTCAGGGCTGGTTTACCGCCTATCAAGGCATCCCGGCCTTCATCGTGACACTTGCCGGCCTCTCGATCCTGCGCGGTCTGGCGCTCTATCTGACCCAGGGCTATTCCATTCCGATCAAGGATGCGCCGGGTTTCTTCGCGCTCGGCCGGGGCGAAATCCTCAGCTTCCCGATCCCCGCGGTCATTGCCGTCGTCATCGCTATTCTCGGTTATGTCGTCATCACCGCGACCAAATATGGCCGGCAGGTCGTGGCGGTCGGCTCCAATGCAGAGGCGGCGCGGCGTGTCGGCATGCCCGCCAAATGGATCATCGCCTCGGTCTATATCATCTCCGGCGTCGCCTGCGCCGTCGCCGGCCTGCTGATCGCCGCTCGCCTCGGCTCCGGCTCGTCCAATGCCGCCGTCGGTTTCGAGCTGCAGGTGATCGCCGCCGTGGTGCTCGGCGGAACGTCGCTGATGGGCGGGCGCGGCACCATCCTCGGCACCGTATTGGGCACGCTGACCATCGCCGTCATCGGCAATGGCCTGATCCTGATGCACATATCGCCGTTCTTCACCCAGATCGTCACCGGCGCCATCATTCTCGTCGCCATCTGGCTGAACACGCGCATCTTCACGGCCAATTTCCATTTCCGGCTGGGCAGGAAAGGATGAGGCGATGAGCGAACAGACGATAGAGACTCTGTCCGAAGCGCATGTCCGCTCCGGCAAGGTGATGACCGTTACCGGCCCCGTTTCGGCGGATGCACTCGGCGTGACGCTGATGCACGAGCATATCCTCAACGACTGCCGCTGCTGGTGGCATGCGCCGAAGACGCCGGAGCGGCAATATCTCGCCGAAAGTTTCGTCTGCATGGAGATCCTTGGCGAACTCCGGCAGGACCCCTTCGTCAACAAGCACAATATCACCCTCGACGACGAACATCTGGCGGTGGCCGAGCTCAAGGACTTCGCCACGGCGGGCGGTCGCACCGTAGTCGAGCCGACCTGCAAGGGCATCGGCCGCGATCCGCTGGCGCTCCGGCGTATCTCCGAAGCCTCAGGCCTCAACATCGTGATGGGCGCGGGTTATTATCTCGGCTCCTCGCATCCTGAAGGCGTCACCGCGATGAGCATTGATGATATCGCGGGCGAAATCGTCCGCGAGGCGAGGGAGAGCGTCGACGGCACCGGCGTCAGGATCGGCCTGATCGGCGAAATCGGCGTCTCCTCGGATTTCACCGCCGAGGAGGAGAAGTCGCTACGCGGTGCGGCCCGGGCGCAGGTGCTGACTGGACTTCCGCTGATGGTGCATCTGCCGGGCTGGTTCCGTCTCGGCCACCGCGTGCTCGACGTGGTGGCGCAAGAGGGGGCGGATCTCCGCCACACCGTGCTTTGCCACATGAACCCGTCTCATGACGACATCGCCTATCAGAGCGAGTTGGCGGCGCGCGGCGCTTTCATCGAATACGACATGATCGGCATGGATTTCTTCTATGCCGACCAGCAGGTGCAGTGCCCGAGCGACGAGGAGGCCGCGCGCGCGATCGTTCGTCTCGTCGAGGCCGGTCATCTCGGCCGGATTTTGCTGTCACACGACGTCTTTCTGAAGATGATGCTGACGCACTACGGCGGCAACGGCTACGCCTATATCCTTCGCCATTTTCTTCCCCGTCTGGAGCGGCACGGCCTCGATAGGACGATTCTCGACGAGATGATGCGCAGCAATCCGCGCCGCGTCTTTCATGCCGGAGCGTAGCTCCATCAATTCAATCGATCACAGGTAAACTAGACCATGACCAAAAAAATCCTCCTTGTCGGCGAGAGCTGGGTCAGCTCGGCTACGCATTACAAAGGCTTCGACCAGTTCGGCAGCGTCACCTTCCATCTCGGCGCCGAACCGCTGGTCAAGGCGCTCGCCGGCAGCGCCTTCGAACTCACCTATATGCCGGCGCACGAGGCAGTGGAGAAATTCCCCTTCGATATGACAGGGCTCGACGCCTATGACGCCATCATTCTCTCCGATATCGGCGCCAACTCGCTGCTGCTGCCCCCAGATGTGTGGCTGCATTCGCGCACCGTGCCGAACCGGCTGAAGCTCCTGAAGGCCTGGGTGGAAAAGGGCGGCGGCCTGCTGATGGTCGGCGGCTACTTCTCCTTCCAGGGCATCGACGGCAAGGCTCGCTGGCGGCGCACCCCCGTCGAAGACACGCTGCCCGTCACCTGCCTGCCTTATGACGACCGCGTCGAAATTCCCGAGGGCACCGTTGCTGAGGTCGTGAAGCCGGAGCATCCGACGATGCAGGGTCTCGAAGGCGCCTGGCCGGTGCTTCTCGGCGTCAACGAGGTCGAAGTGCGAGACCGTGCCGATGTCGAGATCGTCGCGCGCCTGCCGGAGGATCAGGGCGGCCTTCCGCTGCTCGTCGTCGGCACGCACGGCACTGGGCGGACGGCAGCTTGGACGTCGGATATCGGCCCGCACTGGCTCTCGCCCGCTTTCTGCGAATGGGAAGGCTACGGCCGGCTCTGGAAGAACATCCTCGGCTGGCTCACCGAAAAGCAGGCGTGATTTCAGCGCGCGGCCGGAATTGGAAAGGGAATGACATGCAGGAAATTTCGGACAGGCCGTCCAACGCCATCAGGGATATCTTCGGCAGGGACAAGGTTCTGATCGGCATGATCCATTGCCCGGCCTTTCCGGGCGCGCCGCGCTACCGGGGGACTGCGATGGATGCGATTTACGACGCATGCATGCGCGACGCCGAAGCCTGCGTGGAAGGCGGCCTGCATGGGCTGATCATCGAAAATCACGGCGACGTGCCGTTTTCCAAGCCCGAGGATATCGGCCCCGAGACGACGGGTTTCATGTCCGTCGTCACCGACCGGATCGCGCGCGCCGCCGGCATTCCGCTTGGCGTCAACGTGCTGGCCAACGCGCCGATTCCAGCCTTCGCCATTGCCATGGCCGGTGGCGCCAAATTCATCCGCGTCAATCAATGGGCCAATGCCTATGTCGCCAATGAAGGCTTCATGGAGGGCAGGGCCGCCGAAGCCATGCGCTACCGCTCGCTGCTGAGAGCCGAGCACATCAAGGTCTTTGCCGACAGCCACGTCAAGCATGGCAGCCACGCCATCGTCGCCGACCGCTCGATCCAGGAGCTGACCCGCGACCTCGCCTTCTTCGATGCCGATGGCGTCATCGCCACTGGCCAGCGAACCGGCAATTCGGCAACGATGGAGGAAATCGAGGAGATCGGTGCGGCGACACACCTGCCGCTGCTCGTCGGCTCCGGCGTCAACAAGGACAATATCGTCGATATTCTCGCTCGCACCAACGGCGTCATCGTCGCCTCTTCGTTGAAGCATGGCGGCGTCTGGTGGAACCCGGTCGACATAGAGCGGGTGCGCGCCTTCCGGGCGGCGGCCGAACCGGGACTGGAGGGCTGAGCATGGCGGCAGAAAGCCTTTCAGACCGCATCCTGCGCGAGAACGACGCCGTCTTCCGGACGATGCTGAGTCACCGCTTCGTCGAGGACGTCAAGAACGACAGGCTGAGCAAGGCGGCTTTCGAACGTTATCTCGTCTATGAAGGCGCCTTCGTCGACAGCGCCATCTCGATCTTCGCCTATGCGGCGGCGACCGCCGGGACGATGGCGCAGAAGCGCTGGCTGATCGCGGTTCTCGATGCGCTTGCCAACGAGCAGATCGCCTATTTCGAGCGGACCTTTGCCAGCCGCGGCATCGATCCCTCGTCCTTCGACACCGGCATCGCCGAGGTCGAGGCCTTTCGCGCCGGCATGTTGGAGATCGCCCGCCAGGGCGGCTTCCTCGACACGGTTGCGGCGATGTTTGCGGCCGAATGGATGTACTGGACCTGGTCGAAGGAAGCGGCAACTCGTCCAATCAGCGATCCGCTCTTGAAGGAATGGGTCGACCTGCATGTCGATCCGAATTTCGCCGCCCAGGCGCAATGGCTGAAGAATGAACTCGACATCGCAGGAGAAACGCTGGAAGAGAATGAAAAGGCGCGGCTGAGCGCGATCTTCGGCCGGGCGATGCAGCTCGAGATCGATTTTCATGATGCGCCTTACCTTTAGCTTCAGCCTTGTGAAAGCGGATGCATGCGCGCCTACATAGTCGGCAATGTCGCCATTGACGAAACCATCGCGGTTTCCGAACTTCCCGTCACCGGCGCCTCCATCCTCGGCAATGCCGGGGGCAGCGATCTCGGTGGCAAGGGCACGAACCAGGCGGTCGTCATGGCCCGCTGCGGCGTTTCGACAACGCTGGTGGCGCCTGTCGGCAAGGATGCGAGGGCCGATACGATACGCCATTACCTCGCGGACGAGCCGCTTCGGAGCGAGCTGATCGAAATGGAAGATGCATCGAGCGACGTCTCGATCATCTTCCGGCTGCCAGGCGGCGAGAATGCCATCGTCACGACGACGGAATCGGCGCAGAGCCTCTCCCTGTCCGATGTCAGGCGGATCCTGTCGACGGCCGGTTCCGGCGATCTGATGATACTACAAGGCAACCTCTCCGACCGGACGACCCGCGACATTCTCGAGCATGCGAGAGCGATCGGCATGGTCACCGCTTTCAATCCCTCGCCGGTGCGCTCCTATTTCTCCGATCTCTGGGATCTGATCGACATCGCCTTCCTGAACAAGGGCGAGGCGCAGGCCCTGACGGGAACGACGGGCAGGGATGCTGCCGAATATCTGCTGAGCCGAGGCCTGCGTGAAATCGTGCTGACGCTGGGCGGCGACGGCGCGACGCTGGTGAACCGGCACGATAGCATCGAAGTGCCCGCCCAGGTCTGTGAGGTTGTGGATACAACGGGCGCAGGCGATACCTTCATGGCCGCAGCACTTGCATCCTGCGCGCTGCGTGGGCAGCGCCTGGACAGGCTAGCCATCGAACACGCAGTTGCAGCCGCAGCCATCACCGTCTCAAGACATGGAACAAGAAAGGCATTTCCGACCATTTCCGAGCTTGAAGCGATCCTCAGATAATCCGCTAGGCATGGGCGCGCTTCATAAAACCATCATCGGCCTCTGCGAAGGGATGGGCTCCTCGCGATTCACCCCGTCATATCAGCAGCATCCGGACTTTTCTCATGACATCTTCCCCGATTTCCGCGCGTCTTTCCCCGACCGCATCGTCCCGCCTCGTCGTGCTTGCCGAAACGGTATTGAAGGCGGGCGAAACTGCCCGCGGCTCCCTGCGGCGGCGCGCGTCCCAGGAAATGCTCGCCAAGGCGCCGCGCGATTATCAGACCGAAATCGATGTCGCCGTCGAGCGGATCATCGTCGACGAGATGACGAAGGCCTTCCCGGACTATGCCATCCAGGGCGAGGAAGCCGTCGGCAACCGCACGGCGGGTCCGGAAACGCCTGTTATCTACATCGACCCGATCGACGGCACGACCAATTACGCCTGGGGCATTCCGCATTTCGGCATGACGATCTCGATCGTCGAAAGCGGCAGGCTCGTCATGGGCGTCGTCTATGATGCCATGCAGGACGAGCTGTTCAGCGCCGAGATCGGTGGCGGCGCCTATCTGAACGGCGAGCGTATCCGCTGCGCCGATGTCGGCGACATTGAGAACGTACTTGTCGGCGCCGGTCTGCCGATCCCCGGCCAGGTCACGGCGGTTGCGGAAGAGACCTATTTCGAAGCCGTCAAACGCCTGATGGCGAATACGGCGGGTGTGCGCCGCCTCGGCTCGGCAGCCCTGTCGATCGCCTACGTCGCTTGCGGCCGCCTGGACGGATTCTTCGAAGACGGGCTCGCGATCCATGATTTCGGCGCCTCGGCGCTGATGGTCGAAGAGGCGGGCGGCATCGTCACCCGTTTTTCCGGCGCTAAGGTTGTCGGAAAGAGCGATATCCTGGCCGCCAGCAAGGCGCTGCATCCCTGGCTGCTGGAAGGCTTCCAGAGTAAGGCGTGAACGGGCGCATTCCGAGCGTCTAGAGCAATTCCAGGAAAAGTGCGAAGCGGTTTTCCCAGGCAAAGCGCGAAGCGGTTTTGCCGGGAATTGCGTCAAAACAAAAGGTTAGAGCGGTTCTGCGTTTCCATGAAAAGCTGAACCGCTCTAAACCCGCAGCAGCTCTTCGATCTCCACGTCGCCCTTTGCCGGCATCGACTGATGGACGAGCTCGTTGTCGCGGAAGACGAAAAAGCCGGCGAAACTCGGCTCGACCCTCATCCCGGCCCGGATCCGATCGTCCGGCGCCACCATTGCCTTCAGGCGGGTGCCGTCGGCAAGATCGATATCGACCATCTTGTGGGTGCCGAAATCGACGATGCGATGGACTGTCGCAGCATCGACCCGGCCCGAGGAACGGATCGTCAGCGCTTCCGGGCGGGCGGCCAGCGTCACCGGCCCATCCTCGACGGGAACCGCAAGCGGGAACAGCGGATGCTCGCAGACACCGTTCCTGGTGCGGCTCTGGACAAAATTCATCGAGCCGATGAAACCGGCGACGAAGGCGGTCTGAGGCTGCCGGTAGATGGTGCTCGGCGGCGCGATCTGTTCGGTGCCCCCGTCGCGCATGACGACGATGCGGTCGGCGAGCGCTAAGGCCTCATCCTGGCCATGGGTGACGAAGAGCGTGGTGATGCCGAGGCGCTGCTGGATATCGCGCACCTCCTCCCGCAGCCTTTCGCGTAAATGCTGGTCGAGGCTGGCGAAGGGCTCGTCGAGCAGAAGGATCTTCGGCTCGAGCACCAGCGAGCGGGCAAGCGCAACGCGCTGCTGCTGGCCGCCAGAGAGTTGCGTCGTCATCCGCCGCCCGTAATCGGCGAGGCCGACCAGGGCCAAAGCATCCTCGACACGCTGGCGGATCTCCACTTTCGGTAGCCGGCGGAGCTTCAGGCCGAAGGCGATGTTGTTGAAGACATCCATGTGCGTCCAGAGCGCATGGCTCTGGAATACCATGCCGGTCGGCCGTCGCTCGGGCGGCAGCGTCGTCACATTCTTCGCGTCGATGCGGATCGTTCCGCCGGTCGGGTGCTCGAAGCCGCCGATCATCCTGAGAAGCGTCGACTTGCCGGAACCGGATGGGCCGAGCAGGCATACGAGCTCGCCGTCGCCCACTTCGAGCGAGAAGTCGCGAACGGCAAAGGTGGTCCCGAACAGCTTCGAAACGCCCTCGATCGCCAGATGTGCCATTCTCAAACCCTTCCTTGAACTGGTACGCGCCTCACGCGCCGAAGCCTCGTGCGAACGCGCCGGTGCCAATTACGCGGCGCGCAAACATCAGCGCGATGAAGGACGGCACCCACAGCATGACTGACAGTACGGCGCCGTATTGCACGACGATCTGATTGTTGATGAAGCTGATCATCAGCACCGGCATGGTGCGGACCTGAGGCGCGCCGACCAGCCAGGCGCCTTCGGTCTCGTAGAAGGTGCCGACGAAAGTCAAAAGCAGTGCGGCTGCGATCGTGGGTCCAGCCTGCGGCAGAGTGATCGACCAGAAGACGCGCAGCGGCGTGGCACCCGCATCGCGCGCCGCCTCTTCCATGCGCCGGTCGACATTCTGGAAGGCTGCGACCGGGATCCAGATCATCAGCATCAGCGTGCCGACAAGCTGGATCAGCACGACGCCCCAGAAGGTGCTGATCAAGCCGAGTTGCAGGAAGATGCCGGCAATGGCGACGAGCAGGCCGAATTTCGGGAAGGCATGCGATGCGAGGAACGACAGGAACAGGATGTTCCTGCCGGGAAAGCGCATGCGCGCGAAGGCGTAAGCCGCGGGAAGGCAGATCACGGCGGAAAGAATGGTGACCGTCGTCGTCAGTCGCAGGCTGAGGAAGAGCGCGTCCCAGACATCCGGACGCGCCAGCGTCTGGCCCCAGAAACGCAGGCCGAATTGCTGCGGGATCACCGATGGATAACGCCAGACCTCCGTGAAAGCCCATGTTCCGACGACGATCAGCGGCAGCGCGATGAACAGCGTCAGCAGGCACGCGAAGAGCATGCCGATCCAGTCGAAGCGAAGGTCCGTGCCCGATCTACCGGCACTCATGGCTGGGCCTCGCGGTTACGGACGATCGACCTGATATAGAAGATACCGAAGACCAGGCAGAAGCCGAAGGTGATGACGGCCTGGGTCATGGCGTTCAGCGGGTCGTTCATGTCGGCGAAGGTGCGCTGCATGAACGGCCCCATCATCTCCGGCGATGCGGAGCCCAGCACATAGGGCAGGGTGAAGGCGGAGAAGATGCCGAGCACGGCGAAGGACGCGGTCACCAGCAGGGAATTGCCCATGCGCGGCAGGATAATCGAGAGGAACACCCGGAGCGGCCCTGCGCCGACATCGCGTGCGGCCTCGATGGCGCTGTTCGAAACGGAGGAGAGCCCGGCCGTCAGCATCAGCACCGTCAAGGGAAGATTGTCCCAGACAAGGCCGATGACCGGTCCCCAGGGCGTCAGATAGGGCGTGCGCAGCTTGGGCAGGCTGACAGCGTTCAGCAACAGGTCGACGGTGCCGTTCGGCCCGATGGTCCTGATCAGCGCATAGGCGAGGATGATCGACGGCACGAACATCGGGAAGATCGCAAGAGCCTGCACATAGGCGGCAAGACGCCCTTGCGAGAACCGGAGGTAAAGCGCGATCGGAAGGCCGATCGCCAGAAGCAGAATGCCGCAGACGGCGGTGGTCCAGAGCGTCAGCCACAAATTGCCGAGGCTGTAGCTGTCGGTGAAGAAGAAGCGGTAGGAGGCAAGCGAGAATTCCATCGCGCCGTCAGGGCCTCGAACGAAGATCGTGCCGACGACCGCCGAAAAGATCGGAAAGACGATCAGCCATGCGAGCAGGAGGACCGGCAGGGCAACGAGGAGGAGCCCGATAGAGCTCCCCCTGTTGATGGACCGGTGACGGCGCAGAACCGCCGGCGCAGTATCAGTGGACATCAGGTGCGGCTGATGCCCGGAGCAACGTTGCGATACCAGCCGTCAGCGATCGCCTTTTCCCAGTCGCCGCCCGGGAAGGTCGGGATGGTCGCCGGAATGACGTCGGCATATTTCTTGCGGAGCTCGTCGGAGATGTGGTCCCAGGAGACGGCAGGGAAACCGCCGATCCCGGTGATGATCGCTTCCTGCATTTCCTTCGTCAGCATGAATGCGGCAAGCTTCAACGCCGCATCCTTGTTGGCGCCGTTCGAGAACACGGTGATGCTGGAGAAGCCGCCGCAAAGGGCAAGATCGCTAAGCTGCACAATGCCGGTCGTATCAGGCAATACGCCCTGGGAGATTGCCTGCAGCACCTGGTCCGACCAGACCGGCACCATGGTGACGACGCCCTGGGCGAGCAGTTGGATCGACTGGGTGTTGCCGGCCGTATAGGCGCCTTTGTCATAGAGCGCCGGGGCGAGGTCGTTGAGGATTTTCCAGGCCGGCGTCAGCGTCTCAGTGGCGAAGTCGGCGGTGAAATTGTCGATCTTGAACTTCTTCGGATCGCGGCCATTGGCCTCATGGATCGCGCGGCGTACGAAGTTTCCGCCCGAACCGCCCTTATCAGGACGGTTGTAAATGAACTGGCCCGGATTGGCCTTGATCCAGGCGGTGAGTTGATCCCAGCTCTTCGGCGCATCCTTCGGATCGAGCTTGGTCGTGTCGTAGGCGAGAAGGACCTGCGAACCGCGATAGGGAAGGGAGTAGGGAGTGTCGAAGGCAAGCGGGTTGATATGGTCGTAGCCCTCGATGTTCTCGCCGGAGAACTTCACCCAGAGGCCGGCATCGATGCCGCCGGACGGCAGGCGCGGATCGAATTGTTCGAAAAGGTCGGCCTGCGGATCGGTCTTCGTCTTCAGCGCGGCGAGCGCACGGTCGGCGATGGCGCGCAGACCGTTATTGTCGCCGGCATCGGTGACCTTCAGGGCAACACCCGGATGCGCCTTTTCGAAGGCCGGGCGGATGGAGTTGTTCCAGAGGTCGACGATGTTGGCATCCGAACCGCTGTAGAGATCGATCGTGCCGGCCGCAGCCGATGCGAAACGCGGAAGAGCCAGCAGACCGGCTGCAGCCGACGATGTGATCAGAAATTCGCGTCTATTCATAACCCGTCTCCATCAGGTGTCGAGGCTCAGCCTCCGCAGGATTGTCCAAGGCCTTGCTAGCGCCGGCGCGTAACATCGACATGACAGATCGGGCGTATCTGAGGGAAATTGCACAGCTGTGCTCTTTGCACCGTGTGGAAATCGGCGGCACGAGATACTATCTCTTGCGGAAAAGGAGATATCCAATGACCGAAGAACGTGCAGTCCTCGCCGGTGGTTGCTTCTGGGGCATGCAGGACCTCATCCGCCGATACAAGGGCGTGATTTCGACCCGCGTCGGCTATAGCGGCGGCGATGTGCCGAATGCCACCTACCGCAACCACGGAACCCATGCCGAGGCGATCGAGATCATCTTCGACCCCGCAAGGATCAGCTATCGGGAAATCCTCGAATTCTTCTTCCAGATCCACGACCCGAGCACGCGCAACCGCCAGGGTAATGATGTTGGCTTGAGCTACCGCTCGGCAATCTTCTACGTCACCCCTGAGCAGGAGCGCGTCGCCAAAGACACGATCGCCGATGTCGACGCATCAGGCCTGTGGCCCGGCAAGGTCGTCACCGAAGTCGTGCCGGTCAGCGATTTCTGGGAGGCCGAGCCCGAACACCAGGATTATCTGGAGCGGATTCCGAACGGCTATACCTGCCATTTCGTCCGGCCCGGCTGGAAACTGCCGGTCCGCCAGAAGATCGCCTGAAATTGATCAGAGCTCCATCGCCGCGCGGCTGGTTTCCAGAAGCGCGGCGACGAGATTTGCCCGTGGCGAGGATCGCGTCACCACGATGCCGACCGTGCGCACAGCGGACGAGCGGGGCAGGGGCAGCTTGACGATATCTAATCCCGCCGGCCAGGGCGGCGCCCAATCCGGCACGATCGAGATCCCGAGACCGCGGTCTACCATCACCGCTATCGCCTCCAGCGCGTCGAGTTCATAACGCTCGACCGGGCGGATGCCGATCTCGCGCAGATATTCGTCGGCGATATGACCACCCCACTGGTTGCGGTCGTAGCGGATGAAGGGCAGGGTCTGCAGCAGTTCGAGCGGATCCGCGCCCTCGCAGTCCCGCGGAGCGATCAGCACCAGGGGTTCCTGGCGCAGCTTGTTGAAGGTCAGCGTCTTCTGCATCGGAAATCGCGGCTCGATGATGAAGGCGGCATCCAGCGTGCCGCTGAGAACCTCGGCATAGAGATCCATCGACGCGCCCGGCTTGAGGAAGATTTCGATCAGCGGATAGTCCTGCGCAAGGCGGTGGAGAATGCCGGGAATGAGACCGGTCAGCGCCGTATTGATCGCCCCGATCCGCATCTCGCCCGAAATCGTCGCGGTACCGGCCATCGCCTTCAGGTCGCGTGTATCGCGCACCAGATCCCTGCAGCGGTCGAGAATGGCAAAACCCGCTTCCGTCGGCCGCATCACGCGGCCGGAGCGCACCAGCAGCCGCACCCCGAGCTCGGCCTCCAATGCGCGGATGCGCTGGGCCACAGCGGCAGGCGTAAGGTTCAGCCGCTGGGCCGCCTCCGCCAGCGAGTGCCGCTCGGCAACGACGATGAAGGTTTCGAGAAAACGTGTGTCCATCGATAGTTTTTCTATCTCTTGAACGAAGCAGAAGCGATATTTTATTTACAATCCATTGCTCCCAAAGATGGCCCCACCCTATGAGGAGATGGATGAAATGGATTTCGGCCTGAAGGACAAGACGGCCCTGGTGCTTGGCGCCGGCGGCGGACTGGGCAGTGCGATTGCCGCCAAGCTTGCGCGCGAAGGCGCCAGAATTGCCGCGGCGGATATCGATCTCGCCGCCGCTGAGAAGACCGCGGCTGCGATCGAATCCGAAGGTGGCAAGGCGCTCGCACTGCAATGGGACCTTTCCGATCTCGGTTCGATCGATGCCCATGTCGCTGCAATCGAGCGCCAGTTCGGACCGGTCGATATCCTCGTCAACAATACCGGTGGCCCACCGCCGACCACCGTCTCCGGCCAGGATCCAACGCTCTGGAACCAGTATTTCCAGAGCATGGTGCTCTCTGTCATCGCCATTACCGATCGGGTGCTGCCTGAGATGCGGGCGCGCAAATGGGGACGCATCGTCACCTCGACCTCGTCGGGCGTGGTCGCACCGATCCCCAATCTCGGCATTTCAAACGCGCTGCGCCTGTCGCTGGTGGGCTGGTCGAAAACGCTGGCGCGCGAGGTCGGGCGCGACGGCATCACCGTCAACATCGTCCTGCCCGGCCGGATCTCCACCGGCCGCATCACCTTCCTCGACGAACAGAAGGCCAAGCGCGAAAACCGCTCCATCGATGACGTCGTCACTGAGAGCACCGGCAGCATTCCGCTCGGCCGCTATGGCCGGCCGGAAGAATATGGCAATGTCGTCACCTTCCTGGCGAGCGAGCCTGCCTCCTATCTGACCGGATCGGTGATCCGCGTCGATGGCGGCATGATCCAGAGCATCTGACAGAAACCGAATTGGAACCGAACATCGATGGCCCTCAGCGCTGAAGCGATAACAACCCTCAAGACCGTCTCGACGGCGACCCTGACGACCGTTCTTCTGAAGAAGGGCCTGCGGAACGTCTGGATCCGCGGCGCCGTTCCGCTGAAGCCCGGCCAGCCGCGCATCGTCGGCCCGGCCTTCACCCTGCGCTTCGTTCCGGCTCGCGAAGATCTGGCGACGCCGGCATCCTGGGCCTCGCCGATCTCGACGCGCGCCGCGATCGAAGCGATGCCGGAAGGCTGTGTCGCCGTCGTCGACGCGATGGGCGTCACCGATGCCGGCATCTTCGGCGATATCCTCTGCGCCCGCATGCAGAAGAGAGGCGTTGCAGCCCTCGTCACCGACGGCGTCATACGCGACCTTGCCGGTGTGCTCGATGCCAACCTGCCGGTCTGGTGCCGCGGCGTCGCAGCACCCCCCTCGGTCGCCGGCCTCACCTTCGTCGCCTGGCAGCAGCCGATCGGCTGCGGCGGCGTTGCGGTCTTCCCCGACGACATCATCGTCGTCGACCAGGACGGCGCGGTGCTGATTCCGGCCGATCTGCTCGAGGTGGTGCTTGATGAAGCGCCGGAACAGGAGCGCATGGAAGCCTGGATCATGACCAGGATCGATGAAGGAGTGTCGCTGCCCGGCCTCTACCCGATGAACGCCGAAACCAAGGCGCTCTACGAGGCCTCGAAGAGGTAATCTCCAGGTCAGGCGGATTGAGGAGGTCGCGGCTTCGCGACCCCTCAGTTTGTTGAAAGTCTCATTCTTCACTCGGCGTCATCCTCGGCCTTGTGCCGAGGATCTGCTGAGCCGGCTGTAGATACTCGGGACAAGCCCGAGCATGACGAAAGAGGAGTTGGCCGCCTTTGTCAGCAGTCTGGCGGGTTTCAGCTTTGCGACCCCATTTTGCTGACTCCGATCTATAGCTGCTTCGGTAAGCTTCCGCCGCCGTTCAATACCGAGGCACATAATCCAGGCCGCCGTCGATCCGTGCCGGGCGTCCGTCGAGGAAAAGCTCGCCGATGCGCGGCGCTGAGCGGGCGATGACCTTGCCGCGGCGGATTACCGCCAGCCGGTTCGGCTTCAGCCGCAGCGCCTCCAGCGTGTCGCTGGCCTGGAGGATGACGAGGTCGGCGCTGCGTCCCTTTTCCAGGCCGTAACCTGCAATCCCCATCGTCTTCGCCGAATTGACGGTCAGCGCCTCAAAGATCTTCTTCTTGTCGTCGATGCCGGCCATCTGCGCGACATGGATCGCCATATGGCCGACCTCCAGCATGTCGCCCGACCCCATCGAATACCAGGGATCCATGACGCAATCGTGCCCGAAGGAAACATTGAGCCCCGCATCCATCAATTCGCGCACGCGAGTCATGCCGCGGCGTTTCGGATAGGTGTCGTGCCGGCCCTGCAGCATGATGTTGATCAGCGGATTGGGGATGACGTTGATCTCGGCCTCCGCCATCAGCGGAATGAGCTTGGAGACGTAATAATTGTCCATCGAGTGCATCGAGGTCAGATGCGAGCCGGCGACGCGTCCCTGCAGGCCGAAGCGGATGGTTTCCGCAGCCAGCGTTTCGATATGGCGCGACAGCGGATCGTCGGTTTCGTCGCAATGGATGTCGACCGGCAGGCCGCGATCGGCGGCGATGCGGCAGAGCGCTTCGACCGAAGCGGTCCCTTCGCCCATCGTCCGTTCGAAATGCGGAATGCCGCCGACGATATCGACGCCCATGTCGAGGGCTCGGTTGAGCGCGTCGATCGCGCCCGGCGAGCGGTAATAACCGTCCTGCGGGAAGGCGACCAGTTGGAGATCGATATAGGGCGCGACCTTCTCGCGCACCTCGATCATCGCCTCGACGGTCACCAGTCTGGGGTCACTGGTATCGACATGGCTGCGGATGAAGAGCAGGCCCTGCGTCACCGCCAGATCACAATAGCGCAGCGCACGATCGACCAGTTCTTCCTTCGTCACGATCGGGCGTAACTCTCCCCAGAGCGCGATGCCCTCGAGCAGCGTGCCGGATACGTTCATGCGCGGCAGGCCGAGCGACAGGGTGGCGTCCATGTGGAAATGCGGATCGACGAAGGGCGGGCTGACCAGCCGGTCGGTCGCGTCGATTTCTTCCCCCGCCTGCGCCTGGAGATTGTGCTCGACAGCGATGATCTTGCCGCCCTGGATGCCGATATCGATCCCCTTTCGGCCATCGGGGAGATTTGCATTTCTGACGATCAGATCGAACATCGGAGCCTCATTGGGTGGATTGTTTCAGCGTTCGCCGCGGCGAAAGGGCTGCATCAGTGCCTGTGGAACGCGGGCGCGGCGGGCCATGACGGCAAGGGCGGCAATCGAAAGGATATAGGGCGTCATCAGAAAGAGCTGATAGGGCACGAGCCCGCTCAGCGCGGTTTGCAGCCGAAGCTGAAAGGCATCGAAGAAGGCGAAGAGCAGGGCGCCGAACAGCGCGCGGCCCGGCCGCCAGGAGGCGAAGACGACAAGCGCGATGCAGATCCAGCCGCGTCCTTGCACCATTGTGGGGAAAAAGCTGTTGAAGGCCGACAGTGTCAGGAAAGCGCCGCCCATTCCCATCAGCGCGCTCCCGGCAATCACCGCACCGTAGCGCACCTTCATCGGATTGACGCCTTGGGCTTCGGCCGCATGCGGGTTCTCGCCGGTCATGCGGATTGCAAGGCCGACTGGCGTGCGGAAGATGATGTAGGCCATCAGCAGGGCAATGGCGATCGCGAGATAGGTCGGCGCCGTCTGCGTGAAGAAGGCCGGCCCGATGAACGGCAATGTCGAGAGACCGGGAATGGCGATCGGCTGGAACGGCACGATGGTGGGCGGAGTATTGGCAAGCGGCACGATCAGCCGGAAGACATAATAGCTGAAGCTGGAGGCAAACAGCGTGACGCCGAGTCCGGAGACATGCTGGGAGAGACCCAACGTCACCGTCAGGCCCGCGTGCAGCAGACCGAAGACGCCGCCGGCCAGCGCCGCAATCAGCAGGCCGGTCCAGAGATCGGCGCCGTGATAGACGGAAAGCCAGCCGATCATCGCGCCGAAGGTCATGATGCCTTCGATGCCGAGATTGAGCACGCCCGCCCGCTCGCAGAGCAAGGCGCCGAGCGTGCCGAAAATCAGCGGCGTGGCGATCCGCAGGATCGCCGCCCAGAGCCCGGCGGAGGCGATGATGTCGAACAGCTGCATCAGCGCCGGATCCTGTATTGGGTAAAGAACAAGGCAATCAGCATCGTCAGCAGCGACAACGCCACCGTGACATCGGCGATATAGGTCGGGATGCCGAGGCCGCGGCTCATGCCGTCCGCACCCACGAACATGGTGGCCGTGAAAATGGCGGCGAAGACGACGCCGAGTGGATTGAGGTTGGCAAGCATGGCGACGACGATACCGGCATAGCCGAAGCCTGGCGACAGGTCGGTTGTCACATAACCCTTGACCCCCATCACCTCGATCGCTCCCGCCAACCCTGCAAGCCCGCCCGAGAAACAGGCGACCTTCACCAGCGTTCTGCCGAGGGGGACGCCGGCGAAGACGGCACCGGCGGGATTGAGGCCCGCAGCGCGCGACTGCATGCCGAACACGGTGCGGGACTGGATGAAATGGACGATGATGGCCAGCGCGATCGCGATCGCAAAGCCGATATGCAGGCGCGAGCGGGCGATCAGCTTCGGCAGCATGGCGTGATCACTGACGGATTGCGACTGCGGCCAGCCAAAGGCCAGCGGATCCTTGAGAACGCCATCGATCAGCATCGAGACGAACAGCACGGCTATGAAGTTCAAGAGCAAGCTGGTGACGACTTCATCGACCGAGAAGCGCAGCCTGAGCCAGAGCGGGATCAGGATCAGCACCATGCCCGCAATGGCGCCGACCAGCAGCAGCAGCGGAATGAGGATGGGGGCGGGAAGGTTGCCGAACAGTTTCGAGCTTGCCGCCGCAACGGCGATGGCGCCGAGATAGAACTGGCCCTCGGCGCCGATATTCCAGAGCCGCGCCCGGAAAGCGACAGCGGCGGCAAGCCCCGTCAGCATCAGCGGCGTTGCCCGCGTCAGCGTTTCGGTCGCCGACAGCCGGGAGCCGAAGGCGCCCGTCAGGATGCGCCAATAGGCATCCACAACAGGCGCGCCGGCGATTGATATCAGGATGCCGGCCAGCGCCAGCGCTGCGATGACCGCGATCACTGGCGTGACGATCAGCAGGTAAAGCGGACGGTGTTCGCGGCGCTCAAATCGCATGGCCGGCCTCTGAGGTTTGCTGCCATTCGCCGGCCATCATCAGCCCCAGCCTGCGGGCATCGGCGTCTTCAGCCGCGACGGGTGGGGACAGGCGGCCCCCGACGATGGCCTGTATGCGATCGGCAAGCGCGATCACCTCGTCGAGGTCTTCCGAGATCAGCAGCACGGCGGTACCCTGCCGGCGGGCTTCGAGCAGGCGTGCGTGCACGGCCGCAACGGCTCCTTCATCGAGGCCGCGCGCGGGCTGCGCGGCAATCAGGATGCGCGGCCGCCGATGCAGGTTGCGGCCGAGAATGAGCTTCTGCATATTGCCGCCGGAAAGCAGCCGGGTGCGGATGGCAGGGCCGCCGCCGCGGACATCGAATCCGTCGATGATCTCCCTGGCAAAGGCCATGCCTGCCTTGCGATTGACGAGACCACGGCGCGAAAAGGCCGGCGATGCGATGCGCTCCAGCACGACGTTTTCCCAGATCGCCATTTCGCCGATCACGCCCTCCTCGTTGCGGTCCTCGGGAATGCGTCCGATGCCGGCGTCGACGACATCGGAAACACCGAGATTACCGACGCTTTCCCCGAACAGCAGGAGGTCGCCGCCGCTGCGCGCCACTATGCCGGAGAGGAAATGCGCCAGTGCCGCCTGGCCATTGCCGGAAACGCCGATGATACCGAGGATCTCGCCCTGGTGTAGCCGGAAGCTGATCGCCTTCAGCCGATCGACGCCGCCGCTACGCACCGTCACATCGAAGGCTTCGAGGGCAACCGCACCCGGTGTCGACGACTCGCGCACGGGCCGCGTCACACGGCGCCCGACCATCAGTTCGGCGAGTTCCGCCTTGCTGGTGTCCGACGCCTTGCGTTCGGCGACCATCTTGCCGCCGCGGAGCACGACGATGCGGTCGGCAGCCGCCATCACCTCGTCGAGCTTGTGCGAGATGAAGATCAGAGACAGGCCCTGGCGGGCCATTTCCCTCAGCGTCGTGAACAGCCGTTCGGCCTCGATATTGGTCAGCACCGCCGTCGGCTCGTCGAGGATCAGGATGCGGGCATCGTTATAGAGCGCTTTGAGGATCTCGACGCGCTGCTGTTCGCCGACCGACAGGTCGCCAAGGCGGGCATCCGGATCGACCTTGAGGCCGAAACGTTCGGAAATTGTGAGCAGCTTCTTCCGTGCAGCTGACGTTCCCGAGCGCCAGGACCACAGTCTTTCCGTGCCGGTCATGACATTTTCGAGAACGGTCAGATTGGGCGCGAGCGAGAAATGCTGATGCACCATGCCGACGCCGGCGCGGATCGCTGCGCGCGGCTTGCCCTGCGGTACCTCCGTGCCCTCGATCAGAATGCGGCCGGCGTCCGGCATGTAGTGGCCGAAGAGGATGCTCATCAGTGTGGTCTTGCCGGCACCGTTTTCGCCGAGCAAGGCCACGACCTCACCCTTGGCGAGCGTCATGGAGATATCGTCATTGGCGAGATTGTCGCCGAAGCGCTTGCTGACGCCGATAATTTCCAGAACAGGCCCGGTCATGACGGCAGTCCCGCAATGGGAAAACGATGCTGCCACCGCCTCTCGGCCTCCAGGCGTGCGGCAAGCGACAGCAGACGCAGTTCGTGACCCATCGGCGCCATGAGCTGCACTGGCAGCGGCATGGCGTGCTCATCCTGTCCGAAAGGCAGTGTCAAAGCAGGAAAACCCGAAATATTGGCGAGGCAGGCAAGCGGCGCAAATGCCGTCATCCGCTCGAGATGCAGATCCGTGTCGGCATGATCGGACGGAAAGGAGCCTATCACAAGAGGCGCGGAAGACAGCATCGGCATCAGGATGCAATCGACCCTGTCGAACAGCGCCCAGAGCTTACCGCTCACCTGGACGGCCTCGTTCAACGTGTTCCAGAGCGATGTCGCTGAGAGTGCCCGTCCGCGCGCCGCGAAGGCCTGCGTCAGAGGCTCGGCCCTGCTTTCATCAAGCGCCGCCGCCTTGATGAGTGCCGCGAGGTTGACGGAGACGATATCGGCGAAGGCGCGGCCGCTGGCAGAGATGCTCCATTCGAAATCGGCCCAGCTCAGCGGAACGATTTCGTGTCCGTCGTTCTCCAGCGCACGGGCCGCACCTTCCACGGCTTCGAGCCGAACGTTGTCTGTCGGGTAGGCCGATCCGGTATCGGCAAGCAGGCCGATCCGCAAACGGCCGTTATCGCTATCGGCAGGGGAGGGGTCAGGAAAGGGTCCTCGTGATTTGCCGCTCAGCCTGTCGAAAATCAGCGCGGTATCCCGAACCGAGCGGCAGACCGCGAGTTCGCTGGCGATACCGGCCAAGTGGTTGCCGAAGGATGGCCCGCCGGGAATGGCGCCGCGCGTCGGCTTCATTCCGACGAGGCCGCAGCAGGCGGCGGGCACACGGATCGAACCGCCGGCATCGGTCGCATGGGCAATCGCGACGATACCGGCGGCAACCGCTGCCGCCGCACCGCCGGAGGAGCCGCCCGCGGTTCGTGTCGGATCGAGTGGGTTGCGACAGACAGGCCCGATCGCCGGTTCGCTGGCGAGCGACAGGCCGAATTCCGGGCTCGTCGTCAGGCCGAACAGACAGAAGCCGGCGTCGCGGAACCGGGCAGCCAGATCGGAATCCGCTTCGCCGCCCTTTCTTTCGAAGAGACGGGAGCCGGCCGTGACCGGCAGCCCGGCAAAAGGGCCGCCAAGATCCTTCGCCAAGGTCGGCACACCGGCGAAAGGCCTGATGGAAAAGCGATCGGGCTCTTTCCGTCGCTCGCTGTCGCGGGCCTCCGCCGAGGCTCGGCCCATGACGGCATCAAGATAGGCGATCGCGTCGAGCGGCTCCTGCAGCACGGCTGCGGCAAGGGACGCCTCCATCGCCTCCGCAGCGCTCAGGCTGCCATGCCTGATCGCCGCCACCAGATCCGTCGCATCGCCACGCATCAGCCGAATTACTTGGGCTCGTCCATCATCTTCGGAACTTCGAAGGTGCCGGCCTTGATCTCCGCCCGCTTGGCTTCCATGGCAGCCTCCGCCTCGGCGGGCGCGACACCCTTCACGAAGACGATATCGCTGCCGCCTTCCTTCATCAGGCCGTAGGACGTGTAGTTTCTGCCGACCGGTTTTCCGGCAGCGACATCGGCGATCGCAGCGTCCAGGATCGGCCGGAAATACCACATGGCGTTGGCAAACACCGTATCGGGATAACGCGGCGTATAGTCGATCAGCGAGCCGACCGACTTGATGCCGCGCTCCTTGGCGGCATCGGCCGTGCCGATACGCTCGCCGAACAGAATGTCGGCGCCGGCGTCGATCTGGGCAAGGCCGGCTTCACGGGCCTTCGGCGGATCGAAGAAGGTGCCGATGAAGGAGACGAGGTGCTTTGCGTCCGGGTTGACCGCCTTGACGCCCGCCGCGAACGCATTGATCAGCATGTTGACCTCGGGGATCGGAATGGCGCCGACCGAACCGACGACGTTCGACTTGGTCATCTTGCCCGCCAGCATGCCGGCGAGATAGGCGCCGTCATGGTTCCAGGTGCCGAAGACGCCGAAATTGTCGCCGGCCTGCTCGCCGCTCGAACCCAGCACGAAAGCGGTGTCGGGATAGTCGGTCGCGACCTGCCGGGCCTCTTTCTCCACCGCATAGGCCTCGCCGATGATCAGCTTGTTGCCCTGTTCGGCATATTCGCGCATGGCGCGCGGATAATCGGTGCCGGAGACTCCTTCGGAGAAGACATATTCGATCACGCCTTCCTTGGCCGCGTCCTGCAGGGCCTTGTGCAGACAGGAGTTCCAGGCATTTTCGACCGGCGACGCATGAATGCCGGCAACCTTCAGCGGCGCAGCCGCCCTTGCCAGCGGGGCAAAGCCGCTGACCCCAAGCGCAATGCCGGAAGCGATCACTGCCCGGCGTGAAATCAGGATATCTTTGGTCATTGATTGTTCCCCTTTTTTACCATTTGGTTCAAAAATCATAGTAGCGCCCAAAAATGTGTCAAGCAGCAAACAGGCTTAAAAATCAGGCTGTTCGACCCATGCTCGCCGCCGGCTCATCGAAGCGCGGAGGCGATGGGCTGGATTTACAAGGTGTTATGTCTTGGCGTGACGACATCGGCAGGATATGCAAGGATCATTGGGGCTGGGGGACATGAAATGGGGGAAGAAGAGGGCGCCTCGCGGCGGCCGATCGCGAGCCGGTCGTCGTCTTGGGCCATCGGCCTCAGCGCGTGGCTGGCGCGGAGCGGCGCGACACCGAACGGCATTTCGCTCTTATCGGTCGTATTCGCGGGTATAGGCGCAGCGCTCATCGCTTTCACAACACATCCGATCGCCATGGTTTGTGCCGCGATCTCGGTGCAACTGCGGCTCGTTTGCAATCTGCTGGACGGAATGGTCGCGATCGAAGGCGGCAAGAAAACCAAGAGCGGGCCGCTCTACAACGAATTCCCCGACCGAGTCGCCGACAGCCTGTTTCTCGTCGCCGCCGGCTATGCCTGCGGCTTTGGCTGGCTAGGCTGGCTGACTGCGCTGCTCGCCGCACTCACCGCCTATATCAGGGTCTTCGGAGGATCGGTCGGTCTTCCCCAGGACTTCAGCGGCGTCATGGCCAAGCAGCGCCGCATGGCGGTGCTGACGGCGGGCCTCCTCGCCCAGAGCGTCGAGACGCTGATATCAGGCAGCCACTGGTCGCTGATCCTGGCATGCGCGGTCATCACGGCCGGCAGCCTTGTCACCTGCATCACACGCACGATAACGCTTGCCCGTTCCCTGGAGAGACTATGATCGCGCTCATCCGTCGCCTTCTCGTGCTGTTCGTCCGTATCCTGGTCGGCGCCCGAAGCGAGTGGCGGGGCTGCGCGCCCGATCCCAGCCGCCGCATCTATTTCGCCAATCACAACAGCCATATCGATACCGTCGCCGTCATGGCCGCCTTGCCCTGGCCGGTGCGCCGGATGACCCATCCGGTTGCGGCGCGCGATTATTGGGGAACGAGCGCCTTTCGCCGTTTCATCGCAGAGAAAGGCCTGCGCGCCGTGTTGATAGACCGCAAGCCTCCGCCGGACACCGACCCGCTGGCTCCGATAGAGCGCCTGCTTGAGGAGGGGCGCTCAGTCCTGATTTTCCCGGAAGGAACGAGAAGCACCACCGATGAGATCGCCCCGTTCCGCAGCGGCATCTTTCGCCTTGCCTGCCGTTTCCCCGATGTCGATCTGGTGCCGATCCATCTCGACAACCTCCAGCGCATCCTGCCCAAGGGAAGCATGCTGATCGTGCCGATCACCTGCACGGCGCGCTTCGGCAAACCGCTGCGCGTCGAACCGGGCGAGGAAAAGGCTGAATTCCTGGCGCGCGCCCGTGCCGCTGTCATCGAACTCGCGGATGGGGGGCACACCGCATGACCAGTATGTTCTCTCTCGTGCTAGCCGCTATCCTCGGCCTGCTTGCCGTCGCCTCCGCCATCGGTTTCATCCTGCAGCGACGCGCGACAGAACCCGGCTCCGTCGCCACCGTTCAGAACCTCAACGCCCGTATCCGCTCCTGGTGGATCATGGTCGCCGTGTTCGGCGGCGCGATCCTGCTCGGCGACACGGCGACGGTCATCCTGTTCGCATTTCTATCCTTCATGGCGCTTCGCGAATTCTGGACGCTGACACCATCGCGGCGCGGCGATCATCTGGCGCTTTTCCTGTCCTTCTTCGTTGTGCTGCCGCTGCATTACGTGCTGCTCGGAACGGAGTGGTACGGCCTGTTTGCGATCTTCATCCCGGTCTATGCCTTCCTGATCCTGCCGGCGGTGGCGACATTGACGGGTGACGTCAACGAATTCCTCGCCCGCAGCGCCAGGGTGCAATGGGGATTGATGCTGACGGTCTATTCGATCAGCCACGCTCCCGCACTCCTTATGCTGGAGACCGGCACGCCGTCCGCACTTCTCCTCGTCTATCTGGTCGTGGTCGTACAGCTCAGCGACGTCTTCCAGTATGTCTGGGGTAAGCTCCTCGGAAAGCACCGTTTCTCGCCGAATATCAGCCCGTCGAAGACGATCGAAGGGCTGGTCGGAGGCGGCGCCTCCGCCATCCTCGTCGGAACACTGCTTTATCGACTGACGCCGTTCTCGCCGCTGCAGGCCGCTGCCATCAGCACGGTCATCGTCGTCGCGGGCTTCTTCGGCGGCTTCGTGCTCTCGGCCATCAAGCGCGATCTCAATGCCAAGGACTGGGGATATGTGATCGAGGGCCATGGCGGCGTGCTCGACCGCCTGGACTCCATCACCTTCGCCGCACCGCTGTTCTTCCACATCGTCCGCTATTGGTTCACCACCTGAGAATTCCGCCGATCGTTTAAAACCGGTCGATCTCCTCGAGGCTCTCGAACAGCCGGCGCTGAACATCCCGCTCCTGCTTGCCGATGGCGGTCATCAGTCTGCCCATCGTGCCCCTGAGGCCGTGTAATTCGTCGACCAGCTCCATGACGATATCGACGCCGGCTTCGTTGACACCCATGTTTCCCATGAGGTCCAGGATCAGCCGGGCGCGTGCGACGTCGGCGTCGCGAAATTGCCTCTGGCCGCCTGATGTCTCCGGGATCAACCAACCCTGTTCGATCCAGAGGTCGAGCTGGACGATGTCGATTTTCAAGTAAAGACGGAATTCGAGATCATCCATGATCAAGCCTCCATGTTTTTTCTCGGATCGTAGGAGTTTGCCGTCGCCCATTCCTTCATCAAGTCCGTCAGCCGTTCATCCGGGGCGTCGGGCAGCACGATCTTCAGCGAGATGTAGACATCGCCGTGTCCGCCGCCGCGTTTTGGAACACCTTTGCTCTTGAGACGCAGGACCTTGCCCGTGTTCGAATGAGGTGGCAGCGTCAGATTGACCGGTCCCGACGGCGTCGGCACGCGAACCTTGCCACCAAGCACGGCCTCACTGAGCGAGATCGGCAGTTCCAGGCGGATATCGTCGCCGTCTCGCGTAAAGAAGCGGTGCGGGCGCACACGGATTTCGATCAGGGCATCGCCCACCGGCCCACCGCCGATGCCCGGCTCGCCCTTGCCGCGCAGCCGCAAGGTCTGGCCGTCGCGCGTCCCCGGCGGGATCTGTACGTCGAGCGCCGGACCATTCGGCATCTTGACCTCCGTCCTGGTGCCGTTGACGGCCTCGATAAAGTCGACCTCCATGGAAAATTGCCGGTCACGGCCACGACCACGGGTCTGGCCGCCGTCGGCACGACGTGAAAAGAAGCTGGCGAAGATATCGTCGGCATCGCTGAAATCGGCAAAGCCGGCGCTGTTGTGGTAGGGATCGCCAGGCCCGCTCTTCGACGCGTAGTCGCGGTAATAATTGCGCTGCGCCCGCTCGGCGCCGGTTATATCGATCTCGCCGCGGTCGAAGCGTGCGCGTTTTTCCTCGTCACTCAATATCTCGTAGGCCGTTGAAATTTGCTTGAACTGTTCCTCAGCTTTTTTGTCGCCGGGGTTAAGGTCGGGGTGAAGTTTCTTGGCGAGCTTGCGGAACGCGCTTTGAATATCCTTTTGCGTCGCATCGCGTTTCACGCCCAGAAGCTCGTAGGGATCCTGGCTCATACATGTCTCCGGTCGGGCAGCGAATACTGCTGGTTGGCTTCGCAATGATATAGGTGTCGGGCCGCCGCCGGGGAGGGGAGGCCGGCCGCTCTGATCGACGTCAATCCGACAAAGCGCCCGCTGTCACGCAAGCTCGCCAGAACTTACTTAGAACACCGCCGCGTCTTCCGCCGGGGACGCCGAGCCTTCCCACGGGTGATCGGGGCGCCGATCGATAAGAACCGAGCACCCGGCATGGCGCACGACCTTGTCGACGATCGAGGAGAAGACGTAGTCGGTGATATCGGTCACATGGGATGAAACCAGGATAAGATCGGCCGATTTCTCCCTTGCGACGGAGACGAGCAGGGAGGCGGCAACGCCGATGCGAACCTCGATCATCGCCGGAATTCCCAGCTCCTTGCAGAGCGATGCTAGTTTCCTTTCGGCGTCGACGATGGCGGTCGTTTCGAATTCCTCGGGAAGCTCCGTCAGGTGACGGCGCGGGATATTCTCGATGACGTGCATGACGACGATGCTTCCGCCTTCGTCCATCAGCGCTACAGCCCGGCGCAGAAGGCGGCTGGCCGTTTGGCGGGGACCCATGCCGATGCCGCAGATGATCGTCCGATACATTTGAAATCCATATCCTCGAGTGCGAATGATAGCACCGATCATACCGGTGTCGACCGTCGCGGCATTGACGAATATCAAGAAAAAGCGCCGCAACGGCAGCGGGCACGAAGCGCCCGGCTCTTCGGAAGGGGTTTCGGCTGAATCGTCGCAGTTGACGATATGGCCATCGGCAACAGTTCTAACTTTATGATGTCATTGATTGAGGTTCACATGCCGAATTTTGCGATTATCGGATCGGGTGCGATGGGAAGTGCCGTCGCCAAGCGGCTGATCGACCACGGCGCCATGGTGCTCACCTATCTCGAGGGCAGGAGCGAGCAGACGATTGCGCGGGCAAAGGCAGCCGGCATGGTGCCGGTCGGCCGCCAGGAGTTGACGAAGGCCGAGCTGATCCTGTCGATCGTTCCGCCGTCGGAGGCGATCAAGGTCGCCGAACTCGTCGCGGACATATCGTCGGGGATGCAGGCGCCGCCGCCCTTCATCGACCTCAACGCGATTGCGCCGAAAACCATGCAGGCGTTGGCGGCACGCTTCGAAGGCAGCAGCGTCGAGGTGCTTGACGGTGCGATCATCGGCGGGCCGCCGGTCCCCGGCAAATCAGGTCCGACCATCTATATCAGCGGCGATATTGCGGAGCGAAGCCGGCTGCTCGAGGATTGCGGCCTGCGGATCCGCAGGCTCGACAAACCGCTCGGCGCCGCCTCGGCACTGAAGATGTGTTATGCCGGCATCAATAAGGGATTTGTCGGCCTTGGCACCGCCATGCTGCTTGCCGCATCGCGTTCCGGTGCGGCCGAAAGCCTGCAAGCCGAGCTCTCCGAAAGCCTTCCCGACATCGATCGCAAGCTGTCGGGATCCATACCCGACATGTATCCGAAAGCCTATCGGTGGGTTGCCGAAATGCAGGAGATTGCCGATTTCCTCGGAGAAGATGATCCGGCCGCAACCATCTTCCGCGGCATGGCGGACGTCTTCTCCAGGATGGCGAACGACGTCGAGGGCAGCCGCATGCTCGTCGGACAGTTGGACGAGATCATCGCTCACCGCGGAACCGACAACTGACCACGATGGTCGAGCCATTGCTCGCTGCTGCCGGCGCCCCACATCGGTGGAGCCGGTAGCAGGCTTCGTGCCCAATCCAGGCCATGCCTATATCGTCGCGAATTGTTCGACCTGCGCCCGGATCGCAACCTCGGTCGGCAATCGCTCCATTGAACTCGCGCCGTAAAAGCCGTGGCAACCCTTGCAGCGGGCGAGCACATAGGCCGCATCCGCAGGCATGGCAATCGGCCCGCCATGGCAGAGCACGATGACATCCTCGCGCACCGACCTTGCGGCATCCGACCATTCGTTAATCTTCTCCACACATCCGTCGAGCGTCAGCGCCGTTTCGGCACCGATCGCACCGCCCGTGGTCAGACCGAGATGGCAGACCACGATATCAGCGCCGGCTCTAGTCATGGCAATGGCGTCCTTGCTGCTGAAGACATAGGGCGTCGTCAGCATATCCTTGGCGTTGGCGCGGGCGATGATATCGATTTCCAGATCGAAGCCCATGCCGGTCTCTTCGAGATTGGCGCGGAACGTGCCGTCGATCAGCCCGACGGTCGGAAAGTTCTGGATGCCAGCAAAACCCATTACCTTCAACTCGTCGAGGAAGTGATCGGGCAGCATGAAGGGATCGGTGCCGTTGACACCGGCGAGCACCGGCGTGTGGCGCACTACCGGCAGGACCTCGCGGCCCATTTCTTTGACGATCTCGTTGGCATTGCCATAGGCGAGCAGGCCGGCAAGCGAGCCGCGCCCGGCCATGCGGTAACGGCCGGAATTGTAGATGACGATCAGGTCGATGCCACCCGCTTCCTCGCTCTTGGCAGAAAGACCGGTGCCGGCGCCTCCGCCGATGATCGGCCGGCCATCGGCGATTTTGCGGCGAAGCTTGCTCAGAATATCGTCTCGGTTGATGCGGGTCAAAACTCTCTCCTCAGGCATGGATCTCATGGAAGCTGGCAACGAGCGCCGCGGCAAATTCCGCGCTGTTGATATGGGCGTCTATCTCGACGAGGCGCCTGTTCGGCGCATCGCGCCAGCCGGCGCGAATGGCGGAAAACAGCGCCTGGTTGGCTTCGGGGTCATGGAATGGCTGACCGGCAGCATCGATTGCCGAAACACCCTGAAGCGGCAGCAGGAAGCGAACCGAACCCTGCATCCGGTTGAGCCGTGCGACGATGAAGGCGCCGATCCTGCGATTTTCCTCCGGGCTGGTACGCATCAGGGTCACCTGCGCATTGTGGACGTGAAGCTTACGGTCGCGGAAAGGCGCCGGCACGGTTTCGTGCGCGCCGAAATTTACCATATCCACGGCGCCGACCGAGCCGATATAGGGCAGACCGGTGCGGATGATGGCGCCGAAGCGATCTTCGGTCGCCGGAAAGACGCCGCCGATGAGAAGATCGGGAACCTCAGTCGTCGTCACGTCGATTACGCCCTGCAACAGACCGGAATCGACAAGTTTCTCCATCGACTGGCCACCGACGCCAGTCGCATGGAAGACGTAGATTTCATGCGACTGGCCAAGCATTTCGCGGATCTGGGTGACGCAGGAGGTGGTAACGCCGAACATAGTCATGCCGATGCCCGGGCGATCATCCCTAGAGGCGGGGATGGCGTTGCGGGCCATGCCGGCTGCCGCATTTCCGGCATTGCCGATCACTCTGCGCGAGATCGCGTTCAAGCCGGCTACGTCGACGACCGAATACATCATGGTGAGATCATTCGGGCCGACATAGGGCGCCACATTGCCCGAGGCCACCGTCGAGACCATCAGTTTCGGCACACCGATGGGAAGGGCCCGCATCGCCTCAGTTACAAGCGCAGTATTGCCGGTTCCGCCGAGGCCGAGGACGGCACCGATGTCGTCGCGCGATTTCAGAAAGGCCGTCAACGCCTTGGCCATGGCCGAAACCGCCGTTCCCCGATCGGTCTGCCCGAGCACGGCCGCCGCACCCTCGAGATGAAATTCGGCGACTTCGCGCGCCTGGATATCGGCGCCGGCGCCTTTCCCAAGCGTACCGACATCGACCAGCACGGCATCGGCTCCGGCCGAAAAAACCACCTCTTTGGCATAGTTCAGTTCAGCGCCTTTGGTGTCGCAGGTGCCGACGATATAGACCTTTCCCATTGGTTTTCCTCCCTTTTCTGATCGATCTTGGCTGTCTTCCGAAAAATTCCGAGTTTTGTATTTTCCATATTGTATATTCTTTCGTATATTGCATACTTAGTCCACGAATACCAGACGGAAATGGAGATCATGAACGCACCGCGCCACCTCACCCTTCGCGAGCGGATCTACGAGGAAATCGTTCGCCTGATCGTCTCCGGCGAGCTGCCGAGCGGCGTCTCGATCGACGAAAAAGAACTGACGGAACGCCTGCAGGTCAGCCGCACGCCGTTTCGCGAGGCAATCGGCACGCTCGCCAAGGAGGGCCTGATCGAGATCAAGCCTTATCGCGGCTTTTTCGTGCGCAGCTTCACGCCTAAGGAGATCGACGACCTCTACGATCTGCGCAAGACGCTTGAATGCTTCGCCGTCGAGCTCGCCGTTCCGCAGATGAGCGATCGGCATATTGCCGGATTCGAGCGCATCCTGGATGAGGCGGTGGCAGCACTCCGCCGCGGCGACATGGGGACATACGGCATTCGCGACAAGGAGTTTCACGAGACCATCGCCGAGCTTTCGGGAAGCGCGCCGCTGATCGAAACGCTGGCGCGGCTCGCGCTGCAGATCCAGATCTGCCGCTCGATCGCCAATGAGAGCCGCGATCTGGCCGAGAGGGCAGCCGAGGAGCGCGATCAGATCCTGCAGGCTTTCAGGGCTCGCGACATCGCGCGCGCCAAGGCCCTGATGCACGCGCATATCAGCGATGTCCAGCAAGCCGTCATGGCACGGTTTCAGAAGAAGAATCCGGCGCGTTAGCCGGCCGGAATGCCAGATGGAATGAAGGAGAGGGAGGTCTCCTTTTTCAACAATGGAAAAACGTGGCCGCGGAGCGGCCCGGGAGGAGGGAGCAATGCTGAAATTTCTTGCCCGCAGCACGGCGCTAGTGGCGATGATCGCCATAAGTTCGCCGGCGCATGCCGAAACCCTGAAGATGTGGGGTCCGGAGCAGATCACCGAACCGCTGGTCGCGCAGCTGTGGAACGGCATCAAGGCCGATTTCGAAAAGGCCAACCCCGGCGTGACTGTCGAGTTCATGCCGCCGACAGGGACGATCAGCAACGGCGCGGTGCAGGCGGCAATCCAGTCGGATGCCGGCCCTGACGTGATCCTCACCAATTCCGGCATCGGCCGCATCAGCGTCGTCAGGAATGCCAAGCAGGTCATGCCGCTCACCGAGCAATATGAAAAGCGCGGCTGGAAAGATGAGATCTATCCCTGGCTCTACACTGAGCTGAGGGGCCAGTTCGGCGGCGAGATCTACGAAGTTCCCGACGGTCTCGATGCGCTTGGCATCTGGTATCACAAGGATATTTTCGAAAAGGCCGGCTGGAAGATCCCGGCGACCTGGACCGAATTCGAAGCGCTGATGAAATCGATCCATGAGACCGGCCTGCAGCCGATCGCCATCGGTCCTCGCACGACGGGCAGCGCCGGCCACCTCTTCGGCAATCTGCTGCAATCTGCGAGCGGCAAGGAAGTGATTGGCAAGGCGCTGCGCCGCGAGATCGCCTGGGACGATCCCTCGGTCGCCGCCGGCGCCATCCGGTTGCAGAAGCTGGTCGAGGCGGGCTACATCAAGAAGGAAATGGCAGGCCTGGATCTCGATGGCGCTTCACGCCTCTGGTTCAACAAGCGCGCGGCCATGTTCGTTGCCGGCCCGTGGTTCACCGCCAATGCCCGTAAGGCAGGCTATGACCTCACTAACGCCGGTTACGTGCCTATGCCTTCCGACATCAATGGTGCGGCGATGCCGACCGGCGGTGTCGGCTGGAGCTGGCTGGTGCCGGTCAATTCCAGGCAGCCGGAACTCGCGGTGAAATGGATCGACTTCATGCTGTCGGATGCGGTGATGAAGAAACGCGCGCAGGATCCGGCAAGCACGATGATCTATCCGCGCGAAATCCCGGGCGTTGAGCCACCAACCCCTGTACTGAAGGATATCTTCGCCGCTGCCGCCGGCGGCGTCGGTTACAATCCGAGCGTCTATCTGCCCGGCACCGTGCTCGACACCTACTTCCAGGTCATCCAAGGCCTGATCTCCGGCCAGATCGGCGGTGAAGACGGCATGAAGCAGATCCAGGCGAAGATGGCAGAGGCGAAATAGTGGTCATTCGCGAAACGCCCGGAAGCAAGGTCGTGGCTCCTCTCAGGGATGCGTCTGCCGTGGCGGGACATACGGGCGGCCTATCCGCCCGTATGTCCGAACGCCGGACGGCCAGGGTTGCCTCATCTGATGGCTCATCAGATGGCGATGCCCGCACCGCATTGTGGCTGATGGCGCCGGCACTTGCCCTTTATGCCGTCTTCACCCTGCTGCCGATCGCCGCCACCTTCTGGCTGAGCTTTAACAGTTCCGCCGGCTTCAATACCTCCGCCAGTTTCGTCGGTTTCGACAATTACGCAAAGGCGGCACATGATCCGATCGTCTGGAAGAGCCTCGTCCATACCTTCCTTTGGCTGGCCTATCATGTGGTGATGGCAGGTGGGCTCGGCCTGCTGCTGGCGCTTGCCGTCAGCAGGCTGCGAATCACCCAGGTCTTCTTCCGCACCGCCTTCTTCCTGCCGCATCTGGTGTCGCTGGCAGTAGTCGGCGTCATCTGGGCCAATATCTACGATCCCTTCTTCGGCCTGCTGAATACCGCCCTGACGCACGTCGGGCTCGGCGCCTTCACGCAAGGCTGGCTTTCCGATCCCGCCTTGGTGCTCTTTTCCGTCAATGTCGCAAGCTCTTGGCAGGGATTCGGCCTTTACATGCTGCTCTTCATCGCCGGCCTGCAGAATATCGACCGCTCGCTCTATGACGCAGCGGAAGTGGACGGCGCCAACGCCTTCCAGAAGCTGATCTACGTGACGCTGCCGGGGCTTCGCGAGGTCACGACCTTCGTCGTCTCGCTGGCGATGATCAACGGGCTGAAGGGCTTCGCCACGGTCTTCGTCATGACCAATGGCGGGCCGTTCTACCAGAGCGAACTGATCACTACCTACATCTATCGACTTGCCTTCCAGTCCCAGGATCACGGGCTTGCGGCAGTGCTCTGCATTCTGCTCAGCCTGCTTGCGATCACCATCACCATCGTCTTCAACCGCTGGCGCGCGAGGATTTCGCAATGAGCGTCCGCAACCGCGAATGGCCGATGGCGCTGGCGCTGACCCCGGCGCTGATCCTGATCCTTGCCCCCTTCGTCTGGCTGGTGATCTCGAGTTTCAAGACCGAGGCCGAGATTGGCCAGGCCGACCCCTTCACCTGGCCCGCCGACCTGATGTGGCGGAACTATCTGGACGCATGGCGGATCGGCGGGTTCGGAGATCTTGTCGGCAACAGCCTGCTCAATCTCATCGGCGTCGTCGTTCTTTCGCTGATCACCTGTGCGCCGGCCGGCTATGCGCTCGCCAAGATCCGTTTTCCCGGCCGGGAATGGCTGTTCTACGCCTTCATTCTCGGCTTGACCGTGCCGGTCCAGGCGATCGTCATTCCGCTCTATCAGGTGCTCTTTGGGCTCAATCTCGTCAACACGCTGACCGGCATCGTGCTGGTGCAGGTCAGCAACGCCATTCCCTTCGGCATATTCCTGATGCGGAGTTTCTTCGTCGGCGTGCCTGATGAACTGATCGAGGCCGCCAAGATCGACGGCGCCTCGCATTTCCAGATCCTCATCAAGGTCTTCCTGCCGATCTCCACGCCGGCGGTGCAGGCGCTCGTTATCATCAGCGCCCTCTCCACCTGGAACGATTTCTTTCTGCCGCTGATCGTGCTGATCAGCCCCGAGGTACAGACACTGCCACTCGGGCTGGTCCGTTTTGCCAGTACCTACGCTTCCGATTACAGGCTGGTCTTTTCGGGAACCGTCATTTCATTCCTGCCGATCATTCTTCTCTACATCCTGATGCAGCGCCGCTTCACCGAGGGGCTGACGCAGGGGGCAATCAAGGGCTGACCATGTCGCATCATGTCCAGCGGGAAATCCGCTACAATTTCGAATTCGACCACCGCATAAGGGCCTGCTTCATCGGCGCCGGCGGCCATGCCTACCGCAATGTCTATCCGGCGCTGCGTTATGCGCCGGTCGAGCTTAGCGGCATCTGCGATCTCGATATCGGCCGTGCTGAAAAATTCGCCAAGCTCTTTGGCGCGGGCAAAGCCTATACCGATCATCGCGAGATGCTGGAGCAGGAAAAGCCGGAACTGGTCTTTCTCGTCACCGCCTATCATCCTGACGGCCGGGTGCAGGCGACCGATCTCGCACTCGACGCACTTGCATCGGGCGCGCACGTCTGGATGGAAAAGCCGACGGCGGCAAGCCTTGAGGATATCGAAAGGCTGCAGGCGGCAAGTGCAGCCGCCGGCCGCATGGTGATGACCGGTCTCAAGAAGACCTTCTTCCCGACCATCGAGAAGCTGAGGGACCTGATCGGCTCGCCGGGTTTCGGCCGGCTCACCTCGATCAATGTCCGCTATCCGCAAAGCCTGCCGGGCCAAGAAGACCGCGCCGATCTCGTCAAGATGCAGAGCTTCCTCGACCACATCTACCATCCGGGAGCGATCCTGCACTTCCTCGGTGGCGAGATTGAACGCGCTGGTTATGAATGGGAAGCGCTGACGGGAGCGACCATTACCAGCCTGCGCTTCCACTCCGGCGCGATCGGCACGCTGCACCTCGCCGCCGGCCAGTCCGGCAGCAGCATCTTCGAGCGGGTCGAAATCATCGGCGAAGGCGCTAACGCTATCGTCGAAAACGGTAGCCGGCTTACTTACTTCCGGAAGGCCGACCTGCCGTCCTATGGCCGTGCCGCGAGCTTCATCCAGCCGGACGAGAATGCGGCGCTGTTCTACGAGCCGGAGCATTCGCTCGGCCAGCTCTACAACAACAACCTGTTTTATCTCGGCTATGTGCCCGAAATCCTGCATCTGACGGATGCGATCCTCTCCGGCACGCCGATATCAAGGGGCACGCTCGAAATCGCCCGCGAGATCATGAAGCTCTTCGAATTCTACAGACGCACGGATGCCGGCGTCACCACCAATCTCTGATAAGGGAGGGACAGCCTTGAGCGATACCGATGTCATTTTCAGGAAAGCCGGCGGCGAATTCATGCCGACCACCTGGGGCGAACTCAACTGGAAGATCACTGGCGACGGCACGCCCGGCGCCGAGATGACCTTCGGCACCTGCCGCATCAATCCCGGCGAGCGCAACCAGCTGCATTCGCACCCCGATTGCGAGGAAATCCTCTACGTCGTTTCCGGCGATTGCGAGCACAAGCTCGGCGATGCGCTCTATCGGCTCGAAGCCGGCGACGCGATCCGGATTCCCCGCAATGTCCGTCACTGGGCGCGCGCGCTCGGCACCGAACCGCTCTTCGCCCTGATCATGTTTTCATCCGGCGCCAGGACGGCTGTCAATCATGAAGGCGAGGGCGCGGCCTGAAATCATCCTGTTCTCGGGGGAGGGAATATCATGGCGTCGATTGCGCTTCACAACATCCGCAAGTCCTACGGCAACCTGCCGGTCATCCACGGCGTCGACGTCGAAATCGAAGATGGCGAATTCATCGTGCTCGTTGGACCGTCCGGCTGCGGCAAATCCACGCTGCTGCGCATGATCGCCGGCCTGGAGACGATCTCGGGCGGCCGGCTTTCGATCGGCGGCCGCATGGTCAACGACCTGCCGTCGAAGGAGCGCGACATTGCCATGGTGTTCCAGAGCTATGCGCTCTATCCGCATCTGACGGTGGCCGAGAATATGGGCTTTTCCCTGAAGCTGCACGGTACGGCCAGAGACGAGATCGGCCGCCGGGTGCAGTCCGCCGCAAAAATCCTTGCGCTGGAGCCTTATCTCGACCGCCACCCGCGCCATCTTTCCGGCGGCCAGCGTCAACGCGTCGCCATGGGCCGTGCGATCGTACGTGATCCGAAGGTGTTCCTCTTCGACGAACCGCTTTCCAATCTCGACGCCAAGCTGCGCGTGGCGATGCGCGCCGAGATCAAGGAGCTTCACCAGCGGCTGAAAATCACCACCGTTTATGTCACCCATGACCAGACCGAGGCGATGACTATGGCCGACCGCATCGTCGTCATGCATGACGGCATCGTCGAGCAGATCGGAACGCCGTTGGAGATCTATGATCGGCCCTCAACCACCTTCGTCGCCGGTTTCATCGGCACGCCGGCGATGAACCTGCTCAAGGGCCGCATCCAGGCCGACGCCCCTTCGATCTTCCGCACCGACAGCGGCATCGCCATGCCGCTATCGCTGCGTCCTGGTTCCGCAGATCCCGGCGAAGAACTCATCTATGGCATCAGACCGGAACAGTTCGTCATCGCCGATGAGGGCGGAACGCCGGCAAAGGTCATCGTCGTCGAGCCAACAGGCGCGGAGACGCAGGTCGTTGCCCGGATCGAGGGGGCCCGTATCGACGGCGAAAACGTCAACATGCTGTTTCGCGAGCGCATTGCCGTAAAGCCCGGCGACAGTATCCGCTTTGCCTTGCGATCTGCCAGCGGACATCTGTTCTCAGCCGCGACCGGCAGGCGTCTTCCCGAGGCGGATGTCTGACGCGGCTGTTTTCTCCAGCTTTGCCAAGGCTCTGACGATTGCGTGAAACCGCGCCGACACCTGTGACAAGACCTCATCGCCTCTGCTATGTCAGGAAAAATGCGGCAGCCTAACTGGCGTCGCGCTCTGTCCTATCAATGCCAGGAGTTTGAAAGATGAGCGGTTCTTCCGACTATACACCCCCGAAGGTCTGGACCTGGAACAAGGCGAATGGCGGCCAGTTCGCCAGCATCAATCGCCCGATCGCGGGACCGACGCATGACAAGGAGCTTCCGATCGGCCGGCATCCGTTGCAGCTCTATTCGCTCGGCACGCCGAACGGCCAGAAAGTCACCATCATGCTCGAGGAACTGCTGGCCCTTGGCCATGAAGGTGCGGAGTATGACGCCTGGCTGATCAAGATCGGCGATGGCGATCAGTTCGGAAGCGGCTTCGTCGCAGTCAATCCCAACTCCAAGATACCGGCATTGATGGACCGTAGCGGGCCAAAGCCGATTCGTGTCTTCGAATCCGGCGCGATCCTGACCTATCTCGCTGAAAAATTCGGCGCCTTCCTGCCGACCGAACCGAGCGAGCGTGCCGAATGCCTGTCATGGCTGTTCTGGCAGATGGGAAGCGCCCCCTATCTCGGCGGCGGCTTCGGCCATTTCTACGCCTATGCGCCGACGAAGATCGAGTATGCGATCGACCGCTTCGCCATGGAGGTGAAGCGTCAGCTCGACGTGCTCGATCGTCGCCTTGCCGAAAGCGAGTATCTGGCAGGCAGCGAATATACGATCGCCGATATTGCCGTCTGGCCCTGGTATGGCGGGCTGGTGAAGGGCTGGACCTACGGTGCAGCCGAGTTTCTGCAGGTCGAGGACTATAAGAACGTGCTGCGCTGGGCCGACACCATCCACAGCAGGCCGGCCGTGCAACGCGGCCGGATGGTCAACCGCCTCTCCGGCGAGCCGTCTGGCCAGTTGCACGAGCGCCACGACGCCAGCGACTTCGACACCAGGACGCAGGACAAGCTCGCGGCCGCCGAGTAAGCAAGCAGGCCCCCGCCACGTGTCGCAGCAATAAATGATGCTCCGCCGCCTTTCCGGCGACGGAGCATCTGCATGCTGCCCGAACTCAGTTCTTGACCGTGTCTTCCAGGAAGAAGCGGCCGAGCGGGTTCTGGTAGAAGTTCTCGATATTCTTGCGCGAGACGTTGATATAGGGGCTGTAATAGAGGTCGATCCAGTTGACGTCGTCCTTGGCCATCTTCTGCAGATCGACATACATCTGTTCGCGCTTCTTCGGGTCGAGTTCGAGACGCGCCTTGGCGACCAGTTCCTTCACCTCCTCGTTTTTGTAGTTGGTCAGATAGTTGTTATTGGAATCGTGACCGAGAACGAAAGTCGTCTTCTGGTCCGGATCGAGAATGTCGTTCGTCCAGTAGTTGACCGAGATGTCGTAATCACCGGCAACCGTCATATCCCATTCCTGGCTTGGATCGACCTTCTGCAGGTTCGCCGTGATGCCGGCCTTGGCAAGCTGTTGCTGGACAAGCACTGCCGTCTGCTCGTCCACTTCGTCGCCGGCGCGGATGAGATAGTTCAGCGTCAAGTTGGAGACACCGGCATCCCCCAGCATCTTCTTGGCCTTCTCAGGGTCGTAGGGGCGCTGCAGGTTATCGGCGTAATGATAGAGCGCACCCTTTGGAATATAAGAGTTGGCGACCGTGCCCTGGCCAAAGGTGACGGCCTCGACGATCGCCTTCTTGTCGATCGCCATATCGAGCGCCTGGCGCACTTCCTTTTTGCCGAGATCGCCATGCGCATGGTTGATCAGGAGATGATCCTCGCGGGTCGAAGCGTCGATATCGACGTTGAGGTTCGGGTCCTTCTTCAGTTCCTCGACGCGAGAAAAGGGTACGAAGATCGCCGTATCCAGCTCGCCGGCCTGAACGTTCAGCATGCGGGTATTGTCGTCAGGCACCGAGATCCACTCGACACCGTCGAGCTTCACCCGGTCCGCCTGCCAGAAATTCGGGTTCTTCTTCAAGATGACGCGGTCGCCGCGCCGCCATTCCTCGACCACGAAGGCGCCGGATGCGATAGGCTTTTCGCCATAGGCATCGGCGCCCAGCGATTCCATGCCCTTCTTGGAGATGACCGAGGCATTCGGCAGCGCCAGCGTCGACAGGAACGGCGCGGACTGGTTCTTGAGCTTGATCGTCAGCGTGCGCGCGTCGGTCGCCACGGCCGTGTCGATCACCTTATAGGAATCGCTCCAGAGCGAGGCAGCGTCATCGCGGATGCGCAGCAGGCTGTAGGCCGCGTCTTCCGCCGTCAGCGGCGAACCGTCGGAAAATTTCGCGTCTCGGATCTTGAACGTGTAGGTCAGCCCGTCATCCGAGGTGGTCCAGCTTTCGGCAAGGCCCGGCTCCAGTTTCGTGCCTGTCTTGTCGACGCGGATCAGCACGTCGTAGACGTTGGAGAACACCCAGTTGTCGATGTTCTGCGCGGTCTTAATCGGATCGAATGTCGTCGAATCCTCGCGGCGGCCGATGGTGAGCACTCCGGCGGCCTCGGCATAGCTTGCGCTGAGCGTCAGACCGGCGAGCAGGGCTGCAAGCCCGATAGATTTCCACCTGTTTGTCATCAGTTCGTTCCCTTCGTTGTTATGGCATGCGTTTGATTGATTGAATCGGCATCGAATGCGGATGGTCCTTGCCGTCGGCGCCTTGCAGCAGCCGCTTGTCAGGATCGATGTCGGGAATGGCGGCGATCAGCGCCGCCGTATAAGGATGCTTCGGCCGCGCGAAGACCTCTTCGGAGCGACCTTCCTCGACGATCTCGCCGCGATACATCACGACGACGCGTTCGCAGAGATTGCGGACGATTGCGAGATCATGGGCGATGAAGATCAGCGTGAGGTTCATCTTCGCCGTGAGATCGCGGAAGAGCTCGATGATCTGCGCCTGGATGGTGACGTCGAGGGCGGCCACGCATTCGTCGGCGATGATCATCTTCGGATCGACGGCGAGCGCACGGGCGATGCCGGCGCGCTGGCACTGGCCGCCGCTCATGCTGCGCGGTTTGCGGCCGGCGAATTCGCGTTCGAGACCGACGAGATCGAGCAGTTCGCCGATTCGAACAGGGATATCGGCCCTGGCGACCTTGCCCTGCACCTTCAGCACCTCGGCCAGCATCTGCCCGATCGTCAGCCGCGGATTGAGCGCATTATAGGGGTCCTGGAAGACCATCGCCGTCTCGCGCCTGAGCTTTGCCAGGCCAGCGCTTTTCTGCAGCGCCAGATCGACGCCGTCGAAAGTGACGTGACCCGAGGAAAGCGGGGTGAGGCCGAGCACGGCGCGGGCAAGCGTGCTCTTGCCGCTGCCGGATTCGCCGACGATGCCGACCGTCTCGCCCGGCATGATCTGCAGGCTAACACCGGCAACGGCGCTGACCGTCTTGGCACCGCCCCTGAGCAGGGCGCCGCCCGCTCTGAAGCGCACGTGGAGATCATCGATTTCGAGCAATGGCCTGGCCGGTTTGCCGGCCTCGGCAATCTCGAGCAGCGGCGCTGATATCGCGCCCGGCAGGGAAGGGTGGCTGTTGATCAAGTTGATCGTATAGGGATGCTGCGGCCGCGCCAGGATCGTCCGCTTCGGCCCCTCTTCGATGAGCTTGCCGCCGCGCAGCACGGCGATGCGGTCGCAGGTCTGGGCGACGATACCAAGATCGTGGGTGATCAGAATGATCGACAGGCCGCGCCGGTCGCGAATGTCGATCAACAGCCGCAGGATCTGCGCCTGGATGGTCACGTCGAGCGCCGTCGTCGGTTCGTCGGCGATCAGGATCTTCGGATTACAGGACAGCGCCACGCCGATCATCGCCCGCTGCCGCATGCCGCCGGAAAATTCGTGCGGATAGCTATCGTACTGGCGTTTCGGATCGGGGAAACCGACCTGCGCCAGGATGTCCGTCGCCGCGGTGCGGGCTTCGCGGGCACTGAAGCCCTGATGGTAGCGGATGCCCTCGGCGATCTGATCGCCGATCCGCATGACAGGGTCGAGATGGCTGGTCGGGTTCTGGAAGATCATGCCGATCTCGCCGCCGCGCACTTTCAGCATCTCGCCATCGTCGATCCGCATGAGGTCGCGCCCTTCGAGCAGCACGCTACCGCTTTCGATCTTCAGCAGCGAGGAGGGCAGCAGGCGCACCAGGGAACGGCAGAACAGGCTCTTGCCCGAGCCGCTCTCGCCGACCAGACCGAGGATCTCGCCCTTGCCGAGGTCGAGCGATACCGCATCGAGCAGCGTGCGCGGGCCGGAATCGACATGTGCCCTGACGGTGAGATCACGGACGGACAGCACGGAGCCGCTCATTCATGCACCCCCAGCAGTTCGCCGAGCGCATCGCCCAGCATGCTGAAACCGAAGGCCAGGCAGACGATGGAGAGGCCGGGAAACAAAGTGATCCACCATGCCGTAGTGATGAAGCTCTGTCCTTCCGCGACCATGACGCCCCATTCGGCGATCGGCGGCTGGACGCCGAGGCCGAGATAGCTGACGGCAGCGCCGCTGAGCAGCACCAGCGTCGCATCGGACATCGAAAAGACGATCGAGCCGGCGATCGCGTTCGGCAACAGGTGGCGGAACATGATGCGCGGGCGGCTGAAGCCGAGGCTGACGGCGGCAACGGCGTAGTCGCTGCCTTTCAGCACCAGCATCTGCGCCCGGATCAGCCGCGCATAGGAGACCCAGCCGACCAGCGCCATGGCGATGTAGAAGCTGCCGAGGCCGGGGCCGAGGATCGCGATGATCGACAGCATCAGCACCAGGAAGGGGAAGGCGAGGATGATATCGACAAGACGCATGAACAGCGCATCGACGATCCCGCCGAAGAAGCCGGCGATCGTGCCGACCGTCGTGCCGATCAGGAAGGGGAAGATGACGCCGATCAGCGCCATCTGCAGATCGAGGCGCGCGCCCCAGATGACGCGGGAGAGGATATCGCGGCCGAAATTGTCGGTGCCGAAGGGATGCAACAGCGAAGGCGCCTGCAGGCGCACCTCGGCATTCTGCATGATCGGGTCGTAAGGCGCGACGATGGGCGCACCGATCGCCAGCAGCACGAAGAACAGCAGCAGGCCGGCACTAAGCACAAGCATCGGCCGCTGGCCGAAGAACTGGCGCCAGCCGGGGGAAGCGGGGGCGATCGCCTCGATGCTCATAGCTTCACCCTCGGATCGACGGCGACGGTGACGATGTCGGCAATGAAGTTGATGAGCACGGTGGCGCAGGCAAAGACCATGGCGACGCCTTGCACCACCATGTAGTCGCGCGAGAAGATCGCCCTGACAAGCAGCTGCCCCATTCCGGGCAGCGCAAAGACGCTCTCGACCACCACCGTGCCGCCGATCAGCCAGCCGATGTTGACGGCAAGCAAGTTGATCGTCGGCACCAGCGAATTCGGCAGGACGTGTCGCCAGAAGACGATTCCTTCCGGCATGCCGCGGGCACGCGCCGCCGTCGCGACATCCGATTTCAGCTGCTCGATCATCGCCGCCCGCAGGCTGCGCGTCAGCACGGTCGAGAGCGACAGCGCGACCGTCAGGCTCGGCAGCACGAGATGCGACAGCTTTTCGCCGATCGTCGCACCATAGCCCGAAACCGGCAGCACGCCGAGTTCGACGCTGAACAGGATGATCAGCATCAGCCCCAGCCAGAAGGGCGGAAAACCGATGCCGAAGGTCGAGACAATGCGCACCGCATGATCCGGCGCCCGGCCGGCATTGCGTGCGGCGATCGCCGACATCGGCACCGCGATCAGGACGGAAAGCACGACGCTGGAGACGACGAGCGCAAGCGTCGGCTCGATGCGGGTGACGATCAGCTTCAGCACGTCGATCTTGTAGAGGATCGACTTGCCCATCTCGCCATTGGCGAGGTTCTTGAGGAAATAGACATATTGCAGCCACATCGGCTGATCGAGCCCGTACTGGGCGCGGATGCTGGCAAGTGCTGCCGGCGTCGCGCGCGTGCCAAGAATGTTGCGTGCCGGATCGCCGGGGATCAGCCGGACCAGAATGAAAGTGATGACGCTGATGCCGAAGATGACGGGCAGGAACTGCAGCGGTCGCGTCAGAACGAATTTATAGCGATGCATGACGGCGATCGCCCCTTTGTCTTCGTCGGGTTCGGTCCGCTTCCTGTTGCATCAGCCTGCCTCGTGCCGGGCGAGAAAATCGAGAAGCGCCGGATAATAATCCTGCGGGTTCTCATAGAACGGCATGTGGCTGGCATTGGCAAATACCTTCAGCTCGGCATTCGGCAACGCAAGCTTCATCCTCAGCGCACAGGCCGGCGTCAGCTCGTCATGCTCTCCCGTCGTGATCAGCACCGGCAGCGTTACCCGCGGCAGATCGGGGATGCGGTTCCAGTCCTTGAGGTTGCCGATATAGAGAAACTCGTTCGGCCCCTGCATCGTCTCATAGGGCGCCATGTTCCAATCGTCGAGCGAGCGGCGCACCGGCGCCGGCCATTCGGGCAGACGGCAGACATGGCGATAATTGAGGATGGTGACGGCGGCGAGATATTCCGGATGATTGTAGGTGCCCTGCGCCTCGTGCTTCTGCATCATCGCCACGGTTTCGGGACCGAGCGCTGCGCGCAGCCGTTCCAGTTCCAGGATCAGATGCGGCATGTCGGCGACGGTATCCTCGAGGGTCAGCGTCTTCAGGTTCTCGGGATAGGTCAGCGCATATTCGATCGCCAGCCACCCGCCCCAGGAATGGCCGAGCATGTGGACCTTGCCGAGCCCCAGTGCCTTGCGCACCGTCTCCGTCTCCTCGACATAGCGGCCGATCGTCCAGAGCGTGAGATCGTCCGGCCGGTCGGAGGCGCCGGTGCCGAGTTGATCGAAGGCGACGACACGATAGCCCTTGTCGATCAGGCAGGAATGCGCTTCGCGCAGGTAATCGCAGGGCAGACCCGGCCCGCCGTTCAGGCAGAAAACCGTCTCGCTGCCGGTCCCGAAACTATAGGCAACGACGCGATGGCCATCGACATCGATCTCGAATCGTTCGTCCGGCCGTATTTCACGCCACATTGATCGCTCCGGCAGAAGATTTCGCTTGCTCAATATTTGGGCACGGCTAAATTTTTACCTTAAACCGCATTCAGTGCCAGCTATAAGAAGTGATAGGGTGGGCCGCAATGCCGAACCCCGGGAGCAGCCCATGCTTGACGACCCCATTCTTGACGACATCGGAACGATCAGACGGCAGTTTACAGCGCACGAAACGCTGGACGGCCGGATCGACCAGGCCTTCGAGGCGATGAAGCAGATCGGCTTCGAGGCGCTGATCTACGACTATACGCCGGTGCCTTACGATCTCGACGGCGCGATCATGATACCATCGCTGCTGAAGCTGCGGAATATTTCAGACGACATGCACGATTACTGGTTCAATCGCGGCTATTTCCGTATCGATCCGGTGCAGCAGGTGGCGCTACGCACCTCCGCACCCTTCTTCTGGAACTACGACCCGGACGCCGACACGCTGATCAACCGTTTCATGACCGAAGACACCGCGCCGGTGACGCGCTATTTGAGCGAACGCGATATGTCGACCGGCGTCACCGTTCCGGTTCATATGCCACGCGGCGACTATGCGACCGTCACCGGCATCCGCTTCGGCCGGAACAAAGATTTCGAACGGCACGCACTGCGCTATATCGCCGACTTCAACCTGCTTGCCCATGTTTTCCATGAGACCGCCTATTCGCTTTTCGACACGCGGGCAAAGAGCGTCGGCACGATCCGCCTGACCGAGCGGGAACGCGAATGCCTGCGCCATTCGGCGGAAGGCTACTCCGCCAAGGAAATTTCTCGCATCATCGACCGCTCCGTACCGACTGTCGTGATGCATCTGAATGCCGCGACAAAGAAACTCGGCGCCCGCAACCGCACCCAGGCCGTGGTGCGCGCCACCCATTACCGCCTGCTCGAAGACCGGCCGACCCACAATTGGCCACCCTATAACTTGTGATAGCTGCCTTCGCCATCGCCGCCGCGTTATGCTTTTTTTCATGACGCCAAGAGATGGAGACGCCCGTGGGCGAAGTCACGACCAACGAAGCCTATTTGCCCTTTCGCGACTATCGCACCTGGTATCGCATCACCGGCTCGCTGGACAGCGGCAAGCTGCCTCTCGTCGTCGCCCATGGCGGGCCCGGCTGCACCCATGATTATGTCGATTCCTTCAAGGATATCGCCGCCCTCGACGGCCGCCCGGTCATTCATTACGACCAGCTCGGCAATGGCAATTCCACCCGCCTTCCGGAAAAGGGCCCAGATTTCTGGACGGTCGGCCTGTTTCTCGAAGAACTGGACGCACTGCTTTCCCATCTCGGGATTCGGGATCGTTATGCCTTCCTCGGCCAGTCCTGGGGCGGCATGCTCGGCGCCGAACATGCGGTGCGCCGGCCCGAAGGCCTGAAGGCGCTGGTCATCGCCAACTCGCCGGCCAACATGCACACCTGGGTTTCGGAGGCGAACCGGCTGAGGCAGGAACTGCCGAAAGAGGTGCAGGACACGCTGCTGAAGCATGAACTGGCGGGAAGCCTCACCGATCCGGAATATATCGCCGCCTCGCGCGTCTTCTATGACCGCCATGTCTGCCGGGTGGTGCCGTGGCCGCCTGAAGTGACGCGGACCTTTGCGATCATGGACGAGGACAACACCGTCTACCGCAACATGAACGGCCCGACGGAATTTCACGTCATCGGTACGATGAAGGACTGGACGATCGAGAACAGGCTCGACCGCATCGAGGCCCCGACGCTGCTGATCTCGGGAAAATACGACGAGGCGACGCCCCTGGTGGTAAGGCCCTATCTCGAACGCGTTCCCGGCTGCGAATGGGTGCTCTTCGAAAATTCCAGCCACATGCCGCATGTCGAGGAAAAGCAGCTTTGCCTGGCGACCGTTTCCGGTTTCCTGTCCCGGCACGATTGATAAAACTCGTCCACGCCAGGACGGCAGGTCCCGAGACTCTCTATCGGCGAACCAGCCATTTCTTGGCGACACGGCAGGCCATCGTATAGGCCGGATCAAAGACGTTGCCGACATCGTAACGCACCACCTGGCCGAGCAGATGGCTGGCCGCCGTCCTGTCCAGGCCATAATCCGCCGCCAGCCAGTTCAACATTTCGCTGGTGGCGTGCTGAAGCGCCTGATCGAGGGGCCGGGCGTTGCCGATGGTGAAGATGTCTTCGGCCGTTTCCCCGCGCGGCCAGACCAGTCCGGCCTTCTTTTCCACTGTCAGCCGCACCGTCGGTGACGACGGTATCGCCGTCGGCGATGTGCAGGGCCGGCGAAAGAGAGCCGATGACATTGTGAAAGCTCGTCGGAATGAAGCGGTGAGTCGTCATGAGAATATGGCTCTCGCTCGTTTCGAATGTCATGAGCCTGCGGCTGAGCTGCCCGGCGGAGAGAGTTGCAGACTAGATCAGAGATTGCCTGCAATGCCAATATCCGCGGCACCACGCAATTCCGGCAGCCGATGGCAGGCAGCCAAAAGGGTGGCACGAGGGGCATATTTGCGATCGCGGCGACGGCATCAGACATATTCAACCCGGTGGAGGTGACCCGCAGCGCTCGAAGGTGCGTTCGTATTTTGCATAGGAAAAGATCGGTTCAGGCAATCGCCGAAACGCGATAGCATGATCACGACCTTGGCCGCCTCGCCCACCTTCCTTTCAATCAGATAGCAGATCATGACAAATATCGAGCAGATGCAGGAACAGCGACTTGAAGCGCTCCGACTGACGAAGTCGGGAGCACCGAAGCTGCCGTCCAATCCGTTTTTCGGCGTCGGTCCGATCACGGATGCGACCACCGACGAGGTGGATAGCCGCCTGCGGCGCATCGCTTTCGATACATGGATCGAGAAGACCTATCGCAAGTTCGACGACAAGGGCAACGACATAGGCGGCTTCACGACCGCCGAAATTTCCCGCAGCATGCACCGCGGCTATCCGGCGGATAAAATTCTGACCGACATGATGCGGGCGATCCACCGCTATTTCCACTTCCCGAAGACGAACCGGATGGCTGTGGGACTTGGCGGCGGTCACAGCGGCTATACCGTCTGCGTCCAGCACCTGATGAACGCCAACGATGCCTCCCAGCGCGTCTACGTCGATACGCCGCGCCCGGAAAGCGATCCGGCCCGCGCGGCAGGCTTCTTCCGTCAGTCCTGGGCCACCCAGCTGATCGAGATGCAGCGCTTCGCCGAAAAAGGCTGCGAGAGCCGCATTCATTTTGCCGCCTCCGAGGGTGTGATCCCGACGGCCGCCGAGCTGTCCGCTCTCGGCGTGTCGATCTTCGTCGGCGTCGGCCATGAGACGACCGGCGCCAATGCCTATACCAGCCGCGAGATCCACGAGCTGCTGAACTGGATCGATGGCGATCCGGCAAACCGCCATGCAGTGTTCGACGCGACGTCGATGCTGGGCGCCATGCCTTGGGAGCCCGCGCTGGTCGACGCCGTGATGGCGAAATGCTGCTTGTTCATGCCTTTTCAGAAGGCGATCGGCGGGGTATCGGGGTATTTCGTCGCCTCCTTCACGCCGCATGCCCTGGCGCTCGTCGAGAAGAACCAGCAGGATCCGTCCTGGGCAATCCCGCGTCAGCTCAAGATCGCGCCGCCGATCGATGCGCGGCAGCCGCTTTCGGCTAAGCGATCCGTGGATGCCGGGCCGTTTTACGATGCCGCGGAAGACCGCATGCTCGGCGGCGTCATCAACACCTACAGCGCACTTGCCTTTGCCGAAACCACCTTCGGCCTCCTGCAGTCGGAGGCGCGGGTCGGCTCGGTGGTCGAGCTCAACAAGCGGTCTGCGGCCAATCGGGCGGTGATCGACGGCTGGGTCGAGTCGCACCCGCTGTTTTCGCTCACCGTCACCGATGCCGAGCGGCGCGGTGCGGCGGTGACGCTGTTAAAGGTGGAGGACGCCGGCATCACCGATCCTGCGATCCATGCCCGCATTATCGCGCGTTCGAAGCAACTGCTCGGCTATGAGGGCTTTACCCATCCGAACGGCGCGTTCGAGCCCGGCCTCGACGCGGCGCGCTACGTCAACGCATTCCCGGGAACGCCCGGCGACTACCGCGCCTGGGTCGGCGGCATCCGCGAGCCGTCCGATATCGTCGCGCTGCTGGAGAACCTGCAATATGCCTATCTGCGCGCCAAGATCGTCGTGATCGAGGAGGAACTGGCAAAGCAGGGCGTCACGTTCGCGGCGCCTGTGAAAGCCGGTGCGATGGTCCGCAAGGACGATCCCGAACACGCCTATACGGTGCTGATCGCCGATCTGGTCGGCCTGCGCCTCGGCGCCGATGGGGAGCCCGACGACAGCGAAATCAGGACCTATGTCGAGAAAAAGGGCGGCGTCTTCCGTGCCGGCCCGATCGGCGACAGGGCGGCGCTGGAGAAGGGCCGCATCCATTTCTTCTACCAGCCAAATCTCAGCACCGAGGCCGAAATCCTGCCGCAGACGGACAAGGGCCAGTATGACGCGCTGATCGCGGCGGCGACCTTCATCCCGAAGGCTTCCGTCTTCCCGTTCGGCGGCGTGCGCATCGGCGCGGGTACCGGCAATATGGGCTCGGCCTCCTGGGGCGGCGGCAACGGCGAGGGCGGCGCGGCGCCTTTGATGAACACGCCCGGCATCAACAGCCGGGCGACCGCTCAGATGGCGGTGAAGGCGATCCTCAAGGTTGTTCCCGACCTGCCCGTCGACAGGTTGCACCAGATGGTCGCCAACGGCGATTTTGATACCGGGCGCCAGCTCAAGGATTTCCCGACCGCCAAGCTGGAGGGCCGGAAAATCGCCATTCTCGGCTACGGCAATATCGGCCGCGAAGTCGCCAAGCTCGCCAAGGCTTTCGGCATGAAGGTGGTGATCTACGCACGCCAGCATCACCAAGGCTGGATCGAGTCGGAAGGCTTCGATTACGCCGCCAGTCCGGTTGAAGCGGCGACCGGCGCCGACGTGCTCTCCGTCCATATCGGTCTCGGCCGGCTGGATGCTGCGAGAGGCGTTTACTCCAACGCAGGGGTGGTCGACACCCAGGTTCTCGCCGCGATGAACGATGGTGCGGTGCTGGTCAATTACGACCGGGGCGAGGTCGTCGATGCGGCGGCGCTCGACCAGGCGCTGTCATCAGGAAAGATTGCCCACGCGGCAATCGACGCCGATCTCTTCAAGGATGCAGCGACCGGCAAGCTCAGCGGGCCGATGGTTCCCTATCTGCCGCTCGAAGAGCGCCATAAGGGCAAGCTGGAACTGCTGCCGCACGCCGCCGCCGATACCGACCATCCTTCTCGGGTGACCGGCGCCAAGCAGGCGGTCGACCAGATCTTCGATGTCATCCGCTTCAAGTCAGTCACCAATCTGAAGGGTGATCTGCCGCAAGGGTACGTCTCGGCAGGCGGCCGCACACCTGCCGGAATCGGCAGGGTGACGAAGCGGGTGGTCAGCGAGGTCAGCGGCAACTCCGAACTGCTGGACGAATTGCGGCGGACCTCGGAAAAGGTCGCGGCGATCGTCGGCGCGCTCTCCGTTGTCTCCGACCCGAGCCACCGCGACCGGATCATCGATCGCTATACCGGTCTGCTGGCCGAAAATGCCGGCCGGCAGCGGGCGCTTCTCGATCAGCTTGGCCTCTACGGGCCGGCGGCGGAGTAGGCCGAAGCCGAAGGTCTTCCCATATGCAGGCAACGCGGCATCGACGGCACATTCAACAGCGTTGAGCCTTGACGGACCCAGATGCGATGCCTCAGCGAGACCGTTACTGCATGTACCAGCCATGGCTGACAACCAGTGACTGGCCGGTGAGAGCATTGGTCTCGAAACCGGCAAACAGCAGCGCCACTTCGGCGACATCGTCAACCGTGGTAAACTGTGCATCCACAGTGCCGCCGAGCATTACCTTCTTGATGACCTCGTCTTCGGAAATTCCGAGTTCCTTTGCCTGTTCCGGAATTTGCTTGTCGACGAGCGGCGTCCGGACGAAGCCGGGGCAGATGACGTTGGCGCGCACGCCATCCGGTCCGCCTTCCTTGGCGACCACGCGAGCAAGGCCGAGCAAGCCGTGCTTGGCGGTGACGTAGGCCGACTTCAGCGGCGAAGCCTCATGCGAATGCACCGAGCCCATATAGATGATCGCGCCGCCCTTCTGCGCCTTCATATGTGGAACGCAAGCCTTTGTGGTGAGGAACGCGCCATCGAGATGGATGGCGAGCATCTTCTTCCAGTCGGAAAAGGCGTAGTCCTCGATCTTGTTGACGATCTGGATGCCGGCATTGGAGACGAGCACGTCCACCCGGCCCCACTTGGTTACGACGGCGGCGACGCCGGCATTCACGGCTTCCTCGCTGGTGACGTCCATCGCAAGACCGATCGCCTCGCCCGGGCCCGCAGCCGTCAGGTCATTGGCCGCCGCTTCCGCCACATCGAGCTTCAGGTCGGCGATGACGACCTTGGCACCTTCCGAAACGTATTTTTTGGCGATCGCCAGCCCGATACCGCTGGCCGAGCCGGTGATGATGCAGACCTTGTCCCTGAGCTTCATGGTTCGACTCCTTATTTTGCAAGATAATCATGGACCACTTCGCCGAGGCCCAGCGTCAGGTCCGAGAGAATATGGACGGCGGATTTGACCTCAAGCACCGGCAGGTCGGCGACCGGCGCCAGCGCGTGCGGAAACAGCGCCAGGGCGCCCGGTCCTTCCCACGCGCCCTTCACCGTCAGATCCTCCAGATAGTAGCGCACCAGTTCGCAGATGCGCGGTGTGCAATCGACATGTGGAATAATCTTCAGCATGAAATTCGGCTGCTTCAGGCTTTCGAGGATTTTCGCCTCGTCGAGTGACCGATGCTTGAAGCCCATCGTTGCGGTGGCGACGCGCTGACCGCCATAGTCGAGCGTGCCGACCAGCGCATCCTTGACGGATGTCAGCGATGGCTCGGCCAGTTTCTTCGGAAAGCCCCAGATTTCGCGTCCGCCGGCGATCGGCGCGTCGTCGTTGAGATACATGGAATGCACGTAACCGCCATGTACCCCTTGATAGGTCACCGGGATGACCTGGCCGGATTCGGTATAGTCGCCAAAGCCGGTCGAGTCCGGCATGCGGATGAATTCGTATTTCACCAGCGGCTCATCGAACTGCAGCGGTTCTGGCACGACCCGGCGCAGGGCCTCCGGATCGGTGCGATAGGTGATGATCATATATTCGCGATTGACGAACCGGTAAGGCCCTGGCGGGTAGGATGGACTGGTAAGCGGCATGGCAAAGGCATTGCGAACGACATCTTCAATTTTCATGGCTTTTTCCCACGCAGGCGTTGCTCGGCAAGGTCGAAAATCCGTATCCCATTGGTCGGACGCGTTCGGTTGAGCCAATCTGGATGGTTCAGCGTCTCGACCACATCGTCATGGCCGGCCTTCCAGTGTTCCTCCACGGATAGCCGCGAAAACTCATAGTCCTTAGATCCGGTTTCATAGGCGGCATGCCGATAGATCAGGTGCACCATGGTCACGGCGCAATCATTGCCGATCTTTTCAAGGAGCCTCGCATCGGGATCGTCCTTCAGCTCAGGCGGCAGCTTTTCAGTCAGCCTCTTGGCCGCCATGCGCACCGACTGAAGCTTGCGGAACTGGTCGGTGTTGAGCCGCGTGCGGCTGGAAAAGCGGATTTCCTTCTCGCGGGCATCGACGTCAAAGACATCCTTCGGCAGCACGCCCTTGGCGCTGAACAAATCGACCTGGAAGATGCAGAGATCTGTCTCCAACTCGCTACCACCGAGAATGCGCTGCAGCGGCGTGTTGGAAACGATACCTCCATCCCAATAATAGCGGCCGTCGATCTCGACGGGCGCAAAACCCGGCGGCAACGCCCCGGAGGCGGCCACGTGTTTGGGCGAAAAAGTACAATCGAGGTTGTCGAAATAATTGAAGTTGCCGCTAACAACATCGACAGCGCCGAGGCTGAGACGGATGGCACCGGAATTGATCAGGTCGAAATCGACGAGACCGGCGAGGGTCTCCTGCAACGGCGCGGTGTCGTAAAGGCTGATCGCGGCCATCGGATCGCCCGGGATGTTCCATGGCGCAAAGACGCGCGGCGTGAAAAAGCCGGGAACGCCGGTCAAAGACCCCAGAAAAGCGGAGGATTCGTTGAACCATTTGCGCATCGCATTGCCATTGCCGAGAAAATGGCCGGGCAGTCCGGACGAGACCCGATGCCAGAAGGTCCTTAGGTTATCGACACGCTGATCGACGGGGCTTCCGGCAATGATGGCTGAGTTGATCGAACCGATAGATATCCCGGCCAGCCAGTCGGGGCGGATGCCAGCTTCATGCAAAGCTTCGTAAGCGCCGGCCTGGTAGGCCCCCAGAGCACCACCGCCCTGAAACACCAGCACGGTTTTCTCTGTCGGAATAGTACTCACGGGACGCTTTTCCTCAAATGCTGCAGCTGCTAACAAATAACACGGAGAAGGCCATCGAGCTGCACGGGGCAGATTAAGTTTCAGTAATGCAGGAAGGCTTCTGGGTAATCATATACTACGTCATTTCAGAGGCTTGCTAGTCAAAGCGGCGCATTCTTCGCAACCATTGAGGCCTTTAGTTAGTCCTGCCGAGGGCATCTTTGCAATGCAACAAAATGTGACAACGCTGGCCATGCAGCTATGTAGACTGCGAATTCACCCACGCCAGGCCAATCCTTCATTTCAGGCTTGCTACTCCGTTCGACCAGCGTCGTCAGCTGGTTCAATCAATGAAGTCTCGCTTCGAGACAGGAGCACTCTTGTGTTCCATAATATCCGTTACGCCGCAAATTTTGATTGTAGCCGCAAAGTTGAAGTGTCCTGTTTCTGCAAAGTTGGAATGTCACACTCCCCGGGTTTGATGACGGTGGAGATTGCGGATGGGACTGATAGCGATGAGCGAGCGTGATCTGCAGCGGATCGAGATTCTATCGAAAGTGATCGCCGGCCGGATGACGATGGTGTCGGCGGCACATGCGCTTGATCTGAGTACGCGCCAGGTGCGTCGTCTGCTGGAGCGGATCAACACGGGTGGTGCGGCGTCGATCCGGCACAAAGCGATCGGCCGGCCGTCGAACAACCGCATCAGTGACGGTGTTCGAGATTACGCGGTGACGCTGGTTGGCGAACGCTATGCGGACTTCGGGCCGACATTGGCGGCCGAGAAGCTTGCCGAGCGCGATGGATTGCGGGTGTCGCGCGAGACGTTGCGCAGCTGGATGGTGGATGCGGGCCTGTGGCTGTCGCGCAAGCAGCGGCGGACGTTTCATCAGCCCCGCTTGCGGCGTGAAGCCTATGGCGAGCTGGTGCAGATCGACGGGTCCGAGCATCGCTGGTTCGAAGATCTTGGGCCGGCCTGCTCGCTGCTGGTGTTCGTCGATGATGCGACGGGCAGGTTGATGCAGTTGCGCTTTGTCCGTTCGGAAAGCGCCTTCAGCTATTTCGACGCACTGGAGCTTTATCTGAGGAATCACGGGGCGCCGATCGCCTTTTATTCCGATAAGCACTCGGTGTTCCGGGTGACGAGGAAGGATGCCAAGGGTGGCCAGGGCATGACCCAGTTCGGGCGGGCGCTTTCAGAGTTAAACATCGAGATTCTCTGCGCAAACTCAAGCCAGGCCAAGGGCCGCGTCGAGCGGATGAACCGGACGCTGCAGGATCGGCTGGTCAAGGAATTGCGGCTGGCCGATATCTGCGACATGGAGGCAGGCAATGCGTTCCTGCCTGACTTCATAGAGCATTACAATGCGCGGTTTGCGCTCGCTCCTGCCCGATCCGGTGACCTGCACCGGCCGATGAATCTCGCCCCAGATCGGTTGAAGGAGATCCTGTGCAAGCGTGAGCAGCGCTATGTCGGGGCGCAGCTGACGTTTTCGTTTGAACGCAAGCGGATCATGCTCGAGGAGAACGAGGTGACGCGTGGATTGGCTGGCCGCTATGTCGAGACCTATACCTATGCGGACGGCCGGCTCGATGTGCGGTGGAAGGGATACTCCCTGCCCTACAAGGTGTTCGACAAGGACCAGCGGGTGACGCATGCGGCGATCATCGAGAACAAGCGACTCGGAGACGTGCTGGCCTATATCAAGGAGCGCCAGGAGCAGCAGTCGCAGCCTGATGTAAAGACCAACAGCGAGAAGAACGGCTATGTGCGACGTGCTCGCGGTCCGGGACGGCGGAATGATTTCATGAACGATCCCGCCGTCATTGCCCGACGGCGACAAGCGCTCTCTGACCTCGATGCGGCGGAATGACTGGCTGCTCCAACTGTCAAAGCTAAAGCCGAAGGGGAGCATCTCACCCGCCCCCGCTCCTCCCTTGCAACCCGGCCCAGCCGGTCGGATTGGGGGGCTGATCCGAGGAACAAGTGTCGCGTTTCTAATTGGCTGGAACCGTCGCGGCTCTAACCAGCTTTGACACTTTGATGTAGCGGGTGGGTTCAAGGATGAAGTGCGACTTGCAATAGATAACAACGGTTTATCCCTGCAAGGAACGAGATATGACGCGCACCTACTCCCAGATCGATATGGAGGAACGCCGCAAGATTGCCCGCTGGCACACGGCTGGGATCAGCGTCGAGATGATCGCCGAGAAGCTGCACCGGCATCGCTCAACCATTTTCCGTGAGCTGCGCCGCAATACGTTCGAGGATCGTGAGATGCCGGACCTCAACGGTTACTACTGCGTGATGGCCAATGACATGGCGCGAGAACGGCGTGCCAAGCTGCGCAAACTTGCCCGGTTCTCGCAGCTGCGCCAATCGGTGATCGAGCGGATCATGCATGGCTGGTCGCCACAACAGATCGCTGGCCGATTGCAGCTTGAGCGCCATCCGATCTCGGTCAGCCATGAGACGATCTATAAGTTCGCCTATTCCTCGGACGGTCACGCCATCAAACTGTGGCGACACCTGCCGGAGCATCGTGCCAGACGCCGGCCGCGGCACGCCAGACGCCGCCATGGCAGGCGGTTCACCCCGCATGTCAACATTCTCTACCGGCCAGACGCCGTCGCCGAGCGCAAACAGTTCGGGCATTGGGAATGCGATCTCATCCAGTTTCGCAAGAAGTTCGGCAAGGCCAACGTGACGTCGCTGGTCGAACGGGTCAGCCGATTTGCCGTCTTGCTGCGCAACAATGACCAGCAATCGAGGCCGGTGATGGACGGCCTGATCCAGGTGCTGCAATCCCTGCCCCACCTCGCCCGTCGCTCGATCACCTTCGATCGTGGCACGGAGTTCACCGACTGGCCTTACCTGCACGCCAGCATCGGAGCGCAGACCTGGTTCTGCGATCCGCAATCGCCGTGGCAGAAGGGCACCGTCGAGAACACCAATAGACGGGCCAGGAAATGGCTTTCGAGAGAGGTCGATCCACTGTCTCTCAGCGACCGCGATCTCACCGAGATCTGCAACCGCCTGAACGCAACGCCACGCAAATGCCTCGGCTACAAAACACCGGCAGAAGTCTTCCGCCAGAAACTCCTCGCGCAAATCAGGCGTACCGGTTAGCCTCTCAAAGCCCGCAGGTCGCGGTTCAGCATGAACTCACCGGTCGACGGTCGGATGACGCTGGTCTCGACAATATCGGCAGCCGGCGTCGCAGACCCGACAGTCCGCCACCTGCCGATGTTAGATGATCATCGTGTCGAACGGGCGTGACTGCGATTGTCAACAGAGGCCGATCATCATGACTAGCGTGCGTCTCCCGGGTAACGTTCTCGTCGCCGTCATGATCGCCTGCGTCGCCACGTGTTACGGCTTCGGCCTCAGCCTGTTTCCCCAGATCATCCCCGACATGCGGAAAGATCTTGCCTTCGACTATGCGTTCGTCGGCACTGTCACCGGCTTGGTCCAGTTCTCCACGGTGGCATTCGCGGTGCTCGCTACCTGGCTCGTCCATCGCATCGGTGCCGCACGGACGGTGGTGGCGTCCGTGTCGCTCTGTGGGCTTTGCCTGTCGGGCATCCCCATCATCGACAATCTCTATGTTGTTGCCGGTCTGCTGATGGTTGCCGGCGCGACGGGCGCATCGACCTTCGTGCCGATGATTAACCTCGCCTCGCGGGTGGTGAGAGCAGAACAACGCGGCTTTGCCATGAGCCTGATCTCCAGCGCCCCGGCCTTTGGCGTCCTCATCAACAGCGCACTCGTGGCGGCATACGCCGGAAGCGGTCACTGGCAGATGGTCTGGTACCTCACAGGCGCGGCCACGATCACACTGGCCATCGTCACCCACATCCTCTTCGGGCGGGCCGGCCTCTTCGATAGCGGGACAAGTCACGAAACGCTCGCGTCAACTGCCGGCGGTTCAGCAAACCTGCGCTCCATCATGCCATGGGTGGTGCTGATCTTCGCGCTTGGCTTCATCAACGGCCTGATGCCCTATCCCTATCTCACCTACCTGTCGCCCTTCCTGCGCGAGGAACTCGGCTATTCCGTCGGCTTTGCCTCGTGGCTCTGGGCAACGATCGGGGCGGTGGGGATCGGCGCAGGCTTCGCCATCGGCACAATATCGTCGCGCCTCGGAGCGCGCTGTGCCATGCTCGCCTGTTACTCAAGCTTCCTCGCCGCCGGCGCCCTCGTCGTCCTTGATCCCTCGATGGAGTTCTCTATCCTGTCAGGCATCTTCTTTTCGCTGGGTTTTTATCCGATCTATGGCCTGCTGCCGGCCTACGTCTCACATCGCGCCACGCCACGCCTCGCGGTGACCGTCTTAGGCATCTGCACCGTATTCCAAGGCATCGGCGGCACTACAGGGAACTTCTTTGGCGGCGTGATCAAGACATCGACGGAGAGTTTCAGCGGCATCTATCTCGCCGTTGCAGTTACGGCCGCCGTCGCGGCGGCGATGACGATTTTGCTGCCGAAGGATCAGAGGGCGCAGGCCGGTTAGCGTCTGTCGTTGCTGCCTTTGCCCGGCGCAACGGCTATTATATGTTGGCATCCTCGCCGCACGCGCCGGCTGTTTTTTGCCGGTCAGGCCTTTTCGAAGAGCGGCGAGATCACCATTTCCGGCACCAGCACCAGGCCCTTGTCGGTTATCCGGATTTCCGGGATGACTGATAGCGGGATAAGGTTGAAGCCCATATAGGCGATGGTGCAGCCTGCCTTTTCCCATTCGAGCTTCAAGGCCTTTACCTCGTCGGCGACCTGGTGCACGCGCTTGTCGGACAAAAGCCCGGCGATCGGCAGCGGCACCATGGCCGTCACCTTGCCGTCCATGACGACACAGACGCCACCCTGCTTTTCCTCGATCGCGTCGAGCGCCACCTGCATGTCCGCGGCATTGGTGCCGGCGACGATGATGTTGTGGCTGTCGTGGCCGACCGAGGATGCGACAGCGCCCTGTCTGAGCCCGAAGCCGTTGAGCAGTCCGTGGGCGACATTGCCGGCAGACTTGCCGTGACGCTCCACCACCGTCACGAAGCAGAGGTCGTGCTTGTCGAAATGGGCCTGCCAGTCATTGGCCGGTTCTAGCGTGACGGTGACATGGCCGAGGGTAATGCCAGGCAGCTCCGTCTTGATCGTATGAGCGACGACCGTCTCCGTCGGCAGGTCCGGTGTCAGCTTGAGATTTTTTGGCAGTTTGACCGTGTGGTAGGCGGCATCCGGATAGCGATACGGTTTCGACAAGGCTTCGTCGAGGATCGGCGTGATCTTCTTACTGTCGACGACGAGCTTGCCGCCATACCAGGTGCTAACAGGCGTAAGGTCGTCGCTGAGAAGCACAAGGTCGGCGCGGCGCCCGCCGCCCAGACCTCCGATTTCGCCTTCCATGCCGAACCGCGTCGCGCCGTGCAGCGAACCCATCGCCCAGGCCTCTTCCGGCCTCATGCCGTATTTCACTGCTTCGCGCGTTACCCAGTCCAGGCCGAAGGCAAGCAGATCTTCGGCATCACGGTCGTCGGTGCAGACGGCCACGCGCTTGTGGGAAGCGCCGAGCTCGGTGATCGTCTTGATCGCCTGCGGCAGCGAATGCCAGGGTGTTGTCGGCGGGCCGCCGCGCAGGAAGATCCACACGCCGGCTTCCAGCAGGTCGTCGGCAATGCCGCGGTCGATGGCTTCATGCGTGTCGGTAACGCCGGATGCGGCATAGGCGGCAACGAACTCTCGTCCGTAGACATGGCCCGATACCGGCCTGCCGCGCCCGAGCGCTGCAGCCAGGATCGCATGGCTGCGCTCGTCGCCCATCGCAACGGGGACAAAATCCATCTTCTCACCGAGAGCCACGGCTTCCGGCCACTTGTCGAACAGGGCAGCGATCTTGTCCGGCGTCAGGTCGCCGCCGGCCGTTTCCAGATCCGGCGTCGTCGCCGGCACGGTGCTCGGCACGGTCAGGAAGATCGACAGCGGCGCCTGCCGTGCGTCCTCGAGCATGGCCTCGACGCCGGCGACGTCCATGACGTTGCCGATCTCGTGGCTGTCGCAGAAGATCGTCGTCGTGCCGTTGAGGAGCGCCGCTTCGGCATAGGCGCAGGCCGTCACCATCGAGGATTCGATATGGATATGCGGATCGACCAGACCGGGCGCGATGATGCCGCCCCTGGCGTCGTAGAGCTTGGCGCTCCCGCCTCTGTAGCTGCCGGCCGGCTTCACGGCTGCGATGCGGCCCCCCGAAATCCAGACTTCGCGTCCGTCGAGAAAGCGCTCCGAATAGGTGGACAAGACGCGTGCGCCCTGGATGACCAGGTCTGGTTCGCGACGAGCGGAGGCGACATCCGCAAGACGGCGGGTCATGGTCGAGAGCGGCTGAACGGAGAAGCGGGTAAGCGTGCTCATGAAAACCTCATTTCCAGGGGCTCGGGGGAGAACAGGCAAGATTGCAGGGAACGCCGTCGGCGGAAGGAAGCACCAATAGTTCTTGTCTCTGGCGCAGGCTCCGGCCTACTGAACGGGGCAACAGGCAGGGATGCCCTACCGCTCAGGGCAACCGAGCAAGACTGACAAGCTTCTGGTGAGGACGCAAGGCTGGCGGATCGCCTCCATCGAACCGGACCAGCGTACTCGCGGCATGGTGCTCAACGACTCGGTCGATACCGTCGAAGATTGGCACAGGCATGGATTTGGTACTTCGGTGCTGCTGTCGCGCTGATGTCTCGATCGATCTCAGGCGTCAGCCCGTCTTCCGGCGACGGCAGAACGAAGAAACGAAAAAGGCTGCCACCCGGAGCCGGATAAAACGGCACGGCGCCGGTCGCATCGAAGCTATGCCAGACCTCCCTGCCCTGTCCTGGCGCGAGTTCGACCTCCTGCTGGCTCCGCAGCCCCGAGCGACCGGCATCGCTCATTCCGGCTTCGAGAAATCTTGTCTTGAACGTCATCCGGTTTCTCTCACGGCTTCGTTCAGCCGGCGGAAAAGCACCTGTCGGCGATATCCCGGCCGATCGGGATCGACGATGTGGCTGCCGGCGACGGCGCATTGCAGACGTGCAGCATGCGACCCGTTTTTAGGAACAGGAAATCATGCTCCAGGCGCCCGTCCCGCATGACCGCCTGGGCCCGGATGCCCGCTTCCATCGGCTGAAGGTCTTCGAGTGTCAGCGATGGGCAGTATTTGCGGCACGCTTCCAGATAGTTTTTCCGCCACAGCGAGTCCCTGAATTCGTTCACGGCGCCCCCTGCGTTCTTCCAGAGAAGCCGCCATAGGCCCGGAAACGAGAGACACTCGCTGAGATCCCGGATGTTTATGCTGAATTTCGGATACCCCTCGCGGGCCATTCCCAGAATCGCATTAGGTCCGACGGTAAGGCTGCCGTCGATCATCTTGGTGACATGCATGCCAAGGAATGGAAGCGACGGATCGGGCACCGGATAGATCAGGTGCCTGACCAGTCCATTCCGCGACGGCGGCGGACGGAAATATTCGCCCCTGAACGGTATGATCTGATGATCGATCTTGAGGCCAGCAAGTTTGGCGATGCGGTCGGACTGCAGCCCGGCGCAGGCGATGAGCTGTCTGGCCCGCCATTGGCGATCACCCGCTGCAATCTCCACGAGATCCAAGGTTTCGCGGATCGCGGAAACCTGCGTATTCAATTCGATTTCCACGCCCTGAGCGGCCAGATGAGCGCCCATGGCGACGCACACAGCCTTGTAGTCGACGATACCCGTCGCCCGAACGAAAATTGCCGCGACGCCTTCGACCATGGGCTCCCGATGTTTCAACGAATTCCGATCGAGCCATTCGATATCGATGTTGTTGATCTTTGCCCGTTCGGCCAGGTCCTTCAGGCGGCGGTGTTCGAGCTCGTTGGTGGCAACCACCAGTTTTCCGCATTGTTCATAGGGTACAGCCTTCTCCCCGCAGAACGCCTTGATGGCATCGGCCCCCTCCCGACAAAGGCGCGCTTTCAAGCTGCCTGGCGCATAGTAGATTCCCGCGTGGATGACGCCGCTGTTGTGCCCTGTCTGGTGGACGGCCAAGCCAGGCTCCTTTTCAAGGAGAACGACACTTGCACCGGGGCGCTTTTCCAGAACGGCCATGGCGGTGGCAAGACCAACTATACCGCCGCCTATGATGCAGACGTCGTGAATCATTGCGACACTCATTCCCAATTGATCGAAGTTAACGCTGAGCGAAAGCTTGGCGTGTGCGGCGATTCGTTGATAGTGCGAGCCCCTGAAAGCCCGGCAAATCCGACTTCACGAACATGCGGGCGGGCCGGGCCGCAGCCATGGGACGCGAAATAATTGCCTTGAATCTCACTCGGGATCTCGTTCGGGGCAAACTAATCGTCACGACCTACGGTTCGCGTATTGCGTTGTCGAGGCCACGCAGCAGCGGATACAGGAAATAGGAGATCACCGTACGGTTGCCGACTTTGATTTCCGTGGACACGGTCATGCCGGGAAGCAGCCGCACCGGCATGCCTGCGGCATTCAGCCGGGTATCGGCAAGCAGGATCCGCGCCCTGAAGAAGGGGGCGGCCGGCTGGCTCGGGGTCTCAGTCTGCTCCTGCTGGCCGGTGAGGAAGGTGTCCTGACTGATGGTTCTCACCTCGCCCGAGGCGGTGCCGTATTTCTGGAAGGGATAGGCGTCGAGCTTGATGCGGGCTTCCTTGCCGACGGCCACGCGGCCGATGTCGCGGGTGTTGATCGAGACTTCGGCTTCGAGCGGCACGTTGATCGGCACCAGCGTCACGACCGGTTCCGCCTCGCGCACCACTGAACCGACCGAGCGCTGGGCGAGATCGAGCACGACGGCATCGGCGGGTGCGGTCAGCGCGACCATGTTGCGGCGCAGTTCCATCTTTTTCAGCTCCTCGTCAGCCATGTCGCGCTGGCCGCGCAATTCCACCAATTGCTCCATTGCGGCGCGGCGGAAATCCTCGATGAAGGCCTGGCGGTCGGCTCGGAGCTTGGCATAGGCGTGGGCGGCCTCGTCGGCCCGGCCGCGGACGGCGGTCAGGTCGGACTCGACGTCGAGGCGGGCGTCACGCGAGCCGAGCAGCGTGATCAGCGAGCCGCTCTGCTTGTCATAGAGCCGCTCCCGCGCTGCCTCGATCTGCGAGAGCCCATCGCGCCTGTCGTTGAGCACGGCCTCCTGGTTCCTGCTCGCCGCAAGAGCGGCCGACTGGCCGGCGATCTGCTGCTCGAAATTCTGCAGCTGCGCCATGTAGAAGGCCTGTCGTTGACCGAAGAGCTGCGCCTGCAGCATCTGGTCGGGCGTCTCTCCCGCCATCTTCGTGTAGTCGTTGCCGGCAAGCTCGGCCTCGATGCGCCTCACCTGGGCGTCGAGGGCGGAGAACTTCGCCTGCTGCTGGTCGACATCGGCCTGGCTGAACGTGGCGTCGAGGGTCGCGAGCGTCTGCCCGGCATGCACCACTTCGCCGGCCTTCACCTCGATCGTGCGGATGATCGAAGTTTCGAGCGGCTGAACAACGATGGTCGGCTGGGTGGTGACGAGCTTGCCCGGCGCAATCACCACCTCATCAATCGACGAGACCGAGGCCCAGATGATCGCCGAAACAATCAGCGCCGTCACGCAGTAGAGCGTCATGCGCGCAACTCTGGGCGGCGCGCGTTCCTCGAGCTCGACGGCGTCGGACTGGAATTCGGCAATTGCCGGCGGCAACGGCGGGCGGGCGACAAGCTCCCTCCCCTTCCCCGAGGGCCCCTTGCCTGAAGGGCCTTTGCCCGAAGGGACCGGCAGGTTTTCGCTGGGTTTTCTGGTGTGCGCGTTCATGCGACCTGCCTCATCTGCTGGGACCACAGGTGACGATAGGTCATGCAGCGCGATACAAGCTGATCGTGCCGGCCAATATCGGCCACCTTGCCACGCTCGATGACGAGAATGGCATCGGCATCGACGAGCGTCGAAAGTCGGTGCGAGACGATGATGACGGTGCGGCCGGCGGCGATGCGGCTCAGATTCTCGCGGATGATCGCCTCACTGTCGGGGTCGAGCGCACTCGTCGCCTCGTCGAAGATCAACAGCTTCGGATCGGTGATCAGCGCGCGGGCAATGGCAAGCCGCTGCTTCTGGCCGCCTGACAGGTTGGAGGCGTTTTCCTCCAGCATCGTGTCAAAGCCGCGCGGCAGGCGCTCGATGAACTCCTCGGCGCCGGCAATGCGGGCGACTTCCATGATTTCCTCGATGCTGGCATCGGGCTTGGCGGCGGCAATATTCTCGCGCACCGAGCCGCGAAACAGGAAACTATCCTGCAGCACGACGCCGATGCTCGTTCTCAGATGCACGAGGTCGATCTCGCGGCTGTCATAGCCATCCATGCGCACGAGGCCTTCCTGGCTCTGATAGAGCCCCTGGATGAGCCTTGTGATCGTCGTCTTGCCCGAGCCGCTCTTGCCGACCACGCCGAAGAGGCAACCCGCCGGAATGGCGAAGGAGACATTGTCGAGCGCCGGCGCGCTATCCGGGCCGTAACGGAAGCTGACCCTGTCGAATTCGATGCGGCCCTGCAGATGCGGCCGAACACCTCGCCCGCGGCCCGCCTGCTCCGGCCGCTGGTTCATGATCTCGCCGAGCATGCGCACGGAGAGCGCGACTTCCTGATATTCGTGCACCATGGTGACGATCTGCACCAGTGGTCCCGAGACCCGGCCGGCGAGCATGTTGAAGGCGACCAGCGCGCCGATCGTCATCGCACCGCTGAAGACATCGAGCGCGCCGAGGCCGATGATCGCGACGCTCATCAGCTTCTCCAGCAGTCCGGTCATCGCCTGGGCGATGGTCGAGATCTTGTCGACCCGGAAACGCACGGAGATCGCCTGGGCCGAATAATCGTCCCACACCTTGCGCTGGCGCGGCTCCAACGCCAGCGATTTGACGGTGCGCATGCCGTGCACGGTTTCCACCAGCAGTGCCTGCCGGTCGCCTTCGGCCTGGTAGAGCGCCTGCAACCGGCGCTGGAACGGTCCGACGAGCATCATCACCACGAGCCCGACGAGGGCGGCGAAACCGAGCACGACAAGCGTCAGCTTGACGCTGTAGAGAAGCAGGATCGGCACGAAGACCAGGAGCGAAACGCCGTCCAGGAGCGTGAGAAACAGCCTGCCGGTCAGGAATTCGCGGATGCGCCCGGTCTGCTGCATGTGCTTGACGAGAACGCCGGCCGAGGCCTGTTCGAAGAGCGCGATCGGCAGGTTGAGCAGATGGCCGAAGGTGCGGGTCGCGACGCGGATGTCGATCCTGTTCGTCGCATAGAGCAGCAGATAGCGGCGCAGGAAGGTGAAGGTCGCGTCGAAGACGAGCGCGATCGCGATGCCCGCCGTCAGAACCGTCAGCGTCGCATAGCTCTGATGCACCAGCACCTTGTCGATGACGAGCTGAAAGAAGATCGGCGTCGTCAGCCCCAGCCCGTAGAGCACGAAGGCGGCGAGCGCGACGTCGCGGAAGAAGCTGCGCTGCTTGATGATCTCGGGGACAAACCAGCGGAAGCCGAAGGGCCGGTCCTCATCGGACATGCGATAGTTGCGCTTCAGCAGGATCACCGATCCGAGCCAGGCCTTGGCGAACTGCTCTTCGCTGAGCATCATCACCTCGGCACGTGATGCCAGCGGGTCGAGAACGTGGATTCTCTCATCCTCCCCGCTCCCGACAGCGCCGGCGATGACCACCCAGTTGCCGTTCGTCAGCTCGGCGAGCACCGGGAAGGCCTCGCCGAGTTGGAACAGGGATCGCCAGTCGAGCGTCAGATGTCTTGCCCTGAGGCCGGCATCCTTGGCCATGCGCAGCAGCTGCCGCATGGCAACGGGATCGTTGCCGACGGCATAATCGTGCTGCAGTCGTTCAGGAGCAAGATCGACGCCGTGATGACGCGCGACCAGTGCAAGACAGTGCAGGTTGGTATGCAGAAAACCACTCATGGCCCACCCGAAACAATACGAGACCGAGGCAATATTTGTTTTATCAGTTGAAGTTCGGCGAGGCGTTCGAAGCGCCGGCCTGCACCGTCTGGATATCGGCGGCAGCCGCGGCTGGCATATCGCCGATGCGACGGACCGCACCCGCCTCGACTAAACCGCCAAGCGCCTTCTGCATGAGATCGACCGCATTGGCGAAGGCATCGACCGGCATGATGATGCGCTGGCGGAAGACCGGCTTCGGATTGTTGTTGGCGTCACGATCGGTGGCCGAGAGCGACATCAGGTCGATGCGTACGATCGTTCCCGTGATGGTGATCTCGCCGATGCCATCTGCATAAAGTTCGTTGCTCATTGTTCTCTCCTCTGGTTGATAATCAAAACCTGTTCACCTTTGAGTCGACACATCGGATTATCCGAAAACCGCTTCACACTTTTCGGTCCGATGCGTGAGTATCATGCCGCCATGCCGGAAACGGATCGCGAAAGCCGATGGCGGTCTGCGGATCGAAACCCGTCTCCTCCCCGGCCAGGCAATCGTCGAGCGCGGCGCGGATCGCCGCCTCGTCGAAGCCGGAGCCGATGAAGACCAGTTCCTGGCGACGGTCGCCCCAGACATCGTCCCAATGCCGGTCAAGCAACTGGCGGAATTGCGGATGGCGCGGCCAGTGCGCCCGCGGCACCGAGGCCCACCAGAACCCCCTGCTCTCGATGCGGCTTTGCGTGCCGGCAATCGACAGCAGGCCGATCTCGTCCGGCCGGGTCGCCAGCCAGAAATGCCCTTTCGCCCTGATGATGCCGGGCAATGGCTGTTCGATGACGCGGCTCAGCCGCGCGGGATCGAAAGGCCGGCGGCTGCGATAGACGAAGCTCGCAATGCCGTATTCCTCGGTCTCCGGCACGTGGTCGCCCCAGCCGTAAAGCTCCTTGTGCCAGAACGGATGGCGGGCGGCCTTCGCCTCGCTGAAGAGCCCGGTATCCATGATCGCGCCAAGCGGCACCTGGCCGAAAGCCGCCTCGATGATGCGGGCATCCGGATTGAGCGCCGCGACGATCCGGCGAACCTCCGAGAGCATCACAGGCGGCACATCGCCTGCCTTGTTGATGATGACGACGTCGGAAAATTCGATCTGCTCGACGAGGAGGTCGACGAGCTTGCGCTCATCGTCCCCGTCACGCCTTTCGCCGCGATCGGCAAGGAATTCGGCGCTCTGGTAATCGGCGAGAAGATTGACCGCATCGACGACGGAAACCATCGTGTCGAGCCGCGCGACATCGCAGAGGGCTGCCCCGCTCTCGTCGCGAAAGGAGAAGGTGGCTGCGACCGGCAGCGGCTCGGCAATGCCGGTGCCCTCGATCAGCAAATAGTCGAAACGGTCGGCGCTAGCGAGCCGGCGGACCTCGCTCAGGAGATCGTCGCGCAGAGTGCAACAGATGCATCCATTGGTGAGCTCTACCAGCGTCTCGTCCGTGCGCAAGAGGTCTGCACCGCCCTCGCGCACGAGATCCGCATCGATGTTGACCTCGCTCATATCGTTGACGATGACAGCAACCCGGCGACCCTCACGATTGCTCAGGACATGATTGAGGACAGTCGTCTTGCCGGCGCCGAGAAACCCGGCGAGAACCGTTACCGGCAATCTGTTGTCTGCACCCATCATCGATACCATTACCCTTTACAGATGCTTGGCCTTACATGCTCGCGGGCTTTACGCCGCGAGCTGCGGTCTGAATGCTACGTCCACATAGTAGTTTGTGCTGTTATAGCTGGCGCTCGGGAACAACCCGCTCGACCCATAGGCATAGACGCCGTTGCTGCCGCTGAGCGCCCTGAGGTCGCCATTCGTCACATCGGCGCTGAAGTAATTGCCGGTCGCCGAATAATTGCCGTTGGTGCTGTAGGAAACGACGTAGGTCGTGTCCGCGGCGATCTCCACCTGCTGGGTGAGTGTCGCGGTCTGCCAGCCGCTTGCCGTTTCGTTGCTGAAGGCGACGCTGCCGAGCAGCGTGCCCGAGGCAGTCCAGAGATAGCCGTTATGCGGGCCTGTGTTGTCGGCACCCTTGTAGAAGCGGATGCCGGTGATCCAGCCTGCCGTATCGGCCTGGAATTTCATGCCGAGATTGACCTGCTGATTGTCGTTGGTGGAGACGATTGCAGGCGTCGCATTGGCGGCAAAGAGGTTCTGCTCCGGGCCTGCAGCCGGGTTGTTGATGGTGAGCGCAACCTGGGCCGTGGCCGTGCCGCCCTTGCCGTCTGATATCGCGTAGCTGAAGCTCGCCGGTCCCGAATAGCCTGCGGTCGGCGTGAAGGTCACCGTCTGGGCCTGGGCACTGTAGGCGACCGAGCCGTTGACGGCGCCGCTGACACCGGTGATCGTGAGCGGATCGCCATCGGCATCGCTGTCGTTTGCAAGCAGTGCCGAGGCCTGGAGGGTGATCGGCGTGCCCGTATTGGTCGAGTAGCCGCTGTCATTTGCTGCGACCGGAACCGCATTCTGCGCGCCCTGCTGATAGAGCACGTCCACCCAGTAATTGCTGGCATTGTAGGAGGCGGTCGGGAACAGGCTGCCCGTGCCATAGGCATAGACGCCGTTGCCACCGCTGACCGAACTTGCCGGCGCCGTCAGCGCGCCGCTCGTATAGTCTGTTGTGAAGTAGTTCGCGGTTGCCGAATAGAAACCGTTGGAATGGTAGCTCGCCACATAGGTCACGCCGGCCGTGACATTGATCGGCTGCGTGAAGGAAACCGTCTGCCAGCCGCTTGCCGTCTCGTTGATGAAGGTTGCCTGGCCAAGGAGCTGGCCGCTCGTGGTCCAGAGCGAGCCGACATGCGTGCCGGTATCCTGTGCGCTCCTGTAATAGGTGAGTCCCGTGATCTGGCCGTTGGCCGAAGCGATGAACTTGACGCCAAGTTCGACCGAGTTGGCATCATTGGCGGCGGCAACCCCCGAGGTGTCGGCGCTGGTAAACAGGCTCGAGGTCGTGCCACCGCCGGGCTGCGAATTGACCGTGAGGCTGACGGTGGCCGAAGCCGTGCCGCCATGCCCGTCCGAGATCGAATAGGAGAAGCTTGCGACGCCCGTATAGCCCGAGTTCGGCGTGAAGATCACCGTGTTGGTCTGGCTGTTGAAGGTCACCGTTCCGTTGACCGCGCCATTTGCGCCGGTAATGCTCAGCGGGTCGCCATCGCCATCGCTGTCGTTGGCAAGCAGGTTGGCCGCGGCAATCGACAGGGCCGTGTTGGAATAGGTCGTATAGCCGTTGTCGTTGGCGGCAACCGGCACCGTGTTGCCCGTCGACTGGTTGAAGACGACATCGACCCAGTAATTCGACGACTGGTAGCTCTGGGTCGGGAAGGTCGAGCCCGATCCGACCGCATAGACGCCGTTCGCACCGGCCAGCGCCGTCAGCGAGCCGTTGGTATGGGCCGTGTTGAAATAGCCTGCGGTCGCCACATAGCTGCCGGTCGTGTGGTAGGAGGCGACATAGGTCGCACCCGCCGTGATCTGCAGCGGCGTGGAGAAGGTTGCCGTCTGCCAGCCGGAGAGCGACTCGTTGGTGAAGGTGACCGTGGCGACGAGCGTGCCGTCGGCCCTCCAGATGGAGCCGGTATGCACGCTGGTATCGCCGGCAGCCTTGTAATAGCGGATGCCCGAGATCGTGCCGTTTGAGGAAGCGACGAACTTCATGCCGAGTTCCATCGCCGTATTGTCGTTGAAGCCGCTGCCGGTCGGTCCCTCGCTCCCCGTAAACAGCGTCTCGCCGGCCGGACCTGCCTGAACGGTAAGGCTGACATTGCCCTGATCCGTGCCGCCGCGGCCGTCCGACAGCGTATAGGTGAAGCTTGCCGGGCCCGAATAATTGTTAGCCGGCGTGAAGGTGATGGTTCCGGTCTGCGTGTTGAGAGCAACCGTGCCGTTGAGCGCACTGCCGACGGCGGTGATGGTCAGCGCATCGCCATTGGCATCGACATCATTTGCCACGAGTGCGGCAATCGAGATAACAAGCGATCCGTTATGGCCGATGGTCAGCCCGCTGTCGTCGGTTGCGACCGGCTGGCTGTTGGGGCCGGCATCGAAGACCACGTCTACCCAATAGTTCGAGCCGCCGGGGCTCTGACCAGGGAACGTGCTGGTGCCACTATAGGCAAAGACGCCGCCGCCATCGACGGCCTTCAGCGCGCCGCTGGCATAGGGCTCGCTGAAATAGTTCTCGGTGACGGAGAAGAATCCGTTGCTGTGATAGGAAGCCACATAGGTCGTGCCGGCGGCGATCTGGATCGGCGAGGAGAACATCACCGTCTGCCAGCCGGAGAGCGATTCACCCACCGACACGCCGGTTGCGAGCAGCGTTCCGTCGCCGGACCAGAGGCTGACGACGTGGTCGCCGGTATTGTAGAAGCCCTTGTAGAAGCGGATGCCCTGCACCGAGCCTGCCGTCGTCGCTTGGAAGCGCAGGCCGAGCTCGACCGGATCGCGATCGATCGCCGTTTCGACCGCGGGCTTTTCCGCCAGCGTCCACAGGCCCTGTGTGCCCGGCAGGGTGACAGTGACCTGTTTGCCGGCCGATGGTGCCTCCAGATTGACGCTGTCGTCGACGGCGCGCGACAGGATCGTATAGGTGCCGCTTGCCTGGACGACCCAATTATAGCTCCAGCTCTCGCGGCCGGTGGCCTTGAACCAGTGCTGGCCGCCGTCGGTAGAAACCTCCACACCGGCAATGATGCCGCCGCCGAAATCCTGCGCCGTGCCGGTGATGGTGACGCGCTGCCCCTCGACGAAGCTGGCACCGATGATCGGCGACGAGATCGACGAGGTCGGCTTCAACGCGTCGGTCGATTGGGTCGCGAGGATCAAGCTCGCATCGAGTGTGGTCGGCTGGATGCCCATGTCCGCGAACATGTTGACCATCGCCTGCTGCACGTTGGGATCGGTCGGCGTCGCCGCTCCCTGGTGGTTGGCGTTGAGACCCCAGGACCAGAAGACGGTGCCGGCGCCGAAGACGAGCGCGCCGCTTTCGGCCCGGTACATGGTGAGGCTGTGGGTCGCCACCGCATCGCCGACCGTCGTGCCGTAGTCGCGCAGATAGGTGCTGACCGCGATGGAGGAGAGCGACAGGTTGATGAGGCCATCCGGCCGGAAGCCGTTTTCGACGTCGGAATCCCACTCGTAACCGAGCAGGTTCTGCACCAGATTATAGGTCTCGCCCTCCTGCAGCTCGGCGACATCGGTGTTGCGCCAGAAGCGCAGGTTCGAATAGTCGTAGGGGATGGTGATCGTATCGGAACGGTAGCTGTCCACCTGGAACATCGTGCCGGTCAGCGAATTCTCCGGCTCCTGCCCCGGATCGGCATAGCGCGGATCGCGCCAGGTGCCGGTGCCGGTAGCGCTCGGATCCGTGCTCGTGCCCCAGGTCTCCTTGTAACAGACCATGGTGCGATAGGCCTGGCCGCTGCCGTCGATGCTGCTTTCCCAGCGCACCTTCCAGTAGCACTCGTTGCCGCTCCAGAAGGCGAGGTTCACACCCGCATCGCGGGCCGCCTCGACATTGGCGCGCTGCTCGGCCGACCAGTATTCGTCATGACCAACAGAGAGATAGGCATCATGGTTCAGCAGCAGGCTGCCGCTGCGCGTCGCATCGACGCCGGAGATATAGGAAACATCGTAGCCGTTCTGCTCCAGCCACTGGATCGCCGAAGACTCGACGCCGAAGATGAAATCATGCGAGCCGCCGATCGGGCTGGTATTGGTGATGATCGGGCGGTTGTAGCTGACGGCCGATGCGCGGCCGATCGCAGTCAGCCCGCAGCTGCAGTTCGGCGGCAGGTAGCCGATCATGTCGGCCGGATCGACGGGGACTTCGCCATAATATAGGCTGGCGCCGCCCCAGGCATTATAGGCCTGCCAAGTGGTATCGGATGTCTGGAAGACGATATCGCTGGTCGAGGCATCATCGCGCACGACGAAGGGGATGATGCTTGCATCCTCGGTGCCATCCTCGCGCACCAGCTTGGCGAAATAGACGCCCGAGACGGCATCGTCGGGAATCTGCCAGCTCGCCGAGACCGACCAGTTGCCGCAATCGATGAGGCCGAGCGACATGTCGACGATCGGGTGCGGCTGGATCTGCGCCGATGTCAGCGATTGCTCGATCGAGTCGACCTTGCGCGCGCCGGCCCCGCCGTAATAGCCAATGCGGTAAATGTCGATGCGGTAGTGGGTGGAATCGGTGGCGATCTTGAAGTCGACCGTCTGGCCGATATTCGTGCTGATTTCGGTGGCGAAGCCCTGGATGGTGCCACCGCCATCGCCCTCCAGACCCCACTCGCTGATCGGGTTGCCCTGCTTCAGGTTTTCGAGCGCGATCTTGTTGGGTGTCGCCGCAGCCGAAACCGCCTCCATCGGTGCCGCCAGTGCTGTCGGGGCCGCGGTCGTCTCAGCAGAAACGTCCTGGCTCGGCTCCACCGAGATGGATGCTATCGACGCCTGAAGGCGCAACGAAGCCGTGTCGAGGCTGCTGGAAGAACTGACCGGCGCCGCCGTCTTGGCGCTGCCAGTATCGGCGTCGCTGGCAATACCCGTCAGCGTGGGAGCGGCAGGCAGTGTCGCAGCCTCCTCGGACGGATCCGGGGCAAGCACGGTGCGTTGCAATGTCGAGGACGGCGTCTGGAATACCGTCGCAGTAGACGCCGTCTTGGTGAAACTGTCTTGCGCGCCGCTATCTCCCGCAGGCGCCGGCATCGCCGTCGATGATGCGGGGGACGATTGCATGTCGCCTGATGATATCATGGAAGATGTGACCGTGCCGGAGAAGGAGGATTGGACGGTTGCGCTGCCCTGATTGGCAAAGCCGTAGGGCCCCTGAGTGCTTGAAGACACCACGGTCGCAGTTCCGAGCAGTGCGGTCCAGACGGAGGGTGGGTGACAGACGCTCGGCGTGCCGCCGGCAGTACTTAGATAATCGCGATTCCTCACATGAAATCTCAGCAAGAGCGGCGTCCCCGTTTCCCGTCGACCACCATTGGAAGGCTTCATCCTGCCAGCTTTCGAAAAGGAATGTACGACAGCAATCTGGGGTATGTGGGTGATACTCCGTACTCCGATATGATGACCCTCACCGCATACCCGATCGACAAGGCCGCAAAGCTGCCTCCGGCTACTGCTCAGTGGCCGACTCTGGGTGAAGAGGAATTCTAGTTCGGTATTGTCTCGCCGGTCCGGCCGGTCGAGCCGGTACTCCCGCGTCCCCTGTTACCAGGCCGGAAACGGATCTTCGAGAGCCGACCAGTCCCGCGGGTCCGAGCTGGCCAGGCAATCGTCCAACGCGGTGCGGACGCCTGCCTCGTCCATATCAACACCGATGAACACGAGTTCCTGCCGACGGTCGCCCCAAGCGCTGTCCCATCGGCTCTCGAGATGCTGACGAAACTGCTGATGGCTCGGCCAGTCCTGTCGGGGAACGGCCGCCCACCAGAGCCCCATGGGTTCACAGCGCCGTTGCACCCCGGCAGCCGACATCAAACCCACGTGACGCGGGCGCGTGGCAAGCCAGAAATGGCCTTTGGCGCGGATTACCCCCGGCCAGGGTTCGTCCAGGAATGCTCGAAACCGCTTGGGGTCGAAGGGACGTCTCGTGCGATAGACAAAGCTCGATACCCCGTATTCCTCCGTCTCCGGAACATGGTCGCCCGGATTGTACAGTTCCTTGTGCCACAACGGGTGAGCGGCGGCTTCTGCTTCATCGAAGAGGCCCGTGTCGAGGACGGTTGCAAGAGAAACCTTGCCGAAGTCCGTTTCCACCTGGCGGGCATCCGGGTTGAGTGCAGCCACCGTCTTGCGGACTTCCGCGCGGACCTCTTCGCTCGCATCCGAGATCTTGTTGATCACGACAATATCGGCAAACTCGATCTGGTCCACCAACAGGTCGATGAGCGTCCGCCGGTCGTCACCGTCCCGTTGCAGGCCGCGATCGCGAAGCAGATCAGCGCTGCTGTAATCGGCCAAGAGGCTTGCGGCGTCGACGACGGTCACCATCGTGTCAAGTTTCGCAAAATCGGAGAGCGAAACACCGTTCTCGTCGCGGAATGTAAAGGTTGCCGCGATAGGGCATGGCTCCGCAATACCGGTCCCCTCTATCAACAGATAGTCGTATCGCCCCTCTTCGGCCAGTCGCCGCACCTCCGTCAGGAGATCGTTGCGCAGGGTGCAGCATATGCAGCCATTGCTGAGCTCAATCAACGTCTCCGTCGTATGCGACAGGTTACAGCCGCCGTCTCGAATGAGACTGGCGTCTATGTTCACTTCGCTCATATCATTGACGATGACGGCGACCCGCAGGCCTTCGCGATTGGTCAGCACGTGGCTGAGAAGCGTCGTCTTTCCGGCGCCGAGAAAACCCGAGAGCACTGTCACCGGCAGCCGGTCGCTGCTGTTCATCGGCATCCCGTCAATGACGGCATTCGGAGCGACTGTCATTTGCGTTTTATGAGCCTCATTCGAAACCGTCTCTAACCTCGTGCGACGCGTCAAGCTGCGAGCTGCGGTCGGAAGACCACATCGGCATAATAGTTTGCCGAGTCAAAGGTGCTGGTCGGGAAGAGACCTGTGGTGGCAGATCCGCCGTAGGCATAGACGCCATTGCCGCCAGCGGCAGCGCTGGATAGCGCCGACAGCGGACCGTTGCTGACGCCGTTGGTGAAGAAGCCATCCGTCGCCACGTATGCGCCGGTGGTGTGGTAGGAGGCGATATAGGTGGTGTTGGCGGCGATCGTGACGGGCGTTGTAAAGTTCACCGTCTGCCAGCCGCTTGCCGTGGTGTTGGTGAAAGTGGCGGTGGCAAGCTCGGTGCCGGTGGTGGTCCACAGATCGACGACGTTCTGTCCGTTGTCGTTGGCGCTGCGGTAGAACTTGATGGCGGTGACATCACCGACAACGTTCGACTGGAACTTGACGCCGACCTCGAGCTGCTGACCGTCGTTGAGGTTGGTCTGGGCTGGCGTGCTGGAAGCGTTAAACAGGCTGTAGGTCGCAGGCGCCACTGTCGCAGTGATGTTGAATGTCTCATTGGCGGCAAGGCCGCCGAGATCGGTTGCCGTCACCCTGACGCCGTAGGTGCCTGATGTCGTCGGTGTGCCGCTGAACGTCCGCGTCGTGGCGTTGAAGGCCAGCCAGGCAGGCAGCGCCGTGCCGTCGGCAGCGGTTGCCGCATAGGTGAGCGTCTCGCCGCTATCGACATCGGTGAAGGTCGTCGTCGGCAGCACAAAGGAGAAGGCTGTGCCGACGGTGGCGTTCTGGGCAGCCGTCTGGACCGCAAGCACCGGCGCGTCATTGGCGCCATGGATGGTGACGGTCAGGTTTGCCGTGGCGGTGGCTCCGCCAGTGTCGCGCATGGTGTAGCTGAACACATCGCTCAGTGTGTTGGTCGACTGCCGCAGCGCCTGCACGGCGGCACTGGTCTCGTTGACGGCATAGCTATAGACGCCCGATGCGCTGAGCACGAGACTGCCATAGGTGCCGTTCAGTGCCGAACCGAGCGTGCCGGCCGTTACGCCGAAACGGATCGCCGTCACCGTCTTGGTATCACCGGCATCCGCATCGGTGTCGTTGGTCAGCACGTTGCCGCTGGCAACCACGCCGCCCGAACCGTTGGCGACCCCGCCCTTCTCGGTCGCATCCCCTGCATCGGCAACCGCCGTCGGCGTCGTGTTGCCAGGCGTCGACACGGCGATGTTGAAGGTCTCGTTGGCGGTGAGGCCGCCAAGGTCGGTCGTCGTGACCCTGACGCCATAGGTGCCTGATGTCGTCGCCGTTCCGGAGAAGGTCCGGGTCGAGGCATTGAAGCTCAGCCAGGCAGGCAGCGCCGTGCCGTCGGCAGACGTTGCCGCATAGGTGAGCGTCTCGCCGCTATCGACATCGGTGAAGGTCGTCGTCGGCAGCACAAAGGAGAAGGCTGTGCCGACGGTGGCGTTCTGGGCAGCCGTCTGGACCGCAAGCACCGGCGCGTCATTGGCGCCATGGATGGTGACGGTCAGGTTTGCCGTGGCGGTGGCTCCGCCAGTGTCGCGCATGGTGTAGCTGAACACATCGCTCAGTGTGTTGGTCGACTGCCGCAGCGCCTGCACGGCGGCACTGGTCTCGTTGACGGCATAGCTATAGACGCCCGATGCGCTGAGCACGAGACTGCCATAGGTACCATTCAAGGCCGTGCCGAGCGTGCCGGCCGTTGCGCCGAAACGGATCGCCGTCACCGTCTTGGTATCACCGGCATCCGCATCGGTGTCGTTGGTCAGCACGTTGCCGCTGGCAACTACGCCGCCCGAACCGTTGGCCACGCCACCCTTCTCGGTCGCATCCCCTGCATCGGCAACCGCCGTCGGCGTCGTGTTCGAGGCCGATGGATTGAACATCACATCGACCCAGTAATTCGTCTGATCGAAGGTGGCCGTAGGGTACAGGCTGTTGCTGCCGTATCTGTATACGCCATTACCGCTGGCTGGTGCCGTCAGCGGCCCACTCGTCACATTGGAGACAAAGTAGTTGGCGGTGGTCGAGTAACGACCGGCATTCGTATGGTACGACGCCGTGTAGGTCTGCCCGACCGTCAATGCCACAGGACTGGAGAAATACGCGGTCTGCCAGCCGCTGGCGGTTTCGTTCGTGAAGGTGAGGGTCGCGAGCTGGGTACCAGTGCTCGACCACAGCGAACCGGTATGGGTACCCGTATCCTGGCTGCCTTTGTAAAAGCGGATGCCGGTGACTGTCCCTGCCGCAGAGGTCTGGAAGCGGACTCCGAGCTCGACGGCGGACGCATCATTTGTGTTGACGACGGCGGGGGTCGCCGCGCCGAAGAGAGACGTGTAACTCGGCCCGCTGACGGTGACCGTGCGTCCGGCCGAGGGCGTTTCGAGGTTGATGTTATCGTCAACGGCGCGGGACCGGATCGTGTAGGTGCCGGCGATCTGCGGCGACCAGGTATAAGTCCAGTTCTCATCGCCGGTCGCCGGATGCCAACTCGCGCCGTTGTCGGTCGAAACCTCGACGGCGGCGATGACACCGCCGCCCGCATCGGTAGCGGTGCCCGTAATCGTCACGCTGGATCCAACGGCCACCGTCGCGGGCACGGTGATGACGGAGGTCGGAGCAACCTGGTCCGACGAAGCGGTCGCGGCGACGAGCCCGGATTGCAGCGTCCCGGGCTGAATGCCCATATCGGCAAGCAAGTTGACCATTGCCTGCTGCACGCGCGGGTCCGTCGGCGTCGCCGTGAGGTCGTGATTGTCGCTCAGGCCCCAGGCCCAGTAGACGGTGCCGGCGCCGAACACCAGCGCCCCACTCGGAGCGCGATAAAGCGTCAGATTGTGGGTCGAGACGCCGTTGCCCGTCGTATTGCCATAGTCGAGCAGATAGCTGCTTACCGGAACCGTCGTCGAAGACAGCTTGACCAGGCCGGCCGGATCGAAGCCGTTGTCAACCGCTTCGTCCCATTCGTAACCGAGATAGTTCTTGGTGAGCGTCGCCGTCTGGCCGGGCTGAAGGTTGGCGACGCTCGTATTGCGCCAGAAACGCAGATTGGCGTCGTCATAGGGAATAGTGATCGCCTGGAGATTGCTGCCGACGTCGTCGACCTGGAACAACTGCCCGGTGAGCGAGTTCTCGGGGCTGCCGCCGCCGACCGCAGGTGGGCTCAGGCGCGGATCTCTAAATGTCCCCGTCCATTCATTGGAGGGATCGATGCTGGCGGCGGGCGACCACGTTTCCTTATAAGAGATAAGCGTGCGATAGGGCGTGCCGTCGGCGCTATAGGCATTGCCCCACCGGGTGCGCCAGTAGACTTCGTTGCCGCTCCAGAACTGAAGGTTGACACCGGCGTCGCGAGCCGCCTCGACATTGGCGCGTTGCTGGCCCGACCAGTATTCGTCATGGCCGACATCAAGATACATCTTGTGATTCAGAAGCAGGCTGCCATAGCGATCGGCGTCGACCCCCGCCATGTAGGAAACGTCATAACCGTTCTGTTCCAGCCAGTAGATTCCTGCATATTCGGCGCCGAACAGATAGTCCTGCGGGCCGGCAACGGTTCCCACGCCTCCGCGGGTCGCAATCGGTCTATTGTAGCTGACCGCATATGCGCGACCAGCGCCCTGCCCCGTCGCCGGACCATTGCCGCCGTAAAAGTTTGCGCCACCCCAACCGTTATAAGCTTGCCAGGTCTGGTCTGCCGTCTGGAAGACGATGTCGCTTTGGCTGTCGTCGTCGCGCACGATGAACGGGATGTGATTTTGGCCGGAGGTGCCATCTTGACGCACGAGCTTGGCGATATAGACGCCTGAGACGGCGTCCTCGGGTGCGGTCCACGAAGCCGACACTGCCCAGTTGCCGGCATCGACCGTGCCGGTCGCGGCATTGCGCAACGGATTAGGTTGATTCTGCAATCCGGTGTGCTGAATGGTGTCGACCTTGCGGGCGCCCATACCGCCATAATAGCCGAGCCGGTATATGTCGATCCGATAATTGGTGGAATTCGTATTGATCTTGAAGCTGATCGTCTTGCCATTGTCGACGCTGATGTCGGTCGCAAATCCCTCGATGTTGGAGCTACCGGCGCCGTCGATGCCCCACTCGCTCTCCGGGTTACCCTGCTTCTGGTTTTCCAGCACGATCAGGTTGTTGGCCGCAGCCGCGGCCGCCAGATTTTGCGTCGTCAACGACCGCTGCGTAGAAGGTGGCGTCGTCACCGAGCCGGAAAGGACGCCAATGCCCTTGGAACTGGCGGTGCCCGTTCCGATCTCTCCGCCGCCTGGCAATGATCCGTTCAAGATCGTCGAATCCGTCCACGTCGCGGTTCCGCGCCAGCCCGAGAGAGGCGACAAGTCACGATCGAGAAGCGGGTCGCTGATCGAGGCGCCGATGGCCCGCTTGATCGTCGATACAAAGTCCGGCCCCTCGGTCAGCCTGGTTCCCGGCAATTGGCCGTCCTGTTGAAGCATGGCGCCGCCATGGGCCCAATCGAGAATCCGCGTGGGGGAAGTAAAGTAGCCGCATCCGCACACACCAAAGGGCATGCCAAACGCCAGTGAATCCGCGCCGGTCTGGTGCGAAGTTGCCTGCGCTGACGGGCTCGATTCGAGGATGACGACGTTGCCCGAGTGAGCACGCTCGCCCGCCACCGCGGCAGAACCTTGTCCCGAAACTATCGGTGCAGGGCTTTGCGACAGATACGGAGCCAAAGGATCGTCGCCTATGAGGCTCATTCCAGCGTAGGTGCGATAAAGGGACGATTGAGCCCCGAATGCAATTCCGTGCGCGTCCCGCTCGAAACCTGCAAAACCAGGCGTGTGGGCGAATAACCGAGACGCGGCATTGTCCCCGCTTCGAACCCCTGTCTCGCGATTTGCTGCGAATGCGTTAGGCAGGGCAGGCAAGGACGGCGCTGGGTGGTTGATATCCACCCCACCGTCCGCGTCGCCGATCACGCCCCCACTCGGTCCAACATCATGCTCATTGAGCGCCGCGTTGTTGTAGGGGTTGTCGACAAGCGTACCATCATGCTTGTTTCCATCCGCCGTTTGCACGGATGTAGCAAGTTGAGCACTATCCTCGCGCTTATCGGCAGGCTTGCGAGGCCTTCCCTTTCCGCCGACGGTCAACCACCGGGGAACTAACGAATCCAGCAGGAGTGAGCGTGATGTCCACCGGCGAGCGTTTCGATACATGGCAGGCCCCTCTCTCGCGAGATTGTCGGGATCGAATCTACGGGGATCGTTTGCTACGAAGCCCTGAATGATAGCCCAAAAATAAGCGAGTAGGTCCTACGCCTTTCGCTCTAAAGGCGGCATCCTTTGGGCAAACGGCAGTGTTGGCATGGACCACGTGATGGGCGAGACACGCAAGGTGTTCGTTTCGATGCCCTTTTTTCTTTGCGCCGACCGTTAAGGCGGCGCCGCCGGTCAATATCAACGTGTCGAAAATCGACAATCCAAACAATGGCTCTGCCGCAAGGGATCGCTGTCCTTCGCGGCGAGCGCGCTTCTTCCTGCGCATGACCTCCTGGATTCCCGGGCCGATGCCTCTGTACCGCGCCCAAGGTATATGTTCCTACTTGGTTTGGGCTAAGCCCCCTCCCCCACCTCATCAATAGTGATAAGGCGAAGCAAATAACCGCCACCTTCCTCAAGGCTTCGCCAGATTGCACACTGGCATTGCGGCTTCGGACCTCGCGCCCGACGCTCGCGTAGCGCCTAAGGCATTGAACCGGTGTCCGTTTAAGGACGCTTTTGCAGGCTGGACATGTAAATGAAGCTATCGTATCGCGTTCTCAACGTGTTCTTTCCGGCGACGCTTGTCATCAGCACACTCGTCTTTCTTGCCGGAGCTGTGCCGCCGGCTCTCGCGGATGACACTGCTTTTGCTCCGCAAACGAAAATCCGTCTGACAATTGTCCAATGGATGCAGTCCAAAGGCCAATATGAACGATGGGATGCGCTTGGCGGCGAATATACCGTCTCGGATGAAGGCGCTGTCTTTTTGCCCTTTCTTGGATCCGTTTCCGTCGGCAATCGCGATAACACCAGCCTCACGAACGAGATTGCCAAGCGTCTGCAAGAAAAAATCGGATTGGTTCAGCCACCCGCGGTCACCGTCGAAATTCTCGAATACCCGCCAATCTATGTCGTCGGAGACGTAACCACGCCTGGCGAGTACAAATTCCGCTCCGGACTTACCGTCCTGCAATCCCTGGCAATGAGCGGCGGCCCGTTCCGCGCCACAAGTCTGCAGCAATCGCAGACGATCAAACTCGCAGGCGAACTGCGGGAAATCGACCACTCGCTGCTGCGCAGCACTGCCAAATTAGCACGACTCCAAGCAGAGATGACCGGGGCAAAGGAGATCACGTTCGATCGGACGCTCGGCGTTGATCAGCAATACGCCGCGGGAATATACAACGAGGAACGGGTCATTTTTCAGGCTCGCGCAAATGCGCTGGACAGGCAGTCGAAGGCGCTCACGGAATTGCGTGATCTTTTGAACAGTGAAGTCGGCATGCTGGGCGAGAAGGTGCAGGGCTCGGAGGACAATATCAAATCGATCGAGGAGCAGCTGACCAGCGTCAAAACGCTGGTTTCGAAAGGCCTCACCGTTTCGTCGCGTCAATTGGATCTGGAACGGTTGCTCACCACCTACCGCTCCGATCGGCTCGACCTTGTCACCGCCATCATGCGGGGCCGCCAGGCGATCAGTGAGACAACGCGAAATCTTGAGGGGCTTTATGATACGAGGCGAAGCGAAGTCGCTTCCGAATTGCAGTCGGAACAGGCAAGTCTCGACCAACTCAAATTGAAGCGCGAGATGACGCAAAAACTGCTTCTCGATGACCTCGCGGCAGGGGGAGGCTCGACGACCACCGACGAGGCGCTCCCGCTGACGTTTACGGTGAGCCGGCGAAGCGAAGGGCAAATCACGCAGTTCCAGGCCTCCGAAACAACGGCGCTGATCCCGGGTGATGTTGTGAGGATCGTTCGGACCCCCATTGCGGATCCGGTGTCTCAGGCCGCGCCCGCGGACCTGCCGCGTGAAACCGAGACACACGCCAGTCAGGCAAGCCAGTGACCCGCGAAAAGCATGTACTGCAAACGAACTCCCAGTGGGTGATTGAGCAGCGCCGAGGCGCTCAGACTACCAGCGCGCGAGAAATCGCTCTTGATGCAGGCTGGCGTGAACCCGACCAGATCTTGAAGTACGCTTCCTTCCCCAACAGGACTGCCTGTGCCGCGTATCTCCGAAGCAGCGTTGGGCAACATGCAGGCGAAAGTGTGCCGGGGATCCTGCCCCACAGGATAGCGACTAGGGATAATTGATGACTTTGCGCATGATCCCAGCCAGTGGGCAGACGTATACCCAGATCCTCAAGTCGACGATGCTGATGGGCGGTTCCTCGCTCGTGAACGTCGCTCTGAGCATCATTCGCAACAAGGCCCTTGCCGTTCTGGTTGGGCCAGAAGGCGTGGGGCTCATGGGCCTCTACCAGTCAATCGTCGATATCGCGCAAACGGCCGCGGGTCTGGGACTGGGCGGCAGCGGGGTACGCCAGGTCGCCGAGGCTGCCGGCACCGGCGACGAAGCGAGGATCGCACAGTCGGCGAAAGCGCTGAGACGCATATCGATGATACTCGGCCTGCTTGGCGCGCTCCTTCTTGCGGCGCTGGCATTTCCGGTCTCGGATTTCACCTTCGGCGACTACCAGCACGCCGGTGGCGTCGCGCTGCTCTCGCTCGCTGTATTTTTCCGGATAGTGTCGTCCGGGCAGACGGCGTTGATCCAGGGCTTACGTGGCATTGCAAATCTTGCCCGCATCAATGTGCTCGTAGGGTTTTTCAGCACGGTGATCACCGTCCCGCTGATTTACCTGTTCGGCACGCAGGCGATCGCACCCTCGGTTGTAGCGATTGCGGCCGTCACAACACTCTCCACCTGGTGGTACAGCAGACGGATAGGCGCACACTCGCCGCGAATGTCGGCTCGCCAATTTGGTCAAGAGTGGGCACCTCTGCTGAGATTCGGAGCCGTATTCATGGCCAGCGGACTTTTGACCTTCGGCGCGGCCTATGCCATCCGCATCATCGTATTGAAGGACGGTGGCGTGATGGCCGCAGGATTGTATCAGGCGGCCTGGGGGTTGGGCGGTCTCTATGCCGGCTTCATTTTGCAGGCGATGGGAACGGACTTCTATCCGCGCCTGACCACGACTGCGGACAATCATGCCGAATGCAACCGACTGGTCAATGAACAGATGGAAATTAGCATCCTTCTTGCCGGCCCCGGTCTGCTCGCCACGCTGACGCTGGCGCCGCTCATGATGAGCCTGTTCTATTCTTCGGAGTTTCATGAGGCGGTGGATCTCTTGCGGTGGATCTGCCTTGGCATGATGCTCAGGATCATCGCGTGGCCGATGGGTTTCGTCATCTTGGCGAAGCGTGCACAAGCCATTTTCTTCTGGACGGAGGTGGCGGCCACGCTCGTGCATGTAGGGCTGGCATGGCACTTCGTATCGAAGTTCGGTACGCCAGGAGCCGGCATGGCGTTTTTCGGCCTCTACGTCTGGCATAGCATCCTCATTTACGTGATCGTGCGGCGGCTTACCGGCTTCCGCGGATCCGCAGCCAACCGCAGGCACGTACTGCTTTTCCTGCCTGCATCGGTGTTGGTATTCTCGGCGTTTTGGGTCTTGCCGTTATGGCCGGCGATCGGGATCGGCGCCTTGGCCGTAGCTCTGACGGGGATCTACTCGCTGCGCATGCTGATCCAGCTTCTTCCGCCCGAGGTGATGCCCGCAGTGATCAGAGGATGGATCGCGAAATTCGCCTAGAGCCTTTCCTGGTCAGATTGAAGCCTTCTGCCGGGGCAGGTTTTCGTCAGGGCAGAGGCGATTGGCGAAGGGCATACCTCTTGGTACGTCCGAGCCGATCGCCTTTGATCCCGGCGGAAAGATGCCCGGCCCACCGGCCGCACTGCTTCGCCATGCGAAGCAATAGGTGCGTCCGGCGATTCTAAGTCTTGCAGATTTGCCAGGCAAATCTGCGGGAAGGTTGGCTGAAACGGGCCGCCTGCTCGACCGGCCGACTCCGTTTGAGCCAACAGAATGCTGCAATCTGACCAGGAAAGGCTCTAACAAAAAATGCGCATCGAGGCGATGCGCATCAGGCCCTGCGGCACAACGAAGATTGCATCAGGCAATCAGGAAATCATACAAGCGCGATGTCCCGATCGTGCTGTACGGCGGCGGGTAGGCTGGCCGCCTCAGCCAATGAGCTTCGAACTGCTTCGACAACCCTGACGATGTCGAGATCCGTCATCTGAGCATAAAGCGGAAGGACTATCGTTTGCCGCTGCGCTGCCACGCTTCGCTTCAGGCTTGTCGCAACGCGATGGGAACTTTGGCCCGAATAGGCCCCCTCCAGATGGATGTTCATCACACCGCGCCGGGTGGATATCCCCTGATCGAGCAGCGCTTGCATGACCGCCCTTTGGTCGACAGCATCAGGCAATCTCACACAAAAGCTCTGCCAGTTGCTGCGAGCCCAGTCGGGCTCGATTGGCAGCGTTAGCCCAGGGATCGTGGACAGGCGCTCCCTATACTGCTCGGCAAGCCGCCGGCGCTGCGCAATCAGCTCCGGCAAACGCCGCAGTTGCACCCGTCCGACCGCCGCCTGAAGGTCGGTCATGCGGTAGTTGTAGCCTAGTTCATCATAGTCTTCAAAGATCACCTGCCTCGAGCCGTGACGGACGGCGTCGGTGACGCTCATGCCATGCTGGCGCCAGAGGCGAAATTTTCGGTCATACTCGGGATTGGCCGTCGTCAACATGCCACCATCACCGGTCGTGACGACCTTACGGGGGTGGAAGGAGAAGCAGGCAATGTCGCCATGCGACCTGCCAATTTTTTCCCAATTTCCATCCCAAAGGATTTCGCTTCCCGTTGCGCACGCCGCATCCTCGATGACCGGTATCGAGAGGCGCTTCCCGATCTCAACGACAGGGCGAAGATCGCAAGGCATGCCGAGCTGATGAACGCACAGGATTGCCTTGGTCCGCGACGTGATTGCCCTTTCGATCAGGCTAGGGTCGATGTTGTAACCGTCCGCCTCGATGTCGATAAAGACAGGCACGCCATCGCAGTATCTGATGGCGTTCGCGGTTGCGATGAACGAATGACTGACCGTAATGACTTCATCACCGGCGCCGACACCTACCGCCATCAAGGCGAGATGCAATGCGGTCGTGCAGTTTGAAACGGCACAGGCGTGCGCGGTGCCGACAAAGGCAGCGAATTCACTCTCGAAAGCGGCAACTTCCGGCCCCTGCGTCACCCATCCTGATAGAATAACGCGGCGGACAGCCTCCGCCTCCTCCTCTCCGAGAACGGGCTTGGCAACTGGAACTACGGGTAGCGACGGGCTCATGCAGCTTGCCCTCCTGCCGCATCGGTCTTCATCTTCCACCAGGCGACAAGGTCGCGAAGCCCTTGTTCCATCGATATTTCCGCTTTGAAACCCAGGAGTTTCTCGGCCTTGCTGATATCGGCAAGACGACGGGTTACGCCGTTTACCGCGCGGGCTTCTTTGTGCTGCGGTTCGAGTGAGACCCCCATGATGCTGCTCAGCATCTGCGCGAGTTCCAGGAGGCTTATTTCCCTGCCGCTCGCGACGTTGAACACTTCATCCGTGACATCGCTCTTCGCAGCGAGCAGGTTTGCCCGAGCGATGTCACGTGCATCGACGAAGTCCATCGTCTGGCTGCCGTCTCCATAGATGAGAGGTGGCATTCCGGTCGCCAGACGCTCCATCCAGCGGATCAACACTTCGGTATAGGCGCCGTAAACGTCCATTCGCGGCCCGTATACGTTGAAATAGCGCAGGGCCACATAGCGCAGGCCGTACATCTCCGCAAAGCTGCGAAGCAGCCCCTCGTTAAACGTCTTGGCCGCGCCGTAGATCGTCCTGTTATTATAGGGATGATGCGCTTCGGTGGTCGGAAAGCTTTCGGCCAAACCCAGCACAGAGGCAGAAGAGGCAGCGACGACTTTCGACACGCCTGCCTTTACGGCAGCTTCGAGAACATTGAACGTGCCTTCGGCCAGTACATCGAAGGCAAGCCGTGGGTCTTCGGCGCATTGCGTGATGCGGATGGCCGCCTGGTGAAAGACGATGTCCACGCCCTCGAAGGTTTTCGCCAACAACGCTCTGTCACGGATATCTCCCTCGATGATGTTGACGGACCCACCAGCTATTGCCGTGCTGAGATTGTCCCGGCGTCCGCGCACGAAGTTGTCAAGGATGATAATCTCGCGCGGCTTCTCCAATGCGACGAGATCGGCGATATGCGACCCGATCAGGCCGGCTCCGCCGGTAATGAGTACCCGTTGATTTCTCACGATCTTCCTCCATGCGATATATCCAGCACAGGATCGGCTTCCGTGCGCCAGCGTATGAACTTCGCCGGCACACCCGCCACGACTGAAAACGGTTCGACATCGGAAACAACGACTGCGCCCGCTCCGACGATCGCCCCCTTTCCGATGCTCACGCCGGGAAGAATTGTTGCGTTCGTTCCAATATCGGCCCATGCGCCAATGCGGACCGGCTTGATTTCGAGATCCGTGCGAATGATCGGCACATCCACCGGCAGTGCGGTGTGGGTCGACCCAAGCACCTTGGCGCCAGGGCCCCAGCCGACACAATCCTCGATAACCAGGTCGCGTGCGTCGAAATAGGCCATCGGGCCGATCCAGACATTGTCGCCGATCACACAAGTGCCGTCGAAGCGGCCCTGGATATAGGCCTGAGCGCCGATGAACACGCCATTGCCGATTTCAAACGTTTCGGGATGTTTGAAACCGGCGCCGCCCGCAACCTGCAATCCCGTGCCGCAGCTCCGCGCGATCGCTTGCCAGATGGCTTTCCGCATCAGTGTGTCGACGACCCCGTCGCCTGTGGCGAAACGACCATAGAGGTCTATCAGGCCAGCGCGCCCGTATGATTGTCTGAGCTCTTCGACCAACCCAGTTTGGTAGCCAGGGTCTGCCGGCCTTTCATGGCGACCATGGACCGCCTGCACCAGTCGAGCCTCGCCGGCGCGGTTAACTGACATAGGCGTACTCCAGCGCGGCGACCACCTGGTCGACGTGTCGTACAGGCATCTCTGGATAGATCGGCAGCGAGAGGACCTCCCGTGCCGCGGCTTCCGAGACCGGGAAATCCCCGGCCTGGTAGCCAAGGTCGGCATGGGCTTTCTGCAGATGAACAGGGATGGGATAATGGAGCCCGGACGGAATGCCTTCCGCGCTGAGCAGGCGTTGAAGCCCATCGCGATCACGGCTTCTTATGGCATAGACGTGATAGACGTGACGCCGGTCGGCTGCTTCGACAGGGGTCGTCAAAACCGTCGATCCGGCAAGCAGCGAGGAGTAACGGCGCGCATGCGTGCGACGCGCCTCGGTCCAGGCTTCAAGGTGCCGGAGCTTGACACGCAGGATCGCGCCTTGAATGGCGTCCATGCGATAGTTAAAGCCCTTCAGCAGATGGTGATAGCGTTGCTCCTGACCCCAGTCTCGCAGCATGCGCATCGTCTTGGCCTGATCATCGTCATTGGTAACGACCATACCCCCCTCGCCGCAGGCGCCGAGGTTTTTGCCCGGATAGAAGCTGAAGCAGCCGGATAGGCCGATACTGCCGGCGCGGTGGCCTTTGTATTGCGCTCCGTGCGCTTGGCAGGCGTCTTCGATGACGGGTATCCCGTGGCGCTCGGCAAGTGCCTTGATCGCGTCCATATCGGCCATTTGACCGTAGAGATGGACGGGAACAATGGCCTTGGTCCGGGGAGTAATCTTTGCCTCGACCTCAGCCGGATCCATCGTGAGTGTCACGGGCTCAACATCGACGAACACGGGTCGTGCGCCCGTGTAGCAGATCGCCGACACCGTTGCGACGAACGTGAACGGCACGGTAATGACCTCATCGCCAGGGCCAACGCCCGCCGCAAGGAGAGCAAGATGCAAGGCACTCGTTCCGGTGTTGACGGCTATCGCATGCTTGACGTTGCAATAGTCTGCGAATTCCTGCTCGAAATGCGCGACCTCGTCGCCCAATACGTACTGCCCCGAGGCGAGGACGCCGAGCACGGCGGCGTCGATCTCACCCTTGATTGATTGATATTGTGCCTTAATGTCCAGGAACGGGATCATGCGATGCGCCTTGCCTCTTCGAGCTCGATGATGCGACCGCGCTGGGCTAACGACCGGCTTGCTGCTTCCAGAATGCGAACGACGCGCAGGCCGGCATGGCCGTCCGTAATGGGCCGCGAATTCTGCTCGATGCACTCGACGAACTGATCCAGTTCGCGTTTCAGTGCTTCGGTCATATCGAGCTTGGGCGCCCACATGTCGCCGCTGCGGTAGCCGACCATCATCTGATGCACTTTCTCGCCGTAAGCCTGAGAATTGGGGTTCAGCGTGATGCCCTTGTCGTAGACCTTGATTTTTTCGCTGGGCTCCAGATCGTCGTAGACGACCATCTTGTTGCTGCCGCCGATCAGCGTGCGGCGCACCTTGACCGGCGCCAGCCAATTGACGTGGATGTGTGCGATGAGCTTGCTTTCGAAGAAGAGCGTCAGATAGGCGATGTTTTCCGGCTCGCCGAGTACATGGCTCATGCCCGTCGCTGAAACAGCCACCGGCCTTTCCTGCACGACATGGTCCAGGATGGAGAGATCATGCACCGCGAGGTCCCAGATGACGCTGACATCATGCTGAAAGAGCCCCAAATTGACCCGAACCGAGTCATAATAATACATGTCGCCCAAGCCGTTCTCGACCAGTTCGCGCATCTTGCGGACGGCGCCGGTGTGGACGAAGGTATGATCCACCGCCAGCACGAGGCGTCGGCGTGTGGCCTCTTCGACCATCCGCGAGGCTTCCTCCGTCGTCGATGCCATCGGCTTTTCGACGAAGACATGCTTTCCGGCCATCATAGCCTGCATTGCGAGCTTGAAATGGGTGAAGACCGGCGTCGCGATAGCGATGGCATCCACTCTTGGATCACGCAGCACTTCCTCGAAATCATCGGTGATCGTCACTGCGGGGTAGCGGCTTTTGACAGCCGCCAACCGGTCAACATTGAGATCACAGACAGAAACGAGGTGCGCTCCGGCTGCCTCCGAGATGTTGCGAACCAGATTCGGCCCCCAATATCCATACCCAACAACAGCGATGCCGATCATTACATTCCCTCCAACGCGTGCATGTCGACTGGCCCATCATTAACGCGACCGATCATCCTGGCCGGAACGCCAGCGACAATGGCGCCATCGGGCACATCCTTTGTTACAACCGCTCCAGCGCCGACCTGCGCAGCCTCTCCGATCGTGACGCCAGGCAGAATGGTAGCGTTGCTGCCGATCGACGCATGGCGCTTGACCAGGGTCGGGACGACAATCCAGTCGGCCTCCGTTTGAAGGCTGCTATCCGGATTGACGGCGCGCGGGTATATGTCATTCGTAAACATGACCCCGTGGCCTATGAAAACGCCGTCTTCCAGCGTCACGCCCTCACAGAGGAAGGAATGGCTGGAGATCTTGCAGCTTTTTCCGACTAGGACGTTTTTCTGAATCTCAACGAAGGTGCCGATGCGCGTTCCAGCACCGATCGTACAACCGTAAAGATTCACGAGGTCCGGATGGTGGATAATGGTGCCGTCATCCAGCTTGACGTTTGATGCAATCATCCCTGCAAAACCCCTAACTCTTGAACAGGTCCAGACTTTCAGTTGAAACCAACAATCGCTTGATTGCACCCAAGGTTTCACACCGACAGGACTAATATTTTTCTACATCCCAAAGAGAATTGTTTTCTGCATCTGAGTAAAGAAACAAAACGTTTAAGGTTATTCACCTAAAGGCGTATCTACTTATGATGACTTACGCCCATGTTCATACATCGACCAACGTTGGTGGCGGGCTCACCTACCGCATCCGTTGCCGGTCCTACGCCGGAGACTGCGATTGTTTCCATGCATTTAGTGGTCCGTCGCAAACTACGGTGTAACGATGAAGTTTATTCAAGAATCTATCCAGTAACAATCAAGACTACTTCAGATTTATCTTTCTATTTCCGACTTGCAATGAAAGTTGCGCGCTACTTAGCCTATATTAGCTACTGTAACGCTCCGCGAATTGTGGTATTCGATTCCTACTTTAGAGTTTACTAAACCCCCGTATTGAGAGGGGTTGGTACTCGGGCCGTAGTTGAGCGTAACGTGTTAGGGGAGGGTGAAGCTGTGAATTCAGCACTTATACCGAATTTGGACCTCAGGCAGGAGAACGTAGCTCTTCCCCTCAGGATAGATAATCCGAACACATCTGCCGTGCCGGGAAGACACACGCATTCTCTTGTCATTCTCGATAATCGTGAGCTCGATCGTCAATGCCTGGCGCAATGCATGGCTGCCCAAAAAGCGGATTTGCAGATTCTGGCTTTTGGATCAATTGAGGAGTGGAAGCAGAAGCGCGACGAATATCCTCCGCTTTCGGCGATCCTCTTGAACGTCGGCGGCAAAAAGATCGATGAACCGACCGTTTCGGAGCAAATCCGGAAGCTTTCGTCGGAATTCGCATCGACGCCACTCATCGTATTGGCCGATAGCGACGATTTCGGTCAAATCGTTAGGGCACTTGAGTACGGAGCCAAAGGGTTCATACCCGCCTCAGTCAGCGTCAGCGTCTGTATGGAGCTGATCGCGCTGTCGGTGGCAGGAGGAATTTTTGTGCCTGCAAGCGCCCTGTTCGCCATGCGTCACTTGCTGGACTCGAGCAATTCGACCGCCCGCCCCCTCTCCGGCATATTCACGGACCGTCAGGTCGAAGTCGTGGAGGCGCTCCGACGCGGAAAGGCAAACAAAATTATCGCTTATGAGCTCAACCTGCGAGAAAGCACCGTAAAGGTGCATGTTCGCAATATTATGAAAAAGGTCAAAGCGACGAACAGAACGGAAGTCGTATTCAAGCTCAACGATCTTTTTCTTTCGGGCAGTTCTGCGGCAAGCAGCCTATGCTGATGCGGTCGGCCGATCAGATCTTGCATCGCATCACGAGCGCATTCTCGCGCTAAACATCCTCGGTGGCTGCGCGCCAAATACGCCACCGAGTCCGCGATTGCATCTTCAGCCTCACCTGGGAAGTTTGTCATGTACGCCTCTCCAGGTGAGGCTGTCTGCATCTGCGATTTTCCCACAGCTAGAGCCGGTTAGATTGAAGCATTCTGTTGGCTCAAACGGAGTCGGATGGTCGACCGGCCGGCGCGCGTCGTAGCCCAGCTCTACGGCCAAGCCGGCCGGTCGATCAGCCGGCCCGGTTCAGCCAACCCGAAGGGCCGGGCATCTTTCCGCCAGGGCAGAGGCGATCGGCTCGGACGTACCAAGTGGTATGCCCATCGCCAATCGCCTCTGCCCTGGCGAAAACCTGCTCCGGCAGAATGCTTCAATCTAACCCGGAAAGGCTCTAGTTGCCGGTGCCCACAGGAAGCCTGGAAAGTGCCGTTCGGATCCTGCGCAACGGGCCTCTCTGCGAATGGGGGACTAGACGCCGCGCAAGATGCGAGAAATATCGGAACTCAGGCAGCGGCGGTACATTCGGCCGCAGGCCATTCAGGTGCAGTCCGACCATCAGGCCATCGACGCCCGAATATAGTCGCAGACGCCAACCAGCATCACGTTTGAAGTGTAGAAATGTTACTTTCTCGCCGACGCCGCTTCGGCCGACGGGAGCGTGACGAAGAACATTTGCAAGATCTGGCTGCTGACACCGCTCAAGAATATCGGAGAACCATGCAAGCCACTCGGAATCGCTCCGATCGGGAATCTGATGAATGCTTTTTCGATCCCTGCCATACCGTCCCGACACGGCCGCATCGCCTGAGCCACCGAGTAGCGCGATGACGAGGCGCGCGCGCCTGAATTCGTCGTGGGATAGAGATGGATAGAAATCTTGCAGCCTCCGCGCCCGCTCAAACTGGCCCCTGCAGATCAAAGCGAGAAGGAAGTACGCCCACTCGACCGGATCCGGGTTGAGTGCCTCATATTCGGTCATGGTCACCTTGACCAGGCCCACCATAAGGCCATAGGCGCGATCGGCGTCGCCCTGCTGCAACGCACAGATGGCAAGGCGGAATTTGGCTTCGGGCAGGTAGGATACATAGTCCAGGCAGCGCGCGTAGCACTGCTTGGCCTCCTCCACCCTGCCCTGCTCGAGAAGCAAGTCGCCCTGCTTCAGCAAAGCGCGATCGCTCGCTTCCCCCACGATATGGACGCTCTCTTGCCTGGAGATCCGCTGGACCTTTGTAAGATCGCCGAAGGGGCCGGACTGGATGATCTTTTCGCCGAACTGCAGGCCCTTGCTCAACATGAACCACTGATATATTTGCGGCCTGTGGCTCAGTGTATGACGCGAATGGATCAAACTGTAACCGGCTGTCGTGATATGCCGTATTTCGTCGGGATGGGCAAAGAGGTAATCTAGTCGTTCGACCACGTTGTGACCGTCAACAAAGACACAGTTCTCCATATCGACAAAGCCGGCTGCCTCCACTGCTGGCGTGCGTTCGGTCACGAGACAGGCCTTTGCCCCGGGAATCTCGAAGTGCTTGCGTACGACCTCCCCGCCCATAGTGCCGCATGTGGGGACGACGAGGCTCGCGTTGAGCGCGCGCGCATAAGCCTCTCCAGACAGGAGCTGGGAAGCTAGCTTGCTCTCATAGGCGTGTTGCGGCGAGACCAGGCAGGGGTAACGGTCGCGGATCATCGGAAAGACCGTCTGTCGCCAGGGATAAAGGCCGTAGGCCTGACCTGTGAGCATGGCCGGGATGACCTTTTGCTGGCCATAGTCGTGGTAGACGTCGGGATCGATGAAATTAGGCCAGACGAACAGATTCTCCTTCACCGCCGGCATATATTCCGGAGTCATCGTTGCGATCGCGAAATACGCCTCGATGCCCCACTGCTCCATATCGGAAAGGAAGCCCGCGCGTCGATCGCACCATGCGTCGGCGTTATGAAGGCCAAGCTTCGGAACGGCGATATGGGTATTGGTGTTGGTGATTTTTATCCGACGCGACCCATGCGACCGATAACCGCTTTCAAACAGCGTCAGATCCGGTTCGTACCTGTCGCATATCTCTGCATAATCGCAGTCGCGGTTAATGACGACGACATCGAAATGTGTTGAGAGGCATTTGACCTGCTGCTGCATGTGCAGCAGCAGGTAACCGGCCGCGTTCGCATTGGGCTGATGGTCCCATTGAAAAAAAACGAGCCGCGGTTTTCGATCGTTAACGTTGCTATTCATGTCCCTATCGAATGGCTTCAGGAGCAGTGAGCTCGACGTTCGCAGCCGCCAGATGCGGATAAGCCTCTTGCGAGGACTTGGCGCTAAGCCTGTTCTTTACGCCGCCGGAAAGCTTCCACTCGAAATAAGCGATCGTTCTCTCAAGCCCCTCACGAAGGTTCACCTTCGGCTGCCAGCCCAGTTGTTGCGTTGCGCGGCTGATATCGGGCTTGCGCTGTGTCGGATCGTCAACTGGCAGATCCTTGAAGACGATGCCGGACTTCGATCCGGTCATTTCGACCACCATTTCTGCCAATTCACGGACCTGGAATTCTCCGGGGTTGCCGAGATTGATGGGCCCCGTGACCCCAGCCGGCGCGCCCATCAGACGGATAAAGCCGTCGATCAGGTCGTCTACATAGCAGAACGATCGTGTTTGCCTGCCGTTGCCAAAGATGGTGATCGGCTCGTTTCGAAGCGCCTGAACGATGAAATTGGAGACAACACGGCCGTCATTGGTCTGCATGCGCGGACCGTAGGTATTGAAGATCCGCGCCACCCGGATTTCCACGCCATATTGACGATGATAGTCGAAGAACAGCGTCTCGGCGCACCGCTTGCCTTCATCATAGCATGCCCGCGGTCCTATGGGATTGACGCTGCCTCGATACTCCTCGGGTTGAGGGTGGACTGCCGGATCGCCATAAACTTCGCTTGTGGATGCCTGGAAGATCTTCGCCTTGGTGCGTTTTGCCAAGCCGAGCATATTAATGGCCCCGTGCACATTGGTCTTCACGGTCTGCACGGGGTCGTGCTGATAGTGGACCGGAGATGCGGGACAGGCGAGGTTGTAAATCTCGTCGACCTCCACATAGAGCGGGAAGGTAATGTCATGGCGGAGCACCTCGAAGCGAGGATCATCAAGAAGATGCAGCACATTGTCGCGCGAACCGGTGTAGTAATTGTCCACGCAGAGGACGTCATTGCCCTCTCGCAAAAGCCTTTCGCACAGGAATGATCCCAGAAACCCGGTGCCGCCGGTTACCATAATTCGCTTTTGTCCGTGCATTGGTATGCTCCGTTGTTGATGGTTGCCTCGCGGAGGCGAGGATGGTCAGTAGGCTCCCCTGCGCTTGAAGACCGCAGGGATTGTGCTGAGAATAATTTGGCAGTCGAACCACAGAGACCGGTTGTCGATGTAGAACTCGTCGAGTTGCTGCTGCAGTTCGATATCCGCATTGCTTCGTTCGGATATCTGCCAGAGGCCCGTCAGCCCCGGTGTTACCGAACGCCGCTTGTCACGAAATTCACTATCCATCGCTGAGAGGTGATATTCTGGAAACGGACGCGGTCCGACGAAGGCCATCTGCCCCGCAATGATGTTCACCAGTTGCGGCAACTCGTCGATGCTCGAAGCGCGCAGCATATGTCCTATAACCGGAAGGACGCGCGGATCGTCCTTGAGCTTGAAGTGGCTCAACCACTCGGCGCGCATGTTAGGGTCATCTCGGAAGACTGCTTCAAGGCGCTGTTCTGCATCCTGATACATCGTCCTCAATTTCAGGACGTGCACCGGCTTGCCGGACAGCCCTTCCCTGGTATGCCGGAAGAAGACGGGGCCTGGATCGATGGCATAGATTGCGGCCGCTGCAATCGCGATGAATGGCGCGACGACGATCGATGCAGGGATGGCGATTGCGAGATCGAGGATCCGGCGAACCAGGTCCGAGTTCACTGAACTCCTACTATTGGTGAGGCGAATACCGATTTCTCCGCCGACATCCGCAGGTCGCAATCCGCTTACCTTGAGGCTCGGCGTATCGGACAGCAAAATGACTTCGGCGAACTTCCGACGCATAGCGGCCAAATCGGGTGCAAGCGCGCCTCTGTCGCCCGCAATCACGGCAATGCATGGCCCGCCATCGGGCAATGCCTCCAAATTATCGGAGGAAATGGCCTCCGGCCTGATGCCATACTGCCAGTGGTTCTTGAAATGGGCCACGAGAGCGGGAGTAAGGTTGCCCCCCCCTATGACAGCCGCGCGCTCCCCCCAGACTCCAAGTTTCCAGCACAGGCCCCGTGCAAGCCAATGCACAAATGGCTGAACAATCAGCCCGAGAGCGAGGAACCCAATGATGGCAAGCAGCAGTCGTTCCCCCTCCGGCAGGATAACTGCCCCAAACGCCGCCAGGACAGCCACCTTGACGGCAGCTACAGTGCGCCGCCGCAGATGTTCGTGGTCATGCAACCGATATCCAGGATAGAGGCCGGCCGATGCGTAAAGAATAATCGCGGCGAGTGCTGCGATCGTGAACGTACGCGCCGCCAGCGTGCCCTCCAAACCACTTGGGAAAAAGGACAGGACAACAAAATAGGCAACCAAATAGCTTGCAATGTCGCCGGCGACCAGGAAGGACGAGGTTGCAAGCCGAGGAAGCCGACGCCGTAGTGCGACGGGCATATCCAGCCCTGCCCGGTCAAACGAATCGGCGGTCTTAGCTGCTATGGGCGGCACAGAACCTGCCGCAATCGCCCGCGACGTCATGTCATTTGATGTGGATGCCTTCGACGGACTCGGTGTCATTGCTGGCGACGCAAATAAGGACATGATGGCTTTACACCTTTGCGGTTGCTGCTTTTGGCGCGCTTGATCCAAAAACCGCGTCTTCGATCGGAAACTTCCGAAGCCCCAGTCTCTGGAATGCCGTCAGTGAGATGAAGGTCGGTACGACGACCGCATAGCGCCGCCACAGCCGTCGCGGCTCGCATAAAAGACGAAACGCCCATTCGAAGCCGCTTCTTTGAATGATCCTTGGAGCCTGCCGCTTGAGGCCGGCGTGGAAATCGAATGCGGCTCCGACACCGATGAGCATCGATGCTTCCAGACGATCGCGCATGCGCGCCATCCAGAGCTCCTGCTTGGGACTGCTCAGCCCGACCCAGATGATGTCGGCGCCCGATCGATTGAGCTGTTCAGCAATCTCCGTTTCCTCCCGCGTCGACAGTTTGCGAAAAGGTGGCGCATAGGAGCCGACGATCCGTGCTTGCGGAAATTTTGCGAGAAGGCGCGCCTGCAGCTGTTCGAGCGTTTCGGCCGTTGCGCCATAAAGGAAGTGGCGCAAGCCCTTGGAGCTGCCAGCATCGAAAACGGATAACATCAAGTCAGGTCCATAGACCCTGTCGCTTTCCGCATGACCGGCACGCTTCAATGCCCATACCAACGGCATGCCATCGGGTGTTACGAGGAAAGCCCGGTTGTGTATCGACCGGAGTTCGGGATCATCTTGACACCGGACCACGCCGTGCGCGTCGCGAACGCACACATATTCCTTCCTGCCGTCTTCGATCGCTTTTTGAATAAATCCAGTCGCGCTTTTGAGATTAACTGCCGAGATGCGAACACCAAGGACATTAATACACTCCAAAGAACTCGTTTGATTGAGAACTGAATCTTGGCTTCTGTCTGCTGATTGCTTTCTCATGACCCACGCTTTCGCGATCTAAACTGTCATCAGAATATGCTGCCAAGACGATTGCCTCCATACTTGCGGCTCTAACTATTGGACGTAGAAGACACTTCATGTTTCTACGTCTTACGCCGAGATCGGTTACATATTCGAAGTAAGGCGATGTACCCCCACTGCTTGCCAGGCTGCTCTTTTTGATGAGCGCCGTCCCGAAAGAGCGGTTTGATCTCGGCAAAGCCGAAAGCAGCTCGTCATCGCGCCAAAGCGCAACCGAAAGTGCAGCGCGCCCACGACGCAGACCTCTACAAGGAGCGCAATCGCATCGAGCGCTTCTTCGGCAAGCTCAAACAGTTTCGACGCGCCGCAACCCGATACGACAAACTGCTCGTGAACGTCATGGGATGGGCCAAGCTCGCGGCAATCGCAATGTGGCTCAAATAGTTAAATCGTCGCCACGCTCTAGGGAGGCGAAGCGTCCGCTACCATTGATCTTCTACCGGGACTGCCGGATGCAGAGCAAGATCGAAGCGGCGGCCATCACCGTTGCCATCCGAGTTAAACAGTTGCCCCCATCCGTTTACTGCGACTGGGGCAACTCATAGGTCTGCGGCAACCGTCGATATGCTTCTTTACAACGCGGCGAGAAAAACCAGGGACCCTGCGGAGCGGCCTGCTTATGAGATGAATATGGTGCATGCATCTTGCACACCGGATCGATCCAAGCAGGGTCAGCCGACGGAGCAAGCTGGATTCCATAGAGAGGGACTTCCCCGGCTGCCGATCTAGAGCCTTTCCGAGGTCTCACACCAGCGGTCGAACTTGGTCGCCCACTCAGACACGGTCTGGAACGAGACATCGATACCATGCTCGGCAAGCAGATTGTCGACATAAGGCAGGCTCAGCGGAAACGGAAAGTGTCGTCACACAGCATGCCCGATGATCTCGGCGGGAAAGCGGTTGCGCTTGAAATGCTGGTCAACGGGTTGGTCGAATCGATACGGTCGACCTCCCATTACCATCTCGATCAGCACCAATCTTAAGGCGATGTTGCCCAAAATTGCCGAATTCGGAAAAAAAATGTCGATTCCGCATTTGGCGGGAGCAATCCAGCCACGCCCATCAGGTTTTTCTAAAGTTTTCAATGCATGCATGTCGCCCTGGTTGCAGAAAGAATAACTCGCGGCAAGCGAGATATTAAAACTGCCACATTTTGCGCGACGCGAAATTCACCAAATATTTCAAAACGTAACTTTGGATCGATTCGGATATTGTGGCAGCAATAAGGCTATGCTTCTCAAGCACTTACTGTCTCGTTGCTGTTGCGCCCTCAAAAATGTCGCCCTATAACCTGCCGCCGTAGCGCTGGATTAACCACAAATATTAACGGGCGGGGGTTGAGGAACACGACCATGACAACATACTACGTAGCGACGACTGGCAGCAACGGCGGTAACGGCAGCACCTCCTCTCCCTTTCGCACGATCAGCGAGGCGATGTCGGCGAACCTTAAGCCCGGCGACGAGGTCGTGGTGCGGGCGGGGACCTACAACGAAGCTATTAACATCGACAAGGACGGCTCGGCGGCAGCCGACATCACGCTGCGCTCGGAAGTGCCCGGCGGGGCGCTGATCCGGCCGCCCGCGGGCTCGTGGAACGCGATCAGTGTCAACGCCAACTACGTGACAATCGACGGCTTTGACATCGGCGGCGCCAAAGGCGACGGCATCGAAGCGAACAACGCCCACCACATCTCAGTTCTCAACAACAAGGTCCACGGCAGCGGCGAGTCCGGCATCCAGTTCAACCAGTCGGACTTCATCAAAATCGAAGGGAACGAGACCTACAATAACGCATCGACGGGCTGGTTCTCGGGTATCTCGATCTACCAGAACCGGAACATCACCGGCGATACTTCGACGGACGGCTACCGGACGATCGTGCGCAACAACATCTCGCATGACAACGTCACCAAGTCGGGTGCGCACACCGATGGCAACGGCATCATCATCGACGATTTCCAGAGCACGCAGACGAGCGGTCATCCGAACTACACGTTCAAGACCCTGGTCGAGAACAACCTCGTCTACGAGAACGGCGGCAAAGGCATCCAGGTTACCTGGAGCGACTCCGTCACGGTGAAAAACAACACCGCATACCACAACAATCAGGACCCGGCGAACAGCGGCACCTGGCGCGGCGAGCTCAGCAACTCGGCGTCGAGCAACAACACCTGGGTCAACAACATCGCCGTGGCGGACCCATCGCTGAACAAGAACAACACCGCGATCGATAACACGTCGACCGACAGCTACAAGAACACTAACGTCGTCTGGGCCAACAACATCACCTACAACGGCACGGCCGGCCAGGCATCGGTCAAGACCGACGGCGGCAACGCGATGCCGAGCGCGGCGAACGGCAACAAGCTCGGCGTCGACCCGAAATTCGCGGGGGCATCGAGCGACAACTTCCACCTCGGCTCCGGCTCGTCGGCGATCGACGGCGGAACCAGCAAGTACGGCGTCGCCTCGGTCGATCTGGACGGCCACGCTCGCGTCGTTGGAACTGTCGATATGGGTGCCTACGAATCGGGCTCCAGCGCGGCACCGGGAACGCCAACCACGCCGACGACGCCAACCACGCCAACCACGCCGACGACGCCGACGCAACCGGGGACGCCAACCGCGCCGACTAAGGAATTCATCGGCACCAACGGCAACGACATCCTGCCACACACCGGTCAGTCCAACGGCGGCAACGAAACCTTCAAGGGTCTCGGCGGTAGTGACGTGTTGAAGGGCGGCGCCGGCGCGGACGTGCTCGACGGCGGCACTGGCAACGACACGGCCAGCTATGCGGGCTCCACCGCGGTCAACGTCAACTTGGCGACTAAAGCCGCATCGGGCGGGCAAGCCACCGGTGACAAGATCGCCAGCGTCGAAAACTTGACGGGCTCCAGCTACAACGACGTGCTGACCGGCGGCAATGGCGGCAGCAACGTTCTCAATGGCGGGGCTGGCGCGGACAAGCTCAGCGGCGGCGCCGGCGGGGACGTCATCAATGGTGGTGCCGACAACGACACGGCCGGCTATGCGGGCTCCGGCGCGGTCAACGTCAACTTGGCGACTGGGGCCGCATCGGGCGGCCATGCCACCGGCGACAAGTTCGTCAGCATCGAAAACGTGACTGGCTCCAGCTACAACGACGTGCTGACCGGAAATAGCGGCAGCAACGTTCTCGATGGCGGGGCCGGCGCGGACAAGCTGAACGGCGGACTCGGCAACGACAAGCTGATCGGGAAAGCCGGCGCGGACATTCTGACCGGCGGCGGCGGCGGCGATACCTTCGTCTTCAATATGAAGCCCGACAATATCAGCGTCGACCATATCCGGGATTTTTCCTCTGCGGCGGGCGACAAGCTGATGCTCGATCATTCGATTTTCGCCGCGCTCAGCCTATCCGGATTTTCGGATGAGAATTTCGTTCTGGGAACGAAGGCGCTCGAGGCCGATGATAAGCTGATCTACGATCAGAAGAGCGGCTATCTATCCTATGACGCGGATGGAAGCGCAGCGGGCGCGGCCGTCCATGTCGCGGATCTCGATAATTCCGCAGCACTTCACTTCAAAGATTTCCTGCTTGTCTAACCGGCTCGGCCCGTCGCCTTTCAGGCGGCGGGCCTAACTACAGCGTCACGGGCAATCGTGTCTCCTCCTCTTGCCGGCACGAAAGTCCCGCCCACCTTCTCCGTTGACGCCACTCGTGCCGCAACGGAGAAGCCTTTGCCCTGGATCGCCTATATCGCCGGGGACCACGTTTGCCCTGGTCCCACCCGGCGAAGTGCGTCGCATCCATCACCGACCTCCAAAAGTCAGTGTTGAATCTGAGTTGCTCCAGCCCGGGAATCCCTAACCATTGCCGCGCCCTTTGTTACTCGGACGGCGCGACTACGCTTTCGGTGTCCGCCCCAGCCTTCTGAAGATCCTGTAAACTGCCAAATTCTCCCGAAGGCATGATGCTCGGATGTATTCGGAAGCTCTTGTCGTTCAAATTGCCGGTGTAGCGGTTATGCGCGAACTGCACGTATCCAGGCCCATGGTCAGGAGCGTAGACATAGGCTGCAAGCCCGTTACTACTGTCGATCGACACGATATTGCTCTCGATACGATTGGGACGTGCCCATGGCGGACGCCAGCCCCTGCCGGTACCGTCATCAACGCGAAAAGCCGCCCCTGATCCGCGCGTGATGACGTTTCCCGTCACCAAGTTGCTCCAGCCGCCGTTGATGCCGATCGCCGATATATTGTCCGAGAGCGTATTTCCTTCGATGCGCACACCACTGGCCTTGCCATCGGTGTAGATCGCCCAACTGATGGGAGTCGGCCATTCATTGATATTTTCATATCCGAAAGGCCAAAACGTCCCATCGGCCCTGTTCATAAGTTGACCTGTCCCGGTGATTACATTGTAACGGATACTGCTGTTCAGGAGGTCCGCCTGCTCACCCATCAGCTTGATGGCACCGCCATCTGCCGTCTGCTGATTGGCATTGCGGATCTCGTTATGTTCGATGACTGCGTCGTGGACTGCGTCTTGTGCTCCCCACAATGAGCCGCCGGCGATACCGAACTGCGCAGTATTTTCGACCAGGTTATGGGCGATCCTGATATTGTCGGCCGCCTGGAACCATATCCCCGCGGTTTCAAAGTAGACCCTTCCGATGTCATGAATATGGTTCGACAGGATTCTGGCTCCGTCGGATTTGCCGAAGCTGCCATAGGTCGTGCCAACGTAAATCCCATTGCCAGCCACATCTCCAATCACGTTGCCGGCAATCAGGACATCTTTGCTCTCGGAAACATGGATGCCGACGCCGACATTGTCGATCGAGTTGCCGAGCAGCCGGACGCCGTCCGAGTGATCGAGCCGTATGGCCCCAAAGCTTCTGGTGTCGGTGCCGAACTTGCCGCTACCCTGCGGATCCCCATCCCGAAACTGGAGCCCCGATACAACCATCCCGTCGGCCCCATCCAGCCTGAAGAAGGTCGGCAGGATGCCGGCGACAGCCGTAGAACTGGTTGGTAGTCGATCGGTCGGGATATAATCGAGTTGACTCTTGGCGCGGTCATACCACCACTCCCCGGGCGCATCGAGCAGCGCCGCCGCCCCGGTCAGGAAATAGCGGCTGCCTTCTGCGGTGAAGAAATAGCTGGTGCCTTGGGTATTTATCGCTCGGTTCGCGGTGTCGATTGAAGCCACTGGGAGAGTGTCACTGCCCCACTGGCTGCCGGGGTGAAAACCACCTACGATGTGGGCGACAAGCCCTGCTGCATTTTTTGATATCGGAAGATCGCCGGCATGGAAGCAAAAGCGCGTGTTACCATGCCATATATCGTCGTCCTGCGTGCACTTAGCCGCGAAAAGCCACCCTTTGCGCGGGTCTCCATCGAGTGGAGCGTTGGGAAAGCGAGCCCGCGTCTGGCGCGCGCCGCTGACGAAAAGATCGCCCACATCCCGGCCCGCAGGCAGCTTCAGTGACGCCTTCCAGCGACCATCGGCCTGCGCCGTCCAATTGTGCACAATCGGGCCGCCGTGCAGAACCGGCGCCTCGTTGCATCTCGCCGCGATGATCAGTCCCGCATCGCGAGCATCGAAGACTATCGGTTCAGCGAGATAGTAATTCCCATTGCCCATTGCGATCGTATTCTGGCCGCCCTTCTGGCGCGCAGCATCCCGCGCTCTTTCAATACTGGCAAAAGGACCGTCTGTACGCCGAGAATTTGCTTTAGGAAGGTCCCCGCTCCAGGTGTCTTTGCCATCGGGAGAGACATAGAATACTGCCCGGGCCGCAGATGCTCCGGTCAATATATTGCTCAGTGAAGTCCCCTTCAGCTTGTCCGAAAAGGTCGCCGGCGAGGCTTCCGCGCAAGTTGCCTCCCTGACCGCCGTCTGCAGTCTGTCGGGCGCATCTGCGTTCGGGCTCACCGAGGCCAACTTGCCCGGCTGCGGAAAGAGCATCGCAAGCAAAATGCTCAAGATCGGTGCGAAGCGCAGCCTCATGAGATTTGCAGCTCCGCCGTTCTGCTGCGGGCCGGTGCTCGAAATTGCCGGCCGGGAGCCGTCGAAACAACAACAGGCTTGTATAGAGAGAACATGATGATGGCTGTTGTGAACAGAATGAAAATCGCGTCATTCTGAATCAGGAAGATCGTCTCGGTCAGGTTCATCACCAAAACCACAACCGTGAAGACGTTCAGCCAGAGCCAGCCATAACGCGGGTCCCCGCATTGGAGGGCCCCCCCTTGGCGGAGTGCCTGCAGAAGCATCAGAGCGAACAAAGTCATTCCGCTTATTCCGAAGCTCAGCAGCGTATCGCGGAATCCATTATGGGCGTGGGGAGCCATCCATTGGATCTTTGACCAGATAATCCAGGCTTCGGGATTCGCCTCTGTCCAAAACGCCTGGTAGCCGAAGCCGAGCAGCAGATGATCGGCGATCTGACCATCGACCAGCTCCCACAAAGGCACTCGGCCCGTCAAAGTGGCATCCTTGCCCAGCGCCTCAAGAAATGGGACCAGGAATTCGTGAAGCAAAAGGAGGATCCCGACGAACATTTGAACGAAAAACAGGATGAAGACGATGCGACCGATGCCACGGATTCGCTGCAACATGGAGTAGAACCCGATCAGGCAAAATGCCGATACCGTCGCAATTGTCGCGGTCATCGATCCGGAAAGGAAGAGACAAGCCCCGCCCGCCATCAGCAAGATCAAAGCGGTTCGCCGCAAACCTCGGTTGCCGTCCATTACGACGGCGGTCGACACCAGTATCATCATGCCGGCGTACCAACCAAGGCTGTTCTTGTGGATGAATATGCCGCGCACCGCGCTGTCCGCGGGCATGCGAGCGAGCCCCGGCGACACCACAAGAAGCAACAGGCTGAGGACGATACATGTTCCGAAGGTCGCAAATGCAACGAGAAGCAACTGCCTCGGTGTAAAGCGTAACGCCAATACATAAGCCAGAAGTACGGTGAAGAGCAGGCCGATGGCACGCCTGAAAGTCGTCGACGGGCCAACCGACCAGAAGACAGACACGAAGGGCATGGCGACCATCAGGGGGACAAGCCAATTTCGCTTGAGCGCTGTGATGAATTGCGGAAAATTTCGCGCCAGCATCAGCAATGTAAACCCGTATACGGGTAAACAAAGCAGACGCAATATAGACCTGGCATGATCGCTAAGGCCTCCGTCGGCATCCGCCAGCATGAGCGGGAAAAGCGCGCCTGTCTGAAGAAAAAGGCATAGGCCGGCGCCCCAGCACTCTATCGCTCGCCAACTGACAGTCGGCCCATTCGCTATTCTAAGCGTATACGCTCTCATTAGTCGTCCCGACTTGCTTGGACAGATGAGAGGCTGTTGATCGCGGCAATTTGGAAAGACATGGGTCCCCTTTCATAGCTGCGCTGCTTACCAACGAACAATCATCCCGCCACATCCCCGGTCAACCAACGCAAACGAAGGCGGGGCTAAGCCTAACGTCCATACCCACCATCCAAGGACGTTGTTTGGATTAAGCCTACCGTCTACCCCTCCCCCAAAAGTTGGTGCTGGGGCCTACGACATTGCCCATAAGAGGAGATGTCACCGGTGACCAATCACCGGTAGCTTGACGATGAAAGCATACCGCGAAGCACGTCGCGCTGAGCCACAGTTTCCGGTGAAGCGAGGCAATAATTCTGGCGCAGCCGGCTGTTGGCAGGTGACGCTTAGAAGGGTTGGGATTGCAATGGTTCTGCGTCATGGTCCTGGTTTTGTACGTTATATAAAGGGAGCGTCACGCGTTGCGGCGTTGTCGGCGGTGACCCTACCGGCTCAAGGCGAGATCCTGGTCGAGCAGAACTCCTTCCATCAATTCGCGCTGCCAAACGCGCGAGCGTTCGCAACTCCGGCGCACCGACGTGTCGCCCAGCGACGCGCTTGAGGGGTGTCATGGAGCGGCCTGCAATCAGCGTCCTAATCAATAACTACAACTACGGTCGCTTCGTTGCCCGGGCAATTGACAGCGCCTTGAGCCAACAGCCGTCCAATGTCGAGATAATCGTCGTCGACGACGGCTCGAGCGACCAGTCGCGCTCTGTTCTCGACGGCTATGACAAGCGGGTGAAGGTGCTCTTCCAGGAGAACCAGGGACAGGCCGCCGCCATAAATGCTGCTGTGAAGTTAAGCAGTGGCGACATCCTCTGTTTTCTTGATGCCGATGACTGGTGGGCGCCAGGCAAGCTGTCGGCAACAGCCGCTGCTTTCCACTCCAATCCTCAGGCATCGCTTGTTTATCACCGACTTCAGCCAACGCGGACCGATGGCTCACCAGCCTTCAAGCCAATCCCTCGAACCCTGTGTTCAGGAAATTTGCCGCCACGGCTCGCCAGATCGGCTGGTTGGTGGCCCTTTCCGATGACATCAGCCGTCGCTGTAAGACGCAGCGCGTGGGATGTTGCGGGGGATATTCCCGAGCAGTTCCGCATGTCTGCCGATGCCTGGCTCACAGGCATCTATCCATTTCTGGGGAGCGTTGTCGCCTTGTCGGATCCACTCGGGTTCTATCGGATTCACAACAATAATTGGTATCGGCCAGTCGATGACGCCGCCATGCTGCGGAAGCGGATGGCCCATTGGCAGGCTACCGTTGAAGCGACGAACCGGTTTCTTTCCGCGCACGATCTGGCGGGAAGGCTGCGTCTGACTGATCACTATCCGTACCGGGTGGCCTCAGCCAGGCTGCAGGGCGCCGATACACGCACCCGGTTCAGCCTTGCTGTGGAAGGGCTCTTTTTCGCCGGAGAACCAAACTTTCTGAGGCGGACGCGTGATGCATTGCGCACAGCCTACGACTTGCCCCGACTTGGCCAGGATGTCGGCGTGTCGGAGGCAGCGGGATGAAGGCGCTGCTGCTGGTTTCCGAACTGGAAGACTACACCATCTCCTTCGCTAGCGGCGTTGCGCGACATGCGCACGTCGTCCTAGCGGTTCCGCGCCGGCGCTACGCACACCTTGCTTCATGGATCGATCCGGCTGTCGATCTGCACCTCATGGACTGGCCAAGGCACCGCTCGCTCTCCAATCCCTGGTTCCTGCACCAACTCACGCGTCTTATCCGGCAGGAGCGACCGAACGTCATTCACCTTCTGAGCAACTCGACGCTCTGGTTGAACTTTGCCGCGCCGTTCTGGCGCCCGATCCCGATCGTGACCACCGTCCATGACGTGGAAGTGCATCCCGGCGATTCCGACACCCGCACGCTGCCAGCCTGGGCTCCTCAATTGATGGTGCGGCAATCGGGTCATGTCGTCGTCCATGGCGAAGGGCTGAAACAAATGGTCCTCAAGCGATATTCAAAATCGCCTGATTGTGTCCATGTCCTGTCGCATCCCGCCATTCATCGCTACGCGGAACTCGCTCGGCGGCACCAGATGGCGCGGCGCGGCGCAGATGGAACTTTGCGCGTTCTGCTTTTCGGACGGATTTTTGCTTACAAGGGATTGGAGCATCTGATCCGTGCCGAGGCGATGCTCAAGGACCTGCTCCCCAATCTACGCATCACGGTGGCAGGCCGCGGCGATGATCCGCGGATCTTCCAGCCCCTTATGGGGGACGCCGCCCGCTATGATATTCGCAACCGCTTTATCGAGGATATGGAGGTCGCCCAGCTCTTTCTGGATGCCGACATCGTTGTCCTTCCCTATACGGAAGCCTCTCAAAGCGGCGTCCTCAATCTTGCCGCGGCATTTGGCAAACCGGTTATCGTGACTGATGTCGGCGAATTGCGAGCCACCGTTCTGCCAAACGGACTGGGAATGGTGGTTCCGCCCGGGGATGTGGAACAACTGGCGATAGCCATACGGACACTGGCGGAAAACAACGAGCTCAGAAGCAGCTTCGGGGTCAACGCGCTCGCATGGGCTACGGGTCCGAATTCGCCTCAACAGGTCGGAGCACAGGCTGCGGCCGTTTATCGCAAGGTGGTCGAGGCATGCTGATGAACACGCTCACGGATGGGAATCGGGTAGCGACGCGGAACGCAGCAGCAACCGTCCGCCACTACGTCCCTGGTGGTTGCGAAAACGGTGGCGGAATTGGCAGGCTCGTCGGCTATATATCGAACACGGCGAAGGAGGCCGGCGAAACACACCTCGTCACCGACACCAGAGGGCCTCGTTGGTCCTCTGTTGCGTCGCCTGTGCGACTGCTCGGCGCCGTCTTGATGATAGCGAAGGACCGGATAATTGCTCCGGCACGCATTCACCATATTCATGTCGCGGGTCGCGGCAGCACCGCAAGAAAACTGATCCTGACCGAGGCTGCCCGTCTCCTCGGATGCTCTTACATATTGCACCTGCACGACTACGACTACGCGAGCGACTTTGCCGCGCGCTCGCCACGTCAACAAATGCTTGTACGCCGGATGTTCCAACATGCTGACCAGGTCGTGGCCCTGGGCCAGCGCGACCGCTTGACGCTCACGACGCTTCTCGGCGTGGAAGAGCGCCGCGTAGTCGTCATCGGCAATTGTGTTCCCGACCCCGGGCCGCGCAATGTTCATGTCGGCGAGATGCCGTTGATCATATTTCTCGGCCGGCTGAGCGAACGCAAAGGCGTTCAGGAGCTTCTGCTCGCCTTAAGTCATCCGATCATGAAAGAGCTCCGGTGGCGAGCCGTGCTGGCAGGCGACGGACCTGTGGAAGACTACCGGCGCCAGGCTGCCGCCATGGGACTTTCAGATCTGGTGAAAATGCCGGGCTGGCTTGGCGCCGACGAAGCGCGAGCCTTGTGTACACGGGCAGATATCCTGGTCTTACCTTCGCATGCCGAGGGCTTGGCAATGGCTGTGGTCGAAGGGCTTGCCCATGGGCTCGCCGTCGTTACCACGCGCGTCGGCGCGCATGCCGAAGTCATCTCCGACGGTGAAACCGGCGTCTTCGTACCTGTCGGAGACAAGGATGCGCTGGCTGCTGCGCTGGCTAAGCTCGTCACCGACCCGGAACTCCGCAACCATCTGTCGGCCAAGGCCCGTGCTCATTATCTCAACAATTTCAGTATGAAGGCTTACATGCGATCGCTGGACAAACTCTACGACGCTATCTCCGCGCAACCTCAAACAATGGCTGGTGAACGATGACTATTTCGACTCTGCCGCCAGACCGCAACACCTCGCTCTCATCGATGCGCTACGATCCCCGGCTTCAGGTAGAGACTCGTTCGGACGAAATTGATCTGACTTCAGGCCTGCGCCTTATCCGGCGACGGATGGTCATGATAATGGCCACCATCATGGTACTTATGGCGGTTGCCGCAACCGTGATTTCTGGATTGAAGCCGACTTATCATGCCGAGTCCCGGCTGATCATCCACACGCCTCTGGCGACAAAGCTCGGCACCGACGAGTCCGGCCGCAACGATCCGCTGGACGCCACGTCTGAAACCGAACGGCTTCTTTCCAGAAGCATCGCAGAGCGGGTAATCCGCGACCTGCGGCTCAATGAATGGCCGGAATTCAATCCGGCGCTGCAAGAAATCTCGCCTATCGACAAGATCCGATCAATGCTGCGCGGTTGGGTCGATAGTGAAAAACCGTCCTTGCCGATACGGGACAGCATCGAGCCGATAATCCCGAAGTACTACAAGGCCCTCCGCGTTTGGCGCGATGGCCAGGGTGACGTCATTCAGATCGGTTTCGATGCGAGCGAACCCGAACTGGCCGCTTCGGTCCCGAACCGGCTCATCAGCATCTACCTCGAAGAGCGCAAGGACAGCCTGCGTGGTCGAGTGGACGCAGCAGAAAAATGGATTCTGCTGCGCATCGACGAACAGATGGGGCGCGCCAAGGCAGCACGCGATGCCGCCGACGAGTATCAGGAAACCATGGACGTCGTCTCAAATGACGACGCTCAGGTTGAACAGATCAAATCGATAATGGAGCTGGGCGAGCGGCGGACAAAAATCGAACAAAGCCGCGCTGAAGCGAGAGCAACGATATCTGCACTCGAAGCGACCGACGACCCCTCGCTCGTCCTGCAGAATATGGTCATTCCCGATAGCATTGGCGCAATGCAACGCGAGCTTCGGGCGCAGGAGCAAGATCTCGAGCGCCTTCTTGAGACATATGGCAACACAGCCGCAGCCGTGGTCGACATGCGCGCCAAGATCCTTAAATCCCGCACCGACCTCAGCCTTGCGACCGATCGATATCTCCAATCGATACGCGCCAAGCTTGCGGCGCTCGATCACGAGGACGACGCGGTCGGGTCGGCATTGGTGGCTGCTCATGAGAAACGCGCTCGCTCTGCCCTGGCGCAAACCGAGTTGGCCCGACTCCAGCGCCTGGCTGACAAAGAGCAGACGGCGCTGGACAAGCTCGAGGAGCAGCGCCGTGGCCTGGCTGCGCAAGCCATGTTGCCGGGCGCGGAACTGGAAGTTTTGTCACCGGCCGCGGTGCCGCTGGCGCCGCAGGGACGCGGGCGGCTTTTCTATTTGATCGGCGCCCTTTTGGCTTCGATTTCGATCGCGGTGACCGCCGCTTTCGTGGTCGAGATGTTGGACAACTCAGTCCGCAGCTTCGACCAGATGGGCGGAATGTCGCGCATCGTACCCGCCGGATTCATCCCGCACCTGAAACGGAAAGACCAGGGAGATCCGTCGATGCTCTTCGGGCGCATGCAAGGCGGGATGTTTGACGAAGCAATTCGCTCCGTCATGACTTCGCTCAAACAATCTAACGGCGGAAAACTGCCAAACAGTATTGTCGTGACGTCGGCTCACAGCGGAGAGGGCAAGTCGCTTGTCGCCAGATCCCTGGCAATCGATCTCGCCGCCAACGGGATTCCGGTGCTGCTTGTCGATGGCGACCTCAGACTCGGAAATCTCGACTCGTTTTTCAAATCAGAGCTAAAGCAGGGGTTGAACGATTTCCTGTGTGGACAGGCCGGAATGCGGGACATCATCCATCACCATCCAAGCGGCATCGACTTCATCCCGGCTGGCAATGCCAGTCTCCATCGGCGCGTTCGTTTGACCGATGTGGCTGACATCGTCGCGATGGCCGCCTCACAGGGCCAAATCGTCATCTTCGACAGCGCGCCTGTGCTCGCCTCGACTGATACGATGCATCTGACAGCGTTAGCAGAACGAACGCTGGTGGTCGTAAAATGGGGAAAGACGAGCCGTCGCGCCGTAGAGTTTTGCCTACATCAGCTGAAGACCGCGCGCAACGCAGAGATTGCCGTTGCCATAAATAACGTCGATCCGAACAAACACGCCATGTACAACTTCAGCGATTCCGAACTGTTTGCGAGCTCACTGAGGAAGTACCACGAGTTCTCATGAGTTCGAACAGCGTGTCCGCCTGATTCCGTCGAAATAAATTACGGAGACCGCAGTGAAAAACGAAAATAAAGTCGCGCTGATTACCGGTATAACGGGTCAGGACGGTGCGTATTTGGCCGAATTGCTCCTGGAGAAGGGCTATATTGTTCACGGCCTCAAGCGACGCTCATCGTCTTTCAACACCAGTCGCATCGAGCATCTATACGAGGATCCCCATGTCGAAAATCCTCGCTTTATTCTGCATTACGGGGACATGACCGATTCAACGAATCTCATCCGCGTCGTTCAGGAAACGCAGCCGGACGAGATCTACAATCTCGCCGCACAGAGCCACGTTCAAGTCTCTTTCGAGACGCCGGAATATACGGCTAACGCCGATGGAACCGGCACCCTTCGGCTCCTTGAAGCAATTCGCCTCCTGGGGCTGACCAAGAAGACGCGCTTCTATCAAGCGTCCACCTCAGAGCTCTATGGCAAAGTTCAGGAAGTCCCGCAGAGCGAAACGACACCTTTCTACCCCCGATCCCCCTACGCGGCGGCCAAGCTCTACGCCTATTGGATTGTGGTCAATTATCGCGAGGCATATGGCATGCACGCCTCGAACGGCATTTTGTTCAATCATGAAAGCCCGATCCGCGGCGAAACATTCGTGACACGTAAAATCACCCGGGCGGCGGCTGCGATCCATCTTGGGCTGCAGGAAAGGCTCTATCTCGGCAACTTGGACGCCAAGCGCGACTGGGGACATGCACGAGAATATGTCCGTGGCATGTGGCTGATGCTGCAACAGGACGAACCGGAGGACTATGTCCTTGCGACCGGCGAAACGCACTCGGTTCGTTCCTTTGTCGACAAAGCCTTTGCCAAGGTGGGCATGCCGATTGATTGGCGTGGGAACGGGGTTGAGGAAAAGGGATACGATAAGACATCCGGCCGGTGTGTGGTGGAGATCGATCCAGCTTACTTCCGTCCGACTGAAGTTGATCTTCTGATCGGCGATCCGACGAAGGCGCACACGAAGCTTGGCTGGAAACATGAGACCAGTCTTGATCAGCTGGTTGCGGAGATGGTTCGCGAGGATCTGAAAGTCATGGCACGAAACGTGCCGTCGGTCGGCGCAACCAAAGGTTTTGCCTATGCCTGAGGTAATCTACAGCCTTGCCGGAAAGAGGGTCTATGTCGCCGGCCACCGCGGCATGGTGGGCTCTGCGATCGTGCGGCGTCTCGCTTCCGAAGGCTGCGAGATTTTGACGGCCACCCGCGCCGAGGTCGATCTCAGACGGCAGGACCAGGTGGAGGCCTGGATGAATAAGCATCGTCCCGATGCTGTCTTCCTGGCTGCTGCGAGGGTCGGCGGTATTCTCGCGAACTCTACCTATCCGGCCGACTTCCTTTACGACAACTTGATTCTCCAGGCGAATGTCATCCACGCAGCCCATGGAACTCACGTCGAAAAACTGATGTTTCTGGGCTCGTCCTGCATCTATCCGAAATTCGCCGATCAGCCGATCGTTGAGGACTCACTTCTGACCGGATCGCTTGAGCCCACGAATGAATGGTATGCGATCGCCAAAATTGCCGGATTAAAGCTCTGCCAAGCCTATCGCAAACAGCACGGTAGAGATTTCATCTCGGCGATGCCCACCAATCTTTACGGTCCAGGAGATAATTTTGACCTCGGGTCAAGCCATGTCATGCCGGCGCTCATACGCAAGACACATGAGGCCAAGATCAACCGGCAACAAGAGATATGCGTCTGGGGTACCGGCACGCCGCGGCGCGAATTCCTGCATGTTGACGATTGCGCCGACGCTTGCCTCCATCTCATGAAGACCTATTCCGCCGAAAGACATGTGAACGTAGGTTGTGGCGAAGACGTTACCATTCTCGAATTGGCATACCTCGTCTCCAAGATCGTTGGTTTCGAAGGCAAGATCACGCGCGACCTCACCAAGCCAGATGGCACGCCACGTAAACTCCTGAGCGTCGACAAGCTTCGCACTCTCGGCTGGTCTCCTAAGATAGGTCTCAAGGAGGGCATCGCAGATGCCTACCGCTCCTTCCTTGAAGGCCATCATCTCGAACGCAGCGACAGAGCTACGTCCGGCGACTTGATCGGTCAAAGCGACATCAGTTTCGAGAATGCGAAGGGTTCGGCGCCGCACGCGCCGACGCTCTCGACCGTTGCGCATCATCCTTCGCCATAGGGAATTTGCACGAAGGATAACAGGGTTTTGTCTCGGGGGGACACATATGCTGGGACGGCGCAAATAATGCAGCCTGTAGAAATCAGGATTGCAGCGCTTATTTTCCTGATCGTCGTGTGGGTGATGATTATCGGTGCGGCAATGGATTTCTTCGCGGTCGAAATGCCGATATCGCTTGTCGCGCTATTAGGCGGATAGTCCACATCGGCTGGCTCCACCGGGCCTTACCTTCGGCTGGACTTTCGGATGACAAGCGCTGCAGTAAAGTCGACAGGCGAAGAGAGGAGCCGGACGGAACCCGCCTCAGTTGATTGGCGGTTCCGCATCGATGTGACCGGGCGGCAAACCTGGCTGACCGAGCCCGAAGAACGCGCGCGCGGTCAAGCAAGCGTCATCCCCTGGGACGCAGGCGCGGCAGACGTCAGGCCGAAGATCGTATACTTGACAGGATGTCTGCGAACCGACGCGACCGACCAATGCGGAGCAGCGCGCACCGTCGCAACGCATTCCTTGCTGGTTCGCGGCCACGAAATGCGCCGGCAGCAAATCGAGAGCAGCGTCTGTTTCGGTGGAAAATCTGGGCCAGGTCGGCGAAAAGGAGCAGCAGGCTCCACAGCTTTGGCAATCGAAATCGATCAATGATGTCATGGCCCGCTCCTACCACACAGCCCGCCAAGAGCAAAGCCTTCGGCTATGCGCTTAACCTGGAGCGAGCGCATCCACCTTCATCAGGCTCCTGCTGGCGTTGTCCTGCAAGCCAATCGCCGCACTCGTCGACCTTCCTGACGGGGCCGGGAATGTATTTCTCACGCGAGGCTACGACACTCTCAGGTGGCCTCGAGAATCATGTTGAGGGGCGTCTGGGCTGCACGCCGGATATGAGTGAAACCGCCTGAGCGGATCACCTCGGCCAATCGCCGCTCTCCCGCTTGCGCACCGAGTGCCAGGCCTGTCTCCTGCGCGAGCGAGGTCGGAACGCAGATCATCGTCGAGGCTGAGTAGTAGAGCCGTCCAACCGGATTGATGTTCTCCTCCAGCGTATCTCCGGCCATTGGTTCGACCACCATCCAGACGCCGCCCTCTTTTAACGCCTTTCGGATATGAGCCGCAGCGGCTTTCGGGTCGCCCATGTCGTGCAAGCAGTCGAAGCAGGTGATCAAATCGAAATCTCGGCCGTCGAAATCCTGCGCCCTGCCGACCTCGAAGTGCAGGTTCGTCAACCCGTGTGCCTGGGCGTGCGCGGACGCAGCGGCAATCGAGCCTGGATGGAAGTCGTAGCCCACGAACCGGGAATTGGGAAACGCCTGCGCCATCAGGATCGTTGATAGCCCGTGCCCACATCCGACGTCAGCCACCTTCGCCCCCGTTTTCAACCTGTCGGTGACACCGTCGAGCGCCGGCAGCCAGTCCTGCACAAGGGCATTGACATAACCTGGGCGGAATAGGCGCGCGACGGCGCAGAACATGCAGCCGGCCTGATCGCCCCAGGCAACGCCTCGGCCGGTTTTGAAGGCAGACTGCACCTTCGGCTGGTTCTCGACCATCGCAGCAGCGGTATCGAAAGCGCCGATCAGATTGACCGGGCTGTCCGGCTCGGCAAACACGAAGGCCTGCTCGGGCGTCAGCGAGAACAATCCTCGCTCATGGTGCACATAACCTGAGGCAGCCTGTGCCGCCAGCCACTCGCGCACATAGCGAGGTGCGCATCCCGAGGCATCGGCAAATTCGTCGGCCTTCACCGGCCCGATCTCCTTCAGCGTCCTGTAAAGCCCGAGAGCATCTCCGATCCGGACCAGCGGCACGCTGACCGCTCCACCAAGATCTCCAAGGACGCGGCCCACGAGTTCATTGAGCGTTGTTTCGTTGATTTCCGTCATGTGATTTCCTCCCGGTGCTCGGACGGCGTCTTGCCATCCGTGACGCCAGGATGAAGCTTGTCGTCTCGGCGGGCATGAGGTGGTTGTCCCGCGCCTGCGAAGAAATCCTGCTCCTTGGAGGGACACATGTCCCATCGGCATCGGAGGAAGTCTATCTACCTGCAGAAGCGGGACTATCGGGAGAGCGCGACGACGATCGCTTGCGAGCGGCTATGCACGCCGAGTTTGCTGAAGATCACCGACAGCTGGTTTCGGACGGTCTTTGCACTCTTGCCAAGCCGTTCAGCGATCGCGCGGTTGTCTAGCCCCTCCGCGACGAGGTCGAGAAGGGCGGCCTCGGCGGGTGTCAGACCGGCCTCACTGACCGCACGCGGCCGCACCGACCGATCCTGCCCGAGAAAGGCAGCAAGTTCCGTTTGAAACACATTCCACGCCGGCTCGTCCGGCAAGAGCACATGGTTCTTGCTCTCAAGCGGCACGAAGCTCGCGCCCGGAATCGCGGCGGCGAGCTTGCAACCCTGGTCAAACGGCACGCGCATGTCACCGCGGCTGTGTGCGATCAGCGTCGGGACGCGCAGCATCGCCGCAAGGTCCAGCACGTCGATCCCCTGCATCTGCCAAAGCAGTTGTGCAGCGACGTCGGCCGTTGCCGTTTGTCGCTCGAGATCGCCCCACCAGCGATGCTGTTCAGGCGTGCCGTCGGGGATAAAGAGATTGGTGAAGAACCGGCAAAACGCCGGATTATCGCGTCCCCAGCCGACGCGAACGAAATTGACAAGGGTCTCGGCTTCCAGCCGCTCGGCCTCCGTCTGAGCTCTGGCGCGGGCACCCTGACCATAGGCGTTCAAAAGCACCAGATGCGATACTCGCTCGGGATACTTGAGGGCATATGCGATAGCGAGCGCGCCGCCCTGCGAAAGACCGAGGAGGACGAAGCGCGGCTCCTCGATCGACGCTGCCACGGCGGCAAGGTCTGCGTGCCACGCTTCGACCGAAAGGTCAAAGACATGCCGGTCCGACAGACCGCAGCCGCGCGGATCGTAGCGCACAAACCGGTTGTGGGCGGACAGCGCCTGGAGCCACGGCCGCCACACCGGGCTTTCGAGATCGTAATCGACATGGCTCAGCCAGTGCGCCGCCCGCAGGATCACCTGACCCTGCCCGCAAGACGCCATGGCAATACGGGTGCCGTCCTCGGCTGTACAGAACCGTATGGTCTGACTGAGTTTCATCGGTCGAGAATATCGCAGCCGAAGATCGCATAACAGACCTATCTCCTACGGGATGATTCTCCCGGAAGACAGTTCAGCCTAGGATGCTCGCTACGAAGCCTTTCGATCAATTTCGCCCGCTTCGGGCCATATACCCGACCGGCGACTTGAGCCCTCCCGCTAGCGCTTGAGCACGAAGCGAAGTTGCCGCGACCTCCGTTGACTGTCGCTGAGCTCACGGTCTCGTGGCAAGAGCAAAGAGGCCATCGTAAAGCGCGGTGGCAAGCGGGTCGACATCCGGTGCCTCCTGGTGGAGGCGGAAGGTCGTCGCGACAAGCTTACCGCGGCCGAGCCGCTTTTCGATGATGAAGGCAGCGGGTTTGTGAACCCAACCGATAACGACGCCGGCGTACACGCGACCTTGGAATTCCCAGGGACGGAGGCCAGTCATCACCTGGTGCGGCGCGACGCCCGTGAAGGACAGGTCGAACAGCGGACCGCCCGGCACATGGGCGAAGACGCCATCCCGGCGCAACCAGGAGAAGTTGCCGACCCAATCCCCGCGCCAGATCGATTTGTGACGATTGACGAGATTGTAGCCGGGAAAACTGAAGTATGGCCCGGAAACCATGCCGCCGGCGCCCGGATCGATTTCAATCGACATAGGGCCATCGCGCGGCGGCGCGTCATCGCGCAGACGGCCGGGATCCTTGTCGACGATCTGCAGCACCCGCTGGCCGGAATGGATTGCCTCGACGCGATCGGCATCGATGTCCTTGGTGATGAAGACATCCGCCTCGTGCGGCGAGACGCTGACATGGCCAAGGGCCGACAACCTCTCGGAAATCCCGTCGTCGTTCGAAGCAAAGCGGATGGGGGGTAGCGCATCCCGTTTGCCGTAGACCGCGAGTGTCTCGAAATTCTGGGACAGCACGCTTCCATCGGGCGACACGACCTGGAACCGGGCCTTTTGGATCGCGGGCACCGGCACCGCATCTGCTGTTGTGGTGATCGGGGCATTGTGAACCTGCATCGGCGCCATGGCCGGCAGCGGTATCTCGCCTTTTTCAGCGCCAAATTCCCAGACGAGGCGACTGCCTTCGGGCAGTGCTGTTCCGCCGCTCGACACCTTGATGTCGAAGCTGGCCGTCTGCCCCTCATAGACGGCGTGGCGGGCAGCACCCGGCGCGATGACGATGTCGGAATTGACGGCCGGCAGCGCTTTGGCGAAGACGCGCGGATTGCGTGCCATGTCCATCAGCCCGTTGCCTTCCCAATGGACATCGGTAAGTTCGGTGATGACATAACCTCCGATCGGCGCGTGCGTTCGGATAACCTCGATCTCGTATTTCAGGTTCATGTATTGATACCACTGCACCTTCTCGATGAAACGACCGAGATCACCAAAAACTTTCTCAAGGGCGAGTTCGCGGAAACGAGCTTCGATGCCCTGCGGCAGTGCTGTGCCATCCGCCCAGGTGGCACCATACGCCATCCACCAGGGGTCGCGGCCGTTCTTTTCGCGCAGACGGGCAGGATCCGGTAGACCCCAGACGCCGAACTCGGAGAGGACAAGCGGTTCCTTCCTCGTGCGCACGGCTTCCTTTTCGGTTGAGAAGGTCCAGTCGGCATTGCCGGCGAATTCGCGGCAGAGCGTGTCCCATTCCTCGCGCCGATCCACCGCCGTTCGGTAGAAGTGGTAGTCGTTGATGTCGGTCTTGACGTGGACGTTCGGGAAGCAGGCGGAATTGTCGACAACGAGCCGTAGCGGGTCTTCGACACGCAGCCAGTCGACCATGTCGGAAATCCATTGCCGCTGTTCGGCCGCTTCGCGCAGCCGAGTGCCCCAATCTTCATTGATCAGGGTCCAGATTACGATGGAGGGGTGATTGCCGTCACGGGCGAGAATACCTTCCATTGTCGTGCGCAGGCGCTCGGCGGAGGCCGGGGTGAAGGTCTCGATATTTGGAATTTCGCTCCAGATCAGCATGCCCAGCCGGTCGGCGACCTCGTAATAGCGCGGGTCCGGCACTTTGATGTGGCAGCGCAGGCAATTCAGGCCCATTGCCTTAGCCTTGCGCAACTGGTCTTCGAGCAGGTCGAGCGAAGGCGGCGCGCCGAAACCATCGGGATAGTAATCCTGATCGAGCGCGGCGCGCAGATAAAGCGGCTTGCCGTTCAGATGCAGGAAGCCGTCCTTGGCTTCGAAGCGGCGAAAGCCGAAACTTTCCTGCCGGCTGTCGATCTCGACGCCGTCAGCGCTGAGGATCGTTGTGATCGTATAGAGGTTCGGGCTGTCCGGCGACCATGGCGCGACGGAGTCGAGCTGGATCGAATGATCGAGGGTATTTCCCGCGGCCGGAATGTTTCCGGTAAAGACTGGCATGCCCTGCGGGCCGATGATCTCGATTTTCAGCGAGCCTGCAACCATGCTCGCAAAGCGGGCTTTAAGATCGAGCCTGGCTTCCGGCCAAATCGGGTCGAGGCGAAGCGATGAGATGTGAGCGGGATCGCGGGCTTCGATGAGGACGGACTGCCAGATGCCGCCTTGCGGGCCATACCAGCTCTGCTTGCCATGCGGGATCTCCGCAAAATCGGCGCCACTCTCGTCGCGGTAAGCATCCGGCAGGCAGGCCAGGACTTCGACGGTGTTCTCCGCCTTTAACAGAGCGGGTGGAATCACGAATTCGAAAGGAAGATAACCGCCTTCATGACGGCCGATCTCAGTGCCGTTGATGGAGACAGTGGCCAGATCGCTGACAGCACCGAAGCGGATGGCGATTTCCCGAGCCGACCATTCTGCGGGGAGCGTGAAGGTTCTGCGATAGGTTGCCGATCCGAAGCTGACGGCGAGATCCTCGAAACACGCCTGCCAGTGCGCCGGCACCTTTGCATGTCGCCATGCACGATCGGTCTCGTGGCGGAACTCCCAGGTCCCATCAAGGGAAAACGTTTCGCGGAGCGGTGTGTTCGCTGGGGCGAGCGACTGGGAATAGGCGTTCATCAGTTATCCTTGGAAGATCGGCTTTTTCGATTGGGGTTCCGGGATACGCACGGCGTGGCGCGTATCCCGGCGGGGGAGACCACCCCTCAAGAGGGGTTGGAGGAACTAGCGATTGCGACGCAGGACGCGCTCGACCCCGGCCTGCATCGCTTCAAGCGTTGCCTGCGGATCGGTGCCTGTCAGCCACATCGCGTTCAAGTCGGTGATCATCGCGTTGTAGACTGCACGTTGGTTCTGGATCTGCGGCAGTGACGTGGCATTTTTGGCAGTGTCGGCAAACTCGGCGCGATGCGGCAGGGCCTTGAACTCTTCGGAATTCAGAACCGACTGACGGGTCGACAAATGGCCGGTGCGCGACCATTGGAAGTTGTTGTCGTTCAGAAACTTGAGGAAGGCGAGAGCGGCTTTCGTCTTGTCTTCGCTGCGATCGTCGTCCTTCGGGATGACCCACATATGGCTGTCGGCCCAGACGGAGGGCTTCGCGTAGAGTTGCGGCACATTGGCGACGCGATAGTCCTTGAGGGCCACTTTGCCGATCTTGGCCTGGGTGTCGTAGTTGTCGACGCCCCAGGTGCCGTTGATCAGAATCCCGGTTTCGCCATTGAGGAACGCCTGTTCGGAGCCGGGATAATCCAGCGCCGGATTGGCAAGACCTTCCGAGAATATCGATGAGATCAGCTTGGCTGCGTTCAGCCCTTCCGCTGTATTGATGCTGGCCGTCTTGCCGTCGGCGGAGAGGACATCGACGCCCTGCTGCCAGAGAAGCGTGTCGAACAGGCGCACCATCATGCCCTCCGAACTCTGGGCTTCCGAACCGATGTAGTACTTGCCGGTCGCTTCCTTGAACTTCTTGCCCTGCTCGAGCAGTTCCTCGGGCGATTTCGGCAGGATCGGCGAGCCGTCTGCGTTCACAAGGCCCGCTTTCTTCATCAGATCCATGTTGACATGGAAGAGCAGCGCATGAAGGTCGTATGGGAGGGCATAAATTTCGTTCTTGGCGGTAGCGTTCTTCAGCGCCGCCGGTACGAAGTCGCTTGTCTGGATGCCGAGATCGGCAATCGGTTTGGTCAGCGGCGTCAGGAGATCCCGGTCGGAAAAATTCGGCATTATCGAGGCGTGCATGACGGCGACGTCAGGGATGTTGCCGGTGGAATAAGTCGCGGTCAGCAGGTCGTAATAGGCGCCCCATTCGGCCGTCTGGGTGACGACCTTGGCGCCGATGGTGTTTTCTGCGTTGAACTTGTTGGTGAGCGCGGTGATGATGCCGCATTCGCCATTGGCCTTGGTCACGTCTGTCACCTCGCCGTATTCGCCTTGGCAATCGCCGAAGAAGCGGAAGAACGAGATGTCGACTGCTTGGGCTGCTCCTCCCCAGAGCGCGGTCATCAGGGTCGTGGCGAGCGCCAGACGTTGCAGCATTTTCGTGTTGTGCATCATATCCTCCTTGCGATGCCGTTGCGAAAAACCCGTCCCGGCATGGCCGGTCGGGCCGGTGCCTATTTGCCGGCGCTCATGGCAACACCTGCCACGATGAAGCGCTGGAAGATCAGGAACAGAAGAATGATGGGCAGGCTGGCAAAGACCGCCGATGCCATGACAGCGCCGATGCCCTCCGAGAAAGCGAAGTTGGTCTGGATCGAGGCAAGGCCGACCGTGACCGTGTACATGTCGGCCTTGGTCGCCGAGACGAGCGGCCAGAGAAAGTCGTTCCAGGCGAAGATGAAGGTGAACAGACCGAGCGTGGTCAGTGCAGGCACGGAGAGCGGCAACATAATCTTCAGAAAGATCGTCAGCCGTGAGGCGTGATCAATGGCGGCGGCTTCCTCCAGTTCTTTCGGAACGCTGCGGAAGAACTGCATCATCAAAAACACACCGATTGGCACGGCGACGCGAGGCATGACCAGCGCGAAGTGGGTATTATGCAGTCCCCAGCCCGAGACCATCGTGTGCAGCGGAATGAACACTGCCTGCTCGGGCACCATCAGGCCGGCAATCACGAGCATGAACAGCGTCTTCTTGAAGGGGAACTCCAGGCGCGCGAACGCGTAGCCGGCCATAGAAGAGACGACCAGAACCAAAATTGTCATCGTTACCGAGACGATCAGACTGTGCATCAGCCAGCGAGGCACGGTATCGAGCTTCAGGAGGCCGATATAATTATCGAGCGTGAATGGGACCGGCAGGAAGCCTGCCGTGGAACGCATCAGCTCGGTATTCGGCTTCAGCGACATGGCGACGACCCAGACGACGGGCAGAAGCCAGAGGATCGCAAAGGCGATGGTTGCACCGAGGATGAGAACGTCCGTGGCGCGGCGGAGGCCGCTTGTGCGTGCGCTTGCCATCATTCGTCCCCCCTGCGGCCGAGCCAGAGCTGCAGCATTGTGAAGCCAAGCATCAGGATGAAGAGCCCGAAGGACATGGCCGTGGCGTAACCGACCTGCCAGTCGCGGAAGCTCGTCTCGTAGATGTACTGAACCAGCGTACGCGTCCGATTGGCAGGCCCGCCCTGTGTCATCAGGTGGGCCTGACCGAAAATCTGGAACTGACCGACGATCTGCAGGACCAGAACCAGGAGCACGGTGTGACGGATCGACGGCAGGGTGATGTTTTTCAGGACGCTGAACCGACCGGCATGATCGAGTTCAGCTGCTTCGTAAAGTTCCGGTGGTATCTGGCTTAGTGCAGCCAGAAACAGCGCCATGGGGAGGCCGACACCCCACCAAAGCGTCGTCAACGCAATCGACGGCATGGCGAGCGTCGGGTGCCCGAGGAAATTGACGGGGTTGACGCCGATGAGATTGAAGAGCGGCACCAGCAGGCCGTTGTCCGCAGACAGCACCATCGACCAGATCAGCGTCACGACCGAGACCGAAAACACGCTCGACATGAAGAACACGGACCGCAGCACACCCTTGAGCCGCCCCTGCCCGAACACGGCAAGAGCCAGCACCAGGGCCAGTGCTGTCATGGTCGGCACGGTCATGGCGACGAAGGCCAGCGTATTGCCCACGGTCTTCCAGAAGATCGTGTCGAACCACATGTCCTCATAGTTGAGGAGGCCGATATATTTCCGGTAGCTGCCGGCAAGCTCCCAGTCGTGGAGACTGATCCACAAGCCCTTGAAGAAGGGGTAGACCAGGAACGTGGCGTAGATCACCGCGAAAGGCGCGAGGAAGATATAAGCGGCGAGTGCATCGCGCCTGCGGGCGGCGGTCAGGCTGCTGGTGCTCATGCTCCACCCGCTTCAGAATGCAGGGTGATCGAGACCTTGTTTGCATCGAAGACGTGGCGCGTGCCGGGGCCGATCGCAAAACGGGCGACGGAGCCGATCGAGGGCGCCGCGCCGCCGCGCTGTTCGGAGACGATGGCGGTGCCATCAGCAAGCGTCGCATAGACAAGTTGCAACGAGCCGAGCTGCTCAACGACATCAACGGTTCCGCTGAGCGCTCCTTCATCGGCCGGCAACAGGATTTCCGGCCTCAGGCCGATCGTCACCGTGTCGCCCTTGGCGGGACTGGCACGAACCTTGGCAGTAAGGCGGGCATCTCCCGCACAGGCGAGTTCGACCGTTTCGCCGTCGACGGCTGTAACTGTTGCCGGGAGCAGATTGATGCGCGGCGCACCGAGGAAACCAGCCACGAAGGCATTGGCGGGGCGCTCGTAAAGCTCGATCGGCGCGCCGACCTGTTCGATCTGCCCGTCCCTGAGGACCACGATACGGTCTGCCATGGTCATGGCTTCCGTCTGATCGTGCGTGACGTAGATCATGGTTGCGGCGAGGCGGTGGTGGAGCTTAGCGATCTCGGTGCGCATCGAGACGCGAAGAGCGGCATCGAGATTGGAGAGCGGCTCGTCAAACAGAAAGACATCCGGTTCGCGCATGATGGCGCGGCCGATCGCAACACGTTGACGCTGGCCGCCGGAAAGCGCCTTGGGCTTGCGGTCGAGATAAGGCTCAAGCTGGAGAATGGCGGCGGCTTTATCGATGCGTAAGGCGATTTCGGCCTTCGGCGTACCAATATTGCGCAGGCCGAAGGCCATGTTCTCGCGGGCCGTCATATGGGGGTACAGCGCGTAGTTCTGGAAGACCATCGCCACCCCGCGATCGCGGGCGGCCATGTCATTGACCCGGTTGCCGCCGAGCAGGACGTCGCCGCCGGTGATGGTTTCGAAACCGGCGATCATGCGCAGAAGCGTCGATTTCCCGCAGCCGGATGGTCCGACAAAAACCAGGAACTCGCCGTCGTTGATCGAAAGCGAAATGTCACGGATGACATTCACCGTGCCATAGCTTTTGGACACCCCAGCGAGCGTTACGCCTGCCATGCACCCCTCCCAGAGTGATTAGTTATAAATCACTGGTTATAACTAAAATTATTATCAAGCAAGCCCTCGCCGCTTTTGCGTTCGTAAAACTTCGTGCTAAGCGGATAGTCAGTCTTGCAAGGGGTTCGCGTGATCAAAAAGCCGACGATGTCCGACATCGCTGCCGCCTGCGGCGTCTCGCAGGCGACCGTGTCGCTTGTGCTCAACAATGCTCCGGGAACGCGCATATCGTCGGCAACGCGCGAGGCTGTTCTAAGTGCGGCGGCCAGGATGGGTTACAGGACGCAGGCTCGGCGCATCGACCGGCGTCCGCTGATTGCCATGCTCATCAACGAGGTGACAAGTTCGCCCCATGTCGCCGGCTTGATCGACGGAGCCGGAGAGGCGGCAAACGAGCTGGGCTATCTGCTCTCGGTGATGCCGACCGACGCCGACGAGGAGGCAGAGCAGGCAGCTCTCAGCCATCTCGCGACGCTGCCCGCTGCGGGCATCATCTATGCGCGGCTGATTACGCAGCAAGTGACGCTTGCTCCGCAGCTCGCGGAATGGCCGACCGTACTTTTGAACTGCTATACGGTCGACAAGCCCCTGCCGAGCGTGGTGCCCGGAGACCTGTCGGCTGTCATGAAGGCAACGCTGTCGCTGATCGATGCCGGGCATACGCGCATTGCTTATATCGGTGGCGAGGACGCGATCGAAGCTTCTCGCGAGCGCATCAAGGGTTATCGCCGAGCATTGACGATGCGCGACATTCCTGTCGACAACCATCTTATCATCAAGGGGCGTTGGACGATTCAGGGAGGCTATGCAGCCTTCAAGCGCCTGCAAGCGCTCGATGACCGGCCCACGGCAATATGCTGTTTCTGCGACCGCATTGCCATGGGTGTCTATGAAGCCGCGAAGGAAGCCGGCCTGTCCATCCCGCGCGACCTTTCGGTCATCGGTTTCGACAATGAATCCTATTCCGGCGATATGCTGCCGCCGCTCACGACGATGCAACTGCCCCATGCCGACATGGCGCGCTATGCCGTCGAGAAGCTTGCTGAGATGATCGCCGCGCCGCGGATGCGGCATGACAATCACAAGGTCAAGCTGGAGTGCGAAATGATCGTGCGCCAGTCGGTCGCGCCAATAGACGCCGTATAGGCCGGATGCCAGGGTGGATTCCCCGGTTGTTCACAAGCGCTTCCTCGGATGACCGGCTCAAGGGCGAAACTCTGTTGAGGAGAAGACATGAGCTTCAACTGACGGAGTGACAGCCATGCGCACGGCTGTGGCCCATCAATCAAGGCTGCGGCAGATCGCTTTCGTTGGACGGACCCCTACTATGGAAGTCGACCATGCTTCTTCGCTCCATGTTTGCCCAAAATTACCGCTCCTTACGCTCCATCCGCATGGATCTGGCCGGCGTTAATGTGTTCATCGGCGAGAACGGCGTCGGCAAATCGAACCTCTACCGCAGCCTCCAGCTAGTGCAGGCGGCGGTGCGCGGCACGTTCGCGCATGAGATCGCCGCCGAGGGCGGAATGGCTTCGGCGTTGTGGACCGGCCCAAGGCGCGACGAGAAGAATTTTCGCATCAAGCTGGAGGTGGAGGTTCTCGACGAGGAGCGGGCTGTGACGTGGAGATATTGGGTCGAAGCCGGGCTCAGACCGCCGGCCGCCGCCGGATTTGCCTTCGAGCCCCAGATCAAGGCCGAAGAGCTTTGTTTTGAGGCCGGATCGCGCCCCGTTACGATGATGAAGCGCAGCGGGCCGGGGATCATGGTTCGCGGTGACCGCGGCCGCATGGAGGATTACCCGGAGCAGGCGATGACGTCGGAAACAGCAATCGCCATGCTCGGAGATGCTGGACATTATCCGGAAATTGCGGCCTTTCGCCGCCTCATCGACGGCTGGCGATTCTTTCATGGATTCAGGACCGATCGGGAGTCGGCGTTGCGGCGTCCCTGCCTGGCGGTCACCTCGACGCTGCTGGACCAGGACGGCGCAAACATGGCGGCAGTGTTCGCGACCCTTGTGCATACCCGCGGGGACACGGTCGAGCTCGACCGGGCCATTTCCTCCGCCTTGGGCGGGGCGAAGTTGCACGTGCCGGAACCGGGGGAACATGCGGAATTCGGACTGATCTTTCCAGATTTCCCGCGCCGGATTTTTCAGCCGCGCGAGCTTTCTGACGGACAGATCCGTTTCCTCGGGCTTGCAGCCGCGCTGATGTCCTATCGCCAGCCGCCGCTGATCGCATTGAACGAGCCGGAAGCAAGCCTGCATCAGGACATGCTGTCGCCACTCGCCGACATGATCGCCGCAGCGGCAAGATTTAGCCAGATCTGGATCGTCACGCATTCCCAACGTCTCGCCTCGGCGGTGGAAGAGCGCTGTGGGGTGCGGCCGAAGCGGGTGATCCGAAAGGATGGCGCCACCTGGATTCAGGGTATGAGGCTGACGGGGGTCGTTGAAGACGAGGGTGACGATTAGCTGCAATCGAGCCGGTTCGCGTTACGGCGCCGGGTCGGAGGCCACGTATTCTAGGCCCCATCCGCGAATTGACGTCGAGCAATATTCGCCGCCGCTTTGGCGCAAGGCCGGTGAACTTCGGCGACAACGGCGGCGATTGCGAGCTTCAAGACCGTGACTACGGCCTGGCTCCCGCTGGCTTATTGTCGCCGGCTTCCGACCGCTCCGCAAAAAGCTGAGACAGTGCTTGCGACGCAGCAATGGCACGGGGAAAGCCTGCCGGAACCGTTATCATATAGATCACTTCCTTGAGCTCCTCCTTGGGAACGCCGATGTTGAGCGCATATCCGGCGTGAACCTTCATCAAGTCTGTCAGGCCCATTGCCGCAAATGCAGCGACGGCGGCGAGTTGGCGCGTGCGGTTATCGAGACCCGGGCGCGACCACACGTCTCCGAGAGCGTAGGCTTCGGTCGCTTCGGCAAGGAACGGAAACTCTTGCCGCATCGCTTCCAAATTTGGCTGTGTCGTGCCGTTGTTGAGGCTCAGGATGACAGCAGCACCGCGTTCGCGACGCTCCTCCACAGTCTGAGCGAAGACCACATCCGGCGACACGGCCAAGAGCGCCGCAGTACCCGCGGCTGCAAAGTGTGAGCGGAGATTCTGATACATGGAAAATTCTCCTTGTTCGATCCATTTTGTCGGACGCGAGACTTCCGAAAGTCCTTTGAACCAAGAGTACTGCGGCCACGACGGCGAAACAATTTACGAATGGTGACAAGCTTGGTAAGCTTTGATGACCAATGGCCATCGATCTAAAACTTGTGTCCGTATTCCTCGCCGTCGCGGAAGCGAAGAGTTTCCGTGGCGCGGCTGAGCGACTCGGCCTCAGCCACTCGGCGGTAAGCCAGGCGATCCGACGGATGGAAGACCGAATGGGAGTTGCTCTCATCCAGCGTACGACGCGGAGCGTCAGCCTGACTGAAGCGGGCATGCGGCTTTACGAGCGCGTTGGGCCCGCAGTCGCCGAAGTCGAACTGGCACTGGATGATGCCCAGGATCGGGGGTCCCAGCCGACAGGGCTCTTGCGGCTCGCTGTATCCTCGATTGCCGAGCGGTTTATCTCAGGGCCGCTGCTTGCGAGCTTCACGCACGCCTATCCGGGCGTGCAAGTCGATGTAAACGTCACGGATGAGGAGTTCGATATCGTCGCCGAGGGTTACGATGCGGGTGTGCGGCTCGGCGAAGTGATTGAGCAGGACATGATCGCGGTACCGGTCTCTGGCAACCAGCGGCAGCTCGTCGTCGCCGCGCCGTCTTACCTGGAACGCTTCGGAAGGCCCGCAAATCCATCAGAGCTTTCGCGGCACTGCTGCATCGGCTGGCGTCCGGCGCCGGATGTGGCGCCGTATCGCTGGGAGTTCGAGGAGAATGGTCGGGAATTCGACGTGGCCGTCAATCCGAGGATCACGACAAACGACATGGGGGTCATGGTGCGGACAGCGTGCGCCGGCGGAGGCGTGACATTCGGCATGGAAGAGACGTTCAGGCCATATCTCGACCGCGGAGAACTGGTGTCGCTTATGGAGGACTACCTACCGCCATTCCCAGGATTCTTTCTTTATTTCGCGGATCGCCGAAATCTGCCTCCAAAGCTGCGCGCCCTCGTCGATCACGTGCGTTATCGCTCCGACAGGAATGGACATGAAACGTCTTTCGAGGCGGGCTGAGGAAGAGGATCAGTCTCAGCCAGTTTCTGTTCGATGCCGGAGCCGACCGATTGAGCGACCGCAGCATCATCAGCGGCAATAGCTTTTCAAGATCCTTCGGTGAGCAGTCATAGTGCCGCCACAGAATTCAGCCCAATCAGGCTTGTTCAACAAGCGGATGGCGACAAGATGAGATTGCTGGCTCTCGTGGCTGTGGCCTTTTTGCTGACGGTCTTTCAGACTCAAGCCCAGATCTATGGGCCGTATGATGGATATGACGACTTTGGTGGATACGGTTACGACGATCCGTACAGCGCCTATCCGCCACCACTCGATTACGATCCGGCGCCTCCCTATCAAGAGCCCCTGCATGATCGCAGGCAACCGCCGACAGGCCGTGCAAAAGGAACCATCGAAATCGTGACAAGCGAGCATACGCTCATTTACACCACGCCTTGGGGCGAGCAATTCGCTTACCCCATCGCGGTCGGCCGTGAGGGCAAGCAATGGTATGGATCTACGCGGGTCGTGTCGAAGCGAGCGCATCCTGAATGGCGACCCACGGCCGGCATGCGGCAGAAGAACCCTCGGCTTCCAGCGGTCGTAAAGCCCGGCCCCGCCAATCCGCTTGGAACCCGCGCGATCTATCTCGCCGATGGCCTGCTGCGCATCCACGGCACCAACGACCCCTCGTCCATCGGCACCAACGCGTCGAGCGGGTGCTTTCGAATGTACCGTCAAGATGTCGAAGAGCTTTACGAGATCGTGCAGCCGGGAACGAAGGTCATCGTTCGGCGCTAGCTGTTAGCCGATCGGCGGATTGGCGCCGAGATATCTAACCATCGATGCGCAGCTTGCGCGCCAGAGCCTGGAGCTCCTTGAACCCTTTATACCGCTTGTCATGAATATCGGGGATCGCCCCTTCTGATGGCAGGAATGTCGTTTCGACCGCCGAGAGTGTCGTCATCGCTTCGCGTACATCCGAAAACAGCCCGCCGGCGACAGCGCCCAGGATGGCGGCCCCCAGGAGAACCGGTTCTTCTGCCTTTGTCGCGATGACCGGCTTGCCGCTCGCATCGGCGAGCAGCTGGCGAACGAAATCGTGCTGGCCGGCGCCACCGCTGATGACGATATTTTCGATGGCAACGCCCGCATCGGCCTGCGTCTCGATGATCTGCCTGAGGCCGTAGCCGATACCGCAAAGCCCTGCGACGTAAAGGGAGACCAGGCTGCCGATATCGTCCTCCATCCCGAGACCGGCAATGATTGCGCGGGCATGCGGATCGGCAAAGGGCGCGCGGTTGCCGAGGAACTCGGGAACGACGTGCACTCCGCTCGCAAGCGTGACGGCGTCGGAAAAACGGCCCGCCTTTCGGGCGGCCATATCTGCGAGCAGAACCGGCAGCGGAACACCCGCCCTCTTCGAAAGCTCCCGCGCTTCCGCGGCAGCGGGATGGAAGGAGAGCAACTGGTCGATCGCCGCGCCGGCGGCACTCTGGCCACCCTCGTTCAGCCATAGTCCCGGCACCATGGCCGAATAATAAGGTCCCCAGACGCCGGGCACGAACGACGGTTCAGCTGTCGATGTCATCGTGCAGGAGGAGGTGCCGAAAACATAGGCCAGATTGGCTTGTGGATCGGTACCGATGCCAACGGTTCCGATTCCGCCCGCATGGGCGTCGATCAGTCCGGCAGCGACGGGCGTTTCCGGCTTCAGGCCGAGCTCGCCGGCTGCAGTCTCCGTCAGTCCTCGACCGAGGGCCGAGCCGGGCTCGACGATAGCCTGACCGATGCGGGCAAACTCTTCGTCGGCGAGCATGCCGAGGCCGATCTGATGAAAATAATCGCCATCCCAGCGCTTTTCATGGGCGAGATAGGTCCACTTGCAGGTGACCGTGCAGGTCGAACGCGACAGATCGCCGGTCGCTCGCCAGGTCAGGAAATCTGCAAGGTCGAAGAATTGCCACGCGACATCAAAAACCTCAGGGCGATTTTCCTTCAGCCAGAGAAGCTTGGGCGTTTCCATCTCAGGCGAGATACGGCCGCCGACGTAACGCAGGACGTCATGGCCAAGCGCATTGATGCGCTCCGCCTGCGGCACGGCGCGGTGGTCCATCCAGACGATGATGTCCCGGTTCGGATCTTCCGAGGGTCCGACGGGAAGCGGCTTGCCGCCTTCACCGAGGACGACGAGCGAGCAGGTGGCATCGAACCCGAGCCCCATGACGGACGCCGGATCGACCCCGGCCGAGGAAACCGCTTCGCGCACTGCCGCGCAAACGGCCGCCCAGATCTCGGTGCTCGATTGCTCAACCATCGAACCCGGTTCGTGAAACAGGGTGATATTCCGCTTGGCGGACGCAAGCATCCGCCCGGTGAGGTCGAACAGGCCGGCACGGGCGCTGCCGGTGCCGACGTCGACGCCGATGACATGTTTGGCATCTGCTTCTGGCGTGCGAGATGTGTCGCTCATGGTCTCTCCTTTGAAGTCGGCAAGGATCAGGCTAACTGCAGTCTGGGCCAATGTTTACAGATCCACGCTATTTGGCAGAATCACCAGATCGCGGACGGTCACATTACGCGGCCGCGACAGCATGAAAAGGACGGCGTCGGCCACTTCATTCGGCTGCATCAGGCTGCCATTGGCCAGCGCCTCCTCCATTTTCGCCTTCGGCCAGTCGTCGAGCAAGGCCGTGACGACAGGTCCTGGCAGCACCGCACCGACGCGCACGCCATGCTGCGCCACTTGCCGGCGCGTGGAATGGACGAAGGCCTGAACAGCGAATTTCGAGGCCGTGTAGATCGGCTCCCACGCGACCGGCACGACGCCTGCGATCGAGCTCGTAAACAGGATGTCGCCGGACTTCTGGGCAATCATATGTGGCAGCACCGCATGGACCGAGCGGAAGGCCGCGTTGATGTTGAGATTGAGCATGCGGTCCCAGGCATCCGGGTCGCCATAGACAACGGGACCGCCAATATAGGCGCCGGCATTGGCGTGGAGGATGTCGAGCCCGCCGGCCACTTCAAGAATTCGAGGCAACATGCCCGAGACCTTCTTTCCATCGAGAAGATCGATGACGAGCGGCAGAGCGCCTCTGCCGATCTCCTTGCAAAGAGCTTCGAGCTTGTCCTTGGCGCGGTCGATGAGCACGACCGTTGCACCTGCGGTGTGGAGGCTGCGCGCACATTCCAGTCCGATGCCCGACGCGGCACCCGTAATGGCAGCCACCTTGCCTTTCATGAGATCAGTCATGAGGAATATTCCTTGCAGAAGCGGATGGCGCGCGTTCACAGCTGACGCGAGAGCACCCGAACCAGACGCCATCGGGTGAGACCGGGAATGAAAGGTCTTTTGCGACGGAGACCCTCACAACGTGCCTCCGATATCCTCCAGGATGGCGACAAGCTGTTCCGCCCCCATGGCAACGGCAAATGCTCCAGCTGTCATCAATGTCGCATGCCGGCCAGGTCTCGGATCAGCCGGGTCGACAAATCCGACGGCCGTCATTCCTGCGGAAACGGCTGCCGCCACGCCATGACTGCTATCGTCGATCATCACGCATCTGGAGGGACGGGCTCGAAAACGCTCCGCGCAGTGCAGCAATAGATCGGGCGCGGGCTTCGGCCGGGCGACGGCTTCGGCACTGAAGACCTCCTCCCCAAACGCGCTCCACAGTTCCAATATGCCCAAGCTGTTGCGAAGCCGCTGCATCGTGCTGTTTGACGCAACGCATTTTGGTCGCTGAAGTCCGTAGACGACATCGGCAATGCCGGGGATAGGCAGTAGCGAGCGCGAAAACTCTTCGAATAGACGCTGGTGCCATGTTTCAAACAACTCGGGGATTTCGACAATCCCATAATCGCGCCGGCACATCTCGCCGATGGTGCTTTCTGAATTGCCGGTAAATTTGAGATGAGCCTCTGCGGCGGTGATTGCAATGCCGACACCTTGCAGAGTCTCCGCCAATGTGCGGCTGGCGATCGGCTCGCTATCGATCAGCACACCGTCGCAATCGAAGATCACGAGATCAATGTTTTCCAAGGCTTGGCGGCCCGGCATACCGGGGCAATCGACGCGGTTATCGAGCATGCCTCACCTCCGCGCCTGCAATGCGAGATCCGGCCGATCCGTGGTGATCTGCCGGATCGGTTTGGCAAGCCAGTATTCGAGATCGCTTATGTCGTTTGGGACCCAGGCCCCAAGCCGGCCGACCGGCACGAGTTCGGTAATCTGCTCCCATTGTGCCGCAAGCAGCGACTTCTCGACGGCGATGATATCGGAGCACTCCTTCAGCAAGCTGAGGCCGTTCATCAGACCGAGACGCTCGACCGACCTGGAATCGAACGACGACAAGGTGCGGATATGCGGAGCAACCTTGCGTATGTCGACGAGCGCGTCCGGATGAAAGCTGGTGAGAATTGACCGCTTCGCCAAGTCAAGACGGTCGACCGTGGCGGCTGCCTTGGCGGCAAGCCCCTCATACGGCGTTCCGTCGGCATTGGTTTTCAGTTCGATATGAAGCTCGAGCGACGTGTCCTTGAAGACGGCGAGAACCTCTTCCAATGTGGGAATCGTCTCCCCGTCGCTCTCCTTGAGCCGCACCGTGCGATTTTCGCCAGGGCGAAGGTCGGCGACCAGCCCGTCGGCATCTGTCGTTCGGTCCAGCGTCGGGTCATGAATGACAAGCACTTCCCCCGCGCGCGTCAGATGAATGTCGAATTCGACGCCGTCTACCGGCATTTGCGCGAGTTTACGAAAGCCCGAAAGACTGTTCTCGGGCCAGAGATTGCGACCACCGCGGTGGCCGATGATATGTACCATTGTCTGAATATCCTTGAAATTCGGGATGTTACTTTCCGGAGTCCACCAGTCCCTTGGTGAACCAGCGCTGCATGAAGAGAATGACGGCCGCAGGCGGAAGCATGACGAGAAGTGCCGCACTCATCGCGATGTTCCAGGCAGGTGCTGAGTCCGAGACGGGAACGAGCTGCTTCAGCCCAAGGACCGCAGTTCCCATCTCCTTGTCCGTCGTGAAGAGCAGCGGCCACAAATACTGGTTCCAGCCATAGAGAAACAGGATGATCGACAGGGCCGCGATATTGGCGCTCGAGAGTGGAAGGAGAATGTCCTTGAAGAATTTCAGCGGGCCGGCTCCATCGAGCTTGGCGGCCTCGCAGAGTTCATCGGGAACGGTCAGGAAGAACTGCCGGAAAAGGAAGGTCGCGGAGGCAGAGGCGATGAGAGGCAGGATCAGGCCGGCGTAGCTGTTGACCATGTTCCACTTCAAGGATGCTTCGATACTGTATCCGGTGAGCCCTTCAACGACACCGGAAAGACCGATCGACCCGGCCAACCAGCGCAGCGGCCCGGCAGCATCGGCGACCGCTTCATAGGTCGGGATGATGCGGACCTCGACCGGAAGCATCAGCGACACGAAAATGAGCCAGAATGCCGTCATGCGAAACGGGAAGCGAAAATAGGTCACGCCAAATGCTGCAATCAATGAGATCGCCAGCTTTCCGATAACGATGCCGGCGGTGACGATGATCGAATTCAAAAACAACCGGGAGAACTCGCCCTGCTGCCAGGCGGCGGCAAGGTTTTCGAGAAAATGGGAGCCTGGGATGACCGGGAACGGCGCCTGCTGAACCTGCTGCAACGTCAATGATCCGGCGACGAAAGCGAAGTAGAGGGGAAGGCAGACAAAGATCGCGCCAATCAGCAGTATGGCGTGGCAGAAGATCGAAAGACCGAGATGACGTTCGGGCATGATTACACCTGGTAATTGACCTTGCGCTCGAGGGCGCGGAATTGAACGATGGTGAACAGGATGGCGATGAACATCAGCAGCACGGATTGTGCGGCCGACGACCCGAGGTCCAGTTGCACAAAACCATCCTGGTAAACCTTGTAGACCATGCTGTTCGTTGCGCCTGCCGGGCCACCGCGCGTGACCGCGTCGATAATGCCGAAGGTTTCAAACAGCCCGTAGACGAAGTTCATCACCACGAGGAAGAAGATCGTCGGTGAGATCAGGGGAAGCGAAATTGTGAAGAAGCGCCGGACCGGCCTTGCGCCATCGAGCTTTGCCGCCTCCAGAAGCGAAACGGGCACGGCCAACAATGCGGCGACGAGAAAGATATAGTCGTAGCAGACATTCTTCCAGACCGACGCGATGGTCACCAGGAGCTGCGCATCGAAAGGACGCCGGTTTGGATCCCATTCGAAACCGAGCCCATGCAGAAATTGAGCAACCGGCCCGACCGCAGGATTGAACAGGAAGGCCCAGATCACGCCTGAAATCACCGGGGCGATCGCGTATGGCAGCAGGATGATGCTTTTATAAATTCCCCTGCCCCTGACCACGAAGTCGGTCGCGAATGCAAGCAAACCTGCAAGCACAAGCGTTGCAGCGTTCTGTGCGAGCGTGAACCAGAGAGTGAATACCGCGCTGCTTCGATATTCCGGACTTGCGAACAGATTGTAGAAGTTTTTCAGCCCGACGAAGATCTGCGTGCCGCCGAACGGATCGACCTGAACGAAGGCTAACGACAGTGCCTTGTAAGACGGTATGAAAAAGAAGAACAACAGGATCAGCAGCTGCGGCGCGACAAGTCCGAAGGCGAGCCACGGCCTGTTGAAGTGAGCGGACTTCAATCCAGCATCCGATGAGGGCACGATCAGGCGGCCCGCCGAAAGAGCGTGCGGGATGCGAAGGCGCCGGGTGGCGCCTCCCATCTCTCCGAGGGTCTTACTTTGCTGCATGAAGCTGCTCATACTGCCGAAGGATCTGGTTTCCACGGGCCGCAGCAGCATCCAGTGCCTGCTGCGGCGTCTTCTGTCCGGTCCACACGCCTTGGATCTCCTCGACCAGAAGCGCCATCGACTGATTGTGATTGCCAAAGCGGAAGCCGCGCGAATTGTCGGTTGGCGTGCCGCGCGTGAGTTGGAGAATGGCGACCTCGCGGGTCGGATGCTCCTTGAAATAGCCCTCGGATTTGGCCTCTTCGTAGGCGGCATTCGTCACCGGGACATAGCCGGTTTGCTTGCTCCACCAGACTTGTGTCTTCGGCAAAGCGACAAAATTCAAGAAGGCCGCAGCGCCTGCGTATTCTTCGTCCGACTTGCCTTTCAACACCCAAAGCGCGCCGCCGCCGATGGTGCTGTTCTTGGGCTCGATGCCCTCCTCATGCGGCAGGAACGTCGCGCTCCATTGAAATTTCGCACCGCTTTCAACAGCGGCATGCGCCGCGGTCGAGGCCACGTAGGTCGAGCAGGTGCCGGAGGTGAACAACTGGTCGGGAGAGAGACCTTGCCCGGCGATCTGCAGGACCCCATCGTCGAGCCACGTCTTGAGGCGTGTCACCTGGCCGACGATCAGCGGGCTCTTGTTGAAGATGAATTCGGTATCGAGACCGCCGAAGCCGTTTGCCTTGGTACCGTAAGGCTGGTCCTGGATCGCGGCATAGTTCTCGATCAGGCTCCAATAGAAGTCGTTCGCAAGCGCCATCTGGCACTTTGAAATTCCCTTCTCCTTGATAGCGTGCAACTGCTTGTCGAGTTCCCGCCAGGTCTCGGCCGGCTTGTCGAAGCCGGCTGCCTTGAAGTGATCGGCATTGTACCAGAAGATCGGTGTGGAACTGTTGAAGGGCATTGCCGCCGGCTTGCCGTCGACGAGATAAAAGCCTGCGACCGGAGCGATGAAATTGCCCCAGTCGATCTTGTAGCCTTCCTTCTCCATAAGCTCCGGCACCGGGATGATGGCGCCGGAATTATACATGGTCAGAAAGCCTCGCTCGGCGGCTTGGATAAGCACGGGCTGCTGACCGACGCGATAGGCGGCCACCATCGCCGCCATGGTTTCCTCGTAATTGCCTTTGCTGATGCCAACGAGCTCATATTTGTCCTGCGAGGCATTGAAGTCCGAAATCAGCTGTTTGGTGATCTCGGCCAGGCGGCCGTTTGCTGCGTTCCACCACTCGATCTTGACGCGATCATCTGCACTGGCGTCGCCTGCATTGGCCAATCCGAGCGTCATAAGAGCAGCGCCTGCCGCGAAGGACCGAAATGTCCGTCCTATGCGAGCGCCCATCGAAAACTCTGTCGTCATTTCGCTTTCCTCTCCATTGCCGTTTGTGTTCGCCGATCGGTGCGTCCAGCGCCGATCAACCCCTCCCAAGGTGGCGATAAAAACAAGGTTGGGGCTACTTGTTACAAATGTCAATAGCGTGTTACAAATGTATGACGATATCGAAGGGAGGATACTTTGGCAGCGATCGAACTGATTGACCTGAAGAAAAATTACGGCCCCGTCTCCGCGGTGAAGGGGATCAATCTCACCGTTGCAGATGGCGAAATGATCGTGTTGGTCGGACCGTCGGGATGCGGAAAGTCGACCTTGCTTCGTATGATTGCCGGCCTTGAAGCCATAAGCTCCGGCCACCTCAGGATCGCTGGAAGCGACGTTGGCCATGTCGATCCGGCCGACCGCAACATCGCCATGGTGTTCCAAAACTATGCGCTCTATCCTCACATGACTGTTCGGCAGAATCTCGAATACGGCCTTAAAAATCGCCGTGTCGCTCGCGGCGAGATTGAGCGGCGAATCGCCAATGCCGCCAGCATTCTTGAGATTGGCGAATTCCTCGAACGGCGTCCCCGCCAGCTGTCAGGCGGACAGCGGCAACGGGTTGCCATGGGCCGCGCCATCGTCCGCGATCCCGCCGCCTTTCTCTTCGATGAACCGCTGTCCAACCTGGATGCGAAGCTGCGTGTGCAAATGCGCGTCGAAATCCGAAGACTGCAGCGGCAGCTTAAAACGACAAGCCTTTATGTGACGCACGACCAGCTCGAGGCCATGACGCTTGCCGACCGGCTGGTGGTCATGAACGGTGGCCGGATCGAGCAGATCGGGACACCAATCGAGGTGTACCGCCGGCCTGAAACAGTGTTCGTGGCAGGGTTCATCGGCTCGCCGCCGATGAACCTGATCGATCTCGATCAGCTTGGCCCCTGCCAACTCGCGCTTCCCAGGGATACCGATGTCATCGGCATCCGGCCGAGTGCAATCAATCTCGGCAGCGGTTCAGCGCATGATCTCCGGTTCGACGCTTTCGTTGAATTGATCGAGACCGTCGGCGATGAGAACAACGTCCATTTGCGCATCGATGGCGCCGACAAGCGCGTCGTGGCCAGTATTTCCACCAATCAGCCTCTGCAGGAAGGTGATCGGATTTCGTGTCATGTGGGAATGGATGGCCTGCATCCCTTCAACCGGGCGACCGGGCGTCGAACCGATTGACAGGGGAAGCAAACGGCATCCAACCGTCACAATTGACAACCGCAGGGATTCGCGATCCATAGCCGTCAAAGCGGAGGCGCAGATATTGCATGACGCAGAATAGAAATTCTCCATTCGCCTCCGTTGCGCTCCCAGATGAGCAAATGCAGGTGCGCGTGGTTTGGCTCTATTACATGGAGGGGCGCACGCAAGGTGAAATTGCCGAAGCGCTCTCAACCAACAGGCTTCGCGTCAACAAGATCATCGCAGAAGCGCGCCGTTCGGGCCTGGTCACGATCACACTCAATTCGCGGCTGACATCCTGTGTCGCTCTGGAACAGCAGTTGGCGGCGGAATTCTCTCTGACCAGGGCTATCATCGTGCCAACTCCAGAGGATGAGGACCTCATCCCCGTCCTGCTCGGTCAAGCGGCAGCGGATTATCTCGTTCAGTTGCTGAACGGTGGCAACATTCGCGGCATCGGCGTCGGATGGGGAGCCACTCTGCGCGAAATGGTGCGTCATATGCCTTCACAGCGGCGACCCGAAATCTGTGTCAACTCGGTCATGGGCGGACTGACGCATGGCATCGAAATCAACACGTTTGATATCGCGAGCGACCTTGCCCGCCAGCTCAATGCCGAGTGTTCCTATCTTGCCGCGCCCATCTACGCGGGCAGCCCCGAGTCGCGCGCAGCGATCGTCGGACAAGACGTCTTTGAAGCGGCCTTTCGGCAGATCGAGGCCAATGACGTCATCGTGCTCAGCATCGGCGACATGACCGAGCGCTCGCTGCTGATGCGCTACGGCCTGCCGAGCAACATCAACATAGAAGAGCTTGTCGCAGCCGGCGCCTGTGGTGACGTGCTTGGCCAGTTTGTCGACAAGACCGGGCGCCCGATCGAGCATGCGATCAACAGGTGCGCGATTGCTCCGGAATTTGCGGTGTTGCGAGCCATTCCCAACGTCGTCTTCGCATCTGGTGGCCTGAACAAGGTTCACGCAATTGCCGCCGTTTTATTGTCCGGCCTCGGAAACGTGCTGGTTTGCGACGAAGCGACTGCACGGCAAGCACAACTCATTGCTACCGAGTTGAGGACACACGGCGGGTCATAAATCGCGCATCGACGGCTGATCCCGACTGCAGGCTCCTTCGGTAGATCCGATTTCCACGTGCGCCTGGCGCATCTCAGGAACTCTGCGGTCGCCCATTTGTTTTACATCCTGCACCGCCCAGAAGTTTGTCCCCAGATGCAATCGGCGATAGTGGAGCTGATCCATGGATATGACGCGCATCCGAGATCGCATGGTGGAGCACCACGTGACGCGTCGCGGCATTCGCGATCAAAGCGTCATCGGGGCGATGCGCATGGTGCCACGCGAAAATTTCGTTCCTCCAGGCTCCGAGGAATTCGCCTATGAGGATGCACCGCTGTCGATCGGCGAGGGCCAGACAATTTCGCAGCCGTTCATCGTGGCTCTGATGCTCGAAAAGGCCAATCTGAATGCCGGTGACAAAGTGCTCGAGGTCGGAACGGGCTCCGGCTATGCTTCGGCCCTCATCAGCCGGATAGCAAGGCATGTCTACTCTATCGAGCGCCATGAAAAGCTGGCGCTTCAGGCTAGGGAACGGTTCGAGAAGCTGGGATACCGCAACATTGACGTTCACGTCGGCGATGGCAGCAAGGGCTTGGCAAAAGCCGCTCCGTTCGATGCCATTATCGTTTCCGCGGGCGCACCCAAGGTGCCAACCGCCTTGAAAGAACAGCTGCACCTCGGAGGGCGGCTCATCATCCCGGTCGGCGGCGGTGAAGGGCAGCGCCTGAAACGGTTCACGCGCACCAGCGCCGCCGCATTCGAGGAAGAAGATCTCGGCGGGGTGCGCTTCGTTCCCTTGATCGGCGAAGACGCCTGGACAGCTTCACATCCGATGTACACGGCAACGGCCCCCTCATTGCCGGGAACGGTTGCCTCCGAACCAAGTTCTCCGCATGACGGACAGGGAGAGGGGATGGAAAATCACAAATTGCCTGCGTTGCCGCATCAGCATCATCAAGAAGCAGAAATCCGGCTGACAATCGACGACGAAGGAGACATCGCGAGTTAAGGTATGAACTCTCTACCATTTTTGAGCTGATCACCGCTTGGGAACGCGCGTCAGAAGGATAGGTCGAGCACCCTGCCTTCGAACAGACGGTCCCGCGAGCCTTCAAGATGCGCCTTCATCAGTCTCTGCGCATCGTCCGGCCGGCCATCGGCGATCGCCTTGTAGATGGCGTTATGCTCTTCATAGACCTGTTCCAACCCTTGGCGAGGGCCGAGCAAAGAGAGGCCGTGGAGATGCATGCCGACGGCGATATGAGCCTTCAGCGCATCGATCGAGGCCGTGTAATAATGATTGTTGGCAGCCTCCGTCACCGCGCGGTGGAAGAGGAAATCGGCGTCGGTGCGATGAAGCTGGTGGCTGGTCGCCTCACGCAGATCTGCAAGCGCGCTGGCGATCTTCTGAATGGCCGATTCATTGCGACGTTTGGCGGCGAAATAGGCCGCCGCCGGCTCGATCGTCAGGCGGAACTCATAGCAACGTTGAATGTCGGCGATCGTCTTGACCGGCGAATAGGCAAGCTGCGTCGTCGGCGATCCATGCGCACTGACGAAGGTGCCGGCGCCCTGCCGGGCATAGACCATGCCCTGATCGCGCAGGCGCGCAAGCGCATCGCGGACGATCGGCCGCGACACACCCAGCATCGAGGCAAGCTCATGTTCGCCGGGAAGGCGTGAATCCGGCGGATAGTTTCCGCCGCGGATACGCTCGAGCAACTGGTCGAAGACGCGATCGACCAGCTTGACGCCCTTGCCGCGTTCTGGCTTGCCCGGCGGGCCGGCTTCCGCGTTCAAAGATTCGCCATTCACTTCAGCCACGTCATTCTCCCCGGCGGTATCTTACTATGCCGCCCGATTCCAAAGGACCAGTCTTAGCAAACTATCGGGATTGCCGAAGCCCCCCGACTTCACCGCGCACCGAAAATGCCGCCCGTCGGCTGCCGTGACATCGAACCACGGCACGCCAGCTTCGATTTCGCCCTTCGGCGCCAGCACTCTGACCTCCAGCGCCTGGAAAACGGCAAGCGCCGTATCGCCCCCGCCGACCATCAGCATGTCAGGCTTCGTATCGTCGATGACCGATCTGACGCCTGCCGCAAAACGGCGGGCGACCAATGCCGCATCGGCCGCCATATCGCCGGTGCAACGCAGCAGCGCCGGCAACGCCATGCCCTCCCCGCCTTCGATTTCTCCGATCGGCGCGTCCATCACCGTGCGCAGAACGCCCGAGGCTTCGAGCTGGTTCATCTGGGTAGCGGTAATCGGATCGCGCGAGCCAAAGGCGAACAGGGTGCGCCGGGTCGCTGCAAATTCCGGCACCGGCTGCCGCCCCGTTTCGCCGAGCTGGCGGGCAAGAGCAGCACCCAGACCCCGTGCGCCGACCGCAAGCGTCTGGCCCCAGTCATGATCGGTAACGATCTGGTCGAGATCACTATCGTCCTTTGCATCGGCAACAGCAACATTGCCCGCACGGCCCTCGAACAGATCGGCGATCGGCAGTGGCTTGTCGACGCCGCGGCCGACAACACAGCCTCTATAGGTCACACGCTCCTGATCGGGAATAGCGGGCGCCACCAGGATAGTCTCCAGGCCGAGCGCATCGGCCAGCGCCAGGCTTTCCGCCGCAACATTGCCCTTCAGCCGGGAGTCGATCTTCTTCATCACGACTGCGGGCTTCACGCCACGAAGCGCCTCGGTCGCCAAACGCACCCTTTCGGCAGCTTCGCGCTCGCCAAGCGCACGCGAAGCAGTGTTGATGACGACGACGTCACAGCCGGTGGCGATCGCATCCTCTGCGGCCTCGACATCGACAGCGACCGCAACCGAAAGGCCGGCTTCGACGAAGGGCGTTCCGGTATCGAGCGCGCCCGTCAGATCATCGGCGACGATAACGGCCTTCAGCGTCATGCGGTCTGTCCGGTGTTGACGGCGTGACAGGCGACGAGATGGCCGGGCTTCGCCTCCTTCCACGCGGGAATGACCTTGCTGCAGACATCCATGGCGATTGGGCAGCGCGTGTGGAAACGGCAGCCCGACGGCGGGTTCAGCGGGCTCGGCACGTCACCCTGCAGGATCTGGCGCTGACGGGTGCGTTCATGCGCGGGATCGGTCTCCGGTACGGCCGACAGCAGCGCCCGGGTATAGGGATGCAGCGGATTGTCGAAGAGTTCCTCGCGGGTGGCAAGTTCGGCCAGCCGCCCGAGATACATGACGCCGACGCGGGTGCTGATATGGCGCACGACCGCGAGATCATGGGCGATGAACAGATAGGTCAGCCCGTATTTCTCCTGCAGATCGAGCAGCAAGTTGATGATCTGTGCCTGGATCGACACGTCGAGCGCCGAAATCGCCTCGTCGCAGACGATGAATTTCGGCTGGCAGGCGAGCGCGCGGGCAATGACGACACGCTGGCGCTGGCCGCCGGAAAGTTCGTGCGGGTAGCGCTGGGCAAACCGCGTCGGCAGGCCGACATCGGTGAGCAGCGTCGCCACCCTGTCCTTCAGCTCGGCCTTGGTGCAGAGCTTGTGGAAGAGGATCGGCTCGCCGATCGCCTCGCCCACCGTCATGCGCGGATTGAGCGTTGAATAGGGATCCTGGAAGACGATCTGCAGGTCGCGGCGAAACGGCCGCATCTGCTTCTCGTCGAGCGTCGCGAGATCCTGGCCCTTGTAGACGACCTTGCCGCTGGTCGCCTTGTAGAGGTTGAGGATGGTGAAACCGGTCGTCGACTTGCCGCAGCCGGATTCGCCGACCAAGCTCAGCGTCTCGCCTTCCATGATGTCGAGATTGACATTGTCGAGTGCATAGACGGTTGCCGAGCGTTCGCCGAAGGCGCCGAGCCTGACGTGGAAATGCTTGACCAGGTTTTCGATCTTGAGCAGCGGTTGAGCACCCATCATGCGGCTTCCTGCATTCTCTGGACGACGAAACAGGCGGCGCGGTGATTGGCGCTGCCGCTCAACGGTTCGAGCTGCGGCACCTTCTCGTGGCAGATGGTTTCGGCAAGCGGGCAGCGCGGCGCAAACGGGCAGCCCTTCGGTCGGCGGCCAGGCTCCGGCGGCGTGCCGCCGATCGAGCTCAGCCGGCTTGCCGGCGGGTCCGAGAGCTTCGGGATCGATGACAGCAGGCCGCGCGTATAGGGATGGCTCGGGCGGGCATAGAGCTCGTCGACCGGCGCATCCTCGACCACCGTGCCGGCATAAAGCACGGCGACGCGATCGACGAGGCCAGCGATCAGCGCCAGGTCATGGGTGATCCAGACGACCGACATGCCGAGCTTGGTCCTGAGATCCTTCACCAGATCGACGATCTGGGCCTGGATGGTGACGTCGAGCGCCGTCGTCGGCTCATCGGCGATCAGGAGCTTCGGATTGCAGGCAAGACCGATCGCGATCATCACGCGCTGGCGCATGCCGCCGGAAAGCTCATGCGGATAGGCCTGCAGTCGTTCTTCCGGACCGGGAATGCCGACGAGACGCAAGAGTTCGACGGCGCGGGTGCGAGCTTCGGCCTTGCGCATCTTGCGGTGATAGATCAGCGGCTCGCAGATCTGGTCGCCGACGCGCATGACCGGATTGAGCGAAGTCATCGGATCCTGGAAGACGAAGCCGATATCGCCGCCGCGCACCTTGCGCAGCTCGCGATTCGACATCGTCTGCAGGTCGCGGCCGTCGAATGTCGCCGATCCCCTGGTGACCTTGATCTTGTTCGGCAGGAGCCGCATCAGGCTTAGCATGGTCAGGCTCTTGCCGCAGCCGGATTCGCCGACGACGCCAAGCGTCTCACCCTTGTTGACATGCAGATCGATGCCGTCGACGACCACGGCCGGGCCGTTGCGGCCGTCGATCTCGACGGTGAGGCCCCTGACATCGAGGAGGCGGTCGGTGTTTTTCGTATCCATCATTTGCTGCCCCGCGGATTGAGCGCGTCGTTGAGGCCGTCGCCAAGGAAGCTGAAGGCAACCGAGGCAAGGCCGAGCACGGCCGCCGGAGCGGCGAGAAGGTGGGGATAATGCTGCCAGACGCGCAGGCCGTCGGAGATCATGTTGCCCCAGCTCGGCGTTGGCGGATTGACCCCGACGCCCAGGAAGCTGAAGGCGCTTTCCAGCACCATCGCCGTGCCGAGACCGGCGCTGACCGAGACGATCAGGGGGCCTAGCGCATTCGGAATGACATAGCGCTTGATGATGATCCAGTTCGACAGGCCGAGCGCTTGGGCCGCTGTGATATAGGGCCGGCTGCGGATCGACAGCACCTGGGCGCGGACGAGACGGGCGTAAGGCGGCCAGGAGATCAGCGCCATCGAGCCGAAGACGAGGATGAAATCCACCCACATGGTTTCGCGGTAGAAGGGATTGAGGGTCGCGAGGTAACGCGCCTCCATCCATTTGCTGATCGGCGATTTCAGCGAGGCGTTGATGACGACAACGAGCAGCAGGTTGGGAACCGACATCGTCACGTCGGTCAGCCACATGATGGCGCGATCGAACGGATTGCCGAAGAACCCGGCGACGGCCCCGAGCACGAGGCCGATCAGCACCGCGAAGACGGTGACGATGATGGCGACGAGGAAAGCGGTGCGGGTGCCGAAGACCACGCGGCTGAAGACGTCGCGGCCGAGATCGTCGGTTCCGAAGAGGTGGCTCATCGACGGCAGGACGTTGCGGGCGTTGAGGTCCTGGCTCAAATAGTCATAAGGCGTGAGATAAGGCCCGAAGATGGCCGTGAAGGCGAGGATCAGGACGATAACGAGGCCGAAGATGGCGAGCCTGTTGCGCTTCAGCCGATACCAGGCATCGCGCCACAGGCTGACCGGCTCTTCGACGGTTTCGGTGGTGGAAAGAGGGATGGCGGACATGGTCAGCGGCTCCTTCTTGAATCATTGGCGCGCGGGTCGAGCAGCGGATAGAGCACATCGACCAGGAGGTTCGACACCATCACCAGAAACGACCCGATCAGCGTGATCGCCAGAATGACGGGATAATCGGAATTGATCAGCGCCTGCACTGTCAGCCGGCCGAGGCCCGGCAGGCCGAAGACCAGTTCGACGAAGATCGCGCCGTTGACGATGGTGATCATGATCAGGCCGAGCTGCGTGACGACGGGCGTCAGCACCGGCCGCAGGATATGGCGCAGCGCCACGATGATCTCGGGCACGCCCTTGGCGCGGGCGGTGCGGACGAAATCCTCCGAAAGGACCTCGATGACGGCGGCGCGCGTCTGGCGCACGATCAACGCGATCGGCTGGAAGGAAAGGACGAGCAGCGGCAGCAGGATGCGGACATCGAGGATGCCGCCCCAGCCATAGGGCACGCTCGCACCCGGCAGCAGCACGATGAGGCCGACCATCAGCAGCGGACCGGCGACATAGGCCGGGATCGCCCAGAGGAAGAGTGCGGAGCCCAGAATGGCATAGTCGATGCGAGAATTCTGGTTGAGCGCGGCGATCATGCCGAGCGGGATCGCGACGACGGCAGTCAGGATGATGGAACAGAGGGCAAGCTGGAAGGAGACGGGTGCGGCGGCCGAGACCATCGCCCAGACGGAGCGGCCCGATGTTAGCGAATTGCCGAACTGGCCATGCAGCAGGTTCCAGATGTAAAGGCCGAACTGGACGAGGAAGGGTTTGTTGAGGCCGGCACTTTCGCGAATGGCTTCGATACGCTGCGGATTATAGGCGACGTCGCCTGGCGCGCGCAGGAAGATCAGCTTGATCGGATCGCCGGCACCATAGAAGGCCAGCGCGTAGACCGCCAGCATCACCACCAGAACGGACGGAATCCAGATGGCAAATCGGGTTAGCACGTAGCGCAGCAAGGCCACCTCCCACCTGTTGTTCGATGCGTTCCCGCTTTTGGCTGCGATCGCATCTCTTCTTCTTGAAACTTGCGCGAAGACCTTGCGGCCTTCGCGCGTTTATTGCCAGGAACTATTGTTCCGGATCACCCGATGGAAATGTTCCAGGGTTCGACGACCTGCCAGTCAAGGTTCTTTTCAAGGCCCTTGACCTCCTTGGTGGCCCAGCGCGACATCGCCTGAGAATACCATGGAATGAAAGCCCAATCCTCGCGGAACGCCTTCTGGGCTTCCTGTGCGAGAGCGATGCGCTGCGGATCATCCGCAGCCTTGGTCGTGGCCTCGGCAAGGGCACTGTCGACCTTGTCGTTCTTGTAGCCGCCGAGCTTGTTCTGCGCGTTCGACGAGGTCGAGGCGATGCTGCCTGCCAGATAGGAGACGGCATCCGGCACGCGGGTGCCGACGTCGTCGCGGAAGATCTGGACCGAGTTCTGATCCGGACCCGCATAGGAATCCTGCTGCGGCTTCATGTCGACGGCAGTGATGCCGAGATTCTGGCGCCACTGCTCGGCAATGAACTGGGCAGCAGCCTGAATGGCCGGCCCCGAGATACCGACGAACAGGATCTTCGGCAGGCGCTCCGGACCGCCGTAGGTCGATTCCGCAAGCAGCTTCTTGGCAGCCTCCGGATCATAGGGATAGGGCTCGAAGCCGGAATTCTCCGCACCCGGGACTGCATTGAGGATCTGGTCCGCCTTCTTATGCGGCCCGTCGGGATAGGACGCCTTGAACAGGCCATCGCGATCGACGGCCATGATCAGTGCCTGACGAACCTTGGGATCGTCCATCGGCGCACGAGAGATGTTGAACCAGAAGTGCTGGCTGGTCGGGATCAGCGGGCCGGCGGAAAATTCCGGGCCGAGATCCTGGATGATAGTCGAGGTGATCAGCTCGGTATGGGCGTTGAACTCGCCCGACTTGATCAGCGACGTCGCGGTGACATTGTCCTCGATCGAGGTGATGTCGATACGGGCAAGCTTCGGCTTCGGCCCGAAGAACTTCTCATTCGGCTCGAAAGAGAGTTTGCCGGCGTCGATGTCAATGCTCGTCAGTTTGAACGGACCGGAGAAGACCGGCTTGCTCTCGGGCTTATACCAATCGATGATCTCCTCACCGTCGCTGCCGCGCGACTGCGATGCCTTGGTGATCGGCGCGATGTGGTTTGCCAGGCGCATGAAGAAGATCGGGTCTGCGGCAGCCAGCGTCACGACGACCGTTCCCTCGTCGGGTGTCGCGACACCGGTCAACTCGTTGCCGGAGCCGGCGGCGATTTCGGCATAACCCTTGACCCTGCTCAGCACCTGGTCGGCGCGCTGGTTCTTGGTGTTCGGCATCGAGGAGACTTCCCATGATCCCTTGACATCCGCCGAGGTGATCTTGCTGCCGTCGGAAAAGACCGCCTTCGGGTCGATCTTGAAGGTCCAGACTGTGTTGTCTGCCGATTCCCAGCTGGTGAAGACGTAGGGCTTGATATTGCCTTGGCTGTCGAAATACATCGGCGATGCCCACCAGATCGAATTCCAGCGGAACGTCCTGCCGCCGCCGCGCAGCGGCGACCAGTCCTGGTCGAAGGCCGGATTTGCGACCTTCAGGACTTGGCCTTCATCGGCCATCACAATGCGGGCATTCATCCCGAACACGGTGAGGCCGACGCCGGCTGCAAGGCCGAGCTTCAGCGCGTTACGACGTGATATATTGGTTTTATCCGATTGATCAGACATGGCATTCCTCCCAGAGTGAATTCGGCAGCGCTCTCCCTGCACCTGCCAGGCGCAGCACAATCCGTTCCGTATCGTTCTCTCGTTATTGTAAATATGTCAACAAAAAATCGCAATTTCCATTCGAACAAAATTTTCTGCTGAAAATATATAAGTTATAACAAATAGATAACTTTTCGAGGCGACGTCACGGCATTTTGTCTTCTTGACAAAAGCGCGGCAATATAAAAGTTCTTTGCACTCCATCGCGACAGACGGATGACAAATTGCAATGCGCAGCGCCCCGGTTCGAATACGGATCGGCAAGACAGGACGCGCCGAGGAGGGCGGAATGAGCCATCACAGGATTACAGGCGTTTTCAGCGCCTCCGCAACGCCGCTGACGGCAGACAACAGGCCGGATTTCGCCCTTTTCACCGATCATTGCCGGCAGCTGCTGGCCGAGGGATGCCATGGCGTGGCGCTGCTCGGCACCACGGGCGAGGCCAATTCCTTTTCCGGCGCCGAGCGCCGTGCCATTCTGGAAGCAGCCCTGAAGGCCGGCATTCCCGCCGACAGGCTTTTGCCGGGCACCGGCGTCGTCGCCATTCCCGAGACTGTGGAACTCACCCGGCACGCACTGTCGCTTGGCGTCACCAAGGTGGTGATGCTGCCGCCTTTCTACTACAAAGGCGTCTCCGACGATGGTCTCTTCGCCGCCTATTCGCAGGTGCTGGAGAAGGTCGCCGACACCCGCTTGCAGGTCATCCTCTATCATATTCCGCAGGTCTCAGGCGTTCCGCTATCCATTCCGCTGATCGGGCGGCTGATTGCGGCCTTCCCGGAAACGGTCGTCGGCATCAAGGAATCCGCCGGCGATTTCAACAACATGCAGGCGATCATCGCCGCCTATCCCGGCTTCTCGGTGCTCGCAGGCGCCGATCCGCTGTTGTTGCCGCTGCTGAAGGCGGGCGGCGCCGGCTGCATCACCGCCACCTCCAATCTCGTGGCGAATTCGCTGCGCGCAGTCTACGACCATGTCCATGACGAGGCGCGCGCCGCCGATGTCGAGGCGGCGCAGGCCCGCATCAACGCCTATCGCACGCTTTCCAATTCCTATGTCCAGATACCCACAATCAAGGCGATGGTGGGACTGAAGACCGGCAATCCCGCCTGGAAGCGCACACGTGCGCCGCTGATGCCGCTCGGCGATGCCGACTATGCCGCACTCGCCGAAAGCTACGCCAAGCTGCCTTGAGGAGATCCGTCATGAGTTTTACCGGCCTGCCTCCGGAAGCCGTTCCGGCCCTGATGACCGGGGCCATCACCCCTCACCCCGCCCTCGAGGGTCGTGCGGATGCCTATCTGCCCTCCCCCTGCATCCAGAACCATGCCGCAAACCTCGCCTTTCTGCCCGACGGCACGCTGACCTGCGTCTGGTTCGGCGGCACGATGGAGGGCATGGGTGATATTTCGATTTACATGTCGCGGCTGACACCTGGCTCCGATCGCTGGTCCGTGCCGGAAAAGATGAGCGACGACCCGGAGAAATCCGAACAGAACCCGTTGATTTTCAAGGCTCCAGACGGAAAAGTATGGCTGCTCTATACCTCGCAGACTTCCGGAAATCAGGACGGTTCTGTTGTCAAATGCAGAATTTCAGGTGATGGCGGCCAGACCTTCGGCCCGGTCCAAATCCTCTGCGACAGTCCCGGCACCTTCGTTCGCCAGCAGATCGTCGTCAACGGCAGGGGCGACTGGCTGCTTCCGGTCTTCCGCTGCGTCGGCCTGAACGGCCAACGCTGGAGCGGCGATGCCGATACGGCTGCCGTGCTGGTGTCGCGTGATGGCGGCGCGAGCTGGCAGATGCGTGATATTCCAGACAGTATCGGCGCGGTGCACATGAACATCCTGCCGCTTGGCGGCGACGAGATGATCGCCTTCTACCGCAACCGTTTCGCCGAAAACATCCTGTCCAGCCGATCATCCGACGGCGGCGAGACATGGAGCGCGCCCGAGCCCGCCGAATTGCCCAACAACAACTCCTCGATCCAGGCCACGATCCTGAATGATGGAGCAATCGCAATGGTTTACAACCATTCGAATGCCGCCATGTCGGATGCACGGCGCCAATCTCTCTATGACGAAATCGAGGGTGGCGAGGCTGAAGAGACCGCCGTCATTGCCGATAGCAGCGCACGCAAGGCCGTCTGGGGTGTTCCGCGTGCGCCGCTGAGCCTGGCGATATCGAGGGATGGCGGCAAGAGCTTTCCGCATCGCATCGATCTCGATACCGGCGACGGCTTCTGCCTCAGCAACAATTCGAAGGATTCGCTGAACCGCGAATTCTCCTATCCCTCGATCGTTCAGGGCGGCGATGGCACGCTCCATATCGCCTACACCTACTACCGTCGCGCCATCAAGTATGTGCGCCTCGCCCCGCAATTGCTGCCGTAAACAAAGCGGCAGTCGGAAAATTGTCATCCTGCATCCGCTCGCATGCGAAAAGGCGCAGGATGACAACGGCTATGTGTTGACTGACGAAAAATTTGACAACAGGGTTGGCTTATTCACCGCGCGGCCGCAAAGATGATGGCCAGCTGTGTCCGACATGCCGTTTCGTTATCAAAATTTCCTAACACACTGATATTAATATCGATATTAGCACGGCAACGCCGCCTTCCAGCGCGACCGAGCGCACATCAGATGATAAAAAATTCCGCTCGCTGGAATGCCGGCTTGACATTGATCTTACAACTTTACATTAAAGAGGGCAACGATGGTGCCGCAAGATCTTGCAGGGAGGACCGGTTCATGGCCAGCTTGGATTCGCCGATCACGATAGTTCGGCCGCATCTGATCGAATTCGGGGTCGGTACGGCGGGAAAGCTCGGCAAATGGGCCGCCGAAAAGGGCTATCGGCGCACGCTCGTCATCTCCGATGCTTTCAACGCCTCGCGCATCGACGTGCTAGAGCTGAAGGGCGAGGTATCCGTCTTTGCGGAAGTGACGCCTGAGCCGGATACGGCCAATCTCGAAAAGGTCCTGGCGGCGGCAAATCGCGCCGATGCCGAGCTGATTGTCGGCTTCGGCGGCGGCAGCGCCATGGATCTGGCAAAACTTGCCGCCGTGCTTGCCGGCTCCGCCCAGACGCTGCACGCGGTCGTCGGTCCGAACAAGGTGCACGGGCCGCGCAAGGTGGCGCTCGCCCAGGTGCCGACAACATCGGGCACCGGCAGCGAGGCCGGCATCCGTGCGCTCGTCACCGATCCGGCGACGATGGCAAAGCTTGCCGTGGAAAGCCTGCATATGCTCGCCGACATCGCCGTCATCGATCCGGCCCTGACCTTTAGCGTGCCGGCCCGCACGACGGCTGCCACCGGCGTCGATGCCATGGCCCATTGCGTCGAGGCCTTCACCAACCGCAAGGCCCATCCGATGGTCGACATCTATGCGATCGAGGGAACCCGCCTCGTCGGCAAATATCTCGCCCGCGCTGTCAGGGACGGCAATGACGCCGAAGCGCGCGCCGGCCTCTCGCTCGCCTCGCTTTACGGCGGCTTCTGCCTCGGCCCGGTCAACACCGCCGGCGGCCATGCGCTTGCCTATCCCCTCGGCACGCGCTGGCATGTGGCCCATGGCGCGGCAAATGCGCTGATTTTTCCGCATGTTCTCGCCTTCAATACACCTTCCGCTCCTGAGAAAACCAAGGCGGTGATGGAAGCGCTTGGGCGTGAAACCTCCGGAAACGTCACATCCGTCTTCGATGCGGCTTATGCTTTCTGCGCCGAACTCGGCATCGAGATGAAACTTTCCGGCCTCGGCGTGCCGGAAAGTGATCTCGACGCCATGGCCGACGACGCCTTTGCCATTCGCCGTCTGCTCGATAACAATCCGCGCGATCTCTCACGCGCCGACATTCGCTCGATTTATGCGGTCGCTTTTTAAGCCACAAAGTTTTCAGAAGGAATTCGATCGATGGACAGGAATGCGAAAGTCGCGGTAACGCTCGGCGATCCGGCCGGCGTCGGCCCCGAGGTGATCGTCAAGGCGCTCGCAGCCCTTCCGAGGGAGGAGCGCCGCGATTTCGTCATTGTCGGCAATGTCGAAGCGCTGGAGCGCGCCGACCGCGTCACCGGCACCGGACTGCGGTTCGGGCCTGCCGATGCACCCGGTGACGACAGGATCGCCGTCGACGAAGTCGCGCTCGGCGCGGCTCTACCCGAAATCGGCAGGGTCAGCCCCATCGCCGGCGATGCCTCGGTGCGCTATATCACCCGCGCCGTCGATCTCGCCATGTCAGGTCAAGCCGATGTCATCGTCACAGCGCCGATCAACAAGGAAGCGATGAACCTCGCCGGCCATCACCATGACGGTCACACCGGGCTGCTCGCGCATCTCACCGGCTCGAAGAGCTCCTTCATGCTGCTTGCCTCCGAGCGGCTGAACACCATCCACGTCTCCACCCATATCTCGCTGAAGGGTGCGATCGAGCGCGCCAAGACCGAGCGGGTGCTGGCGACAATCGAAGCCGGCCACAGGCACTTCCTGCGGCTCGGCAAAACAGCGCGCATCGCCGTCGCCGGCCTCAATCCCCATTGCGGCGAAAACGGCTTGTTCGGCACCGAGGACACGGAATTCCTGGCGCCCGCCGTCGAGCAGGCGCGGGCAAAGGGCATCGACGTCGTCGGCCCGATCTCGGCCGATACGGTGTTTGCCCGCGCCTATAATGGCGCTTTCGATCTCGTCATCGCCCAGTATCACGACCAGGGCCATATCCCGATCAAGCTCGTCGCCTTCGACACGGCGGTCAACGTCTCGCTCGGCCTGCCGATCGACCGCGTTTCGGTCGATCACGGCACCGCCTTCGACATTGCCGGCACCGGCAGGGCCAACCACGTCAACATGCTCTCGGCCATCGCCTATGCCCGGCTGATGGCTCGCTCGCCGCGGCGAGAGGTGTGATCGCGGCTTCCAGAAGGGCCGACTGGCGCCGATCGCCGACACAACGATGTCGAACTTCGTTATGACACCTAATAGCAGAGCCGGACTCTGTCGTTCAGGAACGTCCCGCCATTGACGCACCAGCATTCCGCGCATATAGCTAGACAGTCTAGCCAGGAGCAGAATCGATGGAATGGCAACTGCAGGACGCCAAGAACCAATTTTCGAAGGTCGTGCAGAAGGCCCGACAAGAAGGCCCGCAGGTGGTGACTGTGCGCGGTGAGCGCACGGCCGTCGTTCTGTCCGCTCGCGACTACGACGCCCTGCGCGCCGGCAGGCCGACGCTTGTCGACGACCTGCTCGGCGGCCCCGCCTGGGACGATGAGTTCGCCGATGCGGTCGAAGCACGCAACAAGACGCCAAGCCGCGACGTTGCCTTCTGATGTATCTGGTCGACACCAACATCGTCTCGGAGGCGCGACGCGGTACGCCGCAGGCGGTTTCCTGGCTGCGCTCCGTCGATCCGCTCACCATCCACCTGAGCGCGCTGACGCTTGGCGAGATCATGCGCGGCATTGCCCTCAAACAGAAGACGGATCCGAAGACCGCGGCGCATCTCACCGAGTGGCTGCGCAAGCTGCGTTATGATCATGGCGACAGGATCCTGCCGGTGACCGACGAGATCGCCGTCGAATGGGGCCGCATCGCCGCCATCCGGCCGCGTGGCGATATCGACGGGCTGATCGCCGCAACCGCAATCGTCCATGATCTGATTGTCGTCACTCGCAATGTCGGCGATTTCAACGACACCGGCGCAGCGGTGATAAATCCATGGGAGACGGGCGCGTGAGCAGCCGAGGCAGCCACCCCCTCGTTTAAAGTGGCCTCCTGTGCAGTTGGATAGACGCCTTGGCTACGTCGGGCCGAGAGCCCTTGTCGGTGCGTTTGGTGGCAGCATCATGGTCTGCTGACCAAGCCTCATCTGTCCGGCGTTTTGATCTGCTCTGCGGAAACGTTGATTGCACCGCCAACCCGTCACATGCCGAACAAACGGCGATCCCAGAAGACCGGTTGGTGGAGGCTTACTGTGATCAATCGGAATTCCGGGTGGGCCGGGTTTATCAGCATGTTGCGGTCGACGCGGGCGACGACACTTGGGACCAGTAGGATGGCGCTGCGCTTTTCCTGGCACCACCGCTCGCCGAAAGCCTTGCTGACGTTTGCCGGCATGCTGTCCCAGCCGGGCAGCGCAGGCTCGGAGAAGACCTCGTAGCTTAGCCCACGCGGTAGGGTGATCGTGACATAGTGCTGGTTGGGCGGCAGCCTTCCGCTGCCATGGACGAGCTTTTCGAGCAGCGCCGTCGAATAATGCTCGCTCGTATAGATGATCGGGCTGCCCGATGTGTTCCACCGCCCCGGCGCGATGGTCGAGCCGGTGGCGTCGAAGATCGGATAGGTTCCACTGGGATCTCCGATGCGGACGGATGTCAGCGTACGATCAAGAACCTGTGCGCTCACGCAGCGCTGCCGTATTTCAGGCTTCCGAGAATATCGAGCACGAGCTCGCCGCCGATCTCGCTCTGGATGACCACGTCGATCGGCCTCCTGTCCTCAAGCATTGCATGCGGCCGAAACAGGAAATCGCGGGCCTCGATCTCGGTCTGCCAGACATCGAGCGCCTGCCCCCAGACACGCGCGAGACGGGCAAGCTTTATGCCTTCATCCGAGGAGAGCCGATGCTTGGATTTGCGCCGTTCATAGGTGGCCTTCGGAACCAGCCGGTATTTGAACTGGGCGTCATCAGGCGCCAGAAGCAGCGCCATGCGGTCAAGCGCCTTGACCGGCAATCCTTCCTCGATGCTGGAGAGCAGGCCGAAGGCCGAACGCGATACTGGCTCCCTGGCGGGCAGCCCGAGAACATCGGCGATACCGGCAAATCCCATCATGGCAACGGCTCCTTTTCACTTGAGGCTATATTTAGTCTCAAGTGAGCCTGTTATCAAGTGCACCGTTCCGGTTTTTGATCCTCGCCAGCCGAGCAGCGGATTGCCGCAGGCGCACTAGATCGCTATCTTCCCCGAAGGCACACGAACAGCAAAGGAGGTTGCCTATGTCACCGCGGGACGCCTGATCCAGCAATACCAAGACTTCTGCCTTTCCAAAGGCATCGATTTCACACGCATTGAAACCGTACGGCCGCATGATGATACCACGCTCTTCTGCAGCGCCGGAATGCAGCAGTACAAGCCCCTCTTCTCCGATCCCCCCCATAGTGGAACAGTCGCAAACAGCCAGGCCTGCCTGCGCATGGGCGACCTCGACGAGATCGGCGACGGAACCCACCTTCTCCACTTCACCATGCTCGGCCTTTTCTCGTTTAGGGAAATGACCGCCGGCAGCGCCATCGATTTCTGGCTCGAGTTTCTGGGAACGCTCGGACTTGTGCCGGATCATGTGACGATCCATCCCGACCGTCTGGTGGAATGGACGCCGCTCTATCGCGGGCGCGTGCCCATTGTGCCGGATCCGGAATGCATGTGGAGCGACGGCAGCATCAGCGGATACTGCACCGAGTTCTATAAGGATGGGGTCGAGATCGGAAACATCGTCAATCCGCTCGGAACCTGCATCGACGTCGGCTTCGGTCTCGAGCGTCTCGACATGATCGTCAACGGGACGCCGCAAGTCGATGCGCTCGGAACGCTGTGCGAGACGGTCATGACAATCGTGGAAAGCGGCTACCGGCCGGGCAACAAGGAGCAAGGATATGTCTTGCGAAAACTGCTCCGTCGCATCCACAAGATGGGCGGCACGCTCGATCATCCCTTCTTCGCGGAAGAGGTCGAACGCCAGAAGCGGCTGCGCGCCAAATATCTGCGGCTGCGTGACCGCCATTCCGAGATGAGTCCCAACTGGTGGTTCGATACCCATGGCATCGATCTCTCCGACATCCGTGAGAATATGGAGGAGTGATAACGGACACGGCCTTCCGCAGATAACAGCGGGAGGCCTTGCCATATCCTGGAGAGCGTCAGAGTTTCGGCCAACTCCTGTTTGTCCCGGCGACGAGGTCGTCATGGAGATGTGTCGCCCGCATTGAACGCTTTCAGCTTTGCCCCGGCTGCAGCCGACGGAAAATCCGCTCGATCTGGGCAACAACGGCAAAAAAGACGATGCCGGAGAAAGAGGCGAGCACGACGGCGGCAAAGAGCCTTTCCGCCTGATAGTTGAATGTCGACTGGATGATGACAGCGCCCAGCCCCTGGTTAGAGCCGATCCACTCCCCGACGATCGCGCCGATCACACAGGTGGTTGCCGAAATGCGTAGCGACGCAAAGAGCAAGGGGGCGGACCTTGGGGCGCGCAGGCGCCAGAACGTCTCCCACCCGCTCGCCGAAAGCACATGCATCAGGTCAAGCTCGCTCGCAGTCGCCAGATTGAGGCCCCGGGCGGTATTCACCAGGGTTGGGAAGAAGCAGATGAGAGCGGCGATGATGACCTTTGGCAGCATGCCGAGGCCGAAGATGAGGATGATGATCGGCGCAAGCGCCAGCACCGGGATGGTGTTGAAGAGCAGGACAACGGGAAAATAGGCGGCCTGGAGGCGCGGATTATAGACAAAGGCAATTGCCATGATCACGGCGAGACTGTTGCCCAGGAGGAAGCCGAGGCCCGCCTCACCCCATGTCGGGATCGCATTCGACAGAAGGAAGCGCCATTCGATGCCAAGCGTGCGCAGGATCGCCAGCGGCGTTGGAACGATATAGGCCGGAATACCGAGAGCCGGCACCAGCCATTGCCAGGCGAGAAGCAGCGAAAGGGCGCCGATAACAGGAAGGCCGATTGTCTCGGCGAGGGATAACGGACGATGCATCATGCAGCCGAACTCCCCTGCTGCAGCAATTGGCGCAGATGGGCAGCTGTCTCCTGGACATCGAGGCTCTCGCGCCGACAGAGCCCACGCTCGTCTTTCAGCGGTGCAAGGTCGATCAGCGCCTGAACGCGGCCCGGATTGGCCGCCAGGACCAGCACGCGTCCGCCGAGATAGATCGCCTCGACGACGCTGTGGGTGACGAACAGGATGGTCGTGCCGGTTCGGCGCCAGACGTCCAGAAGCTCGTCGTTCAGTCGTTCGCGGGTGATCTCGTCTAGCGCACCGAAGGGCTCGTCCATGAGCAGGATATCCGGCTCGCATTGAAGCGCGCGCGCTATGGCGACGCGTTGGCGCTGGCCCCCGGACAATTGATGCGGATAGCGATCGGCCAGATGCGACAGGCCGACCAGTTCGATCCAGTGGTCGGGCCGCGGATCGACCGATCGCGACACGCTGTTCTTCCCCACCTGCAGCGGCAGCGCGACATTCTCCCTCACAGTCCGCCACGGCAGCAGCGTCGCGTCCTGGAAGACGAAGGCGACCTCGCGCCGCCGGCGCGCCTCCGACGCTGTCCTGCCGAGCACCGCTAACCGTCCTTCAAGCGGCGGGAGAAGATCCGCAACAGCGCGCAGCAAGGTCGACTTGCCGCAGCCGGAAGGACCGAGAATGGTCAGAAACTCGCCCCTGCCGACGCTGAGATCGACGCCGGACAGAATGCGGGTCGTCTCGACAGCGCCGGCATAACCGACAGCCAGATCCTTGGTTTCGATGGCCGCTGCTTCAGGCAAATCCGCTCTCACGCAATCTTCGGACGGTCACCCGCCGTCATTTCCAGGATCTTGGTCGTATAGCAGTCCTCCAGCTTCGGCGCGCCGCTCTTGAACTGGCCGATCTTGTCGTAGACGGAAATCTGTTCGGCAAGCGCGGCCGGATCGAAGCTGCCCCAGCCGTCCTTGCCTGTCGTCGCGTCGAAGCTCAGTGACAATATACGCGGCACCGTCTTCAGCTCCACGGCAAGATCGAGCTGCGGATAGGCCTCCACCGCCAGTTTGACCGCCTCTTCAGGATGTTCATGCGTCCAGGCCCAGCCTTTGGCGACGGCGCGCAGCACCTTTGCCAATGTCTCGGCATGGCCGCTCACGGCATCGTCGGTGGCGAAATAGACGTTGGCATAGGAGGGCAGGCCCGTATCCTTCATCATCAGATCGATGCGGTCGGGACCGATGATGGAAAGGGCCTGCGTGTTGGTGATCCATCCGGTCACGGCGTCGACCTGGCCGGTCATCAGCGGCGTCATGTCGAAGCCGATATTGGTGATGGTCAGGCTCGAGGGATCGATATTGTTCTTCAGCAGGATGGCATCAAGGACATAACGGGCCGTCGGCTGGATGCCGATGCGCTTGCCGATCATATCCTTGACGGTGCGGATCGGCGCCTTGGGCAGCGAATAGAAGGCGAAAGGCGCCATGCGGAAACCGCAGGCGAAGATCTTGATCGGCACGCCGGATGAACGGGCTAGAAGAAGCTGTGCCGAATCCGAAAATTGGCCGAGCTGCGCATCACCCGTGATCACGGGCGGCACCGTTGCCGAATTGGGACCGCCAGGGGAAAACTCGACGTCGAGACCCTCGGCCTGGAACAGGCCTCGCTTGACTGCGACGATATCGCCGATCTGTCCGTTGCTCATCAGCCAGTCATATTTGATGACGACCTTGGATGCGGCGGCATTCGAGTGACGCGGCACGAACACGCTGAGCCCTGCCGTCGCTGCAGCAAGGGCAAAGGCTCCGCCCTTCAGGACGGTACGCCTGCCGACCACGATTTGTTTGTCATCCCCGCTCATTTTGCTTGCCTTTCCCCTTGTTGGATTGTTGTACGACCGGCCGATTGCGCTCGCTATTGCGGGTCGATGTCGCCGGTCGGGCCGCCTGCGGACCACGCATAAATCTCCCAGAGATTGTCGTCAGGATCGGCGAAATAGACGCATCGCGCGTTCCAGACATAGTCCTGCGGCGGCGCGTGGAAGAGCACGCCCGCAGCTTTCAGCTCCGCATAGGCAGCATCGACCTGCTCTGGCGAGGCGAGCTCGATGGCCGCGCAGGCCTTGTGCGCACCTGGAGGGGCACGGCGGCTTGAGACACCGGTATTCTCGGCGATATGCTCGATCTCCCAGAGCGCCAACGTCACGCCCGCCCCTTTGAAATCGGCAAAGCCGGGAGCGCGGCGGCGAGGTTTGAAGCCAAGACGCTCGACATAGAAAGCCGATGCTTTGTCGATATCCTCGACCAGGAAGCAAATGTCGGTAATCGGATTGGTTTGGGCAAAAGCGGTCATATGGGCCTCCTGATGGGAAAAGCCTCGCAGACCGCAGCCTCAAGAGATTTCAAATTCGTGCGGTTGTCTTTCGCAAAGCTGCTGATCTGTCATCGGCAAAAGCCGGTTCAAAGACGGACCGAACGCTGGTATTCCTTCGGGGTCGCCCCCATTAGACGGCGAAAGACGCTGGAGAAATGCGCCTGGCTGGAAAAGCCTGTGGCATAAGCGATGTTTGCGAGCGTCTCCTTGCCATCGGCGAGGTAAAGTCGCGCCCGCTCGATCCTGCGTTCGAGAACGAAGCGATGCGGCGCCATGCCGGCTGCCCGTTTGAATTCCCGGCTGAAGTGAAAGGGGCTCATATGGGCCACCCCGGCCAACTCCTCGACACTCAGATCGGATTTGCCAAGCAGGTTCTCGATGTAATCGATCACACGCCGGAGATTGTCCGATGTCAGCGGACGATCGCCGGCTTCAGGTTTGGCGCCCAGCAGTTTTACGACGCAACAGGCGAGCGCCATTCCCAGATGCTGCATCAAAAGAGGGTCGTCACGCCCGGTCTTCTCGGCGGCAAATGCGAGGGAGAGCGCGACCTGCAGCGTTGTCGGATCAGTCGTCGCGCTGAGCGCGTCACTATCCCAATGCTCGGGATCGAAGCGAGAGCCGCCAATGCCGCTGTAGAGCGCAGGGGACTGGAAGATCGAGATATAATCCGCCGCATCGCCATCGACTTCGAGGACCGTGGCGGCAGGTTGAAATCCCAGGGTGAACGGCGGCCTCTCAACTTTGCGGAACGCCCCACTTCCAAGCCGATAGGCATATTTGCCGTGCGCGGTGCGGTTGATCGAAATTCTATGAAGGGAGCCCCTCGAAACCATTTGCCCCGCGGCGCTGCGATAGGTCTCGACGATCATGTCGCGTTGAACGAAGGCCTTGTAGCCTCCGAGGGATGGCCGGCTTATTGAGAAAATCTGCGGGTCGATATCGGGCATTGTTTCATTCTCCCTGGCGGCAGAGAGGCAAGTTGCGCGCCAAGTGGAGCAAAGCTTCGCGCTAGATATCAACGTCGCAGCATAAAACCCGATGCTGCCCATGAAATCATGATTTTACGCCTACTATAGCGCCACACGGCACCGCGGCCTGGCAGGAGTTCGCCCTCGGCAAATTTGGTCGCATGGGCAAGAATTATGCAGTGTATGTTCTTCTTGGTCGGTGGCTGCAGACCCATCTGACCGCTCTGAAAACCGCCGAGGATCCGAAATCATTCCCGGTCGCGGGAAACCGCGGCCAGGGATGAGCTTTCGTTCCGTCCACTCTTTCCCCCGGAGATCGTTCTTTTGGAAATTCGTTCCTATCCATCCGCATTAATCCATTTAATCTATAGACATAATTAATTGGAGAGAAATTGCGATGAGTATCGATAAGTCCGAGAACGGTCTCGGAAGACGAGATCTGCTGAAACTGTCTGCCGCGGCCGGGGTCGCCGTCGCCGGTGCATCTCTCATCGGGCAGAATTTGGCTTTTGCCGCCGGCGAAGAACTGTCGCTGAAAGGCAAGCGCATCGCCATCAGCGCAACCGGCACCGATCACTTCTTCGATCTGCAGGCCTATAATGCCCAGATCGAGGAGGTAAAGCGCCTCGGTGGCGAGCCGATCGCCGTCGATGCTGGACGCAATGACGGCAGGCTGGTCTCGCAGCTGCAGACGCTGATTGCCCAGAAGCCGGATGCGATCGTTCAAATCCTCGGCACGCTCAGCGTCATCGATCCCTGGCTGAAGAAGGCGCGCGATGCCGGAATCCCGGTTCTGACTGTCGACGTCGGTTCGACCAATTCGATCAACAACACCACCTCCGATAACTGGGGCATCGGCAAGGATCTGGCGCTGCAGCTCGTCTCCGATATCGGCGGCGAAGGCAATATCGTCGTTTTCAACGGCTTCTACGGCGTAACCCCCTGCGCGATCCGCTACGACCAGCTGGTCAATGTCGTCAAATATTTCCCGAAGGTCAAAATCCTCCAGCCGGAACTGCGCGACGTCATCCCGAATACCGTGCAGGACGCCTTCACGCAGATCACGGCGATCCTCAACAAATATCCGGAAAAGGGTTCGATCAAGGCGATCTGGTCAGCCTGGGACATCCCGCAGCTTGGCGCGACCCAGGCTTTGGCGGCCGCCGGGCGAACCGAGATCCGCACCTACGGCGTCGATGGCAGCCCGGAAGTGCTGCAGCTCATCGCCGATCCGAATTCGCCGGCCGGCGCCGATGTCGCCCAGCAGCCGGCAGAAATCGGCCGCACCGCCATCCGCAACGTCGCCAAGCTGCTCGCCGGCCAGACGCTGCCGCGCGAGACCTATGTTCCGGCACTGCTCGCCAACAAGACCAATGTCGGCGAAGTCACCAAGAAGCTCGGCATCGGCTGACATTGAACCAGAGCGATCCGGCCGTGTCGGATCGCTCGGAATCTGCCCGCCCGGAGAGATCGACATGACGGCCATTTCGTTGAAGCAGCCGGTGACGGCACGCGACGACATCATCCGCTTTGAAGGCATCGTCAAGCATTTCGGCGGTGCGCAGGCGCTTGCCGGTGCGTCGCTGATCGTCAGGCGCGGCACCATCCACGGTCTCGTCGGCCAGAACGGCGCCGGCAAGTCGACGCTGATCAAGCTGCTGGCCGGTCTTCACCAGCCGGATGGCGGCTGGATCGAGATCGAAGGGCAAACATTCGACAGGCTGACACCCCATCTTGCCGAAGAGCTCGGTATCCACTTCATTCACCAGGATCGGCTACTGGTGCCGACCTTCACCGTTGGCGAAGCCTTGTTCCTTGGCCGGGAACCACGCATCGCGGGCACACCGTTCCTCGACCGGCGACTTATGCAGCGCCGTGCGTCTGACATTCTCAATGACTATTTCGGTATCCGGTTGCCGAACGCAGCCTTGATCAGCGAATTGTCGACGGCCGAAAAGCAGATCGTGCAAATCACCCGCGCGCTCCTCAATCAGCCGAAGGTGCTCGTCTTCGATGAGCCGACGGCCGCACTGGTGCGCCGCGAGGCCGATATCCTCTTCCGGTTGATCCGCCGTCTGCGCGACGAAGGCGTCACCATCACCTATATCTCGCACTACCTGAACGAAATCGAAGAGCTCTGCGACCACGTTACCGTGCTGCGCAATGGGCTGGACGTCGCCTCCCTGCCGATCGGGGAGACTTCGGCCGGGGCGATTGCGCGGCTGATGGTCGAGCGCGACATCAAGGAGATGTTCCCGAAGCCGCAGGTGACGCCTGGCGAGGAAATCCTCAAGGTCGAACAGCTGTCGGCGCCGGGGAAGTATAGCGACATCAGTTTCACGCTTCGCCGCGGCGAGGTGCTCGGCCTCACCGGCCTGCTCGGCTCCGGCGCAAAGGAGTTGGTCCGCACTCTCTTCGGTCTGGAGACACCGGCTTCTGGCCATATGGAGATCAGCGGTAAGACCGCCCGTTTCAGCAATCCCGCTCAGGCAGCCGGTCGCGAGATCGCCCTGGTGCCGGAAGATCGGCGTCGCCACGGCGTCGCGCTCGACCTCAGCGTCGCCGAAAATATCAGCCTGTCGAGCCTTGGCCGCTTCACCCGTTTCGGCTTTCTCGATCGCAGACGCGAACAGAGAGAAGTGGACGCTCTGATAGCGCGGCTGCAGGTGAAGACCAATGGGCGCGATGCCCTGCTGCGTACGCTTTCGGGCGGCAACCAGCAGAAGATCGCCATCGCCAAGTGGCTGAGCCGCCGCTCCGAGGTCTATCTCCTCGACGAACCGACTGTTGGAGTCGATATCGGCTCCAAGGTCGAGATCTATACGCTGATCGGCGAACTCGCGTCGCGCGGCGCCGGCGTCATCGTGCTGTCTTCGGACCTGCCGGAACTGATCGGCATCACCGATCGCATCCTGGTGCTCTTCCGCGGCCGCGTGGCACGGGAATTCATCTCGTCGGAGACCACGGCGGATGCGGTGCTCGCTCAATCGACAGGATCATCCGAGGGACATCGCCATGTCGGCTGAAGTGGAATTCGCGCCTTCCGGTTTTTCCGCTGCTGAACCGCCTCCCCGGCCGGCCGGCAATATTGCGGCGACCGCGTTGCGCTTCGGATCGCTGATCGCTTTCGCCGCCATCCTGATCATCTTCTCGCTGACTGCACCCTATTTCCTCAGCATCGGCAATATCGGCAACGTGCTTGGCCAATCGGCCATCTCCGGCGTGCTTGCCATCGGGCTGACGATCGTGCTGATTGCCGGCGGCTCCAATGTCGTCACCGGCGGCATCGACCTGTCGCTCGCGGCCAATATGGGCCTCAGCGCCGCCGTCTATGCGAGCCTGACACAGCTCGGCTACGGCGATGCGACGGCGATCGCGGCGGCGATCCTCACCGGCGCCCTGATCGGCACGGTCAATGCCATTGCCGTCGTCTATGCCGGCATCGTGCCGCTGCTGGCCACGCTGGCCGTCATGAACGTCGTCGCCGGCCTGGAATTGGTGCTGACCGGCAATACCGTCCTGCCGGCTTCGACGCCTTTCCTGTCGGCGCTTTCGGCCTCGGATGCTTTCGGCATACCGGTTCTCGCCTATGTGCTCCTTGGCTTCACGGCCATCACCACGGCGATCGTGCAATATACCCCGCTCGGCCTGCGTCTCTACGCCGTCGGTGAGTTTCCGGATGCGGCGCGTGCCGCCGGTCTGCCGCTTCGCCGGCTGCTGGCCGGCGCCTTCGTTGCCAGCGGCGTCGCCGGCGGCATCGCTGGCATCCTGTCGGTTTCCTATCTGAGCGGCAGCACGACCGGCGCCGGCGAGATGCTGTTGCCCGTCGTCGTGACGGCCCTGCTCGGCTCCGTCTTTTCGCGCCGGCTGGTTCCGACGATCACCGGGACGCTGCTTTCGGCCCTTTTGGTCGGCTTCCTGGTCAACGGCTTCCAGCTGCTGAACATTTCGAGCACGCTGGTCAGCGGCGTCCAGGGCGTGCTCATTCTCATCGTCGTTTCCGCGACCACGTTGCTGCGCCGGCAGGAGGCCTGATCATGTCGCTCCAGACCCCTACTCCCGCCACCATCGGCTTGCCGCGTCTGATCGCCGGCGGTCTGGTGCGCTATGGGCTGATCCTCGCCCTGGTTGCGGTGTTTGCCGCCTTTTCCGTGGCAAAGCCGACATTCCTGACGCCTGCCAACCTGCAGAGCATCCTGGTCAACAATTTCACGCTGCTTGCCATCGTCTCCGTCGCCATGACCTTCGCGGTCGCATCGGGCGGCATCGATCTTTCGGTGGGAACGGCGATGGATTTTGCGAGCTTCGCCTTCGTTTCGCTCGTCCTCGCCGGACAGCCAGTGGCAGTCGCCGCACTCGCGGGACTGGCCGCCGGAGCGATCGTCGGCGCCTTCAACGCGCTCTTGATTTCCGGGATCGGCGTGTCGCCGTTCCTCGCCACGCTCGGCACGCTGTTCATCGGCCGCAGCGTTCAGCAGCTGCTGACCAATGGCGGCAATCCGGTCTATCTGCCGCCGAACGGCGTGCCGGAAGCCTTCCGTTTCCTCGGCCACGGCACGATCGCCGGCTTCCCGGTGCCGCTTGCCGCAGCCATCGTCGTCATAGCGGCCGCTGCCGTTGCTTTTGCTCGCACGCGTTTCGGCCGCGTCATCCTGTCGATCGGCATCCAGCCGGGCGTCGTGCGCTATTCCGGCATCGCCGCGCCGGCCCATGTCGCGGTGACATTCATCCTGGTCGGGTTGATCGCGGCAATCGCCGGCCTGATCCTGACCGCAACCGTCACCACCTACATACCCTCCTCGGGCAATGCCTTCCTGCTGAATGCGATTGGCGCGACCTTCATCGGCACGACACTCAGCCCACTTGGGCGGCCGAATGTCGGCGGGACCGTTCTCGGCGCGCTGCTGCTCAGCATCGTCGCCAATGGGCTGCTGCTGACCGATCTGAACTTCTATTGGCAGCAGGTCGGCACGGGAACGCTGATCTTCGCCGTGCTCGCCCTGAGCTTTATCAACCGAAAGGCCGCCGGCGCGGCTTAAGAGAAGTTGCGTATCCTCGGAAGCGGTTCTATCCCGCCGAGGCGTCCGAAATCATTCTGGATACAGCATTCTTCCAGCCGATGATCTTGCCCTGCCGCTCGGTCTCATCCATCGAAGGGCTGAAGCGGCGGTCACAGGCCCAGGCTTTCGCAAAATCCCGCTTGCCGGGCCAAATGCCGGCTTTCGAGCCGGCAAGCCAGGCCGCGCCCAGCGCCGTCGTCTCGCGGATCGCCGAGCGGTCGACAGGGTTTCCGGTCATGTCGGCCAGGCACTGCATCGTCCAATCCGAAGCCGCCATGCCGCCATCGACGCGCAGCACGGTTTCCAGCTGGTTGACGCCCCAGTCCTTCTTCATCGCCACCAGCAGATCGAGCGTCTGGTAGGCGACGGATTCAAGCACGGCGCGGGCAAATTCCGCCGGGCCGCTGTTTCGCGTCAGACCGAAGATCGCGCCGCGCGCCGCCGGATCCCAGTAGGGCGCGCCGAGGCCGGTGAAGGCTGGGACGATATAGACCTGCTGTCCGGGATCGGCCTTGGCGGCAAGCACTCCTGCCTCGGATGCCTGGCCGATGATGCCCAGGCCGTCGCGCAGCCATTGTACGGCAGCACCGGCGATGAAGATCGAGCCCTCGAGCGCATAGGTCGTCTCGCCGTCGAGCCGGCAGGCGATCGTCGTCAGCATCCGGTTGGAGGAGGAAACACGATCCCGACCGGTGTTCAACAGGGCAAAGCAGCCGGTGCCATAGGTGGATTTCATCATGCCGGGCTCGAAGCAGGCATTGCCCATCGCCGCCGCTTGCTGGTCGCCGGCGACCCCGAGGATCGGAAGCTCCGCACCGAACAGAGCCTTGTCGACGCGGCCGAAATCATCGGCACATTCCCTGACCTCAGGAAGCATGGCGGCCGGAATGCGAAGAATGCCGAGAAGCTCCTCGTCCCAGGCACCCTCGTCGATATTGTAGAGCAGCGTTCTCGATGCATTGGTCGCATCGGTGGCATGCACGCGTCCATCAGTCAGATTGTAGATCAGCCAGCTGTCGATCGTGCCGAAGCAGACATCGCCAGCCTCTGCCTTCTCACGCAGGCCATCGACATTATCGAGCAGCCAGCGCAGCTTCGTTCCGGAGAAATAGGGGTCGAGCAGCAGCCCGGTCTTGGCGCTGAACAGCTTCTCGTAGCCATCGGCCTTCAGGCTCTCGCACATTTCGGCCGTGCGCCTGTCCTGCCAGACAATCGCGCGGTGGAGCGGCTTTCCTGACCCGCGATCCCAGACGACCGCCGTCTCGCGCTGGTTGGTGATGCCGATCGCGGCGATATCGGCGGCGTCAATACCGGCGTCAGCGATCGCCTTGCGCACTGTGTCGACGACGGATCGCCAGATTTCGGCGGCGTCGTGCTCCACCCATCCGGGCTGCGGATAATATTGGGTGATCTCCGCCTGCGCCGAGCCGGCCATTTTCATGTCGCCATCGAAGATGATGGCGCGCGACGATGTCGTGCCCTGGTCGATTGAAAGAATATAGCCGCTCATATCCGTCTCCGGCTCGCACGAAACCGCTCCGCCTGCAGAGGACAGCAGGACGCGGACGGTTCATGAGAGAAAGATTGTGGGTGCCACCGGCTTGCTGCCGGTGGCAGGAAGTGATGGCCGGAAGCCTCGTCGCCTCCGGCCGGGTCCGCCTTACTTCTTCTGCCAGCTCTTGACGAGTTCGTCGTAGTTGACAGTGACCGGCTTGTCCTTCTCGTTCTCGATCTTCAGCTGCGGGGCAAGGTTGCCGTTCTTCACCGCATCCGCGTTCCAATAGGCGAGATCATGCTCCTCGGCGAGTTTCGGGCCGATGTCGCCCTGGACCTTTGCGCGTTCCAGGCGCTGCAGCACCTTTTCCTGTTCGGAGCAAAGCGAGTCCATCGCTTCCTGCGCCGTCTTGGCGCCGGAAGAGGCATCACCAATCGCCTGCCACCAAAGCTGTGCGAGCTTCGGATAGTCAGGAACGTTCGTACCGGTCGGCGACCACTGCAGGCGGGCCGGCGAACGATAGAATTCGATCAGACCACCGAGTTTCGGCGCACGATCGGTGAAGGACTTGTGATCCAGCGTCGACTGGCGAATGAAGGTCAGGCCCATGTGGCTCTTCTTCACGTCGACAGTCTTCGAGGTGACGAACTGGGCATAGAGCCAGGCCGCCTTGGCGCGGTCGTCAGGCGTGGACTTCATCAGTGTCCACGAACCGGCGTCCTGATAGCCGAGCTTCATGCCGTCCTTCCAGTAGACGCCATGCGGGCTCGGTGCGAAACGCCATTTCGGCGTGCCGTCCGCATTGACGACCGGCAGGCCTTCCTTGACGAAGTCGGCGGTGAAGGCCGTGTAGGTGAACATCTGCTGGGCGACTTCGCCCTGCGACGGGACCGGGCCGGATTCGGAGAAAGTCATGCCTTGGGCGGCAGCCGGTGCATAGGCCTTCATCCAGTCCAGATATTTCTGGATGGAATAGACCGCAGCAGGGCCGTTGGTATCGCCGCCGCGCGCGACGCACGAGCCGACCGGACGGGAGTTCTCGTCGACCTTGATGCCCCATTCATCGACGGGCTTGCCATTCGGAATGCCCTTGTCGCCGTTGCCGGCCATCGACAGCCAGGCATCGGTGAAGCGCCATCCGAGCGATGGGTCCTTCTTGCCGTAGTCCATATGGCCGAAGACCTTCTTGCCGTCGATCTCGCGGCCGGTGAAGAACTCGGCAATATCCTCATAGGCCGACCAGTTGACCGGCACGCCGAGATCGTAGCCGTACTTCGCCTTGAAGTCCGCCTTGTTCTTCTCGTCATTGAACCAGTCGTAACGGAACCAGTAGAGGTTCGCGAACTGCTGGTCAGGCAGCTGGTACAGCTTGCCGTCAGGCGCCGTGGTGAAGGACTTGCCGATGAAGTCGTCGATGTCGAGGCCGGGATTGGTGACATCCTTGCCTTCGTTGGCCATCCAGTCCGTCAGCGAGCGGGCCTGCTGATAGCGCCAATGGGTGCCGATCAGGTCGCTATCGTTGATATAGGCGTCATAGATGTTTTCGCCCGACTGCATCTGCGTCTGCAGCTTCTCGACCACGTCGCCTTCGCCGATGAGGTCGTGAGTGATTTTAATGCCGGTGATCGCCGTGAAGGCGGGCGCCAGCACCTTCGATTCGTATTCATGGGTCGTGATCGTTTCGGACACGACCTTGATGTCCATGCCGGCGAAAGGCTTCGCAGCATCAACGAACCACTGCATTTCCTTTTCCTGGTCGGCGCGTGGAAGCGTCGAGAGATCGCCGACTTCCTTGTCGAGGAACGTCTTGGCCTCGTCCATGCCGGCATAGGCCGATGCTGTCATTGCCAGCAGCAAGCCTGCTGTCGTCGTCAATAAGTGCCTTCGCATAATATCCTCCCAGGGTTTGCGATTGCAGTTACGTCTCAGGCGGCCAGTACCCCCGGCCATCTGTCTTCTCCTTGCCGTCACACGTAGCGGAAGACGCCGATGGCGTAGACCACGGAGATGGCAAGAGCCCACCACAGGTTGGGCCCACCGAGCCCAAGCCATGCAAGATGAATGAAAGCGCTGCCCAGCAGCGAAATGAAGAGCCGGTCGCCGCGCGTCGTCTCGAAACGCAGCACGCCCGTACGCGGCGAGCCGCCCGGCGAAAAATATTCCCAGACACTCATGGCGATCAGAAGCGCCAGGATCGTCAGGAAGAACAGCGTCGTCGGCAGCGTCCAGGCCATCCAGGAAAAATTCATGACCGTCTCCTCCTCAAACGCGCCCGAGCGCGAAGCCCTTGGCGATGTAGTTGCGGACGAAATAGATGACGAGCGCGCCCGGAATGATGGTGAGCACGCCGGCAGCCGCCAGCACGCCCCAGTCCATGCCCGAGGCGGAGACCGTTCGCGTCATGATCGCCGAGATCGGCTTTGCCGCCGTCGTCGTCAGCGTGCGGGCCAGCAGCAGCTCGACCCACGAAAACATGAAGCAGAAGAAGCCCGCGACACCGACGCCGCTGGCGATCAACGGAATGAAGATCTTGATGAAGAAACGCGGGAAGGAATAACCGTCGATATAGGCGGTTTCGTCGATCTCCTTCGGCACACCGGACATGAAACCTTCGAGGATCCAGACGGCGAGCGGCACGTTGAACAGGCAGTGGGCAAGCGCCACGGCGATATGCGTGTCGATCAGGCCGAAGGCCGAATAGAGCTGGAAGAACGGCAGCGCGAAGACCGCCGGCGGCGCCATGCGGTTGGTCAGCAACCAGAAGAACAGGTGCTTGTCGCCGAGGAAGCGGTAGCGCGAGAAGGCGTAGGCTGCCGGCAGCGCCGCCGCGACCGAGATCACCGTGTTCATCACCACGTAGATGATCGAGTTGATATAGCCGTTGTACCAGGACGGATCGGTAAAGATGACCGTGTAGTTGCGCAGCGTCGGGTTCGTCGGCCAGAGCGAGAAGGCGCCGGTGATCTCGGAATTCTCCTTGAAGCTCATATTGATGAGCCAGTAGATCGGCAGGATCAGGAAGATGATGTAGATGGTCGGAACGAGCCAGGAAAGGCTGCCTGCAGGTTTGTATTTGTTGCTCATATCTCGCCCTCCCTTTTAGCCGTTCTCATCGCTGCTGGTCATCACGGTGTAGAACACCCATGAGAGCAGCAGGATGATGAGGAAGTAGATGATCGACATCGCCGCCGCCGGGCCAAGATCAAACTGGCCGACGGCCATCTTCACGAGGTCGATGGAGAGGAAGGTCGTCGAGTTGCCAGGCCCGCCGCCGGTGACGACGAAAGGCTCGGTATAGATCATGAAACTGTCCATGAAGCGCAGCAGCACGGCAATCAGCAGCACCCGCTTCATCTTCGGCAGCTGGATGTAGCGGAAGACGGACCAGCGCGAGGCACCGTCGATCTTGGCGGCCTGATAATAGGCGTCGGGGATCGAGACGAGGCCGGCATAGCAGAGCAGCACGACGAGGCTCGTCCAATGCCAGACGTCCATGACGATGACGGTCACCCAGGCATCGATGGGATCGCGGACATAATTGTAGTCGAGGCCGATCGCTTCGAGGGTGTGGCCGAGCAGTCCGATATCGACGCGTCCGAAAACCTGCCAGATGGTGCCGACGACATTCCACGGAATGAGCAGCGGCAGCGCCATCAGCACCAGGCAGACGGGAACACCCGGTCCTGATTTCGGCATGTTGAGCGCGATGAAGATGCCAAGCGGAATCTCCAGCGCCAGGATGATGAAGGAGAACAGCAGATTGCGCTGCAGCGATTCCCAAAAGCGGTCGGAATGCAGGGTCTGGACGAACCAATCGGTACCGGCCCAGAAGAACTCGTTGTTGCCGAACGTATCCTGCACCGAATAGTTGACGACGGTCATCAGCGGGATGACGGCCGAAAACGCCACGAGCAGCAGCACCGGCAGGACCAGAAACCAGGCTTTGTTATTCCACGTCTTCTGCATGGCTCAGGCCTCCCTGCCGACACGCCAACTGTCGGCGTAGATGCTGATGGCGGACGGATCGAAGGTGACACGGGCGTCCGCGGGAATGTCGGCGTCTTCAGGCACGACGATGGCGATCGGCTGATCGGCAAAGCGGGCGCGCACGATCTTTTGCCGGCCGATATCCTCGACCTTGCTGATCGTGATCGGCATGCCCTCCCGTCCGAGGCGAATGAATTCGGGACGGATGCCGAGTTCGGTTTTGGCCGTGCCTGACGTCTTCGGCGCGTATTCCAGCGTCAGGGTCTCATCTCCGACCTTAACAGTGCTGCCCTCGATCCTGGCCGGCATGAAATTCATACCCGGCGAACCGATGAAATAACCGACGAAAGTATGGCTCGGCCGCTCGAAGAGCTCGGCCGGCGTGCCGATCTGGACGATCTGGCCGTCATACATGACGACGACCTTTTCGGCGAAGGTCAGCGCCTCGGTCTGGTCGTGGGTGACATAGACCATGGTGAAGCCGAACTGCTTGTGCAGCCGCTTCAGCTGCGAGCGCAGCACCCATTTCATATGCGGATCGATGACGGTCAGCGGCTCGTCGAACAGGATGGCGTTGACGTCGTTGCGCACCAGGCCGCGGCCGAGCGAGATCTTCTGCTTCTGGTCGGCGGTCAGGCCCTGCGCCTTGCGCCTGGCCCAACTGGCAAGGTCGATCATTTCGAGGATGTCGCGGACACGCCGGTCGACGTCCGCCTCGGCCACACCGCGGTTGCGCAAGGGAAAGGCGAGATTGTCGTAGACGGTCATCGTGTCGTAGATCACGGGAAACTGGAACACCTGTGCGATGTTGCGGCTCTGCGTCGAAAGGTTCGTGACATCCTTGCCGTCGAACAGGATGCGGCCATGCGAGGGCTGCAGCAGGCCCGAGATGATGTTGAGCAGCGTGGTCTTGCCGCAGCCGGAGGGGCCGAGCAGCGCATAGGCGCCGCCATCGTTCCATTCGTGGTCGACTTCCTTCAGCGAATAATCCTTGTCGGACTTCGGATTGGCGCCGTAGGCGTGGCGGATATGGTCGAGCGTGATGCGTGCCATTGTGCTCTCCTATACCTTTCCGGCCGCAGCGATGGCGCGGCCGTCGCTGCCGAAGGCCATCAGGTGGCGGGTGTCGAGAAAAGCTTCGACCTCCATGTCGGGATCGATGTCGTGAATGCCATGCGCCAGCATCACCCAACGTACACCGTCATATTCCAGGTGAACGAAGCTCTCGGAGCCGGTGATCTCGGAAACCAGCGTGCGCGCCTGCAGGCGGGCCGCATCGCCGGTCTGCGGCGCAAGGCCGAGATGATGCGGGTGAAAGGCGATAGTGACGGGACCATCCGGCACGACGGCCAGATGCGAGGGAACCGGAATCGTGACCCCGCTCGGACGCGTGAACACGTTGCCTGACTTCGTGACGTCGAGGGTGTTCAGCGGCGGATCGGCGAAAATGCCGGCGGTGGCGAGATTTACGGGTCGGCGATAAACCTCGATCGTCGGCCCGAACTGGGTCACCCGGCCCTGGTTCAGCGTTGCCGTGTTGCCGCCAAGCAGGAGCGCCTCGGAAGGCTCGGTCGTCGCATAGACGAAGATCGCGCCGGATTGGGCAAAGATCTTCGGCAGTTCCTCGCGCAGTTCCTCGCGCAGCTTGTAATCGAGATTGGCGAGCGGCTCGTCCATCAGCACGAGGCTGGCATTCTTGACGAGTGCGCGCGCGAGCGCCGTGCGCTGCTGCTGGCCGCCGGACAGATTGAGCGGGGTGCGGTCGAGATAGGGCGTGAGCTTCAGAAGCTCGGCCGCCTTGCGCACCTCACGGTCGATCGTGGCAGCATCCTTGCCCGATATGCGCATCGGCGAGGCGATGTTGTTGTAGACGGTCAGCGCCGGATAGTTGATGAACTGCTGGTAGACCATGGCGACGTTGCGCTTCTGTACCGGCATGCCGGTGACGTCAGTGCCGTCGAAATGGATGGAGCCGCCTGTGGGACGGTCAAGCCCCGCCATCAGCCGCATCAGCGACGTTTTACCCGCGAGCGTCGGCCCGAGCAGAACATTCAGCGTGCCCCGCTCGAGAACCAGATCGGTCGGATAGATATGATAGTCCGCGCCCACCATCTTGGCGGCGTTTCGCAGTTCCAGCATTCCGATTCCCGTGCCTCCACGCAGCGGGGACCACATGGCTCCTACCCGGCCATCGCCGGCATGGCAGCCATGTACTCCTCCAGTGACTGGGCCTGCTCCTTCGAAAGGCGCAGACCATCCTTTGTTCTCCTCCACAGCACGTCTTCGGCGTGCCGGGCCCATTCATGTTCGACGAGATAGGTGACCTCTGCCTCGTAGAGATCGCCGCCGAACAGCCGTCCGAGATCGTCGATGCCGCTGGCATTGCCAAGCAACAGCTCCGCCTTGGTGCCGTAGCGGCGCACCAGGCGGCGGGCAAGCGGATCGGCGAGGAACGAATAACGCCGCCTCAGCTTGTCAACCTGTGCCTCGTAACCGCGGACCGGGAAATCGCCGCCCGGCAGATGGCTTTTGGCCGTCCACGGGGCACCCTTGGCGCCGATCGCAGCACCGATCTTCTCCAGCGCATGTTCGGAAAGCCGGCGATAGGTGGTGAGCTTGCCCCCGAAAACGTTGAGCAGCGGCGCGGCGTCACCTTCACCTTCCAGCTTCAGCACATAGTCGCGCGTCGCCTCCTGCGCCTTTGAGGCGCCGTCGTCATAAAGCGGCCTGACCGCCGAATAGGTCCAGACGATATCCTCCGGCCTGACCGGCTCCTTGAAATATTCAGACGCCGCATTGCAAAGATAGACGGTCTCCTCCTCGGAGATCCGGACATCCCGGGGATCGGCGGTGTAGTCGCGGTCGGTGGTGCCGATCAGGGTGAAGTCGCCCTCGTAGGGGATGGCGAAGATGATGCGGTTGTCGGGATTCTGGAAGAAATAGGCTCTCGCATCGTCGAATTTCTTCTTCACGACGATATGGCTGCCTTGGACGAGGCGGACATGATGGGCTTCGTTCTGGCCGAAGGCGGAACGGATGACATGGTCGACCCAAGGACCGGCGGCATTGACCAGCATGCGGGCCTGATGGCTGTCATTGCGACCGGTGACGGTATCGGTGGTCTCAATATGCCACAGGCCATTCTCGCGCCTTGCCGACACCACCTTGGTGCGCGGCATGATCAGCGCGCCCTTGTCGGCGGCATCGCGGGCGTTCAGCACCACCATACGGGCATCGTCGACCCAGCCGTCGGAATATTCGAAGGCCTTGGAAAACAGCGCCTTCAGCGGCTTGCCGGCCGGATCGCGGCGCATGTCGAGCACGGCTGTCGGCGGCAGCAGCTTGCGACCGCCGAGATGATCGTAAAGGAAGAGGCCAAGCCGGATCAGCCAGGCCGGGCGGATGCCGCCTTTGTGGTAGGGCAGTACGAAACGCAGCGGCCAGATGATGTGCGGCGCCATCGCCCAGAGGATCTCGCGCTCCATCAGCGATTCACGCACCAGGCGGAACTCGTAATGCTCGAGATAACGCAGGCCGCCATGGATCAGCTTGGTGGCGCCCGACGAGGTACCCGAGGCGAAATCTTTCATTTCCGCCAGCGCCACCGAATAACCGCGCCCGACAGCATCGCGCGCAATGCCGCAGCCGTTGATCCCGCCACCGATGACGAATATGTCGTGAATATTTCGGCCCAATTCCCCCTCCGAGCCCGCCGTCGATTTCGCATCGCACAAAACTTGCGCAATTGCGAAAGTAACACCAGTTAAAACGAAAGGAATACGAATGTCAAACGAATGTTTGTGAGGATCGATGTCTAGCGAGATCTGCCGTTGGTTTCGATTAATTTCACATTGTTTTCGAGGCAGAGATTGCGGATCGACGGCACCGGACAATGATCGGTGATGAAGGTATGAACTTGGGTAAGCTGGCCGATCCTGACCGGTGCGGTGCGTTCGAATTTCGTCGAATCGGCAACGAGAATGACATGTCTGGCATTGGCGATGATGGCCTGGGCGACCTTCACTTCGCGAAAATCATAGTCGAGAAGCGCGCCGTCGGTATCGATCGCCGACGCGCCGATCACGGCGTAATCGACCTTGAACTGGCGGATGAAATCGACGGCCGCCTCGCCGACGATCCCGCCGTCCGAACCACGCACGACCCCGCCGGCAATGACCACCTCGATTGCCGGGAAAAGTCGCAACCTATTGGCAACGTTGATATTGTTGGTGATCACCATCAGCTCGTGATGGTCGGCAAGCGCCTCGCCCACCGCCTCGGTCGTCGTTCCGATATTGATGAAAAGCGAGGCACCGCTCGGGATCAGCTCGACCGCGGCAATGCCGATCGCCTGTTTCTCGGAAGCGGCGATCTGGCGGCGCGCTTCGTATTTGACGTTCTCCGTCCCGCTCGGGAATGTGGCGCCGCCATGGATGCGCGTCAGCACCTGCGCATCGCAGAGATCGTTCAGGTCCTTGCGGATCGTCTGCGGCGTCACCGAAAAGCGGGAGGCGAGCTCCTCGACCAGCACCCTGCCGCTCGATTTCGCAATCGCCACGATTTCAGTTTGCCGGTCGGTCAAGAACATGAGCGTGCGCCTTTCGATCTGCTTTCGTTTTAAAGAAAGCGAACGGCGGCGCAATGCCTAACTGTTACCAGGCCGCCTTCACGGCCTGAATTCGGCGCTACCGCTTCCGCATCAGGTTGACGACGAGCACGCCGAGGATTGCCATGACGCCACCGACCGCGCCGAGCGCCGTCGGCGTTTCGCCCAGCCAGACGAACCCGATCAGCGTGGCGACCGGGGGAACGCCGTAGAGGAAATTCGAGGCACGGGCGGCCGTCAGCCGCTTCAGGGCGATCGCCCAGGTGAGGTAGCCGATCGCGGTCGGAAAGATAACGAGATAGGCAACGCCCCAGTTCACCTCCGCCGGTGCGGCGGCCAGCGCCTGGATGGTCGCCGGGACGGCCGGAAACAGCGGCACGGAACCGATGAGCAGGATCCATGCAGTGACGGCAAGCGCCGGCAGCCGTCCGAGCAGCGGCTTCTGCAGCACGCTGGCGATCGCCGAGCAGAGCGCTGCGCCGAGGATGAGGACGGCATTCGGATCGAGCTTGAAGCCGCCGTCGGAAGCGACCGCAATCAACGCCACGCCGCCGAAGGAAACCGCGGTGCCCACCCAGCCCCAGCGGCCGAAGCGCTCGCCGAGCGCGAATGTGGCAATGAGGGCGGTGAAGACGGGCATGGTGTTGATGATGAAGCTCGCCGGTCCTGCCGCAACGGTCTGCTCGCCGGTGTTCAACAGAACCGCATAGGCGGCGATGAAGAGCACGGCGGCAACGGAGAGGCGGAAAAAATCGCGTTTTTCCGGCATCGGCCGATAGATGACGAGATAGACGAGGGCGATGGCGCCGGCTGCCACATAGCGCGCCGTCGCCAGTTCGATCGGCGTCAGCGGCCCGAGACAGATGCGGATCACCACGAAGGAGGAAGCCCAGGAAAGGATGGTGACGACGATCGCCGCAAAGGCCACCAGATCGAACCCGCCTTGCTGTTTCGTCGAAATCGGTGCGCTTGCCGCCATGCTCATTTTCGCCTCCATATGTTGCTGCGACAGTGATTAGGCCTTCGATGCGTGCTTGAAAAGCATCGCAATCGATGATCAAATGTGCGTATGGTTCACAGCTCACCAGTGCTTCCGCCGCTCGATACGCTCGAGACCTTTGCCCGCGCCGCGCGGCTGGGATCGTTTTCGGCTGCCGCTGCGGAAAGCGGCATCACCCACGGCGCAGTGTCGCGCCAGGTTTCACGGCTGGAGCGCTGGATGGGCGTTCGCCTGTTTGCGCGCGAAGCCCGCGGCGTGCGCCTGACGCCGGAAGGCATGCGGTTTTTCGCGCGGGCGGAAGAAGCGCTTACGCTACTCGGCAATAGCGGCGAACGCTGGCTGCCTCGCCGCAACAAGGCGGTGGTGCGCCTTTCGGTGACGCCCTCTGTCGCCTCTCTATGGCTGTTTCAACGCCTGCCGAAGCTTGAAGGAAACGAGCTGCATGTCGAGCTGACGCTTGAGCACCGGCTGGCCGATTTCGGCGAAGGCACGGATCTTGCCATTCGCTGCGGCAAGGGACCATGGGCCGGCGTGCGCGCCCTGCCGCTCTGGCAGGAGAAATCGTTTCCGATCGCCGCCCCGGCGCTGGCGGAGCGGCTCGGGCAACGCTCCGATGCCTTGGCGCTGCTCGATCTGCCGATCCTGCACGATTCGAATATTGAAGGCTGGCGGCGTTGGCTCTCTCGTGAGGGCGTCGACTATATACCGCGCGGCCACGATCGGCGCTTCGAGGACTACAATCTAGTGATCGATGCCTGCGCCCAGGGCCTCGGGATAGCGCTCGCGCGGCCGCCGCTGTCGGATGCCGCGCTGGCCACCGGGCGCGTCGTGGCGGTGTCGGAGCGGACGCTCGATTACCATGTGGCCTTTCACCTGATTAGACCGGACGAGGCCCTGAGAAGCCCTGCCATCGAATTCGCAAGCCGCTTCCTGCGCGAGGCCGGCCATGACAAGGCGACGATCGCTACTTTTATCGCACCCGGCCGAGCGAAAGCGTAGGCGGAAAGCTGGGCTCCGGCGATCGCCGGTCGCTACTCCGCCGAAAACTTCAGGCGCATTTCCTTCGCCAGTTCGAACCCAGCGGTGCGATAGACGGGTTCGCCTGGATCCGAGGCATGAATGACGGCGGTGGTGCAGCCGATCGATTTCAGATAGTCGACAGCCTTGTTGGTCAACGCCAGTGCGATGCCGCGCCGGCGGAAGGCGTCGGCAACATAGACGGACCAGATGTAACCGTGCAGCCGCTGTTCCGGCCGGATGACCTCCGGAAAGGGCGATCGGTGCAGCTGGCAGGAGGCGGAACCGGCAATGTCACCGTCGATGATGGCAAGGAACGAGGCCAGGCGGCGCTCTTCGCGACCGCTTCTGATGAAAGACAAGATCTGCGCCGCCGCATCCGGCCTGTAGTGTTCTGGTGGTGTGCCGTAGCTGTCCCAGATCTTCAGATAGTGCCCCACCAGGATCTCGTCCTCGTCGGGCGTTGCCATTCGAATATCCATCATGTCGTGATCCGGCTTGGGCATGCGAGGGCGCGAAATCGCGCCTCAGAAGAGATGGCGCCCCCTTGCCGTCATACGGCAGGAGGCACCGAAAAGGCATATCAATTCGCTGCCGTCAGCGTCATCGAGGCGCTGCCGGCCGCAACGTTTAGGCCGAGCTGACCGGTCAGGCTGACCGTCTGCAGATGGATCGAACCGGAAGTGCCGCCAACCAGGAGATTGGCGCCGACACCGGCGCCGAGCGTCGCTTCGGCGGTGGCGCCGACATAGAGGCCGGCGAGCGATCCGCGGTGGTAGCCGGCCGTCGGCGCGAACACGGCCCAGATCAGGCGGCTGCGCGTGGTGAAGCCAAGGTCGATGCCGAGCTTTCTCATTTCACCCGTATAACGATCCGAAAGTTCGTTGCCGACGGTCGACTGGAAGATGCAGTCTGCCTCTTTGGAGGAACCGAGCACGTAACCCGTGCCGCCGCCGATATCGCAGGTGAGGTAACCGATCTTCACGCCATTGCGCAGGTCCGGCTCTTCATATGTCCTAGTGCCGAGATCGGCGGCATTGACCGCCGCAGCGCCGACAAACGTCAACGATACCGCGGCAAACGCCGTCGCAAGAATTTTTTTCATAAGTTTCTCCTTCTCAAATCGTGACGGGAGCATACCCGGCTACTCGCCACCAGATTCGGCAACAGATAACGGACGGAACCGCAAAACGCTCCCGACCCGGCATCATTTACGCATCGCATGTCAAAGCGCATGGGAGGGCGCAGGCGACAAACACGCTTACGGTTCAGCTCCCATTGGGACATTTCGAAGGCATCTTTTCGCGTCATCCGGTTATTTCACGATGTTGTCAGGGATGGTTGCCGGAAAGGCACGATCCTGATCGCCGTCAAATTGCAGGCGCCCCATTTGGATAGGCGATCGATGATCGCGAAGGTTGCCATGCCGTATAGATAGCTGTACTATTTGAAAATACTCTCCATGCAGCACTGCAACTGGAGAGGAAACGGCATGATTGCTTGGCATTGCCACAGAATTTCCGCTTGCTGTCCGGAAAACTGCTTCTGTTCGAACAGAAACCAAGTCTGAATTTGAGAAATATAATCAGGCGATATTTTCGCGGGGGCCGGACAATCGTACGCCCGCTCATCTCTATTGGAGATAGCGGGTAATTTATCGGGAGGGAAAGATGCGCATACGCAAGACAAACATCATACTGGCGGGATGCCTTGCCGTCTCCGCCTGCCAGTCCGGGCCGACTTCGCAGGCCGTCTCGGATCGTAATTCCGAATTCGGCTGCATCGCGGGAACGGTCGGCGGCGCGATTGTCGGTGGCTTGATCGGCAGTACGATCGGCGCCGGAACCGGGCAGGTGCTTGCTATCGGCGCCGGCATAGGCGGCGGCGGTTTCGTAGGCAACCGCCTAGCTTGCCGATAATTGGGGAGGGATAGCAAACGATGAAAACCTTGGCTTTCGCGACGACACTCATCCTGTGCCAATGTGTTGGGGCAGTGGCGCAACAGCAGCAACAGCCCGGATCGATGCATCAGGGCCAGATGGACCGGCTCGACGGCAATGCCAGCAAGGCCGTCGACCGTTCGGAATACGAGACCTTCATGGGCACAGCTTTCGGAAGTCTCGACAAGAACAAGGACGGCAGCCTGCAGTCCGACGAGACGGTGCAGATCCTGACGGTCGAGCAATTCACTTTGACCGACGCGAACCACAACGGCCGCATCAGCCGAACCGAATTCATGCAGCGGGTGATGTCGGATTTCGCGACCGCCGACCACGACCGGGACGGAAACCTTCAGTGATGTAGACGTCAAACCGAGTGTGGCAATAAAGAAAAACCCGGCAACGTGTTTCGCCGGGTTTTTATACTTTAATCTGTCCGCGTTATACTTTTCGCATCAGTCGCATGACGAGCGATACGACGAACAGCACCAGGAAAATGAAGAACAGAACCTGGGCAATGGAAGCTGAAGCCCCTGCGATGCCGCCAAATCCGAGGACGCCGGCAATCAAGGCCACGACGAGAAACACCAGAGCGTAATAAAGCATCGCAATCTCCTTTTACGTTGCTGCGGAGATAACGGAGGCCGCCCCATTTGGTTCCCGTCCGTCTCATGGCCGGCACATGCAACGTGGCTCCGGCTGATTTCAGCCGACGTGAAAGACGCCGCTGTACGTCCGGTCGCCTTCATTCGGCTCGGGAGGTTCGGCTGCGTCGAGATAGGCCTTGAGCGGCCCGGTAAGCACAAACCAGATGCTGGCTCCCAGCATGAAACAGGCTCCCACCGGATCGTCGATGCGGGCGATGAACGGAAGGCAGGCCGATGCGAACAGGACGATGATCCGCACCGACCACTCCGCCTCACGTTTGGCGATGGCGCGCGCTCTCAGCGACTTGTACTCCCGGGCGCCGTAACCGCCTTGCCCTGCCTTCACAGCCGAAAGCAGCTTTCGCGCGGACGGCAGCGCCAGCATGACCAGCGCGGCAACACTGAGCGTGAAAGTCCGACCGGCCATGAACTGCCCGCTCGCGATCAGAAGAAAGGAGAGCACAACGAGATTCCACGTCGGCTCCAGCAGCTCCGGCGGTTGCCGCGTGCGGAGATGCCAACTCCGCAGCAAACCCGCCGCGCCGTGCAGTAGCGGCTGATCGATATAACGATTGATCCAGTCCATGCCGATGCGCCCGTCCCCGATTGCATGAAGAGGCCTCCGAACACCACGGAATTTGGTCATCATCGTGGCAAGGCGGCCGCAATGTTTGCCATTGAGCCGACTTTCACCAGCTGTGCTGACTAATCCAATTCCTGCGCAACTTCCCAGGCATGGCCCGACGGGTCCGCAAAGGCTGCGGTACGGCGACCCCATGGACGATCGATGGGGCCATTGAGCAGCGTTACCCCAAGTCTGCGCAGCTCGGCGCAGGCAGCATCGACGTCGTCGACCTTGATCGTCAGCAGGATACGCGCGCCGGAACGCGGCGCGGCCACTGTCGATGGCTCGACCAGTTGCGGCGCTTCCGTCACTTTCAGCAGGTTGACCATCGTCCCTGAGAATTTCAGCACCGAGGACACCGCGTCCTCGTAGACGGACTCAGGTGCAAAGACCTTCTGGTAGAAGGCTTTGGCCTCGTCGATATCATCGACGAACAGGGTGATAACCTCGATCCTGTCTAACAGCCTGGACATCTCTTCCTCCGTTGCTCCGGCCATTCAGTCGATATCGCCGGCCGGCTCTCTGCTGGTCGCTTCGAGCCTCACGGTTTCGACATGCCGCAGCGAAAAAAGCCGTCAGCTCCTGAGGCCAGGCGCTTCATGGCCGGTGCGCGCCACATATTCCGTGTAGCCGCCGCCATATTGGTGAATGCCGTCGGGCGTCAGCTCCAGCACCCGGTTGGAGAGTGCGGCCAGGAAATGCCGATCGTGCGAAACGAACAGCATGGTGCCCTCATATTGCGACAGCGCCTTGATCAGCATTTCCTTGGTGTCGAGGTCGAGATGGTTCGTCGGCTCGTCGAGCACGAGCAGGTTCGGCGGGTCGAACAGCATCATTGCCATGACCAGCCGCGCCTTCTCACCGCCTGACAGCACCCGGCACCGCTTCTCGATATCGTCGCCGGAGAAGCCGAAACATCCGGCCAGCGCACGCAAAGGCCCCTGCCCTGCTTGGGGAAACCGGTGTTCCAACGATTGGAAGACGGTGTGCTCGCCGTCGAGAATATCCATGGCGTGCTGGGCGAAATAGCCCATCTTGACGCTGGCGCCCAGCGCGACGCTGCCTTCGTCGGGCTCGGCGGTGCCCGTCACCAGTTTCAACAGCGTCGACTTGCCGGCGCCGTTGATGCCCATGATGCACCAGCGTTCCCGGCGCCGCACCATGAAATCCAGCCCCTCGTAGATGCTGCGGCTGCCGTATTTCTTGTGGACGTTCTTCAGGCTGACCACGTCCTCGCCGGAACGCGGTGCGGGCTGGAAATCGAAGGCGACCGACTGGCGGCGCTTGGGCGGCTCCACCCGGTCGATCTTCTCCAGCTTCTTCACGCGGCTCTGCACCTGCGAGGCATGGGAGGCGCGCGCCTTGAAGCGCTCAATGAACTTGATCTCCTTGGCGAGCATTGCCTGCTGGCGTTCGAACTGGGCCTGCTGCTGCTTCTCGTTCTGCGCCCGCTGCTGCTCGTAGAATTCATAGTCGCCAGAATAGGCCGTCAGCGTGCCGCCGTCGATCTCGATGATCTTGGTGACGATGCGGTTCATGAACTCGCGGTCGTGCGAGGTCATCAGCAGCGCGCCCTCGTAGCCTTTCAGAAATTCCTCCAGCCAGATCAGGCTTTCCAAATCCAGATGGTTGCTCGGCTCGTCGAGCAGCATGACGTCGGGGCGCATGAGGAGGATACGGGCGAGCGCCACGCGCATCTTCCAGCCGCCCGACAGCGCGCCGACATCGCCGTCCATCATTTCCTGGCTGAAGCTCAGGCCGGCGAGCACTTCGCGGGCGCGGCCCTCGAGAGCATAACCGTCCAACTCCTCATAGCGCGCCTGCACCTCGCCGTAGCGCTCGATGATCTCTTCCATGTAGTCGGCTTGCTCGGGGTCGGCCATGGCCGCCTCGAGCTCGCGCAATTCGCCGGCAACGATGCTGACCGGACCTGCGCCGTTCATCACCTCGGCGACGGCGCTATGGCCCGCCATTTCGCCGACATCCTGGTTGAAATAACCGATGGTGACGCCCTTCTCGCAGGAGACCTGCCCCTCGTCGGGCTGTTCCTCGCCGTTGATCATCCGGAAGACGGTCGTCTTGCCGGCGCCGTTCGGGCCGACGAGACCGATCTTCTCGCCTCTGTTGAGGGCTGCGGACGCCTCGATGAAGAGGATGCGGTGGCTGAGCTGCTTGCTGATGTTTTCGATACGGATCATGGTTTGCGCGGGAGCCCGGAGAAGGAGATTTTGGCGCGCTTATGCCATGCGGGGAAACCGGGGGATAGCCCTGTTTCCCACCCTCTCGATCAAGAGTATGATGCCGAAAGGCATGAGCGGTTTTCGAACGACATCATGCCCACCTTCTTTAATTTGGAACAGGATTGGCTAATATCGCGGCTCACGCCACCGGAGACCTGTGCCAATGAGCGTTCGTCCGCCGCAGTCCTTCCTACAATCCGAGCAGGATAGAAACGGCTTCAACGTCCTCGAATACGAGCTGATGTCAGAACGCGCGGATTCGCTTGGACGTCACGGACTGAAGGTGGAGGCGGCCCTTGCCGCCCTGAAGGCCTGGGCTGCCGATCGCCAGAGCGCCGAAGACCGCGAAAGGCTTCTCGACGACGCATCCGACGCCGTCTGGGCGTTCTTCATCCAGCGTGAGATCTGCGGCTTGCGGAACAACCGCGACGCCATCCAGCGCTACGGCATCCCGAATGAAGTGATCGCCAGATTGGGCGCAATCCGGAAATAACGAGGGCAACGGCTGGTGTGGCAGCCTCGCTATTGGGTGGAAATCCCCGGCGCGGAACGGTATGGCTGGGTGCCGCACCAATGCGAAAGGAAACGCGATGCCAATCTCCATCCGGATCGGGAATCAGGATCTCACCGTCGATGTCTCCTCCCTCGGCGCCGAGATGCAGGCGCTCACCTCAGGCGACGGACGCTCGTGGCTTTGGACGGGCGATGCAGCCTTCTGGACCGGGCGGTCGCCGATCCTGTTTCCGATCGTCGGCAAGGCGCCGGACGACAAGATCGCGATCGACGGTACGGTCTACCCGATGGCCCAGCATGGCTTTGCCCGCCGCAGCGAATTCGCGCTTGCGGCCTCCACTGAGACGATGTGCCGGTTCGAACTGGCCGCCTCCGAAGCGACGCGGGCGGTCTATCCGTTTGATTTTCAGCTGGCCGTGGTGCATGCGGTCGAGGGCCGGGCGTTGACCGTCACGGCGGAGGTCACCAATCGCGACCCAAAGCCGATGCCGTTCGGGCTCGGCTTCCATTCGGCCTTCGCCTGGCCATTGCCGGGGGCTTCCGGGCGCGACCATATCGTGACGCTCGACAACAAGGGCGAACCCGCACTTGTGCGGCTGGAAGGCGGCCTCATCAATCCCGCGCCCCTGCCCTCGCCGTTTAATGCTGGCCGGCTTGTGCTCGATCATTCGATGTTCGAACAGGATGCAATGATTTTCCCTGATGGTGCGGGCGAAGGCCTGGCGTATGGCTCCGAAGGTGGCCCGGCCATGCGGTTCCATTTCAAGAACCTGCCCAATCTTGCGCTGTGGACCAAGCCGGGCGCGCCCTTCCTCTGCATCGAGCCTTGGCATGGAACGGCCGCGGAAGCGGGAGCTTCGAGCGAGCTGTCGAAGAGACCGTCGACCACGATCCTGGCGCCGGGCGCCGTGGCGAGCTTTGCCTTCACGGTCGAAATTCCGCAATAGGAAGGCAGCGGAAAGCGCTCGCCGGCAAGCCGGGCGAGCGCCGATATTTCAGTGAGCGCCGGCGCCACCGCCGGCCCGCGGTTTCTGGGTGAGCAGTAGGGCGACGGCTGCAATGGCAAGAACCACGCCGATGACGGCGAAGGTATCGGCAAAACCGAGGATGAGGGCCTGGCGTTTGACGACCTGGCCAAGCGCCACGACGGCTTTCTGGGCTGCGACGGCATGGTCGGAGACACCATGCTGCACGAAGTAGCCTGTCAATTGGTCGAGACGGGTGCGGACTTCATCGCGGCCGAGCGTCACCGACTGGCCGATGATGTTCGAGTGGAACTGCTCGCGTTTGGTCAGCACCGTGCCGAGCGTTGCCGTGCCGACGGCGCCGCCGAGATTGCGCAGCATGTTGGTCAGGCCCGAGGCGGCGGCCGCATCCGAAGGCGCGATGCCGGCGGTGGTGATGGCAGTGATCGGCGTCAGCACCAGGGCCTGGCCGATGGCGCGGATGATGTTCGGAATCCAGAATTGGTCGCCAGCCGTATCGGCTGACAACGTGATGTTCATGAAGCAGCTTATCGCAAAGATCGAGATGCCGAGGAAGCCGATATACCGCGCATCGAAGCGCTTCATCATCATCGGCACGAGCGGGATCAAAAGCAGCTGCGGCAGGCCGGTCCAGGCCAGCACATTGCCGATCTGCTCGGCATTATAGCGCTGCACCTGGCCGAGATATTGCGGCAGGATATAGACGGTGCCGAAGAGGGCGACGCCGACCAGCACGTTGACGGCAACGCCGATGCCGAAGTTACGCTGCTTCAGCAGCCGCAGCTTGACCAGCGGCTTCTCCACCGTGAGCTCGATCCAGATGAAGGCGACGAGGAAGACGAAGGCGAGGATGCTGAGCTTGACGATGAAGGGCGAGGAGAACCAGTCCTCCTTGTTGCCTTCCTCAAGCACCGTCTGCAATGCCGAGAGGCCGATCGCCATGCTGATGATCCCCGCCCAGTCGCCTTCCCGGAGCAGGCCGAGCTGCATCGGCTGCTTGTCGAGCGTCAGGGCAAGGGCTACCGCCATGATGGCGCTCGGGACGGCGTTGATGAAGAAGATCGTCTGCCAGCCGTAGTTTTCGGTGAGATAACCGCCGATGGTCGGGCCGATCGCCGGTGCGAAGGTGACCGAGAGCGCGAAGGCCGCAAGGCCGAGCGGCTGCTGATGCTTCGGCAGCTTGGTCAGCACCATGGTGAAGGCCATGGGGATCAGCACGCCGCCGGCAAAACCCTGCAGGCCGCGCAGCACGATCATCGTGCCGAGATCATGGGCGAAGGCACAGCCGATCGAAAACAGCGGAAAGAGGACGGAATTGACGAGGATATAACGGCGGAAAGAGAAGACGTTGCTGAAATAGGCCGTCAGCGGGATGACGACGATCTCGCCGATCAGGTAGGAGGTGGAGATCCAGGCGCCATTGTCGACGCCTGTTCCGATGCCGCCCTCGATGTCGAGAAGCGAGGCATTGGTGATCTGGATGTTGAGGATCGCCATGAAGGCGCCGATCATGCCGGCGAGAACGGCGATCCATTCCCTGGTGCTGGCGCCGGTTTTCGGCTGCGGAACGGCGATGGCTGTTGCTGCAATGGTGGACATGACACGAACTCCTCGTCCCCCGGCCCTAGCTGCGGTCGTTCTTGGTATCGATGCTTGGTTGCACGGACATGCCGGGGCGCAGGTCGCCGTTCGCGGCGGCGTCACCGTCGAGCACGATCTTCACAGGAATGCGTTGGACGACCTTGGTGAAGTTGCCGGTGGCGTTGTCAGGCGGCAGCAGCGCGAATTCCTGGCCGCTTGCCGGAGCGAGGCTGTCGACATGGCCGTGATAGGTGCGGCCAGGGAACATATCGACCTCGATATCGACAGGCTGGCCGGCCTTGACGTCGGTGAGCTGGGTTTCCTTATAGTTAGCGATGACATAGGCAGCTGTCGTCGGCACGACCGACATCAGCTGGGTGCCGGCCTGGACATATTGGCCGACGCGCAGCGTCCGGTTGCCGACGGTGCCGTCGACGGGGGCCGTGATCGTTGCATAGGAAAGGTTGAGCTCGGCCTGGTGCTGGACAGCTTGGCTGCGGGCAAGGGCGGCCTTTGCCTGGGCCAGCTCGGCGTTCAGCAGATCGACCTGCTTGACGGCGGCATCGAGCGAGGCGCTGTCGCGGACGATCGAGGCCTGGGCGGCAGCGATCTGCGAGGCGGCCTGCTGTGCCGTCTGGACCGGGGCATAGCCGCTGGTGGCGAGGTTCGAATAACGCTTGTTGTTCTGCTCGGCAAAGGTCTCATTGGCGCGGTCGACATCGACGGTCGCGCGGGCGGCGGCAATCGTCGACTGCTGGATATCGAGAGAAGCCTGCTTGGCGTTGACGGTGGCTTCGGCGGCAGCGACATCGGCGCTGGCCTGATCGAGGGCTGCCTTGAAGTCGCGATCGTCGATACGGGCGAGCGGCTGACCGGCCTTCACCGTCTCGTTATCCATGACGAGGACTTCGGCAAGATAGCCTGATACCTTGGGGGCGATGGTGCTGTTGTCGGCCTTCACATAGGCATCGTCGGTCGAGATATGGAAGCGACCGACCGTCCAGTAATCATGGCCGTAATAGGCGCCGGCGGCGATCAGCACGAGCGCGGTGGCGCCGAGAAGCAGGGAACGGCCGCCGCGCTTGCGGGCGGGTTTTTCTTCGGCAATGGGTGCGGCGGCCTCGGCAACGCGCGGCGTCTTGCCGGCATCTAGGCTCGCGGGAGCGGCTTCGGCAGTGGTTTCGACGGCGGTATTGTTGTTCAAGGCATGCAGCTTCTTGATGGTCATTGTCTCTCTCCTGGACGGGTCGCCGTCTCTTGGGCTGCGGCCTCTGAATTCGAGTAAAATCCTATTTAGGAAACTTGATGTTTTCCAAAATATGCACTATAAAATGGATGTCAATAGGAATTTGGAAAATCATCGTGGTCCAAAATCAACAAATTGAGAAGAGGCCGAGAGGCAGGCCGCAGTTACGCTGTGACGACGACACCAGGAACCTGATCGTCGAAGCGGCAGACACCCAGTTTCACGATAACGGCTACGCGGCGGCAAGCATTGCCACGATCGCCCAGGAGGCTGGTGTTTCCACAAAGACGCTCTACCGGCTGTTTCCGACCAAGGCCGATCTCTTCGCCAGCGTGGTCTCCGAGCGTATCAGCCGCTTCCTGCTGGCGCTCGATCCCCCGATGCTTGCCGCCGCCGATCTGAGAGATGGACTGGAGCGCATGCTGACGGCCTACGGCATGCTGACGCTTTCTGAAGATACGGTCACCATCATGCGCCTTGTCATCGCCGAGTCGGACCGTTTTCCGGAGATCGCCACATCCTTCTACGAACAGGCGATCCTGCGCACCAACGCGCTGATGGAAAACTGGCTGCGCTTGCAGGTCGACCGCGGCCTTATTGCACTCGACGATCCGCACTTGGCCTGCGGCATGCTGCGCGGCATGATGACCATGGAGCCGCAGCGCGCGGCGATCCTGCGCCAGGAAACGCCGCCGAAGATCGAGGCGATCCAGGCGCGGGCGAAGATGTGCGCCGATCTTTTCCTGAAAGGTTGCGCGCTCTGAAGCATCGCTCGGGCTTCAGAGCGTAATGATTTTTGTTTACGGGTGAGCACTTGCTCTCCCTTCTCCCCAGCGGGGAGAAGATGCCCGAAGGGCAGATGAGGGGGCGAGCGACGATAGGAGCGAGTGCACTGAGCGCAAGCGAAGGGCAATATTGAGCGGTATGCCGTGAAGCCCCCTCATCGCCTCGCTATCGCTCCGGCACTTCTCCCCGCTGGGGAGAAGAGACAAGTGGCAACGTCTTGCCCCTCCTCGGCCAGAGACAACGCCTCAGTTTGGCGGAGCGCCCAGCGCATGCAGGATGCCGCGCAGTTCGGCGAGGCCGCGCATGCGGCCGATTGCCGGGTAGCCTGGTGTGACGACCTTGTCGAGGTCGTCGAGCATGCGATGGCCATGGTCCGATCGGAACACCATGGTGTCTTCGGGACTGCGGCGGCGGTCTTCCGCGACCAGTTCGCTGAGAACGGCGACCATATCGACGTCGCCTTCCAGATGGGCGCTTTCATGGAATGTCCGGCCGTCACCCTCGCGCGTCGTGGCGCGCAGATGGGCGAAGTGGATGCGCGAGGCAAAGCGTCGGGCGATCGCCGGCAGATCGTTTTCGGCGCGGACGCCGAGGCTGCCGGTGCAATAACACATGCCGTTCGCCGCCGACGGCACCGCATCGAAGAGAGCGGCATAGTCGTCCGCCGTCGAGGCAATGCGCGGCAGGCCGAACAGCGAACGCGGCGGATCATCGGGATGCAGCGTCAGCTTGACGCCGCGGGCTTCGGCAGCCGGCGTCACCGCCTCCAGGAATTCGATCAGGTGCCGGCGCAGTCTTGCGGCATCGATGCCACTATAGGCGACGAGCTTTTCGCGGAAAGCCGGAATGGTCAGAGGTTCGGTGGTTGACCCCGGCAGGGCCGAGGTGATGATGCGGGTGATGTCGGCGACCTCGTCGTCCGTCATCGCCTCGAAGACGGTACGCGCCCGTTCGCGGTCTTCGCTGGAATAGTGCTGCGCCGCATCCGGCCGTTCCAGAATGAAGAGATCGAAGGCTGCAAAACGCTCGTGGTCGAAGCGCATGGCGGTGGCGCCGGTCGGCGTCACGAAATCGAGTTCGGTGCGGGTCCAGTCCACCACCGGCATGAAATTATAGCAGACGATCGGAATGCCACAGGCGGCGACCGCTTCGAGACTGGCGATCCACGCCTCGATTTCGGCCTTTGCCTCCCCGCCCTTGCGCTTGACGGCATCGGGGATCGGGATGCTCTCGACCACCGACCAGACGAGCGGCGAGCGGTCGCCAGGCGTCGTCTCGATCAGAGACTGGCGATCGCGCACTTCCTTCTCCGTCCAGGCCCTGCCGATCGGCACCTGATGCAGCGAAGAGACGATATTCGTCGCGCCCGTCTGGCGGACATCATCCAGCGTCACCGGCGCTTCCGGTCCGAACCATCTCCAACCCTGTCGCATCCTTCTTCCTTCCCTCTCGCTTTTCGTTTCGTGTTGGCCTGCCGTCAGCAGAAATAATGGGGGTAACGCGCGCGCAACTCGTCGACATCGGGAATGACGGCACTCAGATGATGGATCATCGCACTGCGTGCCGCCGCCGCATCATGGGCGGCCAGCGCATCGCGGATGATCATGTGTTCCTGCACGACATTATCCATGCGCCCAAGCACCGGTAACGTCAGGCGCCGTGCCCGGTCGATCTGCACCTTGACCGTTTTCAGGATTGCCCAGATGCCGGGATAACCCGATATCTGCGTGATCGCCTCATGGAAGGCCTCGTCCTCCTCATGGAAGCCCGAGGCATTGCCGGTCGCGGCATGCGCCCGCTGCCGGGCAATGATGGCGTCGAGACGGGCGATATCGGCGGTCGTCGCGGTCAGAGCCGCAGCATCGACTGTCGCGCCTTCGAGCGCCTTGCGCACGACGACCGCCTCAGGGATCGCCGAGACAGGCACCCGCGACACGACGGTGCCCGACTGCGGGTAGATATCGACCAGTCCGCCTTCGGAAAGCCGGAGCAGCGCCTCGCGTACCGGCGTGCGGCTGACGCCGAAATCATCGGCGATCCGCTTTTCCTGCAACAGCATGCCAGGCGGCATCCGTAACGACACGATGTCGGCATAGAGGCGATCGTAGATGGCGCCGGCCGTGGTGATACGGCGCAGCCTACCCCCGTCCTCCCGCGATGCCGGGACGACCAAAACTTCGGTTTCTGATGCTTGCTGCATGAATATACCGGGACGCTGAAACTCCGTGGCATACTAGTATATCAGTTTTATCGCCGTGCCAAGACATGCCGTTCAAGGTTCGGCGCTTCACGAATTGAGCAAGTCGACCGGCGGGCCGCGGGCTCGAGACAAAAACATTGAACGGTAATTACGGTGCGACAGCGCGGGTGAACGGCATAGACCTATGGAAAGCCGATCTCTACGCCGAGGCACTCTTTGTTTGGAACTTAGATCGGCCAAGTTGGTTGAGATCCGCAAGGAGACTCTCATGAAAAAGCCAGCACCACGCAAGACAAGCGAAAATACGACTGACGGCGGCCGGTCGAAAACTCCACCCGCCGCGGACGCAGGCGGACGGAAGATGGCTCCGCGAGCCGCAAACCAAATCGACAGGCTGAGCGGCGGGTCGCCAGCAGCCAGCCGCGAGGAGGAGATCCGAGGAAGGGCATATTCCCTGTGGGAGAATGAAGGGAGGCCGGAAGGCAAGCACGGGCATCACTGGACCCTGGCCGAACATGAACTCGATGCACAGCAGGGCGAAGCCGATGATCCTCCAAACCTCGCAGCATTGCGAGAGGCCTCGCGCGAACATACCGATGCATTCCTCGTCAAGACCGATCTCGAGGACGCCGATCAACGCGAAGCCTCTCCCGGCACACGCGAGCAGGATTGACTTTCCGCCTCGCGCCAATCTCAGACCTCTTGTCATTAAGAAAGGTCGTCGACATGACCGACAAACAGAACTTGAACGCCGGATTCACCGGAACGCCGGCTGAGCAGCCGGAGGGATTGACCAAGGTCGCGAAGTCGGCAGCCAGAGAGATGAAACGTGAGGCTTATGCCGTCGCCTTCGGTGCCAGAGAGCACCCGCATACCGCAAGCGCATTGCTGCTCACTACCGGCATTGTCGCATTCGGGCTTGGATATCTCCTTGGTCGATCGTCGGCGGAAGGTTCGACACGCCCATATTGGCGGTAGCGGCAGCCGCGTCACTTCAACGAGGCGCATGCATCGGGTCTTCGCCGATCGCGATGATGCCGCCTTCTTTCTCTCGATACGCTCGTCGGCTGCTGGCTATCAAACCTTCACATCACGCCCGCACCCCAGACGTGTTTTCTGTTGAAGCCGGTCTTACCTTCGTACCCCTTTGTCACCCATCATCGAACAGAACCACGTCTGTCCAGACGACTGTTGCCGGAATACCACGTCAAATAAAGCCACAGATTGCACCGTCATCACAGCTTGACAGCCGTGATCGCGATCCTTAGCGAGGCAGTATGGCCACGGTCAGGACCGGCAAAGTGAATTATTTCAGACAACTCAAGATGGCGGTGCTTTATCCCGGGAATGAGGCCGGAAGTGCACTCGACCGAAACAACCGCATTGCGGTCTTTCTCTTTGCGATCCTTCCAGGGCTTTCGCCGAACTTTAACTCCTTCATCCTCCTCGCGTCGATGGTATGGGGCGCCTACTGTCTGGCCACGGGCAGCCTCGCCTTGAACTTGTCGAAATCCGACCGGCTGGTGGCCATTGGCATGTCGATCTACCCGCTGGTGATGATCGCGAGCATCTTCATCAACCCGCCTTACTCCGAAGAACTGGACTGGATATTCCGGCTTCTGCCTTTCTTTTCGGTCTGGCTGATATTGCCGCGGATGCGCCAATCTCCCGATGGCAGTCTCGTGCCGCTCTTTATCCTCGGCGCAGGCATCGGCATGATCGTCACCTTTCTTTTCAGTCTCCTGCAGATCATGTTTCTGATGGAGAGGGCAGAGGCCGGGACTTCGAACGCAGCACTCCTGGGCGTCATAGGCGTTCTTTTCGGCGGCATTGCGCTTCTCAACGTTCAATCTCCCAGAAGCGTGGAGCAAAGAATTGCGATATTGGGATATGCCGCGGGTCTAGGCTGCGTCCTGCTTTCCGGAACGCGCTCGGCCTGGCTGGTCATTCCCATCCATATCGTCATCTTCCTCTGGTACTTTCGCAAACACAGCTTCCATCTGAGTTTGCGCAGCCTGGCTATTACCAGCTCCTTGCTGTTGGCGGGACTTATCACCCTGGGCAGCGGCCAGATCCTTCATCGCATCCAGGCGCTTCAGGAAAATCTGACATCGCTCGAACGCACCGACGGCGAGATCACGTCGCTGAGTGCCCGGTTCGCCTTGTACAAAGGCGCACTATCAGCAATCAGTAAGGACCCGTTGACGGGTTATGGCCCGCAGAACCGGATGGCTTCGGTTTTGGCAGAGCTTCCCGATAATATAAGGCCGAAGCTGCCTTACTCGCATGTCCATAACGGCTTTCTGACCGCGGGAATCGACGCCGGCGTTTTCGGCATTGCAGCGCTTTCGCTGATGCTGCTGACGCCCGTGATCGGCGCGTGGAGAAAAGAAGCGGGACCGGGCCGGGATTTAGCGATTGCGCTCGCTCTTCTGCTGTTCAGCAGCTACGTCATCACGGGCAGCTTTGGCATTATGTTCAATCAGAAAGCTTTGGATCCGATCTTCGCCTACATGGTCGCCCTTATTTGTGCGGATCGCGGCAGCACGGGCTTTGCGCCCGTCGTTCGGAGCTGACGTCCGGCACCCCTTAAGCCTGCAGACCCTACAGCTTGCTTTGAATTGTCTGAGGTAGCCGTATTGGCTCGGCGCCGGTGAAAGCCAGATCCGAGACCTCACCCGTTGACGAATAGCCGGAAACGAGCTCCGCCAATGTCGCACGTGCAGCGATCATATCGTTCCGGTCCAACGCCGCGTTGAGCGCGTTGAGCCTTCGCGACAGCTCCGCCCAGGACAGGAAATCCTCGCGCGCCTTCATAATCCGAGGATGTTCGGTTGTTTCAGGATTATCCCCGATCAACAGCTCTTCAAAGAGCTTCTCGCCGGGTCGAAGACCGGTAACGGACAGCTCGATATCGCCTTCGGGATTGTCTTCGTCCCGGACGGCCAGCCCGGAAAGCTCCACCATCTTGCGGGCGAGATCTGCGATGCGAACCGGCTCTCCCATGTCGAGCAGGAAGACATCTCCGCCCTCCGCCATCGCGCCGGCCTGTATGACGAGTTGAGAAGCCTCCGAAATGGTCATGAAGTAGCGGGTTATATCAGGATGTGTCAGTGTCACCGGGCCGCCCTCCTTGATCTGCTGCCGGAAAAGCGGCACGACAGATCCGGAGGAGCCGAGGACGTTTCCGAAACGGACCATGGAGAAATTCGTTCGCATTCTGTCGGTCGCCGATTCCGCCGCAAGCGCCTGCAGAACCATCTCCGCCAGCCTCTTGCTGGCGCCCATCACATTTGTCGGACGCACGGCTTTGTCTGTGCTGATCAGCACGAAATTCGAGACGCCGCATTTATTCGCCGCGCGTGCCGCGACCAACGTACCCATCACGTTGTTCTTGATGCCTTCCACGGCATTGTGTTCGACAAGGGGAACATGCTTGTAAGCGGCTGCATGATAGAGCGTCTGAGGTCGCCAGCTCTGCATGACATGTTCCATGCGATCCTGATCGCGGACAGAACACAGAATCGGAACGATCTGCATATTTTCATGCTTGTACAGTTCGGCGAGCTTCTGCAATTCGGCATGGATATTGTAAAGCGCAAACTCGTTCTGATCGATGAGGATCAGGCTGGAAGGCCCGGTGCGCAAAATCTGACGACATAGCTCGCCGCCGATCGAGCCGCCAGCACCGGTGACCATCACCACCTTGTTGCGCATCGACTTGTCGAGTAGCTCCTGGCGCGGCGCGACCGCTTCTCTTCCCAGAAGATCTTCGATCTCCAGCTCTCGGATGTCGGAGACGGCGATGCGTCCCTGAGCCAGGGCAGTGAGATCCGGCAACGTGCGAACATTGACCCTGGCTTTACGGATGTGCTCCAGGATTTCGTTGCGACGCTGCCGCGATGCGGAGGGAAGTGCAAGAAGCACGTTGTGCACGCCGAGAGATTCGGCAAGCACCGGAAGATCCGAGGGGTCGTAGATCGGCAAACCACCCATGACGCCGCCCTTGAGACGCGGATCATCATCCAGATAGCCGACGACATTGAGTTCGGCACTGTTGATCAAGGCACCGGCCAGTTGCCGCCCGGCCGTCCCTGCCCCATAGATCAACACCTTGGCGAGCATATTCTTGTGAAGGATGCGCTGGTAGGCATCCCCGAGCCAGTAGCGGATACTCAACCTCGACAGGCCGATCGCAATCAACAGAAGGAAGGGCTGGAGGATGCCGACGGTTCTCGGAACACCGGGGACGCTGAGTGCTGTAAATATCGTCATGAAGGCGACGCCGTAGATCGCAATCGCCTTCAGAACAGTAATGAAAGCAGCCATATTGGCATAGCGGAAGATCGCCCGATACATGCCCATGACGATGAAGATGGGAAGTGCCATACAGAGCGAAACGAAGACCGGCAGCCACTGCACACCTGTCAGCACCGTCCATTCGTTTAGGCGGAAACAATAGGCCAGCCAGATCGTCAGAACACAAAAGCTGGAATCCAGCAGCAAGGCCAGAGCGCGTTTGGCAACCCGCGGCATCGCCAGCAGAGGGGCGACGAGCGCTTGCATCGGCATTAAGAACCATCCTGAGCGCGGCGTCTCAGTGGGGGTATTTTCGGGCATTGCTTACCAGCGTCTCGCGGATCAATCAGACAACCACCTTCTTGTCATTTTCTGCAACGAGCGCAACTGAAATAATCGGAAAGTAAGGTCCCCCGCCCCGCTTATCTATCAGAAGTAGGTAGCTTAATGCCTTATTCCCTTACGGCGAATGACCTTTTCGGCCGTCATAAACAGGATGCTTATGTCGAAGCCGAACGAGCGGCGTTCAAGATATTCGACATCGAATTTTACCTTCTCCGGAATCGGCAATTCGTCCCGGCCATTGATCTGCGCCCATCCGGTCAGTCCGGGCAGGAGCTTGTCGACACCATGGGTCGTCCGCAACTCTATCAGATCATATTGATTGTAGAGTGCCGGCCGCGGGCCGACGAAACTCATCTTCCCCTCGAGAATGCACCAGAGCTGCGGCAGTTCGTCGAGGCTGGATTTGCGCAGAAACGAACCGATCGGTGTCAGAAAGCGATCCGGATCTTCGAGCAGATGCGTGGCAACCGTCGGTGTGTCGACGCGCATGCTGCGAAATTTCGGCATCAGGAAGATCTGATTGAAACGCCCGACACGTTTTGACCAATAGAGGATCGGTCCCGGCGAGGTAAGGCGAACACAAAGAGCGACGACAAGGATTGGAACGAGCAGGATCGCCGCCGCAATCAAAGCCAAGAAAAAATCCACCGCCCGTTTCAAACCCATGCTCCGCAGTTCTTCCGACTTACCGACCGACCATCCGCCATTCGCGCCATCGCGTTGCCGTATCGTCAAAAAGCGTTTCGCGTCAACTGCCATCATTCTGCGGACGCGGACGGACGAGGATCGGCAAATCTTGATCGAACCTCCGTTTCGAGGTCGCGCCCATCGCGCGCCTGGCAGGACCAAAAGCCGGGCAGGACGCGATGGCCACAATCCAAGGGGAGGTTTAGACGGCATGACAGATCCGCGAGCCGGCATTCCATCGCCAGCTTCGCAGATGAACCGCGGGCGATACGACATTGCGCGCCAATCGAGATCGTCCCCCTGAGCGATGAACATCCAGGCAAGGCGCGAGAATGGGATCAAGTGCCGGTCGGCACGGTCGATCGCGCTCTTGTTCGGCGAGGCAAGCAAAGACGGAGGAATGTCGCCTCAAATCTCTCGACGACGCGAGGTGGCCTTTGCAATTATTGCCACGCCACGCAATGTCGTGGGACGGTGGTCGGGCAAACTGGCCAGGATGACTTCACGTCCCTGCCAACCGGCCAGCCGGGCTGATGGTGGAGGCGGAGAGACCGCCGAGTAATTTCGGTAAAGGCAGGCGGAATCGGAATTGAGCACAGCCGTATGAAACCCCGCGGCTAGCTCTCTCTCATTTGGGCGGCAGGCCAGCTAGACCTTATCCAATTCGCGCGCAACGCAGCTCATACCCGTTCCGAGCCAAGGCACACTGGCCGCGATTGGGTACGATAGGAAATGACAATTTCAGCGCTCGAATCGATCCAGCATCCTCTTCAGTTGTGCGTTTTGCAGCCTAAGCTTCGTCGCCAGCTGATCCCGGAGCAGTCTGATTTCGCCATCGAGGCTCACCGCGTCGGCAGAAACGGCGGTAACGCCTGGAGAAGGTGGAAGAACGACAGCAATCGTTTTCACTTTCTTGCTCCGCCTGCTGCGCTTTCGCGTTGGACCTTCGCTTACTGGCAATGCCTTTGGTGCGGCGTATGCGGCTACGTCGGCCTCATTGGATAAGGCCGGATCAACCGCTTTCGTGAGCGTGGCGCTTGCGACATCTCTCGTGTCATTAACACTACTTGCCGCTTCCTCGGCATGATCCAGGTCCGCTGACACCGCCTCGCGTTCTTCGTGAATGACCGGTTTTTCGTTGGCCGCACTGTCTGCGGCGTTCAACCGGTTGTCGGCCGCCGTTTCAGTCGGCTTCACGTCATCGGTCGAGCCGTGTTCTCGCTTCTGCTGGCGTCGCCGTGACACCAGCCCAGCAAGAAGTTTCCATGGAGACGCCATTTTATTCGACCTCGAATTCTACTCAGTATGCAAACTGCGAGCAAAAACGTTGGCGGCAGATCGAACCGCCGCCAAAATCTTCACTTCAATAAGCATGAGAATGCGGCCAGCGCTTGGCCGTCTGCTGCCAATCAACCGAGGTTAAGTCGCTTCCGCAGATCGGCATTTTCAGCGCGGAGCTTCTCCGCCAGCAGCTTGCGCAGTCTCTGGTTTTCCTCTTCGAGCTGCAGAAGATCCGCGATCTCATCAACTGCCGCCACCGACGGTGCAGTCGTTATCGACACAGCCTTGGGAGCACGTTTGACAGGCGCACGCCTGGCACTCGTCGTCCCTTCGTCAGGCTTTGCTTTGCGTCCTCTCGTCTGCTTTCCAGCTTTGGCACCCGAAGCCGCTGCTGGTTGCACAGAAACGGCGGCTGAGGCGGTTTCAGGCACCGCCTTCTTGGCTCGAGGTTTGCGCACCTTCTTCAGTACATCGGGCGCCGCGGCGGCCGGTGTGTCAGCATTGGTCATCGTATCGTTTTCGTCGGCCATTATGGTCTCCTGTAAAGCCGATGCATTTGTCTCTTGGTCGATCGGCAGTGTCAATAACGGCCCGGCCGGTTCTTCTTCGGGTACAAGCATCTCGCTGTTTCTTGCCTGAGGAGGTAATGACATAAATGGCATTGCCTCGTCCTGCATATCTCGCGCAACGGACTTGAGATCCGTGTCTCCCCAGATGGAACTCGGTTTGGAGTTGAGTTTTCGCCGTCCTGATTTGTACTCAACGGCAAAGCTGCGCTGCACTTTTTTCACTTTGAGAAGCCTTGGGTGTCTGCGGTGATGTTTCGGCGACGTTTTCAGCATCGCAACGTGGCGTGCAAATAACGACTATTGCGCCGACGGTCCATACCGTGGCGACACCAGGGCCACGGGAACTGAGACGACGCCTTGTTAATGCCCGGCCGAAAAGTCGAATGGATGCGCGCGCATGAAAACGTCTTTCTGCAAATCGATCAGCATGGCACGGGAAAAGGTTGGATGAGCATCGTCGTCGATGGCCGGTTCGAGGAGTTTAGGGATACCGACCTTTGGCGTAATGAAAGGTTGCACGCCTGGTCGTTGCTGCAAAAACACTTCGACTGGTGGGAAATCGGCGCGTTGAAGCCGCAGGCGCAGTCAACCGCCTCGGCGTCCGAGCACATTTTTTACGGCATATTTGTCCGTGAGGTTACCGGTCGTACGGCGCTTTCAGTCGAGTGAAAAAATGGTCAGGGAAAGACGCCCAGGAGGGTCCCGGGCGTCTTGCTCAGTGGGCGAGGAAGAGAGGAACCTTGGTTTCCTCCACCATCGACCGCGTCACACCGCCAAAAAGACGCTGCTGCAGTCGAGAATGATTATATGCGCCCATGACGATCATGTCGGCGGCGACGTCCACCGAATGCTGGCGTAGTACCTCGTCGACGCGGCGGCCGCCGCTTGCGACGCAATCCACATCAACCTCTATCCCGTGCCGTGCCAGAAAGGTGGCAACATCAGCGCCGGGCTCTTCACCATTCGCGGATGATGATGCCCGCGGATCGACGAGGGTAACATGTACCGATTCTGCAGCCTGCAGAAACTCGATCGACTGGCGCGCTGCTCGCGAGGCCTCGTCGCTGGAGTCCCACGCCAGTAGGATTGACTTAGGAGCAAATCCGATATTGGTCTTTTTCGGATTGATCAGCATCGGTGTCGGCGACCGGAACAAGGCGCCGTCTATAACTCTGCGCCGAAGCTCTCGGTCACCGGCAGCCTGCGGGCCGATCAGGACGAGATCGGCATAGAGTGCCCGCTCGGCGATATCTTCATCCGCCCAGGCGAATTCGGTGTAGATCTCCTGTACCTCGGAGGAGGCCTCGCTTCGTGCGAGGATCGCTTTGATCTCGGACGCCTTGTCGGCCAGACTGTCGACTTCCCGCTGGCGTTCCTCGATCCAGACGGTCGAGACAACTTCGGCGGAACCGATCGGGGGCGCCGCGCCCATCGAAATCACCATTGCGGTCAGGTGAGCGCCGCGGGTTTCACAAAAATCAATCGCACCCTTCAAATCTGCGTCGAAGTGATTGACGCCAAGGACACTCAAAACAGTTTTAATGGTCATGATCGGATCGCCTTTCTTGTTGGAGAAAATCAATCCTAATCTTCCTCGCTCTCACAATTCATTGATCTGACGCAAAGCGGCGGTGTTCCTGTCGGCTAGGATGCTCGAGCAATCGAGGGCAGACCATGTCAGATCCAGTTTGGATTTTCACGGCGCGGCCGGATCTGTGACTGCAAGAAGTTGGTCATCCCGATTGGCACCAGTCAATCGTTCTCGATCTGGAAGAGCGGTTGCGTCGCAGTGCCGATCGAAAGGGACGATCGGTGATCCTGCGCCGGGTGAAAAGAGCGCTCAATGACGAATGATCGAAAGCCGAAGTAAAAGGGAGAACAACGATGCTGGTTACAGATCGTGACTGTCAGACTGGAGGAGCGCGGTTTGCCGTGCCGACGCTCGGCGAAATCGAGGGAAAACTACTGGTTTCCGAAGTGGTCGCAACCAGCTGTCTGCGACAGCTTTTCGCTCACTCGGACGGCGCCGCTATGCGTGGGATCAAACGCCGGATCAGACGGCTGCTTCAAATCCGTTGCCGCGCGGAAAAACTCTCCCACGATGATACGGAAGCAGCGGTGGAATATGCTTTTCAATTGGTGGAGGCGGCTGCCGAAGCGGTCGGCAGGAAGACGACAGTTTCATCAAAGCCTGGCGGCTGCGAGACAATTCGCCGGTTGAGGGCGATGCATAGTCCTGACCATCGTTAGGCCGGAATGCCCTCAGATAAGAGAATATGCATCAAGAGCCTCGTCTGGCGACAGATCATCCCGGACCTGTCACGATTACCCGCGCGGAATAACTGCGCGCCTCCCCCTATCGCGCCTCGGCCAGCGCCTTGCGGAAGCGCATCAGCGCGCCTACGAAAAAGAGGATACCAATTAGGCTCAGTGCGATGGCGTCCGGCCAGACGGCATCCCAGCCGGCGCCACGATAGAGGATCGCCTGCGATATCGAGACGAAATGCGGCGCGGGCGAAATCACCATCGCGTATTGCAGCCAGAGCGGCATGCTGTCCATCGGCGTCGTGCTGCCGGAGAGCAGGTTCATCATGATCAGGATCGGCATCGAAATCAGCCCGAACTGCGCCATGGAACTGGACGCTGTCGCGATCAGGATACCGAGCGACGTGACGGAGAATAGGTAGAGAACGGTACAGAATACGAACAGGCCGATCGAGCCGGCTATCGGCACGGCAAGCAGCCACTCGACCACGACGAGCAGGGAAAGCACGGCCGCCACGACAATGACGAGGCCGTTCGCCCAGATCTTCGACACCATGATCTCGGCCGGCGTCACCGGCATGACCAGCAGATGCTCGATCGTGCCATGCTCTCGTTCACGGATCAGCGCCGCCCCAGTAAGAATGACCGAGAGCATGGTCACATTGTTGATGACCTGCATCACCGCCGTAAACCAGGTCGATTGCAGATTGGGATTGAAACGAGCGCTGACGAGGAGGGAGATCGGCGGGGCGGCCGCGCTGGTCGGCAGGGCCGAAACGACTTCCTGCATGATGATGCTCTGGATATAAGAGGCGCCGTTGCCGGCCTGGGACATCGCTGTCGCGTCAATGTCGAGCTGCAGCGTGGGTTTGCGCCCGACAATCGCTTCCTCCTCGAACTTCGGCGGTATCTCCAGCACGAAGACGAATCGGCCGGCATCCATCGCCGCGTCCACCTCGCCTGCGGCGATCAGCACCGGCTCCTTGAAGAAAGGCTTCAGCAGCGCGTCCCTCAGCCGTGTCGAGAGCATCGACCGGTCTTCGTCGACCACGGCGACGGAGGCGTTCTCGACCTCGAATTTTGCGCCGGTAGAGACAGTGTAAACGGCGATCGTAAAAGTATAGATGATGAGGACCATCATGACGGGATCGGCCCTGAGGCTGTAGAGTTCCTTGATGCCAAGCCTGAAGATCCGTTTGAGCTTTTCCCACATCTCAAGCCCCCTGCTTTCTGAGTGCGACAAGCGCAGTGCCGACGAAGACGATGCCGAAGGCAGCAAGGGCGATCAGATTTGGCCAGAGCTCGGAAAATCCGAGACCCTTGGTGATCACGCCGACACTCAACGGTTGGTACCAGGCTGCCGGAAAGAGCAGTCCCATGAACCGTCCGCCGCCCGAAAGCGAAGAGACGGGCACAAGAAGCCCGGAAAAGTTCACCGCCGGGATGATCGACACGATCGCTGTGGCAAAGATCGCCGCCATCTGGCTGCGCATGAAACTCGACACGACGAGACCGAAGGCCGTGGTCGAAAGAATGTAAAGGATGGAACCCGCGACCAGCAGACCGATCGACCCCTTGATCGGCACGAAAAAGACGAAGCGCATCATCAGGAGCAGCATCAGAAAACTGGCAAAGGCGATCGCCACATAGGGAAGCTGCTTGCCGAGCAGGAATTCGATGCGGGTAACGGGCGTCGCCTGGAAATTGGCGATCGTGCCGGTTTCCTTCTCCTTGACGATTCCAAGCGCCGTCATGATTGCCGGGATCAGTACAAGCATCAGCATGATGACACTCGGCACGATGGCATTGGCGCTCTTGAAGTCCTGATTGTAGCGGAAGCGGCTTTCGATATTGACCGGATAGGGGGAGGCGGTGTGTCCCGTTCGCCTCGCCGACGCATCGGCGAGATAGGCGGAAACGAGACCTGAGACATAACCCCGTGCCGTTTCGGCGCGAAACGGCATGGCGCCGTCGAGCCAGACCGAGACCTCCGGCGTCTGCCGCCGCATCAGGTCGCGGCCGAAATCGGGCGGGATCTCGATTGCCACCATGAGTTCGCCGTCCTGCAGCCGCCTTTGCAAGGCGTCGGTCGACGCAATCGGCGGCCGCTCCTCGAAGTAACGCGAACCTTGCAGGCTCTCCACCAATTGCCGACTTTCCGCCGACTGGTCCTGGTCATAGACGGCGAAGGGCAGATGCTCGACATCGAAGGAAATGCCGTAGCCGAAGGTCAGCATCAACATGACCGGTCCGAGCAATGCGAAGACGAGCCGCGCCCGGTCGCGTAGGATTTCCAGCGTCTCGCGCCGCGTATAGGCCCAGAGCCGCCCTGGATCAAAGAGCCGCGAATGGGATGCATGTTCGCCGGCAACGGCAGCCTCCCCGACACCGGCTTCGGCTCCTTCGCCCATGCCGGCTTCGCTCAGGATTTCGATGAAGGTTTCCGCAAGCGTCGCCTTGCCGCGTTCGGCGCTGAGTTCCGCCGGGCTGCCGATCGCCAGCACCTTGCCCGCATGCATCAGCGAGATGCGGTCGCAGCGTTCGGCCTCGTTCATAAAATGCGTCGACAGAAAGATGGTGACGCCGTCGCGCCGCGCAAGCCGGATCAACGACCGCCAGAAGGCGCTGCGCGCAACCGGATCGACGCCGGAGGTCGGTTCGTCGAGGATCAAGATCTCCGGCCGGTGAAGGACGGCCGCTGCAAGCTGGAGTCGCTGGCGGATGCCGAGCGGCAGGTGCTGCGACCGCTGGTCGGCGACATCGGCAAGATCGTATTCGGCGAGCATCTTGGCCACGCGTGGCGCGATCTCGTTCGCCGGCAGAGCGAAGAGCCGCGCGTGCAGTGTCAGGTTCTGGCGCACCGTCAATTCGCCATAGAGCGAAAAGGCCTGTGACATGTAGCCGACGCGCTTGCGGGTCTCAATATCGCCGGCTTTCAGGGGCTGGCCGAAAAGCTTTGCCACACCCTCGCTCGCCGGAAGCAGGCCCGTCAACATCTTCATCGTCGTGCTTTTTCCGCTGCCGTTCGAACCGAGGAAACCGAAGATCTCTCCCTTCGGAATGCGGAAGCTGACATGGTCGACCGCGACGAAGTCGCCGAAACGGCATGTCAGCCCCTCCGCTGCGATCGCCGGCGGCCCGTCGCCGGTCACGCGAGGCGCGACGATCAGCGAGCCTTGGTCTGCTTCGGCGGCATTGGGCATGAGCGCGATAAACGCGGCCTCCAGCGTCTGCCGCCCGACCTGCTGCATGATCTCGGTCGGGCTTCCGGTGGCGATCAGCCGCCCGCCATGCAGGGCGGCCAGCCAGTCGAAGCGTTCAGCCTCCTCCATATAGGCAGTGGCGACGATGACGCTCATTTGTGGGCGTCGCGCACGGATAAGGTCGATGAGTTGCCAGAATTGCCGCCGTGACAGCGGGTCGATGCCGGTCGTCGGCTCGTCGAGGATCAACAGGTCCGGATCGTGTAGCAGCGAGGCGCAAATACCGAGCTTTTGCCTCATTCCCCCCGAAAGCTTTTCCGCCGGTCTATCGCGAAAAGGCAGTAGACCGGTCATGCGCAGCAATTCATCGATGCGTGCACGTCGCTGCCGGCCGCCCTGCCCGAAGAGGCGTCCGAAGAAATCGAGGTTTTCGGCAACGCTCAGCGTGGGATAGAGATTGCGTCCGAGCCCCTGCGGCATGAAGGCGATGCGGGCGCAGACCGCGCGGCGATGGCGCCTCCCGGCCATGTTGCCGCCAAGCACCTCGATTTGCCCGTGCTGAATGCGGGTGATGCCCGCGGCAAGGCCGAGCAGCGTCGACTTGCCGACGCCGTCCGGCCCGATCAACCCAGCCATGCAGCCGGCAGGAACGGCAAAATCGACGGCATCGAGGGCGAGACTGTGGCCGTAGCGATGTGTCACCGCGGTGAAGCGGACGGCAGCTCCGCTCATTGCGGCAGCTTCACTTGCAGGTCAGCCGGCCAGCTTGCCGCGGGATCGGTGCGGACATAACCGACACCCCTCACACCGGTCTTGATGCGCGATTCGTATCCCTTGAGCAAATCCGGCGCGATTCTCAGCTTCACGCGGAAAACCAGCTTCTCGCGCTCGTCCTGCGTCTCGACTGTCTTCGGCGTAAACTGCGCCTCCGAAGCGACAAAGGAAACCTTCGCCGGCACGACATATTGGGGCGCCGGATCGAGAATGATTCGGGCCTCATCTCCAATCGCCAAGCTGCCGGCCGCGCGTGCCGGAAGGAAGATGGTCATCGAAACGTCGGAGAGATCGAGCAGTGTGACTACCGGTGCGCCGGCCGCAACGACCTCGCCGGTCTGCGCCAGCTTATATTCGACGCGACCTCGGAGCGGCGCTTTCAGCACCGCATCATCGATCAGCGATTGAAGTCGGGCCACCTCCGCCCGCGCCGCCTCGGTTGCGGCTTCCGCCTCGTCGCGGCTCGCCAGCGCCGACCGCCCAGCCGCCTCGGCCACGCCCAGCTGGCTGCGCCGCAATTCAAGCTGCTGCATGGAGCCGCTGCCCGTGTTGCTCATCGACTGCGCGCGCTGAAGCTCCTGGCGGGCAAGCGTCAACTCGCTCTCGCGCTGGGCGATCGCAGCATCGGCCTCGATCTGGCTGGTCTCGCTTCGGCGAACCCCCGCCTTGGCTCCGGCGAGTTGGGCAGCGAGATCGGATGCATCGATCCGGGCAATCGGGGCGCCCGCGTCCACCACATCACCCTCATTGACCAGAACCGCGGCAAGGCGACCGGCAAACTTGGCTGAGATCAACACCTGCTGGGCCTCGATACGGCCGTTCGACATGGAGACATTCGCCGGCAGATGCTGTCCGGTGATTTTGCGCCACAGGGCTTCAAAATGGCCCGCGACGGCTAAACCATCGTGGGCAAAGAGAGGCTGGCTGAGGCTTAACAGCGAGGCGGTCGAAATCAATATGACAAACTGCTGTCTTTTCAAGACGTAGCCTCCGATCGATATTGCGGGCTTGTCCGATCCTTCTAGCCGTTACACAGGCGTCCATCCTTGACTTACGTCATGTCTGGGTGGCGCCATGCTGCATGGCCAAGACTTAATCGAGAAGTTTCGTATCGCCGGGCTGCATCCGGTATAGGGCGTCCTCTCCACATGGCAATCTCCTGGGCTACGATCACGTCGTCCCAAACCGCCATGATGATGTCGACTTCTTCATCTATCGCCCTGCGGCATCGCGTCCTTGATGTGCATGGATTCGAGTGGGGCAGCCCGTTGAGAGATCGCTCTCCTCCTCAATGGACTTACGGCGGCAGTGATATGATGCGAGCCCAGAAATGGCCCCAGCGACGCGGACACGCAGATATTGAACGACGTCCGGTGCGACATGTCCAGTGATGCACCGAGCCCTTCGCGTCAGATAAATTATCCAATCGCTTTTTGATCATTCAGTGTCGTGATCCCAGGCGCAGACCACGCCGAACGTTCCGCCGCGCGCCGTTCCGACCAGATATGAACCTTGCCCCTGAGCGTGACGCTGCCGCCGAGACCTCGGCCCCGGATCCCTTGGGACCCGAGTTCCGCGTCCCGCTTGAATGCGTCCTCGATCCGCTTCTTCACGGCCGCTGCACTGACACGCGGAGCGATCTCGATAAGGTTGGACAGACCAACAACGCCGCCAACGTCGCGAACGGTATCAGCGGCGGCGTTCTTCTGATATTGCCACTCGACTTTGCCGGTGAGCGTGACCCAGCCCTTCTGGACCTTGACCTGGACGGTATCCTTGGGAACAGAAACGTTCCAGTCGATCATGTTGGCAGCGCGGCGCGCAATGTCTTGGTCCGATGTGTCATAAGCGCTGAAGATCTTCACTTCGATCTCCTCGGCAATGCCGCGCACGCCCCTCACAGGCTTTACAACGCCCTCGGCGGTTTCCTTTTCGGAATAGGAACTGACGCGGCCCGTAAGAGTGACGATGCCGTTGTCAACAGCGACGGCTCAAGAAGGCGGGATGGATTTCTTTGCGCAGTTGCGATGGGCGGAAGCGGGTGCCGGCAACGCCAGGTGATAGCGGGTAAATATTGACGAATGGCGTCACCATTTTAAGGGCAGCTACTCCTCGATCTTGAGATAGCGAAACTAAAGCCCTTCGTGCGTTGAACGCTCCAGCGGCGCGTTTCCTTGGTCCATATCGTTTATCGATTTGTATAGCGGAATGCTGAAAAGGGTCACGATCATCAAGATCAATACAATTAAAAGAAGATGATCCACGACCAGCCAGCGTAGCCAACGACCATCATGCCGGGAAGGTGTCATGAGCTGCCTCCTACCACCGGCGGCGGCGGGCAGAAGTTCTTATAACCGAGCTTTGGCGCATCGCATCGTGCATCGAACTTTCCGATGGGCTTCGTTCGCCGGCAACAGGGATCGGTCCGGAATCGATCCGACGTCGAGCAATTCGTCGCCGCCAGAGAAGGAAGCAGAATCGTGAGCGATATCTTCATGACGTTTCCCTCGATCTTCGACACGAAACACATCTAAGACGGCGCCCGGAAAGCTGCATTGCGAAAGATCAAACTCCTCTGTCGTCCTTCCTCGTTTAGTCAAACCGCAAATTGATATCGGTCAAGATCTTCATGCCCGTTTTCTGTCATTGGTTGGGCATGACAGCCCTTCAGGCTATCCAACGAACTTCTCGGGAGACGGGAATGGCACACAAACAGGTTCTTTTCCATGCTGAGGCGAGAGGCAAGGTTCTCCAAGGCGCGACCAAGCTTGCCGACGCTGTCCGCATCACGCTGGGGCCACGTTCCAAATCGGTCTTGATAGAGAAAAAATGGGGCGCGCCCATCGTCTGCAACGACGGCGTGACGATCGCGAAGGAGTTCGATCTGAAGGATCCCGAGGAAAACCTCGGGGCCCGAATGTTGCGTGCCGCCGCGGAAAAAACCGGCGAAGTGGTCGGAGATGGAACGAGCACGTCGACCGTGCTCGCTCACGCAATCCTCGCTGACGGCCATCGCAACGTGGTGGCCGGTGCCAGCGCCATCGATCTCAAACGAGGCCTTGAGCGCGCGGTCAGCAGGGCAGTCAGGGCACTGCGAGATATATCGAGACCTGTAACGACAGACAGGGAGAAGCAGCAGGTTGCCGCCATCTCCGCCCACAACGACGAAACCATCGGCAAGCTCGTTGCCGAAGCGATGGCAAAAGTCGGTAAGGAGGGCGTGATCACCGTCGAGGAATCCAAGACGATGGAGACCCGTCTCGACGTGGTCGAGGGCATGCAGTTCGACCGCGGCTATATCTCGCCCTATTTTGCCACGGATGCGGAGAAGATGGAGAGCATCCTGGAGGATGCCCGGATCCTGATCTTCGACCGGAAGATATCAGCGCTTGGCGAGTTGGTCGCCCCGCTCGAGGAAATTGCCAAATCGGGCAGGCCGCTTCTCGTCATCGCCGAAGACGTCGAGGGCGAAGCCCTTGCCACTCTGATCGTCAACCAGATCCGCGGAACCTTTCGCAACTGTGCCGTCAAGGCTCCGGGCTTCGGTGATCGGCGCAAGGAAATGCTGCAAGATCTGGCAATCCTGACCGGCGCTCAGCTCATTTCCGAAGATCTCGGCTTCAAACTCGACAAGGTGACCCTGGAACAACTTGGCACGGCGACGCGCGTTGTCGTGGACAAGGAAACGACGACGATCATCGGCGGCGGTGGCACACAGCAGGCGATGAAAGGACGCGCTGACCAGATCCGCAAACAGATCGAAAAGACAACCAGCGACTACGACAAGGAGAAACTGCAGGAACGACTTGCAAAGCTCTCCGGCGGCGTCGCCGTCATTCGCGTCGGCGCCCCCGCCGAAGCGGAGATGAAGGCCAAAAAGGATGCCCTTGACGATGCGATCAACGCCACGAAGGCCGCCGTCGAGGAGGGTATCGTTCCGGGTGGAGGGCTCGCACTCCTGCGCTGTATGAAGGCTGTGGCCGAGGAAGAGGAACTCTGCGATGGGGACGAGCGGACGGGCGTGCAAATCCTGAAACGGTCACTCGAAGTTCCGGCGCGGCAGATCGCCGAAAACTCGGCTGTGGATGGCGGGGTCGTTGTCGCCAGGATGCTTGAAGGGGAAGGATCCATCGGCTTCGACGCTGCCCGCAACCGATATGTCGATCTCCTGGAGGAAGGTATCATCGATCCAACCAAGGTCGTACGCGTCGCGTTGGAGAATGCTGTCTCCGTCGCCAGCATATTGCTGTTGACGGAGGCAACGATGACGGAACTCCCGGAACCGATCCAACAACAGGTGTCGCCGACGATGGAGATGTAAGGCCATCGGCGGCGCGGGTCGCGTCGATATCCGGTTAGCCACCGGCCCGGCCGTCACGAAAGGGCGAGAGTGGCGCCACGCAGACCCAAATGAGAATCGTTTTGTACCGCACGATGATGGCCTCCAAGCTAGCTTCTGGTTGAACCTCGGCAAAAATATCTCTTTGGCTGTCGAATGCCTTGATACACGTCAATAAACGCGCCGAAGTCGCTGACGCCCGCCCACGAGCGGCCTTTACGATGGCAGGGCCGCCATCAAAGTTGACTTGCCAGTTGTCAGTAAAAAGCCTACCGTTGCTCGTGATCGAAGAAGAGGATGCAATGCGTAATTTGCATAAGCGCAGTCTTCGACGGGCGTAACTTTTGCCAATCGGTATTCCTCAGATGCTGGTTCCCGCCTCCAACGAATAAATGCGAGGCAATCCGATGGATATTTTAATCGCAGCCGAAAATATCAGAAAATTCAACTCTTTGCTCCTGACGGAGAAAGACGACATCCAGAAGCATGTTCTCCTAGAGCTGCTAGGCCTTGAAAAAGAAAAGCTGGCAGCGGCCATTGCGGCAGAGCAGATACTAGGTAAAGACGGCTCGCTGTCGCGCTAAGGCGGTCGAGCACGTCGTCAAACGCGTGAAGGGAGTTCGCGGCATTGCCCAGGAAATCGAGGTTCGTATTTTTGGTGCTGGTAACACCGACGACGACGATATCGCGCAGCGGGCCGTTAAGATGATCGACTGGAATGTCTGCATCCCGAAAGAGGCGGTGCAGGTGCGGGTCATCAAGGCTGGGTAACCTTAACCGGCACGGTCGAGTGGCAGTATCAGAAGGAAGCTGCGTCAGATGCTGTCAAAGATCTGTCCGGCATTGTTGGCCTATCGAATCTGGTCGAGGTCAAACCCAAGGTCAGCGCGGCCAACGTGAAGAAGCGCATCGAGAATGCCTTCGAGCGCGATGCAGAACTGCAAGCCGAGGCAATTCGCGTCGATGTTTCCGGCGGAAAGGTGACGCTGAAAGGCAAGGTCAAGACCTGGGCAGAACGACGCGCCGCCGAGCGCGCCGCGTGGTCAGCCCCTGGTATCACCACACTCGATGATCAGCTCTCTGTCGGTTGATCAATATCTGACATCGATGGCGTCCCTCAGGAAGCAAGCGCTCACGGCCTTCATCAAGAAGAGCAGTCTGCCGGCTGATAGGGGACGGGCTCAAGGACTTTCTCCTCAATGCGCCGCATGATCTCGTCGGCGAGCCTTGCGGCGCGCTGCGTGGCGTCGAGGCGCGGCCATGCGACGGCGCCCGTCTCATGCGCGAGCTGGTGCGCCAGGATATCGACAGTCGCGTCGGAGGGACTGCCAACCCGTGCCGCAACGCGCTGCCACAGCAATGCCGGATCCGCTTCGAGCCAGAAGGCCGAAAAGGGATGGTGGCCTTCTTCCGCCGCTTCCTCGATCATCCGCCGGTTGACCGGCTTGTCGAAGACCGCATCGGCCACCGCCGAACCGCCTTCCGCCAGGATGAGTCGGGCTCGCCAGACCATCTCCTGATAGACCTTTGCGGAAACTTCGGGCCGGTATGCGGCCTGCGGCAGCCTGGTCTCCGCCGGAACGCCGTGCATTGCCTTGCGAATGCGGTCGCTTTCGATGATGCGAGCACCCGGCGCGAGGCCGATGCGCGGCGCCAGCACTTCTGCAAGCGTCGTCTTTCCCGATCCGCTGAGGCCACCGACAGCGACAAGCCGTCCCGGCACCTGCTGCAGTTGAGACCGAGCAAGCTGGAAATAGGAACGCGCCTCATCGATCAACACCGCCGCACGATCACCGGCATCCTCCGCCTGAGTGGCGATCACATGCGCCCGCACGGCAGCGCGGACGGCGATGAAGAACGGCAGCGCTGCAAAGCCGTCGTCCTCGTCCGTCTCGTCGAGATAGCGGTTCATCACGAGGTTCGCTAACTCGGGATGCCCGCGATGCCAGAGGTCCATCAGCAGGAAGGCGAGATCGTAGAGAATATCGGTCGTGGCGATCTGATCGTTGAACTCGATGCAATCGAACAGGCATGGTTCGCCATCAAGCAGGAATATGTTGCGGAGATGCAGGTCGCCATGGCAACGCCGAACCTTGCCCGACTGCTCCCGCCGGTCCAGAACCTCGGCGAGCTGTGCGAGGTGCCGCTCGAACGCCGCGGTCAGTTCCTCCACCTCCGCAGTGGAAAAGACATGACTTGTAGCAAAGCCGGCCTCATTGACCTTCAGCACCGCAGCCATGCTGGCCGCCCCGCCGCTGGTACCGATGACCGGGGCGAGACGGTGATAGGCGACGATCGCCCTTGCAAGGGATGTCATCATCGACGGCGTCAATCCGCCGGCGGCGGCGATATGGTCGAGTAGCAGCGACTGATCGAAACGCCGCATCTCCACCAGAGCATCATGCAGGATCCCTTGACCATCAAGCGCAAGGCGACCATCCTTTTCCAGTGTAATCGCTCTGACGCCGAGGTAGATGCCCGGCGCTGTGGGCGTGTTCAATTCCACCTCTTTCCGGCATGTCGCAATCCTTTTCTCCGCCGAGGAAAAATCGGCATAGGGCAGCTTCACAGCGCGCTTCATCTTGTAGGCGCGGTCGCCGGCAAGAAAAATGCGCGAGATGTGCGTCTCGATCATTTCGACAGGCTCCCCATCCCGAGACAACGCGCCATTGAGAAAGGAAATGGTTGCCGACTGGTCTTCCGTGATCATCTGCAAACTTTCAGCTGACATTACCGCACTGTCGGAAGCATCGCCCCAATTCCGCGGCAATGCATTGACGCGCATCAATGATCGGAGCGCCGCCGCATCTTAGAAATGAAAGCGAGGGCGTGGTCTTGCTGGGAGATGAAAATGAACCTGTCTTCGAGAAGGGAGCTTGTCGAAGCGCTGGTCCCGGTGATCCGGAAAGCCGGCAGTGCCGCGCTCGTTTTGCAGGACGACCACGTTGCCGTAAGAGCCAAACCGGACGGTTCACCCGTCACCTCCGCCGATCTTGCAAGCAATGAAATCCTGCGCGCAGCATGCGTGGCGCTCTTTCCGGCAATCCCTGTCGTCAGCGAAGAAGATAGCCTCGCCTTTGAGGCCCGCAGGGACTCGGATTCCGTTCTCGTAATCGATCCGCTCGACGGCACCAAGGAATTCATAAAAGGCCGCGACGAATTTGCCGTCAATATCGCCCTAGTCGAGAATGGCCATGCGAGCGCGGGACTGATCTATGCCCCGCCCGTGACCGGCTCTTCTTTTCCTACGGCGGTGGATTTGCATTCGAGCAAACAGGCGGAGGGCAGCGCCGCAGCCTTCCACGCCCTTTCGCTCGACGGCGTCATCCGATCGCGCTCGTCAGCCGCTCTCATCTCGATCCTCGCACAAAAGCGCTCCTGGCCGCGCTGCAGCCCTGCAACGTTGAAGAAATCGGGTCATCGCTGAAATTCGCCCTGGTGGCTGCGGCCGAGGCCGATTTCTATCTTCGGCTCGCCCCGACGATGATCTGGGACTGCGCTGCCGGCCAGGCGATTATCGAAGCAGTCGGCGGCGTCGTTCTGCAGACGGATGGAACGTCCCTCAGTTGCAACTGCACGGGGAAACTCAAGCAGGATGGCTTCATCGCCGCGCGAACGCCGCAGCTTGCTGCACGGCTGATTGCAACCATACGGGAACTCGAAATCACATCCGCAGTTGCAACCCAGCAATAGGCTCGTGGCTCAACGTTTCAAGACAGCCGCTGCACTCAATCGGCCGGCACGCAAGCGTCAAGCGCCGTATTGGCTAAGGTAAGCGGATAGACGGTTGTATGAGTCCTGAACCTGCCTGGCGGGCGATCGCGAAGAATGCCTCCGCATCCTTGCGCGTCAGATTTGCGACCGAAACCAAGCTTAGCTCCCCCGAGATCAGCCCATAGGGTATAGCCGGACGATCACGCATGTGGATCCCTCCACACGGGAAAACGATGGCGTCACAGGAGAGCTTTGGGTCGAAAGTCTGCGCGTCGTACCCATGATTGATGTGAATCAAAGCTTGATTGCCACGTTGGTTCATTTTGAAATGCGGCTGGATCGCAGCCAGACAGCGCTGCCTGGAATCACGAGTCCCGGGGCGGTATGAGCCGAAAGGCGTTAACTGATATACGAAGCGGAGAACGAGATGATCGTGCCGAATGATGTTACCATTGCCGTGATCGACGGACGGAGTTTGCGGCTTTTTCGCAACGTGGGACACGAGCCGCATGTCGATCTTGCCGCCCTGCCGGAGCCTGCTCTTGAACCGGCTCATGCCGGCTCTGGTATCCGACATCGAAGCAGCGCAGCCAATCCGGACGACCAGCGGCTGAGGGAAGATGATTTTGCCGCTGCCGTTGCAGGCTATCTCAACAAGCAGGTGCTCGAGAGTCAAATTCGGAAATTGATTGTGATTGCTGACCCGCGTTCGCTGGGGGAATTGCGCCGTCACTTCCATGCTGCCTTGACCGAGCGACTGCTTGCGGAGATCGCCAAAGACCTCGCCGGACAATCCACCAGCGAGATTGAGGCCGCAATAGTGCTCGCCTGATGCTTCGATCTCTTTTACAGCCGCCTGCATGGGATTCGAACTGGTTCACAATTTCATCGGCTCGCGGATTGTTGCTTATGGACCTGGCCTATTCCCTTTTATGGAGAATAAACTCAGCTTGCAATCCTACGTCACAGGTGCCGAACTGGCGAATGCGCTCATCAACGATTGCTCGTGGCCTGTCGGTGACTCTTTGCCGAATTTGCATACGAACAGTGGTCTTGAACGGGATCGAACCGGCGTTGGCTAATCGTGAAGCACCTGATAGGTCATAGACCGCCGAGTATGAGGTCTTGGCACCATCTTCAGAGAGAACCCTCGGACCGGACTGGAGCGCTTTTGATGGGCTGGAAAACACCGAAGATCGAATACGTGAATGGCTATAAGATCGTTGAAGTTGAAGGGCCTGCCTTCAAAGTCTACGATGGCGACCGTCAGCTCGGGGACGATTTCCCCTACCCCGGCGAAGCCGCTGCTTACGCAACCTCGTTGCCAAAACGGGATCATCCACGCAGCTAGGCGAGAAGCCGCGGAAGATCATTGGCAAAACCCTTTATGGTGGCCTTACCGAACGTGGAACAAGATTTGACCAGCTCCCGACTTTCTTCACCGCTGGAACTGCTTGGGTGGTCTGAATTCTTCGCGGACCAGGTCCAGCCCAGCGAAGCTGATTTGATCCCCCGACGCATCGCTTCAGTTCACCGGGCACGCATCGAGGCAATCGATGTCACCGGGCCGGTCGGCCTCGAATTTCCATCCAATACCAGTACTGGTGATTACGCGGTCGGCGACTGGGTTCTTGCCGATGCCCTGACTGACATGCTTATCAGACGCCTCGACCGAAAAAGCGTCTTTCAACGACGCCCGGAAGGCGGGCGTGGCCAGCAACTTGTTGCCGCCAACATCGACACCCTGTTGATCGTGACCTCGTGCAATGCCGATTTTAATCTTGCGAGGCTGGAACGTTATCTGATCATGGCCAATCAGGCCGGGAGCAATCCGGTGATTGTGCTGACGAAGGCCGACACCGCGGAAGATGCCGGCATGTTCCAGGCGCAAGCCGAGGCTTTGCAGCGCGATCTGCCTGTCATTGCCTTGAATGGGCGCTCCGCGGACGCCGTTTCCCTGTTGAGGCCCTGGTGCGGCGTTGGCCAGACGGTTGCGTTGGTGGGAGCTTCTGGTGTCGGAAAATCAACGCTGGTGAACACCATGACCGGGCCTGAATCCGACACAAAGCAAAAGACAGGCACCATCCGAGAATATGACGCGCAGGGCCGGCACACAACCACGGCGCGATCCCTGCATGCAATTTCAGGCGGCGGCTGGGTCATCGATACGCCGGGAATAAGAACGCTTTACGTGAGTGATGGTGCCGACGGTATAGACACCCTCTTTGCTGAAATAACTGAACTGGCGCCGCTTTGCCGCTTTCGCGATTGCACCCATGCCCATGAACCCGGGTGTGCGGTCCAGGCAGCTGTCGCAAGCGGTGCCCTGGTCGCCGATCGCCTGGAACGCTGGCGGAACCTGCTTGCCGAAAACCGCGACCGAACACCGGTCGTGAGCGGACCCCGCGGCAACAAGATCGTTCGCAAGAAGAAATATTGAACGTGTTGAACGTTTGCGACGGTGCTCATAGGCGTCAGCCATGATCCGCCACCTGAATTGGCTGGGCTGGGGGAAGCGTTAGCGCTCAATGATCGGGATTGCGGTCAAGAAGAAGACCCTGCAAGCGGCCGCTCCCGCTTGTGAGGGATATGTCTTTGAACAACCGCGATATGAGGCGCGGTCGCAATCCTTGCCTCTCATCGATGAGGAGGAATGACATCCTCTTTATCTCAATCGTGATCACGCCTGCATTGTCATGGCGACGATAATTCCCGGAATCCATCGCATGGAATCCATTTTCCACCGCCCAGGCGGCTATCATATCCGCGTTCATCAAGGTCCTGCTTTAGGAGATGCGGACTTGCTTTCTCTAGCTGTCCCGCTCGCGCAAATCGCTTCGCAGTCCTACGGATACCGTAACTGAAACGTTCTAATCCAGCCAAATCCGTCCAAGATTACAGTTCCCGCTCAGGTGTTGCGAGAAAGACTCGAAGCAATCGTTGCAAATCGGCACGACTCAGCCGGGGCCCCGCCCGTTTAGTGCTCTTGAACGGATGCGAACCGTCGATCCGCTATTCACCAAGCAAGTGATTTGCATGCCGCTGTATCCCACCGCCTATCTGTTCCTGGGCCGTCACGTTCGATAATCCGTGCCCTGATCCGAGGCTGCTGCGGCTCTTGTAGCTCCCCTACCGTACCTTCCCCATTCATTCGGCAAGCTATTTCCTTTGATATTTATCAAGGCATGTTTTTCAAGCCGGGGTATGGTTTCCCGCAACTTGCCGAGGTCGTCCAAGAGCTTTCCTGCGGCAAGTTTTCCAGGGAGATCAACCGGTCCGGAGATAAGATGATGTCATTAAAGCTGATCAGTGGGATGATGAAGTCGTCCGGCGACGAAGCGTTGCTTGCGATGGATGCAGGCGGCGCAAATCAGATGGTCGTCATTGACAGGGCAGCCATTCTGGAGGTCGCAGAACCACGACGTTGCGACGAGAACCGACTTCAGGAAAATATCGAGCTGTTTAGCCGCATTGCGTCCGCGAAGTATGATCGCGGCGACGTCGAACCGGATGGTCGCATCCGAATTAGCGCGGACGATCTCCTTTCATGGCGGCAAGGTGCGCATGTCAAAAGCAAGCCGGCAAGTATCTGCTGAAATGGTTCATGCCTTGCGCCGGCCGGAAGGCGGGCCCACTGATCAACGCCATCGTTACTCAGCAGGGCGCCATCTTTGACGTACGTCAATTCGTAATTCCAGAGCGATGCCAGACTGTAGCAAATATCAGGTCTCGCCTCTTTCGTCTGGAGACTAGCATGAAGCAACACCTCTTTCTTCCGCTCCTCACCTATCCGGATGCGACTTCGGAATTCATGATTGCCAACGCCGTCGCACTTGCACACCACATGCAGGCGACACTTACCGTCTGTGCGATGGAGATTACCATTCCCGACGTTTCCAATGCACTGTCGTCGCTGATCATCGATGCGGGGAAGATGGCGCGGGACGCCGGGGCACTCAGTCGCAAGCGTGCCTCGGCGCTGACCCGGATGGCGGTCGATGCGGCAAAAGCGGCTTGCGTGGACGTACGCACGCGCGAGATCAAGACTGCGGAGCCTTTCGTCGTCGAAGTCCTTTCGGAAGCATCGCGCGCCTACGATCTGGTGCTGCTGGAAGCGGCAGGGATCTCCCGTCCGATCGTCGAGGCGGTGCTATTTGCGTCCGGTCGGCCGCTCATCCTGTATCCGTCTGCACCTTTCGGTGGCCGAATGGACCACGTCGCCATCGCCTGGGATGGCAGCTGCGCTGCCGCACGGGCGGCACATGATGCCTCGTTTTTCCTGGAGCGGGCTTCCAAGGTCCGTCTGCTCTCCGTTATCGATGAGAAGCCCGTGAAATACGAGACGGGCGATTATCTCGTCGAGAATCTGCTGAGGAGCGGCGTAAAGGCGGAGGCGACACGCGTACGTGCGCACGGCGAACCGGTCGGAGAAGTGCTACAGACCAAGGCCTTCGAGTTGCGAGCAGACCTTCTCGTCATGGGCGGTTTCGGCCACTCGCGCCTGCGCGAATTCGTGCTTGGCGGCGCTACCCAAGCCGTGCTGACCAATATCAGCCTGCCTATCCTGATATCGCATTGAGGATTGCTCGCTATGTTCAGGGACCGTCTCCGAAGCGCGAAGCTCTGGGATCGCATTGTCAGTGCCGATGAAGCGGCGCGTCTGATCACGGATGGGATGACCGTCGGCATGAGCGGCTTTACGCGGGCCGGCGAGGCTAGAGCCGTGCCGCTGGCTCTGGCGGAAAGGGCAAGGCGCGATCCGCTGAAGATCACGCTGATGACTGGCGCCTCGCTTGGCCACAATCTCGATAGAACTCTCGTCGAGGCGCATGTCATCGCGCGGCGCATGCCTTTCCAGTCGGATCCTGTCATGCGCGAGGCGATCAATGCCGGCGAGGTGATGTTCATCGACCAGCATCTTTCCGAGACCGTCGAGTCCCTGCGCAGCGGACAAGTCCCGCCAGTCGACGTCGCCGTCGTCGAAGCAACGGCGATTACAGAAGATGGCGGCATCGTACCGACCACCTCCGTCGGAAATTCGGCGAGTTTCGCGATTCTCGCCCCGAAAGTGATCGTCGAGATCAACCTCTCTCAGCCGGAAGCACTCGAGGGGCTCCACGACATCTACATTCCGACCAATCGGCCGAGCCGCGAGGCAATCCCGATCGTGGCACCCGACTGCCGCATCGGCGTGCCGTTCATTCCTATCCCTGCGGAAAAGATCGCGGCAATCGTCATCACGCAGAGCAGCGACAGTGCCTCTACGGTGGAGCCGCCGGATGCCGAGACCAACGCGATCGCCGGTCATCTGACCGAATTCCTGTTGAACGAGGTGCGGCGTGGCCGGCTGACGGAAAGGCTGCAGCCGCTGCAGGCCGGCATCGGGACGATCGCCAATGCCGTGCTTTATGGCTTCACCGCGACGCCCTTCCACGATCTCACCCTCTATTCCGAGGTGCTGCAAGATTCGACCTTCGACCTGATCGATGCCGGTAAGCTCGCCTTTGCTTCCGGATCCTCCATGACACTCTCGACGCAAAGGCATCGCAGCGTGCTTTCCGGGATCGAGCACTACAAACAGCGGCTGGTGCTGCGACCGCAGGAAATCAGCAACCATCCCGAAGTCATCCGCCGGCTCGGTATCATTGCGATCAACACGGCATTGGAATTGGACATCTACGGCAACGTTAACTCGACCCATGTCGGCGGCACGCACATGATGAACGGCATCGGCGGCTCCGGCGATTTCGCCCGCAACGCCTATATGTCGATCTTCGTGACGAAATCGCTTGCCAAGGACGGGGCGATCTCACGCGTCGTGCCGATGGTCAGCCATGTCGATCATACCGAGCATGATGTCGATATTCTCGTTACCGAAATCGGTCTTGCCGATCTTCGCGGACTGGCGCCACGAGAACGCGCCAAAGTCATTATTGCCAATTGCGTGCACCCAAGCTACCGGGAGATGCTCGCGGAATATTACCGGCGGGCGCTGTTGCGCGGCGGGCATACGCCGCATCTGATCGAAGAAGCCCTCGGATGGCACGATAACCTTCGCCGAACGGGACGGATGACGACGGCGACGGCAAGCGCCATCAGCGGCTGCAGGTAGATCATGTAACCGCCGACTGCAATCAGGATGCCCGACTGCAGGAGGGGCTCCGAAACGCTGGTGCCAACGAAGCCACCGACGGGTTCCGCCTTGGCCAGGACGATCGAAAGCTGGACACCTTCGGCGAGTGCATCGACGGGAGATTCGTGAAAGCACTCGGATGCGGCGAGCACGCCCATGCGAAGCCAGCGGATCGCGACCTCGCCGATCCATCCGCGATAGAGGTTCAGCGCCAGCTTGGTCAGACCTTCCAGAAGGGCGAGGCCGAGGTAAGCGAAAACAAGAATCAGGATGGCCAGGTAGGAAGCGCCCCCTGTGGCCGCGTTGATGATGCGCCTTTGCACCTCAAGCGGCGCGATACCGGCGAGGAAGAGGAGGATCGAAAGGGCGGCAATCGCGATCTGATGATGGCGACCCATGAGGAGCACAAAACCGAACAGCTTTTTCGGCATTTGACGTCCTGACCCTCACCCTTCCGATGAGACGGCGAGTTTTTTCCTGTCGGGAAAGAGAAGTACGAATGTTGCCGACATTGCGAGCATCGAGGTGGCCAGCAGTTGCGCCATGCGATCGTTGAGAGCCGGGTGTTCCATGGTTTTCCCTCGAGTTCAGCCCTGTCTGGCCTCGGTCTCCGGGGGCGGGATTGCGACGCCATAATAGGGATCGACCCAGACGAGCTGGTCCTTGATCGACGTCACGCCCGGGACATTCTCCACCGCGACTTTCGCGGCGAGACGTTCGCGTTCGTCAAAGATGGTGCCACTCAGCTCGGCAACGCCGTTCGTGACCCGGCAATGGATGAAGCCGTTACGGCTCCAGCTCTGCCGGGCAAGCTCGGTGTCGATCGCTGCCTGGATCTGCGCATCGCTTGCGGAAACGGCGGCGGCCGGCAGAGCTTGCGACAGCGCGCGCAGCAGGTCGGAGCGGGCAACAATGCCGACGAGCCTGCCATCGGTGACGACGGGCAGGCGCTTGATATCCCGACGCTCCATCAGCCTGACGGCGTCTGAGATCGAAGCGGTCGGCGCGATCGCGCTGACCGGTGCGGTCATCACTTCCTCGACCCGTCGCCCATGAGCGCGGACATATTCGTCGGCGATCTTGCCCGGGCTGGTCAGCCATTCGAGTAGCCAGGAACGCTTGCGCTCGGTGTTCAGCTCACTACGGCGCAGGAAATCGCCGTCGCTGACGATACCGACGAGCGCTCCGTTTGCATCAACGACCGGCAGGCCACTGATCTTGTTGTCGAGCATTCGCTTCGCGGCTTCGGCAACGGAGCAGGATGCCGTTACGGTGATCGGAGGTCATGATGCCTTGAACGAGCATTTTCAACTCCTGATGAAGGCAGGTTTGGGATCGCGCCGATGGCGCTCCGAAGGTTTCGAATGGGTCAGCATTTGGCGACGAAACCATTGGCTGGATATCGATCGCGTCGGAGGGCGGCCGCGCTTGAACCAGTGGGAGGAAGGTAGCGTCGATGAAAGCGGGATGCTTTGATCGACGTCAAAATTGAAGAGGCAAGCATGGTAACGCTTGCAGCCGTCCCTATGAGATCAATAATCAACGCATGTTACGGCAAAGCTGTTCTGCTGCTGTTGGAAATGCCAGCGTCCCGCCGCTTCGCGGCGGCGGGACTGCTGCGCAGTGGTTGGCTAGGCAGCGGACTGTCCCTGCGTTGCCAATGCGCTCGCCTGCCCGGCGATGTCGAGCACCATGCGCCCCTCGATCGTTCCCGCCTTCAGACCGGCAAAGATATCGTTGATATCATCGAGCGGTGCTTTGGCGATCTCGGCCCGGACACGACCTTCGGTGGCGAATGCGAGAGCTTCATCGAGGTCACGGCGTGTTCCGACGATCGAACCACGCACTGTGATGCGTTTCAGCACCACGTCGAAGATCGGCATCGGGAAGTTACCCGGCGGCAGGCCGACAAGGCTGACGGTGCCTTTGCGGCGCACCATACTGAGTGCCTGCGAGAAAGCAGGCGGAGAGACGGCGGTGACAAGCACGCCATGGGCGCCGCCGCTCGTTACTTTCAGCACTTTCTCGATTGTGTCTTCGGACAGCACATTGAGTGCGAGATCGGCGCCGACCTGGCGAGCGAGGTCGAGCTTGGCGGCGGCGACATCGAGGGCGACCACCTTGAGGCCCATCGCCTTGGCATATTGGATCGCGACGTGACCGAGGCCGCCCACACCCGATATCGCCACCCATTCACCGGGCCGTGCCTCGGTTTCCTTCAAGCCCTTGTAAGTGGTGACGCCGGCGCAGAGGATCGGCGCGATCTCGGAGAAGTTGACGTTTTGGGGAAGGCGGGCGGCGAAGGCGGCGGAGGCGATGACGTATTCAGCAAAGCCGCCGTTGCAACTGTAGCCGGTATTGTGCTGGTGTTCGCAAAGCGTTTCCCAGCCGGTTTCGCAATATTCGCAGCGAAGGCAGGCGTCGTGAAGCCAGGCGACGCCGACGGCATCACCTTCCTTGAATTCGGTGACGCCGGAACCGAGGGCGGCGACGATGCCGGCCGCCTCATGGCCTGGAATGAAGGGCGGCGTCGGCTTGACTGGCCAGTCGCCGTCGGCTGCGTGCAGATCGGTATGGCAGACGCCGCATGCGACGACCTTCACCAGAATTTCGCCTGGCCCAGGAACAGGCACCGGCACGCATTCGATTGCGAGCGGTTTGCCGAATTCGCGCACCACAGCCGCCTTCATCAGTTTGTTCGTCATGATCTTCATCCCTTCGCGATGTTTGTTCGGCGGGGATGATGAAGGCGGCACCCGGCGGCGCATTGATTCATCGCAAAGCGGTTCTTGACGGCGTTCAAGGCACACTGCGCGCCGGTTTGATCTCGCCTCTTGCAACATGTCGAGGGGTGCAGGGCCGAGGAATCATAATCCCTATCCCGAGCGCAAACATCTGACGAGGCAACTGCTTCACGAAACCATCCGCGGACGGACGACGGAAGTGGCCGCCGCAAGCGTCAACATGTCCTAAACTCGTCAATCCAGCCTGGCGGTGAAGACGTAGCCGACGCCGCGTACGGCCTTGATGAATTGCGGTCTCTTCGGATCTGTTTCGATTTTGCGGCGCAACCGAACGATCTGGGCATCGATCGTCCGGTCGAAGGCTTCGAGGTTTCGGCCCCGGGTCAGATCCATCAGCACGTCACGGGTTAGCACCCGGCCGGCATGCCGCACGAAGGTTGCCAGCATGTCGAATTCGCCGGTCGTCAATTCGATCTCCGCACCTTGGGGATCGACAAGCTGGCGGCGACTGAGATTGAGCTTCCAATACTCGAAACCGACGATTTCCTCGCTGACCGGCTCGGCATTGGGTCCCGAAGATTGCCGACGGCGCAGGATCGACTTCAACCGCGCATGGACTTCTCTGAGGTGGAAGGGTTTGGCGACGTAATCGTCGGCGCCGATTTCCAGACCGACGATCCGGTCCACGACGTCGTCGCGACCCGTCAGCATCATGATCGGAACATCGGATTGGGCGCGAATTTCGCGGGCAAGATCAAGGCCGTCAGCGCCGCCGGGAAGGACAAGGTCGAGCAGGATGGCATCGAAACTCTGCTGGCGCATGTGTACCCGCATCTCGATCCCGTCGGAGGCGGACGAAACGGCGTAACCTTCGTCCTCGAAATAGCGCGTCAGCATCTGACGAATACGCGGATCGTCGTCGACGACGAGAAGATGCGCGTCATGCTGAAGTGTTGCCATCGCCCATCCGTCAAGCCGCGCTTGTTACAAACTGTTACCCAATGGCACCGTCTTTAACACGCATGGCATCGGTGTGTCACCAGAAGCCGGTCAATTGTACTCATCGACAGCACAGAGGGAACGGTCATGCTGCAGGCAACCCATTTTCACCCCGCTCTAGAAATCGCCAACACGGCGTTTCTCGGCTCCGAGCCGAACTGCTTGCAGGCGCTTTTCAGAAAGCAGCCAGTCGAACATCTGGCCGCCGGCCAGTCGCTGTTCTTCGAGGGCGACGTCGCCAAACACCTCTTTGAAGTGGTTGAGGGGAACCTGCGCATCTTCAGGGTCATCTCCGATGGCCGGCGCGTCATCACCGGTTTCCTCCATGCCGGCGACATTGTCGGCGTATCGTTGAAGAACCACTATCTCTACAGCGCCGAGGCCGTCACCGATACCAAGGTTCGCCGCTTCTCACGCAAGGCTTTCGAGGCTGAGGTCAGCAACTCGCCGGAGTTGCGGCCGGAGGTCTTCGCCCGGCTTCGCGACGAGATGGCCGCCGCTCAGGACCAGATGGTGCTCCTGTCCTGCAAGGATGCCGAGGAGCGGCTCTGCAGCTTCCTGTTGAAGCAGCTTCGCCGTGACCCGGGTCATTGCCGATCCAATGCCATCGTCGAGCTGCCGATGACTCGGCTCGACATTGCCGACTATCTCGGCCTGACGATCGAAACTGTGTCGCGAATGATGACGAAGCTGGCGAACAAGGGGATCCTGGTATCGGCCGGCCGTCATTGCGTGCGCATCATGAAATACGCGACACTCGTGCAGCTCTCCGGCGACGATGATGAATATGATGGCGACGAACGCGGCTTGATCGGTTACGCCGGAAGGCAGCGCCAATGATCCCGAAGTGACGAAAGCCAGAACGCCTAAAGCATGTCGCGCAAAACAACGACATGCGGAAAAACAAAGACTTAAAGCGCGAAGAGCGAATCTGAAAGATCGCGATGCGCTTTGGTGGCGTGCCGCATGAATGAGGTTCACGCGACGCGCTTCAATGAAGCGGCATCGCGAGGTACAGCTTATATCCCCGTCGCCACTTCGGACGATTGCCACGCGCGGCGCCATCTGCGGACGTCGTTTGCCGTGACCAGGACCACGTCGCCGCCGGACCTCTTTGAACCAAGGCCGCTCGCCACGATTTCACAGAACGCGTCGACGTACTGAAGAAAGCGAACTTCAGTTGCGCGAGGTGGCGAGGCTATGGATAGCAGTGCGCGCCTGGAGACAACGACCGTTTTCATGCCTGCGCCGAAACGCACATCTATGCGCCCCGACTTATCTCGCGCATTCAGGCTTGCGGTGACGACATCGTGCTGCACTTTCATCTCCTTCGAGCAGAATCCTGCGTTGCATGAACCGCTGCCAGCCATTGATGCTCCCAGGTTCCTTCCAAGGTACGACATCGGTGCAATGACACTTTGACCTCGGTCAACTCGGCATCATTGCCGTGCGACAAGTCTTGGAGCTTATGGCCATGACGGCGTATGCCGGTATGCATCGCCTGTCAGCCGATGGATCAGCGGCCGCCATTCGAAGGTGGGCAACGTCCGAATAGCTATGTGGGACCTCGGTTACGCGTGGATGCCAACATTGATTTAGAACAAGGAAGGTCGAACAGTTCGACCTCATAAACCATCCTGTTTTTGTCAAAGGATGCGACAATGTCCGACTGTCTGGTCGCCAAGTATGGCGACGCGCGGTTCCCGCGCTACACGAGCTACCCAACGGCGCCAGCCTTTTCAGCCACTGTGGGACCGGATGAATATGCGAGGGGACTCGCAAATATTGAAGAAGCCGGACCCGTCTCCGTCTATCTCCACGTCCCATACTGCCGTTCAATGTGCTGGTACTGCGGTTGTCACACGAGCATCACCCGGCAGGACGGCCCGGTTCGCGAATACCTGGATGTCATGAGCCAGGAGATCGAGCTTGTATCCTTTGCAGCCGGTAACGAGGTCGCCGTAAGGAACGTTCATTTTGGCGGCGGCACTCCGACGATCATGAGGCCGCAGGAGTTTGCCGCAATAATATCAAAGCTGCGAAGCGCGTTCAGGTTTGAGGCGGATGCGAGCATCGCGGTTGAAATCGATCCACGGACATTGGCCGTTCCGATGATCGAAGCGCTGGGCGAAAGCGGTGTCGATCGCGCAAGCCTCGGCGTTCAGAGCTTTGACCCGATCGTGCAAGCCACGATCAACCGAATGCAATCTTTCGAGCAGACTGAGATCGCGGTCAGCGGGCTACGCTCCATGGGCATCTCCAGTATCAACTTCGATTTGATATACGGCCTTCCGAAACAGACAGTGCAATCCTGCCTCGAAACCGTCAGACTGGCCGCGCAGCTGCGTCCGGAGCGTTTCGCCGTTTTCGGTTATGCTCACATACCGGCCTTCAAGAAGCACCAGCGCCTCATAGATGAAGCGTCGCTTCCGGATGCAAAACAGCGAAACGAGCAGGCCGAAGCCATCGCGGAAGAGCTTGTGAAGGCCGGATATGCGCGCATCGGGCTCGATCATTTCGCGCTGCCGGATGATCAACTCGCGGTCGCTGCGCGCAACGGCACGATGGGAAGGAATTTCCAAGGCTACACCACAGATGATTGCAATACGCTGATCGGCCTCGGTACTTCGGCGATCGGGCGGTTGCCGACCGGTTACATCCAGAACCATGTGCCATTGGGTCTGTATCAAGAGCGGGTTGCTTCCGGCATCCTGCCGACAGCCAAGGGATATCTTCTGACCGAAGAGGACAAGCTTCGGGCCAAAATAATCGAGCGGCTTATGTGTGATTTCGAAGTCGATCTCGGACGATTGAGCAAGGAGTCGGGTTTTGACATCGAATTCCTCATCGAGCGAAACGAGCGGCTCAACGACCTCGTCGCCGATGGCGTCGCGACGATTTTCGGAGATCGGATTGTCGTGTCTCAGGACGCACGGTTCATGGTCCGCGCCGTTGCTGCGGCATTCGACGCGTATTTCGGTTCGCACGGGCGCACGCACAGCAAGGCCGCTTGAGCGAGAAACCAGCCCTTGTTCGGCGGTCCGCCTTCAGGACAGGAATGCCGTCGCGAGATGTATCCCGCTATCTCTTTGATCGAGAGCAAAAAGCCCATCGATCAGACAGCCTAGGTTCGGTTGAAAGGAGACCGTGATGACTGGTGCGCAGACCGGGCTATCGAGAGCAACATCCCTGATCGTCCTATTTGCAATCACCCCTGCCAGACCGGTGTCCTGCAACGAACGGGCGTTGACTGCGCGGGTTCCTGCCGCCATGGCGATCGCTCGCCAGCTTGTTGCTACAGAGGTAATAGGATGAAGAACCCAATCCTGAACAGTTTCGAAGAACTCGAAAGCTGCTATGATCAGCTTATGTCGTGGTGCGACGTGCTCCAGGCTATCGCCGACTTTCTGCCTTGCCATATCGATGAAAGCCTCTGCGGCCGTATTTCACGCGGTCTGATCCCGCTGTTGCTGACGACGCACCAGCTCGAAGAGCGCTCGATCTCGTCCGTACTCGGACTGATCATGGAGGTCGAAGAGCTGGCTGATGCAAGGGAACACCGGTACGTTGGTCGTCTATTCGATCATGATGCGGCGCAGCACATAGTCTTCACGCTGGAAACTCTGAGCGAGGGGCGCTGCCGGCTCTCCTGGGAAGCCGTAGGATATCAGCTGCGTTCGTTCTTCTGTTCGATGCGCAGGCATATCAAGTCGGAACAGGAGATCATCAGGCTGCTTCAACGGGCAATGGAGGATGAACCGGCGTCGCGTTCGCCCAAGGTGACTGCTCAGACGGAAACGGCCTGAGCAGCGCGCTGCCAAAGACAATCACGAAGCAATTGCCGCGGGCTTGACGATGATGGTTCTCGTCGTGCGGCACGGCGCGCAAGCGGCGCCGTCCGCACCTGTCGTTCAATCACTGAGTGATCTGAGCCTGGGTGATCTGCGCGAGGTCGGCATCCAGCCTCTTGCGCACCATATTCGGCACCTTGGCGATCTTGATCGGCTCAAGATTAGCCGGGTTGTCGCCGACCTGGATCAATGCAACCATGCCCATGCCCACGTGTGGCGTGCACTTCAAGACATATGCGCCCGGAATGTCGAACTTCACCTGATACTGCTCGTTCGGCTTGGATTTGAAATCGGGAACGCCATCGGGAATGAGGCCCTTGAACGTCTCGACATTGTGGCTCTTGTCGGTGGGAATGAACGTTACAGTATCGCCGGGAGCGATCTTCAGGAAGCCGGGCTCGAACACCATCGCACCGTCGGTACCCTTGTTCAGCATCTGAACCTGGTGGTCGGCAGCCATCAAAGATGCAGCCGAAGCGATCAGGGCTGCCGTTGCAACGATGAAACCGAATTTCAAACGCATTTGCATATCTCCTGTTCCGCGAGGTCTGATTGAGCCTCGCGAACATCCTTTAAGACATGCTGGACCCCGGTTCTTTGACGCTGGTCAAATACGGGAGAAGGCGCGCACTTCGCGCGGCCCAAGGCACAAGGGCGGGTCAGCTTGCGCGGCGGATATGGCCGTTATGCCGAGACGAACTGCCTCCCTGGATGTCACTTCGCGTCGAGAAGTTCGCGGACCCGCAAAGCCAGCTCCTTTGCGGTATAGGGTTTGCGCAGCCATTGCGCGCCCGGAACCGTATCATTGCCTGCGAGACCCGGTTCGGAATATCCCGACGTGAAGAGCACGGCAATGTCCGGCCGCAATATGCGCACCTCTTTTGCGAGTTCGTCCCCCGTCATCCCGCCCGGCATCACAATGTCGGTAAAGAGGAGCGCGACGTCAGGATTTTCCTTCAGGAGATCGAGCGCGCGGTGACCGTTTTCGGCTTCACGCACCTTATAGCCCATCGACGCAAGCCTGGCGACGGCCACGCGGCGGACACGGGCGTCATCTTCGACGACCAGCACCACTTCATCCCCTTGCGGCAGTTGGTTGTCATCGGAGCCATGGTCCGGTGCCGGCTCTTGAGGCTTCACGCCATTGATGGCGGGGAGATATATCCGGACTGCCGTGCCGCGCCCCACCTCGCTGTAAAGCTGGAGATGCCCGCCCGATTGCTTCACGAAACCATAGACCATGCTGAGCCCGAGACCTGTGCCCGAGCCAACTTCCTTCGTCGTAAAGAATGGTTCTATCGCGTGCTTCTTGACCTCCTCGGTCATACCGGAACCGGTATCCGTCATCGTGACGAGCACGAAGTTGCCGCTGCGCAGCTCCGGATACATTTTCGCATAGTCGGCATCGAGATGGACCCGCGAGATCGTCGTCGTGAGACTGCCGCCCTTGGGCATGGCGTCCCTTGCATTCAAAGCGATGTTCAGAATGGCGTTCTGAAGCTGCGAGCTATCCACAAGGACATTCAGGCCTGATCCATCGATGACGGTCGACAACCTGATATCTTCGCCGAGCGTTCGCCGGAGCAGATCCGAAAAGCCACTTACAAGCTGACCAAGATCCGCGCGCTTTGGATTCAGCGGCTGCCGTCGGCCGAAAGCCAGCAGTTGAGCCGTGAGCACCGCTCCGTCCGCCGCCGCGGCCTGAGCCTCTCCCAGAATTTCACGAAGGTTGCCGGGCGGCAGCTTATCCTCGATCATTTCGAGGTTGCCGCTGATGACGGTCAGGAGGTTGTTGAAGTCATGCGCGATGCCTCCGGTCAACTGCCCGACAGCTTCCATCTTCTGCGACTGACGAAGGTCTTCCTCGATTTTGTAGCGGCTGGTGAGATCGCGGACAAACCCGGTGAATATCCGCTCTCCGTTCGCCGTCGCCTCGCCGACGTGGAGTTCCATCGGAAACTGCGACCCGTCGGCCCGCTGTCCGGTGACGACACGCCCATAACCGATGATACGTTTCTCGCCCGTATCGAGATAGTGGTCGATGTAGCCGTCGTGAGCATCGCGGTAGGGATTCGGCATCAGGTTGCTGACGTTGCGGCCGCAAATCTGCTCTGAAGACATTCCAAACAGCTTTTCGGCAGCCTTGCTGAACGAAAGCACCACTCCCTTGTCATCGATCACCACCATGGCGTCCGGCACGGTGTCGAGGATCGAGCTCAGATGCGCTTCGCGGGATTTGACCACCTCTTGAGAGCGTTTCAAGGCGCTGACGTCGCTGTTTGTCTCTATGACGGCAAGGTCCCCATCCGGCAGATTGACCAGCACGTAGCGAGACGCGACATGAATGTCATGCCCGCTCTTGTGACGATGAGTGGTTTCACCCTGCCAGGAGCCACGCGACTTCAGCTGGTCGCGGATGTTTTCCACCGGTTCGGGGAACTGCGTCGCCAGCAGTTCGTGCACCTTCTCCCCGATAGCTTCTTCTCTTGCCCAGCCATACATGTTCTCGCAGCCGATAGACCAATGCGTGATGGTTCCGTCAAACCGATGGATCAGGATGTCAGCTCCGTCCAGCACGTGCACCATTGCATCCAGCTCGTGGGACGATACGGTTCTCGGCGATACGAGGCGGTGGGGCATGAACGTCGATCCTGCGGCTTCGTTGCATCAGTGCAAGCTGACCCTATGACAGGATTCCTCCAAAAAATCATCAGCGTCGCCGGACAACTGCGTGAGGCAGGCGAGATTGACGATTCGCAAGTCATGCCTGCCCTCGGGAATGACGACGTTTCGCGATGCAAGCTTCGTGAGAGTGCGCGACACGGTTTCAATGGTCAAACCGAGATGGTCCGCAATGTCCTGCCTGCTCATGGGGACGCGCAATACGCCCTGCCGCGCCTGAGGATTGCGGCGAGATACAAGCTTCGCAATGAAACTGCACAGGCGCTCCTCGGCGTTCTTCTTCGAGAGCAGCACCATCTGTTCGTGCGCGGCAGTCATCTCGTGGCAGAGCAGGGAGATGTATGATGGGTGAAGAGCATTCGACCGGGTGACTTCATCGTGGAAGCTCTTCCGCGACACGCGGCGAATCTTGCAATCGGTAACCGCCTCCGCCGTGAAAAGAAAATCGCTTTGCAGTGACGCGCCGATGAGGTCGCCGGCGAATTGAAACGCGGTGATCACACGGCGACCGTCGCCGACGATGCGATAGAGGCGAATAACTCCCTCTACGAGCTGGAAAAGATGTTTCGCCTCGTCGCCCTCCCAACAGATGGCTCTCCCGGCGGGGACGAGTTCCGTCGCCGAGATGAGGAAGAGCGCTGACAGAGATTGACCGGCGTCGATCGTCTCGTTCGTCATTTCGGCATGTTCGAACACCTGGTTTTTCTGCATCAGCATCGTCGTGTTCCTCATTGTCGGTCGGCACATTGGAACGCCTCTGCGTCACAGCGGAATGATCGGACAGTGCTAACCGGTGAAAGTTTGTAACAGTTTGTAACCGCGGCGGTTCGCCCCGTCTTGCTGGCCTCTTGTTGATGTAGATCAAGGAGCAATTCGCGGCTTCGTGACAGTCCTGGCGAGAAAGCTGGCCGCGACGCGGTCGTCGGCGCACTGGGGACGACATCATGAATTATACAACGGAAACGATGGTGATCGCGGTCGCGGCGTTTCTAGCGTTGCTAGGAGCCGCATTCGCACATGATCATCTCTTTGCGGTCCATATGGGAATACTTTGCTTCTGCCTCGCGGTGGGGGCTGCCCTGCTCGTCAGGAACGTTGATTTTTCGCCGGCAGGCCAACGGCGGAAAGTCGATATATCAGGCTATTTCGACGAGGTGATCCGGTATGGCCTGATCGCCACGGTATTCTGGGGCGTCGTCGGCTTCCTGGTTGGCGTCGTCATCGCGCTGCAACTGGCCTATCCCGACCTCAACATCGCGCCGTATCTAAATTTCGGAAGGCTGCGGCCCGTTCACACGTCGGCGGTCATCTTCGCCTTTGGCGGCAACGCGCTGATCATGACGTCGTTCTACGTGGTGCAACGCACCTGTCGCGCCCGTCTTTTCGGCGGCAGCCTGGCCTGGTTCGTATTCTGGGGTTACCAGCTTTTCATCGTGATGGCTGCGACCGGATATGTTCTCGGAATCACCCAGGCCCGTGAATATGCCGAACCCGAGTGGTACGTCGACCTCTGGCTGACCATCGTCTGGGTCGCCTACCTCGCAGTATATCTTGGAACGATCCTGAAGCGCAAAGAGCCGCATATCTACGTGGCAAACTGGTTCTATCTCAGCTTCATCGTCACCATTGCGATGCTGCACGTGGTCAACAACCTGGCGGTTCCGGCCTCGTTTCTTGGCTCCAAAAGCTATTCCGCCTTCTCGGGCGTCCAGGACGCACTGACCCAATGGTGGTACGGCCACAACGCCGTCGGCTTTTTCCTCACCGCCGGCTTCCTGGGCATGATGTACTACTTCGTGCCGAAGCAGGCCAACCGACCCGTCTATTCATACCGGCTCTCGATCATCCATTTCTGGGCGTTGATCTTCATGTACATCTGGGCCGGCCCGCATCATCTGCACTACACGGCATTGCCCGACTGGGCCCAGACGCTCGGCATGGTTTTCTCGATAATGCTCTGGATGCCCTCCTGGGGCGGCATGATCAATGGTCTCATGACCCTTTCAGGCGCCTGGGACAAGATTCGCACCGATCCGATCATCCGTATGATGATCGTCGCCATCGCCTTTTACGGGATGTCGACCTTCGAAGGCCCGATGATGTCGGTGAAAACCGTCAATTCGCTCAGTCACTATACCGAATGGACGATCGGCCACGTGCATTCCGGCGCTCTCGGCTGGGTGGGAATGATCACCTTCGGTGCGATCTATTATCTCACGCCGAAGCTATGGGGACGCGAGCGTCTCTACAGCCTGCGGATGGTCAATTGGCACTTCTGGCTCGCAACCCTCGGGATCGTCGTCTACGCCGCCGTGCTTTGGGTTGCCGGCATCCAGCAGGGGCTGATGTGGCGCGAGTACAATTCCCAGGGCTTCCTCGTCTATTCCTTCGCGGAGACGGTCGCGGCGATGTTCCCCTACTACGTGCTGCGTGCGGTCGGCGGAACGCTTTACCTTTCGGGCGGTCTCGTCATGGCCTGGAACGTGTTCATGACGATCCGCGGCCATCTGCGCGACGAAGCTGCGATCCCAACCACTTTCGTGCCCCAACCACAGCCTGCCGAATGAGGTGAGACATGGCATCGATACTAGATAAACATCAGATCCTCGAGAAGAACGCGACGCTTCTTCTCGTCGGCTCGCTGCTCGTCGTGAGCATTGGCGGCATCGTCGAAATCGCACCGCTGTTCTATCTGCAGAATACGATTGAAAAGGTGGAAGGCATGCGGCCGTATACGCCGCTCGAGCTGGCCGGACGAAACATCTACATCCGCGAAGGCTGCTACCTCTGCCACAGCCAGATGATCAGGCCGTTCCGCGACGAGGTCGAGCGTTACGGCCACTACTCGCTCGCCGCCGAGTCCATGTACGATCATCCTTTCCAGTGGGGATCCAAGCGAACCGGGCCGGATCTGGCCCGTGTCGGCGCCCGCTACTCCAACGAATGGCATGTCCAGCATCTCGCCGATCCACGGGCGGTCGTGCCGGAGTCGATCATGCCGAGTTACGCCTTCCTCAAAGAGCAGAGGGTGACGGTCAAGGACGTGGGAATGGACCTGAAGGCCAACGAGGATGTGGGCGTGCCTTATAACGACGACATGCTGGCGAACGCGGAGGCCGATATGAAGGCCCAAGCCGATCCGAACGCAGATACGACGGCGCTGCTTGCCCGCTATCCGAAGGCGAAGTCCGGCGATTTCGACGGCGATCCTGCTGCGCTGACCGAAATGGATGCCCTGGTGTCCTACCTGCAGATGCTCGGAACGTTGGTCGATTTCTCGACCTACAACGACGCGACCGGCTACCGATGAGGTGATCTATGGAAACCTACACTGCAATGAGACACTTCGCCGACATCTGGGGCCTTCTGGCAATGGCGGCATTCTTTGTCGGCGTCGTTGTGTTCACCCTTCGCCCAGGCAGCAAGCAAACGGCGAAAGAGGCCGCCGATATTCCCTTGAAGGATGATTGAGATGTCGGAAAAACATATCGATGAATTTAGCGGCGTCGAAACGACCGGACATGAATGGGACGGAATCCGCGAGCTCAACAATCCGATGCCCCGCTGGTGGGTGTGGACCTTCTATGCCACCATCGTCTGGGCTTTGGGCTATGCAATCGCGTATCCGGCGATCCCGATGATGACCGACGCCACGAAGGGCATGCTGGGCTTTTCCAGCCGCGCCGAGCTGCAGCAGAACCTGGATCAGGCCAAGGCATCGCAGACGACGCTTCATGATCTGATCGCCGCCAAGACGGTGCACGAGATCGATTCCGATTCTGCCCTTCGCGAATTTGCGGTCGCCGGCGGCGCATCTGCATTCAAGGTGAACTGCGCGACATGCCATGGCTCGGGAGCAAGCGGCGGCCCGGGATTTCCGAACCTCAACGACGACGATTGGCTGTGGGGCGGAGACCTGGATGCCATCGAGGCGACGATCGCGCATGGGATTCGCTTCGACGGGGATACGGACACTCATGCTTCCGAGATGCCGCCCTTTGCCGATGTTCTGGATCCCCTCCAGACAAGGCAGGTCGCGGCTTACGTCTGGGGACTGACCAATACACCGTCGGACCCCGGTCTCGCAGAGGCCGGAAAACAGGTCTTCGTCGATAACTGTGCCGCATGTCACGGCGACGACGCCAAAGGAAAAGCCGAAATGGGCGCGCCGGATCTCGCCGATGCGATCTGGCTGAAGGCACGCGGCGAGGATGCGATCATCCGTCAGGTGGCCGCTCCCAAGCATGGCGTCATGCCTGCCTGGGCAGGGCGTCTCGGCGATACGACGGTCAAGGAACTTACCATTTTCGTGCATTCGCTTGGCGGCGGGACGTGAGGGGAAAAGCCATGGCAGATCATGACCACAATCCGATCCTCGGCCTCTACGGCACATCACGCACCGCCATCCGATCGCGCATATCGGAACGCGCTAAGACGATGCCCCCATCACCCGAGCAGGACGTTCCGCCAAAGATCGCCAATTCGATCTTAGTTTGACCGGTGTCAAGGACCACAAGCAGACGGGCCGTTAGTCCTTAGCTCGTCGAGGATGTGCCAGCCGTGCCTCTCCTCGGCGGCTCCTGCAGGCCGCGCCCTTCTGTCCAGGGCGTGGCCTGTTCCTTTTAGGGAAGATCGCTTTCCGACGAGATTGCATCTGGGCATTTCTTGATCTGCATCAAGGAACGGATGCGCGGCAGATGGGACAAGGGCGGGTGAAATCGGATAGGTCCCATGAACCTCTACACTGCACCAGATCCCGATAACATCGAGCGGCTCAATGTCGAGCCGGTCAATGCCCGTCGCAACCGGCAGCCTCTCTACGCACCGCGGAAGAAGGTTTTTCCGAAGCGTGCGGAGGGACGATTCCGTCGGTTCAAGTGGATCGTCATGCTGATTACGCTCGGCATCTACTATCTCGCGCCATGGATTCGCTGGGATCGCGGTCCTTACGCGCCTGACCAGGCAATCCTCATCGACCTTTCCTCACGGCGCTTCTTCTTTTTCTTCATCGAAATCTGGCCTCAGGAATTTTATTATGTAGCGGGTCTGCTCGTCATGGCGGGGTTCGGCCTGTTTCTCGTCACTTCCGCGGTTGGCCGCGCATGGTGCGGCTACGCTTGTCCGCAGACCGTCTGGGTCGATCTTTTTCTCGTCGTCGAACGTGCGATCGAAGGCGATCGAAACGCGCGAATGAAGCTAGATGCTGGTCCCTTGAGCTTTGCCAAGGTCAGGAAGCGTGTCGTCAAACATTCGATCTGGCTCCTGATCGGCGTCGTCACGGGCGGAGCGTGGATCTTTTATTTTGCCGACGCGCCGAGCCTGCTTGTTTCGCTGTTCACCGGCCGCGCGCCTGCAGCCGCCTACACCACGGTCGCCATCCTTACCGCAACGACGTATGTGCTCGGCGGTCTCATGCGCGAGCAGGTGTGTACTTACATGTGTCCGTGGCCACGCATCCAGGGCGCAATGCTCGACGAAAATTCTCTCGTCGTCACCTACAATGACTGGCGGGGCGAGCAACGGTCGCGTCACGCCAAGAAGGCTCAAGTCAAGGGCCTGCCGGTCGGGGATTGCGTGGATTGCAATGCCTGCGTGGCGGTGTGTCCGATGGGAATCGACATTCGCGACGGACAGCAGATGGAGTGCATCACATGCGCGCTCTGCATCGACGCCTGCGACGGTGTCATGGACAAGCTCGGAAAGCCCCGCGGCCTGATTGCCTACGCCACGCTGAGCGAATACTCGAGCAACATGTCGCTTGCCACGGATGAAGGACGAACGGCCGTCCAGCCGTCCAGGGTTCGAAACGAGGATGGGACCCTCGTTCCGGCGATCCGGCACTTCAACTGGCGTATCATCTTTCGTCCGAGAACCGTGTTTTACGCAGTCGCCTGGGCGTCGGTCGGCGTGGCCATGCTCGTCCATCTCGCCTTTCGGGAGCGCCTTGAACTCAACGTCGTTCACGACCGAAACCCCCAATATGTTCTGGAAAGCGACGGCTCTCTGCGGAATGGCTACACGCTTCGTGTCCTGAACATGGTGCCGACGCCGAGGGATGTGAACATAAGCCTGGTCGGGCTGGAGGGGGCGACGATGCGCATCCCCGAGTTCGGCAAGGATGACGCTCGCAGCTTTACAGTCCATGCCGAACCCGACGCGGCCACGACGCTCAAGGTCTTCGTTACACGCAAGCCTACCGGAGCCGCGATCAATGAATTTCTGTTCGTTATCGAAGATACCGATCATGCCGATCGGGCAACCTACCGCGCGGCGTTCAATGCACCGGGAGACATCAAATGAAGACCTCCGCTCAAGGTTTTACAGGCCTGCACATGCTGCTTGCGACCTCGGCATTCTTTGGCGTGGTGATCGCGGTGAACGTCACCATGGCCTTCTATGCCTCCTCCAGCTGGAGCGGTCTGGTCGTGAAAAACACCTATGTCGCCAGTCAGGAGTTCAACCGCAAAGCGGCGGCGATGAAGGCAATGGCCGCTTCCGGCATCGAGGGCAACCTCTCCATAAAGGGGCACGAGATCCGCTACGACATTCACGACAAGAGCGGATCGCCTGCGATCGTCGACGACGTCGTTCTGAATTTCAAACGGCCCGTCGGAGACCACGAGGACTTCCTCCTTACGCTCAAGAAGGCAGCCGCGGGGCGGTTCGAAGCGGAACATGATCTAGCCGAAGGTGACTGGATCGTCGAGGCCATCTCGCGAAACAACGGCGTGGTCGTCATGCATGAGGCAAGACGCATCGATACCGCGGAGTTAGGCCAATGACCTGCTGTACCATGGACGCGGAAAGCGTGCTTGCCCTCAGCACGACATCATTCAGTGCCGAAGAGGTCCGCCTTGCCAGCCAGCCGCTCGGCGAAGGATTGCGCCAGTTGGACCTGAGCGTTTCCGACGTCCACTGCGGCGGCTGCATTTCGACCATCGAAAGGGCGTTGTTGACGCTTCCCTTCGTCAAGACAGCGCGAGTCAATCTCACGGCTCGAAGGGTCACCTGCGTCTACCAGGAGGAAATCGAGGCGCGCGCAACCGATCCGTCCAAGATCCTCGCAGCGATCAACTCGGCCGGATATCGCGCGCATCTCTTCACCCCCTCAGCTCCCGAGAACGACAAGACCAGAAATCAGCTTCTCCTCGCGATCGGCGTTTCCGGTTTTGCGGCTGCCAACATTATGTTGCTCTCGGTATCGGTCTGGTCGGGCGCAGATGCCGCGACGCGCGACATGTTTCATTGGATCTCGGCGATGATAGCAGCGCCCGCGCTGGTTTATGCGGGGCGCTTCTTCTTCAAATCGGCCTGGAATGCGCTGCGGCACGGGCGCACCAACATGGACGTTCCGATCTCGCTCGCCGTGTCGCTCTCCTATGCCGTTTCATTGTGGGAGACCGTCCATCACGGCGAGCATGCGTGGTTCGACGCTTCGGTCTCGCTGCTCTTCTTCCTGCTGATCGGCAGAACCCTCGATCATATCATGCGGGAAAAGGCTCGGGCAGCGATCAACGGACTGGCACGGCTGGCCCCGCGCGGAGCATTGCTGATCAATCCGGACGGGTCGCGACGCTACATTGCGGTAGAAGAGATCGCGGCGGGGGATGAAATCTCGATAGCCGCAGGCGAACGGGTTCCCGTCGATGGCATAGTCGTCAGCGGAGAAAGCGACCTGGACCTCTCCATCGTCACCGGCGAGAGCAGCCCCGTCGCCGTCGCCAGCGACAGCGAAGTGAGTTCCGGGGCGATGAATCTGACCGGCTCGCTCGTGTTGCGGGCGACGAGAATTGCCAAGAATTCACTTCTCTCGGAGATCATCGGCCTCATGGAAGCCGCCGAGGGCGGAAGAGCTCGCTATCGCAGGATCGCCGATCGCGCTGCGACACTCTATTCGCCGGTCGTGCATCTGCTGGCGCTGGTCTCCTTCCTTGCCTGGGGCTTCCTGGGCGGAGACTGGAAACAGGCCATGCTGGTCGCCGTAGCGGTCCTGATCATCACCTGCCCATGCGCATTGGGTCTTGCCGTGCCCGTGGTCCAGGTCGTCGCCGCGGGGGAGCTTTTCCGGAAGGGCATCATGGTGAAGGACGGCTCAGCACTCGAAAGACTGGCCGAGACCGACACCGTGGCCTTTGACAAGACGGGCACCTTGACGATGGGCAGTTCGCGCCTTGTCAGAGTGGACGCCATGGACGAGAGCGCCGCCGCAATCGCCCGTGGATTGGCAGCGCATTCACGGCATCCTCTTTCTCGGGCTCTGGTGCGGGACACCGAAACTGCCCCCATCTCCTTCGACAGGGTCACGGAAATCCCCGGCGGGGGACTGGAAGCCAGGAACGGAGCGGATATCTATCGCTTGGGCAACGCGGCGTTTGCCTGCGGAACCAGCTTCGTGCCCCGCACCGCCGACAGTCCGTTCTCGGAAGTGGTCCTGTCGAAGAATGGCGTCGATCTTGCCCGCTTCTTCTTCGATGACACGCTTCGTCCGGGTGCGTGCGAGGCCATCGACCGGCTCGATGCAGCCGGCCTTGAAACGCTGATCGTGTCGGGCGACAGGCAGACCGTCGTCGACAATACGGCGCATGCCCTGGGTATCGACAGGGCTTTGGGCTCTCTGACGCCGAAGCAGAAGGTCGAGGAATGCCAGAGGCTGAATGGCGAAGGTCGTCGCGTGCTCATGGTTGGCGACGGGATCAACGACGCCCCGGCACTTGCTGCGGCGCATGTCTCGATGGCGCCGGCCACGGCCTCCGATATCGGCAGACAGGCGGCCGACCTCGTTTTCTTCAACGATCGCCTTGACGCTGTTCCGGAAGCGATCGCCGTTGCGCGACGATCCGCCAGCCTCATCCGGCAGAACTTCGCTCTTGCCATTGGTTACAACGTTCTGGCGGTGCCGATCGCCATCGCCGGATTGGCGACGCCGCTGATAGCGGCGGTGGCAATGTCGACATCATCGATCATCGTCGTGACGAACGCACTGCGCTTGAACGGCTTCGGCAAGCGTCCGGATATGCACATTCGACGGGGGATCGGCAGGAGTGCGGAGGTCAAAGCCGCATGAACATGTTGATCTATCTCATACCGATCGCGCTGCTGATGGGAGGAATAGGACTCCTGGCATTCCTTTGGTCGCTGAAAAGCGGCCAGTATGACGACCTTCAAGGCGCCGCCTGGCGAATCCTCGCCGAGGACGAAACCGATCAACGAAAACCCTAACCACAGACTGGGTCCAAACACGAAAGGAAGATGGATGCTTGCGAAAAATTCTGTGCTTCTGCAGTCTGAGCTGTTCGCTGGTTTGGATCAGGCGACTGTGGAGCAATTCACCGCAACGGCTGAGCTTCGAAGCTTCGCTGCTGACGAGAAGATCGTAGCCGAGGGCCAGAAGGCGTCGTTCGTCTACTGCGTCATGAACGGGTTTGTCCGACTTTCAAAATCGGAATCCACCGGGCGCGAGGCGGATATCTGCGTGTGCGAGCCGGGCGACACCTTTGGGGAATATCTCCTCTCGGGGGGCGGCTCCTACGCTTATAGCGCGCGGTCCGCCGACGGGGCCGAGGTCGCGCTGTTCGCGCTTGCGGACTTGCAGGCATTCGCCGACCAACATCCGGTCGTACACCGGAATGTCATGCGCATCATGGTCAGGCACCTGCTCGGTGCGTTGGATTGTATTGCGGGAGACCGATTGCTCACAGCCGCGCAACGGGTGGCAAACTACCTTGTGAGCCGCTGCCCCGCCTCGACGATCACCTCGCGGGTCACGTTCCGCCTTCCTTACCGGAAGAGAATCCTGGCCGGCAAACTGGGACTGGCGCCGGAAGCCCTTTCCCGCGCGTTTGCGGCGCTCGCCCCGTCGGGGGTCGAAGTCAGAGGCAAGGTCGTCCTCGTCGATAGCGTCGACCTGCTGCGGGAGGCATGCTGAACCAACAAAACGGGATCGGCAAAGTGTCGTAATTGACCAGCGTGAATGTGCCGATCCCCCAGCCGGTAGCGAACACGGCTGGCAATTGCGGGCACTTGCCAGAGAACTCGGTATCGCGACGGAGGGACCGACGCAATGACACGCAAGCAGAAGCGCCTGGTGGTGATCGCAGGCGGCATGGGCTTCATTGCAGCCGCCGTGCTGTTGGTGATGTTCGCCTTCAGCCAGTCGGTCGCCTATTTCTACATGCCGGCCGATCTGGCTAAGACGCCGGTAGCGCCGGAAACCCGCATTCGCCTCGGCGGCCTGGTTGGCGAGGGCAGCGTCGTGCGCGACACCGGTTCGACGGTGGAATTTGCCGTCACCGACGGCAGCGCCAATGCCGTAGTGGTCAAATATACCGGCATCCTGCCCGATCTCTTCCGCGAAGGGCAAGGCGTCGTCACCGAGGGCATGTTTGCCACAGGCACCAACGTCTTCATCGCCGATACCGTGCTTGCCAAGCATGACGAGACCTACTTGCCGAAGGATGTGGCCGACAGGCTCAAAGCCCAGGGGCTATGGAAGGAGGGCCAGGAGGCAAAGGCGACGCCATGATCATCGAGATCGGCCATTATGCGCTGGTGCCGGCGCTCGTGACATCGATCATCCACTCCATCGTACCGGTGACCGGCGCGCGCAGGCGCGACCAGGCGATGATGGATGTGGCGAGCAAGCCGACTGGCAGCAAGCTGACAGCGGATGAGCAGGCGAAGCTGAGCGAGTTGCTTCACAGAGATCGCACTATTTGACGGAGATCAATGGCGGCTCGACGCGGTCGTCCTATCGTCGTCGCAGTAACAATTCCTATGAACGAGGCAGGACAATGCAGGCGAAGGACATAATGACCACTAACGTGGTGTCGATCGGTCCAGCGGTCGGTATACGCCACGCCGTCGCTGTCATGATGCAAAACAACGTCAGCGGCCTTCCTGTCATTGACGACGAAGGCCGCGTCTGCGGATTGCTTACGGAGGGCGATCTGCTGTTGCGGAGAGAGATCCGGTTCGCTCCCCGCGCTGCCCGCGCACCCGAAATCATATCCGAGATCGATCTTGAGCGATATATTTCCAGCAATGGCTGGTGTGTCGCCGATGTCATGTCTCAAGATGTGATCGTGGCGAGCCCCGACAGCGAGGTGTCGGATATCGCCGAAAGCCTCCAGGCGCACCGGATCAAGCGGCTGCCTATCGTCGAGGACGGGCGCCTTGTCGGGATTGTCAGCCGCAGAGACATTCTCGGGCTGATCATCGATGCTCAGACGCCGCCGCTGCCAAAAGAAGATGAATCGATCAGGCTGGCGGTCCGAACGCGCCTGAGGTCGGATTTGGGGATAACGCCCCAGAAGGTCCAGGTAACCGTCAAGAACGGCCAGGTGACACTCGATGGCAACGTCGAGTCGGAGCTGAAGCAAAAGGCTGTTCGCACCCTGGTCGAAAGCCTGGGCGTCGGCGCCTATCGCGACCGGCTCCAGATCGCTCGGCTGACCGGGACTGAGGTCGGCTGAACAGCGCCTCATGCTGTTTAAAGCGCCCAGCAATATCCGCACATCCGCGGACACCAATTTCCGGATATCGGAGCATATGCGGCGATAATGCATCTTATGGGCACCCGCTGGTGTTCAGCCCGTTTCTCGCAAAGATTTTGTGAAATCGCTGCTTGCCTCGACCAAACAATCTCACAGATCTTGGACACCCGAACTTCTCAAGCTAGCGGCACTGCCGCTCGCGCCTAAGGCGCGGCTTCGGCTGGCGCCCGTTGGCGAGGGTGAATTTGACGCGAGGAGGCTCGCTCGGTGTTGCGCCCCAAAACCGAGCGAGCCTCTGTCAAGTTTCCCCCCTTGACACGGGAAAATCCCGACCCGCCAAACCGACATACTCAATTGGCGAGGCCGTTTCTTTGATGGAGGTCAAACACGGCTGGAAGAGCAGCGCTCATTCGGCGGCGACGATCTCTTCCAAAACGGGCAGAATATCCATCGTGAGGCTTTTCTCGTCGATCGGTCCGACATGTCTCAAGACGATTCGCCCCGTGCGATCGACAATAAAAGTTTCCGGGACGCCGTAGACTTCCCAGTCGATCGAGCTTCTTCCCTTGGTGTCGATTCCGATTGCCGCGAACGGATTGCCGTTTCCCCACAGCGATTGGAACGGGAGAACACGACCAAGCGCTCCCTCGTGTATGGCTATCCTCAGCCGGCGGCTAAGGATGGCTCGTCGTAGCCTTTTCAGCCATCTCGTGACTGGTCCGATGCGCTCGCCAGCTGGTGCTCAGCTTTCACCCAACTTGATCAGGATCAATTACGCTGCAACCCCCACAATGTATTGCTCCGATCACACAGGGGAGCGTGCACATGGATTTCGAAGCGTATTTTAAAAGCGCGCTGGACGGGCTTCACACCGAGGGCCGTTACCGCGTTTTTGCCGATCTCGAACGTCACCGCGGCAATTTTCCGCGCGCGACGCGCCATACGGCCGATGGTGCAAAAGAAGTTACCGTCTGGTGCTCCAACGACTATCTCGGCATGGGCCAGCATCCCAAGGTGATCGAGGCGATGAAGAACGCCATCGACCACTGTGGCGCGGGTGCGGGAGGCACCCGGAATATTTCTGGCACCAACCATCACCACGTCGTGCTCGAACGTGAGCTTGCCGATCTGCACGGCAAGGAAGCGGCACTGATCTTCACATCAGGCTATGTTTCCAACTGGGCGGCACTCGGCACGCTCGGTGCGAAGATTCCCGGGCTCATAATCTTCTCCGACGCTATGAACCATGCCTCGATGATCGAGGGTATTCGCCACGCCAAGTGCGACAAGGTGATCTGGAAGCACAATGACGTGGCCGATCTCGAGGCCAAGCTCGCTGCCGCCGATCCGAAGGCGCCGAAGCTGATCGCCTTCGAGAGCGTCTATTCGATGGACGGCGATATCGCCCCGATCAAGGAGATCTGCGACCTCGCCGACAAATATGGGGCGATGACCTATCTCGACGAAGTGCATGCCGTCGGCATGTACGGCCCGCGCGGCGGCGGCATTGCCGAGCGCGAGGGGCTGATGGACCGTCTGACCGTCATCGAGGGCACGCTCGGCAAGGCTTTCGGTGTCATGGGCGGTTATATCGCCGCTTCGACGGCACTTTGCGATTTCATCCGTTCGTTTTCCTCCGGCTTCATCTTCACCACCGCGCTGCCGCCGGCACTTGCCGCCGGCGCCGTTGCCTCGATCCAGCACCTGAAGGTCAGCCAGTTCGAACGCGCCCGCCATCAGGATCGTGTCCGCAAGCTGAGAGCGCTGCTCGACCAGCGCGGCATTCCGCATATGCCCAATCCGAGCCATATCGTGCCGGTGCTGGTCGGCGATGCGGCCAAGTGCAAGTGGATCTCCGATCTGCTGCTCGACAATTGCGGCGTCTACGTCCAGCCGATCAACTATCCGACAGTGCCGAAGAAGACCGAGCGCCTGCGTATCACCCCGACGCCGCTGCATTCCGACGCCGATATCGCCCATCTGGTCGAGGCGCTGCATTCGCTCTGGTCGCGCTGCGCATTGGCGCGGATGGTTGCTTGAGCAAGACCGTCGGCCATCACAGATTTCATCGCATCTTATGTGTGATGGGGATCAAAGCGGCTACTCTTCCTCCAGCAGTAGCGCTGTAGCCAGGTAGCCCATGCTCATCGTGCTCGCGAAGAAATAAATGAACAGCCCCTGGGCGAGGTAATTCTCAAGAGCACCTGCCGTGGAGGTTGAGGACAAAAGACCGTTCTGCCAAACCACGAACCCCACAGCGCATCCAATTGCAAACCCCGTGGCCAATCGAGTGAGTATGAAGCTGATCATGCGAGGCATGGCGGCACCTATGAGCTAACTCGCAATAACGGCCTAGCAACGAGAATGTTCCGGCTGCAAAATGACCTTTGTCAACGACGGAGGAGGCTGACCATGCAAAAAGCTGGCGGAACCGAGGGGCCGAAGCAGTGCATCTCCTATCTTTCGCAGCCGGCGTTTTTGCGCTTCTCATCTTGCCTGGGCCGACCAACGCAATATTGGCGATGGCCTCCCAGGGGCTGACCGCCGGGCGTGCGATCGTGCTGCTTGGTACGGTCGTGTCCGCCTATCTGGCCATTGTCGTTCCGGCTTCCGGCCTGGCCGGTCCCTTTCTCCATGCGCACCCTCTGGTCGCGCAAAGCGTCAAGCTTGCCTCCGCAGCCTGGGTATTCTAGCTCGCGCTGCGCCTCTGGGGCGTTGGATCCAGTCCCACCGAGATTGTGACTGTACGGCAGTTGGCGATCACGACACTATTGAATCCCAAGGCGCTGATCATCGGGCTCACGATGATGCCCGACGCGCAGGATGTGTCGGGGATGGCCGCGACCGCGGCCCTCGCCTTCGTTGTCCTTTTCGCATCCTCGATCTGGCTGTCGACAGGCAGAATTGTTCTGGGAAGTGAAAAACAAATGCCGTTGGTGGCTCGGCGATGCAGGATCCGCAACCCTGCTGGTGTTCTCCGCCGTGCTGACGTTCAGCACATTTTGACAAGCATCCAATTCCTTCGACGCTGTCACCATCAACCATAGTGACGATCCGCCACCGGTTATGTCGACCGCGCCGCGTACGTGGGGCAAAATCCATGGCGGCGTTTTGGTGAGCGGTCATAGAAGTGTGCATAACCGCGCGCTTTGAGAAGTGATTGCTAGTCTGGGGATTCTCAAGCCGGGGCAAATCATGATTCGATTCTGCCATGAAGAAACGGCTCCCCTCCCCCGAGCATGCCGACACGCTTTCACTGAATGCGTTGCGCGGATTGGTGACGGGTCTTCTGGAACGGTCGCAGCAGGCAGAAGCCCGGCTTGCGAAGCTTGAGGCCGACAACATCCAGCTGCGGGAGGAAAACGCCGCCCTTCGGCTGGAGAATACCCGCCTGAAACTCGAGAACCAGCTGTTGCGCGACGAGATCGCCCGGCTGAAAAATCTGCCGCCGCGCCCGCCGTTTCGCGCCTCCGGCATGGAGAGGGCAACGGAGGCCTCTCCAGCAAACCATGTGGCCGGCAGGAAAAAGCCGCGGGGTCCGAAGCTGGATGTGGATCGGGTCAGCCGGCAGGAGATCCTGCGCATCGATGCTCCGTCCGGCTCGCGCTTCAAGGGATATAGAAGCGTCTACGTCCGAGACCTGGTGCTCAAGGCGGAACTCGTGCACTACCGCCGTGAATGCTGGGTGACACCGGATGGAAAGACGGTTCTCGCTCCCTTGCCGGCCGGGATCATAGGTGGCTATGGCGCCAACCTCCGGCGGCTTTGCCTGATGCTGCACGCACAAGGACAGGTGACGACGCAGCGGTTGACGACATTGCTGAACGATGTCGGGATCGCCATCTCCAAGCGTCAGATAGTGCGGCTTCTCACCAGGCAGCTGGAGGGCTTCGTCGCCGAGGATGCCGCACTGCTGCATGCCGGTCTCGTGGCGTCGCCTTATGTGACGGTTGACGACACCGGCGCGCGGCATTCCCATAATAACTATTACACCACACAGATCGGCGGTGCGGATTTTACCGTCTTTCGCACCACGAAATCGAAGTCACGCCTGAACTTTCTGTCCCTGCTGCGCGGCGGCTATCAGGATTATGTGCTGGGTGACGCCGCATTCGATTATCTGAAAGAACGTCGCGGCAATCCGCCCGTAGTCCATGGGCTTCGGACGTTTGAGCCGCAACACTTCTGCAACCAGGTACCGTTCATGGCGCATCTGGCTGACAAAGGTGTCGATATTCTCAACCGCCAGGAGATCGGCACCCTTGCCGAAGCAGGGCTTTGGGGCTCCATCCGCCATCACGGCCTGATGGCAAATACGGTGATCGTGTCCGACGATGCCGGACAGTTCCGTGTCGGCAATCATGCACTGTGTTGGGTCCATACTGAGCGCCTTCTGCAAAAGCTGATGCCGACCACTGCAAAGGAGGAGCGGCTGGTCACGATGGTCCGAGATCTCGTCTGGCGTTTCTATAAAGCGCTGAAAGCCTACCAGCAGTGCCCTTCCCCCCAGTCCGCTCCCGCATTCCGACGACGGTTCGATAGGATCTTCACACTACGTACGGGTTATGAAGCACTCGACACGCTTCTCGAGCGACTGCATCGCAGGAAGAACGAGCTGCTAAAGGTGCTCGAGTATCCCGGCATCCCGCTCCACACCAATGCCTCCGAAAATGCCTTACGGACGTTTGTCACGAAGCGGAAGATCTCCGGTGGCACAATGAGCCAGGATGGCCGTGTTGCGCGCGATGTCATGCTCGGCCTGATGAAGACCTGCCAAAAGCTCGGCCTTTCCTTCTACCATTATCTCGGTGACCGGCTTGGGATCGGCAGTGAAGATCACCCCATCCCGTCTCTCCCGGCCACCATCCTTGCCCGGGCTTAAACGCTGGAGCCACCAACGGTCATCAGCGCTCGACGCTTCTGCCTGCCAAACCGGCAGCGCCATCGAATCTGCCCCACTTACCCCGCGCCGCACGATCCGAGAGACAATGTGATGGAACATAACGCATTGAAATTATGGTAAACATACCGTTAACTAGAAGCTATATCTCATATTACTTCCGCCGTCGCATTGCCTTCCTCTCCCGGTCAATGGGAGCGACGATCATGACGGTTGGCTGGGCGATTATTTGCCAGAAAACCAGGCCTGACCATGAAGGATCGATTGAATTCCAGGCTTTTTGGACCCCTCGAACTTGCGCCTGAAAGCCGAGAGGGTGACTGCCACCAGCCTGATAAGATCAATGGGCCGCTGAACGACAACAACGAGTTCACAAAGAAAACGACCGCTCTCATCCCTAAAGCCTATTCGATCCCGACGCCGGCCGCGACAGTGGAGGAAATCGTTCCGCCAAAAAGTGATCCTCATCCGGGCAGGCATTCGGCCGAAGCAGGCATCCCGCCTCCCCTCCCCTCAACTGGCATGCCTCGCCGTCAGCCCGTTCGCCCGCACGAGCGCCATCAGCATCGGTCCGATCGCAAATTCGCCCCTTTCGGTCCTTCGGGTCAGATCTCTGAGATAACCGCCGGGTGAGTTGATGTGCCCTCCCCTTTCCAGGATGCAGGCGATCACGGTTGCGGCGTTTTCCGGCCCCATGCCGGAGCAGGCTTCCTCATAGGCCGAGGGACTGACGCCGAGCATCGAGCGCACGACGACGGCGGCCGACATCAGGTCTCGCCAATTGCCGATGCTTCCTCCAGGCCCGTAATCGAGAATACTGGGGCAGGCCTGGAGGACGAGGCCGAGCGGGAAGGATTTCAGGCCTGGTCCGGCGCCCGGATCGGCCGCGCCTCCCGCTCCGTTGCTCGTCCCGCCCATAGGCTTTTGCTGTTTCAACCTTCGCTCGGCCGACGGCCCGGCGTTCGGGTCGTTATCGGCCGCTGCCTTTTCGCCCTGCTTCGTTTCGAAGCTTGGTTCAAGTTCATAAATGGAGTCGGGATTTGAATTCTGTTTGTGATGCTCAATTTGAGACTCATTGGCGTCTATTTTTTTTGCTTTTATCCGTCTTTCCAGCATGTTGAGGATCTCTGCGCGCAGTAGCACCATCTCGTCGAGCAGTGGTGCCAGGTCTTCGGCGGTCGCCACGCGTGGAATTCGGGCAAGAAGCGCTCGAAACATCACCGAAATGTCTTCCCAATCACCGGAAACCCCTTCTTCGAGGGCCGCCGCTATCAGCTTGGAGATATCGCGCCGGCACAGCGTCAGGCGTTCCCTGGTCACCCGCAGCAACTCCCGGTCAGCAACCGCCTGGGCGGCCAAGGTTTCGATTTCGACAGCACGGGCCAGGAGCGGTGCGACGCTGAAGCCGAAGGCCTCGCCGATGGCCCCTGCCCTGTCGCGGCGCGCATACCGCTTTCCATTCGGGCTGTCCTTGCGCAGGATCAGGCCGGCCTCGACCAGGACGGCAAGATGCCGCCTGAGGGTGGCTGACGTCATGCCACGAGCGCGCAACGAAAGCTGCGCATTCGACGGGAAGACGATCAGTCCCTTTTCCTCGGAGATCTCGTCGTCAGGGTAGAAGGTCAAAAGCGCGTCGAGCACCGTCAACGCCCGATCGGTGACGCCAAGCGCAGGCCGCGCTTCGCAGATCGCCCTGAACAGCTTCCATTTGCTGCGTTTCATCCCCGGCTCGATGGTCTCGGCCAGTTGCTGACTTGCCAGCATGCCAAGCGACATCGGCCGCCGCCCAAAGGGCGTCGTCACATATCCACTCTCCATTTGCCTTTACCTCAGTTTAGGCAAAAGAATTCTGCTCACCAAAAAGCGGCGCCAAGACTCTTGACTGTGATTCGTGGAAATGCGATTCTCGATCTGCTAGGAATACGAGGAAGGCTTCCACGACGGCGTCGTTGGGGGCCTTTTTCTTTTGCGGTCTACTCTCCTTGTTGAACGTTTCGGCCTCGATAAGCCTTGTAGAGATCCGTCAGGCTCTCGGAGAGGAAATCTCCAAACCCGACCGCATCCTTGGCCTTCAAAGCAAGTGTAAAAGTTCGTCCGTCGCTCCGCAGATCGGCGGCGACGGACTTGTCGTCGGACATCCATTTGCTCGCACGAACTTGTTTCGATGGAACTGATCGACCTGACGCCTTGATATGCGTCAGCAGGACGTTAAACCGATCGTCGCCTGTTTTAGTGTTGAACTCCTCCGTTCCGAGGAAGGCACGTGCCCTCTCCAAATTCGAGGGTCGCTCTAACAGGGTCTTCAGCTCATACCAGCGATCACGTCCAATGCCCTTGGCTGCTCCGACCGCGTCCAGCAATTCGCGAGGCATGCTCGCCACCGCCAGCATCTTCGATAGGGTCGCCCTGTCCACGGAGAGCGCTGAGAGAATGATTGCGTTGTCACCATCGAAGTGAAGCCGCGCGATTTCACTCGCGAACATTGCCTTCTCAAAAAATGACAGATTGGCGCGCGCTGAATTCTCTTGCCCCTGCGCGACGAGATGATCACTATCTTTTAGGTCTTTAACGACTGCACGGACATTTCTTCCGAGCGCCCTTGCCGCTCGAAGACGTCGATGCCCGAACACCACCATATAGCGCTCGGAATCCTTGGGGTGAGGCCGCACCAGGATCGGGCTGTCCTGCCCCCGCTCCCGAATTGCCGAAAGCAACTCGTTGAACTCCTGTTCGTCTTCCTCAATGCGATCGCGCACGAATGATGCATCGACTAGATCCGGGTCCAATTCGATGACAGTCTCACCCTCCAGTAGCTTGTCTGCACGGGCCGCCATCTCATCGATGGAATTCAGGATCGACTTAGACGCACCCCGGATGGTGTAATCAAGAACCGCCCGGTTGCTGTCGGTCGGCGTGTCGCTCATCACATTCGCAAATGGGTTTTTCCGAGCCATACCGCTATCCTCGAAGCCACGTTATCGCTTTGTTTCGGTTGCAAAATCTTGCTGTTTTGACGGCGGTCAACATCGTTAGAGCCTCCCCCAGGCCCTGTGGATCAATCCTTGGATCTCGAAATTGACGGCATCCATGCATTCGATCGCGCGGTCATAGGTTTCTCGCGTGAAATTTGAGCGATCGAGCTCGTAGAGGGTGCGTTTCGTCAAGCCGGCATCGGAGATCGCCGTTGTCTTCACCATCGGGCTCTTGAGGATTTCCTCAGCGAACATCGATTGCATGAAGCCCAGCATCTGCACCTGTGGAACATCGGTTGGCTCGAATCGGGTAATCAGGTAACGGAGCCAGTCCATGCGCACATTGGCGCCAGCCTTTTTGATTGTCTTGGTGATATTGCCGAGCATGAGCAGGAACTGCGACATCGACATCAGGTCCAACATTTGCGGATGGACGGTAATTAAGACGGAGGTCGCGGCAGTAAGCGCGGTTAAGGTGAGGTACCCCAGTTGCGGAGGGCAATCGACCACCACGACGTCGTAGCGGCTGTCAACCTCCTCCAGCGACTTACCGAGACGCGTGAAGAAGCGCTTCCCATCCGCGCCAGCCTGCATCGCAAGGGGCGTGTCGTATTCATATTCCTGCAATTCCAAATTCGCCGGGACAATATCGAGACCCGGGAAATTGGTCGGCAGAATGACGTCGGCAATCGACTTGCGCTCGTCGTCATAGCGTATCGCATCGTAGAGCGAGGGATTCCGATCAAGCTCCGGCTGGAAACCGTGCAGAGCCGAGAGCGACGCCTGTGGGTCAAGGTCAATTGCAAGCACGCGGTGTCCGGTAAGCGCCAAGTGCTGCGCAAGGTGAGCCGTGGTGGTCGTCTTGCCAGAGCCTCCCTTGAAGTTAACGACGGCAACAACCTGCAATTTATCGCCCGGCTTGCGGTGAGGAACATATCTCTTAGCTTCCGTCTTCCCCGTCCTGTCGAGAAAAAATCGCAGCTCCAACATCTGCTCGGCAGTATAATATCTGCGATTTCCCGACATTGTGATCGGCGTCGGGCCCTTGCCGTCGAGATAGAGGCGCTTCAAATTGCTCGGGGTGACGCCAAGATAATGTGCGACCTCCGCGAGCGAGAACTGGCGCAGGTTTTTTTTCGCGTTCGGAGGAAAATTCTCCAAACGCAGTTGATCGAGCTTGCGCGAGATTTCCGCACCTTGCATCAGGATCTTGTCGTCAAACTCAAACGACGGTAGCGGGCTGAACGCGTTCAT
>NC_008383.1 GCF_000009265.1 Rhizobium johnstonii 3841 | reverse complement strand
GACGTCCTCTCGTACACACGGTAAATTTCGTAAATACATCTTTTTGCCGTGGATAAGACAACTCATTCCAGCGCGTTTTGCAAGATTTTTAAAGTTAACAAAGCCTTAACGCAAAACGACCATTTCCGAAGCGAACGCAACTAATGCATAGATTCCAGCGATTTATCGATCATTTGGTGCAATCTCCGTGCCCATCTTTCCTGTGATTCATAATCCGCTCCGATAGCGGAACTCGCTGGTAAACCACCGAATCGAAGCGACCCTGACGGAATCAGCCGCGACTCGCGAGGTGCAAATTTGCACATGGACTTCGCGCGGCCACCGGGGTCTGTCTCCTCCTACACTCAAACGAGGAGACAAGCTTTCCCATGCTTCAGTCGCACTCCCGCCTTGTCCGTAAACTCCAAGACGCTCTCGGCGAGCACCTTTGCATTGCCCTCGAGGATCCAACAGTCGTTGAGATCATGCTCAACCCAGATGGCAAGCTCTTCATCGAACGCCTGGGTCATGGTGTAGCGCCAGCTGGCGAAATGCAGGCGACCGCCGCCGAGACTGTTATCGGATCGGTAGCGCACGCTCTCCAGTCCGAAGCCGACGGAGAACGACCGATCATCTCCGGCGAACTACCGATTGGCGGCCACCGCTTCGAAGGCCTCCTGCCTCCCGTCGTCAACTCGCCAACGTTTACGATCCGCAGGCGCGCTTCACGGCTCATTCCACTCGATGACTATGTGACCGCAAAGATCATGACCGAAGCTCAGGCTTCGATCATCCGCAGTGCCATCACCAACCGGCTGAACATCGTCATCGCTGGCGGGACGGGCTCAGGTAAGACAACACTCGCGAACGCGGTCATCGCTGAAATCGTTTCCTCCGCGCCTGAGGACAGGATGGTGATCCTGGAGGACACGTCCGAAATCCAATGCGCAGCGGAAAATGCCGTCTGCCTCCACACGAGCGACGCTGTCGACATGGCCAGGCTTCTCAAGAGCACGATGCGCCTGCGTCCCGACCGCATCATCGTTGGCGAGGTTCGTGACGGGGCGGCACTGACCCTGCTGAAAGCCTGGAACACAGGACACCCAGGAGGCGTCACGACGATCCATTCCAATTCCGCAATGTCGGCGCTTCGGCGCCTCGAGCAACTGACATCGGAAGCCAGTCAACAGCCAATGCAAGCCGTGATTGGCGAAGCGGTCGATCTCGTCATCTCGATCGAACGCGCCGGGCGAGGCCGCCGGGTGAGGGAGGTCCTCCATGTCGAGGGGTTCAACGGCTCGCGTTACCAGACAGAACACTATCCGCAGATCGATGAGGACAGTCATGCAGCATAATCGCTTTCTCCGTTTGGGAATTATCGGCGCATTGCTTTGCGCCTCGCTTGCCGGGCCAGCACTTGCAGGTTCAGGCGGAAGCCTGCCGTGGGAAGGTCCGCTCGAGCAGATCCAGCAGTCCATCACGGGACCGGTCGCCGGCTATATTGCACTGGCCGCCGTCGCGATTGCCGGCGGCATGCTGATCTTCGGCGGCGAGCTCAACGATTTCGCGCGGCGACTGATGTATGTGGTACTCGTCGCGGGGATCCTGCTTGGTGCCACAACAATTGTCGGCCTCTTCGGTTCGACCGGTGCCTCGATCGGTAGCTCGTTTGTCGCCGAGCAACCCCCAACTCCTTCTTCAACTCCGTTAGGGGGAGGGGAGGGGCGTCATGGCTGACGCCGGCGTCGGACTCCATCGCAACCGTATTCACCGTGCTCTCTCGCGACCGAACCTCTTGATGGGAGCGGATCGAGAACTCGTGCTGCTGACCGGGCTCGCCGCGATCATCCTCATCTTCGTCGTCCTGACCATCTACTCGGCACTTTTCGGCATCGCGATCTGGATCGTGGTCGTCGGCGCGCTCCGCATGATGGCGAAGGCGGACCCCATGATGCGCAAAGTCTATGCACGCCATATGCGGTACCGGGCGCACTACCTCCCGACCTCCGCGCCCTGGCGCCGGTACTGAGGAGGCTACAATGGTCGCTTTACGCACATTTCGATCGACCGGTCCGTCGTTCGCGGACCTCGTTCCGTATGCTGGCCTTGTCGATAACGGCATTCTCCTGCTGAAGGACGGTAGTCTGATGGCCGGGTGGTATTTTGCCGGTCCGGATTCCGAAAGCGCTACGGATTTCGAGCGAAACGAGCTTTCCCGCCAGATCAACTCGATCCTCTCGCGACTGGGTACGGGCTGGATGATCCAGGTCGAGGCAGTGCGCGTGCCGACGACCGAATACCCGTCTGCTGAACGCAGCCATTTTCCCGATGCCGTCACCCTGCTGATCGACCACGAGCGCCGTAGACATTTTGGACAGGAGCGCGGGCACTTCGAAAGCCGTCATGCGCTCATTCTGACCTATCGGCCGCCCGAGCGGCGGCGATCGGGTCTCACGCGTTATATCTACTCGGACAACGAAAGCCGCTCAGCGAAATATGCCGATACCGCTCTTGATGCGTTTCGCCGCTCGATCCGGGAGATTGAGCAGTATCTCGGCAATGTTCTCTCGGTGCAGCGCATGCAAACCCGAGAGGTTTCCGAGCGGGATGGTGCTCGCGTTGCACGCTACGACGAGCTTTTCCAGTTCATTCGATTTGCCATCACCGGCGAGAACCATCCCGTTCGCCTACCAGAAATCCCCATGTACCTAGACTGGCTCGCAACGGCGGAGCTGGAACATGGCCTGACGCCGCGGGTCGAGGGTCGGTTTCTTGGTGTGATCGCGATCGATGGGCTTCCGGCCGAGAGCTGGCCAGGGATTTTGAACAGCCTGAACCTCATGCCGCTGACTTATCGGTGGTCGTCGCGCTTCATCTTCCTCGATGCGGAGGAAGCAAAGCAGCGCCTTGAGAGGGCCCGCAAGAAGTGGCAGCAGAAAGTGCGGCCGTTTTTCGACCAGCTGTTCCAGACGCAATCCCGGTCGGTCGATCAGGATGCCATGGCAATGGTCGCCGAGACTGAGGATGCGATCGCCGAAGCCTCATCGCAATTGGTGGCCTACGGCTATTATACCCCGGTCATCGTTCTCTTCGACGAAAGCCGCTCGGCGCTGCAGGAGAAGGCGGAGGCGGTTCGTCGCCTCATCCAGGCGGAAGGCTTCGGAGCTCGCATCGAGACGCTGAATGCGACAGACGCGTTTCTTGGCAGCCTGCCGGGCAACTGGTATTGCAACATACGCGAACCGCTCATCAACACGCGCAATCTTGCCGACCTCGTCCCGCTCAACTCCGTCTGGTCGGGTCAGCCGTTCGCCCCGTGTCCGTTCTATCCTCCCGATGCGCCCCCACTCATGCAGGTTGCATCTGGCTCGACCCCCTTCCGACTGAACCTGCATGTCGACGATGTCGGCCATACCTTGATTTTCGGTCCGACTGGTTCCGGCAAATCCACGCTCCTCGCGCTGATTGCCGCCCAATTCTGCCGCTACGAGAAGGCGCAAGTCTTCGCCTTCGACAAAGGCAATTCGATGCTGACGCTGACGCTCGGTGTCGGCGGTGACCACTACGAGATCGGCGGCGAGAGCGGAGAGGGGGCCAGTCTTGCCTTCTGCCCATTGTCGGAGCTTTCGACTGACGCCGATCGAGCATGGGCTTCCGAGTGGATCGAGACCCTCGTTTCGCTTCAAGGAGTCACGATTGCGCCGGACCATCGCAATGCAATCTCGAGGCAAATAGGGTTGATGGCGTCGGCGCCCGGCCGTTCGCTGTCGGATTTTGTCAGCGGCGTCCAGATGCGGGAGATCAAAGATGCGCTGCACCATTACACGGTTGATGGCCCGATGGGTCTGCTCCTTGATGCGGAAGAGGATGGCCTGACGCTTGGGCGCTTCCAGTGCTTTGAGATCGAGCAGCTGATGAATATGGGCGAGCGTAATCTCGTCCCTGTTCTGACCTATCTCTTTCGACGGATTGAGAAGCGGCTCGATGGCTCGCCAAGCCTCATCGTTCTGGACGAGGCATGGCTGATGCTCGGCCATCCTGTGTTCCGCGACAAGATCAGGGAATGGCTCAAGGTGCTACGAAAGGCGAACTGCGCCGTCATTCTCGCGACGCAGTCGATCTCCGACGCTGAGCGCTCGGGCATTATCGACGTCCTGAAGGAATCTTGCCCGACCAAGATTTGCCTTCCGAACGGCGCAGCCCGGGAAACCGGCACCCGCGAATTCTACGAGCGGATCGGCTTCAATGCGCGGCAGATCGAGATTGTCGCGAACGCCATCCCGAAACGCGAATATTACGTGACCTCACCCGATGGCCGCAGGCTTTTCGACATGTCTCTCGGACCGGTCACGCTCTCCTTCGTCGGCGCCTCTGGCAAAGCCGATCTAGCCCGCATCAGGGCACTCTCGTCGACCCACGGCCTCGAATGGCCGGGTCAGTGGCTCATCGAAAGGGGGATCAACCGCAATGAGTGAAGCAATCCAGTTCTTGAAGCTCGGCAAATCATTGGTGGTGGGATTGGTCGCCGCCGGCCTTACCGCCACGCCCACTGTTTCCTATGCAGGAGGCGCAGTTACCGGCGCGACCGAAATGACGCAGCTCTTGAACAACGGCGAGCTGATATCTTTGGTCGGGCAATCGAGCGAGCAGATCGCAAATCAGATCACCCAGATTACCCAGCTTGCCGAGCAGATCCAAAACCAGCTCAATATCTATCAAAACATGCTGCAGAATACGGCCCAGCTTCCGAACCATATCTGGGGCCAGGTTGAAGGTGACCTGAACCAGCTGCGCGATATCGTCAATCAGGGTCAGGGCATCGCCTTTTCCATGGGCAACGCTGACGATCTTCTGAAGCAACGCTTCAAAAGCTATGCGGACTTGAAGACAAGCCTGCCAAACGCCGAGAGCTTTTCGTCCACCTATCAGACGTGGTCGAACACGAACCGCGACACGATTTCCAGCACTCTCAAGGCCGCAAGCCTCACCGCCGATCAGTTCGACAGCGAAGAGGATACGATGGGCCAACTGCAATCAATGTCGCAATCAGCGGACGGCCAGATGAAGGCACTTCAGGTCGGCCACCAGATCGCCGCTCAGCAGGTCGCCCAGATACAGAAGCTACGCGGAATTGTCTCCCAGCAGACCACGATGATGGGGACCTGGCTGCAGAGCGAACAGACGGACAAGGATCTGGCGCAGGCTCGTCGAGAGAAATTCTTCAATGCGGACGTCCAATCCATTCCCTCCGGTCAGAAAATGGAGCCCCGCTGGTGACCCGCCCCGTACTGATCGCCTCCGTGTGCGTCGTGATCACAGTGATTGCCGTCACCTCAGTCGTTCTGGTTCGTGGCGAAAGCTCCGCCGCGCCGCAGATGAGTGAAGAGCAACGAGCAAAACGCGAGAAGTTCTTTGGCACGGGCAAGGCGCTGCCGCCGATCGAAAAGGGCCAGGAGATGCGCCCGAGATGGTGAAGCGCAATCGGAGAAGCACCATCCTCGTCGCGGGAATCGCCTTCCTTGCTTTGGCGGCACCAGCCTTCGCCCAACAAGGCCAAGTGCTGACGGAGTTGGAAAACCAGGTCTCGACTGCCGCCAAAGGGTGGGAAACCACCGTCATGGATGCGGCGAAATCGCTGTTCTGGATCCTCGCAGGCATCGAGGTCGGCATTGCTGCGGTGTGGCTCGCGATCCAGGCAGCATCGCTGGACAGTTGGTTTGCCGAGCTCGTCCGTCGCATCATGTTCATCGGCTTTTTTGCCTTCGCTTTGACGCAGGGCCCGACCTTCGCCAGGGCTGTCGTCGACAGTCTTTTCCAAATCGGCGCCGGTGGCGGCTCTGCGTCTCCAGCCGAAGTCTTCGACGCCGGAATTCGCGTAGCGTCCCAGATGTCGGAACAGGCGAAGTTCGGCGTCTTCGAAGACAATGCCCTGGCTATCGCCGCCGTGCTTGCGATGGGCATCGTCGTCATCTGCTTCTCGCTTGTCGCGGCAATCTTCGTATCGGTCATGGTCGAGATGTATGTCGGCCTGCTGGCAGGCATGATCATGCTCGGGCTTGGCGGCTCCTCCTTCACCAAGGACTTTGCGATCCGCTATCTCGTCTATGCTTTCGGCGTTGGGATGAAGCTGATGGCCTTGGTCATGATCGCCAAGATCGGCTCGAACGTCCTGCTTGGACTGGCGCAGGCCCCGACAGCCGAAAGCGACCAGTTCATCACCACACTCGCGATCGCTGGCATTTCGGTCGTCGTCTTCATCATCGCGGTGTACGTCCCGAACATCATCCAGGGCGTCGTGCAAGGGGCGTCGGTCTCCGGCGGCATGGAGACAATTCGCCACGGCGGACAGGCGGCCTCGTTCGCAGCGGGCGGCGCATTCCTTGGAGCTGGCGCCGTCGGCGCCGGTTTTGCCGCCGCGCAGGCAGCGCGGGCCGGCGGTTCCTCGGCCGCAGCTTCGGTACTTCGGGGCATGGGCGCAAGTTTCAGCTCCGGTGCCATGGCTGCCGGATCCGCAGCCAAGGAGAAGGCAATCGGGTCACCCGGCGCTTATGCCGGTTCCCTTCTCGGCCTGGCCAACGCAAAGCTCGATCAGGCTAGGGGCAATTCCTCAGCTCCGACGCCCCCTCCGGAAAAACCGGAGAAACCATAATTCACGGACAGGATCACACAAATGGCAGGGCATCCCGCACCTGAGAACCCGTACCTTGCTGCAAGGCAGGAATGGTCAGAACGTTACGGCTCCTACGTCAGGGCGGCGTCCGCCTGGAAGGTCGTTGGAATCTTGAGCCTGGGAATGGCCGTGATTGGCTTTGGCTACGCGCTTTACCTCAGTACGCAGGTCAAACTCGTCCCGTATATCGTCGAGGTTGATAAGCTCGGGAACACGGTTTCCGGGGGCTTCCCGCAGCAGATCGAGTATGCGGACACGCGGGTCGTGCGCGCGACGCTCGGGAACTTCGTGACCAGCTTTCGTTCGATCACACCAGATGCGGTGGTCCAGAAGCAATATATCGACCGCACCTATGCCCTCCTGCGGACGAGCGATCCCTCGACGCAAAAGGTCAATGCATGGTTCCGCGGCAACTCGCCGTTCGAAAAGGCGGTCAACGCGACCGTCGCGATCGAGGTGAACAACATCGTCGCGCTTTCGAACCAGACCTTCCAGATCGACTGGACCGAGTACGAGCGCGATCGGAAAGGCAAGGAGGTCGCGACCCGACGTTTCCGGGGCATCGCGACCGTGTCGATCACATCACCACAAGACGAAGCAACAATCCGGCTCAATCCGATCGGCGTGTACGTGACCGATTTCGACTGGACCGCGCAACTTTAAGGGCAGGGATCTGCAATGAGGATCAAACACAAACGCGTCGCTCTTCGCTGCATGCTGGCGCTTGCCGTATCGACCGCAGTTTCACCGATGGCCATCGCGCAAAGCCTGACGGGCAATGAGGCCAAAGGGACGAACCTCTCGGGCAAATGGCGAGGGCAGACCGGACTGGTCACACGCGGACCGGACGGCAAGGTGATCTTCCTTTTTGGTGAGACGCAGCCCTCCGTCGTCTGCTCCCCTTTGCAGGTCTGCGATATCGAGCTGCAGGGCGGCGAAATTGTCCGCGACGTCCTTGTCGGTGATACCGTGCGCTGGAAGGTGGAGCCAGCAACGTCGGGCGCCGCCGGTGGACAGGCGATCCATCTGATTGTCAAGCCGTCCGAGCCGGGGCTCGTCACTTCCATGGTGGTGACGACCTCACGCCGCACCTACCATATCCAGCTGAAATCGCATCCGACTCAATACATGGCGCGGGTCGGCTTCGAATATCCCGAAGACGCCGCCACAAAGCTCTCCGATATCAATGCCCGCATCCAGGCTATGACCGGACCAGACGGCGGTGTCGCTCCCGAACAGCTTGCCTTCTCCTATTCCTTGAGTGGAAGCGCACCTTGGCGGCCGAAGCGGGTCTATTCCGATGGGCAGAAGACCTACATCCAGTTTCCGCGTGCGATCTCCGGTCAGGATGCGCCGGTTCTCTTCGTCGTCTCGGGCGGACAAAACCGCATCGTCAATTATCGGATGAAGAAAGACATGATGATCGTCGATTACAATATCGACAAGGCGATCCTGATTTCTGGGGTTGGCTGGAAACAGCAGAAGATCACGATCCGGCGGGGAGGGTGATCCATGCAGCTTTATCGCCTCATTCCGATTGTCCTTACCCTCAGCCTAGCCGGATGCCAGACCGCAACCGACGGACTGTCCACCAGCGGAGCACCCGCTGAGGTCACCGGGCCTGCCGCCGGTGCCATCGCTGGCGACATGGCAGGCCGTTTCGCCGAGCAGGCCGGATCGACGACCACTCCCATCAAACTGCACAAGGACACCTCCGAATTCTCCGTCGCGCTCGAAGCCGCTTTGAAAGGATGGGGCTTTGCCATCGTCACCGATGATAAGAGCGCAAGCGTGAAGGATGCGCCCAAGCCGGTCGAGCTGGCCTACTCGATCGCTACCGTCGACGGACAAGTGCTGGCGCGCCTTTCGACGGACACGATGGAGCTCGGCCGAGCTTACTCGGTCAATAATGGCCTGGCGACGCCGGCAAGCCCCCTTTCCCTTATGAAGCGAAACTGACAGGCGGAGACGATCATGGTCCAATCGCTGCAACTGGGAACGTCAAATCAGTCTGCTGACGAGAAAGGGATGAAGCGCCTCAATCGCGTGCCCCTGTTCGTCGGCATCGGAATCCTGGTTCTGTTCCTTGCCGTTCTCGTTTACGGCCTTTCATCACGCGGACTGAGGTTTGGTCAGCACGACCCGAACGAGAGCGGTTCCGGCACGCCGGCTTCGACCTTCGCCGATCAGCTGAAGCGGGGTGTTAAAGATGGAATTATCGGTGACCGGGAGGAACAGCAGCCGGTATTTCAGCCGACCCCGGTTCCCCAGCAGCAAGGCGATACCCGACCAGTGCAAACCGAGCCAAAGATCGAGCCACGAGAGCCGCGCAGGTCTCGCATGGAGTCGGACGAGGAGTGGAATGCCAGGATGCTTCGCGAACAGCGCGAGCAGATCTTTCGTGAGCAGCAGCGCCAGCGCATGGCAAGCCTTCAGGCAAGGGGGGCGGCCCTAGACTCGCCGCTGAAAGTCGACATCACCGATGTCTCCGCACAAGCGCCGGGCGCTGCGTCTGCCGCGCCGCGTCAATCAAACACCGCGCCGAACGGCTCGCAGGATCTTTATGCCGCAGCTTTGCGGGCCGGCGCGGCGGGTCAGGTCGATCAGAATGGACAAGCGTCCAAGGAAGATTTCTTTAACGCGGACATCAAGGATCTCGGCTACCTGCCCAATCAGGTCGTGCCTCAGCAGTCACGCTACGAGCTGAAGCGGGGGTCAGTTATCCCCGCAACGTTGATCACCGGCATCAATTCCGACTTGCCGGGCCGCATCACTGCGCAGGTTAGCCAGAACGTCTATGACAGCGCGACCGGTCATTTCATGTTGGTGCCGCAGGGGACAAAGCTCTTTGGTCGTTACGACAGCAAGGTCTCGTTCGGCCAGAATCGCGCTCTCGTCGTCTGGACCGATATCATCTTCCCGAATGGCTCGACTCTGCAGATCGGCGGTATGGCCGGGACCGACTCGGAGGGTTATAGCGGTTTCAGCGACAAGGTCGACAACCACTATCTCCGGACCTTTGGTTCGGCCGCGCTTGTCGCGCTTATCGGGACAGGGATCGACATGTCGATGCCTCAAAGCTCGACTCTTGCCACGCAAGACACGGCCTCCGACGCGGCGCGCCGGAATTTTGCGGAGACATTTGGGCGTGTCGCCGAACAGACCATTTCGAAGAACCTCATCGTCCAACCGACAATCAAGATCCGACCCGGTTTCCGGTTCAATGTCCTGGTCGACCAGGACATCATTTTTCCGGGTAATTACAGCAACTGAGGTATGAGCACGATGGCGGGTGACGTTCAGGCGACGGACACCGGCTCCGTCAACCAAAAAAAGTTGCTGCAAAACTACAGTGGATGAGTCCCGAGCCAATCGCTAAAATAACTCCCAAGGCCGTACGCGCTGCATTGCTCGATTCTCAGACGAGCAAACAAGGCGTACACCGCAGGCTGAGCCTGGGCGTTGGGAGATCTTATGGGTTACGAGAGAAATGACACTGCCACGGACATCGACCTGCGGCCGATCATCGGATTGCTCTCCAACGAGCCCGAGCAAGTTGTCGAAATCCTGACGGTCGGCGCGATCAAGAAACATCGCACGCTTGTCGACCGCGCCGAAAGAATGTTCCAGGTCGCCCATGCCGGTGACCGAAGCGACGAGAAAGAGCCTAGTGACGCTCACCTAGCCTATCTGGAGGCGACGATCGAAATGCATGCGCAGATGTCTGCGCTCACAACACTTCTCAACATCCTGGGTCGAACACCGAAAGTTTGATCAAATCAGACCACGCCGAATTGCCAGAGCCACGAGCTGCGTGTTGTTGCAGAGGTCATATCGCCGTCGTGCCTCGGCGAGCGCAATGCGGACGGTATTATATTTGACCTGCTCGATATCGGCCGTGTCTTCCACCGTTTTGCCGAGTGAAAGCCATCGCGTGTAGGTCCCTTCCTTCGGAGAGAGGTAAAACGATTCCTGGATTGAAGGCGTTACCTTTAGCTGCCCGATGCGGGCATGTAACTGCCCAACCGCAGAGGATGCAGCGATCGGATCGATTTCGTCCTGCGCGGTCAGAATCGACTTTGGAGAGACGAAGCTGAGGACTGAGATGGCGCCACTGGAAATAGCGATTGGAATGGTGATGCCTGAACGGATCCCGAACTGCGCTGCAGTCTCATAGAAAGTCTGGTCTTCCTCCAGCGGCGTCCCCGTCTGTGGGGTGCCAGACCAGATAAAGGCGCGGCGTGTTTGTTGGGCACGCTTCATAACCGGATTTCGTCGGTCCAGGTCCAACTTTCGGCTTCGTTTCAGCCAATCGGGATGAAGGTTCGATATCACGTAAAAGTCGCCCGGCAGCAGTTTGGCATAGTCGTAACCGGAAAATTCGAACCGTTCTGCCAAATCCGCCAGAGCGGCCTTCAGCGTTGCATCGTCATGCGCGACAGCGCTGATCTCTAGAAGCCCCGCGACAAGTTGGTTCATCCAATCCCCTTCCATTCGGTGCTGCTCTTCTGTCCCGGAGCGGCTCATAGCGACGGTAGCGGAACGCGGTCCTGCTCCTGTCCGGCCCCTTCTGCCAACGCTAACGAGCGCAGCGCGCGGCGGTTAACTCAGCCTCAGGTTGATTTACCAATTTGGTCATCTCGACCACTCACTATGAGTTCGCCCTAAAATTTTCCAACCTGAATTCGATAACCGGCGATTGAGTGATTTGGCACGATGTAATATGAAGTGCAGCGAAACGAAACGAAATCAGAACTGGTAATCGATTGTTTCAGAACGGAAAATTATTTCTACCACCGCCAAATGACGGCAGTGACTGGAAGGAATTGTTCAAGAAACTGGCTGCGGCGGGCGCAGGCAGAGCAGTCGGTGAAGACGGATTTCCCGCGGGCCCGTGGACGCCCGAACTGCTCGCCGCGGCGATTTCACAGATCGATTCGAACCGCTCTGGGGTTGATCTGAGGACGGTGCAGCTTTGGTTTCAGGAGAATGACAGGGGAATTAGCGCGACGAACATTCGTTGGCTCGCGAGGGTTTTTGGGTGCGATGATCCGGAGGCCACGGCTGCATGGCAGGTCGAGCTAAGCGCGGCTCAGGCGCGGCTGCAAGCCAAGAGACGGGAGGCGAAAAAGGCGGATAGCCTTGCTCCAGGAACCCGAGATGTGCCGCCAGACCCCACGGTTGACCACGAGCAGTGGTCACCGGTTAAGTTTACACCCGATGCCGAACCCGAAGCCGATCGGAAGAAGCAGCGCTTCAGTTTAGCGCGAAAATCGGAGACCCTTTTTAGCGGCGGCTCGCCGCTGAACTTGCCCGCGTCTGTGTTTGCAGGCGCCTCCGCTCTCGGTTTTCTGTCCTACATCGTGGGGATCCACAGCGCCGTTTACCTCCGCGCGGATAACGTTGCGAAAGAGGTTGGATTTCTCTGGGCGCCGAATTGGACCTTCCTTTTCATGGTGCTCTTGCCACTGTTTTTCGCTCTCGTCACAGAGCTACTCGCTTTTTGGACCAAGGAAGGGCGTGTGAGGCTATGGGCGTGGAACAACACGACGACAAGCGAGGATGATTGGGCGCGCAATGTGGAGGCGTCCTCCTCTTCTTATTGGGCGGTATTCCTGATCTGTGTGTTGTTCGCCGGTGTTTTTCAATGGATTGGCGTTTGCCTGATCCCGTTGCTGGAAGGCGGTGCAGACTACGCGACTAGTTGGGGCACGCTGGCGATTGTGCGACCGGAGGTTATATCGGTCCCGGTGTCGATCGCGTTTACGGCCCTCGCTTACCTCTATATGTGCCTCTGCTTTTACCTTTTTTTTGCCGGGCTCATTTTGCTCCACACCATGATCCATGATCTCAGGAAAATTGACCTTGAAGCAAAGATCCTTCAGCAGGTTGGATCTCAAGGCGAAGTCCATGAGCTTTGCCTGAGATTAATGCGTGGGATTTTTCGTTGCACAATTCTAGGCCTCCTGGTCGCGTTGTGCATGAAGGCTCAGAGCTCCTATCTGACATCGAACGCCAAAAACATCCTCGACTGGTTGATCGGGGATTTGTCTTCAGCGCTGGCTGGACGTGATGGTGCCAGCAATGGGTTCCACTATCGGATGCCTACCCATTACAGCGGCCTGCTCGTTGCACTTTCGACCATCGTTGTCTTTGTCTACGGTTCGATCTGCCTGCGAGCTATCGGCACGCGATTTCATGTGCCTCTCTGGAAGATGGCGGCGGTCGTGACATTGCTGTTTGCCACCTACCTGCTGGTTGACGCGTTCGTGGGATTCTCAATCGTTTTGGGCATCGGTGTGTTCGTCGCGTTGTTCAGCCTGGTTGATCCTGGCCTAGGCAGTCGGCGATCCAGTGAAATAGGAAGCAAACAAATTGTATCTTAGCTGGCTTGATCGGTGGGATGAACAGCGGGCGCGACGCGGTGAGGACGGGAAGGAAACGACGAGTTTCATCCTTGATGCAGACCGTGCCTTTCCAGGTGAGAGAATCGACAGTATCCGCGAATTTTGTGCCCGCGCAGATGAAGCTTCGATTGACCCAACGTTTTTCGATGAGCAGAACGGCGGCGATCAACGATTCGAAGTCCGAGAGCATTGGGTTAAGTTTCCATCGGATATTTCGACCGATGTCGCAGAGAACAATATCGTCTGGGCGAAAATCACAAAAAGTGGGTCACTCGACAAGGCACTGGTGATTTTTCACCATTGGAACGCACGAGCTCGAAACGCTCAAATCGCCGGCTTCTTGTCACGGCGCGGCATCACAGTCATCGAGATCGCGATGCCATATCACTTCGAGCGTAACCGTCCCGGTTCATTGCACGCGGATTACATGCTGAGCGCCAACCTTGGTCGAACGATCCAAGCCGTAAGGCAGGCCGTATGTGATGGAGGAAAACTCATCCGCTGGCTGAAAAGTGAGGGCTATCGAGAAATCTCCGTCCTCGGCATGAGCCTCGGTTCCTGGGTCGCAGGATTGATTGCCGCACATGATCCGAACGTTTCGAAAGCTTCGCTGTTTCTGACAGGTGGAAGCCTTGCGGATATGGTTTGGACGGGTCGCGCTACACGAACTATCCGGAGCAGCCTCGAGCCAGAGATCGAGCTGGCTGATCTCAGAAGAGCATGGAGTCCACTCAATCTCGAAAACTACGCGCATCGTTTGGCGCGGCCGGATCTCGATATCCAGATGGTGCTGGCCAGGAGAGACACGGTTGTGATGCCGGAGCTGTCGGAGAGCCTGTTACGCAGTTTGAAGAACGCCGGCGGCCGACCGCAAATTATGAAGCTAAGCTGTGGCCACTATTCCCTCGGTAAGTTGCCATACATTTTGTACGCCGGCTTGAGCTTGAAACGGTTTCTGTCTTGAGTTGACCGAGTACCGGGCAGACGAAAATGAACGTTTGCAGCGTGTCCGCGTTACGATGCTTGGCGCCAAGCCCCCCAGGTTTGCGCTTTTGCGGGAATCCATGTAATAAACTGCAAGAAGTTGGCTCAGGAGGGCCTCGGCGATGACAGACATCCAGCTGGAGGCGCTCATCGCGCTCATGGAAAAGCGGGCTGAAGACGCCGCCAAGTCTCCAGACGATGCACGCCGTCATCTGATGGACGCCGGCATTGTGTCTGCCGATGGCAAGCTCGCCCCGGAATATGCGCGCGACGACGACGCTGAGGAAGCGGCTGCCGCTTGAGTTCCAATTATCCTGCATACGTGCTCGGCTACCACGGCTGTGACAAGGCCGTGGGTATGGCTGCGCTAACTGGCGCATCGCCCCTTCTTCCGAGCGAAAAGGCGTATGACTGGCTCGGTTCTGGGATCTACTTTTGGGAAAACGATCCCGAGCGTGCGCTCGAATGGGCGACGCTGAAAGCTGAATCTGGCGCTTATAAAGAGCCCTTTGTGCTCGGCGCAATTATCGATCTCGGCAACTGCCTAGACCTCATCACCCGCAAGTACGTCCCCCTGATCCAGACTAGCTATCGAATGCTGAAAAGTCAGATCGAAGCCACCGGCGGCAAAATGCCGGTGAATTCCGATGCCAAGGGTGACAAGAATTCCGACAAACTGGTTCGGAAGCTGGATTGCGCCGTTATCAATTACGTCCACGAGATCGCCAAGGAAGCCGCCCTTCCGGCATTCGACACAGTTCGAGGCCTGTTTCCCGAAGGCAATGAGATCTACGATGGCGCTCGCTTTCACGAGCGTACCCACACGCAGATCGCCGTTCGCAATGACCCATGTATCAAGGGCTTCTTCCTGCCGCGAGGCGAGACGCCAGCGCTCACCTCTCCGGTTTCGCCCTAGCGCTGACCCATCCGCAGCGCTCGTTATTTTTGTCCGCCGATCCTCGAAAGATCGATCCTCATTCCTGCCTCCGTAGCCTTATCCGGCTCGGCCGATTGTGAGGCATCTTCACTTTCCATGGGAGGCGCCACGGGATCCGTACCTTCGGCACGCTTTTCTGAGCGTGTACCAAAGAAAGTCGGGCCACCAGGATCTGAGGCACGGAACACGTTGTCGCCCTCGAAGCTGCCCGTCTTCCAAGCGTAGATCGTATCGTCCACCAACTGCGGAAGAAGCTCTTTATTCGTGGGGCGGCCGTACCATTTGGCGACGATGCGGGCGACCTTTGCGAATATGCCTGTCCCTGTGCGCAAATTCGCGCAGGCCTCGAACATATCTGATTGAAGCTGCGATGCGTCGTCGACGCCAACGTCCGCCGGAAACTGGGTGATGCCGACCCGCACGATGGCATGACCGACATAGTCTTTGACCACACCCATGGCCTCGTCGGGCGAGCGAGGTTTGGGGATGAGAACCAGCCGACCATCAGCATTCACGGTGACGGCGAGTGGATCGTCGGAACCGACGGCCGAAATGAACTGTTCCACGATAGCGGGGGGAAGGCTTGGATCGGCGCATTTCGCAATGAGGGCAGCGTCCATGGTCTTTGCTCCAGATCAGGTGTTGAAAGACATCACGAGAGGTTTGTTGAACAGCCGCGCCCAAGCCTCGGCGCTGGCGCGCTGTATGCCGATGATTGCGGTCCCTTTGGTCCACCAGTCGTTTCCGACGGCGACGACGAGGTCTGGATCATGAAGCATCGACTGCAGGACGGGCCAGATGATGAGTTGCTCGTAGCAAATGAGTGGGGCCACGCGCTGGCCGCCAACGGACACGACCGGATTAGCAAAGAAGTCCGCTCTGGCTCCGCCGCTCTTTCCGATCGGTGCCAACCAGGGCTGCCACATCGAGCCAGGCACTGGCATGCGTTCCCGATAGAGGATCTCACTGTCGGTGGCCGAGACGCGAACCAGCACATTGTCATATCCTTCCCGATCGACGACAGCCGCGCCGGCGATGACGCTCAGATCGGCCTCGGCCAGTTGCTGCCGCCACACGCGTTCGACCGATGGCGTCCAAAACCCGAGAGCACTTTCAGGCAAGAGCATGAAAGTGGAGCCGGGGCGACGCTCAGAGCGCAGCGTTGCAACAAGATCACTATGCCGAGCAAGACTGTTATCGCGACCGAGTCTATTTCCGAGCTGCAGGTCGACCCCCTGCCAATGCCGCCCTATGTCCGGTGCTGTCCAGAATGCGGCGGACCAGAGCCAGAAGCCTGCAAGGGTTATGGCTACAGCCGGTCGATATTGCGTCGTCATGAGCGCGAGACCGGCTGTCACTGCCGCAAGTCCGGCCCAGCCCCATCCTGGAAAGAGAACGCCTGCCGCCGTGATCGGATGTGCCCAGCCAACAATGCCGAAGGGTGGAAGGGCCATGAGGACCATCGCGATCGTATATCGCAGGGCTTTCCAGCCGCCGGACTGACGCGACCAGAGTGCGACGTGAACGAAAACGAAGCCGCTTGAGGCGACGAGCCACAAGATCAGTCCCGGCCAGATATCGGATTGATAGAAGGCAGCCACGCCTTGCGGCAGACCGCGCGACGCCGCCAGAAAATAGGCGGCCGAAACGACACTTGCGGCCCGACGACTGTGCGCCAGCGACCAAAGCGCCGGAAATGCGATCGCTGCGGGAAGCGCCAGGGCATGCCCGCTCCAGGAGATATATCCAGTCGTGGCAGCAGCCAGAGCGAGGGTAAAAGGTTGAAGCCAATCAGGGCGCATAGGTAAGCACCTGTTCTGCGAGGCCGAGAACACCGGATCCTGGGACCGGCCCGAAATATCGAGAGTCCCAGGATCCGGGAAATGGCGAATGGAGGAACAGGAAGCCGGCCGGAATCGTCCCTCCTGCGTACGGGCGCAATGGCCGCCCCTGGCCGTCCTGAGACACGAGGCTCGAGTTTGCGATCGGCCGTCCATCGATCGTGACATTGCCGGCGATCTCGATGCGCTTCCCGCCGACCGCAGCCACCGTTTTGATGAGGGGGCCAAAGCCGCCGGGGCACAGGCCTGAGCGAAGGTAGCCTCTCTCAAATCCCTCCGAAACGGCGTCAGTCTCCGGCGGGCAGACGAACACCATTTCACCCACCTGAATCGGGTGTTCGAGGGGTGCGACACGCCAGAGCCCGAGTGGCTCGCTGGGCGTGGTGTTGATCCGCAGGCCGCCGATGAACCCGCCGATAATCACCACGAGCGCAATGCCACATGACACTGCGAGGAGGGCGAGAACCGGGCGCTTTTGGCGCACAACGGCAGAGGTGGGGGAGATATGAGACATCATTTCAGCGACAACCCTTTCGTCTGGGTCTGCCGTATGGCTTCTGCCTGTTTGAGTGCCACAGCTGTTCGCTCATGCGCAGCCAATTGCTGGACGGTGCGGATCGTGTCCCAAGCGGATCGCAGCTCGTTCTTCTGGGCCGGCTGCATACCTGCGGACGCTACCTCGAACGCCTTCCCGTCTGCAGTCTTTGCCGCAAGCGGAAGGAAGGTTCTTTCCCCGAAGCGCTCCGACACGGCCTTGGCAAAACCTTCGAGCTCGGCCTTCACCATTTTGTCCGCCAGAGCGAACTCGAGACCGGCGGGGATATCGTTTCGATCGATGGCATCGCGCACGCGCTCAAGCACCTGCTTTGCGGATGCGGAGAGAGCAGGAATATCGAGCGAGAGCTTGGTGCGGACCGCGCGTTCCTCGTCCTCATAGCGGCTGGCCGCCTCTGCGCGTTTCGCAATGAAGCCCTGCAGATCGCGGGCAAGTGCGGGTGCGTTGACAAGCGCAGTATCGTGGGCCCGCTTCTCGGCGCTCCCTGCAAAAAGACCGGTCTTCCCCTTCAGCGCACCGAAGCTTTCCGGTTGCTCGGCAATCTGCACAATCGTCGTTGCCGCTACCGTTCCATTCGCCAGCATGGCGTCGACATTGACTGTCTTGAAGGCGGCTTGTGGATCAGCAAAGACGTGATGGAAGCGAGCGGAAACCTCCTGCCAGCTAGCCTTCAGGCCGGGGTCGGCCGAGAGCTTGTCTTCGGCCGCCTGACCAATTGATCTGGGGAAGGTCGTCGTGCCAGAGACCATGGGTTTTGCCTCCTTGATTGCCGATGTTGTCGATACAGTCGACTTTGCTCCGCCAAGGCCGAGCTTTGCCGCGACGGCGACAAGGCGCGCGCCGAGCTCGGCGAGTTTCGACGATTGACGGATGGTCCATTGGAGCTGATCGTGCGCGATGGTGCGGGCGACATTCATCAGGTGGAGGCTACGCGCCTCCGCGAAACGCAGCGCAGCGCGATAGTGCGAAGCGTCCTGATAGTCGAGCGTCGTTTCCTTTGATCCGGGACGCGAGAGCCGCTCATGTAGCCGGGCCATCGCCAGCTCCTCGACCGGCACGACCTTCCAGGAATTGCGGTCAACCTCAGTGCCATCGGGGAGCGTGACGCGCTGCGATCCGACGTGTTTGAGGCCGATGCGATCCCCGATCCTGGCGCCCGACGCATCCATCGCCCGCGCGAGATCGACACCCCAGACGGTTCGTTCCTGGCCATCGGCAAAGCCGAGCGTCACATAGTAGCTGTCCCGGTTGCCCGGCTTATGCTCGTAAGGCGCTTCGCCATGGGCTATCAGCACGCCGCCGCGCCGTTGCGCGAACTCTTCCAGCCCGACATAGAGTTCCGCCGTCTCGCGGTGGCGGGTCATGGCGACATAGGATAGATGCCGGTCCAGCGTGCTCGACGCCAGCACCTTGACGCGATCGACGGTGGCGCCCTGGCTCTTGTGCACCGTGGTGGCGTAGCCGTGATCGACATTGGCGTAGAACCGCTGTTCGACCACGACCCGACGCCGGTCTTCACCATTGCCGATCTCAGCGACAATCCGCCCGGGCTGGGCGTCGACGACACGCGCCAACATACCGTTCTTGACGCCGAGCGACCCTTCATTCTTCAGAAAGACAATCTGATCACCGGCCGCAAGCTGCCTCGTCCCGTCTTCCGTCTTGAACGCATGGCCGGCCTCGATCAGCCCACGCTCGACGAGTTTGCTGCGCGCCATCTCGTTCAGCAAACGCACATCAATACGGCGATGAGCGAGTATCAGAGTCGACTTGGCCGGATCGTATTCGTGGTCCCAGTCGGCGATCAAAGCTGTGATCGCCTCGTCCCTGGTCCAACCGGTCCGCACCATATCCCGCTGCGCGTAAGCGTCGAGCGCAGCCGACACGTTTCCACGCGCCAGATCGAGGGAGGCATCGCGCATCCACTGTTCGCGCTGACGGTAGATTGTCTCGAGTTCCGCATAGCCGATCCGCCCTGAAATGGCGCGGAAGGCAGCGCCCGCTTCGATCGGCTGCAGCTGCTCGGGATCGCCGACCAGGACGAGCTTGGCACCGGACACGGTTACCGCTTCGACGAAGCGCGCCATCTGCCGGGAAGAGACCATTCCTGCCTCGTCGAGGACGAAGACAGACTTTTCATCAAGCCGGTCTCGCTCCTGATCCCATCTTAGTTCCCAGGCAGACAGCGTGCGGGAGGCAATGCCCGCTTCCTTCTCCAACCCCTCTGCCGCTTTGCCCGCAAGCGCGCCACCGACGACCCTATAACCGGCTGCTTCCCAGGCTTGACGCGCCGCCTTCATCATCGTCGTCTTGCCGGCACCGGCACGGCCGATCACGGCAGCGATCCTTTCCGGACCTGCGACATGTTCGATCGCGGTTTTCTGCTCATCCGATAGACGGTCATGTCGCGAAAACACACCGCTCAGAACCGCGTGCCTGACGCCATGAGAGGATCGCTGCGACAGCCAGATTGCCTGATTGGCCATCTGCGCTTCAAGCCGGATCAGCTCTCGCGTCGTGTATTTGCTCGGTGCCCTGACGCCAGTGACGAGATCCATCCGCTCACGGTCGAGCCGCAGTGTTTGCGGGCTTTGTAGGATCCGCGCCATCAGGTTTTGGAAGAGCGCCGCATCGTCGATGTAGCGGTAGAGGATCTTGGCGATATCGCGTTCGTCGAAGACGCTCTTCTCGCGGGTAATGAGGTCGAGCACGATCTCCGGATTGCGCTGGATCCGCCGGGCATTCTCGGCGCGCCGTTCTTCCTGCAGCTCCAACCGCTCGAGCGCGACCTTCTCCTCCCCCCATCCGGTTTTATTGTCGCCCTTCCGTTCGATCGCCTTCGTCCCGACGCCGAGATGAATGGTCGGCGTCAGCTCGATCCCCTGTTTCTCGAAGGACCGGCCGTCGATGCGGATGTCGAGACCTGCGAGCGCCAGATGCCGGTTCTGGCATGCGAACCAGCCATCGCGAAACGCGTTGAAGTCGTCGGTGCTTCCAGCCCAAAGCTCGTAGACGATCTTGCCGGCGTCGTTACGCACAGGTTTGCCGGCTGGTGCCAGAACCGCAACTTTCTTGGCGCCAAACCCGTCTTCGGTCAGCGGCCGCAGGGTCGTCATCAGATGGATGTGCGGATTGCCCAGAGCATCATGATACACCCAATCGGCGACCATGCCTTTGGCCGTGATGTGGCGCTCGACGAAGTCGCGGACCAGGGCAATGTTCTGGTCGTTCGAAAGCTCGACCGGCAGAGCGATGGTCACGTCCTTGGCGAGCTGTGCATCGGCGCGCTTTTCGAACGCCTCAACCTTGTTCCAGAAAGCTTCCGAGGCGCCCGAGACCGATCTATCGGCGATCATCGACCGTAGCCAGTCGGGTGCGGTTTCGGGGATGACGAACTCCTCATGGAGGAGTCCTTGCTTGCGGCTGTAATCGATCGTCCTCGCTTCCCGCTCGAATTCCATCTTGGCGCAGTGCCGGTAGGCCGCCGACAGCACCGCGCTGCGGCCTGAGCCGCGGGCAACGATGCTGACTGAGAAATGCGGGACGGCCACGGCTGAGACAGGCTCCTAAGATCGAACATTTTCGACGCGTTCGTTGGGAGCGGGCGGCCCCGCCAGGACCCTTCAGCAGGGCGTCGCGTCAGCGACGTATAATTGCGCCCTTGGATCCGCTCCTTCGGAACGGCGGGATCATTCGCCCAAAGCTAGCGCTTTGGCGAGGTGCAACATTGCACCTTCCAGCGGGAGAAAATTCGGGGCAGGGTTCGTCTTCAACGGACCATCATGAACAAGGAAGCAACGCTTATGAAGAAGCCAACCGCCAAAATCCGGGAAGAGATTGCTCGCCTGCAGGAGCAACTCAAGCAGGCCGAAACACGTGACGCCGAGCGCATCGGTCGGATCGCGCTACGGGCAGGGCTCGGAGAGATCGAGATAGAGGAGGGTAAACTTCTGTCGGCGTTCGAAGAAGTCGCGGCTCGGTTTCGGGCACAGGCGAGACCCGCTCAGGGGCGCAAGCCTGCGACCACGCCGCCGAACGGCGCTGGCGAGGCTGCGGGCCGGTCTGCTGAGGCTTGAGCGGGTGCAAAAGATGTCGACGGCAGAGGCTCGGAAAAAGGACGCGCGGGAAAAGATCGAACTTGGCGGCCTGATCGTCAAGGCCGGCCTGCGCTACGAGAAGCGCGCGCTCTTGCTCGGGCTTCTGATCGATGCCAGCGCACGGATAAAGGCTGACGAGGCGGAGCGAACGCGTCTGAGTGAACTCGGTGCGAAGGCATTCGCCGATGACGCCTAAGCGGATCCTTGTCGCCGGTATTCCGGCCGTAGCCATGGTGGCCATCGCTTTGACTTTCCCAGGCATCGAACGGTGGCTCTCAGCATTCGGAACGACGGATCAGGCGAAGCTGATGCTGGGGCGGATCGGGCTTGCATTGCCCTATGCACTCGCCGGGGCATGTGGCGTCATGTTCCTGTTCGGCACCAAGGGATCGATCAACGTCAAGACATCAGGTTGGAGCGTTGCCGCGGGCGGTCTCGGCGTCATCGCCGTCGCAGCTCTTCGCGAGGGATCGCGTCTGTTGACCTTTGCCAGTCAGGTGCCCGCGCGCAGGACGCTTCTGTCCTACGCCGACCCTTCGACCATCATAGGAGCGGGCACCGCGCTGCTCGTCACCTTCTTCGCGCTGCGCGTCGCCAGGATGGGCAATGCGGCCTTTACCCGAAGCGAGCCGAGACGCATCCGGGGCAAACGCGCCCTGCACGGGGAGGCCGATTGGATGACGATGCAAGAGGCGGAAAAGCTCTTTCCGGAAACAGGAGGCATCGTCATCGGCGAGCGATATCGTGTCGATCGCGACGATCCGGCCGCCACGTCGTTTCGGCCTGGCGAGCCGACTTCCTGGGGGAGGGGAGGTTCCCCACCGCTGCTCTGCTTCGACGGCTCGTTCGGCTCATCGCATGGGATCGTTTTCGCCGGTTCAGGAGGTTTCAAGACGACCTCTGTTACGATCCCGACGGCGCTCAAATGGGGCGGCTCTCTCGTCGTGCTCGATCCGTCCAACGAGGTGGCGCCGATGGTGATGGAGCATCGGCGTAAGGCAGGCCGGCGCGTTATCGTTCTCGATCCGAAGAACGCCCAATCCGGCTTCAACGCGCTCGACTGGATCGGTCGCCACGGCGGCACCAAGGAAGAGGACATCGCAGCCGTCGCGTCGTGGATCATGAGCGACAGCGGTCGCGCGACCGGCGTCCGCGATGACTTCTTCCGCGCGTCCGGTCTTCAGCTGCTCACCGCCATGATCGCTGACGTCTGCCTGTCCGGCCATACCGATGAGAAGCACCAGACGCTGCGACAGGTGCGGGCCAATCTCTCAGAGCCGGAACCTAAGCTCCGCGCGCGCCTGCAGGAGATCTACGACAATTCCGCTTCCGATTTCGTGAAGGAGAATGTCGCCGCTTTCGTCAACATGACGCCGGAGACCTTCTCTGGCGTCTACGCCAATGCGATCAAGGAAACGCATTGGCTAAGCTATGCGAACTACGGCGCCCTCGTTTCCGGTTCCAGCTTCTCCACCGAGGCGCTGGCCGATGGTGAAACCGACGTCTTCATCAATATCGACCTCAAGGCTTTGGAAACCCATGCCGGCCTGGCGCGCGTCATCATCGGCTCCTTCCTCAACGCGATCTACCATCGCGACGGGGCGATCAAAGGCCGGGCACTGTTTCTCCTCGATGAGGTGGCGAGGCTCGGCTACATGCGGGTGCTGGAGACGGCGCGCGACGCCGGCCGGAAATATGGCATTACGCTCACGATGATCTATCAGTCGATCGGCCAGCTGCGGGAAACCTACGGCGGTCGTGACGCGTCCAGCAAATGGTTCGAAAGCGCCAGCTGGATCTCGTTTGCGGCAATCAACGATCCGGAAACCGCAGACTATATCTCCCGTCGATGTGGCACGACGACAGTCGAGATCGACCAGGTCAGCCGCAGTTTCCAATCGCGCGGGTCGTCACGAACCCGCTCGAAACAGCTCGCTTCAAGGCAGTTGATCCAACCGCACGAAGTCCTTCGCATGCGTGCTGACGAGCAGATCGTCTTCACCGCGGGCAACGCGCCATTGCGATGCGGCCGCGCGATCTGGTTCCGCCGGTCGGACATGAAGTCATGTGTCGGCGAAAACAGGTTTCAACAGCGCGGTGATCGTCCAGAAGTCTCAGCTTCGGCCGAACCGAACTAAACGCGGGAGGATCCATCAATGCGATATTGGGAAGCCTGTGAGGCTCAGGTTTCGGCTGAAGACGCGATCGAGGAATGCCGCATCCACGAAGTGGCGGCCGCCGTCCGAGAAGGTGACAAGGCATTGGTCGATGAAGCTGCTGGTGAGGTCATTGCTCATGCCGACGAGGAGGGGGAATATTATGGTGCGGATATCCTCGGCTATCTCGGGTACTGATCAATGCCGCGGTGACCGCGAGAAGATCGTGACCGAAATGGGCGAAGACCGCTTGCGGGCTTCGTTCGCCGTGGCGAATAGAGCCGTACGCCGAAGGCGGATCGCCCAAGACCTAACGTTTCGAACGCTTCACCAGATTGAATCGATCACGCGAAACCGATTCATAATTGTCGTTGGACCGCGGACTCCGTACGCGCGATTCTCAGTCATGATCGCACAGCCCTACCAGCTCTATGTCGAACGCAAGGACCGCGCCAAGAACATGGCTCGCTACTATGCCATGTCGATCGAGGCCAACCTGTTCGGTGAACTTTGCCTGACCCGGCGATGGGGACGGATCGGCAGCAAGGGCCAGACATTGACCCACCACTTCGAGCGGGAGCAGGATGCGGTTGCCCTCTTCCTCGACCTGACCCGACAGAAGCGCGCTCGAGGCTATCGAACGCGGTCAGCTGCAACCCGCGAATCTGATAGTTGCGCTCCATCTACCGTCATCGAGCTTGGGGCAATCAGGTGAAATCAATTCTGACAGGCGTCATTTCCGCCGCTGTTCTGCTAGGCGCAATCTTGATTGTCCCGCATGTTGAAGCGGCTCAATCTGGTCTACCCGCAACGTACCCCAAATGTGCGTCCGGCGCCCGTTACAACTGCGTCGTCGATGGTGATACGCTGTGGATCTACGGCCAGAAGGTGAGAGTTGCCGATATCGACGCCCCGGAGATCAGCACCCCGAAATGCGCGTCGGAACTGACACTTGGCAACAAGGCAACAGAGCGGTTGATCGAGCTCGTCAACGAGGGACCATTCCAACTCCAGGCGTGGCCAGGCCGCGATACGGATCGTTACGGCCGCAAGCTCCGGGTTCTCGTCCGGGAAGGACGAAGCCTCGGCGATCGGCTGGTGTCGGAAGGCCTGGCGCGGACCTGGTCGGGCCGGCGCGAGCCCTGGTGCTGAGGATCCGGCCCGCCAAAGCGGGCCGAGGCGCCTTACGGGCGCCGGTTCCAGTCGGTCTCGAAGTTGACCTCGATGTCTACGAAGAAGGGGATCTTGATCGCGACCTTCAGGCCGAGTTTACCCTTGCGGACGAAGTGACCGACGACCTTGCCGAGAGTGCGCAGGCGGCGGCCGGTAGCGGCGAGGAATTTGGCGAGCTGTTGGATGATCTTTCTCCTGTGATTGCGTTTCATCGCGGGGATGAGATGTGCCTCGGGAAGGAGTGCTGCATCGGCACGACCGCAGCGAAGCGGAGGACCTGAGAACGACTGAATTTTGCTGCGCGAGGAAGCCGAAGGCGGGGAAAATTCTGGCGGCATCAGGTTGCGGCACGACGCTCGAGACGCACCATCCCTGATGTCGATGATATGGGATCACAGGAGAACCGCGACGGTCGATAATGGCGCGGCGCTATCGGTTGCCCTCAGTGAGGGGGCTCCCAATCGAAGATGTTGCCCTGCAGGTCGACGGCCGCCGCAAGCTCCGCCTGAGCGACATCCAGCTCGGCCTGGATCTGGCGACGCTCACCGGCGTCGCAGGCATTATGAACGCTCGCACCGTTATCCTTACAGTCAAGCGCAGACCCTGCGAACTTGTCGCTCACGCGATCGGCCTGAACCATTCCCAATTGAGAGGCAGCCTTTGCCACCTCTCCGCGTCTAAGATTTGATCCGGTTCTGGCGATGCCATCGGCCCTAGACGGCACGAGCCGCATGAACGGGGATTCCGGTTTCCCGTGTGATATCCTTTACGATTTGTGCCAGCGAGCCGAGCTCGTCCTCCGTCAACGCAACCAATTCCGGACAATCGATATCGACGCCGCTGTAATCCGCCGTCAAGGCGTTGATCCAGTCGCTGCCGTTAATGCGATATTCATGCGTGTCGAAATCGATTTCGAGGTCGTCCAACAAGCTGATGGCGCAGCGTCCGAAAATCTCGGTCTCGCCGTCCAGCTGATAGGCGGCTTCGTCGCCGGTGAGAACGCTTCGTTCCAATGCCATGATGGTCTGGATACGAGCGATTGCCGCCTCAAGTCCTTCAACCAGGCGGTCATGAAGCTCTTGCAAGAAATCGGTGTCGCAGCCGACCCGATCTGCGAGGACGACGAGCCGGAAACCGACGAGCTTGGCGTAGAGCATGAGGTTCTGATCGGATGTCATAGTGGATCTCCTTCATCTTGATGACGGAGATCGGCCGCTCTGTTGCAATGAGGGGTCAAGGACCGCGAAGCGGCTTGCAAGCGGGGGAACCGATTTTTCCAGAGCGCAGTGCAACGCAGCGGCGGAAAAATTGGGGGAGACCGCGCCGTCCTTGACGCCGGATTTGCTGGAGCAGAATAGGACGTCAGAGAGAGAAGAGACCCGCGGACCCGAAGGGGACGCGACCGATTCCGGCGTGAGCCGGCGGGGAGTGTCGAGGGGTGAAATCCCTGACAGCTTGGTCGGCCGAGCGATCCGGCTGACCAAGCTCACGGATGCGGCAAAAGCCCCCTCAGAAGGGGGGCTCCGCCTTGAGCCAGCCATCCTTCTCGGCAATGATGACGGCCAGCTCGGCGCGCGCCAGCTCGAGTTCGACCTCGATCTCGCGACGTTCGTCGGGATCGATGCACTCCCTGAGCTCGGACCGCAGTTCTTCGATCTGGATTTCAATGTCGTAGGTCATCGTCTGATCTCCTTGGATGTGAAAGACGACGACAGCGGCCGGGAGGGGATGGCGGGGTCAGGGATCGCGCAAGCGACCGGCAGGGCCGGGGAGTGGGGGAGCCGATTTTCGGAAGGCGCCACAGGCGGCTGCAGAAAATTGGGGGAACCGCTCATCCTTGAGGCCGGCATGCGCGAGCGGCACACTCCCGGTTTCTGAGCAGCTATCCCTCCCTCCCGTGTGCCACCAAAAAAGCCGGACCAGGCTCGAAGCCTGATCCGGCTTTAGATATTTGCCGAGGGAAAGACCCCGCCCTTTCGGGCGGGGCCGGAGTTCTCAGTCCCGGTTCGGCCGGGACCAGATCAGCTGGTAGCCATCTTCGCCTTCGACCTCGGAGAGCGTTGCGTAGATGGGGGCGGGGAAGCTCGGGTCATCGAGCTTAACCGAGAGGTAGTCGCGGTCGGTCTGTTCCGAGCGCTTCTGCCAGGCGGCGCCGAGTTCAACGGCTCCCGCGAAGATGCGGAACTGCGGGCCCTTGTCGGAGGGATTTTCGATGCGGGCGATGCGGGCCTTGACGTTGAGCGCGAGGGTGCGGATCGAGCCGGTGAAGCCGTTTTCGGTAGAGGTGAAGGTGCCGATAGTAGCCATTGTCGTATTCCTTTTCGCTGTTTCGGGCCGCTCTATTGCGGCCTCGATGGCAGTCGCAAAGGCCGGGGACGATCGGACCGCATCCGTAGGGCCGGAACAACGTGGAGGGCGGCGCGGAGACACTTTCTTGTTTCGCGAGGAATGACGGCGACCTGGGGTCCCCACTCGACCTGTCGCGTGGGGTGGGTTCCGGCAGGGGATGAAAGTTTCGGAGCGCCGTTGCGGGAATACGAGCGAGGCGTAGCCGCTCTCCGGCCAGACATGCCTCATCGAGCCCGCGAATGGAGCCCTGTCGTCAAGGGAAAGGGATATGGCAATGGCGGGCCCGCACCGGGGAATCGAGGTGAACTGCCACAGCTGGTCAGCAATCTGACATAGCTACCACAACGATATGCACATTCTTCGCATGACGTCCGATCAAGGTCCGCTTGCGAGACGAACTTGCCGCGATAGAGTTGCCCCGCGAATCATCGCCTGGAGGATTTATGGCAAAGCAGACGAAACCGTTTATCGTCGAAATCAAGCAGTCCCGGAAGCTGAAGCCTTCCGCTCCTAAGCCGTCGATCTGGGGAAGGTTAGACTTGAGCACTACGGAAGATCTGGCTCCCGCTGACCCGTTGACAGAGCCGGCCACCACCGAGAGCGGCGACCGACCGTAAGCCTACCTGAAGCGTTCAAGCACTCAAGCAGCGTCCCGAAAGTTGGCCGCCTCCGGCTGTAGCCCGTGAAGGAAGACCGTTGCGCGCTGCGCATGGGCAGCCGCCTGGAAGATCGCCCGCTTGTCGTCGGCCAGCACCTTCAACCAGGACTGAAGGTACGACGCGTGATCAGGCCGCGGCTCGAGTTCAGGGGCTATCCCGAGGTCCGCGCAAAGGAAACAACTGCCAAGCTCGGCAATCAGCTCTTCGCGGGCACGTTCGCTCCTGTCTTTGGCATAACGTGACAGGTCTCGGCCGACGCGGTTCTCGGCGGCAGTCCAGTGCGTCGCTTCGTGGCTGAGCGTAGCATAAAAGCTCGCCGCATCCTTAAACGTCTCGAAGGGCGGCATCTGGATGAGATCAGGACCTGGCGCATAGAATGCCTGATTGCCACCATGGCGGATCACCGCGCCGGTATTCCGGAAGAACCGGTCCGCCTGCTCGATACGCTCAACATGGTCCTGGGCTGGCGCCGGCCGGTAATAATAGTGGTCGGGCAGACCATCGATCTGTTCGACGTTGAACACGGAATAGGCCTTCAGGAAGGGAATTTCCCGATCGACCTCACCACCTTTTCCGTCCGCTTCGGATTTGGTGAACCGGCTCGCGAACACGATCGTCGATCCGGTCTCGCCCTTTCGAACGGCGGCCTCGAGTTCCAACGCCTGCTTGAACGTCATCCACATCGACGAAGCAAAGCCACGCGACATCTGCTCTGACCAGAGCAGGAGAACGTTCATGCCCGAATAGGGCTGGCCGTTGTGGCGGAGCGGGCGGGTGATCCGGCCATCCGTATTCGCCGCATTCCAGGGCTTCATCCAGGGGCGGACCCCGCTTGCGAGGTCCTCGAGGATCCGATCGGTAATGCGGGAATAGATGTCGGTGCGCTGGCTTTCGACCTTCTTGCTCATTTCTCATCTCCACTATTCGGAGCCGCGCCAATCGCGGCCCCGTCGCGCAGGCCAAGGTCAGGAGCCATGAGCCGACGGCTTGCACCGGAACGGCCGAAACGAAGTGGAGGACGGCGAAGCCGTTGCCTGACGTGGGCGGCTCCTGCAGGTCCGACGCACGAGACGGGCCGCAACGGCTCGATCAAATTCCTATTTCCGCTTTCCCTCCATCGAGAGCCGGCATGAAAAAAGGCCGCCCCAAAGAGACGGCCTCTAACGATAAGGGGGGGCGGGCCCCGCCGCATGGTGTCAGTCGAAAGCGGACATCTGGGCCGCGGCCGCCTTGCGATCCACAGAATGTCCGGGGTTTTCGACTGGGCGATCGAACGGCTTCCAGCTCTCACCGACGATATGCTTGTAGGCGGCGACGGCACCTTCGGCTGCCATCCGTAACGCGTGAGCCTGGATGCCCATGTCGGCGGCGAATTCCCGCTTGCGGTGGGCGGCGCTATCGTAGCCGACGGGACCGTCGAGGTCTTCGTCGCGGGCATCGTTTGCCGCCTTGGCCGTGGCATCGCGTGCCTGGGTGACGGCATTGCTGTAGAATTGGCCGGCGCCGTGGGCGGAGCCGACATAGGCGCCGACGATGCGCTGCAGGTGGATCTGCATGGCCCGGTCACCGAGGCCTTCGCTGAGAGCATCCGCGGTCTCGGTGATGAGCCGTTCGTGGAGGTCGCGGATCCCCTCGCTGTCGATGACGGCGGTCCCGAAGCTTTCGGCGATCTTGATCGCCTGGGCGCTGTCTGGGCAGGTGAGGCGGACCATTTCGACGGTGGCGCCCTTGCGGAGCTGGACGACCCGGGCGGTCTGGCGAGTGGTTACGGGCTTGGCCATGTCTCTTCCTTTCGAGCCGAAGTGGTTCCGGCCCCGTGCCGGCTTGCCCTTCGGTGCGGTCGACCCGAACCGGCGGAAGACGGGCGCTTCAAGATCCGGGCGTGCCAGGCCAAGCGGAGCCGATCTGCGAGCCGGCAGGGCAACCGCCCTGCGAGGCCGAGCGGAACTGCTCCGCGCAGGACGGCGGGTTCCGGCCGCCCCGCGGCGCGATAGCGGCCTTGAAGTGGACGGCCGCTGGCTCAGACCGCAGCAAAACCGAAGGACAAACCGTCACGGTGCCATCACCGGACACGACAAGGATATGGCTCCAGCCCGTTCTACTCCTCGCTTTTGCCGATGCCCACATGCGAGACCGCTGCGTTCCCGTCGGACTGGCTCCGCAATACTGCCTTCGGCAACCGGTAGGATTGAAGCCATGTGGGACCATGGGTGTTACGGAGACCGCGCAAGATCCCGCCATCGTCATAAGGCGGTCCACCCCCCATCCAGACATCGCTGAAGATGCTCTTCCAGCGTCGTCCATGCCTGGCGGCATACGCTTGTAGTGCAGCTTCCTGATCGTCGCTCGGGGCTGGCCATTGCTGGCGCCTGTGTTTGGCAGCACGCAATTCGGTCCCGTTGCGCTCTGCGATCATGCGCTTGAGCTCGGCCACGCCCGCGTCAAGGCATGCTTTCCCTTCGAGATGATGAAACCGCAGCCAGAACGCAGTTCGCTCAGCATTGGAAGATCCGATCCCGGCGTTCCGCTCGAGGTCACCTATTGTTGCCATGTCATCAGCCCTCCGGACTCGAGTGTGGGCCGGCAGAAGATAAACGGTCGCGTAGCGCTGCGATCGCAGCGTCCTGTCGAGCCAGCTTTCTTGATAGGGCTTCGGCCTCTGGCTGACGCTCTGCTGTGAGGCCGGCTAGGTTGGCGCGATAGCGCTCGAGCAGGGTGCGGCCATCGGGCGCCTTTCCGCGATGGTAGCCAGTCTGGCGCCTCGCAAGCTTCGGCAGGATTGCCGTCATCCGGCGGGTGATCTGCCTGTCAATGAGTTCCAACTGCCTCTGGGTCTGACGGCGGGCGTCCTCCATGCGAGAGAGCTGGGTTTCGGGTGACATTACCGGTGCCATCATGCCGCCCTCGCGCTCCAACCGACGAAGCTCGACGGACCATCATAGGCGGCATGACGCGCGAGATCGATGACAAAGCCAAAGCGACCGCGCCTACCATATTCTTCATGAGGAACGAGAAAGCGACGCTCCTCTCGCTGGGGTTCGCGATTGCCGCCTCTCTTGGCGAACACCTCAGTCATGCCGGAGTGGTGAGAGGAGATGATTGCAGAGATGACGATCCAGTCGTCAGCATGCACGCGATCAAACTCAGCGCTATCCTTCAACCAGGATTCCCCGGCGCTGAGCTGACGGCCGCGAAGCTTCTCCCAATAATCCGGGAAGGTGTTGCGCGCGGCCTCATTGGCGCACTGGCGCTCGTAGCCGGTGAAGAGATCCGGGAACGTCAAGGCGACGATCGCCCATTCGCTATCTTCCTCGTACCAACCGCCCGCGCTGCGAACCGAGGCATCGACCTGAAGATTTCGATCGGGAGAAAGATGAAAGCCGCCATGTCCTGAGGTCGAGTGGCTGACAATTCCCTCGGCATAGATCGTCGCCAGCTGCGAGCCGCCCCATGGCGTGCTTGCCGACATGCGTGTCTGGATGCGGGAGAAGGCTGAAAGTTCCCGCATGTGCTCCGCGGTCTCGATTGCGCGGAGACGGAACGCCGCTTCGTCCTTCACGCGCCCATCGTGGCGATAAAAATGGTGACGCCGCACTTCGGCTAACGGCTTGGTGATGCGCCAAGCACTGGCCAGAAAGAAGTCGCCGCTTCCGTTGGAGATCAGGCCGAGGAGGATTTCGCCGATGCGTGCAACAGGAAATCCGTCGGCGCTTGTCCCGAACTCGACGCCATCGGCGGCTGAGGAGATGGATACTGGGTCTGTGGCGGAGGTAAATGATGCTCCGTTCATGGTCGGGCTCCTTTGTTTGAAGGTCCTGAAAAGCAAACCGCCGCCGGGATGACCGGCGGCGGAGCGGAAGATTTGGAAAGGACTGGTGGGATTACTCGGCCGCGATCCCGTAGGCCGTTTCGTGGTCGTCGAGCGTGCCCGGACCCTCATCCGCTTCGACCATGTCGGAGACATCAACCTCTCCATGCCCGTCATTAGCGACGATACCGCCGTCAGTGCCATCGTCGGTCTCGCCCTCATCCTGCGGGGTCGCTTCGTGATCAAGATGCTTGAGGAGGGCGAGAACCTCCGTCGGCTCCGGCGCGAACAGAGCAGACGGATGGACGAGGTTCGTATCGCCTTCGAAGTGGGTGACGAGAGCTGAGCGGGTCTCGCGGACACGCGCACGCGGCTCGACACCGGCATCCTTGGCGACGGTTTCAAGGGCCCGACGCGATAGGGATGCGAGGAAATCCTCCATGCCCATGTTCGGCAGGTAGCTGTCCGCACCGATCGCCTGGCCGGCGACACGGGACACGACGCCGCTGTTCGACATGCCGCGACGGCATGAGAGCACGTCGATCAGGGCTGCACGTGCAGCGCCGCGAACTGTATCCATGTCGAAAGACAGCTTGCCATCCTCGGTGAAGAGGCGAGCGGCATGGCGGCCGAAGCGCGCACCGCCGTAAAGGTTGCCGCCCGCGCCGGAGTCGACGCGAACGTTCTGTCCCGCGAAGGCAAGCACGAGCAGCGCCATCAGCATATCGTCTTCGATCAGAGCGCGGCCGAGGGCATCGTGCAGGGCGTCGGTGCGGAAATCGCCAATCATATCCTGACCCTTCTGGGTAACATCCGGGCGTGCCTTCGGTGTTGAGCCGGTATCGTCATTGATGGCGCTCTCGGCACCATTTGCACTGTCGCCCTTCGGCTTCGCCGCCTCGGGCATGCGGTAGTAGACGGTCTGAACCTTGCCGTCGCGATTGAGATAAAGGCCTGTGTCGTCGGATTTCGAGGGCTTGCCGTAGACCTGGCTTGCCTTCTTCGGCAGTTCCGGCTGACCCCAGCTGTTGACCTCGACGATCGCGCCGCGCTTCGGCAGATTGGACGTCATCCATTCGTGCTGGGCGCCGAGAAAACCTTCGACGTTGGTGGTGTAGCGGCTGTCCTGGTCGGCCGGCGCGAACAGATCTTCGACCCATTCGATGCCATAGGCCTCGCGCAGATCATCGCCGAAGCTGGCATCCTTGGCATACATGCGCTTCTTGGTCAGGGCATTGGCGATCGACCACCAGGCAGCGGTGTCGCCCTTCTTCGGCTTGTGCGCCTTCCAGACTTCCTTCTGTTCGACCTCACCGGCGGCAGCAATGATCCGCAACTGCTGCTCGGAGGGCATATCGCCCAGCGCCATCTGCTCGAGCATCGCCGGCAGAACGTTTGCAAGCAGGCGTAGCTTGCGGATCTGGCGAACGGGGAGCGCCAGCGCGACGGCGATCGCTTCCTCGGTCCAGCCGAGTGCGACGAGCCGCTCGATACCCCGCCATTGGTCGACCGGGTTTAGCGCTTCGCGCACGCTGTTTTCGACCATCGAGCGCATGGCGCCGTTGTCGTTCGCAGCATCCACCACGAGGATCTCGATTTCCCCGAGGCCCGCAGCGATCGCGAGGCGCACTCGGCGATGGCCGGCATCGATGATGTAGCCATTGCCACCATCCGCTTCGGGCGCAACGATGGGCGGCTGGACGATACCGACGGCTTTGATCGTCGCCAGCATCAGCGCATCGGCCTGTGGCGACGATTTCGTCTGACGCATGCGGTCGGGGTTTTCCTTCAGAGCGCGGGGATCGATCGTCTTGATCTGCATGGGACTGTCCTTTCGGGAGGGTTACGAGCCGGCGCCTTGCCAGCCCTTCCTGTCTTCATTTTTCTCGAAGACACCTCCGGGACCGCGGGGTCGGCCGAACTGCCGCAACTGCGGCCGAGCATCCCTGCTGGGCAGGACGAGCGGGGCATCTGCCCTGCGAAGGACAACCGGCCGGGATCGCACAGGCGGCGGTTGAGCGGAAGCGGCGGCAGGAGGACCGATCTGCGACCGGTTCCATTTTCTTTCCTATACTTCGCCCCTTTTCTAATTTACATCGCAGCGATTTCCGGTTCATCATGCAGCGCCAGATCTGCGTATAGACGCGGCCCGTCTGAAAGACTTAGGGGCGCCGTTTCAGAAGCGAGAACGCATCAGCCACTATCCTCTTCAGCATCGCCTTTCGATCGGCCTCGACCGCGGACGTTGGGGCAGGGTGAGTGGCCGGAACCGGCCCGCCATCCTCAGGATCCGCAACCGGATCTGCGAGTGAGATAGCCGGTTTCGCAGCAACGACGATGTGCGAGACGGTCGTTTCGTCGGACTTCACAGTGACGGCGACTTTGTTGCCGGATCGGATCTGGTCGACCGCAATTCGAGCAGCGGCCTCCTCGTCGTCGGCTTCAATGAGAGAGGTCTGGATTACAAGATAAAAAGGCATGGGTTCCCGCAGTGTTATTCTTCAGGTCTCATCGCGCGCGCATCGGTCAAGGCGCCAAAAGCGAAAACGAAATCCGTATCTCGTATCCACATCGACTTAGCGGCCGAAGCGAAAAGGGCGCTCGACCCGTGCGGGGAGCGCCCTTTTCTCTGATCCCGGACGATATCGAAAGCCGCGGCGGTTGCCCGGCGGCAGGACATCATCGAAACGGGAAGTGATGCTCAGATATTGTTGATAGCCACAGATTTCAAGTCGCGGCGTGAGCGACCCCCTGATAGATGTCGCCGCCCATCCGATAACTCCCAAGTCGAGGCAAGATGAGCACGGACCCCAACACCCGGAAATCCATCGCGCAGCGGGCCATCGACAGGGCGAAAGGCCATGGCGTGCCCATCGATGAAAATCCGGCCTTCATCGCGCTTCTCGACGAATGGGTTCGCGGCGAGATCGATATGAAGCAGATGCGGGAGCGCTACCTCGGCAGACTCGCCCTGCAGGAGGCCGAGCAACGCGGCCGCCTCGCGCGCAGGCGAGCACGACCGGAACCAGGCGAGACCTGAAGACCTCCGGTTCCGGCCGCAGTTTCAAGCGGCCTCCTGGGCACCGTCATCCACGGCGGCGGCCGCCAGTTCGTCTTCGATCCCAAGGAGAAGACGGCGCTTCTCGGAGAGCTCATCGGCGAACTGGAAGGTTCCGCCCGTGCGGGAACGATAGGACGTCAGGCGTCGCTCGGCGTCATCCAGGCGCTGGCGATAGCGCCGTTGTTCCTCCTCGAACCCGTCGAGCCCATGCTCGAGCCGGGAGATCGCTCCAAGTGGGGTGACAGTGATAGCAAGCTCGATCTCGTAGTCGGCGCCGCTGCGCTGGATGAGCGTCTTGTAGCGATAGCCATCGCCCCTGCCGAACCGCTCGCCCTCATAGACGAGATCGAACCCGCCGATCGTCGCCAGATGAACCTCGCCCTCGTGCTGGAGCTGCAGAAGCGTGAGGATCTCTTTCATCAGTGAGCGGCCGGCCTCCTTGCGCTCGGTATGGCTCTCTCCCAGCACCGTCATCGTAAAGGCGTCGCCTGACGTGGGCTGGAGCCGCTCGAGGTCCTGGCCGACCTCACCGATGCGGCGGGTCGAGATCTCGATCTCGCGTTCGGCATCGCGCATCTGCCCGCGGACGGCATACTGATCGTCTTCGTGGGCGGCGCGGAGCCGTTCGAGCCGGGCAATGTCGGCTTCCAGGCCGGCTTTCTGCATCAATCGCTCGTCGCCGGACGCGATGGCCTTGGCCATGGCGAACTGGTTGGCGGCGCCTTCGCCTACATCTTCGAGCCTGCGGATCGACGTGTCGCCTGAAAGGGCAGCGGCGATAAACCGCGCCTTGCGTTCGTTGTTCTGCCACATGGAAGCGTCGAGACTTCCCTCGGTGGCATAGGCGAAGATGTCGACCTCGTCATGCTGGTTTCCCTGTCGAACGATGCGTCCTTCGCGCTGTTCGATCTGCGACGGCAGCCACGGGACATCGAGATGGTGGAGCGCTTTCAGCCGGAGCTGGGCATTGACGCCGGTGCCCATGGTCTCGGAGGATCCAATCAGGAAACGCACCTTGCCGGCGCGGACATCGCCGAACAGCCGTTGCTTGGCCTCGGTCTTCTTGTAGTCCTGCATGAAGGCGATCTCCGCCGCGGGTACGCCGAGCCGGATCAGCTCGTCGCGGATGAACCGGTAGGCCGAAAACCCCCGGGTCTTCTCGACATTCATAGTGCCGAGATCGGAGAAGATCATCTGCGCGGCCCCCGGCAGTTCGAAATCCTTGCCATCGGGGCGCCGGTAGACCGCATCACCGGTCTCCTTCCAGATCCGGTGCGCATTGCGGACCAGGAGATTCAGCTTGTTATCGTCCTCGTTCCCAGCCGCCGGCATGACGAACCGCAGATCGATAGCGGCGTGGCGGCCGTCAGTGATGACGGATAGAAGAATGTCGTCACCGGGTTTGGCCGGACCCTCGCGCTGTTCGATCATCTTGATCCTGCTGCCGAGCGTCTGCTGATAGGTCTTGAACAGCGCCGTCGGCTTCGCGGTCATGATCTGCCGCCGGCCGGTCGAGATGTCGGGCACCCTCACATACTGCCGAAGGTCATCCGGCATGACCACATCGGCAAACGAGCGGAACATCGCGATCAGCTCGGGGACGTTGACGAACGACGCAAAGCGACTGACCGGCTTGTATTTGCCGGATGGTTGGATTTCCAGTTCGGTCGTCGTATCGCCGAAGCAGGACGCCCAGGCATCGAATTCATGCAGCCCGCGCTCGAAAAGAGCCGCGTGGCCAAGCAGTCTCTGGATCGAGAACATTTCGCCTAGCGTGTTGGTGATCGGCGTGCCGGAGGCCAGCACCAGCGCCCGGCCGGGATTTTTCGTCTCGATGTAGCGGGACTTCACATAGAGATCCCAGGCGCGCTGCGAGCCGTTCGGATCGATGCCCTTCAGCGTCGACATATTGGTGGCGAAGGAGAGCTTGCGGAATTCCTGCGCCTCGTCGACGACGATCTGATCCACACCGATCTCCGAGATCGTAAGAAGATCGTCCTTGCGGGTAGCGAGACCTTCGAGCCGCTCCTTCATTCCTTCTTTCAACCGCTCAAGCCGCTTACGCGAGACGCGGTCCTCGCTGTCGACCTTGGTCAGCAGATCCTCGTATAGCTGCAGCTCGTCCTGGATCATCTCCTGCTCGAAGGCCGACGGCACGGCGATGAAGCGAAACGCCGAATGGGTGATGATGATCGCGTCCCAAGTGGCGGTCGCTGCCCGCGACAGGAAGCGAGCGCGCTTGTCCTTGGTGAAATTGGTCTCGTCGGCCACGAGAATGCGCGCGTTGGGGTAAAGAGCCAGGAATTCGCGCGCCGCCTGCGCCAGGCAATGGCCGGGGACAACCAGCATCGCCTTGGCGATCAGCCCCAGCCGGCGTTGCTCCATGATCGCGGCCGCCATCGTCATGGTCTTGCCGGCGCCGACGGCGTGGGCGAGATAGGTCGAGCCATCGGCGATGATCCGCCAGATGCCGCGTTTCTGGTGCCCATAAAGAACGAAGGCGCCAGAGGCGCCGGGAAGTTTCAGATGGGAGCCGTCGAATTTGCGTGGCGCAATGTTGTTGAAGCGGTCGTTGTAATCGCGGGCCAACCGGTCGGTGCGGTCCGGATCGGTCCAAACCCAGTCTTGAAACGCCTGCTTGATCTTCTGCAACTTGTCGCGCGCCGCCTCGGTATCGACGACGTTCAGCACCCGGCGCTCGCCATCGACATCCTTGAACACATCGAAGATCTGCGGGACGCGGCTGTTTAACGCATCGGCGAGCAGCTCGCCGGCATGCCGGCGGCCCGTGCCCCATTCGGATGTGCCGGCTGCAGAATAGCCGAGCTGGCGCGCTTCCACCGTCCAGGAGCTAAGCTCCGGCATGTGGTGGATGCGGATATCGCTTTCCATCCTTTCCTTGACGAAGGCGACGACATCCGCGGCCGGGATCCAAGGCGCGCCGAGGCGTGCCGTGATGTCCGACGGACGCAGGTCGGCCGGTTGGACCGCCTGAAGGGCACGAACATTGCGCTCGTAGACCGGATCAAGTTCCGCTGCTGCCTGCGCGGCCGCCAGCTTGGTGCGGACCGATCCGGAGAGATAGGCATCGGCAGTCTTCCAGGAACCATCAGCCGGATCTTGAAACACCGTGTCACGGAGGTCATCGATGACTGCGGAGATTTCGCGATGGAGGAGTTCGGCGATATGATCGACATCGACATGGCCGCGCTCGTTGAGTACGACCGCCAGCGCATCAGCAGCATTGGTGATGACAGGCGACATCGGCGGAGCGATCACACGGGTGGCGAAGATCGGACCCGGCTTCGCCGTGTCGGTCTCCAGATCATAGTCCTCGATCGATGCAACCAGCCAGCAATCGGGATCATCGCGGAAGGGCAACAAGTTCGGCTGACGATGGGTCTCCTTCACCTCGCCGGTCTCTGGATCCTCCTGGATCGAGACGGTTGTGTGGTTGATCGGACCGAAGTCGCGGACGAATGCCGACCAGGCGAGGCGGAGCCGCACCTGCAGGTCGCGCCACGGCCGGTCCGTCTCCTGGGCCTTCAGTATCTCACGGACGGCATCGCGGATCGGGACCAGTTTCGAGATGATCCGAACATGCTTTTCAGAGATCCCGTCACCGGGGCGGCCCTTCCGGACGGTCACCGCTACCGCCGTGCCGTCGAGCATCTGCATCAGCCCCTTCGCCCGGTCAACGAAGAAGCTGCCTTCGCGGACCGGGCTATCCTTCGGCCTGAGGTCGACGATCTCGGCGAGCTCATCTTCCAGATCGATATCAATCGGGGTCGGCTCGCCGTCATAGACGTCGGCCGGAAGAAGTTCGATGGCGGCGTCGAGGATGGTGTCGAGATCGGCTCCGTCGCGGGCGACGCAGGTGTACGTCTCGCCAAACGGCCCAGAGGTGAGGGCATGGGTGCCGAGCACGAAGTCGGGATGGCGTGCAAACCAGCGGTTCACGCGGATCGCACCCTCATCGTCGACAGCAGGCCGCACCTCATCAACATCAAGCCAGATCTGATCGCCTTCCGGTTCTCCTGCCTTGCGCTTGCGGAAGAAGAGGATGTCAACGACGACATCGGTGCCGGCGTCGCGCCGAAAGCTGCCTTCTGGCAGGCGGATCGCCGCGATCAGGTCGGCGGTTTTGGCGATATGCTCGCGTGCGGTCGTCGCGGCCTTGTCCAACGTGCCATGCGAGGTGACGAAGGCGGCCAGTGCGCCCGGCTTCAACAAGTCGATCGAGCGCGCAATGAAATAATCGTGGAGCCGCAAGCCAAGCGACCGGTAGGCCCGGTCGGAGCGGACGGTGCGATCGGAAAAGGGCGGATTGCCGATGGCGAGATCGTAGATCGGCGCCAGATCCGTGCGGGCGAAGTCGCCTTCAATGATGCGAGACCGCGGCTGAAGAAGGCGCACGATGCGCGCCGTGACCGGATCGAGCTCGATCCCGGTGACATAGGCGGTGTCGCGGTACTCTGGTGGGATGAGGGCAGGGAAGAGCCCTGTCCCGATACCGGGCTCAAGCACCCGGCCCCCGCGCCAGCCGAGACGCTGGATCCCAGCCCAGATCGCCCGGACGATCAGTTCCGGCGTGAAATGGGCATATTGGGTGCAGCGGGCAAGCGAGGCATAATCAGCCTCCGACACGGCGGTTTCGAGCGAAGAACCGAGCGCGTCCCAGCCATCACAAAAATCGACCTCGCCCGGCCGGCGGAACATGCCATTGGCAAGCTCGCCAGCACCGAAGCCAGTGAAGCGGACCATCTGTGCCTGCTCCTTGGCGGTCGCCGGCCGCTCCTGCTTCACTATGCCCTCCGTGACCAGGATTGCCGCCACGTTGACGCGAGCACGATCCTTCCATGAGGCACCGAGACCGCGGTCGCCGTCCAGATAGAAATTCTGGCGCTGACTGTTCGGGCACGCCGCCGAAGTCACAACTGGCAAAGCCGGGGCGGGCGCCGGCGGAGTGGGATCGGGATCGTCGTCATTGGCCGCCACTGTGTCGAAGCCGCCAAATGCGGTGACACCTAGCGCAAGGCCTGAAGAGAGCGCAGAGCTACCGAACATGTCGAGAGTGAAAGGATCGTTGCTCATCGGGAGTTTTCCTTTTCGGATGCGCGCCATCGCTCGCCCGCCGCAATAGCGGGCTGGAAGCGCCTGATGGATTGAAGGGATTGATGACGCCTAGGCCGCGATGTCAGGCAGATGCCGCATATGAACGGGCAGTTTGGCGGCGGTCTCATCATCGGTAAGGTCGTCCAGCAGCTTCAGAAGCGTGCCATTGGTGCCGCTCCACAGCATGACCATGCGCTGCCCCTGCATCACCGGTGGAAACCGATCGCCGGCATAGCCGCGATAGGCATTCGTAGTGCTGCTCCAGATATGTTCTAGTAGCTCTTCACGGGACATGGCGTGAACCGGCTGGGTTTCGCGCTCGAAGATCGTCGCCCGCATCGTCTCGACCGAAGTGGGATCGGACAGGTCGCAATAGCCGTGGAAGTACCGAGGCTTTCCGTCGATCCGCAGCGCAAGGAAGATGCTGGTGGTCGAGCCCGTTAGGAATTCGCGCAACGCGAAGATCGGCCCGCACATCCACAATGGCGGCAGGATATTGAGCATGTAATCGTAGAGTGCCTCATCAAGTTCGAACCATTCTCCGCTGTAAAGCGGAGCAGCATCGCTCCGCCACCGGTCGGGGCGCTGACTATGGCGATCGAAAAGCCGGAACATTTGCGGGCGCGTTGCGACGCCCTCGAAAATCTTGCGGATGGGGGCAGGGGTGTTCATCTCTGGCTCCTTCAGGTTTCGGGACCTGGCGATGGCCACTCCATCACCTCTGTTTTAGTCCCTCATGACACCTTCCGGGCCGCCGGCATCCCGATCGGCCGCGTCAAGGGCCGGCTTTAGCCGGGCGAAGCCTCCCTTGATGCGGTCGGCGGCGATGCGGCACGCCTCTCTCTTCCTTCGCTCTTCAATTTCTCTCTCCTTCTCTCCTGCAGGACTTCATTCCAATCCTCCGCCGGCGGCCGGAGACGGACCGAAGGGCGATCGACCTGTGCGGCCAGTGCCTGAAGACGACGTGCGAACGCATCGCCTTGGCTATTGGCATCGGTGGCACAGACGAGGTGAGTGCCAGGGCAAGCGAGAAGGTCGACCAGCGCCGCTTCGGTTCTGGGCGACCATCCGCCACCGGTACTGAGGTAAAGACTTCCGTCCTGCAGATCTTCGATCGTGGCGAGGCTCATCGCGTCGATGGCAGCCTCCGTCACGCAGAGACGGAGAGCGTCAGGCGCACCCAGGCGAAACAGAACTTTGCTGCCACCCGTCGAAAAGCCGCGCCAGTCAGGTCCGCGCTCTTCCCATCCAACCACCAATCCGGCGCCATCGCTATGGGCGGCCCACATGCTGCCGAATGGACCTTCTCGAACGATCCCTTGATTGATGGCCGAGCGCAGGATGGAGATCGGGATCGCACGCGACCAGCAGAGATACCTCCAGACGCCGGATCCAGTAGCTGGAAGACCGCGACCTTGCCATCGTGTCAGAATATCCGCAGGCTCGACCTTGGACGGCGGCTTCTTCCAGATGACGGGTGCAGCTGTGAAGCCGATGAGATCGCCAACACGGTCGACAGCCTCTGAAAATCCTAAATGCTGAAGCAAGCAAGTAAGAGCGAAAACGTCGCCTTTGTCGTCGCTCAAGGGATCAAACCAGCCGCGACCTTCGTGGGTGACGATGATGATTTCCGCTCCGCGACGAAACTTCACCGCCCGGCGCGTGCTTTCCTTCACATCGACCGCGAACCCAGCCTGTTCGAGGACGGCAGCACAACTCACCGCCTCGCGTAGTTTCTCGATTTCTTCTCTTTTCATGATTTTTCCGATCGCCTGCGATCGTTCCTCAATTTAACTCCCCGCATGATCGGCGGGACATCTTCCAGCCGCCGCGAAGAGCAGAGGGGGCAAGGGCGCGGGAAGCAAGGTGCAAGGTTGCACCGCCCGCGGCGAAGCTTCCCTTGCCGCCGATAGGTCGCCAGCGGCACTCGGAACGGCAATTGCCGGCTCAGTGAGCCGGCCACGGATGAAATTCATGGATGACCGAAAGGTCATCATCGGCGTCGATCTCGTCAGAGGGCAGGACGCCATACTCCCCGTCGACTTCGAAGACGGTGACGGGGACCATCAGGTCGCGGGAGAGCTGGAAGGCGTGGGACTGTGCGAGAGAAAGATCGTGCGACATGTGAGAGGCTCCATTTGGGAGCGGGCCAATTCCCGCTCGATGGCTCCTCAAGAGGCCCTGGGACGGGCGCGATCACCGCGAGGGTGCAGCCCGAGTGGCCGCAGCTTGCTAGCGGACCCCTTGCGGGTTGATCGTGGAAGATCCGGATCTGGGCCAGGACGCCATCGCAAGAGAGCGGGTTTGGCGTGCTTCCGAATGGTGCCGCCCAGCCACAGCCGAATTCGAATGGAGTTGGACACTCAGCCGCGTACAAGCCAGACATTCGGGACATTTGCGGATGTCCTTCACAGACGAAAGGGAGAGGCGTGTATGCACACGCATGTGTTTGCAAACCGCTCGACGATAAGCCATGTCATGGAGGAGGTGAGGGCGAACAATGCTGGCATTCGGAAACATGTTGGACCTGGCGGGAATTGAACGAAGCACGGTCCGGCTGCTTCGACATCAGGACAACCGGCATGCCGGGTTCCCGACACCCTATGCTTTATGGCGTGACCATCGCGAACGCTTCGAGGCATACCAGGCGACCCAATCCTTCGCCAGTGAGCCGAAACTGCGCGCGACCTACTGGGCCTCTTTTGTCGGCATTCCCGAGCGGGAAACGTTGTTCGTTGGGCTATACGCAGCCCGGCTTCTCGGCCCATTGCCGGCCGATCGCCAGCACCCGATCACCGGCGGCATAGAGCCCGCCGGAAGCTGCAACGTTTACGAAGTTGATCGCCTGCCTTCGCTTTCCGAATACGCCGGCCGGCTCTGGATCGACTGGGGCGATAGCTATAGGTCCTGGATCCAGCGCGGTGACGGTAAGGCGAAGCGCCTAATCGAACTGCGGCGAACTCTAGGCGATCCTCCATTCCCCGGCTTTGCGGCCTTTATCGCCAATCTCTCCGATATCGAGAGCCTTCCCGCGACCTGGCAGGCACCTCTGTCTGCGACGAGCGGCATCTATCTTCTGACCTGCCCGAGAACGCGCGAGCAATATGTCGGCATGGCGTCGGGTGTCGACGGCTTCATCGGCAGGTGGCGCGAATACTTTGCAACGGGCCACGGCGGTAATGTCGGGCTTAAGAGTCGCGACGCCAGCGACTACCAGCTATCGATCCTTAAACGGTCGGCTCGACCGCGACGATCGCGGACCTCGGGGAGCTCGAACGACGCTGGAAGGACAAGCTGCAGAGCCGGGAAATGGGCCTTAACAGGAACTGACATGACAAAAGCAGATCAGATACGCTCATTAGCGGCGGATGGCCTGAAGGCGGCGGACATCGCTGCTCGATTGGGGATCCGCTATCAGCATGCCTACAATGTCATCAATGCCGGTCCCCGTCGGACGTTGGAAGCGGCGACCAAGCCGTCCCCCATCGGTCGACCGGAAACGCGCCCACAAAGCAAACCCGCGCTCACGACCGACATCCTGATCAGCGGCGGCTTTACACGGGTCGGACGCTGGATCATCTCGGGGGACAGCCTTGCTGTCGAAACGCCTGCGCCGAAGTCCAAGGGTGTCTATGCCTTCGTAAAAGCCGGCGTCGCGCTCTATGTCGGCGTCGCAACAAAAGGGCTCGCGGGCAGGCTCTATTCATATGGGCGCCCGGGGATCTCGCAGCGAACCAACCAGCGCCTCGAAGCCATCATCATGGCAGAGCTGTCAGGCCCTGAGGCCATTGAGATCTCCATAGCCATGCCTCCGGATCTCGAATGGAATGGCCTGCCGGTCAACGGAAGTGCGGGCCTTGAACTCGGATTGATCGAGAAATACTCGCTTCCGTGGAATATCCGCGGCGCCACTGCGCTCGAAGCCATAGCCGGCCCGGGTCAACCGGCGTTAGGCCGAGATCCGGGACAAAAAATGTAGAACATCGGAGAAATCAGCATAGCGACGGCCGCTCGGCCGGGATTTCGGGAATTCTCGACACGGCACTGCCGGAAGTAGCGCAGCCGCAGGAGGCTTAGCATAGCGCCGGTCAGTGGAAGCCGGGACCGACTGCGCCCGGCGGGGGCGTTCCGCTTCAGGCTGCTGCCTGGTCGTCCGAGACATATTCCCTCAAGCCGTCGAAGACTCCCAGTCTTTTTGGCGGAGCCTCCTTGACGCATCGTTGGGGCGGATCGGGGCCAGTCGATGACCATCGCTTCAAGAGGGCCGAGGCCGTCTCCTTCTTAATCGATCTCGTCAAACAAAAAAGCCTACGCGGTTGGGCGTGGCCACGGGCGCATAGACACAAGGTTGTGCGTTCTAGCTCAGATCGAAGCAACGCAGGATTGACCAATGCACTGGCTACAGGCGCTATTGCGCAACTCCTTGAAGCTGGGTTGATTCGCCCCGGAGAGATCCATGGCCGTCGTCGATGCTCGAATTCTTATTCTCTGCAAGACCTACCCGTCGCCGAGCGGAAAGTATGCGGAGACGACGTGTGTTGCTGGGATGGACGAGAGTGGCAAGCTGGTCCGCCTCTTCCCGGTTCCTTTTCGTCTTATTGCCACGGGTCAACAGTTTAAGAAGTGGCAGTGGATCCGTGCGAAGGTTGAAAAAGCGCGCAAAGATCATCGGCAGGAAAGCTTGACCATCAAGGTCGACACGATCGAAGGCGAAGCCGTCGTTCAGCCGGGCAAGGATTGGGCCGAACGAAGACACCTGATCTCGCCCATCCATGTCTACGATCATTTCGATAAGATAGATGCCGAGCAGCGGGCCAGCGGTATGTCGCTCGCCATGTTGAAGCCGGCGCGGATCCTTGGTCTGGATATCGAGCCAGTCTCGAATCCCGAATGGACCGAAGAGGAACTGGCGAAGCTAGTGCAAGAGCAAAAGCAGGGCGGTCTCTTCGATGATGAAGACAAGCCATCGATCAGGACCCTGCAGAAGCTTCCCTTCGACTTTTACTACCGCTACCAGTGCGGCGAAGGTCCAGGCGCGAAAATGTTCAGGCACAAGCTTGTGGACTGGGAGGTGGGTGCTCTCTATTTGAACTGTCATCGCTCCCATGGAGCCGACTGGGAAAAATACTTCCGGGACCAACTCGAAAATAAGATTCCAGCGAAGGACCTGATGTTTCTCATGGGCAACCAGCACCGGTTTCAGGACCAGTGGTTGATCATCAGCCTCATCTATCCGCCACATCTTGCCCAGGGGCTGCTGCTATAGCTAAAGAGCTACGACCGCTTCGGAAGCCGGTCCTGGTTTCGGATGTACCGTGCAGGATCGTCGCCGAAGAGATGCGTCATCTCGTATCCGAAAGCGCCCATGCGTTCGCCGACTATGAATCGGTGGCAGGTTTTCGGATCGCGTTCGAAGCAGAGGAGGCAGACCGCCTGCTCCTCGGAGGCGGTCGCGAGCTCTTCAATTGCCGCGGCTACTTCGGGAAGGTCAACATGCCCGGAATAGATCGAGCGGAACCGATCGTAGTCGCCCGCCTTCGCCGCTTCACGGCCTTCTTTCGGATCGCCAAGCTGCTGCATCGCGAGATACTTGATGCCGGCTTTTTCAAGATGCTCCCGCAAAGCGTTCTTGGAGAATCCCTTCTTGCGTGACAGGGGAACTGCCCGGACATCTGCTACCGCTTCGATTCCGACGGCGGTCAGCGTCTTCACGAAACGCTCGATGTCGGTGCCCTCGTAGCCGATGGTGTAGACTGTCTTCATGCGATGCTCCTTCTTCGCTCGTGATAGCGAGCGTCGCTGGCCTGACGCTTGCCTAGCGCGAACGCGCCTCGATACTGCATCGGGGAGGGGGCCGCCAGAGGGAAACGCCGATTTCCGCAAGGGCGGGTAACCTGGCCGCCGCTATTGACTTGCAATGCCGAAGACCTTCTAGCCCGAGTTTCTGTGGACGGCCCGCATCGCGCGTTTGCAGGAATCTTGGCCAGCCTTGTACCTTCCCGGTCGCTAAACGTTACAGGAGAGATGGAGATGGCACTGAAGTGGACCGCGCTTGGTGTCCTGCCGAACATTAACATGATGTCGGACGTCTTTGCAGGCGAGCACATGGCGCTGGTGGGCTTCCAGGATGATCGCTTCCTAGATGCCCTCGCCAACGGTCCAAACCTCCAGACCTTTCTCTCGAAATTCGAAGGCAACCACGGTCAGCGGCTAAGACCGAGCCTGCTGGTGAGATCGGATGCCTATCCGGATCGCCCGAACTCGGAGGCAATTTCGAGCTTCATGGATATAGTTGTCGCCTGTGTCGTGCTTGATGCCAGAGTGAGGGCGGTGACATGGCGCAGGAACGTCGGCCCGTTTCATACCGATGCCTTCGAGATCTACCCGTGGATGATCGACCCGCAGGGCAAGAGACTCGTCGCCGGTAACGCCGCGCTGTGGGCAATCCACGAACTCGACAAGTTCCGCGGCGCGGCGTCGGCGGCCGTTCCGGTCCAGGACGTCGGAAACGAGCCGGCGCATCCCCGGTTCTTCAAGCAGCTCCTCGCGCTATGGAAGTCCCGGTTCATCGACGGGCACAACGATTGGACGTCGCGCGCTATTCTACGGTCTCTGAAAATGGCTGCGTCCGCGATGCGCCTGTCGTCTCCTACCGGTTCCACCGAATCCTTCTACGACTACGGTCGCGTCCTGTCCCTGTGGGTCAGCGCGTTCGAGATCCTCGTGCATCCCGGAGCGACCGGCAAGGCGACCCGTCAGAGGGTGCTCGACCTGCTGAAGTCCATTCCATGGCAGAGCGAGATGGCGAGGGAGGAGACACATTCGGCTGACTTCGGCGGCGGAAAGACCTTCGACCTCCGGCTCGCGAATGCGCTCTATATGAAGATGAATGACCTGAGGAACAACTTCCTTCATGGAAATGCCGTCGAACCAGAGGACTTCCGACTCAAAAACGGGACGTTGATCCTGTCCTTCCCGGCCGCAATATTCCGGATGGCTCTTGCGACAATACTGGGCGATCCGGATGGGGTGACATCGGAGCAGGTCATTGCGGGTGAAAAAACTCGAGAGGAATACGGCAAGCACCTGCAGGCGACGAGGTTCAGGAACGACTGCGAGGAATGCCTTCTGGCGGCAGTCAAACCGCAGACTCCCGACGACGAATAGCAGCTTCCGACATTACGAATCAATTCGTGGAAAAGCTAACCCAAGTGCATCACGCCTGTTTTGCAGAGTAGGGGATCACCTATCTTCGTGCAAATGCGCCATAAACACCTCGGTCGGCGTCCTGTATCCGAGGCATTTGCGCGGTTGATCGTTGACATGACGCGTGAGGTGGAGAAGGTCGCGTTGCGACACAACTGCCAGATCTGTGGTGCCTGGCAGGAAGCGTCGAATGCGCTTGTTGGTGTTCTCGACTGTCCCTTTTTGCCAAGGCGCACTTGGGTCGCAAAACCAACTGCACGCACCGATCCCTTCTTCCAAAGCCCTGAACCCGGCAAACTCGGTCCCTCGATTCAACGTGAAGCTTTGACGCGCGAACGCCGGCAAAGGAGAAAACGCTCTGATGATCTTGTCCATGATTGGGCGCGAGTGCCGGCTCGGATTCTTGATGAGAACGGTATAGCGGCTCTTGCGCTCGACGAGAGTGGTGATATTGGCATGGCCGAGTGGGCGTTCGAAGATGAGAAGGTCACCCTCCCAATGGCCAAACCGCGATCTATCTCCAACAAAATCAGGCCGTTGGGATATGCGGTGCGTGGCTGGAAACGCACCGTCGCGCGGCTTCCTGGAGCGCATTGCACGACGTTTGCGGCGTGCCTCCGGTAGATACTGATAGAGACCAAGCCCATAATCTTCCTTGCTGTAGATGAAGCGATAGATTGTCTCCTTGCAAACGCGAATACGACTGAGGCCGTCCGACAGCAGGCGTCCGGCAATCTGTTCCGGCGACCAGCGAGCCTCCAACTGGTTGATGATCTCTGTGCGCAAGGTCGGGTGGCGCCGCAGCTTTCTCAGCCGGCGACGTCGGTCCTGCGCAATGTCGTTCGCAACCGTGCTGTAATAACCGTTGTAGTCCGGCAGTTCACGGTCGTGAAACGTATTGCGCTTGATCTCGCGGTAAATCGTCGAGCGATGACGGCCAAGCTGACGTGCCATCTCGTTGACGGGAACTTTTGCCGCCACCAGCTGATGTAGGCGTCGCCGGTCGGCGAGGGCAAGCTGCATATAGCATCGAGACATGCCAAAATCTCCAAAGTGAAGCCATTGAAATTACTGGCATGTCGCACTTGGAAATAGAATGTACCTCGTAATGTTATAACGTTGCATAAGCAGGTTTATGGAACTGCAGCTTTGAGAGAAACAGATGGCAATGTCACCAGACCTGGCTGAACGGTGACACCCCGCAGGTTCAGCGCCTTAGAGCCTCACCGGTACTTTTCAAGAAGAAATGCATCTTTTCCGGATCGATCGGAACATCGATCGTGTCCTCCGGTCTGACCCTGGATGAAGCGTGAATCTGAGCGGTAAACGCACTCGCACCAGCTTTACCGATGGCAAGCGTGTGCGGGCCGAGAGGTTCGATATCCGCGACGTGCACGCGGATCATCGGAAAGGTGCTGTCCGCTGTCATCGTGTGCTCTGGCCGAATACCGAGAACGACAGCCTGGCCAATACCCGCCGAGAGATGCTCCTCCATGCGTGCGGGAACGACAATCGCCACATCGCCTTCCGCCCGGAAGACAACGCCGCCGTCGCCGGCCTCCAACCGTCCTTGAACGAAATTCATGCTGGGCGCGCCGATGAAAGCGGCGACGAAGAGGTTCTTCGGCGATTCATAAAGCGTGATCGGGTCGGCAGCCTGTTCGATCCGGCCCTGGTTCATCACCACGACCCGGTCGGCCATGGTCATCGCCTCCACCTGGTCGTGCGTCACATAGACGATCGTGGTCTGCAGACGGCGATGCAGCAGTTTGATCTCGGTGCGCATTTCGATGCGCAACTTGGCGTCCAGATTGGATAGCGGTTCATCGAACAGAAAAACATCGGGCTGGCGTACAATGGCGCGCCCGATGGCGACGCGCTGACGTTGACCGCCCGAAAGCGCGCTCGGTTTGCGATTGAGATAGGCGCCGAGATTGAGAATGCGCGCAGCATTCGCAACAGCAGTGTCGATGTCCTCTTTCGGCGTTCCACGCACCTTCATGCCGTAGCCAATGTTTTCGGCGACCGTCATATGCGGATAGAGGGCATAATTCTGAAACACCATCGAGCAATTGCGCAGACCCGGACGCAACGCAGTAACCTCTCGCTCGCCGATGCGGATTTCTCCGGACGTCGCCTGTTCCAGCCCCGCGATCATTCGCAGCGTGGTTGTCTTCCCACAACCGGAAGGCCCGACGAGAACCACGAATTCCTTGTCGGCAATCACCAGATCGAGCGGAGGAATGACCGCAACGCTACCGAAGGACTTGGTGACCTGATCCAAACGCACCTGCGACATGCTGAAACCTTTTCATGAGAATTCCATCGCCTACCCGAAGCGGCGATGGTCCCTTCCTCTACCAACGATGCTGATCCCACCCCGCAGAGCCGGGATGGGATTTATTGAAGACGGCCTACTTCGCAGGCAGGCCCATCGACGAGCGATAAGCTGCCCGTTGTTTGTCACGGCCGAACTCGTCCGTAAGCTTGTTCCATCCGTCAGCCACGGTATCCAGCGCCTGCTGGGGCGTCACTTCTCCGGCCAATGCCTTGGAAAGCTCGATCTCGAGAATTTCCGTGTAGGAGAAGTAGCCCGGCAGGCGCATATCGAGCGCCGTGTTTTTCGCTGTGACGGCGTCCTTCTGCGCGCCGAGATATTCCTTAGCCTCGCGCTCGGAGAAGATCTTCGACCACAACTTGGTATTTGTCGTATGCGAAAGGCGGTAAGGGTTGACGCCTGTGCCGCCGGTAATCGCCGCCTGACCGGAAACCGCCGGGCTCGTCAGGAAGTGGATATAGTTCCAGGCCGCCTCCTGGTTCTTGGAGGACGACGGAACAGCCGCCTGCCAGCCACCGAAGGCCATGAAGGAGGTCTGGACGACCTCGGCCTGCTTGTCCCACTTCTTGGTCTTGTAGTTCCAGATTTCGTCCGAGCCCGGCAGCGATGCCGAACCGACATTGCCAGCAACCTTCGACTGTTTCGGGTCGGCGGCGATGACGCCGGTGTCGCCCCAGCCGATCGATTCCGCGACCTGTCCGCCCGCAAAGGCGGCATTGACTTCGCCGAAGGAGAAGTTCAACGCATTCGGCGGCGCCAGCTTCGAAGCGCGGATATATTCCTCAAGGCCGCGAACCCAGCCCGGATTGTTGACCTGCGCATCCATCGTATCCGGATCGAAGAACATGCCGCCCGGATTATCCGGATGGCTTGTGTAACCGGCAACATGGCTGAACAGGAACCAGAACTGCTGGCCACCACGGCGGAAGGCTTCCGCCGTGCCCCAGAGGCCCTTATCCGGCTGCTGGAAGAATTCAGCGATGTCGAGATACTGCTTCCATGTCTTCGGCGGGGCTAGATCGTAGCCATACTTCGCCTTGAAGGCGCTCTGGTTTTCCGCGTTTTCAAACAGATCAATGCGGTAGGTATAGGTATGGGCGTCACCGTCCATGGTCTGCGACAGGACCTTGCCGTTCCAGACCATCAGTTGCTCGCGGTAAACCGGGGCAATGTCCTCCCAGTCGGCACCCGATTGCATCGCTTTCGGCATTTCCGAGAGATAGTCGGTAAAGTCCGGTGCCCAGGCCGGTGCGAAGGCGACCACGTCGAACGTGTCTTCGCCCGAGGTCAACGAGGTTACAATCTTCGGATAGAGTTCCGACCAGGGAAATTCAACGACGTTCACCTTGCCGCAAGTCTTTTCTTCCCAACCCTTGCCCGCGAGTTGCAGCGCAGAGGCGATATAGGGCCCCGTCTGCGTCGTGGCGGTGAGCGTGACACCGGTATAATCCGGTTCGCAGGCAAGCGCGGATGTGGTGCCCGCCGCAGCAAGCAGTGCCGCAGCCGTTGAACTCAATAGCAATCTTCTCATGTTTTCCTCCCCGGAATTGAACAATGACTAGGGTTGTTGAGCGGTCACTTTATTGCTCCTAAAAGCAGGCCGGACCGCATCAGCCTGCTCAAAATGCCCGCCATGACGACCATGGGTATGATCGCGACCAAGGCGGCTGCCGATATCGCCCACCATTCATCGCCGCGTTGGCTGTTCTGGCCTGCGACGAGAATGGGGAGTGTCTGCCATTTGGAATTGGTCAGGAAGAGAGCAAACAGGAACTCGTTCCAGACAAAGGCGAGCGTGATCATGAACGTAGCGATCAGGCCCGGTTTGGACATGGGCAGGACGATACCGAAGAAAATTCTCCATGTGGGGACGTTGTCGACCATCGCCGCTTCCTCCACCTCGACTGGCAGCGCCGCGAAGAAATCGCGCATCAGCCAGATCACGATCGGCAGCGAGAAAGCGACGTAGGCGAAGGTAAGACCCGTATAGGTATCCACCAGCTTGATGCCCATCTTGCCCATTTCCGTATACATCAGGAACAAGGCGAAGGCGGCGACGATCGGCGGAAACATGCGCTGGCTCACGAACCAGAAGACGATATCGTCATTGCCGAGGACCGGCCCTGGAAGCTTGATCCGGCTGGAGCCGACGGCCAGTGCAAGCGCTGCGACAAAGGCGTAGATTAGCGAGATAGCCTGTCCGAAGCCCAGCACATGGCGGCCAAGCAGATATCCGCCGAAGGCGACGACGACGAAAATCACGCCGGACAGCAGCCTGACCTCGAAGGTGAAGCGCACCAGAGCATAGGCTGCCATTGATCCGATAAAGGTGGCCAGCACCGATGCCGAAAGCCCGACGATCGTCGAGGCGATGAAGGTGTTATAGAACTGGCCGCGCGCGCCCGACAGAAGCTCGCTCCAGGCTGTCAACGTCGGGTCGAAATCGACAAATGGAACATAGGTCGGCCCGCCGACGACGCCGAGCGGCGATTTGAACGAGGTGATCGCCACCCAGTAAAGCGGGAAGAAGGTGAAGGCCAGCCAGAGCAGGCAGCCTGCGAGCGCCCACCAGCGGCCGGATCCTTTGAGGTCACGCACGCTCATTTGTGCTTCTCCAGATAGGGCTTCAGGATGGCGAGATAGACGAGCCCGATCACGGTAATGACGATCAGGAACAGGAAGGACAGGGCGGAGGTGTAGCCGAGGTTGAACTTCTTGAAGCCCTCCTGATAGGCGAACAAGGTGAGCGTTTCGGTCGAAATGCCAGGTCCTCCGCCGGTCATCACGAACACCGTATCGATGATCTTGTAGCTCTCGATGAGGCGGATGAAGACCACAGCCACCGAAATCGGCAGCATCATCGGGAAAGTGATCCCCCAGAACTGCTGCCAGGGGCTGGCATTTTCAAGCGCGGCAGCCTCGTAGACGTCCTCCGGCAGGGTTTGCAGGCCGGCAAGAAGCATGAGGATGACGAAGGGTGTCCACTGCCACACTTCGACGGAAATGATGGCGCCGATAGCCCATCTGGTCTGCGTCAGAAACGGCAGATTGGGAAAGCCGAAGGCGGTCATCAACTCGTTGAGAGGGCCCATCGTCGGGTTGAGGATCTGGCGGGCAATGAGTGCAACGGCGACGGGCGCCACCAGCATTGGCACGAGGAAGCTGACCCGGAACAAACCTTCGCCAGGCACCCGACGGCTGAGCGCCAGCGCCACGGAAAAACCGATGACATACTGCAGCGACACCGCAACAAAAGCGATGATCGTCGTCGTCCAGGTGACACTCCAGAAGCGAGGGTTCTGAAGCAGTTCCGCATAGTTGCCGAAGCCGACGAAATGCGCGGGGATCGGCGGCACGAGCCGTAGGCTCATGAAGCTGGTGGTCAGCGAATAGATCAGCGGGAAGATCGAGATCACCAGCACGATCAGCAGCGCCGGCCAGATGAAGAAGTGTTTGACCGGATCGTTGCGGGTCATGCTGCGCCTCCTTTCTGCAGAAGCGCCTCGATTTCCTCGTTCTTCGGCATTGCAGGCGCGGTACCCCGTCGCGTCACCGCGATACCGGCGGTCGCGCAGCCGAAGCGCAGGGCCTCGACCGGAGTAACGCCCCGCGACAGCGCTGCCGAGAAGCCGACGACGAAAATCCCGAGGATCGAAACACCCACCTTCATTATCGTTTCCCCTCAAACGGTTTCCGGCGGAATGACGCCTTTGGTGAAGAGGAAGCAGCCGTAGAAGCGGTTTTCGCCCGTGGTGATGACGCAATAGGCCTTTTTTGCCTCCTCATAGAAGGCGAAACGCTCGATGCCATACATTAGCGCCGGTTTGCCCTCGGCGCCGTCGACAACGGCCTGGACTTCCTGTTGCACGGGAGGGATCTCGTCCGGCGCGCCCATGATTTCCATTCGCCCGGCGGACGGCTGTAGCGGCGTATCCAGCGGCATTACCGAAAGAATAGCTTTGATGGCGCGGGCAGCCGACACATTGTCTATCCGCAACAGCTTGCCGAGCACCGTTTGCCGGGCAATGGAATCCGAAGGAAAATTGGTGTCGGAAACGACGACCGTGTCGCCATGCCCCATGGATCGAAGCGCGTGCAGCACATCCGCATTCAGAGCCGGATCGATATTTTTCAGCATGAAAATCCTCCCTTAGTTGCACCATTTCGCAGCACCTCGTGCCGCAAAACCGAGCCCATACCGCAAGTCCGTTACAACTCTGCGATTCCCTCAAATTCCGTCGTTCTCGCCTGCCGGTGCGGTTCTCCTCCCGCCCGCATGACCAGAGTTGGAGCCCTTAATCTCCGTAGGGGATCCAGATATTCTTCACATCCACAGCGCGGCGAAGGTATAGCGCGCCTTCGGCGGAGGCCTTGCTCCCCCACTCGAATGCTTCCTCAAAATCTTCATCGTAGATAGGAGTTTTTAGCGCCTGGAGCACAATGGTGGGATTGGTGGTACAATCCATTGGCTTGAGGCGCTTGACGGCTTCAACGTCGGCGGTGTCGGCGACTACCGTCGTCATTTGACGCAATTGCGCAAGCTTGTCCATGAACTGAACTTCTCCTCATATCTATTCGGCAAGTGACAATCGCTCGGCAATTCCACACATCGATGGTGCTCCACGCCGGCTCAGCTTCGTGGTTTGGTGCAGACATTTTTGAGCGCCACTGTCGTTAAGGCATCCTCCGTCCACTTTCCAAGACGAACGGATCAGGGGTTTTCGGACACGGCGCTCTTTGCTCTCCAGAATTCGAAGAGGTGCAACCGATCGAATATGCCTGTGCCTGAGCGGAGCGCGGAAACGCCGATCAGAAGTGCCCCCCAGATGGCAATTGTCAGGAACTGGCTAAAGTTCATCAAATTGAACGCGGAGGAGATCAGCTGCAAGAGCAGCAACGCAGCAAACAACCCTGATACTTTTCCGGTGCCGCCATATGGATCGATGCCCCCCAGAACCGCCGCCAGGATGCTGATGAGAAGGAAGCTCTCGCCATAGGACGCGTTGGCAGAATTGAATCGGGCCATCATTACAAGCCCGCCGCATCCTGCAAGCGCGCCCGATAAGGCATACGTCAAAAGCAAAACTCGTTTGACATGTATGCCCGAGAACTGGGCAGCTTTCTCGTTGGCGCCGACAAGGTAGACCTTCTGACCGAAGGATGATCGCCGAAGAACCACCGACACGAACACGCAAAGGGCAACAAACAGCAGGAACGCAAGCGGTACCCCCAGATAGGTTCCATTTCCAATCGCAACGATTGGATCTGAAAAGCCTGACAAGACGTTTCCACGCGTCAGTCCAATGGCAAGACCTTTGCAGGCGATCATGGTCCCCAGTGTGGCCAGAATGGGGGATACTCCGAGATAGGCGATGATGAAGCCGTTCAACAGGCCTATCAGAATTGCGACGGCGAGGCCCGCGGCAACCGCGCCTACTTGCCAGGTGAGCCAAAGCACACTTCCAGCATCGCCCCACGGAATTGTGAACTGCAACACCGACGCTATCGTCAAAGCGCAGAGATTGGCCGTCGAAATGATCGACAAATTCAGCCCGCCGGAAAGGAGCGCAAGCATCATCGCAAGACCAAGAATGCCAAGTTCCGGGGTCTGAAAGGCTATCGACTGAAATGTTCCCACACTCAGCAGCCGATCGCCGAGAATGAGGCCAAACACCGCTAGAACGGCCATGAAAATGGTAGCAAGCGTCATCGTTGTGGCGTTCTCTCGAACGAAACGGGATATGAGAGATCGATTGGCGGACGGCTTCATGGTAATTTCCTCCCTAGGACGCGAGTCCAGCATGCCGACGCCGCTGAGACAGCGCAGTCGCCGAGACCGCAAGCAGAATAACGCAGCCGACAAAGAACTGATTCCAGTATGAGGACACGCCAAGCAATATCAGTCCGTTCTGCAAAATTGCGATGAGCATCACGCCCAGTACGGCGCCAAACACGGAGCCGTTGCCACCGGCCAGACTCGCGCCGCCAAGAACGACAGCCGCAAGCACTTCGAGTTCCTTGCCGATGAGCGTCGTCGGCGTAACCGATTGGGCCAGCTGGGCTTGCGATATTGATGCGATCGCAGCCATGAACCCCATATAACCGTAGACAAGGCACCTCAGGCCGAAGACATGAAAACCAAGGCGTTCGGCGGCTATCTCATTCCCCCCCATGGCATATATTTGACGACCGATGTTTGTCTTGTTGAGCAAGACCCAGGTCATAAAGAATGCGACCACTAGCAACAGCGCCTGGAAATTGATCGCATAAGGAAATCCATTACTGTCGGTGAATTCGAACCACCAGATCCCTTCGCGGAAATAGCTGGGAAGCGAGGTGATATAGTCGCCGCGGGTGATATATATTAGCAACCCATAAAAAATATTGAGAGTGGATATAGTCACAATAACCGAAGAGATGCGAACCTTATGAATAATAGCCGCATTGAATAGCCCACATAGTATACCAGTGCAGCAGGCGACAAGGAACACTCCGAACCACCCAATTGGATAGGTCTTGGCAATCATGAGAGCCACATATTGAGCGACGCTGGCTATGGCAGTAAAGGAGATGTCGATCCCACCGAACACCAAGACCACAAGCAGACCGGCTGCAAGAATGCCTGCAAACGAAGTGGAGGTGAGAAGGTCGAAAAGGTTTTGCAGCGTCAGAAAACTGTCCGTCGCTGCCGTGAGGAACAGGGACAATACGATGACGACCGCAAGCAGCCAAAATTCGTGACTTCGTGTCCAGCGTTGAATTGTCTTAGGCATAGATTTCCTCCTGCAGATTTCTCTCGGTCGACGAAAGCGGATCCACTTCGCTGACGAGCCTGCCTTGCCGCATGACCAGGACACGATGGGTGTGGTAGAAGACCTCCTGGGCTTCGTCGGAGATGAGCAGTACCCCGACGCCTTCTGCCGCCAATCGGTGCACTATCTCATAGATTCCGTCCTTGGCCTTGATGTCCACGCCGACGGTTGGGCTATCGAGTATCAGCACGCGGGGTTTTGTGGCCATCCACTTGCCCAACACTACCCGTTGCTGGTTGCCTCCTGACAGAGTTCCGACGGGATTTTCGAGGTCGGACACTTTCGTGTTCAGGCGAACGATCCAATCATCGGCTGCGGCTACACGTTTGGCGGGGTTGATGAGGCCGAATTTGCCGGCCAAGCTGTCGAGGACCGTCGCGAGGATGTTTGCAGAAATGGGCTGCCCCAGCGCCAGGCCGAGCATCAACCTGTCTTCCGGGACGTAAGCCACGCCGCTGGCTATTGCGACACGATTGGAGCTGGCTATCAGCGGCTTTCCGGAGACTTCAATCGTGCCGCGGGACGGTGGATTCATACCGAAGATGCTGAGTGCGAGTTCTGTCCGTCCGGAGCCCAAAAGCCCGGTAAGGCCGACGATCTCTCCTTTGCGAATGTCGAAGCTGATATCCTCGTAGTGGCCTGGTCGAGACAGGTTTCGAACCGCCAGCACAACCTCCGCAGCCTCGCCTCCGGGCCGCGGAGGCGCATAGTGGAACTCATGACCGGTCATCAAGGTCTCGAGCCGCCGTGAAGTGATCTCGCTGGCATCGAAGGTCCCCACCTTACCGCCGTCACGCAGAACCGTTACGCGCTCGGCTATCTCCATTACTTCATCGAGACGGTGGGATACGAACACCGTGCAAATGTCTCTGCTCTTAAGGTCGTTGACGACACGCAGCAGAGAATCCACCTCATGCCGGGTCAACGAGGCGGTGGGCTCGTCCATGATGACCAGCTTTGCGTCGGCGGCCATGGCGCGGCAAATCGCAACCAGTTGCCGGTTTGCGATAGAGAGGTCCGACACCATCGTCTCCAGGTCGAGATTGACGTTGATGCGGGCCATGGCTTTCGCCGCAATGTCATTTATGCGGTTCCAATTCGCGAGCCGAGGCAAGCCCATGTGGCTGCCGATGGCGATGTTCTCCGCCACGGACATATTGGGGAAGAGGGAGAGATCCTGATAGATAACCTGGATGCCACTCTTGGTGGAAAGAATGGGGTCCAAACGCGCATGTTCGCGACCCTCCAGAACGATGCTACCACCTGGATCGGGCGCCTGCACGCCAGCAATAATCTTGATCAGGGTGGATTTGCCCGAACCATTTTCGCCAACAAGACAGTGAACTTCGCCGGCCTCCAGCGACAGATCGACATCTCGAAGCGCACGAACTCCGCCGAAATGCTTGGAGACATGGGTCAATTCAAGGAATGTGGTCATAGTGGGCTTTACCCTTAGTCGCTGGCATCTGTCCTGCCGCAGGCGAGCGCGGACCCGCCTGCGGTATTTCCTGCAAGGACGGCTACAGACCTTGGGCGATCAGGCCATCCACGGTTTCTTTGTTGATGTGGGTGATCTTGTCGACCTTGATGAGCTTTCCGGGAACATCCACCGTAGCCTTGCCGAGGCCGGGAACATCCATCCCGTCCTCGATTTTCGTTCCGTCGAGGACCAATCTGGCGACGGCAACCATCGCAGAGCCAGCTTCTCTCGGGTTCCACATGAAACCTTCCCGAATGACGCCGTCCATGATCAGGTCCTTGGCCTGCGACGGCAGCACCGTGCCTATGACGGCAACCCGCTTGCTCAGGTGCTTTTCCTTCACGGCGTTGCCGGCGGCGATCGGACCGTTCGAGCCAAACGCGAGAATACCCTTGAGCTTCGGATAGGCCTTCAGCACGTCGATGGTCGTGCGGTAGGCGCTGTCGATTTCGTCGGCGCCAGGGAAGCGATCGGCCACGAGGTTCATCTTGGGATAATGTGCCTTTTGATAGGCGATGGCCGCGTCGGCCCACTTGTTGTGCAGCGGGGTAGTCAGGGTGCCGACATAGACGACATAGTCCCCTTCCTCGCCCATTTCCTTGGCGAGGCTCTGCATTTGAACTTCGCCGAACTTGGTCGAGTCAATGAGTTCGACGTCCCAGTCGCGGCCCTCCTGTTCCGGCCCCTCGTGGACAATAACCTTGATGCCTGCTGCCTGAGCCCGCTTGAGCACAGGCTCGCAGGCCTTGACGTCCAGGGGCACAAGGCCGATCACGTCCACCTTTTTGGCGATCAGATCTTCCAGCAGCTTGACCTGCTGAGCCGGGTCGATGTTTGCCGGACCGGTCATGGAAACGTCGATGTTGAATTGCTTCCCTGCCTCCTGCAGGCCGCGCTCAAGGGCACCGAAGTACGGGATGCCGGCAATCTTGACAACAGTCACCATGACTGGGTCGGCCGCCATCGCGAGGTTTGGCGTGGCAATCAGCCATGCCACGCCTGCGGCCAAAGAAAACTTCAAAATGTCACGACGTTTCATGCTCTTCTCCTCCTGTGAGCGTTGTAGACTCTAGATTTTCGGAATTGCGTCTGCGGCCCGTCGCCGCCAGATGTCGCCTCAGAGGCCGTAGCGTGTCGCCAAGCCGCGCAAATACGGCAGCCCTTGATCAAGTACAGCGCCAGCATTGGGCGCGGCCGGCCGCCACATGCAGAGTGCCGCAGCAAGCTGTGGCGGTACCGAGACAAAGCTCTCAATGACAAGATCGCCATCGAATCCGGTGTCGCGCAATGTCCGGAAGACCAGTTCCCAATCTACGGTACCGGTGCCTGGGACACCGCGATGACTTTCGGAAAGGTGGATATAGGGCGAGCGTCCCGCGGCCTGGCGGATGCCGTCGTCGAAACCACTCTCCTCTACGTTCATGTGATAGGTGTCGAGGTGGACGAAGGTATTCGGTTCATCGATTTGCTCAAGCAGCCATATTCCTTGCGCGGCCGTATTGAGAATGTGGGTGTCGAAGCGTGTGCAAGGTTCGACACCGAACGTCATGCCGAGTCCAGCAGCGCGCCGGGCTACCGGCTTCAGTGCCCGAACCACCGCTTCGTACTCGCTACTTGTTGGGGGAACACCGGTCTTGTAGCCGAGCGCCGAGTAGGTGACGCCAGTCAGCATGGAGCACCCAATGTGGTGAGCGGCGTCGAGAACTTGAAACAGATATTGCGTACAGGCTTCCGGAGCCAGGTGAGCCATCTTGTCTTCGGGCAGGCAAAGCGACGCGGTTGCCTGAAGACCATGATCTCGGATTATCGACTTTGCGTGATCCAGATCGATTTTGGCCGGCTCGAACAAAGGGATCTCGATTATTTCCAGCCCGTATCGCGCCGCCTCAGGGATAGCGGCGTTGGCCGCCTCTGTCGTCCACTCGGGCGCCCACAGACTGAAGTGCATTCCAAATTTTGCCATTGCATTTATCCTCCCGTAATCCGCTGCAGAGCCAACGAGAACGCTGGACCAGACAGCGTCAGCGCGACATCTCTTCACCGCTGATCATTATGGGAATAGTCATCGAAAAATTTGCAAAGGTCAACACAAATATAGCTTGTGAAACACATTTGTTTACAGGCTCCAACACCATGCCACGCCACAAATTGCCGTTCCGTCGCATTTGTACGATCATCGCTTAAAAAGAACCTAACACAAAAATCTTTCTTGAAATACATTTGTTGTGACGATATATGTCTAGTGGCTAAGGGGATTGTGACCCCGGCAAATCCCATCGGAGGTCAGAATGCCCAAGGAAATCCACATCGACCCCAGGACCTTCAAGGTGCGCAGTACGTTGAAAGCACCCTCAATTCCTATCCACGCGTACGATGAGAATATCGAGGCGGAACGTGCCCGGTATGGCGACGAGGGATTGCTGCAAATTCTGCGCGATATGATTATCATACGCGAATTTGAGACGATTTTGGCTTCGCTAAAGGGAAAGGGAGCATATTGCGGCATTGAGTTTAACTACAAAGGGCCGGCTCACCTTTCGATCGGGCAAGAGGCTGCTGCCGTCGGAGCGGCAGCCTCACTCGAGCCGGATGACCATATTTTCGGCAGTCATCGCAGCCATGGCGAGTTCATCGCGAAGGGCCTTTCTGCGATCCGAAAGCTCCCAGATGATGCCTTGCGTCTGATTATGGAGAGCCATGAGCGTGGTACGCTTCTCAGGACCGTGGAGACCTCGCTGCAGGGTCCGAAAACAAGCGAGACCGCGGAGAATTTTCTACTGCTCGGCCTGCTTTCAGAGATCTTCATGCGCTCAACCGGTTTCAACCGAGGCATGGGCGGGTCGATGCATGCCTTCTTCCCGCCTTTTGGGACTTATCCGAACAACGCAATTGTCGGCGCGTCCGCCGGAATAGCCACGGGGGCCGCATTGCGAAAGAAGCTTGCGGGGGCCAGCGGCATCACTGTGGCCAACGCGGGCGATGGCTCTACTGGCTGCGGGCCCGTCTGGGAAGCTATGAATTTCGCCGCTATGGCACAATTCGAGACGCTGTGGGCAGATGCTTTCAAAGGAGGTTTGCCGGTCCTGTTTTTCTTCACCAACAACTTTTATGCGATGGGCGGTCAGACCATCGGCGAAACAATGGGATGGGACCGCCTGTCTCGCATAGGGCTGGCGGTCAACCAGCAAGCCATACACGCGGAAACCGTCGACGGAACAAATCCGCTCGCCGTTGCTGACGCCGTCGCACGCAAGCGCGAGCTTTTGGTTCAAGGCCGCGGGCCCGCCTTGCTGGACGTAGAATGTTACCGCAGCTCGGGTCATTCAACAACAGATATCAACTCATATCGGACGAAGGACGAGATGCAGGCGTGGGAACAGCACGATCCTATCATTCTGTTCTCCAATCGCCTTCAGGAGGCCGGGATTGTGACCGCTGGCCAGGTCGCCGAACTGCGCGAACAGACAACGGATCGCATGCGCTCGATTACTGCGATCGCGGTCGATCCGGCACTTACTCCTCCCGTTGATATTCATGCAGATCCAACGCTGATCGGCAAGCTCATGTTCTCGAACACCAACATAGAGCTGCCCTCGCAAGAAGTTTCGCTCCTCAAGCCTGTCGACGAGGTGAGCCGGATCCGTCAGGACGCGAAGAAAAGTCGATACGGCTTTGCCGAGGACGGAGCCAAGCTGTCACCCATGCGGGCTATCACATTGCGTGACGCGTTGTTCGAGTCCGTCTTGCACCACATGACGCACGACGGCAGTCTTGTCGCCTATGGGGAAGAATGCCGGGAATGGGGTGGCGCATTCGGCGTTTACCGGGGGCTTGCCGAAATCCTACCGCATGATCGGTTGTTCAATTCACCGATCTCCGAAGCTGCGATCGTTGCGACGGCGGTCGGCTTTGCGCTCGAGGGCGGCCGCGCGCTGGTGGAACTGATGTATGGCGACTTTCTAGGCCGGGCGGGCGACGAAGTCTTCAATCAGATGGCAAAATGGCAATCGATGTCCGGAGGTGAGCTGAAGGTTCCCGTCGTTTTGCGTTGCTCGATCGGTTCGAAGTACGGCGCCCAGCATAGTCAAGACTGGACGGCATTATGCGCCCATATTCCAGGCCTCAAAGTTGTATATCCGGCAACGCCGTATGATGCGAAAGGCCTGTTGGCTTCCGCATTGTCAGGCAACGATCCGGTGGTTTTCTTTGAAAGCCAGCGCCTCTACGACACCGTGGAAGAGTTCCGCAATGAAGGCGTGCCGACCGGCTACTACCAACTTCCCATTGGTGAACCCGATTGTAAGCGCGCTGGAGAAGACGTCACAATTCTGACGGTGGGACCTTCGCTTTACTCCGCGCTCGCTGCTGCTGAAGAACTCGAAAGCACCTTCGGCATCTCGGTCGAAGTGATTGATGCGCGTTCGCTTGTTCCATTTAACTATGAACCCGTGCTTGCCTCGATAAGGAAAACCGGACGCATCGTACTGGTATCGGAGGCCTCGGAGCGCGGCAGCTTCCTGATGACGCTCGCCGCAAACATTACGCGATTCGGCTATGAAACTCTTCACGCCGCGCCTCGTGTAATCGGCTCTCCGAATTGGATCGTGCCCGGCGCTGAGATGGAATCAACCTACTTTCCCCAGAAAGATGACATCATTGATGTCATCACCAGCGAGTTGTTTCCAGGCCAGCGCAGCAACCGCCGCAGCATACGTGACTGGGACGATCGGGAACTTGCCCGTCTCGGTCTGTGAACCAACACATTTTTGAGCGAGGAACACATATGGATATCCCGATCATCATGCCGAATCTCGGAAACGAAATCGACGAGGCCCAGATCGACGAGTGGTTCAAGACGGAAGGCGACATGGTCACCGAAGGTGAACAACTCGTCCTGATCACGACACCCAAGGTCACCATGGAAATCGAAGCCCCAGCGACAGGCATTCTGAAGAAAATCCTGATTCCCGCAGACGAGCTTGCGGCAGTGGGCTCCACGCTTGGGATCATCGAGACATGACAAACGCGACCGCAAACTTACCGCTTCCAGTCTTCCGCTTGGGTGGGTCGGGGCCGAACCTTCTGCTTCTCCACGGGTTCGGAGCTGATCGAATGAGCTGGATAGCCAATCAGGACGCGCTCATGCAGTCGTTTGCGGTTTTTAGCTGCGACCTGCCTGCGCATGGCGGTCAACCGCCTGGCAGGAATGGCATGAAAATCTCGGAGATGGCCGATGAACTGATTGACGCACTCGCGCGACAGAACGATCGCTTTGTAGTGGTGGGGCATTCACTGGGCGGCGCAATCGCCATCGAACTGGCAGCCCGCCGACCGGATTTGGTCGCCGGCCTTGGCCTGATCGCACCGGCTGGTCTGGGCAAAGAGGTCGGTCGAGAATTTCTGAGCGAACTGCCTGAACTTAACGAGTTGGGCTCTGCGTTGGCGCTACTTCAGCGTTTGGTCTCGCGCCCGCGCCTGATAACGCCACCGATCGCTCAACGGCTCCTCGATCACCTGGAACGACCGGGCATTCGTGCCGCTCTTAGAGCCCTGGCTTCGGAGTTAAGCCATGTCGAGACCTCGATTGAACCCCATGTGGCCTCCATAGCCGTCAGCAGAGTTCCGCGGATCGTCATTTGGGGAGAGGAAGACACGATAAATCCGATCGACCGTCCGAGACTGTCGAGGTTCAACGCTCAAGTGCTGACTCTGCCGGATACCGGGCATCTTCCTCACGTTGAGGCAAGCAGAGCCGTAAGCCGGCATCTTTGTGAATTTCTGAAGAGTGCCGTATTGGAATTGGGGGGATGAGTTCATGATCGTTGTCTGCGGTGATGCCTTGATTGACTTCTTGCCGGTCGCGCTCCCGGAAGGTGGCAGTGGCTACATCCCTGTCTGTGGTGGATCCTGCTGCAACATCGCGACAGCGATTGGCAGGTTAGGCGGGAAAGTCGGATTCATGGGAGGGCTGTCCGAGGATTTTTTTGGCGCCATGCTGGTTCAGCAATTCAACGAAGCGGGGATTGATCTTCGCTATGCAACCCGCCTGCCTTTCGACACGACGTTGGCTTTTGTGCGTCTGGGCGACGACGAGCCTGAGTACGCGTTCTATGACAGCGGCAGTGCGGCACGGCACTGGACGCTGAAAGGGGCACCATCTTTGGGCACCGAGGTTGACGTCCTGCACATCGGTTCGGTCACGTTGATTCACCCCCCTGTCTCGAGCGCTTGCGAGTCGCTGTTCGAGAACGAACAGGGTAAGCGCGTGCTCTCAATCGATCCAAACTGCCGGCCCGGTCTGGCGCAGGATCCAGAGGCATATCGCCAGCGTCTCAATCGCCTCTGCGGTATGGCTGATATCGTAAAGCTGTCGGTGACGGATCTCGGATTCATGCAGCCGGGTGTTGGGCCGCATTCAGCAGCGGAGAGTTGGCTTTCAAACCGGGCCAAGATCGTCCTCGTCAGCCGGGGTGCGGGCGGCGCAACGGTTTATCTTGCGGGTGGCAGAGTCGTTGAAGTTCCAGCACGCCCTGCAAGGGTTGTTGATACCGTTGGAGCCGGAGACGCACTCATTGCAGGCTTTCTCACCCATCTCCAGCAGAGCGGCGACTTGCATCGCGATAGCATCGGTGCCTTGACGGGTGACCGGGCTCGCAAAGCTCTCGAGTTTGCCGCACATGTTGCAAGTCTTGCCTGCGAGCACCGCGGAAGTGACCCGCCGTGGCGCAGAGAAATCATCGTGGCTGGATACGACGAGAGCAGTCAAATGTGACGCCAAGCACCGCAAGCTATTGCGGAGGTTAGCCGCGCCAGTTAAGGGTGAATCGCCACGTCTAGAGATGCTTTACTCGAAGATCTGCGAACGGATTTGGGCGCCGTTCGCATCGTGGGCGCAACGATTATCCAAGTTGGTAGAATTATGGGCTGCCGACACTTTCGGAGGGGCGGATTGGATGACAAAACTGACAAGGATGCCCCCCACCAGCTTGCTGGACGCTGAAAGCCTCAGGTTGAAGGCAGCTTTTCTTTATTACAATCAGAAACTTACCCAAAACGAAGTCGCCGCAAAACTGGGGGTCAGCCGCAGCACAATCGTTAAGCTCCTCGATGAGGCGCTGAAGCGGGGCGAAATCCAGATTTGGGTGAAGCAGGCCGCAAGCGAGTTGGAGCTGGCATCTGAGCTGGAAGCCGCGCTCAATCTCGACGAAGTGATCGTCACGCCGCCGGCGAAAGATGTCGACGGAACGGCCCGGGCCGTTGGGCAAGCGCTGGGTCAGTTTCTTTCCGACACCATTCCCAACAACGCGACGATCGGGGTTGGCTGGGGACGAACACTCAGTGCCGCGCTTTCGAGTTTTCGCCCGCTGCGGCGCGAAGGGGTAAAAATTGTGTCTCTGCTTGGAGGTACAGTGGAAGCCCAGCATGAAAACCCGATCGATTTTACCTGGCAGCTCGCCAATCAACTCGGGGCGCAATGTTTTCTTTTGATGGCGCCGCTGCTGGTTGACTCTCCCGACACCAAAGAACGCCTAATCGAAAAGTGCGGCTTGAATCGGATCATGAAGCTGTCCGCCGATCTGGACATTGCACTGGTGAGCGTCGGCGATATCGGCACCCATTCAACATCGCTGTCGGTCGCATCTCTTGCGCCAGAGGAGTTGGAGACGCTCATCGGCAAGGGAGCAATGTGCGATGTTCTGTGCAATTTTCTTGATCGAGACGGCCGCACGGTGGACCATCCGGTAAACGATCGGGTGATGTCAGTCGATCTCGATACAGTGAGACGCGCACGGCACGTGGTTATCGCATCGGGGGGAGAACAACGAGCCGCCGCAATCTTGGCAGCTATCAGGCGAATCGGCTGCAATACTTTGGTGACTGATGAAAGCGCTGCGCGTCAGATGCTCAGCTTGCTCAGAAGTCCGAGGGTTGATTGATAATTTTCGTCGCCGTTTTTTCCAGTTCGCCGCCAAGAACGACGGCTGGGCCGAATCGCTCCAAAACCACCGTGACGGCGTGGCCGACCATATGGGCTTCCGGATGGCCGAGCTGCCGAGGGCCGTGCGCTGATGTCCTGCACCCCGGACCAAAACGCACCGGGCCTGGCGCTGCCGTGCGCCTCGGGGATCGAGGGTTATCTTAAAGGAAAAGCAGGAAAACAATGTCCCCATCCTGGCGCCGGGCGAGATCTGGTCCGCGGCCTGTAGGTTCGGCTGCCTCTCGGCCGACTTGGCCCAAACACTGAACGACAAGATGATGCGTGCTTCGATCGCTTAGGAGTCGAAGTGGGTTCGGCACTCCGCCCGCATGAAAAGCGATCTTTCTGAAGCAGGACTCAACGAGCCGGAACGCACTTCTCCTAAATGTTCATGTGGACCTTAGTTTTTCGTGCCTGGGCTCGCTTGAGAACGGGTCGCAGCGCTAACCCAGAAGGCGTGCCGATTTCCAATCGCCAAGCTTGCAATCGTGGGTGCGATGAGGAGTTGGACAACCGAAGAGATCTCTCCGCGATAGATGGCGAGATCGGCATCGGTTGCATCGGAAAAATCGTGGTGCCGTGTCACCTCCTGATTGCTGTAGAAGCGGGGCACTAGAAATCAACTTGAACTTGAACCGAGTGCACCGCGTTTCTCGCATCAGATACCGGCTGTTCTTCCCCAAGCTCGTTTTTGCAGCGACATAACAGGACGTGGGGGCCTGGCTCCGGCGACCAAGTCAACTCGAACCGCTGCCAACTTCTTCCCTCGCGCGGCCCTACTGAGGCAGTCCGCCATGAGCCTCCACCGTCCACGCTGACCTCGACGCTAGAGATCTGGCAATCTCCCCAAGCCCAGCCCCATATTTTCGTTGGCATGTCCGCTGACAGCAGATCATTTGGGGACGGCGATACGATAACGGACTCCGGGGTCACGTCCCAAACCGGCTTCGTTCCCGACGCGGTGGGGTCATTATAGAACCGCGTCGTATAGGCGCCGCTTGCGCGCCGGTTCGCGGCCGTGATGGAACCAACCCACTTTACGGAATTCGTGCCATACCAACCCGGCACAACCAGTCGAACCGGACCTCCACGCTCCGGAGTGAGCGGCCGGCCGTTGATCTCAAGTGCAAGAAGAACCTCTTCCGCGAGTGCTTTCTCGATAGGCAGGTCTTTTTGATAGGCTTCTTCAATTTCGGCGTATTCGCCCCACTCGAGGCCGGAAGTCCATACATATGACGCATCGGTGCTGATCTTTGCACGTTCCAGAACAAGCGACAGCGGCACGCCTTTCCAAACCACATTTCCGATCCTGCGTTTAGCCACTGTCGGCGCAAGCGGACTTCCAGCGCATTCGTGAAACGACATGTACTCGCGCTGTGGCATTGCTTGGAGGTCAGACAGATGCAATCTCGTCGGGTTGCCGACGAGGCCATCCACATCCAAATGCCAATGCTCGGGGTCGATCTCCAGGAACCCCATATGCGTCACCAGAAAAAGATCATCTTCAGGGGTGATCCACGATTTAAGGGCATGAACGCCGTCGGCAGGGCCCTGGAAGGAGAAACCCTTCTTGGTCATGTGCATACCCGTCCGCGCCATCACCTTTACTCCGGCACGGCCACGGCCTCGGGGCTCGTTAGAGCGTCCTCAGCGCGGCCTTCCAAAAATCTGATTGGGTTTCGACGCACCCGGTTCACGGTGACGTCGAAAATATCGAAGCGGTTGTAACCAGCAACGACGTCGTGAAATCGTTTCGGCTCAACACAGTCGTCGAGATCGATTTGGGCATAGCCGATACCTTCATCGATCATTTCGTCACCAGTTGCGGCGCCAGTCGGCCCTAGGAAAAAGCTAGTGGCCCGCGGACTGGCATCTATGATCGCTTCGATCGCAGGATCATCCAAAGCAATGGATTTGCGTGCGACTTCGTCCAGGTGCCCCGCCACGATGATCCCGAAGCACTTGGCCTCGAAGCAGTGCGCTGAGGCACGGATGCGGTTGGCTGCCCGGTTGTCGTAGTTGTCGCTTTCTGTGGGAACGCGAGTGGGCCAGATCGGCGGATAGCTACTTATATGAACTTGCTCGCCCTGCGTCATCAGGCTGTAGCGCGCGAGCGGATTTGTATTTTCCCCGCAAATTAGGCCGCCAATGCGACCGATTCTCGTGTTTGCGACGACCAATCCTGCGCCATCGCCCGGATCCCAAACTAGTTTTTCAAAGAAGGTTGCGACCAGTTTTCGATGGTGGATCAGGATTTGGCCGGTATCGGAAATCAGAACATTGCTATTCCACAAACCTCCGACACTTGCCGGGTTGCGCTCGGAAAAACCGATTGAAACGAAAACACCGTTATCGGAGGCGGCCTTTCGCACACGCTCAATTTCCGGGCCGTCAATGTACACCGAAGCTGTCAAGAAGCGTTTGAAATGCTCGTGCGATTGAATGGGCGGGTAAAGTGCTGCCCAGACAGGGAAACCGGGAAGAAAGCTCTCCGAAAATACCACGAGCGATGCGCCATTTCGGGCCGCCTCTGCTATCACCGAGCAAGCTTTTTCCGCGCTCGCCCCAGGATCGAGATAGACGGGGGCAATATGAGCAGCCGCGGCCCAGAATTTCATGTTTCCCATCTATATTCCCCTACTGATCAAGGCTCGCCATCAGCCATTTCGACAAGCTCGCCAATGACCGGGTCATGATTGCCGTTTTGCCGTTAGACCGATTTCAATGCGTGCACCCAGCGGCAAGCTGGCGCAGCCGATTGTGGTGCGGGCAGGATAGGGCGATGAAAAACGTGTGGCGTAAATCTCATTCATCTGACCAAAGTCGTCCATGTCGGTGAGATAAACGTTGACGGATACGACATCATCCGACCCCAAGCCTGCTGCTTCAAGAACTTCAAACAGATTATCAAAACACTGGCGTGTCTGATCGGCGACGGTTCCGTCGACAAGTTTGCCGGTGCTGGAATCGAGCGGCGTCTGGCCCGAGCAAAATAACAGGTTGCCGGCCCATGTCGCGTGCGAATATGGTCCTACTGCCGCAGCGTTCGAAGCATTCACAGTTCGTCTAGACATGGTTTCTCCCAAGGCAGGTTAAGCAGCGCGACCTGCTGGCGACCAGCATATCCGCAAGTGGTTTGCGTCATGATATGCTGCATGTTCGCCTTTGCAGCCCGCTCGAAACTATCAAAACGAATTTGTGCGCCAACCCGAATTGGATGCACTACTCTGTGCAAAAATAGACGGAGGGTCGCATGGCGACTGCAATCGATCATCTTGACTGGGACGATCTCAAACTTTTCCTCATCGTCGTACGGTGCAAGAGCGTGACCGGAGCCGCCCGGGAACTGAAAGTCAGCCACTCCACTGTTTCCCGTCGGCTTGCTCGCCTGGAATACACGGTTGGCGGCGCACTCGTCGAAAGGACCAGGGATGGACTTCTGCTGACCCCAGCCGGGCTTGTTACGATGCGGCGAGCGGAGGAAATCGAGAATGGGGTGAATGCGCTTCGCAGCGACGTGAGCAATCGAGACGAGGTACGCGGTACGGTCAGATTAGCCACCATGGAGGGCATCGCAACGCTTTATCTCTCCGAGCGCCTCGTTGAACTCAGTAGTCGGTACCCTGATCTTGACATCGAGCTTGTGACATCGCCGCAAACCGTTCGGGTCGCTCGCCGGGAGGCAGATCTTTTCCTAAGCTTCTTCAAGCCACATGGAACTGCTCTCGACAGTCAGCTGATCGGACGCTTCAAGACTGGCCTATTCGCTTCGCAGGCCTATCTGGAACGCAATGGCGTTCCCTCTCAAGCGGCGGATCTTCGCGAGCACCGCTTTGTCGGCTATATCGAAGAGCTAGTTCTGCTCGAAAGCGTTCTATGGCTAGAGGAACTCGTACCCGCCCCAACGATGGCGTTCAGCTCAAACAGCATGATGTCGCAGATGTTCGCGGCGTCTGCGGGCGCAGGAATTGTAGCGCTTCCTGAATTCGCACGCAGTCTGAAACTCGGGCTCATTCCAGTGCTTGAAGAGTTGAGCGGCGAACGTGAGATCTGGATGTCGGCACATCAGGACCTAGCTTATCTGCCGAGAGTGAGAGCCGTAAAGCAGTTCGTGAAAGCGCTGGTTCGTCGGGACGAACAACGCCTTCTGGGAAACGTACCCTGGTCACGGTGAAAGGCGCACGTTGCTGCCCGCCGAGCAGGCTGGCCTGTTAACTGGCGCCGGGTCACGCCACGCCGTTCAAATCTGCACAGTAGGTTGCAAAAGTATCGGCTTCCGCCGCAGTTTTGATTGCGTCAACAAGATGGGTGGCTAGATTAAAGGAAGGAACTCCTCATGTCGCAAATCAACCGCGACGCCCGCAAGGCTTTGGACCTTCCTCGCCTGCGTGCTGATACTCCCGGCACAAGAAACAGAAACCACCTCAACAATGCTGGGGCGGCGCTGATGCCGAGTCCGGTGATTGACGCAGTGATTGGGTACCTGAGCCGGGAGGGCGAAATCGGTGGCTACGAGGCAGCAGCGGAGGCCAACTCGCTGTTGGAGGGAGCCTATGACAGCTTGGCCACTTTCGTAAACTGCGCTCGCGACGAGATAGCGATAGCTGAAAACGCGACGATCGCCTGGCAGCGCGCCTTCTATTCCCTTTCTTTTGGACCTGGAGACAGGATTCTGACGGCAAGTGCCGAATTTGCGGCCAACTACGTGGCCTTTCTGCAGGTTGCCAAGCGCACCGGCGTATCGATCGAAGTCATTCCGAATGACGCCTCTGGCGTCCTTGATCCGGACGCGCTGACGAAAATGATTGATGAGCGCGTTCGATTGATAGCGGTCACCTGGATCCCGACGAACGGCGGGCTTATCAATCCAGCAGCAGCGATCGGTCGAATAGCGCGAGACAACGGCATTCTCTATCTGCTCGACGCCTGCCAAGCTGCGGGTCAAACGCCGATCGATGTGAATGCTCTCGGCTGCGACATCCTCACCGCTACCGGCAGGAAGTTTCTCCGTGCGCCGCGGGGAACGGGTTTCATGTACATGCGAAAATCAGTTCTGGAGAAGATCGAGCCAGCGATGATCGATCTCTACGGCGCGCCCTGGACCGCACCCGATCGATACGAGTTGCGACCTGATGCCAGACGCTTTGAAACGTGGGAAAAGAACTGTTCGGTTCGTCTCGGCTTGCGGGCAGCAGTGGACTACGCGCTCGAAATAGGGCTCGAAAACATCGAAGCGCGCTGCAGTCACCTTTCTTCAAGGCTTCGGGAAGGTCTGAGGGGGATGCGTGCCGTATCCGTACATGACCTTGGGGCGCCGCTCGCGTCCATCATCTCATTCACCGTTAACGGCTGGGATTCGCCAGCCGTCATGGCCTATCTGGCTGGCAAGGGAATCAACGTCTCGGTTTCCCCGCCCTCTAGTACACCCGTGGACGCGTATACGCGACAACTCCCGCCGGTGGTGCGAGCTTCCCCACATTATTACAATTCGGAGGAGGAAATTGAGGCATTCCTAGAGGCAATTGCTGGTATTGCCGCGTAACTGATCGGCGCGACTGGATCAACTGGATACCAATAATGCCATTTTGTTCGGCTATTGGTGAGGCTTCTTCGCGGGAACACGGGCAACGTCCCATCTAGGCGGCGAGCAGACTTCATCGTCGTTTTGTTCATCCTGGCCTTAAAAGAGTGCCTCTGGCGCCACCCACACCGGCTTCGGGGGTACATGTCGGAGAAGTGGCAGTTCTCGACTTCAGGGTTGGTGGTGGCGTCGTAATGTATCGCGCGAGAAAGATAGCAGGCAAGCGAATATCATCACTTCCACCGGTGATATTTAAATTTACGAGTTCAGAAAGGGCCGCAGCGTCGCAGGGTCCACACTCGCCTGATCGCTAGTCAGAGCTCTGTCAACGGCGATTAAATCGCACTCGTCGCGCTCGTTCCGATCAATCTTTCTAGCCCTTGTCTCCGCCCCGCCCCTTGACCTGTAAAGGCGTTCAGGAAGTCTGCGTCGAAGCCGAATAAGACCCCGCCAATGTTGTAGCACGGGTGAGTTCTCGGCCGCGTCCGCCGAGGTTTACGCCTTTCTCGATATCGATCGCAGGAAAGTCCGGTTTCAGAAACGCCGCTGCAGGTGATGTAGGAGATCTACCCAGCGTCCACCAACGGCAGCAACAAATGTGCATCAGCGCTGGTCTCGCATAGCCGTGCCGCGGAATCCTGCTGCTTCCACTGGCTTACGCTAATGATGGTCGGAAAGTCAGGGCCAACCGCCTCATCGATGGCGGCGACGGCCACGCTTGGAAAGCGTGGCCGCTGGGTCGAGGAGATGGCCACGCGCACCGCGGCTTGCCCGGACTCATCAAGTCCGGATGGCTTTCTACCGGCAATTCAAGTTCCCAGTCCGTTTAGCGAACCGAACATACAACGCAAATTTGCGGCCCCATTTGGTCGCCTGCATCGTGTACGGCATTGCCGGCTCCAATTACAGCCGGCGAGATCGTGCCTGCTCGGAACGACGATCCTTGGAGAACAAGCATCACCTATGCGTCTGGCAGACGGCGCTTTGATCGTGTCCGGGATGCCCGTGATGAAACTCTCAAGGACCTGACCAGCGCGGCAGCAAATTGAGCAAAGTGCGCTGCCCTTTGGCTCGTTTGCCACGTTCCGGTGGATCGTTTCGCATCCTATGATTACGCCATAAACTTCACGGAGGATCGTTATGACAATTTACAATATCGCTCTGATCGGATTTGGCGGCGTCAATCGCGCCCTGACTGAACTCATCGCCGCCAAGAACCAGCTCTGGGAACGCGACCTTGGCTTCCGCCTGAATATTGTCGCTGTGAGCGACCTCTATTTGGGTTCGGTAATCTCGCCAAATGGTCTTGATGCAAAAACTCTGGTCGACGCGAAGTTCGAAAAGGGTGGCTTCGGACAACTTTCGGGTGGAAGTGCTGAAGCTGACAACGAGACCATCATCAAGACGGCGCCGGCAGACATCGTAGTCGAGGCAACGTACACCAATCCCAAGGATGGCGAACCCGCCGTCTCGCATTGCAGGTGGGCACTTGAGACCGGCAAACACGTGGTAACCACCAACAAAGGCCCTGTAGCCATCGCTGCCCCAGCGCTCAAGGCGTTCGCAAAAACCAACGGCGTGCGCTTCGAGTACGAAGGCGCCGTGATGAGCGGCACACCTGTTATTCGCATGGCGGAAAGAACCCTTGCCGGCGCCGAATTGAAGGGCTTCGAGGGGATCCTCAACGGCACATCCAACTTCGTCCTCGGTCGCATGGAAAGCGGTCTGGATTTCGCCTCCGCCGTCAAGGAAGCACAGAAACTCGGTTATGCCGAAGCCGACCCGACCGCAGATGTGGAAGGTTTCGACGTTCGTCTGAAGGTTGTCATCCTGGCAAACGAACTGCTTGGCGCGAATCTCAAGCCTGAGGATATAAGCTGCAAGGGCGTCTCCGGTCTTTCACTCTCCGACATCGAGGAAGCCGCCAAGGCAAACAGCCGCTGGAAGCTCATCGGGGCTGCGGTCCGCAATGACGACGGCAGTGTGACCGGCAGTGTTTCCCCCAAACGGCTTGGCCTCGATCATCCGCTGGCAGGCGTCAACGGCGCCACTAATGCAGTCTCACTCGACACCGAACTGCTGGGCGCCGTGACGATCACCGGACCTGGCGCTGGCCGCATCGAAACTGCATATGCTCTTCTTTCCGATATCGTCGCCATTCATTCCGCGGGCGCTTCTTCCACCGCTAAGGAAGCTGCATGATGCACAACCTTGCACTCACCCAAGCGACAGGCCTCGAAGAAATTGCCGTCACCAGCCCCTTCGACGGTACGCTGGTCGGAACAGTTGTGGAAACCTGTGCTGCAAGCGTGGATGCGCTCCTTGAGCGAGCCAGGCGCGGCGCGCAGATTGCCAGAACCCTGCCCCGTCACAAGCGGTCGGCGATCCTTGAAACGGCCGCAGCAGCAATCGAGGCCTCGCGGGAGGAGTTCGCGCTCCTGATCGCCAAAGAGGCGGGCAAGACGATTACGCAGGCCCGCAAAGAGACAATCCGGTGCGTCAATACGCTCAAGCTGTCCGCCGACGAGGCCAAACGCAACGCGGGCGAAGTCATCCCGTTCGATGCTTACGCGGGCTCGGAGTCTCGCCAGGGTTGGTATACGAGAGAACCGCTGGGGATTATTGCTGCCATCACGCCCTACAACGACCCACTCAACCTCGTTGCCCACAAACTCGGTCCCGCGATTGCCGGTGGCAACGCAGTGCTTTTGAAGCCGTCCGAGTTTACCCCACTCTCTGCCGTCAAGCTCGTCGAGGTCATGATCGAAAGCGGTCTACCTGAAGAGATTATAACGGTTGCGATCGGTGGCCCTGAGCTTGGAAAGGCTCTTGTTGCGGCGAGAGACGTTCGCATGATCTCGTTTACTGGCGGCTTTGCCACCGGTGAAGCGATTGCCAAGACCGCGGGCCTCAAAAAACTTGCCATGGATCTCGGCGGCAATGCGCCTGTCATCGTTATGGAAAATTGCAACTTCGATGCGGCCGTCGAGGCCTGCGTATCCGGAGCCTACTGGGCGGCCGGTCAGAACTGCATTGGCACGCAGCGAATTCTGATCCAGCGGCCGATCTATCAGCAATTCAAGGCGAAATTCGTCGCAGATACCAAGAAGCTCAAGACTGGCAATCCCTTGGATGCCGATACCGATGTCGGCCCGTTGATCTCCGAAAAGGCTGTCAGCAGAGCGATCGCAATGGTCGAACGGGCGCTCGCTGCCGGCGCGACATTGCTTTGCGGCCATAGGCCAGCCGGCAATCTCTACCCGCCGACCGTCCTGGAGGATGTTCCGATATCCTGCGACGTGTGGGGCGAAGAAGTATTCGCGCCGATCGTCATTCTTCAGCCCTTCGATGGATTGGCTGATGCAATCGGTCTTGCAAACGGCCCTGACTACAGCCTTCACGCCGCCATTTTTACCAATGACCTCGAAGCGGCGCTCGAAACTGCAAGCAAGATCGAGGCCGGTGGCGTCATGGTCAACGACTCCTCCGACTACCGGTTCGATGCAATGCCGTTTGGCGGCTTCAAATATGGCAGCATGGGCCGCGAGGGTGTGCGGTTTGCCTATGAGGACATGACCCAGCCGAAGGTCGTGTGCATCAACCGGTTGAAGCCTTAACAGCTCTTTCCACGCTCAATGCCATCAGCAATGTCGGGGTAAACAATGTTCAAGGGTTCTATCACTGCGCCTGTCACGCCATTTGCTGATGGCCATGTGGATGAGGGCGCGCTGCGCGATCTCATCGAATGGCAGATCGACGAAGGGTCCTTCGGCCTTGTTCCGTGCGGAACGACGGGGGAAAGTCCGACGCTCAGTCATGCCGCGAGTTCTGTGAAAGTCGGCCGGACACAGTTGCAAGACGCTGCGCCCGTGACCGCGGGGAAGGAATTCGAAGCGTTTGCTGAATTCATTGACGAGGATATCGTTCAAGTCCACTACGCCTCTAAGCTTCTTAAGGAGATAAACCTCTGCGGTTCGGCGAGCGGCACGGCAATCAACGTACCCTCAGGCTTCGCGCAGGCGGTATGCGATCACCTGTCCCAGAAATCCGGCTACCGGTTAATTCCGGCCCGCAACTTCATCGAAGCCACATCGGACACGGGCGGGTTCGTCTCCTTCGTGCTTGAAGGCATTGCCTTCAACCTGACGAAGATTTGCAACGACCTTCGGCTGTTGAGTAGCGGTCCCCGTGGCGGTCTAGGAGAGATCCGCTTGCCGCCGGTCCAAGCCGGCTCGTCGATCATGCCTGGCAAGGGCAATCCCTTCATCCCGGAGATGATGAACCAGATTAGCTTTCAGGTTATCGGCAATGATCTTACGGTGACGCTCGCCGCCAGTGCCGGTCAACTGCAGCTGAACGCGATGGAGCCGGTCATCGTTTTGAATATCCTGCAGTCGATGCGCATGCTAACCAGAGGCATGGTGATCTTAATGGAACGCTGCATCGATGGCATCGAAGTTGACGTCGATCGTTGCCAGGCGTTGCTCGACCAATCTATCGTTCTTGCTAAGCCGCTGGCGAAGTTGATCGGATACAGCAAAGCGGCAGATCTAACCAAAAAGGCGCTGGTCGAAAAGAGAAACTTACGAGATGTTGTCGAAGAAGAAAGAGGTCTGACGGAAAGCCAGGTTCATCAGATTTATGGAGATACCGCGGAGTTTGCGAATTTCTCAAGAAGTGGTTGGACGGAGGGGAAAGATGGCCGTTTTCACTGAAATATCCGACGAAGACCGAAACTCGATAGCCGCAGCCTACGGTATGACATCGTTGTCGTCGGTGATCGGTATTGCCGACGGTGACAGGGAAACGACCTATCTTTTCCGGACAGCGGGCGGTGAATTCATCGTCACGCTTTTCGAAAACGGCGCCGAGCCGCTGGATCTGGAACGCGCGTTCGCAACGATGGAGAAGCTGAACAACAGGGGTATTCCATGTCCTAAACCGACGCGGACGGTTGATGGCGACGCCACCTTCCAGGCTGCCGGTCGCCTTGTTGCCATCGTGAGCTTTGTAGCGGGATCATCGACAAACAATCCAACGCCAGAAAAGAGCGAAAATCTCGGCCGCCTCATGGCGCGGATCCACGTGATCCTGCAAGGGGGCCGAAAACATTCTCTGGATGAGCTGCCAACGGGTGCCCTGCATGGAGCCCTGGTACCTTCCAATGTCTTCTTCCTCGGAGAGAACGTCAGCGGTGTGATTAACTTCCGGCTCCGGCACGATGACGTGCTGATTTCTGAGATTGCGGACGTTCTCATTAGCTGGGCGAGCCAGCCGGCTGGAGAGCTGGACGAACAGAAAGCCCGGGCCATCTTGGCAGGCTATGAGAGTGTAAGACAGCTGACTGAGGCGGAAAAGAAAGCACTTCCCGCGTTCGTCCTCGCATCCGCCGCCAGACACTATGCTAGCAAAAAGGAAAAGATTTATATGCTTGAGGCGGCTGTACGCGCATTTGAATCTTCGGGATTTGGCCAAGTTGCCCGGCAACCGGCCTGTCGGGCATGAGATATCTTCTCGACCGCATCGACGAACAAATCCTAAGCGCGCTGCGGACCAACGCACGGGCCTCTCACGCTGAGCTATCGGGCAAGGTCAATCTGTCCCGTAATGCTGTTCGCGTTCGGATAGAACGGCTAGAACGCGAGGGCTTCATCAAGGGTTACACGATCGTCACTGGGGATGGCGGAAACGATAGCCCGATCACCACCGCATTGATGTTTGTCTACCGCCAGGACCGTATGAGGGGTGGCGAGATCATCCAAGCTCTGCGGACAATTCCCGAGGTCGTCGCTTGCGATGTGATGACGGGCGATTTCGATCTCGTCGTCAGAGTGGAATCTCCGCGAGCCGATCGAATTCGCCAGATCTGGCAGCTGATATCCGAGCTCCCGGGCGTACGGGACACCCTTACGGCATTCGCTCTTTCCTCCGTTGTGCGGAGGGATGAGGTTCGCCGCGGCCAAAATCCGGCAGCTTCCAATGAGCCTTTATGAGCCCTGTTAAGAAACTGCGAAACATGCGTGCACCGACCAATGCAGTCGAACTTCTACCGAACGGCCGAGGCGCATGTGAAAGCGCATTGTACCCGGCATCAGATCGTATGGATGCCGCGACCCCGCCGGTTTTCTGACCCGGCGTTTCCACTCAACGATGTGGGGAAACGCCTCCAGTGGCAATCGCGGAGGACCTTTTTTCCGGCTACGTCAATATGTGAGAGATGGGTTGAGGGCTGACGGGAGCAAGGGTGTTTGCCGCGGGCGGTGGTCTATACGACGCGGCCGCCTGCGAGATCGACGTGTGGAACCGGCAGGCCGCGCCAACAACCAGTCGCAGATCGGTCTACCATCACGACGGGACTCCGAGAAGTCGATAAGAGGAAGCACCAGAAGGCCGCAGCGGAAAATACAAGTCTCCTTCGACAGCGCCTCATGGACGTGAACGAGCCGCCTTGACGATAAGATTGATGGTGAGGCCTGCTCCGAGCACTGCTTGCGTTCAAGCGCGGCGAGCCACGTGTATGCGCAATGGTCAAAACGCCGGGCCCAGACGATGAAGATGGGAGTCGCATTTGCGGGGAAGTGTTGATTGCGGAACGGGTAAGGCATGTCAATCGCGCAAGGGTCTGCTCTTCGCCCCAGGGCGTCACTGGCTATCAGCCGCTTCGCAAGGATTGCGGGTTGCACAAAGTTCGGGACGGCGATTTCACCGAGTCGCGGACAAAAGTCGCGTCGGATTTAGATCGATTTTTCGTGAGCACCGATCTGGCAATTTGTCCTCGTATTTTGAGCGAGGACATGATGCCCAGACGGAATCCCTGAATCGTAACGAACCCGCAAGACGCGGCGTCGCAGCTTTTCGCCCATTTTAAGGGCGAGCCCCCTTGCCTTTGAGGATTGGCCTGCGGGTGGTCCCGCCACGTTTCTAGTCCTCATGCACCGCGTGCATTTTCACGATGCGAATTATTAATTTGATTGAATGCACCGTCGGGCCTCACAACGAAGGGAGGCGAGATCAAAATTTCCGAGACGTGGGTGACCGCGCCAATCGGGGGACAACCCAGATATCGGGAACGGAATGTGCCCATCTAGTCAAGCGGAGGCGAGTATGACTGGTAGTCAATCCACAAGGAGATCGGCCGACAAGATCGACCCGGAACAACTGACCATCGTTCCACTGCGACACCCTTGGAGGTGGGTGGCCGTCGCCTTGGTCTTAGTGTCGGTCGCCGGCATGATCAGGTCAGCAATTTCCAATCCCGAGTTTCAGTGGCCCATCGTCGCGCAATATCTGTTCAACCCACTCATACTCGATGGTCTTTGGCAAACCGTTCTAATCACAGCGGTCGTGATGGCCCTAGCCACTCTCGGGGGAACCATCGCCGCATTGATGATGCTGTCTCCGAGCAAGCTGCTTTCTGTGCCCGCTGCGGCCTTCGTCTGGTTCTTCCGAGGCACTCCAGCTCTCGTCCAGTTGATCATCTGGTACAATCTGTCGATCGTCGTCAAAGATATCACGCTTTGGCTGCCGGGGGTCGGCACAGTGTATTCGGTGTCTACAAATGACATCATGACCCCACTGGTCTCGGCCATCGTCGCACTCTCGCTTCATGAAGCGGGATATATGGCCGAAATCGTCAGGAGCGGATTGAAGTCGGTCAACAAGGGCCAGTACGAGGCGTCGGCATGTCTTGGGATGAATCCTAGCCTGGCGCTGAGGAGGATTGTCCTTCCCCAAGCGATGAGAATAATCATTCCGCCGACCGGAAACGAGACGATCAACCTTCTCAAGACGACCTCTCTGGTCAGTATCATCGCTGTGGGCGATCTGCTGTACTCGGCCCAGTCCATCTATGCCCGGACGTTCGAGACCATCCCTCTGCTCCTTGTTGTGTCTTTCTGGTACCTCGCCGTAGTCTCGATCATGTCTGGCGGTCAGTTCTACCTGGAAAAACATTTCAGCCGCGACGAGCATCGCATCAATCCCGGAATCACGAGGGCAATACTCGGGAACCTGGCCAAGATCGGTCGGAAGGAGGCGCTGGCATGACTGCACCCGGCACACATCACGAGCGCTTCGGGATCGCATCTACGACGATGGTACATGCCAAAGGCATCCGCAAATCCTACGGCCATCTCGAGGTGCTCAAAGGCGTGGACCTCACGGTGCCGTCCGGCTCGGTCGCTTGCATCATCGGCCCTTCAGGATCGGGAAAGAGCACATTCCTGCGCTGCATCAATCACCTCGAGGAAATCAATGGCGGGTTGATGCTCGTCGACGGAGACTTCGTTGGCTATCGCCTAGAAGGCAACAAACTCTACGAACTGCCGCCGAGCGCGATATGCCAGCGCAGGGCCGAGATCGGAATGGTTTTCCAGCAGTTCAACTTGTTTCCTCACATGACCGTGATCGAAAATCTTATGGAGGCTCCTTTACGCGTGAAGCGGGAGCCGGTTGCGCAGGCGACGGCAAAGGCGATTGAACTTCTCAAACGGGTGGGCCTTGCCGAAAAGAGGGACGCTTACCCGAGGCAGTTGTCGGGCGGCCAGCAACAGCGCGTGGCTATCGCACGGGCGCTCGCGATGAACCCAAAGGTCTTGCTTTTTGACGAGCCGACATCCGCACTCGATCCAGAGCTCGTGGGCGAGGTGCTCGAGGTGATGAAGAGTCTGGCGCGCGAGGGAATAACCATGGTAGTCGTGACGCATGAAATCGGGTTCGCCCGCGAGGTTGCCGATCAGCTTATTTTCATGGACGGCGGGCTTGTCGTCGAATCCGGCAACCCGCGAGAGATGATTGCCAACCCGCAGTCTCCCCGAACACGTGAGTTTTTGGCGCGCGTCCTCTGACGCGCGGAAAAACTCCCGGACCGCCCTCCGAAATTCATCTATCCACAGCCACAGAAGCTGAAGGACAGGACTTGCCAATGAACTCTTCTTTCGAGCAGCGCATCATAGAACTGGCCATCGATCTCCCGAAACCGCCCGGATCGGTCGCGAACTACGTCGCGACTCATCAAGTCGGGAACCTCCTGTTCATTTCAGGGCAGCTTTGCGTGTCTCCCGGCGGCACACTCGTGGCGTTGGGATCGCTCGGGGAAAACGTCTCTGTCGAAGACGGAATACGAGCTGCTCGGGCCGCTGCGATCAATGTCATAGCTCAAGCTAGAGCCAGCCTTGGAAGCCTGGACAAGATCAAGAGGGTCGTTCGACTGGGTGGGTTCATCGCTGCGACGTCTGCGTTTTCCGAGCACGCTCGCGTCATGAACGGTGCCTCGGACGTCATCGTTGAGATTTTCGGCGAGCAAGGGCGGCACGCGCGGAGCACCGTCGGGGTTTCTTCCCTGCCATTGCAGGCCGCAGTCGAGGTCGAAGCCCTGTTCGAGCTAGACTGACAAATGCCTGCATGCCCCCTTCGGCGGTTTGTCGCAAACGCGGCTTTTCAGGCCGCAGGCGCGTTCAAAGCTCCAGTCGTTCATAGACGCCTTGTTTGAGCGTCCTCTGCCTGTCAGACACGTCTTTGATCAGGTTCCGGAACCACACATGCCCGGGGTCTAGTTCATTCGATCTATCGAAGATTAACGAAATAGTGACATCGGGAAGTTCGAGCGGCGGAGGAACGATCGCTGTCTCGCTTTCTTCAGAGAGTGCCAGCAACACGCCGTCACCGAACGCCGAAATCAGCTCCGTGCCTTTAATGACCCATGGAGCAACGAGATAGTGCGGTATCGTTGCAACCACTTTTCGATGAAGGCCGAGCTTCTGCAAGGTTATGTCCGCGACGCCGGCTGCGATGCCGTCCGCGGATATCTGAAGGTGCGGCGACGCGAGGTAACGATCCAGCGACATGTCGGCCATCGCCGGATTTCCAGTCCATCCAGCACAAACCATCCGATCCCTCGAAAGCTCCACGACCTCGAAGTGCTCGGCATCGAGCTTGGGGTTGCCAAGCACCGCGCATTCCACTTCGCGGTTCTTCAACGATCCGAGTGCGTCGGGTTCCCTGGCGTGGACCACATTCAACGAAGCATTGGGCGCGAGCATCGAGAAATTCTCGATCAGTTCGGGCAAGTAGGTGACGGCCGTATAGTCCGAAAGGCCAATCCGAAAATTTCTAGAGGTGGTCGTCGGATCGAAATTGAGGTGTCGGTCCACCGCCACCCGAATTTCGTGCAGGGCCTGGGAAATGACCTCCGCCAATTCTTTCGCCCGTGCGGTCGGCTCCATGATCCCCGCTTCTCGGGTGAAGAGGTCGTCTTTAAACACGTCGCGAAGCCTGCCCAGTGAATGGCTTATGGCTGACTGGGTGCGCCCAAGTCTGTCTGCAGCCCTGGTCACACTCCGCTCCCGCATGAGGACGTCGAAGGTCCTTAGGAGGTTGAGATCGATTTGGTTCAAAGAGAACTCGGCCATATCGGGACCCTCGGGTGCTTTTGCTCGCCGTCAAAAGATATCGGCGGTCCGCAGAAGATCATGAACGCAGCTCATATTGTCAATGCATCTTTTCAATTCGATTCACTGTCCAGGATGTGCTTCCTTACCCGTGCTAAACGCCAACGTCCAAAAAAGGGGATCATCATGAAAGCCACGCATCTGGGTATTTTCGTCGCCCTCACGCTTGCGCAGAACGCCATCGGAGCGGAGGTTCCGGTCACGGAATCCGTCAAGTCGTCCGGTACGCTCACAATCGCAAATGGGCTCGATTACGCACCATTTGAGTTCGTCGATGCAAACGGCCAGCCGGCTGGCCTGGACGTGGATTTGGCGCACGAGGCGGCGAAGCTCATCACGGCTAAACTCGACCTTCAGCGCATACCTTTCGCTTCCCAAATTCCTTCGCTCTCGGCCGGAAGGGTCAAGGTAGCGTGGGCGACGTTCACGGTGAAGGAAGATCGCTTGAAGCAGGTCGACTTCGTCACGTTCCTCCAGTCAGGAACCGTGGCGATGGTTCTCCCTGACAAAAAAGACTCCATCTCGGATGCGAAGAGCCTGTGCGGCAAGCGGGTGGCTGTCCAGACCGGATCGGCGGCCGATTTCACCACGGACAAGCTGAGCGAGGACTGCGCGAAATCCAACCTGCCCAAGATCGACAAGGTCATCTATCCCGAGCAGAAAGACACGATCCAGGCGGTGCTGACAGGTCGGGCCGACGCTCGTTTCGACGACTCCACCGCAGCTGGATATTACGAGCAGACCAGCAATGGAAAGCTCGTCGTTGCTCCGGGAGTCTACGATGTCCTACCTTTAGGCGTCGCCGTCCAGAAAGGCGACAAGGCCTCAGCTGAAATGATGCAGGCAATTTTTCAGGAACTCATCGCCAACGGCAAGTACGAGACCGTCCTCGACAAGTATGGCATGTCGCTCGCGGCGGTCAAAAAATCCCGTATCATCACCTCTGTCGATCAGATTGCCGAATAAGCCCCTTACGAGCGGATGAGCGCCATCCGCTCGCTTTCACCCTCGCTTTGGCTTGTTTGCCGTGACCAAATTCACGAGCGACGGGAGCAGACGGAAACTGCGCCATTTTTTCACCGAGATCATGTATGAACGCACACGCTTCAACGAGGCACCAGACCTATCTGAACGCGGCCGAACTCGCAGTCATCCGCAGCCAATACCCGATCGTCAAAGAATGCATCTATTGGAACAACGCCGCTGTTTCCCCTATATCGATCGGCGTGCGGGATGCGATCGCCCGGCAGGCGACACTCCATGCCACGGACACGTCCGGGATCATGGTGGCAAGCGCGCCGACATGCGACAAAGGACGCAGCCTTGCCGCCAAACTTGTTGGCTCGACTGCGGAACGGATTGCCTACATCCAGAACACCTCGCATGGCCTGTCGCTCGTCGCCTTGGGAATCGACTGGAAGCCTGGTGACAACCTGGTGGTTCCTGAGCTCGAATTTCCCTCAAACTTTCTCATCTGGGAGACGCTTTCCCAGCAAGGTGTGGAAATCCGCACGATGAAGGCGCGCAACGGAGCGCTTGCTCCAGATGATCTTCGTTTCCTGGTCGACAGCAGGACGAAACTGGTCGCAGTGAGCCATGTTCAGTTCTACAGCGGTTTCCGGGTTGATCTCGCCGGATTCTCGCAAATCTGCGCCGATCACGACGCATTGTTGGTCGTCGACGGCACGCAGTCGGTCGGGGTGCTGAGCGTGGACATGGAGGGCGAAGGCGTAGATGTCCTCGTTGTGAGCGCGCATAAATGGATGCTCGGACCAGTCGGAATTGGCTTCGCCGCGTTCTCCGAAAGGGCTTTCGAACGCATCAAGCCGCGCATCGTCGGTTGGTTGAGTGTGAACGACGCCTTCTCCTTTCATCGCGTTCTCGATTTTCTTCCAGACGCCAAGCGGTTCGAACCAGGCACCGAGAACGGCGCAGGCATCTTCGGATTGGCCAAGAGGCTTGAAGAGATCGATTCCATCGGCATGGAGAAGATCGAGAGTTATGTTATGGAACTCGGAGCGCGAATTCGGACGCAGGCTAAATCCGCAGGGTACGAAATCATGAGTGATTGGCCGGAAGAATCCCAGTCGGGCATCATCCTGCTGAAGAATCCAAAGATGGCCACCAGCGTCCTGTTTGCAGACTTAGATGCTGCCGACGTGAAATGCAGCGTCAGGAACGACGCCGTCCGTTTTTCGCCCCACTACTACAGCAATGAGGATGAGCTTGCGCTGGTCTCAGATGTATTACGCGGAGCAGCGTCCCGAGCCAATGCGTAACACGCCACTCGCTCGAAGGCGGCACTTTGATAGCGTGCATGCTGCATTTGTCGCATTCCGGCCAAATTCCGGTGATCCTGGACAGCAAGGAACGGTGTCAATACAAAGGCCGCCGATAGTTGGCGCGAGGGCGTGCCGGTACCGCCGAAACAACCGCTCCATTTCTTCCGGCGGATTCAGATAGCGGTCGGCGTGGCGCTCGCGCTCGAAGCCGACATCGTCGATTGTGGTGCGGGTGCGAATGCAGGTGACGATGTCCTGCAACTGCCGGCGACCTGGTTCGTGGAAGAGGATGTCATTGGTGACGACCGTCTTCACCTTGAACCGCGCCGCAAGATTGGAAATCTCATGCAGCCGCAGCTGGTCGTTCTGCCGACGCCGGAGGCAGAGCGACACATAGGCCCGATCACCAAACAGCTCGGCCATCTTGCGCAGCTGGATCGCACAGACGTCATCCGGCAGGTCCGGCACCAGAATGCCGATCATGCCGTCGGTGTATGCGATGACATCATCCCAATGCAGGATGCAGTTGTTCTTGCCGCCGCGCGACTTGCCAAGCGTGATGAGACGAGTCAGCCGGGAATAGGCAGCCCGGTCGCTCGGATAGACCAGCACCGACATGCCGTCTTGCAGATCGAGCCGGCAACCGACAAGGAGGCGTAATCCCGTGGCGCGCGATGCTTCGAGCGCCCGGACAATCCCGGCAAGGGAATTGCGATCGACAACGCCGAGAGCTTCGATGCCGAGAGCCTTGGCGGTCTCGAACAGTTCCTGCGCTGAGCTTGCGCCGCGCAGGAAGGAAAAATGGGTCGTGACCTGCAGCTCGGCATAACTCATGCGAAGATCCCATGGCAGAACCAGCGATGGTTTCCGGTTTCAGGATCGATGCCATCACCGGAACGAAACACCCAGAGACGCTCGCCGGCCTCGTCTTCGATGACGAAATAATCCCGCACCGCCTCCATCTCGGCGTCGCGCCGCCACCACTCGCCAAAAATCCTCTCGGGCCCATCGGCCCGCTTGACCTTCCGGCGCTTGCCGCGCCAGGTGATCGATACCGGCGGACGGTCCGGTAGCAAGGCAATCGCTTCGATCAGCTCGGGACGGGCCAGCAGCCGGACAGGCCGGCGCCAATGGCTGACCCAGGTGACCTCGACCGGATCGGCAGCAGGACTGATGCGCTGGACGGAGCGCTCGGGCACGTCGGAGGCAACCGGCGCCACCCGATACACGCGCTGCCCGCGGTTGCCATAGATATCGATCAATGGCGTCACGTCCTTCACTTCCTCCTCGACCAGCGATGACGACCTCTGGCGCTCCTCCAGCGGCTCGACTATGACCGCAACCAGGGTGAGCTTCTCGATCCCGAAGCCGGGCTCGATCTTCTCCGTTCGATCGCGAAACAGCTTCGTCAGCCAGGCGACGTCGCGCACCGGCTTCACCGCGCCGGCGCGGATTGCCTGCCTGGCACCATCGACCTTCTCGACGATCAGATCCGCCCGGCGAACGCCAAGGCCGCGTTTCTGAAGCTCCTCGATCAATTGCACGACCAGCCGACCGACATATTTGTTGATGGTTTCGGCAGCGCCGATCGGTTCGGCAAAGGCGCGGCTCACTTCAATCAGCTCGGCGGTGCGGATCGGATCGATCGGTTCGGAGACTCGGCCGAACATCTGGTCGAGCCGCCGGCCAATCTCCGGACCGAAACGAAGCGTCAGCGGCGCGCGCGGCGTGTTGGCCAATTCGCCGATCGTCTGGAAACCGAGCGTGCGCAGATCGCTGACGACTTTCCCGGGAAGGCGCAGCAACGATATCGGCAGCTTTTCGACGGCGCGCACCGTCTCGCCGATCGGTACGATGACCGTCTCGCGGCTGATGGCACGGGCGCAGGCGTGGGCCGCACCCCAGGTGTCGGCGATCGCGACCCGCGGAGTGAGCTTCTTTGCCAGGAACTGATTGGCGATCTTCGTCACCATTGGCAGCTCGCCGCCCTGCAGGTGATCGGCACCCTCGGTATCCATGACGATCCCGTCGATGCCATCGACTGCGACGATCGGTGAGTAGAGCGTCAGCGCCCAAAGGGTGATGCGTTCGAGTGCTGCGGCATCCTTTACAGGATCCGCATCGACCAACATCAGGCCACGGAAAAGCGCCTGTGCTTTGGCCGCCGGCATGCCGACATGCACCCCGGCTTTTCGGGCGGCCGCGTCTGCGGCCGAAACCCAGCGTTTAGACCCACTCCTAGCGATCACGGCGATCGCCTGTTCAGGCGGAATAGACGGATCGGCGCGACGAATACGATCCGTCGGCAGATCCGGCCTTCGCTCGAAATTTGAGAGCTCTTCGACAGGCGAGAAAAATGTCGCAGGAGGAGCTCGCCCATCGTGCCAGCGTTGATCGGACCTACATCAGCTCTCTAGAACGATGCGTCTACAGCCCAAGTATTGAGGTGCTAGACCGATTCGCTGCCGTGCTGGGTGTTGAACCTGCTGACCTACTTAGAAAGCCAAATAAGGAATAGCGAGCAACCGTGCGGCGACCTCGGTATTCTTAACGCGATCGCCGCCCTAACCTGTTGCGAAAGTTGGCTTTCGCGGCGTAAGCATATGTATGGAACTGCGCGGCAGCACATTCGGCGCCGAGGAAGCCGGATGGCGGCCGCCCCTTGGCTAATTGCGCTCCCCCCGCAATTACATAGCCGGTGACCTGCCACTGAAGTTTCATCCGGCTGCGATTAGAGCCTCGGCGGTTTTGAACCGCTCCCAAACGTTGGACCAGCGGACGCTAGAGTTTTCCGGCTTCATTCAGGGAGGCGAGCTGGTTGCGCCTCCCGAATTCATCAGCGAGATCGGCGGCTTATTGCCGATTGCACCATGAGGCCGTTCTTCGTTGTAGTATCTACGCCAATCCTCCATCTTTTCGCGGGCATCCGCAAGGGTTAGGAACCAATGCAGGTTCAAACATTCGGCACGAAAGCGGCCATTGAATGCTTCAATGAATGCATTATCGGTCGGCTTGCCTGGGCGTGAGAAGTCCAAGGTCGCCCCCTTGGCATAAGCCCAAAGATCAAGATCGCGGGATACGAACTCCGTCCCTTGATCGACCCTGATGGTCTTTGGATAGCCGACATTCCGGCACACCCGTTCCAACGTCTGCACGACATCTTCACCGTAAGCCCACGGTGAAGGCCGTCTTGCAGTGACGGGCTGCTGACTGCGAGTCCTAGTGGTAACACTAGGAGTAGCCATATGACGAAGCATTCAATTGAGGTGATCACGTCCGTAGAGCGCCGTCGGCGCTGGTCACGCGAAGATAAAGAGCGCCTCGTCGCTGCATGTTTTGAGCCGGACGCGGTGATCTCCGAGATTGCCCGCGCGGCCGGCATCCATGTCAGTCAACTTTTCCGCTGGCGTAAGGAGCTTTGCCAAATTGAGCAGCTGAGCTCTGATACGTCGACTTTTGTGCCGGTGATCGTGTCAGATGTCGCATTAATCAGAGCTTAATTGTTCTGGGTAGGATCAGCAGATGCACCATCGGTCGTCGTCGGGGGGCATATTCGTTTGGCATGGCGGCAGATGAATTTGATATTGGGTAACGCAAGAAATGCGATCTAGCATGACCGAGCAAGGCCACGGAGTGCAATTACAGCGCCAGATCCAAGGGAGCTTGACAATGGTCGCACATTCTATCGTTCACCCGGCTTTCGCCGACACCAAAACGCTCACCGGCACATGGAAGCTTAAACGTTGGGTGTTGGAAGACGTAGACACAAAGGAACAAAAGCCCTCTCCGTTTGGCGAGCGCCCCGCGGGCTGTGTCTTCTTCTCATCGGGTCGCATATTGGTTCTGATCACGGCTGAAGATCGCAAGCCGGCCGAAGGTGCCGATGGGCAGAGTGCCGCCTTCCGCAGCTTGTATACGTACTCCGGTAAATATCGGCTGGAGAACGATCGTTTCATAACGAAAATTGACATTGCGGGTGATCAGAATTGGGTGGGCTCCGAACAACAACGGACCTATCGCGTGGACGGTGACACCCTGATCATCGAAAGCGTTCCGGCTACCCAAGCCGGAAAGACGTTGCGCGGTATCTTGGAGTGGGAAAGAGAGCCTTAAGTCAAGAGCAGGCTTGGCTCCTGAACTTTTAGTGGGCCTGAGGTCGGGCCGCCAGGAATTAGTGGCCACCGAGCGCACCCTGTTCCCCGGATATTCGAATTGCGTCACGCCACCGAGTGCTGATTGATTGACGTAAAATGAGACCAATGACGAGCGCGTGAGTCTTGGGACGATTATGGGCTTGCTGTTGAGGACGTCAGGAGCGTGACCTTGCCTACTGGTTCCCGGTCAAACCGGAGCAAGACGAAATGTGGCCTGTCGGCCCGATCGATATATTGGAGATCTGTTCTGATTGTCCGATAGTGATGAGCCGGCAAAGGTTAGACCTATTGTCCGGCACATCGCCTTTCAGCCGGTTTTACAAGATAGGTCGCGCATCGACGCTGCTATTCCTGAAGTGTTGCGATGAGTTTTGGTGGTCTCCGCAGCTCCGCCGCAGCGGCAGACGCGGCTGCATCGACCGTCCCGCCGGACACGTGAACCGTCGGAGTTGCGAACTGGATGCCTTTTTCCGCGAACGTCTTCTTGAGACATCACTTGCCTGGTTTGATACTCTTGGCTCCATCGAAGTGATCCAGACGATCGGAGCTTCGCCTATCCTGGGCGACCTCTTTATCGCAGCATGGCTGGGGTCCGTTTTGATTGCGCTGATCTTCGTGATTTGGCTGCGAACACGCGTCAAGGATCGCCCGTTGGCAGATGCGAAACTTGGCGATAATGATATCAAAGATGTCATTATCGCCACTCGCGCTGCGAGTTCGCTGGCGTAGACTGAGGCTCTCTTCAACGCATCCTCAAGGATCAAAATGATGGTCTCTCTGAAGTACTCCGCAACCGCGATGGTGGTCGCCCTCAACATCAGCGCTGCACTCATTCTCGGTGCACCGGCGCATGCCGCCGAGCCAACTTCAACCGCGCAGGCGAACGTCGGCTTGTGGGTCGTGCTAGATGCCAAGGCTGGAAAGGAAGAGGACGTCGCGCAATTCCTGCGCGGCGGCCGCGCTATCGTGCAGGACGAGCCGGCAACGATCGCTTGGTATGCGGTTCGTTTAAGTAAGACCCAATTTGCAATCTTTGACACGTTCCCCGACGAGGCAGGTCGGTCGGCGCACCTGGCTGGCAAGGTCGCAGCCGCATTGATGGCCAAGGCCCCCGAATTGCTGGATCATGCGCCCACCATTTCAAAGATCGACATCATGGCGACGAAATAGCCCGCAGCGAACCAACCGGTCGTTTGTGGCGGGCCAACTCCATCATACTTCGGCGTTGGCCTGCACGGACGACATTGAACTCGCTCCATCGGCTTTGGCGTTCGAGATGAGCGTCAATGCGGCCGTAGAGTTGGTTTCCCGCTAATGAACGCTACCAGACTTTTTAGCACGACCGCGTATGTGATCTTGTTATTCTTGGATTCGGCAACGCGACCGCTACCCCACTGGGATATTCCCTCTTGCGTTAGGGCTCGTCGCACAGCCGCCCGCTCCTCCAGCCGACGTGCATGAGAGGTCCAAGCGGGGTAGAGATTTCGCATCGCAACGGCCATACGACTTCCCCAGCGGTGGACTACGAGAAAGTACGGATCAACGATTGAATAGGACTCTCCCAATCTCGGTCCGTCAACTTGGATTCTATAAGCGCAAACGCGGAAGCCAAATGCTCCTTTCCTTTATGAACTAAGGGCGCGTACATCGATTGATCCGGTAAGAAAAAGTCGGCGCGCCAGATCATGCGTAGCGCCGGATCATTCGGACGGCGACCGCGTGAACCGCGCTCGACAGCCAGTTGAACCATTCGATGGAACGGACGATGTTTTCTGCACCCGCTCCCAGGAGCCCTGCACCCGGATTCGTCAGGCCCAGGTGAAATAAGATTGCCGGCGCCTCAGTGAGAGTAAAATTCTCGGCAATGAGAACAGGGATTCGCCCTTTCGGGTTTAAGCGGTGAAATCCGTCGGCCTTGGCTTCGGGATGGTCTGGTGACATCAACGCCAGCGAATAGGGCTGACGCCCTGCTTGCCCACCAACCACGTGCTGCTGTCGATGCACGAGAGGTGCCTAGTAGGCGCGGACAAACTCCAACGGTGCGCATAACTGCCAATCTATACCGGAGACACCGGGCGACGAGAGATGGACGGACTCGTCGCCCGGGATTCCTCCCCGTGCCCGCGTCAGGCTTCGGGAAGGGCTGACTTCCAGGACTTGCCGGCCGACCTCAGCGCAGGCGAGCCTTGAGTTCCTCGCTTGCCTGATGCATCGCGGCACGCGAGGCGGGCAAATCGGACAACGGGTTGATCGCCCCGAAATCGTGGATCATGCCGTTGTAGCGGGTAACGACCACGTCGACGCCGGCAGCGTCGAGCTTGCGGGCATAGGCTTCGGCTTCGTCGCGCAGACGTCCATTTCCGCCGTCTGCATAAGTGTCGGCGGCAAGCCTTTCCATTGCTCAGGCGTCGCCTGGAGCGGCGGGGCGTAGATTTCCTGGCGCTGCTCAGCGTGCGGGACATAGGCGCTCCAAAACCACTTCATCATGTCCTTGGTAAGGAAGTGACCGGTGGCAAACGCGTCGTAGGAGGCGTCCTCGAAGTTCGCGTTTGTAGCTGGCCAGAACAGGACCTGGGCACGCAGAGCCGGACCGCCCTTGTCCTTAGCCATCAGCGCGACCACCGCCGCCATATTGCCGCCGACGCTGTTACCGACAACAGCTAGCCGCTTGCCATCGACGCTGATCTGTTCGCCATTCTCGGCGACCCACTTTGTGGCTGCATAAGCCTCGTTGATCGCCACCGGATAGCGCACCTCCGGCGACAGCGTGTAGTTGACGAATATTGCCGCTGCGCCGGAGTCTGCGACCAGGTCGCGGACGAACCGCTCGTTCGTCGGGAAGTCGCCGAGGATCCAGCCTCCACCGTGGAAGAACATGAAACCCGGCAGCACGCCATCGGTGCCAGCCGGACGTACGATGGTGAGCTTCAGAGGTTTGCCGTCGACGCTTATCGTCTTCTCGCTGATGTCGGCCGGCGCCAGCTTGGCGCCGGCTTGCGCAGCCGCCACGGCCGCCCGTGCATCGGCGGGGGAGAGAGACTCCAGGGGCGGAGCGCCAGCCTTGGCCATCGCTTCCAGGAAGCCCTCCGTATTGCGTTCGACGCCAGGGCTACGAGCGGCCAGCGCCACGTTCGCTACAGCGGCGGCAACGGCGCCGGCGATGACGGTTTGGACGATTTTCATGATATGGCCTTTATAAAAATGATGCAAAAAGATTTAAGCTAGAGCCGGTCGCCCGTTGAGGGATCGCGTTCGCTTTTGATTACCGGCGAACGGGTAGCATCGAAGCCAGGTTGCACGCGCTGGTCGCCGATGGCCACCAACCTAGGATCTTATCCAACCGCAGGAAATGACAGCTCATGCCAAGATCGATATCATTCGCGCCACGAAGCTATTGCAGGTGGCACCTGATAGGGGCGGGGTCCTCAATCTGGAAGTTCTCGTCGAGTCTGCCAGCGGGAGTGATGTCAGCTTTTCATCTCCCACATGTTGAGAGTGCAACACGAGGCCAGTCGCTAGGCCCGTGTGCTCCAGTGCAGCGATTGTCGAGGGTAAGGCAACTTACTGGATCCACGTCCGACGCTTGGAACCACGATGGCCCGCCGCTTGCTTGACGTCGGGCGGCAGGAGGTGCTGGCCGCAGCAGAGTCCAGCTGGAGGTCGACCACCACGTGATACCTCGAGGCTCGCTTGGCGCGGCGATCACGTCGTCGCTGATCGCTGAATTGTTGGTTTCGCCGTAAGTTGGGCGCTGGAATTCTTAGGCCAGCCAAATAAAGGCTCTCGCTGATCCCTCAGTTGCCGGAACGAAAGACGCTGTCGTCACGCGCAAGTCACCCAGCACGATATGGATCTAACACCTGCCTAATGGTGCTTTTACAGAGCGCGCGGAGGTTTTTGATAACCGGGTCGCAGATTTCGACGCGCGGATATCCGCCTCATCGTCGCTCCCCTGCGAGTGAGCAACAACGAGCCGATAAATCGTCTCTTCTCACTGAACAAGCTCTGTCTCAGGGCGCTGAGGCCGGACTTGATTGCGTTTTGGACGTGGACCGCAGGTGCCTCAGATTGGAGCAGGAGCGGCGCCGCGCTTATCGGCGCCGCCCCCAATCGCTCGTGTCAGATGTTTAGCCGAGGTCATTAGACGGTCTCGATCAGTTCAGCACGCTGTTTCGGGGTCAGCACAGACCCGCTCGCTGCCTTTGTGTTATCGATCATGGAAGCTGGATTCCCGGTTCCCGGAATCGCGCAGGTGATTGCTCGGTGGCCAAGCACGAATTTGAGCGCAAGCTGCGCCCACGAAGTCGCACCTACCTCCTCTGCCCAGTCAGGCAGCGGCTTCGCCTTAAGGCGGCGCAACAGATCACCGCCTCCAAAGGGCCGGTTACACAAGACCGCAACGCCCTTGTCCTCAGCCAGTGGGAGTAGTCTCTTCTCCGCTTCGCGTTCTTCCACTGAATAGTTGATCTGAAGGAAGTCGACCGGCGTTGTGTTCAGAACCCGCTCCACCTCGGCATAACCCGAGCGAGTGTAATGGGTTATGCCAATATAGCGGATACGTCCGGCTTCTTTGAGACCGCGCAGGGTCTGCAGATGCGTTTGCCAGTCCTGAAGATTGTGAACCTGTATGAGGTCGATAACGTCACTGCGAAGCAGACGGAACGACTGCTCGATCTGCCGGACGCCAGCCTCTCGCCCTGATGTCCAAACCTTGGTCGCAAGAAAAGGCGAGTCAGCGCGGGGCTGACGAGTGAGCAGCGCGCCGACGACTTCTTCGGCACGCCCATACATAGGCGAGCTGTCAAGGAGCGTTCCGCCCGCCGCAAAAAGCGTGTCGAGCACATTGGAGAGCCGTTCTTCGCCCGGCGCATTGAGCGTAACGTCGAAGCCCCGATAGGTGCCGAGCCCTATCACGGGCAGGGCTTCCTTCGTGGCGGGGATGATGCGTGTTAACATCGCTTTATCCTCTACTCAGCTCATATACCAGCCACCGTTAACGCTGATCGTCTGACCGGTGATATAGCCATTCCCGGCCAGCAGCACGACCACTGACGACACCTCGTGGGTCTGGCCGAATCGCCCTACCGGGATGAGCGTAGGCTGGATCGCCGAATTGCTCTTGAGCATTTCCGTCTCGATCAGCGCGGGGGCAATGGCATTGGAGGTGATGCCCTCCTTGGCCAGCGCAGCCGCGTAGTAATGGGCAAGCCCGATCAAACCAGCCTTACTGGCTGCATAATGCGGACCGATGACGCCGCCGAGCTGTGCGGCCACCGACGATATGGTGATGATCCTGCCCCACTTGCGTTCCCGCAGGCCAGGTACAGCGGCCTGAGTGACATGGAAGGCGGAAGTGAGATTGACTCGAATGGTCTCGTCCCAGTCAGCCGCCGTGATCTGGTCGAGTGGGCGTGATGGATTGATACCGGCATTGTTCACGACAATGCCCAACGGCCCCAATTGCGCCTCTGTCTCGCGGACGAGATCCACTGCGATCTGCGGGTCGGACACATCGCCGCCGACCGCGACCGCCCTCCCGCCTTCCTGGCGGATCGTCTCGGCGACTGCCTCTGCCCCCGTTCGATCGCTGTGGTAGCCCACCGCGACGCTGGCGCCGGCAGAGGACAGAGCGTAGGCTATGTCACGGCCGATACCGCGCGAGGCGCCGGTAACAAGTGCTACTCGTCCGGTAAGATCGCTCATTTCATTCTCCTTTCATGTGAGAGGATCGGTATTCGTTCTTCCAGTTCAGGACGAGCGTGCTAGCCGCCGCAGCTATAAGCGCTAGCGATAGGCCGCAGGCGCTGGTCCAGCCGCCGAAGCTCCATGCCAGCATCCCCGCAAAAGAACCGGCCGCTCCGCCGCCGAAGGTGGCGGCCATGTAAAGCGTATTGAGACGAGCGCGGATGTCATCGCCAAGCCCCAAAATACGCGTCTGGTTCGCGATCTGACCGCTTTGCAGGCCGAAGTCGAGCAGGTTCACGGCCACCACCAAGATGAGCAGCGAGCCGCCGCCGAGCCAGCCTGCCAGTGCTAAGGCTATGCCGCTGGCAGCCAGCGACACCAGGTTGATCTTGGACGAACCAACGCGATCGGACAGTCGACCGGCCATCGGCGCCAGGATCGCGCCTGGCGCGCCGTAGAGCCCGAACAGACCTGCCGTTGCTGGCCCGAACCCAAAGTCTGGGCCGGCGAGGTAGAAGGCCAGCGTCGCCCATAGAGCCGAGAAGGCACCGAAGACCAGGAAGCCCAGCGTCATGGACAGGCGTAGCGGGCGGTGCTGCAGCAGTGGCGGTAGCGAACGCAGCAGGCTGAGATAGCCGGTATGCCGGGGCTTGGTTTCGCGCTCAGGGATCAGGCGCGGCACGATTAGCACCAACAGGCCGGTCAAGACGGCAGCCAGCAAGTAGGGAGAACGCCAGGTACCGGTCACCTGTGCGAGGGATCCCGATGCTGTGCGCGACAACAGGATGCCAAGGATCAGTCCGGTTTGCAGCGCACCGATGGTCCGTCCGCGATGCTCAGGCGCCGTCATGCCCGAGACGATCGGGATCAAGATTTGCGGGACAACGGTCGATGCCGTTAGCGCGACGCTGGCCGCGGCCAGCAGCGAAGTCCTTGACGAGAACGCTGCGGCCAACAGAAAGAGCGAAGTCAACACCAGCAGCGTGCGCACCAATCGACGCGATGCAATCACGTCGGCAAGAGGCAGCACGAACAGGATGCCGAGCGCATAGCCGACCTGGGCGCCGACGGCGACCAAGCCGGCTGTTTGCTCGGGCACCCTCAGGCTCACCGCCATCTGGTCGAGTAGCGGTTGGCATAGGTAAACATTGCCGACGGTGATCCCACAGGCGGCCGCCAGCATTGGCAGCGTGCCGCGCGTCAACTGTGAGTGAGGAGTGCTCTCGCCTGCCATGGAAGATCCGTTGTCCCTGGGCCGTGGGGGTTGCGCCCAATCATGGTGCACTATATAGTGTAATTCTGCACTCACCAGTGCAATTCAGTCAAGAGGAAAACTGAAATGCCGTCCCGTCCGCCCGCCGCCTTGTCTCCCAAGGGCGTGGTTTCGATCTTCGAGGCTGTGGCGACACCCACGGCCGCTCTCTCCAAGCGAGATGCGATTCTGGCGGCTGCAACCCGTGTTTTCTTGCGGCAAGGTTACGAGGGCACCAGCATGGACCTGGTGGCGCAGGAATCTGGTGCAGCCCGGCGCACTCTCTACAACCAGTTTCCCGACGGTAAGGAAGAACTGTTTCGCGCCGTCGTCGAGCGCGTCTGGAGCGCCTTCCCCGTCTTGGATATCGTCGCCGAAGCCGAGACGCAGGCAGATCCAAACGTCGGCTTGCGTCGGATTGCAGCAGCCGTGGCGGCATTTTGGGAACCGCCGCTAGCGATTGCCTTTCTGCGCATGATCATTGCCGAGGGCACCCGTTTTCCTGACTTGACGGAGAGCTTTTTCAAGCATGGCAAGACGCCAGCGATGGGCGCTGTTCGGGCCTATATCGAAATGCAAGCCGAACGGGGGCTCCTAACGATCAAGGACGGCGAGCGTGCCGCCCGTCAGTTCCTCGGACTGATCGATGAGCCGCTGCTTTGGATACGTGTGCTGGGCCGCGATGAGAAGTTCAGCCAATCTGAACGTCAGGCTGTGATCGATGAGGCCGTGGACATCTTTCTTGGCCACTACCGGACCCGGCGTGCGGGGCGCTGACGATGCTCTCCGGGTAACACGCTCAAGACACCGCTTTTTAGCGTGAAACATTTGTTTAGATTGGTTCATAAGATGAAACTCGCAACGATAATTGTCGACGGTCAGCGCAAAGTGGTCGTCATAGATCCTTCCGGCGAACGCTACACGCCGGCAGCGGAAGCCTTTCCGGACCTGGCGCCGTCCACCCATGAAGACATGGTCAGTCTGATCGCTGAGATAGGCCGGCAGAAACGATCGGCGCCGTTGGAGGGGAGCACGGCCATTGCGATCGACGATCTCCTGCCGCCAATCACCAATCCGCCGCATAATGTGTTCTGCGTTGGCAAGAACTATCACGCTCACGCCCATGAGTTCACGAAAAGCGGGTTCGACGCCGGAGCGACCGCGGCCGAAGCCATCCCGGAACATCCCATCATATTCACAAAACCTTCTTCCTCCCTTGCGCGACCCTTCGGAGATATTCCTCTCTGGCCGGGCCTTGACGAGGCCGTCGATTACGAAGCGGAGTTGGCTGTCGTGATCGGTAAGGCTGGTCGCTTCATCACGGCCGAGCGCGCGTTGGATCACGTCTTCGGATATACCGTGTTCAACGACGTTACAGCACGCGACCTGCAGAAGAAGCACAAGCAGTGGTTCCTCGGCAAAGGAATCGACGGGTTCGGACCGATCGGCCCCTGGATCGTGACGAAAGACGAACTTGATATAGCGAACGTGGAAATCACCTGTACGGTCAACGGCGAAGAGCGCCAGAAAACTTCGACAAAGGATCTCATCTTCGACATCCCCACCCTGATCGAGGTCATCTCCCGCAGCGTCACGCTGTTGCCCGGAGACATCATCGCCACTGGCACACCTGCCGGTGTCGGGTCGGGATCGGCTTTGAGCCACCCCGGTTCTTGAAGGATGGCGACAAGGTCGTGGTTTCGATTGAGGGTATTGGCCAGATCGCCAATACGGCAAGGCTACAACCGCTTCCGCCACAATCCCCTCGGGTAACGGGGTACGTCACCTCGCCCGTAAGCGGGCGCGGACTTCGCTCAGATATGCAGGATTAGCAGCACTCGGCAACGCCTGCAGTCGTCACGGTCACCTGTTCTGCCGGTTGGCGATCAGATCGTCGACGACGGCCGGATCGGCGAGCGTCGAGGTATCGCCAAGCGCGCCGAAATCGTCTTCGGCGATCTTGCGCAGGATCCGGCGCATGATCTTGCCGGAACGGGTCTTCGGCAGGCCGGGCGCAAACTGGATCTTGTCGGGTGCGGCGATCGGGCCGATTTCGGCACGCACATGTTTCACCAGTTCCTGGCGGAGCGTGTCCGTTCCTTCGTGACCGGCCATCAGCGTCACATAGCAATAGATGCCCTGGCCCTTGATCGGATGCGGATAACCGACAACCGCGGCTTCCGAGACCAGATTGTGCGAGACGAGTGCGGATTCCACCTCCGCGGTGCCGAGCCGGTGGCCGGAGACGTTGAGCACGTCGTCGACACGGCCGGTGATCCAGTAATAGCCGTCCGCATCGCGCCGGCAGCCGTCGCCGGTGAAATACTTGCCCTTGTAGGTGGAGAAATACGTCTGGATGAAACGGTCGTGATCGCCATAGACCGTGCGCATCTGGCCCGGCCAGCTGTCGGTGATGCAGAGATTGCCGTCGGCGGCCCCTTCCAGCACCTTGCCTTCATTGTCGACCAGCTGCGGCTTGATGCCAAAGAACGGCACTGTCGCAGAACCGGGTTTCAGATCGATGGCGCCGGGCAGCGGCGTGATCATATGGCCGCCGGTTTCCGTCTGCCACCACGTATCGATGACAGGGCAGCGCTTGTCGCCGACGACATTGTAATACCATTCCCAGGCCTCGGGATTGATCGGCTCGCCCACCGTGCCGAGCAGGCGCACCGACGAGCGCGTCACGAAGTCGTCACCGGCGCCCATCAGCGAGCGGATCGCCGTTGGCGCCGTATAGAAGATGTTGACCTTATGTTTGTCGATGACTTCCCAGAAGCGGCCCTGATCGGGGAAATTCGGAACACCCTCGAACATCAGCGTCGTTGCGCAGTTGGCGAGCGGCCCGTAGACGATATAGGAGTGGCCGGTGACCCAGCCGACATCGGCGGTGCACCAATAGACGTCGCCGTCATGATAGTCGAAGACATATTCATGCGTCATCGCCGCATAGACGAGATAACCGCCCGTCGTGTGCAGCACGCCCTTCGGTTTGCCGGTCGAGCCTGACGTATAAAGAATGAAGAGCGGGTCTTCCGCCTTCATCTTCACCGGCGGGCATTCCGGCTTCACCGTGGCGATTTCCTGGTGATGCCAGAGATCGCGGCCCGGCGCCCAGCCGGTCTTGCCGCCGGTGCGGCGAACGACCAGCACCTTGCTGACCCTGACATGCTGTCGAGCGGCGATATCGATCGCCGTATCGGTATTGTCCTTCAGCGGCACCGGCTTGCCGCCGCGCACGCCTTCGTCGCAGGTGATGACGAAGGTGGATTCGCAGTCGACAATGCGCCCCGCCAGCGCCTCGGGCGAGAAACCGCCGAAGACGACCGAATGCACCGCGCCGATGCGGGCGCAGGCGAGCATCGCATAGGCGGCTTCCGGGATCATCGGCATGTAGATGGTGACGCGATCACCCTTCTTGACGCCGTGCTTCTTCAACACGTTCGCCATCCGGCAGACATGCTCGTAGAGTTCGTTATAGGTGACCTTCTTGTCGATATAGGGGTTGTCGCCCTCCCAGATGATCGCCACCTGGTCGCCATTCGTTTTCAGATGACGGTCGATGCAATTGTAGGAGACGTTTGTCTGACCGTCCTCGAACCACTTGATCGAAACCTTGCCGGTAAAGGAAGTGTTCTTAACCTTGGTATAGGGCTTGAACCAGTCGATCCGCCTACCGTGCTTGCCCCAGAATTTGTCCGGGTTCTCGACGCTTTCCTCGTACCATTTGAGGTACTTCTCCTTATCGATCAGGGCGCGCGCAACGGTTGATTTCGCTGGTGGATAACGGACGATGTCAGACATTCGGCACCATTTTGATTGAGAAACACGCCCGGTCAGGTCGGTTATTGACTTTCAACGAAGACCGGTCATTGCCGCTAAATCCGGACCCACGCCCCGGTCGGTACGTGGAGGCGAGCGGCCGGCGTGGGAAGCAAATCACCCGGCCGCCTGATCAGACTGAAACGACCTTCGGCATCAGTTCTTCGAGGCTTCTGCGGGCATCGCCATAGAACATTCTGGTGTTCTCCCTGAAGAACAGCGGGTTTTCGATGCCGGAATAGCCTGTCCCCTGCCCTCGCTTGGAGACGAAGACCTGCTTGGCCTTCCAGACTTCGAGCACCGGCATCCCTGCTATGGGAGAGTTCGCGTCTTCCTGCGCGGCTGGATTGACGATGTCATTCGAACCAATGACGATAACGACGTCGGTCGAGGCGAAGTCTTCGTTGATCTCATCCATCTCGAGCACGATGTCATAAGGCACCTTGGCTTCAGCGAGCAGGACGTTCATATGGCCTGGCAGGCGTCCGGCGACAGGATGGATGGCGAACCGGACCGTCTTGCCGGTGGCGCGCAGTCTGCGGGTCAGGTCCGACACGGCTTGTTGCGCCTGGGCCACAGCCATTCCATAGCCCGGCACGATAATGATGCTCTGGGCGTCGTTCAGCGCCGCGGCAACACCGGCGGAATCGATGGCGACCTGTTCACCAGTGATCTCGAGGAGCGGTCCGGCCTTGGTGCCAAACCCGCCCAGGATCACCGAAATGAACGAGCGGTTCATCGCCTTGCACATGATATAGGAGAGGATCGCTCCTGAGGAGCCGACGAGCGCGCCGGTGACGATCAGGAGATCATTGCCGAGCGTGAAGCCGATCGCGGCCGCGGCCCATCCGGAATAGCTGTTGAGCATCGAAACAACGACCGGCATGTCGGCGCCGCCGATTCCCATGATCAGGTGGAAGCCAATGAACAGAGCGAGCGCCGTCATGACAGCAAGGGGCAAGAGACCGCCGCTTTGATAATAGATGATGAGGAGTGCGACGGACAAAAGTGCTGCAGCAGCGTTCAGCCCGTGCCCGCCCGCGAGCTTCCTCGCCTTGCCATCCACCTTGCCGGCAAGCTTGCCGAATGCGATGACCGAGCCCGTGAAGGTCACAGCTCCGATGAAGACGCCAATGAAGATTTCAGCCTTCATGATCAGAAGCTCGACAGCGTCCTTCTGCGCCAGGATCGCGGGATAACCAGCAAGACCAGTGCGGCTCGTCTCGTCGAGCGCGGCAACGCGCGCCGCCTCCAGATGGGTGTTAAAGCTGATGAAGACCGCTGCCAGCCCGACAAATGAGTGCAACGCCGCCACAAGTTGCGGCATCTCCGTCATCTGGACGCGGCGTGCGAGAGCATAACCGATGAGGGCGCCGCCACCGATCATGAGGATAAGATTTAGCCAGCTGCCGCCAGCCGCGCCGAAGATGGCGGCGACAAGGGCAAGGCCCATGCCCGCCATACCATACCAGACCGCGCGCTTGGCGCTCTCCTGACCCGACAACCCGCCAAGGGAGAGGATGAACAGAATTGCCGCCGCGATATTGGCTGCTGAAATGATACCGATTGTCAAAACGATTCCTCCTCCAGTTTTTCAGGACTTCTGGAACATTGCCAGCATGCGCCGCGTGACGAAGAAGCCGCCGACGATGTTGATCGTCGATATGAGGACGGCGATCGACGCAAGGATCGTTACCGGGATCGATGCCGAGCCGATCTGCAGCAGCGCGCCGAGGATCACAATGCCGGAGACGGCGTTGGTGACAGCCATGAGCGGAGTGTGAAGAGCGTGCGAGACGTTCCAGATCACCTGGAACCCGATAAAGCAGGACAGCGCGAAGACGATCAGATGGTTCATGAAGCTTGCCGGGGCGTAAGCGCCGGCAACCAGCAAGAGTAAGGTTGCGAAGGCGAGCAAGGCGACTTGGCTGCGGGTCTGTGCTCGAAAGGCCGCAGCTTCCCGCTGGCGCCGCTCTTCGCGGCTCGGTTCCTTTGGCTTCTGCTTGACCTTCTGCACCGCAATTGCCTGCACCTTCGGCGGTGGCGGCGGGAATGTCACGGCGCTTTCAAAGGCGACGGTTGCTCCGCGTATGACGTCGTCTTCCATGTTGTGGACGAGAATTCCGTCCCTTGCAGGGGTCAGATCCGCCAGCATGTGGCGGATGTTGGTGGCGTAAAGGGTGGAAGATTGTGTCGCCATGCGGCTCGGAAAATCCGTATAGCCAATGACTATGACACCATTGCCCGATACAATCCGTGTGCCTTCGACCGTGAGCTCGCAGTTTCCGCCCCGTTCGGCGGCAAGGTCAACGACCACGGAACCAGGCTTCATCATCGCCACCATATCGGCCAGCCAAAGCTTTGGCGCATCGCGACCGGAGATCAGGGCGGTGGTAATGACGATGTCGATTTCGGGTGTGAGCGAGCGGAACGTATCGAGCTGCTTCTGACGAAACTCTGGCGACGACGGCGTCGCATATCCCCCGGACGCCGCTCCATCCTGTTGCTGATCGCCAAAGTCGAGGAAGACGAACTCGGCACCCATGCTTTCGATCTGTTCGGCAACCTCTGGGCGCACGTCGAAGGCATAGGTGATGGCGCCCAAGGATGTCGCCGTGCCGATGGCGGCCAGGCCGGCGACGCCAGCCCCGATGACCAGCACCTTGGCCGGCGGCACCTTGCCGGCAGCCGTCACCTGGCCGGTGAAGAAGCGGCCGAAATTGCTGCCCGCCTCGATCACGGCGCGGTAGCCGGCGATGTTGGCCATTGAGGACAAAGCATCCATCTTCTGAGCGCGCGAGATGCGCGGCACCATATCCATCGCTATGACGTTGACGCCCCTGTCGATCGCCCGCGCAAGCAGCACGTCATTCTGGGCTGGATAGAAAAACGAGATCATCGTCTTTCCAGCGTCGATACTGTCGATTTCGATGAGTTCCGGCGGGCGCACCTTTGCGATAACGTCCGCTGACCGGAAGAGCTCCGTCGCGCTTTCGACAATCTCGACACCCGCATCGCGGTAGGCCTCGTCAGTAAATCCCGCCAGAAGACCGGCGCCTGACTCAATCAAGCAGGTGTGGCCGAGCTTCTGCAAATGGGCCGCGCTGTCGGGCGTCATAGCAACGCGCGCTTCATCGGCACATATTTCACGTGGAGTTCCGATCCTCATTGCCCCTCCTCTCCTCCTCGCGTTCTCACAGACTCGTGAGCGCGCAGTCATGGACGGTGGCGACAGCCGCCGGCCAAAACTTATTGTTGGCGATGTCATGAGATGCCTTTGCGGTCCGAGGGACCAAGGCAAAAGCGTCTGAACGCTAGCCTAATTCAGGCAATCATTCGGCCGCCGTTCCGTAGCCGACGTTGCGCCCGCCATAACGCCTCACGCGCACATTGGCTTGTTCCGCGTGACCGATGAAACCTTCGAGCATGCAAAGCCGCGAACAATATTCGCCGATCATTGCGGCCGCCTCATCCGTCAGAACCTTCTGGTAGGAATGTGTCTTGATGAATTTCCCCACCCAAAGACCGCCGGTGTAGCGGCCGGCCTTCTTCGTCGGCAGCGTGTGATTGGTGCCAATGACCTTGTCGCCATTGGCGACATTGGTGCGGGGGCCAAGGAACAGGGCGCCATACGAATGCATGTTGGCAAGGAACCAGTCGTCCCGGTCGGTCATGACCTGGACATGCTCCGAGGCGATGTCATTGGCAACGTCGAGCATCTCCTCATAGGTGTCACAAACGATAATCTCACCATAGTCCGCCCAGCTCTTTGACGCGGTGTCGGCAGTGGGCAAGATTTTCAGGATGCGGTCGATTTCCGTCAGCGTTGCCTGCGCAAGCTTGTGCGAATTGGTGACCAGGACTGCCGGCGAGTTATAGCCATGTTCAGCCTGTCCAAGCAGGTCTGTCGCGCAGATCTCCGCATCGACGGTTTCATCGGCAATGACCATCGTTTCTGTCGGGCCGGCAAAAAGGTCGATCCCCACACGGCCGTACAACTGACGCTTCGCCTCGGCAACGAAGGCATTTCCGGGGCCGACGAGCATATGCACCGGCTCAATCGTCTCGGTGCCGATTGCAAGTGCTCCGATGGCCTGGATGCCGCCCAGCACGTAGATTTCGTGGGCGCCGCCAAGATACATCGCCGCGATGACGGCCGGGTTCGGTTCACCCTTGAATGCCGGTGTTGCGGCAGCAATCCGCGGCACGCCGGCCACAGAGGCGGTCGCAACCGACATGTGAGCCGAAGCCACCATCGGAAACTTCCCTCCGGGAATGTAGCAGCCGACCGACTGAACGGGGATGTTCTTGTGCCCAAGAATAACGCCCGGCAATGTCTCGACCTCGATATCGAGCATGGAGTCGCGCTGAGCCTGTGCGAAATTGCGAACCTGCGCCTGGGCGAATTTGATGTCTTCCATGTCACGAGCCGAAACCCGGTTCATCAGCGCCTCGATCTCGCTCGCAGAGAGCTTGAAGGACGCCGGCGAGTATTTGTCGAATTTTTCTGAAAGTTCGCGGACCGCGGCGTCGCCTCGAGCCTCGATATCCTTCAGGATATTTTCAACGGTAAAACGGACCTTCTGATCGTCTTCGGAGCGCTCGTTTTCCGGCTTTCCGCGTTTGATATAGGTAGTAGCCATCGTCTTCTCCCTTTCTGAAGACAGCATAAGCTGCTACATCTGCGTTGCAAGATTTCATGCATGTAGTGAAAAATTTTCAAGACGCCATCGATGAAGCCCACGGCAAAACAAGTTGCTCATGTAGCCGGCGTCTCGATCGCGGCTGTTTCCCGAGCCTTCACACCAGGGGCACCGATCAACCCCGAAAAGAAGAAGAAGATCTTCGCGGTCGCGGAGGAGATCGGTTACATCAGCCCGGCCCGACGGACCGCCAAAGCCGTGGCGGCAAGCACGATAACGCTGGTTGCGGGAGACCTTCACAACCCCTTTTACCCGCTCGTGCTCGATACGCTCGCAAGACACCTGCAAGAGAGCGGGCGCCAGTTGCTGGTTTACGCCCTGCCGAGTGACTGCAACATCGACGCGGTCACGGACCAGGTACTGGCGGCACGTCCGTCGGGCATCATCGTCACTTCCGCATCTCTGACATCGAACATGGCGCGTGCGTGCCGGCAAAACCAGATCAAGGCCGTTCTGCTCAACCGGATACAGCGCGACATGCGCATCAACGCGGTCTCCTGCGACAATTACCAGGGTGGCCGCGATATCGGTCGGCTGTTGCTCGACCGTGGTTGCCAGAGGATCAGCTTGATCGGTGGCGTCGCCAATACATCGACCCATGCCGAGCGCGTTCGAGGGTTTCGTGATGTGCTTGCCGAGGCGGGGCGAACCATTCACGCGCAAGCAAGCGGAAACTACCAGTATGAGATCGGAAAGCAGGCAGCTGTCCACCTTCTTTCGGCCGTCCAGCCGCCGGACGCGATCTTCTGCTGCAACGACATCATGGCTTTGGCGGTCATCGATGCGGCAAAAGAGCGGGGATTGCGCATCCCGCAGGATCTCGCCGTCGCCGGTTTCGACGATATCCCGATGGCGAGCTGGAGTTCCTACCAACTCACGACGATCCGCCAACCGGTCGAGCGGATGGTGCAGGAGGCAGTAAGTCTGATCGACGATCCCAACATCAAGGCGTCCGATAATGGATTCACGCGCATACTGTCGGGAATGCTGGTCCTACGTTCAAGCGCTTAATTGGTCAATCGTTCTCGCGACGGCATCGCACGTGTACGCATCCAGGCATCGACGCGATCGATGCCAGCAACAACACGGGTGCAGAGCGGTCGAGGGTAATTATACAACCTGTCTTTCGCTTAAGGCGATGCCGATGCAATGGACCGGTTGGGCGCGTGAGGGTTTCATTGATCTGGTGAACGATCAACGGAAGAGCTGTAGCTGCTGTCGGATTTAGCGGCACCATCAAAGCTAATACCTATCGGGTCGTTCTCGAGCTGATCGGTCAGTCGGGAATGGTCCCTGTCTCAATCCCGGATCATCCTATTGCGATGTTACGGCGGCCGTTGCCCTTTGCCGACGCGCAGGACGAAACCCAGCTCGTCGTCTTCGACGCTTCAAGCTCACGACCAGATTTTCCTGGTCGCGAGAACATCCGTCTACATTGAGAAACTCCCGTTCCAATCAAAAGGCGGGCGGCCAGGACAACGTGGGAGTGGAAGACCGCTTGCGTTAGAGGAACAAGGCGGCCGGAACGTCGGTTCTCATCAGCTAGCGCGCTCGCCATTGGCCGCATGCGGCCTGTTTTGGCTATGCCAGATTGTCCTCCGTCCTACGAAGGGTTTGCGATGGCAGTTCGCCGAAGCGCCTACGATATTGGCCGGAGAACCGGCCGACATGCGTAAAGCCCCATTTCTGCGCAACGCCTCTTACCGATTGATCAGATTCGCCAGATGAAAGCTCCCGGCGAACAGCATTCGAGACGAAGATGCTCTAGGTACGCAATGGGCGTCGTCATACGAAATTTTCGGAAACCACTTTGCAGGGTACGGATACTGACACCGCATGCCTCGGCGATCTCGTTCAGCGTCACCCCCCGGGAGACGTTGGTATGCATATAGTGGATCGCACGCTTGACGTGCCGCGGAATGGGAGACCCGCGAGAAAATTCGCGGGCGTAGTGTGCCCAACCGCATCGATGAGAAACTCTAGGCAAGCCTCCAGGAGATGTCCGAGCGCCACCGGTGTTTTATGCAGGGTCTCGCCCGTAAGGCCATCATGCATGGTCATTGCGAGTCGCGCCAAATCCAAACCCGGTCCCTGAGAAAGATCGATCTCATTGGCGAATTGCAGGCGGCCCCGCACTGAAATATTCAACCGAACTTCGATCCGCCGCACCAGCTCGTCGTGAGGCACCCTGAAGCAAAGATGCCTTCGAGGGCCGGCAACGTGAAGCTCATAATTCTGCAGCCGATCGACAAAAACGCCAAGGTTTTGGATGGACGGTATTTTGCGGTCGGTGACCGCGACTATGGCGTTGCCTGTAAGCGGGATCAGAATCGTGGCCGTGTCGATCGACGCGGGGAAATGAATTGTGAAAGCTCCGTCATAGCTGCTCGCTATGATCGAGATCCCCTGCGTGCCGACCAAGTCGATCCGGTATTTCGTAGTCCCCCTGCTTTCCCTTCTCACTTCTCCATTGTGCAGGTAGGAAAGCGACGCCGAGAGCTCCTGCAGATCCGTTCCGGCGAAGGACAGGTGGTCGACGCTGTTCCAGTTCACATCAGGCACTCCCGTAGCCTCTGGACAATGGTGATGTCTGCGTTTGCCATGCGTGGCTCGCGATCGTCCACCATCGACGCGGCATGATCGGCGCTCGCTTGCCGCGGCCCTTAAGTCGTTCAGCGATCGCCTGGACGCAGAGCTCAATATCGCGATCAGTTCCATCTTACCGTGGAAAGTTGTCGCTAACGTCTTGCATGCCTTCCGGGGTTATTCTTTGTCGGCTCGTCCCGTGTGCTTTCGATGTCCGGTCGAACCCCGGTCCATACCAGCCCAGAGCTCGTCGCAATCATAAACACAATATGCCGCGCCAAGCCGCGCCGCCTCGTGGCGCAACCATGACAACCACTTATGAAGATGGGCGGTCCACCAGGCTGCCGTCATGGCTCACCTCGCGCTGATCTGGAAACAATGCAGTCCGTCACAGGCAGCACTCCTTCTTCAGGTTAGGCTGCTCGGAGGCTTTGGAGACTTGCGAACCGGCTGCCATGATTTCGGCCAGCACCGACACCGCCAGCGACTTCGGATCACGCGATGACGGGATCACACCGATCGGCCCGCGAACTCGGCTCGACCGGTTAAGGGAGACTCCAATCTCTTCCAGCCGCTGCAATCTTGAGCGTTGGGTGGCGCGACTGCCCTGGGCGCCAATATAGAAGGCCGGGGTCGACAGCAGATGCTTGATGATTTCCGGCTCGTAATCGTGATCGTGATAAAAGAGCACGGCTGCTGTGCGCGCATCGATCTGCAATGCGAAAAGCTCTGAAAGGTTCGTCAGCTCGCGGCACTTGTTACCGGACGCGCGCGTCGATGCAAGTGTCATGGCGTCATGAGAGACCAGCTGCTGTTCGTAACCGAGCCCCTCTACTAAGGCGGCAAAGACCGACGCCTCCGGTCCAGCTCCGAACGTCAAGAACTGCAGCGGAGGCTCGAACCCAAGTGCGAAACCATGCGCATCGTTCTTTGTTTCAGTGATTGGGCCCAGGGTGAGCCGGCCGGATTTCGAAATCTGCAGGCTGACCGGCCGTCGGAGCTTCCTGGCCTTTGCAAGTTTCCCCAGCACCTCGACATCGAGCAGCGGAAACAACATGACTTCGATGCCACCGCCGCAGGGTAGACGGATGTCGATGAAAGTCGATCCCTCGCCATAGCGAAGCACCCGCACGTCACCGGTGTTGCGAACATCACTTGCATTCAAGATGAGGTCTGCTTCGACGCAGCCGGATGTGATCGCCCCGGAAAAACTTCCGTCTGGAAGGATTGCCATGGCTGCCCCCGGCAAGCGATAAGCGGGGCCGCGGGTCTCAGTCAGGACGGCCATCACCACATCCCCGCTGGCATTGATGGCAAGTTCCCATGGATCGGCCAGCGCCGGATGCGCTGCTGACAGCAAGGGCGCGGCTTGCAACTCACATTGCATCGACAATCCTCCCCAATCCCCTCGTCGCGAAGCACTCTCTAGGCGACTTACGTAGGCGGCCATGGCGCGGGTGCTGGCCCGAAACTCTTTCGGCTCCGCGGCCCTCATCCCAAAGAACCTTATTTATCAGTCGAACATTAAACACCTTCTATGTCAAGTATCAACATCCGCAACAATCAAAGTACGCGTGGCGAAACAGGTGGTTATGCTTGGATAATCCGGCGTGATTTCCAGGCGGCGCTATCGCGTGCGGTCAGTCGCCCGTCACGATCAATCCGCCGTCCACCCGCCATCAACCAGGAGAGCGCTTCCCGTCACAAGCGCCGAAGCATCCGACGCCAGGAACAGCACCGCTCCGACCACATCCTCGGGCGTACCGAGGCGGCCAAGCTTGATTTTAGAGACGATGGCGTTACGGGCCGCGGGATCCTCCAGAAACGGTGTCGTCATTGGCGTTTCGATGAATGTGGGCGCAACCGTATTAACGCGGATCCCGACGGGGCCAAGCTCAACGGCAAGCGCTTTTGTAAATCCCTCCAGAGCCCACTTGGAGGCACAGTAGATCGTCCGATTGGCAGCGCCGACATGCCCCATTTGCGACGACATGTTGATGACTGAACCTTGTATGCCGAGATTTGCCATACGGGCCGTGACGGCCTGAGCCGCGAAGACAGCAGCCCGCAGGTTCAATCCGATCACCGCATCGAAGTCCTCAATGGTGACGTCTGAGAGTGGCTTCGGCCTGTTCGTGCCGGCATTGTTGACGAAAATGTCGTGGGCGTGCATCGCGTCGACGGTTGCGCGAAAGCCGGCGATATCGCTGACATCTGCAACAAGCGCCTCAGCCTTGAAACCATGGTCGCGGATGCACCGGGCGCCCTCTTCGACCTCGCTTTCGGTCCGGGCGCAGAGGGTGACCTCTGCGCCGGCGCTTGCCAGTCCTTCGGCGATCGAGCGACCAAGCCCCCGGCCAGCGCCGGTGACGAGTGCGCGGCGACCGGAGAGCGAAAACCGCTCAAGGATGTTGAAACCGGACATGTCTCGTTCACTTGATCGCTTGCGGATTGATCGGAGAGCCAGCGCCGCCTGGCAGATGCAAGGGCGGGGCCAGGAAGAAGAACTCATAGACCTTATCCCCGGCGCAATCCTCGGCCAACTCCTTGAGGTAGAAGATTTCTCCCATCGCGATCCCCATCGCCGGAATGACGACCCAGTGCCAGGGCTGGTTGGCTTCCTTGGTTTGATTTGGACGCACTTCGCATCCCCACGTGTCGGTGCAGATGCCGGCAACGTCCTTGTCGCGAAGCCAGAAGCAGGTATCAAAACCCATGCCAGGCGCATCGCCTCCGGCATAGCCTTCCCAACTTCCCTTCGCCAGGCAACGCTCCTGATGGCCGGTGCGAACGATCACGAAATCGCCCTTGCGGATCTCCACGCCCTGCGAGGCCGCGCAGCCATCAAGGTCGGCAGGCGTGATCGCGTAACCGTCGTCCAGAGATGCGACGCTTTTCCAGCGAGCGATGTCGAGAAGCACGCCGCGCCCGACCATCTTGTCGCGATAATGCTCGATGCCGAGCTTCTTGGCGCCTTTGACGTCGACCAGCCTTGCGTCGTAGCCGTTATACATCTTGTCATCGAGGAAGATGTGGCAGAGCGCATCCCATTGCGTCGAAGCCTGGCAAGGCATGTTGATCGCGTCATCGGCGTAGCGCAGATAGGGTGCCGGTTCGTCCTGATTGCCCGCGGCCGCATCCGTGCCCGTTGCTAGCATCGTGTGGATCGGGTTCCAGCGACCTCCAAACAGGCCTGACTGGATCGGCTCCTTCAACGACAGCCCCAGGGAAAAGGTCTTGCCTTTCCTGACCAGTGAAGCAGCCGCCACGATGTCGGTAGGCTCGATATTGTTGAGGGTGCCGATCTGGTCGTCGTCGCCCCAGCGCCCCCAGTTGGAAACCTTCTTGGCGGCGTCATAAATCGCCTGACGGGTGAACGTCATGATGAAATCTCCTCCTAAGTTATCGATAGATAAATAAACCCTGCCCGGCGTGGTAGTCAAGAGGTCTTTTTCCGTGATAGAAGGGTCGCATCAGCCACACCCTGACTTCCGAAGGACAATGGTTCCAAAGCACCCCACCAAGAGACGCCGCCTACCGCCGACCGAAAGGCGCGAAGAGATCCTCCAGAAGGCCATCAACCTTTTTTCGGAACATGGTTTCGAGAGTAGTACCCGCGAGATTGCCCGGCAGCTGGGCATTACGCAGCCCCTGCTCTATCGTTACTTCCCAAGCAAGGAAGACCTCATCCGCGAAGCCTACCGATCGGTTTACCTGGAGCGCTGGGACGTGGAGTGGGACCGGCTGCTGTGCGACCGGACCAAGCCCTTGGATTGGCGGCTGAAGGCCTTCTACGACAGTTACACGCACGCGATTTTCACTCGCGATTGGATGCGCATCTATCTGTTTTCAGGCTTAAAAGGCGCTGACATCAATCGCTGGTATATTGGCCTCCTTGAGGAGCGGATCCTCCAACGTATCATCAAGGAATACCGGCATTTGGCGGGTCTTGACGGCGAAAGACAGCCGGAGGCCGAGGAACTCGAACTGGCCTGGGCATTGCACAGCGGCATCTTCTATCTCGGCGTTCGCGAGCACATCTTCAGCCTGCCGCCGCCGAAAGACCGCCAGAAGATCATCGGAAACGTCGTGGATGTCTTCCATCACGGAATCCAGGCGTATTTTTCGAAACTTTCGGCGATGAAGCCGGCAAAGCTTGCGGCGCAATCCTAGCAAACGTAAACCTCGGCGATCGATCATTAAGAGGGCTCCCATGGCGGCGTTCCGCTGTCAGGCTAGCCTTCCTGGCTTCGAAAATTCGGCTGATGCCGAAAACAATAAGCAGCTGTTGACAAAATAAATTATCGTCCGATAATTATTGCGTCGGTACCGCCATCCTCCCCCGTGCCGCCTCCCGGGCAAAGAGTCCATCCAGCCGGAGCCCGGGAGGTGGCAGGAGCGTGGAATATGAGCTCCGACAAATTGAAGCATCCGCCTGCATTTTTTTGGAAAAGGACAGAAAGTTCGGCGGAGCACAACGTCGGTCGGGAGGAGCAAGCCGACGCCCCGGGGAGTTGACTTGGGGCAATCGCTGGCGAGAGCCGACGGAGGGAGAAAGATGTTCACAATGCTGGATGTCAGCAACCGCTGACCGGTAATCAAACCGGTAATCAAAAGAGCATGATCGCGGCCGGGGCCTTCGAGCGTTGTGGAATTTCTTGACTATTTCTTGATCGGTTTCTGACCTTCGTCTCGAAACCCTGGGGACTGAACTTCGGTCAATCCCCGGTCATTGCTGTCCTCTGGGGTCGGAGCGGTGATCGGCGCTGCTTGGTTTGGTCGCATGGCTGACCATTTTGGGCGCCGGCAAAGCCCCACAAGAGATAGACGAGCCAAACACGCGGGCGACCACAGAAGCTATCGACGCGAAGGCTTACCGCGATGAGTTGAGGCAATTTGGCTCGAAAGTCGAACTGCCTCTTCAAGCAATTGCCGAGATGACAGCCTGCCGCTACCATCAAGGACGTTAGGTTTATCGGCTCGATGTTATTCCATACCAGCAGAGTTCCTGCGTGACTTTCGGAGAGCGCCATATGCTCGCATTTAGCGGCAGCCGGTCGGTGTTGAGGACGCCACCTATGATCGACCCCTTCGGCCGGGCGGTCACCTATCTGCGCGTTTCCGTGACCGACCGCTGCGACTTCCGCTGCACCTATTGCATGGCGGAAAACATGACCTTCCTGCCGAAGAAGGATCTGCTGACACTGGAAGAGCTGAACCGGCTCTGTTCCGCCTTCATCGCCAAGGGCGCGCGCAAGATCAGGCTGACGGGCGGCGAGCCCCTGGTGCGCAAGAACATCATGTTTCTGGTGCGCGAACTCGGCGAAAAGATCGGCTCCGGTCTCGACGAATTGACGCTGACCACTAACGGGTCGCAGCTCGCCCGCCATGCCGACGAACTTTACGATTGCGGCGTGCGCCGCATCAATGTCTCGCTCGACACGCTCGACCCCGACAAGTTTCGCGCCATTACCCGCTGGGGCGATTTCGCCAAGGTGACGGAGGGCATCGACGCTGCGCAGAAGGCCGGTTTGAAAATCAAGCTTAATGCCGTGGCGCTGAAAGACTTCAACGAAGCCGAGATGCCCGACCTCCTGCGCTTCGCCCATGGTCGAGGCATGGATCTGACTGTCATCGAGACGATGCCGATGGGCGAGATCGAGGAAGACCGCACCGACCGGTATCTGCCGCTCTCCAAGTTGCGCGCTGACCTCGAGCAACAATTCACATTCGCCGATATCCTTTACAAGACCGGCGGCCCGGCCCGCTATGTCGACGTCGCCGAAACCGGCGGCCGGCTCGGCTTCATCACGCCCATGACCCATAATTTTTGCGAGAGCTGCAACCGTGTCCGCCTGACCTGCACCGGCACGCTCTACATGTGCCTCGGCCAGAACGACGCCGCCGATCTGCGCGTCGCACTGCGCGCCACCGAAGACGACGGCCTGCTCTACGCGGCGATCGACGAAGCCATCACCCGCAAGCCAAAAGGCCACGATTTCATCATTGACCGCACGTACAAGCGGCCGGCGGTGGCGCGGCATATGAGTGTCACCGGCGGCTGACGGGAGGATCGACTGGAATGTCCAACACCCCTCGGGCCGATCATCCGGCTGGCAAGCGCCGAACAGCAGACCAAAGCGCCATTCCCCGCGTCGCCATCTTATTGCTTGCGGCCGGTCAGGCGGCCAGAATGGGTCCAACTGGTGGGCACAAATTGCTTGCGGAGTTCGACGGGATTCCACTGGTGCGCCGCATGGCGGCGGTTGCACTCGGCTCGAATGCGGCGGCCGTCATCCTTGTGACCGGCCACCGGCGAACGGAGATCGAGACGGCAGTTACGGGCCTGAACTTAGAGATGGTCGAAAATCCGCATTATCTCACTGGAATGGCGAGCTCCTTGGTTGCAGGGGTGTCATACCTCGAAGATCGGCAGATCGATGGCGCTTTGGTTATGCTCGCCGATATGCCAGGCTTGCTCAGTTCGCACCTTAATCAGCTGATCGCCACCTTCCAATTGTCCGGGCAAGATTGCATCGTGCGCGCGGCGTGTCAGGGAAGGCCCGGAAATCCGGTCATTCTTCCGACCTCGCTCAATCAGCAAATCTTGCAGCTTAAAGGCGATATAGGAGCACGCCAGATCATTGAAAATGCCTCGTTGCCTGTTTTTCAGGTAGAGATCGGCGAGGCCGCGCTGCTGGATCTCGACACGCCAGAGGCGGTGAAGGGTGCCGGCGGCATCATCAAATACTAAATGTTCAAGCAGGCGTGCAGGCATCATGGCCAGAGAACTCTGCGGTCCACGTTAGCTTTCAAAGCGATCGGACATGATCCAAGTGGCCGGCTGACGCCAACCGCGTCCAGCCCGCGGCTCGATCGGGCTCATCATGAGTTCCCCGCCGCGACAGTTGACGCCTCTTTCAACTTGACGGCATGATGTAAGCAAAATTGAACAGGGCGGGAACACGAGCATGAATCTGCGGCAAATCCGATATTTTCTCGAGATTGCCGAGCACGGCAATTTTACGCGTGCCTCTGAAGTTCTCAATATCGCTCAGCCCGCTCTTTCGAGACAGATCCGACTTCTCGAGGAAGATCTAGGTGAAACCCTTTTCATTCGATCCGGCCATGGTGTTGCGCTGACCGCTGCGGGCAAGGCTCTGCGTGAAAGAGCAACAGTGCTCGTCTACGAATTTGACAAGCTTCGTGATGTCGTTTCAGATCAATCTGAACCGCGAGGCCATCTCACGGTCGGATTGCCCCCCGCTATCTCCCACATGGTGAGCATCGAGCTGATCGACGCTTATTGCCGGCAATATGCCGATGTTCATCTTCATATTCGCGAAGGGATCAGTTTGGATCTCATTGCCGGTATCCAGCAGAGCAAAATCGACTGCGCAATCGTCGTCTCCGACGAGAACCAGGGCTTGCGCTCCGAGTTTCTGTTTAGGGAAACCCTTTTCCTCGTCGCGCCAGCCTCTGAGAAGTACGACTTAAATCAGCTGCTTACCCTGGATAGCGCTGCTGGCAAGCCGCTCATCCTGACCAACAGAATGAACAATTTCCGGGTGGCGATCGAAGACGCTTTTGGGCGCAACCAGCTGCCGATGCGCGTCTTGGCTGACAGCAATTCGACGAGTATGATTGCAGCACTCGTCGCGAAAGGCACGGCCTACAGTATCCTGCCCTATTGCGCGATCGACGCCGCCCTCAGCCACGGGCTAATTTCAGCAAGCCCGATTGAGGGCCTCTCTGTCGACTGGGCATTTGTAAGCCCTCCGCAGACGGAACTGACAATTCCTGCGAAGCTCTTTCACCAAATGCTTCTCGATCAGATCCATCGAAAGGTTGAAGGAAATAACTGGCTGGGCGCCGTGCTGACAACCACGCCTGCGCCGATCAGTGCAGATAATCAGCAAGCTTCTATCGACATGCTTGGCAACGGCCCCTGAGCATTAGCCGGCGACCGCCATCTTGGGCGTAACGTGAGATGTCGCGCCGCCACCAACGTTGAACTGGGCCAGCAACCGGAGCAGTGCAGCGGCTTCGGCCGCAAGACTGTGGGCGGCTGCAGCGGATTCCTCGACCATCGCCGCATTTTGCTGGGTGCCGCGGTCAACGACGTTGATTGCCTGGTTGATCTCGGCGATTCCGAGAGACTGCTCCTTGGCAGCTTCAACGATCCCCTCGACATTGTCGCTCACCTGCTTGACCTGCGACACGATGGTACTGAGCGCACTGCCTGTTTCACCAACCAAAGCCACTCCGGTCTGGACGTGGACGTTCGAAACTGCAATCAGCTGATTGATCTGTTGCGCGGCCTTGGCAGAGCGCTGCGCAAGTTCACGCACCTCCTGGGCAACGACCGCAAAGCCTTTCCCGGCATCACCCGCCCGCGCTGCCTCGACGCCGGCGTTGAGAGCCAGCAAATTGGTCTGAAAAGCGATCTCATCGATGACGCCGATAATGCCGGAAATTTCTGCTGAAGAGGCTTCGATTTTGCTCATTGCCTCGATGGCACGGCCAACGACCGTGCCGGAAACCTCGGCGTTCTCCCGTGTCCGGCGCACAAGACGTCCTGCCTCTTCAGCGCGCCGGCTCGCCTGTGCCACCGTCGTCGTGATTTCCTCCAAGGCCGCAGCCGTCTCCTCGACGGAGGCTGCTTGCTGTTCCGTGCGCTTCGACAGTTCGTCCGATGCACTGCGGATCTGCTCCGAGCCCGCCGTGATGGCACCGGCATTGCGTGCGACCGCCTGCATCGCCTGAAGGAGCCTGCTTATGGCAGAGTTGAAATTGGCGCGCAGGACATCATAACGGCTTCCGAGATCCGAGCAGCGCACCGTCAGATCGCCTTCAGAAAGTGCCGCGAGTGCTTGGCTCAGTTGTTTGACGACATGTGCCTGTCCCGCGGCTTCCTCTTCTTGGATCCGGGAGGCCTCGGAACGCTCCTGTTCGATCAATCTCTGCTGGTCTGCTTCACGCTGTTCCATGGTCAGACGATCCCGAACTTTGTCCTGCAGGATCTTTGTGGCCCTTGCCATCATGCCGATTTCATTCGTCAGGTTCGTGTGCGGAATCGCAATCGAGACGTCGTCGTTTGAGACCGCTGATAAAGATGAATGTATGCGAGTGAGCGGTCGCGTAATGCCACGCACCACCGCAAGTGCTCCGATCAAGCTGATAACAAGGACGGCAGCCACGATCCCTAACGCCTGAACGTAAACCTGATTAATCTTTTCGTCGATGTCATCCAGATAGGCGCCCGTGCCGAGCACCAACTGCCAGGGGTCAAACGCTTTTGAGTACGAAACTTTTACGGACGTCGCATCATCGCCCGCGCCGGGCTTCGGCCATAAATATTCGCTGAAACCACCGCCGGCTCTGCCGGCATCGATGATGTTCTTGATGAGTGGCGTTCCGTTCTTGTCTGTCAGGGCCATGAAATTCTTGCCGACCCCGGCATTGCCGGGGTTGATGACGCGCACGCCCGAATAGTCGTATCCGAAAATGACCCCATTGGGCTCATAGTGGATCTGCGAAACAAGCGCCGTTGCCTGCGCGATCGCCTCTTCGCGGCTGATCTTCCCGGCAGTTTCGTCACTATGAAGCGTCGTCACGATCGAATAGGCGATGTCGACCTGCGTCTTCAGCGCGTCCTTGCGCTCGCTGTAGATTGTTTCCGTCGCCGCCTCGATCAGGAATACGGCAGCCAAGGCGAAGACGATGACAAGACCCGTCGTCAGCAGGATCAGTTTGCTGGAAATGCGGAAATTTGACATAGAAACCTCTGCGGAGGAAGGAGCTGATCCAGTTGACGGGTTTTTGAAATGACTCAGGAGTTAAGACCGCTTTTAGCCTCAACCTCCCAGATAGAGTTGGCTGATAAGCTCGCTGTCGCGAAGCTCAGCTGCGGTCTCTGCGGAAAAGGCGACCTCACCGTGCACGAGAACATAGCCCCGGTCAGCAATCCGCATCGCTTCCTGAAAATTCTGTTCGGCCATGACAACCGTTAGCCCGAACTGCTCCTTCAATTCACCGATCTTCGCGATCGCCTGGGACACCATGATCGGCGCCAGACCGACGGAAGGCTCGTCCACGAGGAGGATGCGGGGCGAAGACATGATCGCCCGGCCAAGCGCCAGCATCTGCTGCTGTCCGCCCGACATTGATCCCGACAGTTGCCGTCGTCTTTCCTTCAGGATTGGGAAGGCGCCGTAGCAAAATTCGAGATTGGCGGCGATCTTGCTTCTCGCCGCCTTGCGATAGGCGCCGAGGAGCAAATTCTCCTCGACGGTCAGCTGCGGAAATAGCCGCCGCCCTTCCGGAACGATGCTGATGCCATATTCGACGATTTGATCGGTGCCGAGATGGGTCAGGTCGATCGCCTGACCGTCAAGCTCGAGCGTGATCGAGCCTTGCGTTGGACGCACGTCGCCGATCAGGCATTTCATCAATGTGCTCTTGCCATTCCCGTTGGTACCGAGGAGGACAACGGTCTCGCCTTCCCGAGCCTCGATTGACAGACCATGTAGGACCTGCACCGTGCCGTATCCGGCATGCAGGTCGCGCACCACTATCTTAACTGCCAAGATATGCCCTCCGCACTTCTGGATTGGCCATGACATCGGCGGGTGCGCCATCGCATATGATCCGTCCCGCAGTCAGGCAAACGATGCGTTGCGAGAACCGCATGACCGCTTGCAGAATGTGCTCCACCATGACGATGGTGATGCCGGAAGAATTGAGGTCCATTAGAATATCGAGGATCTCGTGGACCTCCTTAGTGGCAAGGCCGGCCATGGCCTCGTCGCAGATCAGCAATTTGGGACGAGCGGCAACAGCCCGCGCCAGCTCAAGTTTGCGCAGCTCCACCTGCGACAACTGTCCTGCTGGCGCGCTCATGCGATCGGCGAGCCGCACACGGCGTAGCAAATCGCTCGCTTCGGAATGAGCCGCGTTTTGGTTTTTTGCATCGACCAGACGGTGAACGATGTACTCGAGTGGCACCATCAGGTTCTCGATGACCGTCATCGAGTGGAACGGCTTCGGGATCTGAAAAGTCCGCGCCAGACCTGCCTTGGCTCGGCGATAGGTCGCAAGCTTCGAAATGTCTGCGCCATCAAATGCGATTGCTCCCGCTTCGATCGGCAATACCCCGGAAATGCAGTTGATAAGGGTTGTTTTGCCCGAGCCGTTCGGGCCGATCAGGCCGAGGCGTTCGCCCTTGGCAATGTCGAGATTGACGTCGGTAAGGGCCGTGAAGCCGCCGAACCGTTTCGTGACATTGTCCACCTTCAAAAGGCTAGTCATGCGCTTTTGCTCCTTCGACGAGGCGGATTGACTTGGCGCCTGGTTGCAGGCTTTTGCGGGCGAGTTTTGCCAATCCGACCAGCCCCTCGGGCGCCATGATCACGAAGATGACCATCAGCAGTCCAACGACCAGCAGGTGAAGCTCCGGGCTTGCTGAGGCAGCGAGTTGCTGGCTGCTGGCGATCAGGATTGCGCCGAGCACGGGTCCCCACCAGCGCGACATTCCGCCGACCACAGCCATCGAAAGGGCCATGACCGAGTAATTCAGGCTGAAGGTCGAACTCGGCTCGACAAAGCTCGTATATAGCGGGAACGGAGCCCCGGCTGCAGCCATGAGGGCACCCGATATCGCGCAGGCGATCAGCCTGAGCCGCAATGTCGGAACGCCCGAGCATTCAGCTGCCGCCTCCGCATCGCGCACGGCATGCAGGCCTCTGCCGAGCCAGGACCGCTCGATGTAGCGAGCAACGATGATTGCAATAACCGTCAGCACCGTCATCACGAACAGCAACAGCCGTGTATAGGTATCAAATCCAAGGGGCACCTCCGGGCGGATGATCTGCATACCGGTTGCGCCGCCGACGAAGCGCCAGTTGAGAATAAAGGTTTCGATCACGATCGCAGCTGCAATCGTCGCGATCGAAAAGAAGATGCCCTTGAGGCGCAACGTCAGTAACCCGGCTCCGATGCCAAGCAGCGCGCCAACGATGGCGGCGCCCGCGATCTGAATCGGAAGTGGTGCACCAAAGGCCTTCATCAGCACCAGAGCCGTGTAGGCGCCAAGTCCGAAAAAGGCGCCCGTGCCAAAATTGACATAGCCTGCGTAACCGCCAAGAATGTTCCAGGCCGTAGCGAGCACAACGTACTGAAGAATGACGTACCCGACATAGAGGTAATATTCATTGAGCCCGAGCTTCGGCAATATGAAGGCCAGGACCGGGAGCGCCAGTGCGAGTAACCAGAATGGGATCGAGTTGTTTCTCATCGTCCAAAAAGCCCCTGTGGCCGCAAGCCCAATACGAGCAGGAGAAGTCCGAAGGCGACCGCGGGCGCCCATGAGGCTCCGAACGCTGTTAGTACGAGCGACTCCATCACCCCCAGCAAAATGCCCGCGATCAATGTCCCGTTCATGCTTCCCAGGCCTGCCAGGACCACGACGCAGAAAGTTCTGCCGATATAGACCCTGTCGAGACTGGGCTCGACAGGGCTAACGATGATCAGGAGCGCCCCGCCGACCGCTGTAGCGGCAGTGGCAAGGCCGAAAGCCCACTGTTTGGTCAGAACCGGGTTCGCCCCAATCACCTTTAACGCCCAGGGGTCTTGAGCAACCGCACGGATCGCGCGGCCGCGGAAGGTTCTGGACAGGTAAAGGTTTAGGCTAAGAACCAGTCCGACAGCCACCACAAGCGCGACAATCAGGCGCCAGGGTATTCGCATTTCCCCAAGCGCGAGACTGCTGCCGATATAGGGTGCGCTGACACTTTGCTGGTCGAGACCGAAGACGAGTGAAAGCACGACCTGAACAATGAAGGCAATGCCGAAGAAGAAGGCGATGCCCCGTACCCCGGCATCGGTGCCCCGTTTCTCGAACGCCTCATAGTAGAAGCGGTAGACAGCGGCGCCCAGGAAGAAGAACGGGATCAGGATAAGGGCTCCGGCCAGAAGCGGATCTATCCCGAAAGATCCGAGCAGGAAGGTCATGTAAGCTGCCAGCACAAGGAAGGAAGCGTGGGCGATATGGGGCACGTCAAGCAGCCCGAATGCAATTGAAAGCCCGATGCTGACGGCTGCATAAAAGCAGCCGACAAGAACACCGAAGACAAGCCCTTCAATCAAAAGATCGATCGAAACCATGGTCAATTCCCCCTCGGCAGCGCAGGTTTACCTGCCCTGCGCCCCGCTTAAGGGCGAAACCAGATCCCCGGTTTTATATTTGTCGGGGTAGACGATGACCTGCTTGCCCTCTTGGCGAAATTGCTCGGCATCGCCGTCCTTGACGTCGCGGAACTGGACCATCACGACCCGGGGCTGCGACCATTCTCCGTCAGTGCCCCAACGGATTGGGCCGACGATCGTCTGGACCTCATTGGTGCGCAGATATTTTGCGAGTTCGGCATTATCCAGGCTTCCGGTTGCCTTGACGGCCTGTTCCAGGATCTGTCCCGACGCATAGGAGAATGGAGCGACATAGTAGCCGAGGGTTTCGACTTTGGCTGCCTTGGCCTTTTCAGCATACCGGTCCAGGAATTCCTTCACGCCAGGAAACGCCATGGTCTTTTCGGGGACATAGGTGTGATAGTTGACGACCCCGTTCAGCTGGGACCCCAGAGCCTGCATCACCGAGGCATATTGAAGTCCGACCATCCCGCCACCAAACAGCTTGACGGAAGATCCAACGCCGATCTCATTGACAGCGCGAATGATCGCCGTTGAGTCTGCGGGATAGGAAGCAACGAACACCATGTCGGGAGAGGCCGCGCGAATGGCGCGGATCATCGCCGAGAAGTCCACGGTCGTGGGCGGATAGGTTTGCTCATAGACCGTCTCGAAACCGGCTTTGCCCGCGAGCGCCTTGGCGCCTGCGAGGATGTTCTGGGAAAACTCCTGGTCTGCCGCCAGGAACGCCACTTTCTTGACGCCGACCGTTTCGCCGAGCTTGAAGAAGCCGCCGACCCAGCTTTCCGCGTCGTTCCAAGGTGAATTGTTGAACCACATGTCGTGGTGGACCTTGGAATTGATCTGATACCCGATCTGCCCGATCAGAAGCCGGCCGCGTTCCTTGACCAGCGGCATAACTGCAGCCGCCGGCACGGTCCCGTAGGGCGCAATCAGAAGGTCGGCGTTGTCGAGGTCGATCAGCTTGGAAAAAATACCGGGGCTCTGTGCTGGGCTTCCCTGGTCATCATAGGTGACTAGCTCCACCTTTCGGCCAAGAAGCCCGCCGCGCGAATTGACGTCCTCCACCCACATCTGCAATGCAAGCTGCGATTGCCGGCCGCCTCCAGCAAGCGGCCCGGACAAGGCCATGCTCGAGCCGATCTTGATCGGCTGATCCTCGGACCAGGCAGGCTGCGTCAAGGCCAGGGCTCCCATAGTAAGAGCCATGACGCGGAGCAATTCGCGTTTCGTAAAATCTGACATGGTTTCCTCCCTGAAGTGTCAGTCTCTATCTGCAGAAGTCAGGCGATCGAGCCCCTCGAGGACGCGCTCCGGCGTCATCGGCATGTGTCGGAGACGAAGGCCGACGGCGTCGAAGATCGCGTTCGCGATGGCGGGCGCCGTCGGCGACGTCGTTGCTTCCGAGAAGCCCTTTGCCTTGTAAGGTCCGTCGAACTGGGGGATCTCCACGATGTGGGTCGAAACGTGATCGTTCGACGGCGCATCTTTTGCCGTCAGAAAGCGATAGGACGAGAAGTCGCCGTTGGCGACACTTCCCTCGCTGATCTGCAGCTCCTCCGAGATCGCCTGGCCTAGCCCCATTGAGATTGCGGCATGCATCTGACCTTCGCACGACATCGGGTTGATCGCCTTGCCGAGATCGTTTGCGATCGCGATCTTCTCCAGCTTGACCTGGCCAGTTTCGATATTGACCGCCACCTCCACGGCCTGGGCCGCGCGGGTGCAGAAGGAGAAGATCTTGCGCATACCGTCGTTGGCGGCATGCCCGGTCTCCGGGTCGATCTTGCTGGAGGGCACTGTGAAGGTCGCCTTGCCCAGCAACTCGCCGCCAGTCGGCAGGAAGGAACCGGTAAAGAACACCGTGCGGAAGAGGTCCTTGACCCGCATGGAGCGACCCGGGTTCTCCTTCACGAAGACGACCATATCGGCGAGATCGAGCTCTTCTGGGGTTGCCTGCATCATTTGGGCCGCCATCGTCAGGATCTGGTTCTTCACATCCTCGCAAGCCATCAGGACGGCGTTGCCGGCCGCGAATGTAAGGCGGCTCGACCCCGTCAGCTGGTCGTAAGGAGTGACCCAAGTGTCGACTTCGGCCGTCCTGACCCGCTCAGGCCCGACCTTGAAGAACTCCGCGGTGATCTGGATAAGCGTTGTCGAGCTGCCCTGGCCGATATTACCGGCGCTGTGGCGGATTTCGACTGTTTCGTCGTTATGGATCTTAACGATGGCAGAGGATGCCGACGGGGCAACGCTGTCCTTGTTGGCAAAGGCGATGCCCCTGCCGCGGCGCCAGGGTCCGTCTTCCCGTTGCAAGGGGCCGTGACGCTCCAGACCAGCCTTTATCTCGTCAAGCAGCTCGGCGCCCGCGACCGAATGCTGGATTTCGCCGGCTGCGTTGATCTCATTTTCCTTGAGGACATTCTTGCGGCGAATCTCGTAAGGATCCATTCCGATTGCGTGCGCGAGCTCATCGATGTGAGACTCCAGTCCGAAGTGGATCTGGGTGTTGCCGAAACCGCGATAGGCGACGCCCGGAGGGTTGTTGGTATAGACAACGTAGTTGTCGAGCTTGAAATGAGGGAAGCGGTAAGAGCCAAGTGGACCGTAACTCGCCTGGCGGGTGACGAGGAAGCCGTGCTGAGCGTAGGCGCCGCCATTGACGAGCACGAACATCTCGCACGCCGTGATAACGCCATCTTTGCGCACACCCGATTTGATACGCATCTCGAAAGGATGCTGCACCCCTGCCCAGCAGAGTGATTCCTCCCGGGTGTAGATGATCTTGATGTGTCTGTGGCCGGCGGCGCGGGAAAGCACGGCGCATAAGCCTTCTGCCTTCATTTCGATCTTTCCGCCAAAACCGCCCCCGACATATTTCGGGATGATGACCCGGACGCGCGAATGCGGGATGTCCAGCGCCTCGCTGATCTGGTTCAGCAGCGGATAGGCGGCCTGAGCGGACGACCAGGCCGTTACCTTGCCGTCGGCGTCCCACAGCGAGATCGAATTGTGCCGCTCCATGGTGGCGTGCGCCATCATGGCGTTGGAATAGGTCTTCTCCAGGACGACATCCGCTTCCGCAAAGCCTTGCGACACCTCGCCGGTGCGGATCCTGTAGTAACCGAACGCGTTGGGGTGCTTCGGATCGTATTGCGCGGGTCCGATAGGCACGCGGCGGTAGTTGGCCTGGTCTTCGTGGATGATCACCTTGGGATCGGCTTCGAAGGCTTCCCACGGGTCGAAGATTGCCGGCAGGTCCTCATAGTCGATCTCGATCAGATCACAGGCTTGCTCGGCAATCGCCTCACTCTCGGCTGCGACCGCTGCCACCGGCTCGCCGATATAGCGGACCTTTCCACGGGCGAGCAGCGGCTCGTCATAGCAGCCAAACCCGAACAACGTCTGAGGGCAGTCCTTGTCGACGATGACGGCATGAACACCCGGCAAGGCTTGCGCGCGGCTGATATCGATGTTGATGATCTTGGCATGAGGGCGCGTACTGCGCTTGATCTTTGCCCAAAGCATCCGTGGAAATTCGAGGTCGATGGCGTATTTGCCAAGGCCGGTGACTTTTCCCGGACCTTCCTCGCGGATGACGTTCTTGCCGATGACGTTGAATTCTTGATCGGGATTATTCATGTGCGTGGCTCCGCATTTCGCTTGCAGCTGCCAAAACGGCATCGATGATCTTCACGTAGCCGGTGCAGCGGCAAAGATTGCCCCTGAGTGCATCGCGCACTTCGGCTTCCGTCGGGTCTGGATTGCTTTTCAAGAGTGCGTCGGCAGTGACGATCAAGCCTGGCGAACAGAAACCGCACTGGACAGCGCCGAGCTCCAGGAACTTCCGCTGGAGCGGATGAAGCGTATCACCATCGGCCATGCCTTCGATCGTCGTGATCGACTTGCCGTCCACCTGGACCGCTAGCGTCAAGCAGGATCTGACGAGGTCGCCGTTGACGTTGACGGTGCAGGAGCCGCAAACGCCCTCACCGCATCCTTCCTTGGTGCCTGTCAGGCCGACTTCCCATCTCAGGAGGTCGAGCAAGAGTGTGTTCGCTGGCACATCCAGCGAATGTGATGCCCCGTTGATCACAAGCGTGATGTTTTTGCGCATGATGTGGTTCCTCCTCCTAAAGCCTACGCCACGCGGCTTGCTGCCGCCCGCAAGGCGTCGCGCACATAAACTCCCACAAGCCTGCGTCGGTACTCTCCGGACGCGTAGACGTCAGTGTCTGGCGAACAGTCCTCCGCCGCGATGGCCGCCGCTTTAAGGATCGCCACATCGTCGAGCTTGCACCCGATGAGAGCCTCCTCCGCTCGCGAAATACGGACAGGCGTCTCATCGGCTCCGGCGAGTGCGATGGTTGCACTACTGCAGATGCCGTTCCTGGTTGAAACGATTGCTCCTGCCGCAACAAGCGGGGTTTCCATGGCAGCTCTTCCGGCATGCGCCAGATAGGCCATTCCCGGCTTGTCATTGCGTCTGCGTATGCGCACTTCGCGAACCAGCTCAGCGGCATCGAGGGAAGTTGACATATGACCCACGAAGAACTCGCTGATTGGAAGGATGCGTTCCCCCTCAAGGCTCACGACGACAAGTTCGGCGTCGAGGGCGAGCAAGGCCGCAGACGGGTCGCTCGCAGTATGTCCGACGCAGATATTGCCGACGATCGTCGCGGTGTTGCGGACCGCCGTCGTTGCGATCCTGGCAATGGCCTCGGCCAGCAACGGGAATTCCTTCCGGACGACGTCGTTGCGCAACACGTCGCTCTGTGTTGAGGTGGCGCCGATACGCAGCGTATCGGCGTCACCTTCGATGTAGCGCAGGCCGGGTATGGCCTTTACATCCACCAGAAGCTCGGGCGCCATGATGCGGAATTTCATGACACGCAGTATCGACTGCCCCCCGGCGAGCAATTTTGCCCCATCCGGATTGGATGCCAGTGCTGCGCAAGCCTCTTCGATACTTTTGGGTGCGAAGTAGTCAAAAACCGGTAGCGCCACGTTGGTTTGCCTCCCTTAAGCGATCTCTGCGATGCGCTCTTGCGGCGCATCCGCCTTGAGATAGCGATCATACCACTTGATCGATTCCGCGATCACCTTCTCGAACACGTCCGGATTGACGAATTGATAGACGTCGTAATGGTCGGCGTTCGGAATAGTGACGAGCTTCTTCGGCTCTTTGGCCTTTGAATGAAGTGCGTAGCACTCGTCGATCGGCACCAAGCCGTCGCATTCGGTGTGCATGAAGAGGATGGGACGGGGCGCAATGGCGTGCGCGAAATCCTCCGGTTTCCACCGCAGAGTCGCTTCGGCGTTTTCCAGAGGGTAGCCTTGCGTATAGGTTTCTGCCGCCTTCACCTTCTCCTGGATGACCTGCCGTGAGTGGGGGTCGCCAGGCATCAGCTCCGTGACGTCAACGCGGCGGGATTCTCCCGTCAGAACCCGCTGGCGGCGGTCTTCGGCCAGGACGTCCTGAAACTTCAGCCACTCCCAGTGCTTGCGAAGGCTTTTCAGCCAGCGCTCCCCGTTGCCAACGGGCACAACAGACACCACACAGCGGACGCGATCGTCGGTTGCGGTCGCGACCACGACATTGCCCCCGCCGAACGACGTGCCGTAGAGAGCGATGCGGTCGGTATCCACTGAGGGCAAAGTGGAGACGAAGGTGATCGCGTTGCGAATATCCTCCACCTGCTCGGGCGGTATCAGACGCGCACGCACACCCTCGCTCTTGCCGAAGCCGCGATGGTCGAATGCGAATGCCACGTAACCGTGCACAGCCAAGCGCTCAGGAACGGGGAGAAGATATACGTCCTTCATGCCGGTGTAGCCATGGCAGCACACGACGGTGGGGCGTTTTTCTCCCGGCTTGAGATCGTCCGGCTCATAGAGCAAGCCCTTGAGCTTCAAGCCTTCACTAAAGAACGTTAATTCCGTAACCTTAGGCATACTTCTACCTTTCAATTCGTCGATTGAATGAGGGGTCGGTGAAACCGGGAATTTCTATTTCGCTTCAGCCGTGACGGTCTCATTTTGCAGACGCTTCACGAGTGTCTCGAAAAAGCGATCGGCAATTTTCTTGCTGGTGCTGGCGATCAAACGCTGTCCCAGCTGAGCGATCTTGCCGTTGACGTTGGCTTCGGCCTCGTAGGACAGAAGTGTTCCGCCTTCGCCGTCTGGTGCCAGCTTCAGAGCAGCACCTCCCTTGGCGAACCCGGCGATGCCGCCGTCACCTTCGCCTATGATCCGGTAGCCGTTCGGAGGATCCAAATCCTCCAAGCGAACTTTACCTCGGAAGCGCGTCTTCAAAGGACCAAGCTCGAGCCGGACCACAGCCGCGAATATACCGTCTGCACGAGCTTCCAGCTCCTCGCAGCCTGGGATACATTCGCGAAGGACGTCCGCATCATTGAGCGCGGCGTAAACCTCAGCCTGACTCGCTGGCAAAGAATAATTTCCAGATAGCAGAACCGCCATCATCAACCTCCCTGGATACGTTTGGCCGGCCTCTCTCTTAGATGCGCCGTACCTTACCAAACCGGCCGAAGTCGCTTCGCGCCCCGACCTGAATTGAAATAGAATTCGACAACCCGTCCGGCGCTCCGCGCCAGCTCCCGTCCATCAAGCCGCTAATGTCGCGGACCACAAATCTCATTCGGCGGCTTCACAAGATGGACAACCGCCTGGCCGATGGAAGCTCTTACAACGCGGCGGTCGGGGCACACGTGCTTTGCCTCTACGAAAAGGTGCGCGAGGCCGCCGCGTTATCGATGGCGACCGGCACTTCGTAGATCGAAAGGGTCGGTGGCGCGCCATAGCGTTGCGTCAGCGACTGGCGCCACTCTTCGGTGTATAGTGCTTCCGCATCAGCCCGCGTCGACCAAACGTAGAAGGCTCCGCCCTGACCGGCGCCGTCGAACAGATAGTGTTTGCTAAGAAGACCGGGCATTCCGGTAAAGCGAGGCGCCGACAGCTCGTACGCTTCCTTTATCTGCTCCATCGTCGTTCCAGCGGGAACGGGGAACAGCACCAAAGCTGCGATCAAGATTTCCTCCTCCTATATCTCCCAAAGGCGGCTCCATTCCGCCTGTCAAGGGACGAGCCCTTGAATGATTGTCACGGTAATCCAGGCTCTGATACCGGTCCAATATCATTTTGCTACGAGCCGATGCCGGATTACTATGGCTGTCCCAAATGCCTCACGCAGACCAGATTAGCGGCAAGATAGCGCGCGCCTTGCAATGAACGGGTGGCCGCTGAATGATCAGGTTAAGAGACCGTGCCGGGTAAGTCAGCGGCTCCATCTGGGCCAATAGCAGGTGGCGATGGCTTGCCAAGCTTACCGAGGGGCAGACGGATCGATCGTCTGAAAAGCACTTCATACAAAGGCGGCGCGGAAGCTACTGCTTCCGCGCCGCTGCTGGAAATCAAGGCTTCGCTGCGTCCCAAACGCCACCGACGCCGTCGCCGGTGACATCGCCTTGCTTGGCGTCCTTGACCCAATAATAGAGCGGCTTTCCGTCCTTTGCCCACTGCTTCGTGCCGTCTTTGCGGGTTACGATCGAGTAGGCGCCATTGGCCTTGGCGTTGCCGGCGGCAATAGCCGAGGGCCAGTTCTGGGCACACTCGTCGTAGCAATTCGAGGCTCCCGCTTCATCCTTCTTGAAGGTATAAAGCGTCAGGCCCTTTTCGCCGGAAAGGACCACGCCTTTTTCGGTCTTGACCGTCTTGAAGGGAGTGGCGGCGAAGACAACGCCGGTCATCGAGGCCAGCAGGATCGGTACGAGAATAAGTTTCTTCATAATAATCTCCAGATTTTAATGATGGATTAGTGGCCGTAGGCGGCAGTGAAGGACGCCTTGCCCAGCAATTTGTCGCCAAGGCCCTTGTTCAGGACGAAGCCATGAAGCGCTGCCGTGCCAGTTTTTGGAACGCCGGCTGCCGCGTCGATGTCATCAACCGCGAGTGCGAAAAGCGAGAATTCGTACCGGTGCGGCTTGTCGCCAGCCGGCGGGCACGGGCCGCCATAATTGCCGTTGCCGCCAGTTGCACCCGTGTCCTGGAAGTCGTTGACGCCGCCATAGGCGCCTGCCGGCAGGTTTGCCGGGGCATTGCCGGCACCCTGGGTCAGCTGCGTGACGTTGGCCGGGATGTTATTGACCGTCCAATGCCAGAAACCGCTGCCGGTGGGTGCATCCGGATCATAGACCTGCAGGACAAATGACTTGGTGCCAGCCGGGGCATTTTTCCATTGCAGGGCTGGTGAGATATTTCCGCCCTTGCAGCCAAAGCCGTTGAGGACGAATTTATCGTCGATTTTGCTGCCGGGCGCGATGTCAGGGCTGGAAAGCTCGAACTTGTCGGTCGAACCGGCAACGGCCGGCGCGGACGCAAGACCAGTCGCGCTGGCTAGGAGCGCGACAAGCAGCGAGAGCCGGGTAGATACATTCAGGGTCATGTGATTGCTTTCTAAATTGGTCGAGGTCATTGCCTGTCCTCGACGCGATTGTCAGTTCGCAGTCGTTTCGTTCTTCAGGCCCAACACTTGGATCAACTCGATGGCGGGTGCCGTAGCGAACAGATCCGGTGCCTTTGCCATCAGGGTTTGCGCGATCGGGCCGGACAGGTGGTCCTGCCGCGCCTTTTCGTCGTGGAACGCGTCAAAGATGCCGAACGTCGAGGGCGAGAGTCGCAAGGCAAACCAGATTGGGGTCGGGCCTTCGTCCCGTGCCATTTCGAGCGCTGCCTATAGGAAGTTTTCGACTTCTGCCTCTTTGCCGGGCTTGGCTTCGAGACGGGCAAACAGGGCATACTGGATCATGGCATTGAACTCCTTCACTGACGTCGAACATCCGACGAAGACCAAATTAGGTCCCGAGTTTCCTCAACGGTATTGCCGCAAATGACATTTTCGGTATCATAAGCGCCATGAAGATCGTCGTCCTTGCCCACAACAATGTGTTCGACACCGGCTTGGCAGCCGTGCTCGACACACTCGCCACTGCGAACGAACTGGCTGAGCTTGAGTCCTTGCGCATCCCACGGTTCGAATGCGTCATGGCCGGCGTCAGGGAGACCGTACAGACCTCGCTTGGCCTGAGCGTGCCGGTGCAACCCGCAGCCACAATCAGGCAGCCCGACTGGGTGATCGTTCCAGCGCTGGGGACCAAAATGCCTGGGCCGCTTCTAGAGCTACTGGATGGGCGCGAGTCCCACGATGCAGCTGACCAACTGCAAACCTGGCATGCCGACGGCGCGCGGATCGGTGCGGCGTGCATCGGGACGTTTCTGCTGGCTGAGTCGGGCCTCTTGGCTGGTCACGAGGCGACGACGGCCTGGTGGTTGGGGCCGCTATTTCGTCAACAATATCCTGATGTTCGCCTGGACGAGCGGCGAATGTTGGTGCCATCGGGCGATGTCGTCACCGCTGGCGCTGCGATGGGGCATCTGGAACTCGCCCTTTGGCTGGTGCGCCAAACCAGTCCTGCGCTTGCCGACATGGTCGCACGCTATCTGCTCGTGGATACGAGGCCCTCACAAGCCCCGTATATGATACCAATGCACCTGGCGAATGCCGATCCCTTGATCCAGCACTTCGAACGCTGGGCGCGCAATCGGTTGCACGAAGGGTTCTCTCTTGACGTGGCGGCGGACGCCCTCCATGTCAGCAAAAGAACGCTTCAACGCCGCATGGAGGCTGTCCTGGGGAAGTCGCCGCTATCGTATTTTCAGGACCTGCGCGTGGAGCGGGCCGTTCACCTCTTGCGTACAAGCCGCAAGGACATCGAGTCGATCGCCACGGAGATAGGCTATGCCGACGGGGTCACCCTACGCACGCTGCTGCGCCGGCGGCTTGGACGCGGGGTGCGTGAACTGCGGGCTGTTTACAACCCATGAACGAAAAGCATCGACGCTGCGGGTCCGGTCTCCCGACGTGTGTCCGCTCGCTTCGCGATTGTGGACTACCGTTGCCCATGTGCTGGTCTCCAACACCTTATGCCATAGAAACGCCCGTCGCAGAACCGCTGAAAATCATGCGGTTGCAGGCACGGCGCTCGTAGTCACGAGTGCCGCCATATCTTGATCGCGGAGATCACGAGGATCAAAGTGAGCCCTGGCAGCAGCACGGCGCTCGGGACAATGCCGGGGAGCTGTCCGCCGATAAACGCTCCAACGACCGATCCAGCCACCATGACAAGCAAGAATACCCGGTTGCTTCTGATGACGGCAAAGCTCTGGTCGCGGCTGTAGAGCGTGCCGCGCCAATAGTTGCGGTCATGAGGCGACAATGCAGCGAGCCTATTCCTGAAGATCGCGACTTCCTTGTGCTCGAAAGGATTCAAATCAATGCAAACGGTGTCGATGTCACAATGATCTGCAGCTGCTTTCGCGGCCGTGAGCATCGGCCACGCAGATTGTCCCCTCGCCGTCAAATCCCCAGCCTCGCACTTCCCGCATTCCAGCGTTATCGCTGGCGCCGTCCCAAGCAACCGTGACGTCTCCTCGGAGCTGCACTAGTCGCACGAACCCGTCACCCCAAAGTAGTATTTGCTTTTCTCTGAAGATGTCAAAGTCAAATCGATGTTTGCGGGATGCAATTGCGTTCGCTTCTGGAGACAGCTACTGGCTGTGGGTGTCGTTGTATGAATGCGCTTGACAGTATCTTCCTGGAAAGTGTGTGCCCTTGAAATTCAAACCCGTCGGAGACGGCAATCGCAAACTGATGAAGGCAATGAGACGCCCAAACTGAAGGACGTGGTGAGAAAATCTTACCAATTTAGAGACTTTAACCGCACCTTAAAGCTCATTCGAGACCTCGATGTCCTGATTCAAGACGGCGCTCTCGACGAAGTTTCCGAGCGCACGAGCAGTTGAGTCATAGATCGACTTTTCTCCGTCCGCGCTTGAAAGCGTAAGCACGAACGCAACTTCTTGCGCCCCCGCCTGGCTGTGATGCGTCCACCCAAATTGGTAGAGATCACGCATGAACACGCGGGCATAAAGCCGCAGGTGTGGACCGGAAAACCCAAGCCCGCTCCCCTTGGAAAAGTCCCTGCAGTGCCGTCTGATAGGCTGCCATTTGCGAAGCTCATCGCGAGCGTCGTTTTCCGGAAGCGTCGACTCTTTCATTGAGCCAAGTAGCGACGGCCACTTATCCGCTCCAGACTGATACGCCAGAGATGTCTCCAAGCGGGAAGCGAAGTAGTTAGCGCCGCCAAACGGCGACACGAGAGGCCGCAGAACAGCGGTCAAGCTGGCGCGTCCGAACAATTTTCCGTCACGCACCAGCTCGGGAGGGATGGGAATATCGTTCCAGTAGTATGCGGTTCCCGGCTCGAGTTGTGCCCGCCACGCAAGCGTGACACTGCCGGGCACGCAGGTCCAAGGAAGGTGCCCTTGATACGGGGTTCCCCAACCGAGGTTGGGATCGTGCTCACTTCGCTCGGCTGAATTGATGAGGAGAGCCTTAACCAGATCCGGCGTTGGTTCCCGTAAGCTATCGAAAGTGTGGGCTGCCAAAGACGACACCAACGGCGTTGCGTAACTGCTTCCCGTATCGACGACCCCACCCAGCATCCTGAGATTCGAAAACCACGATAGGTCCGGTTTCATCATCCCATCGGGGCCGGGACCGGGGAGACAGGCAGGGCAACGGTCGCCTGGCGTTCCATCCGGGAGTGCCTGACGGCCACCTACGACAATCGCGGCTTCGCAATCAGCTGGCGGATTGGGCCGGGAATTGTTGTCCGGGCTGACATTTCCAACGGAGATCACTGGAAGAAATCCAGCCGATCTCGCCAGAAGACTGATTTCATGGCCGAGAACGCTGACCTCGGAGGGATCCAAACCGGCGCCATCCTGATTGGCAGAGATGTTCCAGACGCGCGCTTCTGGGTAAAGACGCGCAACCTCCGCCAGATAGTCTACCAACTCCCGCTCATCGAAGCGCCGATTGGCGTTCCGATGGGGGACGGCCTGAACAGTTCCGATACGGCAGTTTAGTTCAGGCAGCGAGCGATTTTTGTTCCAGGCGTGCCCGTGGATAACGAGGGAGCTAACGCTATTTCCGTGCGGCTTGTCGGCTTGGGCGTTCGTGACGAAAGGTGTCGCCCTGAAAGCTTCAGCCGCAGTGTAGCTTCGCGCATGCAGACCGCCATCGACGACGGCAACGATTGGAGCGTTCTCATCGATTACTGGTGCAGGAGGCTCCGCTCCTTCGCCAGGTGCTGCCACTCTGATCGGCCGCACAGGATCAATGCGATAAGAAGCGCCTGACGCGATGAGCTGTCTCAACCCTTCTTTGTTCGGAATTCGAACTGTAGCGCGTCCGACGCCGGTGTTTCGATAATCTCGCATTGCCCGTGCAATGCTGGATTGTCGTGGTGTCGTGAGAGAACGCGGTTCTTCCGTTTCCTCAGATGTCCCGAGCGTGAGCCGCACGCTGGTAAATGTCGGCATGACCAGCCTCTCATTGGCAAAGCCCTGGATACGCTCGAGGACTTCGGCCTTGGCATCTCGATCGCGGAACGGCGCAAGCCAAACAACGAACAAACGTCCGTCATCATCTTCCGGTGCGGAATTCCAGAGTTCATTGACCGATCGACCGCGCAAACGACTTTTCGCATCAAATTGTCCGAGAGACGAAACACGGGATATGTCGGCTTGCACCGCATAGCCGATTGGATGTTCGATTGCGTGAAGGAGGCGAGGCAATTCTTTGACATCAGCCTCGATCAAATAGCCGCCAGGAAGAGGAGCAACGAGCCTGCATCCATGACGCTGCGAGAACAAGTCATCGGGGGTGTGCGTTGGAGCAAGGGAATCCTCACTGAACATCCGAACGACTAGGTGCGTTAAACCCGAGTATGTGGGCAACTCTGTCCGGTGTTCATAAATGTCGCGTGTTTCGCTCGCGAGCACGTCCTGCTGCCGGCCGAGCCGCTCCTTGACGATGCTGTCGATGCCTTTGCCACGCCCCGTCGGACTCCGCAGCGCCGGATCCATCTGAAGGCTCAGAACGGGATAGAGAAGGGGTTGGTCTCTCGGCTCCACCATACTACACCTCCCCTTCCTGTTGCTTCAGGTAAGCATAGATGGCTTGCCGTGAAACTCCGAGAATGCGGGCGGTATCCGCCCCCCCAATGGCGTACTTCTCCTTGAGGGCTATTGCTACCTGGCGTTTCTGCTCCGCATCCAATGGCTGCCGCTGCACAGGGACAGTACGGCCTGAACGCGGCTCCAGCAGAGCCGCAACGACGGCTCCAAAATCAATGTTACGCGACTCATGAACGGCATGACGCCGCGCCGACAGACTCATCGTTTCGATATCGGCCCCCGACAACCCTTCGGACACGACGCCGAATAGCTCGGCGCGACCCTCCTCATCTTTGTCCTCAAAAAGAAAATGGCGCCAAAGGTCAGCGCGAACGCTTTCATCCGGAAGACCGAGTTCAATTTTATAAGGAAACCGCCTCCATATTGCAGGATCAAGAAGATGCGCATGATTGGTTGCAGCAACCACGATCGAGCTCGGGTCCAGCCCGTCCAACGCTTGAATGACAGTATTGACGACGCGTTTGAGCTCGCCCAACTCGTGCCGATCGTCACGCAGCTTTGCGACTGCATCCATCTCATCGAGAAAAAGAACGGCGTTTCGCGCCGGCACGAAATCAAACACCGAACGGATATTTTTGGCGGTGTCCCCGAGCAAAGAGGAGATGACCGAGTCGAGCCGGACGACATATAGCGGACGAGACAACTGCGCAGCGATATGGCCGGCAAGGAGAGACTTGCCTGTTCCTGGCGGGCCAGAGAGCAGAAGCCCAAGACGTGACGCCAATCCTTTGGCGCTCAGGTCATCAATGCGCCGGGCATCCGCGATGAAATCGCTGAACACATGCCACCCGCCTTCGTTCAGAAAAATAGGCGTATCGGGCCAGGTCTGCTCCTCGACAAGCGGCAAGCGGGATTTCGAGTCCACGGGTAGCGATTCCACGTAGCCAGACGCCTTCAAAGGCACCCCCCTCTTCCGCACCAGGGCCTTCAGTTCCTTGGCAATGGAAGTCTCACCATTCTTGTCGAGATCTCGCGCGAGCGCATTCGCAGCTCTGCGTACGCGCGTGTAGTCAGCGGAAAGTGCCGCATCGGCCAACTCCAGCACATTTTTCATCTCAATGGTCATGATCACTCCATGTATAAAATTTCTATTCCAATTCGTAAACGATAATAGCCGTATTGACAATTAAATTTTGATTAATGTAAATTGATATGGCGCTCAAGAAAAAGGAATCTGATGCGATGACAAATAAAAATCAACATGTGGTTCCCCATAACGGCGAATGGGCCGTGCGGGGCGCTGGAAATCAGCGAGTGACCTCCACCCATGGAACGCAGGCCGACGCGGCTGCTGCTGCTCGCAAGATTGCGATCAACCAGCAGAGCGAAGTAGTCATCCACCGTCCCAACGGACAAATCCGGGACAAGGATTCCTACGGTCGCGACCCGTTCCCGCCGCGTGGCTAAAACCTGAGGCCGCCTGGAATGAGGCGGCCTCTTCATCAAAGGAGAGAAGAAATGCAGTTTGAAGGCGCATTAGTTCGCGAGCAGGGCGTCACATTCGCCATCGTCATTGTTAAGCCGCACGTTATCAATAGCGGCCCCCAAGCCGATGAGGTTGCGTATAGCTTCCAGCCAGCATTCCCCGGCGTGCCGATTGTTCTCATGGCGCAAAACAGCCACGGCGTCCCGACATATCGTGGCCGACGTGATCTCGTTGATTTTCTGTCGCGGGTGCCTACTCAGGCGATACCCTGGAAGCGCTTCACCCTGAACTGATCGGGAAAGCTAAAGCCTATGAAGCCTGGGCGACGGGAAAACGGCGTCGTAGAAGGCGGCAAAAGAATTTTTCCGACTAGATAATCCCCCATGCCCGAAACCTCCCCCTCCCCGTCATCTCTCTGAGGCCGAGTTCCAAAACAATCCGCCGCGCCGCCTGCGGCGTGACGTCCAGCGTCTTCGCCACCATGCCCGCCGACACCAACGGTTTTGCCATCACCAGCTCGACCAGATCCGGCAATTTCGAAGAGGTCCGGCGCCCCTCCAGCTTCCGCTCCATCATCTTTTTGGCGAGCGCCAGCCGGTCATGCTCCTTCATGCCGATCTCGGCGGTCGCCAAAAAACCGTGGGCGATGGCGAGCAGCCGGGTCTCCCGGTCGCGGTGCCGGCGCCGATCGACGGGAATGGTTTTGAGGCCGAGATTGACGGCGGCGAGATGGGCGCCTGACGTGGCGCCGGCCTGGCGCAGGATCGACGCGGAAAACAGCCGGCCGAGCCAGGGCGAATGCTGCAGCACCGCAATCTCGTTCCAGGCATCGAGGGCGACGATCGCCCGAAACACCGCCGGCAGATTTTCCGTCTGCCGCAGCACCGTTCGCCATTCCTCCAGCCGCTCATCCTCGTCCCAGTCGAGATCATAGATCATCGGATCTTTTTCGGCAGCCCTGTTGCCTCCGGCGTCGCCAGGCCGTGTTGCACTCTCGATCGCGGCTTCCGATCGGGCGAGCACCGCATCGATGGCGGCATAGTCAACGCCGGGGAGATTTTCGATGTCGTCGAAGTCGTCCCCCTCCCCTTCCGGATCGATGGCGACCGCCGGCCGAATGACGTCGCTTGGCTGCCCCGCCTCAGCGCCGGCCGGATTGCTGTCCGACGTCTGTCGCAAATTTCGGATACCCTCGGTCGATAACGCCCAATCCGGCGACTGCGCGGCAATGCGCCGGCGGGTCCGTAGAACGTCGCGGGCGATGGTCAGTTCGTGCGTCGGGGTGCGGATGTCGCGGGTGGCGTCGTGCAGGACAAGGTCTTCGAGATGGACGAGTTCACCGTCGACCCACAGCGAGGCGCAGGCGTCGGCAAAATGGGTGCGTTCGATCCACCCCGCGCCGACCGGCGAACGGGCGATCCGTTCGTCCAGACGCGTCAGCGCGATGGCGGCGTCGAAAGCCGGCTGCATCAAGGCTGTCATGCTGATTTTGGCGAGATCGTAAGCCATTGATATTATGGTAAACGATTTACTAAACGAACTCTATATGAATATTATGGTTCCTCGCATCGTATGATTGTCGGATGGCGCTCTAACCACCGATAACTACCAATTATCGATGGTAGATTGATTTTGCGGGGCAAATCACCGAAAGTGGCCTTCGCCACCGGCCCGTGAAGCTTCCGCGTAGCCATTTCAGGAACCGAAATGCCGCCACTGCAAAAATCTGCCGTCGATCGCCGCGCCGAAGAACTCGACACGATCGCCGCCGTCCTACCGCTCGAGCGCCGCGACGAACTCGCCGAACTGCTCACCGACCACGACGTCGAGACGCTGCGCCACCTGGTCAACCAGGGCATGGGCGACAACACGCTGCGGGCGCTGACCTCCGATCTCACTTACCTCGAAGCCTGGGGTCTGGCGGCGACCGGACGTTCCCTGCCTTGGCCGGCGCCCGAGGCGCTGTTGTTGAAATTCGTTGCCCATCATCTCTGGGACCCACGACACCGCGAGACGGATGCCGATCACGGCATGCCGGCCGACGTCGACGAAAGCCTCAGGAGCCAAGGGTTTCTGAAATCCGTCGGTCCACACGCGCCAGCCACGGTGCGGCGGCGGCTGGCGAACTGGTCGACGCTGACCAAGTGGCGGGGCCTCGACGGCGCGTTCGCCTCCCCTGCCCTCAAATCAGCCATTCGGCTGGCGATCCGAGCCGCGCCAAGACAACGTCTTCGCAAGAGCGCCAAGGCGGTCACCGGCGACGTCCTGGCAAGACTGCTGGCGACCTGCGCGACCGACAGTCTGCGCGATCTGCGGGACCGGGCGATCCTGATGGTCGCCTTTGCCTCCGGCGGTCGCCGGCGCAGCGAGATCGCCGGGCTGCGCCGCGAGCAGCTGACCGTCGAACCGCCCATTCCGGTCGAAGGCGGGAGCCCCCTCCCCTCTCTCGCCATCCATCTCGGCCGCACCAAGACGACCAGCGGCGACGAGGACGACGTTGTCTACCTGACCGGTCGGCCGGTGGATGCGCTGAATGCCTGGATGGTGGCCGCCAAGATCGACAGCGGCAGCGTGTTTCGGGCGATCGGGCGATGGGGGACTGTTTCGCGACGGGCGATCGATCCGCAGTCGGTCAATGCGATCATCAAGCAGCGGGTGGAACTGGCTGGATTAGAGCGTGGGGAGTTTTCCGCGCACGGGATCCGATCGGGATATCTGACCGAGGCGGCGAACCGCGGTATCCCTCTTCCAGAGGCTATGGAGCAGTCGCGTCATCGTTCGGTACAGCAGGCATCGAGCTACTATAACAATGCCACGCGCCGGAGCGGCCGCGCAGCTCGAATGCTTTGATACAATTCGCGGGCTAAATCCACTTGAAAGGGATCGCTTTGTCCGCGGCGCCTAGCTTAGACCGTAGCACTCCAAGATCGCGGGCTCGTCGAAGCACTGCTCCTGAACGATCGCAATGATAATTGCCAGGGTCGAGAAGCATACGTTGACGTCATCGTGAGTGATTACTGCGATCTTCGTGTTGTGGGCAATAGCGTTTCGGGTCTCTGTGATCCGATTAAATCGACCAAAGACTTCGCCCCAAATTCTCAGACCATTGAGTCCGTTCAAATTGGTGGGCAGGTTGCGCTTTACGACATGCCGAAGCTTCTCGTTCAACCTAATGTCGGGAGCGATTATATTTTCATGTATCTCTTCATCTATTTCGTCATCATCCAAGCCGCCGTTGAGCTTGATGCGTTCCGCATCGATGAAGCTGTCCAATGCAGCGTAATAGGAAAAGAAGGCTTGTTTGAGCTTCCCTTCTTCTTCAAACGCCCATCCTTCGGCTATCGCCTCGGCCGCATGTCTAAGCCTTGTTTCGCCTTCACGATATCCAGCGGCGATGAATTTGAAACGCACGTCCATATTCATCTCGATGGATGAACCAGATAGCAGGCCCCGGAGCATCGCCCGGCACCCGAACCTATCGACGGTATGGAGTTCCAGTTTCAGGATACCAGCCTCGCCGTATCCTGCCCTTCCAGAGGTGTATTTCGGAAGCTCGAAGTTGTCGTCATCTTCCGGGGCGTCGTCGACGAAGTAACCATAGTCACTCATCCTGAGCCGATGAATGAACAGGAATTCGTTACCGAACTCGAATTCGTGCCAGATCGGATAATCTTTCTCGCTTAGCCCCCCGTAGGACACGAAGTCAAAATCCGGCAAAAGTTCCGACTTTCGCTCAAGCTGTATTATTTCCGTCGCTTGGAGCTTCAGGCACACTTCGATTTTGTGCAGGCCGAGCTGCTTAAAAAGTTTCTTCACTTGCGATTCCGAAATTAGGTCGAGAGGTCGCTCCGATTTGATCGGAGCACCGGTAGTGGAGGTTATGATCAGATTGTCGACGGAACTGGGTCGATCCGCTCAAGCGGCGCCAGCATCATTCCGTCGGAACTCAAACTGGGTCCACTTGCATCGATACGAAAAGGTTGAGCCTTGATGACAGAGCCCGAGCGATATTGTTCCACAACGTCTGTTTCCAATCCGAGGAACCGGACCGTGGGGCGCAGGCGCTCTGGCAGGCTCGCTTGCACCGCGCGGGCATCATCAATGGACATCGGGAGAAAACCGAAGTTGTTGACGATACCTCCGATGAACGTGCGTTCTCCTAGCCCTTCTATCGTTGCCGAAACCTGCTGAGGACTGAAGCCTGGGCTCGCTCTCTTATCAACAAGGTCTGGCCTTCCCAGCCCATCGAGGAGAAGAGCAACATGCGACCGGGCGACGTCCTGTATGGCCTCTTCGAGCTCCTCTCCGCTCAGCGGCTCCCCTTCAGTGTCCGGGTCCAGAACACAATGATATGCCCTGCGAGCAGGGCTCTCGACACCCCATCGCGACATCACGCCCCAGCCTTTCACCTGTCGGTTTACCCAAACGCCGGCGGGGTCCACCTTCTGAACCCAGACTCTTGAAATCTGCTCGTACGCAGTGCGCAGTGGACCTGGCAGGCCAGAAGTCGGGGCCGGTCCTTTTGCGTGAGACCCCTTCGCTTCACCAATGGCAAGCACACCCGGACCGGCCATGATCCAGTCAGGCAAATCGAATTCTCTGCCTGGCTGGCGTACGACCCTCAGCCTGTTGCTCAAATTATATGGCGAACCACTGATCGGAGAAAACCAGGTGAAACCATAGTAGCGTTCCAGATATGCGCGGGCAAAGAACCGCCCAAAAAGGCCGGAAAACGCCCTCCTAATTTCAACACCTCGCCCCGGTCCCGACCCCTTCCAGACGAGCTGCGCAGTGCCCGGCGACAAGAGCTCGTCGAACAGCAGAGGTAGGGGATTTGATCCGGGTGCCGTCTGAATGATTTCACTCAGCGCACTCAACCCGACCTGATCGGTGTCAACCTCGCAGAGGTGTCCAGCGGGACTGAGATGCAAGAGAGCCGGCGGACAGGCTGAAGCCGGAAATATTCGGTATGCAATTGAATGAACTGCCATCACACTGCTCGTATTGCTGGTTGATTCCGGCGAAAATCGCGAATCACCAGACCTGTTGTAAAGCTGCCATTTTTTGCGATGTTCACAACCTGTAATGTGGGACAGCGATTCCAATTGATTTTACGGCTAGGTTTTACAGTCCATAGTCGTGTTGTCCGTGATGATGTGACCGAGAGAGTTCATGCCAGTTCAGGAAGCCTACTTCCACCTTCAAGACGTTCCTTATCTCCAGGCAGGTTCCTGGGTGCCACTTCGTCAAATTACCTTTTCAACGATTGCCTCCGATGACCCGGATATTCTTCGTTTAGAAGAGTGGATCGGGATCGGAAGCGCGGCCGTGATGGCCGAACGGCGCAAGGACGTGGAAGCGCTCGCATGGGACGATCTTGGCATCCAGCCCCACCGCTCCGTCGTTGAAAATGACGGCTACCGATCAGCCGACGTATTTCGCAACTGGCAGGGCGGTGACCTGGGGGTAAACCTGGTAATCGTCCAGCTCATCGACGAAGTCGACCATGAGATCTGGCATCTTCATACGGACCTTGTCGTGGCCCTGCATCTCGTTCGTGAGGGAGACGTTTGGAAGCGTCCTGAGGAAGACTGGATCGATGTCGCCAGATTGAAGCGAGATAGCGAGGGGAAGCCTACGGTTCTTGAAATCCGTAAGGAATATCTCGGCGACTATCTCGCCGCCCGCGGCATGGATCTTTACTGCTCCAGCTATCGCGAACGGACTATGATCACCGCCACTAAACCGTCGTACGCGTTTGAAGACACGCCTTCGGAAACGCGAGGGCGAGACAGCTGGGACAGAACAACCAACGAGGCTGGCTACCCCTTCCCTGCCGGCAGCTTCTTTACGCGAGGGGCCATCTGGCGGACTGAGTGGGTTCAAAGTGGTGGCCAGAGCGTGCGTGTGCGAGGCGACAAGGATAATCACGCCGCGGCCTTCGCGCTCGACACGGATGGTAACCGAGTCCTTGGTCCTCAGCTCATAGGCTCGAGCACCTGGCTCTTTTTCAATCCATCCGTCGCGGATGCGTTGCTGAGCCGCCGTGGCTCAAAACTGCATTGGTATAGCGCCGAAACTGGCGCCCTAGGAGCCAACGAGCCCGTGCATTTTGGCTTGAACAACCTTGGTCTGATCACTGTGTTCGCCAAGGATATAGGCCTACTCCCTCAATGGGAACAGCGGTTGTGGAGCGCATATAACGTCACGCCGGAAGGAGGCGTGTCTTCTGAACTCTTTGCGGCGCAAATGATGGTGCAGCCGGCTGCAACCGTCGCGCCTGAACGGGAGATGCCAAGTGTTTTGGAGGCGGTCGAGGCGGCGTTCAAAACTAAGTACGGCAGATCTCTTCTTCGAGAAAACGAAGCGGTCCCCTCGCTGCTGCGCAGGTTGCACCGCTTTCAGGCAGTGAAAACAGATGGGATTCTCGAGCTTGCAAAGGACCTGACCCGGCTGTTCATAGAAAGAATCGACGCTGATGCGATCGCTTCCCAACTTACCCTTTCTAAGAACGAAAAGCGGCCCGGATCTCTCAAGCTCTTGGAGCGGCTACTTTCCACGAGGCTCACTGCAGCGGAAGCTGGAAACCTGATGTCACCGCTTTTCGGAATCTACGACCTCAGGCTCGCTGACGCACATCTAGGGTCCGCCCGCATCGAGAGCGGAAGGACGCGTACCGGCATAGACGAAACTCTTCCTGCCCCGATGCAAGGGAGGCAGCTGCTGCACAGTTTCAATGAGACCCTTAAAAAGGTGAACGCTGCGCTCGTGTGATCCCGTCGATCTCCCTAAGCGACGCTGGTATTCACGAGCGGATCCCGACAAGTTAACGAATGGTTAAGATCGTTGCGCAGCGCGAGATGTTTTACGGTTCGCTGATAGTCGCAATGGCTGTATGGTTCAGAGACTCTCTTCAACTATGAATTACCTGGTCGCAGCCCAGTTTTTCAAATCGTTCATGATCCGGCTGGTGTTTTCCGAATGAGTATCTAGCGCCGCGACAGATGTCGGAAATCTGCTTCGATGGGCAAGGCGTATCATGCCATTTTCTTCCAGAGCCTTGAGACCGATCCAGAAGACCGGGTTGTTCTGGTTTCCAATGAAATCGTCTTCAGTGACGTCGACCGCGCTCCACTCGTCCCGCGGTATGTCGAGGCCTACCAGCGCATAGATTCCTGCAATGTAGATGGACGCTTGTCGCTCTTCAGAGAACTCTGCCGCTCGCGCTTTGAACCGGCGGTTTGTAATTTCCTGAAGATCTGTCTTCGAGATGAATGAAGTAAATTGCTCGTGCCGATCCCAGATCACGAAAATAAAATTCGCTAGGCGATAAGGCCGCATTCCATTCACAATGGCCCTCATTTTTCCTTCAGCCTCAAGCCGCATCAGAATTTTCTGAACATCTCCTTCTGCAGATATCGATGCTCTCCGCAAAATAGTCAGCAACGCCCTGCCACCGGTGCGACGATGATACCAGATTGAAGAGGTCGTCCTGCCTGCAACTCGGTCAGCTGCGACCTCCGAGAGATCATTCCTGCCCATGTCGTGCATCGTGTGGGCCAGAAGCAACAGCGTCGCGTCGCTGCAGTCACGGAACGTGATGTACCGTTTGAAAACTTCGCTATTTGCGCATCGGATCGCCGTCTGAACAGCCCTTGAAGAGCGAGACTCAATAAGCTCTTCCGGGATAAGGCGCTCGATGTATCCCTCGGCGAGGGCAGAGCGAAGCACAACTTCAAACCGGGCCTTGTGGTGTGGAAAGAACTCATCAATCAGGCCCCAGCAGATCTCGACCTTACTCGGACTTTCAGACCTGCATCGATAGGCAAAGGAATCTATACGCTTCCCTCTGTTGAGATATTTTCGAAGCGTTGAAAGAAACGGGAGGTTCCGTGAGTTCGCGCATCGGTAAAGTGTCGCGAAAGTCGTCGGGCCGACGGATGGGAGAAGCTCTTCGATCCGTCGAATCGTTTCCTGTTCGGCAAGTTTTTCCACAATGGCATTGTATACGCGCTCCATGTTTTCGGAGGCAGCCCCGAGGAAGGAGCTAAGGCCGGTTACAATATCCGGCTTTGTATCGAAAAAGGCGCCGATATCAGGAAGAAGGATACGCTCAATTTCGGGATAGGTAGTCACGTTGGACTGGACCAGGATACCGAAGACTCCGCCGGAGTTTCCCATCGAGAAATCTGGCGAGAGTGTGAGTGATTGAGAAAGGACTGACGACAACAATTCCTTTGCCAGGCTGGCTTCTCCGTTTCCGATAAGCTTCAGCCCGATATATGTTGCCTGGAAGGGATCAGCGGACATCACCTCTCCCAGCCGCGCCTTGATATCCGGATCTTTGAAGGACGTGATCAGCTTGCCCAGTTCGTGGTGAACGAGCTCATATCGCTGAGTTGTTGAACTCGAGTTCAGACGAACGAAGCCCAGATCCACAGCAGACTTTGGAACCCGGTGGTCGAGCGACCTGAGCGAGGTGGGAATTTCCAGAAGTGAGAGCGCAGCGATCTTGCCCACCTGTTTGACGTCGTCGGACGACAGCTTCGAGATGAACTTAGCTTGAAGGTATGTGCCTGCGTCCTCAACCTTGATCGCCCAATCGCGATCATAGCCGCCTCTCTTTGTGAGACCTTCAAGAGCAAGCGTGAGAATAACCAGATTGGGAATTTGATTTGACCATCGTGTGGTCACCGCTGGGGGAATATCGTTGAAACTGCTTCCGGGAAACTTTTGAGTGAGCAGGCGGTGATAGGCAGAGTTGACATCGGCTCCAGACGGAACTCTGCGGAGAAGCTCGATATTTCCCAGGCGCTTCCATTGTTCAACTTCGTCGCTGCTGCGCGTCGTCATCAAAAAGCGGAAATCATAACCGGACGCCTGGACATTTGTAATCAGTTCAGAAATGCCGGACGCATCGCCCAGATGTACGTTGTCCAATATAATCAGGACATTCGATTCCGCGAACATCGCCGCTACGTCAACGAGGCGAGCTCGCTCCGAACCGCTCTTCCAGTCAGCGACAGAGGCGTCTAAGAACAGAAAGATCTCGCCTTGCTTCCGATGCTCCGTCGCAACGGCTAGGGCCAGGCTTGTTTTGCCGCTACCGCCCTCGCCTTCGATCAACGTTAGTCTGTTTTTGAAGACCCGCTCATAGGTCCGGCTTACCTCATCGCGAGGAACAACACTCTCAGCCTCATATTCCTCAGCGGTCGGTACGAAATCGGCTAAGCCCTGCACGAAGCGCAAATCCGTGTAGAATGGCGCTGGCACAAGCTCGAGACCCAGAGCCAGCAATACGCGGTGGTATTTCGCCGATCTGACCTCACGCGCGAACTCGCCAAGAAAGACGAATTCTACCTGTCCTGCCTGGACACCCAAAAGCTTTTCAATCCGGCTCTCGGCCTGCTGGACGGTTTCCCGTGCCTTCTTCCTGTTGCTTTGAGTGAGTTCGGACTCGGACTTTCGGAAGCAGAGAAGTAGGAAACCCGCGTAGGCTCCTTTCTGCAGGCGGGACAGTTTTGATAGATCGCTCTGAAGATGTGTGCGCCAGTCGTCCTTCGTGACTTCGATCAGGTACTTCTTCTCACCCGGCACCCGCCCAGTAATGTCAGGGTATCCCTTGATGGTCTGCCCATCCGGGTTGCGACCAATTGGATTGATTGACATCCCATGCCGAATGGCAAAGAACGTCTCTGCCACCAGCTGCGATGCGGCCGCGTCAAGTTTTTTGGCTGCCGCGATGATCGTGTTTTCGGTCGGAAGCACAATTTCGGTCATTATACGGACGCCCATCAGGAAGATTATCTTCTGCCATTCACTCGACGCTTTAGATCGAGATAAAGTTGCCAGCCGGAAACTAGTCAAAATAGGTTAATTAGTTCAACCGGTTAGGCTAAACAATCATGATACTTTGACCTACGCTGACGCCTTGACGGTGCCCGAGTTCGCCCGCAATTGCGTAAACAGCATTGGCCCAAGTGAAAACTCCCCTCGCCGCGCCTTCCCCGTTAGATCCCGAAGATATCCCCCCGCCGAGTTGATGTGCCCGCCACGCTGGTAAATGCAAGCTATTGCTATCGCCGCTCCGGCCTGCCCCATCACCTCGCATGCCTCCTGATAGGCAGAGGGGCTGACGCCAAGCATGGACCGAACCGTTACCGCCGCTGACATCATTTCGCGCCAGCTTCCAATCGATCCACCAGGGCCAAATGCGTTGATCTCCGGGCAGGCACGCAACACCATGGACAACGGAAACGCTTCCGGTTCGTCTTTCCGCTCCGTTTTCTTGTTTGGCTCGGACTTTTCGCCCTGCTTCTTTTCGGAGCGGGGTTCAAGTTCATGGCAGGATTCGGTATTTGAATTCTGTATGTGGCATCCGTCCGGGATGGCATTGCCATCACTTTTTGCGGTTTCTTCTTTAATTTCCAGCATCCTGGAGACTTCTTCGTGAAGAAGGCTCATCTCGTCGAGGCTCGAAATCAGGTCCTGGAGCGTCGGGTGCCGAACGAACCTTCCCACAATCTCGACAAAGCACGTTTCCGCGGCAATCCAATCGCCGGCAAGGTTCTCTTCCATCCCGACGGTGATCAGCTTGCGGACATCTCGCCGAACGATCGTGAGGCGGTCTTTCGTGATGCGGAAGCGGCGCTGTTCAGCAGCCACGTCTTGGGCGAGGCTAGCAAACTCGCCGGCGCGCGCAAGAAGCGGTGCCAGACTGAAGCCGTAGGCGTCCTCTATGTTTCCTTCTTTGCCTTTTCGAGCATATCGCTTACCGTTAGGGCTATCCTTGCGGATGATTACACCGGCCTCCACCAGCGAACCGAGGCACTTGCGCAGAGTTGTCCCAGCGATACCGTTTGTGCGGGCTGATAGCTGAGCATTTGATGGAAAGACGACCAGGTTCCTCTCATTGCTGAGTTCAGCAACTGGGAAGAATGTTAAAAGTGCATTCAAGACCGCCAAGGCTCGATCTTGAAGGCCAAGGCGTGAGCGGGCGTCGCTTATGTCGCGAAACACGCGCCACTTGTCGACCGAGCCATCCGCTATTGCCTGCTCGGTCTTAACCTGACGCTTCACCAGAGCAAGCGTCATCGGCCGCCGCCCAAAGGGCGTCGTGATATAACCCGTTTCCATGTCCTTCACCTTTCGCAAGGCAAAGAAAAGGCTACGCCGGTGTGGCGTTGACTCTTGACTGTGATTCCGGGAAATGCGATTCTCTAAGCGACCAAACTGAGAGAGGCCTTCTGGAACACCGTTTCGGAGGGCTTTTTCTTTGCGCTATCGGCACCTTTCTTCGTTACGACTCATCTATTGCTTCGACTTCTTGAACGAAGCGTAGATCTCGGGGAGAGCCGACATCAGGTACTCACCGAATTCCGGCGCTGCCTTCTTGTCGATCATCAATGTCAGTGTTCGTTTGTCCTGGCGGAAACTCGCAGCCTTGACCCCATCGTCAGCTTGCCAGACATCCGCCTGAACTTTTTCCTTCTTAGATTTCTTCGGCGCAACCGCGTCGAAAACGCGAACAAATCGCTCATCAGAACCCAGGGAGCCAACCTCGCTAGTCGAAAGAAGAGCGCGCGCCTTCTCCGCAGCACCTTCTGCAGCCAACCGCGATGATAGCTCGTACCAGCGATCACGGCCGGTCTTAGGCGCAGCACCAATTAGTCGGATGACGTCGTCCGGCAATTGGGTCGCAGCCTGAATCAACCGCGAAAGGTTACTTTTGTCGACAGCCAGCGCTGCCATGATGACGGGACGCTGGTAGCCACTCGCTTCGAGCTGGGCTGCATAGAGCGCCCGCTCGATAAACGACAGATCCTGACGCGCGCTGTTTTCCTGACCTTGCGCCAGTACAAGCTCGTCATCTGTCAGATTTCTGATTGCGGCTTTGACCTTGAGGCCGGCCGCCTTGACCGCTCTCAACCGTCTCCGGCCGTAGGCAATCTGATACCGTCCTTCCACGGTCGGGTGAGGCCGGACAAGAATCGGAACCTGCTGCCCATTCTCACGGATGTTGCGAGCGAACTCCTCAAACTGAGCCCCATCCTCATCAAGGCGATCAGTAACGGACGGCGCATCTATCAGTTCGGGATCGAGTTCACTCAGTCCCTGCGACTTCAAAGCTTCAATCGATCGCGAGACGGCACCGATTGCACCTCGAGGCGCATACTGCGGAGTAGGGACGTCTGCAGCCCTAGCTTCATCGAACTCCGTAGATGATGAAGCAGGAGCTTTCAAATCTGAAAGGAGGTGTTTTCTAGCCATCTTGCTTTCCCCTGAGGTACTCGTGACAAGCCGGATTCCTCGACATAGAGAGTGCAAATTCCGAAAAGTTTCCGGCTGGCAACTTCTCCATCAATGTCGCGTTTTCTGAGATCTCTAGAGCCATCATTTGCGACCCCAAGATGATTGAATGAGTTGTTCGATTTCGCTGTTCACGTTGTCGAGCGATTCCATGGCTCGGTCGTATGTTGCTCGCGTGAACTGGTCGCGGCTCACCTCATAGAGAGTCTGCTTAGTAATCCCCGCGTCTGAAATGGCTGTGCTCTTGAGCATCGGGTGGTTCAGGACATGGTCGCCAAACATCGTGCGCATGAACGACACCATCTGGTTTTGCGGTCCGTCTCCCGGCTCGTAGCGCGTAACGAGATAACGCATCCAATCGTAGTTCATGCTCCCGCCAGCATCCGCAACGACGCTCAGAAGTTCTGAGGTCATCAGCAGAAACTGGCACATCGACATCACATCGAGCATCTGAGGATGTACAGTAACAAGAACGGCGGTTGCCGCGCATAGAGCCGAGATCGTCAGAAAGCCGAGCTGGGGAGGGCAGTCGACGACGACAACGTCATAGTCGTCCGCCACTGACGCGATTGCGTCATCCATTCGCGTGAAGAAGATGTTCTTGCGGTCGTTAGAGCCGAGCACTTTAGCGGTGTCGTGCTCGAATTCCATAAGCTCGAGGTTGCCCGGAACGAGATCAAGGTTCGCAAAGTAGGTTTTCTTGATTATATCCTTCAGCGGGCGCCGCTCTTCATCATAACGAACGGCGCCGTAGAGCGTTTCGTTGTCGCCAACGTCAAACTCAGGCTGGAATCCGTGCAAAGCGGACATGCTGGCCTGCGGATCAAGATCAATCGCAAGAACCCGGTATCCATTAAGCGCAAGATACTGAGCAAGATGAGCAGCCGTCGTGGTCTTACCGCTGCCTCCCTTGAAGTTCACTGCGGTTATAACCTGCAAATGCTCACGACCGCTCCGGCGTGGTGAGTACCGACGGTCACCCTTGCCGTTCTCGTCGAGATACTCGCGGAGCGCCTGAATAGTCTCGACCGAATACGAACGGCGATTGTTATTTCCGATCTCAGGCTGCGGCCCCTTACCCTCGAGCGAAAGATGGCGGAGATAGCCATCGTTGACGCCAATGAGCTTCGCAGCCTCTATCGACGAAAATGACCGAAGCGTCTTTCGAGCTTCAGGCGGATAAAGCTTCACACGATGCTCGTGAAGCGCGCCCGAGAGATCTCGCGCGTGGGCCGCTATCAGTTTATGAATAGCCTTCTGAAGCTGAGCGGGATTCTCCAC
>NC_008382.1 GCF_000009265.1 Rhizobium johnstonii 3841 | reverse complement strand
TAGGCCCCGATTCTGTCAGCCGGGCAAGAGTTTTTTGGTTAACAAGCAGTTAATACACTGACTGGTCCTTCCCGTGAAATCGATGGTTTCGAGCCTCGCATCCATGAAAAACAAGGAGTTATCTAGCTATCCGAGAGAAACTGCGATTCCTCCCCCGCGTTGGAAAAGCGCAAGCCAAAGTGCTCGCTTAATCCAGCCGTAGTAACTCTTGCCGCGGAACACATTGAGATCTCGGCCGAATCGACCTGTTTGCCAACGAACTTTATTCACTACGATGCAGAGCGGCGAGGGGAGCTCTCACTCAAAGCACGCGCCGACCCGGGATTGAAACCGTCGACCTACTGATCGCACTCGAGGGAGGGCTATGGTTACCTACTCTGTTAGCAAGTTTTGGCGCGAGGTGCTCACGCAAATAGACACACTTTTGCTCGAGCGGGAGACCTTTCGTTATCTTCGGACACAGAACAGAAGCCAGCGTCACAGCATACGGGCGGCGCGTCCGCTTGGACGTGTAGCGTTGTTGTAGTAGTTCGACGCCTGTTGCACTGACCGATGACGCGACTGTTCCATGGCTTCGAGGAGCGGGATGTTGCGGATGGCCGCCTCAGTGAGAAATCCCGACCGCAAGCCGTGGGCGGAAAACTCCCCAGCCTTCAGCCCGGCCATTTCCACCCGCTGCTTGATGATCGCATTGACTGATTGCGGATCGATCGCCCGCTTTGAGACCGTTCCCCATCGCCCGATCCCCCGAAACACGCTGCCGCTTTCCACCTTCGCAGCTGTCATCCAGGCATTCAGCGCCTCCACCGGCCGGCCGGTCAGGTAGACGACGTCGTTCTCCTCGCCCGAGCTGGTCTTGGTGCGGCCGAGATGGATAGCCAGAGAAGAGGAGGGGAGGACCGTCCGGCTCCTCGATCGGCGGCTCGATGGTTAGCTGCTCGCGCCGCAAGCCGGCAATCTCGCTGCGCCGGCGGCCGCCGGAGGCAAAGGCGACCATCAGGATCGCCCGGTCGCGCAGATCGCGCAGGCTGTCCGTGGCGCACGTCGCCAGCAGCTTTGCCAGCACGTCGCCGGTGACCGCCTTGGCGCTCTTGCGAAGACGTTGTCTTGGCACGGCTCGGATCGCCAGCCGAATGGCTGATTTGAGGGCAGGGGAGGCGAAGGCGCCGTCAAAACCGCGCCATTTGGTCAGCGTCGACCAGTTCGCCAGCCGCCGGCGCACCGTCGATGGCGCGTGCGGGCCTGCGGATCTGAGAAAACCCTGGCTCCGGAGGTCTTCGTCGACGTCGGCCGGCATGCCGTGATCGGGATCGGCGGCACGTTTTTCCGGAGCCCACAGATGGTGGGCGACGAATTTGAGCAGCAGCGCCTCGGGTGCCGGCCAGGGCAGCGATTGTCCGGTCGCCGCCAGTCCCCCAGGCTTCCAGATAGGCGAGGTCCGAGGTCAGCGCCCGCAGCGTGTTGTCGCCCATGCCCTGGTTGACGAGATGGCGCAGCGTTTCGACGTCCTGGTCGGTGAGCAGCTCGGCAAGTTCGTCGCGGCGCTCGATCGGCAGCACGGCGGCAATGGTGTCGAGTTCTTCGGCGCGCCGCTCGACGGAAGTCTGTGATTTTCTGGGTTTGGCCACGGACGCTCCAAAATCGCGGGTTTCGCCAGCCGCTGGGGCCGTGATTTGCTGCGATTCTTTCTGTGTCGATCAACTCGATTGAGCGGAATCGATTCTCTTGTAATTGCACAGTTTATCAACTGCCAAGATCAGTGGAATCTTTCTGATTGACCGCAATGGGCGAAAAGCGGAGGTCGGAACATCGGGACACTGTGTCTGGTTTAGGGCCGACGACAGACAGTCCGGTGCTAGGCCACCTTCCATGGAAGCAGGCACGGCGTCTCAGCGCGAATGGCCTAGCTCAGCCCAATGCGGACATCACGATTCAAATGTTGTAGGTTGCGCACCTTGTTTTCGCACACGTTTTGGCATCTAGTCGGCACTCTTGCGATTGGGAGGTGCTGCTATGTTTTCACGACGAACCCTTTTGATGTCGACAGCGTTTGTGGTCGCGGGGTCTCAGTTTACTTTGACCGCACCCTATGCGGCGGCCGCAGAAATCACGGCCGACGAAGCCCGCGCAATCGCCAAGGAAGCGACCATTTTCGGGTTTCCCCTGGTCGATAACTATCGGGTTCAACACTCGTATTTCGTCGACAAAGGCGGGCCGGAATACAAGGCTGACTGGAACACACTGGTCAACAATGCGCGTGTCTATACGCCGGACGACAAGGCAATCCAGACCCCGAATTCGGATACGCCGTATTCTTACGTCGGCGCTGATCTTCGAGCAGAGCCGCTTGTTTTCACCGTGCCGGAGATCGACAGCGGCCGTTATTACTCTCTGCAATTCATCGATCTGTACACGTTTAATTTTGCCTATGTCGGCAACCGCGCCACCGGCAATGAGGCCGGAGATTATCTGCTTGCCGGGCCCGAGTGGAAGGGTGAGACACCGGCCGGCATCAAGGACATCATTCGGTGTGAAACGGAATTCGCGTTTATTCTCTACCGAACACAGCTTTTCGGTCCTGACGACATCGACAATGTGAAGAAGATTCAGGAAGGCTATGCCGTCCAGACGCTATCACGCTTCCTTGGCGAACCAGCGCCGGAGGCCGCACCCATCGTGCAGTTCCTGCCCCCGCTCACACCAGACCAGCAAAAGACCTCACCCAAGTTCTTCGAGCAGTTGAGTTTCATCCTCCAGTTCTGCCCGACACACCCTTCTGAGGTAGAGATCAAAGAACGGTTTGCCAAACTGGGAATCGGGACAGGAAAACCGTTCGATGTCACGACATTGAAGCCGGAGATCGTCGATGCCCTCAGCGCGGGTATGGCGGACGCCTGGGCGGAATTCAAGCAGTTCAAGGAAACGGAACTGGATACCGGGAAACGCAGCAGCGGCGACAGTTTTGGCACCCGTGAACATCTGGCGGGCCATTATATCGACCGCATGTCTGGTGCAGTTCTCGGGATCTACGGGAACTCCAAGGACGAGGCGATGTACCCCGCCTACTTCGTTGACGATGGCAAAAAACCACTGACTGGCAACGCGCAGTATACGCTTCGTTTGGCGAGCGGCGAACTACCGCCCGTCAACGCCTTCTGGTCGCTCACGCTCTATGAGTTGCCATCAAGCCTGCTATCCGCGAATGATCTGAACCGCTATCTGATCAACTCGGCGATGCTCCCCGATCTCCGCAAGGATGAAGACGGAGGGGTCACTGTGTACATCCAGCATCAATCGCCCGGCAAAGACAAGGAGGCCAACTGGCTTCCTGCGCCTGCCGGTCCCTTCTTCATGGCCATGCGGCTTTACTGGCCCAAGCCGGAGGCACTGGATGGCAGATGGAAAGCGCCCGCTCTTGTTCGCAGTGTCTAAGGAGTTCCCGATATGACCCGCAGCTTCATGGCAAAAATCTCGCTCACTGGAATACTCATTGCACTGGCATGCTCGCCAGCTCTCGCCACCGAGCCCGTCACGGTCGACAATTTCGTCAGGGCCGAAAGCGACTTGTATTTCCAAAACATTGCCAAAGATGGTGGTCTCGGCAAACTGGTGCATCGTCGCGAACCTGCGGACATCGAAAACCAGACGGTCATTCGTCTGAACCGGGATACGCTTTATTCATCAGCGATCCTCGATCTCGACGCCGGACCGGCGACCATCGTTTTGCCGGATGCCGGGACGCGTTTCATGTCGCTGCTGGCGATTAACGAAGATCACTACATTTCCGCGGTCTCATACTCCGGAACGACGACGCTGACGAAAGAAAGCGTCGGCACACGATATGTCGCAGTCGCCATCCGCACATTCGTCGACCCGAACAATCCCGATGACGTCAAGACGGTGCATGCTCTTCAGGATGCTATAAAGATTGACCAGGCGGGCGGACCGGGCGCGCTCGAAACTCCGGATTGGGATCAGGCCGCTCAAAAGAAGCTCCGTGATGCGCTGCTGATCCTGGCGACCACTATGACGGATTTCAACAAGGCGTTTGGCTCCAAGGCCGAGGTGGATCCCGTTCGTCACCTCATTGCGAGTGCAGCGGCCTGGGGCGGTAATCCCGACAAGGACGCGTCTTACCTCAACGTGACTCCTGCGAACAATGATGGCAACGCCATCTACAAACTTACCGTCAAGGATGTTCCGGTCGATGGCTTCTGGTCCATCAGTCTTTACAACGCGAAGGGCTACTTCGAAAAAAATCAGTACGATGCCTATTCGCTCAACAACGTGACAGCGAAGAAAAGCGGGGACGGGTCCATCGCAATCCAGTTCGGTGGCTGCGATGGGAACATTCCCAATTGCCTGCCCGTCATGAAGGGCTGGAATTACACCGTGCGGCTCTATCGACCCAAAGCGGAAATTCTTGACGGCACCTGGAAGTTTCCGGAACCCCAACCCGCCGGCTGATCGCCATACGAAGCGGGGAACCGGAAGTATCAGGACGTTCCAGTTTCAGCGTGCGGATCCCGTCTCGTTGAAGCGAGCTGGTGTCTGTTTTCCGTCCGAGGCAAAACTAATTCTATGACCATAATAGGCGGCGCAAGGCTGACTTCGGGGTTTTGGATCGGAATATGCGGTTAGGGCCAAAACGAGCCGTCGTCGGTAGAACAGCTTTCAAGATCTGGCGTCTTCCAACTGTCATTTTCGTGGAGCATTCTACGATCTGCAGCAATTGATCGTGGCCAAGCCGATACGTCGGCCGGGGGGTCTCAATGGCGCAGACGGCGATGTCACGTTGTTTCATGGACGCCTGAACAAGGCGCTTGTTTGTGACGTCAGGCAGTTGCGCCGGTCACGGCTTTCCACTGCGCCATTGCGCGGATCCGGTGGATGTGAGTGGAAAGGGCTGAACGTTTCCAATGCGGGGAACGAAGAGATTTCGGATTGCTGAAAAGATCGATATGAAACGTTGCAAGCCTGCGACGGATCGAAATCCCTGCATCACCCGTTCTCGTTTTCGAAGTGGCACGTGAGAATTCTCCGCACGATTGTTCAGGCCCTTGTGCGATCGATGTTAGAGGTGGCTCGGTTCGTCTGAACAACTTCGGCCGTTTCGCTAAGTGGATTTCCGCCTCGATTATGCTGCCACCATCATTGGTGCCAGCGCGTTGAAGTAGGCCTGATCCGGAGTCTGCCGGTCAAGGGATGAATGTGGGCGTCGGGTGTTGTAAAAGCTCAGATAGCGGCCGATGCCAGCGCGGGCCTCGGATACGCTCTTGTAGGCGTGGAGATAAACCTCCTCATATTTGATCGACCGCCAGAGCCGCTCGACGAAGACATTGTCCCGCCATGCGCCCTTGCCGTCCATCGAGATGGCGATTTCGGCCTTCTTCAACACCGCCGTGAAGTCGATGGAGGTGAACTGCGATCCCTGATCCGTATTGAAGATGTCAGGCTTGCCATGCCTGGCGAGAGCCTCATCAACCGCTTCGATGCAGAAGGCTGCTTCCATCGTGATCGATAGCCGCCACGACAGGACCTTCCGGCTGAACCAGTCGACGACGGCGCAGAGATAGACGAATCCCCGCGCCATGGGGATGTAGGTCAGGTCCATAGCCCAGACCTGGTTAGGCCGGGTGACCGCCAGCTTGCGCAGGAGGTAGGGATAGATTTTGTGCCCTGACGCTGGTTTCGAGGTGTTCGGGCGGCGATAGATCGCTTCGATGCCCATCTTCTTCATCAGCGTAGCGACGTGAAGCCGCCCAGTTTTCAGCCCATCTCCCCTCAAGAGCCCTTGCAACATTCGACTTCCGGCAAACGGGTAGTCGAGATGCAGTTCGTCGATCCGGCGCATCAGGGCAAGATCGCCGTCAGGCACTGGACGAGGCAGATAATAGACGCTGCCACGGCTGAAGCCGAGAAGCTTCGCCTGGCGCACGACGGATAGCTTATGCTCGCGGTCGATCATTTCTTTCCGCCCAGCAATCCCGCCTTGCCGAGCGCACCGGATAAAAAATCGTTCTCCAATGTCAGTTCGCCGATCTTGGCATGAAGCGTTTTGACATCGACGGTTGGTCCCGCCGGCTCCGCCTTCGCTTCATCGCCGAAAACGCCTGTCGCCCCCTCAAGGAGCTGGTCTTTCCACTGTTTGATCTGGTTGGCGTGCACGTCAAACTGCTGGGACAATTCCACCAGCGTCTGCTCGCCTCTGATCGCGGCAAGTGCCACCTTCGCCTTGAAAGCCGGGCTATGGTTCCGGCGCGGTCGTCTCGTCATGGTATCTCCTGTTCCCGGCATCTAAGCCGAAGTCAGGCAGAAATTCCACTTATCCCCGCAGTACAGATTTCCCGAGCCAGCTCTGTTCGACAGCGGGCATGACATCTCGTTTTGCAGCGCTGTACGAGCGCAGTTTGTCTATGATGATACGCTTCGGCGTCAGGCCCTGTTTCTTCAGCAGCCTGACCAGCAATCGCTTGGCAGCTTGGGTATCGCGGCGGGCTTGAACGATCTCGTCGAGAACGTAACCGTCTTGGTCAACGGCACGCCAGAGCCAATGTTTGCGGCCGCCGATGGAAATCACCACCTCGTCCAGATGCCAGATATCCTTTCGCGACGGCTTTTTTCTGCGCAACTGCCTGGCATAAGCCGTTCCGAATTTGCGGCCCCATCGCCGGATCGTTTCATAGGAGACGACAATGCCGCGCTCCAACAACATTTCCTCGACCATCCGCAGGCTCAAAGGGAACCGGAAATACAGCCAGACCGCACGGGCGATGATCTGCGGTGGAAAGCGGTGGTTCTTGTAGCTGACGGCAGGACTGTTCATCCCAACCCATTATCCGACAACCGTTAAGCCGCTCACAACGTGACATCACCTGCCACCGAAGTGCCACATTGTTCAATTCGAAGCGATGGTCTTCAGAAGCGAAAGTTAATGCCCGCCTTAATTACACTATCGTTAAGGTCTGACCCCGAGTTGACGCCTCCGCTCGGGGTCGGGACAGCGTTATTAATGACGTAGTTGTACTCGATCTTTGCTGACACGCCGCCCGGAAACGCGTGCTCGACGCCGCCGCCGAAGAGGTAGCCCTGTTTCCAGCTCTCCGGTCCGGATTTCCACTTGTCCGATCCGAATACGGGGCGGCGGCCCTCGAACTCGGTCGTTGTGACGCCCGCGGTGCCGTAGATGAAAGTGCGGTCAAGGCCCAAGCCAGCCTTCGCCTTCGCGGCACCGCGGAAGCGGCTTTCCACCTTGCCGCCGGGCACACGCACTTCATTGTTCAGGTAAGAGCCTTCCAGTTCTGCGCCGAAAACGCCCGGTCCGGCCTGGAAATTGTAACCTACCTGAGCGCCCACCGCTGGGGCGCGATCATTGTTGAACGGGTTGAATTTGGGGGCCGCGACACCTCCGTGAAGACCGGCGTAAGCCCCGGCCCACGAGAAGGTTCCCGGCGCGTCATAAGAGGGGGCGCTCGGAACGCTGTGGTCGGCGAGATCGGCCGCCGACGCGCCGCGTGCCATTAGGGTTGAGACAATTACGAAGACGATTTTTCTTTTAGTTATCGACATAGGAACTCCCTAACGAGCCGATGCCAGAAGTGCAGTTAACGGCTCTGATTGCCTTGAAGCATCGATTTAGGCTTTCATCGCCGCTGGCGATCAGCACCTCGGATGATATTGATAGGTCCTCTCATTGTCTTCGCCAGCGTCAATTCAACAAACATCCTTCTAGCGGCTATAGCTGACAGTAGCCTGAAAGCTGTAAAACAGGCGATGTCACGTTGTCGGCAACTTAACGGGTGGCGGATAATTCGGTTGAGATGACCTCATCGACCATCAGCTACAAGAACCACCGCTTTCCACCGCAGATCATCGCCCGTGCGGTCTGGCTGTATTTCCGGTTCCCGTTGAGCCTGCGGCTGGTCGAGGAAATGTTGCTGGAGCGCGGTATCGTCGTCTCTTACGAAACGATACGGCGATGGGGCCGCAAATTCGGGGCGGCCTACGCCAAGCAGTTGCATAGAAAGAAGCCGTCGCGAAAGGATATCTGGCATCTGGACGAGGTCGTGATTTCCATCGGCGGCCGAAAACATTGGCTTTGGCGCGCCGTTGACCAAGACGGCTACGTTCTCGATGAGATCGTCCAGACCCGCCGCGATACCAAGGCTGCCAAGAGATTGCTGGTCAGGCTGCTGAAGAAGCAGGGCCTGTCACCGAAGCGCATCGTCACCGACAAACTGCGCTCATACGGCGCGGCAAAACGGGATGTGATGCCCGCTGTCGAACATCGATCGCACAAGGGCCTGAACAATCGTGCGGAGAATTCTCACGTGCCACTTCGAAAACGAGAACGGGTGATGCAGGGATTTCGATCCGTCGCAGGCTTGCAACCTTTCATATCGATCTTTTCAGCAATCCGAAATCTCTTCGTTCCCCCGCATTGGAAACGTTCAGCCCTTTCCACTCACATCCACCGGATCCGCGCAATGGCGCAGTGGAAAGCCGTGACCGGCGCAACTGCCTGACGTCACAAACAAGCGCCTTGTTCAGGCGTCCATGAAACAACGTGACATCGCCCCTTGTACCCATCCGCCGACTGTCCCCATGCGACGGGCATCGAAGAGCTAAGATAAGGCCGGCTTCTCATCATAGGTCATAGACAAGCGGACCGACGGTTACGGCGAACAGCTTACTGCATCCAGACGCTCATCTTTCACGAAGTGCGCTTGTCGATATAAACAAACCGCCCCCAGAGATCCAAGAATGGACGGTTGCAGTTGCAATATAATTCCCGCTTTTGCGTGCTGTATTCACAATCTTTCAGGCGGTCGTTTTTGTATAGAACGACCAATTTGCATACAAATTCTCGTGGGGAAGACGCGGCCGCACCAAGGAGTTTTCAATGCAACTTGTAACCTGCTGCTCATTTAAAGGAGGCGCTGGGAAAACAACAGCGCTGATGGGCCTCTGCTCGGCACTTGCCGCAGATGGTAAGACAATTGCACTTTTCGAAGCCGACGAAAATCGGCCACTCAGCAAATGGAAAGAAAATGCGACGCGACGTAACGCCTGGGATCCACTTTGTGAGATCTTCATCACGGACGAGTTGCCGCTTCTTGAGGTCGCCTACGAAGAGGCAGCAGGCCGCGGGTTCGACTATTGCCTAGTGGAAACTCACCATGGATCCAGCGAGCTCAATAACACAGTGATCGCCAGTTCTAATCTCCTGCTGATCCCGACAATGCTTACTCCCCTCGATGCCGACGAGGCACTTGCCACATTTCGTTACATCATCGAATTGCTGATTGGTGAAAACCTTGCCATACCAGCCGCAATTCTGCGCCAACGTGTGCCGGCCAACCGGCTAAATTCCTCGGAGCGGCTAATATCGGAGATGCTAAGTACTCTGCCGCTTGCAGATACGCCGATGCACGAAAGGGACGCTTTCGCCGCGATGAAGGATCGAGGAATGCTGCATCTGAATCTCCGTAATGCCGCAGCAAACTCGTCCATGCGGCTGACACTGCGCAATCTCGAAGCAGCGATGGAAGATTTGCGTTCCCTCGGCAAATTTGTAAGCAGCACAGTCGAGCATTGATATGGCAATCCGCAAACGTGGGTGACGGTGCGTCTCCATCCGGTCGCTGCCGACGAACCAAATCAAGGGACCCGGCGATGACGAACCGTGCTTTCGCATGTTCTTCTTGGCTGAGCTGAGGTGGCTCGTAAGCGACAAGCCGGGGCCGTTCAGGGGGCGTAGTTCCATGGCATGAGCGCGTCGATTTCACTGCTAGGCCATCCATTCGCAAGGCGCTCAAGCGTCTGGGTCAACCAAGCTTGCGGATCGATGGCATTTATCTTGCCGTTTGCCAGAGCGTCGCGATGGTCGTCGAAGCCGGGTTCATAATGCCGGGTTTCTGGCATTCGAATCCAAGGTCACTTATCCCTTCCATCCACTGGTTGACCAAACCGTATTGGTAACCGGGGCGATGTCACGTTGTCGGCAACTTAACGGGTGGCGGATAATTCGGTTGAGATGACCTCATCGACCATCAGCTACAAGAACCACCGCTTTCCACCGCAGATCATCGCCCGTGCGGTCTGGCTGTATTTCCGGTTCCCTTTGAGCCTGCGGATGGTCGAGGAAATGTTGTTGGAGCGCGGCATTGTCGTCTCCTATGAAACGATCCGGCGATGGGGCCGCAAATTCGGAACGGCTTATGCCAGGCAGTTGCGCAGAAAAAAGCCGTCGCGAAAGGATATCTGGCATCTGGACGAGGTGGTGATTTCCATCGGCGGCCGCAAACATTGGCTCTGGCGTGCCGTTGACCAAGACGGTTACGTTCTCGACGAGATCGTTCAAGCCCGCCGCGATACCCAAGCTGCCAAGCGATTGCTGGTCAGGCTGCTGAAGAAACAGGGCCTGACGCCGAAGCGTATCATCACAGACAAACTGCGCTCGTACAGCGCTGCAAAACGAGATGTCATGCCCGCTGTCGAACATCGATCGCACAAGGGCCTGAACAATCGTGCGGAGAATTCTCACGTGCCACTTCGAAAACGAGAACGGGTGATGCAGGGATTTCGATCCGTCGCAGGCTTGCAACCTTTCATATCGATCTTTTCAGCAATCCGAAATCTCTTCGTTCCCCCGCATTGGAAACGTTCAGCCCTTTCCACTCACATCCACCGGATCCGCGCAACGCAGTGGAAAGCCGTGACCGCTGCAATTACCTGAGTTTACCGACAAGCGACTTTTCGGCCGTTGATCAAACAACGTGACATCGCCACAGCGGCGCCTATGACGGGAAACCCACCTACGACGCGGTCACCGACCACAGTGCGGCTGCCGTCATCGTCATTCCCCCGCGCGCCAACGCGATCGAACCAGCCGGCGATCAATCTCCCGGACAAAGGGATCAGCAGATCGCTGCAATCAGCAGAGACGGGCGAATGAAATGGCAGGCCTCCACCGGCTACGGCAAGCGCTCGCTGGTCGAGACTGCCATCGGCCGATACAAGTCCATCATCGGGCGGCGTCTGCGGGCTCGGTCGTTTCACGCTCAGCAGACGGAAGTGGCCATCGGCTGCGCCGCCCTCAATCGTATGCCTGCATGCGCACGCCCTAAATCCATCCGCCGCAATGGACCGACCACATAGATAGCCCCATCACAGATCCAGATCCGCTCAAGTCCCGATCCATGCACCCAGAGCGCACTTCAGGTTCCATCAAACGCCGCTTTCATGGAATCGGTCGTCTAGTCTTATTTCGCAGCTGCTCATCAACAAGAATGCCGTTGCATGCGTTTAGCTCAAGTATGTTAGGTTCCGCCAATATATCAGGGTGCCCACCGGCCTGGAGTTCAACTACGTACTGCACATTACTCCCGCCGTCGATTGGAGCTTGATCCAAGGGCACAGCGTTGCGATGCAGCGATACCAGTCGACCATTACCATCGAAGAATAACATGTCCAGTGGGAGCGGAGTATCTTGCATCCACAACCGCACATGGTGAGGGGAATCGTAGGCAAATATCATGCCGTCGAACGGGCTAAGAACTCGCCTGCGCATGAGTCCCCTGCTGCGCTCATCCGAGGCATTTGCGACCATCACGATTAATGGGCGTTTTGCGATTTCGATCGCTGCGACATCACAATTTGCGTTAAGCAACGAAACCAGCGTAATAGCCTTAAGTAGAAACATAGTCGTCACCTCTTTGCTGCCGTGTGCGATCATGTCCCAACGCGTGGAGTTGGCCCATAAAAGCCAGACTGGATCAGATTTCTGTTTGACGGTTTGAGAACTCGCTCGTTTACCGATATCCCAAAGCCTTATGCGTGTGAAGCGTGTTGTACAACAGGGCGACGGAACACCCACGGGACCGAGGTTCGTGAGCTTTTATATCCGTGGCATCCCTGGTCTGGGCGGCTTATCCATATCGGCGTTGTTGCGTGGATCACCCGGCGACTGATATTGAGCGGTGTCAGTGACCTGAGACCCAATCTCCCTCCAGTTTTCGGGAGAGTCTTGGGTTTTTAATCTGGCCTCATGCGGCCTGTTTTTCCATGACCATTTTCATTGCGAATTCGCTGGGGGTGATATTGCCCAGCGACGAGTGCGGTCTGTTTCTGTTGTACAACACGACGACAGAACACCCACGAGACCGAGGTTCGCGAGCTTCTGTATCCGTGGCATCCCTGGTCGGGGCGGCTCGTTCACGTGCATGAGGCGGTGTCCAAAGGGACGCATATTTTCCGCTGCAGCCTTTCTGGTTCTTCTTCTGGTCGACTTCTTGAGGTCCCGCCGTGGATGTTCGACCGATCAGTGAGTGGTTGTTGGCGTAGCCTGGCGGTCCCGCACGTCGATCTCGCAAGCCTGCATATTTTGGCAGGATTGCTGAAGGACGCTGATGCCCCATCGCAATCTTCGGTAATGGGCGCAGCATTGGTCTCTCACGAAACGAGTCGGAGAGATGTTCATGCCTCGCCAGCCCATGACATGCCAGTTCGATCTGTTCTCCGCCCCGCAGCGGGGGAAGACGGCAGGGACGCCGCAATGGCCGGAGTTGCCGGAGGAGACCCGCCAAGCGTTGACGGTGCTCATCGTGCGGCTGTTCGTCGATCACGCAAAGTGCGGACATGCCTCCCAACAGAAGGAGGCCGGTCATGATGCATGAGAAGATCGGACCACACCATCTAGAGCTGGCTCGGGAAATCTGTACTGCGGGGATAAGTGGAATTTCTGCCTGACTTCGGCTTAGATGCCGGGAACAGGAGATACCATGACGAGACGACCGCGCCGGAACCATAGCCCGGCTTTCAAGGCGAAGGTGGCACTTGCCGCGATCAGAGGCGAGCAGACGCTGGTGGAATTGTCCCAGCAGTTTGACGTGCACGCCAACCAGATCAAACAGTGGAAAGACCAGCTCCTTGAGGGGGCGACAGGCGTTTTCGGCGATGAAGCGAAGGCGGAGCCGGCGGGACCAACCGTCGATGTCAAAACGCTTCATGCCAAGATCGGCGAACTGACATTGGAGAACGATTTTTTATCCGGTGCGCTCGGCAAGGCGGGATTGCTGGGCGGAAAGAAATGATCGACCGCGAGCATAAGCTATCCGTCGTGCGCCAGGCGAAGCTTCTCGGCTTCAGCCGTGGCAGCGTCTATTATCTGCCTCGTCCAGTGCCTGACGGCGATCTTGCCCTGATGCGCCGGATCGACGAACTGCATCTCGACTACCCGTTTGCCGGAAGTCGAATGTTGCAAGGGCTCTTGAGGGGAGATGGGCTGAAAACTGGGCGGCTTCACGTCGCTACGCTGATGAAGAAGATGGGCATCGAAGCGATCTATCGCCGCCCGAACACCTCGAAACCAGCGTCAGGGCACAAAATCTATCCCTACCTCCTGCGCAAGCTGGCGGTCACCCGGCCTAACCAGGTCTGGGCTATGGACCTGACCTACATCCCCATGGCGCGGGGATTCGTCTATCTCTGCGCCGTCGTCGACTGGTTCAGCCGGAAGGTCCTGTCGTGGCGGCTATCGATCACGATGGAAGCAGCCTTCTGCATCGAAGCGGTTGATGAGGCTCTCGCCAGGCATGGCAAGCCTGACATCTTCAATACGGATCAGGGATCGCAGTTCACCTCCATCGACTTCACGGCGGTGTTGAAGAAGGCCGAAATCGCCATCTCGATGGACGGCAAGGGCGCATGGCGGGACAATGTCTTCGTCGAGCGGCTCTGGCGGTCGATCAAATATGAGGAGGTTTATCTCCACGCCTACAAGAGCGTATCCGAGGCCCGCGCTGGCATCGGCCGCTATCTGAGCTTTTACAACACCCGACGCCCACATTCATCCCTTGACCGGCAGACTCCGGATCAGGCCTACTTCAACGCGCTGGCACCAATGATGGTGGCAGCATAATCGAGGCGGAAATCCACTTAGCGAAACGGCCGAAGTTGTTCAGACGAACCGAGCCACCTCTCCATCAGTAAGCGAGACTTCCCGGCTTATCCCGAAGTGGGACTCGAGAATTGGCTCGACGCCTGAGGAGGAGACAACGGGGTCGAATGAACAAGTGATTGTCGCTGGAATCCGGCGGACACGGCCGCAGACCAGGTCCGTCCACTAGACATGCTGCCAGCGACAGCCGTTCAGGCTGCCGCCTTAAGCGTGAAATCAGCCTCAATCTCATCATAGGGAACGAACACCTTATCGTCCTCGTTTTTCTCGATGAGGCCCCATTCCATAAGGGCGGTAACATCGTCATGAACACGCTTGATATCTCTGTCGAGCGCGCGGGCCACACCGCGAATGCTGGATGGCCCGATCTTCTGGAGCTGTTCGATTAATTCCCAGCGCTTGGGCGAAATCACAGAGAACAGTTGCGCGGGTGAACTGAAGGTAAGGATGGTAACGGGATCTTGAGGCTCTCCGCTTTTCCATGCGGTGACGAAACGCTCCCCCATTGCCGCTATAACGGCCAGGTCGTCGTTGTCCTGCCTGATCTGGATCACTGCTCGGTTCATGGCTTCAGCCTCCTTGTGACTTCGGCAAGGAAATCATTCTTGAGTTGATCGACACTAACGAAGGCATAAGCGTATTCCACCCCGTCCAAATGACAATGATCACCTTTGCCGCGCTCATTGTCGTACCCGACGATACGCTGACCATTCTTTCCGAAGAATAGGCGGTATTTGTAAAAATGGCTGCTGGCAGGAACCGGCTGCGGCACTTTCCAGATAACCATTTCGACAATCGCGCCATCCCGGAGGAGGCGTTTTTCATGCATGAGCTTTTCTGCCTTCATGATATCTTTTATGCCAACGGAGTGCCGTTGTCAAGAATGCCATCACCATCGGCATAAGAGAGAAATGCTGAAGAGTATGGAAGCCAACGAGCGTGTGGCGCCGTGGGTGTAAGCGGCGGCTATGCCGCGAGTGGGGCCGGATGGGGTGCCCGAGGGGAGGGGCTGGGGCTAGGGCTCTCCTCGACTGGTTTCGGGCGGGTCGATCCCGGCAGCAACCAGATCTCGCCCGACAGGACTGGACGACGTGGAAACCCGGAACGTCCCAGCTCCGAGTTTCCACAATGTACACCTACGCCGCTGTTTTGATGCCTTTGAGCGCCGCCATCTTCTCGCCCAGTATCCATAAGGCGGCCCTGTTCAGATTGATGTCCTGATCTATCCCGTTGACCGAGCGTGTTTTGACACGGCGCGGTCGTCATGGCGGCGAGGCACGAGAAGGGCCTGTCGCAAATTTTTCGGCTTAACCCTATGTTGACCATCCGCAGAGAATTTGCCGCTCCGAAAGTTGCGGAGCGAACCGATGATTCTGAATGCCATTGCCGAAAAGCTGAAGCGCCAGTCGAAGGATGATTTCAAAGGCAGGCATTTCGAGGCATGGCTGATTGTACAGGCGGTCGCTTGGTACCTTCGTTATCCGCTCAGCTATCGGGATATCGAGGAGATGTTCGGGGAACGCGGCTTCGTGGTCGATCACAGCACAATTAATCGGTGGGTATTGGCCTACGCGCCGATGATTGAGAAGCGGCTGCGTCAGTTCCGCCGGCCACATTGCGGCTCTGTTGGCGTCGATGAGACCTATGTCAAGATCCGCGGCAAATGGCGATACCTATATCGGGCCATCGACAAACACGCCAATCCGATGGACTTCCTGTTGACGGCGAAGCGCGATCTCGACGCCGCCAAACGGTTCTTCCGCAAGATGCTCAAAGACGAGCCCTTGTTGTCGCCGAATAAGGTCGGGACGGACGGGGCCAACACCTTCCCGTCAACGATCAGAACGTCGGTTGATGATGGGCTTCTACATCCGGACCCCGCCCACTATGTCACCAAGCGGTGATGTCACGTTGTGAGCGGCTTAACGGTTGTCGGATAATGGGTTGGGATGAACAGTCCTGCCGTCAGCTACAAGAACCACCGCTTTCCACCGCAGATCATCGCCCGTGCGGTCTGGCTGTATTTCCGGTTCCCTTTGAGCCTGCGGATGGTCGAGGAAATGTTGTTGGAGCGCGGCATTGTCGTCTCCTATGAAACGATCCGGCGATGGGGCCGCAAATTCGGAACGGCTTATGCCAGGCAGTTGCGCAGAAAAAAGCCGTCGCGAAAGGATATCTGGCATCTGGACGAGGTGGTGATTTCCATCGGCGGCCGCAAACATTGGCTCTGGCGTGCCGTTGACCAAGACGGTTACGTTCTCGACGAGATCGTTCAAGCCCGCCGCGATACCCAAGCTGCCAAGCGATTGCTGGTCAGGCTGCTGAAGAAACAGGGCCTGACGCCGAAGCGTATCATCACAGACAAACTGCGCTCGTACAGCGCTGCAAAACGAGATGTCATGCCCGCTGTCGAACATCGATCGCACAAGGGCCTGAACAATCGTGCGGAGAATTCTCACGTGCCACTTCGAAAACGAGAACGGGTGATGCAGGGATTTCGATCCGTCGCAGGCTTGCAACGTTTCATATCGATCTTTTCAGCAATCCGAAATCTCTTCGTTCCCCCGCATTGGAAACGTTCAGCCCTTTCCACTCACATCCACCGGATCCGCGCAATGGCGCAGTGGAAAGCCGTGACCGCTGCAATTACCTGAGTTTACCGACAAGCGACTTTTCGGCCGTTGATCAAACAACGTGACATCGCCCGCGCTCGATATCAAAGAGCCGATCAATACGGGCGACAGCCTCAAGCGCGACCGGCGATATCTCATGAGCAGGTTTGCCCTTGCGAACATTGCCGGCGATGTCAGCGAGTTCGAAGAACTTGCGCCGCGCATGGCTCCAGCAGAGTGCGCTATTGATCGGCGCGGGGCTGCGGCCGGCACGATAGAGATCGTTATAGCCGCCATAGGCATCGGCCTGGAGGATACCATGCCACCCCGCAAGATGCGTGTTGGGGTGGGTCTTCTCGCGATCCGGAGAGAAGTAGAAGAGCGCCGCAGGCGGCGCGCCGCCCGCAAAGGGACGATCTTCGCGGACGTAGGTCCATAACCTTGCCTGCTTCGTTGCGCCTCTGGCCAGGAGCGGCACGGTCGTATCGTCGCCATGCAGCCGCTCGGCGGCCAGAACATGAGCACGGATCAAATCATGGATCGGTTGCAGCGCCGTCGTGCAAGCCCCGACCTGATCGGCCAGCGTGGAGAGACTGAGATCGACGCCTTCCCTGGCGTAGCGCTCGGCCTGGCGGTTCAAGGGCTGATGCTGGCCAAACTTCTCGAACAGGATCGTCGCCAGCAGGTTCGGTCCTGCCCATCCACGTGGGGTCGCATGGAAAGGTGCCGGCGGCTGGCTGATCTTCTCGCAATCCCGGCAGGTGAACTTCTCTCGCACCGTCTGAATCACCTTCCACTGGCGCGGAACGATCTCCAGCGTCTCGGTGATATCCTCACCCATCTTCACGATCCGGGCCGAGCCGCAGCAGGCGCAAGTCGAGGGAGCTTCGATGATCAAGCGTTCGCGCGGCAAGTGCTCCGGGAACGGTTTGCGGGCCGGCCGGCGGCGTTCGAAGGCCGAGACATTTGTGATCTTCGCTGCCACGCGTTCCGCCGCGATCTAGTCCTCGGTGGCATCGGCCTCGAGTTCCTCGAGCTGCAGTTCCATCTGGTCGATCAGCCGGGCGCGCCGTTCCGAGCTCTGGCCATACTGCTCGCGGCGCATCTTTGCGATCTCGAGCTTGAGGTGCCGGATCATCGCCTCGGAGGTTGTCACGATGGCGAGCACCTGTGCGAGGTCGGCCTCGGCGGAGGCAGCACGCGCCTCCGATGCCGCAAGCGCGGCGCGCAATCTCGCTATCTCCGAAGCAGCATCATCCATGGCCGAAAGCTATCATGGAACACGCCGAAAGCCCAACAAAAACAGTGGAATGATGGCGATTAGCCTGCCGTCGCAGGCCGTTGCGTCCAGCGGGGATTGCGCCAGTCGATCCCTTCCAGAAGATAGCCGAGTTGCGCTGCCGACACTGGCACGGCGGAGCCATTCTGGCTGACCGGCCATATGAACTTCCCAGCTTCCAGCCGCTTCAAATAGAGCGACATGCCAATCCCGTCATGCCACAGGACCTTGATCAGATCGCCCTTGCGACCTCGGAAGCAGAAGACCTCACCGCCATGAGGATCGCGGCCAAGGCCTTGCTGAACCTTCAGCGCCAGGCTGTTCATGCCGCAACGCATGTCCGTCACCCCGCCCGCGATCCATACCTTCACCCCGGCCGGAAAGGCGATCATGACGCATCCAGGACCGGCAATAGGCGGGCAAGGATGGTCGGATCAAGCGAAGCCGGGATCGTCAGGCGACGACCGTTCGGCAGGCCGATCTCGATCGTCTTGTTGTCTTCAGATCGTAGCGGTGCGGTCATCTCGGAAGATGCCGGCGGCGGCGGCGAAATCGCAAGCGGCACGAAACTTGTTGACACGGAAACGCTCAGAAGACCGCTTCGATATTCCCGACGCCAACGGGTCAACAATGACCGCGACAGTCCATATCGCCGCGCCGTCACTGAGCCCTGCCATCGAGACCGCCTTGACGCTGGGCCTGGTGTTCGGCTTGCGGCTGCGTCAGGTCGAAGGATTATTAGGATCGGTGCTGCCTTTGATGGGCTTGGCGCTCGCTGTCCATCGCAGGTGGAGCCGTTGCTCAACCAGATCGATGGTCGGATCGGGCAGTTCACAGCGGCGCCTATGACGGGAAACCCACCTACGACGCGGTCACCGACCACAGTGCGGCTGCCGTCATCGTCATTCCCCCGCGCGCCAACGCGATCGAACCAGCCGGCGATCAATCTCCCGGACAAAGGGATCAGCAGATCGCTGCAATCAGCAGAGACGGGCGAATGAAATGGCAGGCCTCCACCGGCTACGGCAAGCGCTCGCTGGTCGAGACTGCCATCGGCCGATACAAGTCCATCATCGGGCGGCGTCTGCGGGCTCGGTCGTTTGACGCTCAGCAGACGGAAGTGGCCATCGGCTGCGCCGCCCTCAATCGTATGCTTGCATGCGCACGCCCTAAATCCATCCGCCGCGATGGACCGACCACATAGATAGCCCCATCACAGATCCAGATCCGCTCAAGTCCAGATCCATGCACCAACGCCCTTCTCAATGTGATGACGACGGCTGGCATTGTATTTGAAAGGCATGACTAAACGACAAAAGCTGTTGCGGTTCCCTCCTGCCTAACTCAGAACGCTAAACGTACCGTGCACCAACGCCCCATTTCTGGGACTGATGATCATTCCTCCTCTTGTGAAGGGAGGTAAATCTCAAGCACCCCGCGGGACCCATTAAGCCGTCCGACCTGAACCACCAAGTCGATTGTGCGCTTAGCATACGTGATAACCTCGCCATGGGTAAGTCTAATCCCCGAGCGCATCACCATTAGCGCAAGGCGGTCAAATGCTAGCGCGGGGCTATCAGCATGGATGGTAGTAATGGCCCCAGGGTGACCGGTGTTGATTGCTTCGAGAAAGTCATAGGCCTCTACGCCGCGGACTTCTCCGACGATGATGCGATCCGGCCGCATGCGCAGGCAGCTTTCAAGCAGCTTGGAAGGCATCCGTGCGGACTTGTCCTTCCGGTCGGATATCAACCCCACTTGGTTGCGATGGGGTGGGAAGAGCTCCTGTGCGTCCTCAATGGTGATCAGGCGTTCATTGTGGTCCATCATGGAAATCAGCGAGCGCGCGATCGTTGTTTTGCCCGAGGAGGTGCCACCGGATACCAGCACGTTGAACCTCTCCTCGATTGCCTGCCGGAACAGACCCTGCAGGTCGCCGTCGCGCGCCATCTTAGCAATCGCCCTGTGTCGGCGGCGGCGCTGCGCATCGACTCGTATCTGTCCGCCGTTGACGAAGCCGATATCCTTCGTCGCCAGCGCGTGTGTTAAGTATTTGCGGATCGACAACGATACGCCGTCTTCGATCGCTGGTTCGACCACGATTTGAACGCGCAGTGGGTGCCCCCAGACCATGACCCGGCCGGAAACAATCGGATGCAAGGCGCCAAGTGTGTTGCGGGTGTCGCCGGCAAGCTGCGCACCTAGCCGCTTAATGGCATGGGGCGACAGCGGCACGTCGATCTCGTGCATGTATTCGGCACCCGCGGCTTCGATGAAGATTGAGCCGTTTGGATTGATCACAAGCTCGTTGACGCGGTCATCGACCAGAAACTCTCTCAGAGGGCTCAGATATTGCTCCACGTAGGAGATTTCGCGATTCTTCGGAACATAATTCATCTGAATACAAGATCTCGATTTACGAGAACCCGGATCTCCTCACCTTGCGGAATTTTAATGGCCGGCGGTAGCGAAAGATACTGATCAAGGACGCCCCTTGCCTGGTCGCTCGCCGTGTCGCTCATCTGTCCCGCGTCCTGGCCGCCGCCGACCTTGGAGGTCGTGCCGGATTTAGACTGGCTGTTGCGGTTGGACAGTATCGAAGGAAGGGAGGTGATGGCGCTGATGAGGATGGCGGCCCCGAATTTCGTGCCATAACGGTTGTTCACATTACCTTCCGTGCCCGACCGCCCAAGTGTGTCCGCGCCGGTGGAACCAAGCGCGATCGATTGTCCCGAAGGCGTAATCGCTCGGTTCCATGCAATCAGGACGCGCCTCTGAGCGAGGTTGACGTCGTTATTGAACTCACCGATCAAAATGGTTCCAGAGGGCATCAGAACGCGCGCTCCATCAAATGAATAAACAGGTTCCATCACCTGTGCACGAATATTGCCAGGCAGCTCCGTATCGATCGCAGTTTCGAGCACGGCTGAGATAATGGTTCCTTGCACCACTGTGCGCGAGGGATCAGGCAGCGGCCGCGAAACAGACGTCGGGTACGTGCTGCTGGCAGCCGTCTTTAGGAACCGCGCGTTTTGGTTCTGGTCAGTCGCCGATTTATCGCTCTCAGTGGTCGCAGGTCCATCAGCCGCGTCGACAACCACCGAGCCGGATTCACGCTGCATCTTGTCGAGTTTCTGGCGCTCCTTGAGCTCGCCCGACTGCAGCTTTCCCGCCTCTTCGGCACGCTGGCGCTCCTCTTCCGCTCGCTCGGCAGCGGCTCTCAACCGGGCGTTTTCTTCGGTCATTGCCTTGCGCTCATCTTCAAACTGCCGCTTCGTATTCTCGTTGTAGCGGGTAATCAGCGCCTCAATTTCTCCAGAGGAGACGCTGCCTTGCTTCTTGCGCTCGAGTTCAGCAATCTGATCCTGTAGCGCCTTGATCTTTGCTTTCCAGGCCGCGTTAGGATCTAACTCCTTCTTTTCAGGTTCCGTGCTCGCAGGTACGGCGAAATCGAGATGAACTGGTCGATGAGAATCTTTCTCAACTTCCATATCGACCTTAGAAACCGCCTGGTCGTTGTCGCGGCCGATCCCCAGGACCTTTAGGGCAGCCGTCGGCCCAGCGACCGCGAAGAACAATACCACGGCCCCTCCCATCAAGCCCGCCGACATTATGAGCCTTGCATTAGTTGCGCCGCTCGTACCACGTGTCTGTCGTGCGCGGCGAGCGTTGACGAGCCCGCTGCGTTCCCTTGCACTGTGTTCAGAGTCCGTCGACTCGATGCCATCATCGCGAATAGGGCCAATGCGGTGATCGTTTTCCGACATGACTCGCCTTTCATCTAACCGTGACGTTTCTGTTGAGCCGCGTGGGGCCGGTACGACCGATGCACACGGACTCGTTGCCTATACGCATGATCCAGTAATCGCTCGTTCCATCAACGATGATCTGGTTTGCATTGGTGCGGGAGTTGATCAACTGTTCCTTGTTGCCCGGTCCCACCTTAAAAACGGCCGGGCGAGGAGCGCCTTCAGGCAGGAAGAACATCGTCTGCCGGCCGTCGTCTTGGACCCAGCGTGGTCGAAATGCGGCCTCACCCGAGAACAGGTAGTCCGCGCGAAGGTGGTCCGGTCTCAAGGAGGCGTCGCTATTCTGCTTCGGCTTCTCTTCGTCTGCATAGGTGAAGATCGAACGGAAGAGGGGTGCAGCATTAGCACCGCCCGTGAATTCACCCATGGAACGAAGCTCAAATGTATAGACCCGTCTGTTGGTATAGATGGTCATGTTGGTCGTGGCCGAGGGAAGCGTCGGTTTGATGCTGACGACGTTTCCGGCCTTGAGCTTAACCACTTCCCAGGATGCACTGTCGCCGATAAGGATAGACTCGACTTCCTCGCTCTGCGAAAGCTGCAGCGCTGTAACCGATTTGAGATAAAGGTCGAGCCGATAGACTTTGTTTTCATTGTAGGCGAAACGCCGAATGCGCGGATCGCTGGCCGGTGCTGCCGCCGCGGGTTTTTGTCGTAGTGCGGAGACGGATTCGGTCGCGGAGATGGGCGCTTGATCGGCGAGGGGCGCGCCCGCACTCAGAAGTAGCAGAACTGCGGTGTGCTTGAACATGGTGTCGGTTCCTCTCGTGCTGGAATTCTAGCCGTTAGTTTCGGCATCGATCCGGTATGACAGGACGATAAAGCCGAGGGGATTCTTCCAAACCTCCTCGAGCTTGGCATTTTCCTTCGGCTGGAACGAATAGCCCAACGTCGCCATAAAGCTGCGCTCGGCTGTTTCTCGGCCCTTCTCCTCGCGGAACTTAGTGATACGCACCCGTGCGAGATCGGGTGCGTTGCGATGGGAAACCGGGGTGATAGAGATCGATTTTACGGTTACCCGGACACGCACGCCTGTTCCGTAGATCGTCGGCGGATATTGTGGCGAGTTGGACGTCCACAGCTGGGCCAATGTCTCAGCAGCATTATCCTTCGAACGGGCCATGACGTCCAGAATGCGAGTGCTGTTGTCGGCCTGGTCGTAGGTTTCGCGGTCGACGACATAGGATACAAGCTCAGCCTGCAGCACTGCATCTTGCTGATCGAGGGAGGCCGGGCGAACTTGCACTAGTTTTTCCGCCTGGCCGGTGGTCTTGTCGACCATCACCACAAAAGGTTTGGTTTCGTTGAGCGGGAGGATTGCCAGCAGGCACCCCAACGAGAGGAGTGCCGCGCCAATCGAGCCGACAGCGACTTTCGCCCAGTTGTTGCGCTGCTGGCGAAGCGTGAAGAATATTTCCTCCTCATAGGCGTTTTGAATATTCGTCTTGGCCATGTCGACACCGATACTCTTGAAATGCTTGAATGATGAAAGGGTTGATCGTCCCTGCCTCATGTCTGAGCCGGCTTCCCACCGAAACTAGATGCGTGTGACGGGACCCGAAGGAGCAGGGTTGGAAGCGGACGGCTGAGATCTAGCGCCTAAGGGCGCCGCACCGGCGCTGGACGACGTGCGATTTGGACCCAGAGGCGATCCAGACTTGGCCTGGCAAGGTGGGAGGAACAGCCGGCAACGCATAGGCTAGCGGCCGGCGCGGAACGTTGGATCCTGACTCATGCCGCCGTCGCCGGCCGCCGACTGTTCACCGCGGGCTCGCCAGACTTCCTTGCGATCATTGGAGTGTTGGCGAAACGGCGCGAATCCGGACTTTAGGACGTCAGCAGCGGAGCCCCCCGCTCTGGTAGGGGCGACTGCTGCGCTGCCGGCATGAAGATGCTTTCGTGGATTAATCATCGATCCTAAGGCCCTCGTAGGAAGGCTCATAGCGGCGTTTTGGAGCGCACTCGCGCCACTGATGCGCCCTGTCGCGCTCGTGAGACTCCTGGCCACGCTAGCGCCGCCGACCGTAACGCACGCAGACGCCAGTGTCTGCGCCATAGTCGGGATGTGGAACAGCAGGACTAGCACCGCTATCATAAAGAAGACGAAGCCGAAGAACTTGTCCTTGTCCGAACTACTTGCCCCGGACGTCGCAAGCAGATGGCCGGCGAAATAGAGAACAATTGCCATCAGACAGCCGAGAAGGAGAGGTATGATGGCAAAACCGATCACAAGGCTTACCCAGCCTTGGGAATATTGCCTCGTTCTCTCCCACATGAACATCATGATGCCGAGCGGAGCCATGCTCAGAGCCACAATAAAGCCCGCTTTAGCGGTCAGCACAATCACCGCGCATGATGCAATGAACACGCCGCCGACGATGAACACGAAGCCCCCCAAGAAGATATTGCGAAGGGTCTTTTCGAGGTCTACGACCGAGGTGTCACGAAAAAACTCGCGGGCGATCCAGATGATGGCATGACCGAATTCGTCCATCGCTGCATAGGTCTTGGCCTCGCCGGCCCCGCTGATGTTCGCAGGATCGAGGATATCCGGCCTCAGTGTTTCGATATCCTTCGCAACCGCCTCGACGACCAGGTTCGAATACCCTTGTGTAACACCTGTCAGGGCATCGTAGACCGGACTGAAATTACTCCAAAGGGTGGCGAAACTTACGACTAGTATGTATGTCACGGCCCAACTAAGGTACTTCGAGTAGTTTATGTTCTGTATCTGCAATACGTGGTTCAATGCTATGAAAAGCAGAGCCACGAGACCGATCGACGCCGTCAGTTTCCTGACGGGATCTGCCACGGCCGTGTACACGGCCTGCAGGTAATCGACGGTCGCCACGTCGATCTGCGTTCCTATCGTTTGAATAATTCCCATGGCGTCACCTATTGAAGTCCTTAAGGCCGTCAATCCAATCTTCCGTGCTCGCTTCGCTTGCCAACATCATGAAATAGCTGCTGACAATGGAGGTGACGGCCGACTGCGTTCTTAGGCTTTCATTGGTTTGCTGCGTGAGCTCGATCACCGCGCGCGTGTTGATGTCGATGCTCGTCTTCAAATCCTTGCTCGCCTGAACGGCCGCGATGTAGTCGTCTACCCGCTCCATGCTCGCGTTGGCACGCTTGTAGGAGCTTTCCGCTACGGAGCCGGCGATCGCGCCCTTGGCGGCGAGCTGAGCGAGCACCTTTTTGCTGGGTAGCTCGTCATCCTTGAGCGCGAATGCTTTGTCGAGAGAGAAGGTGCTACGGAAATGGGTGAATGCTGCCAGGAGATCCGGTGGACCATCGGCGGCGCCATTCAAGGCGCTGTCTGCCATTTCCTTGAGGCCTTCGCCGCCCTGGCGGGCAGCGACTTCGTCCGGTCCGTTCATAAGCGGAATGGTCTTTGGTCCAGTCTGCCCGTTACGAATAACATCAAGAGCCGTCTTCTGGTTCTGGACTGCCGTGAACATCTGAGTAATGCCCCCGCCCATGATGCGATACAACTGGACGAGCTTCATGATTTGCTCGATTGAAACCTGGTCATGGGTCTCCTGGACACCGGGAGGGGCGCCCGGCACACCCCCGACGGCAGGTTCCGGCAGTGGAGTGACGGCGTCCTGCGCATGGGCGACCACGGCAGACCCACCCGGTTGAAAAAGAAGGATCGAAATAGCCAGTGAGCTGGCTCGAAGATGCCGTTTCATACCCATGCTCCTCTTGAAAGTCCGCTTGCGCCTTCCCACTGACAGGCACAGTGGTTTTTGCGTTCCGCCGGCACGGACTGGCAGGAGCTCAGGCCGCAGACCAGCAATGCGATCACAACTAAAAGCTCTTTCAGTGCAACATCTCCATCTGAAAATCCGGTCTGTCGCGCCAGCCTGCGATCGCTTTTTGGCCGCGGCCGCCGCCAAGCACGTCAATACCTTTGCCGATCGCGACGAGATCGAAGTCGAGCACAACGCTGTCACTGCCGGATTTGAGCAGCACGAGATGGTTGTCGACATTGCTCATCTGAAGGAATGCGCTTTCCGTGGGCGTCAGATGCAGGGGGGCGAGTTCCGCCGCCGTATTGAAAGAGCTTGTATAAACAAGACGCGTGACAGCGCTTTCCAGAATGGCATCGCCGGCAGCGCTATTCTTGATATGGGAAACCCGCTGGGTGAGCAGGACGACAGCAACGTTCTTCTTGCGCATCGTCAGCATCCAGTCCTTCAACCGCGCCTCGAAATAGGGATTGTCGAGGAGCTTCCAGGCCTCGTCAAGGACGAGCAACGTCGGATGCTCATCCTCGACGAGCCGTTCCACACGGCGAAAGACGTAGCTTAGCCAGGCGGTGCGCACGACGTCATTGTCGAAGATCTCCGTCAGGTCAAATGCCGTCAGACGATTGTCGAAGGCGAGCGGGTCCAACCCCTTTCCGCCGAACAGCCAACCGAATTGACCGGTCTCGTCCCACCGCCCGAGTCGGTTGTACAAATCTCCGTCGTCATCGGTGGCGCGAAGCTGACTGCGGAATTGCTCGAGGTTCTGCAACCGCGGATCGGCCGTGGTATTGGCCTGCACCGCGTCGCTGAGGGCCTGGATCTGTACCGGATTGAGCTTTCCTCCGTCGTTTTCCGCCAGCGCCGCCAGCCAGTCCATAAGCCATGCCGCGCCGCGACTGTCGGCCTCTGCGCGCATCGGGTTAAAACCCGTTTCGTCACCCATGCGCACCGCCGAATAGCACCCGCCCATGGCACGCACCGCCATTTCGAAACCGTTGTCCTTGTCGAAGAGAATGGTTCGAGCGCCGAGCCTCTGGGCTTGGCTTATCAGGAACGCCGTACCAAGCGTCTTGCCTGAGCCGGTCTGCCCCAGAACGAGCGTGTGGCCGACAGTGCGCTGGCCTGGCTTTCCGGGCAGGTGGAAATTGAAGCGGAAGGTCTCGCCACGCGCAGTGGGAAATATGGTGACGGCGTCGCCCCAAGGGCACTTGTCGGGTGGGCTGCCTTTTGACTGGCCGTGCATGGCGCAAAGCTGCGCGAAGTTCTGCGAGGAGATCATCGCGGGTCTAGTCCGGTAGGCGAAATTCCCGGGATGCTGCGCAAAATATACGACGCGGGAGGAGAAATTCTCGCGAACAATCGCCGCTCCCGCATCCTGCATGGCGCGCGTCACATAGGCCATGGCGCCGTCCAGCTCTTTGAGACTGTCACAGAACACAGCGACACTGCAGTGATGGTCTCCGAAGATCACCCGACCAGAGGCGACATCGTCTTCCGCCTCTTCGAGTTGTGCCATAAGCGATATGGCGGCATCTTCCGCCGCGCGCATCTGCTTTCTCACCCGGGCGATCTTGCCCTGCGCCGATATTGGATCGATTGGAGTAAAGCTCTGAGTGACTACGGTGTTGTAGGGCAAGTTCAGCCGGTCGAGGATTCCGGGATAGGTCTCAGCCGGGTAGTCCTTGACGGAAACGATGGTTCCGAACCGGCGTCGTGCTGGATCCGTCCCTTCGCATTCAAAAACGGGACCCTGAAAGGTTATCTGCGAGCTGGCCAGGAGGTCGGCCACTGGCAGGAATTTGGTGCCGGGAATAAGACTTCCGCCAGAACCGTCTATCAGAGTACGGAGTAGGCCGAGCCAACGGCCGTCGGAGACCGTCAGGCGGCTGGGCCCAGCTTCACCGACACCAACCATGCAGGTGTTGATCATCTGGTCGAGGCGCAGCGCCCGCGCTTCGACCTCATGGCGGCTGTGGACGTCCCTGCCACCGAATAGCGATAGGAACTTGGTGGTCTTCCGGGGCGGCCGGATTACCAGCGTGACCACCGTCACTCGATCTCGAAGGCCGACCGTTTGCAGGTATCCTTGCCAGCGGCGATCGATTTCCTCATTGAAAGGATGGCCGCCAACCGGCGGCATCGTCGGCCGGGTCTCAACCGAAATTCGATGGACATAATAAGCGACATCGCTCCGCTGTTGTGCGATGAAGCGCGAAAACGCGTTGCACAATTCGACGGTATGGAAGCTATCGACAGTTTCCGCATTGATGCCCTCTACAACGAAGGAACCCATCAGGTCGCCATCGCGCAACATCAACGTGACGTCGTCAACCGCGCTCAAATAGGGCAAACCGCTGACCAGCATTTCGCCCTTTTCCGAGCGTTTGATGGCAAGGCTGCGGGCAGCTCGCGTAGCTGGCCTTTCAAGCACGGTACACCAGCTCTTCGCCACGCAGAAGTCTTGGACTCATCCGCGTCCGCTGCACGGTAGCGATGAAGACACTGATGATCTTGGGATCGTACGCCGCAAGACCGCGAAGCGCGACATAGCCTACCCCGCCCGTGATCAAGAGATACACGAATGAGCGCGTGATGATGAAGCCAAGCATGACCGTGGCAATCAGCACGACCAGATACATGATCGGCAGTCCGGCGAAGCTGACCTCCCGGGTCAGGCCTACAAACAGCGGTGTACGTTCCATGAGCGTTACTCCGAAAAATGTCCTCGCCGGTGCCCACGGGATGAGGAGGGGAGGCTTTGGGCCCAGCGCATCAGGGCGGCGTTAGTTGGCGGTGATACCCTGTACAAAGCTTGCGCCGCCAAAAACGATGGCGATGCCGATTATGATCGACACCGCAAATGTCCAGTCCATGCGGCCGGTCATGAAGGAGAAGCCGACGGCGATCACGGCCAGGGCAGAGATGGCGACGCCGATGGGTCCAGTGACTGCTTCGACGATCGCTTCCAGGAAGGTCGTAACGCCAGCAAAGTCTTGCGCGGCGCTGGGATTGCTAGACAGAAGAACCATTGCGACGATCATCGCGACGAGTTTCAGAGGGTCTTTGTTGAGGAGATATTTCTTGAAGTATCCCATCTTTTCTCTTTCATAGTTAGTCGATTTGAATTGCTACGTTCAGGCTCCCGAAGAGTGTGCCACCCATCTCCTGGCGGTGGCGTCCCTGCAGTGCATCGCATTCCGGAAGTCGCGCCATGTCTAGAGTGTCGCTGGCGTTGAGCGATGCCTCCTGTGGGGCTGGGCTGAAGGGCTTCGGTTCGTGTGCAACAGCGCCCGGCGCGGAGTTCATATTGTTGAAAATGTCGGACACGTATTGCTGCGTCTCCCGGTAGGGCGGTATAGCGCCGTATTTCCGCACGGCATCAGGACCGGCGTTATAGGCTGCGAGAGCAAGCTCGGGTGAACCGAACTGATGGAGCATCGCGGTGAGGTATCGCGCGGCGCCCTCGAGATTGTCCCGGGCCGAAAGGACGTCGCAGACGCCGAGTCCTCGGGCGGTGTCTGGCATTAACTGCCCCAGTCCTTTGGCGCCTGCAGGGGATATGGCTCCGGGATCGAAGTTGCTTTCCCGCTGAATCATCGTAGTGAAAAGCGATACAAACGATTCCCGGTCCAGCCTTGAGCGTGCTACCCCGGCGGCACCTGCATACCTGCGACCGACCTCGAGTGTCAGCCTTCGCATGCGGGTTTGTCGCGCCGATAGTTTCGTCGACAGCATACGAGGCTTGGGTAAGCGTAAGCGGTGTTCGATGAGCCTTCCAGCTTTAAAATCCGCTATTTTGGTGGGCCCACTGCCTCGATCCAAAATGGAAGGCGCGTCCAAGATCACTGAAGTGGTGGCCTGATAGTTAGTCACTGCTGTGAAGGAAGCATTGGAGAATTTTTTGGCAAAGATTGTCGGATTGTCGGCGCTACTTGCCTTCGGCGCGTCCGCAGAGACGCCGCCGAATGGCACGATCATGTCATTACCAAGTTGTTGAAATACTGCTGCACGGGTGGGAACTGGCTGGCCAAGCAGCAAGAAGAGAAGCGTGAGCGCCGTCGCTCCACTTAATGTACAATTCTTGTGCAATCTATTCGCCTTTTTTTGGATGGTATAAATTTCCTGAATATTTGAGACTGTTATCTCAACACAAAATCATTGTGCGAATAATGTGACCATATACAGCGCCGCCCGTGATGCACGTCAATGCATCTCAGCGCTGCAATTGTAATATGGCTGCCGCGGGGCACTGTAAAGTTATCAGCGGATTGATGCAGCGATAGCTGGCCGGGACGGCTGTCAGGCTGCGGCGACACACGCGATTTTGTTCCAGATTTGCATGGCGGCGTTACGCAGGTCTCGATGTTGAGCCGATGACAGCGTATTGCGGGGAAAGTGGAACAGGTTGGCAATCGGATCATGGATGGAAACGAACCGCTGAAGCTGGCGTGCCGACTTGAAGCGTTTCATGGTCCTTTCGCGTCGTCGGGTCGGCTGGTGCGAATTTTCCGCTCGATTATTGAGGCCTTTGTGCGACCGGTGTTCGACACCGGGCATGAGGTCGCGCCTGGCGGCATCATAGGACCGGAGCTTGTCGGTGATCATGACCCGTGGTGTCCGCCCTTAAGCCTTCAGCAACTTATACCAGGGTGAGCGATCTGTGACTCTTTTTGAGGTTTCCAAATCAGTTGAGTTCTGAATCAATACCGCAAACGGAGGTTTGCGGATGACATCAGGACTTCCACTGCGCGATGACTTCGACGGCTGGGCTCTTCGGGCGTTGGCCAAAGGCACGAAGGATGCGGCACAGGCTCGGCGGCTTCTTGCCCTTGCCGAAATCTATGATGGCCATTCCCGCAGCGATGCGGCCAGGATCGGAGGCGTGACCCTGCAAAGTAAGCGACAAGCCGGGGCCGTTCAGGCGGCGTAGTTCCATGGCATGAGGGCGTCGATTTCACTGTTGGGCCATCCATTCGCAAGGCGCTCAAGCGTCTGGGTCAACCAGGCTTGCGGATCGACGGCATTCATCTTTGCCGTTTGCAGGAGCGTCGCGATGGTCGCCCAAGTCCGGCCGCCACCGTCGCTTCCAGCGAATAGACTATTTTTTCTCGTGATCGCTTGGGGTCTGATTGCTCGCTCGACTATGTTGGAGTCGAGTTCGATGCGGCCGTCGGTCAGGAAGCGCTCGAAGATGTCTCGACGCGAGATGGCATAACGCAGAGCCTCGGCGAGTTTGGATTTTCCAGAGACCCGCGGCAGGGTCGCCTGCCAGAGAGTGAAGAGGTCACGGACGATCGCTGCGGAGATCTCCTGGCGTGCAGCGACACGAGCTTCAGGGCTTTGGCCGCGCACACGCTCCTCGATCTCCCATAACCTCGCCATACGCTCGACGGTGTCGGTAGCGACTTTCGAGCTCTTTGCGACATGCAACTCGTAGAACTTTCTCCGGCTGTGCGACCAACAGCCGGCCAGGATGGCGCTGTTATTGCCTCCATCTTTCCGGACGAGCTTGTTATAAGCGGCATATCCATCGACCTGCAGGATTCCACGATAGCCGTTCAGGTGTCGTGCGACACACTCGGTGGCTCGACTGTCCTCGAAGCGATAGGCTACCATCGGTGGACCGCTGCCCCCAAAAGTCCGGTCATCCCTGGCATACGCCCATAGCCATGCCGTCTTCGCTGATCCGGAACCAGGAGCAAGTGTGGGCAAGGTCGTTTCGTCGGCAAAGATCCGTTCGGCCTTCTTGATCTCATCGAGGATGTAGTCGGCGAGGATATTGAGCTCGAACCCCAGCTTGCCCATCCATTGAGCCATTAGCTTGCGGTCGAGTTCGACCTTGTCGCGTGCGTAGATGGCTTCCTGGCGATAGAGTGGCAGCCCGTCGGCATATTTGGAAACGGCGATCTGGGCCAGAAGTGCTTCCGTGGGAATGCCACCTTCGATGATGTGTGCCGGAGCCGCCGCCTGGACGACACCATCCTCGTTCCTAAAGGCATACTTCGGCCGGCGGGTGACGATGACACGGAACTTCGCTGCCACGACATCCAGCCGCTCGGAGACGTCTTCGCCAATCAGGATCTTGGTCTTACCTGCATGTTCTGGAAGCTCTTCCGGTTCGATCACGACCTCGACGCGCTCAAGATGAGGCGCAAAGCCCTTGCGTGGCCGCGGAGCGCGTTTGCTGTCCGCGCTACCGCGGCCTTTCGTGACCTGAGCCTTGATCGTCGCAATGCCGGTCTCGATCTCTTCGAAGACAAAGGCATGCTGCTCGTCATCGACGGTGGATGATGCAAGCCTTTCCGAGCGTCGGCCAAATCGGGCGCGATCGAAAGCCTTCAGGATCTGCGTCAGCCGCTCGATGCGCTCATCGGCGTCCGCGTTGCGGGCCTCTAGATCGTCAACCTGTTTCTCCAAAGCCTCGACGCGGGCTGCTTTTGCAGCCATGGCAAGAACCATGGCTTTGAGAGCCTCTACATCATCCGGGAGCTCAATCTCGGGCCGCGTCATGGGTATGATCAGAGCATATTTTGCCGCGCTCCGCCCATGCTTTCAGGGACCTGATTCACTTCGCCGCAGCGGTTTTACCCAACAATCTCGGGAGGCTTCACCGGCGCGGATCGAACTCGCTTCCAGTCCATTCCGTCGACCAAAGCCAGAAGCTGGGCATGATTGAGCTGGACGCGATGATGGCCGATCCGGGGCCAGCAGAACTGGGCTTTTTCCAGCCGCTTCGCATAGAGGCAAACGCCGGAGCCATCCCACCACACGATCTTGACTCGGTCTGCTCTCTTGGCCCGAAAGACATAAAGTGCACCGTTGAACGGATCACTGCCAGCATCCCGTACCAGCGAAAGCAAGCTGTCCGGCCCCTTTCGGAAGTCGATGGGATGGCTCGCAAGAAAGACCTTCACGCCGGACGGGATCATGCCGACCGCACCGCTCGGATCACCCGCTGCAGCTGTGCTTCGCCGATATCTGCGTCGGCACGGATAATGACGTCGCCGATCACAAGCTCGATCATCGCACGTGTGCCAATCGTCCTGGTCCCTGTCTGACCAGCCCGATCTTGCGAGAAGGATCGTTGTCCGTCACGAGCATCACGACGCCAGCCAAATAGCTGCGAGGGATGTATGCCGATGCGATGCGCAATGGCCGAGACGCTTGCGCCGGGCTCCATTGCCTCAGCCACAGCCTGCGCTTTAAAATCATCGGACCAGCGGCGCCGAAATTGCCGTGGGGCGCCCTCAAGCCGTTCCGGAACAGCCTCAATCATATGGAAGTTTCTAGTTCCAGAGCTAGGCGCAGACATAGAAGCTCACAGTTTGTGAATCGTCTGTCCGCAATACAGCGGCCAACGCTACCGACGCCAGATGGGGTCAGCTTGTCGCTTACCCTGCAAATTGTCCGCGACTGGGTTATTCGCTTCAATGCGCGTGGCCCGTCAGGGCTCATCAATGGCAAAGCACCCGGCAATCAAGGAAAGCTTTCCGACGTGCATCGCCAGGCTTTGGCAAAGATCGTCGAAAGTGGCCCGATACCGGCGGTGCATGGCGTTGTGCGCTGGCGGCGCAAGGATCTTGTTCAATGGCTGTTCCAGGAATATCGGATATCCGTCGATGAAACGACCATTGGCCGCGAATTGACGGCGCTCGGCTTTGCAAAGCTGTCTGCCCGCCCGCGCCATTACGCCCAGAACGAAGGCGACCTGGAGAGTTTTAAAAAAACTTCCCCGCCACACTGGCAGCCATCAAAGGCAGGCTCCCGAAGAACGTCGAGATTGAGCTCTGGTGGGCCGACGAAGCTCGGATAGGCCAAAAGAACAAGATCACCCGGCGATGGGCACGCAAGGGAACAAGGCCTTCGGCACCACACGATCAACGCACGATGTGGACCTATATCTTCGGCGCTATCTGCCCCAAGAAGGGCAAAGGTGCGGGTCTCGTTCTTCCCTACTGCGACACCAGCGCCATGAACCAGCATTTGCTCGAAATCAGCCAGGCCGTCGATGACGGCGCTCATGCCGTGCTGATCGTTGATCAGGCGGGGTGGCATGTCACGCCGAAGCTCGACGTGCCCGACAACATCACACTGCTCTTCCTGCCGCCACGCTCGCCCGAATTAAATCCCGTCGAGAACGTGTGGCAATTTCTGCGTGACAACTGGTTGTCCAACCGGATCTTCAAAGATTACGAGGACATCGTCGCCCATTGCTGCGACGCATGGAACAAGCTGGTCGCTCAGCCGTGGAAGATCATGTCGATTGGAATGCGTGACTGGGCGCACCGGTTTTGATTAGCGCTCGTTGGTATAACGCATCAGACGCTTTGCCGCCTTGGCATTTCGGCGGCTTTGCACCAGCACTTCGAGGACGAAGCCGTCCTGATCCACCGCACGCCAGAGCTACTGCTTCTTGCCATTGATGGCCACCACACATTCGTCGAGATGCCATATGTGGACGGCCCCCTCCTTGCAAGAACTCTTTGATGATTTGATCGGATCTCTTGCGTTCATATGTCCGGCCTTTTGTTGCGTTCACACATGAACGCTGGCCAAGATGGGTTCCGCGACGTGGGTTCCAAACACTTGATCGGCCTCGTTGGGCCACTGGCATCTACGGAGTGTACCGCGTCTCGGATCGATCGATCACACCATCTAATCGTTTCCTGCAAGTTCACGCATCAGCTCAGCACGGTAGCGTCTGTATCCTGCTCACCGTGACCGACTGATCTCTTCACGCCGCGCAGGCCAGAGCCGGGCGCGCAGCATTGCCCTTGTAAGCCTCGCCGGTCACCATCATTTTCCAGGCGATCCTGGCGATCTTGTTGGCCAACGCGACAGCCGCGAGTTTTGGGGCCTTGCGCTTGAGCAACTCGATGAGCCAGAGCGAAGCGTTCCTGCCTCTTCCCGCTCTCACCTGTCGAAGCAACGAGGTCGCACCCACGACCAATGTTTTGCGCAATGCCTCATCGCCGGCCCTCGTAATGATACCGAGCCTGACTTTGCCAGCAGTCGAATGATCCTTGGGCGTCAGGCCCATCCAGGCGGCAAACTGCCTTCCAGATCTGAACTGTTCCGGTGCCGGCGCTTTCATCACCAGCAAGACCGCGCCGATTGGTCCGACACCAGGGATCTTTGCAAGACGGCGACAACATTCATTGTTGCGATACCAAGCCATCAGTTTTGCCTCCACCTCTTTCAGGCGCTCACCCAACTGCGCAAATTCCCAACGAGAGACGCGAACAGCTCACGCGCCACAGCCGGAATGCTTTCATCAATCATGATGCGTTCCAGAAGGAGCGGAAGATGAGACATGCCATTGGCCGCGGTCAGCCCGAACTCAGCTGCATAGCCACGAATCGTATTGGCAAGCTGCGTCTGTGCGGCGACAGCGGGCTCGCGCATGCCCACCAGCATCAGCGCGGCTTGCTGATCCGCACTCTTTACCGGAACGAACCGCATCGTCGGGCGGCTCATCGCCTCGCATAGCGCTTCGGCATCGGCCGCATCATTCTTGCCGCGCTTGACGTAGGGCTTCGCCAGTTGTGGCGCGATCAGCTTTACCTCATGTCCGAACCCTGTCAGCAACCGCGCCCAGTGATGCGAAGCGGCACAGGCTTCGATCGCAATCACGGTCGGTGGGCATGTCGCAAAGAAATCCACCATCTCCTTGCGGCGCATCTTCTTGCGCAGGATCGGCCGCTCGGCGGCGTTCACACCATGCAATTGAAAGACGTGCTTTGACGTATCCATGCCAATACGGATAATCTGATCCACGGACGGCTCCTTCGTTTGAGATCGTTAACAGCTCACTCTGGCACATTTCGATGCCGTTCGGGGGCCGTCCACATGGGGTAATCGCGGGAGCGAGTCGCCCCTGATGCAGACCCGACAATGGAATCTGGTGGCTGTTCCCCGATAAGATGAAAGTGCGGGCTCAAGACTGGCAGTCAGGCCCAGGCATCTAACGGAGAACAACCATGGAAGAGTATATCGGGCTTGATGTGTCGTTGAAAGAGACAGCCATTTCCATTCGGCGCGGTGGCAAAAGGATCTGGCGCGGTAAATGCAAATCCAACCCGGATAGCATTATAACCCTGCTCAATAAGCATGCCCCAGACGCTAGGCGCGTAGTGTTTGAGACTGGGCCCCTTTCGATATGGTTTTATCATGCGCTGACCGATGCAGGGGTTCCGGCGATTTGCATCGACGCGCGGCATGCCAAGGCGGCGCTCGACATGGCTGCGAACAAAACAGATGCGAACGATGCCGATGGCCTTGCGCATCTTGCTGAGGTCGGCTTCTACCGCGAAGTCCGCGTCAAAGGGTACGACAGCATGCTCGCCCGGACGCTTGTGGCGGCACGAACGCGGTTGGTGACGATCTGCACGGAGCTGTCAAATCAGATCCGAGGCTTTATGAAGACGTTTGGCTTGGTCATTCCGAGTGGCAAGGGTGCAACCTTCGCAAACAACGTCCGTATGCTCCTAGACGGCCACCAATCTCTTTCACGGATCATTCTCCCACTCTTGAAGGCCTGGTACGGCACGCGCGAACAGGCGGCCGAACTCAGCAGGCAGTTGATAGCGATCGCGCGGGCGAGCCAATCGTGTCGGCTACTCATGTCGGTTCCCGGTGTTGGGGTTGTCACGGCAACTTCCTTCGTGACTGCCATTGAAGATCCGGAGAACTTCAAGAAGTCGCGGTCCGTAGGAGCCTGGCTGGGGCTAACGACACGCCGCTATCAATCAGGCGAGGTCGACTATGATGGTCATATCTCACGCCGCGGCGACGCCCATTTGCGCGGTCTCCTGTTCGAAGCCGCAACGGTTATCCTCACGCGAAGCAGTGCTGATAGCAGCCTGCGTTCTTGGGGGGTGAAGCTGAGGGAAAGACTGGGGTTCAAACGTGCCGCAGTCGCAGTTGCGCGCAGACTGTCTGTGATTATGCATGCGATGCTCAAGACTGGTCAGCTTTTTGATCGGGCGATTGGAATGGATCCGGCCAAAGGTTAGCTGTTCCGAACGCGTCCTAGTTTAATCCGAATACTTTCCGCCAGTGTCCTAATGGACCGGCGTCAGAACGTCCCTGCCGGGACGTAGGCACGGTGATTCCGCGCGTTGGGGTGCAACCGCATAAAATGGCGAATTGCGTCGTCCACATTGGAACACTAGACCTGCGAAGGGCCTGTCGCAAATTTTTCCGCTTAACCCTATGTTGACCATCCGCAGAGAATTTGCCGCTCCGAAAGTTGCGGAGCGAACCGATGATTCTGAATGCCATAGCCGAAAAGCTGAAGCGCCAGTCGAAGGATGATTTCAAAGGCAGGCATTTCGAGGCATGGCTGATTGTACAGGCGGTCGCTTGGTACCTTCGTTATCCGCTCAGCTATCGGGATATCGAGGAGATGTTCGGGGAACGCGGCTTCGTGGTCGATCACAGCACAATTAATCGGTGGGTATTGGCCTACGCGCCGATGATTGAGAAGCGGCTGCGTCAGTTCCGCCGGCCACATTGCGGCTCTGTTCGCGTCGATGAGACCTATGTCAAGATCCGCGGCAAATGGCGATACCTATATCGGGCCATCGACAAACACGGCAATCCGATGGACTTCCTGTTGACGGCGAAGCGCGATCTCGACGCCGACAAACGGTTCTTCCGCAAGATGCTCAAAGACGAGCCCTTGTTGTCGCCGAATAAGATCGGGACGGACGGGGCCAACACCTTCCCGTCAACGATCAAAACGTCGGTTGATGATGGGCTTCTACATCCGGACCCCGTCCACTATGTCACCAAGCACCTCCAGCAAGGCATCGAAAGTGACCATTTCCGGGTAAAGAAGAACATGCCAAAAATCGGTGGCTTCCAATCTTTCAACACGGCGCGGCGAACCATCGCGGGTTTCGAGGCGATGCTGTGGCTGAGGAAAGGCTTCGGCCTCTCGGGCAGTTGGACCATTAACGATCAGAACGATCTGCTTGCGCGCCTCTTCGGACTGCAGAAAGTTAACAAAGCATGAAACTGAAGATGCTCAAGGGATAATCGCGCGCTCCGAAAATGTTTGCGACAGGCCCCAAAGCCCACATGCGGCGCAAGTGTTCGCAAGAAAACTCGCCGACATGCCGAGGCTGGGTGCCCATGCCGGATATAAGCGACGATCGCTGTTCCTACGCCGTGACGCAGCGGCATAGTCGCTTGCCGCCGTCCCTTTCCGTGTACGAGGATCGTGCCCGCCTGCCAGTCGATATCGTCAAGATTGAGGGTGGCAACTTCGCTGGCGCGCAAACCGAGCTTGGCGAGGATCATCAGAACGCCATGGTATTACGCCGCCTGAACGGCCCCGGCTTGTCGCTTACGAGCCACCTCAGCTCAGCCAAGAAGAACATGCGAAAGCACGGTTCGTCATCGCCGGGTCCCGTGATTTGGTTCGTCGGCAGCGACCGGATGGAGACGCACCGTCACCCAAGTTTGCGGATTGTCATATCAATGCTCGACTGTGCTGCTTACAAATTTGCCGAGGGAACGTAAATCTTCCATCGCTGCTTCGAGATTGCGCAGTGTCAGCCGCATGGACGAGTTTGCTGCGGCATTACGGAGATTCAGATGCAGCATTCCTCGATCCTTCATCGCGGCGAAAGCGTCCCTTTCGTGCATCGGCGTATCTGCAAGCGGCAGAGTACTTAGCATCTCCGATATTAGCCGCTCCGAGGAATTTAGCCGGTTGGCCGGCACACGTTGGCGCAGAATTGCGGCTGGTATGGCAAGGTTTTCACCAATCAGCAATTCGATGATGTAACGAAATGTGGCAAGTGCCTCGTCGGCATCGAGGGGAGTAAGCATTGTCGGGATCAGCAGGAGATTAGAACTGGCGATCACTGTGTTATTGAGCTCGCTGGATCCATGGTGAGTTTCCACTAGGCAATAGTCGAACCCGCGGCCTGCTGCCTCTTCGTAGGCGACCTCAAGAAGCGGCAACTCGTCCGTGATGAAGATCTCACAAAGTGGATCCCAGGCGTTACGTCGCGTCGCATTTTCTTTCCATTTGCTGAGTGGCCGATTTTCGTCGGCTTCGAAAAGTGCAATTGTCTTACCATCTGCGGCAAGTGCCGAGCAGAGGCCCATCAGCGCTGTTGTTTTCCCAGCGCCTCCTTTAAATGAGCAGCAGGTTACAAGTTGCATTGAAAACTCCTTGGTGCGGCCGCGTCTTCCCCACGAGAATTTGTATGCAAATTGGTCGTTCTATACAAAAACGACCGCCTGAAAGATTGTGAATACAGCACGCAAAAGCGAGAATTATATTGCAACTGTAACCGTACATTCTTGGATGTCGGGGGGCGGTTTGTTTATATCGACAACCGCTCTTCGTGAAAGATGGGCGTCTGGATGCAGTAAGCTGTTTGCCCTAACCGGCGGTCCGCTTGAGACTTGTACTATGACCTATGATGAAAAGCCGGCCTTATCTGAGCTCTTCGCTGCTCCGTCGCACGGGCACAGTCGGCGAGTGGATCCCAATGGCTACAAGGTTGGATCCATCCGGGCGGAAGTTCGCCGAAACCAACGTTCCAGGCAGAAAATCCTACAGCAGGCCATGCGAAGAGCGCAACGGCATGCACGACGATCCAACCGGCCACTGGAACCAATATCAGGAATAGCCACGCCGACGTTGCTCGCGGGCATTCTGCATCAGTCCCCAGGGCGCGGAGGTCATGAGGAATGGACGGGAGCACGACTCGGAAATTGAACACGCTGCTGTTTGCCTTCCTTCTTTCGCTGATAATGGGACTTTTGTTCGCGAGTATTTATGCAAGCTTCTATCGGCACGGCATCAGCCGCGAAACTATCAATCGCTTCGACATCTTCTCCTTCTGGTACGAAACGCCCCTATATGTTGGCTACGCCACACCGGTGTTCCTCCGTGGCTTGACCATCGCCGTCAGTACTGCCGTACTCGCTACAATGGCGGGCGCCGTTGTAATCCTACGAAAGCCGCATCATCACGGCACGGCGCGCTGGGCCGCGCGGCAGGAACTACAGCGAGCGGGCTATATCAGGCCCTTTCGCAACATAACCGGACCGATCTTTGGCAAAACGGTTGGGCCGCGTTGGCCGGGTCGATATCTAACTAACGGCGAACAGCCGCATAGTCTCGTCGTGGCCCCGACGCGCGCCGGCAAGGGCGTTGGCGTGGTCATCCCGACGCTTCTGACCTTCAACGGTTCAATTCTGGCGCTCGACGTGAAGGGGGAGCTATTCGAGTTCACTTCGCGCGCCCGCATGACGCGGGGCGATCGGGTTTTCAAGTTCGCGCCACTCGACAGTGCGGGACGGACCCACAGTTACAACCCTGTGCTTGACATCGTCAACATGCCGCCGGAGCGCCGTTTCAGCGAGACGCGGCGGCTGGCCGTTAACTTGATCGTTGCAAAGGGGAAGGGATCGGAAGGCTTTATTGAGGGCGCCCGAGACCTTTTTGTCGCTGGCATACTCGCCTGCATCGAACGCGGTACGCCGACGATCGGTGCCGTCTACGACCTATTCGCCCAGCCCGGTGAGAAATACAAGCTTTTCGCCCAGCTAGCTGGGGAAACGCAAAATCAAGAGGCACAGCGAATCTTCGATAACATGGCCGGTAATGATACAAAGATCCTGACTTCCTACACCTCTGTCCTTGGTGACGGCGGCCTGAATCTCTGGGCGGACCCCTTAATCAAGGCAGCTACAACGACGTCGGATTTTTCAATTTATGATCTCCGTCGCGATCCCACGTCAATTTTTCTCTGCGTTAGTCCAAACGATCTTGAGGTAATCGCCCCCCTCATTCGGCTGTTCTTCCAGCAGGTGGTCTCCATTCTACAGCGGACACTGCCGAAGAAGGACGAAATCTTCGAGGTGCTGTTCTTGCTGGATGAGTTTAAGCATCTCGGCAAACTCGAAGCCATAGAAACTGCGGTAACTACGATTGCTGGCTACAAGGGGCGCTTCATGTTCATCATCCAGAGCCTCTCGGCTTTGACTGGGGCATATGAAGAGTCTGGTAAGGAGAATTTCTTAAGCAATACTGGCATACAGATCTTTATGGCCACTGCCGACGACGAGACTCCAAACTATATTTCGAAAGCCATCGGCGACTATACGTTTCGAGCCCGCTCCACCTCCTTCAGCCAGCGCAACATTTTCGATACCAATATTCAGCTTTCCGACCAGGGCGCGCCCCGGTGATGTCACGTTGTGAGCGGCTTAACGGTTGTCGGATAATGGGTTGGGATGAACAGTCCTGCCGTCAGCTACAAGAACCACCGCTTTCCACCGCAGATCATCGCCCGTGCGGTCTGGCTGTATTTCCGGTTCCCTTTGAGCCTGCGGATGGTCGAGGAAATGTTGTTGGAGCGCGGCATTGTCGTCTCCTATGAAACGATCCGGCGATGGGGCCGCAAATTCGGAACGGCTTATGCCAGGCAGTTGCGCAGAAAAAAGCCGTCGCGAAAGGATATCTGGCATCTGGACGAGGTGGTGATTTCCATCGGCGGCCGCAAACATTGGCTCTGGCGTGCCGTTGACCAAGACGGTTACGTTCTCGACGAGATCGTTCAAGCCCGCCGCGATACCCAAGCTGCCAAGCGATTGCTGGTCAGGCTGCTGAAGAAACAGGGCCTGACGCCGAAGCGTATCATCACAGACAAACTGCGCTCGTACAGCGCTGCAAAACGAGATGTCATGCCCGCTGTCGAACATCGATCGCACAAGGGCCTGAACAATCGTGCGGAGAATTCTCACGTGCCACTTCGAAAACGAGAACGGGTGATGCAGGGATTTCGATCCGTCGCAGGCTTGCAACGTTTCATATCGATCTTTTCAGCAATCCGAAATCTCTTCGTTCCCCCGCATTGGAAACGTTCAGCCCTTTCCACTCACATCCACCGGATCCGCGCAATGGCGCAGTGGAAAGCCGTGACCGGCGCAACTGCCTGACGTCACAAACAAGCGCCTTGTTCAGGCGTCCATGAAACAACGTGACATCGCCCCTTGATCTTGCGCTCAAGCACGCCTACTCCCTCCAGGGCATCATTGCATTGGGACCTCCAGTTCGCGTGCAGCATGCCGCTTGGCCGGGTCCACAAGCTCATACCTGCGACTGGCCAACAGCGCTTCGTAGCGTGCGCCTTCGAGGTCCCGCTCGATTGCCGCAATGACGTCTCTTCGGGACCGCTCGACTTGATCCGAGGCGAAGATTGCCGCTTCGACAGCACGGTCCGACACCGCTTCTAAAATCTGCATCGCAACGGCGCGATCGACCCTGACGCCGCCAATGCCGGTACAAAGGCCGACACCCACATGAGCATCGCCGCCGCGGCACTGATAGCGATGGGCGTTACCTTATGCGCTGCCCTAAAAGACGTGCATCATTCGGCCACAGCGACCGCATCGCATCAGTCCCGTCAAAAGGGCACGGCCGGCACGCGCTGACTTGCGATCGCAATTCTTCTTCATGTGCGCGTTCTCGGTCAGAAGCTTATGGTTCTCCTCATACTCCCGCCAACTGATGTAACCTTGATGATTGTCGCGCAACATCACGCTCCATTCGTCCCTCGGCTTGCGTACCCCCGTAGCCTTGCGAGCGCGGCCATCGACGATGCAACGCCGGGCCCCTCCAGAATCTACAAGATAGAAAGATCTGAGTTCGCAGCATGGACCAGTTAGCCAAAAACGCGATGGAATTGCGTAATAGTCGCGATCTTGCGTTACGTTTGTAGGATTCACAGAAGAACAAGTAGGGAGAGAAGCAGGGCATTCGCCTCGTTAACTATCTGAATACATGTCGAATTCTGGCTGGCTAGATTTTTCTGATTAACCAGCTGTTAACCATTAAGTACTTGCAAACGAGAGGGGTTGGGGCGGTAAATTTGACGTGATGATAGATTCTAACGTGACCGTCGCGACAAACCCAAACCGTAGGGCGTTGCCCAGCGTCTATGAAACAATTGGTGAGCAGGCTGATTGGCGATGTCACGTTGTTTCATGGACGCCTGAACAAGGCGCTTGTTTGTGACGTCAGGCAGTTGCGCCGGTCACGGCTTTCCACTGCGCCATTGCGCGGATCCGGTGGATGTGAGTGGAAAGGGCTGAACGTTTCCAATGCGGGGGAACGAAGAGATTTCGGATTGCTGAAAAGATCGATATGAAACGTTGCAAGCCTGCGACGGATCGAAATCCCTGCATCACCCGTTCTCGTTTTCGAAGTGGCACGTGAGAATTCTCCGCACGATTGTTCAGGCCCTTGTGCGATCGATGTTCGACAGCGGGCATGACATCTCGTTTTGCAGCGCTGTACGAGCGCAGTTTGTCTGTGATGATACGCTTCGGCGTCAGGCCCTGTTTCTTCAGCAGCCTGACCAGCAATCGCTTGGCAGCTTGGGTATCGCGGCGGGCTTGAACGATCTCGTCGAGAACGTAACCGTCTTGGTCAACGGCACGCCAGAGCCAATGTTTGCGGCCGCCGATGGAAATCACCACCTCGTCCAGATGCCAGATATCCTTTCGCGACGGCTTTTTTCTGCGCAACTGCCTGGCATAAGCCGTTCCGAATTTGCGGCCCCATCGCCGGATCGTTTCATAGGAGACGACAATGCCGCGCTCCAACAACATTTCCTCGACCATCCGCAGGCTCAAAGGGAACCGGAAATACAGCCAGACCGCACGGGCGATGATCTGCGGTGGAAAGCGGTGGTTCTTGTAGCTGACGGCAGGACTGTTCATCCCAACCCATTATCCGACAACCGTTAAGCCGCTCACAACGTGACATCACCGATCAAGGACCTATCCACGCTGTCAACAGCACGCCCCGTTATCGATCGTGGCCGACTCCTGCAGCTCGGGCAAGCCGCACACCAAACCACGCGCCGCCAATCGCGGCTCTCTTCCCGCTCATCTTCCTCGCCTGGATGAGATCATAGAGCCCTAAAGCCTGATCTGCTCTTGCGGCGGAGGTCTGCACGCTTTGGTGAGATCGTGGAGGTTATTATCCCACCTCCCAAGACTGCCTTGCCAGCCGTCAATCGGTGCTGGTTCCCTCTGTCCGCGATCGCCATCGAAGTTCAAGGGCACGGCGGAGTTGAAAAAGAAGATCAATCCGACCAGGTTCTGGAAGGCGCTCGATGACTTTCTTTCCAGCACCAAATACCAGCGATGCTGGGTGCACAAGACAGCCAACATTCTCAACAAGGTGCCGAAATCGGTGCAGGATGGCATGAAGGCAGTCCTGCGCGAAATCTATCTCGCTCCCAGCCGGGCCTCGGCCGAGATCGCAATGCCGTCTTCGTCGAAAAGTATGACGCGAAGTATGCCAAGGCAGTCGACTGCCTGACGAAAGATCAAAATGCGTTGCTGGCGTTCTACGATTTGCCCGCCGAACACTGGGATCATCTGCGAACATCCATCCCATCAAAAGCGTCTTTGCCACCGTTCGCCACCGCACGGTGCGTGCCAAGGGCTCACTATCCTCAAAAACCGCCACGCTGATGGTCTTCAAGCTGGTCATCGCCGCGGCCAGGACATGGCGACGATTGAAAGGACAAAATCAGTTGCCGAAACTCATCGCAAGTGCCAGGTTCCGGATGGCATCGAGATTATCGAAACGAAGCCGCAGAGCGCTGCTTGATCAGCCTCGCCACCCAAATTCCCGCATAGCTCGGTTTCGACTGTCCGATCGCGCAGGGGCGACAAAAGGGGAGCCGTAAGCTTCAATTGTAAGACAACTAACGTTGAATATGCCAGACTTACACACGATGCTCGTGGCGACAAACTCATCCAAGGCAAGGCCTATTCGCAAACCGCTGCGCTCAGTTTTTATAAAAGGGCCCTAGAAATGACCAATCGATCAGGCTTAGAGGCGAATGCCGAAGTCGGCTTAAACAACCCGACTCAGCACAACGTGGACCTGCCAGGAGATGCTCTAGCCGACGTGGCTGTTAGGCTGGTGACTGAAAGTCCTGCTCAAACAGCGTCTGATCTAACAAACTTCAAGCTGGCCGGTGTGATCGCGCGCGACGCGGTAGAGAGTAGTCATGTCGGCCCTTTCCACCGGCGCCTTACCAGACTCGGGGAGGCAGCAAGGCTTTTATTCGATAATACTATTCCTCATACAGAGCAAGTAGCACCACCCTCCAGGCTTAAGAGCACAGGGGCGATCATCGACTATCTGGCTCCGCAGCGTAGACAACGACTCGTACACCAAGTTCTCTCACTGTCGGATGAACAGCGGCAGGCGGAAGCAATGGGCCTCCTCAAGGACAAGCTGTCAATTTTCGATGCTAACGATAGAACACGCTTGATTGATCGAGCCCTGAGCCTTTTCTCCTCTGCTGAACACTCAGACGATCGGATTGGAGGCGCACAGCTCCTCGTCCACGGATATGATTTCCTATCCAATTCGCACAAAAGTCGGATTCTTGATCGTCTTCGAGGCGAAGTAACCGCGGGGGAAATCTATTGGAACGTAGAAGACGATTACAAAAACGCCCAGCGACAGAGCTCGGGTCTATCCTCGCCTGGCGCGGCTCGGTCGGCGGTCGACCATGACGACGAACTATTGAAGACCGAAGGAGCCGTGCGAAATTTGACCGCTGGCGGCTTGGTTCCTGCTGAGCGTTTGGATGACGTGGAAAGAGCGAGCGATGCTCTAGCAGAAGAATATCGAAGCTTGCGGCATGAGCTCTATGCTTCGGTCCGGGTTAGGGAAAATTCCGGTCGCAGTTGATAGGTACGAATTGCGAGCAAATTCGCCCTGATTTTTGAATTCGTGTCGCCCCAAAACCCAAAATCATCCTCCTTAGCATTCATCTGGTGGTCTCACAGATCCCAAGACCGGATTCGGCAACTTGATACCCAGCGCAATTTTGTGAAAATTCCATCAAGAAGAGCAGTGACCTGCCACTGAACTTTCATCCAGCGGCGGTTAGAGCCTCGGCGGCTTTGAATACGCCAAATGGCGCGGTGTGAGCAACCGGCGGAAACGCGAAGCTTTCATCTTGCGCAGCGTTGGAGCCGGTTGCGGCGATGGTCCCGGCATAGTCTGCCGGGGTCTGATATCCGAGCGATGAGTGCGGCCGGAAATGGTTATACAACACGACGACAGAACACCCACAGGACGGAGGTTCGTGAGCTTTTATATCCGTGGCAGGCGATGTCACGTTGTTTCATGGACGCCTGAACAAGGCGCTTGTTTGTGACGTCAGGCAGTTGCGCCGGTCACGGCTTTCCACTGCGCCATTGCGCGGATCCGGTGGATGTGAGTGGAAAGGGCTGAACGTTTCCAATGCGGGGGAACGAAGAGATTTCGGATTGCTGAAAAGATCGATATGAAACGTTGCAAGCCTGCGACGGATCGAAATCCCTGCATCACCCGTTCTCGTTTTCGAAGTGGCACGTGAGAATTCTCCGCACGATTGTTCAGGCCCTTGTGCGATCGATGTTCGACAGCGGGCATGACATCTCGTTTTGCAGCGCTGTACGAGCGCAGTTTGTCTGTGATGATACGCTTCGGCGTCAGGCCCTGTTTCTTCAGCAGCCTGACCAGCAATCGCTTGGCAGCTTGGGTATCGCGGCGGGCTTGAACGATCTCGTCGAGAACGTAACCGTCTTGGTCAACGGCACGCCAGAGCCAATGTTTGCGGCCGCCGATGGAAATCACCACCTCGTCCAGATGCCAGATATCCTTTCGCGACGGCTTTTTTCTGCGCAACTGCCTGGCATAAGCCGTTCCGAATTTGCGGCCCCATCGCCGGATCGTTTCATAGGAGACGACAATGCCGCGCTCCAACAACATTTCCTCGACCATCCGCAGGCTCAAAGGGAACCGGAAATACAGCCAGACCGCACGGGCGATGATCTGCGGTGGAAAGCGGTGGTTCTTGTAGCTGACGGCAGGACTGTTCATCCCAACCCATTATCCGACAACCGTTAAGCCGCTCACAACGTGACATCACCCAATCAATGTGACAGTACCCGCCCGCTTTCTGATTCGCTCAGCCCCCGCTGGCATGTTCAGCCAAGGGTGTGATATGCTCGCCCCATGACGAAGTTACTTGAACATGCGGTTGATACCGTCCGCGCCCTACCCCCCGCGATGCAGGACGATCTTGCACGGCTATTGCTGCAACTCATTGGCGAGGAGCAACCCGTCATTCAACTTAACCCGGAGGAAGCTGCTTCGTTCGCGGAATCCCGCGCCCAAGCTTCACGTCGTGAATTTGCGAACAACGATCAGGTACGCGCTGTTTGGGCGAAGCACAGCCTTTGATTCTCCGCTACACTCCGAAGGCACTTGCCGAGCTTGACGAAATTCTTGGCTACATTGCCGAGCGATCACCACAAGGCGCGCGCAACGTTCAGGCGCGCATTCAGGCAATCACCACGCTTTTAGTGCAACATCCCTACTCTGGCCAGCTCACCAGCGAAAGCGGCTTGCGCCGGATCGTGACGCCGCCCTACCCCTATTTGATCTTCTACGAAGTGACGGCCGAGGATGTTGTGATTATCGGCGTTCGCCATGCGGCGCGGGAGCCGGATCAGCCGCGCGGCTGATGTGCAAAATTCAAGGTGTGAGGGGGCAGATTTTTCGATTTATCCCCCAACAGCGGCAATGGCGATGTCACGTTGTTTCATGGACGCCTGAACAAGGCGCTTGTTTGTGACGTCAGGCAGTTGCGCCGGTCACGGCTTTCCACTGCGCCATTGCGCGGATCCGGTGGATGTGAGTGGAAAGGGCTGAACGGGGCCTGTCGCAAACATTTTCGGAGCGCGCGATTATCCCTTGAGCATCTTCAGTTTCATGCTTTGTTAACTTTCTGCAGTCCGAAGAGGCGCGCAAGCAGATCGTTCTGATCGTTGATGGTCCAACTGCCCGAGAGGCCGAAGCCTTTCCTCAGCCACAGCATCGCCTCGAAACCCGCGATGGTTCGCCGCGCCGTGTTGAAAGATTGGAAGCCACCGATTTTTGGCATGTTCTTCTTTACCCGGAAATGGTCACTTTCGATGCCTTGCTGGAGGTGCTTGGTGACATAGTGGACGGGGTCCGGATGTAGAAGCCCATCATCAACCGACGTTTTGATCGTTGACGGGAAGGTGTTGGCCCCGTCCGTCCCGATCTTATTCGGCGACAACAAGGGCTCGTCTTTGAGCATCTTGCGGAAGAACCGTTTGTCGGCGTCGAGATCGCGCTTCGCCGTCAACAGGAAGTCCATCGGATTGCCGTGTTTGTCGATGGCCCGATATAGGTATCGCCATTTGCCGCGGATCTTGACATAGGTCTCATCGACGCGAACAGAGCCGCAATGTGGCCGGCGGAACTGACGCAGCCGCTTCTCAATCATCGGCGCGTAGGCCAATACCCACCGATTAATTGTGCTGTGATCGACCACGAAGCCGCGTTCCCCGAACATCTCCTCGATATCCCGATAGCTGAGCGGATAACGAAGGTACCAAGCGACCGCCTGTACAATCAGCCATGCCTCGAAATGCCTGCCTTTGAAATCATCCTTCGACTGGCGCTTCAGCTTTTCGGCTATGGCATTCAGAATCATCGGTTCGCTCCGCAACTTTCGGAGCGGCAAATTCTCTGCGGATGGTCAACATAGGGTTAAGCGGAAAAATTTGCGACAGGCCCATTCGAGAACATCCGAGTGAGGCAACGGCATTATTCTCCGGGAACACTCTTGGGTGAGGCAATACGAATCTCATCGAGATTGCCGCTACGCGATCATCACCTCTCCGGCGAAGGGACTGCCGGCAACAGCCGCAATGGCTATGGCCGCAAGACGGTGCTGACGGATAGTGGCTCGCTTGAGCTTGCCATCCCACGCGACCGGCAGTCGAGTTTCGATCCTCAATTGCTGGCCAAATACCAGCGCCGCTTCCCAGGCTTCGACGAGAAGATCGTGTCGATGTATGCGCGTGGGATGAGTACGCGCGAGATCGCCGGGCATGTCCATGACCTCTATGGTATCGACGTCTCTCCCGATCTGATCTCGGCCGTTACCGATGCGGTGCTGGACGAGGTGGCGATATGGCAAGCGCGGCCTCTGGAGCCGGTCTATCCGTTGGTGTTCTTCGATGCCTTGAGGGTCAAGATCAGGGATGAAGGCCACGTCCGGAACAAGGCAGTGCACATAGCGCTCGGCGTGCGCGGCGACGGCACGAAGGAAATCCTCGGCCTCTGGATCGAAACCAACGAGGGTGCCAAATTCTGGCTTCGGGTGATGAATGAGATGAAAAACCGCGGGGTCGAGGACATCCTGATCGCCGTCGTCGACGGCCTAAAGGGCTTTCCCGAGGCTATCAATGCTGTCTTCGCAGAAACGACGGTACAGACTTGCATCGTTCATCTGCTGCGAAACTCCTTGGATTTTGCCTCCTGGAAAGACCGCAAGGACCTGGCCCGTGAGCTGAAGTCCATCTACGGGGCTATCGACGACAAGGCGGCGGAGGCAGCGCTGACGACCTTCGAGAATGGCTTCTGGGGCCGGAAATTCCCAGCCATCGCCCAGATTTGGCGGCGAGCCTGGCAGGAGGTCATCCCGTTCTTTGCCTTTCCCAAGGATGTGCGCCGCATCATTTACACCACGAACGCCATCGAAGCCCTGAATTCCAAGCTGCGTCGCGCCGTCCCAGCGAGAGGCCATTTCCCCAGTGATGAGGCAGCAACCAAATTGCTCTACTTGGTCTTGAACAGATCGGAGAAAGAGTGGAAGATGCCGCCAAGAGAATGGACGATGGCAAAATCGCAATTCGCCATTCTCTTGGCGGACCGCTTTCAGGCCGCAAGGGCGTAAGAGCTAATGTTCAACCGCACGCCCGTACACGAAATTCCTGACACTCCCGGCACTGGATGCCGATAGCGGCGAGATCGTTGCCCATACCCTGACGGATCAGGATGCTGGCGATGTCTCTCAAGTTGCGCCACTCCTCGGCCAGATTGGCGGTCCGATCGGACAGTTACAGCCGACGGTGCCTATGATGGAAAACCTACATACGACGCAGTCATCGATCATAGCGCGGCGGCTATCGTCATTCCGCCTCGCGCCAACGCGGTCGAGCCAAGCGACGAAAGACCTCCCGGCCAACGGAACCGGCATATCGCCGCAATCAACAGTGACGGCCGGATGAAATGGCAGGTCTCTAACGGCTACGGCAAACGCTCGCTGGTTGAGACGGCAATCGGGCGATACAAGTCCATCGTCGGACGGCGTCTGCGGGCCAGGTCGCTGCCTGGTCAGCAGAAGTCGCCATCGGCTGCGCCGTCCTCAACCGCATGCTTGCTTGCGCACGCCCGAAAGCCGTCCGCCGCAAGGCAGCCACCTTATAGTCAGCCGTTTCAAAGATCCACATCCGTTCAGTTCCACATCCGTCCACCAACGCCACTCCGCAGCACAACTTCGAACCCATCGACGCCAGGCGATGGCCGCGTGGGAAGCCCCTGAGTACACGGCCCGCCTGAAAAGTCCAGGCTCGGCCTCACGTGGCCACATTCACTTTTTGCTGCGCCAATTCAGGCACTGCCACTGCACCCGCAGTGTCAGTCAGCCACGAACGTCCTCATCAGCGCTGTCGGTGGGTAACTTTCTTTTCGTTGTTAAAGAAAATGCAAAGAGCCGAGCTAGCAAGTTTACGGCCGAAGGCCCGGGCACTATTGAAACCCAACGGATCAAAATGAGCGAGGGCAATATCGACCAGCCGTCGCGGCATCATGCGCGACGTCGCAACGATAGATAGCGGCTCCTCAACGGAATAGGCCTGCGCGATTTCGGCGAACGAGCCGTTGGACAGCATCAACTCGTAGTCGTCCAAAGCACGCCGCAATATCAGCTGCAGGGCCCGGGCAGGGCGAGACTCGGCACTTAACGCGTCAAAAGTCGCGGAGATGCCGCGGGCGGGAAGCGCCGCTGACAGAAACACCTGCACCTTCGGATCTTCGTCGTGGCGTTCATTCGCAAGAAGAACGGTCCTTCTCGCGGGCAAAGCTTGGGAAGGTACTGTTCTATCGCCCGTCTGGCGACTGGTCGGCTCGATTGGTGCGATCGCTACTCGCGGATTTGAGGAGGCCAGCATACTCTCTTGGAACGACCTCGCCGATTGGCTCGTCGCAAGTCGGCGCGCCTCCTGCGCCGAAACAGCCGGTTTGCGGATACCCACATCAACCCTCCAACGCCTTCTCTACGAAGGCACCGATCATGGCAAGCTCATCCAATGCGCGGCGGTTGTTACGCAACATTAGTCGCATTGCGGGAGCGTGGGACAGATTCGCCACCGTTATATGCAACATCCCCCGCTCCTTCATGGCCGCGAAGGCATCACGCTCATACATGGGCACATCAAACACTGGCAGACGCTCTAGCATATCGTAGGCGGTCTGTTGAGAGACCGTCAGTCTGCCAACGGGAACTCGCTGGCGAAGAATGGCGGTATGCGTTTGCAGTTCCTCTGCCAGTAGCAGCTCGACGATGTAACGATAAGTCGCAAGCGCCTCATCGATGTCCAGAGGTGTCAGCATGGTCGGCACCAGCAGAAAGTCGGAGCTGGCAACAATAACATTGTTCAGTTCACTCAGACCGCCATGGGTGTCGGCCAGCGCATAATGGAAGCCAGCACCTTCAGCCTGTTGATATGCGTCCTCCAGTAGAGGCAACTCATCGGCGACGAACACCTCGCATTGATGATCCCAAGCGCCGTTGCGAAGGGCGTTTTCTTTCCATTTTGTAAGGGGACGGTTTTCGTCACCTTCGAACAACGCAACCCTCCTCTTCTTGGAGGCAAGCCAGGAGCACAGCCCCATTAAGGCTGTGGTTTTACCCGCTCCGCCTTTGAATGAGCAGCAAGTAATCAGTTTCATGTCGTAGTTTTGCCTGCGCCTTGATGCTTCCATAAAATCTACAATCGTTTTGTATTAAGTACTGATTTAATCATGAATCTCGCCTGTGGCAACGAAGTTCCATCCCACAATAGTGAATGCTTCATCGCACTCAGTTACACCTGTAACAATTCGCATACTCCATTTAGCATGGATATCTCTATGATAACGTCTGCTAGTTTCCAGTGTAAAATTGCGTCGACTATTTCTACGAATGCGGGTCAGAGAAATGGCAGAGGACTACTCCCCTAACTTGTTCAGTGATGCTCCTGTTCGTAGAAGACGAAGCGCCGCAATAGTTGACCCGCTCGGCTATAAGATAGTCAGCGTGCGGTTGCGGTTGGCCGAATTTGAATCTTTCTCGGAACAATTGCTGACGCTCGGGCTGACAAGCAATTTAGCTCTCCGCATCGCAGTGCGTCGGATAGCAGGCTTCCTGGAAATTGACGCCTACACTCGCCAAGACCTCCAAGAAATCACCAGCAGCATTGGTCAAATTGCCGATGCGCTCAACGACATGAGCCGGATTGCAAGTCGCGATGGTAGAGTGGATATCGAACGCTTCGAGAGCCATAGGCAGCAGTTTGGCCAAGAATTCGCCGCCCTCGACGCCCTGCTTCGCACAATACTGAACGTTTCCCGACGGCGGCAAGATGGCCGAAGATTATTACAGGAGAGCGAACGGTGAGAGGATTTTCTGGGAACGTCGCTGTCAGGTGGCCAAGATGCCCCCGCAAGCCATCATAAGAATTGTGCCTCGAGGCGGCGCTCGTACCGCACGCCAAATCCGGGATCAGCTGAATTACCTGTCTCGCGAGGGCACCATTGACCTCCTGCGATCCTCGCGTCTTCAGAGTGTTGCGGTGCCATACGATCGCCTTTTCGAGATGGCACGCAGTTGGGCCGAGCAAACCGGCAACTATCAACCTGGCCAGCCAGAGGCAGAAAGCAACCAGGACCTGACCACGCACATAATCGTCAGCTTTCCGCGTGGAACCGATACCAACAACGCACACGCTGCGGGCCGGGCGTGGGCGGAAAACGTATTCGGTTCGGGGCGCCAGGGCGGTACATTCGACTACATCACTGCCTTTCATGTCGACCGGCAACATCCACATTTGCATGTTGTTGTCAATCGCAGGGCGCTGGAAGGCCACTGGTTGAAAATCTCGCGCCGCGATCCCCATCACAATTACAACAATATGCGCGCAGCACTTGTTGATGCCGCGTATGACAACGGTATCGAATTGGATGCGACCTCGCGTGCTGAGCGCGGCATCATGGAGCGACCGATTACCTATGCGGAGTTCCGACGCAGGCAGAGGGCTGGAGAAACAGTTGCGATTCGCCCGCACCCAGAACCCGATGTTCCCGCCACTCCCCGAGGATCATCCAGCCCCCCAAACCTTGGCGACGCCGACAGGGCCCTAAGGCCCGGCGGCGGTCCACATGGACCAAGTCACGGAGACACCCCTAGGCAAGCATCCGGGAGCAACGCTGGACCGGCCACCCGCGACAATACGGTCGATGAAGTTCGTATTGTCGACGATTTTGACTCGAGAAGACGAAGTGATTCCGATGGGCAGGGGCAAGCTGTGGGACACGGTACACAGGACGAGAGCGGTTTCGAGCAACAGCGCCAAACCCGGCGTCGTCGGCGCCCGGAGACGGAAACTGAAGACGGCGGTTCCAATACACACCAGCACCCACGGCAGCGCCGCCGCTACGCCCCCGGCATCATCGAAACCCGGGGCCAGCGAGCGGCCCGTGAACAGCGTGAAGCCGATGAATGCGCGAGGCGGGACGTCCAAAGGCCAGAAGAGCTCGATTCGGAGCGGCCGGAGAAACGTAAGCGTCGTAGCTACGCCCCCGGCATCATCGAAACCCGGGCCCAACGAGCGGCCCGTGAACAGCGCGAAGCCGATGAACGCGCGAGGCGGGACGTCCAAAGGCCAGAAGAGCTCGATTCGGAGCGGCCGGAGAAACGTAAGCGTCGTAGCTACGCCCCCGGCATCATCGAAACCCGGGCCCAACGAGCGGCCCGTGAACAGCGCGAAGCCGATGAACGCGCGAGGCGGGACGTCCAAAGGCCAGAAGAGCTCGATTCGGAGCGGCCGGAGAAACGTAAGCGTCGTAGCTACGCCCCCGGCATCATCGAAACCCGGGCCCAACGAGCGGCCCGTGAACAGCGCGAAGCCGATGAACGCGCAAGGCAGCAACACAGCCGTGAGCCCGACCCTCAAGACGTCGATCCTAATCAACCGCGGCCCCTTCGCAGGGGTCGCGTGGTCGAACGATCGCGCAAGACCCCCGGCGGTTCTCGCTGAGTACGACCACGAGCAATATTGAAACCACAGATGCCAAGGGCCTGTCGCAAATTTTTCCGCTTAACCCTATGTTGACCATCCGCAGAGAATTTGCCGCTCCGAAAGTTGCGGAGCGAACCGATGATTCTGAATGCCATAGCCGAAAAGCTGAAGCGCCAGTCGAAGGATGATTTCAAAGGCAGGCATTTCGAGGCATGGCTGATTGTACAGGCGGTCGCTTGGTACCTTCGTTATCCGCTCAGCTATCGGGATATCGAGGAGATGTTCGGGGAACGCGGCTTCGTGGTCGATCACAGCACAATTAATCGGTGGGTATTGGCCTACGCGCCGATGATTGAGAAGCGGCTGCGTCAGTTCCGCCGGCCACATTGCGGCTCTGTTCGCGTCGATGAGACCTATGTCAAGATCCGCGGCAAATGGCGATACCTATATCGGGCCATCGACAAACACGGCAATCCGATGGACTTCCTGTTGACGGCGAAGCGCGATCTCGACGCCGACAAACGGTTCTTCCGCAAGATGCTCAAAGACGAGCCCTTGTTGTCGCCGAATAAGATCGGGACGGACGGGGCCAACACCTTCCCGTCAACGATCAAAACGTCGGTTGATGATGGGCTTCTACATCCGGACCCCGTCCACTATGTCACCAAGCACCTCCAGCAAGGCATCGAAAGTGACCATTTCCGGGTAAAGAAGAACATGCCAAAAATCGGTGGCTTCCAATCTTTCAACACGGCGCGGCGAACCATCGCGGGTTTCGAGGCGATGCTGTGGCTGAGGAAAGGCTTCGGCCTCTCGGGCAGTTGGACCATCAACGATCAGAACGATCTGCTTGCGCGCCTCTTCGGACTGCAGAAAGTTAACAAAGCATGAAACTGAAGATGCTCAAGGGATAATCGCGCGCTCCGAAAATGTTTGCGACAGGCCCGGTAAGAGCCTCACTGCACGACCTCTACGATTTGCGTCTGCCGCGCGGCATCGGCGAATGGCCCGAACACCAGCGCATTGGCCTGTGTACTGCGCCAGATCTTCATTCGACGCTGCACGGTGGTCCGAATGAGGCCGTCGGGATACACGCCGGGGTATTTGACCTGCAAGCGTTCAAGCAACTCTCGCGAAGTTCGCCAAGGCTCCGCCTCGAACCAATCCTCGAGTTCGGCAGTGACGGCGAGTAGAGGATCGGGCCTCCGCCGCTCTCGCTTGGCCGCTGGCTTGGAGCGGGCAGTCGGTTTCACTTCACCACCACGCCAAGCAATCCGTAAGCCAGACAGAAAGTCTTCGAGCGGTAATGCCTCGCCGTCGGTGGCAGGCGGACCATCAGGCTTGTCAGTAATTTCGACCAATCTCTCTTGTGCCAGGCGTATGTCGCGGAGCAGCCGAACCGGATCGAGCGTCAGGTACATCGCCTTGAGCCGAAGGCATGTATCCTCCGGCGTGCGTGCGTCGTCAAGCAGCCGCTGATAGGGCGTGGCGGGACGATGATAGCGCTTGATCACCTTGGCTCCGTCACGGTGCTTTTCTTTCAGCTTGAATGATGGCTGAAAGAAATTCACGAACAACCGTGGTCTCGTCCATCGAGGTCCGGAATTCCTGGAAGATCCAGTGGACCAGATCCTTGCGCCGCCACCGAACGACACCGTCGATAGCCGGGATCGGACCACGCTCTACAATCTTGGCCAAGGCCTGGCGCTGATCATCATTCAGCTTGAGCCGATTGCCAGGAGCCTTGCCGTTGAGGAGCCCGGCAAACGCGTGTTCATTGAAACGAACGACCCAGTCGCGAACAATCTGCAAGGTCACGCCCCCGATCCGGGCCGCATCTGTACGCGAGCCGCCGTCATAAATTTCCGCCAACGCCAAAAGCCGCCGCGCTTGAGCGGCATCCTTGGTCCCTTTCGCGAACTGCCGCAGAGCAGGACCATCAAAATCATCGCGCAATGCAATCGCCGAACCCATTGCAAACCTCCCGTTTGCTCAATGGATTCAGATTTTCACCGATTCGGGAATCCCAAGAGAGTCGCACTCTGCGCTCGCTGGTATTACTACCGCTTGCGCCAACTCGGGCGCCACCGAGCCGATCATGGTCAGGCGTGCGCCAGCAATCTCGATCTCAATCCGACCTGCGGCGAAGTGGGCGGGCTCCGACGGCAAGCTCTCGGGCGACGTTCGATCGCCAACCACGGTCACCGGCACGAACATCGCCCGCTGCGCGCAGATCTTGGCCGAGCAACAGCCGAGATGTTCACATCAGGTTCCGCGCGCTTTCTGCAAGGATGCGCGCCTTCTCCTCGTCAGTCGAATTCCGCCGCTGGCGACGACCGGTGATCACCTCGATCCGACGATATTTTCCCTCATGCATGGCTTCATGTATGCCTTCATCCATGACTTCAAGCATGGCATCAGCGCGATCTCCAACCATCCCGTTCTGCTCCTATCGGTGAAGGAGCTTATCTCGCGGCCTCGATCACAAAAGGAAAGGTGGGCTGTTCGTAGCGCTCACGGTTGTACTGCTCGAATATCAGCCCGGTCGTGGGCAGGTGCATCCGCAGACTTTCCTTGGTGACTATCGCGGCATCCTGATGAGCGACGGCTATCAGGGCTGGCGCACCCTGAAGGGCGCAACGCATGTCAGGTGTATGGCTCACGCCAGGCGACGCTTCGTCAACGCCTTCAAGGCCGGGAAGAAACAAAGCCGCCCGCCCGCGCAGGCATTGAAGTTCTTCGACCAGCTCTATCGGATTGAAAGGCAGGATGCCGATCGACAACAATTTATTGGAACGCGATATCAGAGTTTTTACCACAGGAAGGAAGAGCTGGCTATTTTGCGACACGGTCGACGGGGCCAAGGCAAGCGCCGTCATCTACAGCCTTATGCTGACCTGTCGCGCCTGTGGCGTCGAGCCATTCACCTGGTTGCGACACGTCTTTACCGAAGCGCCGCAGCGTCCGGAGGGCGCCAATATCGACGATCTGCTCCCATTTAACTTGACCTTGCCCCCAAGTTTTATCCAGTTTTGAGTTCGCTCCAGCGGTTTTTGGTTGCTGTTGTTGGTTCGGTAGCGGCGGGTTGCGGTGCGGAGCCATTTCGGCTGCGCAGCACCGCATCACGTCGCGGGTTGAGTGTCTGAGCGAATTCGGCCGGTGTCAGCCAGCCAAGGCCTGAATGAGGGCGTTGATCGTTGTAATCGCTACGCCAGTTTGAAAGCGCAGACCGGGCGTGAGCAAGCGACGAGAACAGAGTTTCATTCAAGAACTCGTCTCGCAGCCGCCCGTTGAAGCTTTCGATAAAAGCGTTCTGGATAGGCCTGCCAGGCGCAATGTAATGCCAGTCAACCTTGGTCCGGTCCGCCCATTGCAGGATCGCGTTGCTGGTGAACTCGCTGCCGTTGTCGCTGACGATCATCCTCGGCTTGCCGCGCTCCTCGATAATCCGGTCAAGCTCCCGTGCGACGCGAAGACCGGAAAGCGATGTATCGGCGACGAGCGCCAGGCACTCCCTCGTGCAATCATCGACGACGGTCAGAATCCGCAATCTGCGCCCATCGGTGAACTGATCCGACACGAAGTCCAGCGACCAACGATCATTGGCCACCATCGGCACCAGCATCGGCGCTCGCGTGCCTATCGCTCGCTTGCGACCGCCGCGCTTGCGCACCGTCAGTTTCTCCTCCCGATAGAGCCGGAAGAGCCTCTTGTGGTTCACGAGGTGACCCTCCCGCCGGAGCAGCACATGAATGCGCCGATATCCGAAGCGGCGACGTTCATGCGCCAACGCCTTCATTCGCTCGCGAAGCTCATGATCATTGTCGCGCCTGGTCTCGTAACGGACCGTCATTCGGCAAAAACCAATGGCTTTACACGCCCGCCGTTCGCTCATCTCATGATGGCTCATCAGATGCGCGACAGCGTTCCGCTTGGCCGCGGGCGTCACCACTTCTTTCCCAAAAGGTCTTTCAAGGCAGCATTGTCGAGCATCGCATCCGCCAGAAGCCGTTTCAGCTTCGTGTTCTCGTCCTCAAGCGTCTTCAGCCGCTTGGCCTCGGACACCTCCATGCCGCCGAACTTGGCCTTCCATTTATAGATGCTAGCATCGCTGACGCCATGCTTGCGGCAAAGCTCCGAGACCGGCGTGCCTGCCTCGTGCTCCTTCAATATGCCGATGATCTGTTCGTCCGTGAAACGATTGCGCTTCATCCTCTGGTCCTCTCAATGGGCCAGAGCTTACTTCAAAATGGATTATTTCAACGGGGCAAGGTCAAACTTCGCCAAATCCACGGCCGCATAAGCCGCTGCGGGCGTCACAATCCAATGCGTCAACGCGCAGCAAAATGAGCGCTTACCGTCCATCATGGCTGCGATCATCGACATCGACTATCGGGTTTTCCAGTCAAGGTGCGAGTGGCACGCCGCTACTCTTCAACGAACGCGATGTTGCGAAGGTGTTGTATCGCCATATCGATGATGCCTGCACAACAATACATTTTCCGTAGCCGTTTTCGGGCTACCCGTTCGCTGGCCTATTAATGCGGCGCGCCCTGAAGCTTATCGCCCCCCGTATGAGCGTTCTCTGCCTCTCGAGGAAGACGCCAGTTCCACTCGTGCGTTACTGGGGGCCGTGAGGCGGTCCAGTAAAGCCTGTCGGTCGGCGACGAGGGTGTCGAGGTGCAGCGGCGGGCTCCCGGGCCGTTCTCCTTCAGCCAATCGCGCGGCCAGCGCCCTGGTGGCGTCCACGACAAATACCCCGCAATCGTAGCTGTTGTCCTGCTGGGCCATCCGCACTCGATCCAAGCGGGCGCCCAGACGTGCTGCCAGCCCTTGTGCGATGGCGCCGTTCAGGGTGCCAGAGGAGTCGTAATGATAGGCGACCGGCGGGCGCCCGCGTAGATCGACAAGAAGCAGCGACCAGTGGGTTCCCCCCGGGCCAGTCCCGGCATTGTTGACCGGAAGGAACACGAAGCTGGCCGTGCCGCCCCCGAAGTCGGCCCTGCCGCCATCGATGATGTCGTGGAAAATGGCGGCCGCATCGGCCGGGTTCGGAGCCATGCGCAAGAAATGGGCCACCGCCGGCGCCACCAACCGGGTCCGGGCGGCGATGTCGGGACTGGCCCTGTGCAACGCCTTGCCAAGCAGTGTGAAATCGGCCGCGATCTGCTCGTCTTCGAGCCAGAGAGGGATTGGCGCGCTCCCGACCCGCAGGTTGTCACCAATATGTTCAGCATCAAAAACCGTATGTGTGACTGATTGGTACCCCGCCTGGTGCGCGTAGAAAGTGCCAGGACCTGACCTCCGTCGGTTCCCCGTTCCAAAAGCAGCTCTCCTGGTGTCGATGGGCGACAACTCACTGACATCCGCCAGATCGGAGTCGGTTAAATCGGGAAAGTCCTTAGGGCTTGCTTGCGATGACCTCTGCGCCGACGCCGAATGCTCACCCTGCATGCCGCCAAGCGCTGCATCGTTGGCCAATCCCGCGCCTGAAGGGGGGTCCTTTTTCTCAAACGCCTCATTCAATCTGGTCCCATGCAAATTGGGTGCAGCATTGGAGCGAGATCTGGACAGCGCATCGATTGTTGCATCGATTCCTGCCAGCTCGTCCTCTGTAAAATCGGGGAAGTCGTAGAATGTTGGTTCTGACGGACTCAGCGCCGACGCCGAATGCTCGCCCTGCAAGCCGCCAAGCGCTGCATCGTTGGCCAATCCCGCGCCTGAAGGGGGGTCCTTTTTCTCAAACGCCTCATTCAATCTGGTCCCATGCAAATTGGGTGCAGCATTGGAGCGAGATCTGGACAGCGCATCGATTGTTGCATCGATTCCTGCCAGCTCGTCCTCTGTAAAATCGGGGAAGTCGTAGAATGTTGGTTCTGACGGACTCAGCGCCGACGCCGAATGCTCGCCCTGCAAGCCGCCAAGCGCTGCATCGTTGGCCATTCCCGCGCCTGTATTCCGCTTGGAAAACGGGGACACATCGACCAAAAGTTTTGGTAGCAGCAATTTAGCCGCATCAGACACCTGTTGCGGCGATTGATTTACCAGGCTAGCATAATCTGTCCTCTTCCGCTTCACAATGGATGACCGTGGTGGCTCCTGATGGGGAGTGCCCCAGGTTGTATCCTCTTGAGGAGCAAAGGTCGAATCCGATGGTCCTGTTCTAGCAATTGCAGACTTTCCGAGAAACGCCTCTTGTAATATTTTATGGCTTGATGTGATCCTCTCAAGGATATGACTGCTGTAGCAGTACGGCTCACCGAGATTTGCCACTATAAAGTCTTCATCTTGCTTAACATTTCGGACGAACATCTCGGCAATATTTCGCTGATCGTCAGCCGGAATTTTGTATGGATCAAAATCCACTTGATTGTTAAGCGCCAGGCCTATTTCCGCCTTGTAAGATTTTATTGGCAGGTTAGCGCAAGGTAGATGTCGAGCGAACCTATCGCTCTGTTCGAGCTTGTTCCAGATATTCTGAATCTCGTCCCGGTGAGTTTTTCCCAATGGCCTATTACGGGCAATCATAAGTGCCTGCATGACGCCCTGCATCTTCATCGGTCCAGTGAGATCGTTGGCTTGATTATTTTCAAAGATTGTTTCGCCGCTTCGACGAATGATTGCTATTCGATCAAAAGATTCGTAACAAACGGCCGTAGCCGCTATGAATGCCCAAACGGAATAACTAAGATCGTGCGACTTAGCATCTGGAGAGGTGATAGGGGCGATGGAGTCTCGTGACAGCCAGCGGTCATAACGATCATGCATGGCGGTAAAACTAGTGATTCTATCTGTGGCCACGATATTTAGCTCTGTCTTGTAGCCAATGTGACGAGCCCTCTCGAGAAGGATGTAATTAGGAGTATCGCGCGTCTCCAATATGATATTCGATCGATGCCGTATCGCATACTCAATCAATTGATCGCGCCAGTTCAAAACGACGAAGCGATTTATTTCCTCGACTACATGAGATCCCCGGATTCGAGCGCGGTGGTTGTCGGGAAGAAAAGACCTGAGTTCGTTCTCGCTTACCACTTGAGTGTATTCGGGATCATATTTATTCAGTAACTGCCTAATTGCGGAGGTTTTACCCGCTGCCGGTTGTCCGCCTACAACAAGAAAGATGGGATTCTGCAGCCCTCCATTTTCGACTGCCATGCTACCTAAGATTTCACGTTTAAATACTTCGTTCGCTTTCGTTGGATTCAATTTCCTCTTTTTTGCCAGGAACTTATTAAGAGCTTCGACCGATTCCTGTGTTTCCATTTTCGGTTTCCTCGTACCAATCTGCGATGGTTTAAAGTTAGCGCCACATTGCCATCGATACCGACGGGCGGATCTTATGGTCAATCTCACCACCGCTGACATCTCTGTCAATCAGCACTGACATTGACTCCCAACATTCCATGCTTAAACATGGGACTAAACAATTTAGGGCCCGTTGAGATTCAGGGTTTCATCGATAGAGGCATCATGATTCAAGCTCCTTTTGAGGAGTTTGAAGATGATTCGGACTATCTTGACGGACGCCCAGTGGGAGAGGATGGCTCCCCATTGCCTTGGCAAGGATACCGACCCCGGTCGCAGCGGCGGTGACAACCGCTTGTTTCTGGAGGCGGTTCTTTGGAAAGCCCGCACCAACAGCCCCTGGCGGGATTTACCGGATGAGTTCGGCCAATGGAACACGATCTTCAAGCGCTTCGACGACTGGTCGAGGAAGGGCGTGTTCGAGCGGATATTCGAAGCTGTGTCGGATGATCCAGACATGGAATATGCGATGATCGACGCGACGATCGTTCCGGTCCATCGTCACGGACACGGCGCAAAAGGGGGACTCAAAATCAGGCGATCGGAAAATCGAAAGGCGGTTGGACGACCAAAATCCTTGCCCTGACCGATGCCCTCGGCAACCTCGTGCGTTTTCACCTCTTGCCCGGCCAGCGTTACGATACAATCGGCGTCGCTCAGCTAATCGATGGCATCGATTTCGACACGATCCTTGCCGATAAGGCCTTCGACGCCAACTGGATCATCGAGGAGATGAACAAACGCGGGACAAAGATCGTCATCTCGCAGCGCCCGAAACGCAAACATCCCATCCAGATCGACAGGGAAGTCTATAAATGGCGGCATCTGATCGAGAACTTCTTCTGCAAGCTCAAAGAGTTCAAAGCTATCGCCACGCGAAGCGACAACCGCCTGTACAATCAGCCATGCCTCGAAATGCCTGCCTTTGAAATCATCCTTCGACTGGCGCTTCAGCTTTTCGGCTATGGCATTCAGAATCATCGGTTCGCTCCGCAACTTTCGGAGCGGCAAATTCTCTGCGGATGGTCAACATAGGGTTAAGCGGAAAAATTTGCGACAGGCCCCTTGATCTGTCTTTTGCCGATGCAGAAGATGAAGCCGTTCGACGATACGCTCGTTCAACGCCAGCAGTTCGGTCTCATCGAGCGTGTCGATATCGATGTCGGTCATGGCACGGCTCCACCCTAAAACGGCAGTCTTCTTCAAGGACGATCCCGATTATGATAGAAGCTGGTCAGCGACACAATTGCCTGACAAACCGGCATCGCCACCAAATCTGCCCCACGTACCCCGAATTTGGTAACTGGAGCAGATCTGGTGGCAGGGGGGATTGAACGAAGCCGCTATCGCGGCATTTGGAGCGCGGGATTGCATGATGCGCTTCTGATTTGAAGGATTGGGCTGTTTTAGCCCGACCTTTGAACAGGAGATGACGATGACAGAGATAAGCCCGCTACGCCGGCGCATGATCGATGACATGACGATCCGCAATCTTTCGCCAGCGACGCAACGATCGTATTTGCATGCGGTGACGAAGTTCTCGCGCTATTTCGGGCGATCGCCAGACCGTCTTGGACTGGAAGACGTGCGCGCGTTTCAGGTGCATCTGGTCTCATCGGGCCTATCATGGCCGGCCTTGAACCAGACAGTTTGTGCCCTGCGGTTCTTCTTTGGCGTCACGCTTGGTCATGGCGAGATACCGGAGCGCATTGCTTATGCCCGGACACCCGCCAAGCTTCCGACGATCCTAAACGGCGACGAGATCGTGCGGTTTCTGGAAGCGGTTCCGAGCCTGAGGACCCGCACCGCATTGACGACAGCTTATGCGGCGGGGCTGCGCGCCTCGGAAGCTGTCCATCTCAAGGTCCGCGACATTGATGGCGAGCGCGGCATCATCCGCGTCGAGCATGGCAAGGGCGGAAAGGATCGCAACGTCATGCTGTCAGCGCAGTTGCTCGCGATCCTGCGGGTCTATTGGCGGCTGGCGAGACCCGAGGTCTGGCTGTTTCCGGGCCGGGACGAGACCAAGCCCATTGACGTCCAGGTTCTGTATTCTGCCTGCCGTTCGGCGTGCACTGCTGCCGGCATCGACAAAAGGGTGACGGTACATACGCTGCGTCACAGCTTTGCCACCCATCTTCTGGAAAGCGGAACCGACATCCGCATCATTCAGGTTTTGCTCGGCCACAACAATCTGTCCACCACGGCACGCTACACGAAGGTTTCCAATACGCTGATCCGCAGCACGACCAGCCCGCTCGACCGGCTGACGCTAGAGGTGGTGCCGCCAGGCTGAGCATAGCTTCGCTATGGCGGCGGGACTGCAGGTGGCGGACATTTTTCGCCGCCACGGGGAAAGATATCGCCAAACACACGACGCTCATCTCGGGCGTGTCGAACGCCGGGTCATGAGTGCGGTCGAGATGTGCCGGACCGCTCGCCTGGGCGGGCATGTCCAGCAATGTCAGGACTGCGCGGCGTTCCGCATCGCCTATAATTCCTGCCGCAACCGGCATTGCCCGAAGTGCCAGGGACAGGCGAGCCGTGACTGGCTTGCTGCCCGGCAGGCCGACCTTCTGCCGGTCGGCTATTTCCACGTGGTTTTCACCCTACCGCAGCAGATCGCCGCAATCGCCTTCCAGAACAAAAATGCCGTTTACACGATCCTCTTTCGCGCTGTCGCCGAGACGCTGCGCAGGCTTGCTGCCGATCCCAAGCATCTGGGTGCAGAGATTGGCTTCATCGCGGTGTTGCACTCCTGGGGCCAGACGCTCCATTATCACCCGCATATCCATTGCATCGTGCCGGGCGGCGGATTGTCGGCCGACCAGTCCCGCTGGGTTGCCTGCCGGGCAAACTTCTTCCTGCCCGTGCGGGTTCTGTCACGCCTGTTCCGGCGGCTGTTTCTCGAAGAGCTGAAGCAGGCCTACGACCTGGGCCAGCTTCGGTTCTTTGGCGATATCGCCGGCCTGGCCGATCCGGCCGCGTTCAATCGCATCGTCAAAGAAGCGCGGCGTGTCGACTGGGTGGTCTACGCCAAGCCGCCATTTGCCGGACCCGAACAGGTGCTGGCCTATCTCGGGCGCTATACCCATCGCATTGCCATCTCCAATTCCCGCCTCGTCAGCATCGATGGCGATCGCGTCACATTCCGATGGAAGGATTATCGAACGGGCGGCAGGCAAAAGGTAATGACGCTTGATGCCCACGAGTTCATCCGCCGTTTCCTGCTTCACATCGTTCCGGACGGCTTCCACCGCATTCGTCACTTCGGCTTGCTTGCCAATGGCCATCGGCAACTGAAGCTGGATCTGTGCCGAAGCCTGCTCGACGTCCCGCCGCCGGAACACCCGGTCGAAGAACCGGACGCAAAGCCACCACCCTTGGCGCATCGCTGTCCCTGTTGTGGCGGAGCCATGACAATCATCGGCGCATGGACCCCGCTCCAGCCGGTACGCCGGCCAGCATGGAAAGACAGTTCATGATCATATCACGCGCAGCATCATTGCAACGATCAGCGTCGGCATGCCGGGAGCCGCGAGGCGAGTGTTTTGGCCAATGCGTGCCTGAGCGACGTAAACCGCCACAGAACCAAGGGGTCGGCCGATGCAAACCAGCCGACAGGAGCGTCAAAGACACCGCATACCGGCAAGAATCTCCTTCCAGACCTGTCCAGGTGCTCCGGCAAGGCTCGATTCTGCCAAACGCCATCCACCGCTTCGACTAAATCCCCATAGCGCCAAACAACCCGCGCCTTCGCTCAATCCGGCTTCAATGAGGTCCGATCAGTGAATGCCGCACGCATAGCGAACGGACCTCACAGAACCCTCCAGATTCCGATTTTTTGTGAATCATGATTCACTTCCTTTATGACGAAGCGCCGCCTCCCCATGGCCGAGCATGCCGATACGCTGTCGCTGAAGGCGCTGCGCGAGCTCGTGACTGGTCTGGTGGCGCGGGCCGATCGGGCAGAGATCCGGATTGAGGCGCTCGAGGCTGACAACCGAAAGCTTCGAGAAGAAAACGATCAGCTGAGGATCGAGAACACGCGGCTGAAGGTCGACAACCAGCTTCTGCGCGACGAGATTGCGCGACTTAAAAACCTGCCGCCACGCCCACCGTTCAGACCCTCGGGTATGGACCAGGCAACGAGCGACAAGACGGTTGCCGGCAGCCGAAAGCCTGCGCGGCGTCGCGGGCCGAAGGGCGACACGGGGAGCGCCACGCGCGAAGAGGTGCTGCCTGCCAGAGCCCCACCTGGATCGCGGTTTAAAGGCTACAAGGATTGCGTGGTCCGGGATCTGGTTGTGCGGGCCGAAGTGGTGCGCTATCGCCGCGAATGCTGGGTGACACCGGAAGGACGCACGATCATTGCGCCGCTGCCAGCAGGGATAAAGGGCGGCTACGGCGCCAGTCTGCGTCGCTTCTGCCTGATGCTTCATAGCCATGGGCAGGTCACAACGCAGCGATTGACGACCTTGCTGAACGATGTCGGTGTCGAGATTTCCAAACGCCAGGTCATCCGGTTTTTGACAGAGCGGCTGGACGGCTTTCATGCCGAGGATGCCGCCGTGCTGCATGCCGGCCTGGTCTCGGCTCCCTTTGTCACCGTCGACGACACAGGTGCCCGTCATGCCAACCGCAATTTCCATACGACACAGATCGGTGGCGAACATTTCACCGCCTTCCGCACGACGCCGTCGAAGTCGCGGCTGAACTTTCTGGCCCTGCTGCGCGGCAACTATCAGGACTATGTTCTCAATGATGCCGCCTTCACCTTTCTGGAAACCCGTCAGGTGGACCCCGCCCTTCTGGCGCATTTGAAGACATGTGAACCGCGGCGGTTTGCCAATCAGGTTCCGTTTCTAGAGTATCTGGCCGCCAATGGTATCAACATCTTCGACAAGGAAATAATCCGCCCGTTTGCCGAGGCCGGCATCTGGGGCGCCATCCGCCATCACGGTCTGGTCGGCAATGCGGTGATCGTGTCCGACGATGCCGGACAATTCCGTGTCGGCACCCATGCGCTGTGCTGGGTCCACGCAGAGCGTTTGCTGCACAAGCTTATGCCGGCGACGCCCGGCCAAGTGAAACACGTCGAAACCCTGCGCGAGCTTGTCTGGCACTTTTACAAGGCCCTGAAAGCCTTTCAGCGAAGACCTGATCCCCGTGCAGCCCGGGGCCTTCAGGCCCGGTTCGATCGGATTTTTTCGCTGCGCACCGGTTATGGCGACCTCGACAAACTGCTGTTTCGCCTGGGTCGCCGTAAGGCCGAACTGCTGCGGGTTCTGGAGCGGCCTGAAACCCCGCTCCATACCAATGCGTCGGAAAGAGATCTGCGCGGACTTGTCATCAAGCGAAAGATTTCCGGCGGCACGGTCAGTCGCAACGGTCGGCAGGCGCGTGACAGCATGCTCGGCCTGATGAAGACCTGCCAAAAGCTCGGCCTGTCGTTCTGGCACTATCTCGGCGATCGGCTGGGGATCGGTGACGAAGATCATCTTGTGGCACCCCTCGCCTCGATGGTTGCAGCACGCGCCTGAACGCTCTCGGCCTTTGCGCACGAGCACCCTGCGCTGCGTCAGACATGCTGATTGTGTCGGCATGGCCACCAAATCAGCCCCGCTTACCGAATTTGACCATTGTTTCCGTCGGATCGCGGCAGTTAGGCCATTGAATTATAGGCTACTAGAGCGCATAACGGTATTTAACGAGACCTTTGCTTCCGCAACCAACCATGAACCACAGCCGGCCTTCTCACCATCGATAAGTACTGGTTATCGATGGTTATTGATCTCGAGGCGCAAATCACCGTGTCAGCCATCCTAGATGACCGGAAACGCTTTGTTTTCCGGCCTTTCGAGGAGATTTCGGCTAGGTTCGGGGGAAACGTCTCTGCTCTGCAGACCACTCAGAGCAGCCCTGCCCTGCCGATGAGCGCAGAATTCTCCATCGTCTTTACACTCAAACGGGTTTTCCTGGCCCTCCCCTCCTCCGATCTCCTTATTTTCAGGCATTTCCGCCGCAGATGGCCAACAGAGCGCGTTTCATGTTGGTTACGACCGGATGCTCGTCCGATGCGGTTTTTCGAGTCTGGTGGGGCTGCATTTGGATCATAAAACACGCTTGCAACTGGTCATTTTCTCACGCATCCCTTATCTGTACAATGTACCGGAGAATGCTCGAGAAAATCATGGCAAAGCGGCAAGCCATCAACACATCGCCAGCGCCGAAGCGCCTTATCGGCTATGCACGCGTTTCGACTGACGACCAGGTCCATGACGCTCAGATGGACGAGTTGCGTGCCGCCGGCTGCGAGCGGATTTTTCAGGAGCACGGTTCGGGCGCATCGCGGGCGCGCCCGGTTCTGACGAGACTGCTCGGCGAGCTCGCAGACGGCGACGTGCTGGTCGTCGTCCGGTTGGATCGCCTCGCCCGATCGGTCAGCCATCTTCTGCAAGTGATCGAAGATCTCGAAGAGCGTGGTGTCCATTTTCGGTCGATCCGTGATCCGATCGATACCTCCACGCCACAGGGCATGTTTTCCCTCCAGGTTCTCGGCGCGGTCGCGCAGCTCGAGAGAGCGCTGATCGCCGAACGCACCAAAGCTGGCATCAAGGCGGCCAAGGCGCGCGGCAAACTTCCCGGAAACCCCGGCCTGCGAGAACGGCGACCGGAGGCGATCAAAGCGGTGTCGCAAGCACGCGAGAAACTCTATCTCGATGAACTCATCGCGTCGGCGCAGACGTGGCTGCCGTTGGTGCGGCAACTCAGGCCCCAGCACAGCTGGGACAATGTGGTTCGGGTGCTCAATCGTCGCGGCCACGATTGGACCGTCGAGCGCCTTCGCCGCGCGGTTCATCGCATGGTCCGCGAGAAGCTTGCTGAGAAGGAGCTCCTTGCCCGGTCCCCCCGTCGCGCGCCGGAGGACCACCTGATGAAGCTTGTGGCGGCTATCGCCATTGCTGACCCCGATTTATCGCTTCGCGATATTGGCGCTCAATTGGACCAGATGGGAGAACGTCCAGCGCGAGGCGGCAAGAAGTGGCAGCCCTCCTCCGTCCGCGACCTCTTGGACGAAGCGTACCGGTTTGGACTTATCCCCCGCTGAGGGCACGGTTCATCAGGCGACCGATGGCACGGTTCTTTTTCCTGCCGGTGTTCGATGGCATGTCCTTCCAAGCTAGGCTTTGAGGAGGTCCAGCCCAGCCGCCGGTAGGCGTCTATTCCCAAGAAGGTTTTTCACCAACGCTGCGACCAGTTCCTTATTTTGGAGCACCAAACCAGTTCATGTGGGTGGCACCGTCGGAACCCAATGGGACTGATCACATCGCGTTATTCTGCGCTTTGCTATTCGATCTGACCCACAAAGCTGAGACTTTTACGGCCCCCATGCTGAAATACATGGCCACGCCACGCGTCTCTTATTCTCACGGCGTGCAGCTTAATGTTTCAGACCCGAGCGAAGAAAGGCCAACCGAGGTGATCAAACGTCAGTTCGAGTTCAAGGACGGTAATGACGTGACGATCCCGGTCGCCAAGTCTGACGCGCCTTCATGATCGAGGCTTAGCAGACGAGGGTTGAAGTCGGGTCTGAGAGCGCTTCCGCTCTTCAGGACTTCGGGTACAGCACCGATCCATACCGTGCTCCTGAATTCACTGCCGCTTGAAGGAGGCGTCAGGAACAACAAAATAACAAAGGTGCGCCAGAAAGCTTTCACCGGTCGGCTCCAGGGCTCACGAGGGAGCCCTCAGTCTGAAATACTGCTGCGCCATCTGCTCCCATTGCGTCAGCTTTTCGGCGGGAAGTCCATGCAGAAGCAGGGTCGAGCGAAGCCAAGCGAAATGCTTGATGAGGTCACCGCACAGAACCTCCTTGAGGATCGTGAGCGGCGGGGCACCATCCGGATGTTCGAGATCCGGATGCGTCAGCCACCACAACCAGTGGGTCATAAGGAAAGGCGTCGTTGCTGGCGGCGCGAAAGAGCGGGCAGATTCATGAACTGCGATACCATAAGGTGGCGCGGCGGGCCCTCCCCTCGATACGCCTGAATGATTGCCGGCCCGAAAGCGACACGGCTGAGTGCCTCCTTGTGCTTTTCGCGTTTGCCGGCAGCGAGACCCGCAGCGATCGCTTCGCCGCGGTAGACCGGACCGAAGGCAATACCGCCACGAAGAAGGACCTTGTTCTGAGGGTCAGGAGTAGAAATGAATATCGATGAGAGATCGATCATCACCGACCTCACGACCTGTTCAATGTCAGATTGTGCGGGGAGAGAATGAAAACCCCGTCGTTGATTGGTAGCGTCTCGATAGATGTCTTCTTTGCTATTGCATGCTCCACCGCCATGTGGAGTCGAACCAGCGCGTTGGCGGGCTGTTTCCAGAGAAACAGACATAAGGTGTCCCGCTCCCATGAGGTCGATCCAGGCCACGTAGACATTTTCCGCGCGGGCGATCTTGCTGGAGTCGAAACGGTACCGTTCACGCTGACGTCGAGCGTAAATGCGCACTTACTCTTCGGGGCCGGGTCCGCTCCTCGGCGGCTTTTCAACAGTCATGGGTGCCTTCGATCCTCCGTGCGGTTCCAAATGACGTCGCTTTATACACGCTGCCCGAAAATCCGCCCCTGGGCATGATCACAACAACTGGCATAGGCGGTCAGGTTTAGGCTCTTCGCAGGCGGGATCCGGCTTCGTGACATTTGGGCAGAAGCAGCGATCGGACAAACACCATCAGCTATTCATGAGTGAGGAATAGCCGCGCCTTATTCTCCTCAACAACATCCGCGTTGGAGCTTGAAGGTAATCGAGCCTCAATCAGCCGAATTCCCCCAGCGACCAAGGCGTGCCGGGAGTTCGATTTTAACCAACGCAGGCGCGGCCTGCGCCGGCGGCTTCACCGATATCCGCGAAAAGTGGCTCAAGTCTTCCTTCCGACCGAGAACGGCAAAGCCGTCCGGAAAGATTGCGCCTCCGGAACGCTTCGCTGCTCGATGAGATCCGCAGGGAACTCCGGAAGCTCTCCCATGAGATCCAAATCCCTTCGCTCGACTCGATCAAAGCAAAGACACGCCGAGCAACTTCCATGTCCAGCGCCATACCATTCACAAATCGCACCGGTCCCGATTTGAAATCAGGTGCTTTTCCCCAGTGACGACCAACGGCTCCCACTCGGCGTCTTCTCCGACAATCCACGTCCGGTCAAGCCAGTCAACGGTGGTGAAGGTCTGCTCGGAAGGTCTCCAGCGGCGATCGCGCGCTGCCTCTCCGATGTCAGGCCCAAACAGGAGAGTCAGGACGCCGCAATAGCTGCCGAACCGCACGCTCCGCGGATCAGAATTTTCGGAAGGGTCCTCCCCGTTACCGGATGACGAACCTGAACTCACCGTGTGGTCGATGAATATCTCGGCCTTCTTCACCGACTTCATCCAGCTGCCGACGGCATAGCCATGCGACGCGATCCAGGTGCCGATCTTGCGGCCCAGATAGGGCTCGACTTGTCCGTGATATCCGTCCCTGACAGTTTTTGTGAAAGCGGCCCGGGAAGCTCCCTTGGTCGCTTTGGACTCTGCAAGGGCGACGAATAGATCTCCTGTGCGACTGAAGACATAGTCCGGCGACCGGGTGGTTGGCGGCTTGCCATGGACGGCGTGGTTTTCGAAATGATCTACCCAACGGTATCCATCTCGAACCATCTGAAGATAGGCGATGCCGTCACCAACGAGACCGGTCATGGCTTTTCCGACATAGTCCTTCAGGGTCCGGGCAGTATCCAACAAAGCGAAACGATCATTCTTGTCATCGACGTGCCTGGCGATGAGATGGCGGCACATCTGAACCTGAGCTCTCGCCGCATGCTGATCCATCTTCGCTCTGCTGGAGCACTGCGCCATAGCACCGTAAAGTTCGGCCGCCGTGAACAGCATTTCGGTGTTCTCGGGTGCTCGACCGACGATCAAGCGGTTCCTATTCGCAACATGACCATTGATTTGCTCAACACTCAGTTGCTTTTCCTTCGCCTTCCACATCACCCCGGTTCCCGCTGGAAATTTGTTCTTCAACGCGAATAACTCACTGTAACAGAAGAGGAAATGATGAAAAAAAACGGCTGACAAGTTATGCCTGTTCCCATGAAACAAACAGAATCGGTTTCTACGAAGCTCCTAACGTCCGACTAAGCGGTTCTTCGCTTTCCTTCGTCATTGACCTTCATAAGAGCCATCAGCATCGGCCCGAGGGAAAACTCCCCGCGCTGAGAGCGCTTGGTGAGATCCCGAAGATAACCACCGGCAGAAGTTATCAAAGTCGATCGTTCGAGAATGCATGCCATTGCCACCGCAGCATTTTCCGGCCCCATCGCGTTGCAGGCCTCCTCGTAAGCTGACGGACTGACGCCCAGCATGGAACGCACCCCGACGGCCGCTTTCATGAGCTCACGCCAGTGTTCTATGCGCCCGCCTGGACCATAATCGGCAATCTGCGGGCAGGCACGAAGAACCATTCCGAGCGGAAAGGCCTTGATCGGCTCAGGCCTAGCCTTCGGACGTCCTTCCGTCTCACTCTCGGTCTGAGCTCTTTCCGCCGAGCCTTCACCCAGCTTTTGTCCAGAGCTAGGTTCAAGTTCATGGATAGATTCGGGTTTTGAATTCTGTATGTGGCGGTCATTCTGAATGGCATTGCCAAGCAAATCTTCAGTATTTAGCTGAGTTTCCAGAATGTTGAGCGCCTCTTCGCGCAGAAGCTCCATTTCATCGAGAGTCAATTCGACCTGTGCTCTGTTCGGATAGCGAGGAAGTCGCGCGAGGATATCGATATACGCCGTTTCCACCTTACCCCAGTTACCAAACGCACCCTCCTCGACCGCAGCCGAGATTAGCTTGCGGACATCGCGTCGGCATATCGTGAGAGCTTCTTTTGCTCTCCGAAAGCGCATGCGTTCTGCGGCGACGTCCTGTGCCAAGATTGCTAGCTCGCTGGCGCGAACCAAGAGCGGGGCTAGATCAAAACCGTATGCCTGCTCGATTTCACCCTCGCGATTGCGATGTGCGTAACGCTTGCCGTTCGGACTATCTCGGCGATGGATAAGCCCGGCATCGACAAGCGCCCCAAGCTGCCGGCGGAGTGTCGATTCCGTAATCCCGTGAGCTCGTACGGATAGCTGCGCATTGGACGGAAACACGACAAGTCCATGTTCAGCGTCGAGCTCTCCATTGGGATAAAACGTCAAAAGCGCATCGAGAACGGCCAGTGCTCTGTCCTGAAGGCCGAAGCGTTCGCGCGCCTCGCAAACGTCTCGAAACACTTTCCACTTTTCAATACGTGCGTTTGGCTTTGAACCCGCGATCGCCAATTGCCCTTTCACCAAGGCAAGCTTCGCCGGCCGCCGCCCAAAGGGCGTCGTTACATGTCCCGTCTGCATTTTTCTCTCACCTTTCTTCAGGCAAAAGAAATCCGCTCACCAAATCGGTGCCAAGACTCTTGACTGTGATTCCGGGAAATGCGATTCTCAATCCTGCGAGAGATACGAGAGAGGCTTCCACGGTTTACCGTTTGGGGGCCTTTTTCTTTTGCGGTTCAGTCTCCGTTGTTTTCCTGCTTCGATCCTCTGTACTCGTCGTACAAACGATCCATTTGGGCTGAAAGCCACTCGCTGAAGGGCTTCGCTTCGACATTCGAAAGTTCGATCGCAACCTTCTTCGATTTGGCGTTCATTACAAAATTCAGTGAAGCGTCACTCGATGTCCAATCCTTCCCGGGCGCGCTGGCCTGGGGCTTCTTTGCAGCCGATTTGACCTTGTACCGCTTCAGGTAGTCATGAAGTTCATCGAACCTCTTGTCCTCAGCCAGCGCAACGAACTCCACGGCTGCCGCACGCTCGATGGCAACTTTCAAGAGGGCGGGGGCGAGAAGTAATTGGCGGAGGCTCAACCACCTGTCACGCCCAATCTTCTTGGACGCTCCGAGCACCTTGAGGATCGACGCTGGGACCGTCTCCACGACACCGAGCATCTTTGAGAGCATCGCGTCATCGATCGCGAGTGATGATCGAACCACTTCCTTCGTCATTCCGGACGCGAGCAGGTTCTGTGCAAAATACGCACGCTCGATGAACGACAGGTTTGATCGAGCGGAATTTTCCTGCCCCTGTGCGATAGCGGACGTGATGTCGTCCATTTTTTTGACAACTGCCTTGACCGGAACTCCGAGCTCTTTCGCCACCCTTAAACGCCGATGACCGAAGACAACCATAAAGCGTTGACTATCTGACGAACTGGGTCGAACCAGAATAGGCGTCGTCTGGCCGGACTCGCTAATCGCCTGCTTAAGCTCCTGGTACTCCTCGCCATCGTCGGAAAGACGATCGGCGACAAAGGAAACGTCAATTACCCGTGGATCCAGGTCCACGATCACCTCGCCTTCCATAAGCTTCTTGGTATTCTCGGCCAAGTCCTCGATCGACCGAACGACAGTCTTAGCTGCACCCGTCATACCGTAGCCAGGCTTCGTCGGTGTCTGGTTAGACGCGATTGAAGCCATGTCCAGTTTTGCAAATGGATTTTCACGTGCCATAGCCGGCCTCCAAAATCGCTTTCAACGTCAACAAAGGTTTGAAATCTCTTACAAAACTCTGCAAAAAAACGGCTGACAAGTGCGTCATTTCCGCCCCCATGCGCCGTGGATTAGTTCCATGATTTCGCCGTTGGCTGCGTTCAGGCTTTCCATGGCACGGTCGTAGGTGGAACGAACGAAATCGCCTCGCTCGACCTCATACAAGGTCTGCTTCTTTATCGAAGCATCGGAAATTGCAGTCGACTTCAGGACGTGATTTCGCAGCATTTGTTGGGCAAACATGGATTGCATGAACCCGACCATCTGCGCTTGCGGGATGTCGGTCGGCTCGAAGCGCGTAACAAGATAGCGGAACCATTCGACACGCATCTCGGCGCCAGCTTCTGCGACCGGCCCCATTATGCCGCCCAACATCATCAGGAACTGGCTCATCGACATGATGTCCAGCATCTGGGGATGGATAGTGATCAGGATGCCTGTGGAGGCCATAAGCGCCGTGATCGTCAGGTATCCTAACTGTGGCGGGCAATCTATGACGACCACGTCGTATCTGTCGTCCACCTGCTTCAGCGCATTGAAAATGCGCATATAGAACAACCGGCCGTCCTCACCCTTCTTGGACGAGATTGCCAGGGGAACATCATACTCGTATTCCTGCAGAACCAGATTTGCTGGAACCACGTCCAGGCCGGGAATGTTCGTTGGTTGGATGACTTCCGCGATAGACTTGCGCTCATCATCGAAGCGAAGCGCCTCGTAGAGAGAGGCTGTATCATCGAGTTCAGGTTGAATTCCAAACAGGGACGTCAGCGATGCCTGCGGATCGAGGTCGACCGCCAGTACGCGATGGCCGGTGAGGGCGAGGTATTGCGCAAGGTGCGCGGCGGTCGTTGTCTTTCCGCTTCCGCCCTTAAAATTCACGACCGATACGACCTGCATCGGCTCACCTTCACGACGACGAGGAACGTAGTATCTCTTGTCAGATTTTTTATTGGCCTCCAGATAGTCGCGAAGCTCCAACATCTGGTCAGCCGTATAATAGCGCCGTCCACTGACCGATTCGATCTCAGGGCCCTTCCCCTCCGAATGAATTTGTCGAAGATGGCTTTGGGTGACGCCGATGAAGTCGGCGACTTCCCCCAGTTGAAATTTGCGCAATCCCTTGCGAGCATCGGGGGGATATTGCTGGCTGCGGAGCATATGCAACGCATTTGAGATCTTTGCCCCTTGCTGGGCAATCTCGATATCAAATCGGTTGGGCTGCGAATGGCTCATTTGGCAAACTATTCCCCGGGAGACTAAACTTTCGAAAAAATGGCCCCATAGCGCCATTTTTCGCAACTATCTTCCGATTCTCGCATAGCCGCAAGAGATTTAAGGTTAACAAAGGGTTAACGCAAAATCGACGTGTTGCACGTTTGCAAATTCTTTTTCTTGCATTTTCATGTATTTAACAAGCGAAATGGCCTGCCGCGTTCATGCTCTGTTTTACTGTGAATCCTACAACTCGCCCGCCTTTATGTGGGCGCACAAGGGCGCGCTTGATCGCTCTTTGTCGCTTGTCATGGCCGACTCACGCGAGTGCGCCTTGTAGGATTATACAACTGCCGACCTGTCAAAATCTGTGCTGATTTCCCGCCGACAACAACGACGGAGAAAATCATGCAGGTTCTCGCGCTTTCGACGCCCCGGACGCTCCAGGATGCACATCTCCTACACATGCACTACCAGCTTCGTGCGCGGGTCTTTTCCGATCGTCTGGGTTGGGAAGTCGATGTATCGGCGGGGTGCGAGTCGGATGGTTTCGACGCGCTTCGGCCGACCTATGTTTTCGCCGTCGCTGGGACCGGCCAACCGGCGGGGTGCGCGAGGTTTCTTCCTACGCTTGGTCCGACAATGGTGGCCGATGTTTTCCCGTCGCTTCTCCCCGACGGTCAACTCAACGGTCATGCCGCTATGATCGAGAGTTCTCGCTTCTGCGTCGACACGACTCTAGCGGAGGGGAGGGGCAACGGCTCGGTTCATGAAGCCACGCTGACCATGTTCGCTGGCATCATCGAATGGTGCATGGCAAATGGCTATACCGAGATTGTCACGGTGACCGATCTTCGGTTCGAGCGAATCCTCGCTCGCGTCAGATGGCCGCTGCAGCGGTTGGGCGAACCCAAAAAGATCGGCGTGACGATGGCCGTGGCGGGCACACTGCGCGCCAATGCGGACACGTTCCTAAGGCTCCGCCCATGGGAGGAAACGTGTGCAATCTTTACCGGGTACTGAGCAATCAGGAGGCCATTCGCGCGATTACCAGCGCGATGATAGACAGCACCGGTAACATGGAGCCGCTTCAAGAAGTCTGGCCCGATTATATGGCGCCAATCGTCCGCAACACGCCGGCCGGCCGCGAGCTTGCCAACGTGCGCTGGGGCCTTCCGAGTTCGTCGCAGGGCCTGGAGCCCGAGACATCGGAATGACTGGTGCGACGGATACCTCCAAGGACCACCACCAACCGCCAAAACCACCGGGCATCAACCGCCGGCACTGTTTTTCGCATTTGGTTCGTCGTCATTTGGGAGGCCAGCTGTCCTAAACAGTGCCCCAATTCCTAAAATCAGTGCAGCCAGTGCGGGAACGCCCAAGACAACTCCAAAATAAATTTCCACTGGAAGGTCATGAATTCCAATAAATAGTTCCTGTCCAGCACACTTATCAGCCATGTACCCTTTGAAAGGTTTACACTTTCCCGCGTCAGGGAATAAAAAGAATTGGACTCGCGCTGAGTTCTCGCTAGACCGAACATGCCTCACGAGCAAAGACGAACTCAACGCTATTGCTGACCACCAATGCGAGATAGATCGATCCGTGTCCCCGCAGTGCCAATTTTCTTTTCGTCCGAAGGTTCTGCCTCAGTCTGCAGCAGAGCCCCGGGATCGACTGTATCCGCCTCCGATTTATCGGTCCGCGGTTCCTCTTGGTTGGCTGGTGCCCCGCCGGGATCCTCCGCCTGAAACACGCTCACGCCCTCGAACTCACCGGTCTTCCATGCGTAAACCCCATCCTCGAAAATCTGCGGGAAGACGTCTTTGCTCGTGGGGTTGCCATACCATTTCGCAACGATCCGGAGGACCTTGGCGAACATCGCCGTGCCTTTGCGAAGGTTTTGGCAGGCATCGACAAGGTCGGGTTTCAAATCCGCCGGTTCCTTCACTCCCACGCCAGCGGGGAACTGGGTCAGCCCAACGCGAACGACGGCCTGACCAACATGTTGCCGTATGATCGCCATCGCCTCCTCAGTCGATGCCGCTTTCGGAACGAGGATCAATCGGCCGCCTGATTTGACGGTGACAGCGAGGGGATCACCGGAGCCGGCGGCGGTCACGAACTGCTCGACGATCGCGGGCTTGAGGGAAGGGTCTGCGCATTCTTTTATCATGGCGGCGTCGAGCATGGTGTCCCCTTGGCACTCAGGTGTTGAAGGCTGTGACGAGTGATTTTGCGAAGAGTTTTGCCCATGCGGTGGTGACGGCGCGCTGGATGGGGACGATCGACGTCCCATCGGTCCACCAGCCGTTTCCGACGGCAATGATGAAGTCAGGATCGTGCAGCATGGACTGAAGCACCGGCCAAACGATCAGTTGTTCGTAGCAGATCAGTGGTGCAGCCCGGCCGGCACCGATGGAGACGACTGGGTTCGCGAAGAAATCCGCCCGGGCGCCGCCATTCTCCCCAAACCAGGATCGCCACGGCTGCCACATCGAACCGGGAACCGGCATACGTTCGCGATAGAGGATGCGGCCGCGCCTACGGTCGATCGCGACGAGGACATTGTCGTAACCCTTTGGATCGACCATTACTGCGCCGACGATGACCGTCGCATCGGTATCGCCGGACGCGCCTGTCCAAAGCCGCGCCACGGTCGGTGTCCAGAAACCAAGCGCACTTTCCGGCAGCACCACAAAGCGAACGCCATCGCTGGCTGCGCCACGCACCGTTGCGATCATGTCACGCTGGCGTTGAAGTCCGGCCTCACGGCCGAGCGAAGCCCCCATTTCCAAATCGACGCCGCGCCAGCCTTCCGGTAGTTTCGCGTCGGTCCAGATCGCGGCGGACCACAGCCAAAAGCCTATTAAGGCGATGGCGACAGCTGGCCACGTGCGGGTTACGAGGCCGGCAAGGCCAGCTGTCATAAGCCCTAGTCCGCACCATCCCCATCCCGGAAACAGAACACCAGCAGCCGTGACAGGATGCGCCCAGCCGGTGATGCCGAACGGCGGAATGAACATGACGATCGCTGCGAGGAGATAGCGAAACGGACGAACGTTCGGGTACTTCGTCCAGAGGACGGAATGGACGGTAACGAAACTCATAGACGCACCCAGCCAGAGCAGGAGGCCCGGCCAGATATTGGACGAATAAAAGGCGGCCACGCCTTGGGGCAAACCCCGTGATGCGGCCAGGAAATATGCGGCGGAGACAAGTGCCGCTACCGATCTCGATTGCGAGGTCGACCAGAGAACGGGAAACCCCAGCGCGACGGGTAGAAGCAACACATGCCCGCTCCAGCCCACCACGCCGATTACGATCGAAGCGAAGATCAGCAGCGTCGACCGAATGTAATCACGGCGCATAGGTGAGGACCTCCTGCGCCAGGCCGAGAATGGCGGAAGCTGGCACCGGACCGAAGTATTGGGAGTCGTAGGAGCCGGGGAATGCGGAATGCAGGAAGACATATCCTGGCGGTATAATGGCGCTCGGAGAGGGCGTCAGCGGCCGGCCTTTTCCATCTCGTTGTGCGAGACTGGAAGAGGAAACCCCCCGCCCATCCACGCTCACGCTGTCGCCGATTTCGACATGCTGTCCTGCAACGGCCATCACTGTCTTAATCAACGGTGCAAAGCCGCCCGGGCAGGAACCAGAACGGAGATAGCCTCGTGCCCTCGCTTCCCGCATCGCCGCCGTTTCCGGTGGGCAGATGAACAGGAGGTCGTCGACTGCTGCCGGTCGATCAAGCGGGATGATGCGCCACAGACCGAGCGGCTCGCTCGGTGTCAGATTGATGCGGTAGCCGCCGGCGACGGCAGTCACCGCCAGCAGGATGGCGGCCACCGCCGCCACGGACATAACCACAATGGCTCGTCGTTGCTGCGTGGTCATCGACCGGCGGGTTGCAGCCCCGGTCATTTCAGCGAGAGCCCTTGGCTCTTGGTTTGCCGCAGCATCTCGGCCTGCTTGAGCGCTTCCATCGTTCGTTCATAGGCGGCAAGCTGCTGGACCGTACGCATGGAGTTCCACGCAGATTGGACCTCCGCCTTCTGGCCGGCCGTCATGCCTGATGTGACGGCCTCGAAAGTCTTGCCACTCGTGTCTTTCGCAGCCAAAGGCAGGAAGGTCCGTTCCCCGAAACGTTCGGCAACCGCCTTGGCGAAACCTTCGAGTTCTGCTTTCACCATTTTGTCGGCGAGCGCGTATTCGAGGCCAGCCGGAAGATCGTTGCGATCGATCGCATCGCGCACGCGTTCGAGCGTTTGCTTGGCGGCTGGAGAGAGCGCCGGGATGTCGACGGAAACCTTGAGCCGGACCGCGCGCTCCTCCTTCTCATGTTTGAATTCGGCCTCGGCCCGCTCACGAAGGTAGCGTTCAAGATTTCGGGCGAGCGCCGGCACATTGGCAATGGCTTTTTCCCGGTCCTGCCTGTCGGCACGGCTGGCGAGAACACCGGTCTTGCCCTTCAGCGCACCGAAGCTTTCGGGGGCGCCGGCGACTTTTGCGAGGGTGGACTGCGCGACCGACTGATCCTTGACCATGCCGTCGACATTGATCGCCTTGAAGGCGGCTTCCGGCTGCGCGTAGACGAGATGGAAGCGGGTCGAGACGTCCTCCCATTGCTTCTTGAGCGCGGGATCGGCGGCGAGCTTGTCTTCGACAGCCTGGTCGAGCGATTTCGGGAAGGTGGTGATACCTGACACCATGGGCTTGGCCTCCTTGATCGTGTTCGGGGCGGTTTGTTTGTTGCTGCCGCGGGCCAGCCCGATCGCTTTGCCGATGGCGGCTAGACGGGCGCCGAGGTCGGCGAGTTTCTGTTTTTGCCGAACGGCCCATTGGAGGCGATCGTGTGCGATCGTGCGGGCGACGTTGACAAGATGAAGGCCCCGCGCTTCCGCGAAGCGCAGCGCCTGGCGATAGAACGACGCCTTCTCGTAATCGAGGGTCGTTTCCTTGGCGTTACGGCGCGACAGGATCTGGATGAGGCCGCCGGATTTTGCGAAGGAGCGACTGCCGTAGTAGACAGTGAGATCCTCACGATGGCGCGTCATGGCCACATAGGTGAGATGGCGATCCAACGAGAGGGAGGCAAGCACCTTCACCCGGTCGACGGTCGCGCCCTGGCTCTTGTGGATCGTCGTCGCATAGCCGTGATCGAGGCTGTTATAGAAGCGCTGCTCTACCGTGACCTGCCGACGATGCTCGCCTTCGCCAACCTCGGCGACGATACGTCTAGGCGCGGCCTCAAGCACCTTTGCCAGCATGCCGTTCTTGACGCCAAGGCTCCCCTCGTTCTTGAGGAACACGATCTGGTCGCCGGCCGCGAACATGCGGGGTCCGTCCTCTGTCTTGAACGCAAATCCGTTTGCGACGACGCCACGCTCGACCAGCTTGGCTCGGGCCATATCGTTGAGCATTCGGACGTCGCGGCGAAGGTGTGCGAGGATCAGGCTGGTCTTCGAAGGATCGTAGTCGCGGTCCCACGCTGCGATCAGGCTCTCGACCGCGTCGTCCTTCAGTCTCAAACCAATCATTCGACCATGGGCGGTGTAGGCGTCGACAGCCCTGCGGATATTGCCACGAGCGAGATCGAGCGAGGCATCGCGCATCCATTGCGCGCGCTGGCGATAGATCGTCTCGAGTTCGGCGTAGCCGACGCGATCGGCAACGGCGCGGAACGCAGCGCCGGCCTCGATTGGTTGAAGCTGTTCCGGATCGCCGACAAGGACGAGTTTGGCGCCGGCCTTGGTGACTGCTTCGACCAACAGCGCCATCTGCCGTGACGACACCATGCCGGCCTCGTCGAGTACGAAAACGCATCTGTCGTCGAGCTGATTGCGACCCTGGTTCCAGCGCAGCTCCCACGACGACAGTGTGCGGGAGCCGATGCCCGCTTCCTTCTCCAATCCCTCGGCCGCTTTACCCGCCAACGCTCCGCCGACCACACGATAACCGGCCGTTTCCCACGCCTCGCGTGCAGCCTTCATCATCGTCGTCTTGCCGGCCCCGGCGCGGCCGATGACAGCGGCAATCCGCGTGGCCCCGGCGACATGCTCGATCGCCGTTCGCTGCTCATCCGACAGACGAGAATGGCGCGCAAATGTCGCTTGCAGCACCGTCTCACGGACCCCACGGGAGGCGCGACCGGAGAGCCAGATCGCACGGTTGGCCATCTCGGCTTCGAGCCGGATCATCTCGCGCGTGGAGTATTTCGCCGCCTCCCGGACCCCGGTCGCAAGATTAATCCGCTCGCGTTCGAGCCGGAGCGCTTCCGGGCTCTGCAGTATCCTCACCATCAGGCTTTGGAAAAGCCGGGCATCGTCGATGTACCGGTACAGGACCTTCGCTACATCGCGCTCGTCAAAGACGCTCTTCTCCCGCGTGATCAGCTCAAGCACGATCTCGGGACGACGCCGGATGCGTCGAGCATTCTCACTGCGGCGCTCCTCCTGAAGCTCGACGCGTTCGAGTTTGGGAGTCGAGGTCTCCGACTTGTGGTCGGATTGCTCGGCCTTGCGCTCGATGGCTTTGGCGCCGACGCCGAGGTGAATGGTCGGCTCGAGGTCGATACCCTGCTTTTCGAAGGAACGGCCATCGATGCGGATATCGAGGCCGGCAAGAGCCAGATGTTTGTTCTGGCAGGCAAACCAGCCGTCGCGAAACGCATTGAAATCCTCAGTGCTACCGGCCCACAGCTCATAGACGATTTTGCCTGCGTCATTTCGGATTGGCTTGCCGTCCGGGCCGAGCACGGCGACCTTCTTCGAACCGAAACCGTCTTCGGTCAGCGGGCGCAATGTGGTCATGAGGTGGACGTGAGGATTGCCCGGGGCGTCGTGATAGACCCAGTCCGCGACCATGCCCTTCGCGGTGATGTGGCCCGCCACAAAGTCGCGCATGAGCGCGATGTTCTGCTCGGCAGACAGCTCGAGCGGCAGGGCTATGGTAACGTCCTTGGCGAGCTGCGCGTCGGATCGCTTCTCGAAGCCCTCCACCTTGTTCCAGAAGGACTCGGATGCGCCGGCGACCGAGCGATCGGCAGTCATGCTGCACACCCATTCCGGCGCGTCGGCAGGGATCACGAACTCCTCATGCAGGAGCCCCTGCTTTCGCGTGTAGTCGATCGTCCGGGCTTCCCGCTCGAACTCCATCTTGGCGCAGTGCCGGTAGGCCGCCGACAGCACCGCGCTGCGGCCGGAGCCACGCGCGACGACGCTGACGGAGAAGTGAGGGACGGCCACGGCGGAGTTCTCTCCCGGTTGCGAACGAAATCAAAAGGCTCGTCGGGAGCGGCCGCCCCACGAGGCTCTCTCAGCAACACGTCGCGCCAGCGACGTATAATTGCGCCCTTGGAAGCCGCTCCTTCGGAACGGCCGGGATCATTCCCGAAAGCATCGCCCTTGGCGATTGTAGGATTCACAGTAGTGCGTTCCGCACTCCGGTCCGAAAAACTGGGTTCGAAAGACAAGCTTTCGCACCCAGGGAGACAGACGGACATGAAGAAGCCATCCGCGAAACTTCGCGACGAAATCGCCAAGCTGCAGGAACAGCTCAAGATCGCCGAGACCCGGGAAGCGGAACGCATCGGACGGATCGCGCTCAAGGCGGGCCTTGGCGAGATCGAGATCGACGAGGCGGAGCTTCAGGCAGCGTTTGAGCAACTGACCAAGCGATTTCGCGGAGGGCAGGGCGCTACGGCCGGAAAAGAAAGGGGAGGGGCAGCCGTCGTCTCGCAGCAAACCGCGCCGGTCACGTCTGGCGCGGGCGCGGGCAGCGCTGGCGAGGCTTGAACGCATGGCGAGGACGATGACATCCGACGCCCGCAAGAAGGACACGCGAGAAAAGATCGAGCTCGGCGGACTGATCGTCAAGGCCGGTCTGCGCTACGAGAAGCGAGCGCTGTTGCTGGGCGCGCTGGTCGATGCAGCGCGCCGCATCAAGAGTGACGATACCGAGCGGTCCAGGCTCACGGCAATCGGCGTGGAGGCCTTCGGCAATGACGATCAATAGGGCGATGTCACGTTGTCGGCAACTTAACGGGTGGCGGATAATTCGGTTGAGATGACCTCATCGACCATCAGCTACAAGAACCACCGCTTTCCACCGCAGATCATCGCCCGTGCGGTCTGGCTGTATTTCCGGTTCCCGTTGAGCCTGCGGCTGGTCGAGGAAATGTTGCTGGAGCGCGGCATCGTCGTTTCTTACGAAACGATACGGCGGTGGTGGCGCAAATTCGGGGCGGCCTACGCCAAGCAGTTGCGTAGAAAGAAACCGTCGCGGAAGGATATCTGGCATCTGGACGAGGTCGTGATTTCCATAGGCGGCCGAAAACATTGGCTTTGGCGCGCCGTTGACCAGGACGGCTACGTTCTCGATGAGATCGTCCAGACCCGCCGCGATACCAAGGCTGCCAAGAGATTGCTGGTCAGGCTGCTGAAGAAGCAGGGCCTGTCACCGAAGCGCATCGTCACCGACAAACTGCGCTCATACGGCGCGGCAAAACGGGATGTGATGCCCGCTGTCGAACATCGATCGCACAAGGGCCTTAACAATCGCGCAGAGAATTCTCACGTGCCGCTTCGAAAACGAGAGCGGATGATGCAGGGCTTTCGATCCGTCGGAGGTTTGCAACGTTTCATCTCGGTCTTTTCAGCAGTCCGAAATCTTTTCGTCGCGCCGCACCAGAGACACTCAGCCCTAGCCACCCATATTCATCGCATCCGCGCCATGGCGCAGTGGAAAGCCGTGACCGCTGCAATTGCATGAGTTTACCGACAAGCGACTTTACGGCCGTTGATCAAACAACGTGACATCGCCGGTACGGCTTAGTTATAAAGTCGTCAGCTCCCGCATCAAGAAGCCGGATGCATTCCATTATGCCAGCCTGCCCCGACACCATGACAATCGGCGTCGGATCAGATCGCTTCCTGATGCTACGGAGGATGTCTTCACCGCTACAGTCCGGCAGCACATAGTCGAGAAGGATACATCCGAAAGAGCCCGAAAGCACTAACTCCTCCGCGAAAGCCCCGGTCTTTGCCCACTCGACCGCAAAGCCCTTAGCCCTGCAAATTGTGACGATGGTAGTTCCCTGGGCTATATTGTCTTCAACGAGTAGAATATTCACATCGGCTCCTCCCTGCCCGCTCCGCTTTATTGGACTAAGCTGACGATAGCCTGAACGGCGATCCTATCAGACGCAGAGCCCGACGGAGGCATTGTCGTCCATGCGTCACGCCCGCCCCTTCCAGGGATAGGCAAAATTGACGCAACCGGCTCAGGCTGCAACGGAAAAACTGTCGGATCGACTTTGTCTGAACTCCGAGTCTGTGTAAGCGGCAAGCTGAGACCGTTCAGCCCGCGTAATTCCACGGCATGAGTGCATCGAGATCGCTGCTGGGCCAGCCGTTGGCTATGCGCTCGAGGGTCTGGGTGAGCCAGGCCTGTGGATCGACGTTGTTCATCTTCGCTGTTTATGCCGACCGTCGAACTATGCCGATTAATCAACTTTTTGCCAACGTTTCCGGCATCATAGCGGGCAGCTAGTCGGCATAGTTTAGGGTCTCTCCGTCGCAGTTGACGCGAAGGAGAGGACACATGAACGCAACTGACTATTTGAATCGCAGCGCCCTATACCGGAAGCTGGTCTATGGTCCGTATCGGGAGTTTGCGGGCGTTTACGCCGCCAAAATGTCGAACGAAGGTTTGAGTCGGCATTGCACGTGGCGCTCGCTGAGCCTGTTTCGGGATCTGATGGACTGGCATGTTGGCAATGGACATGCTCCGCAGGATTTAAGCGAGGTTCACGTCGACCGCTTTCTTGAGCATCGTTTCAAGCACTGGAAGCCCGACTCGGGCGATCGATCGGCACTCCGCCGCTTGCTTTTGGCGTTACGGGAGAAAGGCTTAATACCAGCCGCACTTCCGATTCTGCGCAGTGAGCACGAGAAGATCGTCGATGCATTCGGGCAATATCTCTCGACTGAGAGAGGGCTCGCCGCCGCGACTATGGGGAGCCACAAGCTTCTGTCGCTTCGATTTCTCCGGGAGGTGTGCCCTTTAGGCGTAGACGGGTTTGCAGCGCTCACCCCGCAGACCGTGATCGGTTATGTCGAGCGACATGCGCTCGATGGTTCCGCCGACAGTGGCAAAGCCATGTGCGGGGTTGTGCGTGCCTTCCTGCGCTATTTGCATCTGAAGGGTTTCATCTCGATGCCGCTCGCTGGCTGTGTGCCGTCCATCCGCCGCTGGCGACTTGCCGGCCTTCCAACATTTCTCCCGCCCGAGAAAGTCCAGAAGGTTCTCGATGCCTGTGATCGGACGACGGCAATGGGTCGTCGGGACTACGCGGTTCTGATGATCCTCGCCAAGCTCGGTTTGCGCGCCAGCGAAGTTTCCAACCTCAATCTTGACGATATCGACTGGCAGTCGGGCACGATCCTCGTACACGGAAAGGGACGACGCCAAGCGACTATGCCGCTGCGTCACGACGTCGGAACAGCACTCGTCGCTTATATCCGACATGGGCGTCCAGCCTCGGCATGTCGACGACTTTTCCTACGAACACTCGCCCCGCACGTGGGTTTTACATCTGGCAGCGCCATCACGTGGATCGCTAAGCAAGCACTCGAACAGGCCGACATTGAAGGCTATGCGCATCACGGCGCCCATCTTTTCCGCCACAGCCTTGCGACTGACCTTTTGCGATCGGGCGCCAGCTTTGCTGAGATCGGCCAACTGCTCCGCCATCGACGACCGTCTTTTGCGATCGCCGCTATGTGCTTGTCTCTTTGATCAGGTGGCCCTGTGTCACCATTGCTTTCCACCGCCGTCGAACGCGGTGGAATGACGACGTTCGCGGTTGCGCTGTGCTGCAGGACCGTCTGATAGGTTGGCTTGCCATCATAGGCTCCGTCGGCTATGAACTGGTCAATCTCGCCGTCGATCTGGCTGAGCAACGGCTCCACCTGGGAAGGATCATCCGTGCCCTGGTCGGTCAGCCTATGGGCAATGATCTCGCCACTATTGGCATCCACTGCCAGATGGAATTTGCGCCAGTTGCGGCGTGATCTGGCGCCATGTTTCTCCTCAAGCCATTGCCCGGCGCCGTACACCTTTAACCCCGTGCTGTCGACCAGCACATGCAGCGGGCCGTCCGGCAGAGGCGGGTTTCGTTGGGCCGGCAGCTTCCACGTTTGTGCCCGACGGCTCAGCGTCGTATGATCGGGGACGGGTATCTCAAGTCCCATAAGATCGAACACCGAATTCATGAGCCCTTCGCTCTGGCGCAGCCGCATTCCGAACACACAGCCCAGGGTCAGGGCCGTTTCGATGGCAAGATCGGAATAGCGGGGTTGACCACCTCGCGTTTTTCGCCGTGGTGCATGCCATCCCGCCAATGCTTCCGGCGTCATCCACAGTGTAAGACTGCCCCGCCGACGCAGGCCTGCCTCGTACTCCGGCCAATTCGTCACCCTGAAGTTCATCTTTGCGATGTGATGACGGCGATCGGCGTTGTGTTTGTACGGCATGGCACTCGGATCAAGCTGATTGCGATCCTGTTTGCCTATCGCCGAACCGTTCAGAAACTATTCATGCACCAAAGCCTTGAAGAATCCAACGACATCGTCCCGGCGAAGCCCGCGGCGGCACACGATCGCGCCAGCACCATTGACTCCGTGAACCTGAAATACCTGCTTAGCGATATCCAGACCAATTGTGGTAACCTTCTCCATGGACGCCTCTCCTGATGTGGCTTCGACTGCCACACTTTGGCATATTGCGATGCCGGGAGCGGAGGCCGTCCACCACATCAGGTCAAGATATCTGCGGATGGCGTCTTTCGCTGGCCTTTCATCCGTTAAGTTTACGATGCCAACGATACCTGCATATTGTGAGACGGGTCACCCGGTCCCCAGGCGAACATTTAGTCTAGACTAGTGCCCGTCCATAAACGCCTGTTTTTCCGGGTTTTTCAAAGGTTGTTTGCCGGCTGAGGCGTATTTTTGGAGGACGTGCTGGCACAAGGCGATGCAGATTGAGGCCGGAAGAGCGATTTGGCGGCAATGGGATCATGGAGTATCGGCCGAGGCTTGCCGGGCGTGCTGTGAGCGCTGCCAGATGAGGGGCGTCAGGTCGGCCTGAGGCGGGCGAAGAGGGCGAGATTGTAAGCGACCACCGAGGACCAGACATAAGCCTTGAAGTGGTCGAGCCCACGCCAGGTGCAGCGCCCCAAGCCATAAGCGCGTTTCAGGCAAGAGATGCCGGCCTCGATGCCGGCGCGGAAGTTTCTGAGCTTGCGATAGACCCAGCGGCTCTTGACCATGTCTTCGATCTTGAGGCCGCACTTCTTGTGGAAGGCCATGTCGCGAATGCCCCAGGCTTTGGCCTGGCTCAGATTGGTGCGGCTGGCATAGCCGCCGTCGGCGGCCGCCTGACGTGGCGCCGCGCCATAGAAAGCGATGTGGCGTTCCAGCATTGGCTGCAACCGTTCGCTATCGGCCGGGTTGCCGGCTTCCACGACGAGGTCAAGGATCAGTCCGCTTCTGCCGGTGGTCAGATTGAGTTTGTGGCCGTAGTCGACATCACGGCTGCCCTTGACGATGATGTCGGCATGCGGCTCGAACAGGCTCACCAGTTTCTCGCCAGCCGGCACCGCCTCGCCGGCCAGGACCCGCCGTTCGGTCTGGGCGATGATCCGCTCGATCAGCGGCCGGTAGCGGCGGAGCTGGGCCTGCCATAGCTCGCCGGCCAGGCCCGCCGTCAGGGGCAACTGTTCACTCGCCTGCTGCAGATAGCTCAAGGTGGTGCGCGTGATCTTGAGCAGTTCGCGGTAGTACTTGATCCGTTTGGGACGGCCGCGGGTATATTCGATCGCCCGGGATCGCTTCTTCGCCGCGCGGCGGTGGTCGTGCCATGGGATGGCACTACCCAGTGCATCTGCCTGCTGCAACAGCCGCACCATTACCCGTACGGCGTCCCATAACAGGCTGCTGTCACTCGGCTCATGGATCAGTGCGGCGGTGACGGTGCTGTCCACACGCAGGACCTTGCCACTTTCCAGCTTCTCCTGCCGGGCGCTCGCCAGCAGTACCCGGTTGATCTCTTCAAAGGTTTGCGCCCGGATCGCACTGATCGTCTTGTGCAAGACCGACTTCTTCGGGCTCCACCCCCACGGCAGCCGGGCAAAGGCTCGGAACGAGGCGGAGTCTTCGAGATGGAAGGCCAACTCCTGATAACTCAACTGGCGATGCTGCTTGAGCAGCGCGCAACGCAGCACAGCCTCGGCCGGCAGCCCCTCGCGGCCGGTCTCCTTGAGACCATGTCGGCGCAGGTCCCGCGTCACCAGCCCGAGCAAATCGCCATGCTCATCCAGCCATTGCGACATCGCCCTCAGTTCACGACCGATCTCGTGTTCGGCGAAAAGATCGAATACACTGGTTTGGACCGTGCGTTCTTGGCGCATTGTCGGCTCCGGCGGTTACGGGTTTGTCCTTAGAATCAGTAGCTTGATCTAAAGTATACCTGAAACCGCCGGGCTTTGCCCGCGGAGATTGCGCGATTCCCGCAATAATTTCAGCAGTTTACCGTTTATGGACGGGCACTAGACTAGCGAGCGCAATTCAGTGCCGTAGAGACACTACCGCTCCTTGGTAATAGCTATGCGAAGAATTCCCAAATCAACAATAACTTGAATGTAATCGGGATCCTCTATAATCTCGATACCGACCATGACTCCGGTAATCCAATGGGTATCAAAAAACACTTTTGCTTCTCCAAGTATTTTTAGTCACACTTTGCACCGGTCGCCGGAGGCGACGGTTGCAGCAGTATCCACTGCGACGTCCACGGATGTATCCCTGCTTGCGCCATGTCTGAATCAGCGGCAGCGCCTGGCGTTGGTGCACGGATGTGGAACTGAACGGATGGGGATCTTTGAAACGGCTGACTATGGTGTGGCTGCCTTGCGGCGGACGGCTTTCGGGTGTGCGCAACCAAGCATGCGGTTGAGGACGGCGCAGCCGGTGGCGACTTCGGTCTGCTGACCAGGCAGCGACCTGGCCCGCAGACGCCGCCCGATGATGGACTTGTATTGCCCGATGCCGTCTCAAGCAGCGAGTGTTTGCCGTAGCCGTTAGAGACCTGCCATTTCATCCGGCCGTCACTGTTGATTGCGGCGATATGCCGGTTCCGTTGGCCGGGAGGTCTATCGTCGCTTGGCTCGACCGCGTTAGCGCGAGGCGGAATGACGATAGCCGCCGCCGCGCTATGATCGATGACTGCGTCGTATGTAGGTTTTCGATCATAAGCACCGTCGGCTGTGAACTGTCCGATCGGACCGCCAATCTGGTCGAGGAGTGGCGCAACTTGAGAGACATCGCCAGCATCCTGATCCGTCAGGGTATGGGCAACGATCTCGCCGCTGGCGGCATCCAGTGCCAGATGCCGCTTTCGCCAACCTCGGTGGGATCTGGCGCCATGCTTCTCCTCCAGCCACTGGCCCGCGCCGTAAACCTGCCGGCCGGTGCTGTCCACCAGAGCATGCAACGGTCCAGCAGGTGGAACCTGATTTCCGTGCCGCTTCTCGGCAGATCGCCATGCGTGCGCCCGACGGCTCAGCGTGGTGTGATCGGGGACGGCAAGCGCTAAGCCCATCAATTGCAGCACCGATTCCACCAAGCCTTCTGCCTGGCTCAGAACGCTACGTTCCGTGCACCAACCACAGGCCCTAATCTCTCTCGACAGGAAGTGCGAATACATAGCCGCGTCCTCGCTGGGTTAATATCATTCGTGGCGAGCTCGCATCCAATTCGAGTTTTTTTCGGAGCCGCAAGATCTGAACATCAACGCTCCGGTCAAAAATGTCTTCATGAACCCGAGTTGATTGTAGCAGATGCTCGCGAGCCAACGGAATCTGAGGTTTATCTAAGAAGGCCACGAGCAACGCGTGTTCGACTTTAGTCAGCCGAACCGCCTCGCCTCTAGGATTATGGAGCTCGCGAGACTTGGCGCGAAGTTTCCAGCCACCAAACCGGTAGGTAACCCCAACTCGCTTCCGACGGCTATAGTCGCTCTCTTGGCGCCTAAGCACGGCGTTTATCCGAGCTAGAAGTTCTCGAAGGCCGAAGGGCTTTGCAACGTAGTCGTCAGCGCCAAAATCGAGCCCTTTGATGCGATCGATCTCTTCCTTGCGCTGCCCGCTGGCAATAATTATCGGCACGTCAGATCGTTCGCGAAGTTCCCGTAGTACTTGAAGCCCGTCTTCAGAACCGAGCACAAGATCCAAGAGAATCAGATCAGGTGTTCTAGCCTCGACAAACCGGAGCAGTCCTCGTCCGGTTGCCGAAGAAAGGACGTTCATACCCTTCTCCCGAAGATAGTCAGATACCATAGCAACCACGTGGGTGTCATCATCTACAATCACAATCGTTGGCGCAGCCTGAATGGACATTGTAGCAAATCCTTCTAAAGTTCACTCTCGGATGACATCACCTGATGGATAGGTGGGTTTTGGCAGAATTGGAGCGGCGTCTGCAGTCCGAGTGGCTGTCGCGGTGTCACCGATAGCTAGACAGCTGGATCTTCGTGACGTTCCGCGATCTTGCCATCCGGTCGTTCCCGTACCCTGCCGCGCAGGGCCCCTTTCAATTTCGTTTTTGCGTCGAGTGTCGGCCTCTGCCGACGCTCTTTTCAGACCTCCGCAGCGAGCAGTTGCTGCAAGGTAAGAACAATTCAAAAATAGTGCCTTTGCCCAAACTGCTGTGAACGTCGATGGCACCACCCCAGGACCCGACGGCACGCTGCACCAAGGCCAGTCCCAATCCTGAGCCGCCCTCCCTCGATTTTGTCGTAAAAAATGGATCAAAAATACGTTCTAAGAACGAAGGGGAGATGCCAGGACCTGTGTCAGAGACACTCAACCGCGCATATTCGCCGCGCTCTAGCCGTCCACTAGACAAGTCGCGCGCAGAGATCTGTTCAACATTGCGAAGGTTAACTGTAACTGTCCCGCCTGCCTTCATAGCTTCGCCAGCGTTCTTGCAGAGATTAATCACAACCTGTTGTAGGGTAATCTCTCTCCCGTCTAGCCAGACCGCGCGATTGGGAAGATTGGTTTGAATCCGACAAGAAGACGGAATGCATAAATGCAGGTCTGGGAGGATCTCTCTGATGGCCGCTGCGGCGTCGAAGCTACTGAATCCCTCATCCCCCATGTCTGACATCAGGATCCGTTCAACGGCGCGTTTTGCTCGATCACAAGCGTCACGAATTCGCTCGACGTACATGCGCGAGGACGATCCCGATCTCAACGCGTCTGCGGCCATCTCTGCATAGCCGATAATCGGCGTTAGAAGATTGTTAAACTCGTGGACCAGAAGCCCCGCGAGTACATGCCCGTCTGCGAATGCCTCTGCCGCCGCCGTGATGTCGGCTTGCGCTCGCTTTGAAGAGAAGTGTGGTCTCGATGAGATGTTCTTCACGTTTCGCCTCTCCGCCATCATTGATCCGGTGACCTGCGACTGAACTATCATCCAGCAGCAACTTGAGCCCCGGCGGTTTTGAATACGCCAAGTCGCGCGGTGTGAGCTACCGTTTGACAGGATCGGCGCACGCGTGCCGACAGCATGCAGCGGGCTTCACGTTTGCCGACAGAAAGACCTTTCTCGCGATGGATCCGGTGGACGCGATTGGTACTGTACGGCTCTCCATCCCAACGAAGTAGGATGAACAGACGCCGTATTTGGCTTTCCGTTTGTAAAACATAGCTTCTGAAATTTCGTGCTTGCGGCAGAGATCGGCCATCTGGCTCCGGCTTCTTGCTTTTTCAGCGACGATGAGAGCCCCCCGAGGGGTCTGCGACGGACGTCTCTGAAAAACAATAATTGATCTGAGGTGTCCGTAGTTCGTCCCGACTTGCTTCCTTGTCCACTCTCTTCAGTGGGGGCATCAAACTGGTCGTGAAGCATACACAGACTCTCCTCCCTACCTGACGTGTAGCACGTCAATGGCACCATCCTGAAAAGGTATTGGAATTATAATATAAAATATATGGTGTAGCTCCTCTGTCATCGGTGAATGAAACTGATTTTCACTATTTGAAATTGCGTATCACCAATATATCTTCAAATATCCATGTCGCTCATCTTGTGTCAGATCAAACACCCTGCGAGCCTTGGCAAAGGATACTTGGGGGGGCCTGTCGCAAATTTTCTTAGTTTACCCGTCTGTTGACGCTCGCCGGAGAAATTCTCGCTTCGAATTTGTGGAGCGAGCCTGTGATTCTGAATACCATTGGTGAGAAGCTGAAGCGCCGGTCGAAAGATGATTTCAAAGGGCGGCATTTCGAGGCATGACTCATTGTGCAGGCGGTGGCCTGGTATCTGCGGTATCCGCTCAGCTACCGAGACCTTGAGGAGATGTTCCAAGAACGCGGCTTCGAAGTGGACCACAGCACGATTAACCGCTGGGTACTTGCCTATGCTCCGATGATCGAGAAGCGGCTGCGCCAGTTTAGGCGCCCGCAGGTCAGGATCGACGAGACCTACGTCAAAATCGGCGGCAAGTGGCGTTACCTGTACCGTGCCATCGACAAGCACGGAAACCCAATCGACTTCCTTCTGACTGCAAAGCGCGATCTTGATGCCGCCAAGCGCTTCTTCCGCACAATGCTGAAGGACGAGCCTTTGTTGTCACCGGCAAAGATCGGCACGGACGGCGCCAACACCTTTCCGTCGGCGATCAAGACGTCAGTCGACGATGGGCACCTGCATCCGGATCCGGTTCATTATGTCACCCAACATCTCCAACAAGGCATTGAGAGTGACCATTTCCGCGTGAAGAAGAACATGCCGAAGATCGGCGGATTCCAATCCTTCAAAACCGCGCGTCGAACTGTCGCAGGGTTCGAAGCGATGCTGTGGCTGCGAAAAGGGTTTGGGTTCTCCGGAGAGTGGACCGTCAATGATCAGAACGAGCTGCTCGCGCGTCTCTTCGGACTTCAAAAGGTTAAACAAGGCGTGAAGAGCAGAACATATTTCAGCTCAACGCGTTCGGTCGACCGCTTTGCGACACGCCCGATAATTCTCTCGTCGCCTTCTCGCGAAGCAACTCCTCTCATCTGTCACCGGGAGCAGCATCCGGCACTCCCATATTTTATTCAAGAACCGTGGTCATCCGAGTGCATGGCTCCTGGCGCCAGTTCACCTGTTTGCCAAGCATTCGACCGCCTCTGCAGATCGATGATCCGGTCAAGAAGTGCCCGCTGGGCGGCAAGAGCCTGTAGTTCCTCCTCGCTCAGGTGATCGTCGCTGACCCGGTCCGGTCCGTAGACGTCGTGCGCATATTCGACATCAGCGTATTTTCCGCCCGCATCCGAACTGGCCGCGCCCCCCGCCGGAAAGTCGCTGAATGCGTGGTCTTTCACCGGGACCTCGGCAAAATCGGGCAACGCGGCCTGCAAGGCGTCCTCCGATTTCGCTTCATCCGGTAGCGATTCCGCGGCAACGAGCAGCGTCGCGGGCGCTTGTACGTAAGTGGTCGCAAGGTGGAGGGGTTCTGGCTCCGGCAAGGCGCCAGACTGGTTATCGAAAATCCGCTTCAGCACGCGGTCGGAATAATATTTCACCTTTTTTAGCCGGAGCGGCGGTTGCCCTTTGATCAGCACGATCTCCATGTCGTCGTCGATGAGGCGCACTTGCTCGGACCGCAACAGCGGCGCGCCCTGGTCGGAAAGCTGAATATTGGTATCGAAAATGTTGCGCTGGCTGAAGGAGGTGGAGCGGGCGCGAAACGTATAGTCGCCGATGGCTTTCGAAATATAGTTTGGAGTCTCGTCGTCGGCAGTGGCCATAAAGATCTGTATGCCAGTATTGCTTAGGAAATTCTCCTTACCAGACTCTTCATATGCCCCAGTCAAAGCCGAGAGGCTCTGGATGATGAACATGAAGCGCCCCTTGTAGCCAGCAATCGTAGTTACCGCGGTTTCTATGGCTTCGAGTTTGCCGAGATGCTTAAACTCATCCAGCAAGAACAGCACCTCGAAGATTTCGTCCTTCTTCGGCAGTGTCCGCTGTAGAATGGAGACTACCTGCTGGAAGAACAGCCGAATGAGGGGGGCGATTACCTCAAGATCGTTTGGACTAACGCAGAGAAAAATTGACGTGGGATCGCGGCGGAGATCATAAATTGAAAAATCCGACTTCGTTGTAGCTGCCTTGATTAAGGGGTCCGCCCAGAGATTCAGGCCGCCGTCACCAAGGACAGAGGTGTAGGAAGTCAGGATCTTTGTATCATTACCGGCCATGTTATCGAAGATTCGCTGTGCCTCTTGATTTTGCGTTTCCTCAGCTAGCTGGGCGAAAAGCTTGTATTTCTCACCGGGCTGGGTGAATAGGTCGTAGACGGCACCGATCGTCGGCGTACCGCGTTCGATGCAGGCGAGTATGCCGGCGATAAAAAGGTCTCGGGCGCCCTCAATAAAGCCTTCCGATCCCTTCCCCTTTGCAACGATCAAGTTAACGGCCAGCCGCCGCGTCTCGCTGAAACGGCGCTCCGGCGGCATGTTGACGATGTCAAGCACAGGGTTGTAACTGTGGGTCCGTCCCGCACTGTCGAGTGGCGCGAACTTGAAAACCCGATCGCCCCGCGCCATGCGGGCGCGCGAAGTGAGCTCGAATAGCTCCCCCTTCACGTCGAGCGCCAGAATCGAACCGTTGAAGGTCAGAAGCGTCGGGATGACCACGCCAACGCCCTTGCCGGCGCGCGTCGGGGCCACGACGAGACTATGCGGTTGTTCGCCGTTAGTTAGATATCGACCCGGCCAACGCGGCCCAACCGTTTTGCCAAAGATCGGTCCGGTTATGTTGCGAAAACGCCTGATATAGCCCGCTCGCTGTAGTTCCTGCCGCGTGGCCCAGCGCGCTGTGCCATGATAATTCCGCTTTTTTAAAATCACAATGGCGCCCACCATTGTAGTGATTACGGCAGTACTGACGGCGATGGTCAAGCCACGGAGGAACACCGGTGTGGCGTAGCCAACATAGAGGGGCGTTTCGTACCAGAAGGAGAAGATGTCGAAGCGATTGATAGTTTCGCGGCTGATGCCGTGCCGACAGAAGCTTGCATAAATACTCGCGAACAAAAGCCCCATCGTCAGCGAAAAAAGGAAGGCAAACAGTAGCGTGTTCAATTTCCGAGTCGTGCTCCCGTCCATTCCTCTAGACCTCCGCGGCGCTTCTATGCTCACCCCAGCTTCGCTGCGGTCCCTCGAGCGTTTAAGTCATTAGCCGGGCATGCGCCCCGGGAACTGATGCAGAATGCCCGCGAGCAACGTCGGCGTGGCTACTCCTGATATTCGTTCCAGTAGCCAGTTGGATCGTCGTACATGCCGTTGCGCTCTTCGCCTGGCCTGCTGTAGGATGTTCTGCCTGGAACGTTGGTCTCGGCGAGTTCACCCGGATGGATCAACCTTGTACCCATCCGCCGACTGTCCCCATGCGACGGGCATCGAAGAGCTAAGATAAGGCCGGCTTCTCATCATAGGTCATAGACAAGCGGACCGACGGTTACGGCGAACAGCTTACTGCATCCAGACGCTCATCTTTCACGAAGAGCGCTTGTCGATATAAACAAACCGCCCGCAGACATTCAAGAATGTACGGTTACAGTTGCAATATAATTCCCGCTTCTGCGTGCTGTATTCACAATCTTTCAGGCGGTCATTTTGGTATAGAACGACCAATTTACATACAAATTCTCGTAGGGAAGACGCGGCCGCACCAAGGAGTTTTCAATGCAACTTGTAACCTGCTGCTCATTTAAAGGAGGCGCTGGGAAAACAACAGCGCTGATGGGCCTCTGCTCGGCACTTGCCGCAGATGGTAAGACAATTGCACTTTTCGAAGCCGACGAAAATCGGCCACTCAGCAAATGGAAAGAAAATGCGACGCGACGTAACGCCTGGGATCCACTTTGTGAGATCTTCATCACGGACGAGGTGCCGCTTCTTGAGGTCGCCTACGAAGAGGCAGCAGGCCGCGGGTTCGACTATTGCCTAGTGGAAACTCACCATGGATCCAGCGAGCTCAATAACACAGTGTTCGGCGATGTCACGTTGTTTGATCAACGGCCGTAAAGTCGCTTGTCGGTAAACTCATGCAATTGCAGCGGTCACGGCTTTCCACTGCGCCATGGCGCGGATCCGATGAATATGGGTGGCTAGGGCTGAGTGTCTCTGGTGCGGCGCGACGAAAAGATTTCGGACTGCTGAAAAGACCGAGATGAAACGTTGCAAACCTCCGACGGATCGAAAGCCCTGCATCATCCGCTCTCGTTTTCGAAGCGGCACGTGAGAATTCTCTGCGCGATTGTTAAGACCCTTGTGCGATCGATGTTCGACGCCGGGCATTACATCCCGTTTTGCCGCGCCGTATGAGCGCAGTTTGTCGGTGACGATGCGCTTCGGTGACAGGCCCTGCTTCTTCAGCAGCCTGACCAGCAATCTCTTGGCAGCCTTGGTATCGCGGCGGGTCTGGACGATCTCATCGAGAACGTAGCCGTCCTGGTCAACGGCGCGCCAAAGCCAATGTTTTCGGCCGCCGATGGAAATCACGACCTCGTCCAGATGCCAGATATCCTTTCGCGACGGCTTCTTTCTATGCAACTGCTTGGCGTAGGCCGCCCCGAATTTGCGGCCCCATCGCCGTATCGTTTCGTAAGAGACGACGATGCCGCGCTCCAGCAACATTTCCTCGACCAGCCGCAGGCTCAACGGGAACCGGAAATACAGCCAGACCGCACGGGCGATGATCTGCGCCAGATATCCTTCCGCGACGGCTTCTTTCTACGCAACTGCTTGGCGTAGGCCGCCCCGAATTTGCGGCACCACCGCCGTATCGTTTCGTAAGAGACGACGATGCCGCGCTCCAGCAACATTTCCTCGACCAGCCGCAGGCTCAACGGGAACCGAAAATACAGCCAGACCGCACGGGCGATGATCTGCGGTGGAAAGCGGTGGTTCTTGTAGCTGATGGTCGATGAGGTCATCTCAACCGAATTATCCGCCACCCGTTAAGTTGCCGACAACGTGACATCGCCGACGGCAGGACTGTTCATCCCAACCCATTATCCGACAACCGTTAAGCCGCTCACAACGTGACATCACCATCGTCCCTACCGGGACCAACAAACGGCGCACGAATGCACAAACAAAGAAAGGCTACAAAGCGATATATCCTGCCAAGCCAAGCCAAGCCAAGCCAAGCCAAAAGTTGGATGTGACGCGTTGTTGACTTAGCAATCCCGCTGCCCTTTGCAGTTCGCTAAAGTCGTGCCCTTTGGACTGCACGGAAACGGCGATTTCTACGGCGACCCTAGGGACACGTCCAAAGGATGCCTTTTATTGGACCGAAACGGCAACAACTGGACCTTTCAAGATTTTCAAAATTCGGTCCAATAAGGAAGAGCACCCCTCTCTATATAAACCTCATTTTATCCTCACAGACAATCAAACCTCCTCTGCCTCCATCTTTACTCTCGCCGAATACCACCAGCGTTCTCCCCCTCCTTGTCACGATGGCTGCGTGGGACGTTCCAGAGGCATTCTTGGTTCCCGATTGTGACGAGCTGGCGGCGCACCTCAATGCCCAAAGGTCGGCGTACGCAGTCGCAAACAATATTGCTGATGTCCATAGTTTTAAGCTCATCTACCTCTACACGTTCAATGAGCATGCTATTGACTGTGTTCAGAACCGAAATTTTCAAGGCCTCCCTATAAATCGATGGACTAATACGATAAGGATCCCGCTTTTTGGTCCAATAGGCCCGTGGAACTGGTTCCTAGCTGTCCCACTGGATTGGTACACTGCTAACGCCACAAACGACCAGACCCTCCACAACGCCGTCGGTTTTCCGGTGGTCGCATGGGGGCCCGTGTTATTGTCACGAACATAAAAGCCGCCACAGACCGGCTGGCGCGTATTTGTAATGTTGTGGGTTTTGTTCAGTGAGTTTTTATTTCCAATGGTTTGTAACGTTTCCTATTGTTGTTTTTCTTGTTTTCGTTAGGCTTTTGCGCCTATCGTACATGTTATTGTACTGTTCGCTCAATTCAATAAGCCAGCCACGTTTGCACGTCTATATTATATGTATTTTGTAATGTTGCGTTTTGTTAATCAGTTGTTCGAGTTTTACTTGGCTTGCAAGCGTTGCCGTCGTTGTTGTTCTTTGTTAGTTTTGTTTTTGCCCGAGAGCGCGCTCGCTTATGTATACCTCTGTTCAATTAGTGCTTCTAAGGCCGAACAGATAACTACATACCCAAACGCAGATTGCGATATATTATACTGCATACAAGACACCCTTTACGAGTTTAGATATTGTACAATACTAGTAAATATTTTTTGAAAGGTATCCGCGGTCAATGCTCTCTGCGGCGGGCAGAAAATGACCTATCTGACGTAGACTGAAAGCGACGTCATATGTCGTGCGAGACAGAAAATGGCAACTTCCGGGCTCGCGCTGGGCGCGAGCCCGGCATGACATTTACATCAGGATATATCCTGCCGCCTCCGCCTTGCCGCCTCCGCCTTGGATTGTGACGCCCGCAGCGGCTTAAGCGAAGAAGGCATGCCCTTTGTGGGCACCAGTCCATTGAGCTGCCGGATCGGAAGGCGAGATGAACTTCGGCCTCACCGGTGACGCAGCACCAACAGCCGCGTCATCGAGGACCGCCAGATATTCCTGCACCGATCGGCCGGCATCCTCTTTAACTTCCCATTCCGAGCCAGGCACTGAGCGCTGCTTGTTGGCGTCCGCCGCGATCAAGCTGGCATCGACGGCAAAGCCTTCAGCGCCGCTTCCCTGGCTTCGACGAGAAGATCGTGTCGATGTATGCGCGTGGGATGAGCACGCGTGAGATCGTGGGGCATGTCCAGGATCTTTACGGGATCGACGTGTCGGCCGACTTGATCTCGGCCGTCACCGACGCGGTGCTGGACGAAGTAGCGACCTGGCAGTCGCGGCCTCTGGAGCCGGTCTATCCGTTGGTGTTCTTCGATGCGCTGCGGGTCAAGATCAGAGACGAAGGCCATGTCCGCAACAAGGCGGTGCACATCGCGCTCGGCGTGGCGGCGATGGCACGAAAGAGATACTCGGATCGAAACGAATGAGGGTGCCAAATTCTGGCTGCGGGTGATGAACGAGATGAAGAACCGCGGCGTCGAGGACATCCTGATCGCCGTCGTCGATGGCCTGAAGACGCCATCAATGCCGTCTTCGCGCAAACGACGGTGCAGACCTGCATCGTCCATCTGCTGCGCAATTCTCTGAAGTTTGCATCATGGAAGGACCGCGAGGATTTGGCCCGCGAGCTGAAAGCAATCTACGGAGCCATCGATGACGGCGGCGGAGGCGGCGCTGACAACGTTCGAGGGTGGCTTTTGGGGCCGGAAATTCCCAGTCGTCGCCCAGATCTGGCGGCGAGCCTGGCAGGAGGTCATCCCCTTCTTCGCCTTTCCAAAGGATGTTCGCCGGATCATTTACACCACCAACGCCATCGAAGCCCTAATTCCAAGCTGCGTCGCGCCGTCCGGGCAAGAGGTCATTTTCCGAGCGATGAGGCGGCGACAAAACTGCTCTACCTGGTCTTGAACAGATCGGAGAAAGAGTGGAAAATGCCGCCGAGGGAGTGGGCGATGGCAAAATCTTAATTCGCCATTCTCTTTGCGGACCGCTTTCAGGCCGCAAGGGCCTAAGAGCAAATGTTCAACCGCACGCCCGTACACGAAATTCCTGACAGTCCCGCAGTGAAGGTTCTTTCCAACGGGAAGCGGCGTTTCGATCCGGTCGAGAAAGACCGGCTGATCGACGCATCGACGCCAGGCAATGGCCGCGTGGGAAGCCGTGAGGGCACGGCCTGCCTGAAAAGCGCAGGCTCGGCCTCACGTGGCCACATTCGAACAACGTGACAACGCCTTTCGATCAGCTCTTACCACTTAAATTGAGATCGCCCTGATATCTATCAGCAACATCGCCATGCGACAGAGCCCTTGCCTGTTGATCGATTGAAAATCAGAGAAGCCGGCGCCCAATGACTTGGTCTGCATATCTCCATTGTTGGAAGCTTCCAACAATGCGTTTCCGTCCAGATCCAACGGATATCCCTACCCCGACCTGGTCCGAGTTGGCGCAGCGGTCCGCATCAGCGCCATCAACATGGGACCGAGGCTAAATTCGCCCCTTCCCGCCCGCGCGGTTAGATCTCGAAGATATGCGCCGGCTGAATTAATGTGGCCCGCCCGCTCCAGGATGCAGGCCATCGCAACTGCGGCATGTTCCGGCCCCATGACCTCGCAAGGGGCCTGTCGCAAATTTTTCCGCTTAACCCTATGTTGACCATCCGCAGAGAATTTGCCGCTCCGAAAGTTGCGGAGCGAACCGATGATTCTGAATGCCATAGCCGAAAAGCTGAAGCGCCAGTCGAAGGATGATTTCAAAGGCAGGCATTTCGAGGCATGGCTGATTGTACAGGCGGTCGCTTGGTACCTTCGTTATCCGCTCAGCTATCGGGATATCGAGGAGATGTTCGGGGAACGCGGCTTCGTGGTCGATCACAGCACAATTAATCGGTGGGTATTGGCCTACGCGCCGATGATTGAGAAGCGGCTGCGTCAGTTCCGCCGGCCACATTGCGGCTCTGTTCGCGTCGATGAGACCTATGTCAAGATCCGCGGCAAATGGCGATACCTATATCGGGCCATCGACAAACACGGCAATCCGATGGACTTCCTGTTGACGGCGAAGCGCGATCTCGACGCCGACAAACGGTTCTTCCGCAAGATGCTCAAAGACGAGCCCTTGTTGTCGCCGAATAAGATCGGGACGGACGGGGCCAACACCTTCCCGTCAACGATCAAAACGTCGGTTGATGATGGGCTTCTACATCCGGACCCCGTCCACTATGTCACCAAGCACCTCCAGCAAGGCATCGAAAGTGACCATTTCCGGGTAAAGAAGAACATGCCAAAAATCGGTGGCTTCCAATCTTTCAACACGGCGCGGCGAACCATCGCGGGTTTCGAGGCGATGCTGTGGCTGAGGAAAGGCTTCGGCCTCTCGGGCAGTTGGACCATTAACGATCAGAACGATCTGCTTGCGCGCCTCTTCGGACTGCAGAAAGTTAACAAAGCATGAAACTGAAGATGCTCAAGGGATAATCGCGCGCTCCGAAAATGTTTGCGACAGGCCCATTCAGAATCATCCGTACGCTCCACAACATTTGGAGCGGAAATTTCTCCTCCGACGGTCAACATACCGTTAAGCGCAAAAATTTGCGACAGGCCCGGCAAAATCCAAGGAGTTTCGCAGCAGATGAACGATGCAAGTCTGTACCGTCGTTTCTGCGAAGACAGCATTGATAGCCTCGGGAAAGCCCTTTAGGCCGTCGACGACGGCGATCAGGATGTCCTCGACCCCGCGGTTTTTCATCTCATTCATCACCCGAAGCCAGAATTTGGCACCCTCGTTGGTTTCGATCCAGAGGCCGAGGATTTCCTTCGTGCCGTCGCCGCGCACGCCGAGCGCTATGTGCACTGCCTTGTTCCGGACGTGGCCTTCATCCCTGATCTTGACCCTCAAGGCATCGAAGAACACCAACGGATAGACCGGCTCCAGAGGCCGCGCTTGCCATATCGCCACCTCGTCCAGCACCGCATCGGTAACGGCCGAGATCAGATCGGGAGAGACGTCGATACCATAGAGGTCATGGACATGCCCGGCGATCTCGCGCGTACTCATCCCACGCGCATACATCGACACGATCTTCTCGTCGAAGCCTGGGAAGCGGCGCTGGTATTTGGCCAGCAATTGAGGATCGAAACTCGACTGCCGGTCGCGTGGGATGGCAAGCTCAAGCGAGCCACTATCCGTCAGCACCGTCTTGCGGCCATAGCCATTGCGGCTGTTGCCGGCAGTCCCTTCGCCGGAGAGGTGATGATCCATCTCCGCGTTCAAAGCCCTTTCCGCCAGCGCCTTCTTCAACTGATGGAGAAGCCCGTTGCTCTCAAATGCCGTCTTCGCGTCCGAACCCGCCAGAAGCTGGTCCAAGATGCTATCCGGGATAATCGGCTCTTTCCGTCGTGCCATGGGTGATCTCCTTTGTACCCATTATGCACGCCCGTACACGAAATTCCTGACACTCCCCCGGGCAATGGCTTGAGGAGAAACATGGCGCCAGATCACGCCGCAACTGGCGCAAATTCCATCTGGCAGTGGATGCCAATGGTGGCGAGATCATTGCCCATAGGCTGACCGATCAGGGCACGGATGATCCTTCCCAGGTGGAGCCGTTGCTCAGCCAGATCGACGGCGAGATTGACCAGTTCACAGCCGACGGAGCCTATGATGGCAAGCCAACCTATCAGACGGTCCTGCAGCACAGAGCAACCGCGAACGTCGTCATTCCACCGCGTTCGACGGCGGTGGAAAGCAATGGTGATACAGGGCCACCTGATCAAAGAGACAAGCACATAGCGGCGATCGCAAAAGACGGTCGGCTGCAATGGCAGGCGGCCACCGGCTACGGCAAGCGTGCACTGATCGAAACCGCCATCGGGCGATACAAGGGGCTGATCGGGCGACGTGTGCGGGCTCGTTCGTTCGCCACCCAGCAGACAGAGGTCGCCATCGGTTGCATCGTTCTCAACCGCATGCTGGCATGTGGACGCCCGCAGTCTGTCCGGCGTCAAGTCAGGCAGGCATAACCGACAACATCAAAGGCCGAAATGCGTTCGATTTCATATCCGCGCACCAACGCCGCGCTTACGCGCCATTCAGTATGAACGCATGCACAAAGAAAGGCGACACGGCAATATATCCTGCCCAATGTGGACCCCACAGCGTCTCCCCACCGAAGGACATTCCACTCTCTTTAAATGGCGTTCAATAATAGCCAATCACTCAATATCACAGATTCCCAAGAGCGGTGGGGGACGCCGCTAAGCTGGCTCTTCAAGATCCATTGGATCACCGATAATCTTGAAGAATGCGACGCGTGTTGACTTACCAATTCGGCCGGCCTTTATAGAACGCTACAGTTTTGCCCTTTGACCTGAAGCGAGAGATAATGGCTGCACAAAAGTTGCGACTCTACGCAACCTAAATGGACACACAGCCAGAACATGACATTTTATTGCACCGAAGAGGCAACAATGGCGACAGTTGTACATTATAAACTCTTTCCAATAACAAAGAGTTATCTCTCAGCCTATATAATCCTAGCTTCTTCCACCGCAGAGCTCCTTGCTATCTCCTAACTCTCTTGCACATCACCACAAGCACTCTTCTGCCGCTATAACATCGTATTCATTCCTTCCCTTCCCTCACGATGACCTGGAACGTTCAAGGGCCATACAAACAATCTGATCCTTCCATACTTGCGGCTCTTCTCGAGACAGACAGATGTATTTACGCTGTTGGGCACGGGCCTGCTACTCTCTCTTACGTGTATCTGCCTCTGGTGGAGGCAAGGAACTGTGTAGCGGCTGGCAGCTTTAGCGGAGCGACCACCGCGATCGTCGTGACGAATTTGTCTCCGGCCGCTGCTTGTCCTGCTACTCACAATCAACAGCTTAATTGCTTCATCGCAGTTACTGATCTGCTCACAATGGTGTCATGGGGACACGCCAGCTGGGCGGTATAAAGTAGCCGTACAATGGCCCTACTGTATTTGTGTTTTTTATGTTCTTGTTAAATCTTCTATGTTTACCGTTATAAGCTTTTCCGTACCATATCATTCCATCGTGTAACGTTATTGTATTGTCTTAATATTAATAATAAAGGGCCTGGCAAATTATCTAATCTACTTGTTGACCATATTCTTGCGTTTATGAAATATATGAGTGCGCATATACACCTGTGGTGTTGACGCATATAACCTGCGGTACAAACAATCAATTAAGGCCCCCTGAGCACTGCCGGCCAACCCTGGCACTTAATAGTATAATAATGATTAGTACATAACCCATCAACAGCACTCTGATGTAGACAGAAAATTGCCCTCTTGAGGTAGAACCCTGTCTGCCTCGCAGATTTACATCAGGATATATCCTGCCGCCTCCGCAACTGCGACTGGGGCCTGTCGCAAATTTTCCGCTTAACCCTATGTTGACCATCCGCAGAGAATTTGCCGCTCCGAAAGTTGCGGAGCGAACCGATGATTCTGAATGGGCCTGTCGCAAACATTTTCGGAGCGCGCGATTATCCCTTGAGCATCTTCAGTTTCATGCTTTGTTAACTTTCTGCAGTCCGAAGAGGCGCGCAAGCAGATCGTTCTGATCGTTGATGGTCCAACTGCCCGAGAGGCCGAAGCCTTTCCTCAGCCACAGCATCGCCTCGAAACCCGCGATGGTTCGCCGCGCCGTGTTGAAAGATTGGAAGCCACCGATTTTTGGCATGTTCTTCTTTACCCGGAAATGGTCACTTTCGATGCCTTGCTGGAGGTGCTTGGTGACATAGTGGACGGGGTCCGGATGTAGAAGCCCATCATCAACCGACGTTTTGATCGTTGACGGGAAGGTGTTGGCCCCGTCCGTCCCGATCTTATTCGGCGACAACAAGGGCTCGTCTTTGAGCATCTTGCGGAAGAACCGTTTGTCGGCGTCGAGATCGCGCTTCGCCGTCAACAGGAAGTCCATCGGATTGCCGTGTTTGTCGATGGCCCGATATAGGTATCGCCATTTGCCGCGGATCTTGACATAGGTCTCATCGACGCGAACAGAGCCGCAATGTGGCCGGCGGAACTGACGCAGCCGCTTCTCAATCATCGGCGCGTAGGCCAATACCCACCGATTAATTGTGCTGTGATCGACCACGAAGCCGCGTTCCCCGAACATCTCCTCGATATCCCGATAGCTGAGCGGATAACGAAGGTACCAAGCGACCGCCTGTACAATCAGCCATGCCTCGAAATGCCTGCCTTTGAAATCATCCTTCGACTGGCGCTTCAGCTTTTCGGCTATGGCATTCAGAATCATCGGTTCGCTCCGCAACTTTCGGAGCGGCAAATTCTCTGCGGATGGTCAACATAGGGTTAAGCGGAGAAATTTGCGACAGGCCCATTTTCGGCGCGCGTGAGCAAAACAGAAGGCCGGCGTCACAGGGTTCTGCTTTGACACCGCCTTCCGCCTGGCGAAGAATGGCAAGGATTTGTGGTTCGCTAAATCTGCTCGTCTTCATCGAAATCTCCTCGATCATAAAGCCCGAGAAAATTCCACTTTTGAAGCCCCTTAATGGCGGGGAGGATTACCGAGTGAACGAATACACAAACAAAGAAAGAAACAAAGAAAGGCGACAAAGCGATATATCCCGCCAAGCCAAGCCAAGCCAAGCCAAGCCAAGCCAAAAGTTGGATGTGACGCGTTGTTGACTTAGCAATCCCGCTGCCCTTTGCAGTTCGCTAAAGTCGTGCCCTTTGGACTGCACGGAAACGGCGACTTCTATGGCGACCCAAGGGACACATTCAAAAGATATAAAAAAAGCGGTCCAATAAGGAAGAGAGCCCCTCTCTATATAAGCCTCATTTCGTCAGTGCATCCACCACACAATCAACTCTCCTCATTCTATATAAACCACACTCTTATCTTCCATCATACCTTCACCATGGCAGACAACTATCCAACCTACACGCGCCCCACCTTTGACAGCATCTGCCTGACGCAGTTGTCCAAAGACGAGCGCAAAAATGGCCTTCAGGAGGCAGTCAATGCATATCGTGCTTACCTCGAGACGGTCATGGAGGCTCAGAAAACGTGGCTGGCTGAGGCGCGGGCTCATGAACAAGCTGAGGGACTTCCTCAAAGAGATTTTGGGGAATTCGAAACGGAGCCCTGTATGACCGAAACTCCAATGGAAGAGATCGTGTTTGAAACCATCCATCAAGATCCCTACCCCTTGTATGCCTATTTGCCCACAGGTATTGTAGAAACCTGTGTTGCAGCCAGGAACTTAGAAGCAGTCCCAGAAAGATATTTTCCTTGGGTGGTGCTGGCGTTCGAACTCCGTCCATACGATCCGTGGATCTCTCCTAAATCTATAAGTGATAAGTACCACCGGCGATGGTGCTATCAAGTGGAGCGTGAAGACATGGAGTCTTTCATCGCTATCTTTCCCACTGACCGCTTCCAGGCACAAGGAGAGGGTGTATGGACCCGCTATTCAACAAAAGGGCACTTCGACATCGTGGCCCATGGAGAGATGAATTGGCCCTCCCGTATGCCTGAATCTTACACTCCGGCTGCAACTGGTTGGGAGGAGGAGGAAGAGGAGGAGGAGGAGGAGGAGGAGGAGGAGGAGGAGGAGGAAGAGGAAGAGGAGTAGTGTCACTCTCGCAGCCAACACGCGGTGCTGGTCCTGGCCCTCATCGCAATGTTTACGTCCGTCTCGTTTGCTTGTTATAGCATTTATGTTACCGTTGCTGTTATTTATCTTTTTTTGTTTTTATTTCTCGTTTTGCGCCAGCGGCGTTATGTTGTTGTACTGTTCATTGCTTTCAATTCAAAGCCAGGCAAGTTTGCATGTCTATATTATTTATTCTTGCATTTAGTCCTTTTTTACAAACGCCTGTACGCACCGTTATCTGCACTAAGACGTTGCACTAACAGGAATCACAATATCGTCTATTTCATGCATAGTACGCTATGGAGCCATGTTGTTGCACTGTTCCGTGACTACAATAACGGCCTGACATACTTTCGTATATATACTTTTATTATTATATTTGTTACCTCTACGGACGAGCAGATAGCTTCCTCTCTATGCCGGTATTATTATAAACGCAAATGGAGATATACTGTACTGTACACACGACAAATTTATCAACTCTAGATATCGTAAAATACTAGTGCATATTTTTTTGAGAGCACCTGGCATGACATTTACATCAGGATATATCCTGCCGCCTTCGATTGGAGGTAAATTGGTCCCGGTAGGGACGATGGTTACCCATCGTCCCTCGGCCAGATCCGTACGTGCGGCACTACCGCATACGGCTCCTATCGGATGTTGTGACGGTGAACCGAGCATCTGGATGCGGGTGCAACAAGCGACATGGCGGCAGGTATTTGCGAAGCAGCCTTTGGAAACGATCCCAAGACAGCCGGTTTCGTTGGCTTCGACGCATCAAAGCGTGTCGCCAAGTTCGACCAACTTCCCAACGGAACCCTCCCAATCGTTATACCAGGGTGAGCGATCTGTGACTCTTTTTGAGGTTTCCAAATCAGTTGAGTTCTGAATCAATACCGCAAACGGAGGTTTGCGGATGACATCAGGACTTCCACTGCGCGATGACTTCGACGGCTGGGCTCTTCGGGCGTTGGCCAAAGGCACGAAGGATGCGGCACAGGCTCGGCGGCTTCTTGCCCTTGCCGAAATCTATGATGGCCATTCCCGCAGCGATGCGGCCAGGATCGGAGGCGTGACCCTGCAAAGTAAGCGACAAGCCGGGGCCGTTCAGGCGGCGTAGTTCCATGGCATGAGGGCGTCGATTTCACTGTTGGGCCATCCATTCGCAAGGCGCTCAAGCGTCTGGGTCAACCAGGCTTGCGGATCGACGGCATTCATCTTTGCCGTTTGCAGGAGCGTCGCGATGGTCGCCCAAGTCCGGCCGCCACCGTCGCTTCCAGCGAATAGACTATTTTTTCTCGTGATCGCTTGGGGTCTGATTGCTCGCTCGACTATGTTGGAGTCGAGTTCGATGCGGCCGTCGGTCAGGAAGCGCTCGAAGATGTCTCGACGCGAGATGGCATAACGCAGAGCCTCGGCGAGTTTGGATTTTCCAGAGACCCGCGGCAGGGTCGCCTGCCAGAGAGTGAAGAGGTCACGGACGATCGCTGCGGAGATCTCCTGGCGTGCAGCGACACGAGCTTCAGGGCTTTGGCCGCGCACACGCTCCTCGATCTCCCATAACCTCGCCATACGCTCGACGGTGTCGGTAGCGACTTTCGAGCTCTTTGCGACATGCAACTCGTAGAACTTTCTCCGGCTGTGCGACCAACAGCCGGCCAGGATGGCGCTGTTATTGCCTCCATCTTTCCGGACGAGCTTGTTATAAGCGGCATATCCATCGACCTGCAGGATTCCACGATAGCCGTTCAGGTGTCGTGCGACACACTCGGTGGCTCGACTGTCCTCGAAGCGATAGGCTACCATCGGTGGACCGCTGCCCCCAAAAGTCCGGTCATCCCTGGCATACGCCCATAGCCATGCCGTCTTCGCTGATCCGGAACCAGGAGCAAGTGTGGGCAAGGTCGTTTCGTCGGCAAAGATCCGTTCGGCCTTCTTGATCTCATCGAGGATGTAGTCGGCGAGGATATTGAGCTCGAACCCCAGCTTGCCCATCCATTGAGCCATTAGCTTGCGGTCGAGTTCGACCTTGTCGCGTGCGTAGATGGCTTCCTGGCGATAGAGTGGCAGCCCGTCGGCATATTTGGAAACGGCGATCTGGGCCAGAAGTGCTTCCGTGGGAATGCCACCTTCGATGATGTGTGCCGGAGCCGCCGCCTGGACGACACCATCCTCGTTCCTAAAGGCATACTTCGGCCGGCGGGTGACGATGACACGGAACTTCGCTGCCACGACATCCAGCCGCTCGGAGACGTCTTCGCCAATCAGGATCTTGGTCTTACCTGCATGTTCTGGAAGCTCTTCCGGTTCGATCACGACCTCGACGCGCTCAAGATGAGGCGCAAAGCCCTTGCGTGGCCGCGGAGCGCGTTTGCTGTCCGCGCTACCGCGGCCTTTCGTGACCTGAGCCTTGATCGTCGCAATGCCGGTCTCGATCTCTTCGAAGACAAAGGCATGCTGCTCGTCATCGACGGTGGATGATGCAAGCCTTTCCGAGCGTCGGCCAAATCGGGCGCGATCGAAAGCCTTCAGGATCTGCGTCAGCCGCTCGATGCGCTCATCGGCGTCCGCGTTGCGGGCCTCTAGATCGTCAACCTGTTTCTCCAAAGCCTCGACGCGGGCTGCTTTTGCAGCCATGGCAAGAACCATGGCTTTGAGAGCCTCTACATCATCCGGGAGCTCAATCTCGGGCCGCGTCATGGGTATGATCAGAGCATATTTTGCCGCGCTCCGCCCATGCTTTCAGGGACCTGATTCACTTCGCCGCAGCGGTTTTACCCAACAATCTCGGGAGGCTTCACCGGCGCGGATCGAACTCGCTTCCAGTCCATTCCGTCGACCAAAGCCAGAAGCTGGGCATGATTGAGCTGGACGCGATGATGGCCGATCCGGGGCCAGCAGAACTGGGCTTTTTCCAGCCGCTTCGCATAGAGGCAAACGCCGGAGCCATCCCACCACACGATCTTGACTCGGTCTGCTCTCTTGGCCCGAAAGACATAAAGTGCACCGTTGAACGGATCACTGCCAGCATCCCGTACCAGCGAAAGCAAGCTGTCCGGCCCCTTTCGGAAGTCGATGGGATGGCTCGCAAGAAAGACCTTCACGCCGGACGGGATCATGCCGACCGCACCGCTCGGATCACCCGCTGCAGCTGTGCTTCGCCGATATCTGCGTCGGCACGGATAATGACGTCGCCGATCACAAGCTCGATCATCGCACGTGTGCCAATCGTCCTGGTCCCTGTCTGACCAGCCCGATCTTGCGAGAAGGATCGTTGTCCGTCACGAGCATCACGACGCCAGCCAAATAGCTGCGAGGGATGTATGCCGATGCGATGCGCAATGGCCGAGACGCTTGCGCCGGGCTCCATTGCCTCAGCCACAGCCTGCGCTTTAAAATCATCGGACCAGCGGCGCCGAAATTGCCGTGGGGCGCCCTCAAGCCGTTCCGGAACAGCCTCAATCATATGGAAGTTTCTAGTTCCAGAGCTAGGCGCAGACATAGAAGCTCACAGTTTGTGAATCGTCTGTCCGCAATACAGCGGCCAACGCTACCGACGCCAGATGGGGTCAGCTTGTCGCTTACCCTGCAAATTGTCCGCGACTGGGTTATTCGCTTCAATGCGCGTGGCCCGTCAGGGCTCATCAATGGCAAAGCACCCGGCAATCAAGGAAAGCTTTCCGACGTGCATCGCCAGGCTTTGGCAAAGATCGTCGAAAGTGGCCCGATACCGGCGGTGCATGGCGTTGTGCGCTGGCGGCGCAAGGATCTTGTTCAATGGCTGTTCCAGGAATATCGGATATCCGTCGATGAAACGACCATTGGCCGCGAATTGACGGCGCTCGGCTTTGCAAAGCTGTCTGCCCGCCCGCGCCATTACGCCCAGAACGAAGGCGACCTGGAGAGTTTTAAAAAAACTTCCCCGCCACACTGGCAGCCATCAAAGGCAGGCTCCCGAAGAACGTCGAGATTGAGCTCTGGTGGGCCGACGAAGCTCGGATAGGCCAAAAGAACAAGATCACCCGGCGATGGGCACGCAAGGGAACAAGGCCTTCGGCACCACACGATCAACGCACGATGTGGACCTATATCTTCGGCGCTATCTGCCCCAAGAAGGGCAAAGGTGCGGGTCTCGTTCTTCCCTACTGCGACACCAGCGCCATGAACCAGCATTTGCTCGAAATCAGCCAGGCCGTCGATGACGGCGCTCATGCCGTGCTGATCGTTGATCAGGCGGGGTGGCATGTCACGCCGAAGCTCGACGTGCCCGACAACATCACACTGCTCTTCCTGCCGCCACGCTCGCCCGAATTAAATCCCGTCGAGAACGTGTGGCAATTTCTGCGTGACAACTGGTTGTCCAACCGGATCTTCAAAGATTACGAGGACATCGTCGCCCATTGCTGCGACGCATGGAACAAGCTGGTCGCTCAGCCGTGGAAGATCATGTCGATTGGAATGCGTGACTGGGCGCACCGGTTTTGATTAGCGCTCGTTGGTATTAGATTGTCTGGCACCGCATGGTAGTTCAAATACCCTTGTAACACTTGCCGTAGCCATCGACCTACTACTGCGATCGGTTCATGGCGTCTTCGCATTAGCGTTTCCCGAATGGCCATCAGCGTCGTGCGCATGCGCTTCTTGATTGTCAGACGGACAATCTTGAAGCCCCGGACCATCACGAGGTCCAAATTGCTGCTTTCCAGACTTGGCTGAGACGGCATCGAGGGATATCCGAGCGCACAGTCCATCGCCCATGGTCACGCGTTTGCTTGCCGGCCTCGGTCGTGATCCAAAACTGTACGACGCCCGTCTTGTTCGGCAAGTGGTTCTTGACGAGGCCCAGCGAAGTTCGCGCGCCAACCTCAAAACGATGACGATGGCGTTGCGAGGCTACCTCAAGTATCTGGCTACCCAGAGTTTGTGTCAACCGGGGCTTGATCAGGCAATACCGACGGTCCCGCAATGGCGGTTATCGGCCTTGCCGCTCTACATCTCCACCGCCGACGTTGATCGGGTGGTTGCGTCGTGCGACGTCACGACACCGGTGGGCATGCGCGATCACGCGGTTCTGCTGCTGCTTGCACGTCTCGGCCTGCGCGCCGGCGACGTTTCGAGCATGTGTCTAGAAGACATCGACTGGCGAGAGGGCACTTTATGTGTGCGCGGCAAGGGCCGCCGCGAGATCCGGCTTCCGCTGCCTCAGGACGTCGGTGAAGCGATCATCGACTATTTGCGGGAGGCCCGTCCGCCCGCCGCCTACGAGGAGATCTTCCTGCGGGCTGTCGCGCCGCATCGGCCGTTAGCGAGCGCGACTGTCTCTAGCATCGTCAAGCTTGCGCTTGTTAGGACGGGTATCGACAACGCTCCCTCCCGAGGCGCCAATCTCCTGCGGCACTCCGCGGCGACCAGCATGCTTCGGGCCGGCGCCACGCTGGATATGATCGGGACAGTGCTTCGCCATCGATCGGTCGACACGACTGCCCACTATGCGAAGGTGGACATCAACATGCTGCTCCAGATCGCCCAGCCTTGGCCGGGGAGTGCGTCATGCTGAGCCAGGATCTGTCGCGATATGTGGAACTCCAGCGCACGGTGGGCTTCAAGTTCCGCGTCCAGCACACGCTCTTGAGGAGCTTCGCCACCTTCGCCGAAAGGCATGGCGATCGGCACATTGAAGTCACTCGTGTACTTGAATGGGCGACGCTTGCGCCATCCCCACAGCAGCGCCGCAACCGGCTGGTGACGGTCCGCCGCTTTGCGTTGGTAATAGCAGCCGAGGACCTGCGCCATCAGGTTCCTTCCGCAGAAGCCTTGGGGCGCAACCTGCTCAAGCGGCGGATCCCGCACATCTATACGCCGGATGAGATCAGCGCGTTGTTGCAGGCGGCCGCACGATTGAAGCCGTCAGACACGATCCGGCCGCTGATGTACGAGACCCTGTTCGGATTGTTGGCCACCACCGGAATGCGCATTTCCGAAGCCCTCGCGCTTCGACTTGAGGACGTGACCGCCGATGGGTTGGTTATCCGACAAACCAAGTTCCAGAAGAGCCGCTTACTGCCGCTCCACGACACGACGCGGGACGCCCTGGATAAGTATTTGTTGGCGCGTCGTCGGCTCGGAACCTTGAACAGCATGCTGTTCGTTTCCGCTATGGGCGCGCCGCCGGCCTACAGTACCGTGATTGCTGTCTTCCTCCGCCTCGCACGATCGCTCGGTTTGCGGGGAGAGCCTGGGCAAACCGGCCCCCGCATTCACGATCTGCGGCACACATTCGCCGTGCGCTCCCTCGAGCAATGCCAGCCCGATCATCATGCCGTTGGCCGCCACATCGTCGCCCTCAGCACCTACCTCGGCCATGCCCACGTCACTGACACCTACTGGTATCTGCAGGCAACGCCGATCCTGTTGAGGCAGATCGCAGCGGCTGGCGAGGCCTTGCATCAAGGAGCCGTCACATGACCGCGCTGGCTCCGCATCTCACCACCTTCCTACGAGAACATCTGCCGCAAGAGCGGCGGGCAAGCCCACACACCTGCGAGGCTTACGCCTACAGCTTCCAACTGCTGCTCTGCTTCGCCGCTAGCCGATTGAAGACCACCCCGTCCCGCATCGAGGAGGCGCTCGTCAGCCATCTCAGCCGCGACGAGATGCAGGCTTTGCTTGATGCACCGAACCCGCGTCAGGTATCCGGCATTCGCGATCGAGCGATGCTGCATCTGGCCTTCGCTGCCGGGCTGCGCGTCTCCGAGCTCGTCAGCATCCGCCTCGACCAGATTGACCGCCAGACGGTCACCAGCATCCACATCATGGGTAAGGGACGCCGCGAAGGTGTGTTGCCCTTGTGGAAAGAGACCACGGCGGCGTTGACGGCTTGGCTGGCAGTCCGCCCGGCGAGTGGCGACACCGAACTCTTCCTCAATGCCGTGGGACGCGCGATGACCCGGGCCGGATTCGAATATATCCTTGCCAAGCACGCCGCTACCGCGGCGCAGAAGCTCCCCTCTCTCGCCGATAAACGCGTTACCCCACATGTTTTGCGCCATACCTGTGCCATGCACACTCTGAAAGCGACCCGCGATGCGCGCAAGGTGTCACTCTGGCTCGGCACGCCAGCCTGCAAAGCACGGAAATCTATCTGCGGGCTGATCCAACCGAAAAACTGGAGGCGCTTGCAGCGATGGCGCCGCCGTCGCTCAAGCCGGGTCGCTTTGCTGCTCCCGACAAGCTACTCGCGATGCTGAAGTCCATCGGACGATCGAAAAATTATGTCGAGTAATCCCACTCCCAAACGCCGCAGGCGGCAAGTAGTTGTCGCGGCGGACTCCACATAACTGCACGCTTCACATAATTGCGGAAGTCGACGGGCTTGTTGGCGATCATCACCTTTACCGCACCGGACGTACCGATCACGATTGAGCCTTCAAGGCCTGGATCACGGCAGCAATGGTCGCGCTGTCCGTGCCAGATGCGATCCTGAGTATCGCACCGCCAACCTCCAGCTCGATTGCTGCAATTGGAAGTGCGCTCCTCCTTATCGTCTTTCGCCGTGTCGGGGGTGGCTCTCCCGGACGATCAATTACCGCTGGCACAAACATGGACGGCGAGTCTTGCTTCGCAAGACTTCGCACCTGCCGACGCCAGGTAAACAATTGTCCGGGCGACAACCCATGCCGACGCGCAACAGCACTGACCGACATCTCGCCGCTATAGCTCTCGGCGACAATGCGGTCCTTCTCCTCGTCGCTCCAGTCGCGGCGACGGCCTGTTCCCGTGAAAACCTCAAACCGTTGCAACGGCACATCTTCACTGGTGTCATGCGTAAATCCTGTAATCGTCATATGTCGAAGCCTCGTTCGGCAACAACATCAACAATCACACGCTGATCCGGACCGGTCAAGGCACCGCTTACTATCAGTCACCCCGCAGGCCAGATAAACCTGCACATTCCCCGAAGGCCCGATCATGCCGCCTCCACACAAGCGACCAGTGATGATAGCACTTCGAGATCCATGTCCGCTGCAATTCTCAGTAAGCGGCCGTTCCTCAGGACGATTTCAACGTCTTTCCATCTCGACCGAGCACTGCTCCTCTTGGAACCGTCACTCACGCTCTCAGACGCTCCGATAAGCGATACCGGGATGAACGATGCGGCCTGGGGAGATTCGGGTGGCAAGAGCTTCTTTCGCCAGGCGTAAATCTGCTGCGGAAGAACGTCATGCCGGCGCGCGACATCCGAAACGGTGCCATCCGCGCTGAACGCTTCTTGCAGTATTGAAAGCTTCAGTTCCGTCGAACATCGCCGTTGTCGCTCAGCACCCGTCAGGATCTCAACCTTGGCCATTCATACCCTGTTACGTCACAAATGAATCATCTGTGTCGTAACTTGAGCCAATCCCGCACCTAACCAAAATCCGCTCACCGGACGCTCACACTTAGATTGAGATCGCCGTGATATTTATCAGCAACATCGCCATGCGACAGAGCCCTTGCCTGTTGATCGATTGAAAATCGGAGATGCCGGCGCCCGATAGCTTGGTCTGTATATCTCCATTGTTGGGAGCTTCCAACAAAGCGTTTCCGTCCAGATCCAACGGTATATCACTACGCCGACCTGGTTCGAGTTGGCGCAGCGATCCGCATCAGCGCCATCAACATGGGACCGAGGCTAAATTCGCCCCTTCCCGCCCGCGCGGTTAGATCTCGAAGATATGCGCCGGCTGAATTAATGTGGCCCGCCCGCTCCAGGATGCAGGCCATCGCAACTGCGGCATGTTCCTGCCCCATGACCTCACAAGCCTCCTGATATCCCGACGGCGAAACACCCAGCATGGAACGAACCACTACAGCAGCGGCCATTAAATCGCGCCATTGCCCAATTCGCCCGCCGGGGGCGTAATCTGATATCTGCGGGCACGTTCGAACGACCATCCCAAGCGGAAAAGATCTTATCGGCTCGCGTTGTCGCTTCGCCTTTCGGTTCGGCCTCTCGCCCTGCTCAGTTTCGGAGCTAGGTTCAAATTCGAGGATGGATTCGGTATTTGAATACTGTATGTGCTGACGGTTTTCGGCACCATTGGTGTCGGATTTTTCTGAAATAAGCTGAACTTCCAACAAGTTGACGATCCCTTCTCGCAATAGTGTGAGTTCGTCGAGGCTTTCCGCCAGGCCTGCGTCCGCTTTTACCGTTCGAAGACCCCTGGTGATCGCAACGAAACGGTCCTCAATGCTCTGCCAGTCGCCCGCAGCGCCCTCCTCGGTCGCGGCGGAAATGAGCTTACGTATATCCCGACGAGCAATGGTGATCTTCTCCTTGATCACCTTCAAGCGCAGTTTTCCTTCGGCAACCCGCTGAGCCAAGAGGGCGAGTTCTTCGGATCGCGCGAGCAGCGGCGCAAGGTTGAAGCCGTAAGCGGTTTCAATGGAACCGTCTCGTCCCTTTCGGGCATAACGCTTGCCGTTTGGGCTATCGTTTCGATGAATCAGACCAGCCCGCACAAGAAACCCAAGATTCTCCCGAAGAGTCGTGCCGGCGATGCCATTGGCACGAACAATTAGCTGCGCGTTTGACGGAAACACAACAAGATTGCTGCCCTCGATCAGATCGGTTTCGGGATAGAACGACAGAAGTGCGTTTAGCACTGCTAGCGCCCGATCGCGCAGCCCGAGCAGGGAACGCGCCTCACAGGTGTCACGGTAGATCTTCCACTTACTAGCAGATTTTCCCTTTTTGATCCTCGCGGAATCGAACTGGCTCTTCACTGACGCAAGCGTCATCCGCCGCCGCCCAAAGGGCGTCGCTATGTGTTCAGTCTGCATTTTCGTCTACCTTTCGAAAGGCAACAGAAAAACGCTCACCAAAACGATGCCAAAGACTCTTGACGTGGATTCCCAGCAATGTGGTTCTCTTAGCTGTAACCAATTGAGAAGGGCTTCCGGGATCCGTTTCGGCGCCTTTTTCTTTGCCGTGTGGATGCAGTCTAGCTACTTTCGTTTGGGGGGCGTCCTGTGGCTCGAACCGCGTCAGCAAATATCGGATGAAATGACACTTGAGGTCACTGCCGGCATCACGAACGACACCGAGGAGGTCCCGGATCATCAACAGAAACCAGCTCATCGACGAGATATCGAGCATCTGCGGGTGCACGGTTACAATCATCGCGGTCGCTGCGCACAAACCGCTTAAGGTAAGGAAGCCGAGCTGTGGCGGACCATCGATCACCATGACGCCGTAATTGTCGGCAACCTCGTCGAGTGCCTCCGTGACACGCGTAAAGAAAAGCGTTTCACCGCCAGCGCCAGTGCTCAACGCCTTGGGCGTCGTGTGCTCGAACTCCATCAGCTCAAAATTGCCCAGTACGAGATCGAGGCCATCGAAATAGGTCGGGCGAATAACATCAGAGAGACCGCGGCGGTTCCGGTCGTATCGAATCGCAGCATAGAGCGTCTGGTTGGAAGCAACATCCAGTTCGGGGAGAACGCCGAGTAGGGCAGATAAGCTCGCTTGAGGCTCGAGATCCACCGCAGGAACGCGATAACCCTGCAGCGCTTGATATTGCACTAGATGTGCCGACGTTGTCGTCTTACCTGAGCCACCTTTGAAGTTGGTTACGGCGAGGACCTGAAGATGCCCTCCGGGACGGCGATGGGGAGCGAACTCGATGCTTCCGCGCCCGCGGGTTGATTGCGCAAGCAAATGCCGAATTTGATTTATGTCAGGCAAAGTATAGAGCCGCCTGCCGTTGCTAGTCGTTTCAGGCTGCGGGCCTTCGCCAACCAAGCTCATCTTTCTCAACGTGGAATCAGATACATTCATCAACCGCGCGGCTTCGCCGGACGTGAACTTCCGCAGAATCTTCTGAGACGTAAGCGGAAATGCTTCACTCATCGACTGAAGGTGCGAGCTTAGCAAATCAGCCTGCTCACCAATTGTTTCATAGACGCTGGGCAACGCCCTACGGTTTGGGTTTGTCGCGACGGTCACGTTAGAATCTCTCATCACGTCAAATTTACCGCTCCAAACCCTCTCGTTTGCAAGTACTTAATGGTTAACAGCTGGTTAATCAGAAAAATCTAGCCAGCCAGAATTCGACATGTATTCAGATAGTTAACGAGGCGAATGCCCTGCTTCTCTCCCTACTTGTTCTTCTGTGAATCCTACAAACGTAACGCAAGATCGCGACTATTACGCAATTCCATCGCGTTTTTGGCTAACTGGTCCATGCTGCGAACGTAACCGCCCGATTGCTACCGCGGCGATTTTGCTTTGATGCGAGCGACGAGCAGTTCGTCGTCAACAAAGCTGTCGAGGAAGTCGTTCCATTCTTGGGATGTGCGGCGGGCATCTTTGATGCATCTGCTCCAATTCGTCCATGCCGTCGTCCGTCAGTGCGGTCACGGATTCGTCGTCTCCGGTGTACACGGAGATGATGCTGCCGTAGCTCAGATTATCATCGTTGGAGACGATTGCCTGAAGAAGTTCCGGGTCCTCTTCGAGAATTTCGGCAACAAATTTGATCGTACGGACGTAGGTGACTGTCGCCATCAGGCTGAGCTATGGTGGAAAATGGGTGATGACGGTTTGAGAATGGCGGCGTATCGAGGCGGGTGATTGAAGCCAGCCAGACCCTCTCAAGGAGAGCGATACGCCATGAATGAGATGTCAACGGCGGAGTAAAAACCGGCCAGGGGGCGGAGCAAAACCAGGCCACTGGTGGGGCGCGCATGAGACCTCCGGGAGGGCGTAGCCCGAGCGGGGGTCTCATGCGCGCGGCGATTTTTTGAGAGGGTTTCAGCCGGGCTTGCGGGCTCGACTTTGAGCGAGACGATAGCTGTCGCCGTTCATCTCGAGGATGTTGACGTGGTGGGTGATGCGATCGAGAAGAGCGCCAGTGAGACGCTCGGATCCCAAGGTCTCCGTCCATTCGTCAAACGGACGATTGCTGGTGATCAGGGTGGCACCGCGTTCGTAGCGTTGCGAGATCAGCTCGAACAGTAACTCCGCGCCGGTTTTGGAGAGCGGCACGAAGCCCAGTTCATCGATGATGAGGAGCTGGTAGGCGGCCATCTGCTTCTGGAAACGGAGCAGACGCCTTTCGTCGCGCGCCTCCATCATCTCGCTGACCAGCGCGGCGGCGGTCGTGAACCCTACCGAGAGGCCCTTCTGGCATGCGGCCAGGCCGAGGCCGAGTGCAACAGGGGTCTTGCCTGTACCGCTTGGACCGAGCGCAATGACATTCTCGCGACGCTCGATCCATTCGCATCGCGCCAGTTCCAGCACCTGCATCTTGTTGAGCTTCGGGATGGCGGCGAAGTCGAAGCTGTCGAGGCTCTTGACGACAGGGAACCTGGCCGCCTTGATGCGGCGCTCGACCTTGCGGCGATCCCGTTCGATCATCTCCCGTTCGGAAAGCCGGGTGAGGTATCCGACATGATCGACGCCCTCGGTGGCACATAGCCGTGCTAGCTTTTGATACTCGCGCTGGAAGGTCGGAAGTTTGAGGATTTTGAGATAATGGGACAGCAGGATCTCCGGGACTTCGGTGCTCATGCCGCTTCTCCCGCATCCGACGACAAGAGGCGCATGTACGCTTTCGTCGAAGTCGTCTCGACCGTCGCCCTCGGCAGGTAGGGATAAATAGACAGGTCCAGTCTCGGTGGTCGGCGCTCCACCCGGCACAGGGTCAGATGCTTGACGGCGTCGAAGCCGATCGCGCCGAGATGCAGAGCTTGCTTCACAGCCGCATGCAGGTCTGCAAGCTCGAAGCTTTCCAGCAAGCGCAGAACTTGCACATACTCACGCCGGCCATGCTTTGCCATGCGCCCTTCCATCAGGCGGCGCAGCGTGGCGAATTCCTCTGGCAAATCCCAGCCCTGGAGAGGCGCTGCCTGATCCAGCGAATTGATCTTCTGCTCGATCAGCGGCAGGTAATGCACAGGATCAAAGACGACGTCTTCCCGTTCCCAGCTCCGGGGATGGCGGGCGATGATCTCGCCGCGGCAGCCGATCGCCACTTCGTCGACATAGCCCCGGACCCAGACGTCCTGATGGCCGTAGGCGACCGGAACGGAATAATCGTTGGTCTTGTAGCGGACCAGCGACTGAGCCGTGACCTTGGCACTGGCCTGATCGCAGGCATCGAAGGGCGATGGCGGCAAGGAACGCATGACAGCCAGATCCCGGTGCAGCCGTTCTCCGATCGTCTCGCTCTCGCCGCGCAGCCTGTCGCGCTGGCGCTTGCGGCATTGCTCTTCCAGCCAGGCGTTGAACGCCTCCCATGTCGCAAACTGCGGGATCGGAACCATGAAGTTGCGGCGTGCATAGCCAACGAGCCCCTCGACGTTTCCCTTATCGTTGCCCTTTCCCGGACAGCCATAGCGGTCCCGGATCAGGTAGTGGGACAGGAAGCCGCTAAACAGCGCTGCCCGCTTGCGCGTGCCGTCCGGCATGCCCTGGCGGATGAGCCAGTGGCACGAACACCTCCTGGCGGCGCTGATCCCGCTCGCGCACGTAGTCCTTGATGATCGTGTAGCCGCCGGTGAAACCGCACTCGTCCCGAAGACGGTCGAACACCCGCTTGGCAGTATGGCGCTGCTTGCGCGGCACCTTCACATCCTCATCAAGCCAATGCTCGATGGTTGAAACGAACGCATCCAGCTTGGGCCGCTGGGTCGGTGACCGGCGCTGATAGCCGGGTGGTGTCGAATACGACATCATCTTGGCCACACTGTCGCGAGATATGTTGAAATGCTTTGCTGCCTGACGCCGGCTCATTCCTTCAGAACAAGCCAGACGAACCTTCAGATAAAGTTCCACGGTGTAGATCCTCTGACCCTCCTGCATTCATCGCAGAAGGGTAAATAGGTGGCCGACTTTTCCACCGCCGCTCTCACGAGACCCGCACCTTTGCCCTTCTTGGGGCAGATAGCGCCGAAGATATAGGTCCACATCGTGCGTTGATCGTGTGGTGCCGAAGGCCTTGTTCCCTTGCGTGCCCATCGCCGGGTGATCTTGTTCTTTTGGCCTATCCGAGCTTCGTCGGCCCACCAGAGCTCAATCTCGACGTTCTTCGGGAGCCTGCCTTTGATGGCTGCCAGTGTGGCGGGGAAGTTTTTTTAAAACTCTCCAGGTCGCCTTCGTTCTGGGCGTAATGGCGCGGGCGGGCAGACAGCTTTGCAAAGCCGAGCGCCGTCAATTCGCGGCCAATGGTCGTTTCATCGACGGATATCCGATATTCCTGGAACAGCCATTGAACAAGATCCTTGCGCCGCCAGCGCACAACGCCATGCACCGCCGGTATCGGGCCACTTTCGACGATCTTTGCCAAAGCCTGGCGATGCACGTCGGAAAGCTTTCCTTGATTGCCGGGTGCTTTGCCATTGATGAGCCCTGACGGGCCACGCGCATTGAAGCGAATAACCCAGTCGCGGACAATTTGCAGGGTCACGCCTCCGATCCTGGCCGCATCGCTGCGGGAATGGCCATCATAGATTTCGGCAAGGGCAAGAAGCCGCCGAGCCTGTGCCGCATCCTTCGTGCCTTTGGCCAACGCCCGAAGAGCCAAGCCGTCGAAGTCATCGCGCAGTGGAAGTCCTGATGTCATCCGCAAACCTCCGTTTGCGGTATTGATTCAGAACTCAACTGATTTGGAAACCTCAAAAAGAGTCACAGATCGCTCACCCTGGTATGAGCATGTCGAAGACAGGCTTCGTGATCATGTGAACGGCATCGCAAACAAGTGGTGGGCATCGATGCGGCCCCGGAAATAGCGCTGATCGACCTTGTCGGGGACGCCCTGTGTTGCAGCGAAGCGCCGCCGCATCTTCACGACAGCGGTCTTTGAACGGCGGGTGCTTCAAGGTGGGACGTAGACAGCGCTTACATCTCACCGGCGCAATTGTCGTATTTGTTGTCCGGGATCGACTGGCGTAATCCGCAGGAAACCTGGCGTCCGACACGGATCGGATAGCATTATTACATTGAAAATATTGAGTGAATCTGATCGAATGGCTTCATGACCTCGAAGCCTGTTGACCTTGCCCCGTTGAAATAATCCATTTTGAAGTAAGCTCTGGCCCATTGAGAGGACCAGAGGATGAAGCGCAATCGTTTCACGGACGAACAGATCATCGGCATATTGAAGGAGCACGAGGCAGGCACGCCGGTCTCGGAGCTTTGCCGCAAGCATGGCGTCAGCGATGCTAGCATCTATAAATGGAAGGCCAAGTTCGGCGGCATGGAGGTGTCCGAGGCCAAGCGGCTGAAGACGCTTGAGGACGAGAACACGAAGCTGAAACGGCTTCTGGCGGATGCGATGCTCGACAATGCTGCCTTGAAAGACCTTTTGGGAAAGAAGTGGTGACGCCCGCGGCCAAGCGGAACGCTGTCGCGCATCTGATGAGCCATCATGAGATGAGCGAACGGCGGGCGTGTAAAGCCATTGGTTTTTGCCGAATGACGGTCCGTTACGAGACCAGGCGCGACAATGATCATGAGCTTCGCGAGCGAATGAAGGCGTTGGCGCATGAACGTCGCCGCTTCGGATATCGGCGCATTCATGTGCTGCTCCGGCGGGAGGGTCACCTCGTGAACCACAAGAGGCTCTTCCGGCTCTATCGGGAGGAGAAACTGACGGTGCGCAAGCGCGGCGGTCGCAAGCGAGCGATAGGCACGCGAGCGCCGATGCTGGTGCCGATGGTGGCCAATGATCGTTGGTCGCTGGACTTCGTGTCGGATCAGTTCACCGATGGGCGCAGATTGCGGATTCTGACCGTCGTCGATGATTGCACGAGGGAGTGCCTGGCGCTCGTCGCCGATACATCGCTTTCCGGTCTTCGCGTCGCACGGGAGCTTGACCGGATTATCGAGGAGCGCGGCAAGCCGAGGATGATCGTCAGCGACAACGGCAGCGAGTTCACCAGCAACGCGATCCTGCAATGGGCGGACCGGACCAAGGTTGACTGGCATTACATTGCGCCTGGCAGGCCTATCCAGAACGCTTTTATCGAAAGCTTCAACGGGCGGCTGCGAGACGAGTTCTTGAATGAAACTCTGTTCTCGTCGCTTGCTCACGCCCGGTCTGCGCTTTCAAACTGGCGTAGCGATTACAACGATCAACGCCCTCATTCAGGCCTTGGCTGGCTGACACCGGCCGAATTCGCTCAGACACTCAACCCGCGACGTGATGCGGTGCTGCGCAGCCGAAATGGCTCCGCACCGCAACCCGCCGCTACCGAACCAACAACAGCAACCAAAAACCGCTGGAGCGAACTCAAAACTGGATAAAACTTGGGGGCAAGGTCACTGTGGATCTTCCTGCGGACCTTGCGGGCGCCTATCTGGCGCTGCTTTCCGAGCGTGAGATGTTACAGGCTGAACGTGATGTCGTTGTTGCTGAGCGCGACACCGTCGTCGCCGAGCGGGACATTGCGGTGGCGCAAGCCGCCAATGCGCAGGCTTGGGGCGGTTCACACCGTCGGCTGTGAACTGTCCGATCGGACCGCCAATCTGGTCGAGGAGTGGCGCAACTTGAGAGACATCGCCAGCATCCTGATCCGTCAGGGTATGGGCAACGATCTCGCCGCTATCGGCCTCCAGTGCCAGATGCAGCTTTCGCCAACCTCGGCGGGATCTGGCGCCATGCTTCTCCTCCAGCCACTGGCCCGCGCCGTAAACCTGCAGGCCGGTGCTGTCCACCAGAGCATGCAACGGTCCGGCAGGTGGAACCTGATTTCCGGGCCGCTCCCCGGCAGATCGCCATGCGCGCGCCCGACGGCTCAGCGTGGTGTGATCGGGGATCCGATCAACGGACTACATCAGCGCCAGCGGCATGAACGCGCCGCAATCAAAGGCCGTATACATGCCCGCACCCGACTAATCGTCAGAAACGCCAAAAAGCCCTTGCCACGCGGAGGCCGTCCATACATGCCACTGAAGTTTCATCCGGCTGCGACGATGATCCCGGCGTAGCCTGGCGGGGTCTGGTATCCGAGCGACGAGTGTGGCCGGAAATGGTTACCGTTCGCTCTGTACAAAAGCTGCGCGCAATCGCGGAAAGGACGGGAGCCAATGTCGTCACCGGTCCGAGCCTGCACTCTTGGCTGCTTCATCACGGCGTTTCGCTGCTAAAATCATAGCCACTCGCCTATCATTAAATGATTGGTTATTCGAGGCCTGCAGCTTAACCCCGGCAACAGGGTTCGCCTCGTTGTGTGAGAGCACGGCATCCCCGTCTGCCTGGGTTCGCCCTATAGCCGCCATAATTCTGGCGAGGTTGTCGTTGGAACTCTCCTTCGATGACGCATTTGCGTCTCTAGCATTTCTTCGGTTGGCGTTGTCCACGAACGTATCGTTGTCAAATTTGCTTTGTCCACCGGGAGGTTGCGGTTTGTTGAGATCATGTTGACCCGCGTCCCGGCCCATCTGTGCCAACTCTCTTCCGTCCGACGCAATTGGGTTTGTCTGGGGGGGCGGTCGCTTGGCAGTTAACGTTCTTGATGGACTTGATGTCGTGTAAGGGGGCGGCGTTGCGTGTGCCTCGCCCAGTTCCCCACTGCCGTCGAGTTGAGCTACCCCGCTCCCAAGCTCCTTCGTCATGCTGGAAGGCGGCAATTTTGGCGTGATCACGACACTCTTCCAAGCTTCTTTATGCTGGGCTGCTTCTTCGGCTCCCATCTCGAAAGCCTTACTCTCGTCGCTGGTGAGCTTTTTCAGGTCCGTACGAAGCTTCATTCCAAAAAAACGTTTTGATACGACCTTCATGCCATTGGAAAGATACCTGGTCTCGCTTTTGTACATTTTACCAACCGTATGCTTGGCCTCGGTTAGTTGATTTGTCTTCTCATCGAATTTCGCCGATCGTTTGTTCAGCAACCTTCGATGGGACCTAATGTTTCTGCCCACCTCATTTCCATTCACATCTAGGAGAGACTGGTATGTTTTGCTACCGAAGAGACTCTTTCTCTCCGTTTCCTTGGTTCTCCCATCTCGCGATTTTGTCGAAAATTCCCGAAACCCACGCGCTTTGCGTCCAACCAGTTCCAGATTGGCATCCTCATCCCGCTCGAAGACCTCTGTTTTGGAGCCTTTCCTGCGGGCCAGAAGGCGATACTTCTTGTTGTCAGGACCACTTTCGTACGGGGCGCTCAACTCCTCTGAAATGGAGCCGAAAATCCTACCGTCCCGCAAACGGTTCGTGAAATAGCTTGTGCGGACCAGATTGCCGGTTTCATCGCGTTCCCATCGTTCGCGGAAACTCCCGTCTTTCCGCTCGCGGCTTAGAGAGTGAAGTTCACCCTTGGCGCCAAACTCGTAACTCCTCTTTTTCCGCCAACCCTCCTTCCCAAGTCGGCTGATGTAAACACTCCCTGAGTCGGGGTCGCGTCTTAGGACCTCCGTCTTCCTGCTAACAATGCCACTCTTGTGAGTGAGCTCGCCATCCCTGGCGATATTCAGCCTCTTGTTGCCTATCAGCTTATAGCCGACCTCTCCGCGATAGCCCTCCCCGACACTGTCAAAGATGTCCATCACTTTAGCATATCGCTTTTGCTTGCTTGGTCGCTCAAGCTCACGCTTTATTCCGCGCGCCTGTTGGGCCGTCTCCAGCGCTCGAAGCCGTTGCTCCTCTTCACGCCTAGCTGAACGTGCCTGCTTATAGGCTGGATTCCGCAATTTAACTGGTTTCTTTCCAATATCTGCCATAAGCGTTACTTTCCTACAAAGAACGTCGATTGACAACGACAGCAAGGTGACTGATTTTGCTCAGCTCATTTTCAACTGAACCCGAGCCGGCCCACGATTCAAACACTGTTGGCGGCGTCACGTATTCTGTTGTGACGCGCGTCATACCTGCTATCCGCAGTCGGAGGAGGCTGCGGGCTCGCCACGTCTATGACGTCGCCCAAGTGGGGTCCGCTACGCCCTATGAGGATATCAGTTACGCAATTCGGAATATCCAGTCGTTTACCTTCATTCTTCTGCTGAGTAGCTCTCTGCAGAGTTTGAGCTAGAGACGTAAATGAGGGTTTCGTATATATTCCGCCTCTATCGGTTTTTCCGTCATCTGCGTAGAAAATCCTGTCTGAAGCATAGGTGTCCACTATGGACGCACGATCTTTAAGTTCAATGGAACCGGCGTTAACTAGCGTTCCATCAACCTCCACAAGGACACGAGAATCGGAGGCATATTTATCAAGCATCTTATTCCAGTCAGGCTTAAATTTACCCCATTGTTGGTTAATCTGGTGTTCGTTGCACACACTTTTGAAGTATTCCGGATGATGACTCGCTACAAAATCCGGCGTGGCGAACGTATTGCCCTCAGGCATTCTGATGATCATCCGGTGCTCCATCGCATCCATGGAGGGCTTTCCCTGGACGGCCTTCGCGGCAGGGTCGTCGGGCAATCCCTCTACAACCTCGTTGATTGGAAAGTACGTCGTGTCGATCTTTACGTAGGCACTATGCGTATTCCCGTTGTAGCCTCGGTCTTCACCGACATAGTCCCGCAAACGGTAGGTGGCTTGATCTGTACCCTGCGTGCTCTCGATGTAGTCGATTGTTTGGTAGCCGTGAAGTTTCGACTTCAGCCAAACCTGGCCGCCAAGATCGGCCTCCATTTCCCAAGCGCTAACCGTCTCATAACCATCATTCGGAAGTCGCGAAAACCCCTTTATCTTACCATCCGACCTTCGATGCAGGATGTCAGGCGCCTGCTCGCCGCTTGTGTGATAGTCCCTGTGAGCAAATTCGCGCCTTCTATCCCCAGCTGGGGTTTTATAGATCTGCTTCTCGCCGTCCAGTCTATATAACGGAACTTTTTCTGGTTTTCCGTCCTTGAATACCGTTTTTCCGTTTTGATCTTTCTTAACGGCTTCGCCGTTTTGGTAGAGCCTGTTGTCTCGCTCTGCGGTCAAGCCTAATGATGTTGTTATGGTCCTGAATTCATAGTCCTTATAGTCTTTTGTTGTCTGTTGGCCGTCTGGCGCCTTTATCGCATGCCATAGGCCGTTCTTAGTGTAATAGTTTCCGTGGTACATTATGTACACAAGCTCGTGGTCAAGCTCTTTGGGCGTTTTGTTGCCAACCCCATTAAGAGCCTGAAATTCTGTCCCCTTGAAGAAGGTATAAGCGTTTTTCGCTGGATCGTCCTCTGAGGCGTCCCGACCCACTGGCACTACAGGAATACCGAGCCTTTTAAGTTCGATGTCTTGAACCCCAATCAACATAATTTCATTCGATGGGAGTCTGGCGGCCTTTGGAGGCCGACTGGCCACCACTTTAAGCCTTGACAACCGCTTAGCAACGGCCTCGATCTTGTCCTCGTCAGAGTCCGAGGACTCGTTCTTGACCAGGCCGTCGATCTTGTCCTCGTGAGAGTCCGAGGACTCGTTCTTGACCAGGCCGTCGATCTGCATATTGTTGTCTTCACTATCACCCACAGAAATCGTCCTTCCGTAGCTTATTGCAAGTATTTCACTTTATATTCTTGTGTTTTTCGTCCCGAGCCTTAACTGCTCTTTTCATTGCCATAAGGCGGCGCTCTCGATCAGCCATGAACAACTCCGGATTGTCCATTGGAGGATAGTCGTCCGAATTCTCGATTGTATTATTCCTCCCCGCAGGCCATTCGGCGGTACGAGTGCGTTTGATACCTGACGTTGACAATTTTATTTTCATGTAGTGCGTTACCTTTTCCCTTGCATATCGTGAGCTATTCCGCCTTCCTAATTGCAATAGATTGTGCATGTATTTTGAGTGGTCAATCTAAATTGTGTTACGTCTGAAAGTAAGCGTTGAGCTCAGACCGTCTGAGCGTCTGTTCAAGAATGGCTGGCGGTCGTGGGGTTGAGTGAAGGGCGGCAATCAGATTCTTTGTATTTTGCGACAAATACGGAGACATCGAATGGCCTGGACACCCTTCACGGGCCTGTCGCAAATTTTTGCGCTTAACGGTATGTTGACCGTCGGAGGAGAAATTTCCGCTCCAAATGTTGTGGAGCGTACGGATGATTCTGAATGCTATTGCCGAAAAGCTGAAGCGGCAGTCGAAGGATGATTTCAAAGGCAGGCATTTCGAGGCATGGCTGATCGTACAGGCGGTCACCTGGTATTTGAGATATCCCCTGAGCTATCGAGATCTGGAAGAAATGTTCGAGGAGCGCGGCTTCGAAGTCGATCATAGCACGATCAACCGCTGGGTATTGAGCTATGCGCCGATGATCGAGAAGCGTCTTCGCCAGTTTCGCCGGCCGCATTGTGGATCGGTTCGGATTGACGAGACCTACGTTAAGATCCGCGGCAAATGGCGCTATCTGTACCGAGCCATCGATAAGCATGGCAACCCGGTGGATTTCCTGCTTTCCGCAAAGCGAGATCTCGAAGCCGCCAAGCGGTTCCTTCGCAAGACGCTGAAAGATCAGCCCTTACTGTCGCCGAACAAGATCTGCACAGATGGTGCCAATACCTTCCCGTCGGCGATCAAAGCTTCGGTTGAAGACGGGCTTCTACAGCCCGACCCCGTGCACTATGTGACCAAGCACCTGCAACAAGGCATTGAGAGCGATCATTTCCGTGTGAAAAAGAACATGCCGAAGATCGGCGGCTTCCAATCCTTCAACACGGCGCGGCGAACGATTGCCGGTTTCGAGGCGATGCTGTGGTTGAGAAAAGGCTTCGGCTTTTCCGGCGGCTGGACGATCAACGATCAAAACGATTTGGTTGCGCGCCTCTTCGGACTTACAAAGGTTAACAAAACATGAAAATAGCATCCTTCAGGGGATAGCCGAGGCCTCTGTGGAAGTTTGCGACAAGCCCGGTAAAAGCCTCCCCGCTAAAAGCAGCCTCGACGTTCATTCGCAAGATCGCTCATCCGCGCAATCGCCGAACCGTCGGTTCGCGAAGCTACCTATCGGTTCATACTCCCAATCCGCAAAAAGCTAATTGGCTCAACCACCTATTCGCTGAAATCGTCTATGAGCAATAAGCGCGATCGCCGGTTTGCCGATGCGCGCAGTTGGCGAAGCACCCCCTCACCTATTCTCCGAGCCGCACAATCGCTGACGAACCTATTCGCTGATCCACCGACCAGCCCAACCGCCGAAACGCGAGAACGCCTGATTGGCGAAGCGGGGGAATTGCCCGCTCGCCGATTCACAGACCAGCGATCTAATGTGCCGCCGTGAGAAGGTGCCTCTTTCTGCCGCCGAACGACCTCTACCAAGACCAAATCCATGTCCCCGGCAGACCCTACCCCTGCGAATAAGCGGCGACAGATTCCGGCACTGATCACGCCTCTCGGCCATCGCCCCTCGGGCGAAAACGGCTAACGGTATACCGATAGCCTATCCTGCCATCTCCCATCAAATCGGCCTGGACACCGTGCCCGAGGCGCTGATGCTGTTGCGAGTCGTGAGACAAAGCAATAGCGCTCACAGGGGCAAGCCTGTGATCCGCGCCGGAGGAACAGCACGGTGTCCAGGCCGATTTGATGGGAGATGCTGAAGCGAGCTGTCGTCGTGAGGAGTCGAGAGGACCGTGACCGGAGGGAACGGGCATCGACGACATGCGAACGATGAGACGGCGAGCGCACTGCAGGAGAGGATGAACACCTGGAGCGGATGCCCGAAGAATGCGGGCGTAGCGCAAGGAGTTCATCCTCTCCGTCTTGTTTGGGGAAGTCGCGGCAGCGTCCGCCAACCGGCCCGAAAGGCCGGGCGGGTGTCATCCCGCACCACAGGGAGAGGGGTGTTTGAGGGGAGAGGCGGCAAGTTTCTCCCCTCAGGAACGCGCGCTGGCTCGATGCCTGCAAGCGGTCAAGCCAGTGGGAAAGACGAGAGGCGGAACGGCCTCTCGTCCCATCAGCTTAATCGTAAACGACGCGCACCACGCTGATGGCAATACCTGTTTCCCGCGCAATCGTGGATGATCGTAGCGAGGGGACCGATCTCCGTGTCGCTCACCGAGACGGTCGTCGGATAGCTGATCTCGATGCCGTCGTAGTCTGCCGACAAGGCGTTGTGCCATTCACCGTCGTTGACCCGATACTCATAGGTGAAGTAATCGATCTCTAGCTCATCGAGGAGCACAAGCGTGCGGCGGGCGAGGACTTCCTCCTCGCCTTGGAGTTGGCATGAGATCACCCCGTCGGTATCGTCCTCAGCGATCAATTCACGCTGCAGGGCCACGATACGGCGCGTCGAGCGGATCGCCCCATCAAGGCCGGCCATCAGCCGGTCGTGGAGCATCTTTGAGAATTCATCCTCGCAGCCGATACGGTTCGCGCTCACGAGAAGCTTGAAGCCGGCGAGCTTGGCATGAAGCATGAGAAAGTTGAAATCAGACATAAGAAGTCTCCTTTTCGTTCTGACGAAAAGGTGCCCGCATTGGCGACCCAAGGGGTCAAGGATCGCGAAAGCGACCGCCAGCGGCGGCGAGCGGAGGAACCGATTTTTTCGTCGTGTCGCGTCAGCGGCGCGGCGGAAAAATTGGAGGGGCCGCGATGTCCTTGAGGCCGCCGGGGCGAATGCGACAATAGGAAGTCAGAGAGAGATAGACCACGTCGCCGACAGGCGACGTGACCGTTTGCCGAGCGCAGCCGGCCCTGCCGCCTTTTAACCTGGTTGCCCGGCAGATAATCGCACTGAGGGTGCGGCAGCCGCGAGAGGGCGTCACCCGAATGGGCGGAGACCGCCTTCGGGCTCCGTGAGCGCCAGCGAATAGCACCGTCCGCCGCAGGCGGCTCGCCCGGATCATGCTGCCCGTCGGGGCAACTCATCACCATCATGAATCAATCGACACGGACCGATTCAAATGTCTCGTTGGACGTCGAGTCGGCTCTCAGCGATCCTGCCGCCATGATCGCGCAACCCTACCAGCTCTATTTCGAACGCACGGACGCCACGAAAAATATGGCCCGCTACTATGCCATGTCGATCGAGCCCACCCTGTTCGGCGAGGCCTGTCTCATCCGCCGATGGGGCCGTATCGGCGCAAAAGGGCAAAGGCGGGAGCATCATTTCGCGCGGGAGGAAGAGGCGGTCAGGCTGTTCCTTCAGCTTTTGCGAAAGAGGCGGTCGCGCGGATACAGGCCGAAACCGCATATACGGCAAGATGCATCGGGTGATCGATAGCGAAGGGAGTGCCGCGGAGGCGGATGCCATCTTCATGTCGATCGTATGGGATCGAAACAGGAGTTGGGGTATCCCACCGCTTCCGCTCTTCCCGCAAGAACCTCCGCAGGTTCTGACATCTGCGGGTTGCGCGCGAAGCTGGCCTGAAGCGCCGGTCGATCCGGCGCGTCAGGCCAGGCGACATGGCGAAAGCCACCCTCAGAAGGGTGGCTCGGTGTCGATTGCGCCTTCCTGCTCTGCGGTGATCACCGCCAGTTCGGCACGCGCCAGCTCCAGTTCGTTTTCGATCTCGCGGCGCTCCACCGGGTCGATTGCTTCGCGCAGTTCGAGGCGAAGCTCTTCAATGTGTTGTTCCAGAAGCATCGTCGTCTCCTTGACGTTTGTGAAAGACGACGCGCACGGTCATGGGTGCATGGCGGGGTCAGGGATCGCGGAACGCGACCGCCAGCGGCGGCGAGTGGGGGTGCCGATTTTGTCGGAGTGCAGGGAACCGGAGCGGAGGCAAAATTGGGGGCACCGCTCGTCCTTGAAGCCGTCATGCCCCCATGACACCCTCGGACGGACTGAGCAGACATTTCCTCAGGTATGGCACCAGAGATCCGCAAGCGGGCTCGATGCCCGCTTGCAGATCCACCATGCAGACCCACGGAGATGCCTCAAAGTCCTTGGTAGTTGTGGAAAAATGGGCAAAATTGTTGATCTTGACGCGGTGCGTCGATGACAGCGCTTTGATCCCCTGTCAGGGATTCTCGCATTAACGTTGATGCGGAGAAGAAAATGACCACAACCAATGAAATCGCCGACAAGATCGCCGGCGAACACAGCCTCACCAAGGCTCAGGGAAAGGCGATCGTCGAAGCGGTGATCGCGTCCATCACCGAAGCCGCGGTGGCCGGCAACGAGACCTCCCTCCCAGGCTTCGGCAAGTTCAAGGTGAAGGCGACACCGGAGCGCGAGGCACGCAACCCGTCGACCGGGGCGACGATCAAGGTTGCCGCGGCCAAGAAGCTGGCCTTTACGCCGGCCAAGGCATTGAAGGATGCGCTGAACAAGTAATCTTGTCAGCCAAGCAAAAAATAGCCCGGCGCCGTGGCGGGCTATTTTCGTTTTGGTTTGCGTCAGCGAGCGGATGTCCGCTCAAGAAGATCCTGGATGATCGGGTCGCTGACCGCGTGACGCGCTTCACGGGCATGGTCGTCCAGCAGCCTGTGAAGAATGCCGGATGCCAAGGGTATGAAGTCGAAACCGCGTGCGATTGCAGCGGACCGCAGTTGCGACAGTGTTTCGAATTCCCTCAAGTCCGTGCCAAGCCAGAGTTCGAGATCCTCGCCACCGGCGTCCGGAAATGCCTGGAGGAAAAACGTCTGAAGCGGGCGGTCGTAGCCGATAATGGCATCCGGGTCGGTGTGGCGGGATGCGGTCCTGGTGACGGTAATTGTGTAGCGGCTCATGGCGGCCTCCTTTGGAATGGGGAGGCCGGCCCCGATTTCGGGGCCGGCGGTCCGGTTCAGGCAGGGCTGTTCCAGAGGATGACCTTCTTCCCGGGCTCGCCGCCGGGCGCCGGGGCGACGTTGCCGAAGATCACGCCGATCTCGGGCGCTTCGAGCTTCGTGGAGATGTATTCCTCGCCGGTCTGGCGGGAGATGCGGTTCCAGGCCGCGCCGATCTCAAAGCCGGTCTTGCGGTGGATGATGCGGTAGTCCGGGGCTTCTTCGCTCGCCTTGCTGGCGTTCGGGACGAGGGCGATTGGGGCGTTGACCCGGATGGTGGCGAAGACGCCTTCGAGAGTGCCGTCGGTCTTTTCGGTGAGGGTTGCGATCGTGGTAGCCATGGAATTGTCTCCTTCGTTGCATCGGGACCATTCCCGATGGCGCCCGAAGAAGGGGCCTGCCGCAGGCGTCACCGGAGCGTAGCGAAGGGGAACCCCTTGCGGGTTGACGCTGATCGCGGCCGGTCCCTTAGAAAGGCGACATAAAGAACGGGAATGGTCCTTGATTGCGACGTCAGCAGGAGACCTCGCCTTGGCTGCCGGTTATGGCCCCGCCGAGTACCGCGCACGTGGCATGCGTCGGTGGTGTTCGGGTCAACGGACTGGCCGTCAACCAAGCGGACGCGACGCGGGAGATCAGCACCGACTCGATCTCATCCTCATCATCAAAGACGGCTTCGGTGGCGTGGCACGCGAATTGTCCGCCTCTCCTAACGCAACTGCAGTTCTGCGGAGCCGGACCGCGTGACGGAGGTGATTTCAAGGGATGTCGCTTCGGAGGGCGGTGGGGATGCGGGAAGTCTCAGTCGAGGCGGTTGACCCGGCCGGTTCGGCCGCGCGCCTCGGCAAACAGTCTGGCGATCTTCACCATGAAGGGTTTGCTGAAGCGGCCGAGGATGTCCTGATCGGGCTCAATGTACCAGGAGCGCTCGACGATATCGTAGTTGTATTCGTCGACCATGATCCAGCACTGCTTCAGATCGCTTAAGCCCGCACGCTTGCGCTCGATCTCCGGGATCTCCAGAGCGATCCGGCCCGTCTGCGGCAGTTGAGTGGTGATGGCGAGAAGGGCAAGGTGCGTGTTTCCGTCGGCGGCATTGCGGATGGCGATCACGACGCAGACGGGGCGCTGCTTACGGCCCTCGGTTTCCCCGCGCTGCTGCTGCCAGGCCCATAGGTACGGATAGGAGATGACCTCGCCGGGGTGGAATTCACGGCTCATCGTCGTAGCCTTCGCCGCGCGCCAACTTATCGAGCGCCTCGTCGAACAGTTCTGCATGCTCGGCGGGCATCTCCGAGATATGATAGGCCCTGCGCGTATCGCCGCCGGTGCGCATGCGCTCATAGTGCTCGTAGCTCATCAGCACGAAACGCGGCTTCTTGTGCCGGGTGAGCATCACCGGCTCGCGGCTCGCCGCGTCGGTGATATCGCCGATTTGTTTATTCAAGTCACCTGTCGTGAATTGCTTCATCGCTACGTCTCCACTTCAGTTTCCATATAATCCATCTTCTCCATGTTTTCCATATATTCAGGAAAGCGGCGCTCACGCGCCGTCTCCTGATGCCTGCCAGACCGAAATGCCGAGCCGGCGTGCCTTGTCGGCGAGATTGCCTGTGATGCCGTTTCCGGGAAAGACGATCAATCCGGAGGGCATGACCGACAGCATATCGTCATTGCGGCGGAAGGGTGCTGCCTTGGCGTGCTTCGTCCAGTTGGGCTTGAAGGTGATCTGCGTCACCCGGCGGGCTTCAGCCCAGCAGGCGGCGATACGTTCTGCACCCTTCGGCGCGCCACCGTGCAGCAATACCATGTCAGGATACTTCGCATGCGCCTGATCGAGCTTGGCCCAGATCCGCTCATGATCGTTATAGTCCATGCCACCGGCGAAAGCGATCTTGGTGCCGGCCGGGATTAGCACCTCGGTCTCGGCGCGGCGTCTGGCCGAGAGGAAGTCACGGCTGTCGATCATCGCCGCCGTCATGTTCGCATGATTTACCTTGGATCCGGTGCGCGGTCGCCAGGACGAACCGGTCTGCGCCTCGAACAAGTCGGCCGCGTAGTCGCGCATGAACTCGAATGCGTTGCGGCGCTCCAAGAGCGTGATGCCCTCGGCAATGAGGCGCTCAAGTTCGACACTCTTCACCTCCGAGCCGTCCTGCTCGCGCTGGCCGGTGAGCTGTGCCTCCTCGTTTCGGTCGAGCTCGCGCTGAATGCGCTCGCCGGCGCGATGGAAGAGATTGGGGATCGACCAGAACAGGTCTTCGAGATCGGGCTCCAGCCGGGTGTTGCCGAGCATCTCGGCGAAGGCTTCGAAGATCGCGATGATCGATGACTGGACCTGCGGTTCCTCCGGCAATGGCCGCGGGTCGGGCTCGTCCTGGAAGGGGCGATAGCCGAAGACCTGCATCTCGTAGATGAAGCGGTCGGTCGGAGAGGACGCGTGATGGGGCTCGAAGCCGTCGTCGGGGGGAAGGATCAGGTCCATAGTGGTCTCCGTTTCGTGGGCCGCGCCTCTCGCGGCCTGACGGCGAACCCGGTCACGCGGGCCGAGGCCGGAACCGCGAGCGAAGCGCAGCGGCCCAGCGAAGCGCCGGGCGGCGGAGGAAGGGTTTCTTGATCCGCGAGGAATGACGGGCCATCGCATTGGCCGAAAAGTGGGAACCGGTTTTAGGGGGAGCCGATGCGCGGAAATGGCCCGGCAGGGGAAGAAACCCGACCGACCCGCTGAAGGCCCGGAGGCCCGCGTGGTAAGGGTCGCCCCTCGGCAGGCCCGCGGGCGCGTATCCACACGGGGAGCCGGCACCACGGACCGTCCTCTCGCCCACGCCGCCTGCGTCCCGCCCTCCTGCGCCTTCCGGCAAGGCTCATCGGGGCAGGAAGGTCACCGCATCTTCCGGAGTGAGTTGAAGCCGCAGACTTGCGGTCATCTGGTCCGGACCCAGCCAGCGCAGATCCTCGTTGAAGTCGCCGAGTTCCGGCGACAGCACCAACGGCAGGATCCCGCATTCCTGCGCCCTGCGGCTCAATCCCTCGATCCCATGCCGGCCGGCCGCATCCGCGTCGGCGGCGATGTAGAGGCGCCGGCATTCGGGCGGGACGTTGAAAGCCGCGAGGTGATTAGCAGTCAGGGCCGCGACCATCGGCATGCCGGGCATCACGTGTGAGAGGGACAGCATGGTTTCGAGGCCCTCACCTGCCACCAGGACAGGCGCGGACGCATTGACCGAAAAGCGGAAACGGACGCCATTACCGAGCAGTCCGCCGAGCGCGCGGCGGGGATCGTCCAGCTTGGCCTTGCCGACTCCGCTCGGGTCGAGCCCCGGGGACAAATAGGTGCGGTGCACGCCGGTGATCACTCCGGCGTCGTCGGTGACGGCTGCGATCAGGGCCGGATAGCTCGTCGTCCGGCCAGTCATGAAATTGCGATAGTAGCATGACGGGTGGAAGCGCAGCGCCGCGTGGGTCGACGCCCGCAAGATGCCACGCTCGCGCAGATAGATATCGGCGAGCGTACCCGCCAACGGCTGCGCCATTCGAAACAGCCGTCGTGCCTGCTCCGTCGCCGGCCGCTCGACCGGAGAGGCATCACCGACGTCGCCCCTGAGGTCCGACACCGGTTCGCGTTGGGGCAGACTGAGAAAATGACGCGCCTCCTCGGCAACGTCACGGAAGTCCACGAGGCCACAGGTCTCGCGGAGGAGATCGAGCAGGTCACCGAACTGACCGGTCGCGGCATCCGTCCACCTGCCGGCGCGCGGGCCGATCAAATGCACATAGAGCGACCGGCCCCTGCTGTTGGCGACGTCGCCGACGAGCCAGTAGTTGCCGGCGCGGCGGCCGGCGGAAAGATAGTGACGGCAGACCGCCTCCGCGTGTTGCGCGAGACGGCCCGCCAGGTCCGACGCGGAAAGCATGGCAGACCTCCGTCACGACCGGCGCGCGACATCGACGAGGCGATGACGCTGCATCAGGCTCGACAGGATCTCCGCACCCTCATCCGTCAGCGGCACGAAGAAGCGCAGCTTCCAATTGATCATCTCGGAGAACAGACCGATCGACCGCAGCCAGTCGCGCATGCCGTCGGTAAAGCCGGTCAGTTCGACGCGGTACTCGTTCATCACACGCACGCGGCGGAGCGTCATGTCACCGGCAAGACCGACAATCGAGGATCCGTCGACCAGCGCCACCCACGCTTGGTCGCCGCTCAGCACTTGCGTCTGATCGACCCCGAAGTTGCGGCAAAGGCCAGCGAGCCGATCCGGAGCAATGACGCGGCCGACGATCCGCTCGCCGTCATCGGTCTGAAGACGCCGCACCCGGCAGAAATCCTGTGGCAGCAGTTTCCAGATCGGCAGCAGCAATCCGCTGACGATGTGCACCGTGGACGTCGAGAATTCGGGCACGGCGGCAACCTCGGCATCCCAGGCATTTGCGAAAGCCTGCTCGTCTATTTCCTGCCAGCTGGTCTCTTCGAGCTGCCGGACTTCGAAGCGGAGCTCATCCGTCGGCCGGATTAGCGAGACGCGCGGCTGAATGGAGCCGTCTTCCAGCATGATGGAGCGGGTCGGGACCATCACGGCTGCCCGGCCCGAGTTGCCGTTGATCATCAGCTTCGCGCGCGGATCCTGCCTCACAAGGGTCTGAACATCCTTGAGCTGCATCGGCGCATTGCGATCCCTGCGCTCGATGGTCAAGAGGTGCGACCGCGCGCCGGTGACCGGATGGGTGTAGATCAGCCGGCGGTCGGTGACCGTCATGCTGTCTGCGGTGATCGTCTCCAGGCCCTTGTCGTAAATGCCGGCAGCAATCGCCCCCTCGATGCGGGCGGCGAGCAGTTGCTCGAAGGCCTCGAACAGCACGTTCTGCATGGTGATGGTCAGCGCCAGCATGCGATTGAGGAAGGTCTGGATGGGTGGCAGCTCATCCTTCAATCCGCCCTCCTCCGAGGTGAGCGACAGGCCGGTGATGCTTTCGAACGTTTCCAGCGAGCAGCCTTCGATCCTGCCAGCATGCAGCAGTCCGTAAAATTGCCGCAGCGCGTCGCGGGCATATTGCGATTCGAGATTGTCCTCGGATCGGAACATCCCCTGCCCGCCGGTCTGGCGCTGGCCGCGGGTGATGGCGCCTAGCGTGTCGAGACGCCGGGCAATGGTCGAGAGAAAACGCCGTTCGGCCTTGACGTTGGTGGCGATCATCCGGAACCGGGGCGGCTGCTTCTGATTGGTGCGATGGCTGCGCCCGAGGCCCTGGATCGCCACGTCGGCGCGCCAGCCGGCTTCCAGAAGGTTGTGAAGACGCACGCGCTGATTCTTGGCGCCGAGATCCGCGTGGTAGGATCTGCCGGTCCCGCCGGCGTCGCTGAAGACGAGAATGCCTTTTTCGTCGTCCATGAAGGCGCGGGCCTCATCGAGATTGGCGCTGCCCGGCCTGTTCTGCACGGCATAGCGGGCAATGGAGCTGTTGTTTTCGCGGCGGACGATGCGGCGCGAGCGGCCGGTGATCTCGGCGACCTGGCTCGTTCCGAAGTGCTGGACGATCTGGTCGAGCGCCGTCGGGATCGCCGGCAGGCTACCCAAGGTTTCGACCAGTTCGTCGCGCCGACGCTCGGCCTCCCGGCAGATCACCGGGTTGCCGTCCGCATCATGAACAGGCCGGGAGCTGAGATTGCCCTCGGCGTCGGAGAATTCCTCGAAGAGCTGCACCGGGAAGGAGTGTAACAGGTAGTCGATCACATATTCCCGCGGCGTGACGTCGACCTGCAGATCGCCCCATTCCTCGGTGGGGATCTGTGCCAGTCGGCGCTCGGTCAAAGCCGCGCCCGTCGAGACGAGCTGGACGATCGCAGCGTGACCCTCTTTCAGATCTGCAGCGGTCGCTTTGAGAAGGGCCGGCGCCTTCATCGAGATCAGAAGATGATTGAAGAAGCGCTGCTTCGAGCTCTCGAAGGCCGAACGTGCGGCCGCCTTGGCTTGTCTGTTCAACGTCCCGGTTTTGCCGGTTATACCGGACGCCTCCATTGCAGCATCCAGGTGATTGTGGATCACCTGGAAGGCCTCGGCGTAGGCATCGTAGATCCTGACTTGCTCCTCGGTCAGCTCGTGCTCGAGGATCTCATATTCGACGCCCTCGAAGGAGAGCGACCGCGATGCGTAGAGACCCATCGCCTTCAAGTCTCGGGCCAGCACTTCCATCGCCGCAACACCGCCATCCTCGATAGCCGCGATGAACTCGGAGCGGCTCGGGAAGGGAAAGTCGCTGCTGCCCCAGAGACCGAGCCGTTCAGCATAGGCAAGGGATTCCACATCAGTTGCGCCGGTCGCCGAAACATAGACGATACGGGCGTCCGGAAGTGCACGTTGCAGGCGAAGTCCCGCCCTGCCCTGTTGCGATGCCGCCTTGTCGCCGCGCTCCGTCTTGCCGCCGGCGGCGTTGGCCATGGCGTGGCCTTCATCGAAGACGATGACGCCGTCAAAATCACTCCGGAGCCAGTGGACGATCTGCTGCACGCGCGATCGCTTGCCCTCGCGCTCATCGCTGCGCAGCGTCGCAAAGGTGGTGAAGAGGATGCCTTCCTCCAGCTTGATCGGCTTGCCCTGTCGGAAACGCGACAGCGGCGTCACGAGCAGCTTTTCTTGGCCCAACGCGCTCCAGTCGCGCTGCGCGTCCTCGATCAGCTTGTCTGACTTGGAAATCCAGACATGGCGACGGCGGCCTTTGAGCCAGTTGTCGAGAATGATGCCGGCAGCCTGGCGGCCCTTGCCCGCGCCCGTGCCATCACCGAGAAACCAGCCGCGGCGGAAGCGGACGGCATGTTCTGCATCGGATCCGACGACCTTGGGATTGTCGAAGGAGCCATCCACTGTCCAATGGCCGGCGAGATAGCCGGAATGGGCTTCGCCGGCATAAATGACGCTCTCGAGCTGGGCATCCGAGAGATCGCCGCTGGTGACGATGCGCTTCGGCAGATGCGGGCGATAGCTCGGCTTCGGCGGTGCGACCGAGGCCATCGCAACGGATTCGACCAGCGTGTCAGGATGAGGTTTTGCGTCGGGAATGTGGATCGACTGCAGCCGGTAGGTCTCGTAGATGCCGTCGGCAGCGTTTGCCTCATCCTTCGGCCGAGCGTCCCGCAGCTCGTAGGAGAGTTCGATGATCTCGTCATCGACGGGTATCGGACGGACCGTTGCTGCAGGCTGCGCCTGTCCTCCGACCGCGGGGCGATGCGTCGGGGTGGCAACCGCTGCTGGACGCATCGTGTCCGCGCGCAGGCTACCGTTAGAGAGCGCACCGATGGAGTTCGACGCCGCCGCGGGCGCGCGGGGCGGAAGGCCGGTGATCCAGGTGAGCAGTGTTCCGAGATCGTGCGCGGTACCCTTCGACGTCACCAGCTTCGAAGGATCGCCCGCCGGGATCTTGTCGATCACGATCAGGCGCGTTTCCATCGTCGTTCCATGACGGGCGTAGATGCTCCCGTCGATCGCCGCGGTGAACAGCACCGTGCCCTTCTCCTGCAGCCGTACGAAAGCATCCCGCCAGGCGGGATTGTCGGGAGAAAGACTCGCGCCGGTGATCGCGACCAACCGCCCACCGGGAGCAAGCCGCGCCAATGCGGAGGCCAGATGCCGCCAGGCGGCATCAGCCACGCGACCTTCGACGTGAACGCCGGCTGAGAAAGGGGGATTCATCAACACCACGGTTGGGCGAATGGGACGATCGAGGTAATCGTCGATATGCGCGGCATCGTGCTGCGATACCGGAACGCCGGGGAAAAGCCGCTGCAGCAGCGGGTGCCGGACCATCGCGTATTCGTTGAGCGTCAGGTGTGCACCCGCGAGTTCTGCAAAGATCGCCATTATGCCGGTCCCAGCCGACGGCTCGAGCACCACGTCAGCGGCTATGATGCCGGCAGCGCGACATGCGACGTAGGCAAGCGGGATGGGGGTCGAGAATTGCTGCAGTGCCTGGCTCTCCTCGGATCGGCGTGTATGGGTCGGCACGAGGTTTGCCACTTTCGTCAGCATCGCGAGCGTCGCCTGGGGCGACGGGGTACCGGATACGATCGCGCGGAATTTGCGGAGGAACAGGACCTGGGCGATCTCGGTCGCCTCATAGGCCTCCTTCCAGAGCCAGACGCCCTCTGCGTCGCTGCCGCCGAAAACCTCGGTCATGATCTGCCGCAGGTCAGCTGTGCCGAGGACTCTACCTTGCTCCAGCAGCGGCGTGATCCGACCGCCAGCATTCATAAGTGCGTCAGCGCCGGTTTTGGTCTCAAGACGTGGAGAGCTGGAAACGATTTGCGGATGCGAGATGATATTCATCGAAGGATGCTCCAAGAGTGAGGAAAGAACAGGGGAACCCAGCGTCCTGCCGAAGGGCGGAGGAACGAAATTGGGCTGCCAGGGCAGGATCGGGGATCGCCGGCTTAAACCGCCGGTTATCGTCAGCGTCTAGGTCGCCGGGCTTACGAGCAAGCCAGTCGGATCATCGGGATCGGGCGGCAGATAGGCATCGTAAGGATTGCCATCGGCGAGATGGCCGAATGGCGTAAAGACGTATTCGCCGTCAGTGCGGCCGACGGCGCAGAGCACGTAACGCGGCTCGCGCGTCACCGCGTCGAGACACTCCATGAGCGCCAGATTGCCGTCGGCTGCTGCGCGCAACAGCGTATCGAAATTCGTGCTGGCATGATCGGGGATAGCCATTGCAGTTCTCCATGAAAGAAAATGCCCGACACGGCGGCCGGGCTGACGGTGATGGTGATGTTGATGTTGAGGTTAGTTTTGATCTGTCTCGAGGCGCGTCAGGAGGCACTCTCGAGCAACTTCTTCGCTTTGCCTTCGAGTTCGAGACGCGTCTCCTGATTGGTCTTGGTGCGCGCCAGCGCGGTGATGCCCTGCACGAAATCGAAGACTGACTCCGGTGGCCGTCCCTCCTCCGACAGCACCATCTCGATCACCTTGCCGGTCTCGCCTTTCGAAAAGCCGCGCCGGCGCAGGAAGGTTTCGCGGTCGTCGTCCTCGCGCGCGACGATCCGCTCGCGCGCCGCCCTGATGCCGGCGATGAAGGGCGCAGGCGACGAATTGGCGAAGCTGGTCAGCGCGGGTGCTGCTTCATGCGCGAACCGCTGAGCAGCAAATTTCGAATGCCGGATGGTGATTTCCTCGAAATTCTCCGTGCCCCAGAGATTGCGGTTGGCGCAGACCGCTCGCAGATAGAAGGAGGCGATGCCGAGCGTCTTCGATCCAACTTCCGAGTTCCAGGCGTAGAAGCCGCGGAAATAGAGGTCGGGCTCACCGTTTGGCAGGCGTCCGGCTTCGATCGGATGGGTGTCGTCGACCAGGAACAGGAAGACGTCTCGATCACTGGCATAAAGGGTGGTCGTGTCCTTGGTGATGTCGACGAAGGGATTGTGGGTCATCGTCGCCCAGTCGAGAACACCTGGTACTTTCCACATCGTGTCGCCGGTCCCGTTGCCGGCGATCTTCATGACCGACGAGACCAGTTCATGATCCCAGATCCGACCGTATTCCGGTCCGGTCACTGCGCGCAGTTCCAGCCGGCCGTCATCCATCTCAAGCGTCTTGACGAGCTCGGCACGATGGTTGAGCAGGCCATGCTGCAGGTTGATCGCCGCAAGCGGCGCCGGCAGTTGCCGCATATAGGTGGCGGGTGCGCCAATGAGACTGCAAAGCTGGCCGTAGCTCCAGTGGGTCGGTGCGATCGCTTGACGCTGACCGGGAACGAGAAGCTCAAGCCGCTCCGCATTGTCGCGCGTTGCTTCGACGCGGATCGCAGCACTCTCGATGGTGCGGGCATGGGCGCGCTCGGCGCGGGACCGGACGGTGTCGTAGAGATCGCTCAGCGACAGGAAGCGTTCATCGTCGGGGCGCGAAAACCATTCCGACGAAACGCGGCCGATCCGCTCACCGCGAGAGAGATCGACCTTGAAGGGAGAACGGGCGGACGGGTTGTTGGACGTGAGAGTAGTCATAAGCTGTCTCCTTAAAAGCGGAAACCCGGCGCGGCAGCCGGGTGAGGTTCAGGGATGTCTCGGGAAGAAGAAGGATCATTCGGAGGCCAGCCGGCGATGCGCCGACTGGATCGCTGAGAGCGCTGCCTGGAATTCGGCGCTTCCGACCACGTCGGAAAAATCCATCGTGGTGGCGACAGAGAGGCATGCAGCATGGACCTCGTCGTCGGTCACCGCCTCGGATGTTAAACCCTTAAAGCTCGGGTCGGCATCGAGCACCGCGGTGATTGCGTCGCGCACACCACCCTCCTGCAGCCTGACCAGGACGTGGGAAGGCTTTGGCGGATCGACCGGCTCTTCAGGATCCGGGTCTCCGGCGAGAATGGCTTCTCCTCGGGCGATCGCCCAGGCAGATCGAGCGAGCCATCGAGCGACGGTGGCCGGGCCGCACGGACGTCATCGAACAGGATCTTCAACAGGCCGAGCAGGATCTCGAAATGACGCGCCCGGCGCTGGACAGGTTCGTTGAACTGCGGAGGGATCTGGAGCGGCGGCCCCGCATAGGCCGCATGTGCACCGTCCCAGATGCCGGTGATATGAATTGCGCCCGAGGAATCGACGTCCTTCTCGGCGATATCCCAACTGTCATCTTCGATGGCAGCACGGCACGCCTCGTCCAGCGTGTCAGCTTCATAGGTGCGATGCCGGAAGACCGGCAGGTGATAGGTGGTCTCGATGGTGAAGTCAGGCATAGGTGCCTCCTGAAACGGAAAAACCCGGCGCTATGGCCGGGCTATTGGGAAAGCAGACCCGACCGCAACGGCGATCGGGTCAGCTGATGTGATGCTTGTGAACCTATTCGGCGGCGGCGAGATGCTCGCCGTCGATTCCACTTTCCTTATCGCCGGCGTCATCGTCCGACGTTCCCGGCTCGTCGAGCAGGAAGGCCGGCAGGTCGGGGAGTTTCGAGGCGGTCTCGCCCTCATCGGACCCGACGGAGGCATCATCGGCGACAGCGTCACTTTCGCTGATGCCATCCACGACCGTCATGCGAAGCGGTTCCGGCAACCAGCCGCAGCCTGTGATCAGCCGCTCGGCCTCGCGGGCCATGTCGGTCTTTTTGAGATGGCCGATCAGCTCCGCCGCCTGGTAACCCTTGGCTTCTCGGACCGCCTGTAGGATGTGCGCCTTGGTGACACGGCCGAGATAGTTGTCGGCGGTCGGCGTCCAGCCGACTTCCACCATATCGAAGCCGATGGAGCGGGCCAGCTGCTCGGCATGAGCAATCGCCCGGGTCCGCTTGTTCCAGGGCTCGATCACCGCGTTGACCGACAACGAGGCGCAATGGGCAAACAGCGCCTGCCGGCTGACCTCATCGAGCTTGATCAGGAAATCCCACAGATCGTTCGGATCCTTGGGCAGATCCTGGCCCCAGCCATCGTGCCGCTGATCGATCTCCTTGGCCCAGACCGCATCGCCGAGGCTGGGCGTCTGGCTGAAGCGAGCGCTCTGCAGCGTCACCTCCAGGCATGAATCCGAGCCGTAGACGTAGAAGGTTTTCAGGACAAAAGCATGCAGGACAGCGACAAAGGCGATGACGGGATCGTTCGCGAGCGCATTGCGCAAAGCGATCGTCCGAGCTGCCGTGAGATCGAGAACCAGGCGATCGGGAAGTGGCTTGATCGCTTCGTCCTCCTCGTCCGGTTGGGTGCCTTCCCCGCCGGCGGCGCCGGTTACCGGGCGAGCACTGTCATGAGCGTCATGATCGTCACCGCCATCAGTCGACGGATCGGCCTCATCCTTCGGCTCATCCTCGGGCCGCACGAATCCTCGCTCGATCTTGAGCTCGCCAATGGCGCCGAGCGACACGAAGACACCGCCGCGAGCGACCTCCTGTGGCTCGAACACGTACGGACGGTCGTTGAGCCGGTCGAGTTCGCTGCCGAGCTCTTCCAGCTTCCGTTCGGTCGCTTCTGAGTACTCGCTTGCCTCCGCATACTCTGCGTCGAGCTTGTCGTATCTGGCGCGGGTGGCGTCATAGCGTGCCAGCTCATCCTCAGTCATTTCGGCCTGCTCGCCGTAGAAGCGGCGCAGGCCGGACGTGTGGCCGTAGGGGAAATCGAAGGCCGCTTCGACCCATTTCCAGCCTTCGCTCACCTGGATCGCGTCGGCGTCAGCCTTGAGCTTTTCCATCACGAGCTGCTCGAGCAGCGCCGGATCCTGCAGCCAGCCACCCTGATCCTGGTCGAACAGATCGCGCATGGTCACACCGCCCGCGGCCTCGTAGGCTTCGATGCCGACATAGACGGCGCGGCGGTCGCTGGCGCGGATCGCGGTTTCTGTCAGTAGCCGGCGGATGTAATAGGGCTCGCGGCTATGGGAGCGCGAGATCGTGTCCCAGACCTGCTCCTGGCGAACGTGGTCGTTGGTGATCGAGAACGCCATGATCTGTTCGAGCGTCATCTCATCCTCGGCATAAAGATCGAGAAGCCGCGGTGAGACGGATGCCAGACGAAGCCGCTGCGTGACGGTCGCGACCGAGACGAAGAAGCGCGCGGCGATCTCCTCCTCGCCGAGCCCCTGCTCCCGCAAAGTCTGGAAAGCGCGGAACTGGTCGAGCGGATGCAAGGATACGCGCTGGACGTTTTCGGCGAGCGAGTCCTCGACTTCGGGGGTTTCGCCTTTGCTGACGATGCAGGGAACGCCGGCGGTTTTGGCCAATCGCTTCTGCGCGACAAGGCGCTCAAGGGCGCGATAACGGCGCCCGCCGGCCGGGATGCGGTAGACGCCGGTCTCGTTGCCATCGCCATCGAGTTCGGGGCGGACGTTGAGGCTGGTGAGCAGACCGCGATGGGCGATGTCTTCCGCCAGGTCCTCGATTGAGACGCCCGCCTTGATCTTACGGACGTTCTGCTGGCTGAGCACCAGCTTGTTGAAGGGAATATCCCGGGCTGCACTGAGGGTGATTTTCTGAATGGCCTGGGCCATGTCGGTTTCTCCATGACGGACCGGGCGGAGCCTCTCTCCAACCCTCTCAATCCGTCACAGCTTTCCGTCCCTCCTCTTCCTCTACCGCCTTCTCACCATGTCCCACCGCTTCCACTGGCGAAGCTTCCCTTTCGGCCAAGATCCGGTAATGCTGCGTCAGGGATCGAAGCCCTCGGGTGAAGACTGGCACGGCCATGCTTCAGCGTTGCCGACAGCCCGGGCCGAAGACGATGCCAGTCGAACCGATCCGCGACGCGTTGTGCACGAGGTGCTAAAGCGAAGGGAGCGTCCAGGTGTGCAATCCGCTCCCTCAGTTCCTCCCCCGGCGTTGCGCTCGAGCGACATTGTCCACGGCCTTCCCCAGGATCGCGTTGAATAGGACTTCATGCGCGTAAGAATACTAATTGTGTTCTTCTTTTGTTCCCCTCCGCATTAGGAGCCAGGCCAAACTAAAATAGGAAAATCACCCCAACGAGCAAACCGCAGCCGATAGCGCAGAAGAGCCAAGGGACTAGCGAATTTGAGAAATTATGTGCGGTTCGGGACCGGGATAAGAACGTGTCAGTGGACCGGGATGGCGCGCTCGCCCGAGCGTTCGATCGCCAGGAGATGAACGCCGATGAGGCATACACTCGGGCATTTGAACGACAGCGTCCTAAGCAGTCGATTGGCTGCGGCAATTCGGAAAAACATCGGCGAGCAGCCGATCTCCCAAGTGCCATTCTACCAACCCGACGTCTGGCGATACCACCATCTACCGATGCGGAACGGGCCTCCCGACCTTTCGAAAGGAGGTCTGCCTGCCGACGTGAGAGCTGCTCTCGAATTGCCAGCGGGACTGACTGCAGGGGCTGTGCTAATGGCAGCGTGCTGTACCTCGCCGAAGATCGTCGAAGCACATCTGGCGTCCCGGGCCGGGCGTTCTGCTTCGTGAATACGAAAGGGAAGGATCGCAAGGTCGAAGCCGGCATTTTCTGCGCGTGGCCATGAAGAACTGTCGCGCCTTCCTACAGCCTTGGGCAAAATGGCTTCAAAACGAACGATGACGGGCGGGCTTCACCGCCGCCAGATCGGCCTTGAAAGTCCGTTTGGAACGGACAATTTTCCTTTCTTATAAAGTCTCCTTGCGCACCACTTTTAAAGGTGCCATTTTTGTCCGTCATGAGCGAACAAAAACGCGATAAGTTAAAGTCGATGCTGGACGAGGTCCCGGCAGGCTTCATCGTGGATTCTGCATGGATGCGGAAAATGGAAATCCGCCGGAGCTCGACACATGACTATCTCCGCCGAGGCTGGCTCGAGCCCGTCATGCATGGCGTTTATCGGCGTCCCTCAGGGCGGGATGGTTCGGCAGAAGAACGTATCGACTGGCGCATTGCGGTCATGTCTGCACAGACGATCATGAATTACCCGTTCCATGTCGGCGGCCGCACGGCGCTCGGACTTCGCGGGCATGTGCATTACCTGGCGCTAGGGGCCGCCGAAAAAGTCTTCATCTATGGCGATGCTCCCCGATGGCTCGCGAATCTCCCCACCAATGGCCTCCCCGTCCTGCGCAGCACGCGACTCTTCAAGACGGCGAATCTTGGGATCGAACCACTGGCGGCTGAACCGGACGGCAACGCCATTCTGTTTCTACAGAACTGGACGATACGCGCTTCAACGCCGGAGCGGGCCATCCTCGAAGCGCTGGACGAACTGCCGGACAACGAAAGCTTTCATAACATCGATACGATCTTCGAGGGTCTGACCAACCTGCGCCCGCGCCGTATCACCGAGCTTCTGGCCGACTGCACCAAGGTCCAGGTGAAAAGGCTTTTCTTTGTCTTTGCCGACCGCCACGAGCATGCCTGGCTCAAGCATGTCGAGCGGTCGATCATCGAACTTGGAAGCGGCGACCGCTCATTCATCAAGGGCGGTAAACTGCATCCCACATACCGCATCACCATTCCCGAAGAGTATCTTCCCGGGAAGCCGGAGGGCAACGATGGCCCGTGACCAGTATATTTCCCAGCTCGAGCTCCTCGTCCAGGCTTTGCCGATGATTGCCGACGAACCAGTTTTCGCCTTGAAGGGTGGAACCGCCATCAATCTCTTCTACAGAGATCTCCCGCGTCTCTCGGTCGATATCGACCTGACCTACCTTCCGCTCAAACCAAGGGACGAGAGTTTGGCCGAAATCGACGCGGCCCTCGACCGGATCGCTGGGGAGGTCGAAAGCATCAAGGGCGTCCGGGCTAGGCGAATAGCCGGCGGTGGCGGCGGCGATACGCGCGTCGAGGTGAGGCGGGGCCACACCGCAATCAAGATCGAAACCTCTCCAGTCGCCCGTGGCACGGTGCACCCCGTCGAACAACGCAGGGTCAGCGAGCGAGTCGAAGACCAGTTTGGCTTTGCAGAAATGCAGGTTGTCGCCTTCGAAGATCTCTTCGGTGGCAAGATGCATGCAGCAGTCGATCGCCAGCATCCGCGCGATCTATTCGACATCAAGTTGCTCTATGAACACGAGGGACTGACGGACCCGCTGTTTCGCACCTTCCTCGTCTACGTGGCGAGCTCCGGACGCCCGCCCCACGAGCTGCTGCAGCCAAATAGGGCCTACGTTGCACATGTCTTCAATCAAGAATTCGATGGGATGACAATCGAGAAGGTCTCGCTGGACGAATTGCTGGATGTCCGGGAGCGGTTCCTGAAGGACATCCAGGCGCGCCTTGATGACAAGGCCCGCACGTTTCTGCTGTCCCTTCACGATGGTGACCCCGACTTCGAGGCCATCGGCTTGCCGCACGCCCTCGCCTTGCCGGCTGTCCGCTGGAAGATCCTCAACCTGCAAAAACTAAGGAACGACAATCCGCCTAAACACGCCGAACAGCACGAGGAGATCGAGCGCCTCTTCACACGATGATGCGCCTTTGGCAGATCTGCAGGATCGATGATCCGACGGCTGGCTCGCTTCTCCTAGCGCCCGACGCCGCGCCTATCGGAGATTACCCCTTCGGTCTTCCTCGAAGGCCGTACTTCCAGCTGGTGATTTCGCTCAAAAATGTCGAATTTCAAAAACCCAGCGACTACAAAGGTTTAGCAGAGTTGGTCGCGACCAACTTCTCTACGGAGCCAACCGTCCCCGCGGTTCTCTTCGAAATGGCCCGACCGCCCTACCCCGCTCTCGTTTGCGCCAGACCATTCACCTTCAACAAGGCCATGATCATCGGTCCCAGCGAAAATTCGCCTCGCTCAGACCGCCGCGTGAGATCCCGCAAGTATCCGCCCGGAGAATTGATCATGTTTGCTCGCTCCAGAATGCCGGCAACCGCGACCGCCGCATTTTCCGGCCCCATGACCTCACACGCCTCCTGATAGGCCGATGGGCTGATCCCCAGCATCGACCGGACCGCGACTGCTGCGGACATCAACTCGCGCCAGGTCCCGATCGCGCCGCCAGCCCCATAATCGATAATCTGCGGGCAAGCTTTCAACACCAGGCCGAGTGGAAACGCCTTTAACGGCTCTCGCTGGCCCCCATTTCCTTCGCTCGATTTTGCCCCCCGCTCTTTTCTTGAGCTAGGTTCAAGTTCATTGATGGATTCGGGTTTTGAATTCTGTATGTGCTGCTCGATATGGGCAGCATTGCCGCTAGATTTTTCCGCTTTTTCCTGATTTTCCAGCCGGTTGAGCACCTCCTCTTTCAGCATCTGCATTTCTTCCAGGATTGCCCGCACATCAGCGGGCGATGGTGTGCGTGGTATTCGAGCAATCAGCCCGACGTAAATGTCTTCGATAGCCTGCCAATCGCCTTCTGCCCCTTCCTCCATGGCAGCCGAAATCAGCTTGCGCACGTCGCGCCGGCAGATCGTCAGATTCTCTTTCATCCTCTTGAAGGCGGCGCGCTCCGCGACGATCTGCTGCGCCAACATGGCGAGCTCTTCCGCGCGAGACAGCAATGGCGAAAGATCGAAACCGAAGGCGTTCTCGATATCACCCGTGTGGTCTCTGCGTACGTAGCGCTTGCCGTTGGCGCTATCTTTTCGAACGATCAGGCCGGCCTCAACAAGCACGGCAAGATGCCGTCGGAGGGTGGAACCCGCCATGCCATGGGCACGCAATGACAGCTGCGCGTTCGACGGAAAAACGATCAGCGGCACGTCTTGGCGCAAATCGTTTTCCGGATAGAAGCTCAGCAAGGCGTCAAGCACCGCCAAGCTGTTGGACTGAATGCCAAGCAGAGCCATTGCCGCCGAAACGTCGCGAAAGACTTTCCACTTCTCTGCCGACTTCCCCGCCTTGATCTCGGCAACAGTTTGCTGTCGTCTGACCAGGGCAAGCGAAATCGGCCGCCGCCCAAAGGGCGTCGTCACATTTCCCGTTTGCATCGTCTCTTACCTTTCAGCAGGCAAAAGAAATTTGCTCACCAGATCGGTTCCAAAGACTCTTGACGAGGATTCGAGGAAATGCGATTCTGTTCGTGCTAAAGAGACAGAAGGGCTTCCGCGACGGCAACGTTGAGGGGGCTCTTTTCTTTTGCGCGTTACGCTTCCTTCTTCTGTTTCTGTTTCGCACGGTGCGCTTCATAAAGCGCCGGCAGTTGTTCGAGCACGAAGGCCGCAAAGTCCGGCATCGCCTTCCGATCGATCATGATTTCCACCTTCGCCTTGCTCTGCTTCACCTGCGCCAGGCGCTCGCCAGCAGGGCTCGACATGACCTCAGGGAGACCGCGTTCCAACCGGCGCGGCTTCAGATGTGCAATCAGCGCCTTGAATCGCTCTGCGGACTGAAGTGACTGCAACTCGCTGGAACGCACGTGCTCGAGGACGTTGTCGGCCGAGGAGGTCTTATCGATCAGCTCTGCCAGTTCCTGCCAGCTTCTGAGGCCGATACCGGGGGCAGGGCCGATGGCATCGATCAAGTCCGAGGGAAGGGCCTCGATGATGGAGAGCATCTTGGAGAGATCGCCTTTGTCGACTGACATCGATGAGATGATCAAGTCGCGGGTAAAACGTTCTTTCAGGCGGGCGGCAAAGCGCGCCTTCTCGATAAAGGATAGATCCTGGCGCTCGTTATTTTCCTGACCTTGGGCAACCACCAGCTGCTCGTCCGTCAAATCCCGCACGACCGCCTTGACCGCTAGACCGAGTTCCGTCACCGCGCGCAAGCGGCGATGGCCGAAGGCAACTTCATAGCGGCCGGACGTCTGCGGATGAGGGCGCACGAGGATTGGCACCTGCTGACCCTGTTCCTTGATAGACGCGAGCAGCCCATCAATGTCACCCGGCATCCGATCCTGCATGAACGAAGGGTCAATAACCTTCGGATCGAGATCGATCACTGCCTGTCCCTCGGCAAGACGCCGTTCAATTTCCTCGGCTCGTTCCACGCGATCGTTCTGCTCGCGCAAAGCGTTGCCGATATTGGCGGTCAGCTTGGTCGCGGGGTCACGGTCTTTGCGGGCCACGCCGAGAAGCGGCATGGTTCGGCTTTTTGGCGCTTGCGGATCGTGCGGCGAAGGCGCGGTCGGTATAGTTGCGGAAACGCCCAAAATGTCCTTTCGGCTCATGTGGATCTACCCCACGCTTTTTTGATCAAAGATTCGATCTCGTCATTGACGGCGTTCATCGCCTCCAAGGCGCGATCGTAGGTGGAACGCGTGAATTGGCCCCGCTCGACTTCGAAAAGAGTCTGGTTTGTCAGCCCGGCATCGGAGACAGCCGTCGTTTTCAGCATCGGAAAATTGAGCACGTTCTCGCCGAAGATCGACCGGAGGTAACCTACCATCTGGTTTTGTGGGCCGTCGCTCGGCTCGAAGCGGGTGATAAGATACCGCATCCAGTTGAAGTTGAACCTGGCGCCAGCATTTTCGATTTCCCGCAGCAGGTTTGACGTCATTGCCAGAAACTGGTTCATCGACATGACATCGAGCATCTGCGGATGCACGGTCACCAGGATCGACGTTGCGGCGGTCAGCGCCGAAAGCGTGAGATAGCCGAGCTGGGGAGGGCAGTCGATGACGACGACGTCGTAATTGTCCGCGATGTCCTCGATGACCTGGCTGATCCGCCCGTAGAAAAGCGTATCGCCTTCCTTGCGGCTCATTAGGGCGCGCGGTGTGTCGTGCTCGAACTCCATAAGCTCAAGATTGCCGGGAATGAGATGGAGATCGGGTATGTAGGTTCCCCGGACTACCTCTTCGATCGGGCGCTGCTCTTCATCGTAGCGAATGGCGCCGTAGAGCGTTTCGTTTGGACCTACATGAATTTCCGGCTGGTTGCCGAACAAGGCGGACAGGCTGGCCTGAGGATCGAGATCGATCGCGAGCACGCGATATCCCCGCATCGCAAGATACTGGGCCAGATGTGCCGACGTCGTGGTCTTGCCCGACCCACCCTTGAAATTCATCACGGAAATGACTTGCAGTTGCTCGCCATCGCGCCGGTGGGGCAGGTAGCGTCGATTGCCGCGACCCACCTGATCCATATGCTTCCGGATCTCATGGATATCCTCGATCGAAAATATACGACGGCCGCCCGCACCCGTACTGACGTTCAGTTCCGGCATGTCGGAAGCGATTTGGCGAAGATAGGATTCTTTGACGCCGAGAAGCTTTGCGGCCTCCGACGGCCCAAACCCTCGGATGCCTTTCTCTGCAGACGGCGGAAAGACCTTGACATGATGCGCTTGCAATTGTCCCGACAGGGCCTCAGCATGCCGCTCCATCAAAGCGGTCAATCCTTCGATTTCCGACGCTGCCTTTACTGCGTTTTTCGCCATCCCATAACCCGTTTCCTGCCAGTGGCGGTTTGAAGCGACAAATCGAAAGAATTCCGCCGATGGCAA
>NC_008380.1:4547500-5057142 GCF_000009265.1 Rhizobium johnstonii 3841 | reverse complement strand
ATGAGACAGGCAGGACGTTATCTTCCGGAATATCGGGAGACACGGGCAAAGGCAGGGAGTTTTCTCGATCTCTGCTATACGCCTGAGCACGCCGTCGAAGTGACATTGCAGCCGATCCGCCGCTATGGCTTCGATGCGGCCATTCTGTTTTCCGATATCCTGGTCATTCCAGACGCAATGAAGCGGAATGTCCGGTTCACCGAGGGCCATGGTCCGGAGATGGATCCGATCGATGAAGCCGGGATCGGCAGTTTGAACGGCGAAGAGGTTGTCGATTATCTCAGGCCGGTTCTGGAGACGGTGCGACGGCTGCGTGAAGAACTGCCAGCGGAGACGACGCTGCTCGGCTTCTGCGGGGCGCCATGGACGGTTGCGACCTACATGATTGCCGGTCACGGCACGCCGGATCAGGCCCCTGCCCGTCTCTTCGCCTACAAGCATGCCCGCGCTTTCGAGCATCTGTTGATGCTGCTTGCCGACGTATCGGCCGATTATCTCGTCGCCCAGATCGATGCCGGCGCCGATGCCGTGCAGATCTTCGATTCCTGGGCAGGTGTTCTCGGCGAGAAGGAGTTCGAGGCGTTTGCGATCAGGCCGGTTGCGCGGATGATTGCTTCCGTCAAATCGCGACGGCCGCATGCTCGCATCATCGCTTTTGCCAAGGGCGCCGGCTATCAGCTCAAGACCTATCGCCAGAAGACGGGCGCAGATGCGATCGGCCTCGACTGGTCGGTCCCGCTGGCCTTTGCAGCCGAACTTCAGAAAGACGGACCGGTTCAGGGCAACCTGGATCCGATGCGGGTCGTTGCCGGCGGCCGGGCGCTGGAGGAAGGCATCGATGATATTCTGCAGCATCTCGGCAATGGTCCGTTGATCTTCAATCTCGGTCACGGCATTACACCGCAGGCCGATCCCGAGCATGTGCGTCTGTTGGTGGATCGTGTGCGAGGCGGGGCGTGACGATGGAAAAGCAGACCGATCGGAGGTCTGGCGCTTACGCCCGGCGCCGGGCTCATTTTGCGCTGGCCTTCTTTGCGCTGATGGCGGTCGGGCTTTTTGCCTGGAACCCCGATAATCTCTACCTCTGGATCAAGGCGCTGCATATCATCGCGGTCATTTCCTGGATGGCTGGGCTGTTCTATATGCCGCGGCTGTTCATCTATCACACCGATGCGGGGCCCGGCTCGGTGCAGTCGGAAACCTTCAAGGTGATGGAGCGTCGGCTGCTTCGGATCATCATGACGCCGGCGATGATGTTGACGTGGATTTTTGGCCTCTATCTCGCCTGGTCGGTTTATGGATTCCAGGGCGGCTGGCTGCATGCCAAGATCGGTCTCGTCGTACTGCTGACCGGTGTTCATATGTTCTTCAGCCGCGCCGTCAGGGCCTTCGAGCGGGATGAAAACCGCCGCTCCGCGCGCTATTGGCGGTTCATGAACGAAGCCCCGACACTGCTGATGATCCTGATCGTCATCCTCGTCGTGGTGAAGCCGTTCTGAGGAAAATCGTCCTCAGGTTAAATTTGCTTCATTTTAAGCAGCCCTCTTGCGGCAACGATTGCGAGTCGCTATTTTCCGCGCACCTCATCTACGTGGCATGTGTGTAGAGTTCAGTCGTCTGCGAGCCCTTTCGCGGTACCGAATACGACCCAACATCGCCTTTCCCCTTTGAAATTGAAAAGAGTATTGGTCACTTCATGGCTGAAATGAAGCTTCAGGAACTTAAGAGTAAATCCCCGACGGATCTGCTGGCATTTGCCGAATCGCTCGAGGTCGAGAATGCAAGCACGATGCGCAAGCAGGAGCTGATGTTTGCGATCCTCAAGATGCTTGCCAGCCAGGATGTCGAAATCATCGGCGAAGGCGTCGTCGAAGTGCTGCAGGACGGTTTCGGCTTCCTGCGTTCTGCCAATGCGAACTACCTGCCAGGCCCGGACGATATTTACATCTCCCCATCGCAGATCCGCCGTTTCTCGCTGAAAACCGGCGATACGGTCGAGGGCCCCATCCGTGGGCCGAAGGAAGGCGAGCGCTATTTCGCGCTGCTCAAGGTCAACACCATCAATTTCGACGATCCGGAAAAGATCCGTCACAAGGTTCATTTCGACAATCTGACGCCGCTCTATCCGAACGAGCGCTTCAAGATGGAACTCGATATTCCTACCACCAAGGATCTGTCGCCGCGTGTGATCGACCTGGTGGCGCCGCTCGGCAAGGGCCAGCGTGGATTGATCGTCGCACCACCGCGCACCGGTAAAACCGTGTTGCTGCAGAACATCGCGCATTCGATCACCGCCAATCATCCCGAGTGCTATCTGATCGTCCTGCTGATCGATGAACGCCCCGAAGAAGTGACCGACATGCAGCGCTCGGTTCGCGGCGAGGTTATCTCCTCGACCTTCGACGAACCGGCCGTGCGTCACGTGCAGGTCGCCGAGATGGTCATCGAGAAGGCCAAGCGCCTTGTCGAACACGGTCGCGACGTTGTCATCCTGCTCGATTCAATCACGCGCCTGGGCCGTGCCTATAACACGGTCGTTCCCTCGTCAGGCAAGGTCCTGACGGGTGGTGTGGACGCCAACGCTCTGCAGCGGCCGAAGCGCTTCTTCGGCGCGGCGCGTAACATCGAGGAAGGCGGCTCCTTGACGATCATCGCAACGGCGTTGATCGATACCGGCAGCCGCATGGACGAAGTCATCTTCGAAGAATTCAAGGGTACCGGCAACTCCGAAATCGTCCTCGACCGCAAGGTCGCCGACAAGCGTATCTTCCCGGCGATGGACATCCTGAAGTCGGGCACGCGCAAGGAAGATCTTCTCGTTCCACGCCAGGATCTGCAGAAGATCTTCGTGCTCCGTCGCATCCTGGCTCCAATGGGCACGACCGATGCGATCGAATTCCTTATCGACAAGCTCAAGCAGACGAAGAACAATTCCGACTTCTTCGATTCGATGAACACATAATCCTTAGCCGGATTCACCTTATGAGAGCTGGAGGCATCGTCATGATGTCGCCAGCTTTTCTATTTGAGAGGAATCGATTTCGATTCCAATGGACCAAGCGATATGGCCATGTTGAGTGATACCATATATGCGCTATCGAGCGGTGCCCCGCCTTCGGGTGTCTCGGTCGTTCGGGTCAGCGGCCCGCTCACCAGAGACATATTGGTGAAGCTCGTCGGTTCTGTTCCGGCGGCCCGGCATGTATCTCACCGAACGATTCGGACTCGTAACAATCAGCCGATCGATAGCGGCCTGGTGCTGTTTTTTCCTGCTCCGAATTCGTTTACCGGCGAGGATGTTGCCGAGTTGCAGATCCACGGCAGTAGAGCCGTGCTGGCAGCGCTGTTCCACGCGCTTGGCGATATTCCGGGTGTTCGGATGGCGGTTGAAGGCGAGTTCTCCCGCCGGGCTTTCGAGAATGGCAAGCTTGATCTCGTTGAGGTGGAAGGGCTGGCCGATCTGATTGGCGCCGAGACCGAAATGCAGAGACGCCTTGCGGTTGAACATAGTGCAGGCGGACTGTCCGCGATTTACGATTCGTGGGCGGAACGATTAACGCGGGCCCGCGCGCTGGTCGAGGCGGAGCTTGATTTCCCCGAGGAGGATGACGTTCCTGGGTCGGTATCGGATGCGGTCTGGGCCGACATGGCGAAGCTTCGCAGCGATATCGGGGATCACCTGGCGGCGGCTTCGGCCGGCGAGATCATCCGAGACGGCTTCAAGGTGGTCATCGCCGGCGCTCCGAATGCTGGAAAGTCGAGCCTGTTGAACGCTTTGGCGCGTCGAGACGTGGCAATCGTGACGGAGATTGCCGGAACCACCCGCGATGTCCTGCAGGTTGATCTCGACATTGATGGTTACCTGATCAAGCTCTTTGACACTGCGGGCCTTCGCGAGGCGGATGACAAAGTCGAAATGGAAGGTGTGCGGCGCGCGCGCGTAGCGCTCCGTGATGCCGATCTTGTCCTGTTGCTGGTCGATATGACGAAACCGCTGATTCCCGACGACTTGGAGCAGTCCTCTCCGCATGTTACTGTCGGGACAAAGAAGGATCTGACCGAAGTCAATTCGGGTCGGTATGATCTGCAGATTTCCACTGCGACGGGTGACGGTCTGCCGGAACTACGGCGGTTGATCGGCGACATCGTCGAGAGACGTTTTGCTGGCCTGTCTATGGCAATCCCGAGCCGGCAGCGGCATAAGGATTCGCTAGCGAAATGTTTAGCAGCGCTTGATGTGGCCCTATCGCAGACGGATGTGAATCTTGAACTGCGAACCGAGCAGCTACGAATTGCGGCGGAGTATTTGGGCAGAATTACCGGACGAGTGGATGTCGAACAATTGCTCGGGGTGATCTTCTCCGAATTTTGTATTGGCAAATGATTCACGTGAAACCTTTGGAGCCAAAAGCTTGCCCGGTTTCACGTGAAACGCCTGCCGGATATGGAGTCTTGAATGACGGATAATGTCTTCGATGTGATTGTGATCGGTGGCGGCCATGCCGGGTCGGAGGCTGCCAGCGCAGCTGCGCGCCTCGGGGCAAAAACCGCTCTGATCACGCATAGGCGGGACACGATCGGAGTCATGTCCTGTAATCCGGCGATTGGCGGGCTGGGCAAGGGCCATCTGGTTCGGGAGATCGATGCGATGGATGGCCTGATGGGTCGCGTCGCCGATGTAGCAGGCATTCAATTCAGGATGCTCAACAAGAAGAAAGGCGCGGCTGTCCGCGGACCGCGGACGCAGGCCGATCGAAAGCTTTATCGCTTGGCAATGCTGGCGGCGATCGAAGCGACGCCGGACCTGGATATCATCGAAGGCGATGCGTTTGATCTGGACGTTGTCGATGGGTGCGTCGCCGGCGTGATCATGAAGGATGATCGAACCCTGAAAGCGCCGGCGGTGGTTTTGACCACTGGAACCTTCCTGCGCGGTCTTATTCATATCGGGTCGGAAAAGACACCGGCAGGGCGTGTCGGTGAAGCGCCGTCGATTGGATTGTCTGCAACCCTTGCCCGCCTGGGACTGCGGCTGGGACGTCTGAAGACCGGCACACCCGCCCGGCTGGACGGAAAAACGATCGACTGGCAATCCATCGGTCGCCAGGGAGCTGACGAGGAGCTTATCCCCTTCTCCTTTATGACAGACACGATTACCACGCGACAGATCGAATGCGGGGTCACCAGGACGACCGAAGCGACCCACCGCATCATTGTCGACAACATCATGCGCTCGGCAATGTATTCCGGGCAGATCGAGGGCGTCGGGCCCCGTTATTGCCCGTCGATCGAAGACAAGCTGGTGAAATTCGGAGAGCGGGATGGACATCAGGTCTTTCTTGAACCCGAGGGACTGGACGATGACACGGTTTATCCGAACGGGATTTCTACCTCCTTGCCGGCGGAGGTCCAGGCCGACTTCATCAAAACGATCCCCGGCCTCGAAGCGGCAAGAATACTGCAACCGGGCTATGCGATCGAATATGATCATGTCGATCCGAGGGAGCTTACTCCATCGCTGGAGGTCAAACGGCTGAGAGGCCTGTTTCTCGCCGGCCAGATTAATGGCACCACCGGCTATGAAGAGGCCGCTGCGCAGGGGTTGGCAGCCGGGTTGAATGCCGCATTGCGAAGCAGCGATTCGGATCCGTTCCATTTCAGCCGGACCAGTTCTTATATTGGCGTCATGATCGACGATCTCACGTCACGAGGCGTTACGGAGCCGTATCGAATGTTTACGTCGCGTGCGGAGTATCGGCTGAGTTTGCGGGCTGACAACGCCGATATGCGCTTGACGCCGCTGGCCATGCGGGTTGGATGTGTCAGTGACGCGCGAGTGCGGCGATTCACATCCTATCAGGCAGAGATCGAAACCTGTCGGGCGCTGTTGCAGTCGCTGGCGGTTACTCCGAATGAGGCGCGTCGCGCGGGCTTGAATATCAATCTCGATGGGCAGCGCCGAACCGCGTATGATTTACTGTCCTATCCGAATTATAGTTTCGCCGCGCTTAGCGATGTTTGGCCGGAGAAGCTCGGCATGATTGGACCAAAAGTCGCGGAAGCGCTGGAGATTGAAGCAGGGTATTCGGTTTATCTCGATCGACAAGCCTCGGCGATTGCCGATCAGCAACGCGACGAGGAGCGGCAGATACCGCTTGATTTCAACTATGACGCACTGGCCGGTCTCTCGAACGAGCTGAAGGTCAAGCTCGGCACTGCTCGCCCTTTCAATATTGCCCAGGCTGCAATCGTTGAAGGGATGACACCTGCGGCAATCGCATTGCTGCTCGTGCATTTGCGTCGACTATCCTCTGCCGAGCGGAATAGCGCTTGATACAAGATTTGAGAGTCTTTCAGCATGGAATTAAACGGTTTGCGTGTTTCACGTGAAACACAGGAACGGTTGCAACACTTTGCAGCGCTGTTTCAGAAGTGGGCAAAAGCAATCAATCTGGTGGCGCCGTCGACACTCGACGATCTATGGCACCGGCACATCGCTGATAGCAGCCAGGTCTTTCAGATTCATCCTCAACCGATTACTTGGGTTGACCTCGGCAGTGGGGGCGGCTTTCCCGGCGTTATTACGGCAATTTTTCTGGCCGAGCTGCAAGGTGGATGGGTCCATCTGGTCGAAAGCAACCATAAAAAGGCAGCGTTTCTACGGACAGCGCTGCGGGAGACAAATGCACGCGGCAGCGTCCATAGCATACGAATCGAAGATGCTTATACGGAGGTTCGCGAATGTAGTGCGATTTCAGCGCGCGCCCTTACGGATCTTGATGGGCTCATCGGATATTCATCGCCCTGGATGCTTGGCAAGGAGAATTGTCGCGGCTTCTTTCACAAAGGCCGGGATTACCTGAGGGAAATTGACAAAGCACGTGGTCGGTGGGAATTCGATCTGTTAGAACATAAGAGCGCCGTCGAGCAGGAATCTGTTATTCTGGAAATATCAAATCTCCGGCGCTTGGTTTAACAGATCGGATATTGCGGCAATGGCTGGCGAACGACATCGGATTATCACCATCGCAAATCAGAAGGGTGGCGTTGGCAAGACGACCACAGCAATTAACCTGGCAACGGCGCTTGCTGCTATCGGTGAGCGGGTCCTAATCGTCGATCTCGACCCGCAGGGCAATGCCAGCACAGGCCTCGGTATCGATCGCCGTGATCGCAAGCTGTCCTCCTACGATCTGATGGTCGGTGATCGTGGGATTCCCGAAGTGACTCTCGAAACAGCGGTTCCTAATCTGTTTATCGTCCCATCAACGATGGATCTTCTTGGTATCGAGATGGAAATCTCGCAGCAGAGCGATCGGGTGTTCAAATTACGGAAAGCGCTATCTTCGCCCGAAGCCATGGCGTTTTCTTATATTCTTCTGGATTGCCCGCCTTCGTTCAATCTGCTGACGATGAATGCCATGGCGGCAGCGCATTCGGTCTTGGTGCCGCTGCAATGTGAATTCTTTGCGCTGGAGGGGTTGAGCCAGCTGCTCGAGACGGTCAGCCAGGTTCGGCGGACAGTTAACCCGCGTCTGGATATTCAGGGTATCGTCTTGACGATGTTTGATGCGCGAAACAATCTTGCCCAGCAGGTTGTCAATGACGTGCGTACGCATCTCGGGGACAAGGTTTACCACACGTTAATTCCGCGCAACGTCCGGGTTTCCGAGGCTCCGTCCTACGGTAAGCCGGCTATTCTCTATGACTTGAAGTGCGCGGGCAGTCAGGCCTATCTGCAGCTGGCCTCCGAGGTCATCCAGCGAGAACGTCAAAGGCTGGCCGCGTAATATCATTTTAGGGGTGTAGGTGAGTGTAGATCATGAATGACGATGTATCAAAGAGGCGATTGGGTCGCGGCCTTGCGGCGCTGATTGGTGAAATGGATCAGCCCGTCCCGGTGGAAGCCGAGAGGACTATCAGCGCCGACAGAATGATTCCGATCGAGTTCGTCAGCCGTAACCCCCGCAATCCCCGTCGGTTCTTCGATGACTCGGAGCTGCACGATCTCGCAAGCTCCATTCGTCAACACGGTATCGTTCAGCCGATTGTTGTGCGTACGATGTCGCGGGATCGATATGAGATCATCGCCGGCGAACGACGTTGGCGCGCAGCTCAGCTTGCGGGGCTGATCGAGATTCCCGTCATTATCCGTGATGTGGATGATAAGACGGCGCTGGAGATTGCGATCGTCGAAAACGTGCAGCGCGCGGATCTCAATGCCCTCGAAGAGGCCTTGGGTTATGAGCAGCTTATCGCGGAATACGGCTACACCCAGAATGACCTCGGCGAAATCATCGGGAAGAGCCGCAGTCATGTGGCCAACTCGTTGCGCCTGTTGAAATTGCCTGATCCGGTGCGCGATCTGCTTGCTGCCGGCAGCCTATCGGCTGGGCACGCGCGCGCTTTGGTTTCAACATCCGACCCGGCAGGTCTTGCCCGTACGATCGTTGCCAAGGGCATGTCGGTGCGTGATGCGGAAAAGCTGGCGCAAAACAATATCAAGGCCCAATCGGAGCCGCAGCAGGCGGCCTTGCGGCGAGATCAGAAAGATTCCGACACGCTGGCGCTGGAACGGACACTTTCCGATGCGCTCGGCCTTGATGTTGCGATCAATCACAAGGCAAGCGGCGGCCAGATCAAAATTTCCTATAAGTCACTAGAGCAGCTCGAGGAAATCTGCCGCTTGCTCGAGAGGCGTTAGAGCACCGACGCTCTAACTCCTTGAAACAACGCATCGTGCTATCCGAAAATCGGCCATGATTTTTGGGCCGACGTGCACTGGTCAGGCGGATTTCCGGCCGGATTGAAGGGTGGTGGACAGAAGCGTTTGCATCGCAACGCTGTCTTCCAGCACCTGCCGCCGTCTGCTTTGCAGAATAGCGGCCTGTAAACGATTGGATTCACGGGCGATGCTTTCCGCGGTCCACTGGCGCAGCGCCTGTTCGATGATCGGCTTGCGGCGGAAATGCAGATGCCGCCCCATCGTCTGCATGATCTGAGGCGGCTGGAGCCGTTTTTCATCCATTTCGGCACGCATCGAATCCAGAAGTTGGAATTGCTTCAGGCATGCCTGCAGGACAAGAAAGATCGCGGTTTTCGAGCTGCTGATTTTTTGCATGGCGTGCAGAAAGGCGTTGAGATCACCGCCGAGGATGGCATCGACGGCGTCGTCAACCGAGATGGCGCTGGCGTCGCCGATTATTTCGGTAACGTGATGTTCTTCGACCGTATCGAAGCCGCGGCAGTAAAGAGCAAGCTTGCGCACCTCGTTTCGGGAGGCGATCCTGTCGCCGCCGATCAACGCGATCAGCGCTTGTCGCGCGGCCGGCGTAATGCCGAGCTTCTCTGCACCGAGCTCGGTATCGATCAATGCATTCAAGGCGCGGCTGTCATCGGCGTAGGAGGGGATCGTCATGACGGATCGTGCGGCTTCTGCGGTCTTGCGCAGCAGGGAGCCCTTCTTGAGGTCACCGGCCTCCACAATCAGAGAGGCGGCTTCGAGCGGTTTTTCGGCCAGCAGCGCCAGGGAATCGACGAGGTATTTCTCGTTGGCAGCACCACGGATCCAGATCAGTTTCTCACCGCCGAAGAGGCCGATCGATTGGACCTCGTCGACCAACCGACCGGGGTCTTTCTGCAGGTCGCCGATATCGAGCTTCGTCAGCGAGAAGGGATCATCGAGAGCAACACCGCTCCTGGCGGCGAGCAGGCTTGCCCGTTCGGAAACGAGGCCGCGATCCGGCCCGTAGATGACGAAAATCCGATAGTTCCGTGCCGATTTCTGCAGGAAAGTCTCGAATTCGTGGGATTTTATCTCTGCCACACCTCCGCCCTCAGCGGCTGAGGGCAGCGGCGATATCGGCTCCCACGAATTCCGCCACCTGATCCGCCGCGCGGTTCTGGGCATCACGGATCGCACGCTGCTTGGCGAATTCCTGTTCGGAGAAATCCACCAGCGCCGTGGTAGCGCGGCTGCCGGCCTTGATGACGTGATTGTCGGTCGCCGAACGCAGCGTGTAGGTGACGCTGACGGTCACACGGCCAGCGCGCGACGTATCCGTCGAATCCGTCAGGAGCGTGTCGGCAACAGACGTGGTAGCGCGAATCTCAACCTGATATTGCGGGTTTACCGCTTCACCGGCACCGCGCGATGCAAGGAAGATGAGGCGATTGCGCACCTGCTGCTCGACGCGGCTGCTTGCTGGGGAAAAGCCGACCGAGGAAAGCTTTTCGACGACACCGGAACTCTCGGAGTAAAGCGGTCGGACCTGGCAGGCGGAGAGAAAAGCCGCCGAGGCAAGGATCACGGCGATGCCGGCATTGCGAGCCAGCTTGCAAGCGATATCAAACGACAATGTTTACAATCCTTTGGGGAACCACGATGATCTTCTTCGGTGCCTGTCCGTTCAGCGCGTTCTTCACCGCATCCAGATCCAGCACGGCGTCGGTGACGGTATTCTGATCTGCATCGCGAGAAATTGTCAATTCAGCGCGTTTCTTGCCATTGATCTGTACCGGCAGGACAACACTGTTTTCGATAACGAGTGTTTCGTCGTACTGCGGCCAGCTTGCCCGGGCAAGCAACCCTTCATTGCCGAGCGCGGCCCAGCATTCCTCAGCGAGATGCGGCGTCATCGGAGAGACGAGCTGAATCAGGATCTCTGCGGCATCGCGTACCGCCGCGCGGTAGGTGGCATCACCCTCGCCCGCCGCAACTTTCGTCATCGGTGCGGCCAGCGCGTTGACGAGTTCATAAATTCGCGCAACGGCCTTGTTGAACCAGAGCTTGTCATAGTCGTTCTGGACAGCCTTCAGCGTCTTGTGGGCGGCCTGCGAGATCGACAACGCTTCCCCATCGGTTGCCGGCGCAGGTGCGACGGCGGAGAGCGCGTCCGCAGCTTCGGAAATCAGGCGCCACAGACGCTGGGTGAAGCGATGAGCGCCCTCGACGCCCGCCTCGGACCAGATGACATCGCGCTCCGGCGGGGAGTCGGACAGAACGAAGAAACGAGCGGTATCGGCGCCGTAGGAGGCAATGATATCGTCAGGATCGACGACGTTCTTCTTCGATTTAGACATTTTCTCGATCGAGCCGATCGAGACTTCCTCGTTGTTCGTCAGCAGGAAAGCCCGGCGTTTGCCGTCAAGTTCGTCGATGCGGATATCGGCGGGTGCCACCCATTCGCGGCTGGCGCCCGCGCCGCGGCTATAGGTTTCGTGGACCACCATGCCCTGGGTGAAGAGACCCTTGAAAGGTTCGGTGGCGGCGACGTGACCGGTCTCGCGCATGGCGCGGGTGAAGAAGCGGGAATAGAGCAGGTGCAGGATCGCGTGCTCGATGCCGCCGATATACTGGTCGACCGGCAGCCAGCGGTTTGCCGCCTCCGGATCGGTCGGCTTGTCTTCCCAGGGCGCGGTGAAGCGGGTGAAATACCAGCTTGAATCGACGAAGGTGTCCATCGTATCCGTCTCGCGGCGGGCATCCTTGCCGCAATTCGGGCAGGAGACATGGCGCCAGGTCGGATGACGGTCGAGCGGATTGCCCGGTTGGTCGAAGGTGACGTCGTCGGGCAGCTTGACCGGCAGGTCCGCCTTCGGCACCGGCACGACACCGCAATCATCGCAATGGATGACCGGGATCGGGCAGCCCCAATAACGCTGGCGGGAAATGCCCCAGTCGCGCAGGCGGAAATTGACCTTGCGTTCACCCTGCGGAGCATTGCCGAGCGAAGCGGCCGACAGCCGGTCGGCGACGATATTGAAGGCTTCCTCAGTCGTCTTGCCGTCGAGGAAGCGCGAATTGATCATCACGCCATCGCCGTCATAGGCCGTGTCGCCGACGGAAAAGCTTGCGGCATCTCCATCCCTCGGCATGACGACGGCCACCACCGGCAGGCCATATTTGCGGGCAAAATCAAGGTCGCGCTGGTCGCCCGAGGGGCAGCCGAAGATTGCGCCCGTGCCATAATCCATCAAGACGAAATTGGCGATATAGACCGGCAGCTCCCAGGAGGGATCGAGCGGGTGCCTGACGCGGATACCGGTATCCATGCCCTTCTTTTCGGCGGTCTCGAGTGCTGCGAGCGAGGTGCCGGCGCGGCGGCACTCGTCGCAGAAGGCTTCGATCTCAGGGTTCTTCGCGGCGGCATCCTTCGCCAGCGGATGATCGGCGGCGATTGCCAGGAAGGAGGCGCCGAAGAGCGTGTCCGGCCGGGTCGTATAGACCGTCACTTCGCTCTCGCCGGCAGGTGCCGTTTCCGGCACGATCTCCCAGCGGATCGTCAGGCCTTCCGAACGGCCGATCCAGTTCTTCTGCATCAAGCGCACTTTTTCCGGCCACTGGTCGAGCGTATCCAGCGCGTCCAGCAGATCCTGGCTGAAGTCGGTGATCTTGAAGAACCATTGCGTCAGTTCGCGCTGTTCGACCAGCGCACCGGAACGCCAGCCGCGGCCATCGATCACCTGTTCGTTGGCGAGCACGGTGTTGTCGACAGGATCCCAGTTGACCTTCGACTGCTTGCGATAGACCAGGCCCTTTTCCAGGAAATCCAGGAAGAGGTGCTGCTGATGCTGGTAATATTCGACGTCGCAGGTGGCAAACTCACGGCTCCAGTCTAGTGAAAGCCCCATGGCCTTCAGCTGCGCCTTCATCGAGCCGATATTCTGGTACGTCCAGGAAGCGGGATGCACGCCGCGCTCCATGGCGGCATTCTCTGCCGGCATGCCGAAGGCGTCCCAGCCCATCGGATGCAGCACGTTGTAACCGCGGGCGCGCTTGTAGCGGGCGACGACATCGCCCATGGCGTAATTGCGGACATGGCCCATATGGATGCGCCCCGATGGATACGGGAACATTTCGAGGACGTAATATTTTTCGCGCGGATCGGCATTGTCGGTCTCGAAGACCTTGTCTTCATTCCATTTCTGCTGCCAGCGGGGCTCGGCATCGCGCGGATTATAACGTTCGGTGGCCATGGTATTCGTATTTCCGGAAAATCAGGGGAGTTGGTCGAGACCTTCACCATGAAACCACCGTAGCGTCAAGTTTTGCAGGCGCTGCAAGCGTCCGATCTTGATCACGCACAAGCGATTTCGCGAAGGCGGGTCTTGGCAAGCACAGGTTGGCTGGTTAGTTCATTGCCAATCCTTTAATGCTGGTATGTCGAGGCAGAACGATGGAACTTCAAGAGCGGTTGAACGACGTGCGATCACGGATTGCGGCCGGGGAACGCGCGGCAGGTCGTCCGGCGGGTTCCGTTCAGCTGGTCGCGGTGTCGAAGACCTTCGAGGCGGACGCGATCCGCCCGGCCATCGAAGCTGGGCAGCGTGTCTTCGGCGAGAACCGGGTGCAGGAAAGCCAGGGCAAGTGGCCGGCGCTGAAGGCCGAGCATCAGGATATCAAGCTGCATCTGATCGGGCCGCTGCAATCAAACAAGGCGGCGGATGCCGTCGCACTCTTCGACGTCATCGAGACGGTAGATCGGGAAAAGATCGCCCGCGCGCTTGCCGAGGAGATGAAGCGGCAAGCCAAGGCGCTGCGGCTCTATGTCCAGGTCAATACCGGGCTCGAACCGCAGAAGGCCGGCATCGCTCCAGACGACACGCCAGCCTTCGTCGCCCTCTGCCGCGACGAACTCGGCCTTTCGATCGAAGGTTTGATGTGCATTCCGCCGGCCGAGGAAAATCCCGGGCCGCATTTCGCCCTGCTGGCAAAGCTCGCGCTCAAATGCGGCGTCGAAAAACTTTCCATGGGCATGTCGGGCGACTACGAGACAGCCATCGCCTTTGGCGCCACCAGCGTGCGTGTGGGGTCGGCGATTTTCGGCACGCGATGAAACGCTGCTTTGGTCGGGCTTCCTGTTCCCCTTAATGCCGCCTAGATTGATATCGAGGTTTGCATGTCCTGGGGAGGAGCAGATGCGGAACGGCTATCATCAGGCCTATGCGGCCTGGAAACGCGATCCCGAAGCCTTCTGGCGCGAAGCGGCCAGTGACATCGACTGGTTCAAGCCGCCAGAGCGGATTTTTTCACCCAATGACGGTGTCTATGGCCGTTGGTTCTCAGACGCGGAAACCAATACATGCCACAATTGCCTGGACCGGCATGTGGCTGCCGGCCGCGGCGGCGAGACAGCGGTCATATTCGACAGCGCAATGAACGGCGAGAAGCGCCGTTTCACCTATGATGAAGTGCTTCGGGAGGTGATGGCCATCGCAGCAGCACTGGTCGAGCGCGGTATCGGCAAAGGCGACCGCGTCATCCTTTATATGCCGATGGTGCCGGAGGCGGTCTTTTCGATGCTTGCCTGCGCCCGCATCGGTGCGGTTCACTCCGTCGTTTTCGGCGGGTTTGCCGCCAGCGAACTTGCGGCGCGCATCGACGATTGCGGTGCGAAGCTGGTGATCACCGCGAGCTGCGGGCTCGAGCCTGGTCGCATCGTCGCCTACAAGCCACTGGTCGATCAGGCGATCGAGATCGCGCGTTCGAAGCCGGAGCGCTGTCTGGTGCTGCAGCGGCCGGAGCTTCGGGCAGATCTCGTCGGCGATCGAGATCAGGATTTCGAGGTGGCGGTGGCGCAGCATCGTGGCGATGAGATCGCCTGTGTCTCCGTCAAAGCGACAGATCCGCTCTACATCCTCTATACTTCGGGCACGACGGGCCAGCCGAAGGGCGTCGTGCGCGACAATGGCGGCCATATGGTCGCGCTCAACTGGTCGATGCGCAATATCTACGGCTTGAAGCCGGGCGAGGTCTTCTGGACGGCTTCGGATATCGGCTGGGTCGTCGGGCATTCCTATATCGTCTATGCCCCGCTGCTATCAGGCGTAACCACACTGATCTTCGAGGGGAAGCCGGTCGGCACTCCGGATGCGGGTACATTCTGGCGCATCGTTTCGGAGTATCAGGTGCGGGTGCTGTTCACGGCCCCGACGGCATTCCGCGCCATCCGGCGGGAGGATGGTGACGGTGAACTGATGCGCCAATATCCCATGCCGGATTTGCGCGCACTGTTTCTGGCCGGCGAGAGAGCGGATCCGGAGACGTTGAAATGGGCCGAGCGCATGCTCGGCATACCTGTCATCGATCATTGGTGGCAGACGGAGACCGGCTGGCCGATCGCCGCAAATCCGCTCGGTCTCGGCGCCCTTCCCATCAAGCACGGTTCGCCGACACTGCCGATGCCCGGCTATGATATTGCGGTGCTGGACGATGCCGGTCATCCGATCGAGGCGGGAACGCTCGGCAATATCGTCGTGAAGCTGCCCCTGCCGCCCGGCTGCCTGCCGACCCTCTGGAACGCCGACGAGCGTTTTCGCTCGGCCTATCTCGATGAGTTTCCCGGCTATTACAAGACGGCCGATGCCGGCTATGTCGATGAGGACGGCTATCTCTTCATCATGTCGCGCACCGACGACATCATCAATTGCGCCGGGCATCGGCTCTCGACAGGGGCGATGGAGGAGGTCTGTGCACGTCATCCCGATGTCGCCGAATGCGCGGTCATCGGCGTGATCGATGCACTGAAGGGTCAGGCGCCCTGTGGTTTCCTGGTGCTGAAGCGACATGTTTCCCGTGACGTGACGGCGATCGAATCAGAGGTCGTGGCGATGATTCGTGATTCGATAGGGCCTGTCGCCGCCTTCAAGACGGCCATCACCGTTAACCGGTTGCCGAAGACACGCTCAGGCAAAATCCTGCGCGGCACGATGCAGAAGATTGCCGACGGCATACCCTGGAAGATGCCTGCAACCATCGATGATCCAACGATTTTAGAGGAAATTGCCGAGGCGCTGCGCAGACGCGGTTTTGGCTCCTTACCGATGTGAATTTAAACTTTCGGTAAGCCTAATTGAGGAATTGTTAACCATGTTGATGCAAGCATTTGTTAACGGCAATGGCTTGCATAGCAGGCTTTGCATGACGCGGTCGCCGTTACCGGCCTACTGCATAATTCCTTAAATCGGAATCGATTTAAGGACAAAATTGTGCAGCAGTTGAAGTGCTACAGCGTCCTTTGCGCGTCTGAAAGACGGGCGGCGCTGTAGTCCGGATTGCCCCTTTCTCAACGATTGTGGAACGGATCATGACAAGCATCCTCACCAACAACGCTGCTATGGCAGCGCTGCAGACTTTGCGCGGCGTAAACGATAGCCTTAAGGACACCCAAGGTCGCGTTTCATCGGGTTATCGTGTGGAGAAAGCGGCCGACAACGCCGCGTATTGGTCGATTGCGACGACCATGCGGTCCGACAACATGGCGCTTTCGGCCGTCTCCGACGCGCTCGGGCTCGGCGCAGCGAAGGTCGATACCGCCTATTCAGCCATGGACAGCGCGCTCGATGTCGTCAGCGACATCAAGGCCAAGATCGTCGCCGCCACCGAAAAGGGCGTCGACAAGACGAAGATCCAGCAAGAACTCGACCAGCTGCAGGAGCAGCTGCTCAGCATCGCTCAATCGGCGTCCTTCTCCGGCGAAAACTGGGTTGCCGGCGCCTCCGGCACGAAGAGCGTCGTTTCGTCCTTCGTCCGCGACGGCAGCAATGCCGTCTCCGTCAAGATGACGGACTACGTGCTCGATTCGGGCTCGCTTGGAAACGTGCTTTTCGGCATGACGAGCACCGGTGCAATCGAGACGTCCAGCGGTATCATCGGCACGGCCTTCAACGGAACCTATGGGAGCACCGTCATCGTCATGGCGTCGATATATGATCTCGACATCACCGGTTTCACCCAGGGTCAGCTTGACGCAGCCCTGACCGGCGTCGAACTGGTTCTCGGCGCTATGACCGCCGCCGGCTCGGCATTGGGCTCGATCTCGACCCGTATCCAGCTGCAGGAAACATTCGTCAGCGGTCTGCACGATTCGATCGATTCCGGCGTCGGCCGTCTGGTCGATGCCGATATGGAAGAAGAATCAAGCAAGCTCTCGGCGTTGCAGACACAGCAGCAGCTCGCCATCCAGTCGCTCTCGATCGCCAACAGTTCGGCGCAGAACATTCTCACTCTGTTCCGCAGCTAATCCGAAACAGGCCATCCGCAACAAAAAACCCCGCCGGTCAGCTCATACCGGCGGGGTTTTTCATGAAATCACTGATACTTCAGTACTGATCGTCGTCCTCGTCCTTCGGCGCCGAGCGCAGCGAACTGAGCTTGCGGAAGACGGCATCGGCGTCGATTTCCTTTTCCTTTTCCTCCTCGCGCTCGTAGCTCGGGCTCAGGCGCTCGGTCTCCTGTGCCGATTGCAGCGTCGCGCCCAGCTCGGCAGCGGTCGGCAGCGGACGACCCTTGGAGGCCTTTTCCACTTCCATGTCGAGATCGATCTGGCTGCAGAGGCCGAGTGTTACCGGATCCATCGGCGCCAGGTTGGCGGAGTTCCAGTGGGTGCGCTCGCGGATCTGCTCGATCGTCGATTTCGTTGTGCCGACCAGGCGGGAAATCTGCGCGTCCTTCAGCTCCGGATGGTTGCGAACCAGCCAGAGAATGGCGTTCGGGCGATCCTGACGCTTGGAAACCGGCGTATAACGCGGACCGCGGCGCTTGGATTCCGGCACCCGCACCTTCGGTTCGGAAAGCTTCAGCTTGTGGTTCGGATTGGCCTCGGCGCGGGCAATCTCGTCGCGGGAAAGCTGTCCTGTCGAGATCGGGTCGAGGCCCTTGATGCCCTGCGCCGCTTCGCCGTCGGCGATCGCCTTGACTTCGAGCGGATGCAGTTTGCAGAACTGCGCGATCTGATCGAAAGACAGTGCCGTATTGTCGACGAGCCAAATGGCGGTCGCCTTCGGCATGAGCAGTGTTTGAGCCATGGATATAGTCCTTCTATCGTCCGCGCCGGTCGCGGTCCGTGGATTGTCACCACAATGTCCGGGAAATATGGCGCTATATAACCGCACTGTCGCAGAATTGCAATTCTTCCGAAATGAAATGACCTTCGTCTAATTGCCGTGGCGGTGCGAACTGCTATGAATTGCCGTGATTTCAGTCCGGGCCACTACCTAGCTGACGCGGCCCGTCGCATATCCCATGAGGAGGAGTTGCATGTCGGAGAAGATCTATCCGGTCACGAAGCCGGTGAAGGCGCGCGCCCTGATCGATAAGGAAAAGTACCTGAAATGGTACGAGGAAAGCGTCGAGAACCCGGACAAGTTCTGGGGCAAGCACGGCAAGCGGATCGACTGGTTCAAGCCCTATACCAAGGTTAAGAACACTTCCTTTACCGGCAAGGTTTCGATCAAGTGGTTCGAGGACGGTCAGACAAACGTCTCCTATAATTGCATCGACCGCCATCTGAAAACGAATGGCGACCAGGTGGCGATCATCTGGGAGGGCGACAACCCCTATGTCGATAAGAAGGTCACCTATAACGAGCTCTACGAGTATGTCTGCCGGATGGCGAACGTCTTGAAGAAGCACGGCGTCAAGAAGGGCGATCGCGTCACCATCTACATGCCGATGATTCCCGAAGCCGCCTATGCGATGCTCGCCTGCGCCCGCATCGGCGCGGTGCATTCGGTCGTCTTCGGCGGTTTCTCGCCGGAGGCCTTGGCGGGGCGTATCGTCGACTGCGAATCCACCTTCGTCATTACCTGTGACGAAGGCGTGCGCGGCGGCAAGCCGGTGCCGCTGAAGGACAATACCGATACGGCGATCCATATCGCCGCTCGCCAGTATGTCAATGTCACCAAGGTGCTGGTCGTTCGCCGCACCGGCGGCAAGACCGGCTGGGCTCCCGGCCGCGATCTCTGGTATCACCAAGAAATTGCCACGGTGAAGGCGGAATGCCCGCCGGTGAAGATGAAGGCGGAAGATCCGCTCTTCATTCTTTATACGTCAGGCTCGACCGGCAAACCGAAGGGCGTGCTGCACACGACCGCCGGTTATCTCGTCTATGCAGCGATGACGCATGAATATGTCTTCGATTATCACGACGGCGATGTCTACTGGTGTACGGCCGATGTCGGCTGGGTGACCGGCCATTCCTATATCGTCTACGGGCCGCTTGCGAACTGCGCGACGACGCTGATGTTCGAGGGCGTGCCGAATTTCCCGGATCAGGGCCGTTTCTGGGAAGTCATCGACAAGCACAAGGTCAACATCTTCTATACCGCGCCGACGGCGATCCGCTCGCTGATGGGTGCCGGTGACGACTTCGTCACTCGCTCCTCGCGCTCGTCGCTGCGCCTGCTCGGCACGGTCGGCGAGCCGATCAATCCAGAGGCCTGGGAATGGTATTACAATGTCGTCGGTGACAAGCGCTGCCCCGTCATTGATACGTGGTGGCAGACGGAAACCGGCGGCCATATGATCACGCCGCTGCCTGGCGCCACCGATCTGAAACCCGGTTCGGCGACGACCCCGTTCTTCGGCATCAAGCCGCAGCTGGTCGACAATGAGGGCAAGGTGCTGGAAGGCGCGGCCGATGGCAATCTCTGCATCACCGACAGCTGGCCGGGCCAGATGCGCACGGTCTATGGCGATCACGAGCGCTTCATCCAGACCTATTTCTCCACATACAAGGGCAAGTATTTCACCGGCGATGGCTGCCGGCGCGATGCTGACGGGTACTACTGGATCACCGGCCGCGTCGACGACGTGCTGAACGTCTCCGGCCACCGGCTGGGCACGGCGGAGGTGGAATCCGCCCTCGTCTCGCACAATCTGGTTTCGGAAGCCGCAGTCGTCGGTTACCCGCATCCGATCAAGGGCCAGGGCATTTATTGCTATGTGACGCTGATGTCCGGCCACGAGGGATCGGACACGCTTCGCCAGGAACTGGTGAAACATGTGCGGGCCGAAATCGGCCCGATCGCCGCGCCCGACAAGATCCAGTTTGCGCCCGGCCTACCGAAGACCCGCTCCGGCAAGATCATGCGCCGCATCCTGCGCAAGATCGCCGAAGACGATTTCGGTGCTCTCGGTGACACTTCGACCCTTGCCGATCCGGCAGTCGTCGACGATCTTATCGCCAACCGGCAGAACAAGGCGACCGCCTGATATGTCGAGCCGCTCCGGCCCCCTTTCGGGCTTCTTCCGGGGCGGCTCTTTTGTTTCCGCGTATTCGATGCATGGTTTGTCGGCCCGCTATATGCGGCCGAAATACCTGTCGCCCAAAATATCGTTAGCCGGATTCTTGGTTCCATCCTGCTGCGACCGAGGAAGCCAACAGCAAATATTGGTTTAGAAATCGATCGCCCTGCCATTGATTTCGTAATCGCCGAAACGCGCCGGCTCGGCTCCGCCGCGGCCGCCGATCTCCGGCGGCAGCTCCAGCGGCTTCTGGTTCTTTCGCCGCTCCTCGGCTTCGGCAAGGGCGCGTCTGGCAGCCGGGGACAGCATCTTGCGCGACGGCTCCGATCCCTCGGCCATCGGCGTCTCGCTGTTGTCGTTATCGGCGTCCTGCATGGCCGTCTCCTGCCGGAAATATTGAAAATGGCTGATGAATAACCAAATCATAATGCGCCGGTGCCGGGATTGAAAGCTTGTGACGCCGAAATCGGAGATGGAGATTCGCAATGAACCTCGTTCGCACTGCCATGTTGCTTGCCTTCATGACGGCACTTTTCATGTTTGTCGGCTTCCTGATCGGCGGTCGGGCCGGCATGATGATCGCGTTCGTCATTGCCGCCGGCATGAATTTCTTCTCCTACTGGAATTCCGACCGGATGGTGCTGTCGGCCTATCGTGCGCAGCAGGTCGACGAGCGCAATGCGCCGGAATTCTTCCGGATCGTGCGCGATCTCGCCCGCAATGCCGGCTTGCCGATGCCGAAGGTCTATCTCTACGACAGCCCGCAGCCGAATGCCTTCGCCACCGGCCGCAATCCCGAAAATGCCGCCGTCGCCGCCTCGACCGGCCTGCTCAGCGCCTTGTCTGCCGAGGAGGTCGCAGGTGTGATGGCGCATGAACTGGCCCACATTCAGAACCGCGACACGCTGACGATGACGATCACGGCAACGCTTGCCGGCGCGATCTCAATGCTCGGCAACTTCGCCTTCTTCTTCGGCGGCAACCGTGAGAACAACAGCAATCCGCTCGGCTTCGTCGGTGTCATCGTCGCGATGATTGTGGCGCCGCTCGCCGCCATGCTGGTGCAGATGGCGATCAGCCGCACGCGCGAATATTCTGCCGACCGCCGCGGCGCCGAGATCTGCGGCAATCCGCTCTGGCTCGCCTCGGCGCTCGGCAAGATTGCCCGCGGCGCTGCCCATGTACCGAACGAGGATGCCGAGCGCAACCCGGCGACAGCGCATATGTTCATCATCAATCCGCTCTCCGGCGAGCGCATGGACAATCTGTTTTCCACGCATCCGAACACGGAAAACCGCATCGCCGCTTTGCACGACATGGCGCAAAGCGGCATGAATGTCTCGACGTCGCCGGCTCGTGCTGCTAATCCGTCGCGCAAATCGCGCTCTGTTCCGGATACGGGTCTTGGTCGCGGTGGTTCGCAACCGCCAAAAGGTCCGTGGTCTTGAATTCAGACGGCACGAAGAAGCCATTCCGCAAGCGTAAGCCCTCCACCGAGCGATCTGCTCCTGATAAGCTTGGCCTGCAGGCCCGGGCCGCGGCGGCAAAAATTCTTGCTGCCGTCGTCGACCGCAAGCTGCCGCTCGACGGCGCTCTTGATCATGAACACGGCAATCCGGCCTATAGGGCGCTCGGCGAAAGCGACCGGGCGCTCGTCCGCGCCATCCTGAACACGACGCTGCGCCATCTGCCGCGCATCGATGCCGCGATTGCCGGGCTGCTGGATTCGCCGCTGCCGGAGGGCGCAAGGGCGCTGCATCACGTGCTCGCAATCGGGGCAGCACAGATCCTATATCTCGACGTGCCGGATCATTCGGCCGTCGATCTCGCCGTCGAGCAGGCCAATCAGGATCCGCGCAATCGTCGTTTTGCCAAGCTGGTCAATGCCATCCTCCGCCGGCTCGGCCGCGAGAAGGAGCAGGTGCTTGCCGACATCGGCAAGGTCGCGCCGATGCCGGCCTGGTTCATCGCCAGGCTGGAAAAGGCCTATGGCCGGGACGCGGCGCTGGCGATTTCGGAATCCCAGCTCGAACCGGCGGCAATCGATCTGACCGTCAAGTCCGATCCCGAAGGCTGGGCGAAGCGGCTGAACGGCGTTGTTTTGCCCACGGGCGGTATTCGTCTCGCCGCCTTCGACGGCGGCATCCCCTCGCTCGAGGGCTTCGACGAGGGCGCGTGGTGGGTGCAGGATGCGGCGGCAAGCATACCGGCCAAGCTTTTCGGTGATCTCGCGGGCAAACGCACCGCCGATCTCTGTGCCGCGCCCGGTGGCAAGACGGCGCAGCTCATCCTTGCCGGCGGCGCAGTCACCGCACTCGACCAGTCGGAAAATCGGCTGAGACGGCTGCGGTCGAATCTCGACCGGCTCGGCCTCAAGGCGGAGACGATTGCGGCAGATCTGACGACATTCGGGCCGACGGAGCGTTTCGATGCGATCCTGCTCGATGCGCCCTGCTCTTCTACCGGCACGACACGCCGGCACCCTGACGTGTTGTGGACCAAGGGGCCTGAGGATATCGCCAGGCTGGCGGCGCTGCAGGAACGGCTGCTGCGGCATGCGCTGACATTGCTGAAGCCGGGCGGCACGCTGGTTTTTTCGAATTGTTCGCTCGATCCTGTCGAGGGTGAGGACGTCGTCGCCCGTGTTCTTTCCGATACGGATGCGGTCGAACGCGTTCCGATCGGCGCCGGTGACTGGCCGGGCCTTGAGGCGGCAATCACGCCACTCGGCGAGTTCCGCACACTTCCCACCATGCTGAAAATGCCTGACGGCATTGGCTCCGGCCTCGACGGCTTTTATGCGGCGGTGCTGCGGCGTCTGGGCTGATTGCAAGGCGTGAGCGCTCGCGGCGAGCCTTGATTATACGAGGTGCTTCATAGCCTCGTGTCACGCATGCCGTTCTCCAAAACCGCCGGCATGATTTCAGGTGAAACGCGTTAATTTGAGTATATTCGAACCTTGTCACGAATTAATTCATTGTGGACGATGAAATCGGCCGCTTTTCACCTATTCTTAACCACGAGGGTCAATAGACAATAGAATATGCAGTCCGGTCGGCGTTTTGCGAGCATGTATGTTCGGGAGGCTTGGCGGCGCGCCTTGCGCCGCGTCGCGTTGCTGCGCCTGAAACTCTTTCGTCATTCGATCAAAGTGCCCGAGCGTCTGATCGTTGCGCCGACTGATCTGCGCAGCATCGATCCGCATGTGGCCGACGAGATCCTCAACGGACGGTTTCTCCTGGCCGGGCGCATGCTGGAAACCAACGAAAAGTCGCCCTTCACCTTCACCCTGCCCTCACGCCCCTTCGCGATCCGTCTTCACAGCTTCGGCTGGCTGCGGCATATGCGGGCGAACAAGACGGAGCGTAATTCGGCTGCCGCCCGCGCGATTGTCGACAGCTGGCTTTCCATCCATGCCGGTCGAATGGAGGGGATTGCCTGGGAAACCGACGTCACCGCCCAACGCGTTATCGCCTGGCTGTCGCATTCGCCGGTGGTACTGCAGAATGCCGACCGCGGCTTTTATCGCCGCTTCATGAAGTCGCTGGCGTTCCAGGTGAGGTTCCTGCATCGGATGGCGCCGTTTACTCTCGGCGGCCTAGAGCTGTTTCGGCTGCGCATCGCGCTGGCCATGGCCTCCGTCGCCATGCCGGCGCGCGCATCTACGCTCAGAAGGGCGGCGCAGGCGCTCGATCGCGAATTCGATAGCCAGATTCTGCCGGATGGCGGCCATGTGTCGCGCAATCCGCGCGTCGGGCTGGAATTGCTGCTCGATCTGCTGCCGCTCAGGCAGACCTATGTCAATCTCGGTCATGAGCTGCCGCAGAAGCTGATCTCCGGCATAGACCGCATCTATCCGGCATTGCGGTTCTTTCGCCATCAGGACGGGGACCTGGCGCTCTTCAACGGGGCGACATCGACGCTTGCAAACGAGCTGATGTCCGTGCTGCGATATGACGAGACAGCCGGTCAGCCGTTCAAGGCTTTACCGCATTCGCGTTATCAGCGGCTTTCGGGGGGCAAGACGGTGATCATAGCAGATACCGGCACGCCGCCTTCGGGCGGCGCGCTGCGGACTGCGCATGCGGGCAGCCTCTCCTTCGAGATGTCGTCCGGTCGCCATCGCTTCATCGTCAATTCCGGTTCGCCGAAATTTGCCGGGCACCGCTATGTCCAGATGGCGCGCACAACGGCGGCGCATTCGACCGTCATCCTCAACGACACCTCGTCCAGCCGTTTTTCGCCCTCGCCCTTCCTGAACCACGCAATCACCGAACCGGTGAGGACAATCACCGTCGAGCGTGCCGAAACCGAGGACGGACGCGACGGCATCAAGCTGAGCCATGACGGTTATGTCAGGGTGTTCGGGGTGATGCACGAGCGTGAGCTGACGCTCAATGCCGCCGGCTCAATCGTGACCGGGCGCGACCGGCTCGTTGTCCGCGAAGGATATGAAAGTGACGAGCCGCTGAAGGCCGTCGCCCGTTTTCATATCCATCCTTCGATCGTCCTGCATCAGAGTGACGGTGAGTCCGTGCTGCTGACGGCGCCGGACGGCGAAAGCTGGCTGTTTTCCGCACCCGGCAATGAAGTGCTGATCGCCGAGGACATCTTCTTTGCCGACAGCTCCGGCATCTGCGGCTCGGACCAGATCGAGATCGATTTCGATCTTGCCGAGAAGACGGAAATCCGCTGGTTTTTGTCCCGCAAAGCCTAGAAGCGGATGATTTTGAGCCAAGCGATCAAAATTGGGATCGCATCCACATCAAGGAAGTAAAGTACGATACCGTCCAAAAATGGCTCGTGCTTTTTGGCGTCATGCTCTGACGCCTGTTTGCGCGGCGGCAAACCTGTGCTAACGCGGCGCCAGCATGCGAACATCCTTTGCGGATGTCCTCCCGAAGCCCGAACGGAGAAGGTTTCATGGCCGTCATTTCCAAGAAGATCCCCGCCCCCGACAAGGTCGAAATCAAGACCGCGCTCATCTCCGTCTTCGACAAGACCGGGATCGTCGACCTCGCCCGCGCCTTGTCTGCCAGAGGTGTGCGTCTGCTTTCGACCGGCGGCACGTTTAAAGCGATCACTGCTGCCGGTCTTGCCGTCACCGATGTTTCCGAAATCACCGGTTTTCCGGAGATCATGGATGGGCGTGTGAAGACGCTGCATCCAACGGTGCATGGCGGCCTGCTGGCGATCCGTGACGACAGCGAACACCAGGACGCAATGAAACAGCATGGCATCGAGGGCATCGACCTCGCCGTCATCAACCTCTATCCCTTCGAGGAAGTGCGCGCAGCCGGCGGCGACTATCCGACGACCGTCGAGAATATCGATATCGGTGGTCCGGCGATGATCCGCGCATCGGCCAAGAACCATGCCTATGTGACGACCCTGACGGATCCGGCCGATTATGCCGAGCTGCTGGAGCAGCTTTCCGCAGATGACGGCAAGACGGCCTATACCTTCCGCCAGCGCATGGCCGCCAAGGCCTATGCCCGCACCGCCGCCTATGATGCAATGATCTCCAACTGGTTCGCCGAGACGCTATCGATCGACACGCCGCGCCACCGGGTCATCGGCGGTGCGCTGAAGGAAGAGATGCGCTACGGCGAAAACCCGCACCAGAAGGCCGCCTTCTACGTGACCGGCGAGAAGCGTCCGGGTGTTTCGACGGCCGCTCTTCTCCAAGGCAAGCAGCTCTCCTACAACAACATCAACGATACGGATGCGGCCTACGAGCTCGTCGCCGAGTTCCTGCCCGAGAAGGCGCCGGCTTGTGCGATCATCAAGCACGCCAATCCCTGCGGCGTCGCCACCGGATCGAGCCTGGTCGAGGCCTATCGGCGGGCGCTCGCTTGCGATTCCGTCTCCGCCTTCGGCGGCATCATCGCGCTCAACCAGACACTGGATGCCGAAACGGCCGAAGAGATCGTCAAGCTCTTCACCGAAGTGATTATCGCTCCGGATGTCACGGAGGAGGCAAAGGCGATCGTCGCCCGCAAACCGAACCTGCGGCTGTTGTCTGCCGGTGGCCTGCCCGATCCGCGTGCCGTGGGCCTGACGGCAAAGACCGTTTCCGGTGGCCTGCTCGTCCAGAGCCGCGACAACGGCATGGTCGAGGATCTGGAACTCAAGGTCGTCACCAGGCGTGCGCCGACGGCGCAGGAACTTGATGACATGAAGTTCGCCTTCAAGGTCGGCAAACATGTGAAGTCGAATGCCGTGGTCTATGCCAAGGACGGCCAGACGGCCGGCATCGGCGCCGGCCAGATGAGTCGCGTCGATTCTGCCCGCATCGCCGCGCTGAAGGCCGAAGAGGCTGCCAAGGCGCTTGGCCTTGCAGTGCCGATGACGCATGGCTCGGCGGTCGCCTCCGAAGCGTTCCTGCCTTTTGCCGACGGTCTTCTGTCGATGATCGCCGCAGGGGCGACGGCGGTTATTCAGCCGGGCGGCTCGATGCGCGACCAGGAAGTCATCGATGCCGCCAACGAACACGGCGTCGCAATGGTCTTTACCGGCATGCGCCATTTCCGGCACTGATTGGGTGCCGGCGGTGGCCGGCGCTCTTCCTCGAGGTTCGTCCCTATGCGCGATCGGCGGGATAGGGCGTGCGGATCAGGAGTATCAACCCGCCGGCGAGGAACAGGATCAGCGTTGCCATTCCAAGCCGCGGTGATCCGCTCATATAGGTCACCAGCGAGAAGAGCAGCGTCGCCATGAAGCTGGTGGCGCGCCCCGAAAGCGCGTAGATGCCGAAGTAGCGGCCGGCTTCCTCGATGTTGACGCTGCGGGCGAGATAGGAGCGCGACGAGGCCTGAACCGGCCCGAAGGCGAGCCCGATCAGCAGGCCATAGAGGATATAGGCCTTTTCCGCCACCGTGCCGAAGAGGCCGCCGGAATCGGCTGTCGGCAGCGGCATCAATCCGAACAGGGTGTAGCCCGGTCCTGTCGAAATGATGCCGATGGTGGCGAGAAGCAGCATCGTGAGGCTGATGACGACGGTCACCTTCGAACCGACGCCCTTGTCGATGCGGCCTGCGATCAGGCAGCCGAAGATCGCTATGACATTCAGGATGATTCCGTAGATACCGATTTCGATCGTCGCCCAGCCGAACATGCCGGCCGCGAAGATACCGCCCAGGATCAGCAGGCCGTTGACGCCGTCCTGATAGATCATGCGGGCGATGAGGAATGTAAGGATGCCGCGGCGCTCTCTGAGCTCGCCAAGCGTGTTTTTGAGTTCCCGCAAGCCTGAGCGCACCGCGGTGCCGAAGGGAAGACCCTTGCCGACATCGGGCGTGAAGAAGAACATCGGCAGGATGAAGATCAGATACCAGACGGCCGAGATCGGCCCGGTGATGCGTGCATCCTGGCCGGTCTCAGGATCGAGGCCGAACAGGGGATCGAGGCCGAGGATGGTCTTGCCGCTCTCCGGGCTCGCGGCCAAAAGCGTCACGACGGCAATGAGCACGATGATGCCGCCGAGGTAACCGAGCCCCCAGGCGGTGTTGGAGAGCTTGCCGACCTCGTGCTTGCCGACCAGGCGCGGCATCATCGAATCATTGAAGACGATCGAAAACTCGGCCGAGATCGAGGCGAGGATCATGAAAATGACGGGATAGACAACAGGTGAACCGGGGGCGGCAAACCAGAGGCAGGAGAGGCTGGCGATCTTGATGATTGCGAAGAAGCCGATCCAGGGTTTGCGTGCGCCGGATTGGTCGGCGATCGAGCCGAGAACGGGTGAGAGCAGGGCGATAATCACCGAGGAGATCGTCGCCATGTTGCTCCACGTCGTCTGCGCGGAAACCGGGTCATCGGTCAGGCGGGAAACGAAATAGGGTCCGAAGATAAAGGTTGTGACGACGGTAAAGAAGGGCTGTGCTGCCCAGTCGAAGAACATCCACCCCCAGATGCCCTTCTCCGTGGCCTTCGGCGGTCGCGTTCCTGTCCAGTCAATGCGATTCAACATCCGCTCCTTGTTTTGACGCGGACTGTCTCACCTCGCCCGGTCGCGCGCAAGATCGGTCAGGATACCTGCAGCAACGGTAATACGCGCGAGATTGGGATCGCCACCATCGCTGAGGCTTGAAAGCTCCTCGAGGATACGGTTGATGCGGATACGATCCTGTGCATGCCAGGCTTGAACGGGCAGCTTTTCCTTGCCGTGATCGGAAAGGGCCGAGATGACGATGTCGCGCCTTGCGCTGGCAATCTGGTCGATGCTGCGGGCAAGCGCCAGATTCTCGTAATGGTCTGAGGTAAGGATCCGCCCTCCCGCCGCCAGCAGCCTGCCGATACGGAAGGTCTGCGACACGGCGATGTAGTTCTCGGCGGCGCGTACCAGGGGTTCGCCGGTGCGCTCGGCGATCTGCATGATCTCCGGCACCAGTGCGAAGATCGGGAGGCTGGCGATGTCGGCGGCGAGTTTTTCGGGCAGGCCCGCCTGGCTGTACTCCGCCTGGCGCACGGCGACCTCGCCGGCCACCTGTCCGGCGAAGGCGGTTTTCAGCTTCTTCAGAGCCGCCTGAAGCCGGCTAATCACTTCCACCATATCGGCCTTGGTCATGCCTGTTTTCAGCAGCAGGCGCGTCAGCACGATAAAGCTGTGGCTGATCTCCTCGTAGATGCGGTTCTGCAGATCGCCTGATATCTTGCCGTCCAGGGCGTCCGTCTCGGCCCACAGGCGGGTCAGGTCGAAACCGTCTCTCGCGACGATTGCGGCGCGCACCACTTCCGGTGCCGACGCCGCCGTCGCGTCCATCATGGCGACGGTGAAGCTCGGCCCGCCACGATTGATCGCTTCGTTGGCAAGCACGGTCGCAACGATTTCGCGCTTCAGGCGGTGGCTGGCGATATCGCCGGCGTTCGACTTCTGCATCTTCACGGGGAAGTAATTCAAAAGCGTTGCGATGAAATAGGGATCATCAGGCAGGTCGCTTGCGGCCAGCGCATCGAAGAGCACGATTTTGGCATAAGACACCAGCACGCCGATTTCCGGCCGCGTCAACGGCTTGCCGGCCGCATAGCGTTCGGCCAGGGTCTGGTCGTCCGGCAGCGTTTCGACCTTGCGGTTCAGCTGGCCGGCGCCCTCGAGCACGCTCATGAAGCGGCCAAGCTCCAGGCCATTTGCCGTCCCCTTGCGTTCCGTCAGTGAGATTGCCAGCGACTGCAGGTAGTTGTTGCGCAGAACCAGGGTCGCCACTTCGCTGGTCATCGAAGAAAGAAGCTGATCGCGTTTTACGCGCGTCAGGCGCCCGTCATGCATGGCGGCTGCCAGCGCGATCTTGATATTCACCTCGACGTCCGAGGTATTGACGCCGGCCGAGTTGTCGATGGCGTCGGAGTTGCAGCGCCCACCCTTCAGACCGTAGGCGATGCGGCCCTTCTGGGTGACGCCGAGGTTTGCGCCCTCGCCGATCACCTTGGCGCGCACCTCCGCCGCCGTGATGCGGATCGGGTCGTTGGCGCGGTCGCCGACTTCGGTGTCTGTTTCGGACGAGGCTTTCACATAGGTGCCGATGCCGCCGAACCAGAGCAGGTCGACCGGGCTCTTCAGGATCGCCGTCATGATCTCGAAGGGCGTCGCCACGGCCTTGTCGATGCCGATCGCGGCAACCGCTTCCGGCGTCAGCGTCACCGATTTCGCCGAGCGGGAAATGATCATCGCGCCCTTCGACAGCACGCTTTTGTCGAAGTCCTGCCAGCTCGAACGCGGCAGGTCGAAGAGTCGCTGGCGTTCGGTCAGCGTCTTTTCCATATCGGGATCGGGATCGATGACGATGTCGCGGTGATCGAAGGCGGCAATGAGCCGGATCTTGGGAGAAAGCAGCATGCCGTTGCCGAAGACATCGCCCGACATATCGCCGACGCCGGCGACGGTGAAGGGCGTCGTCTGGATATCGATGTCCATCTCACGGAAATGGCGTTTTACTGTTTCCCAGGCGCCGCGGGCGGTGATGCCCATCTTCTTATGGTCGTAGCCGGCCGAGCCGCCGGACGCGAAGGCGTCGTCCAGCCAGAAGCCGGCTTCCTGCGCCAGCGCATTGGCGGTATCGGAAAAGGTCGCCGTGCCCTTGTCGGCGGCGACGACGAAATAGGGATCGTCGCCATCGAGCCTGACCGTGTCCTTCGGCGGGACGATGTCGGCGCCCGATATATTGTCGGTGATCGAAAGCAGCGTTCGGATATAGGTTTTGTAAGCCTCGCGACCGGCATTGAAGGTCTCGTCGCGGCTGCCGCTGACAGGAAGCTTCTTCGGATAAAAGCCGCCTTTGGCGCCGACCGGCACGATGACCGCGTTCTTCACCTGCTGGGCCTTGACGAGGCCGAGCACTTCGGTGCGGTAATCCTCGGCGCGGTCCGACCAGCGCAGGCCGCCGCGCGCCACCTTGCCGAAGCGCAGGTGCACGCCCTCGACTTCGACGCCGTAGACGAACATCTCGCGGAAGGGCTTCGGCTCCGGCAGACCGTCGACCAAGTGCGGATCAAGCTTGAAGGCCAGCATCGGCTTCGGCGAGCCGTCCGGGTTCTTCTGGAAATAATTGGTGCGCAGGGTCGCATCGACGATATTGACATAGCGGCGCAGGATACGGTCGTCGTCGAGGCTCGGCACGTTGGCAAGTTCAGTCTCGATCGCCTGGTGCAGTTCGGCAAGCTTCTTGACGCGAGCTTTCTCGGTAAGCCTGGTGTCGAGCGTGTCATGGAAGAGACGGAAGATGGCGGCGGCAACACCGGGATATTTGTCGAGCGTCGTCGCAATATAATCCTGCGAATAGGGGATGCCGGCCTGGCGGAGATAACGCGCATAGGCGCGCAACACGTTCGTCTCGCGCGCCGAGAGCCCGGCCGAAAGGATCAGCCGGTTGAAGCTGTCATTGTCGATCGTGCCGGCGAAAGCGGCGACGAAGCCTTCCTCGAGGGCGGCGCCGTAACGCTGCAGATCGATCTCGCCGCCATTGCGGGCCTCGAGCTCCATATCGTGCAGCACGACGAGTTTCTTTTCTCCATCGGCGACCGGCACACCGATATCGAAGGTGCGTTCACTGACGACGTTGAAGCCGAGATTCTCGAGAAGCGGCACGCGGCGCGACAGCGCCAACTGGCCGCCGGCGTGGAAGATCTTCAAGGAAAGGATGCGGCCCTGTTCTTCTTCCTGACGGTGGTAAAAGTGTATGCGTAGCGGTTCGCCGGTGGCGCAGGCACCGATATCGGCGAGGTCGGCCACGGTTTCCTCGGGCGTGAAGGAATCCTGGAAGGCTTGGTCGACGGATATCTTCGGCGCCTTGACGCCCGCCAGTGCCTCGAAACGGTCGTCCCAACGGGCGGTGATCTCGCGGATCACCTGCTCGAGCTTTGCTTGTGGAATGCGTGGCGTCTTGCCGCCGGAGCGGCCGATGATGAAATGCACGCGCGCCACGCCGCCTTCCGGAAAAGCCGGGTAATAGGCGGAGACTCGGCCGTCATAGACGGTCTTCAGATAGGTGCCGATCCGCTCTCGGACGATCGAGTCGTATTCCTCGCGCGGCACGTAGACGATCACCGAGACGAAGCGGTCGAAATGGTCGATGCGCGGCAGGACGCGCACGCGCGGCCGATCGCCCAAGTCGTTGATCTGTTCCGCAAAACTTGCAAGCAGCGTCGTGTCGATCTGGAAAAGGTCGTCGCGCGGATAGGATTCCAGCGTATTGTCGAGCATGCGGCCGGAATGGCTCATCGGGTCGAAGCCGAAATGCTCCTTCACCTTCTCGATCTTGGAACGCAGCAGCGGGATTTCCGAGGCGAGCGAGGTATAGGCCGTCGAGGTGAAAAGACCGACGATGCGCAGTTCGCCGGTGACGTTGCCGTCGGCGTCGAAGCGCTTGACGCCGACATAATCCATATAGGCCCGGCGATGGACGATCGATTTCACATTCGCCTTGGTGACGATCAGGAAGTCGGGGCCGTCGAGGAAGGCAAGGATCTCAGGTGTCGTCGTCACCGCATCCTTGCCGGTGCGCAGCACGAGAACATCGGGATTGGAAAGAATGCCGAGGCCAGCACCCTTGTCGCGTTCGACTTTGGCTTCGGCCCCTTTGCCGGAATAGACATATTCCCGCATGCCGAGGAAAGTGAAATTCTCATCGCGCAGCCAGGTCAGGAAAGCGACGGCTTCGTCGCGATCGGCCTTCTTCCGGCTGGCGCCATTGGCCGCAAGCTCTGCGATCACGCCGTCGATCTTGGAAAGCATCGGCTTCCAGTCGGACACCGAGAGGCGGACCTGTTCGAGCACTTTTTCGATGCGTTTGACGAGATCGGCGGCCTGGGTGGAATTGAGCGGCGCAATATGAAGCTGGATATGGCTGACGCGGTTGGCCGGATCGCTCGGGTGATCGGCGGAATAAAGCGCTGGCGCCTTGCCCTTTTCCATGACCAGGATGGGATGCACGGCCATGAACAGGTCGCGATAGGTGCTCGTCACTTCGCCCATGACCGATTCAAACAGAAAAGGCATGTTCTGGTCGGTGACTGAAAGCACCGAGACGGCGATGCCATCAGGCGTCACATCGGTAATCGTGTCGATGCCGACGCGGGGCGCCTTGCCGTTCCAGGCGGCGAGTTCCTTTGCCGAATGCACCGCGGAGAGCGCCAGCATTTCCGGCGTATAGAGTTCGAGATCGTCATTGCTTGCCCGGCCGAAGAGAATTTCCGGATCGAGATGCGCCTCGCCCGTCGCCTTGGCGATCTTGCGCGCGCTTTCGATCTGCTTTTCCCGTTTCGGATTGTTTCTGGCAGCCATGGATCGCCTCCCTCAATGTCTGATTTTTCGCAAGCTAGCAGAAGATTCTTCGAAAAAATCTCTAAAAGAGAGGTCCGAAGGATTGTTTTGACGCTTTTTGGGTGCTGGAAACGAGAAATCATGAGAGATTTTTCGCTTTCTTCGCCAAGCGTAAGCGAAAGTCCCGTCTTCCGGTTTTTCGTTCCGCCGAACATTTCCACGCCCGCATGAAGAATGGTTGACAGCGTGGCGTCAAAAAGATCATCAAACGCGGTCATCATTCGGATCTTGGATATCATGTCGGAAAATGCAGCGGGCGCAGTCATCGTCATTTCCAGCCATGTGGTGCGGGGCTCGGTCGGAAACCGGGCAGCCGTCTTTGCGCTGGAGACGCTCGGTCATCCGGTCTGGGCCCTGCCGACCATCGTGCTGCCCTGGCATCCCGGCCACGGCCGCTCGACGCGGCTGACTTTTGCGGAAACGGATTTCGACGCGGCGATCGACGATCTGATCCGCGCGCCCTGGATCGGCGAAGTCAAGGCGGTGCTTTCGGGCTATTTTGGCAATGCCGCCCAGGCGCGCTCCGTCGCCCGGCTGATTGGCGCGCTCAGGCAAGACAATCCCGAGCTGCTCTATGTCTGCGATCCCGTCATGGGCGATCTCGGCGGCCTTTACGTGCCGGAAGCGACCGCTGAGGCCATTCGCGACCATCTCATTCCGCTCGCCTCGCTCGCGACGCCGAACCGCTACGAGCTCGCATGGCTTTCGGGGGCAGCCCTCGAAGACAACAGCGCGATCATGGAGGCGGCGCTCGCGCTCGGACCATCGCGCATGCTCGTCACTTCGGCGGTGCCGATGATGGCGGGCGGTACCGGCAATCTCTATCTTTCCGGCCGTCACGCCCTTCTTGCCGAGCATCGCGTCGTCGACAACCCGCCGAATGGTCTCGGCGACCTTATCGCCGCCGTCTTCCTGTCGCGCCTGCTTTCCGGGATCGAGGACGAAAAGGCGCTGCAGCTTGCCACCGCCAGCGTCTTCGAGGTGCTTGCGCGTGCCGTCAAGCGCGGCAGCAACGAGTTGATGCTGGCAAGCGATGCTTCCAGTCTTTCGACGCCGATGGCCATGGTGCAGATGCGCCGGCTCGTGCACCCGGCGCAGCGGCGGAAAAAGTGACGCATCTGCCAATATGTTCATTTTGCGGTGCAGCAGTTGATCTTGTCTTCGGCGCGCGCTAATCCAGAAGCATGCAGCGTTTTCCAAACCCCCTTCTGGACGGCTATCGCAACTTTATGAACGGGCGTTATGCCGACGCCCGGGACAGGTATCGGCAGCTTGCCGAAAACGGTCAGAGTCCCCATACGCTTGTCATTGCCTGTTCGGACTCTCGCGCGGCACCCGAGCTGATCTTCGATGCCGGCCCGGGCGAGCTCTTCGTCATCCGCAATGTCGCGAACATGGTGCCGCCCTACGAGCCGGACGGTCATTTTCATTCGACGTCGGCCGCACTCGAATTTGCCGTGCAGGTGCTGAAGGTCTCGGATATCGTCGTGATGGGCCATGGCCGCTGCGGCGGCATCCGCTCAGCACTCGATCCGAATGCCGAGCCATTGTCGCCCGGCGATTTCATCGGCCGCTGGATGTCGCTGGTCAAACCCGCCGCCGAGCAGATCCAGAGCAACGACGTGATGACGGCGGCCGAGCGGCAGACGGCGCTGGAGCGTGTTTCCATCCGCAATTCGATCAACAATCTCAGAAGCTTTCCCGACATCAAGGCGCTCGAGGAGGCGGGAAAGATTCATCTCCACGGTGCCTGGTTCGACATTTCGACCGGTGAACTCTGGGTCATGGACGCCGAGACACGCGACTTCATTCGTCCCGAAATCTAGGGACATGCCAGTTTATCAGTTTTTTAAGGATTGTTGTTAAGCTCGCCGTCAATTGGTCGCGCACGACCGACGTTTTGATCACCGTGGCGATTGGCGATGAAGTTCGAAACCATCAAAAGGGTTATCCTGGCCGCCATCATGCTGCCCTTCGTCTTCATGCTCATTGAAGGCGTCGTCGTCATACGTTCTTCGGTCAATCAATACTGGAACCTCGAAAAGGACCGGCAGTTCGCCGATGTGCTTGCCCGTGGCGGGTCGATCGCCGCCACGGAGATTCTGACTGAGATTGGCGCCACCCGCCGCTACCTCGCAGACCCCAGCAGCAGGACTGCCATCGACATGCAGCAAAGCCGGGTGACGCTGGATCGCGAACGCCACGCTTTTTATGCCAGCCTGCCCTCCCGCGATGCGCTCGACGAGGGGCTCGTCGGCGAATTATCGATTCTCAGCCTTGCCTACAGCCGCATCGTCGCGGCGCGCAGCGCCGTCGACCAGGGGCGTTATACCGGCAGCGATCCCGGTTCCATCTACTGGTATGCGGCTCTCAAGGAGCTTGCCGTCGTCGATGCGCTTTCGCCGCTGATCAGCGATCCGGTGCTGCTTGAGAAATCCAACCAGCTGATGGGTATCCTGCTGACCTATTACGGCGAAAGACTGATCACCGGGATCGGCACCCGTTATCTCAACCAGGGGGCTTCCGCCAGATTGCCGGTGGAGCTTTTCGTACAGGGCAAGGTCATGCTCGGCGAGGGCATGGATCACATGGTTTTCCATTCCTCCGCGCCGGTCGTGCGCCACATCGTTGCTTATCTCGGCCGCAGCAGCCAGGTAAAGGCGAATGCGATCACCGACGCCATTCTCGCCGGATCGCGGCCGACACGCGCCGTGCATGACGTCTGGGCCGCCGCGCAGAGCGAGCGCATGATCTTCCTGCAGCAGAAGATGATCGAGGCCGCAAAGGATATTCACGAGACCGGCGAAAGCCTTTCGACGCGCTCGCACATACACCTGACGCGGATCCTGGCGCTGTGTGCCGGCCTGCTGATACTCGCCACATTGGTGCTGCTGCTGGCGGCAAAGGGCCTGCGCCTGATCGACCGGCTGACCCAGGATCGGGAGACGCTGGTGGGCGAGTTGCGCAGCGCGGCCCAGACCGATCTTCTGACCGGCCTTTACAACAGGCGGGGCTTCGAGGTCGCCGCATCCGCACTTCTCACACAGGCCGAGCACGGATCACGCTGGATTTCCGTCGTGCTGTTCGACCTCGATCATTTCAAGAAGATCAACGACGTTCACGGGCATGACGCCGGCGATGCCGTGCTCCGGCATGTCGCGGGCGTCGCGCGTGAGAATTTTCGTTCCTTCGATCTCTTGGTGCGCCATGGCGGCGAGGAGTTCCTGGCGCTTCTGCCGGATTCGACGCCTGACGATGCGGCAATCGTTGCCGGGCGTGTGCGGCTGGCGATCGAGGCGGCGGAAATCCCCCTGCCGAGCGGCGATGTTCTCAAGGTGACGGCGAGTTTCGGATGCGCCGGACGGGCAAATGAAGCCACCAACCGGAACTTCGAGGATCTGGTCAAACGCGCCGACTTGGCGCTTTACGCCGCCAAGGCCTCCGGCCGCAATTGCGTCGTCTCGGGACCAATCATCCAGGCCCCGGTGCAGGAGGAGCGACGCAAGGCGGCGTCCGGCGGCGGCTTTGATTCCCGCATATGAAAAACGCCGCATATCGCAGCGGCGTTTTGGCGTATTTCAACGGGCCTATTTGCCGTCGATCTGCTGACCGATATAGGCGATCGCCTGCTGGTAGACGCTGGCGGCGTTCCAGCCCTGGATGGCGACGAAATTAGGCTCTCCAGGCTGATAGCCGGCGCCGGCGCGCCAGCCGTGGCCCTTGAGGAAATTCGCCGTCGAGGCCAGTGCATCGGCGCGGGAACCGACCATGTCGACGCGGCCGTCGCCGTCGCCGTCGGCGCCGAAGCGCACGACATTGCGCGGCAGAAACTGCGTCTGGCCGATTTCACCATGGGCAGCACCCTTGGCCTGTGGGCTCAGATAACCCTCGGCGACGAGCTGGAGTGCGGCATACAGCTGATCGGTGAAATATTCCGTACGACGGCAGTCATAGGCAAGGGTCGAGACAGCCGACAGCGTATGCTGGTTGCCCATATAGCTGCCGAAACCGGTTTCCATGCCCCAGATTGCAATCAGCGGGCCGGCCGGAACGCCAAAACGGCGCTCGATCGAGGCAAAAAGCGCCTTGTTGGAGGCCTTCATGCTGCGACCGCGAGAGATGATCGTGGCACCCCCGCGCTTCTGCATGAAAGCGTCGAAGGAGAGCTTGAAGCTCTTCTGGCCGCGGTCGGCGGCAATCGTCGGCCTGTTGTAATTGACGTTGGCGAAGGCGCGGTCGAGGACCGAGCGGCTGACGCCGTTTGCCGCCGCTTCCTGCTTGAAGTCGGCGACCCATGCATTGAAACCGCTGCTATTATTGCCGCATTGGGCGCCTTGGGCCGCTGCCGGCAGCGCGTGGAGAGCGCAGGCTGCCGTAAACGCGGCCAGAAGGAATGTTGTCATGCGCATGAGAAACCCCGCTCCGGTCTGCTGAAACACGCCGCGGTTGATCGGAACCATGCGACGCACTTTAAATCTTCGTTCTATCCATGTCGTAGTCCCAAAACCGCTTCATGGTTTCGGGCGGCACAGCTTGGCCTGACGCCGGGCAGAATGCCAGCCGAAGGCGATCTTGTCACGCTCACCTTTTAGTAAGCGCTTATGGATAGGGGCGCCTACGGCTCGGCAAAAAGCCCTGCCTCATCATCAGCAGGGCTTTAGCATATTATGGTTTACAAATGGTATCAGGCGGCCTGCTTGCGCGGCTTGACGAGACCACGATTGACGAGCAGCTCGGCGATCTGGATGGCGTTCAACGCAGCGCCCTTGCGCAGATTGTCGGAGACCACCCAGATGTTGAGGCCGTTTTCGACCGTCGCATCCTCGCGGATGCGCGAAATGTAGGTCGCATCCTCGCCGGCGGATTCATAAGGCGTGATGTAGCCGCCATCCTCGCGCTTGTCGATGACGAGGCAGCCCGGTGCATCGCGCAGGATGTCGCGGGCCTGGTCGGCGGTGATCTCGTTTTCGAATTCGATGTTGACCGATTCCGAATGACCGATGAAAACCGGCACGCGCACTGCCGTGCAGGTCACCTTGATCTTCGGGTCGAGCATCTTCTTCGTCTCGGCCAGCACCTTCCACTCTTCCTTGGTATAGCCGTCCTCCATGAAGACGTCGATGTGCGGAATTACATTGAAGGCAATACGCTTGGTGAACTTCTTGTTCTCGATCGGATCGGCGACGAAGACGGCGCGCGTCTGATTGAAGAGCTCGTCCATGCCGTCCTTGCCGGCGCCGGAGACCGACTGGTAGGTCGAGATGACGACGCGCTTGATCTTGGCAAAGTCGTGCAGCGGCTTCAACGCCACCACCAGCTGGGCGGTCGAGCAATTCGGATTGGCGATGATGTTGCGCTTGGTGAACTGGCTGATGGCATCCGGGTTCACTTCCGGCACGATCAGCGGCACGTCGGCGTCGTAGCGCCAAGCCGAGGAATTGTCGATGACGATGCAGCCCTGCTGGCCGATCTTCGGCGAGTACTTCTTGGAGACCTCGCCGCCGGCCGACATCAGGCAGATGTCGGTATCGGAGAAATCGTAATTCTCCAGATTGGAGACCTTCAGCGTCCGGTCACCGTAGGAAACCTCGGTGCCCTGCGAACGCGAGGAGGCGAGTGCCACGACCTCATCGGCGGGGAAGCCTCGCTCGGAGAGGATGTTGAGCATCTCCCGGCCGACATTTCCGGTCGCTCCCGCAACTGCTACTTTGAAACCCATTTCTCAAGCTCTCTTTCTCTTCTCTCCTCTTGTCCGGTGAGGGGAAAGGCGCGATTAATCGCGTCTTCCTGTCCCCAGCCGAGCCGGGGAGAGAGCGGCAGGCCAGAGACGTCAGACGGTTTTCGTCGTCGTTTTGGCCTTGGTTTTGGAAGAAACCGGAACGGCAATGTCCACCCCGGCAACTCGTGCCCGGTCATTGCATTCGGCAATGGCGTGTTCGTCGCGAACCATGGAGATTCCTTTTCCGCTGTTGCTCTTAGAAGGTTTTCCACAGGAGTCAAGGTTTTTGCGCTCAGAGCCGGCAGGCGAAAGCGGCGACCGCAATGCTGCGACGTTTTGTCATGCCGCTGTCATTCTCGGGAGGTATCCCGGCGCGGTTGTTAATGTCTGCAACGAAAACGGGGGTTTTCCATGCGTACGCTTCTTGCCGCCTTTGCGGCCACCACCATCCTTGCGGGCGCCGCTCAGGCGACGACGGTCTATCCGCTTGATCGCGCGACGATCCTTGCCGGTTCGCCGTTCGATTTCAAGGTCGAGCTCAACAAGCAGGTCAAGCTCGAAGACGTGAAGATCACGGTCAACGGCCAGGACTACAAGACCGTGCTTGGGGGCGAGGCGCAGTTCGTCGAACTGGAAAAGGGCAAGGACGACAAGGCTCTCGGTTCCGCTATCCTGTTGCGCGGCCTGAAGATTTCCGCTCCTGGCGACTACAAGATCGAAGTGGCCGCCGGCGACGAAACGAAGTCCGTCACCTGGAAGGTTTACGAAACAGCGGCCCAGCCGAAGGCAAAGAACATCATCTTCCTGCTGGGTGACGGCCTCTCCGTTGCGCATCGCACCGCTGCCCGCATCATGTCCAAGGGCATGACCGAAGGTAAGGCGAATGGCCGCCTGAATATGGATGATCTCGAGCGTATGGCTTTTATCGGCACGTCGGCGACGAATGCCGTCGATACGGACTCGGCCAACACCATGTCGGCCTACATGACGGGTCACAAGACGGCCGTCAACGCGATCGGCGTTTACGCGGACCGTACGCCGGCCTCCCTCGATGATCCGCGTGTTGAAACCTTCGCAGAAGCCGTTCGCCGCCTGACCAGGAAGTCGATCGGCATCGTTGCAACGGCCGAGGTCGAAGACGCCACGCCGGCTGCGGTCGTTGCTCACACCCGCAACCGCAACGACAAGGCCGACGTCGTCGGCATGCTGCTCGACGTCAAGCCGGAAGTCCTCCTCGGCGGCGGCTCGGCCTATTTCCTCGGCAAGGAAGTCGCCGGCTCCAAGCGCAAGGATAATCAGGACTACATCAAGCAGTTCCAGGATGCCGGCTACAAGCTTGCCACCGACAAGAACGAACTCGCAGCCAATGCATCGGCTGAAGGCAATCTCCTCGGTCTCTTCCACACCGGCAATATGGACGTCACGCTTGATCGCGAGTTCCTGAAGAAGGGTACCGTCGACAAGTTCCCGAACCAGCCGGGCCTCGTCGCCATGACCAAGGTTGCGCTCGACCGCCTCTCCAAGAATCCTGATGGTTTCTTCCTGATGGTCGAAGGTTCCTCGATCGACAAAATGTCCCATCCGCTCGATTGGGATCGTGCCGTCATCGAAACCATCGAATTCGACCAGGCCATCGGCGTTGCCCGCGAATTCCAGAAGGCCCATCCGGACACGCTGATCGTCGTCACAGGCGACCACACACATGGCGTATCCATCATCGGTACCGTCGATGATGAAAAGCCCGGCACGGAAATGCGCGAAAAGGTCGGGATCTATGCCGAAGCCGGCTTCCCGAATTACAAGGACGAAAACGGCGACGGCTATCCCGATAAGATCGACGTCAGCCGCCGCCTGTTCCTGAGCGCCAACAATGGCCCCGATCACTACGAGACCTTCCGTCCGAAGCTCGATGGTCCGTTCGTTCCGGCGGTCCAGAACGAAAAGAAGGAATATGTCGCCAACGAACAGTATAAGGATGTTCCCGGCGCGGTCTTCGTTCAGGGCAATATTCCGAAGAGCGGCGATAGTGGCGTCCACGCAGCCGACGATGTCGTCCTGCAGTCGGCTGGTCCGGGTGCCGAAGCTTTCCATGGTTACATGGAACAGAGCGACGTCTATCGCGTGCTCGCCGACACCTTCGCCCTCGGCGCCAAGCAGACGAATTGATCCCTAGATGCGGATGATTTTAGGCCGGATCGGCCTAAAATCTGAATCCGCATCTAAATCAAAGAAATAGAGCATGATGTCGTCCGAAAAGCGCGCACACTTTTCGGCATCATGCTCATCCGGCCAGGCCGCTCGCCGGCCTTGCCTCTTTCATCGATCATGGTCCCGGCCGTTCAGCGGCCGGGACCTCATTCTTGGAGATCGCCATGGAAAAGCTCCCTTCGCTGCATCTCAGCCGCCGCGGCCTCATCGGCGCCATCGGTTCGATGGCCTTCGCCGCAGTTGCTCGCCCGAGTTTTGCTGCGGATTCCTCGATCAGCTTCGATGAGCTTTACGGCAAGTTCGGCGTACTCGGCCTCGAATTCTCCGACAAGGTGAAGCGTCTCGCCGGCCAGGAAATCAACATGAAGGGCTTCATGGCGCCACCGCTGAAGGCCGAAGCCCAGTTCTTCGTGCTCACCGAAGTGCCGATGTCGCTCTGCCCCTTCTGCTCCTCGGATGCGGACTGGCCCGATAATATCGTCGTCGTCTATCTTCTGGAGAAGCAGACTTTCGTGCAGCCGCGCCAGACGATCGAAGTGCGCGGCACGCTGGAATACGGTTCATGGACGGATCCGGAAACCGGCTTCGTCAGCCTGTTGCGCATCCGCCAGGCCGAATATTTTGCCGTCTGAACCGATATGCTCGCTCTCGACATCGAAAATCTGACTGTTACGTTTCCGGGTCTCTCCTCGCCGGCTCTGGCGATTGGCCGCCTGTCGATCGATGCCGGCAGCAGGGTCGCCATCACAGGCGCTTCCGGCTCGGGCAAGAGCACCTTCGTCAATATCGTGACTGGGCTGGAGCGGACAGGCGAAGGCCGTATCCGCTGGAACGGCGAAGATATCGCGGCGTTTTCCGAAAGCCGGCGCGACCGTTTCCGCGCTGCCAATGTCGGTCTCGTCATGCAGGAATTCCACCTCTTCCCCGGTCTCTCGGCGCTGGAAAATGTGCTGCTGCCGGCACGCCTTGCCGGCGCCGCCACGGCTGCCGTCATCGAGCGGGCGTACGGGCTTTTGAGCACGGTCGGGCTTTCCCGCCTTGGCCAGAAGATCGAAACCATGTCGCGCGGCGAGATGCAGCGGGTGGCAATCGCCCGCGCATTGCTGCGCAAGCCCGGCGTCATCATTGCCGACGAGCCGACCGCGAGCCTCGATGCGGAAAGCGGCGAGGCGGTCGGCGATCTCATCCTCGATCTCGCGAGTGCCGAAGGCAGCACGCTGATCGTCGTTTCGCACGATCAGCGCCTCACCGGCCGTCTCGACCGGCGCATCACCTTCCGGTCCGGCCGGATCAGCGAAGATTCCACTGCTGCCGGGGAGGCCGCATGATCCGCTTCATCCTTGCCGATCTTCGTCGTCTCTGGATGGGATCGCTGGTGGTCGTCTTGCTGGTGGCGCTTGCGACCGCTCTCGGCGTTTCCGTCGTCCTGCAGGAGCGGGCGCTTCGTCTCGGCAGCGCGCGCGCCGCCGACAGGTTCGATCTCGTCATCGGCGCCGGCGGCAGCGAGACGCAACTCGTCCTGTCCTCCGTCTTCCTGCAGCCCTCGCCTTTGCCGCTGATGTCAGGCGAGGTGCTGGCCAGGCTCGCTGCGGATCCGCGTGTCGATTGGGCAGCTCCGATCGGCTTCGGCGATTCCTTCTCCGGCTATCCGATCGTCGGCACGAGCACCATGCTGGCGCAGAACCTGTCCGGCGGCTTAACCGAGGGCAAGATTTTCGTACGCGAGGGCGAAGCCGTGATCGGCGCGGCTGTCAAGCTGTCGCTCGGCGGTGAGATCAAGCCGATGCACGGGTCGCTGGAAGAGGGCGGAGAGACCCATACCGAGCTCGTCTATCATATCGCCGGCCGTTTGCGACCGACCGGCACCGCCTGGGACCGGGCGATCCTCGTTCCGATCCAAGGCGTCTGGCACATCCATGGCATGGAGGCGGAGGAACATTCGGAGGACGGCGAGCACGAGCATGAAGCGTCCGGAACGGATAACGCTGAACATGGTCATGCGCATGAGAAAGCCGGCGCTGATCACGATGGGCATGAGCATCACGGCGAGGCCGATCCGGATGCCGCGCTTGATGAGAGCTGGACTGCGGCCGCTCCCGGCCTTCCCGCCATTCTGGTTAAGCCGAAGACGATCGCCGATGCCTACAAGCTGCGGCAGGATTATCGCAGCGGCAATACCGTCGCTGTCTTTCCCGGTGAGGTGCTGACCAATCTCTACGCCACGCTCGGCGACGCCAAACAGATCCTCGTTGCGGTCGCCTCCGGCGCGCAAGCTCTCGTCGCAGCCTCGCTGGTACTGGTCACGGTCATCCATATCGGCCAGCGCCGCCGTCAGATCGGCGCACTCAGGGCCTTTGGCGCCCCGCGCGGCGCGATTTTCGGCATCGTCTGGCTGGAATTCTTTTTCCTGTTGGCGGTCGGCATCGCACTCGGATTCGCGCTCGGTTATGCCGCGGCCCTCATCTTGTCCGGTATGTTCTCGCAGACGAGCGGGATCACCATGCCGGTCGGCTTCGCCCGTGAAGACGCCGGGCTTGCGGCGGTGCTGCTTGCCTTTGCCACAATTCTCGCAGCGCTGCCGGCAGTGCTCGCCTACCGGCAATCGCCGGCGCAGGCGCTAAGAGCATAACGGATCCACATCACAATCCGCTGTGAAACCTTCTTCCAAACTTCCGGCAGCTTTATCGTCACGGGCGGTGGAGAGCTTAATGTGCATGACAAAGCGTGGAGCCATTAGACTAAAGTCATAATCCGAAAGCCTCTCTCTTTTTGATCTGTCGTTTCTGGCACACTCCCGTCAGGCGTGTCGCGGCCAGGGGTATGCTTTGAGGAGAAGTAGGCCGCGCGCGTTGATCATCACTCTGTGGAGGACAGACAATGGCAAATGTCGCAAGCATCGACGGCGCGAAGGCCGGTCCGATGACCGGCGAGGAGAAGAAGGTCATCTTCGCCTCTTCGCTCGGCACCGTTTTCGAATGGTATGATTTCTATCTCTATGGTTCGCTCGCCACCTATATCGGCGCGACCTATTTCACCCAATATCCCGAGGCAACACGTAACATCTTCACGCTGCTCGCCTTTGCTGCCGGCTTCTTGGTCCGTCCGTTCGGCGCGCTGGTGTTCGGCCGTCTCGGCGATCTCGTCGGCCGTAAATACACCTTCCTGATGACGATCATGATCATGGGCCTGTCGACCTTCCTCGTCGGCATCCTGCCCGGTGCCGCCACCATCGGCATCGCAGCCCCGATCATCCTGATTGGGCTTCGCCTGCTCCAGGGTCTGGCGCTGGGCGGTGAATATGGCGGTGCGGCAACCTATGTCGCCGAACATGCGCCGAACGGGCGCCGCGGCTACTTCACCTCGTGGATCCAGACGACGGCGACGCTCGGCCTGTTCCTGTCGCTGATCGTCATCGTCTTCGTTCAATATCTGATGGGTGCGGCTGAGTTCGCCGCCTGGGGCTGGCGCATTCCGTTCCTGGTCTCGGTCGTCCTGCTCGGCATTTCCGTCTGGATCCGCCTGAAGATGAACGAATCGCCGGCGTTCCAGCGCATGAAGGCGGAAGGCAAGGGCTCCAAGGCGCCGCTGACCGAGGCCTTCGGAACTTGGAAAAATGCCAAGATTGCGATCATCGCGCTGCTCGGCGCCACCATGGGCCAAGCGGTCGTCTGGTACGGCGGCCAGTTCTATGCACTGTTCTTCCTGCAGAACGTGCTGAAGGTGGACCTGTTCTCGGCCAATGTGATGGTCGCCATCGCACTTCTCCTCGGCACGCCGTTCTTCGTCATCTTCGGCGGCCTCTCCGACAAGATCGGCCGCAAGCCGATCATCATGGCAGGCCTTCTCATTGCGGCAGTGACCTATCATCCGCTGTTCAAGGCGATGACCTGGACGGCGAACCCGGCGCTTGCCGAAGCGCAGGCTTCGATTCGGGCAACGGTTACAGCTGATCCGGCGGATTGCAGGTTCCAGTTCAACCCGACCGGGACGGCGAAGTTCACCAGTTCTTGCGACGTGGCGACGGCATTCCTGACCAGGAACTCGGTGCCTTACGACGTCGTGCCCGGTACCGCCGGACAGCCGGCAACGGTGAAGGTTGGCAATGCGACGATCCCGAGCTTCGACGTCGCTGCCGCCGGCGACAAGGCCAAGGGCATGACTGCAGCCTTCGAAAAAAGCGTGAACATTGCGCTTCAAGACGCTGGCTATCCGCTGAAGCGCGGTGTCACCAAGGTGGCGGATTCCAAGCTCGATGCCTTCATCGCCGCCAATCCTGAACTGGCGCTCAACGCCGATACCGTACGCGCCGGCGAGAAGGAAACCATGCCGGCAGCCAAGTTGGTCGAAGGCAAGCTGCTGACGGCGGATGAGACCAATGGCGTCACCGACATGGCGGTCTACAACATCGCCAATGGCGGCACTTTCGCCATGACCGCCGATCCCGCCCGCGTCAACTGGATCGGCACGATCGCCGTGCTGTTCGTCCTCGTCCTCTATGTGACGATGGTCTACGGCCCGATCGCCGCTCTGCTGGTCGAGCTCTTCCCGACCCGCATCCGCTATACCGGTATGTCGCTGCCCTATCACATCGGCAACGGCTGGTTCGGCGGCCTGCTGCCGGCGACGGCCTTCGCGATGAGCGCTGCCGCGGGCGATATCTACTACGGTCTCTGGTATCCGATCGTCTTTGCGACGATCACGCTGGTGATCGGCCTGATCTTCCTGCCGGAAACGAAGAACAGGGATATCCACGCCATGGATTGAGCGCTGGATTGAGGCCAATCCTCGCTTGAGAAAAAAGGCCCGGCGCTCACAAGGCGCCGGGCTTTTCCATATTACAGCGCCGCGCGTCTTTTCGGACGCGCAAAGGACGCTGTAACATTTTGAATTGCTGCATAATTCCTTAAATCGATTCCGATTTAAGGAATTATGCAGTGCGGAACAGACGCTTGGCGAGCGGCCAACCATCCGGTGCGAGCTTGAAGAGCAGGCCGCAGCGGGCAAAGACGATCGCCGTCAGCAGCGAGAACCAGGCGCCGAAGGCAAGGCCGGCGATGACGTCGCTCGGATAATGGGCGCCGACCATGACACGCGTCATGCCGAGCCAGATGGCGCAGGCGATGAAGGCAACGCGGTAGCGTGGAAACAGCAGGGCGAAGGCGGCGAAGAAGGCGCCGACCGTGGTGGAATGGCCGGACGGGAAACTTTCGAAAGCGGAATGGCCCGAAAAGGGCGCGAAGGAAAACATGCCGTAGTCGTGGAAATGATCGGGACGCGCCCTGCCGATCGCACGCTTCAGCAGATTGGCGAGAAGTCCTGAGAAGACGACCGTGAAGAAAAGATAAGCGCCGATCCAGCTGACATAGAGCGCCTGTGCCTTGGAGCGCGCCGTCTTCAATAGCTTGTAACCGGCCCTGCCCTGAAAGAACAGCAGGATGCTGGTGTAGATCAGCCAAGCGGAATCGCCGAAACCGGTCAGCAACTCGCCGAGGTGTTTCACCGGCGCGGGAGCTTTGCTGGCACCGATCGGTGCGTCGAAGAGCAGCATGGAAAGAATCACGGCATTGAGCGTAACGAAGAGGCAGGCCTGCCAGCGCAAAGGCGGCATGCCGACGCCGCTCCGGCGCCAGCGCCTGTCCAGGGAAGCCCAAAATGCCCGCATTTCGTCGTCCGTTCGAATTTGTCCCGGAGCCCCCGCGCGTCCAACAGGACACGCTAAGGACGCTCTATTTCTTTGAATTGACGCATGATCCTATGTCGAAAGTTGCTTCCGATTGCGGGATTATGCGCTCGTTAAAATCCGGCGCAAAAATACACGAGATTGTGGCCGAGAATAGTCCGTTTGGGATAATTCGACCAAGCCGGTGCTGCTCGCACTCCTAAGAAAAAGCCCTCCACATGCGGCATGCGAAGGGCCAGAACTGTTTCACGTGAAATATCAGGCGGAAAGCGTCTTGAACTCGGCGAGGATCGCATCGCCCATCTCGACGGTACCGACCTGCCTTGCGCCATCGGCCATGATGTCGCCGGTGCGGATACCCTTGTCGAGCACGTTGGCGATCGCCTTTTCCAGATCGTCGGCTTCCTTCACCAGATTGAAGGAGTAACGCAGGCACATGGCAAAGGAGGCGATCATGGCGATCGGATTGGCGATGCCCTTGCCGGCGATGTCAGGCGCCGAACCGTGCACAGGCTCGTAGAGCGCCTTGCGCTTGCCGGTCTTGCCGTCGGGCGCGCCGAGCGAGGCCGAAGGCAGCATGCCGAGGGACCCGGTCAGCATGGCGGCAACGTCGGAGAGCATATCACCGAAGAGGTTGTCGGTGACGATGACGTCGAACTGCTTCGGCTGGCGCACCAGCTGCATGCCGCCGGCATCGGCCAGCATGTGTTCGAGCTGGACGTCGGAATATTTCGCCTTGTGCGTCTCGGTTACCACCTGGTTCCAGAGCACGCCCGACTTCATGACGTTGCGCTTTTCCATGGAGCAGACGCGGTTCTGCCGCGTGCGGGCCATTTCGAAGGCGACGCCGGCGATGCGCTCGATCTCGTAGGTATCGTAAACCTGCGTGTCGATGCCGCGCTTCTGGCCATTGCCGAGGTCGATGATTTCCTTCGGCTCGCCGAAATAGACGCCGCCCGTCAGCTCGCGGATGATCAGGATATCGAGGCCTTCGACCAGCTCCGGCTTCAGCGACGAGGCCGCAGCAAGGGCCGGATAGCAGATGGCGGGGCGCAGGTTTGCGAAGAGCTGCAGATCCTTGCGCAGGCGGAGCAGACCGGCTTCCGGGCGCACTTCGTAAGGCACGCTATCCCATTTCGGGCCACCGACGGCGCCGAACAGAACGGCATCGGCGGCAAGCGCCTTCTGCATGTCGGCTTCCGAGATGGCAGCGCCATGTGCATCATAGGCGCAGCCGCCGACAAGGCCTTCGTCGGTGACGAAACCGGCATTCATCGCCTCGTTCATATAGGCGATGATTTTGCGGACCTCGCCCATGGCCTCTGGACCGATGCCGTCACCCGGCAGCAGGAAAAGATTGCGTGCTGTCATGAAACCCTCCTGGGAAAAACAAGTTGCGGTTTCTTAGACCCCGGAAATGGGCATTTCAAGCGACAGAAGCGGTGAATCGGTACGCTTCGCTCCGAGCCGCGACGGTTGCTCCTGCGTCCACAAACGAATTAGAACGGTGACCCTATCTTTATCCTGGATGGTTCCCATGCCTTTCGCGCCTCTCCACCTCGACACGCCCTTGCTCCAGACGGCACCTGGCTACAGCGCCAGCGGCAAGCCGCTCTGGCTGAAGCTTGATGCGCTGCAGCCTTCCGGCAGCTTCAAGCTGCGCGGCGTTGGCCGGCTTTGCCAGCACGAGGTGGAAAATGGGGCGCGCGAAATCTTCTGCGCTTCCGGCGGCAATGCCGGCATTGCGGCCGCTTATGCCGGCCGGGCACTCGGGGTGCCGGTCACGATCGTCGTGCCGGATACGACGGCGGCCGACGTACGCCAGACGATTGCCGCAACGGGCGCGAATGTCCTCGTTCATGGTTCGGTTTTTGATGAGGCCAATGCCCATGCGGTCGAGCTCGCCCGGAGCCGCAAGGCAACCTATGTGCACCCCTTCGACCATCCGCTTCTGTGGGATGGCCATGCCACGCTGATTGACGAGGTGGTGGCGAAAGGGGCAAAATTCGATTGCGTGGTCACCAGCGTCGGCGGCGGCGGGCTGCTTGCCGGCATCGTCGAGGGGTTGAAGCGCAACGGGCTTTCCGATGTGCCTGTTATCGCCGTCGAAACGGAAGGGGCAGCTTCGCTCCATGCCAGCCTCAAGGCGAATGAGCGTATCACCCTTCCCGCCATTACCTCGATTGCCAATTCGCTCGGGGCGCGGCAGGTGGCGCAGCATGTCTTCGACCTGCCGCAGCAGCATCCGATCGAAAGTGTTGTCGTCAGCGACGCCGATGCCGTTGCCGCCTGCCTGAAATTTGCCGATGCGCAGCGCATTCTGGTCGAGCCGGCTTGCGGCGCGGCCCTTGCGGTTGCCGATGTGCATGCCGGTCTGCTTCAGCGCTTCGACAATCCGCTTATCGAAGTCTGCGGCGGCATCGGCGTGTCGCTCGAAAAACTCAGGGCCTGGAAAGAAAAGTTTCTTTGACCCACACCAAAGAAAAAGCCGGGCGTAAGCCCGGCTTGATCGGTAGCCGATTGGAAGGGCTCAGGCGGCCCAGGGGTGCGAAGCGGCGTTCTTCTTTTCGAAGCTGTCGATCGCCTTACCCTTTTCCAGTGTCAGGCCGATATCGTCGAGGCCGTTCAGCAGGCAGTGACGCTTGAACTCGTCGAGATCGAACTTGATCAAGCCACCATCGGGGCCGGTGATCTCGAGATTTTCGAGGTCGACGGTCAGGATGGCGTTGGAGCCGCGCGAGGCGTCGTCCATCAGCTTGTCGAGATCTTCCTGGCTGACCTTGATCGGCAGGATGCCGTTCTTGAAACAGTTATTGTAGAAAATATCGGCGAAGCTGGTCGAAATAACGCAGCGGATGCCGAAATCCAGAAGCGCCCAGGGCGCGTGCTCGCGCGAGGAGCCGCAGCCGAAATTGTCGCCGGCAACGAGGATCTTGGCATCGCGATAGGCCGGCTTGTTCAGCACGAAATCCGGGTTTTCTGAGCCGTCTTCGTTATAACGGGCTTCCGCGAAGAGGCCGGTGCCGAGGCCGGTGCGCTTGATCGTCTTCAGATAATCCTTCGGAATGATCATGTCGGTGTCGACGTTGACGACCGGCAGGGGCGCTGCAACGCCCGTGAGCTTCACGAATTTATCCATGACCCATGCTCCATTTCAGCAAATCTACTTCCTGAATTTGCATCTAGTCCAGTTTTTCGCCGAAATGAAGGAGAATCTTTCACAGATGGCGGCCCACGCGACGTTTCGCGCGGTCCGCCGATTGCGCCTGTCCCTTATTTGGACGGTGCGTTCAACCCCCAGAGGACGCCGAACGGATCACGAAGCTGGCCATAGCGGTCGCCCCAGAACATCAGTTCGACCGGCATGACGACTTCGGCGCCGGCGGCAACCGCGCGATCCCACCAGAAGTCGATATCATCGATCACCAGCTGGATTGCAAAGCCTTCATGGCCTTTGAAGGGATGGCCGTATTCGGGATAGGCGTCCGACAGCATCAGGGAACTGCCGTTGATGTAGAGATGCACATGCATCGTTCTGCCGCTCTCGTCGACCGGCACGAGATATGCCTCTTCGGCGCCGAAAGCCTTCTTGTAGAATTCCGCAGCTTTCACCGCGCCGCCGACCGTCAGATAGGGCAGCAGGCCGTTCTTGACCGGTGGCATCTTGGTCGGGTTGCTCTCTGTCGTCGCATCCATGCTTGTCCTCCATTCGTTTTTGAGCGCCGGCTGAATGCCTGGCTGCTTCAAGGACGTAGCATGGAAGCGTGATCCGACAGTGTCGGCCGAAATTTTTCAGCGAACCAAATTTTCAGCGAAAAGGTGATCAGAGATCGATGATCGTGCCGCGGCCGTCGTTCCACACACGCATCTCCGGCTTACCGTTATTTGCCTTGGCGCGGACCGGAGCGGGCTTCATCTTCATCGAAAGCGCGCGTCCGACCATGAGCACGGTCAGGATGCCGCCGACGGCGAGCGTCACCGAGAAGGTGAAAAGCAGCATGGCCACGAAAACGGTGGCGCCGGCAAGCATGAGGAAGATGGAGCGAATGTTCTGCATGGTTAGAGACCTTTCTTCGGAAAGGAATGTGGTCCTTCTCCTTCCTCTCTGCAAGGCAAGCATGGCTTTTTGTTGTTCTGTGGGAGGTTCTGGGGTGGGCTGCTTGCTTCGGCTTTCAAAGCTTGGCACTAATTCGCCATGAGCCGAAACCCCACGACCCGCTCCATCCGCCTGCGCCGTTCGGTGCTGAGCGTGCCTGCCATCAATCCCCGCGCCCTCGAAAAAACCCATGCGGTCGATTGCGATGCGGTGATCTTCGATCTTGAGGATTCCGTGGCGCCGGAAAAGAAGGCGGAAGCGCGGGAAAATCTGAGGAATTTCTTTTCGGCTCGGCCGCTCCAAGGCAAGGAGCGGATCATCCGCATCAACAGTCTGTCCACCGATTTCGGCTTGGCGGACATGGAGCTGGTGACGGCGCTCTGTCCCGATGCCGTGCTGCTGCCGAAGGTCGACGAGCCGCAGGATGTCATGGCGCTCAGTGACCTTCTCTCCGAGGCCGATGCACCGGAAGATCTGCGCATCTGGGCGATGATCGAGACACCGCGCGGCATCCTCAATGCGGCTGTTATCGCCGAAGCCGGGCGCACGCCGGGCTCACGGCTCGATTGTCTCGTCGTCGGGCTCAACGACCTGCGCAAGGAGACCGGCGTGCTGCCGCAGTCGGGGCGGAGCTATCTCGTGCCGTGGCTGATGCAGGTCGTCCTTGCGGTCAGTGCCTATGGGCTCGATGCGATCGACAGCGTCTTCAACGATTTCAGGAACGAACAGGGTTTCGATGCCGAATGTCTGCAGGGCCGGGCCATGGGCTTTGCCGGCAAGATGCTGATCCATCCGGCGCAGATCGAGCCCGCCAACCGCCATTTCGGCCCGGATCCGGCAGCGATTGCGGAAGCGGAGGCGATCATATCAGCCTTTGCCGACCCCGCCTCCGATGGGCTGAACGTCATCAATGCAGGCGGGCGGATGGTCGAGCGGCTGCATCTTGTCCAGGCGGAAAGTCTGGTCCATAAAGCCCACCTGATCGCAGCCCGCCAGGCTGCAGCACGAAAGACGATGTGATGAAACTCTACCGCTTCCTGACCGGTCCCGACGATGCTTCCTTCTGCCATAAGGTCACCGCCGCCCTCAACAAGGGCTGGTCGCTGGAGGGCTCGCCGAGCTATGCCTTCAACGCCGCAACCGGCGCGATGCAGTGCGGCCAGGCCGTCGTCAAGCATGTCGAAGGCAAGGATTACGATCCCGATATGAAGCTCTCCGAGCAGTGAGGTTTTAGCGCATAACCCCGAAAATCGTAATCGATTTTCGGAAAGGATTATGCGTGATTGAAAGTGATAGAGCGTCCTTAGCGCGTCCTTGGACGCGCGGCGCTCTATCGTTCGGCGGCTTCCTCGGCGCTTGCCTCGATCCGCTCCATGTCATCGTCGCTCAGCCCGAAATGGTGGCCGATCTCGTGGATCAGGACGTGGGTGATGATGTCGCCGAGCGTCTCGTCGTTCTCAGCCCAGTAGTCGAGAATGGGACGGCGGTAGAGGCGGATGCGGTTCGGCATCTCGCCGGTTTCCACCGTGAAACGTTCGGAAATGCCCCTGCCCTCGAAAAGGCCGAGCAGATCGAAAGGGGTTTCCAGTGCCATGTCCTCGAAAACGTCGTCATCGGGGAAATCTTCGATCTCGATCGTGAGGTTGGTCGTCAGCTGGCGGAATTCATCCGGGAGATGGCTGTAGGCCTCCATCGCCAGCGACTCGAAGGCGCTGATGGTCGGCGCATGGCGGTCCCGCCAATCATCGCTCTGGTCTATGCGGGCCATGAATATTCCTTCCTTTGCGGGCCCATATAGAACCTTTATCGCCGATTTTCGAGTGCGGAATCAAAGGCAGGAATATTTTCATAGAAAATGGCCGTTGACTCTTCATTAGCTCTCTGGAATCTATAAGAACATAACAGGAACAAGACGGATCGGAGAACGCCATGGCGCAGCACGCCCTGGCGCGCGAGCGGCTTTTTGCGCTCCGCGAAACCATCGCCAGACTGGAGGGAAGGCCCGCGCCGGCGCTTGCCGCAGCGGAACGGGAAGCCCTGGCGGAAGGACGTAAGACCCGCCAGGAGCGCACGCTGCCGCCCCTGCCGTTTGGGGTGGAGTTTCTCGACGGGGCGCTGGAAGGCGGCCTGCCGCTCGATGCGATCACCGAATTCCGTTCCGCTCTGTCTCGCGATGCCGGTGCTGCAAGCGGGCTGGCGATGGCTGTTGCCGCGCGGCTGCAAAAACGGGAGGCGGATGCCGGCCGCCTTCTGCCGTTGCTTTGGATCGGCGATGCCGTTGGCACGCTCGAGGCCGGCCGTCCCTATGCCCCCGGGCTTCGGGATTTCGGTCTGAGCCCGGAGCGGTTTCTCCACGCCGCCCCGCGTAAGCTGGATGAGGCGCTCTGGCTGGCGGAGGTGGCGGTGGAAAGCGCTGCCTTCTCAGCCGTCATCTTCGAAGTGCGGGGCAATCCCGCCCACTTCGGCCTGACCGAAAGCCGCCGGCTCAGTCTCAGGGCGCATGCTGCCCGCCGTCCGCTCTTTCTTGTCCGTCAGGCCGGAGCGGAGGAGGCAAGCAGTGCGGCCTTGCGTCTGCATGTCGAACCAGCCCCGTCCGCTCTGCAGCCGTTGCCGGATGGATCGACACTTTCCGGCAGCATCGGCAATCCGATTTTCCGTCTCACACTGGAGAAGAGCCGAAATCCGGCCCCGCTCTCCTTTCTTCTGGAGTGGAATCCCCATGAACGCGAATTTCTCACTGTCGCCGAACCAAACCTCGTTCGTCCTCCACGCGAACAGTCAGCGCATTCTGGCGCTCAGCTTCCCGCATCTGCCAACGGACCGCATCGCCCGCAAGCGATGGGGTCTCTCCTGGCGTTCGAAAGGGCGTCCTGAGACGCCGCCTATCGTCTGTTCCGGCAAGCTCAACAATGCCATGCGGCTGACGGCACTGGACGAGTTGGCCGAAAGGCTGGGGCTGAAGAAGGAGCTGGGCGTTGCCGAAGCGCGCGCCATGTACCCGATGCTCGAGGTCGCGGAAGAGGATCCGACGGCCGACCGCCGGTTGCTGGAGGCAATTGCCGACTGGTGCGACCGTTATACGCCGCTGGTGGCGTTCGACGGCAAGGACGGCCTGTTTCTCGACATTAGCGGCTGCGCTCATCTTTTCGGCGGTGAAAAGGCGCTTCTTAGGGATGTGCTGTCGCGGCTTTTTCATATGGGGTTCGATGCCCGCGGCGCGATCTCATCGTCGCCCGGCCTTTCCTGGGCCGCGTCCCGCTTCGGGCAAGGCGGCGTGATCGAGGACGAAGAGACGGAACATGTGCTGGTGTCCTTGCCGGTTGCAGCCTTGCGGCTGGAGGGACAAACCGTCGATGCCCTGAAGAAGCTCGGTCTGAAATATATCGGCGACGTCATCGATGCACCGCGAGCGCCGCTGACCCGCCGGTTCGGCCCGGAGCTGCTTCTGCGTCTCGACCAGGCGCTGGGACGTGAAGAGGAGCCGGTCTCGCCCCGGCGTCCTGTTGCCAGCCTCTCGGCCGAAAGCCGGCTGATCGAGCCCATCGGGACGGAAGAGCAGATCCTTGCCGTCACCAGGCAGGTCGCCTTATCGCTGCAGCCGTCGCTGGAGACGCGGGGGGCTGGCGGGCGGGTGTTCGAACTGGTCCTGTTCCGCGTCGACGGCAGGGTCTTTCGTATCTCCGTCGGCGCTTCGCAGCCGCTTCGCGAACCAAAGTTCATCGCCGGACTTTTTTCCGAGCGATTGCAGGCGGTCTATGACGATCTCGATGCCGGCTATGGTTTCGAGATCCTGCGGTTGAATGTGTTGCGGCACGATCCCTTCAACGAGGCGCAGGGTGATTTCGAGGGCGACCGTCAGGGAGAGATCTCGCTATCGGCCTTCGTCGACCGGGTCTCGGCCCGGCTTGGTGCGGATTGCCTGCAAAGCTTCCAGCTCCGCGAGAGCCATGTGCCGGAACGCGCCGTCATCACGGTTCCTGTGATGGAGAGCCTTCCCAGGCGGAAGGCAGCGCAGGACATCTCTCTTCCTTTCCGCGAAGAGCGCCCGTTGCGACTCTTTGCAACGCCGGAGCCCGTCGAGACCATACTTGCCGAAGTGCCCGATGGTCCGCCCCAGATCTTCCGCTGGCGGCGCATTCAGCATCAGGTGGCAAGAAGCGAAGGGCCGGAACGGATTGCCATGGAATGGTGGATCGATGGGGGTGATGCCGAGGCGCGTGACTATTTCCGCATCGAGGACGAGACCGGACATCGCTTCTGGATCTATCGGCGGGGCTTTTATGGCCGGGAACTCGATCCCCGCTGGTTCATGCACGGTGTGTTTGCATGAAGAGCGAACCTGCATTTTTCGAGATCGGCACAAGGACGAATTTCTCGTTTCTTGAAGGCGCTTCCGGCCCGGAGGAGATGGTCGTACAGGCTGCTCATCTCCGGCTCGGCGGTCTCGGGATTGCGGACCGGAATTCGGTTGCCGGCGTGGTGCGGGCGCATGCGCAGGCGGAGCAGCTTGAGGAGAGATATAAGAACAGGGATGAGATTATGGCCCAAGCGAAGAAGGAAGGAAAAGAGGCGGAGATCCTCGATCCTATCCGGATTCAGCCGGGCGCCCGTCTCGTCTTTTCCGATGGAACGCCTGATATCCTCGCCTATCCATGCAATCGACGGGGCTGGGCGAACCTTTGTCGTCTTCTCACCGCCGGCAATCTGAAGGAAGAAGCGGTAAAGGGAAGCTGCATCCTGACGGAAGCGGAACTCATGAAATGGGGGGACGAGATGATGCTTGCCCTCGTTCCCGATCGCACCCTTGCCGGTCATCAGGCGGGTCAGTCGACGCTGGAAGATTATCTGGAACGGTTTCGCAGACGCTTCCGCAAGGCTTTTTATATGGCGCTGGCGCCAGCCTATGATGGCCGCGACAGGCAGGTCTTTGCAGTGCTTGCCATGCTTGCCGCTCGAAACCGTGTGCCGCTGATTGCAACCAACCAGCCGCTTTACCACCATCCTGAACGCCGGCCGCTTTCGGATGTCGTGATCGCGATCCGGGAGCATGTACAGATAGCACAAGCCGGATTTCTGCTGGCGCCGAATGCCGAGCGCTACCTCAAGGATTCACGTGAAATGACCCGGATCTTCCGGGACTATCCTAATGCGGTCGAGAATACGCAGGTATTTTTCGACAGGTTGATCTTCTCCCTGAAGGAACTGGAGCACAATTATCCGCCAGAAAACGATCCCGGCGAAACGCCGCAGGAGACACTCGAAAGGCTGACGAGAGCGGGAGCCGCTAGACGCTATCCCGAGGGTATCCCGCCCAAGGTGGCGCAACAGATCGATTATGAACTCGATCTCATTAAAAAGAAGAAATATGCCTCTTATTTCCTGACAGTTCACAGGATCATCCAACACGCCCGCTATAAACTTAATATCCTATGCCAGGGACGCGGATCGGCGGCAAATTCGGTCATCTGCTATTGCCTCGAAATAACGGAAGTCGATCCCGAAAAGAGCACGCTGCTCTTCGATCGCTTCATTTCGATGGATCGCGACGAACCGCCGGATATCGATGTCGATTTCGAGCATGACCGGCGTGAAGAGGTCATTCAATTCATTTACGAAAACTACAAAAGAGAACATGCCGGGCTGACGGCGGGCGTGACCACCTACCGCACCCGCTCGGCCGGCCGCGAGGTTTCCAAGGCCTTCGGGCTGTCGGAGGATGTCCAGTCGGCGATCAGCAGCCTCGTCTGGGGTTGGTCGGAGGACAATCTCTCCGAACGGGATGCAAAGGCGGCGGGACTCGACATCAAGGATCCGGTGACCCGAAACGTTCTTCAGTATGCTTCCGAACTTCTCGGCTTCCCGCGCCACCTCACCCAGCATGTCGGCGGCTTTGTTATTACGCGGGACAGGCTCGACGAGGTGGTGCCGATCATGAAGACGGCGATGCCGGATCGCTACATGATCGAGTGGGACAAGGACGACCTCGACAACGTCAAGATCCTCAAGGTGGATGTGCTGGCGCTCGGCATGCTGACCTGCCTGCGAAAAGCCTTCTCGCTGCTTGAATTGCATTACGACGTAAAGAAGACGCTCGCAGATCTCGGCAACAAGGAGCATGGAGACGAAGGCGAGCCGGTTTACGAGATGATGGGCCGGGCCGATACGCTCGGCGTCTTCCAGATCGAAAGCCGGGCGCAGATGAGCATGCTGCCGCGTCTCAAGCCGAAGGTGTTTTACGATCTCGTCATCGAGGTGGCGATCGTGCGGCCAGGCCCGATCCAGGGCGATATGGTGCATCCCTATCTGAAGCGCCGGGAGCAGCGGGCCAAGAACATTCCGATCGAATATCCGAGTCCGGAACTAAAAGATGTCCTAAAGAGAACTCTCGGAGTTCCTCTGTTCCAAGAGCAAGCCATGCAGATCGCCATCACTGCAGCAGGCTTCAAGCCAGCGGAAGCCGATCGCCTCAGACGGTCGATGGCGACATTCAAGAGAACAGGCACAATCGATAATTTTAAAAAGCGTTTCGTCGATGGGATGATCGAAAATAACTACGCCCGCGAATTCGCGGAACAGTGTTTCAAGCAAATCAAGGGCTTCGGTGAATATGGTTTTCCAGAAAGCCATGCCGCTTCCTTCGCGCTGCTCGTCTATGCCTCCTCATGGCTCAAGGCCTATTATCCCGACATCTTCTGCGCGGCGATGCTGAATTCCCAGCCGATGGGCTTTTATGCGCCGGCGCAGCTGGTCCGGGATGCACGCGAGCACGGAGTAAAGATCCTGCCGGTCGATATCAATGAATCGAACTGGGATTGCGATCTGGAAGAGGCCGCTTTCGATCGGAATGCCGTCGATTTTCGACATCATGAGATGCGCGAGATCATCAAGACCCGGCATGCGGTGCGGCTCGGCTTCCGGCAGATCAAGGGTCTCTCGACAGACGATATGGAACGGCTCGTCGATAATCGAGGCGAAGGCTACAGCTCGGTGCGGGATCTCTGGCTGCGGTCCGGTCTGCAGAAGTCGGTCATCGAGCGACTGGCGGATGCCGATGCGTTCCAATCCCTCAAACTGTCACGACGCGAGGCGCTCTGGGCGGTGCGGGCGCTGGATGTGAAGAGCGCGGCCGAGGAATTGCCGCTTTTCGAGCAGGTCCGCCATGTCGACCTCCAGGCCGAGCCCGTAGCGAAGCTGCCGGAAATGCTGCCGGGAGAGCAGGTTATCGAGGATTATCGTTATCTCTCACTGTCGCTGAAGGCGCACCCCGTCTCCTTCCTGCGCGAGGAATTGCGCAAGGCTGGCGTGACGCGCAGTGTCGATCTGTTGAAGGTCGCGAACGGGCAGAGGGTGACGATCGCGGGCCTCGTGCTGGTGCGCCAGCGGCCGGGTTCGGCCAAAGGCGTGATCTTCATGACGCTGGAAGACGAGACCGGCGTGGCCAATGTGATCGTCTGGTCGAAAATGTTCGACAAATACCGGTCGGTCGTGATGGGCGCCCGGCTGGTAAAAGTCCGCGGCAGGCTGCAAAGCCAGAGCGGGGTGATCCATACTGTCGTCGAGCATATCGAGGACATGACGCCGGCGCTCGGTATCCTGCAACGCGAGGCCCGGCGTTTCGGCGTCTGCGAGCGGGCAGACGAGGTGCTGAGGCCGGGTGCCGATCAGCGGCAGAAAAAGCTTGCGAATGTGCAGGAAAGGGCGGAGCTGGAAAAACGGATGGTTGCCACAGGCCGCCATGCGGGCGCGACGGAAACCGCTGAGGTGATGCCGCGCGGACGCAACTTCCATTGAAGTGCGTCGCCAGCGATCAGAACCATGCAGCGCGCCTTCACTGCCTTATGGCGTCATCCCTATGAAACCGCTGCATAATCCCGTACGACATGCATGAGGGTCTCATCCGCGCACCGCTGTTTGATGCTGCAGGACTCGAATTTTTTCTTGACAGCCACCATCTTCTTTAGCAGAAAACACGATAGTCAGTGTCATGTTTGGAATGAAGACGTGCTCGTCTGCAGCTGCAATTATATAACCGACAAAGAAATCCGGGAGGTTATCACCAACCTTCTCGATGAAGACTGTTGGCAGCTTATCGTGCCTGCGAAGGTCTATCACGCCATGGAAAAACGCGGCCGCTGCTGCGGCTGTTTCCCCAACGTCGTCGACATCATTATCCAGACGACCGAGGAATATCACGCCCGTCGCCACTCGACGGAGACCGAAATATTTGATTTCATGTCCCGCTTGAAACAATTCCATGAGGAAAACAGGAGAGCGGACATTGAAAGGCGACAAAAAGGTCATCGAGCGGCTTAACGAGGCGTTGTTCCTCGAACTCGGTGCGGTCAACCAATATTGGGTTCATTACCGTCTTCTTGAAGACTGGGGTTACACCAAGCTCGCCAAGAAGGAGCGCGCCGAATCAATCGAAGAGATGCACCATGCCGACCGGCTTGTTGCACGCATCATCTTCCTCGAAGGCCATCCCAATCTGCAGACCCTTGCACCTCTGCGCATCGGCCAGAACGTCAAAGAAGTTCTGGAAGCCGATCTTGCCGGCGAGTACGACGCTCGTGCGGCCTACAAAAAGTCGCGCGATATCTGTCATGACGCAGGCGATTACGTTTCCATGAAACTTTTCGAGGAGTTGCTGGCGGACGAGGAAGGTCATATCGACTTCCTCGAAACACAGATCGACCTGCTCGAGAAAATCGGCGAGAGCAAATACGGCCAGCTCAACGCCGATTCCGCCAACGAAGCCGAATAATATTCGAACGAGATGCCGGCCGCCCATGGCGGCCGGAATTCCCCGATCTGACACGGTTGAACGCAAATCGGTGCGGTCGGCCTCCTTCGGAGGCATCGTTACCGAGCGCAAACGGAGGTGGTCATCCTGCCGTGATCAATCTTCCGATTGAAGTGTTTCCAAGTGCTGGAACTCGGCCACCACCTGGTCGTAGACGGCGCGCTTGAAGGGCACGATCAGCCCCGGCAGTTGCCGCATCGGCTTCCATTCCCAAGCATCGAATTCCGGTTCATGGCCGCCAGGCGGCGGGTTGATTGCGATCTCGTTGTCGTCGCCGTCGAAGCGGAAGGCGAACCAGCGCTGCGTCTGGCCGCGGAATTTCCCCCTGAGCCCGATGCCGATCAGTGCCGGCGGCAAATCATAGTTGATCCAGTCTCTCGCTTCGGCAAGCAGGGTCACCGTCTTGATGCCGGTCTCCTCGTAGAGCTCGCGATAGGCGGCGTCCAATGGATCCTCGCCCTTGTCGATGCCCCCCTGCGGCATCTGCCAGAGCTGTGGGGAGCCGTCATATTCGGAATTGCCGTCGGAGATGCGTCTTCCCGCCCAGACGAGGCCATCGCGGTTCAGGATCATCACGCCGACGCAGGGGCGGTAGGGCAGATCCTCGGCTTTCACGGTCGCCTGGCTCATCTTCTTCTCCGTTCTGGGATTCTTCTCAGGGATCCATCTCAAGGATTCCTGGGGTCGTTTGAAAGGGCGGCAACGCCGACGATCTCGATGCCGCGCATCGCGGCCTCCTCGCTCCATTTGGCGATGGCGTCAACGCTCTCATCGAAAGCCGAGGCGACGCCGATCGCCTGGCCGTTCTTGCGGGCGATGCGCTCGAGCTCGTCGAGCTTCTTCAGGACGGCGTTGATATCGAGCTGGCCGTCGAGCTGCAGGTCGGCGAAGGCATAGGGCAGTTCGGTTCCCTTGGCGATCGCCGCCGTCTTCGACTGCGCCGATGTACCATCGTCAAGAAACAGCAACCCGCGCTTGCCGATGTCGCGCATGACAGGTTCCATGGCGGCGGGATCAGACAGGAAACGGCCGCCGAGATAATTCATGACGCCGGTATAGTTGGTGATCTCGCCCATCGCCTTGTGCAGGTTTTCGATGTTGCGGGCAGCCGACTTCGTGGTCAGCAGCGTTTCGGGGCCCGGATCGTTCGCCGGATAATCAAAGGGCTCGAGCGGCACCTGGAGAAGGATCTCGTGACCGCCGCGGCGGGCTTCCTGCATCCAGCGCTGCAGGCTGTTGCCGCTTGCGGCAAAAGCGAAAGTGATCTCTTCCGGCAATTCCGCGATGGCGCGCTGCGTTCCGGTCTGGCTGAGCCCGAGGCCGCTGACGACGATGGCGATGCGGACGCCGCGCGCGCCGGACGAGGGACGCGCATATTGATCCATCGGCCGCCGGCCATCGGGGCCGACGATCGGCAGCCTGCCAAAAGGCGTCTCTTCGAGCAGTGCTTCATTGGGCTGGGCTGCCATGCGCGGATCCTGGCCGATCTGCATGGCGTCGACCAGCACCGGCCCGCCGCCGTCACGCGTGCGAGGGCTGTATTTGGTGACGACCGAGCCGTCGCCGGTGACCATCTGCTCGACATTGGCGCCCGAGCGCGGGTCGGCGCGGGGCATACCGTCTGCCGCTTGGCCGGCCGTCGGCGGCTGAGGAGTATTGGCAGGGGGTGTTGCGGCTTGTTCGCCCGTCGGCGGTTTGGTGCGTTCGAGCTCATCGCCGCGAAATGCCGTATAGAGGGAAAAGCCGCCTATCGCAAAAAGACAAAGACTGGCGGCGATACGGCCGAGGCGCAGGATACCTGGGCGCCGGCTGCCGGTTTTGCGGTTGCGGCCCAAAGGCGCATGCAGGTCCGTTCCCAATTTTTCGCCCGCTCCAAAATCGGGAAACAGCAGAAAGGGTCAAGGCCGGGCGAGTGCCCGGCCTTGAGTTGCGATTACTTGGCGACGACGGCCTTGTCCGGGTTCGGCGGGAAGGCCGGATCGGTCTTCTTGCCGCGCAGGAGGTCGAGCGCGTAGTTCAGTTGAACGTCGTCCTTCGGATCCGGCGGGACGTAGGCAACGGAGCCCGAACCTTCGTCCGTCTCGCTCTGGCCCTTGATGTGGCCGCGCAGGCTGGATTCGCCTTCGGTCACCATCTTGCCCTGCAGTTCCTCCGGCAGCGGTTCCTCGACTTTGATGTCGGGGGTGATGCCGGTGCCCTGGATCGAGCGGCCCGACGGCGTGTAGTAGAGCGCAGTGGTCAGGCGCAGCGCGCCGTTTTCACCGAGCGGGATGATCGTCTGGACGGAGCCCTTGCCGAAGGAGCGCGTGCCGAGAACCGTGGCACGGCGCAGATCCTGAAGAGCGCCAGCGACGATTTCCGATGCGGAAGCCGAACCGCCGTTGATCAGCACGATCACCGGCTTGCCATCCGTCAGGTCGCCCGGGCCTGCATTGAAGCGGCGGGTTTCATCCGGATTGCGGCCGCGGGTCGAAACGACTTCGCCACGCTGCAGCAGGGCATCGGAGACGTTGATCGCCTGGTCGAGCAGACCGCCCGGATTGAGGCGCAGGTCGAGAACATAACCCTTCAGCTTGTCGGCCGGAACGGTGTCCTTGATCTTCTTGATCGCCTTTTCCATGTCGGGATAGGTCTTCTCGGTGAAGGAGATGATGCGGAGATAACCGACATCGTCCTCGACACGCGACTTGACTGCCTGGACGGCGACGACGTCACGGACGATCGTCAGCTCGATCGGCTTGTCGGCACCCTTGCGGATCAGCGTCAGTTTGATCGGCGTGTTGACGGCGCCGCGCATCTTCTCGACGGCGTCTTCCAGCTTCAGGCCGCGCACTGACTGGCCGTCGATCTCGGAGATGTAGTCGCCGGCGAGAACACCGGCCTTGGCGGCGGGCGTATCGTCGATCGGGGTGATGACCTTGACGAGTTCGTCTTCCATCGTGACTTCGATGCCGAGGCCGCCGAACTCACCCTTGGTCTGGGTGCGCATGTCCTCGGCGTCCTTCGCATTCATGTAGCTCGAATGCGGATCGAGCGAGGACAGCATGCCGTTGATGGCGTTCTCGATCAGCTTGTCTTCCGCAGGCGGCGTCACATATTGCGCACGCACACGCTCGAAGACATCTCCGAAAACCGAAAGTTCCTTGTAGGTCGAGGACCCGGCCGCTTCTGCCGGCACACCCGCCGAGTAAATGACGCTCATTGCGGTCGCACCCATCAATGCGCCGACCAGAACAAGAGAAGCCCTACGAATCATTGCGTGCCTTTCCAGTGTCTTTGGCGGTCCACCACGGCCGGGAATCGACCGGTTTACCGTCCTTTCGAAATTCAATGTAAAGCGTTGGCCGGTTCGTTTCCAGCGCCAATGCAGTTGCGCTTGCCACTCTTTTCGCGCCCATCACGGCAAGCGGCTCGCCGGAGAAAACGAATTTTCCCTGACGGGTATTGATCGTATCCATTCCCGAGAGAACCAGGTGGTATCCATCGCCCGCGTCGAGGATGATCATCTGGCCGTAACTGCGGAATGCGCCGGCGAAAACCACCAGACCATCCGCAGGCGCCGTCACCACTGTCTCTGGATTGGTGGCGACCGTCATTCCCATGGCCTCGTGCCCGGTGCCGTCGGCATCGCCGAACTGGCGCAGGATATCGCCCGTAACGGGCACCTCCAATTTCGCCTTCAATTCTCCGAAGGGATATGCGGGCGCAATGCGGTTTTTATCGGGCACGCCGCTGTCGGCAAGCGCCTTGGCCTGGGCGCGCTGCTCGTCCGTCAGCAGCTTGCGGTTCTCCTCGGCCTGACGGGCGGCAGCGGCGGCATCCCGCACCGAAGCGATCTCGGATTCCATCGAGTCGACCAGGCCTTCGAGGCTGGTCGCCTTGCCTGCCAGCTCCTCGGAACGTTTCCTTTCGGCCCCGAGTTCGGCGGCGTTGCTGCGGCTGAGCTTGTCGTTTTCGGCAAGCAGCAGGTCCATGCGCCGTTCTTCCTCGATGCCATCAGTCATCGTCCCGGTCAGCGAGGTCTTCTCGGCAGCACTTGCGGTCTGCAATGCGGCGAGGCTTGCGAGGTCTGCGGCAAGCTTGTCGGTCTCCTTGCGGATGCCGGGCACGACGGCGCCGAGCAGAATGGCGCTGCGCACGGAGGCGAGCGCATCGTCGGGGGTAACGAGCAAAGCGGGCGGCGGGTTACGGCCCATGCGCTGGAGCGCTGCCAGCACCTCGGCCAGCAGGCCGCGGCGCTCGTGCAGAGAACGGCGGATGCCATCCTCCTTGACGCCGAGATCGGCAAGTTTCTTCTCGCTTTCGAGGATCTGCTTTTCGAGCGCCTTGCGGCGGGCAGCGGAATCGATCAGTGCCTGGCGGATGCTTTCCGTGCTCTTTTCGAGATCGGCGATGCTCTGCTGAAGCGCGCTCACCTTGTCGGTGGAGAGGTTGATCGTCTTCGACAGGGTTTCGAGTTCGGCACGGGTCTGGTCACGCTTGGCGGCAAGTTCGGCCGCAGGATCGGGCGGCGCCGGCTCGGCTGCCGGCGGCGGTGCGGATTGTGCCGCCTCGGGCGCGGCATCCTGCGCCCGGACGATGAACGGATTTGCCGACATGACAATCACCGCCACACCGACGCCGGCCGCGATAGCCGGCAGGATCATGCGGTGTCGCCTGGTGGATGCTCTCGTCATGCGTGTTGGGGCACTTTCTCAAATCGCGCGGAGACTAAGCTGATTTGGTGCGCTTTGCCATAAGGTTTGCAGGAGAACGGGCTGCCTAGCAAAACACGGCTGCGTGACATTGCGATTACCGACGCATCGGGCCGACGCGGCATCAGACGCGGTGATAGGGATGGCCGGACAGGATGGTGACGGCGCGATAGAGCTGTTCGGCGATCAGCGTGCGCACGAGCTGGTGCGGCCAGGTCATCTTGCCCAGGCAGAGCGTGGCGTCGGCACGGTCGTAGAGGGAGGGGTCGAGGCCGTCGGCGCCGCCGATCGCGATGGTCAGCTCGCGTTTGCCTTGGTCGCGATAGGAGCCGAGCAGGTTTGCGAAGGCTTCGCTGTCGAGCGCCTTGCCGCGTTCATCGAGAAGAATGAGGATGCTGCCATCGGCAAGCGATTTCAGAAGCATCGCCGCCTCTTCACGCTTGCGGGTCTCCGCATTGGAGGCCCGGCTTTCGGCAACTTCGGCAACGCGGGTCAATTCGAGACCGACGGCAGGGCCGGCCTTGGCAAAACGGTCGAAATAACGGGCGGCAAGATCCTTTTCCGGGCCGGACTTCAGCCGTCCCACCGCAAAAAGACCTATTCGCATTCATCCGCTCCCGCTCATGCGGCACATCGGGCGCACACTACGCCACCGGCCGGCTTGTCTGTTTGCCGGCCAGCCAATGCCACGTCTCAGGCGCCGGACAGAATGCCGGCTTGCCTGTTAGTGCCGTGTTTCTTCGTCCATATCCGGAGCCGCCCACATCTTTTCGATGTTGTAGAACTCGCGGATTTCGGGACGGAACACATGCACGATAATGTCACCAGTGTCGATCAGGACCCAATCGCCGCCTTCCTGACCTTCGACGCGGGCCGTACCGAGGCCGTCGTCCTTAAGGTCGGTGAGCAGGTGATCCGAGATCGCCATGACATGCCTGTTCGAGCGGCCGGAGACGACGATCATGTAGTCTCCCAGCGCCGATTTTCCGGCAATGTCGATGGTGACGATATCTTCAGCTTTGGAGTCCTCGAGGCTGGCGAGGACGGTTTCTAGGGCACGGGCGGCGGCATCGGCGCCACGTTCCGCACTCTTCGGGATAACGGCGAGCGTTTTTCCCTTGGCGTGTACTGTTGTCAGTGCTTTCCCTTTCCTGGAATGACAAACTATGCACAACACAGATCCGATCACGACCGGATCATGGTTAAGATAGGCATCAAACCATTAATGTTTCAAGACATGCTAAGGTACAGAACGGCCGAAAATCCGATCTGCCGTTCGAATTGAAGTATTTGACCGCTCGGGGCGGCCTCGTGCGGGCGGTGTACAGTTTCCATGCCGTAGCGTAAAGTGCGGCAAATTCCACGATCTCCAGATTCAATGACCGACTCAGCCGCAAAAACACTCGTGCCCGTCCTGCGAATCAGCTTCCCGGACGAGGATCGTCTTGGCCATGGCAAGATGGAACTGCTGGAGCATATCCGCCAGACCGGATCGATCTCGGCGGCCGGGCGGGCGATGGACATGTCCTATCGGCGGGCGTGGCTGCTGGTCAGCGAGATGAACCGGATGTTTAACGAACAGGTGGTGGAATCGCAGCGCGGCGGGCAGAAGGGCGGCGGCGCGGCGCTGACGCCGTTCGGCGAGGAATTGCTCGAGCGTTTCCGCCGGATGGAAAAGACGGTGCGGACCAGCCTTGCTGAGGACCTCGCCTGGCTCGAGGCCAAGCGCAACCTGCAGCAGGGCGAGCACGGCTGATCAAGCCTCCAGGGCAACTGTCTTGATGATGGCGAAGATCGCCCTTCCCTGTCGAAGATCCAGACGCTCGCAGGACAGTGTGGTGATCCGGGAAAGAATGATATCGCCGCCGCAATCGAGCCGGATTTCCACCGTTCCGTCCTCGGTCGATGACATCCCGTCTATCCTTGCTTCCAGGATATTCAGCGCGCTGAGCCCCTCGGGCCTTGTGGTCGCCAGCATGACATCGCGGGAGGGGATGCGGATGCGGACCGATTTGCCGGGCGCAAGGGCCGCACCCGGAATATGGACCTGACAGGATTTCAGCGCGACCGTCGATAGATGGTGCCGCGCATCGAAGCTTTCCACCGTGCCTTCCAGCAGTGCGCCTGCCTCGCGCCGGTCGGAGGCGGTGGAGGGGCGGCTCAATATGTCGATGGCGGGGCCGGTCGCTTCCACCTTGCCGTCGCGCATGACGACGACCTGGTTTGCCAGCCGCGCCACCTCGGCGATCGAGTGGCTGACATAGACGATCGGTATGTCGGTTTCGTCGCGTAATCGCTCGAGATAAGGCAGAATCTCGGCCTTGCGGGCATCATCGAGGGCAGCGAGCGGCTCGTCCATCAACAGCAGGCGGGGCGAGGAGAGAAGTGCGCGGCCGATGGCGACGCGCTGCTTCTCGCCGCCGGACAGCTTCGCGGGGCTGCGCTCCAGCAGCGTCTCGATACCGAGCAGGTCGACGATGTGGTCGAAGCTCTCACCGTGTGCCGTTCTCGCCGCGAACCAGCGGCCATAGGTGAGATTGGCGCGAATGCTGAGATGCGGGAAAAGCCGGGCCTCCTGGAAGACATAACCGAAGCGGCGGCGATGTTTCGGGACGAAGATGCCGGTTGTGGTTTCGGTCAGGGGCTCGCCGTCGAGGACGACACGGCCTTCGTCCGGGCGGGCAAGGCCGGCGATAATGCGGATCATCGAGGTCTTGCCGGAGCCGGAGCGGCCGAACAGCGCGGTGACGCCGCGCTCGGAGGTGAATGCGGCATCGAGCGAAAAGGCGTCGAGCCTCTGTTTTGCCTCGACGATCAGCGTCATTCCGGGTCGATCCTCCGGCCGGCGAGACGGGCGAGGAATTCGGAGGCGAGCAGGGCGGCCATCGAAATGACGACGGCGACGAGCGTCAGGCGGAGCGCGCCGGCATCGCCGCCCGGCACCTGGGTGAAGGTGTAGATCGCCGCCGACAGCGTCTGGGTTTCGCCCGGAATGTTGGAGACGAAGGTGATCGTCGCGCCGAATTCGCCCATCGCCTTGGCAAAAGAGAGGATCATGCCGGCGATGATGCCGGGCAGGGTCAACGGCAGTGTGATCGTCAGGAAAACCCAGACAGGGCCGGCGCCGAGCGTTCCGGCCGCCTCTTCCAGCTTGCGGTCGACCGCCTCGATCGACAGGCGGATGCTGCGCACCATCAGCGGAAAGGCCATGATGGCGCAGGCCAAGGCCGCGCCCGTCCAGCGGAAGGAGAGAACAATGCCGAAATACTGGTCGAGCAGGCTGCCGATCGGACCGCGGCGGCCAAACAGGATGAGGAGAAGAAAACCGGTGACGACCGGAGGCAGGATCAGCGGCAGGTGAACGACGCCGTTCAGCACCGACTTGCCCCAGAAGCGGCCACGGGCAAGCAGGAGAGCAACGAGGATGCCGAAGGGTAGGCTCGCCAGCATGGCGACAATCGAGACGCGCAGGCTGAGCAGGATCGCCGTCCATTCCTCATTGCTCAAGCCCAATATGTTCAAATGCGATGCTCTCCCTGGAAATCCGCCATCACCCGATGCCTGCCCCTCATCCGCCTGCCGGCACCTTCTCCCCGCTCGCGGGGCGAAGGGGAATAGCCGCAACCTCTCCGTCCCTCGCTAACGTCTCGCTGGGCACGTCCCCTCGCCCCGTTTACGGGGAGAGGGTTAGGGTGAGGGGCAACATCGGCACGAACCAGACTGCTATCTGCGGCTCGCCTTATTGAGTCTTCACGCTAAGCGGTCACTGTCGATTCCGCAATCATCTCAACTTCTCAATCATTTCAGTGTGGTGAAACCCTGCGCCGTGAAGAAGGCGGCTGCCTTGTCGGATTTCAGGAAGTCGAGATAGGCTGATGCATCCGGGTTCTTGCTCTCGGCGAGGATCGCGATCGGATAGATGATCGGCGGATGGGACTCGGCGGGGAAGGTGCCGACGACGGCGACACCCTTATCGGCTGCGGCATCCGTCTGATAGACGATGCCATAAGGCGCTTCGCCGCGCGAAACGAGGGCAAGGGCAGCGCGCACGCTTTCGGCGCCGGCGACCTTGGTTTCGACCGATTTCCAGACGCCGAGCCTTTCGAGCGCGGCCATGCCGTATTTGCCGGCCGGAACCGATTTCGGTTCACCCATGGCAAGCTTGCCGTCACCCAAAAGGCCGGCGAGATCGAAGCCTTGCTTGACATCGACCGGTTTTGCCTTGTCCTTTTCGGCAACGAGCACAATCTTGTTGCCAAGCAGGTTGGAGCGGGTGTCGGCCTTGATCAGTTTCTTCTTGGCGACGTAATCCATCCAGTCGAGGTCGGCCGAGATGAAGACATCGGCAGGGGCCGCGTTTTCGATCTGCTTGGCTAGCGCGCCGCTTGCCGCATAGGAGGCGACGGGTTCCTTGCCGCTTTCCTTTGCCCAGGCGGCATTGGCGGCGTCGAGCGCATTCTTGAGGCTCGCCGCCGCAAAGACGGTAAGTTTTTCGGCTGCGGCGGCAGGCGCCGGAAGCGCTGTCGCGCCAAGCCAGAGGACTGCGATCGCGGCGGTCGCCAGTTTCATCCATTGGCGGCGGTTTTGCATAATTCATTCCCCGGAGTTCGAAATATTGCGACGAATATAACGGGCCGCGCGCCTTGGCTAGGGATATATCCAAGAAAATATAACCGTATCGGGCGCTCGCGTTCGCAGCGGCGCCACGTTCACGCATTCGTGAGGTGCATGGCTTCCGCCGAAAGTGAGATCAGCAGGGCGAAAATACCTGAAGTCAGTTTGCAAACCGCAAGGACTCCCTGCGACCGAGGCCGGTTCCTTAATTTTTGCTAATAAAAACGGCAATGGGGAAGCCAAACCCGCCTCGAGATTTGCATCGGGTGCATTGCTGCAATGCACCAATCGATATTCATCTTCGTGCGAAATATGCTACAACACACTCATCGACACGGCTTCTCCTCCTCCCATAGCCGTTCGATAGGGTCGACAACACTCCTCCTCCCAGTTGTCGATCGAGTTTATAAGCCCGACGGATCTCCTCCCCCGTCGGGCTTTCTCGTTTTCGGGATCTTCTGAAAATTAGGCTATTCGGCGTCGCTGTGCGACGAGCCGTTGCGGATTGCCGTCGAGCTTAGGCCGGAGCGCGGTCCGTGGATGAAGGTCCAGGCTGGCGCACGTTTCTTCCAGAGAACACGGGCATCGTCCTCGTCGACACGGGCGAAACCGAAGGTCCTGGCCATTTTCGAAGACAGGAAGGATAGCGTCGCGCCCGGCCGGTCGATCACCGCGATCGGGAAGGTGCGGGCAATCTCCTGCCATTTCTGCCATTTGTGAAAGGTCTGCAGGCTGTCGGCGCCCATGATCCAGATGAAATGCACATGCGGATTGCGTGCCTTGACCCGGGCAAGCGTGTTGGCGGTGTAGCTGGTACCGAGCGTCTGTTCGAAGGCGGTGACCTTGATGCGGGGATCAGCGGCAACACGCTCGCTTTCGGCGAGGCGCTCGGCAAGCGGGGCAAGCTGGTTGCGGCTCTTCAGCGGATTGCCGGGTGTGACCATCCACCAGAGCTGGTCGAGGCGGAGCCGCTTGATGGCAATCTCGGCGACGAGCGCGTGGCCCTGATGCGGCGGATTGAACGAGCCGCCGAACAGACCGACGACCATGCCGCGCTCGCTGTGCGGCATGCGGAGATAGCGCCGGTCCACATTCTCGGTCGTCACGTCAGGGCCGCGTCTGTCCGGCACCATGCACCCGATATTTGAAAGAGGTGAGCTGTTCGACGCCGACGGGGCCACGGGCATGCATCTTGCCGGTGGCGATGCCGATTTCCGCACCCATGCCGAACTCGCCGCCATCGGCAAACTGCGTCGAGGCATTGTGCAGCAGGATCGCCGAATCGACCTCGGTGAAGAAGCGTGCGACGACGTCAGGGTCCTCGGCGATGACCGCCTCGGTGTGGTTGGAGGAATATGTCTGGATATGGGCGATGGCGCCCGATATGCCGTCGACGACGGCAACGGAGATGATCGCGTCGAGATATTCCGTCGACCAGTCCTCCTCGGTTGCAGGCTTCATGCCAGGCGCGACCTTCAGCACCGTTGGCGAAGCACGGATCTCGCAGCCGGCATCGGTGAGAGCTTCGAGCAGCGGTGTCAGATGCGTGCCGATCGCGGCGCCATCGACGAGCAGGGTTTCGACCGCGCCGCAGATACCGGTGCGGCGCATCTTGGCGTTGACGATGATCTTCTTCGCCATCTCGATATCGGCCGAGGCATCGACATAGATATGGCAAAGGCCTTCGAGGTGGGCGAATACCGGCACGCGAGCCTCGCTCTGCACCCGGGCAACCAGGCTCTTGCCGCCGCGCGGCACGATCACGTCGATCGCGCCGTCGAGGCCGCGCAGCATGGCGCCGACGGCAGCGCGGTCGGTGACCGGCACGAGCTGGATAGCATGCTCTGGAAGTCCCGCCGCCTTCAGACCCTTGACCAGGCAGGCATGGATAGCCTGCGATGAACGGCGCGAATCCGAGCCGCAACGCAGGATGACAGCATTGCCCGCCTTGAGGCAGAGGGCGCCGGCATCCGCGGTAACGTTCGGGCGGCTTTCGAAGATCACGCCGATGACACCGAGTGGCGTACGGACGCGCTCGATCTTCAGGCCGTTCGGCCGGTCCCAGGCAGCGATGACTTCGCCGACCGGATCGGCAAGGGCGGCGATGGCGCGGATTCCCTCGGCCATTTCGGCGACGCGCTTGTCGTTCAGCGTCAGCCGGTCGACGAAGGAAGCGAGCATCTCGGTGCCTTCGATGTCCTTCAGGTCCTTGGCGTTCTCGGCAAGAATATGCGCCTTGTTCGCCAGGATCGCATCGGCCATGGCGTTCAACGCGCTGTTCTTCGCCTCGGTGGACGCAAAGCCCAGCGGTCGTGCGGCAGCCTTTGCCTTGCGGCCGATATCGTTCATCAGCACGTCAATGTCAGGGCCCGGCGCAACGGTATCAAGCATAGCTCGCGTCCTTCTTCTGCCTTTCCGATTTCGAACCGATCTGCGCGGTCATCACCATGTCGTCGCGATGGACCATGGCGGCGCGTCCGGGATAACCGAGAATGGTCTCGATCTCCGCCGACTTGCGGCCGGCAATCCGACGGGCGTCGTCGGCATCGTAGCTTACCAGGCCGCGGGCGATCTCGCGGCCGGCCGGGCCGATGATCGCCACCGTGTCGCCGCGGCTGAAGAGGCCGGAAACGCTGCGAACGCCGGCGGGAAGCAGGCTCTTGCCGGCGCCGAGGGCTGTGACGGCGCCGTCATCGACATGCAGTTCGCCGGCCGGCTGCAGCTGTCCGGCAATCCAGGTCTTGCGGGCGGTAACGGGTGTGCCCGACGGCGCAAACCAGGAGGAACGCGCGCCGTTTTCGATCGCCGACAGAGGGTTCTCGGTCTTGCCGGAGGCGATGATCATCGCGCAGCCTGATGCCGTCGCAATCTTGCCGGCATCGATCTTGGTACGCATGCCGCCACGCGAAAGCTCGGAGGCCGCGCCTCCGGCCATTGCCTCGATCTCGGGGGTGATTTCAGCAATCGTCTCAAGGAACGTTGCGTTCGGATCGAGATGGGGCGGCGCGGTGTAGAGACCGTCGATATCGGAGAGAAGAATGAGCAGATCGGCGCCGGTCATCGTCGCGACGCGGGCGGCCAGCCGGTCGTTGTCGCCGTAGCGGATCTCGCTGGTGGCGACCGTGTCGTTTTCATTGATGATCGGCACGGCGCCGATCTTCAAAAGCTGATTGATGGTGGCGCGCGCATTGAGATAGCGACGGCGCTCCTCGGTATCGCCGAGCGTCAGCAGGATCTGGCCGGCGACGATCTCGTCGCGCGACAGGCTTTCCGACCAGGCGCGGGCCAGCGCGATCTGGCCGACGGCCGCCGCCGCCTGGCTTTCCTCAAGCTTCAGCGCGCCGGAGGGCAGGTCGAGCACCGAGCGGCCGAGCGCGATTGCGCCCGAGGACACGACGAGCACGTCGATACCCTTGGCCTTCAGGCCGGAGATATCGGCGCACATGGCGTCGAGCCAGGCCTTCTTCAGCCCGGCCTTGCGGTCGACCAGAAGCGCGGATCCGATCTTGATGACGATGCGGCGGTAGCGGCCAAGCGGCTTACGGCTGGTCATCGCCCTCGTCTCCACCCTTGTCCTCGCCCTCATCGGTGACGACCATGTCGCGATGGCGCAGCTTCGGCACCTTGGCCGGCTTCTCCTCGGTATTGGCTTCGACGATGATGTCGCGCAGCGCACGCAACACCTCGGTCATGCCTTTGCCGGTGACGGCCGAAATCTGGAATGGCGTCTTGCCGCAGGCCTTGGCCAATTCCTTGGTCTTCTTCTTCAGTTCGGCATCGTCGAGCACGTCGATCTGCGACAGCGCCACGATCTCAGCCTTGTCGGTCAACTCGTTTCCGTAGGCTTCGAGTTCGTGCTTGACCGTCTTATAGGCCTTGCCGACCTTTTCTTCCTGGGCGGAGATGAGGTGCAGCAGCACGCGGGTGCGCTCGACATGGCCGAGGAAACGGTCGCCGATGCCGACCCCCTCATGGGCGCCTTCGATCAGGCCCGGAATGTCGGCCAGGATGAATTCGCGCTCGTCGATGGTGGCGACCCCGAGATTGGGATGCAGTGTGGTGAAGGGATAGTTGGCGATTTTCGGCCGGGCGCGGGTGACTGATGCCAGGAAGGTCGACTTGCCGGCATTGGGCAGGCCGACGAGGCCGGCATCGGCAATCAGCTTCAGGTGCAGCCAGATGGTCTTTTCCTCGCCGGGCAGACCGGGATTGGCCCAATCCGGCGCCTGATTGGTCGAGGTCTTGAAATGGGCATTGCCGAAGCCGCCATTGCCGCCATGGGCGAGACAGTAACGCTGGCCTTCGACGGTCAGGTCGCAGATCAGCGTTTCCTGGTCTTCCTCGAAGATCTGGGTGCCCACGGGGACCTTCAGCGTCACGTCGCTGCCATTGGCGCCGGTGCGGTTCCTGCCCATGCCATGGGTGCCGATCGTCGCCTTGAAATGCTGCTGATAGCGGAAATCGATCAGCGTGTTGAGGCCGTTGACGGCCTCGACCCAGACGTCGCCGCCGCGTCCGCCATCGCCGCCATCCGGGCCGCCGAACTCGATGAATTTCTCGCGTCGGAAGGAAACGCTGCCGCCGCCGCCGTCCCCGGACTTGATATAGACCTTTGCTTCGTCGAGAAATTTCATTTTACTTCCAATATTCAGTGGCAGTTGGACGGCCCGTCTTGGCCCATTCGATATAGGCGGTTCCGACGGAGGTCAAAGATTATCGTGAATTTTGCGAGCTATAACATACAGTACGGCTTCGGTCTCGACGGCAGATACGATCTGGCGCGCATTGCCCGGAGTCTCGAGGGTGCCGATGTCATCGCGCTGCAGGAGGTGACCCGCGGCTTCTCCCGCAACGGTTTTGCCGACATGGCGGCCGATATTGCATCCTTCTTTCCCGACTATTTCTGGGTGTATGGACCGGCCTGCGACATGCATGTCGAAGCTGATGAAGGCGGGCTCCAGCCGGTGCGCGGGACCCGTTTCCAGTTCGGCAACATGGTGCTGTCGCGCTGGCCGATCGTCTCGACCCGAACGCTGCTTCTGCCGCGCAGCCGGACGATCGGCAAGATCAACCTGCAGCGCGGCGCGACGGAGGCGGTGATCGATGCACCCGGCGGTGCGATCCGCGTCTACTCCGTCCATCTCGACCATGTCTCTGCCGACGAGCGCATCCGCCAATTGGAATTCTTGAACGCGCATATCAATGCCTTCGTCCAGGAGGGTGGGTCGCTGACAGGGGGTGGTGAATTCGACCTGCCGGAGCCGCCGCTGCCGGAGGATTATGTTATCATGGGTGATTTCAACATGGAGCCGGAATCGCCGGAATATTGCGCGCTTGCCGGGGCTGGCGGCGGATATTACGGCCGCGTGGCGAGGATCGGCACGCCGGTCGACGCCTTTGCGGCGCTGAAGACTTACTCTCCGGAGAGCTACAGCTGGATGGATCCCGAAGATCACGGCAAACGCATGCATCTCGATTATTGTTTCGTCAGTTGTGGCCTGCAGAGCCGATTGAAATCCGCCTGGATCGATACGCAATCCGTCGGTTCCGATCATTTCCCTCTATGGGTCGAGATCGGCGATTGATGGAGACGCCGCCGGTGCGGCGACGTCTCGAGTTTAATCAGGCGACCTTCCGCGGCTGCAGCGTGCCCGGCTGCAGCACGGTTTCGATGTGCGACACCATGGTGTTGCGGGCGAAACAATAGATTTCGCCGCAACCCGTCATGCGGAAACCGAGCTTCTCCTGCAGTCGCAGCGAAGCTGGGTTGTCGGCGAAGACGCCGGAATGGATCGGCGTCTCCGGCATGCGGCGCGAGAAGCGCTCGATGATCGCCGTCACCGCCTCGCTCATATAGCCGCGCCGCCAGTAGTAGCGGTTCAGCCAGTAGCCGAGGTGCCAGCGGCCGTGGCGCAACTCGATCGAGACGTTGCCGATATGGACATCGTCCTTGCCGGTGATCGCCAGCGGCCAGTCGGGCAGGGCGCCTGATGTGACCGGGATCAGCCAGTCCAGCGCATCCTGCCGGTCGAACGGCGCGGGTACGCGGGACAGCATGCGCGTGACCGCGAAATCGGAGAGCGATTCCGCGATATCAGGCGCATCGCTCAGCCTGTGGGGGCGGAGCGTCAGCCGGGCGGTCGAGATGACCGGCGCGGGGCCGGGCATCATCGGCTTGACCTCTGGCCTTTGCAGCGCAGTCGTGCTCATGCGATGTTCCCCCAGCTTCTGAGGGACATCCAGGTCTTGCGGTCGAGCCTGTACCATTCGACCGGCACGTTGCTGCCGAGCGCCAGCGAGGCGGCGAGCCCCGAACCCTGGAACTGGAAGCCGCATTTCTGGATGACGCGGCGCGAGGCGACGTTCATGACCCGGCAACGGGCGTCGATCTGATCGACGTCCTGACGGGTCCTGAACACCATATCGACCAGGGCGTGGCAGGCCTCGGTGGTATAACCCTTGTTCCAATAGGGCTCGCCCAGCCAGTAGCCGATCTCGACGGTCTTGCCGTCTGTCTGCGGTTCCACGCCGCAGCAGCCGATAAAGGCGCCGTTTTCGGCCTTGGTGATCGCATAGACGCACTTGCCAATCTCGCCATTTTTCGTGCGACGCACGAAGTCGGCAGCATCATCGGCGGTATAAGGGTGCGGCATACGCGATACCATGGTGGCGACTTTGGCGTTATTGGCGAGATGGGCAAGGGCGTCGATGTCTTCTTCGTGGGGCGCGCGCATGACGAGCCTTTCCGATAACAAGACAGGGCAATCGGTCCTTAACCGTTCCGGCCTCAGCCGCTCCGTGGAAGACCGCTGGTCCTCCTGGGGAGACCGTGATTGGTCTACCCTTAACAATTCGCCTTGCATGGTTCAGTCCTCCTTGAGGGGTAAAGAAAAAGGGGAGATGGCGCCCCATCTCCCCTGTTTTCTAGACTGAACCTGATACGGCCAGCCGGGTCGATGAGACGCCGGCTGTTTTTGAGCGCTACCGGCTTATTCCGCTGCTTCCGCTTTCGGCATGACAGACACGTAGACGCGACCGTTGGCCTTGGTTCGGTAGTTCACATTGCCGGCGGTAAGCGCAAAAATCGTGTGATCCTTGCCGAGGCCGACGTTGGAACCCGGATGCCACTCAGTACCGCGCTGACGCACGATGATGTTGCCTGCGATGACGGCTTCGCCGCCGAACTTCTTCACGCCAAGGCGCTTGGACTGAGAATCGCGACCGTTGCGCGATGAACCGCCAGCTTTTTTGTGTGCCATTGGAGTTCTCCTTTAAAACCTTGTCTCGTTGATCTTACTTGGCAGCCACGATGTCCGTGATACGGACGACCGTGTGATGCTGACGATGGCCGCGCGAACGCTTCGAATTCTGACGGCGGCGCTTCTTGAAGGCGATGACCTTCTTGCCGCGGTTCTGTTCGACGACTTCTGCCTTGACAGAGGCGCCGGTTACGAAGGGCGCACCGATCGCAGCGTCGGCGCCTTCGCCGATCACGAGCACTTCGGTGAATTCAATGGAGTCGCCAGCGGTGGCTTCCAGCTTTTCGATGGTCAGCACGTCGTTGGCTGCCACACGGTACTGCTTACCGCCGGTCTTGATGACTGCGAACATTTTTTATCCTTTCATGTTCGTTCCAGCGCTCCCCGCTAATCCAGCAGGTGGCTGTCTTTTTATCAGTCGAAGTTAAGCAGGGATTTCAGAGGTCTAATCCTCGAACTCGTCCTGCCGGTGAAGCCCCGCGCGAGCGCGGGACGGCCAAGGCGCGGATTTCTCCAAACCTATTGCGCAGCCGAGATACGCGAGTGACAAAAAGGTGTCAAGGCAAAAGGATGGAATGCTTCGACTTTTCGGCTTGCCAGCCTGTCATTTGCCCGTTATGAGAACGCCCGCGCCGAACAAGCGCCGACCAGACCGCGGAGAGGTGGCAGAGTGGTCGAATGCACCGCACTCGAAATGCGGCATACCTGCAAGGGTATCGTGGGTTCAAATCCCACCCTCTCCGCCATTTTGAACCTTTGGCCATAAGGCTTTTCCGCCAGTTGCTGAATTTGTTTGACCTTCGATGTCGCTGCCGGACTTGATGAGGGCCACACCCGAGGCACGTCCCTTAGAACGCAGTTATTGGGGGAGGTCGTGCCGCGCAGTGTGAATGGCGCTAGTGATGCAGCCTTCAAGATTTTTTCAAAATCCTTGCTGCTTAATTGTGATGGCCGGATGAGCTACATAACTTTGAAGACAGCCTTCGTGGCACCTTTTGTGGCCGGGTCGCGCTGGTATCCTGATATTGCCCCATCCTGTGAAACCTTTATGCCGAGGCCAAATTGAGCGAGCTGCTTAGCGGCAGCTGTTCGCCCGCCACCGGTGCTACCTCCATCTATTTTTAGAATTGCACCGACGGATATAATCTCCCCTTCGTGATTGACAATTGTCGCACCATCTATCGCGACCAATTCCTGGCGAAGGGTGCGCTCGAGTTCATTGAGCTTCCGACCTGCGACAATCTTAGAAATTGCTTTTGTCTTTTTAGCTTTAGAACTTAAAAGCCAATCGTCTGGCGCAATGATTTCCTTGGCCGCACGAAGAGAGCGCGAAGCAATTACGCCGATACAGGCGCCAGTTCTGGCAAATGAAGCATCTAGCGCCGTTTCGTATATAGCTTGCCTAATGTTCTCGTCCCTTGGAAAGCTCATCTGGCGAATAACTGGCCCATGGGTCAGAAAATGCCAATTCCCACTCCGTCTGGCGAATAGAAGCTGACCGTTCCGGAATATTAGTATCTCACCCAATCTGTTTAGAACGACCGCGATACGTCTGTCGTTTGCTAACGTCCATTCAGCAACAGCGGAATGTCTTAATGGGCACAGACCCGATGCTTTTGAGGAGAGACTTAATACTTCGTGTCCCGTTAAGTTCAACTCTCCATCAACTGTAAGTATCGTGTCCAAGCCATTTGATAGGACCGCGCAAAAATCTTCGTGCACGATTTCCGATAGCGGCAAGTCTCTCATGCCATTTGCTGTAGGGTCGATTCCAATTGCACTCGAAATTGGCGCCCCTTCGTAGAGTCGCGTCGCCCAGATCGCCATTTGATCAATCACTTGCAACAATTTAGGGGCGCCGCCATTTTCAGTGGCTGCCTCACTTACCACTTGGCGTTGAAATGTCGTAAGGAGATCGTCTTTCAGAGGTCCATGTAGCGCCACAGACATGCGATTGAGGACGGCAACAAAAGCCTCAATAACTTGCGTTTCCCTAGATATATCTGAGCTTAATCCAAACGGTTGATCGCGACGAAATTTAAGCCGGTAGTTGTCGAGGCGATCCACTTTAAAGCCGATAGTCTGAGGATCGATCAAGGCTACTGTCGATTCGTTGGCGTTCGACGCCGATGCTGCTGCATCAAGCGATGCACCCGAAAACAATGGCAAAAGAAACTTTTCTGCAATCGCGCGCAATAAATTTTCATCAATACTGACAAATTCACTCCGATTTTTTATCGAAGTAGTTTTATTATCAGATTTTTCTGAAATATTGCTTGTTATTGCTTTGTTTAGCAGTGACTTTATTATTGCGGATTTATTTGAAGAATACTCTTCAGAAATCCTATTAAGGACTTCCGAGGTTTCCGGTGAAATTTTTATAGTTAAGTGAGTTGTCTTCATTCTAATTGCCTACATCGCGCATTATCTATGAGAGCCAAAATACAACCAACCTTAGATTCGGCGGGCGTGTCAAGCGAGTCCGAGGCGCCGACCGATGTCGAATGCTGATCAACGTCTAGACGGTCAGGGCACTTGTCGATTCGCGAGTGCTCGCACACGCACGGATAACGCTTGCCCCTTAAGGGCATCCTACGCGTGATCTTCAATATCGATTGGAGACCACATGGTAACGATCAGAAAGCTCAGAGGGCGCTGGCAGGCGCAGTAAGACCTTCGACAGCAAGCTCGAAGCGGAGAAGTGGCACGCTTTCGAAAGCAAATACCTCGGGCCGTTGCTCGCGGTGAACAGCGACCCGAGGTGTAGCGTTACTTCTTCTTCATCGTCTCGACAGTATGCGTGCGGGGCTTAGCTTTGGCCGTAGAGACCTTAGTAAAGCGACCGGTGACCGCGCTGCGGCCGATTTTCGTCGACTTAGCCATTCTGAATTCACCTCCTTCCGGCAGGTGTTAGTTACTTCTCAGGGGCGCGGAACGATCGCCCTCGGTCGGTTAAGTTGCCGGAAAGTCGGGAGGTAGTTGTTTGGCAGGAGGGATATCAGAGAACATGCGCCCCTTCATCACGTCTGCAATGCGGCCGAAGTTCAGCCCTGCGTAATAGCCCGAGATCCAAGAATATGGGATCTTCTTGATGCGGGCCAATTTGATGATCGGAACCATGTCCGGAGTCACCTTACGGTCGTGCATATCCTTTCCTTTCTAGAAAGGCTGTGACCGAATAACGGTTGACGAGATTCCTGAAATGAATCATGGTCAAATTGCAAAGATGTCCGTTACGCGGTCATTGTTCTGACCCGAAGCTATTTTCGGATCAGTGCTGAACCGAGGCGCGCCCCCGGCTCTGCCGCCCTTGTGGCGACTGCTGAAATAACAGGGTGATCAGACCCCGTTAGATCAGGAAGCGGTTTTTACAGGGGAACTGACGTTTTCGGAGGATTGCTGAACCGGTCCATCGGTTTTCAGTCCTCCGAAATTACTTCATTTGATTCTTCCCTCTTTCACGTATTTTGACCACATGACGCGAGCGGCGGCAGGGTTCATGTTGCATGCCTCAGCCGCAGCGTCGGAACTGGCGAACAGGTGGACGTGTCGCGACGATAGCATCAACGATCCAGCAAACTCATCCGCTTGCCATTCGCTGTCAGTGTAAATCTTGTCCGTATCCTCCCGCGATCTCGCAAACTTGACATCGCGATGCATAAGGAAATGCGCAAACTCATGACACGCGGTAAATCGATCGCGCCGATTTCCCCTACATGCGCCTTCATAGACATCTTCTCGAAAGATTATTGAATTTGAGCCGGCCAAGACCCGACCCTCGTCGTCGCCCATCACCGCCGCTGTTTCAACGTCTATGAAGAATTCCGGGATTATCTTGTTCAGCTTGAATTCCAGGACCTCCATAATTGGAAACTCGATGTGGTCATTGGGGACGAAAACTTCGCGAATCTTTTCCGCAAATCTGCGAAGCTTGTCGGTTGACATAGGGGGCACCACAATCCCACGACGTTTTCTGAAGAACGGTGCCTCCCCGCCGATCGACTTCAGGACGATTTTCTTCAAAGCCTCCATGAGATCGTTGGGAACGTCGTCAAGCTTGCGAGCAAATGCCGCGACTAGCTCACGTTGCTCTCCGCGCAAATTGTCGACCCTCACTTCTTTGCGGGTCTTCTCAGCAGCCCCACGCAACCGGCGAATCTCCTCGGCCGACAGATTCATCGCCTGTGAAATTTTGTGAAGGTAGCCGTCCGGGATTTGTTTTCGTCCGGTCTCAATTGCGGAAACGAATGCTGTGCTCTGGTCGAGCTTAGCAGCAAGGTCCAAAAGACGCATGTCTTTGTCAAGGCGCAGCTTTCGAAGCTCCACGCCGAATGGCGTAAGCTTTGCCATGGCGAATCTCCTTAAAATCGTTGTGCCTGGCAGAAGAAACCATCCGCGAAGAAAAATCAACCAAAAAGGAAGAAATTTATCTGCGAGCGGTTGAAGCAGAGTGAGTGAGCGTCGCTGTCGTAGGTTCGCCGGAATTATCCTTGGCCCCCTCAACGGGGCGTCCTACGCATTGATCGACGACATCAGATGAGGACCAAATGGCGACGATCAGAAAACTTAGAGGCCGCTGGCAAGCACAGGTGCGGCGACGCGGTATGAAGCCTCGGGCAAAAAGCTTTGACAGCAAGGCTGAAGCTGAGAAATGGGCACGTGAGCTAGAAAGCCAGGTCGATCGTTTCGGGGCCGCACCCGATACTAAGATCCTGGAGACCACAACACTGGGCGACTTGCTCAAGCGTTACAAGATCGAAGTATCGCCAACAAAGCGAGGGTGCGTGCAAGAGATCCAGCGCATCGACGTGCTTGAGCGTCACGAGATCGCACACCGGACGCTTGTGGGGCTTTCACAGCCGGATGTCGCGTCGTTCCGCGACGAGCGCCTCAGCAGCGTAGCTCCATCTACCGCGGTTCGCGAAATGGCGATCCTTAGTCACGTCATCGAAGTTGCGATGCGGGACTGGGGCTTTCCTCTCAGTCGCAACGTGGTCAAGCTAGTTCGGCGACCCGTCATACGGAACGAGCGCAAGCGCCGCTTGGAAGGTGACGAGGAGCAGCGCCTGCTCGACGGCTGCGATGGCGGCAAGATCCCGTTTATGAGGACCTTGCTTATCGTCGCCATCGAGACCGGGATGCGCCGTAGCGAAATCCTCGGTCTGAAGTGGACTGACATTTCTCACAACCGCCGCGTCATTACGCTAGAAATGACGAAGAACGGGTCCGGTCGCGAGGTGCCGATGACGCAGCGTGCGTTCGATGCGCTTTCCCGGTGGAAGGAAAATGCACCCGTAGAGGAATCTATGGTCTTTCCCATCGCCCCCGGTTCTTTTGAACAGGTTTGGCGACGTCTTCTGAAGCGTGCAAACATCGTGGGACTGAGGTTTCACGATCTTCGCCATGAAGGCGTAAGTCGTTTATTCGAGCGGGGGCTGAATGTGATCGAAGTCAGTAGCATCTCGGGACACAAAGAGCTTAGAATGCTGAAGCGATATACACACCTGAGCGCTGACGATCTGGTCGCTCGCCTGGGTATGTCGATCAATCCAATCTGACCAAAAACTTGCACGACCTTTACATTTGCGATGGTTCTGAGTTGCTTTTGTAAAGGTTGGGCAGCTTCGACCTTTACAAATATATATCTCTGGTTGTGAAGAGCCCTGCGTGTAAAGCCAAAATCGTTGCGAAAATGGACGTGACCTTTACACTAAGTTTACCAAAAGTTTACAAATTACGTCGGAATCGGCTTTTTTGCTGACGATGTAAAGGTCGAGGGACATTCATTGGTTGTGCGGCGCCCCTCGTGGGCTCTAAATTGCTTGCGGAAGCCACGCCGAGTATCGAACGCTGTGCGGGATCTCTTCTGTGAACATCGGCACGGATCGCAAAGCCTTTACCCAGCAGCACCAAAAACATTTCCAGGCGTAGTCAAGCGGATGTGTTGTTCTGTGATCGACGTGGCGACCTTCGACAGCTCTGGGATCGCGAAATGTGCGCGATCTGAGCGGTTACTCAGAGCGCCAGGTATTCGCTTTGACGCTCGTGGACGATGACCGATTGACCGCAGTTCTTTCGTTGTTTTCCATTCGGTGCCGCCGACCCTCCTCTGCCGTCGAAGTGATTGACGCTGTCGCCCCTGATTGAACTCGTGCCAGGTTGCGAAGTCCTAGGAAAAAGCAACTCGCGTGATGGGGATGCTTTCCATTCTGGCGACGATCTGGACACTCTATCCTCCTCAGCCGAAAATCGACAGAGAAGTTCATGGGCGAGCGCGAGAGGATCGGCAGCATTCCTTTGCACATCGAGCGACGGAATGCGCCTAAGCCAATCCTCGAGTCAAAGAGCGCTTGCTTCAGTCCGTCATCTCCACAATGCTCTGCCATCGCTTTCCTCATAGACGCCTGGAGGACTAGGTTTGCGAAGAGCCGGACAAACCCAACCTGATCCGGGTGGTGCTCCGCGACCGAAGCGGCTCTCCGGAGCCTAGTGTCGGCGGTATCATGACTTTCCTCGCCGGACGCGTTTTTCCCTCCCGCAGGATAGAAATGAACCGGAGCGTGAACTTTCGTCCGGTGTATTATGGATTTATAAAAAACTACAGTTATTATAAGTCTATATAAATGTTCTAATAACGGCCAGAAGTTCACGCTCCCGGCTCGTCAGAAGCTTCCTGCCTTCGCTCGCGACTTGAAGCAGTTCCACCATGCCGCCGCTATAAGTCTTTGCGAACAAGAACGGCAAAGGAACTTCCGGTATGGAAAATCGGAACGATGACGACGCTTATGCTTTCATTCCTGCGACAATTAAGCTCACCCCATACGACCGTCGGCTGCGAGAACTTCGCTCTCTACGCGAGAAGCGTGAGCTTGCGATCTCTTCGAATGACCAGCGCCGCATGGCGGAGCTGGATTACCAGATCAAGAAGGCAGAGGAGCGGCTTGAAGAGGAAAAGCGGCGTGATGCCGACGAAAAGTGGCGCAGGCTGCGTGATATTGACGACTGGCGTTCTCGGAACGGTAGGGCGTCGCGCAATGCCGGCCGGCGCAAGGTTCGCAACAAGCCGAACGAAGATCTGTCGCACATGACGCCTGCGCAAAAAGAGGAGCGCAAGCGTGACCAGCGTGCTGACGCGAATTTCATCAAGCGCCAGGAGGCAAAGGGCGTGGCAGCATCTGACATTCAGGTCTGGCTTATGCTTCGTCAGCAGGAGCGGGACAGCAAGCGGGGAGCAGCGGCAGAAGCCGAGTGTGGGATGGCGAGCAATCCAACTTTCGGGATGTTTTGATGGTCCGGAAGGCTCGTTCGCTTCTCCCAGGATATCCTTCAAGTGAAACGTCTTCGGTCGAACAGTCTGTCAAAGCGCCCAAACACGCACGATCAGGCACGCGTAGAGCGCTGTTGAACTATCTTATTAATGGGAAATCCGAACCTATGTTGAGTGAAGAATTGAAAGCTCAGGTGCATGCAATGGCCGCTAAATACCGTGAGCGGCCCAGCAATATCGTATGGGCTGACGACCGTTTTCCTGATTTCCGGTGCCCGCAGAGCAAGCCTCGGATTCGTGTCAAGGCAATCGCATATCACTGGCACTTACCGCCTCTTGCCAATTGCTAAGGTGTTTCGATTTGTGTGTGTGTTCGCCAAGCTGAGGTTTATCGGCCGCGAATTGACCAATTGAATTCGCCGGTGCGAGGGTTTCCTTTAGCCGAGCCACGGACGCTCAGGATCTACTGGATTGTCAGGGAAGCCATTCGTCGACTTGGTTTTGCGAGATGACTTGCCAGTCGTGCTTTGTGACTTCACGACAGGCGAAAGCGCAGCGATCACAATCAAAGCGATGAAACTGAAGAAGAAACCTATGGCAAACCAGGCCAGCGGATCGCGGTTCTTATTCGTTGCCAAGATCGCACACGCGCCGCCGAAGACGACGCCAGATGCAAACACGATCAGTGAAAAGTCCATGCACTCCTCGTCGGACATCGAGCCAATACATAACCCGCGAGAGCGAAAGGGAACCTTTGTCCGATAGACGATAGCGGTAACCGCTGATCTGGTCGCATCCTGTAATTTCAAGGACTTCCGGCTTGGCTCGATTTTAAGCCCGACAGAGCGAAAAGGTTCCTATATGTCAATTGCTTAGGTGCAAGCCGAAGGCGGGTCAAATCATCATGAAACTTATCGGATATGCTCGCGTGTCGACGGTTGAGCAGAATCTCGATTTACAGGTTGCGGCGTTGAAGGCTGCTGGCTGCTCTGACATCTTCACCGACCATGGGTTGTCTGGTGCCGATTTCCAGCGCCCTGGCCTGCGCAAAGCCCTTAGACACCTGAAGCCTAATGACATGCTCGTCGTGTGGCGGCTCGATCGCCTTGGCCGTTCGTTGGTAGATCTCATCCAAACTGTAAATGGACTTTCGCGACGTGGCTGCGATTTCAGGTCCCTGACCGAGAGCATCGACACCTCCTCATCAGGCGGGCGGCTGGTTTTTCATATGATGGCCGCGATGGCGGAATTCGAGAGAGCTATCATCAGCGAGCGCACAAAGGCAGGGATGGAAGCTGCGAGAGCCAGAGGTTCACGCTTAGGGCGCCGCCCGTCGATGACCGACGAGCAGACGGACGCTGCCCGGCGCGCTGTCGAGGTCGACCTGGAGCCAGTTGCTGCCGTCGCTGCAAGGTATCAGGTGCATCCGAAAACCTTGGCACGCGTTCTTCGTGAACCTTAGATCACTGCCCTGTTCACCAATCGACCAGGAGACTCGCTGTCGCGTTTGGCATGTCTGACGCTATGACTTTACAGCTGGATCGCGTGGTGCGCGCTGGTAAGCTCCCCTGAGGCAACAGCACTCAGTCGTTCAGAAATCCGCGTCTAGAAATGCGGGTCCCGGTCTCGCGCCCTGACAGCTTCAAGACCGTTCCAGAAGTCAACAACTGAAATTAACCTGCCATTTTCAACGTCATTTCCATCGAGGTCATTATCCGGTCGGTCTCGGCCAAGATTTTGATGATGCGCTGGAAATGCTTTACTTCATCGAAGCTCAGGGCCCGTCTCCTCCGGTCTTTAAGCCAGCGCTGTGCCGGCTGGTATCCGCCGATGAAGAAGTCCCAGGCCTTCTCCGGCACGGCGTCGAAGCCTTGGGTTTTGTTGATCCAAACCTTTCCACCCTCGAATTTTGGATAATCCACGACGTTGTCACCCTCCCCTTGGAAGGGATAAGGCGTGGCGCCGATCGAGGTCGAATCCATAAGGTGAAGCTTGCGGAGCTGCGCGCCCTGGGCGGACAGGGTCCAGAACTCCTGAGGGTTGGCGGGATAAGGTATTCGCGGGAAATCGATCCGGAGGAACTCGGCATAGGTCTCGCGGTAGGTCGGGCAATGAAGCACAGCGTAGATGTAGTCGAAGATGTGGACCTCGTCCGGAATGCCGTGCGCCTTGTCCTTCCCTAGCGACTGGATCCGTTTGAAAATCTTCGGATCGAAGTTCACTCGTCGTTCCCGGTCTAGATCCTGCTCGGTCGGATAGAGGTAGAGCGGAAAGTGGTAGGATTGGATTGTGCTTTCGCCCGTCTTCATCTCACTGGGGCAGTTCGACACGAAGAAATGGTTGATTGCACCCGACTTGTTCTGTCGGCCGGAGATGAGCGCGATGTTTTCGCCGCCGATCATGTGTTGCATCAAGCCGCGTCTCGAGTCACCCCGTGGGATGATGTGGTGGATCTTGTCGAGGGGATAGTAAGTCCAACGCCAATCGAGCGGCCGATAGGCAATTTTTATGAAGTCACCGGCCTGGCGATCTTGGAAGTTCGGCCGCTGCTGATCGAGCTGCCAGTCGTTTGTCTCGGAAAACCCATACTTCTTCAGGAGGGCGCTCTTGGTCATCGTGGCCACGTCTTCGGCCATCTGAACGGCGTCGGCGCGGGTGTAGTTTCCGAGGACCAAGAGTCGGTCCTTGCGGAACTTGATGCCGCTCAGCCCCGAAAGGAACAGGTCGCTGATCTTGAAGCCGGCTTCATAGGTGTCGACGTCGGCGAATTCCTTTCGTGTAAAGAAGTGATAGTCGCCATGGAAGTTAGCGTCCTGGAAGTCGATCGACTTCAGGGAGTTGGCAGTGAGGTAGTCGTATTTGCTCTGCCTCGAGCCCCAGATGTCCTTTACGTGAACATCGGCCAGCCCCTCCTTTTTTCCGGTCTTGATCGCGATCGTGATCGAGACACCCTGCATGATATCGAAGACGTTCCGATCGGGCAGGCCTTCCGGGGTCCGCTCCTTCTTGTTCGAGTCGCCGTGCAGGTTGATGATGTAGATGTCGTCGAAGGTTCGGCGGAGGTGAAGACGCATCTTTCGGTGGACCACGCCGTCCAGGAACGAGTTATTGGTTATCATGCCGAACATGCCGACCTTGTTCGCCGACACGAAGGTCTCCGCCAGGCGGATGAACTTGACGTAGTCATCGGAAAGCGAGTTTATGCTCGTCTCGTCCAGGTCGGCTTTGTAGGGTGCCACTAGCGCGTTCGCCCATTCGCCCTTGTTGCTTGATGCGACCGAATAGGGAGGATTGCCGATCACGCACATGATCGGCATGTCTCGCTTGATCGTGTTCGCGCCCTTCGCCTCGCGACTGAGCCACTGAGTGAACGGGAGCGTTTGGTTTGCCGGCTCCCCCTCCTCCAGGCTGTTCGTCAGGTAGACTGAGAGTCTGGGCGGCATCGCGCCGGGCTTGTAGCCGAGCTCCGTCAGGATCATGTCGATTTTCGTGTGACACATGGCGTAGGAGGCCATAAGCAGCTCGAAGCCGTGAAGTCGCGGGATAAGATCATCCGCGATGTATTTCGACCACATGCCGGGTGCTACTCCTTGGACCTTAGGAGCAATTTGTTTGATGACCTCCGCCAGGAATGTGCCAGTGCCTGTCGCAGGGTCGAGGATCTGAACGCGATGAACCTCGCGCTTCTCAATCTGGTTTTTTCCGTCCTTGGTGAAGTCACCCTTTTGCGTGTGTTTTCGCTGTCCAGTGTCCCAGTCGATGGTCACCTTCGACGTGTCGGCCAAGCCATCGCCGAGCCCAAAATCGCCCTGCAGCACCTCATCCACGGCGCGCACGATAAAGTTCACCACAGGCTCGGGTGTATACCAGACGCCGCGCGCCCTGCGCTTCGCCGGATTGTAGGCCGCCAGGAACGTCTCGTAGAAATGCAGGAAGGGGTCGTCCTGCCCTGTGAGCTTCCCGAACCCAGCCATAATTTTCGAGATGTCGACCGCTTGGAAGACGCCTGCCAGGTCATCGATAATCCAGGCGATACGGTCATCGAGGTCATGCCCTGCGACATATCCGAAGAGCGACCGAAGAAAGGGGTTGGATTTCGGCAGAAGCTCAAGCGCTTCCTGACGCGTGAAGGTCTTTAGTGTTGTGTCGTGCAGGCGGGCGGCGAACATGCCATAAGCGACGGTTTCCGCATAGATGTCTGAGAAGTCTTCCGGCGTGATGTCGTGAATCAGGTTTTCTTTGAACGCGGAATACTGTGTGAAAAGGTCTGACTGGAAGGTCTTGTCGTCGGCTAGCGTCTTTCGCAGCACGTCCTTGATCAGGTTGGCTTTACCGGCCATGCGCGTGGCCAGGTCGCGCGGGCTAGTAATGGTCTGCGGTTTTTGGACGACGAAGTTCTGGAGAAGGTTCTCGAGTTGTTCATATTGGTCGGGGTTCGGTTTAATGCCGGAATCCATCTCGCCGATCTTGACCGTCGCGAATTTCTCGCCATCCCGGAAGAAGTCCCAATCGAGGCAATTCGTGTAGATTAGGTTCGGCAGCGCTTTCAAATAGCGCTGCTGCTGGTCCATGTTGGCATCCTTGAACGAATGGATGTCCAGGCCGAGATCTTTTGCCTCAGCATGTCCGATCACAATATCGCCCCGCTGCACGATGAAGTCGGGAGCGCCGCACTTCACGCGTTTCGGTTCGTTTATCGCTGTGACTGATGGATTCAGCGAGTTGAACAAGCCTTCTAGCGCCGGCCGATAAGAGTGTTCGGTCGCGGCACCGGTCTTGTGAACGGCAAGCACCTTGCTCATAAAGTCGGCGATTAGCATCGATTTCCCCGTTTAGTGAATCGGACATACGTTTACAACCTGTCATTGAGCAAGTTGCATGCTGATTGTCAACGCTTGAGATGGAAGGAAAACAATGGGTTCAGTTTGCAAGCGAGTTAGCGAAAAGCGGTAAGCTTGGATCCGGTGATCGCCGACAGCGACATCACCGAGAGGGCGATTTTCGTCTGATCGCCCATCAAGACGCACATAACAGTAGATTCGGAGTTAGCTTTGAGAGACACCAAGCTATTTCAATTGCGCCCAGGTGACGAACTTGCCGGGCGGCCGTCCAGGTCGAAAAGTCGCTTCAGAACCTGTTCGAGGCAAATCTGGAAGCGTTGCTTGGGATCCGCTTTCTGGCCAGTGAGCATTCAACAGGTGCGGTGCACGCAGCAGGATCGATACGCTTGGTCTGGACGAAGACAATTTCGCCGGGCGTTCCATTTGCGTGAAACGGCACGGTTCAGCCACAACGGCCGCGCCGCAGCGATCGAAATTGCCTGTCATTTGCCCGTTATGAGAACGCCCGCGCCGAACAAGCGCCGACCAGACCGCGGAGAGGTGGCAGAGTGGTCGAATGCACCGCACTCGAAATGCGGCATACCTGCAAGGGTATCGTGGGTTCAAATCCCACCCTCTCCGCCATTCGGCCTTCGACCGTAAGGGTGTCCGCGTCCTCCTGCTATTTTCGATCTTTCGGTGAAGCGGACGTCGAGATCGGCTGTCTCCTTGAACCATCTGCGTTGACACGCCGCGCGGGCTCAAGCCGCCCTCGTCAGAGCCATATGCTGCAGCCCGGCGCTTGATGTGAGCGGTGCGCGACGGATTGCGGCCGGCGCCGAAACGGCCGTGCGCCACGTCGCGAGACTCATTGCAGACGTGCAGCATTTCCAAGACATAGGTGAGGAAAAACGCGATCGTCTTCACTGCGAAGGTGCTGGGCGTGATGTGGTCGACGGCCCATGACCCCGACTGTCGCGGTGCTCATGGACGGGTGATCCGATAGACCAGCAAATTATTGAAATCCGCAAGCTTGGTTGCAGTCCTGTCCAGATGGTCGATAACCCCATCATGATGCTCGACGAACAGCCGGCCCTCCTTGTCGGTGGCGTTCCTGGCCACGCCGAACAGATCCGCGCCCTGCGCGCGCAGTTCCTCGAGCTGCGCGATCGCGGTGGCGTCATCCGCAACGAATTTCGACCATTCCGCATCGCCTCCGCCAGGCGGGAACACCCAGCCGCGCGCCCTGCTGTAATAGACTGCGACGGGATCGCCGACCTCAGGCGCGATGGCGACGACAAGGTCGCCCGGTTGCGCCAACCGCGCCAGTTCTTCGCCAAGCAGCTTGCCGTTCATGGCGATTGGCTTCTTCATCGTTCTGACGAGGGGCAAGGTCGACCAGGCAAGCGCGATGGCCACGATGAAGATCGAGCGAAGCACCATCGCCGGCGTCAGAACGGTTCTCGACCCAAGCGTTGCCAGAAGAAGCGCGCCGTGGCCGCAGAACATCGCGATCGGCACATGGAAGATGTGAAAGTTCCATACGTTGCTGGTGATCTCGCCCGCCGCCGCCAGATAGAGGATGATGGCCGCAGTCAGCCAGACATAGGGAATGGCCGAAAGGGTGCGTTGCTTCGGGTCTTCGGCGCGGCTGAGTGGTATCCACAAGCCGACGGCCAGCAGCACCAGGAACGGATAGCCGTAGAACCACAAGACCGAGGTGTTCCATAAGGATTTGAAGTAGAACCTGTCCCTGACATATGTCCAGAAGCCGTAATCCCAGATATAGCCGCCAGTACCGGCGACATGAAACGGCGGATAGCTGCGGCCGAGATAAATCGCCCAGCTGAAGTAAGCGCCGATGATGGCCAGGCTCAAAAGCCCCGACAGGAAAACCCAGGTCGCCTGCTTTCGCTTCTTCTCCAAAATCCAGCAGACCATCAGATAGAAGATGGCGGCGCCGGCCGCGATGCCTGGCGGCTTTGACAGCACACCGAGCGAGAAGCTGACCGTGGCGAGCGGCAGGAGCCAGCCGCTGCCGCCGGCCCAGTATTTGGCGAACAGCCAGACGCCAAGAGTGACCAAGGCCAGCATCGCGGGATCGGGAAGAAAGGAGCTGTCGATCATGATCGCCGCCGGCATCAGCGCGTAGGCCAGTGCCGCCGCGTGGGCGCGGATCTCGCCCCAGCATAGCGCCGTCAGCCGATGCAGCGAAAACACCGTCACCAGACCGAAGAAGGCCGCAACCACGCGGCCGAACCAGTCGTGCCAGCCGAAGAGTTGGTAGAGCAAGGCTGTGAGATAGCTGACGATCTGGAACTCGCGGCCCTGATAGCTTGGCCCAGGCCCGGTCCAGCTGACCTCCGGAAAGAAGATGTTCCAGCTGCGCTGCTGGAAATTGTCGGCCATCATGGCGGTGCTTATCTCGCGCCAGCTGAAGCCGTCGACGAGCGGCAAGGTGATCTTGTGGAACCTGAAGACGATCGCAATAAACAGGATCCCTAGCAAGATCGCCGTGTTGAGGCTGAGGTAGTTGCGAGCAACCATGTCCCGGTCGGTCGTCTGCTGCTGATATTGCTGACCTTCGGCCCGATTCAATTTCGGGTCGTCGTTCATCTGAACCGTGTCCTTCCCACTGACGCCGGACACGGCGCAATACGCGCCGGCATCGGATCGAGAGAAAGATGAGGTTGAGCGGGATCTCGCCGTCGGCGCGGTCGGCTGCGAAGCGGCTCGTAGGCTTCATCGAGCAGCGGCTTGGAAGGCTTGCGGGGCGGCTTTGTCATGATGGCAGTTCATCAGCAATGCCTTAAAAAGCAATTAGCCCAGATTCATTACTGACTCCATCCCCCGTGCGAACACAATAAGGACATCGGCGAGACGGCTCACCTTATTAGTCTCTGGCACTCGGCAGCGTCAGTTGCCCAGTGCCTTCTTCACCCAGGCTCCAACCTCATCGCCGCTGCTCATGTCGGCTTGCACCAGTCCGTTGAGCATGAAGGTCGGCGAGACATGGATGCCGTTCTGCCGGGCATATTTGCAGTGCCATTTGATTTCCCGGTCGAGATCCGGGATTGCGAAGGCCTCTTTCAGCTTGACGCCGCTGTAGCCTTCCAGGCGCTCGATGATCTGGTTCGGCGTCACATCCATATTCGGGCCACCGGCATGACGCTCGAATTCGAACTCCTCGCGATGGGCGGCGATAGCAGCCATCACCTTCTTTGCAGTTTCCTTGCCACCTTCCAGCGTCGAGGCTGCGATGATGCCGCGGACGAGGACGCCCGAATACATATGCCAAGGTTGCGACTGCAGGCGGATCTTCACGGTGATCTTGTGTTCGCCGGCCTGGCTCAGCAGGTCATCGAGCTTTTTGAACGTTTTGACCGAATAGGGGCAAGTCGGCTCCAGAAAGGCTTCGAAGATGCGGGGTCCATTGCCCCAAGTGAGCGGATCTGCATGCCAGGAAATGGTCGTCATGAAATTCCTCTCTGAAGGTAAAGCATCCGCAGCGACTTAGGTCACCTGGCTCCAGAAGCCATGCTTCTTGCCGTGCCGACGCATAAGTTCCGCGACATAGATGTCATGGGATCTTGTGTTGCCGAAGTCATTGATATGAGGCGCAAGCGATGCGCAGTCCGCAAGATGCCTCGCCGCATGCTTATAGCGGCTGGACCGACCGCTATCGAGCGTGAAATCGATCATGGAGCGCAAGACGATGGTTGCCGCAAGCGGATGTTTCTCCGCCAGAGCTTCGGCCGCCGCCGGCATCAGCTCATAGAGATTGCCATCCAGTTCCGCCTTCCGCCTCATCACGAGTTTTGCTGCCTCGGCGGGTGCCGGCCAAAGCAGGAAAAATGCAAGCGCCTGGTGGACGTCCGGGAAAGCCTGAGCATGGGCGAATGCCTTCTCCTCTGCCTCCAGATCGTCGAAGTCCGGCAGTCGCTTGAGGAAGGCGCGGAGATGCTGGTCGTGCAGCGACTGCTCGAAGCACGTCCATCTATAGGTTTGGGCCTCCTCTCGTCGCCCCAGGGCCTCGAGCGTCTCGACGCGCGCGAGTTGCCATTCGAATGGCATGCCGGCCCAGCCTGTCGTATCGACCTCATTCAGCACCTCAAGGGCTTCCTTCGCCCGACCGGCCGAGACCAGGCGATTTGCAATGTCGGCTGCAATCATCGGCATCTTGCGCGTTTTCTCGGGTTGCTGAGCGATGTAGGCATCAACATCGCCCTGGGCGTCGGCAATTTCCTGCAAGGCTATGCGCACCGTCAGATCTCGCTGAGTGCCGTAGATCTCATCTCCGTAAAGGGGGCCTGCGCTACCCCAGCCGATGACCTTTCGCTCATCCTTAGCCGGTTTGTCTTTCGGGTCCTTGGACCATTGAACGAAGAGCGTTTTCAGGCAATCGAGACCATCCTTGCCGAGGGCCGGCACCATCGCTGCAATCAGGTTGTCGTACTGGCCGTAGCCATCGTCCTGCACGGCTTTGAACACCTTGTCGGCCAGGACATCGGAGCCGATCTTGGCGGACGCGGCGATTGCGGCAGCATCCTCGCAAGCCTGATGAAAACTTTCGATGAGAGAACTACTGCTGTCGCTGGATCTCTCAAAGATCGAATTCGCCAGCGCGAGGAACTGCCATATCAGTTCGAAAGCCTCCTGGGGATCATCGGCGGCAACCGTCTCTGCGATCGTCTTGCGCTGCGTTTCCAGATCGCTCTTCAGCGCTTTCACTTTGCGCCAGTTGATGACAGTGCGAGCGCGGGCGATGCTGGCAAGCCGCTTTCGCACCTCACGCGCGACCTCGGCGCTGCCGTGATTGCCGGCAAGCTCCATGCGAAGCCGTCGTTTGTGGGCGGCGCTGCCCATGCTGATCTCGACCAGCAGCTCGGCAAGGCGCTGCGCACCAAGGGATTCGAGATTCTTCGCATTGAGTGTTGTCTTGGCTGCCATCGGTCATCGCTGTCGTTTCTGCGGGTGACCCTACCCTGCAGTCGGTACGAGGCCAAGGTCCGGGAATGTGTGCACGGGATAAACCCTCGGCACCTCGGTATTAGCTAAAAACTAACGCTGCCTCGTAACGACTCCTAAAGCCGGTTTTGGCACCTTGTTGCTTGTCGAATATTGCTTCCAAATTTCTCGCTGGGGTTGATTATGAGTCATAATAAAGACGCCTGGGTCAGCCAGCGCGCTTATTCACTATGGGAATCGGAAGGCAGGCCGGATGGGCGTGGGGAAAGCCATTGGGCGCAGGCGCTGAGGGAGTTCGAACAGCTGGAGCTGACGAAGGCCTCGCCTGATGGAAACGACCTCATCGAGAAGCTGAAGACAGCCGGGCGGCTGATGCGGATCTATGACGAGGCGGCTCCCACCTTGGAGAACGACCGGCAGATCAAGGCGGCCCGCTAAGCCATATTATCAATCCCTGGGTTGCCGAAATATTCAGCGGCATTCCAGGCGAACGACCGGTCTTGCCGGCAGGCGTCTTGCCACTTCGGTGAAACCGGCATCCAGAAACATCGAGAGCGTTCCCGGATAAAGCTCGGCTCCGTTCGAAGCGCGGGCCGCCTGATCGACAGGATAGGCTTCGAGACATTCGGCGCCGTTCGCGCTTGCGAATTCAACGGCTTGTTTCAATAACAATCGCGACAGACCCTGCCGCCGGAACGGCTTGCGAACGATGAAGCAATTGATCGACCAGACCGGCCTGTCATCGACCGGAGCAAAGGGTTTTGAGCGGCGCAGCCGATCGAATACAGCGCGTGGCGCGACACCGCACCATCCGGCCGGTTCATTCTCGCGATAGCCGAGAATGCCGGGCGGGCGCGGTTCGGCGACGAGGCTGCGGAACCAATTGCGATTTCCTTCGCCCCATCCTGCCTTGTAGTCGGCATTCGGGAGATACCAGTAGGCGCAGCGACAATTCCGGCCGTCGGCGCAATCGTCGAAGACCGCTTCTATATCGGCCAGGCGGTCGGCAGTGGCGGGGAAGAAAGAGAAGCGATCCTGCATGCGGGCAAATTATGGCGCGGGCGGAGGATCGGCAAGCGGTGGCCCGTGCTGGCCGATCAGGCGAGGCTGCCCTCCAGCTTGAAATGCTCATTCTTTAGCGGCCGATGTCACTCGGCTGTCGCCGCTGGTCGGCATTCGGCTGCATACGGCTCGTCCCGACGCTACTGGCGTGCGGCCCAGCTCAGACCCCGTCGCAGGATGAGCGGCATATAGGGATGGTCGAATTCGGCAGCAACATGGCCGAGGGCGGAATAGAAGATGCGGCCGGCGCCGAAATGGCGCTTGAAGACGACGGGCATCACCACATTGCGGGCCGCCGGATCGTAGGCGCCGGTGAAGGTGGTGGTCGCAAGGATTTCGACCGTCGGATCGTAATGGAGATAATATTGTTCCGAACGATAGTCGAAATCGGGAATGCCCTCCATGACGGGGTCGTCCTGGCGGGTGACGGCAACGCGGAAGTCGATGATGTTGCCGGGATGGGCGACCCAGGTGACGCCGGAGACATAGCGGAAAGGCGCGCTTTCCTTGAAGGACGTGGCGAGCGCGCCGTGATGGCCGGCAAGCCCAAGCCCGCCGCGCACGGCTTCGACCAGGCCAGCGGCATGCTCCTTCTCAAGCTTTTCGCCGGTAATGATGGGCACCAGCAGATCGGCTTTCGCCAGCGTCGGAGATCCGAACACGCCGAGATCGCCGGTCACCTCGACCATAAAATCGTCCTCGCGCAGCAGATCTGCGACGATATCGGCACATTGCTCCGGCTCATGGCCTTGCCAGCCGCCCCAAACGACCAATGCCTTCCTCATTCGCGCTCTCCCTGCCTGATGGCTGCGGACCGTTGATCATCACATGATGGTGCAAGCGCCTTAGATCGGGCCGCTATGCAAATCACGCGAATAATTTGTGTTTCTTCCTGATCCGGTACAAATTGCGCGAGTGGCTGATCGCACCTGGTCGAGTGTGGCTTCGGCATTTGACGTATTGTCCGTTGACGCCGATCGCAGTTCCTTCTTTTTATTGACGTCTATCTCGTCTAGGTTTCTCCCATCTCTCAATGAAAAATAAGGGTGGTGCATGGCAGGTGAAACGGTTCTTGTCGTCGGCGGCGCCGGCTATATCGGCTCGCATACGTGCCTCGACCTGGCGAACAAGGGCTATACGCCTGTCGTCTTCGACAATTTTTCGAACGGCCATCGCGAGTTCGTCAAATGGGGGCCGGCCGAAGAGGGCGATATTCGCGATCGCGCCCGGCTGGATGAGGTGCTGGCCAAGCACAAGCCGGCGGCGATCCTGCATTTCGCGGCGCTGATCGAGGTCGGCGAATCGGTCAAGGATCCGGTTTCCTTCTACGAGAACAATGTGATTGGCACTTTGACGCTGCTTTCGGCGGCACAGGCGGCCGGCATCAATGCCTTCGTCTTCTCCTCCACCTGCGCGACCTACGGCCTGCCGCAGAGCGTGCCGCTCGACGAGACGCACCGGCAGGTGCCGATCAATCCCTACGGGCGGACGAAATATATCGTCGAGCAGGCGCTCGCCGACTACGACCAGTACAGGAGCCTGCGCTCGGTGGTGCTGCGCTATTTCAATGCGGCCGGCGCCGATTTCGAGGGCCGGATCGGCGAATGGCATCAGCCGGAAACGCATGCGATACCGCTGGCGATCGACGCGGCACTCGGCCGCCGTCAGGGTTTCAAGGTGTTCGGCAGCGATTACGAGACCCGTGACGGCACCTGTGTGCGCGACTATATCCATGTGCTCGATCTTGCCGATGCACATGTGCGCGCCGTCGAATATCTGTTGAAGGGCGGCGATTCCGTCGCGCTCAACCTTGGCACCGGCACCGGCACGACAGTCAAGGAATTGCTCGGTGCGATCGAGGACGTGTCGAACCGGCCTTTCCCGGTCGAATATATCGGCCGTCGCGAAGGCGATTCGCATACGCTGGTCGCCAATAACGACAAGGCGCGCGACGTGCTCGGCTGGGTGCCGCAGTATGATCTGTCTGAGATCATCCGCTCTGCCTGGGACTGGCATGCAAAATCCAACCAGCATTGAGCCAACCAGCATCGAGAAAGCCCGCCGGCCAAACATCCTGCTGATCACTGCGGACCAGTGGCGCGGCGATTGCCTGTCGGCCGTCGGTCATGCCTGCGTAAAGACGCCGGGTGTCGATGCGCTGGCGCGCGAAGGCACGCTCTTCCGACGGCACTATGCCGGCGCGGCACCCTGCTCACCGGCGCGGGCCACGCTCTATACCGGTCTCTATCAAATGAACCACCGCGTCTGCCGCAACGGTTCGCCGCTCGACGCCCGCTTCGACAATCTGGCGCTGGCCGCCCGGCGGGCGGGATACGACCCGACGCTGTTCGGCTACACGGATACGGCGCCCGATCCGCGCGGGATGGATGCCGGCGATCCGCATCTGACGACCTACGAAGGCGTGCTGCCGGGTTTTACCGCCCGCCAGCTTTTGCCGGAGCATGAGAAACAATGGCTCTCCTGGCTCAGGTCCCGTGGCCATGCCGATGCCGTCAGCCGCGATATCCATATTCCCGTCGGCGCGGAAGCAGGCGACATTTCAAATGCGGCGCCGGCCTATTCCGCCGACGAGACCCAGACGGCATTCCTGGCCGGCGAGTTCATTCGCTGGATGGGCGAACAGGACAAGCCGTGGTTCGCGCATGTCTCTTTCTTGCGTCCGCATCCGCCATTCTCCGTGCCGGAGCCGTTCAACCGAATGTTCACGCCGGGGGACGGACCGGTTTTTGCACGCGCGGCAAGCTGCGAAGCGGAAGAGAACGGTCATCCCTATCTCGCCTATGCCATGCCACGCTCTGACAAGGGCAGTTTTATCCACGGTGCAAGGGGGCAGCTCAGCGGCTGGAACGCTGAGGATTTCGCCGCGATCCGGGCGATCTATTACGGCATGATATCAGAGGTCGATGCGCAGCTCAGCCGCATCTGGCAGGCCCTCAAGGATGCGGGTGCCTGGGACGACACACTTGTTATCTTCACCTCGGACCACGCCGAGATGGCGGGCGATCACTGGACGCTCGGCAAGGGCGGCTTCTTCGACGGCAGCTATCATATTCCTTTGGTGATCCGCGATCCCGCAAGCAGTGCTGCGGTTGGGGTCGTCGACAAATTCACCAGCGCTGCCGATATTTTTCCGACACTTTGCCAAAGGCTCGGCATCGACGCGAAGAACGGGCTCGATGGCCGGTCGCTCATGCCGTTTGTCAGGGGTGGGAGCGGACAGGGCTGGCGGGATGCGGCATTCTGGGAATTCGATTTCCGCGACATTGCGCATGGCGAGGCCGAGCGGCATTTCGGGCTGCGGTCCAACGAATGCAATCTCGCGGTGATCCGCGACGCGCGGTTCAAATATGTGCATTTTACCGCATTGCCGCCGCTGCTCTTCAATCTTGCCGACGATCCGATGGAACTCGACAATGTCGCGGCGAATCCGGCCTATGCGGCGATACGGCTCGACTATGCCGAGAAGCTGCTGTCGCTCCGAGCATGCCATCTCGATCAGACGCTCGCCTATACCGAACTGACGGAAAGAGGGCCGGTGACGCACCGGCCCTGATATCACTTAGCCGAGATAATCGCGCTTGCCGATCGGCGCACCCTGGTTACGCAGGATGGCGTGGGCCGTCGCGACGTGGAAATAGAAGTTCGGCAGGGCGAAGGTGGCGATATATTCGCCACCCGGCAGCACGATACCACTCTTTCCCGGAAGGGTGATCTGGCGAGCTTCTGTGCCTTCCAGTGCTTGCGCCGAGAAACCGGCGAGATAGGCTTCGGTCTTTGCCAGGCGCTCGCGCAGGTCGTCGAATGTCGCTTCGTTGTCCTCGAATTTCGGGGCATCGGTCGCGGTCAGGCGGGCGAGCGCAAATTTGGCGGTGTCGCTGGCGCGCTGATACTGGCCGGAGAGCGGCAGCATGTCGGGTGCAAGGCGAGCAGTCACCAATATAGCAGGATCAATATTCTTTTCCTTCGCATAGGCCTCGGCCTTGTCGAGGTAGGTTTTCAGGCTGTTGAGGCCGCGCTGGAACATCGGAACGGTGAGGCGATACATCGAAATGGACATTTGTCCTGTCTCCAAAATCTTCAAATGATTGGGTCGCGGCGAGAGGTCGAAGGCGTCTGCGGCCGAGAGCCTTTCTTCGACCCTCCCATAGATGGATGCTCGTTTCGTCTTTCACAACACCGACAATGCGGGTGTCGGTCCTGAAGCCTCGCATGGCATTGCGCTCTCCTCCATATCTCGCCGCCGCTAAAGATACTTGACGTCGTTCCCAGAAAATGGAATGAATATTCCGCAGAACAGATTTTACGGTTTGTTTGTTCCGTTTTGCGGAGCGCCGCGGGAGAGGTGGCGCGGGGAATTGCGGCTTCAGAGCAAATGCCTGGAGCTCCGGCGTGAGGAGGGTGCAGCCGGGCACCGCTTTGTGGAGGAAGTGAAAATGAAAAAGTTTATCCTGGGCACCGCGATGGCGCTCGTCCTGTCGACGGCCGCTCACGCGGAAACTGTCGGCGTCTCGATGGCGAAATTCGACGACAATTTCCTGACGGTTCTGCGCAACGGCATGACCGATTATGCAAAGACACTGAGCGGCGTGACGCTGCAGGTCGAAGACGCACAGAACGACGTTTCCAAGCAGCAGAGCCAGATCCAGAATTTCATCGCCTCCAAGGTCGATGCAATCATCGTCAACCCTGTCGATACCGATGCGACCACGGCGATGTCGAAGCTCGCGGCCGATGCCGGCATTCCGCTGGTTTACGTCAACCGCCAGCCGGTCAACGTCGACACGCTGCCGGACAATCAGGCCTTCGTTGCTTCCAACGAGCAGGAATCCGGCACGCTGGAAACCAAGGAAATCTGCCGCATTCTCGGCGGCAAGGGCAAGGCCGTCGTCATCATGGGCGAGCTCTCCAACCAGGCCGCGCGCATGCGGACCCAGGACGTTCATGACGTCATCAAGACGGATGAATGCAAGGGCCTGGAGATCGTCGAAGAGCAGACCGCCAACTGGGACCGCACCCAGGGCGCCGACCTGATGACCAACTGGCTCTCCAGCGGCATTGAATTCGACGCCGTGATCTCCAACAACGACGAAATGGCGATCGGCGCCATCCAGGCGCTGAAGGCGGCCGGCAAGGATATGACCAAGGTCGTCGTCGGCGGTGTCGATGCCACGCAGGACGCGCTTGCCGCCATGCAGGCGGGCGATCTCGACGTCACGGTGTTCCAGGATGCCGCCGGCCAGGGCAAGGGCTCTCTCGATGCAGCGCTCAAGCTCGCTAAAGGCGAGAAGATCGAAAAGAAGGTCTACATTCCCTTCCAGCTCGTCACGCCTGCCAACGTCAAGGACTTCGTCACCAAGAACTAAGGCGGATGCCACACAGGATGCGGGCTTTGCCCGCATCCTTTTCGCTTACCCGTATCCGGAGGAGATGATATGGCCGTCAGCCCGACAACCATGGCCGCCGTGCGCGCGAGCGGCGCAGTCCCGAATGCGGAATATCTCTTGAGCGCCGAGGGTGTCCGCAAGGAATTTCCTGGTGTCGTCGCACTCGACGATGTGCAGTTCCGGCTAAAGCGCGCCTCCGTGCATGCGCTGATGGGCGAAAACGGCGCCGGCAAATCGACATTGATGAAGATCCTCGCCGGCATCTATACGCCGGACAAGGGCGATATTCGCCTGAAAGGGATCGAGATCCAGCTGAAATCTCCGCTCGACGCACTCGAGAATGGGATTGCCATGATCCATCAGGAGCTGAACCTGATGCCGTTCATGACGGTTGCCGAAAATATCTGGATTCGCCGCGAACCGAAGAACCGCCTCGGTTTCATCGATCACGGCGTGATGCACCGCATGACCGAGGAATTGTTTACTCGGCTCAATATCGCAATCGATCCTGATATCGAGGTCCGATTCCTCTCGGTCGCCAACCGGCAGATGGTCGAGATCGCCAAGGCGGTTTCCTATAATTCCGATGTGCTGATCATGGACGAGCCGACTTCGGCGCTGACCGAGCGCGAGGTCGAGCATCTTTTCCGTATCATCCGCGACCTCAAGGCCCAGGGTATCGGCATCGTCTACATCACCCACAAGATGAACGAGCTTTTCGAGATCGCCGACGAGTTCTCCGTCTTCCGTGACGGGCGATATATCGGCACGCATGCCTCGACCGACGTCACCCGCGACGACATCATCCGCATGATGGTCGGGCGCGAGATCACCCAGATGTTTCCCAAGGAAGAGGTGCCGATCGGCGAGGTCATGCTTTCCGTCAAGGATTTGTGTCTCAACGGCGTCTTCAAGAACGTCTCCTTCGAGGTCAGGGCCGGCGAAATCCTCGGCGTGGCCGGCCTCGTCGGCTCTGGCCGGTCGAATGTCGCCGAGACGCTGTTTGGGGTGACGCCGGCAAGTTCCGGCTCGATCGAACTCTACGGCAAACCGGTGGCCATTTCTTCGCCGACCGAGGCCATCCGCAATCGGATGGCGTTCCTGACCGAAGACCGGAAAGATACCGGCTGCCTGCTGATCCTCGATATTCTCGAGAACATGCAGATCGCCGTTCTGCAGGACAGATATGTCAAGGGCGGCTTCGTGCAGCAGGGCGCCGTCGAGGCAACCTGCGAAGACATGGCAAAAAAGCTGCGCGTGAAAACGCCCAATCTTTACGAGCGGGTGGAAAATCTTTCGGGCGGCAATCAGCAGAAGGTGCTGATCGGGCGCTGGCTGCTCACCAATCCGCGCATCCTCATCCTCGACGAGCCGACGCGCGGCATCGATGTCGGCGCCAAGGCGGAAATCCACCGGTTGGTCACGGAGATGGCGCGAGACGGTGTGGCGGTGGTGATGATCTCGTCCGAGATGCCTGAGGTTCTCGGGATGAGCGACCGCATCATGGTCATGCACGAGGGACGCGTGACCGGTTTCCTCAATCGCGACGAAGCAACGCAGATCAAGGTGATGGAGCTGGCTGCGCAGTGATGCGTTGACGGCGATCGCCCAAGGGAGGTTTGACATGACTACCAAGGCAGCAGAGGGCGCGGCTCCGCTCGCAACCCGGCAAAGGCGGCGGCGCATACCGACGGAGCTCAGCATTTTCCTCGTGCTCGTCGGCATCGCGCTCATCTACGAAGTGCTTGGCTGGATGTTCATCGGCCAAAGCTTCCTCATGAATTCGCAGCGTCTGACGATCATGATCCTGCAGGTCTCCGTTATCGGCATCATCGCCGTCGGCGTTACGCAGGTCATCATCACCGGCGGCATCGATCTTTCGTCGGGGTCGGTCGTCGGCATGACGGCGATGATCGCAACGAGCTTTGCCCAGTCCTCGACCTGGGGACGGGCCGTCTTTCCCTCGCTGACCGACCTGCCGGCTTTCGTGCCGATCGTCGTTGGTCTGCTGATCGGGGCGGCTGCCGGTCTCGCGAACGGCGCGCTCATCGCCTACACGAAGATCCCGCCGTTCATTGCCACGCTTGGTATGTTCGTTTCGGCCAGAGGCGTGGCGAAGTGGTATACGAAGGGACAGCCGGTTTCCGGGATCACCGAGCAGTTTCATTTCATAGGAACGAAAGCCTGGCCGGTTGTCGTCTTCCTGGTCGTCGCACTGATCTTTCACATTGCGCTGCGCTATACGCGTTATGGAAAGTTCACCTATGCCATCGGCGCGAATCCGCAGGCCGCGCGTGTTTCCGGCATCAACATCGAGGCGCATCTCGTCAAGGTCTATGTGATTGCCGGACTGCTCGCCGGTCTTGCCGGTATCGTCACGGCGGCCCGTGCTGAAACCGCACAGGCCAGCATGGGTGTCGGATATGAACTCGACGCGATCGCCGCGACCGTCATCGGCGGCACCTCGCTCACCGGCGGTGTCGGGCGCATCACCGGCACCGTCATCGGCACCATCATCCTCGGCGTCATGACCTCCGGCTTCACGTTCCTCAGGATCGACGCCTATTACCAGGAGATCGTCAAGGGCCTCATCATCGTCGCGGCTGTCGTCATCGACGTCTACAGACAGAAGAAACGCCGCAAGCACTGATCTCTGGCCTGCCATGGTTTTCTTGCGGGGGCTTCGGCCCCCGCCTCGTTTTCAGCGTTGACGGATTTCTAAAAAAAGAAGTGGCGAATTCCGTCAGCTTTTCTATTCTGCCGCTTCATTCGCCCTCTGCAGCGCCGCGCGTCTGAAAAGACGCGCAAAGGACGCTGTAGCACTTTGAATGCTGCATAATTTTATTCTTAAATCGATTCCGATTTAAGGAATTATGCAGTAGGGCAGCGCAGGAAGACAGATGCAATTCGTATTTGACGGTCACAACGACGTTCTCCTTCGACTCTGGACACATTCAAAAGACGGCAGCGACCCGATCGCGGAATTCGCAGACGGCACGACGGTCGGCCATATCGATGCGCATCGTGCCAGAGAGGGCGGTCTTTCGGGCGGTCTCTGCGCCATCTATATTCCTTCAGGCGATCTCGTCTTCGCCGATCCGGATGCCGATGGCCGCTATGTGACGCCGATGGCGGCCCGTCTCGATCCGTTGCCTTCCCTTGCCATCGCCAATGAAATGGCGGCGATCGCGCTGCGGCTCGACCAGGCCGGCGCCTGGCGGCTCTGCCGGACGGTGAAGGATATCCGTGGCGCCATGGCGGACGACATTTTCGCCGCCGTCATGCATATGGAAGGCTGCGAGGCGATCGGCGCCGATCTGTCGGCGCTCGAGGTCTTCTATGCCGCAGGGCTGCGGTCGCTCGGTCCGGTCTGGAGCCGGCACAATGTCTTCGGTCACGGCGTGCCCTTCGCCTTCCCGATGTCGCCGGACACGGCGCCGGGCCTCACCGATGCCGGCTTCGCGCTGGTCAGGGAATGCAATCGTCTCGGTATCCTGATCGACCTTGCCCATATCACCGAGAAGGGTTTCTGGGACGTGGCGAAGAAGACGGACCAGCCGCTGGTCGCCAGCCATTCCAATGCCCACGCCCTGACGCCTGTTGCGCGCAACCTGACGGACAAGCAGCTCGATGCGATCCGCGAAAGCCGCGGGCTCGTCGGCATCAATTATGCCACCGCCATGCTGCGTGCCGACGGCCGCTCGGACAGCGATACGCCGCTTGCCGACATGATCCGCCACATCGACTATCTTGTGAACCGCATCGGCATCGACTGCGTGGCGCTCGGATCGGACTTCGACGGGGCCACCATTCCTGAGGAAATCGGTGATGCAGCCGGTAATCAGAAGCTGATTGCCGCTCTCAGAGAGGTTGGCTATGCTGACGCCGACCTGGCAAAACTCGCCCGTGAAAACTGGCTTCGCATTCTGGCTCAGGCTTGGCGAGAGGACCACGCCTAAGCCTTTCGTATCCAATCAAAAAACAGGGGAACAGACCATGATGATGACCAAGCTCAACCGCAATTTCCGCATGCTTTCCGCGGGAGCTGCGCTTTCACTGCTGATGATGGCCGCACCCTCGGCCTTTGCCGAGACGCCGAAGGATACGCTGGTCGAAGGTTTCGCCATCGACGATATCATCACGATGGATCCGGGTGAGGCTTTTGAGCTTTCGACGGCCGAAATCACCACCAACAGCTACAGCCTGCTCGTCCGTCTCGATATGGACGACACGTCCAAGGTGAAGGGCGATCTGGCCGAGAGCTGGAGTGTTTCCGATGACGGTCTGACCTATACGTTCAAGCTGAAGTCCGGCCTGAAATTCGCCTCCGGCAACCCGATCACCGCCGAAGACGTCGCTTATTCGTTCGAGCGCGCCGTCAAGCTCGACAAGAGCCCGGCCTTCATCCTCACCCAGTTCGGCCTGACCGGCGACAACGTCACGGAAAAGGCCAAGGCGGCCGATGCCGGCACCTTCGTCTTCACGGTCGACAAGGCCTATGCGCCGAGCTTTGTGCTCAACTGCCTGACGGCAACGGTCGCTTCCGTCGTCGACAAGAAGCTGGTGCTGGAGCATGTGAAGGCGGTGACGCCCGATGCCGAGCACAAATACGACAACGACTTTGGCAACGAATGGCTGAAGACCGGCTATGCCGGTTCCGGCCCCTACAAGATGCGTGAATGGCGCGCCAACGAAGTCGTCGTGCTGGAGCGCAATGACAATTATTATGGCGACAAGCCAAAGCTCAACCGCGTCATCTACCGCTACATGAAGGAAAGTTCGGCCCAGCGGCTGGCGCTCGAAGCTGGCGACATCGATATCGCGCGCAATCTCGAGCCGGGCGACCTCGATGCGGTGTCGAAGAATGCCGATCTGGCGACGACGAGTGCACCGAAGAGCACGATCTATTATGTCAGCCTGAACAACAAGAACGAGAACCTGAAGAAGCCGGAAGTCCAGGAAGCCTTCAAGTATCTGGTCGACTACGACGCGATCGGTGCGACCTTGATAAAAGGGATCGGCGAAATCCACCAGACTTTCCTGCCGAAGGGGCAGCTTGGTGAACTCGACGAGAATCCCTACAAGCTCGATGTCGCCAAGGCCAAGGAACTGCTGGCCAAGGCCGGCGTACCCGATGGTTTCTCGATCACCATGGATGTGCGCAACACGCAGCCGGTGACGGGTATTGCCGAATCCATGCAGCAGACGCTGGCGCAGGCCGGCGTCAAGATGGAAATTATCCCCGGCGACGGCAAGCAGACGCTGACCAAATATCGTGCCCGCACCCACGATATGTATATCGGCAACTGGGGCTCTGATTATTTCGACCCGAATTCCAATGCCGACACCTTTACCGGCAACCCCGACAATTCCGATGCCGGCACGGTGAAGACGCTCGCATGGCGCAACACCTGGGAAGCGCCGGAACTCGACAAGCAAGCCAAGGCAGCCCTTCTGGAACGCGACGCTGCCAAGCGCGCCGCCATATATCAGGACATCCAGAAGAAGTACCTGGCAAACAGCCCCTTCGTCTTCATCTTCCAGCAGATCGAGGTGGCCGGCTACCGCAAGAGCCTGAAGGACTTCAAACTGGGTCCGAGCTTCGACACCAATTTCGTCGGTCCGATCGCCAAGGAATAGTCCGGCAGGATTGGTCGCTTGAGCACCGTCGAAACAACGCAGGAGGCGCGGCCCCGGAAGGGCCGTGCTAGGGCCTTTGCGAAGGCGTTAGGGCGGTTTCTGTTTGCCGCCGTCACCACCTATCTCGGCCTGCTGGCCGTCACCTTCTTCATCGGCCGCGTCGTGCCGATCGATCCCGTGCTCGCCATCCTTGGCGACCGCGCGCCCAACCATGTCGTCGAGCGCGTGCGCGAGGAGATGGGCTTCAACCTGCCGCTCTATCAGCAGTTCTTCATCTATATCAAAGGCATCCTGTCCGGCGATTTCGGCAATTCGGTGCTGACGACCAATCCTGTGATGGTCGATATCCGCCGTGTCCTGCCGGCGACAATCGAGCTCGCGACGTTCGGAACGCTCATCGGCGCCTTCGTCGGCGTACCGCTCGGCGTTCTCGCCGCGGTGCGCCGCGGCAGCATTGCCGACCAGGTGGTGCGCGTCATCGGCCTCGTCGGTTACTCGGTGCCGATCTTCTGGCTGGCGCTAATCTCGCTCGTCATCTTCTATGCGCGGCTGCGCTGGGTGGCCTTTCCCGGCCGCATCGACATCGTCTTCGAATATACGTTCACGCCGATCACCGGCCTCTACCTGCTCGACAGCGCCTGGCAGGGGCAATGGGACGTCTTCTATGATGTCTTCCGCCACATCATCCTGCCTGCCTCGCTGCTCGGCTATTTCTCGCTCGCCTATATCAGCCGCATGACGCGCAGCTTCATGCTGAACGAGCTTTCCCAGGAATATATCGTTGCCGCGCGCGCCAAAGGGCTTTCGGAAACGCGGGTGATCTGGGGCCATGCGCTGCGCAATGCCGCCGTGCCGCTGGTCACCGTGATTGCGCTTTCCTATGCCGGCCTGCTCGAAGGATCGGTGCTGACCGAGACCGTCTTTTCCTGGCCGGGCATCGGGCTCTACATCACCAATTCGCTGCAGAACGCCGATATGAACGCCGTGCTCGGCGGCACGATCGTCATCGGCACGGTCTTCATCGGCATCAACCTTCTGTCCGATCTTCTCTATCGGACGCTCGACCCGAGGACGCGAAACCGATGACGGTTCCCGCCAACCCATCCCAGCCGATGAGCCGCCGCGAATGGCTGCTCTCCGACCGGCCGCAATCGCGCCTGCAGGCCCGCCTCGGCCGCACCTATGTCACCTGGCGGCAGTTTACGGCCAACAGGCTCGCGGTCGTCGGCCTGCTGATCATCGTGGCGCTGCTTTTCATCGCTGCCTTTGCCGATGTGCTCGCCACGCATAATCCCGTTGTCGGCGATCTGCGCAATGCCCGGCTGCTGCCGCCCGGCACGGGGGAGTTCTGGCTCGGTTCGGACGATCAGGGCCGTGATATCTATTCGCGGCTGATCTACGGATCGCGATTGACGCTGCTCGTCGTCGTGCTCGTTGCCGTCATCTCGGCGCCGGTCGGGCTGATCGTCGGCACGGTCTCCGGTTACGCCGGAGGGTGGGTGGATGCGACGCTGATGCGCATCACCGATATCTTCCTCGCCTTTCCGAAGCTGGTGCTGGCGCTCGCCTTCGTCGCAGCCCTCGGTCCCGGCATCCAGAACGCGATCATCGCCATTGCCATCACCTCCTGGCCGCCCTATGCCCGCATCGCCCGCGCCGAGACGCTGACGGTCCGGCGTTCCGACTATATTTCGGCGGTGAAGCTGATGGGCGCCTCGCCGCTTCGCATTATCGTGCGCCATGTCATGCCGCTCTGTATTTCCTCGCTGATCGTGCGCGTGACGCTCGACATGGCGGGCATCATCCTGACGGCGGCCGGTCTCGGTTTCCTCGGCCTGGGGGCGCAGCCGCCGCTGCCGGAATGGGGTGCGATGATCGCCTCGGGACGGCGCTTCATCCTCGATCAATGGTGGGTCGCGGCGATGCCGGGCATCGCCATCCTCATCGTCAGCCTCGGCTTCAATCTCCTCGGCGACGGCCTGCGCGACGCGCTCGATCCGAAGGAGAGCGGCCAATGACGACACTTCTGACGGTGGACAAGCTCAAGGTCAGCTACCCCACGCGCACAGGCGTGATCGAGGCCGTGCGCGGCGTCTCCTTCACGCTCGGCAAGGAAAGGCTCGGCATCGTCGGCGAATCCGGTTCCGGCAAGTCGCAGACCGGACGCGCAATCATGGGCCTGACGCCGAAACACGGCATCGTCACGGCCGACAGGCTCAATTTCAACGGCATCGATCTTATCAATGCCTCGGCCGGCGAAAGGCGCAGGCTGCGCGGCAAGCGCATCGCCATGATCCTGCAGGATCCGAAATATTCGCTCGATCCCGTCATGTCGATCGGACGGCAGATCTGCGAAACGCTGCGCACGCATGAGAGGGTCGGCAAGGCGGAGGCGCGCGAGCGCGCGCTCGCTATGCTGGAAGCGGTGCAGATCCGCGACCCGAAACGCGTCTTCGACCTGCATCCGCACGAGGTCTCGGGCGGCATGGGGCAGCGTGCGATGATCGCCATGATGCTGATTGCCGGGCCGGAACTGCTGATTGCCGACGAGCCGACCTCGGCGCTCGACGTGACGGTGCAGCTCGACGTGCTGAGGATCATGGACAGGCTGGTGTCCGAGCGCGGCATGGGGCTGATCTTCGTCTCCCACGATCTGAGGCTGGTCTCTTCCTTCTGCGATCGCGTCATTGTCATGTATGCCGGAAAGATCGTCGAGGAACTGGCGGCGGCCGATCTCAAACATGCACAGCATCCCTATACGCAGGGTCTGCTGAACTGCATGCCCGAGATCGGCGCAAACCGCCACCCGCTGCCGGTGCTCGACCGCAAGCCGGAGTGGGCGGCATGAGCGCAGCTCTCGAGATCGACGATCTCAGCGTCATCTACGACCATTTTCATGCCCTGAAGAATGTCAGCATCACTGTCGAACGCGGCGAATCCTTTGGTCTCGTCGGCGAATCCGGCTCGGGAAAGTCGACCTTGCTGCGAGCCGTTGCCGGACTTGCGCCGGTCAACGGGGGCGCGATCAACATCGATGGCGAGCCGCTGAAAGGTTCGAAACGCAGCAAAGTCTTCTATCGGCGCGTGCAAATGGTCTTCCAGGACCCTTATGGTTCACTGCATCCGCGTCAGACGATCGACCGGCTTCTGCTCGAACCGCTTGCGATCCACGGCATCGCCGACGGCGATAAGCGGATTGCCCGCGCGCTTGACGAGGTCGGCCTCGGCAATGGTTTCCGTTTCCGCTACCCGCACCAGCTCTCCGGCGGCCAGCGCCAGCGCGTGGCGATCGCCCGGGCGCTGATCGTGGAACCGTCGATCCTGCTGCTCGACGAGCCGACATCGGCGCTCGACGCCTCGGTGCAGGCCGAGGTGCTGAACCTGCTGGAAGAGATCCGACGCGACCGCAAGCTCACCTTCGTGATGGTCAGCCATGATCTTGGTGTCATCACCCACATGTGCGAAAGGCTCGCCGTGATGCGCAACGGCGCCGTCGTCGAGCGGCTGAGCTCGCAGGAACTGGCGGCAGGCGCCGTTCACGAGGACTATACGAGAAATTTGATGATCGCGAGTAAGGGTTTCGTCAAAGCCTGAAAGTCAATATTTTCAAACCCTTGAAGAGAAAATACCGGTGGCGTTGTTAAGGATAATGCTTCCCTAAAAGACGACCATTCGACTAGACTATTGACAGCTGCCTTGCTTCTGTCATGATCCCGTTAACGTTTGTTAGCTTTCGTGATCGATGGAGGTTGATTGCATGTTCTTTCTCGGTGGAATGACCATGGGTTACCTCGATCCTCCTGTTAAAGCCGATCGCCGGGAACAGATTTCGGCATCCATTCCTGCGGAAAAGGACCGTCGGCTGATCGAGACTTCCTCCAACCCGTCGCAGACCGAGAACGCCGTCGAGCGCTCGTTGATTTGGGCATGGCGCACGCTCTGCTAAAAGGGCTGGTTGAATTTTCTCTTCCGCTCGCTCTGGACGGAAATTTATCTCTACCTACTTGATAGAGAAAATAAGAATATAAGCGCGAGCCGCACAACCGGCCGCACGAGAAACAACGGAGGCGACATATGGCAGATCTGGGTATTTCGCATGCTCACGTGAACCAGTATGGTTCCGTACCGACCAAGAAGCCGCTCACCACGCGCCACAGGCTTCAGACGATGCTTCATGGCGCGATCTTCACCGCGGCATTTCTGTTCGTCGTAGCCATGGTTTGCGGTGTCGTCGGGTAATCCGGCGGATGATTAAGCGTCGGCAGGTGCCGGCGCTGTGGCGCTTTTTGCCTTTATTGAATTCCGGAACATTTAATATGTCTCGGCATTCTCCTGACACTCGAATGTCAAAAGGAGAATGGTCACGAGAGCCATTTTGTTATGGCGATCGGCATTCCGATCCCCATCATTCTTCCGTACTTTTTTCACGCCACCCAAAACACGCCCGAGCGACCTTGATCTCGAGCGGAAGCGGCGTGGGCCACAACCGCCCAAACCGCCGCCAGACGCATCCTCAGGCGATCATGCGTCTTTCGTTTTTCTGAAATCGAAGAGCTCTTGCAGTGCCGGAACCAGGTGCCGGCATTTTCGTCATTTCCGCCGCCCAGACAAGCTCGCCGGGCGGCGGCGCATGCCTCTTGACTTGAATTTTCTCGAGGGTGTCCAAATTTTCGACATGGCTGTCGCGGAGAGGGTATCGATGGTCTTGATCACGTCGGGTCACGTCCTGGACAGGGATTAGCCCGTTTGCATAGCTTGGCCCGAGTGTCGTTCACCCCGGCTTCATCGATCTTTGAAGAATAGGGCTCCGTTCATGTAGCAGTCATGATAAGCAGTGCAAAAGGCTGAGCAAAACAGCCATAACTTCGTTTGGATCCAGAACCGAACCCATGTCTATTTCTCATCTTTCTCCGAGCCTTCCGCGCGAACCCGATATGAAGCAGATCGATCACAACGGTTCGATCCGTTCGACCTATCTGTCGATCGAGGACATCAAGGCGATGGGCGATGCGGTCGCCCGCAACGGCGTCGACCAGCTGCCGGCTTTCGCCCCCTTCGATTTCTTTGCGCGCCATAAGGAAAACGAGAAGGAAATACTGCGTGTCTACCGGACTACGGCGACCGACGTCGAGGCCGGCGAGACGATCACGCCGGCGGCAGAATGGCTGCTGGACAATCACTATATCGTCGAAGAGGCGATCCAGGAGGTGCGGCGCGACTTCCCCCGGCGCTTCTATCGCGAATTGCCGACCATGGTCGTCGGCGGCGTCGAGGTACCGCGCACCCTCGTGCTTGCCTGGCTCTATGTCGCCCATACCCACAGCACGATCTCGCAGGAAAGTCTGACGGCGCTGGTCGACGGCTTCCAGGCCAGCGAGACGCTCAGGATCGGCGAACTCTGGGCGTTGCCCTCTCTCGTGCGCTACGTGCTCGTGGAAAACCTTCGCCGCATTTCGAGCCGTGTCGAAGCCAGCCGCCGGCTGCGCCGCCGCGCCAACGAGGCGGCCGACGAATTGGTGCGCCTGACCGACCCGGCCGCGGCAGCCGCCTATCTGAAGACGCTGGAACCGCTTGCCGAAGACAATACCTTCTCGACGCAGTTCCTTTATCGCCTGCGCGACGGCTCGCAGACATCGAGCCTGGCGATCACCTGGCTCGATGAGCGGCTGGAGGAGCTCGGCCGCAACACCGAAGAGGCGACGACGGCCGAACACAGCCGGCTCTCTTCCGGCAACGTGACGATGGGCAACATCATCCGCAGCCTTCGCGAGATCGACGATGCCGAATGGTCGGTCTGGGTCGAGCAGGTCAGCCATGTCGACAAGCTGCTCTGGGAGCATTCGGATTACGGCGTCCTCGATTCCGGCTCGCGCAACAAATATCGCAAGCAGATCGAGAAGCTGGCCAAGCGCTCGCCGCTGTCGGAAATGGAAATCGCCCAGCTGGCGCTCGACATGACCGATGCCGCCAAGGCCTCCGACGAGCCGCAGCCGCATGAACCGAATGTCGGCGGCTTCCTGTCGGGCGCGCAGCGGCCGAAGCTCGAGGCGCGGGCGAACTATCGCCCGACGGTCATCCAGCATTTCGTGCGCGCCGTGCGCCGGTTCAACTGGCTGGCGATTGCCGTGCCCGTCATGCTGCTGACGGTCATCGCCATGGCGATCGTCGGCAAGTTCATGGCGAATGCTGGCATGGGTGCGTTTGAAATCGCCCTGCTGCTGATCATGTTCTCAGTGCCGGCGTCGGAGGGGGCAACAGGCCTCTTCAACACCTTGCTGTCCTTCTTCGTGACACCGGCGCGCCTCGTCGGCTACGAGTTCAAGGAAGGCATTCCGGAAGATGCGCGCACGCTGCTCGTCGTGCCCTGCCTGATCTCGAACCGCGACAGCGTCGACGATCACGTGCGCAATCTCGAAGTCCATTATCTCGCCAATCCGCGTGGCGAGATCTATTTCGCGATGCTGAGCGACTGGCCAGACAGCGAGGCCGAGGAAACGCCTGCCGATCTCGAGGTTCTCGATTATGCCAGGCGCGAGATCGCCAATCTCTCCGCTCGCTATGCCTATGACGGCAAGACGCGTTTCTATCTGTTGCATCGCCGCCGCCTCTACAATCCCTCGGAAGGCGTCTGGATGGGCTGGGAACGTAAGCGCGGCAAGCTGCACGAGCTGAACATGCTTCTGCGCGGCGACCGCGACACGACCTACTTGCCGGGCGCCAATACCGTGCCGGCCAATGTGCAATATGTCATGACGCTCGATGCCGATACGCGCCTGATGCGCGATGCCGTCACCAAGCTCGTCGGCAAGCTCTATCATCCGATCAACCGCCCGGTCATCAACCCGAAAACCGGCCGCGTCGAAAGCGGCTATGGCGTGCTGCAGCCGCGGGTCACCCCGTCGCTGACGACGGGCAAGGACGCGTCGGTCTTCCAGCGTGTCTTTTCGATCAACCGCGGCCTCGATCCTTATGTCTTCACCGTTTCCGACGTCTATCAGGATCTCGCCGGCGAAGGCACCTTCACCGGTAAGGGCCTTTACCATGTTGATGCCTTCGAAGCGTCGCTGAAGGGCCGGATCGACGAGAACTCCGTGCTCAGCCACGATCTTCTCGAAGGCTCGATGGCGCGTTGCGCGCTCGTCACAGATCTCGAACTGGTGGAGGATTTCCCGATCCGCTATGAGGTTGAAACCTCGCGCCAGCATCGCTGGGCGCGTGGCGACTGGCAGCTTCTGCCCTACATGTTCAATCCGAAATACGGCGTCACGGCACTCGGCCGCTGGAAGATGTTCGACAATCTGCGCCGCTCGCTGACGCCGATCGCATGGTTCTTCGCCTCAGTGCTCGGCTGGTATTTCATGGGGCCGCTCGGCGCGCTCATCTGGCAGATTCTGCTGATCTTCTGCCTCTTCGTCGCGCCGACGCTCTCGCTCATCAACGGCATCATCCCGCGCACCAGCGATATCATCGCCCGCGCTCATCTCTATACGGTCTGGGCCGACATCACGGCCGCCAATGCGCAGGTTGCGCTGCGTATCGTCTTCATCGCCGATTCGGCTTGCATGATGGCGGATGCCATCGGCCGTTCGCTCTACCGCCTGTTCGTCAGCCGCAAGCTGATGCTGCAGTGGCGGACCGCCGCCAGCGTTCAGGCCGGCGGCCAGGGTACGTTGATCTCCTATTACAAGGCGATGTGGCATGCACCGGTGCTGGCACTGCTGGCGCTCGGTTTTGCTGCCCTTCCCGGCGACAACGCCTTCCTCGTCGGCATTCCCTTCGCGCTGCTGTGGATCCTGTCGCCTGTTGTCGCCTGGTATGTCAGCCAGTCGGCGGAGACCGAGGATCGGCTTGAGGTCGCCGATTCCGTGTCGAGCGAACTGCGCAAGATCGCCCGGCGCACCTGGCGTTATTTCGAGACCTTCACGACGGCCGAGCAGAATTATCTGCCGCCGGACAATATCCAGGAAACGCCGCATGTGATCGTCGCGGCGCGCACCTCGCCGACCAATATCGGCGTCTATCTGCTTTCCGTCGTTTCCGGACGGCATTTCGGCTGGTTCTCCTTCGAGGAGACGCTCGAGCGGCTGGAGCAGACGATCGCGACGATCGACAAAATGGAGAAATTCCGCGGTCACCTGTTCAACTGGTACCACACCGATACGCTGCAGACGCTTGGTCCCCGTTACGTCTCGGCCGTCGACAGCGGCAATCTCGCCGGCCATCTGATCGCCATTTCGTCGGCCTGCCGCAACTGGGCCGAGGCACCGTCCGCCCATATGCAGGGCAATCTCGACGGCGTCGGCGACACGGCCGGCATTCTCGGCGAAGTGCTGGCGGACCTGCCCGACGACCGCAAGACCGTGCGCCCGCTGCGCCGACGCCTAGAGGAGCGTATCGTCGGCTTCCAGAGCGCCCTCGCCGCCGTCAAGCGCGAGCACGAATTCGCCTCGATCCGCATCATCAACCTCGCCGTTCTCGCGCGCGATATCGAGAAGCTCGCCGCCAATCTCGACCATGAGGTCAAGTCGAAGCAGAGCGAAGAGGTCACCTTGTGGGCTGCATCGCTGGTAAAGGTCTGCGAGGCGCATATTTCCGACAGCACCTTCGACCTTTCCAAGGTCGATGCGCTGAGGCCGCGGCTGGTGGCGCTGCGCGACAAGGCACGCGATCTCGCCTTCTCGATGGATTTCGGCTTCTTGTTCCGGCCGGAGCGGCGTCTGCTGTCGATCGGCTACCGCGTCGAAAGCGGTGAACTCGACCAGGCCTGCTATGACCTTCTCGCCTCGGAATGCCGCCTGACCAGCCTCTTCGGCATCGCCAAGGGCGACCTGCCGACGGAACACTGGTACCGCCTCGGCCGCCAGGTCGTGCCCGTCGGCTCACGCGGTGCGCTGGTTTCCTGGTCCGGCTCGATGTTCGAATATCTGATGCCGCCGCTCGTCATGCAGGAGCGCGGCGGGGGGATTCTCAACCAGACGAACAATCTGGTCGTTGTCGAGCAGATGAACTACGCCCGCAAGCTGGGTATTCCCTGGGGCATTTCGGAAGCGGCCTTCAATGCCCGCGACCATAACCTCAACTATCAGTACACGAATTTCGGCGTGCCGACGCTCGGCCTGAAGCGCGGTCTCGGCCACAACGCCGTCATCGCGCCCTACGCCTCGCTGCTCGCCGCCCAGTACGACCCGCCGGCCGCGCTGGAAAACCTGCAGAGGCTGCGCAAGGTCGGGGCACTCGGCAAGTTCGGCTTCCATGACGCCGTCGACTTCACGCCGACGCGCGTGCCGGAAGGCAAGAAATGCGCCGTGGTTTACAATTATTATGCCCACCATCACGGCATGTCGATCGCGGCGGTCGCCAATGTCGCCTTCAATGGTCATCTGCGCGAACTCTTCCACTCCGATCCTGTCATCGAGGCAGCGGAGCTGCTGCTGCAGGAAAAGGCGCCGCGCGACATTCCGGTCATGAGCGGCAAGCATGAATCCGATACGCCGGCCAGCATCCAGGACGATCTCCTGCGGCCGGAACTCAGGAAGATCAGCGATCCGGCTTCGCGCGACCGCGAACTCGTGTTCCTGTCGAACGGCCATTATTCGCTGATGCTGACGGCGACGGGCGCCGGTTATTCCCGCTGGAACAATCTTTCCGTTTCCCGTTGGAAGCCTGATCCGACTGAAGACCGCTGGGGCAGTTTCATCTTCCTGCGCGACACCGCCACCAACGAATGGTGGTCGGCGACATCAGAGCCGAAGGGCGTCGAAGGCGAAAAGATCAAGGTCGAATTCGCCGACGAGAAGGCGCAGTTCACCAAGATGGTCGGCGACCTCACAAGCGAAGTGGAATGCATCGTCGCGACCGAGCATGATGCCGAGGCCCGTCGCGTCACGCTGCTCAACATGGGCACGGAAGACCGTTTCATCGAGGTTACCTCCTATCTCGAACCGGTGATCACCTCCGACGATACCGACAATGCGCATCCGGCGTTCGCCCGCATGTTCGTCAAGACAGAGATCGGCAAGCGCGGCGACGTCATTCGCGCCGAACGCAACAAGCGCGACCCGAACGAGCCGAACATCAGCATCGCACATCTGATCGTCGACAATGCCGGCGATACTCGCCATACCGAATTCGAGACTGACCGGCGCAAGTTCATCGGCCGTGGCCGCAGCCTTGCCGATGCGGCGGCCTTCGATCCGGGTGCAACGCTTTCCGGCAGCGACGGCTTCATGCTCGATGCCGTGATGTCGCTGCGCCGCACCGTCCGCGTGCCGGCCGGCAAGAAGGTCAGCGTGATCTTCTGGACGATTGCGGCGCCAAGCCGCGAGGAAGTCGACAAGGCGGTCAACCGCTATCGCCACCCCGACGCCTTCACCCACGAGCTCGTCCAGGCCTGGACACGCACGCAGGTGCAGATGCGCCATGTCGGCGTCACCTCCCAGCAGGCGGCGGCCTTCCAGCATCTCGGACGCTATCTCGTCTATCCCGACATGCAACTGCGCAAGGACGAGGCGACCGTCGAGGCCGGCCTGCAGTCGCAATCGGCGCTCTGGCCGCTGGCAATCTCCGGCGACTTCCCGATCTTCACGCTGCGCATCAACGACGACATGGATCTCGACATCGCCCGCGAGGCGCTGCTGGCGCAGGAATATCTGCGCTCGCGCGGTGTCACCGCCGATCTCGTCATCATGAACGAACGCGCTTCGTCCTATGCGCAGGACATGCAGCATGCGCTCGACGCCATGTGCGAAAACGTGCGCCGCATGGGCCAGGCCGACGGGTTGCGCCAGCATATCTTTGCGGTTCGCAAGGACTTGATGGAGGAGAGCACCTATCACGCGCTGATAGCGGCTTCCCGCGTCACGCTGCATACAAAGAACGGCAAGGTGGTCGACCAGATCAACCGCGCCGTCGCGCTGTTTGCGCCCTCCAAGGAGGAACTGCAGGAGATGGAACGGGCCGAGCGCAACAAGGCCCCCGTCAAGCGTGTTGCGCCGGTGCCGCCACCTGTCGTGCCCACCGTCGTCATCGAGGAGGAAGGCGATCTCGACTTCTGGAACGGCATCGGCGGCTTTGCCCGCGACGGACGCGAATATGTCGTTCGGCTGCCTGGAGGTCATGCGACGCCGCAGCCCTGGATCAATGTCATTTCCAACGACAGCTTCGGCTTCCACGTGTCGGCCGAGGGCTCGGGCTTCACCTGGAGCGTCAATTCGCGCGACTATCAGCTAACCTCCTGGTCGAACGATGCCGTGGTCAACCGTTCGGGCGAGGCGTTCTATCTCACCGATCTCGACAGCGGTGCCGTCATGACGCCGTTCGCAGCGCTTTCCCGCCGGCCGGACATTCGTTTCGAAGCCCGCCACGGGCTCGGTTATTCCGTCTTCTCCAGCGTTCAGCACGATATCGCGCTGGAGCTGACGCAGACGATCGACCGCGAAAAGCCGGTGAAACTGCAGCGCCTGCGCCTGCGCAACACCGGTTCGACCAGCCGCAAGCTGCGTCTCTACGGTTATGTCGAATGGATCCTCGGCAGCAATCCGGGACGCACGGTGCCTTTCATCCTGTCGAGCCATGATGAGGAGACGGGGGCACTGTTTGCCACCAATCCCTACAGCATCGATTTTTCAAACCGCACCGCCTTCTTCGCGACGAGCGAGACACTTTCGAGTTTCTCGGCAAGCCGGCGCGAATTCATCGGCAAGGCGGGAACGATCCAGACGCCGCAGGCCGTCACCTCCGCCGCCGGCCTTTCCGGTACGACCGATCTCGACGGTGATCCGGCCGCGGCGCTTGCAATCGACATCGAGCTCGGCGCCGGCGAGGAGCGCGACTTCACTTTCTTCCTCGGCGATACCCCTACGGCAGAAGAAGCGCGCATTGTTATCGCCGATATCCGCAAGGCTTCGTTCGACGAGACCGTCGAGGCAAACCGCGCTTTCTGGCGGGATTTCACCGGGAGGCTGCAGATATCGACGCCGGATCGCGGGATGAACAATCTCGTCAACACCTGGCTGCCGTATCAGAGCCTCGGCTGCCGCATCATGGCGCGCACCGCCTTCTACCAGGCAAGCGGCGCCTTCGGCTTCCGCGATCAGCTGCAGGACACGCTGGCCTTCGTGCTGCACGAACCCTCGCTTGCCCGCCGGCAGATCCTGAATGCCGCTTCGCGGCAATTCCGCGAAGGCGATGTCCAGCATTGGTGGCTGCCGGGAACGGGTGCCGGCGTGCGCACGCTGATCTCCGACGACGTCGTCTGGCTCGCTTACGCGATCCATCACTATTGCAACGTCACCGGCGACAAAGACGTGCTCGACGAGGAGATCGCCTTCCTGGAAGGGCCGGCATTGCTCGAAGGCCAGCACGACTCATTCTACAAGCCGGAGATTTCCGAGGACAAGGCGAGCGTCTACGAACACGCGGCGCTGGCGCTCGATCTCGCCATCGCCCGCAAGGGGGCTAACGGCCTGCCGCTGTTCCTCGGCGGCGACTGGAACGACGGCATGAACCGCGTCGGCGTCGGCGGGCGCGGCACCAGCGTCTGGCTCGGCTGGTTCCTGGCGGGCGCATTGCGCTCCTTCATTCCCTATGCCGAAGAGCGCGGCGACACGACCCGGGTAGAGCGATGGTCGGCGCATCTCACCGAGCTGAAGAAGGCACTCGAAACCGCGGCCTGGGATGGCGGCTACTATCGCCGCGGCACGTTCGACGACGGTGCACTGCTCGGCTCCAGGGAAAGTCCGGAATGCCGGATCGATTCGATCGCGCAGTCCTGGAGCGTGCTGTCCGGCGAGGGCGATCCGGCCCGCGCCGTCACGGCGATGGAGGCCGTGCTCGACCAGCTGGTCGACGAGGATGCCCGCATCATCCGGCTGTTCACGCCGCCTTTCATCAATTCCGCTAGGGATCCCGGCTATATCAAGGCCTATCCGCCGGGTGTGCGCGAAAATGGTGGGCAATATACCCATGCCGCAACTTGGGTTGTGATGGCGCTAGCGGAGCTGAAGCGGGGCGACGATGCCTTCCGCTGCTTCCAGATCCTCAATCCGATCACCCACGCGCTCGACAAGGCTTCAGCGGAGCAATACCGCGTCGAACCCTATGTCGTGGCGGCCGACGTCTACGGCCATGATCCCTATACGTCGCGCGGCGGCTGGACCTGGTATACCGGGTCGGCCGGCTGGCTCTACCGCGCCGCCGTCGAGGGCATCCTCGGCATCCGGCTGAAGGACGGCCGGCTCTATGTGCGCCCGTCGCTCCCGTCGGAATGGGACGGTTTTGCGGCAGAGGTGGAGCAAGGCGGCGGCAAATACCGCATTTCGGTCTCAAAAGCGTCCAATGACAGCGGCTACACTCTGTCAATCAACGGCTGCGAAGTCACCGATCCCGAAGAGGGATATCCGCTCGGATAACAGCGTTCTCCACGCTGAAAAACACGGCGATTCGCGATGGCCAAAAGGGAACCCTTTTGGCCATCGTCGCGTTTGCAAATCGGATAATAAGGAGAGACCAATGGCAAGCACGCCGACAGAAGCCATCGTCACGGGGCGCAGTTCCCTATCCGCAGCTGCGCCAGTGCGTGACACGAGGCTCGACGTCTTGCGCGGCGTGGCCCTGATCATGATCTTCATCAATCATGTTCCCGGACAGATCTTCGAATATGTAACGACGAAGAATTTTGGTTTCTCCGATGCCGCCGAAGCGTTCGTGCTGATCTCGGGCATTGCCGTCGGCCTTGCCTACGGGTACCGCTTCCAGCCGGGCAACCGCCTCACGGTGGCGATCAAGGCGGTAAAGCGCGCCTTCACGCTCTATCTCGCTCATATGATCACCACCTTCATGACGCTGGCGCTCTTCATCTGCGGTGCCTGGCTGTTCCATCGGCCGGGATTGCTGGTTGAAATCAATATCCTGGCGGTTCTGATGAACCTGAAGGAAGGCATTCCGGCGCTGTTGCTGCTCGGCCACCAGATCGGCTACAACAATATCCTGCCGATGTATGGCGCGCTGATGCTGATGGTGCCGATCATCCTGCTGTTGAATGCGCGCAGCCCTTGGCTGGCGCTCGGCGTCTCGGCCGCGGTCTGGCTGCTTGCAGGCATCTACCAAGTGGCGCCGCACAACATGCTGATTGAAGACTACTGGTTCCTCAATCCGCTTTCCTGGCAGTTCCTGTTTTCGATCGGCATCGTCTCGATGCTGCATATCAAGCGCGGCGGCACTATCCCGCAGCATCCGCTGCTGCTTGCGGCCGCTGCCGGTTACGTCATGTTGTCCTTCATCTGGGTGACCGGCCATCTCTGGATCTGGGGCAATTCGCTGGCGGCCCTCGGCCTGCCGACTGTTATCACCGGTTTCGACAAGACCTTCCTGTCGCTGCCGCGGTTGCTGCATGTGCTGGCGCTGACCTATCTCGTTATCAGCATCCCGGCGCTCTCACGCATCCTGCGCCGTCCTGCGGACCACCCGCTGACGATCCTCGGCCGTCATTCGCTGAACATCTTCGTCGCCGGCACGATCCTCGCCATGATCGGCCAGGTGGTGCTCTACATAACCAACAAGGATCAGCTTGTCGGTCCGCTTGTCGTGATTGCAGGGATCGCGACACAATTCGCCTATGCCTACTATCTCGAGCGCAAGCGCCAGCAGGGCAAGGTCAAGGGGAAACTTGTCGCCGATACCGCCACCATCCCCGTTCCCGTCCGCATTGGCGGGACCGCGAATGCCTATCGCCAGAACGACCGGAAATAAGGCTTGGATTTCTCCGACATGAAGGAGCCGGTGGCCGATGGCCGCCGGCTCAATTTTTATGGACGAGGATGTTCACCAACTTGCCGAAGGGATCGCGCACATAAAAGCGCCTGACGCCCCACGGCTCGTCGGCTGGGCCGTACTCGATCGGAAAGCCTGAGGCCGACATCGCCTCGAAAGCAGCATCGAGGTCGTCGACTTCGATCGAGACGTCGGGCACCTTCGTTCCGGAACCGCCTTTGCTGGCAATGCTCAGCTGAACGTTCATTGATTGCGCCGCGCCGAACGTCGTGATCCAGCCGTGATCCATGATGACGTCAAGACCGAGGATATCCTGATAGAAGCGCCGGGCCAGGGTGATGTCCGCTGCCTGGATATTGGCGACGATGCGCAGGACCTTCATGGGTTTTCTCCCTATGCTCCGTTGACTGGCGAAGGTTAGGGAAGATCGGCGGGGTGATCAATCCGCCTTGGGAAGCGGAGACGCTGCTGCGTGTGATATCCCCCTCTGCCCTTCCCCACAGGTGGGGAGATTGGATGGAGTGACGGCTTCGCCAAACAACCGGCCGTCACATGAATCTAAACTGAAGGCGATTTGGCACGGCAACCGAAGTGGTTCATGTTTTACGGGGAGCAAGCTCCTTGCCGATCTCCCTCCTTGTTTTAAAGCCCGGATACATACCTGACAGATGTTCGGAGACATGCCTGACACTTCCGCCATGATTTCTCGGGAGGTCGGCATGGTTTGGCGGAGAGATGCCCGGCAGGACGCGACACCGTCTCTCGGTTTCGGGAACGGTTTGAGGTTATGACCGCCTCGGCCTCTTGCTTCGAGATCGTTTGCGCTCAAGGCATTGCTGTCATGCGCTTTATCGCCCAGATGGCCTGACCTGTCTGGCAATTGAGCTTGCGTGATGTCGCGACTTGGCCGGCCATCGCGATGAAGCGCAGGGACGCCCGAGCGTATCGACCAGCATATGGACCTTGGCCGTCAGTCCACCTCCGGAACGCCCCAGCGCCTGATCCTTGGCCCCTCTTTTCCGCTCGCAGCCTGTTGATGGGCACGCATGATGGTGGTGTCGATCATTAAGTACAGATTGTCCCGGTCAGCAGTGAGGGCATCAAAGACCAGCTCCCATACGCCGGCATGGCACCAGCGACTGAACCGGCGATGGACCGTCTTCCACTTGCCGTAGCGCTCCGGCAGATGCTGCCAGTGTGCGCCGGAGCGCAGCACCCACAAACACCCGTTCACAAACAACCGGTTATCTACCCCGTCCGACCTGGATCGCCGGCCCTACCTGGCAACAAAGGCGCAATTCTTAACCACTGCGCCTCGTTCAACTCGTATCGCTTCACGCCCATCAAAGGCCTCCGTGCCCACCGATTTGCGAATGTCGATCGATCCGCGGTCCGAGAGCAAACAAAAAGGCCGGAAGGAGCTACCCTTCCGGCCTTTATCTTGAAACCCGAACCGATCAGGCGGCTTCGGTGGTGTGGGCCTTGCGCACCTCTTCATCCGTCAGGATGCCGCTGGCGCGCAGCAGGGCGGCGAAGCGGCCGTTGCTGTGGCTGAGTTCGTCGAAGCTGCCCTGTTCGACGACGCGGCCGTCATCCAGGAAGAGCACCATATCGGCTTCGCGGACCGTCGACAGGCGGTGGGCGATGATGAAGGTGGTGCGGTTCTGGCGCAGATTGTCGATCGCGGCCTTGACGCGGGCTTCGGTTTCGACGTCGAGCGCCGAGGTCGCCTCGTCGAGCACCAGGATCGGCGCGTCCTTGAGGATGGCGCGGGCGATCGCGATGCGCTGGCGCTCGCCGCCGGAGAGCTTGTTGCCGCGTTCACCAACATGCGTATCGTAGCGATCCTCGCGGGTCTCGATGAAGTCGGCAGCGGCAGCGGCTTCGGCCGCACGGCGCATTTCCTCTTCACTGGCGCCCTCGCGGCCCAGGCGGATATTGTCGCTGATCGAACGGTTCAGCAGGCCCGCATCCTGGAAGACGGTGGCGATGTGGCGACGCAGCGACTTGCGGGTCACCTTGGTGATATCGGTGCCGTCGACGAGGATCTTGCCGCCCTGGGCATCGTAGACACGCTGCAGCAGGTTGACGAGCGTCGTCTTGCCGGCGCCGGTCGGGCCGACGATGGCGACCGTCTGGCCTGCCTTCACCGAGAAGGAGACGTTGTGCAGGCCCTGTGAGCTGTTGCCGAAGCCGAAGGAGACGTCGCGGAATTCGATCGCACCCTTGACGTCCTTGATCTCACCGTTGCCGGCAGGCTCTTCACGTTCACGCACCGAGTCTTCCAGCGCATAGAATTCCTCAAGCTTGGAACGGGCCTCGAAAATCTGCGTAGCGAACTGGCGCATCAGGTCGAGACGGCCGATCAACAGGTTGGCAAAGCCGATGAAGGCGATGACGTCGCCGACGCGCAACTGGCCGGCCTGGACGAGCATGGTGCCGATGATCAGGACCACCATCATCGCGATGGTCGACGCCATGCGGTTCAGCGCGCTGGCGATCGCCCACCAGTCGAGCACTGGATACTGGGCTTCGAGCAGACGGTCGGCAAAGGATTTCAACGCCCTGGTTTCGGCCTCGATGCGGTTATAGCTGTGCAGGACCGAAACGTTGCTGATCGAGTCGCTGACATGCGAGAAGACGGTATGATAATGGTTCTCGACCGAAGCCTGGCCGTCCTTGGTGCGGCTCATCACGACGCGGCCGATCAGCCAGTAGGCGATGGCGAGCACCATGAGCACGGCGGAAAGGCGCAGGTCCATCGACATTGCGGTCGGTATCAGAAGGGCAAGCGCGATGACCGTCGACAGGTGGTTGCGCATGAATTCCAGCCAGAGGCCAAACAGCGTCTCGCAGGCGCGCAGCAATGTATGCAGCGCGTTGGAGGTGCCACGCTGATGGTGCCAGCCAAGCGGCATGGAAATGATGCGGCCGAAGGCTTCCGTCAACAGCGTCGCTCGCCGGCCATGGGCCAGCCGGTCGGCCTCGCGGGCCACCAGAACGAAGGCAATGGTGTTGAAGACGGCGAAAGTCGCCCACATGAAGAGGATGGGCTTGACCTCACCCTTGCCCGAAATCGCATCGATGATACGACCGAACAGGATCGGCTCCGCGATGGTGATCGTCGCAAGAACAATGTTTGCGACAACGACCAGGGATACGCGCAGCTTGTAGGCGCCAAGATAGCGCAGAGCCCTTGCATAGACCTTGAATAGCGTCACGTCGAACCTCTTGTGCATCTGCGAAAACGGGATGATGCGATGCTACAAAAGGCTACCTGAACGGGCGATTAACGGAGTATTCAGGGTTCAACCGATGTGATGATTGATACGATCGTACTATGGCAGGACGCGACGAGATGGCGATGGCGCCGAAATTGCCGTTCGGCTATATCTCGCGACAATTTGCGCTTGCATTTTATTAAATGTTTAGCGCAGCATTAAAATTACAGACTGCATTTATTGAAGACCGTTTCGCGACCAGTTTGACCAGCCGCCGACGGCCTCATGCGGGCATCAGGTCCGGGCAAGGGGCATTTTTGTGAATATTAATTCGTTAATTCAATTACTTGTAATTCTGGAAGAATGCTCAAATCCTGAAGCTGTCGTCACCGAGTTGGAGCAGATCCTCCACGGTTGTGGCTTCGAATATTATGGTCTGCCACGCCATTTGCCGCAGACCCCGATGCAGCAGAATCCGGAGCCCTGGGCTGCGGCGCTTGCCGGCCGCTGGCCGGAACAATGGCCGCATATATATACCGCGAAAAAATATGCTCTGATCGATCCGATGGTGCGCTATCTCGCTCATGCGCAGCGGCCTTTCCGCTGGCGGGAGGCGATGGCGGCCTTCCGCAAGGACGCGTATCATCGCCGCATGGAGCAGATGATGGTCGATGCCTTCGGGCACGGGTTGGAGGATGGCTACATCTTTCCCATCCACGGACGCAACGGCATTCTCGCCAGCCTTAGTCTCGCCGGCAAGCCGATCGAGCTGTCGCCGGTGGAAATCGCATTGCTGGAGGCGGTGGCGCGCAAGGCCTTCTGGCGGTTGCTCGATCTGAAAGGCGAGGCGCAGGCACTGGAAACCGTGCTGCCGGCCGACACGCCGCTGACGCGGCGCGAGATGGAAATCCTGCATTATCTCGCCGAAGGCATGACTTCGATGGAGATCAGCAAGATGCTGAAGATCTCAAACCACACCGTCGACTGGTATATGAACGGCCTGCAGGACAAGCTGAAGGCGAAAAACAGGCAGCAGGCGGTAGCGCTTGCCTTCCGTCATGGCCTGATAAGTTAGAGCAATTCCGCTGTCATCGAAGCGAAACCGCTCTGCTTTTTATTTTTTACGCAACTCGGGACGGAAACCGCTTGGCGCTTTTCCTGGAATTGCTTCAGCATGTCGAAAAATTGCATTTCGCAGTCGCAAGATAAATTGAACTTTCTGTGACAAGAAGTTAAGAATTTCCTTCGCGGGTGCAGCATTCCCGCGTCTGAACGTCTGAGGAGACCGTTTTGCCCATTTCCAAGATTCTCGTTGCCAATCGCTCCGAAATTGCCATTCGCGTGTTCCGCGCGGCCAACGAGCTTGGAATAAAAACCGTGGCGATCTGGGCGGAAGAGGACAAGCTGGCGCTGCACCGCTTCAAGGCGGACGAGAGCTACCAGGTCGGCCGCGGCCCGCATCTTTCCAAGGACATGGGTCCGATCGAGAGCTATCTGTCGATCGACGAGGTGATCCGCGTCGCCAAACTCTCCGGTGCTGATGCCATCCATCCCGGCTACGGCCTGCTGTCGGAAAGCCCCGAATTCGTCGATGCCTGCAACAAGGCGGGCATCATCTTCATCGGCCCGAAGGCCGATACGATGCGCCAGCTCGGCAATAAGGTCGCAGCGCGCAACCTGGCGATCTCGGTCGGCGTTCCCGTGGTGCCGGCCACCGGGCCGTTGCCGGAGGACATGGCCGAAGTGGCAAAGATGGCGGACGGGATCGGCTACCCCGTCATGCTGAAGGCCTCCTGGGGCGGCGGCGGGCGCGGCATGCGCGCGATCCGCGATCCAAAGGATCTCGCCCGCGAGGTGACGGAAGCCAAGCGCGAGGCGATGGCGGCCTTCGGCAAGGACGAGGTCTACCTGGAAAAGCTCGTCGAGCGCGCCCGCCATGTCGAAAGCCAGGTTCTCGGCGATACGCATGGCAATGTCGTGCATCTCTTCGAGCGTGACTGCTCGATCCAGCGCCGCAACCAGAAGGTCGTCGAGCGCGCGCCGGCGCCCTATCTCTCTGAGGCGCAGCGCCAGGAACTCGCCGCCTATTCGCTGAAGATCGCAGCTGCCACCAATTATATCGGTGCCGGCACCGTCGAATATCTGATGGATGCCGATACCGGCAAATTCTACTTCATCGAAGTCAATCCGCGCATCCAGGTCGAGCATACGGTGACTGAAGTCGTCACCGGCATCGATATCGTCAAGGCGCAGATCCACATTCTCGACGGTTTTGCGATCGGGACGGCGGAATCGGGCGTGCCGCGCCAGGAAGATATCCGTCTCAACGGCCATGCGCTGCAGTGCCGCATCACCACGGAAGATCCGGAGCATAATTTCATTCCGGATTACGGCCGCATCACCGCCTATCGCTCAGCGTCCGGTTTCGGCATCCGCCTCGATGGCGGCACCTCCTATTCGGGCGCCATCATCACCCGCTTTTATGATCCGCTTCTCGTCAAGGTCACGGCATGGGCGCCCAATCCGTCCGAAGCGATCGCCCGCATGGACCGGGCGCTGCGCGAATTCCGCATTCGCGGCGTGGCAACCAACCTGACCTTCCTCGAAGCGATCATCGGCCATCCCAAGTTCAGGGATAACAGCTACACGACACGCTTCATCGACACGACGCCGGAACTCTTCCAGCAGGTCAAGCGCCAGGATCGCGCCACGAAGCTCCTGACCTATCTCGCCGACGTCACCGTCAATGGCCATCCCGAGGCCAAGGATAGGCCGAGGCCGCTGGAAAACGCTGCCGAGCCGGTGGTTCCCTACGCCAACGGCAATGCGGTCAAGGATGGTACGAAGCAACTCCTCGACACGCTCGGCCCGAAGAAATTCGGCGAATGGATGCGCAACGAAAAGCGCGTGCTTTTGACCGACACGACGATGCGCGACGGCCACCAGTCGCTGCTCGCCACCCGCATGCGCACCTATGACATCGCGCGCATTGCCGACACCTATGCGCATGCGCTGCCAAGCCTTTTGTCGCTCGAATGCTGGGGCGGCGCGACCTTTGACGTCTCCATGCGCTTTCTGACCGAGGACCCGTGGGAGCGCCTGGCGCTGATCCGCGAAGGCGCGCCGAACCTTCTGCTGCAGATGCTGCTGCGCGGCGCCAACGGCGTCGGCTACACCAATTATCCCGACAATGTCGTCAAATATTTCGTCCGCCAGGCGGCCAGGGGCGGCATCGATCTCTTCCGCGTCTTCGACTGCCTGAACTGGGTCGAGAACATGCGCGTTTCGATGGATGCCATTGCCGAGGAGAACAAGCTCTGCGAGGCGGCGATCTGCTATACCGGCGATATCCTGAACTCGGCCCGTCCGAAATACGATCTGAAATACTACACCGACCTTGCGGTCGAGCTCGAGAAGGCGGGGGCGCATATCATCGCGCTCAAGGATATGGCGGGCCTTCTCAAGCCTGCGGCTGCGAAGGTTCTGTTCAAGGCGCTGCGCGAGGCGACCAGCCTGCCGATCCATTTCCACACGCATGATACATCGGGTATTGCGGCCGCGACCGTTCTTGCCGCCGTCGACGCAGGCGTCGATGCCGTCGATGCCGCCATGGATGCGCTTTCCGGCAATACCTCGCAGCCCTGTCTCGGCTCGATCGTCGAGGCGCTGCGCGGTACGGAGCGTGATCCGGGCCTCGATCCGGAATGGATCCGCCGCGTCTCCTTCTATTGGGAAGCGGCGCGTAACCAGTATGCCGCCTTCGAAAGCGATCTGAGGGGCCCGGCATCCGAAGTCTATCTGCACGAAATGCCGGGCGGCCAGTTCACCAACCTCAAGGAACAGGCCCGCTCGCTCGGCCTCGAGACCCGCTGGCATCAGGTGGCGCAGGCCTATGCCGACGCCAACCAGATGTTCGGCGATATCGTCAAGGTGACGCCGTCTTCCAAGGTCGTCGGCGACATGGCGCTGATGATGGTGTCCCAGGACCTGACGGTTGCCGACGTCGTCAGCCCTGATAAGGAAGTCTCCTTCCCGGAATCGGTGGTCTCGATGCTGAAGGGCGATCTCGGCCAGCCGCCGTCAGGATGGCCAGAAGCGCTGCAGAAGAAGGCGCTGAAGGGCGACAAGCCCTATACCGTGCGCCCCGGCTCGCTGCTCAAGGAGGCGGATCTCGATGCGGAGCGCAAAGTCATCGAGACGAAACTCGAGCGCGAGGTCAGCGACTTTGAATTTGCCTCCTACCTGATGTATCCGAAGGTCTTCACCGACTTCGCGCTCGCCTCCGATACCTACGGTCCGGTCTCGGTGCTGCCGACGCCCGCCTATTTCTATGGTCTCAAGGATGGCGAGGAGCTGTTTGCCGATATCGAGCGCGGCAAGACGCTCGTCATCGTCAACCAGGCGATGAGCGCCACCGACAGCCAAGGCATGGTGACCATCTTCTTCGAGCTCAACGGCCAGCCGCGCCGTATCAAGGTGCCGGACCGGGCCCATGGGGCGACGGGTGCCGCCGTCCGCCGCAAGGCCGAACCGGGCAATGCCGTTCATGTCGGCGCGCCGATGCCGGGTGTGATCAGCCGTGTCTTCGTCTCGCCCGGCCAGGCCGTCAATGCCGGTGACGTGCTCGTCTCGATCGAGGCGATGAAGATGGAAACGGCGCTGCATGCGGAAAAGGATGGGACGATTTCCGAAGTACTGGTGCGGGCTGGCGATCAGATCGATGCCAAGGACCTGCTCGTCGTCTACGCAGGCTGAAGGCGCCCATCAGCCGACTTTGTGAGCGGGCTCCATTCACTCGATTGTGTACGATCGGCCTGTCAAAAAGCTGATTTTTCGAAGCCTTCGCGCCTTGCCCGGTGCGGAGGCTTTCTCATAAAGTTGCGCTCCCACCATCCGCCCCAAGACCCATCAGGAAATGATATCAATGAGCAAGTTGAAGATTGCGGTCATCGTCGGCAGCACGCGTATTGGCCGTTTTGCTGAGCATCCGGCCAAGTGGATTGCCGCTATCGCCGCCGAGCGGCAGGACATCGAGGTCGAGGTTCTCGACCTGCTCGACTACCCCATGCATTTTTTCGGTGAGCAGCGTGCCACGACCGCTGAAAGCGAGACGGCAGAGCGCTGGAAAAAGAAGCTGCGTGAATTCGACGGCTTCATTTTCACCGTCGCCGAGTACAATCACGCTCCGACGGCGGTTCTGAAGAACGCCATCGACCTCGGCGAGTTCATCCACAAACCGGTCGGTTTCGTCGGTTACGGCGGTGTCGGCGGTGCACGTGCGGTCGAGCATCTCCGGCTGATCTTCGTGGAAATGGGGGCGGCTTCGGTGAAAACGGGCGTTCATATCGCGCTTGGCGAATATCTCGGCGTCCTCAAGGAAGGCAAGAGCCTCAGCGATTACGCGCATCTCAACGAAGCGGCGAAGAACCAGCTCGACCAGCTCACCTGGTGGGGCAATGCGCTGAAGGCGGCGCGCGCCGTCGTCACGGCCTCCTGATTGGCGTTCCAGCAATGCCGGGATGTTCGCATCCCGGCATTAGATCCGGATGATTTTAGGCCAGGTCGGCCTAAAATCTGAATCCGGATCTAAATCAAAAAAATAGAGCATGATGTCGTCCGAAAACCGCTCACACTTTTCGGCATCATGCTCTAGCTCAGATATCGTAAGTATGGGCGGCGTTGATCGTCGAGATGAAGCGTTTGGTGCGTTCGCGCTCGGGCGCACTGAAGATTGCTCTGGCGCTGCCCGTTTCCACCACGCTGCCGGCTTCCAGGAAAACCACGTCATTGGCGATCTTCGAGGCGAGCCGGAGATCGTGGGTCGCCATCACCATCGTCGTGCCTTCGCTGGCAAGCTTGCCCAGCACATCGACCACTTCGGCCGAAAGCTCGGGATCGAGGGCGGATGTCGGCTCGTCGCAGAGAAGCACGCGCGGCGAGGGCGCCAGCGCGCGGGCGATCGCGACGCGCTGCTGCTGGCCGCCCGATAATGTTGAAGGCCAGGCATCGGCCTTGTGGGTCATGCCGACCTTGGTCAGCAATTCCATCGCACGCTCGCGAGCCTTTTCCCTCGGCCATCTCAGCACCGTCACCAAGCCTTCCATGACATTCTCGATCGCGGTCTGATGCGGGAAGAGCTGGAAGTTCTGGAAGACCATGCCGGTCTGGCGGCGGATCTTCTGGATCGCCGGCCAGCTCGTTCGTTTGCCCGGTGCAAAGGCCAGCGTTTCCTCTCCGAGGCGGATGGAGCCGGCGGTCGGAATTTCGAGCAGGTTGATGCAGCGCAGCAGCGTGCTCTTGCCGCCGCCGGAAGGACCGACGAGCGCGGTAACGCTGCCTTCGGGAATGCGGATGCTGATATCCTTGAGGATAACGGCGTCGCCGAAGCGCTTTTCGATGTTGGAAAGCTCGATCATGCATTTGCCTCCAGCATGCCGCCATACCGCGCGAAGCGGCGTTCCAGCCGCACCTGCAGCTGTGAGAGGACGGAGCTCAGGACGAGATAGATCAGCGCCGCCTCGATATAGAGGATCAGCGGCTCATAGGTGGTGGCGACGATGCGCTGTGCCGCCTGGAAGAGCTCGGGCACGGTGATGGCGGCGGCAAGCGAGGTGTCTTTGACCAGTGAGATGAAGGTGTTCGACAAAGGCGGCACGGCGACGCGGGCGGCCTGCGGCAGGATGGTGCGGCTCATCGCCTGCCGCCAACTCATGCCGATCGAATAGGCGGCTTCCCACTGGCCCTTCGGCACTGAGGAAATGACGGCGCGGATGATCTCGGAGCTATAGGCGCCGATATTCAGCGTGAAACCGATGAGGGCGGCCGGAAAGGCATCGAGCAGGATGCCGAGGCTCGGCAGGCCGTAGAAGATGACAAAGAGCTGCACGAGCAGCGGCGTGCCGCGGATGACCCAGACATAGAAGCGCGCGACGGCCGAAAGCGGCATCGGCCCGAAGAGCCGGCCGATCGCCGTGGCGAGCCCGAGCGTCAGCCCGAAGGCGAAGGATAGCAGAGTCAGCGGAATGGTGAAGATCAACCCCGCCCAGAGGAGCGAGGGCAGCGATTCCGCCATCAGTTGGAGCCAGTGCGGCAAGGGCGTTCTTTCTGGTCGGTTGGGTGGTGATGTCTCGGAATACCCCTCCCCAACCCCTCCCCACAAGGGGGAGGGGCTTATCTAGCCTCTCGCCTCAACGAAATAGCGACCGAAGCGCCAGCCGAAACGGTTATTTTGAGATGAGGCGGTCCGCCGCCAAAGCCCCTCCCCCTTGTGGGGAGGTTGGGGAGGGGACTTTTTCTTGAACGAAGCTTACTTGGAAACGTCCTGGCCGAAATACTTGTCGGCGATTTTCTTGTAAGTGCCGTCGGCTTTGATGTCGGCAAGCGCCTTGTTGATTTCGGCCAGAAGCTCCGGCTCGTTCTTGCGGATGATGATGCCGGAGTAGTCGGCATTTTCCTGCTCGGCGACGATCTTCACCGGCGCGTCCGGCTTGTGTTTTTTGAAATCGAGGAAGGAGAGGCTGTCGTTGATCGTGGCGTCGGCGCGCTTGGTCAGCACCAGCTGGATCGATTGATCGAAACCGTCGGTGCCGACGAGTTCGGCACCGGCTTCGGTTGCGAGCTTGCCGAAGTTGCTGGTCAGCGACTGGGCGGCCTTCTTACCCTTCAGGTCGGCGAAGGACTTGATGCTGTCGTCGCCGTCGCGGGCGATCAACACGGCCTTGGAGGCGATATAGGGCTCGGAGAAATCGTATTTCTGCTTGCGGGTTTCGGTGATGCCGACCTGGTTGATGACGGTATCGTAGCGTTTGGCGTCGAGGCCGGCGATCAGACCATCCCACTTGCCTTCGACGAACTCGGCCTTGACGCCGAGCTTGGCGGCGATCGCTTCGCCGATCTCGACATCGAAGCCGACGAGCTTGCCGCTTTCGTCATGATAGGTGAAGGGCGCATAGGTGCCTTCGGTGCCGATCTTGAAGACGCCGGCCGATTTGATGGCGGCGAGGTTTTCACCGGCATGGGCAGGCAGGAGGGCCGCGGCCTGAATGAGCGCAGCGGCGGCGACGGTTTTCAACCAGTTCATTGTTTTATCCATCCTTGGGAGGTTGTTATCGGATGGGGATAGTTGGCAGAAAATAAGGGCGCCGGAAGCGTAGAAAACTGCGAATAAAAGCAGCAACTGCAAATATTTTTCTCAAACGGCCGCTCGAACCATGAAACATGCAGAAACAGGCATCAGGCCGTGATGCGGCGGCGCAGTTTTTCGCTGACGATGATGATCAATCCGGCGCCGAGGATCATCGCCGCGCCGACGACCACATTGGGCGTGGGGATATCGGCCCAGATCAGATACCCCAGGAGGAAGGCCCAGATGAGAGAACTGTATTCGAATGGCGCAAGCACGGAGACGGGCGCCTGGCGCATGCCTTCGAAAAGGGCGAACTGCGCGCAGCCGGCAACGACGCCGGTGGCGATGAGAAGGGCGAGCTGCGTCATATCGGGTGTCCGCCATGTCCAGATCACGGCAACGCCGGTCATGGCAAGAAAAAAGACGTTGGAAACGGCGAGCTGGATAATCGTCTTTTCGTGCAGCGAGGTCTTGCGCAGCAGCACCATGGCGCAGGCCCAGAGCACGGCTGCCTGCAGCGCCAGATAGACCGGCCAGGAGATGGTGAGACCGATCGGATTGCAGGCAATGAGAACGCCGACGAAGCCGACGCCGACGGCCAGCCAACGCGCTGGCGTGACTTTCTCCTTCAGGATGAACCAGGCAAGCAAGGTGCCGACGACAGGTGCGGCGTAATAAAGCGTGGTCACTTCGGCAAGCTGCAGGCGGCTTGCGGCGGAATAATAGGAAAGCCAGGCGCAGAGCAGAAGGATACTGCGGGCAATCATCGGCTTGATGATCGGCGACCTCATCGTCTGGCGGACGAGCTTGCCGCGACCATAGGCGAGACACCCGACGAGGATCGTCAGACTGCGGAAAAACAGGATCTGCCAGACTGGAATGGTTGAAGCCAGGACCTTGATGATCGCGTCATGGAAGGTGAACGCCATATAGGCGAGGGTCGTGAGCAGGATGCCCAGGCTGACGGAGTTTTTCACGGGGAGGACGCACCAGGTGGCGGATATGCCGGCGGGAATCGGGAATGTCCAATCGATATTCCCGCCTCTCGGACCGGTCAATAGGGCATATTTGCTCTGGTGGTGGCTTTGTTTCGAAACGTCAGAAAACGTGTGACCGTGCATATTGCCTGCATGATCATAAGCGGTTATGCACGTTTTCAGTTTATGAGGTCTCGATCCGGTAGGAACATGCAGGATTTTCTGTTGCGAGAGCGCCAAGGCGTGATTTCCGAGAGGCTGCGGCTGAATGGCCGCGTGCTGGCGACGGAGCTTGCGCTCGAATTCGGTGTTTCCGAAGATACGGTACGGCGGGATCTGCGCGAGATGGCGGCGGCAGGGCTCTGCGAGCGGGTTTATGGCGGCGCATTGCCGGTCTCGCCGGCGCACGGAAGCATGACGCAACGCATCGGCTTTGCCGCTGACCGGAAACAGGCGCTGGCGCGCGCTGCGGCAAAGCAGATTGCCGCCGGTTCGACCGTGTTTTTCGATGCCGGCAGCACCAATCTGGCGATTGCCAACGCATTACCGGCCGAACTTGCGCTCACGGCTGCGACGAATGCGCCGGCGATTGCCGCAGCGCTGATCGACAAGCCTGGCGTCAACGTCATTCTGATCGGCGGGATGGTCGACCGGCAGACGGGCGGTTCGCTCGGCGCCAAGGCCTTGCGGGATATGGAACAGATTTCGCCCGATCTCTGCATTCTGGGCGCCTGCGGTGTCGATCTCGAGGCCGGCATAACGGTGTTCGGCTTCGAGGATGCGGAGTTCAAGCGGTTTGCGACGTCGAGGAGCAGAAAAGTGTTGGTGGCTGCAACCTCGGAGAAATTCGGTACTGCTGCCCCCCATAGCATCCTGCCGGTTGCCCATTGCGAATGCCTGGTCGTCGAGCACGATGCCGATCCGGCCATTCTCGCCCGTTACCGCGAGCGCGGATGCAGAACTGTTCTCGCCGAGAAAACGAACTGAGCGACGTCGTAGAGTTTAGGGAAATCGGGCGGGTGGAAGCCCGGCAATGAGGAAGACCGAAAAATGGATAGTCACGTGAGTACGCCGGGGGTCCGGAGCGGCTTCATTACCAGAAGCAGGGGGGCGGTTTCCCTGCTCTTTCTCATGAATGGTTTTGTCGTCGGCTGCTGGGCGCCGAAGATCCCGGATTTTGCCGAGCGCCTGGCGCTGAGCAAGTTCGAGCTTGGGCTGATGATCCTCGTTTTCGGCGTCGGCTCGCTGGTCATGATGCCGATCGCCGGTGCGCAGATCGCCAAACATGGCTCTCGTGTCGTCGTTCAAGTCCTGGCCGTCTGCGTGCTGCCGTTGCTGTTGGCATTGACGCTCGCGCCAAATGTGATCACCGGGGCGATTTCGCTTTTCCTGTTCGGCGGCTTTATCGGCGCAATGGATGTGGCGATGAATGCCAATGCGGTCTCGGTCGAGAAATCCATGCGCCGCGCCATCATGTCGTCGTGCCACGCTTTCTGGAGCCTTGGCGGACTGATCGGCTCAGGTCTCGGCGGCATCGTGATCTCCAGGCTCGGCATTCTCGGCCATGCGCAACTGGCGACGGTGCTGGCGGCAATCTTCCTTGCCGTCGCCTGGCCGATGATCCTTGCGGATCCGCCGCATCCAGACACCAAGAGGGAAAAGACGAAGCTGCCGATGGTGCCGCTGCCGTGGCTGCTCGGATTGATGGCGCTGTTCAGCATGGTGCCGGAAGGTGCTGTTCTCGACTGGGGCGCGCTCTATCTTCGGCAGGAAATGGATGCGTCCGTCGCGCTTTCCGGTCTTGGTTTCGCAGCCTTTTCGGCCACCATGGCCATCATGCGCTTTGCCGGCGACCTGGTGCGCGACCGTCTGGGCGGCGTCAAGACGCTGCGCATCTGCACTTTGTTTGCCATTGTCGGCATGCTGCTTGCTGGCCTAGCGCCCAATGCCGAGCTTGCCATCCTGGGCTTTGCCTTTTGCGGTATCGGCATTTCCAACATGGTGCCGATCGCTTTCTCGGCGGCGGGCAATATTCCAGGACTCAAGCCCGGCATCGGTATCTCGGTGGTCACGACCATGGGCTATTCCGGCATGCTGGTTGCGCCATCGTTGATCGGCTTCGTCGCCGAGCATATCGGTTTTGCCGTCGTTTTCATGGCGCTGCCGGTGCTGCTCATCGTCGTTCTGCTGCTGTCCAACCTGGCCCATTATGCCGATGAGACCTCCGGAGGCGGTCACTGAGCCGCCTCCCAACAAAAGTGATATCAGGGGCGGTTGACAAGCAGCCGGCCTTGATCCACCTGAAAAGCACTGTTTTTAGGGGTGCAAGAACTCTCCATGTTGTCAGCCGCCGATTTTGATCCGAAACCGCGCCGCGCTTCCGTTGCCGTCGATGTCGGCGGCGTCATCGTCGGCGGCGGGGCGCCGGTCGTCGTGCAGTCCATGACGAACACCGATACGGCCGATATCGATTCCACCGTCGCGCAGGTCGCCGCTCTCCACCGGGCGGGTTCGGAACTGGTGCGCATCACCGTCGACCGCGACGAGAGTGCTGCGGCCGTCCCAAAGATCCGAGAGCGGCTGCTGCGCCTCGGCATGGACGTGCCCTTGATCGGCGACTTCCATTATATCGGCCATAAGCTGCTCGCCGATCATCCGGATTGTGCCGAAGCGTTGGCGAAATACCGCATCAACCCCGGCAATGTCGGCTTCAAGGACAAGAAGGACAAGCAGTTCGCCGAGATCATCGAGATGGCGATCCGCTATGACAAGCCGGTGCGCATCGGTGTCAACTGGGGCTCGCTCGATCAGGATCTGCTGACGGCGCTGATGGACCGGAACGCCGAGGCTGGGTCGCCGCTTTCGGCCCGGCAGGTAACGCGCGAGGCGATCGTGCAGTCAGCGCTGCTTTCGGCAGCCCTTGCCGAAGAGATCGGCCTGCCGCGCAACCGCATCATCCTGTCGGCCAAAGTCAGCCAGGTGCAAGACCTGATCGCCGTCAATTCCATACTCGCCGAACGCTCCAACCATGCGCTGCATCTCGGCCTGACCGAAGCCGGCATGGGCACCAAGGGCATCGTCGCCTCGTCGGCGGCGATGGGCTTCGTGCTGCAGCACGGCATCGGCGATACGATCCGCGTGTCGCTGACCCCCGAGCCGAACGGCGACCGCACGCGCGAAGTCCAGGTGGCGCAGGAAATCCTGCAGGTCATGGGCTTCCGCCAGTTCATACCCGTGGTTGCTGCCTGTCCGGGCTGCGGACGCACGACGTCGACGGTATTCCAGGAACTTGCCCAGAACATCCAGAACGACATCCGCAAGAACATGCCGGTCTGGCGCGAGAAATATCCCGGCGTCGAGGCGCTGAACGTCGCCGTCATGGGCTGCATCGTCAACGGGCCGGGCGAAAGCAAACATGCCGATATCGGCATTTCGCTTCCGGGCACCGGTGAAACGCCGGCCGCCCCCGTCTTCATCGACGGCCGGAAGGCGCTGACGCTGCGCGGTCCCAATATCGCCGCCGATTTCGAGGCGCTTGTTGTCGACTATATCGAGAAGCGTTTCGGTCAGCGGACGGCGGCGGAATGACTGCCCGCAATTTCGGATGAGCCAGTACTGGTCGCCAATCGTCAGCAAGCTTCGGCCCTATGTCGCGGGCGAGCAGCCCCGTATCGCGAACATGGTCAAGCTCAATACCAACGAAAATCCTTACGGGCCGTCTCCGAAGGCGCTCGCGGCGATCCGGGAGGCGGCGGACGATCGTCTGCGGCTCTATCCCGATCCCTCTGCCACGGAATTGCGCGAGACGATCGCGGCCCGTTTCGGCCTGACGGTCGAGGAAGTATTCGTCGGCAATGGCTCCGACGAGGTTCTCGCGCATGCGTTCCAGGCGCTGCTGAACCACGAGCGGCCGCTTCTCTATCCCGATGTGACCTACGCCTTCTATTCGACCTATAGCCTGCTATACGGCGTCGAAGCGATCGAGGTGCCTGTTGACGATGGGTTCCAGATCCGGCTGGCGGATTACGACAGGCCATGCGGCGCAATCATCATCCCCAATCCGAATGCGCCGACCGGCATCGGCCTGCCGCTCACCGGCATCGAGGCACTTCTTGCCGCCCATCCGGATGCGGTCGTCGTCATAGACGAGGCCTATATCGATTTCGGCGGAGAGAGCGCCGCCGGGCTCGTTTCAACCTATCCCAACCTACTGGTGATCCAGACCCTGTCGAAGTCCCGTTCGCTTGCCGGTCTGCGCATCGGCTTCGCGCTGGGGCAGCGGCCGCTGATCGAGGCGCTGGAGCGGGTCAAGGACAGTTTCAATTCCTATCCGCTCGATCGTCTGGCGCAGCTTGCCGCGACGGCGGCGATCAAGGACGAGGCGTGGTTCGAGACAGGCCGGCGGAACATCATCGCCAGCCGGGAAAGCCTTGTTCGGGAACTCGAAGCACTGGATTTCGAGGTTCTTCCGTCCCAGGCGAATTTCGTTTTCGCAAGGCACCAAAGCCGTTCGGGCGCAGCATTTCAAGCCGCTCTGCGGGAGCGTGGCATCCTCGTCCGGCATTTTGCCAAGCCGCGTATTTCGGACTTCCTGCGGATCAGCATCGGCACGGATGAGGAGTGTGCCCGTCTGGTATCCGCTCTCAATGAGATACTGGCGGCCTGACCTGCCGCTTCAGCTCTTCCGGTCGGCGATGAAATGCGCTGCAGCAATGAGGATCGAGGCGCGGGCGCCGTAAGGGGCAAGCAGCGCTTCGGCATCGCGGACGTGCTCACGGAGCTGGGTCTCGGCCCATTCCATGCCGCGCAGGGCGACGAGTGTTCCCTTGCCGCGGGCCGCATCCTTGCCGGTCGCCTTGCCCATGGTCGCTGCATCCGAAGTCAGGTCGAGAATGTCGTCGGCAAGCTGGAAAGCAAGACCGATCTTTTCGCCGAAGGCGCGCAGGCGGCGGCGATCTTCGGCCAAGCTTCCCGAGATGACGGCGCCGGCTTCGCAGGCGAAGCGGATCAGCGCGCCCGTTTTCATCGCCTGCAGGCGGATGATGCCGGCCTCGTCGGGCGCCTGCTTTTCCGCCGCGAGATCAAGCGCCTGGCCGCCGGCCATGCCGCCGAGACCGGCTGCGCGGGCAAGGGCCAGCACCAGCGATGCCTTGCTCGTATCGGCAAGGGTCGTTTCCGGCGCGGCGATGATGTCGAAGGCATAGGTCAGCAGGCTGTCGCCGGCGAGGATCGCCGTCGCTTCGTCGAACTTGATGTGTACTGTCGGTTTGCCGCGGCGCAGGTCGTCATCGTCCATGGCCGGCAGGTCGTCATGCACGAGGGAGTAGCAGTGGACGCATTCGAGTGCGGCGCCGACGCGAAGTGCCGCCTCGGCGTCGCCGCCGAGAAGGGCGGCACTTTCGACGACCAGAAACGGGCGCAGCCGCTTGCCGCCGTTCAACACGGCATAATGCATGGCATCGCGCAGCGTCTCGGGCCTGGCGATTTCATCGGAAAAGGCACTCGGTGAAAGCAATGCGTCGAGCAGCGCCTCGATGTCGCGGGCGTTGTTCTTCAGCCTTGTCTCGAAAGTATCCCGGTTCGCGTCCATGGGCGCTGTTTGGCATGAGCGCCCCCGGGCTTGCAACGGAATTGTCGATGGCGGCAGCAAGATTCGCCGCGCACTCTGGCATAAGCTCCGCACAGGCGTTATGAGAACGACAGGAGCGAAATCGGACTGGGGACATTGGATATAGCGCCGGAGAGAGAGGACAGCGTCGACATGCCGGCTCGTCGGCGATGGTTCGAAGACAGGCGTGTGTTGAAACGCATTGTTCTTGCCGTGCTGATCGTGCTGATCCTTCCCTATGCGCTGATCGTTTTCTATCTGCTGCCGTTCATTCATCCCGTCTCGACACTGATGCTGCGCGATCTCGTGCTGTTGCGTGGTTACGACAGGCAATGGGTGTCGCTTGATAACATCGCCCCTGTTGTGGTGCAGTCGGTGATGATGTCGGAGGACGGGCAATATTGCTTTCACGGCGGCGTCGACTGGGCGGAAATGCGCATGCTGGTCGAGGATACTCTGAAAGGTCAGGCGACGCGCGGCGGCAGCACGATCCCGATGCAGACGGCGAAAAACCTCTTCCTCTGGAACGGCCGCTCCTTCGTGCGCAAGGCGCTGGAACTTCCGCTCGCGGTGACCACGGATTTCGTCCTGTCGAAACGGCGGCTGATGGAAATCTATCTCAATATCGCCGAATGGGGTCCCGGCATCTACGGCATCGAGGCGGCGGCCCGGCACCATTTCAAGGTGCCGGCCTCGAAGCTGACGCGGCGCCAGGCATCGCTGCTTGCCGTCTCGCTGCCGAACCCCATCGACCGCAATGCCGGCAAGCCCGGACGAGGTCTTCGCCGGCTCGCCGGCGTGATCGAGAGGCGTGCACAAGGTTCGGGCGATTACATCAAGTGCATCTATGATTGAGATCAGAACTTGTCGTTAGGACAGGATGATTTTAGGCCGGGTCCGCCCAAAATCTGAATCCTGTTCTAAATTATAGAGTTAGAGCGGCAAGCGTCATCTGACAGTCTTGGTTCTGCCATATGGGCGATGCAGTCCAATCAAAGCCCCCGAGTCGCCCATGACCATCACGACGTTTTCGCCCGAGCTTCTCCTTTACTCGAAGACGCATAATCCGATCCCGCCCACCCATCTCGGCAGCCGCTATCGCAAGGTCGGCGGCTTTCTGCCGGAAGCCGGCAACACCATCGTCTGCCATCTCGAGAAGGGCTCGCAAACGCAGGCGGTGCTGATCGAGGCGCGTGAGAAATATCTGGCGATGCCCGAAGCCCCGCAGTTCCTCTTCACGCCGATATCAAGCATTCACATGACGCTTTTCGAAGGTGTCATCGAGACCAGGCGCCGCCAGGATTGCTGGCCGGGCGATCTTCCTCTCGATGCGCCGATCGACGACATGATAGCGCTGATGGCGGCCCGGCTCGAAGGCTTCTCGATGGCCGATCCCTTCAAGGTCGCCATCGTCGAAGCTCGCCCCTCGGGTCTGCTGGTCGACGGGGCGACGGAGAACGACCGCAAGGTAATGCGCGCCTGGCGCAATGCGCTGGCCGAGCTTCTGGGCTATCGCCAGCCGAACCATGACGACTATAAGTTCCACATGACCTTCGCCTATGCGATCGAACGGCTGGAGGACGAAGCCTTGCCACGCTGGCAGGCGATGCTCGATGACGTGGCCGACGATATCCGCCGCAAAGCCCCTATTCTCGAGCTGACCCCGCCGGCATTCTGCGTGTTCGAGGACATGAACCATTTCCACGAATTGCTGATCTTCGATTTTGAAGCCTGAACGGGAGAAGCCCATGGATAGACCGACGCTCTACATCGCCAACAAGAATTATTCCTCCTGGTCGTTCCGGCCGTGGATGGCGCTGACGGGCGCCGGCGTCGATTTCGAGGAGGTCCTGATCCCCTTCGACTATCCTGGTGGCAATCCCGATATCAAGGCGATTTCGCCGACCGGGCGGGTGCCGCTTCTCAAGCACGGCGTTTTGAAGATCTGGGAATCGCTGGCGATAATCGAATATGTCGCCGAGCTTTATCCGGACGCCGGCCTTCTGCCGAGGGATCGCGCCGGGCGGGCGCTCGCCCGTTCGGTTTCGATGGAAATGCTGTCGAGCTTCCGGGCGCTGCGCAGCGCCTGCCCGATGAATATCCGCCGGCCGAAGGGCAGGATCGCGTTGCCGGATGGTGTCGACGCCGATATCGGCCGCATCGAGACGATCTGGCACGACCTCCTGCAGCAATCCGGCGGACCGTTTCTGTTTGGCGCGTTCAGCGGGGCGGATGGGATGTTTGCGCCTGTCGTCAACCGGTTCGACATCTATGATCTCGTCAGCCGAAACGATACGCTGGCCTATATGGAGACCATGAAGGCGCATCCGGCCTGGCGGAAATGGGAAGAGGCCGCCCGCGCCGAGCCCTGGATCGTGCCGGAAGACGAAGTCTGAGCCGGGAATCATCGGCTTTGCAAAAAATACGCATGGGGACTGGTCAAGGTCACCCCTTGCATGTATAAGCGCGCCAAATTCCGAAATCGCGACATGTCCGTTTCGGCCGCCGGTGTGGCCGTGGGAATGTTTTGCCCGCAAGTGGAGTAAGAGAAATGGCTGTACCCAAGAGAAAAACAAGCCCGTCCAAGCGCGGTATGCGCCGTTCGGCAGACGCCCTGAAGGCTCCGACCTACGTCGAAGACAAGAACTCCGGCGAACTGCGCCGCCCGCATCATATCGACCTGAAGACCGGTATGTATCGCGGCCGCCAGGTTCTGACGCCGAAGGAAAGCGCATAATTTCCCGATCCGGCTTGTCCGATCGAAGTTTCAGGGCCGGCGTCATGCCGGCCTTTTGCATTTCGACAATATAATATTTGCAATGACTTGCGGTGGAGCAAGGGTTTGCGGCAGTATTCTTCCATGATGCGCTGGGAGATTGCCGATGATAGCCGCCATGCCCCTAATGATTATCCCGTTTATTCTTTACAATCTTGCGATGCTGGGCCTGATGGGCGATGGCGGCATTCCGGCGCTGCAACATGATATCATCGTGCTGTCGATGATCTCGGGCGCGATCTGGAGCATGGCGCTCGGCGATCTTTTCATCGTCATCGCACTTGTCGTGCTGTTCTTCGAAATCCTCAAAGCGACCAGAACCGGTCCCGGCAATCTCGTCAACCACATGCTGTCGATGCTGGTGTTCATCGCCTTCCTGGTCGAGTTTCTGCTCGTCCGGGATGCAGCGACGCAGGTCTTCTTCATTTTGATGACGATCGCTCTGATCGATGTCATCGGCGGTTTTGCCGTGTCGATCCGGAGTGCCGGGCGGGATGTCTCGATCGGATTATAGGTTGTCGAGCTTGTTCTGAAGGGCGCGGAGCTGTTCCTTCAGCTCGTCGATATCCTTGGCCTCGGCCTTGCGGCTTTCCTTGGCGGGCGGCGTCATGAAGGGCGAGAACATCTGCATCGCCTGCTGAAACAGCTCGGTGTTGCGGCGAACATGGTCCTCGACCATCTGCATCGGCAACTGCAGGTTCTTGCCGAGCGGCGTTTCGCCGAAGGCGCGGGTTACCTGCTCGCGCATCTGGGCCTGCTGTTCGGTGAAGGAGCGCATCGAATGTTCGAGAAAGCTCGGCACGACCATCTGCATCTGGTCGCCGTAATAGGTGATGAGCTGGCGCAGGAAGGAGATCGGGAGCAACGTGTTGCCGGTCTTCGATTCCTGTTCGAAGATGATCTGGGTCAGCACCGAATGGGTGATGTCATCTCCGCTTTTTGCATCCTGTACGGTAAATTCTTCGCCCTTCTTCACCATCTCCGCCAGGTCTTCCAGCGTCACGTAGGTGCTGGTGCCCGTGTTGTATAGGCGGCGATTGGCGTACTTCTTGATAACGATCTGACCCTCATGCTTCGCCATATCAGTCTCCTGAACCCCCGTCTGATTTATGGATATTCCTCCATTTGAGACTGTAAACGCAAAAGAAGCCCGGTGACAATCTCTTTGTGCGATGCGGCAAACCTTTAACAGAGCAGATGAATCGGGCTTTGAAGAGCTTTACCTAAAAATGACGGCGGCCGGTCTTCGCGTTTGACTTGTGCTCCAAGCTTTGCCAGTTTCCACTTATGTAAGTGAGACGAAAACGAGGAGCGTCCCCATGAGCAATCCATCCATCGTCATCGCCAGTGCAGGGCGAACAGCAGTCGGCGCCTTCAACGGTGCTTTCGCGACGGTCCTCGCGCATGAGCTCGGGGCGGCTGTCATCAAGGGCGCGCTCGAGCGCGCCGGCGTCGATGCCGGCGAGGTGGATGAGGTGATCCTCGGCCAGGTGCTTGCCGCCGGCGAGGGTCAGAACCCGGCCCGCCAGGCGGCGATGAAGGCCGGCATTCCGCAGGAAGCAACGGCCTGGGGCGTTAACCAGCTTTGCGGCTCGGGCTTGCGCGCCGTCGCGCTCGGCATGCAGCAGATCGCCACAGGCGATGCCAAGATCATCGTTGCCGGCGGCCAGGAATCCATGTCGATGGCCCCGCATGCCGCGCATCTGCGCGGCGGCGTCAAGATGGGCGACATGAAGATGATCGACACGATGATCAAGGACGGCTTGACCGACGCCTTCCACGGCTACCACATGGGCATCACCGCCGAGAATGTCGCGCGCCAGTGGCAGCTTTCGCGCGACGACCAGGATCAGTTCGCGGTCAGCTCGCAGAACAAGGCCGAGGCGGCCCAGAAGGCCGGCCGCTTTACCGACGAGATCATCCCTTATGTCATCAAGACACGTAAGGGCGACGTTACGGTCGACGCCGACGAATATATCCGTCACGGCGCGACGATAGAGGCGATGGGGAAGCTGCGCCCGGCCTTCGACAAGGACGGCACGGTCACGGCCGCGAACGCTTCCGGCCTCAACGACGGTGCCGCTGTGGCGGTGCTGATGAGCGAAGCTGAGGCAGTCCGGCGCGGCATCCAGCCGCTCGCCCGCATCGTTTCCTGGGCAACGGCGGGTGTCGATCCGCAGATCATGGGCACCGGACCGATCCCGGCTTCGCGCAAGGCGCTCGAGAAGGCCGGCTGGTCGGTCAACGATCTCGATCTTGTCGAAGCCAACGAGGCTTTCGCGGCGCAAGCCTGCGCCGTCACCAAGGATCTCGGATGGGATCCGTCGATCGTCAACGTCAACGGCGGGGCGATCGCGATCGGCCATCCGATCGGCGCCTCCGGCGCGCGCGTTCTCAACACGCTGCTGTTCGAATTGAAGCGCCGCGGCGCGAAGAAGGGTCTTGCCACGCTTTGCATCGGCGGTGGCATGGGTGTGGCCATGTGCTTTGAAGCGCTTTAAATAGCATACGATCCATGTTTGATTGAAGATCCCGCCGAGCGGCGGGGCAAAAAACAAAAGGGGAGCGGAACATGAGCAGAGTGGCTTTGGTCACCGGGGGTACGCGCGGCATCGGCGCGGCAATATCCATGGCACTGAAAAATGCCGGATACAGGGTCGCCGCCAGCTATGCCGGCAACGACGAGAAGGCCAAAGCCTTCCACGACGTTACCGGCGTTCCGGTGTTCAAATGGGATGTTTCGGATTACCTCGCCTGCGGCGAGGGAATTGCCAGGGTCGAAGGCGAGATCGGCCCAGTCGAAATCCTCGTCAACAATGCCGGCATTACCCGCGACGCGATGTTCCACAAGATGACGCAGCAGCAGTGGCACGAGGTGATCAATACCAACCTCACGGGGCTGTTCAACATGACGCATCAGGTCTGGACCGGCATGCGTGACCGCAACTTCGGCCGTATCGTCAATATCTCGTCGATCAATGGGCAGAAGGGCCAAATGGGCCAGGTGAACTATTCGGCGGCCAAGGCGGGCGATCTCGGCTTCACCAAGGCGCTGGCCCAGGAAGGGGCGAACAAGAACATTACCGTCAACGCTATTTGCCCCGGTTACATCGGAACGGAAATGGTGCTTGCCGTGCCGGAGAAGGTGCTGAACGAACGCATCATTCCGCAGATCCCCGTCGGCCGTCTAGGCGAACCGGAAGAGATCGCGCGCTGTGTCACCTTCCTAGTCTCCGACGACGCAGGCTTCATCACCGGTTCGACGCTGACGGCCAATGGCGGACAGTTCTTCGCCTAGGCATTTCTGTCTTCGAGTCGACAGTAGAGACTAAAGCGCGTCGCGATCTTTAGGATTCGCTCGTCGCGCTTTAGGTCTTTGTTTTTACGCATGTCGTTGTCGCAAAACCGCTGCACACTTTTGCGCGACATGCTTTAGATTCAAAGCGATAGCGCGTCCGACAGGACGCGCTATCGCTGTTTTTGGACGTATCTCGTTATGCCGGTTCGTGGCCGGAGTAGTGGTGCGTTTTCGGGAAGATCAAGAGCGGCGGTCTGTGTTCGGATGTCGCTGTGGCCGAACTCTGGCCGGCACTTTGCGCAGCGAAAGCTCATTGGTGGTGAGGGCTGATATTGCGGTTGTCAGGAAAGCCGACGCGATGAGAACGGCGACGAGGGAATTCAGAAAAATCTGGATCATGGAAGCGTTCCTTTTACGGTGCGCCGGGCGGCTCTGCCTGCTCTTTGCGCTCGTGAAGGAAATATGTGCCTGCCCGTTGGGCGGCGCTAGATTTGACTTTCGCAACCGATTGTCAACGTCTCGTTGACGGATGGGGCAGGCCAAAAGAAAACGGGCGCCGAAGCGCCCGTGGGAGTCCGATATGCTTTGCCGATCAGTAGCGGCAACGGGCCTCGTAGCGGCGGCCGTAGCGGTCGCGATAGACGCAGTAGCCGCGTCGTTCGACCGACTGGCCGATGAGAGCGCCGGTCAGGCCGCCGGCAACGGCGCCCACGGCGGCACCACCCCAGCTGTTGGTGACGACACCGCCGATAACCGCGCCGGTGCCGGCGCCGATCGCCGTACCTTGCTCGGTCGCTGTGCAGGATGCCAAGGCGCCGACGAGGGCACCAATAAGAACAATCTTCTTCATCATGTCGTAACTCCCCAGGTTAGTTGGCCTTTAGACGCGGCCCATTAGTACAAGGATAATGATAATCACGAGAACTAGCCCCAAACCGCCAGAAGGTCCATAGCCCCAGCCACGGCTATAACCCCAATTCGGCAAGGCTCCGATCAAGAGCAGAATGAGGATAACAAGTAGTATCGTGCCAAGCATGGTGTGTTTCCTTCATTTCATCCGCAATTTGGATGGACGAGAAACACACATTGGCGATTTTTGTTCCCGGTTCAGCGTTGGAAATGTGACGGAGCCTGATTCACGGTCTAAGTTCCGTCATTTTCGGAAATTTGCCGCTATGGTTAAAAAGACATGTAAATACAATATGTTGAGGTGAACAAAGCGGGAAAATCGCGATGTCGCCGATTCGTCAGCGATTCGTTCCGTTTTTGATCGGCGTGCCACAATTGGCCGTCCCGCCTTAACGCCGTCTGAATCCGGCTCCCAAAAAGATTAATGTTGGTGCGGCGGAGCGGGACGAAGGGCTCTGCCGCCGATCCGCATCTCGTGCCTGGGCCTGTTAGCGCTACCAGATTTGGCCGTGAACGAAAGGCGAAAACGATAGAGTGAGCGATTCGTCTCCGATTCGTTCAGGCTTTGGTCGAGAGGTTAATTTCGGGCGGATTTTTGGCGGTTCAAAATCGGTGCGGGAATCGTCACCCACAATAACAAAAATGCGAACAGGAGAGAGTCTCGCGATTCAGCATCTAGTGGGAAAAAGTGATTCAAAATCAACACTTAGCCGTGAACAAAAGCTGAATCAGCGTGAGTCATCGATTCGTCGCTGATTCGTTCTCACGCTGTTCCGAATCGGAAATTCGGGCGTTCCGGGCGACTCGCAAAGGTCGTAATCGCCGGTGCATTTTGAAATCTGCCCTTGCGTTTGCGGCGGCAGCTGTCCATGTGTTGTCCAGCTCCATCGAGGAGCCGAGATTTTCCTGGGGCCACCCCGCCTCATTTGCATGGACCCATGACTCTGACTTCGCAGCCGATGATTCTGAGTGGGCGCGGTGTGACCGCGGTGCTCGGACCGACCAATACCGGCAAGACCCATTATGCCATCGAGCGCATGGTCGCGCACGGGACGGGCGTGATCGGCCTGCCGCTCCGGTTGCTGGCGCGCGAGGTCTATACGCGGGTGGTCGAGAAGGTTGGCGCGCACAACGTGGCGCTGGTGACCGGCGAGGAAAAGATTTCGCCGCCCAATGCGCGTTTTTCTGTCTGCACGGTCGAGGCGATGCCGCGCGAGACCAAGGCCGCCTTCGTCGCGATCGACGAGGTGCAGCTCGCCGGCGATCTTGAGCGCGGCCATATCTTCACCGACCGCATCCTGCATCTTCGCGGCCGCGAGGAAACGCTGCTGCTCGGCGCGGCGACGATGCGGCCGATCCTGCAGCAGCTCCTGCCCGGCATCACTATCGTCGAGCGGCCGCGGCTTTCGCATCTTTTCTATGCCGGGCAGAAGAAGATCACCCGGCTGCCGCAGCGCTCGGCCATCGTCGCCTTCTCCGCCGACGAGGTCTATGCTATCGCCGAGCTCATCCGCCGGCAGCGCGGCGGCGCGGCGGTCGTGCTCGGCGCGCTCAGCCCGCGCACCCGCAATGCGCAGGTGGCGCTTTATCAAGCGGGCGACGTCGAATATCTGGTGGCGACCGATGCGATCGGCATGGGCCTCAACCTCGATGTCGATCACGTCGCCTTTGCCCAGGACCGGAAATTCGACGGTTACCAGTTCCGCAATCTCAATCCGGGCGAACTCGGCCAGGTCGCCGGGCGCGCCGGGCGGCATGTGCGGGACGGGACCTTCGGCGTCACCGGCCAAGTCTCGCCCTTCGACGACGAGCTGGTGCAGCGCATCGAAGGACACGAGTTCGACAATGTCAAGGTTTTGCAGTGGCGGACGACGGAGATGGACTTCTCCTCCATCGCGTCGCTGCGCGCCAGCCTCGAGGCGGGTCCGCGCGTGCCGGGGCTGACGCGGGCGCTGCCTGCAGTCGACCAGCAGGCGCTGGAACAGCTTTCGCGTTATCCCGAGGTCATCGATCTCGCCGACAGGCCGGCGCGCGTCGAAAAACTTTGGGAGGCTTGCGCGCTTCCCGACTATCGGCGTATCACCCCAGCACAACATGCCGATCTTATCTCGACCCTCTTTTCCGATCTCGTCCGCTATGGCACGGTGAATGAGCAGTTTCTTGCGGAGCAGGTTCATCGCTCCGATCGAACAGATGGCGAAATTGACACGCTTTCGGCGCGAATCGCGCAGATAAGGACCTGGACCTACGTTTCGAATCGGCCCGGTTGGCTTGCCGATCCGACACACTGGCAGGAAAAGACGCGGGAAATCGAAGATCGATTGTCCGACGCGTTACATGAAAGGTTGACGAAACGCTTTGTTGATCGCAGGACATCTGTGCTCATGAAGCGCCTGAGAGAGAATGCGATGCTGGAAGCTGAAATCAGTGTGAATGGCGATGTCTTCGTTGAAGGACATCATGTAGGGCAGTTGAGCGGATTCCGTTTCACGCCGGTGGCGGGAACGGACGGACCGGATGCCAAGGCGGTTCAGGCCGCGTCGCAGAAGGCGCTCGGGCTCGAGTTCGAAGCCCGCGCGGCCCGGATGCATGCTGCCGGCAACAGCGATCTGGTGATCGGTTCGGATGGGTTGATCCGTTGGCTGGGCGACCCGGTGGCGCGGCTTTCGGGCAGCGATCACATCATGCGTCCGCGCGTGATCCTGCTCGCCGACGAACAACTGACGGGCAATGCCCGTGATCACGTCGCCGCCCGCATCGAGCGCTTCGTCAATCATCATATCAGCACGGTGCTGAAGCCGCTCGACGACCTGTCGCGCGCCGAGGACCTGCAGGGTCTTGCCAAGGGGCTTGCCTTCCAGCTCGTCGAGAATCTCGGAGTGCTGTTCCGCCGCGACGTGACCGAGGAGGTGAAGTCGCTGGACCAGGAGGCCCGTGCCTCCATGCGCCGCTACGGCGTGCGTTTCGGCGCCTATCATATCTTCGTTCCCGCACTTCTAAAGCCGGCGCCGGCCGAACTCATCACGCTGCTCTGGGCGCTGAAGAACGACGGTCTCGACAAGCCGGGCTACGGCGATCTCATTCCGGTGCTTGCCGCCGGCCGCACCTCCGTGGTCACCGATCCGAGCTATGAGCGGATGTTCTACAAGCTCGCTGGCTTCCGTTTCCTTGGCAAGCGTGCCGTGCGCATCGACATCCTGGAACGGCTTGCCGATATCATCCGTCCGCTGCTGCAGTGGAAGCCCGGTCAGAACAACCGTCCGGAGGGCGCCTATGACGGCCGCCGCTTCACGACGACGACGGCGATGCTGTCGATCCTCGGGGCGACGCTCGAGGACATGGAAGAAATCCTCAAGGGTCTCGGCTATCGCGCCGATGCCGTGAAGGCGGAAGAAGCATCAGTCCATCTTGCGGCGCAGGATGCGGCCTCCGTGCCTGCCGCCAGCCCGCAAACGTCTGCGGAAGAGACAGCCGAGAAGGCCGATCACGACGATGCCGATGGCGCCGCGGAAGAGACTGCTGCCGAGCCATCCGCAATCGAGGCGGCTTCGGCGGTCGCCGACGCGCCCGTGACGGAAGCGGTCGAAACTCCCGCTCCGGCCGAACCGATCGAGACATCCGCTCCTGCGGAAGCCTCAGCTGCCGAAGAAACCTCCGCTCCTGCGGAAGCGGTATCGGCTTCTGAGGAAGCAGGATCTGCTCCTGGGGAAGCCGGCGAGCCGACGGAACCGAAGCCGGTTCTTCTGTGGCGTCTTGGCGGCCGCAACGACAATCAGCGCCAGGCGCGCGGCGGGCATGGCGAACGCCGTGGCGGCCAGGGCCAGGAGCGCGGTCAAAACCAGGAGCGCGGCGACCGCAATCGCCGGCCGGGCGGCGGTGAAGGCGGCGAGGGCAATCGCGGCGGCGACGGCCGCGACAACAATCGCCAGAATCGCGGCAAGGAAGGCGGCGGTCGCGATGGCGGCCGGCCGCAGCAGGCAAGAGGCGACCGCAACAACCAACCACGGGGCGACCAGCCGCGCGGCGACCGACAGGACCGTGGCGATCGCAAGGATCGCGGCGAGCGTAACGATCGCAACGACCGCAACAACAATCGTGGCGGCTCGCAGCCGTTGCGCTTCGAGGCCAAGCCGCCGCGCAAGGAGAAGCCGATCGATCCGGATTCGCCTTTCGCCAAGCTCGCAGCTCTCAAGGAGCAGATGAAGAAGTAGTCATGAGCGGGGAGACACAGCCGACAAGCGGTTCGCGCCAGCGCATCGACAAGTGGCTGTTCTTCGCGCGCATGGCGAAGTCACGCTCGGTGGCGCAGAGCCATATCCAATCGGGCCATGTGCGCATCAACGGAGAGCGTTGCAGCTATCCGAGCCAGATGGTCAAGCCGGGCGACCGTATCGAGCTGACGCTGGAGCGGCGCGATGTCGTTCTCGTCGTGCGCCTTGCCGGCGAGCGGCGGGGTCCTTACGAGGAGGCGCGGCTGCTCTACGACGACCAATCCCCGCCGCCTGATGAGGCAAAACGTCTCACGCCCTACGAGCAGGCGATCCGGGCGACCGGCACCGGCCGTCCGACCAAAAAGGAAAGACGTGCAATTGACAGGCTGATGTCGGACGAGGATTAGAAAACTCTGTCTGCGGCGACGGCTTTTGCAGATCGTTTATCCTTGAAATCCGGCGATAAAGCCGATAGGTCACTGACAACCTGCCGGAAGCGTGCTTGCCTCCCAAGCCTGCTCACGCTTTTCCTCCGGCACGGGGATAGGCGCGACGTTCCAGGTTGCCCGGCCCCATCCGCATGGATATCCTGGAGTTCTTCATGACCTATGTCGTGACCGACAATTGCATCAAGTGCAAATATACTGATTGCGTGGAAGTCTGCCCTGTCGACTGCTTCTATGAGGGCGAGAATTTCCTCGTCATCCATCCCGACGAATGCATCGATTGCGGCGTCTGCGAACCTGAATGTCCCGCCGAGGCGATCAAGCCCGATACCGAGCCGGGCCTCGACAAATGGCTGAAAATCAATACCGAATATGCCACGATCTGGCCGAATATCACGGTCAAGAAGGATCCGTTGCCCGAGGCCAAGGACATGGATGGCGAGACCGGAAAATTCGAAAAGTATTTTTCGGAGAAGCCCGGTTCCGGCGATTGAGACAGCGCCCACATTCGGCCCCGGGATTCGGGCGACCGCAGGGCAAAACGTTTTAAAAGCTGCGTGAGGCATATGGGTGACATGTGTTGCCCGCATGACTCAAGCGAAGCAAATTATTGATTTCCTCATATTTTTATGATAGGTTTCGTCTACTGTTCCATTTGTGGCATAACGCATGCCCAAAACCATCACGAAAGCAAAACAAATCCGTACACGGTTTCCGTGACATATCAACGCTTTGAGCGCCGGGTCCCAAGATCGTGCGCAAGAAGTCTTTGCTTTTGCCCGATGGGACCAGAGTGAAGTCACCCGACGGATACTACCGTCTCACCCGGGCCTGACTGACCCGGCTCCGGCCGCCGCCGGAAGCGTAACAGGGAGTTTTTGAATAGAATGACGACTCAGCAGAAAAAACCTTCTACAGCACGTCACGGCTTCAAGACCGGTGAATCGATCGTCTACCCCGCCCATGGCGTCGGTACCATCACCGCTATCGAAGAGCAAGAAGTTGCCGGCATGAAGCTCGAACTTTTCGTTATCGATTTCGAGAAGGACAAGATGCGTCTGAAGGTTCCGGTCGCGAAGGCGATGAGCATTGGTATGCGCAAGCTTTCGGAAACGGATTTCGTCGAGCGTGCTTTGAAGGTCGTGCAGGGCAAGGCGCGCGTCAAGCGCACCATGTGGTCCCGCCGCGCCCAGGAATATGATGCCAAGATCAATTCCGGCGACCTGATTTCCATCGCTGAAGTCGTGCGCGATCTCTACCGTGCCGAGAATCAGCCTGAACAGTCCTATTCCGAGCGCCAGCTTTATGAGGCTGCGCTCGACCGCATGGCGCGCGAAATCGCCGCGGTCAACAAGATGTCGGAAACCGAAGCCGTCCGCCTCGTCGAGACCAATCTCAACAAGGGTCCGAAGCGCGGCAAGGCCATCGAAGAAGATGATTCACAGGACGAAGCCGCATAAAGCGACCCTGTTTTTTCTGTCAAAAAACCCGGCCTTCGAGCCGGGTTTTTTTATTGGAACTTTTTCCCGACTGCCGCGTTTATCACACGTAATTGCGGACTGCTCGTCGGGCAATGGCCTCACGGGCGAACTGCTATTCCGTCAATGTTCGATGAGGAGCGGATCATGCCTTTTCTATATTGCCCATTCGGCAAGGTGAAGAAACAGATCCTGCCCAGCCGTCTTACCGGCACATGATGAGAAATAGGGCCTCCCCCTGAAAAGTCCAGGGGCGAGGCTTTTATGCATTCAGAACCCCATTCAATCCGGACAGCGATGTTCCGGAAGATGAGTTTTATTGTTCATTTCAGGGCGAGAGGCCTGTTTCGGGAGATCGAAATGAAGAACATGTCTGCAGATCGGCGCATGATCAAAATCGCGATGGCCGCGCCTTACCTCGCCCGTCAGGAAGAGCACGATCTCGCCACTCGTTGGAAGGATCATGACGACCGCGGCGCGCGCAATCAGATCGCCATGGCCCATATGCGCCTCGTGATATCCATGGCCGGCAAGTTCCGCAATTTCGGCTTGCCGATGAGCGATCTGGTGCAGGAGGGCTATGTCGGTCTGCTCGAAGCCGCCGCCCGCTTCGAGCCGGAGCGCGACGTGCGCTTTTCCACCTATGCAAGCTGGTGGATCAGGGCGTCGATCCAGGATTATATCCTGCGCAACTGGTCGATCGTGCGCGGTGGCACGAGTTCGGCGCAAAAAGCGCTGTTCTTCAATCTGCGCCGTCTGCGCGCCAAGCTCGCCAAGGGTGACACGCAGCTGACGCTGCAATCCATTCACCAGGAAATCGCCGCGGCCCTCGGCGTCAGCCTCTCGGATGTGCAGACGATGGATGCCAGGCTTTCCGGCAATGACGCCTCGCTGCAGGCGCCTTCGGTCTCCGGCGATGCCGAGAGCGCGGAGAAGATGGACTTCCTCGTCAGCGACGATCCCCTGCCGGACGAGCAGGTGTCCAACATGATCGACGGCGAGCGCCGCCGCGTCTGGCTCGCCTCGGCGCTGAAACATCTCAACGAACGCGAGATGAAGATCATCAGCGCCCGGCGACTGGCGGAAGATGGCGCCACGCTCGAAGAGCTCGGTGCCGATCTCGGCATTTCCAAGGAGCGCGTGCGTCAGATCGAAAGCCGGGCGATGGAGAAGCTTCGCAGCGCGCTCGTCAGCGCCGATCCGCATATGGCGGCCTACGCCTGAACCGAAAGCGCGTCGCGCTTTCGGTCATTGTCGCAAAACCGCCGCACAGTTTTGCGCGAGATGTTTATCCCCTCCAGCAGCACAGACTGGCCCGGCGCAAGCCGGGCCTTTTTTATTCGGCGATGATCTTGACGCGATCGCCTGTTGCAACGGCTGCACCCGTGGGCAGGGCGTTGATGAGCTTGAAGAGATCGAGCTTGCGGTCTGTGCCCATCATGCGGGCGGCGAGTGTCGAGATGTTCTCGCCCGGCCGGACGGTGACGACACGGATGCGCAGCGGCTTCAGCGAGGCGGCCTCTGCCGGCGTCATGCGCCGGAAACTCGCGCGCAGCACATTGGCCGTTGGCTCGAGGGCGCCGCTACCTTTCGGCACGGCGGTCAGGAAACGGAAGATCTGCGAATTGTTGCGGATCACGGTCACATCGAAATCCCAGCGGTCGGCGCTGGCGCGCGCGGTGGCTGCTTCCATGCCGTTGATGGTGATCGGCTGGATGGTCGACGGGTCGAGGCCGGTCACCCAGCCGCTGGAGATATAGTTGGTGAGGCTCTGGTTCTGATTGTCGGCGACGCCGTCGAAGCGGACGGCAATGTCGTTCGGGCCGGTGGCCATCACCGCTTCGACCTTGTTGTCGATGTGGAAATCCGGCGGCACGTCGAAGCGGATGCCGAGACCGCCATGCAGGAAGGTCTGCCCGCGCACATAGCCTTCCTCTGGGCTGTCGCCGTAGAGCAGTCCGTCTATGCCGTCGAGATAATAATTGCGACCCTTGTCGCCGACCGAGCCTTCCTGGCCGAAGGCGCGGGCGTGGGTGCGGGCAAGTTCTATGCGCTGGGCCGAATTCGGATGGCTCGACAGGAAGTCGAGGCTCTGGTCGGCTTCGGGATCAACAGACATGAAGCGACTGTAAGCGGCCATCGAATCGAGGAACCGGGCGGCGGCATAGGGGTCGTAGCCGGCTTCGCCGAGCATGCGCACGCCGATAACGTCGGCCTGCAGCTCCTGCTGGCGGGAGAAGGCGGCGAGCCGCAGCTTGCCGCGGGCAAGCGCCTGCTTGCCGGCGATGTCGCTGGAGAGGACCTCGGCGACGACGCGGCTGGCGATGACCTCAGCCTCTTCGCGCTTCTGCCGCTCGATGCCGTGGTTTGCCGTCACGTGGCCCATTTCGTGCGACAGCACGGCAGCGACTTCCGAGGCGTCGTTGGCAAGGGCGAGCAGGCCGCGGGTGACGTAGAGATAACCGCCCGGCAGCGCGAAGGCGTTGATCGCCGGCGAATTCAGGATGGTGATGCGGTAGGACTGGCTCGGATTTTCCGACACCGCCGTCAGCGCGCCGGCGATGCGGGCGACGAGGCGCTCGGTTTTGGCGTCCTTGTATTCGCCGCCGTAGCTGGCCACGATGCGCGGATGCTCACGGGCGCCCATCGCCGCGCGCGGGTCGTTCTTCTGCACCTCGTCGACGATCTGCGGATTGGAAGAAGGCGAAACACTGGGCTGATAGGATTGGTCGATCAGCGATTGACAGCCATTCAGCGCCATTGCGAGGGCCGAAAGCAGCAGCATGCGACGCGCGAAGCGCCGCGGCGCGGAGATGGCATCACTGGAAAGCGCGGGCGATTTCCACGTCGTCAAGCTGTCCAGTCTGATTCTCCGCATCATGTCGCTGTTTTGCCGGTTTGCCGCAGATTCGGACCGACCGTGGCAAGGGGAACTCAACAGGTGCGCACCCCTGATCTCGCGCTACACAATCGGCCGATACAAGTCGTTGCTGTAGCTGATTTACGCATCGGTTGCATAGCGAGACTCTGTTTAAATGTGGCGCCGTTGCATTTTAGCAAGCCTCAGGCATTAAGGCTTCCTTTCGCTCGGATGAAATTATGGCGAAAGTTCCGTCACAAAGCCGAGATTCGTCGACGGCGCGGAAAAAGAACGGCCCGATTGAGGCAACCGGCTCGGTAGCGACAGTCCTGCGAGAAAATTGCAACCCTTGATACCGGCATCGAGAGGGAACGCCTCCTGATGAAGCATTCTCTCGCAGGTAACGATTCGACTATTCGGCGGCTTCCGCCGTCGCCGGTTGCGGCTTCGTCGTTTCGCCGGCGCGGGGCAGTTGCACGGGTTTCAGCATAATGGCGGCGGCAAGGCCGATCAGCGCAATGGCGCAGGAAGTCATGAAGAGCGGCGAGAAAGCGGCGGCATAGATATCGGCGACGGCTTGGCGGCTCGCTTCGGGAAGGGCGGCCATCATTTTCGGCGTCAGCTGCTTGATATCGGCGACGCCGGGAATGGAGACGCCGACCTTGCCGAGCTCAGAGGCGATGATGGCGCCGTAGATGGAAATGGCGATCGAGGCGCCGCCCATGCGCGACAGCGTCACCGAGCCGGTGGCGGCGCCGACGTCGCGGGCGGGTGCTGCATTCTGTACGCCGATGACGGGAACCTGCTGGGCAAGGCCGATGCCGATGCCGTGCAGCATCATGACCGCGCCGATGAAGGCGATCGGCGTTCCGGCGTGGATCTGCGACATCAGCGCAAAGGCGATGGCGCTGCAGGTGAGGCTTGCGATGGCGAAGGGCTTATAGCGCCCCGTCTTCGAGATGATGCGGCCTGCGGAAAGCGACCCGCAGACGAGGCCGCCGGTCAGAAGGATGAAGAGCAGGCCGGCGGCAGACGGCGAAAGGCCGGTCGTGGTCTGCAGGAAGAGAGCGAGATAATTGACCATGCCGATGGCGATGGCGCCGCCCATGATCGAGATCACCAGGAGCAGGCTGAAGGTCGAATTGCGAAACAGCTGCAGGGGAACGATCGGTTCGGGCGCGCGGCGCTCGACGAACACCCAGGTGACGGCGCAGACGACGCCGAAGACGACGATGCCGATGCTCTCAGGTGAAATCAATGCACCGAACAGTTCGCTGCTGTCGGTGGCAAGCACGATGCTTGTCGTCGTCATGGCAAGCAGAAGCGCACCGGCATAATCGATCTTGGGGCGGCGATGCGGTTTGCGGTACGGCAGCATGAAGGCAAGGCCGGCGAGCACGATGAAGCCGATCGGCACGTTGACGAGGAAGATCGAGCGCCAGCCGAAGAGATCGCTCATCGTGCCGCCGAGCACCGGGCCGATCGCGCCCGATGCCATCAGCACCAGGCTGGAATAGCTTTGGTAGCGCGCCCGCTCGCGTGGCTCGAACAGGTCGGCGTTGACGGCGAAGATCGACACCATGATGCCGCCGCCGCCAAGGCCCTGCAGCACGCGGGCGGCGATCAGCGTGTCCATCGAGACCGCCAGGCCGCAGACTGTCGATCCGACAGTGAAGATCATGATCGCGGTCATCATCACGTATTTGCGGCCGAACAGATCGCCGAGCTTGCCGTAGACCGGCATGACGGCGCTCAGCGACAGGAGATAGGCCGAGCCGATCCAGCCGAAGCGCTCGAGATGGCCGAATTCGCCGACGATCGTCGGTAGAGCCGTGGAGACGATCTGATTATCGAGCGTCGCCATGAACATGGCCGTCATCAGGAAGAAGAAGAGGATAAGCCGGCGACGAGGATCCGTCACGAGCGGCGCAGGCGCGAGTTGCATGTCCATGGGATGCTTCGTTCCGGGTTGATGCACTTTTATGTGCTAACAGCATATAATTGTCAATGGCACATTAATGACATCGGCATATTCAACTTTTGAATCGGCTCTGTTATGGTCTTGTGATGAGCGACGTTCTGACCAAGACCCCTTCTGCGGAGCCGGCCGAACCGGATCGTGAAAACGTGCCGCGTATCGGCCGGAGCATGGCGCGCATGCGGCTGATGACCGGGCGGCGACTGATCGGCCGGCTCGCGATCCAGAGTGCTGCACCGGGCCTCGAGCTTTCGCATCTCGACGTACTCGATGCCGTGCGCAGGGCACAGCCTGCCGGCGAGGTCACGGTCGGCATGATCGCGGAGATGCTGCGGATCGATCCGTCACGGGCAAGCCGGGTGGTGGCCGACATGGTCGGGCGCAACGTATTGCGCCGCGAGGCCTCGCAGGCCGATGCGCGGCGGATCGTCGTCGTCATGACCGAGGTCGGCCAGGACTTGCTTGCCGAGATCGTCGCGCAGAAGCTTGCGATCATTTCCGAGATCGTTTCCGACTGGCCGCAGGAAGATGTCGAGCGTTTCGCAGCGCTTTTCGAGCGCTTCATCGGCGGCTACGAGGCGGTTTTCCTGTCGCGCGACAAGGATACGCCGGGCTGAGGCAGACGCTGGCGTTCGCCGGCCCTTCCCCTCGACCCCTCGTTTGCGCTAAGGGCAATGCCCATGAGCCAATCCACCTTCACCATTCTCCTTGGCGGCGAACTCAGCCTGACGGAGCGCCTGCGCGATGCCATCGAAGACAGCCGCTTCATTGCGGCCGATGGCGGCATGCGGCATGCGGCGGCACTCGGTATTACGCCGGAACTCTGGGTCGGTGATTTCGATTCGACGCCGGCCGATCTCGCCGATGCATTTCCCGATGTGCCGAAACAGCCTTATCCGGCAGCGAAGGCGGCGACGGACGGCGAAATCGCCGTGGCGGAAGCAATCGCGCGCGGCGCGCGGCGGCTGATCCTCGCCGGTGCGCTCGGCGGCGAACGTTCCGACCACGCGCTTCAGCATCTGCTGTCGGCCGTCAGCCTGGCGGAAGAGGGTTTCGACCTGCTGCTGACCTCGGGCAAGGAAGAGGCGGTGCCGCTGGTTGCCGGTACGATCGAACTGGACCTTCCCAAAGGCAGCCTGTTTTCCGTGCCCGGATTCAGCGAGCTGAGAGGGCTTGCCATCGAGAATGCGCGTTATCCGCTGGCAGATTTCCATCTGCCTTTCGGCTCGTCGCGCACCATTTCCAATGTTGCGGAAGGCAAGGTTCGCTTTTCGCTCCGCAGCGGCCGGGCAATCGTGCTCGCCCGGCCCTATGATCTTTCCGGAGTCTGATTTTTGGCCCCTCCCATTCTGAAACTCGACGATATCTTCCTGAGCTTTGGCGGCGCACCGCTTCTGGCGGGTGCCGGCCTGCAGATCGAGCCCGGTGACAAAATCTGTCTCGTCGGGCGCAACGGCTCGGGAAAATCGACGCTGCTGAAGATTGCCGCCGGCCTGGTCGAGGCGCAGTCCGGCGAGGTCTTCCGCCATCCGTCCTCGACGGTGCGTTATCTCGAACAGGCGCCGGATTTTGCCGGCTTCAACACGGTGCAGGCCTATGCCGAGGCCGGCCTCGGGCCGGGCGATGACCCCTATCGTGTCACCTATCTGCTGTCGCATCTCGGTCTGAGCGGCGATGAAGACCCCAGAATGCTGTCCGGTGGCGAATCGCGGCGCGCAGCTCTTGCCCGGGTTATGGCACCGGAGCCGGACATTCTTCTGCTCGACGAACCGACCAACCATCTCGACCTGCCGACCATCGAATGGCTGGAAGGCGAGCTGCAAAAGACACGCAGCGCCTTGGTGCTGATCTCGCACGACCGGCGTTTCCTCGAAAAGGTCTCGACGGCAACCGTCTGGCTCGACCGCGGCACCTCACGCCGGCTCGACAGAGGCTTTGCGCATTTCGAAACCTGGCGCGACCAGGTGCTGGAGGCCGAGGAGCTGGAGCAGCACAAGCTCGGCAAGTCGATCGAGCGCGAGGAGCACTGGCTGCGCTACGGCGTCACGGCGCGGCGCAAGCGGAACATGCGCCGTCTCGGCGAGCTGCAGACGATGCGCTCGAACTATCGCGGCCACAAGGGGCCGCAGGGCACGGTGCAGGCGACGGTTTCTGACGCGCAGGAATCCGGCAAGCTGGTGATCGAGGCAGATAAAATCACCAAGAGCTTCGGCGAGCGGGCAATCGTCACGCCGTTTTCGATCCGCGTGCATCGCGGCGACTGCATTGGTCTGGTCGGGCCGAACGGCGCCGGCAAGACGACGCTGCTGAAGATGCTGACCGGGCAGCTTTCACCCGATAGCGGCATCGTCAAGCTCGGCACCAATCTGGAGATTGCGACGCTCGACCAGAAACGCGAGGATCTCGACCCCGAGGATACGCTTGCCAACTATCTGACGGATGGGCGCGGCGAAAACCTGCTCGTCAACGGCGAGCAGCGCCATGTCACCGGCTACATGAAGGAATTCCTGTTCCAGCCGGAACAGGCGCGTACGCCGATCAGAAACCTCTCCGGCGGCGAACGCGCCCGGCTGATGCTGGCGCGCATCCTTTCGCGCCCGACGAACCTCTTGATCCTCGACGAGCCGACCAACGATCTCGATATCGAAACGCTCGATCTCTTGCAGGAGATTGTCGCCGGCTTTCCCGGCACCGTCATTCTCGTCAGCCACGACCGCGATTTCCTCGACCGCACCGTAACCTCGACGATCGCACCCGCTGTGCCGGATGCGCCTGATGGTCGCTGGATCGAATATGCCGGCGGCTACTCGGACATGCTTGTACAGCGCAAGGGCGCGCTCGAGGAGCGTAAGAGGGCCGAGAAGGCGGCGGAGAAGCCGAAGACGCAGCAAGCAACAGCTTCAGGCAGCTCGAAGGTCAAGCTCTCCTTCAAGCAGAAATTCGCACTGGAAAACCTGCCAAAGGAAATGGCGAAGGCCGAAGCCGAAATCGCCAAGCGCGAACAGGTGATGGCAGATCCCAATCTTTTCACGCGCGATCCCGCAGCCTTCAACCGGCTTGCCGGCGAGATGGAAAAACTGCGCGCTAGCCTGACTGACATGGAAGAGGAGTGGCTGGAGCTCGAAATGCTGCGGGAAGAGCTGGAAGGCTGAGATTTTCTCAGACCTGAAGGCTCACTTTTCCTTGATTCGTCAGTGTGTCGTCCTGCGGCATAAGGTGCCGTCCGGCAGCCGGGGATATTGCCGATCGCAATGGCGACAAGGAAAAGTCATATGTTTCGCAAGCCTCATCCCCGTTTTCTCACAGCACTTACTGCCGGCAGCCTCGTTGCGCTTGCCCTGTCTCAAGCCGCACAGGCGCAGGATGCCCAGCGCATTCGTGTTCGCGGCGCAATCGAAAGCCTCAGTGGCGATACGCTGGTCGTCAAGACGCGCGAGGGCAGCGAGGCGACGGTCGCGCTGAAAGCCGGCTGGAAGGTCGGCGGCATCAAAAAAGCTTCCGTCGAGGATATCAAGCCCGGCGATTTCGTCGGCGTCGCTTCACTTCCGAAGGGCACGGGCCCGGACGGGGCGATCGAGGTGCTGATCTTTCCGGCGTCGATGAAAGGAACCGGTGAGGGCAACCGTCCCTGGGATGCGCAGCCGAACAGCCAGATGACCAACGCGACGGTCAGCAACGCCGTCAAGTCCGTCGACGGCCACACGATCACGCTGACCTATCAGGGCAAGGAAAAGACCATCACGATTGCCGATGGCACGCCGATCGTGACGTTGGCGCCTGCGACCAAGGATGATCTGAAGGCCGGCGCCGGCGTCGTCGTCACCGGCGAGAAGGCGGCGGACGGCAGCATCTCGGCCAGCCAGATCGCCGTCGGCCTCAACGGCATCACGCCGCCGATGTGATCAGCGGCTCAAATCCTTGTCTTATGCATGCCGTCATCCCGAAACCGCTCCACACCTTTGGGCGGCATGCATTAGAGCGCCGGCGCGGGCACGGCGGCAGCGCCGGCACTGGCGCTGGCGCCGGTCTGGACGGCAGGCGGCTCCTCGGATGCTGACGGCAGCGCCTGCAGATGCAGCACGCGCGGCTTCAGCGCCTCGAGATAGGCCTCGGAGCGGCCGATATAGATCATGCCGCTTTCGGGCATCGAGGTGAGCAGTTTGGCCATTGTTTCCTGCAATTCCGGCTCCATGCCTTCCAGCACTTCGTCGAAGATGATCCAGCGCGGGCGCACGAGAAGCAGCCGGGCAAATCCGATCGCTTTCTGCTGGTCGCTGTCGAGCAGCTTGTCCCAACGGGCGCGGGTTTCGAGCCTTGCGATCAGCGAATGGAGACCAACCTTGTCGAGGGCCGCCTCGACGTCGGCTTTCTCGTAGGCTTCGGGACGTTCGGGAAAGGCCAGCGCCTCGCGCAGTGAGCCGCCGGGGACATAGGCGAGCTGAGGAACGAAGAGCATGTCGTCGATCGGCGGCAGGCCTATCGTGCCGCTGCCGCACGGCCAGAGGCCGGCCATCGCCTGGAAGAGCAGCTTGCGATTGACGCTGTGATCGCCGTTGATCATGATTTTTTCGCCGGCTTTGATCACGACATTGGTTTCACGCAGACGGAAACCGCCGCATTCCTCGATGTCTTCGCCGATCTTGGCGACGATCACCACGTCCTTCAGCGTCAGCGTATCGGGCGCGGCGTTTTCATAGGCGATGCTGTCCTTCAGGTCGAAGTCCTCTTCCATCTCGACCAGCGCCTGGCGGAAATCGGTGACGCGCATCAGCGTGGCGCGCCATTCGGCGATCGGGCCGAAATTGGACACATACCAGCGCAGCGCCGTGTTGACCTGGTTGAAGGCACCGACGGACATCATCAGCTGGCCGAGGGTGAGTCCGCCGGAGAAATAGGCGGGGGCGGCAACGATGATCGGAATGACGATCACCAGCCAGCCATAGCCGGCCGAAACCCAGGTGAGATTGGTATTGGCCATGGCAAGCCGCTTGACGACTGTCAGGACCGAGCTGATATCGGTGTTGATGCGCCGACGCTCGTTCTCCTCGCCGCGGGCAACGGTAATTGCCGGCATGTTCTCATTGGCATGCATCAGCGTGAAGCGAAGCTCGGCTTCTTTCGAAAAACGGTCGGCATTGAGCTTCACCAGCTTGCGCCCGACGACCTGGCTCAGCACCGAGGCGGAAGCGGCATAGAAAATCGCCGCCCAGACCATGTAGCCCGGAATGGAGAAGCTGTGGCCGCTGATGCGGAAGATGAAGCCGCTCGAAAGCTCCCAGAGCACGCCGATGAAGCTCACCAGGAGAATGGTCGACTGCAGCAGGCCGAGAACCAGTCCTGTCGTGCTTTCGGCGAGGTTGCGGGAATCCTCGTGCAGGCGCTGGTCCGGATTGACTCCGATCAGGCCGCTGGAGGCGAGCCGCAGCGCCCGCTTGCGCTTCAGCCACTGGTCGACCAGATCGCGCGACAAGCCTTCGCGCATATAGAGCGCGGTCATCTGGTTCAGCCAGGCCTGCAGCACGTTGAGCAGCAGCAGCGTGCCGGCGATCATCGCGAAGATTTCGAGCTGGTGGAAGAATTCGCCGAGGTCGCGGCGCTCCAGCGAGTCGTAGAAAGGAGCATTCCACTCGTTCAAAATCACCTGGCCGTAGGACGTCGCCAGGATAACGAGGATCAGCACGGTCGCCAGAAACAGCACCCTGCCACGCACTTCCGAATTCCAGAATGCTGAGAACATGACGCCGAGGCGATATGTCAGGCTTAAATCATACCCTACCCTATCCTGCCTCCGGATGCCCGGCCTCCTCTCGATCTTATCTGCCATTACGCTTTTCCAAATCGCCCATGCCCCTATAAATAACATGGTGGCGTTACCGGTCTATCAACAGATTCTATCAGTCATTAAAGTGTGATGATGCTTGCATGAGTCTCCCCTGCATGTATTCGCCAGTTGATTCGCAATCAGACTGGGTCTAATTAAGGCCTCCGTGGTGATTTGGCCGGCCGGCTTGCAGCCACGTTAAAAAAGTCGCTAAAGGGCCGCGTGCGGACCGGTAGCGATTTTTGTCGCCGCCGGTTTTTGTTTTTGATCGAGTGACCGCAATGCCCATCAAGATCCCCGATACGCTGCCCGCCTTCGAAACCCTGGTTCAGGAGGGTGTGCGGGTGATGACCGAGACGTTGGCGATCCGTCAGGATATCCGACCGTTGCAGATCGGGCTGCTCAACCTCATGCCGAACAAGATCAAGACCGAACTGCAGATGGCCCGTCTCGTCGGCGCCTCGCCGCTGCAGGTGGAACTGTCGCTTATCCGTATCGGCGGCCACAAGGCGAAGAATACCTCCGAGGACCATCTGCTTGCCTTCTACCAAACCTGGGAAGAGGTAAAGCACCGCAAGTTCGACGGCTTCATCATCACCGGGGCGCCGATCGAGCTTTTGCCCTATGAGGACGTCACCTATTGGCCGGAGATGCAGGAGATTCTCGACTGGACGGAAACGAATGTCCATTCGACGATGAACGTCTGCTGGGGCGCGATGGCGGCGGTCTATCATTTTCACGGCGTTCCGAAATACGAGCTGAAAGAGAAGGCCTTCGGGGTCTACCGCCACCGGAACCTGAAGCCTTCCTCGATCTATCTCAACGGCTTTTCCGACAATTTCGAAGTGCCGGTGTCGCGCTGGACCGAAGTGCGCCGCGCCGATATCGAGAAATCCGAAAGCCTGGAGATCCTGATGGAGTCCAGCGAAATGGGCGTCTGCCTCGTGCATGAGAAGAGGGGCCGGCGGCTCTACATGTTCAACCATGTCGAATATGATTCCACCTCGCTTTCCGACGAGTATTTCCGCGACGTCAATGCCGGGGTGCCGATCAAGATGCCGCACAATTACTTCCCGCATAACGATCCGGCGCTTGCGCCGCAGAACCGCTGGCGCAGCCATGCGCATCTCCTGTTCGGCAACTGGATCAACGAAATCTACCAGACGACGCCCTTTGATGTGGAAGAGATCGGTACCGATCTCTGACCGTTGCCGATCAACCCGCGAGCCGATGCCGCCGCATCACTGCTGCGGCTTTTCTTTCTGATCCGCCGGTTGCGGATCGAAGCAAATCCGGGCAGGTTCCTGCCCTGAAGCCTACCACACCGCGCGTCTTCGTCGGACGTGCAATGCACACTTTGAATCGCTGCAAATTCCTCAAATCGATTCCGAATTGAGGAATTTTCAGCAGGGACAGAATGGACGGTCGATCATGTCGGATAAGTTGGAGCGGGACGTTTTCGGGCAGACGCAGGCGGGCGAGACCGTCTATCGCGTCGTGATCAAGGGCGGCGGGCTGACGGCCAAGATCATCAGCTGGGGCGCGGTCATCCAGGATCTGCGTCTCGAGGGACATGATGCGCCGCTGCAGCTCGGCTTCGACGATTTCGACAGCTATCTCCTTTATTCGTCCTACTTCGGCGCGACGCCCGGCCGCTGCGCCAACCGCGTCGGCGGCGGCAGGTTCACGCTTGACGGCAAGGACTATCAGCTCGAGCCGAATGAAAACGGCGTCACGCATCTGCATGGCGGCAGCGACAATATCGCCAAACGCAATTGGACGATCGTCGAGCATGACGTCGACCGCGTGGTGCTGAAGATCGTCGATCCCGATGGCCGCGCCGGCTATCCCGGCAATTGCACCATCCAGGCGACTTTCCGGGTGCATGGCAATGGTGAACTGTCGATCACCTACGAATCGACCAGCGACCAGCCGACGCTCGCCAATGTCTGCCAGCACGCCTATTTCAATCTCGACGGCCGCGAAGATGCGCTTGGCCATGACATCATGATTGCCGCCGATCACTATCTGCCGACCGATGAGAAGCAGGTGCCGACCGGCGAGATCCGTCCCGTCGAGGGCACGGAATTCGATTTCCGCGAGATGGCGCCGATGAAGCGTTTCGTCGGCAGCCAACAAGCGTTTTACGACCATAATTTCTGCCTGTCGGGTGAGCGTACCGCCAAGCGGAGCGTCGCGCTTGCTCGCAGCCTGTATTCCGGTGTGTCACTGGAGGTGCGCAGCACGGAGCCAGGCGTGCAGTTCTATGCCGGCTTCAAGCTCGATGTCGCGGCCCCCGGCATCGGCGGGCGCAAATACGGCCCATTCGCCGGCTTCTGCCTGGAGACGCAGATCTGGCCGGATGCCATCAATCACCAAGGTTTTCCGAATGCAGTCCTGCGTCCCGGCGAAGTGCTGCGCCAGGAGACGGATTATATCTTCACCAAGAACTGAGCATCCTCCAGCGCCGCGCGTTTCTAAACGCGCGGCGCTGTCGACGCGCGGCTGTCAAATTTGAGCGTTATGAAACCCTTGCCGGTCCGCCGGCGAGGGTTTTTTCTTTCTGCGCTCGATTCTGTCTTGCCGATTGGTTCTATATAGGTTCTATTGTGTGCCCATGGATAGAACCAGTCTGATAGCGGAACTGAACAGCCGCGGCCTGCGTGACGAGGCGCTGACCGGGCCGCTCTACAAGCGGCTGGCGCAGACGCTGACCGGCCTCATTCAGGAAGGGCTGCTGAAGCCCGGCACCGCACTGCCGGGCGAGCGCGACCTTGCCGAGGCTTTGAAGCTTGGCCGTGTCACCGTGCGCACCGCCTATCGCGACCTGATGGCATCCGGCGCACTGGAATCGCGCCACGGAAGCGGTACTTTCGTATCGAGCAGGGTGGAACGCATGGAACAGTCGCTCTGGCGGCTTTCTTCCTTCTCCGCCGACATGCGTTCGCGCGGGCGTCTGCCGGCCGCACGGATATTGTCGCGGGCGGTCAATACGCCGTCGCCGGAGGAATCCTTCCTGCTCGGTCTCGGCGGCGACGAGCCGGTGCTGAGGCTCGACCGCTTGCGCCTTGCCGACGGCCTGCCGCTGGCGATCGAACGCGCCGTGGTGCCGATCAAGTTCCTGGGGCACGATGCCGGCGGCGAGGGATCGCTTTACGATGCGTTGACGGCCAGCGGCCACAAGCCTGTGCGCGCGCTGCAGCGGCTGACGGCGGTCACGCTCGACCCGTCCTCCGCCGCGATCCTGAACGTCAAATCAGGCGCGCCGGCGCTTCTGATCGAACGTGTGTCGCGCCTGGAAGACCAACGCGTCGTCGAATATACCCGCTCGCATTATCGCGGCGATGCCTATGATTTCGTTGCCGAATTGAGAATCGGAGATGACCTATGAATGACAACCAATCACTGATGCTGCAGGAAGCCGGCCAATCGCCCGAGGTGGTGGCCACGCTGCTCGAAAAGGAAAAACCGGTCTTTGCCGAGATCGCCCGGCTGTTTTCGTCCGCTCGCCCGAGCGTGGTGACGACGGCGGCGCGCGGCTCCTCGGACCACGCCGCCACCTTTTTCAAATATCTCTTCGAGATCACCTGCGGCCTTCCGGTCGCCTCGGTCGGCCCGTCGATCGCTTCCGTCTATGGTGCGGCGCTGCACCTGAAGGGCGGTGTCCACTTCACCGTCTCGCAGTCGGGTGCCAGCCCCGACATCGTCGCGCTGCAGGATGCGGCGAAGAAGGGCGGAGCGACGACGATCGCCGTCGTCAACGTCACCGACAGCCCGCTTGCGAAGCAGGCCGATATTGTTCTCGGTCTCAATGCCGGCGCGGAAAAGAGTGTTGCGGCGACAAAATCCTTCATCGCCTCGGTTGCAGCCCTTTCCGGGGTAACGGCTGCCATCGGCGGTGCGTCCGATCTGCAGGCCGCGCTCGGCAAGCTGCCGGAGGCGCTGTCGGCGACCGCCGGCATCGACACGGCGGCAGCCGAGGAGGTGCTCTTCAACGCGACCTCGCTTTATACGGCCGGCCGCGGCCCAGCCTTCGCGATCGCGCTCGAAGCGGCGCTGAAGACCAAGGAAACCTCCGGCCTGCATGCCGAAGCCTTTTCGCTGGCGGAACTGATGCATGGCCCCATGCGCCTGGTACAGCCGGGCTTCCCGATCGTCGCCTTTGCGCCCGATGATGCGGCCTTCGCCAACAATGTCCAGGCGTTGGAACGCCTGCAGAAACTCGGCGCCACCACCGTCGGCTTCTCGACTCAGCCGCTCTCCGGCGTCCATCTGCGCGTGCCGACGACGGGCAACGGCCTCGTCGATCCACTGGTGTCGCTGCTCGTCTATTACCGGCTGATCGAGTCGGTGACGCGCCGCAAGGGCTTCGACCCCGACAAGCCGGCAAACCTGCTCAAGGTGACGGAGACGGTCTGATGGGACGTAAGATCTTCCTCGGCGCCCGCATATTCGACGGCGAGCGCTTCCATGACGACAAAGCCCTCATCGTTGCCGGCGGCCGCGTCGAAGCGATCGTTGCAAGAAATGATCTGCCGGAAGGCGAAGTGGTAACGTTTGCCGGCGGTGTTCTGTCGGCCGGCTTCATCGATGCGCAGGTCAATGGCGGCGCCGGGCGGATGCTGAACGACGAGCCTTCCGTTGCCTCGATGGACATTATCGCCGGCGGGCACCGGCCCTATGGCACGACGTCGCTGCTGCCGACGCTGATCACCGATACATCAGAGGCCTCCATTGCCGCCATCGAGGCGGCCAAGGAGGCAGTGAAAATGAACCGCGGCGTCGCCGGCCTGCATCTGGAAGGCCCGCATCTGGCGCCTGCGCGCAAGGGCGCGCATCTGGCCGAACTGATGCGGCCGGTGGAGGACCGCGATGTCAAGGCTTTCATCCGGGCGCGCGAGGCGATCGGCACGCTGCTCGTCACCATGGCCGCCGAGCAGGTGACGGTTGCCCAGGTGCGTGAGCTTGCGGAAGCTGGCGTCACCGTCAGCATCGGCCATTCCGATTGTTCGAGCGAGGCGGCGGAAGAACGTTTCGATGCCGGCGCGCGGGGCGTCACGCACCTCTTCAACGCCATGAGCCAGTTGGGACACCGGGCGCCCGGTCTCGTCGGCGCGGCGATCGATCATCCTTCGACCTGGTGCGGCATCATCGCCGACGGCCATCATGTCGATCCGAAGGCCCTGCGCACGGCGCTGCGCGCCAAACGCGGCGAAGGCAAACTGTTTTTCGTCACCGACGCGATGTCGCTCGTCGGGTCGGAAAAGGACTCGTTCACGCTGAACGGGCGCACCGTCCGGCGCGAAAGGGGCGGATTCTGCTCGAAGCTGGTGCTGTCCGACGGCACGCTGGCCGGTTCCGACGTCGACATGATCTCGACGATCCGTTACGGCGTCACCTATCTCGACCTGACGCTCGCCGAGGCCTTGCGTATGGCGACCCTTTATCCGGCCCGGTTCCTCCGGCTTGGCGATCGCGGCCATCTCTCGCCGGGCGCGCGTGCCGATCTCGTGCATCTCACCGATGCGCTTGCCGTCACCGCCACCTGGCTCAGCGGCGAAGCGGCCTGAAATCAAGGATAAGCCGGATGACCGACATTACCGATGCCTATTTCTCCAACCTTATCGGTCGGCTGGAAGAATTGAAGCAGACGCTTGCCGAGCCGATGGCGCAGGCAGCAGCCGTCATCCTCGATGCTGCCCACGGCGATAAGCGCGTCTATGTCTTCGGCACCGGCCATTCGCATATGCTGGCGGAAGAGGTGCACTATCGTGCCGGCGGGCTCGCCTTCACCGTGCCGGTCCTCGTCGGCTCGGCCATGCTGCATGAGGGCGCGGTCATCAGTTCGGTCTATGAGCGCACGCAAGGCCTGGTGCGGCCGATGCTGGAGCGTTACGGCATGCAGCCGGGCGATGTCATCATCATCGCCTCCAATTCGGGCGTGAACGCCGCGCCGATCGAGGCAGCCGACTATTCGCGCGAAATCGGCGCAAAGGTGATTGCCATCACGTCGATCGCCTATTCCTCAGCGATCGCTAATGGCCGCCGGCGGCTTGCCGACGTGGCCGATGTGGTGCTCGACAACGGGCTGCCACCGGGTGACGCCGTTATCGATCTCGAAGGCACAGGGCTTCGGGTTGGGCCAGTCTCGACGGCGGTCGGGGTCACGGTCATCAATGCGATCTTCGCGGAAGTCGCCTCGGAGCTTTCGAAATCCGGCGATGCGCCAATTTATCTCAGCGCCAACATGCCGGGCGCTGCCGAGATCAACCAGAAGCTCGTCAAGAAATACCGGCCGCGCAACCCGCATCTCTAAAGCATGTCGCGCAAAAGTGTGCCGCGGTTTTCGGACGACATCATGCTGTGATTATTTAATTGAGACGGCGGATACAAAAAAAGGCCGGCGTGAGCCGGCCTGTTCGATAGGCTGAAACCAGGATCAGTCCTTGGCGCGTTCGACGTAGGAATTGTCTTCCGTGGCGATGACGACACGGGTGCCGGCATTGATGTGCGGCGGCACCATGGCGCGCACGCCGTTCGACAGTATCGCCGGCTTGTAGGAGGACGATGCCGTCTGGCCCTTGACGACCGGTTCCGTCTCCATGATTTCGAGCGTGACATGGCGCGGCAGTTGGAGCGCCAGCGCAATACCTTCATGCATCGAGAGGATGCAGGACATGCCTTCCTGCAGATAAGCCTTGTCGTCACCCATCGTGTCGACATCGACGACGACCTGATCGTAGCTCGACGGGTTCATGAAGTGGAAGCCTTCGCCGTCTTCATAGAGAAACTGGAAGGAGACGTCTTCGACGAAGGCGCGCTCGACCTGTTCGGTGGTGCGCCAGCGCTCGGAAACCTTCACGCCGTCGACGATGCGGCGCATGTCGACCTGGGTGACCGGCGTGCCCTTGCCCGGATGAAAGTTCTGGGCGGTGAGAACGACGTAGAGCTTGCCGTCGACATCGAGAACGTTGCCCTTGCGGACCGAAGAGGCGATGACCTTGACCATAAGACTTCCTTGTAACTCGGCTTTCGGCGTCGTAGATGACTGTCGAGACGCCCCGAAGACGCAAATGTTTTTCTTTGGGGCGCAACTAACCTAAAATCCGGGAAATAGCCACCCCCCATACCGGCTTCTCCGGCGAAGAAAGCTTGGAATGAACTCTTCGGCGAAAGCGTCCCCCTGGTGGACCCCGTCCGTGCATGCCGACCGCCGTCCGTTCCTGATCGGACGTAATGCGATCCAGGCGGCGTTGCGCGGGTTTTTCGCGCGCGAGGATTTTATCGAGGTGGATACGGCGGTGCTGCAGGTCTCTCCCGGCAACGAGGCGCATCTGCATGCCTTCGCAACGGAAGCGCTGACGACGGATGGGCAAAAGGCGCCGTTCTACCTGCACACCTCGCCGGAATTTGCCTGCAAGAAGCTGCTTGCGGCGGGCGAGGAGCGCATCTCGTGTTTTGCCCATGTCTATCGCAACCGCGAGCGCGGGCCGCTGCATCATCCTGAGTTCACCATGCTCGAATGGTATCGGGCCGGCGAAAGCTACGAGAGCCTGATGATGGATTGCGTGCGGATCCTGGCGCTTGCGACTGAGACGGTAAAGACCGGGAAGCTTGCCTATCGCGGCGCCGAGAGCGACCCCTTTGCCGGGCCGGAGCGGATCAGCGTTGCCGAAGCGTTCGAGCGTCATGCCGGCATCGATCTTCTCGCCTCCGTTGCCGCCGACGGTTCGACCGACCGCGACCATCTGGCGGCCGAGACGAAGCGCGTCGGCATGCGTGTTGCCGATGACGATGGCTGGGCCGATCTCTTCAGCCGGGTGCTGGTCGAAAAGATCGAACCGCGTCTCGGTTTCGGCTGCATCACCATCCTCGACGAATATCCGATTTCGGAGGCAGCCCTTGCCCGTCCCTCGGCACACGACCCCAGGGTTGCCGAGCGTTTCGAGCTCTATGCCTGCGGCGTCGAGCTTGCCAATGGCTTCGGCGAACTCACCAACGCTGCCGAACAGCGGCGACGGTTCGAGATCGAGATGGCCGAGAAGGCGCGGGTCTACGGCGAGACCTATCCGATCGACGAGGATTTCCTCGCCGCGCTGCCGCTGATGCCTGAGGCAAGCGGTATCGCGCTCGGCTTCGACCGGTTGGTGATGCTGGCGACGGGAGCATCACGCATCGACCAGGTGCTCTGGGCGCCGGTGGCGGAGTATGGAAGATGAATGTCGTCAAACCGATCAAGAGCGTCGACGATCTTATGAAGGCGGGGCTGGTCGCGCCTGCCGATCGCGTAGCGCTCGAGGAGGTGGCGGCGCGTTACGCCGTTGCGCTGACGCCTGCGATCAGCAAGCTCATTGATCGAGCCGATCCCGATGATCCGATCGCTCGGCAATTCGTGCCCGATGCAGCCGAACTCACGATCGCCCCGGAAGAACGCGCCGATCCGATCGGCGATCATGCCCACAGCCCCGTCGAAGGCATCGTTCACCGCTATCCCGATCGTGTGTTGCTCAAGGCCGTGCACGTCTGCCCGGTCTATTGCCGCTTCTGCTTCCGGCGCGAAATGGTAGGGCCACAGGGCCTCGGCACGCTCGATGCGGCGGCGATGCAGGCCGCCTTCGATTATATCCACAGTGATGAGGAGATCTGGGAGGTCATCCTCACCGGCGGCGATCCGCTGGTTCTTTCCTCGCGCCGGCTCGGCGAGATCATGGAGGCGCTTGCCGGCATCACGCATGTGAAGATCATCAGGTTTCACACGCGTGTTCCGGTCGTCGACCCCGAAAAGATCGATGCGGCGCTGATCGCCGCGCTGAAGGCGAGCGGCAAGACGGTCTATATCGCGCTGCACGCCAACCATGTCCGCGAACTGACGCCGGAAGCGCGGGCCGCCTGCGCCCGCCTCGTCGATGCCGGCATCGCCATGGTCAGCCAGTCGGTGCTGCTCAAGGGTGTCAATGACGATCCCGACGTGCTGGCGAAGCTGATGAAGGCCTTTGTCGAAATCCGCGTCAAACCCTATTATCTGCATCATCCGGATCTGGCGCCTGGCACCAGTCATTTCAGAGTGACGATCGAGGAGGGGCAGGAGATCGTCGCGGCGCTGCGCGGCCGGATTTCCGGTCTCTGCCAGCCGGCCTACATCCTCGATATCCCAGGCGGTCACGGCAAGGCCGTCATCAGCGGAAGCGCGATGCGGGCGACAGGCGACGGATGTTATACCGTCACCGATTATCGCGGCGGCGAGCATTCCTATCCGCCGGCCGATTGAGACAAAACGTGGCGTATTGCGTGTCATTTCTGTACTCGCCACGCCAGAAACCAGAGTGTGTCGCAGTATCGAAATTACCTTAAGCCATTGATTTAAGGTGGTTGTTTACGACGGTGCGGGAATGACCGCTAAAATCCTAACTATGAGGCTCAGTCATATTTAACTCAATAAATTAGCGGAATGTTCTGTTTTCCGCACTAAAAGAACGCTCATGACAAGGCGATGAACGCCGGTTCGGGATCATGAGAATCTTGGAGTGATGGGATGAATAAGGCAATCCGCGACCTCGTAGCCAAATTCGGCAAGCTTCCTGGGTCGATCGACCAGGTCGCCGACGACGCCGATCTTTATGCGGCAGGTTTGACGTCCTTTGCTTCTGTGCAGTTGATGCTTGGCCTCGAAGAGGCCTTCGACATCGAATTCCCCGACAATCTCCTGAACCGCAAATCCTTCGCGAGCATCTCGGCCATCGCCAGGACCGTCGATCTGATCCGGGACAGCCGGAAGGTCGCCTGATGAATTTCCCAGTCAAGATCATGCAGGACGGTCTTGTCACAAGGGTGGCCCGTGTCGCCGAAATCGCGGCGAAACACGCGGATACCGTTGATGCCGAGGCCCGCTTCCCTCGGGAAGCCGTCGATGCGATGAAGGCCGAAAGGCTGCTCGGCATCCAGGTGCCGCGCCATCTCGGTGGCGAATCCGCCTCGATCACCGAGATCGCCGAATTGTGCTCGATGCTCGGCCAGGCCTGCGCCGCAAGCGCCATGGTCTTCGCCATGCACCACATCAAGCTGTCGAGCCTCGTTGAACATGGCGCCGACAGCGAGTGGCATCGCGGTCTCATGCGCCGCACCGCCGCCGAACAGCTGCTGATCGCATCCGCCACCACCGAAGGCGGTATCGGTGGAAATCTGCGCAACAGCATCTGTGCGGTCGAGGTCGATGGCGACACGTGCCGCCTCGAAAAGGATGCGACCGTCATTTCCTATGGCTCGCATGCCGACGCCATCCTTATCACTTCGCGTGCCCACGCGCAGGCGGCTTCCTCCGATCAGGTGCTGACCGCCTTCCTCAAGGACCAGTACACGCTCGAGAAAACGCATGTCTGGAATACGCTCGGCATGCGCGGAACCTGCTCCGACGGTTTCCTGTTCAAGGGCGAAGCGCCGGCTTGCCAGATCCTGCCGAAGCCTTTCGCGGAGATCGCGGCGCAATCCATGCTCGCCTCCTCGCACCTCTTATGGAGCGGCGTCTGGTACGGCATCGCCGTCGACGCCGTTGTGCGCGCCCAGGCTTTCGTGCGTGCCGCAGCCCGCAAGGCGCCGGATGCCCAGCCGCCGGGCGCACTGCGCCTCGCCGAGGTCTCGACCCTGCTGCAAATGGTGAAATCCAACGTGGTTGCCGGCCTCAAGGCCTATGAGGATGCCAAGGTTGACGCCGACAGGCTGTCGTCAATGGGCTTTGCCGTGGCGATGAACAACGTCAAAATCGCCTCGTCCGAGATGATCCTGGAGATCGTCAACCATGCCATGCTGATCTGCGGCATCATGGGCTACAAGAACGGCACGCCCTTCAGCCTCGGACGCCATCTGCGCGACGCGCATTCCGCACAGCTCATGATTTCGAATGACCGCATCCTCGGCAACACGTCGAGCATGCTTCTTGTCCATAAGCAGGACACTAGCCTACTGGGGTGACAGTCATGGATATGCAGACCTCGTTTCTGGACCGGCTTTTCGAATCCGGTCTGCTGATCGATACCGGCATCGACGGGCTCTACGGTCGTAGCGGCCAGTTCGAAGAGGTGATCGCTGCCTTCGAGCGCCTGATCGACACGTTCGGCGGCGCCGATGGTGCCGAAGCCATGCGTTTTCCGCCCGGCATGAACCGCGCCTTCTTCGAAAAGAGCGGCTACATGAAGAGCTTTCCGCAGCTCGCCGGCACGGTGCACAGCTTCTGCGGCAGCGAGCTCGATCATGTCAGCCTGCTGCAATACATGGAAGTCGGCGAAGACTGGACCAGGGGACAGGAGGCGACCGACATCGTACTGACGCCGGCTGCCTGCTATCCGCTCTATCCGACGATCGCCAAGCGCGGCAACCTGCCGAAGACGGGCGGCCTCTTCGACCTGCAATCCTATTGCTTCCGCCACGAGCCGTCGAAAGACCCTGCCCGCCAGCAGCTGTTCCGCATGCGTGAATATGTCTGCATGGGCACCGAGCTGCACGTCACCGATTTCCGCCAGCGCTGGATGGATCGCGGCGTCGAGATGATGAAGGCCGTCGGCCTCGAGGTGACGATCGACGTCGCCAATGATCCGTTCTTCGGCCGCGCCGGCAAGATGCTCGCCAATAATCAGCGCGACCAGAACCTGAAGTTCGAGCTGCTGATCCCGATCACCTCGGCTGCCAATCCGACAGCCTGCATGAGCTTCAACTACCATCAGGATGCCTTCGGCACGAAGTGGGGTCTCAATCTCGAAGACGGCAGTGTCGCGCACACCGCCTGCGTCGGCTTCGGACTGGAACGCATCGCCCTTGCCCTCTTCCATCATCACGGGCTCGATGTGAAGCAATGGCCGGCCAGCGTACGGAAAGCGCTGTGGGGCTGAGCAAATCGATGACATCGGTATTTTCGGGGGTATTTTCGGGAATTGACCCGGAAACCTACCGGGCCCATGCGCTGCATTCCGGCGAGCGCGCCTGGCCGGAAACCAATTGTTATGTCGATCTCTGGATCGAGGTTCTGGCGACATCAGGCGTTGCGCCAGAGGCGATGCTGGGTTTTACCCTGACGCAGGATTTCGAGGGCGACCAGTTCACTTTCTTCAAGGTGCCGCTCGAGGATCTGGAAGCGCTCTACGGCATTCGTGCGACCGAGCTTGCCATCTACGACCGTGTCGAACGCCATGTCGAGGTTCAGATCGCGCGGGCTCGTCTCTGCCTGATCGAAATGGATTCCTTCTACATGCCGGATACGCGCGGCACTGCCTACCGGCAGGAGCACGGCAAAACGACGGTCGCGATCAACCGGCTGGACGTTGCGGCCAAGCGCGTCGATTATTTCCACAATGCCGGTTATTTCCGTCTCGAAGGCGAGGATTTCGACGGACTGTTCCAGCTGTATCTGACGGAAAACGACCCGCCGTTCCTGCCCTATACGGAATTTGCGCGTTTCCCGGAAAGGCCGGCAGACGAGGCGCATCTGCGCGCGACTGCGCGGCGGCTTGCCGGTTTTCATTTTGCCCGGCGTCCCCGCGAAAACCCGATCCGCGCCTTTGCAAGCGTCTTTCCGCAACAGGTCGAAGCGGTGGCGGAACGGCCGTTCGGCTTCTTCCACAAATACGCCTTCAACACGCTTCGCCAGGTGGGCGCCAATTTCGAGCTGGCGGCCGATTACCTCACCTGGCTTTCCCCTGGTGAATTCGCCGCTGCCGCCGAGCATGCCGGGCGTATTTCGGAGGTGGCGAAATCGGTGCAGTTCCAGCTTGCCCGCGCCGTCACCCGCAGGAAGTTCGAGCCGTTGCAAGCAGCACTTGATCCGGCCGCCGATGCATGGGATTCCATGATGGCGTCGCTTGCGGGGCGAATCTGAGGCCGGAGATCTGACCATGCGGGGGCGTTTGGCAAGCATCGGTGCCGAGGAAAGTCTACTTTCCGAAGGCTGGAACCTGATCCTGACGGAGCCGGGCGCCTGCGCCGTGCCGCACGACATCCCGCTTTCTGCACAGTTCATTCCAGCACCCGTTCCAGGCACCGTCGCCGCAGCGCTTGAAAAAGCCGGGCTCTTCGACCGGGAAAATCCCGAGCCGCTGAACACGCGGGATGCCTGGTATCTCTGCCGGCTTTTCGATGCCGAACCCGGCGACGCGATCCTGCGTTTCGCAGGGCTGGCGACGCTCTGCCACGTCTTCCTGAACGGCCAGGAAATCCTGTTTTCCGAGAGCATGTTCACGGCGCACGAGATTCCGGTGACGCTTTTGGGCGGCGACGAGCTGGCACTGTGCTTCCGGGCGCTCGGCCCTCGCCTGTCGGAGCCGGGCCCCCGCGCGCGCTGGCGGCCGCAGATGATTACACCGGCGGGCTTGAAGAATTTCCGCACGACGCTGCTCGGCCATATGCCGGGCTGGTGCCCCGATATCCATGCCGTCGGCCCGTGGCGGCCGATTTCGATGGTGCGGCGTCATCCCGTCTCGATCGACAATGTCTCCATCCGCGCCGTATTGGAGGAGAGTGGTGTCGGCCGCCTCAGCGTTTCCCTGCATAGCAATGCCGAGGATCCGGCAATGCTGCTGCGCTGCGGCGGGATGGAGCAGCCCTTCGAGAAGGTCGGCGACAGTCATTACTCCGCTATCCTCAAGCTTTCCGACATCGAGGCCTGGTGGCCGCATACGCATGGCGCTCCGCGTATCTACGCGCTGACACTGGTTTCCGACGGCGTGGAATATCCGCTCGGCAGGACCGGCTTCCGACGTATCGACGTCGACCGTGGTGCCGATGGCGACGACTTCGCGCTTCTCGTCAACGGCGAACGCATCTTCTGCCGTGGTGCCGTGTGGACGACGGCCGATATCGTGCGATTGCCGGGCGGGCGGGCGGATTATGAGCCGTTCCTGCGGCTTGCCGCTGCAGCCGGCATGAACATGATCCGCATCGGCGGCACCATGGCCTATGAAACGCCTGATTTCTTCACGCTCTGCGACGAACTCGGTCTGCTCGTCTGGCAGGACTTCATGTTCGCCAATTTCGATTATCCGCGCAACGACAAGGCTTTTCTTGGTCACGTGCATGCGGAGGTCGAGGAATTCCTGCACGGCGTGCAGGCGTCGCCTTCGCTGGCTGTGCTCTGCGGCGGCAGCGAAGTCCACCAGCAGGCGGCAATGCTCGGCCTGCCGGCGGAATTCTGGAGCGGGCCGGTCACTGATGAAATCATCCCGGCGGTCGTCGCCCGCATGCGCCCCGACGTGCCCTATGTCCCGAACTCGCCATATGGTGGAGCGATGCCCTTTTCGCCCAATGCCGGCATTGCGCATTATTACGGCGTCGGCGCCTATATGCGGCCGATTGCCGATGCGCGCCGCGCCGATGTGCGTTTTGCCTCGGAAAGCCTCGCCTTCGCGCATGTGCCGCAGCAAAGGACGCTGCAGCGTCATCTCGATGTGCCCGCCGTCCATAGCCCGCTGTGGAAGGCCCGCGTGCCCCGCGACCGCAGTGCATCGTGGGATTTCGAGGATGTTCGCGACTTTTACCTGCAGCTTCTCTACGGTTCCGATCCGGCTGAGCTGCGCCGCGAAGATCCGGAACGCTATCTCGATCTCTCCCGCGCCGTTACCGGCGAGGTGATCGAGGAGACTTTTGCCGAATGGCGGCGCAAGGGCTCCGCCTGCAATGGCGCGCTCGTTTGGACGCTGCAGGATCTGCTGCCCGGCCCCGGCTGGGGAGTGATCGACTCCACCGGAGAGCCGAAGCCGGTCTGGTATGCGATGCGCCGTGCATTCCGGCCGGTGCAAGTGGTCTTCACCGACGAGGGAACGAACGGTCTCGACGTGCATGTCGTCAACGAGACGGATGCAGCGCTCGATGTCGAGCTCGAGGTCGTCTGCCTGCGCGGCGGAAAACAGCAGGTCGTCAGCGGCAGCAGGGCCTTCAAGCTGGCGGCAAGAGACACGGAGCGCCTTGCCTGCACCGCGCTGTTCGGCGCCTTCTTCGACACGACCTATGCTTTCCGTTTCGGGCCGCCGGCGCATGATGCCAGTGTGGCGCGCCTGCGCTCGCTGGCGGACGGCGCCATTCTCGCCGAGAGCTTCCACTTCCCGTGCGGACGGGGGAAGGCGTTGCATGATGCAGGTATCGAAGCATCATTCACCAGAGACGGCGACGACTGGTTCGTTGACCTCAGGACCGACCGGCTGGCGCAATCTGTGCATATCGACGTCGAAGGCTATCGTGCCGACGACGACTGGTTCCACCTTGCCCCCGGCGCGATGCGGCGCGTGAAGCTCCACGCGCTGTCCGGCGTGGAAAGCGATATTCCGCCTGCGGGCGAAATCAGAAGTCTAGGCAGTTCGCATCGCGTCGCAATCGAGGGCTGACGCCGCTGCGAAGGATGGTGCCGATCCATTGGGAAAGACCGTGATTTGAGAACGATATACCGCTTTCTGCGCGCCCATGTCCTGCAGCGGCTGATCCCGCGGTCGCGTCTTGCCTTCAATCCGCGCAAGCCGGTGGAAATCGTCGGCTATCTCTCGATGGCGGTCGGCGTCGGCGAATCGGCAAGGCTCTGCGCCGGCGCATTGTCGGAAGCTGGGCGGGCGATTTCGCTCTCCGACGTCAGCACGCATCCTGACGAGAATTCCTTCGCCGGATGGATGCCCTCGCATCTCTCCACCGAACCTGCGGGGAGCCGGATCTGGCATCTCAATCCGCCGATGCTGCCGCGCGCCATCCTGAAGAAGGGCGTTGCGAATTTCACCCGCGCCTTCAACATCGGCTATTTCGCCTGGGAGCTCGAAGTCGTGCCGACCGAGTGGCGCAATGCGATGCATTACATGAATGCCGTCTTCGTGCCGTCGGAATTCACCAGGCGGGCGATTGCGCCCCTCACTGCGGCACCGGTCATCGTCGTTCCGCATCCTGTCACCGAGAAGCCGACAACGGAAAGCATGCGCCAGAAATTCGGCATCGAGGAAGACGCCTTTCTCGTCAGCTTCATCTTCAGCGCCGGCTCCTCGATTAACCGGAAGAATCCGCAGGCCGTCATCGAGGCCTTCCGGATATTTGCCGGCGAATGCCCCAGCGCCTTCCTGTTGATGAAGGCCAGCGGCGATATCAACAAGGATGAGGGCCTGCGCGAACTGGTCGCCTCGGTTAAGGGCAATACCCGGATCAGGATCGTCACCGACAGGATGTCGAACTCCGATATCAACGGCCTCATCCGCTGTTCAGACGCCTATCTTTCGCTGCATCGTTCCGAGGGTTTCGGGCTGACGGTGGCCGAGGCGATCATGCAGCGTACGCCCGTCATTTCCACGGCCTGGTCGGGCACGGTTGATTTCTGCGATCCCGACAATAGCTGGCTGGTTTCCTCTCCCCTCATTCCGGTGGTCGATACCCATCCCGAATTTGCCGGGCTCGAAGGCGCGGTCTGGGCCGATCCCTCACCCGAGGCGGCCGCCGCGCACCTGCAAGATATCTTCCGCACACCCGAGCGTGCACGAGAGAAGGCCGAGAAGGCGCGGGAGTTCCTGCTGCGTTACCTCACGGAAAACAGCTACGAGAAGGCGCTTCAGACGCTGGCGGCGATGCAGGCGAGCTAAGGTGCCACTCCGCTTTATTTTAACATTTTCGCATTAGAGATGGCTGGTATGCGGCGGTAGGCCGATCCTGACGGATGGACAGATGTCGAAGGGTATTATCGCAAACTCGGTGATGAACGGTGCGGCAGGCATGCTGCTGCTTCTGACGGGCTTCGTTTCCTCGATCATAACCGCGCGGTTGCTCGGGCCGGAAGCCAACGGCATCGTCGCCTTTTCGCTCTGGCTGGTGGTGACCGGCGCCTCGATCGCCGAGCTCGGCTCCAGCATCACGCTGCTGAAGACCTTGCCGCAACTTTCGGCGGAAGGCTTCGACGCGCGCCGCAGGCGGGGTTTTGCCGCCATCCTCGTCAGCTTCATGATGTTCTCGACCGTCGTGCTGCTGGCGCTCTACGCGCTGTTCTTCCTCACCTCCGAAAAGATGCACTGGGCCGACACCGCACCATCCGTCGCTCTGGTCACGGGAGTGCTGTTCTTCATCCAGGCGATCGGTTCCTTCGTCAAATTCTACCTGATCGGCGAAAAGAAGCTTGGCGCCTTCTTTAAGCTGACGGTCGCCGTCTCGATCGTGCAGCTTGCCGGCGTTGCCGTCGGCGCCGTCTTCTATGGCGTCGAAGGCGTTCTCGTCGGTTATGCGCTCGGCCAGCTGGTGCTGTTTTTCGCCACGCTGCCGATCCTTCTGGCGCGGCGCGACTGGTGCGGGGTCTCGCTGAAATATCTCGCCTCCTCCTCCGTCATCCTGTCGATCCAGTTCATCATCGATTCCATTTTCCTCAACCGGCTCGAGCTGCTCTTCCTGCAGCAGTTCTGGTCGGTGGAGATGGTCGGCTATTATGCCGTCGGCCTGTCGATCGCGAATATCGCGCTGCAACTGCCGATCCAGATGACCGGCAGCCTGCTGCCCTATTATTCCGAGCGGCGGCACAGCAGCGACGATTCGACATTGCCGGTCGAGGTCTTTGCCGCCGTCACCCGAAGCATGGCCTATATCGTGCTACCGATGAGCCTCGGGCTTGCCGCGATCTCCAGCGAATTGGTGATTGTGGTGTTCGGCGAAGCGTTCCGCCGCAGCGGGACGGTGGTGGCACTGCTTGCGCTCGTCGCTCCCGCCTATACCTTCATGCAGATCCTCAGCCTCTACCTGCTGTCGATGGACAGGGCCCGCTCCCGCCTCAACATCAGTGTGATAGGTGGCCTACTGATGGTAGCGGGTTGTTTACTGATCGTACCTAGGCTTGCGGCCGAGGGCGCCGCAATCGTGCGCATCCTCGTATTCGTTGCGATGTCGATGATGATGATCAGACAGACAGGATTCGGATCCCAGCTTTCGGGTCTCTACGCAAGCCTGACGAAGGTGACGCTCGCCTCCGTCCTCTGCGCTTGCGGAGCGACTTCCGTGCTGGAATTCGTCCAGGGTCCGGCCGGATTGGTCGGCGCGATCATCGCCGGCGCATTCGCCTATTTCGCAGCACTCCGGGTGCTGCGCGCCGTGCCGGGCGAGGATGTCGAAGTCATGCGCTCCATTCTCGAGAAGATGCCGTCCCTGCTGCGGCGACCGGTCGGCCACGCGATCAATTTCATTGCGCCGCGGCTTCCCGGCGATCCCGATCGCGCCAAGGTCGCGCCCGGCGAATTCTCGCTCGAACCGGCCGAGGGCGCGGGACGCAGCGCCGCCCTGCCCGTCGTCTTCGACGGCACGATTGGGCTGTTCATGCCTGAAAATCCTCTCGCCAAAAAACGTTCGGCCGCCGTGCTCTTCGTCAGCCCCTGGGGTTTCGAGGAGATGTGCAGCCGCAAATTCTTCCGCGTCGCGGCCGAGCATTTCTCGGATATCGGCGTGCCGAGCCTGCGCTTCGACTATCGCGGCACTGGCGACGCGCTCGATTTCGACGCACTGCCGGCGAGGCTGGAAACCTGGGAAGATTCGATCCGTGCGGCCACCGACAAGCTGAAGTCGCTGAGCGGCTGTGACCGCATCATCCTCATCGCACAGGGCCTTGGTGCGACGCTTGCCCATCGCGTCGGTTCCTCGATCGAGGGCGTCGACAGCCTCGTCATGCTGGCGCCGGTGCTGAGCGGCCGGGCCTATCTGCGCGAACTCAACATGTGGTCCAAGATCATCGATGCCGATCTCGGCCTCGGCAAAGAGCATATCCAGACTGCCAAGGTGCAGATTGCCGGGCTCGTCATGCCCGAAGAGATCGCCGCCGAGCTCGGCAAGCTCAACATCACCTCGCCGCAGGGGCTCGCAACCTCCCGCTACCTGATCCTCGAACGTCCTGCCAAAGCCGAGGATACCGGCTTTGCCGATGCGCTGAAGGCGCTTGGCGCCGATGTCGAGCAGAAGGCTTTCGAAGGCTATGACGAACTCGCCACCAACCCGCTGTTTGCCAAGACGCCGATGACTGTCGTGGCGCTGCTGACGGCGTGGCTGGAGACAAGGACGACGGAGACATCCGCCGCCCATTCGTCGGCAGCGATCGACAACCCGCCGCTTGCCGGCGACGGTTTTGCGGAAACGCCGGTCCGTTTCGGAAGCCATAATCATCTGGTCGGCGTCGTCAGCCGGCCGCTCGGCGAGATCAAGGGCAATGCCGTGCTCTTCCTGTCGACTGCCTATGACCGGCATGCCGGCTGGGGACGCACGACGGTTGATATGGCGCGCGAGCTCGCCCGCCAGGGCGTCGTTTCGCTGCGCTTCGATTCTGCCAATGTCGGCGACAGCCCGCCGCGGCCGGATGCGCCGGAACAGGTGCTTTATTCGGATACGCAGACCGCGGATGCAGTCGCCGCGCTCGACCTGCTCGAAAGCGTCGTCGCCGGCCCTGTCATGGTCGCCGGCCGATGCAGCGGCGGCTATGTCGCCTTCCGCGCCGGCGTCGCCGACGAGCGCTTGAAGGCTGTCGTGTCGATCAATCCCTTCGTCTATTACTGGGATCCTGACATGCCTGTGCGCAGGGAGCATGTCGTCTCCGTTCCCCGCAGCCTCGATGACTACAGCCAGCGCCTGGCGCGGCTCGACACGCTGAAGCGGCTGCTGCGCGGCCAGGTGGATGTCGTCTCGGCGTTGCAGAACATCGTCATCGCCGCCGGCCGCCGGCTGTCGCCGTGGATCGCGCCGCTGCTCGAGCTGCTTCCCGACCGGCGCCATATCGCCCGCGAGGTTCGGCACTCCTTCGCGCTGTTCGGCAAACGCAAGGTGCCGCTGACGCTGATCTACAGCGAGGGCGATGTCGGTCTCGACCACGTCTATTTCCACTTCGGGCCGCACGGCGCCAAGCTTTCTCGCTATCCGAACGTGCGGCTGCTGATGTTGCCGGATGCCGACCACAATCTGACGCCGCCGCAATCGCGCAAATTCGTGCTCGACGAGATCATCCGTCTGGCGAGAGCGTGACCGGAGATTTTACAGCGCCGCGCGTCTTTTCACACGGGCAACGCTGTAGCGTCTATGCGGTAGAAAGACAGGATCAGATGCTTTCTGCGGCGACGACATCAAGCGATCTGTAGAGATCGATATAACGTCCGGCGACAATATCCCAGGAATAGCCGCGGGCGGCGTCGAGAAGCTCGGCGCGAACGGCGTCCGGTTGGCGCAAAAGAGCTTGATGGGCCGCTTCGATCGCCTTGGCGGCGCGCTCAGGATTGGTGAAATCGGCAAGCATGAGAACGGGATGCCGGGTGGCAAGCGTCGCAAAGGCATCGTTGGCGTTCAGCACCGGCAGGAGGCCGGCACTCATCGCCTCCAGCGCCACCAGGCCGAAACCTTCATATTCCGAGGCGGAGGCGAAAATCGAGGCTTCTGCGATAATGCGTCGGATCGTGTCGTTCTCGGGCGACACATGCAGGGTGACGCGGCCGGACAGATGACGGCTTTCGATTGCGCCTTTGACATCCGCCCGGTCCAGGTCGGATTCGGCGCCGACAATGTCGAGATGCCATTCCGGGTCACGGGTCTTCAGCTTGGCCATCGCATCGAGCAGGTGGTCCAGCCGCTTGTTCACCGAGAACCGGCCGATCGTGACGATGCGGCGCTTTGCCCGGCGCGAAGCGGTGTCGGCGAACTTGCCGATATCGGCGCCGTTTTCGATCAGCAGGCTGTCGGGCACGATCTCGGAAAACTGCTTGAGGTCGGAGGCGCTGCAGCAGACGACGCGGCGGTAGGCCATCGCCGAAGCGCGGGTCAGCGTCCGGAACCAGATCTTCTTGATCGTCGCGTATTTCTGCGTGTGGAAGAAGCCGCCATGGGTAGTGACGATCATCGGCTTGCCGTGCAGCAGCCGGCCCCAGGCGAGCGCGTCGAAGAAGAAGTCGATGGCATGGACATGGACGAGATCGGCATCGGCAAGATGGCGGAAAACATGCGGTGCCAGCGGATAGCGGCTGGTGCCGAACCAGGGAATGCGCACCACTTCGATGCCGTCGATATCTTCGCGAAGCGGCAGCTTATCCTCAGGCGCGGTGAAGAGCGAATCCAGCGTGACGACGCGCACGCGGTAACCGCGGCGCACGGTCTGGCGGGCGAGATTGGCGACGACATCTTCCAGGCCGCCGCGATTGGGCAGGAACTGGCGCACGACATGGACGATCAGCGGAGCCGTTTCCAACTGCGGCATCGCGTGCGCCCTATCTGCCTCGACGATCGACATTTTTCACCTATCGCTGGACGTACCCGCCCGTGCTGATGCGGGCCTGTGATAACAACGACCAGATATGCCCGGCGTTAAGGCGCGGTTTAGGCGACGTCCTGCGAGGGCCAATCTTCGCGAAAAAGGTTAACCGTGTCTGACGGGAATTCAGAATGCCTTAAAGGTCAGCGTCGTCAGCGAGCGGACGATGCCGGGAATATTGGCGATGTTGTCGTTGATGAATTTGCCGATATCCTGGCCTTCCTCGATATAGACCTTCAGCAGCAGATCGTAGTCGCCGCTGGTCGAATAGAGCTCCGAGACCAGTTCGGTCTGGTAGATGGCGTCGGCGACATCATAGGTCTTGCCGGGTGCGCATTGGAGCTGGACGAAGATCGGCTTCATGGAGATTTCCTGCAAAGTTGTTTGGGCCGCATAATGGTCGAAAGCGCCATGCCGATGCAAGCCGTTCGTCACACAGCCGGGTTGGCGGTGGCTTCTGCGACGATCCAGTCACGAAAGGCGGCAAGCGGCGCATAATCGGCGCGCTCGGGCGGAAAGGCGAGATAATAGCGCTCGCGGCTTTCCATTTCACGATCGACAGCGGCGACGAGATCGCCGCGCCTGATCTCCTCCTGCATCAGGAATGTCGGCAGCAGGGCGACGCCAAGGCCGGCGATTGCCGCCTGCGCCGCCGTGGCGAACTGGTCGAAGAGCATGCCGTGCACGCTTTCGAAAGAAACGCCGTTGCTGGCGAACCATTGCTCCCAGGCGTCGGGACGTGTCGTCAGATGGAGAAGCGGAACAGCGAGCAGATCCTCCGGTCCTGAGATAGTATATTGCTTCAGAAAATCCGGACTGCAGGCCGGCACCGTGCGCTCCGACATCAGAAACTCGAGTTCGGCGCCCGGCCAGTGCGGATGGCCGAAATGGATGGCGGCGTCGATTGAATCGAGGCGGAAATCGAAGGGGGAAAGCCGGGTCACCAGATTGATGGTCACGCCGGCATTGGCGGCGAGAAAGCGTCCCAGGCGCGGCGCCAGCCAGCGCGTGCCGAAGGTCGGCAGGATGGCGAGATTGAGCGTGCCGCCGTGGGGATTGGCGCGCAGGTTCAGCGAAGCGCTCGATATTCGACGCAGGGCCTCGCGAATCTCACGGGCATATCCGTCGCCGGCAAGCGTCAGCCGCATGGTCTGGCGTTCGCGCAGGAAGAGCTCGACGCCAAGCTGCTCCTCCAGCGCGCTCACCTGGCGGCTGACGGCGCTCTGCGTCAGATCGAGTTCACGCGCCGCTGCCGTCACGCTGCCGGTGCGGGCAACCGCCTCGAAGGCGGCGAGATGCGAAATCGATGGCAGAAAACGTCTGGACGTCAGCATGGTCATTCCGTTTCAGAATGGGCTATTTCCGAAATAGCGATATTTGCGGCTTTGTCGCGCGTGTAAAGAGGTTCATCCTGCAAAAACGGAATGATCCGGAGTTTCCCAATGCTGCAAGCCTTCGTTTCCCCAGATCGCATCCGATCGCTGTTTACCGAGGCGATGTCGCAGATGTACCGGGCGGAGGTACCGCAATACGGCATGCTGATCGAACTGGTGGCGGATGTGAATGCCGGCTGCCTCGAGAATGATCCCGATCTGCGCGATCGCCTGGCCCGCGCCGGCGAGCTGGAGCGCATCGATGTCGAACGTCACGGCGCCATCCGGCTCGGCACGGCCGACGAACTCTTCACCATTCGGCGGCTGTTTGCGGTCATGGGCATGCAGCCGGTCGGCTACTACGATCTTTCGGTCGCCGGCGTGCCGGTTCATTCCACCAGCTTTCGGCCGATCGACGAGGCGGCGCTCAACGTCAATCCGTTCCGTGTCTTCACCTCGCTGCTGCGACTGGAACTGATCGAGGACGAAGGGCTGCGCGGCGAGGCCGAAGCCATTCTGGCGAAACGGCGGATCTACACGCCGCGTGCGGTCGCGCTGATCGAGCGCCACGAACAAAACGGCGGCCTCACCGAGGCGGAGGCGACGGAATTCGTCGCCGAGGCGCTGGAAACCTTCCGCTGGCATGGCGAAGCGACAGTCAGCGCCGAAACCTACAAGCGGCTGCACGATGCGCATCGGCTGATCGCCGATGTCGTCAGCTTCAAGGGGCCGCACATCAACCATCTGACGCCGCGCACGCTCGATATCGATGCGGTCCAGGCCCGCATGCCGGAACGCGGCATCACGCCGAAGGCGGTCATCGAAGGACCGCCGCGCCGCCATTGCGGTATCCTGCTGCGACAGACGAGTTTCAAGGCGCTGGAGGAAACGATCGCCTTTTCCGGTGATGACGGCGCGATACAAGGGACGCATACCGCCCGCTTCGGCGAGATCGAACAGCGCGGCGTGGCGCTGACGGCGAAGGGCCGGATGCTCTACGACCAGCTGCTCGCCTCGGTTCGCGGCGAGGTGCAGGTCGGCGCCGGCGGCGCCAAGGCCGGCGCCTATGACGACGAACTCGCCGCGCGTTTCAAGGCGCTGCCGGACAGCTGGGACGAGCTGCGCAGGGCGGATCTGGCCTTCTTCCGCTATTCCGCGACGCCTGCGGGCATTGCGGCTGCGGTCGGCAGCATGCTGCCCAGCGATCCGGAGGCGCTGATCGCCAAGGGTTACCTCGCCTTCACCCCGATCGTCTACGAAGACTTCCTGCCCGTCAGCGCGGCCGGCATCTTCCAGTCGAACCTCGGTACCGACCAGCAGCAGAACTATGCGACCCGCTCGAACCGTGACGCCTTCGAGGCTGCACTCGGCGCCACCGTCCAGGACGAACTGGCGCTCTACGCCGAACGCCAGGCGGCATCGCTGGATTGGGCGCTGGAGGCGCTCGGCCTTGCGGGCTTGCCGTTGAAGACCGTTGCGTGAAATGGCAGGTTCAACACCTTCTTTTATGCACTAGAGTATCCGCGATTTCGCTCTGATCGGACTGAGCCATGCTGAATGATCCGCGCTCCCACGGCCTCTGGGAAAAGACAGCGCCCGAACCGCCGACGACCTCGCCTCTCGACGGCGCGATGTCGGCCGATGTCGTCATCGTCGGCGGCGGTTACACCGGCCTCTCTTCTGCCCTGCATCTCGCCGAAGCCGGGTCGAAGGTGGTGTTGCTGGAAGCCAAAGAGATCGGCTTCGGTGGTGCCGGGCGCAATGTCGGGCTGATCAATGCCGGCATGTGGGTGATGCCGAACGATCTGCCCGGCGTGCTCGGCCCGGTGCATGGCGAACGTCTGCTCGATCTGCTCGGCAATGCGCCGAAGCTCGTCATGGAACTGATCGACAAGCATCAGATTGCCTGCGAACTCGAACGGAACGGCACGCTGCATTGCGCGGTCGGCGCGGACGGGCTGAAGGAAATCGAGGATCGGGCGGCGCAATGGTCCGCCCGCGGCGCAGCCGTGACGCTGCTCGATGCAGCGGAAACGGCCAAACGCATCGGCAGCGATGCCTATACCGGCTCGCTGCTCGACAAACGCGCGGGCACGCTGCAACCGCTTGCCTATGCGCGCGGTCTTGCCCATGCCGCCGTCAAGGCCGGCGTCACCATTCACACATCCAGCCCGGTCATCGGGACGGAGCGCAATGGCGGCCGCTGGACCGTGAAGACGGCGAGCGGCGAGGTCAGCGCGGAGTGGATCATCGTCGCGACGGATGCCTACAGCACCGGCCCGTGGGAGCAGGTGCGCAGCGAGCAGGTGCATCTGCCCTATTTCAATTTCGCCACTGTGCCGCTCGGCCACAATCTGCGCCAGTCGATCCTGCCGGGGCGGGAAGGTGTGTGGGATACCAAGGAAATCCTCTCCTCCTTCCGCATGGATCAGGCTGGCCGCCTCGTTTTCGGCAGTGTCGGGGCGTTGCGCAATACCGGACTGGCCGTACACAGGGGCTGGGCCAAACGCGCATTGAAGCGGCTCTTCCCAGATATCGGCGACGTCGAATTCGAATGTGAATGGTATGGCCAGATCGGCATGACCGACAATGCGCTGCCGCGCTTCCACAAATTCGCACCTGGTGTGGTCGGCTTTTCTGGCTACAATGGCCGCGGCATTGCCCCTGGTACGGTCTTCGGCCGTACGCTGGCGGAGCATATCCTCGGCCGGCTTCCGGAAGCCGATCTGCCGTTGCCGCTGACTTCGCCCACCGAGCCAAGCTTCCGTGCACTCAAGGAAATATGGTACGAAGCCGGCGCTCAGGTCGCCCATTTCGCCGATGCCCGCTTCTAAGCACAATAAGATTGGAAACACGACAATGACCATCGCCGTCCTCGATCTCGCCACCGAAACCGCCAAGCTGCTTGCCGAACTCGGCGTCGATGCCAGCCGCTATCACGGCGGCACGCTTTCCGTCACCTCGCCGGTCACCGGCAAGGAAATCGGCAAACTCAGGGAACATTCCGTTTCCGAGACGAAGGCGGCGATCGAAGCGGCGCATCGGGCCTTCCTCGAATGGCGTGCCGTGCCGGCGCCGAAGCGCGGCGAACTGGTCCGCCTGCTGGGCGAAGAACTGCGCGCCTCCAAGGCGGCGCTCGGCCGTCTCGTTTCGATCGAGGTCGGCAAGATCACCTCCGAAGGCCTCGGCGAAGTGCAGGAGATGATCGACATCTGCGATTTCGCGGTCGGCCTTTCCCGTCAGCTTTACGGCCTGACGATCGCCACCGAACGCTCCGAACACCGGATGATGGAAAGCTGGCATCCGCTCGGCGTGATCGGCATCATCTCCGCCTTCAATTTCCCGGTTGCCGTCTGGTCGTGGAATGCCGCACTTGCGATGGTCTGCGGCAATTCTACCGTCTGGAAGCCCTCGGAAAAGACGCCGTTGACGGCGCTTGCCGTGCAGGCGCTGTTCGAAAAGGCGCTGAAGCGTTTCGTTGCCGAGGGCGGTACCGCACCGGCCAATCTGTCGACGCTGATCATCGGCGGCCGCGAGGTCGGCGAGGTGCTGGTCGATCATCCGAAGATCCCTCTGGTTTCCGCCACCGGCTCGACGGCCATGGGCCGCGCCGTCGGTCCGCGGCTGTCGCAGCGTTTTGCCCGCGCCATTCTCGAACTCGGCGGCAACAATGCGGCGATCGTCTGCCCGAGCGCCGATCTCGACCTGACGCTGCGCGGCGTCGCCTTCTCCGCCATGGGCACGGCCGGCCAGCGCTGCACGACGCTGCGCCGTCTCTTCGTGCATGAGAGCGTCTACGACCAGCTGGTGCCGCGCCTGCAGAAGGCCTATGGCTCCGTCACTATCGGCAACCCGCTCGAGACCGGCACGCTTGTAGGGCCGTTGATCGACGGTCAGGCTTTTAAGAACATGCAGGCAGCGCTCGGCGAGGCGAAATCGGCCGGCGGCACGGTGACCGGCGGCGACCGCGTCGAAACCGGTTCGACCGAAGCCTTCTACGTTCGCCCGGCGCTTGTCGAAATGCCCGATCAGACCGGCCCGGTCGAGCACGAGACCTTCGCGCCGATCCTCTATGTGATGAAGTATAGCGATTTCGACGAGGTGCTGGCACTGCACAATGCCGTGCCGCAGGGGCTGTCGTCGTCGATCTTCACCAACGACATGCGCGAGGCCGAAACCTTCGTCTCCGCTCGCGGTTCGGATTGCGGCATCGCCAACGTCAATCTCGGGCCGTCGGGCGCCGAGATCGGTGGCGCCTTCGGCGGCGAGAAGGAGACCGGCGGCGGCCGCGAATCCGGCTCGGATGCCTGGAAGGCCTATATGCGCCGCTCCACCAACACGATCAATTACGGCAGGACGCTGCCGCTGGCGCAGGGCGTCAAGTTCGACGTCGAATAAGCCGGCTGCAAAGGCGCAAAAGAGGGCGGCGCTCACGGAGTGTCGCCTTTTTTGCTCAATCGAGATTTATTCCCTTGTAATATGAAATATTTAGTCAAGATATTGTGATGGCTTTTCCGGCAAAGACAAACTTGAAATCGGCAGTCAGGAAAAATATACGCCTCTCATCGCCCTTGGAGAGCTCGGGTGACATCGCCACGGAGGCCATCATGAACATTGCTCTTAACCGTTTTTCTGGCGCACTAGCGCTTGCCGCTTCGCTTCTCTCGGCCACCGCGCTCGCAGGCAGCGCCAATGCGCAGGACGAAGGTCTCGTTGTTTACAATGCCCAGCACGAAAGCCTGGGCCGCGAATGGATCGCTGCTTTCACCAAGGAGACCGGCATCAAGGTCACCATGCGCCAGGGCAGCGACATGCAATTCGCCAACCAGATCATTCAGGAGGGCGACGCCTCTCCCGCGGATATCTTCCTGACCGAGAATTCGCCGGCAATGACGCTGGTCGATGGCGCGGGCCTCTTCGCCCCCATCGAAAAGGAAACGCTGGATCAGGTTCCGGAGCAGTATCGCCCGGCTGACGGCATGTGGACCGGCATTGCCGCCCGCACCACCGTTTTCGTCTATGACAAGACGAAGCTCACCGAAGACAAGCTGCCGAAGTCGATGCTCGACCTCGCAGATCCCGCCTGGAAGGGCCGCTGGGGTGCGGCACCTGCCGGTGCCGACTTCCAGGCCATCGTCGCCGCCCTGCTGCAGCTCAAGGGCGAACAGTCGACGGCCGACTGGCTGAAGGCTCTCAAGGAAAACGCCACGCCCTACAAGGGCAACAGCGTCGCCATGAAGGCGGTCAACGCCGGTGAGGTCGAAGGCGCGATCATCTATCACTATTATTGGTTCGGCGATCAGGCCAAAACAGGCGAGAACAGCAAGAATGTCGGCCTGCACTACTTCAAGAACCAGGATCCGGGCGCTTTCGTCAGCGTTTCGGGCGGCGGCGTCCTGAAGTCCACGCAGCACATGAAGGAAGCCCAGGCTTTCCTGAAGTTCCTCACCAGCAAGGCTGGCCAGGCAGTCCTCAAGGACGGCGATTCCTATGAATATGCCATCGGCAAGGATGCGCCCTCCAACGACAAGCTCACTCCGCTTGCCGATCTCAACGCGCCGAAGGTCGAAGCTTCGACCCTCGACAGCAAGAAGGTCGTCGAGCTGATGACGGCCGCCGGCCTGATCTAACGTTTCTGCCGCAGGCTTCCGCCGGCCAAAACTATTGCATTTGGCTCAAGAAAACCTTAGGGCATGACGATATCCGGCAACCGTCTTTCAAAGGCGGTTGCCTTCCTTTTTCAGCGTGTAAAGGCATCGGCCTTGCTGCAGGACAACAGATTGCTCGCATCCGGCAACCAGGCGCCGGTCGCGCCTAGGACCGCGCGAATGGTTTTGCCGCGCGGACGCATGCCGCACGCTTCCGTGATCCTGCTTGCAGCCGTCGTCGCGATCTTCAGTCTCGTGCCGCTCGGCTTCATCGGCTGGGTCACCTACGATGTCGGCTGGGAAACGGTGAAGACCCTGGTCTTCCGGCCGCGTGTCGGCGAACTTCTCGTCAATACGATTCTCCTGGAATCGATCACCATTCCGCTGTCGATCGCGCTTGCCGTGACGCTTGCCTGGCTGACGGAGCGTACGGACATTCCTTTCGCGCGGCTCTGGGCCTGGCTTGCGATCGCCCCGCTCGCCGTGCCTGCCTTCGTGCACAGCTATGCCTGGGTTAGCCTCGTTCCCGGCATGCGCGGCCTGCAGAGCGGCGTCTTCGTCTCGGTCATCGCCTATTATCCGTTCCTCTACCTGCCGGTCGTCGCAGCGCTGCGCCGTCTCGATCCGGCCATCGAGGATGCTGCGGCCTCGCTTGGTCTTAATCCCTGGCGGGTCTTCTTTCGCGCCGTGCTGCCGCAGTTGAGGCTTGCCATCTGCGGCGGCTCCCTGCTGATCGCGCTGCATCTGCTTTCGGAATACGGCCTGTTCGTCATGATCCGGTTCGACACGTTCGCGACGGCGATCGTCGATCAGTTCCAGTCCTCCTACAACAGCCCTGCCTCCAACATGCTCGGCGGCGTGCTCGTCGCCTGCTGTCTTTTTCTGCTTGGCTTCGAGGTGCTGGTGCGCGGCAACGAACGTTATGCCCGCGTCGGCTCCGGCTCGCCACGTCCGGCGGACCGCCGCCGGCTGGGCTGGTTCACGGTGCCGGCCGTGTTGCTGCCCGTCATCCTGGCGGCGCTGACGCTCGGTGTGCCGCTGGTGACGCTTGGCCGCTGGCTCTATCTCGGCGGCACCGATATCTGGCGCATCGAAGTCGGCAGCGCCTTCCTGCAGACGATCGTGCTTGCCGTTGTCGGCGGCGTGCTGGCGACGATTGCCGCAGCACCGATGGCCTGGCTTTCCGTACGGGCGCCCGGCCGCCTCCAGCGCGTGCTCGAAGCCTGCCATTATTATGTAGGCTCGCTGCCGGGCGTCGTCGTGGCGCTGGCACTGGTAACGATCACCGTGCGTCTCGTGCTGCCGCTCTATCAGACCTTCGCAACGCTGCTCGTCGCTTATGTGATGCTTTTCCTGCCGCGCGCCATGGTCGGGCTGCGTGCCAGCATCGCCCAGGCGCCGGTGGAGCTGGAGCGCGCCGCGATGGGCCTCGGCCGTACCCCGGGTCAGGCGGTGCGGCAGATCACCATGCGGCTTGCAGCACCGGGAGCGGCCGCTAGCGTCGCGCTGGCCGCACTCGGCATCACCAATGAACTCACGGCGACACTGATGCTCTCGCCCAACGGCGTCGATACGCTGGCGACGAAATTCTGGTCGCTGACCAGCGAGATCGATTATGTTTCGGCCGCCCCTTACGCCTTCATGATGGTCGTGCTGTCGCTGCCGCTCACCCTGATGCTCTATACCCAATCGAAACGGACCGCCGGCCAATGACGCTGCTCACGATCGAGAACATCAGCAAGCGCTATGGCCCTGTCCAGGCGTTGAAAGATATTTCGCTCGAGGTCTCGGCGGGCAGCCGCACGGCGGTCGTCGGTCCGTCCGGTTCGGGCAAGACGACGCTGCTGCGCATCATTGCCGGCTTCGAGCAACCGGATGTCGGCAGGGTGACGCTGGATGGTGACTTGCTCGCGGACGGCCCGGCGACAGTACCGGCGCATAAACGCGGCATCGGCATCGTCTCGCAGGACGGCGCGCTGTTTCCGCACTTAAGCGTTGCCGAAAATATCGGCTTCGGCTTCGAACGAAGGGCAGCGGATCGCGAGAAGCGCGTGCTCGAGCTGCTCGATATGGTCGAGCTCGACCGCGGTATGCTGACGCGGCGCCCGCATCAGCTTTCCGGCGGCCAGCAGCAGCGTGTGGCGCTCGCCCGCGCGCTCGGCCGCAAGCCGCGGCTGATGCTGCTCGACGAACCTTTCTCGGCACTCGATACCGGCCTGCGGGAAAATATGCGCAAGGCGGTTGCCCGCGTGTTGCAGGCGGCCGGCATCACCACCATCCTCGTCACCCATGACCAGGAAGAGGCGCTGACCTTTGCCGATCAGGTCGCGGTCCTGAGAGAAGGACGACTGATCCAGGCCGGATCGCCGCAATCACTATATCTGCATCCGCGCGACCGCGAGACGGCACTGTTTCTCGGCGATGCCGTGCTGCTTCCCGCCATCATCCGCAACGGCTTGGCAGACTGCGCCCTCGGCCATGTCGCCGTCGAAGGCAGTCGTCAGGGCAAGGCGGAGATCATGCTGCGGCCCGAGCAGATCCGCGTCGTTGCCGATGAAAGCGATCACAGCTATGGCGGGCGTGTCGTCGAGGTGGAATTCGGCGGCGCGGTCTGCACGGTTGCCGTCTCGCTCGACGGCGTTGCACTGCCGCCGATCCTGATCAAGACCTCGAGCGTCGCTCTTCCGGCGCGAGGCGATCTCGTTCGCCTCGATATCGCCGGCAAGGCGCATGTCTTCGAGAACTAAACTAAGAGCCCGCACCTCCTATTGGACGCGCGGGCTCTATCGATTTCGATTTCCGGGCTTGTGCGCTAGCCGAACTTGCGCACCACTTCTTCCGGCTCGATGCCTTCGAGCCAGCCGCCGGTAAAGCCGGCGAGTTCGAGGCCGAGGCGGATGACCGGCGATTGCCGCATCAGTTCCCAGATGAAATCCGAACGGTCGTTCTCGATGGTCATGACGACAAGGCCCTGATCGATGCCGACGGTGCGGTCGTCGACCCAGCCTTCCGGCCGCTTGGTCTTGACCGTCGGGTTGAAGCCGCCAGGAAAGCCGCCTTCCAACAGCAGGTTCGGATAGGTGGTCAGAAGCGCTTTGGTGCCGTCGAGAGCCGCCTGCTTGTCGTAGGGCAGGCAGGCAAGGGCTGCCCAGGGTGCGATCGTGCCGTCATCGGGGCCGAGCGGTGCGCCGCGGGCGGCGTAACCCAGAACCTTCGGCTGGCGGCCGCCGCGCATGCGCCGTGTCGGCGGCGGACCATCACAGGCGGTGAATCCCCAGATATTCCTGTTATAGCCGACGAACTGGCCGGGATTGCGCTCGGCATAGTCACGCTGGACGTTGATCATCACCTGCGTGTTGCGGAAATAGTCCCAGTTCCGCTCCGCCATCGGCTTGTCCTGAATGGCGCGGAAATCGATCCAGGCATGCGAGAAGAGATGGATGAACAGCGGCCCGGCATAGAGATAGGACTGCTCGCCGTGCAGCATCCAGGAATAGCTTGACGTAAAGGCGTCGTAGCACGACTGCGGAATGGGATGTGTCGGTGAGGCGAGCGCCAGCGTATAGAGGATGATCGCCTCGTCGAAGCCATGGTAGCGCCAGCGCAAGAAGCCGGAAGAGGGCTTCCAACCCATGGCAATAGTGTCGCCCTTGTTCAGCGCCCAGCGCCAGTCGACGCGCTCGTAGATGAAGGTCGCGAGTTCCCGGATTTCGGTTTCCGTCTCGTCGTCCTCGCGATTGAAATATTGCGCAGCCGTCAGGATGCCGGCGACGAGCAGCGCCGTGTCGATGGTCGAAAGCTCGCTGTTCCAGGCGCGATGGCCGGTATCCATGTGCAGGAAGTGGTAGAAGAAGCCGCGGTGGCCGGTCGCGTGGCGTTCCTCGCCCTGGCGCGCCTCGGCGAAGAACCGCAGCGTATTGACCGTACGCTCGGCTGCCTCCTCGCGGCTGATCCATAAACGCTCGACACCAACAGGATAGGAGGAAAGCGCGAAGCCGACGGCTGCGATGCTACACGGAACCCCGCCGATCGATGTGTCCGCCACAAGGCCGTTTTCGGGATTGGAATATTTCAGGAAGTACTTGAACGCCGAATGCTGCAGCCTGTCGACGAGCGCTGCATCAATGTCTTCAATCCGTTGCAGCATAGGCTCCTACCCAACTGTTGCATCGCCCCACGCTTCAACATGGGGGCCGTTCCCGGGCAAATCAAACCTTTTTGATTCGCAAGGATAAGAGAACACAAAAGGGTGGAATCGGTCGTTAATAATTATCGGTAAAATAATATCTAGCAGAAGTCATATAAGCGGTGCAGCAAAAAAGACGGCCTGAGCGCCACCGGCACGGGTTATTTCCCGCAATACTTGTTTTCCTGATGCTTTCGAGAGTGGGTTTTCAATTTCAGGCGGCTTCATCGAGCCGCACCAGATGACCTGCCGACACTTCCCGATATCGGCGCGGCGGTGCGACGTAGCCAACCGGGCGAACGGGGCTCTTGAGCTCGTCGGTTCCGAGGTTGCGCTTGATGCCGCGCCGCGAGGGGTCGGGGACGGGCACGGCTGCCATCAGCTTCTTCGTGTAGGCGTGCTGTGGATTGCTGAACAATTCCGCGCGCGGGCCGATCTCGACGATTTCGCCGAGATACATCACCGCGACCCGATGGCTGACGCGCTCGACCACAGCCATGTCGTGGGAAATGAACAGGAAGGCGAGGTTGAGGCTTTGCTGCAGGTCCATCAGCAGATTGCAGACCTGCGCCTTGATCGACACATCGAGGGCCGAAACGCTTTCATCGGCGACGATCACCTTTGGATCGAGTGCGAGCGCTCGGGCAATGCAGATGCGCTGGCGCTGACCGCCGGAGAATTCGTGCGGATACCGTTTCATCATGTCGGGTTTCAGTCCGACGCGTTCGAGAAGATCGGCCGCCTTTTCGCGGGCCTGGGCGCCGGTGCCGAGGCCATGTTCGGTGATGGGTTCGGCGACGGCGGCGCCGACGGTCATGCGCGGGTTGAGGCTGGCGAAGGGGTCCTGAAAGATCATCTGGATGCTGCGGCGCATCCGTCTGAGACTGACCGCGTCAAGGCTCAGCACGTCATAGCCGTCGAGGCTGACACTGCCGCCGTTCGGCTGGACGAGGCGGGTGATCGAGCGACCGGTGGTCGATTTGCCGCAACCGGATTCGCCGACGAGCGACAGCGTCTCGCCCTGGAAGAGATCGAAGGAGACGTCCTCGACCGCATGGATCGCGCCGGTCTTGCGGCCGAGTAGGCCGCCGCGGATATCGAAACGGGTAACGAGGTTCTTGACTTCGAGGATCGGCGTCCGGCGGCGGTCGACGGTGTCGGCCACCTCGACCGGTTCGCGGCGTTCGCCGGTCGCGGTATCGACGACCGGGAAACGCAGCGGCCATTTCCGGTCGGCCATCGAGCCGAGGCGCGGCACGGCCGAGAGCAGTGCGCGGGTATAGGGATGCCTGCCGCGATGGAAGATGTCGTCGGTCGTGCCGGTTTCCACCGCCTCGCCGCGATACATGACGATGGTGCGGTCAGCGATTTCGGCGACGACGCCCATGTCGTGGGTGATAAAGAGCACCGACATGCCCTCTTCTTCCTGCAGCATCTTGATCAGGTCGAGGATCTGGCCCTGGATTGTCACGTCGAGCGCCGTCGTCGGCTCGTCGGCGATCAGCAATTTCGGCCGGCTGGCGAGCGCCATGGCGATCATCACGCGCTGGCGCATGCCGCCCGAGAACTGGTGCGGATATTCGTCGAAGCGCGAGGCGGCGTTCGGGATGCGGACCTTTTCCAGCAGGCGCACGGTTTCGGCCCGCGCCTCGGCCTTGCCGATATCACCGTGGCAGGTCAGCGCTTCGGAGATCTGGCGGCCGATGGTGAAGATCGGGTTGAGGGATGTCATCGGCTCCTGGAAGATCATGGCGGCGTCGTTGCCGCGCACCTGGCGCATCTCCTTTTCCGGAAGGGTGAGAACATCCTTGCCGTTCAAGCTGATGGCGCCGTCGATGCGGCTCGATCCCTTGGCGAGCAATCGCATGATCGAAAGGGAGGTGACGCTCTTGCCCGAGCCGCTTTCGCCGACGATCGCCACCGTCTCGCCAGGCATGACCTCGAAGGAGACGTCGCGCACCACCGGCTTCCAGTCGCCGTCGACGAGGAAGGAGGTCGTCAGGTTCCGGACGGAAAGAACCGGGGAGGCGGAGGCTGAAGAAACATCACTCATGTCGTTCCCTTGGTCTTATCTGGTTCATGTCTTCAAAGGCGTGGCGAAGGAGGCGGAAGGCCTGCCTTCAGCGATGCGGGCCGCTTCCAGCGCCGCGATCTTTTCATCGATCTCGCGCCTGTCGGTCAGGCCGTTCGGATTTTGCCGCGTCGCCATCGTCTCGGCGACATGCAGGTAACGTTCACCCGCCACCGCGTGCAGGCGAACAAGTTCAGCGAGCGGATCGGGGTGATCGTCGGCGCGGAGGCTCAGCCACGGATAATCCTGGTCGCGATGGATGATGAGGGCGGCGGACTGCCTGCCGCGCTTATCGCCGCCGGCATCTTCGCCTGCCTGCATCGCCAGGAGCAGGCGTTCGGCCAGCGGCTTGTCCATCGCCTTGTTGTAGGTGGCAAGCGTCTCAGTGATGACGTCAGGACCTGCGAGCATGTTGCCGGCGACCGAGACGTTTTCGTCGATCAGATGCCCCGCCCAGTCGATGCATGCGGCGCCGGTGAAGGCGGCGTTGCGCCCCTTCGCATCGATGAGGTGCAGCTGCCGCTGATTGCGGCCGGCGTCACGCGCGATGAGCTCGGCGATGGTCTCCTCCGGCGCCTTGCCTGCAGCCAGCAGCGACAGGCCATCGACGCCGTAAAGCGGGCTGACGAAGGCCTGGGTCGCAACGGCGCCGATGCCGCCGCGAATATGCGGCACGAGGGCGCCGACGGCAAAGAAGCGGCTCGCGACGGCGATGCCGAGATGACCTGTCGAGGGATCACGGGCGACGATAGACCAGGTCATGGCTATCTCCCGATCGCATAGGCCTGCATCAGGCGCGGGGTGGCTGCGGCGCGCAGCAGCCCATCGGCATCGCGTCTCGCGGCGGTCAGCCGGCCGATCGTCCAGGGATCGGCGACCGTCAGCTTGTGGCCCCTGCGGCGCAGGGCATCGAGGACATCGGGGCCGAAATTCGCTTCCGCCATCAGGCTGCCGGGTTCGCGGGTGCGCGGATAGAAGGAACCCGGAAAATGCGAGGTATGGAACAGCGGCTGGTCGATCGCCGCCTGCAGGTTCAGCTTGTGGTGCGCATAACGCAGGAAGAAGGAGAGTTGCCACTGCTCCTGCTGATCGCCGCCCGGTGTGCCGAAGGCCAGTGTCGGGCGGCCCTCGTAGAGGCCGAGCGACGGTGTCAGCGTCGTGCGTGGCCGCTTGCCGGGCGCAAGCGACGTCGGCAGGCCTGATTTCAGCCAGAACATCTGGGCTCGCGAATTGAGGCAGAAGCCGAGGCCGGGCACGGTCGGCGAGGATTGCAGCCAGCCGCCTGATGGCGTGACGGAAACCATGTTGCCGTCGCGGTCGATGACGTCGATATGCACGGTGTCGCCGCGCTTTTCGGAAAGATGCGCCATGGTCGGCTCGTAGACGGCGCCGGTCTTCGAATCCGCGCCGAGCATCTTCATCGTCAGATCATGCTGCGCTTCGAAGCCAGGCACGATGCCGGGGCGAAGTTCGAAGGAGGCGTCCGCGCCGATGAGCTTGCGGCGCTCGGCGGCATAAGTCTCCGACAGCAGATGCGCGATGGGAACCTCCGAAAAATCGGGATCGCCGTAATAGACTTCGCGGTCGGCGAAGGCGAGCTTCATCGCTTCGACGACGGTATGGACGAAATCGGCGCCAGCGGGATCCACCGCGGCGAGATCGAAGCCTTTGAGGATCGACAGGGTCTGCAGGAAGACCGGGCCCTGGCCCCAGGGACCGATCTTCGCGATCGTCCAGCCATGATAATCATAGGTCAGCGGCTCCTCGATCGTTGCCGACCAGTTTGCCATGTCGTTGGCGGTCAGGACGCCCTTGTGGCGGTTGCCGCTCGCATCCATCACCTCGGTGGTTTTGAAATAATCGTCGATCTTCTCGGCGACGAAGCCGCGATAGAAGGCGTCGCGGGCCGCCTCGACCTGCGCTTCCCGGCCGCTTTTCGTCTCGGCCTCGGCGATGACGCGCTTCCAGGTTTCGGCAAGCACCGGATTCCTGAAATTCGCATGCGCTTCGGGGGCGCTGCCGCCAGGCAGCCAGGTCTCGTAGGAGGTCGGCCATTCCTTCTCGAAGAAGGCGGCGAGCCCCTTGATGGTGGCGGAGACGCGCGGCAGCATCGGATGGCCATGCTCGGCGTAATAGATCGCCGGCTCCAGCACATCGCGCACGCTCATCGAGCCATAGTCGCGCAGCATCAGCATCCAGCCATCGAAGGAGCCGGGGATGACGGTCGCAAGCAGCCCATCGCCAGGGATCAGGCTCAGGCCTTCCGCCGTATAGTGTTCGATCGTCGCGCCGGCGGGGGCAGGGCCCTGCGCGCAAATGACCTCGACCTTGTCCTTCTTCTTCGAATAGATCACCGCCGGCAGGTCACCGCCCGGGCCGCAAAGATGCGGCTCGACGATCTGCAGCACGAAACCCGTCGCCACTGCCGCGTCGAAGGCGTTGCCGCCCTTTTCGAGAATGCTCATGCCGACGGCCGAGGCGATCCAGTGCGTGGAGGTGACGACGCCGAAGGTGCCGAGGATTTCTGGACGGGTCGTGAATGCGGTCATGTCAAATGTCCTTTCAAGAAATCATGCTTCGCGCGGATCGAGCGCATCGCGCAGGCCGTCGCCTAGGAGATTGAAACCGATGACGACGAGGAAGATCGCGGCACCCGGCCACATCGCCATCCATGGCGCCTGGGAGAGGAAATTCTTGGCGACGTTCAGCATCGAGCCCCAGCTCGGCGCCGGCGGCTGCTGTCCGAGGCCAAGAAAGGAGAGGCTCGCTTCGGCGATGATCGCCGTGGCGATGGTCAGCGTCGCCTGGACGAGGATCGGCGCAAAGACGTTCGGCAGGATATAGCGGGTGATGATGCTCGAGGACCGGAGGCCGATCGAGCGGGCGCCCTCGACATATTCCTCGGTCTTGACCGAAAGCACCTGGCCGCGCGTCAGCCGCACGAAGACCGGCATGGCCGAAAGGCCGATCGCAATCATCGCATTGGTCAGGCTCGGGCCGAGAAAAGCTGCGAGCGCGATCGCGGTGATGAGGAAAGGCATGGCCAGAAAGGCTTCGGTGATGCGGGAGATCACCATGTCGATCCAGCCGCCGAAATAACCGGAGATAAGGCCGAAGGGCACGCCGATGACAACGGCAATGGCCACCGAGAAGACGCCAGCCATCAGCGATGCCTGCGCGCCCCAGATCATCCGGGAAAGAATGTCGCGGCCGATGTCGTCGGTGCCGAGCCAATGGGCGGCCGACGGCGCCTTGCGGATTGCCGACCAGCTTGTGGCGTTCGGATCGGGAATCGGAAGAAGGGGGGCGGCAACGGCGAGAATGGCGAAGAAGGCGATGATCGTAAGGCCGACGAGGGCGCCCTTGTTGGCCTTCAGCTTGCGCCAGGCGCGGCTCGGCGTGCGGTCGATCGCAGAGGGAATGCCGGTCTCTCCGATTGCGGTCATAGGGCGGCCCTCATGCGTGGATTGAGCAGGACGTAGAGAATATCGGCCAAGAGGTTCATCAGGATGAAGCCGATCGCCGTGCAGATCACCACACCCTGGACGACGGCGTAGTCACGGTTGAAGACGGCGTCGACGATGAGCTTTCCGAAACCCGGAATGGTGAAGATCTGCTCGGTCAGCACGGCGCCGGCGAGCAGTTCGCCAAAGAGCAGCGCGGTCAGCGTCACGATCGGCAGCATCGCGTTGCGGAAGCTGTGCTCGAGCACGACGGTGCTTTCCGGCAGTCCCTTGGCGCGGGCGGTGCGGATGTAGTCGGCGCTGAGTACACTGAGCATGGCCGAGCGGGTATGTCGCATCAGCGTCGCCGCCAGCGCATTGCCGAGCACGAAGGAGGGCATCAGCATGGTTTCCAGCGAACGCAGCGGATTGCTGAAAAAGGGTTCGTAGCCCGATGCCGGCAACCAGCCGAGATTGACCGAAACCAGCAGGATCAGCATGATGCCGAGCCAGAAATTCGGGATCGACAGGCCTGTCAGCGCGATGATGTTGGCGAGATAGTCGATCATCGTGTTTTTCTTGACGGCCGCCAGGATGCCCATCGGCACGCCGATGACAAAGGCGAAGATCATCGACATGATGGCAAGCTGTATGGTGACCGGCAGTTTTTCGCCGACGAGCTGCAGGACCGGCTGGTTGGTGCGCAGCGAGATGCCAAGATCACCCTGAAGGGCGGCCCCCAGCCAGCGGACATATTGATAGGGCACGGGATCGTTCAGCCGGTATTTCTCGCGCAGGAATTCGAGAACCTGCGGATCGCGTTCCTCGCCGGCCATGGCGAGGATCGGGTCACCGGGCAGCAGCTTCTGCAGCGAGAAGACGAAGATCGAAATGATCAAAAGCGTCGGTATGGCGACCAAGAGCCGTTTGGCGATATAGGTGTACATGGGCGATCCTGACACGACTGGGGTCATGCGGCGGAGGGTTTCCGCCGCATGATTTGCTGGATCAAAAAGTAGAGCATGATGTCGTTCGAAAACCGCTCACACTTTTCGGCATCATGCTCTAGGGATCAGCCGGCTTTCTTGACGCCGACGAGACGGATCATGCCATCCGGCGACGGAACGAAGCCGGTGATGTTCTTGTGCAGCGCCCAGATCCAGGACTGATGGCCGAGATAGATGATCGGCAGATCGTCGTTGAGGATGACGGCGGCGGCATCATACTTCTGCTTGCGCACGGCATCGTCGGTCGATGCACGGGCTTCGTTCAGCAGCTTGTCCACCTCGGGGTTGCAGTATTTCGTGTCGTTGATGCCGCCCTTGCAGGTGATGAACTGATGGATGTTGCCATCGGGATCGACGCGGCCGGACCAGTCGGAACGGCTGAGCTGATAGTTGCCGGCGGTCTGTTCGCTCAGCAGCGTGGCGAATTCCGTCGATTTCAGGCTGACGTCGAAGCCGGCTTCGCCGACCATCGACTGGATGATCTGCATCATCTGCATGGCGACAGGATTGTTGGGAATCTGCAGCTCGATCGGCACGCGGTCGAAGCCGGCTTCCTTGATTAGCGCCTTGGCCTTGTCGAGGTCACGGGCGGGGACGGGAATATCCTTGTCGAACCACGGGCTGCTCGGCGGGAAGGGCTGGTTGCCGGCAACCGCCGTGCCCTCATAGACGATCTGGTTGACGGCATCGCGGTCGATCGCCAGCGAGAAGGCCTGGCGCAGGCGCTTGTCCTTGCCGAAAGGATTGTCGGCACGCGCACCATTGCCGATATTGGTATAGAGCGCCATGTAGCCGGTGCCGACGGCATCGGCATAGACGAGGCTCGAATCGGACTTCACCGCTTCAGCGTCGGTCGCGGCCAGACGCTCGATCATGTCGAGATCGCCGGACCGCAGATTGGCGAGGCGCACCGTCGTATCCGGGATCGGCAGATAGGTGAGCTTGTCGATGAAGATCTTGTCCTTGTTCCAGTAGTCCTGGAACTTTTCGAGCACGATGCGGTCCTGCTGGACGCGCTCGACGAACTTGAACGGACCGGCGCAGACCGGGTGATCGCCGAACTTGGCGCCGAGTTCCTTGGCGGCCTTCGGCGAGACGATCATGCCGGCGCGGTCGGAAAGCTGGGCAAGAAGGGTGACGTCGGGCGCCTTGAGGGTGAACTTGACCTCGTATTCGCTTGTCGCCTCGACCTTTGCGACCGAGCTGAGCTCGCTCTTGCGGCGCGATTCCGGCAGGGTGATGTTGCGCTCGATGGTGGCGACGACGGCTTCGGCGTTGAAGGGGGTCTCGTCATGGAACTTGACGCCTTGGCGCAGCTTCATGGTGAGCTCTTTGCCGTCGGCCGACCAGCTCCATTCGGTGGCAAGCTGCGGCACGATTTTCAGGTCCGGTGAGACGTCGACCAGCTTGTCGCACATCGCGGTATAGACGATGCGGCCGACGAAGGTGCGCGACTGCGCGGGATCGAGCACATCGGCATCGTCCTGCAGGCCGATCTTCAGGTCGACGGCGAAGGCAGGAAGTGCAAACAGTGCGCCGGCAACGGCGGTGGTAAGCAATTTGGCGATCTTCATTCCATTCTCCTCTGTCTATTTTTGTTTGGTTTTTGCTTCCATTCCGGCGGTTATGGCCCGCCATGTTCTTTTCTCCCTGCTCACCTCGTTGTTCAGGCGAGGGTCTTGTCGACCTCCGCTTCGCTATGATCGAGCGAGGTGATGCGGATGAGGCTTTCCTGCAGTGTCAGCAGATGCTGGCGCATCGCTTCGCCCGCCCTGGCCGGGTCATGGGCGGCGATCGCATCGACGATCGCCGTGTGCTGGTTAAAGGTGACGGGCCGCGTCCGGCTGGCGCTGCGGGCGCGCTCGCGGATCGTCTGCCAGGCATCGTCCTGGCGCACCCGGTTGATGACGTCGAAGATGGTGAGGAAGAAACCGTTGCCGGCGCATTGGGCGATCTGGCGGTGCAGCGCCCCGTCCCAGAGTTCGCGCCCGTCGGCATCGGTGCTTTCGTAGATCTTCTTCACCAGATCGTACATGCGCTCGATATCGGCGGCCTTGGCGCGCATGGCGGCAAGCTGGGCGAGCTGCGGCTCGATGCGCAGGCGCACTTCCATGACTTCCATGAGATCGGTGCCGGCAACGATCGAGCCGACATGATCGCTCCAGCCGTCGGGGCGCGGGCCGGCATAGGTGCCGGAGCCCTGACGGCGCCAGATGCGGCCCTCGGCCTCCAGCACTTCGAGGGCGCGGCGGACGGCACGGCGACCGACGCCAAGCATTTCCGAAAGGGTGCGCTCGGTCGGCAGCTTGCCGTCGGCGTCGAGACTGTCGGACCGCAGGAGAGCCCTCAGCCTCTCCAGCGCATAATTCGAATTGCCTTGCGTCTCATCTATCGGCATTCGCTTAAATGGTCCGTACCAATTTTCTATTGGTTCAGTGCAAACCAAATCGCGCCGACCGTCAAGCGCTTTTTTGTGCAAATCGAAATCTGCCCGTTTTTTGCTCAGATCCCGCTATCGCCGCGATATGGAAAAACAGTCGATCGCGGCGACAGGGCGCCGCCGCGATCGACAGTATCATTCAGAAAAACGCAATTGGTTCAGCTGACCTCAGGCCGGCGTCGAGCGTGCGGAGAGAAAGACTTGCGGCTCGAAGGCAAAATCCTTGTCGAAGGGGTAGGTCGGATGCTGCTTGCGCAGCCGCGGCAGGCGCTCGACGAACTGGTCGACGACACCTGTTGATAGCGCCATCAGGTTCGGATTGGCAATCGGCGCCAATTCCGGCGAGAGATAGCCCGATTTGACGACGATGATTTTCGCCCGATGCGCGTCAAGGCCGAGCCGGGTGAAATCGGCGATATTGTGATAGGGCCGGCGCTTGGCGGAGAGCACCAGATCGATGCCACTGACCGAAACCACCGCCTGGCGGTCAGTCGGATCAGAAGTTTCGTGCAGGAATTTGACGGTGAAGCGGGCGATAACCGGCTTGCTGCCTTTGTTATCGAGCGAGGCGCCGACGCTGAGCTCCAGCTCGGCGCCGATGCCTGCGGCATAACAGGCCTCGGTCGCCGCCTTGTCGGCGATGCCGGCGAAGACGACGCCGGTGGCCTCTCTGGCGATCAGCTCGGCCAGCACATCGGCCCGGTCCCCGACACCGCCGCCGGTCGGGTTGTCGCCGGATTCGGCAAGCACAACAGGGGCGGTCGGGCTTGCGATCGCCTTTTCGACGCATTCTTCGAGCGAGCCGGTCTCGCAGCCGAAAACAAAGTCTTCGCGCGCATTCCAATAAGCCCTCGCGAGGCGTTTCGCCTCACGCTCCAGCACGGCGCGGTCGGTGCCGGTCATGATGGCGGCGGCGGTGGCGCGCGGTTCGTCGGCCCAGACATAGCCGACCATCAGCGATGCATCCCAGACGCCGTCGATCGCATCGATCCCGGGCAGCATGTCATAGAGGCTCTTTGCCGGTTCATCGACAGTGCTGGTGCGCTCGCCGGGCAGCACGACCGGGATCGGCGCCCAGAGAAGGGTCGGCCTCTCGCCCGTTTTCAGGCTCTTTACCAGCATGGAGACGGAGCGGCGCATCGTCTCCTCGACATCGATATGCGGTGCGGTGCGATAGGTGGAATAGATGTCGAGCGCGTCGATGATGCGCTGGGTGACGTTGCCGTGCAGGTCGTAGCTTGCCGAGACCGTGCAATCCTCGCCGACCGCCGCGCGGGCCGCACCGATCCAGTCGCCCTCGGCATCCTCCATGCCTTCGACATACATGGCGCCATGCATGGCGAGATAGAGACCGTCGAGCGGCAGCATCGGCTTCAGCCGCTCGAGGAATTCACCCTTGAAGGCCTCGTAGGTGGCGCGCGAAACCGGACCGCCGGCAATCGCGCGGGCATGGATCGTCGGCAGAAACTCGGCGTCATAATCCTTGAGGAAGGCGAAATAGGGAGACGCCAGCAGGGCCTCCCCACGCACGACGCGGAAATCCTTTTCCTCGTTCAGAACGGGATTGTATGTGCTGCATTCGGTATGAATGCCACCGACGGCGATACGCATGGGAAACCTCAGTTGATGTTGGGAGCAATCAGGAAGTTATGAGTGGCGATGCTGGTAACCCGGCTCGAGCGCCGGCATCGATGTGCTGGGTCCGGATCGGCATCGCCCAGAGGAGTTCGTGCTGCGATAAACTGAACATTTGCGGTCCGATCCGAAGACGCGTCCTTTTTGCCTCGACAATAAGTTTACAAACGAACCAATCAACCAAAATAAATTGCAATCTTGATCTTCTAAGCCGGCGTCGAGGTGGAAGGCGCCGTAATCGCTGAGCCTCCGACCGACTCGGTTTCTTCAGCCGGATGCCTCGGCCCGATCGCTGCCGACAAACGCGTCAGCGTCGCCATAAAGAAAAAATCCCACTTCGGGATCCCGAAATTCCCCCGCTTCGGGATTCCGAAATTCGTCGCGTTTTGGGCGGTGTTGCCGCGGGGAAACATCCAATGATTTCAGCACCGCAACCAATTTCGGGATTCCGAAGTGCTATATAGATTATGGTGGGGTCTGGCTGGCGATGAATTCAGCGAAGCGCTCGACAGGTTCGCCGAACAGGAAGTCGATGCGCCCACCCACTCAGAGACTATCCGTCGTATTCTTGGAGAATGGCTATCAGCTCACGGATTCCTGCCAAAATGATCCCGGAGACGTAGCGCAGGGCGTCAAATCAGCTCTTGCGCGCAAGCTCCTCAGCGGTCGGGACCGTGATCGCCCTTGATGCGGGAGTTGAAGCTTATCGCCACAAAGTGGCGAGCTAAAAATGTTTGAGTATCAGTCATTCGCTGCCGCACCAGGATTTCGAGATGAAATCGGGATTCGGAAACACATGAGTTTCGGAAGTGGTCCCTTGCCGTGCGTTGGCGCAACGGCGTCAATCGTGGCGCTATGCAAACACTTAATTCTATCGGGAGAAACTGGAGCGGGCGAAGGGATTCGAACCCTCGACCCCAACCTTGGCAAGGTTGTGCTCTACCCCTGAGCTACACCCGCTCAATCCGCATCGGTCCGGGGTAGTTGTTGGACCGTGGGCGCCGCCTCGCGGCGACCGGCGCTATATGGCCTAACGGGTTTTCAAATGCAACAGGGAAATGACGGAGAGGCGAAGAAAAATTCTGGTGTTCGCAGCGGCCCGGCGGAAAGGCCGCAAATGCGGGGCAAAGCGTCGGTCGCAAAGATTGCCAAACGATGTGGACCGACTTAATCAGGACGCCTCGCTTTTTTCCCTTCCCGTCCAATGGATTGCCCCATGTCCGAAAATGCCCCGAAGACAAGAGATGAATTGTTTGCCTTTCTCGACGGACTCGGTATTGCCCATAAGACGGTCGACCATGCGCCGGTCTTCACCGTGGCGGAATCGGTTGCCCTGCGCGATGAAATCCCCGGTGGCCACACCAAGAATCTTTTCATCAAGGACAAGAAGGACAGGTATTTTCTGCTGACCGTGGAGGAAAATGCTGCCGTCGACCTCAAGCAGGTGCATAATGCCATCGGTGGGTCGGGCCGGGTCTCCTTCGGCAGGCCGGAGAAGCTGATGGAGTATCTCGGCGTCGCTCCGGGTTCGGTCACGGCGTTCGGCGCGATCAACGATACTGCCGAGAATGTCACCTTCGTGCTCGATGCCGAGCTGATGGCGCACGAGATCGTCAACTGCCATCCGCTATCCAATGATGCGACGACCTCGATTGCGAGCAGCGATCTTATCCGTTTCATGGAAGCGACCGGGCATAAGCCGCTTGTCTTGAAAGTGACGTCCTGACATACGATTTTAGCGCTAGAGCGCGTCGCGATCTTTTAGATTCGCTTGCCGCGCTTTAGTCTTTGGTTTTGCGCATATCTTTATCGCAAAACCGCCACACAGTTTTGCGCGACATGCTTTAGCAAAGACGCCGGCAGGATCGGCGCGGCGGGAGATACCTATGAGCGGCAGCGACAACCCCTATAACGGTTCCTTCGGAAATCAGATGACGGCGACGACAAGCTTCGGTGCTACGCCGGAACCCGCGGCTGCGGCCGGCAGCTACATCACGGAGACGACGACCGCGAATTTCGCCAAGGACGTCATCGAGGAATCGCGCAAGCAGCCGGTGCTGGTCGATTTCTGGGCGCCCTGGTGCGGCCCGTGCAAGCAGCTGACGCCGGTCTTGGAAAAGGTGATCAACGAAGCCAAGGGCCGCGTTCGGCTGGTCAAGATGAACATCGACGACCATCCCTCGATCGCCGGCCAGCTCGGCATCCAGTCGATCCCCGCCGTCATCGCCTTCGTCAACGGCCGTCCTGCTGACGGTTTCATGGGCGCGGTGCCGGAAAGCCAGATCCAGCAGTTCATCGACCGGATCGCCGGTCCGGCCGGCGCCGACGAGGCGGCCGAAATCGAAGCGGTGGTTACTGAAGCGGCGGAACTGCTTGCCGCCGGCAATATCAACGAGGCCGCTCAGCTCTACGGCGCCGTGATGCAGGCCGACCCCGAGAATGCCAAGGCGCTTGCCGGCATGGCCGAATGCATGATCGCCGCAAACCAGCATCAGCGGGCGCGCGAAATACTGACGGAGTTGCCGGAAGAGCTGGCGAAAGACACCGGCATCCAGGCCGTGCTGATGAAGCTCGAGCAGATCGAAGAGGCTCGCAAGCTCGGCGATCCCGTTGCGCTAGAGCGTGAACTGGCCGCCAATCCCGATGACCACGAGGCGCGAATCAAGCTTGCCAAGATCCGCAATGTCGAAGGCCGGCGCGACGAGGCGGCCGACCATCTGCTGCTGATCATGCGCAAGGACCGTGCCTTCGACGATGACGGCGCCCGCCGCCAGCTGCTGCAGTTCTTCGAGGTCTGGGGCTTCAAGGATCCGGCGACTGTTGCAGCGCGGCGCAAGCTTTCGGCGATGCTGTTCTCGTAGGGTGTAGCGCGTCCAACAAGACACGCTATCACTTTGAATCTACGCGTAGTGCTTCTCGAAAATCGATTCCGATTTTCGAGGTTACCGCTAAGTTTCGAGCATCTGCCCTTGCGTTTTCGGACGAGGGCACCACATTCTCGTGAAGACGGGCATGCCCGTTACAAGAATGCGGGACGGTTTCATGCAAGTCGGGAATGCCAGATACCTGAAGCCGGGCGATCTGCCTGATGCGATCGCTGTCTTCCCCCTGACCGGCGCCCTCCTCCTGCCGGCCGGGCAGCTTCCACTCAACATTTTCGAGCCGCGCTATCTGGCGATGCTGGATGCAGCACTGACCGGAAACCGGCTGATCGGCATGGTGCAGCCGGCGCTCGGCGAACATGAGGACAAGGGCGGCGAGCCCAACCTTGCCGCTGTCGGTTGCCTCGGCCGCATCACCTCCTTCGCCGAGACCGGCGACGGGCGCTATATCGTGTCGCTGACCGGCGTCTGCCGTTTCCGGCTGCTGGAGGAGAAAGCGACCAGCCATCCCTTTCGCACCTTCCGCATCGCTCCCTTTATCGCCGATCTCTCGGCCGAGAACGAGGAGGGCGCGGTCGATCGCGCGGCACTTCTCACCGCCTTCAAGGCCTATCTCGATGCCAATAAGCTGGAGGCCGACTGGGAGAGCGTCGAGCGGGCGAGTAATCTGACGCTCGTCAATTCGCTGGCGATGATGTCGCCCTTCGGGCCGGCGGAAAAACAGGCGCTGCTGGAGGCGCCCGACCTGAAGACCCGGGCCGAGACGCTGATCGCCATTACCGAAATCGTGCTGGCGCGCGTCTTCGGTGACTCCGACACGGTTCTGCAGTAGACTTCAGCCATGGATGAAAAACTCAGCCGCGTCGATCCAAAGCTGCTCGATCTCCTGGTCTGCCCGCTCTCCAAGGGCCGGCTTTCCTATGATCGCGAGCACAATGAACTTGTCTCGGAAAAGGCGCGGCTTGCCTATCCGATCCGCGACGGCATTCCGATCATGCTGATGTCCGAAGCCCGCCGCCTCGACGACTAAAGCAATTCCAGGAAGCGGTTTTCCCAGGCAAAGCGCCAAGCGCTTTTGCCGGGAATTGCGTAAAAGGTTAAATCGTCTGGCCGGCAAGCAGCCGCGGATTGTCTTTTGCCGTCGTTCCGGCCGCCTGGCCGATGAAGAAGGATTTGAGACGCGGCAGCCGGTCGACGATGCCGAGGCCGACGTCGCGGGCGATGCGGATCGGCGTCGCGTCGTTGGAGAAGAGCCGGTTCAGCACGTCGGTCGTCACTCCCATGCGGAAAGTGTCGAAGCGCCGCCAGGTCTGGTAGCGCTCGAGAATGTTGATCGAGCCGATATCGAGGCCGAGGCGGTCGGCCTCCACCACGGTTTCGGCGAGTGCCGCCACATCCTTGAAGCCGAGATTGAGGCCCTGACCCGAAATCGGGTGGATGCCGTGGGCGGCGTCGCCGGCCAGCGCGAAGCGTGGTGCGACGAAGGAGCGGGCGAGCGTCAGGCCGAGCGGGAAGGCACGCTTGTCGCCGATAACCTTCAGGCTGCCGAGCTTGTGGCCGAAGCGGCGCTCGAGCTCTTCCTCGAAGATCAGGTCGTCTGCAGCGACCAGCCGGTTGGCATCCTGCGTGCGCTCCGTCCAGACGAGCGAGGAGCGGTTGTTCTTGAGCGGCAGAATGGCGAAGGGGCCGGCCGGCAGAAAATGTTCCTCGGCGCAGCCGTCATGCGGCCGCTCGTGTTCGACGGTCGCAACGATGCCGGACTGGCCGTAGTCCCAGGTGACGGTTCTGATGCCGGCGAGATCGCGCAGTTTCGAGCGTACGCCGTCGCAGGCAACCAGCAGCCGGGTTTCCAGCGCGCTGCCGTCCGAAAGCGTGACGGTGACATGGGTGTCGTGGGTCTTCAGCTCCGTGGCGCCGAGCCCGTGGCGGATGTCGATGCCGAGCCGGTCGCAGGCGCCGCGCAGGGCGGCGACCATCACAACATTCGGGATCATGTGGGCGAAAGGCCGGCCATCGGCCACTTCGCCGTCGAAGGTCAGAAAAACCGGACGCACCGGATCGGAGGTCTTGGAATCGGTGACGATCATTTTGGTGATCGGCTGGGCTTCCGGCTCGATCTCGTTCCAGATGCCGAAGACCTCGAGCATCTTCGCCGCCGCCGCGATGATGGCGGAAGCGCGCGTATCGTTTTTCCAGACATGCTCGGGAGCCGCCTCGACGACCGCGACATTCAGATGCGGCGCGGCCTGTTTGACCGCGATAGCGGCGGAAAGGCCGACATAACCCCCGCCCACAACCAGCATGTCCAGCATCGCGCCGCTCCCGTACCTTGTGCCTCAGATGTGCTCTATATAGATCATCGCAACTTCACTTCCTACCGCTGGGAGACATAGAAATGACGGGCGAGACATCGGGGCCTTCGGCGATGGAGACGCTGCTTTCGACGCTCGACCTCGAGCCGATCGAGGTCGATATCTTCCGCGGCCGCAGCCCCAAGGTCGGCTGGCAGCGGGTCTTCGGCGGCCAGGTGATCGGCCAGGCGCTGATGGCGGCGCAGCGCACCATCGAGGGCGAGCGTTTCGTCCATTCGCTGCATGCTTATTTCATGCGTCCCGGCGATCCCACGGTGCCGATCATCTATCAGGCGGAGCGCATCCGCGACGGATCGAGCTTCAACACGCGGCGCGTCGTCGCCATCCAGCATGGCAAGGCGATCTTCGCGCTGTCGGCCTCCTTCCAGGTGGAGGAGCCGGGCTTCGAGCACCAGATCGCGATGCCCGAGGTCGAGATGCCGGAGGCGCTGCTCGGCGAACAGCAGATCAAGGAAGAGTATCTCGCCCACGCGCCGGAAGCGATCCGAAAATACTGGCAGCGTGAGCGGCCGATCGAGATCCGCCCCGTCTCGCTGACGCATTATTTTTCCGACAGGAAGCTCGATCCCAAACAGGACGTCTGGGTGCGCGCTACCGGCCCGGTTCCCGACGACCGGCTCTATCAGGCGGCAGTGCTTGCCTATCTTTCGGACATGACGCTGCTCGATACGTCGCTCTATGCGCACGGAACGTCCATCTTCGACCAGAGCCTGCAGGTGGCGAGCCTCGATCACTCGATGTGGTTCCACAGACCCTGCAAACTCGACGACTGGCTGCTTTATACGCAGGACAGTCCGTCGGCTTCAGGCGCCAGAGGATTAACCCGGGGTAGCCTATTTACACGATCCGGCAACCTGATCGCATCGGTCGCGCAGGAAGGCCTGATTCGTAAAAAGGCAAATGAATAAAAATTGTGCAACTTTATAAATTTGCGCGTTATTTGTGCGCTTATTGGCCAATCATCTGCCTGTTTATTGGCACTCTTTATTATAACCTTTACTTTTCAATAACTTACCACCCGTCTCGAATCTGGCACGTCCCTTGAATGTGTATTGGCCGGTCGCTGTTCAGGAACGTCAGCGGCAAGGAGAGTCGGCTCCGCGCCGAGGATAACGAAGGATGGGAAACCAGATGAAAATTGTGATGGCCATTATCAAGCCGTTCAAGCTCGATGAGGTCCGCGAAGCCCTTACGGCGATCGGTATTCAGGGGCTGACCGTAACCGAGGTGAAGGGCTACGGGCGCCAGAAGGGGCATACCGAAATCTATCGCGGCACCGAATACGCAGTCAGCTTCCTGCCGAAGCTCAAGATCGAAATCGCTGTTGCATCGGAACTCGTCGACAGGGCGGTCGAGGCCATTGCGGCTTCGGCCAAGACCGGCCAGATCGGTGACGGCAAGATCTTCGTCTATTCGATCGACCATGCCGTGCGCATCCGTACGGGCGAAACCGATTCAGAAGCGCTGTAAGAACGGCAGATCAAGGAGCTTTTTCCAATGTCAATTTCGAAGTTTTCTTCCACCTTTGCGCGTGTTTGCGCAGCTTCGGCCGCCCTTCTGGCGCCGGCCGTCGCTTTCGCGCAGGAGGCTGCGCCGGCCGCCACCGCCGCTGCTGCTCCTGCTCTCACCATGGACAAGGGTGATAATACCTGGATGCTCGTCTCCTCGGCGCTCGTCCTTCTGATGACCATCCCGGGCCTTGCGCTTTTCTACGGCGGTCTCGTCCGTGCCAAGAACATGCTCTCGGTGCTGATGCAGGTCTTCATGATCACGGCCGTCGTGGCGCTGATCTGGGTGACCTACGGCTATTCGCTCGCCTTCACCGACGGTGGTTCGCTGAACAGCTTCGTCGGCGGCTTCTCCAAGGCCTTCCTTGCCGGCGTCAACACCTCGTCGCTCGTAGAAACCTTCTCGAAGGGCGTCGCCATTCCGGAATACACCTTCATCGTGTTCCAGATGACGTTTGCCTGCATCACCCCCGGCCTGATCGTCGGCGCATTCGCCGAGCGCGTCAAGTTCTCGGCCGTCATGCTCTTCGTCGTGCTCTGGGTCACCTTCATCTACTTCCCGATGGCACACATGGTCTGGTTCTGGGGCGGTCCGAGCTCCTACACCTCGCCGGCCGGCCTGATCTTCTCCTACGGCGCAATCGACTTTGCCGGCGGCACGGTCGTTCACATCAATGCCGGTATTGCGGGCCTCGTCGGCGCCATCATGCTCGGCAAGCGCACGGGTTATAAGAAGGAAATCATGGCTCCGCACTCGATGACGCTGACCATGGTCGGCGCCTCGCTGCTCTGGGTCGGCTGGTTCGGCTTCAACGCCGGCTCTAACCTCGAAGCCAATGCCTATGCCTCGCTTGCCTTTATCAACACCTTCGTCGCAACGGCTGCTGCCGCTGTGTCCTGGTGCATCGTCGAAAGCCTGACCCGCGGCAAGGCCTCCATGCTCGGTGGTGCTTCCGGTGCGGTCGCCGGTCTCGTTGCCATCACTCCGGCGGCAGGCTTTGCCGGCCCGATGGGTGCGATCGTTCTCGGCCTGATCGTTTCGCCGGTCTGCTACTTCTTCGTCGACGTCGTGAAGAACAAGTTCAACTACGACGACAGCCTCGATGTCTTCGGCGTCCATTGCATCGGCGGTATCATTGGCGCTCTCGGCACCGGTATCCTCGTCAACCCGGCACTCGGTGGTGCAGGCATCGTCGATTATTCCACAGCCGACTTCGCAGCCTCCTATGCCGGCACGGCAACCCAGGTCTGGAACCAGGCCAAGGGCGTGCTGACGACGCTGCTGTGGTCCGGTATCGGCTCGGCGATCCTCTTCAAGATCGTCGACGTCGTCATCGGCCTGCGTGTGACCGTCGAAGCCGAGCGCGAAGGTCTCGACCTTTCGACGCACGGCGAAGCCGCCTACCACTCTTCTTGATCACAGGGTTTGCGGCGCCCGGCAGAAGGGCGCCGCTTCACGGCCCGTCGCGGCCTATCTAACCATAGACCGCATTTGGCCCGGACCTTTCAAGGTTCGGGCCTTTTTCATTTCCCGGTTCGGAATTGTCGTCCAGGCATGCATGGTTAACATCGCTTTAACCCGGCTCTGATTAGGTAGAGCGGACGCATTTTGGCACGGCGAAGCTTCAGCGATTCGCGTGTCCTCAGGCATTGGACGGGTTAGACACATGGCAAGAAGCACGTCGCCGGCAATGGATGGCCGTCCGGATCGGTTCTCCTTCTCGGCATTCATGCTGCGGCAGATCCAGGCGCTTATCGGCTTTGCGATCTTTCTGCTGCTGGCGTTCTGCGTCGCGGCACTGGCGACCTGGAATGTTGCGGATCCGAGCTATTCCTATGCGACCGCCAACCTGCCGACGAATATTCTCGGCTACAGCGGGGCTGCCTTTGCCGATATCGTCATGCAGTTCCTCGGGCTTGCCAGCGTCGTTTCGATGCTGCCGATCGTCGCCTGGGCGCTGACGCTGATCTCGGGTCGCCGCTTCAGCCGGATTCCTGCCCGTGCCGGCGCCTGGTTCGGCGGTTCGGTGCTTTCCTGCGCCGTCCTCGGCTGCTTTCCGCCGCCGCTCACCTGGCCGATCCCGAACGGCATCGGCGGTGTCATCGGCGACATGATCCTGCGTTTTCCCGCACTTTTCGTCGGTGCTTATCCCACAGGCACCTTCGCCATGGTCGTCGGCTGCATCTTCGCCGCGCCGACCGCCTGGCTGATGCTCTTTGCATCAGGCCTTGTCGGCCGCAGCGACGCCGACGAGGAGATCGAGGAAGACTACGTCGATACGCGTAGCAAGGCCCGCGTCGTCGGAGACGAGGACGAGGAGGAAGACGAGTCCCGCTGGGTCGCTCTCAGCGGCGCCGTGACGCATGCCTGGTACATGAGCCAGGCCCGACTGCGCCGGCTGGTCGGCATGGGTCCGCGCAAGCGGCGCCAGGGCGATTACGAATCACCTTATGATTTCAACGATGACGAGTTCGGCACGCTGAACGAGCCCGTTCGCGCCAAGGCGCCGACCGTCCGCGGTGAGCGCATGGAACCCTCGATGGAACCATCGATGGGGGCAAGGACGGCTTCGCCGCGGCGCATCGTCTCCGCGCCGTCGATGTCCATCGATGACGACGATGAGAATGACGACGACCTGCCCTTCGATAACGACATGCCGCCGCGCCCGGCCGATATCCTGCCCGACGACGATGACGACGACTGGATGATTCGCGCGCCGGCAAAAGCGGCCGGCAAGCCGGAACCGCGCGTCGTTCCCGTCGTCGCACGTCCGAAGCCCAGCGCCCGCATCGAGCGGGAGGCGCAGGGTTCGTTTATCCGCCCCGAGGGTTTCCAGCTTCCGTCGATGCATCTGCTCGCCGAACCGAAGAATGTCGTGCGCGACTCCACGCTTTCGGCCGATGCACTGGAGCAGAATGCCCGCATGCTCGAAGGCGTGCTCGAAGATTTCGGCGTCAAGGGCGAGATCATCCATGTCCGTCCCGGTCCCGTCGTCACGCTTTACGAACTGGAGCCGGCGCCCGGCATCAAGTCGTCGCGCGTCATCGGCCTTGCCGACGATATCGCCCGCTCGATGAGCGCCATTGCCGCCCGCGTCGCCGTCGTGCCCGGCCGCAACGCGATCGGCATCGAATTGCCGAACCAGACGCGCGAGACCGTCTATCTGCGTGAACTCATCGCCTCCCGGGATTTCGAGGGCAGCAAGGCGAAGCTCGCCATGGCGCTCGGCAAGACGATCGGCGGCGAAGCCGTGATCGCCGATCTTGCCAAGATGCCGCATCTGCTCGTCGCCGGCACCACCGGCTCCGGCAAGTCGGTCGCCATCAACACAATGATCCTGTCGCTGCTCTACCGCATGACGCCGGAACAGTGCCGGCTGATCATGATCGACCCGAAGATGCTCGAACTGTCCGTCTATGACGGCATCCCGCACCTGCTTTCGCCTGTCGTCACCGATCCGAAGAAGGCCGTCGTCGCGCTCAAATGGACCGTGCGCGAGATGGAAGAGCGCTACAAGAAGATGTCGAAGATCGGCGTCCGCAACATCGACGGCTTCAACACCCGCGTCGAGCAGGCGCTGTCGAAGGGCGAGGCGATCTCGCGCACGGTGCAGACCGGCTTCGACCGCCATACCGGCGAGGCGATGTACGAAACCGAAGAATTCGATCTGCGGCCGATGCCCTACATCGTCGTGATCATCGACGAGATGGCAGACCTGATGATGGTCGCCGGCAAGGATATCGAAGGCGCCGTCCAGCGTCTGGCACAGATGGCCCGTGCGGCCGGCATCCACGTGATCATGGCGACACAGCGTCCGTCGGTCGACGTCATCACCGGCACGATCAAGGCGAACTTCCCGACCCGCATCTCCTTCCAGGTGACCTCGAAGATCGACAGCCGCACCATTCTCGGCGAACAGGGCGCCGAACAGCTGCTCGGCATGGGCGACATGCTCTACATGGCGGGTGGCGGACGTATCCAGCGCGTGCACGGCCCGTTCGTTTCCGATGTCGAGGTGGAAGAGATCGTCTCCTACTTGAAGACTCAGGGCTCGCCGCAATATCTCGACGCGATCACCGCCGATGACGACGAAGACGGCGACTACGGCGGCGGCGGCGGCCCGGCCGGCACGTCCAATCTTTCCGAATCGGAAGATCCCTACGACCAGGCGGTCGCCATCGTGCTGCGCGACGGCAAGGCGTCGACCTCCTACGTCCAGCGCCGGCTTGGTATCGGCTACAACCGTGCTGCCTCGCTCGTCGAGCGCATGGAGAAGGAGGGCATCATCGGACCGGCCAATCATGCCGGCAAACGCGAGATCCTCGTTCCGACCGAAGGCGACATCCTCGACCGCTGACAGAACAGGCATATATTTCCAATACAGCCGCTTTTGCGGAAACCTGATAGCGTCGAAGCCGTTACCTTTCGCAGGCCGATCGCAACGCCTTGAAGACGCCGCCTTTCGGCAGCATGCAGATCGCATAAAGGAGATTTAGATGAGTCACTCCGATACCTTCCTCTCCGGCCTGACGGTAACGCGCCGCGACCTTCTCGGCGCCTTCGCCGTCGCTGCGATGGCGAGCGCCATTCCCCTCGGCGCTTACGCGCAGGCGGCAGCTCCCGCCTCCGGCACCGCGCAGGCGATCGCCGATCATTTCTCCGGCGTCACGACGATGCAGGGCGAATTCGTGCAGTTCGGTCCGCGCGGCGAACAGACCGGCGGCAAGTTCTTCATCCAGCGCCCCGGCAAGTTGCGCTTCAACTATGACGCTCCCTCGCCGATGCGGGTGATCGCCGACGGCAGGAACGTCGCCATCGGCAATACGAAGCTGAAGACCTGGGATCTCTATCCGCTCTCCAAGACGCCGCTCAGCCTGCTCCTGGCGCGGCGTATCGACCTTTCGGCCGGCATGGTGAAGGGCGTGAAGGAAGAGTCTGACCTGACGACGATCGCGCTCGGCAACAATACGGTGTTTGGAAACTCCACCATCACCATGATGTTCGACCCGAAAACCTACGACCTGCGTCAGTGGACGATCACCGACAATCAGGGCAAGGACACCTCGGTGATGATCTTCAACGTCAAAACCGGCATGCAGTTCGACGATCGCGTCTTCCGCGTGCCCTATGAGACCATTCCAGGCACGCCTCAGTCGCGCGACTGAGACCTTTTCGGTTGATCGCCGGCCGCTTTGACCAGATCCGGATGTTTTCAGGCCGATTGGCTTGAAAACATCCGGATCTCAATCAACGATTTGAGCATGATGTCGTCCGAAAACCGCTCACACTTTTCGGCATCATGCTCTTGGCCGGTTCCCTCGCGTCCGCCTTTGTTCTAAAGCCCTTTCATGAAAGCGCATCGCGTGGAAACCGTTGCACGGTTTGCGCGGTACGCGTTGGGCGTGAAAGGGCATGGGCATGGGCTTTTCGATCACCACCTGGAACATCAATTCGGTGCGGCTGCGCATGCCCATCGTCGAGCAGCTCGTTCTCAAGCACAGGCCCGATATTCTCTGCCTGCAGGAAACCAAGGTGACGAACGACCTGTTTCCGGCAGCACCGCTGAGGGCGATGGGTTACAATCACATCATCATCCATGGCCAGAAGGGCTATCACGGCGTGGCGATCGCCTCGCGTATTCCGTTGGCTGAGGATCACCGGCAGGATTATTGCGGCGTCGGCGATGCGCGCCACATCTCTGCTATCTTCGAGCACGGCAATCGTCGAGTCCGGCTGCATAATTTCTATGTCCCGGCCGGCGGCGACGAGCCGGATCGCACGATCAATCCGAAATTCGGCCACAAGCTCGATTTCATCGAGGAGATGAAGCTGCTGAAAGCCAATGGCGAGGCCAACACCTCAGCCATCCTTGTCGGTGACCTCAATATCGCGCCGCTGGAGCATGACGTCTGGTCGCACAAGCAACTTCTGAAGATCGTCAGCCATACGCCTGTCGAAACCGAGGGGCTGCTCGAGGTGATGAAGCGCGGCGCCTGGCTCGATCTGATGCGCCAGCATGTGCCTGAAAACGAGAAACTCTACACCTGGTGGAGCTATCGCGCCAAGGATTGGGAGGCCGCCGATCGCGGCCGTCGTCTCGACCATATCTGGTCGTCGTCGGATCTCGGGCCGCATCTCAAGCGAATCGAAATCCTGAAGGAGGCGCGCGGCTGGGACCGGCCCTCCGACCACGTACCGGTCACGGCGCATTTCGATTTCTAGAGCGATGCGGTTCAGCTTTTCGTAAAGCGGAGAACTGCTCTAGGGATCAACTGAAGCGGTAGAACTGGCTTGCGGCCTTTGCCGCGAGTTCGGCAAGATTGTCGCGGATCCGGTTCTCGATCAGCCGGGCTGCGTCTGGATATTCCTCGATCAGCCGATGAAAGAGGGCGCGGGTAATGCGGATGATGCTGGTGTCCTCGCGCGCTACCGCGGTGAACTTGCGCTCCACCAGCGTCACCAGCGCCAGCTCGGAAACCAGGGTTCCGGGACCGGCGATCCCCTCTGTCCTCTGCATGCCGTCGTTGCTCGTTGCGCTCAGCTCCAGACTGCCGCTGAGGATGACATAGGCGCTCTCGGCGGGCGAGCCCTGGCGAAACAGCATCTGACCGGCAGCGATCATGCGCCGGTCGGCGCCGAAGGCGATCAACCGCAGCTGATCCTCGTTCATGTCCTTGAACAGAGGAAGCTGCGCGAGCATGTGGATGTCGTCGGTCAGCGCCATGCGGGCTTTTCGCCTTAGAGCAATTCCAGCAAAAGTGCTTGGCGGTTTTGCCAGGCCAAGCGTGAAACGCTTTTGCCGGGAATTGCGTGAAAACAAAGAGATAGAGCATTTCCGTGATTCGGAGAAAAACGGAACTGCTCTAGGGTATGATCTTGTAGCCGCCGTTTTCCGTGACGAGGATTTCGGCATTGGAGGGATCGCGCTCGATCTTCTGGCGCAGGCGGTAGACGTGGGTTTCCAGCGTATGCGTCGTCACGCCGGAATTATAGCCCCAGACCTCTTCAAGCAGTACGTCGCGGGTAACGACCTTCTGTTCGGCGCGGTAGAGATAGCGGATGATCGCCGCTTCCTTCTCCGTCAGCCGGATCTTCTGGCCGTTATCGGTGGTCAGGAGCTTCTGGCTCGGCTTGAAGAGGTAGGGGCCGACGGTGAAGGTCGCGTCCTCGCTCTGCTCATGCTGGCGCAACTGCACGCGGATGCGCGCCAGCAGTACGGCGAAGCGGAAAGGCTTGGTGACATAGTCGTTGGCGCCGGCTTCGAGACCGAGGATCGTGTCCGAATCGGTATCGTGGCCAGTCAGCATGATGATCGGTGCCTTGAAGCCGCCCTTGCGCAGCAGCTTCACTGCCTCGCGGCCGTCCATATCGGGCAGGCCGACATCCATGATCAGCAGGTCGATCGGCGTCGAGCGGGCGGTCGCGACACCCTTGCCGGCGTTGGCTTCCTGCAGAACCGTGAATTCCTCATACAGCGACAATTGCTCTGTCAGCGTCTGCCGAAGGTCATCGTCGTCATCCACCAGAAGAATGGTGCGTGCGGTCATGCCGTTTGCGTCCTCATGTTAAGTCCCCTAGTCCTACGCCAAATTCCTGGTTTGGCAAGGATCGGGCAACGGGTGTTGCCGGGCCGGTTTCGATATGATTTCAATCGAAGCCCCAGACAAGGCACGACATGCGAGAAAAATGGAAAAAGCAAGGCAGAGGCCGGGTATGCCGCCGTCGACGATCGTGGTGCGTGCTGCGCCGGGGCGCAAGAGCCGGGCGATCGTCCGGCTTGGCGCCATCACCGTGCCTGCTGCGATCGGCCGCTCCGGCCGCACCGTGATGAAACGCGAGGGCGACGGCGCCACGCCGATCGCCTCGATGCGGCTGATATCGGGTTTCCGGCGCGGCGAGCGGAACGGCCGGCTCGTCACTCCGCTTTCAATACGCCGCATCCGCCCCGACATGCTCTGGTGCGATCAGTCCGACAGTGCCAGCTACAACCGCCTCGTCCGGGCGCCATTCAACGCAAGTCACGAGGAGATGCGGCGCAGCGACGGGCTCTACGATATCTGCCTGGTGATGGACTGGAACATCTCCTCGCGTGCGCGCAATCGCGGCTCGGCGATCTTCTTCCATCTCATCAAGCCGGGCTACGAGCCGACGGCGGGCTGCGTGGCAGTGAGCCTGCGTGACATGCGCCGCCTGCTGCCTCACCTTCGAAAGGGAACGATTGTCCGCGTCGTCTGATTGTCTTCCGGATGCGGTCACCTATATGCTTCCGGTGACCGAACGCTCCGGCTGAATTGCGCAGCAATTGAAAGTGTTACAGCGTCCTTTGCGCGTCTTAAAAGACGCGCGGCGCTGTAAGGGGGCGCAATTCATGCCTCGTCCGATTCTTCAAACTCCCGGAGATATATTGTGACCGCTCAACCTATCATCACTTTCCATGACGGACATTCCATTCCGCAAGTCGGCCTCGGTGTCTGGCAGACGCCGCAGGATATTGCCGCTCCCACCGTGCGTACTGCGATCGCCGCCGGCTATCGCCACATCGATACCGCTTCCGGCTACGACAACGAAGAGGGCGTCGGCGAAGGCATCCGCTCTTCCGGCCTCGACCGCAAGGACATCTTCGTCACCACCAAGCTCAGGAATACCGATCAGGGCTATGACAATACGCTGCGTGCCTTCGACGGCAGCCTGAAAAAGCTCGGTTCCGAGTATGTCGACCTCTACCTCATTCACTGGCCGTCGCCGCATCGCGGCCTCTATACGGAGACCTGGAAGGCTTTCGCCCGCATCCGGGAAGAGGGCCGCGCCCGCTCGATCGGCGTGTCGAATTTCAATCCTGAACATCTCGAGCGCATCATCGGCGAAACCGGCGTCGTTCCCGTCATCAACCAGATCGAGCTGCATCCCGATTTCCAGCAGAAGGCGGCGCAGGAGGTTCACAAGAAGCTTGGTATCGCCACAGAATCCTGGAGCCCGCTTGGCCAGGGCAAGTTCATCTCGAACGCCGATATCGGTGAGATCGCCAAAAAGCATCAAAAGACGCCGGCTCAGGTCATCATCCGATGGCACATCGACACCGGCCTCGTCGTCATCCCGAAATCGGTGACACCGGCGCGCATCGAGGAGAACTTCCAGGTGTTCGACTTCAAGCTTGATGCCGACGACGTGGCCGCGATCGCCAAGCTCGACAGCGCCGGTGCCCGTATGGGACCGGATCCGATGACGGCAACCTTCTGATCGCCGTCTCCATCATTGCCAGCCAATCAGCGGCCGCCTCGGGAGAGATCACCCGCGGCGGCCTTTGTATGCGGGCCTGCCGCTTCAATAGTTACATTTGGACGATCCGTTGGTCGGGGTAAAACCGAAGTTGCAGGCATTGTTCAGGCGCCGCGGACGCCCGATCGAACCGGTATAATCGTCCGAAGCGAAGGCGCGCGAGGGATACCAATAGCCATTCGAGCTCTTGATATAGCCGGGCCGGGCGCTGCTATAGCCGCGATAGCCATTGAGAGACGGTGCCTTGCTTTGCGCGACCTGTTGCCACAAGCCGGAAGAGACCTTGATCGGTGATGCTGCCGGATGGATCGGCGCAGCCGCGGTGGCATCGATCGATGCCAGCGATACGAACAGGCCCAGGATGGTTCGCGGCAGGCGTCCTGCCATTTTCTGTCTCATGGCTATTCTCCCAGATCACACAACGCGGAGCTTTGCTGGCACAACCAGGCGGGTTGATCGCCGGGACCGGCAATGGACGCCCGAAAGCGTGCCTGTCGAAAGTCGCGCGAGATGCGTCTGAAAGCGCCATCTCGATGAAGCCACAGGCATTCTCCGATGTCGATTGCCCGAACGGGTGAAATCAAGAACGCGGGTCATTCACTGACGAGCCCGTGGGAGCATTACCCACCAGGTGCCGAAGGCACGGGGTGCCATAAATGCGAAGCCCACCGATGCGCAGGGGCATCGGTGGGCTTTTGATTGTCATCCGTTTTGACGGATCAGTTCCACTCGCGGATATCGACGAAGTGCCCGGCGATCGCGGCTGCGGCGGCCATTGCCGGCGAGACGAGGTGCGTGCGGCCCTTGAAGCCCTGGCGGCCTTCGAAGTTGCGGTTCGAGGTCGAAGCGCAGCGTTCGCCCGGCTTCAGACGGTCGTCGTTCATCGCAAGGCACATGGAGCAGCCCGGCTCGCGCCAGTCGAAACCGGCGGCCTTGAAGATCTTGTCGAGGCCTTCGGCTTCCGCCTGTTCCTTGACGAGGCCGGAACCCGGCACGATCATCGCGTCGACGGTTGGGGCAACCGTCTTGCCTTCGACGACCTTGGCGACTTCGCGCAGATCCTCGATGCGGCCGTTGGTGCAGGAGCCGATGAAGACGCGGTCCAGCGTGATGTCGGTCATCTTCGTGCCCGGCTTCAGGCCCATATAGTCAAGCGCGCGCCACTTGGAGGTGCGCTTGGTTTCGTCCGGAATGTCATCCGGGTTCGGAACGATGCCCTGAACGGAGATGACATCCTCGGGCGAAGAGCCCCAGGAAACGATCGGCGGCAGGCTGGCGGCGTCGAGCACGACGACACGGTCGTAATGAGCGCCCTCGTCGGTCTGCAGCGTCTTCCAGTAGGCGATTGCCTGTTCCAGCGCCTCGCCCTTCGGCGCGCGCGGCTTGCCCTTGATGTATTCGAAGGTTTTTTCGTCAGGGGCGATCAGGCCGGCGCGGGCGCCGCCTTCGATCGTCATGTTGCAGACGGTCATGCGGCCTTCCATCGACAGCGCGCGGATCGCTTCGCCGGCAAATTCGATGACGTGGCCGGTGCCGCCGGCGGTGCCGATCTCGCCGATGATGGCAAGGATGATGTCCTTGGCGGTGACGTGCGGCGGAAGCTGGCCGTCGACCCGCACCAGCATGTTCTTTGCCTTCTTCTGGATCAGTGTCTGGGTCGCCAGCACATGCTCGACCTCGGAGGTGCCGATGCCGTGCGCCAGCGCGCCGAAGGCGCCATGCGTCGAGGTGTGGCTGTCGCCGCAGACGATTGTCATGCCGGGCAGGGTGAAGCCCTGTTCCGGACCGACGATGTGGACGATGCCCTGGCGCTTGTCGCTTGCCGAATAATATTCGACGCCGAATTCGGCGGCATTGGTCGCCAGCGCTTCCACCTGGATGCGGCTTTCCTCGTTCTTGATGCCGAGATGGCGGTCGGGCGAGGTCGGAACGTTATGGTCGACGACGGCGAGCGTCTTTTCCGGCGCGCGAACCTTGCGGCCGGTCATGCGCAGGCCTTCGAAAGCCTGCGGCGAGGTCACTTCGTGGACCAGGTGGCGGTCGATGTAGAGAAGACAGGTGCCGTCTGCCTGTTCGTCGACCAGATGATCGTCCCAGATCTTGTCGTAGAGGGTACGCGGTGCGCTCATGGCGTTAAGTCCGTTTTTCTAAAGCTTTTGGAAAATCGAGAAATGGCAGATCAGGCTCCGCCGGCCGTCATTCGATCAACGAAGTCGGCTGTTGAGCGCACCGGACACGCATGCAAAAAACCGTGCCGGCAGGCGATAGTGGTCCTGCAGCACGAAAATATGCGCACCAATGCATCTGAACTTGGATTCCATGGCCCTGCATATAGCGATTTTTCGCGGCGGCTTCAATTTGAATCATCAGCAGGCGCTCTGCGGCCTCTCGGCGGCGCGGCGGGCATTGATCGCTTACCGCGACTTCATCCATTTCTCCGTCCGCCGCAGCGCCAGCGACAGGCCGATCGTCAGGATCAGATAGATATAGGTGACGATCGAATAGGTCTCGAAGAAGCGAAAGGAGCCGGCGGCATAGACCTTGCCCATCTGGGTGATGTCGGCGACACCAAGCACGGAGACGAGCGAGCTGTCCTTCACCATCGAGACGAAATCGTTGGAGAGCGGCGGGAAGATCACCCGGATCGCCTGCGGGAAGACGACGGAGCGAAAGCGCCGGTAACGTGACAGGCCAAGCGCCTTGGCCGCCTCGATCTGGCCGAGATCGACCGACTGGAAACCGGCCCGGAAGATTTCGGCGATGAAGGAGGAATAGCCGACCGTCAGCGCGATGATCGCTCGCCACATCAGCGACAGGTCGCGCACCAGAATGGGCTCGGCCATACCTGATGTCACCAGCGGCGAAATCAGGAAGTTGTAGGCTGCGACCAGAGCCGGCGCGCCGACGAAGGCGACGTAGAACAGCAGCACGAGGATCGGTATGCCGCGGATGATCTCGATGTAGAAGCGCGCAATCTGACGCAACACCTGGCTGTCGGCCATGCCAAGCAGGCAGATGCCGAGGCCGAGCACGGTGGCGAGCACGAAGGCGACCAGCGTGACGAAGACGGTGACGCCGACACCGTTGACGACGGTGCGGAAGACCTGGGCATAGATATCGTTGGCGACAATGACGGCGGCAAGCACGATGCCGATCGTGACGAGGGCGACCAGCCACCAGGGATGGTCGTCCTTGACGTGTCTGTCGCGAGATGGTCGCAACGCCATCAGCGGCTGCTCGGCGTCATTCGCCCATCTTGTAGTCGAGGAACCACTTCTTGTTCAGCCCATCCAGCGTACCGTCGGCCTTGAGTGCGGCGATGGCGGCATTGACCGGGGCGACGAGGTCGGACCCCTTCGGGAAGATGAAGCCGAAATCTTCGGTGCCGAGCGGCTCGCCGATCAGCTTCAAGGCGCCGTTCGAGGCGTCGACATAACCCTTGCCGGCGGTGCCGTCGGTCAGCACGACGTCGACGTCGCCGGCCTTCAGGGCCTGGACGGTGGCGCCGAAGGTTTCGAAGAGTTTGATGCGCGGGTTCTGCTCGTTGCCATCAAGCACTTCGTAGACGGCGGTATAGAAGGGCGTGGTGCCGGGTTGTGCGCCGACCAGGCCATCCTTGAATTCGCCGAAGGACTTGGCGTCGGTGAAGCGCTTCTCGTCGCCGCGCACCAGCATGAACTGCTGCGAGCGCATATAGGGATCGGAGAAATCCACCTTCTGCTTGCGGTCTTCCTTGATGGTGATGCCGGTCATGCCGATGTTGTACTGGCCGTCGGACACCGCCTGGATCATCGCGTCCCAGCTGGTGTTCTGGTATTCGACCTTGAAATTCAGCCGCTTGGCGATCTCGTTCATCGCATCATATTCCCAGCCGATCGCCTTGCCGGATTTCGGATCGACGAATTGCAGCGGCGGATAGGCATTCTCGGTGACGACGACGACGCTCTTGCCGCCGAGATCGGGCAGTTCGGCGGCCGATGCGGCGAGGGGTAGAAGAGCAAGGGCGGCGAAGCTCGCAAGAACGGTACGACGAAACAACATTGAACGGTTCCCCAAAATTGAACGGCAAAAACTGTCACGGAAGATAGGCCTGAGGCAAGGCCGCCGGCTGCGCACCGAAGCAAAAAATAGAAAAGGCGACCCGAAGGCCGCCTTTCCAAGCAAAGAATTTTGCGTGGCGCAGATCTTATTCTGCTGCCGGTTCCGCTGCAGCGGCGGCTGCTTCAGCGGCGGCCTTGGCTTCCGCAGCGTCTGCTGCTGCCTTCTCGGCGGCGAGCGCCTGAGCTGCTGCAACCTTTTCAGCTTCGATACGTGCCTTTTCCTCGGCAATGGCGGCGCGCTCGGCGTCGTTGAGCTTGCGGGCGCGGACGCCGGTGTCTTCAACGATACGGGCAGACTTGCCGCGACGGTCGCGCAGGTAATAGAGCTTGGCGCGACGGACCTTACCGCGGCGAACGACGTCGACGCTTTCGATCATCGGCGAGTAGATCGGGAATACGCGCTCGACGCCTTCGCCGTAGGAGATCTTGCGGACCGTGAAGTTTTCCTGCAGGCCGCCGCCGGAGCGGGCGATGCAGACGCCTTCATAGGCCTGAACGCGCGTACGGGTGCCTTCCGTGACCTTCACGTTGACGCGGACGGTGTCGCCCGGGGAAAATTCGGGAAGCGTGCGCTTGGCTTCGATCTTGGCGGCCTGTTCGGCCTCAAGCTGCTGAATGATGTTCATCGTCTTAACCTTTGGTTCTTCTGAAACAGCCAGAGCGCTCGACACTGATCCTTCGGAACTGGCCTCAGGACTTTGCCCGTTAAGGGCGGGAGCGGATTCGCCATTCTTTGTTTGCTGGCAGACGGGGATAAACCCCATTTCCGCGTGCGCCAATACACGAAAGGCCAGGCCTTGTCATCCCTTGGACGGCATTTTTGTGAAAAGGGCTGCGAAATCAGCCGTTTTTCTCACTTTACAGCGCCGCGCGTGTTTTCAGACGCGCAAAGGACGCTGTAGCATTTTGAATCTACGCATCGTGCTTTCCGAAATTCGATCCCGATTTTCCGGGCGATGCGCCGGCCTTTTCCAGCAGATCCGGCCGCCGCTCCCGCGTCAGCCGCACCGCTTCCTGATGCCGCCATTTCTCGATGGCGCCGTGGTTGCCCGAGGTGAGGATCGCGGGGATTTCCCGGCCTTCCCACTCCTGCGGCCGGGTATAATGCGGATGTTCCAGCAGTCCGCCTTCAAAGCTTTCGTGCAGGCCGGAAAGATCGTTGCCCATGACGCCAGGCAGGATGCGGACGATGGCATCGAGCACGGTCAGCGCCGCCGGCTCGCCGCCTGATAGGACGTAGTCGCCGATCGAGACCTCTTCCAGTCCGCGCGCCTCGATCACCCGCTGGTCGACGCCCTCGAAGCGGCCGCAGACGATGATGACCCCGTCGCCCGCCGCGAGTTCGCGCACACGCTCCTGCGTCAGCGGCCGGCCGCGCGGGCTCATCAGCAACCGCGGGCGGGTATCGGTTTCTGAGGCGCTGTCGATCGCACGTGCAAGAACGTCGGCCTTCAGCACCATCCCGGCGCCGCCGCCGGCCGGGGTGTCGTCGACGGTGCGGTGTCTGTCGGTGGCGAAGTCGCGGATCTGAACCGTGTCCAGCGACCATTGCCCCCGCTCCATCGCCTTGCCGGCGAGCGAGAAGCCCAGATGCCCCGGAAACATTTCCGGATAAAGTGTCAGCACGCTCGCCCGGAAAGCCATCATTTCTTCTTTTTCGGCTTGTCGGGAGTGAATTTGGAAAGCTCTTCGGGATCGTCGACCAGCCCCGCCGCCAGCGGATCAATCAGCAGCGTGCCGGCCTCGAGGTCGATCTCCAGCACCGAGGCTTCGGAGAAGGGGATCAGCACCGGGCGCTTGCCCGGGCCTTTGAGTTCCAGCAGGTCGCCGGCGCCGAAATCGAAGACGCCGGTAACCGTGCCATAGCTGACGCCCTTGTCGTCCCGCGCCTCGAGCCCTTCGAGATCGGCATAGTAGAACTCGTCTTCGTCCAGCTCCTCGTCCGGCAGGTTGTCCCGCTCGATATAGAGTTCAAGCCCATTCAGGGCCTCGGCGGCATTGCGGTCGTTGACACCGCGGAAACGGACGACGACGACATTCTTCATCTCGCGGATTTCGAGGACTTCGAAGCTGCGGCCGTCCATGCTGTGCAGATGGCCGTAGTCGCCAAGCGCGCCGGGATCGGCCGTATAGGCCTTGGCGCGCACCTCGCCCCGGAGGCCTTGCGCGCCACCGATCGTCGCCATCAGAACGGGGTTTTCAAGCTTTGTCATGGGTTCCTTCATGTGAAGCCGAAAGACAGGTTTCTCATAAACGAAGTGCGGGCGATTGGAAACGAAAACGGGCGGCATGTCGCCATGCCGCCCGCTCGAAGGGAATGTCGCGATTATTCCGCGGCGTCTGCTGCAGCAGCCGCGGCGTCGGCGACCTTCTGAGCCTTTTCGGCGGCGCGTTCCTGGGCGCGCTTGCCGGGCTTTGCCTTGACCGGGTTGTTCTTGACTTCGCGCTTGGCAACGCCTGCCTCATCGAGGAAGCGCAGAACGCGGTCGGTCGGCTGGGCGCCGTGTTCGATCCAGTGCTTGATGCGCTCGGCGTTCAGCTGAACGCGCTTCTCATCGTCCTTGGCAAGCATCGGGTTCCAGGAACCGAGGTTTTCGAGGAAGCGGCCGTCACGCGGGCTGCGCGCATCGGCGAGAACGACGTGGTAATACGGGCGCTTCTTGGAACCACCGCGGGCGAGACGAATTTTCAGTGCCATGTTCTTTACTCCTTGGGCTTTTCTTGACCGCTTTCTTGAGCGGTACGGTTATCGGGCTGCAGCGCTTTGTTCAGCGTGATCCGCAGCGATTTGCTCATGATGCCGGATGACTTCCTTGATGACGAAGTTCAGGAACTTCTCGGCGAAATCCGGATCCAGATTGGCGGCTTTCGCCAGCTGGCGAAGGCGTTCGATCTGGTATTCCTCGCGCGCCGGGTCGGCCGGCGGCAAATTGTATTTGGCCTTCAGCACGCCGACCTCTTTGGTGCAGCGGAAGCGTTCGGCCAGCATGTGCACGAGAGCGGCGTCGATATTGTCGATCGACTGACGATAGCTCGCGAGCTGGGCTTTGACGTTTGGATCAATCATGGGGCAAGCGATCCTTTCACTTCTTCTTCGGCAATCCGGGCAATCCCGGGAAACCACCGCCAAGGCCCGGCAGCTTGGCGCCGCCGAGGCCCGAAAGACCACCCGGCAGACCGCCGAGACCGGGCATACCCCCACCCGGTTTTCCAAGCCCCGCCGCTTCCGCCTGCTTCTGCAGGGCCTCAAGCTGCCGCGGATCGATATTCGAGAGATCGGGCATGCCGCCACCCATGCCGCCCATGCCGCCGCCGAGCCCCATCTTGCCGGCAAGGCCGCCCATCATCTGCTTCATCATGCCGCCTTTGCCCTTGCCGCCCATCATCTTCATCATGTCCGCCATCTGGCGGTGCATCTTCAGAAGCTTGTTTATGGCGGCGGCATCGGTGCCGGAGCCGGCGGCGATGCGCTTCTTGCGCGAATGCTTGAGCAGGTCGGGATTGGTGCGCTCGGCCTTGGTCATCGACTGGATGATGGCGATCTGGCGGCCGAAAAGCTTGTCGTCGAGGCCGGCTGCGGCCATCTTGTCCTTCATGCCGGCCATGCCGGGCATCATGCCCATGATACCGCCCATGCCGCCCATCTTCTGCATCTGGCGCAGCTGGTCGGCCAAATCGTCGAGGTCGAACTTGCCCTTGGCCATCTTGGCGGCCATGGCGGCTGCCTTCTCGGCGTCGATGTTTTCGGCCGCGCGCTCGACGAGCGAGACGATGTCGCCCATGCCGAGGATACGGTCGGCGATGCGGCGAGGATGGAATTCCTCCAGCTCGCTCATCTTCTCGCCGACGCCGATCAGCTTGATCGGCTTGCCGGTGACGGCGCGCATCGAAAGGGCGGCACCGCCGCGGCCATCGCCGTCCATGCGGGTCAGCACCAGACCGGTGATGCCGACGCGTTCGTCGAAATTTCGGGCGAGGTTGACGGCGTCCTGGCCGGTGAGGCTATCGGCGACCAGCAGAATTTCATGCGGGTTCGACCGCTTCTTGATGTCGGCCATCTCGACCATCAAGGGCTCGTCGATATGCGTGCGGCCGGCGGTATCGAGGATGACGACATCATGGCCGCCAAGCTTGGCTGCCTGCACGGCGCGGGCGGCGATATCCGTCGGCGACTGGCCCGATATGATCGGCAGCGTGTCGATATTGGCCTGCGCGCCAAGCTGGCGAAGCTGCTCCTGGGCTGCCGGACGGCGCGTGTCGAGCGATGCCATCAGCACCTTCTTCTTCTCGCGCGTCGACAGGCGATGGGCAATCTTCGCCGATGTCGTCGTCTTGCCGGAACCCTGCAGGCCGACCATCATGACGACGACGGGGGCCGGCGCATGCAGGTCGATGCCGACCCCTTCGCCGCCCAGCATCTCGATCAGTTCGTCATGCACGATCTTGACGACCATCTGGCCGGGCTTGATCGACTTCAGGATCTCGGCGCCGACGGCCTTTTCACGCACGCGGTCGGTGAAGGAACGCACGACGTCGAGCGCGACGTCGGCCTCCAGCAACGCACGGCGAACCTCGCGCAGCGCTGCGGAAACATCGGCTTCCGAAAGCGCGCCACGGCCTGTCAGTCCATTCAGAATGGATCCAAGACGGTCCTGGAGGTTTTCAAACATCGGCTCTTCCTTGATACGTTTCGGGCGGGTTCTTACCTGCCCGGAAACGTCGTGCTTTTCCTTGACGAAAACAAGACGCAAAGCCAAAAAGCACCCGAGGGCGCATCGCGCTGTCGGGTGTTGACCTCCGGGATCTCAGGTCCCGGTCGGCGGCTCGGAGTCGTGTGGCTCGTCGCGGATTGGGCGCGATAAACAGGAAAGCCGCGCGAAAGTCAAGGCAATGCGGACAAATGACCGCATGACCGACTTCTCAGAAGCCGTGTGACGAGCGAGCGGCGGCGTGTGCTGTCGTTTCATCCGGCGGTTGCAGCAAAAGTACATACTCAAACAAAGTGATGTATTGGCTTGCGCAATCCGCCAGCGTTTCAGGTTTTGCCGATAAATATTGCCACTCGGGCGGGCGAATTCGCTGTCAACGCCAGTTGCAAATTATTCTGCTTATGATTCTACTTTCTACTTAAGTGCGTCCTGTAAAATGATTCGTGAATATCCTTGATGCCGAATGAATCGGCGGAGATATCGAATGTTAAATCCTGATATTGAGAGCTGGGCGCTGGCGCGGGCCCATCATATTGTCCTGAACGAAGGCCTGAATCTTGCCAAGGCGGCACAGGATCTGGATCGCAAGCGGTCCCGCTCGCTGGTCTACGAGCTGAGAAAGGTCATCACCGCAGCTATTGTCGAAGCCCATGCTGCGTCCTTCGATCCCGACGGTCCGCAGCGGTAAAAGCCGAACTGCTGCCTCGAAGGGGTCAGCGGGCCGCAACGCCTGCCCGGCACTCACCCACTGGTAATTCCTTCGCATTTCCGCCATATACACCGGAAAGACAGACGGAATGATACCCATGAGCGCAACGGTCGAATTCGCGAGGATGAACGGGCTTGGCAACAAGATCCTGGTCGTCGACATGCGCGGCCGGTCGGACAAGGTGACGCCGGCGGCGGCGGTCGCGCTCAATGCCGATCCGCAGACTGAGTTCGATCAGATCATGGCGATCCATGATCCGAAGGCCGAAGGCACCGATGCCTTCATCGATATCCTGAATTCCGATGGCTCGAAGGCGCAGGCCTGCGGCAACGGCACGCGTTGCGTCGTGCAGGCGCTTGCCGCCGAGACCGGCAGGAAGGTCTTTACCTTCCAGACGGTCGCCGGCATCCTCAACGCCGTCGAGCACGAGGACGGGACGATCTCCGTCGATATGGGCCGGCCGGTGTTCGATTGGGACAGGATCCCGCTGGCGGAAGAATTCCACGACACCAGCCGTATCGAGTTGCAGATCGGCCCGATCGACAAGCCTGTGCTGCATTCGCCGTCGGCGATGTCGATGGGCAATCCGCATGCGATCTTCTGGGTGGACAGGGACGTGATGTCCTATGATCTCGCCCGCTTCGGACCGCTGCTCGAAAACCATCCGATGTTTCCCGAGCGCGCCAATATCACGCTGGCGCAAGTGACGTCGCCGACATCGGTGACGACGCGCACCTGGGAGCGCGGCGCGGGGCTGACGCTTGCCTGCGGCTCGGCTGCCTGTTCTGCTGCTGTCAGTGCTGCGCGCACCGGCCGCACCGGCCGCAAGGTGACGATCAATGTGGCAAGCGCCAAGCCGCCGGCCACGCTTTCCATCGAATGGCGCGAGCGCGACGATCACGTCATCATGACTGGCCCCGCCGAATGGGAATGGTCGGGCAGGGTCGATCCTTCGACCGGTCTCTGGTCGCGCGAGGGTACCCGAGAGGCGGAGGCGCAGTGAGCGGCATCGAGGTCATTACCTTCGGCTGCCGCCTCAACACATATGAATCCGAAGTGATGAAGGCGCAGGCTGAGAAGGCCGGGCTCAACAACGCCATCCTGGTCAACACCTGTGCGGTGACCGGTGAGGCCGTGCGCCAGGCCCGCCAGGCGATCCGCCGGGCGCGGCGCGACCATCCGCATGCCCGCATCATCGTTGCCGGCTGCGCCGCGCAGACGGAAAAGCAGACCTTCGCCGCGATGGCGGAGGTCGATGCCGTGCTCGGCAACGAGGAGAAGCTGACGAGCGCCTCCTATCGCAGCCTGCCGGATTTCGGCGTTTCGGCTGAAGAGAAGCTCCGGGTCAACGACATCATGAGCGTCAAGGCGACGGCGCCGCAGATGGTCAGGCACATCGACGGCCATGTGCGCGCGTTCATCCAGGTGCAGAATGGCTGCGACCATCGCTGCACTTTCTGCATCATTCCCTATGGCCGCGGCAATTCCCGCTCCGTACCGATGGGAGCCGTCGTCGATCAGGCCAGCAAGCTCGTCGACGGCGGTTATCGCGAGATCGTACTGACCGGCGTCGATGCCACCAGCTATGGCGGCGATCTGCCGGGCGCCCCGACGCTCGGGCTTTTGGCGAAGACTCTTCTGAAGCAGCTCCCCGATATCCGCCGCCTGCGGCTTTCCTCGATCGACAGCATCGAGGCCGATGCCCACCTGATGGATCTCATCGCCGACGAGCCACGTTTCATGCCGCATCTTCATCTGTCGCTGCAGCATGGCGACGACATGATCCTGAAGCGCATGAAGCGCCGGCATTTACGCGCCGATGCGTTGCGTTTCATCGAGGATGCGCGCCGCCTCCGCCCCGAGATGAGCTTCGGCGCCGATATGATTGCCGGCTTTCCCACAGAAACCGAAGAGATGTTCGAGAACGCCGTGAGGCTGGCCGAAGAAGCCGGTATCGCCCATCTGCATGTCTTCCCCTACAGTCCGCGTCCCGGCACGCCGGCCGCCCGCATGCCGCAGCTCGACCGGTCGCTGGTCAAGGATCGCGCCGCAAGGCTGCGCGCCGCTGGACATATGCTGCATCAATCCCATCTCGATCGGATGATCGGAACCCGGCAATGGCTGCTTGTCGAAAACAACGGCCTGGCGCATACGGAGAACTTCACGCTGGTCGCAGCCCCCGGCCTTCGTCCCGGCGAACTTGTGCCGGTCACGATCACCGGCCACAATGGCAAGCATCTCGACATGCAATTGACGGCCGCAGCAGCGGCCTGACTTTCACGGAATCCCCATGGCGCTCAGTTTCATCAAAAAGGTCTTCACCTTCGGCAAGCCGGCTGAAGAACCTGTGCCTGCGGCCGTGGAAAGGGAGCTGGAGCCGCGTTCGCGCGACGAAGACCTGCCGGTTGCCGACGATCCGGTGCTGGCCGAGGAAATGGATACGGCCGGCGGGCCGGCTGCCGATATTGACGACGGCGGCGGCGAAGCAGCGGTTGCTGAAGATGATGTCGAATCCTCAATCCTGCCCGCCGCCGACCAGCTGAGCGACATGGGTGTCGTGCCGCTCTCATTGCTGGAAGCCGAGGCAGCAGCGGAGGCGGAGGCTGAAATCCAGGCGGTCGCCGAACCCGTTGCGGAACAACCACCTTCTGTCCCTCTGGGACATCTCCCGCACGAGGCGGCAGATCCTGTGGAGACCGGAGCGCTAGAACAGCCGGCTGACCTCGAAGAGATCGTCGAAAAGCTTCCGGAAGAGGTTCCGGCTGAGCCGGAAGAGATTCCGACTGAGGATGATGCAGGGCTGGATTCGTCCTCCCAGCCAATCTCCCCACCTGTGGGGGAGATGCCCGGCAGGGCAGAGGGGGGTGGCCCCGAGGTAGAACCGGAGACCGGCTCTCCCATCCTCCCCAGAGGCTTTGCCACCGGCCCGAAGGTCGTCGAGCCGGAGCCCGTTGTTCTGCAGCCAAAACTCAGCTGGTTCCAGCGCCTGCGCAATGGCCTTGCACGCACCTCTTCGCAGCTGACCGGCCAGATCACAGCGCTCTTCACCAAGCGCAAGCTCGATGACGAGACGCTGCAGGATCTCGAGGACCTGCTGATCCAGGCCGATCTTGGTGTCGAGACCGCCATGCGCGTCACCGACACGCTTGCTTCCGAACGCTATGGCAAGGATGTCACCGGCGAGGATGTCAGCCGGATCATGGCGTCGGAAATCGCCAAGGTGCTGAAGCCGGTCGCCAGGCCGCTGCAGCTCGACCTCTCGCACAAGCCGCATGTCATCCTCGTCGTCGGCGTCAACGGTACCGGCAAGACCACGACGATCGGCAAGCTTGCGGCAAAGCTTTCCGGCGCCGGGCTGAAGGTGATGCTGGCTGCCGGCGATACGTTCCGTGCGGCGGCGATCGAGCAGCTGAAAATCTGGGCCGACCGGACGAAATCCGAATTCATCGGCACCAAGCTCGGCGCCGATGCCGCTGGCCTTGCCTATGATGCCTTCGAACAGGCAAAGGCGAAAAAATGCGACGTGCTGATCGTCGATACCGCCGGCCGCCTGCAGAACAAGGCAGAGCTGATGGCCGAGCTCGAGAAGATCGTGCGCGTGCTCGGCAAACTCGATCCCGATGCGCCGCATACCGTGCTGCAGACGCTCGATGCCACGACGGGGCAGAACGCGCTCAGCCAGGTCGAGATCTTCCGCAACGTCGCCGGCGTCAACGGGCTGATCATGACCAAGCTCGACGGCACGGCGCGCGGCGGCATTCTGGTCGCCATCTCCGCCAAGCACAAGCTGCCGGTCTATTTCATCGGCGTCGGCGAGGGCGTCGAGGATCTGGAGCCGTTCGAGGCCGAGGATTTTGCCCATGCCATTGCCGGACTTGGGCAATGATGCCACAGATATGCCGCCGAAAGCCTGCAGGGCACGGCCGGAAACAGTTTCCAGGAAAACAGGTTTGAAGAACGCATGAGCACCGAAAGCGATATCACCCCGTCTGCTGCCGACCGGCATCATCCGCTGCTGAAACTGGCGCTGGAACTCGGGCCGCTGATGATCTTTTTCTTCGCCAATCTGCGCGGCCAATGGCTGGTGGAGACGTTTCCCGCTCTTTCCGAATTGGGCGGACCGCTGTTCGTCGCGACCGGCCTCTTCATGGCTGCGACGATCATCTCGCTGATCGTTTCGAAGATCGTGCTCGGCCATCTGCCGATCATGCCTTTTGTATCCGGCATCGTCGTCGTCATCTTCGGCTCGCTGTCGATCTGGCTGCAGAACGAGACCTTCATCAAGATGAAGCCGACCATCGTCAACGCGCTCTTCGGGGTGGCACTGCTCGGCGGCTTGGCCTTCGGCAAGTCGCTGCTCGGCTATGTCTTCAACGCCGCCTTCCAGCTCGATGCCGAGGGCTGGCGCAAGCTCACCATCCGCTGGGGTATCTTCTTTCTCTTCCTTGCCGTGCTGAACGAAGTCGTCTGGCGCAATTTTTCCGACGGTACCTGGGTCGCCTTCAAAGTCTGGGGCACGATGCCGATCACCATCATCTTCACGCTGGCGCAGATGCCGCTGGTGCTGAAACATAGCATCAACCTGGAAACGGAAGGCGAGAAGTGAGCGCTGTCGACGTAGAATCTCGCGTAAGACACCAGAACTTCTGGTTTGTCGCCTGCTTTGCGGTCCTGGTCATTCAGATCGCCGTCGAATATATGATGGGCCGCGTGCCGATCTGCGCCTGCGGTTATGTCAAGCTGTGGGAGGGCGGGGTCAATACCAGCGGCAACTCGCAGCATCTGTCGGATTGGTATACGCCGTCACACATCATCCACGGCTTCCTGTTCTACGGGCTCGCGCATCTCATCCTGCGCCGCAAGCCGCTGGCGGCAAAGCTGCTGCTGGCGCTGGTGATCGAATCCGGCTGGGAGCTCCTCGAAAACTCCCCTCTCATTATCGACCGCTACCGCACGGCGACGATCGCGCTCGATTATTACGGCGACAGCATCCTGAATTCGGCGATGGACACTGTCTTCATGTGCGTCGGCTTCTTCTTTGCGCGGCGCGCACCGGTGGCGCTCACGGTTGCGATCGCCACCTTCTTCGAGATTTTCACCGGCTACATAATTCGCGACAACCTGACGCTCAATGTTGTGATGCTGATCTGGCCGGTGGAGGCGATCAAGGTCTGGCAGGGTGGGGTGTAGGGCTTCTTTGTCCTGATAGGCGCTTCATTAGGAAACCGGCTTCCCGAGCGCCTTTTCCATCGCAGGAAAAAGCCCTTCCTTCAGGCTGATATCGTCGAAGGGTCCGACGCGCTTGTAGAGGATCGTGCCGTCAGGCCCGACCAGATAGCTTTCCGGAATGCCGTAGACGCCCCAGTCGATCGCTGCCTTGCCGTTCGGATCGATGCCGATCGCCCGAAAAGGGTTGCCGAGCTCGCCGAGGAAACGCAGGGCGTTGTCGTTATGGTCCTTGTAATTGATGGCGACGATGTTCAGCCGTCCGTCTTTTGCCAGTTCTTTCAATATTGGATGTTCGTCCCGGCAGGGGAGGCACCATGAGGCGAAGACGTTGACGAGGGTCAGCTTGCCCTTGATTGCCGTATCGGTCAGCGCCGGCAGGTTGGCGCCGTCGAGCGGCGGCAGGTTCAGCGCCGGCGCCTTGGTGCCGATCAGGGCGGAGGGAATTTCGGCGATGTTCTTGCCATGGAAATCCTGGTCGTAGAGCATCTTTGCGGCCGTGGCCGCAATGCCGCCGAAGACGACGAGCGGCAGCAGCGCCAATGCGTAACGGCTCCGCCCGCGCGGCTTGGCGGCGGTGTTTTCCGGCGTGTCGTTCATTCGCCATCCCCCACACTGTTCTTGGGGCGCGCCGAACGGCGGCGGATGCCGGCAGCCTCAAGGGCGGCAAGTTCCCTGCGGCGGGCGCGGCCGTCGGCCCAGGTCCAGGCCGTGACGGCGATCGTCACCAGGGCTGCAAAGCCATAGGAAGCGTAGACGTAGAAGTCATGCGTCACGGCTCTATTCCTCCCGGCTCGCCATGCGGGCGGCAAGACGGCGCTGGGCGGCAATGCGGCGGCGCCAGATCTCGTTCCTCATCGCCATGATGTGCAGCGTGAAGAAGAGCAGGGTGAAGGCGATCGCCATGATGAAGAGCGGGCGCAGGAATTCCGGATCGATCGCCGGGCCGTCGAGGCGCAGCACGCTTGCCGATTGGTGCAGCGTGTTCCACCACTCGACCGAGAATTTGATGATCGGGATGTTGACGAAGCCGACGAGGATAAGCACGGCGCTGACGCGCGCGGCCTTCGACGGATCGTCGATGGCGCGGCCGAGCGCAATCAGCCCGAGATACATCAGGAAGAGAACGAAGACGGAGGTCAGCCGCGCATCCCAGACCCACCAGGTGCCCCACATCGGCTTGCCCCAGAGCGAACCGGTGACGAGGGCAAGCAGGGTAAAGGCGGCGCCGAGCGGGGCTGCGGCCTTGGCGGAAACATCGGCCAGGGGATGCCGCCAGACCAGCGTACCGATCGCCGAGAGGCTCATGATCGTGTAACACATCATCGAAAGCCAGGCCGAGGGCACGTGCACATACATGATGCGTACGGTCTCGCCCTGCTGGTAATCGCCTTCGGTGGCGAAGCTCAGATAGAGGCCGACCGCGAAACAGAGAGCGGTGATGCCGGCCAGCCACGGAATGGCGCGCGCCGCCAGCGCCAGAAACCGCGTCGGGTTGGCGAGGTCACTGAATTTGCTGATGGCAAGGCTCGTTTCGCTCATGATCGCTTCCTTACCTTGATCCGGCTTTTCCCGCAATCGAATGGCCCATCAATCCGCTGTGTTTCGCAGCGCCAGGGCGGCGGCTGCCGGGCCGATGACTGCGAAGAACAGTGTCAGCGCAAGGAGGATCAGGAAGGGCGGCAGGAAGGGGGCGGGATCCTCGACTGCAGCATAGGTGGCGCTGACGCCGAAGATCAGCACCGGAATGGTCAGCGGCAGCACGAGGATCGAGACCAGCAGGCCGCCGCGGGGCAGCGCCACGGCAACGGCAGCACCGACGGCGCCGATGAAGGTGATGGCGGGCGAGCCGACGAGCAGCGTCAGCATGGTCGCGCCGATTGCCGTCTCGTCCATGTTCATGAAGAGGCCGAGCAGCGGCGAGGCGATGACCAGCGGCAGGCTGGTGGCCGTCCAATGGGCGAAGCATTTGACCAGCACGGTGAGGACGAGCGGCGTTTCCTGCATCAGCATCAAGTCGAGCGATCCGTCGTCGCGCTCGGCCTGGAACAGGCGGTCGAGGCCGAGAAGGGCGGCAAGCAGCGCGCCGATCCAGACGATGGCAGGGCCGATGCGCGACAGCAGTTTGAGATCGGGACCGACGCCGAAGGGAATGACGGCGACGATGGTCAGGAAGAACAGCACGCCGATCAGCGCACCGCCGCCGGCGCGGATCGAGAGCTTCAGGTCGCGCAGGAAGAGGGCAGTCATACGCGGCGGCTCTCTTTATGTGCGGTGGACGGGGTAGCGACCTCGAGAAACATCAACCCCATACCCCATTATCCACGCCGGCAAAGCCCGTCATCTTCAATTCCTGCGAATTCCTCAGCCCCAACGGCTGATGCGTCGCCGCCAGCACGATGCCGCCCTTTTCCAGATGCGCTTCAATCAAATCGGCAAACAGCCGGTCGGCGCTGGCATCGAGTGCGGCGGTCGGTTCGTCGAGGATCCAGACGGGGCGGTGGGCGACCAACAGCTTGGCGAAGGCTATTCGGCGCTGCTGGCCGGCGGAGAGATAACCGAAGGGAAGGTGGGTGATGCCGGAAAGACCGACGGCGTCAGTGGCGTCCTCGACGGAAAGGGCGGCGGCGGAGCCTGTATTGCCGAGAAAGGCGCGCCAGAAATCGAGGTTTTCTGCAACCGTAAGTTCATTCTTCATCGCATTTCGGTGGCCAAGGTAGTGGCTGACTTCCCCAGCGTGCCTGCCTCCCGGGCTCTCTTCGTCGTGAAATATGACAGTGCCTTTTTCCGGCCTGAGGAGGCCGGCGACGACACGCAGCAAAGTGGACTTTCCCGATCCATTTTTTCCCGTGAGCACAAGCGCCTCGCCGGCTGCCAAGTGAAAGGAAATGTTAACGAAAATGAGATCCTCACCGCGCCTTGCAGCCAGAATTTCGGCGGTGAGATGCATGCGTCGGCTCTTTCTTGGTTTCGGCTCGCGGCGGGGTCAAAAAATGTCCGATTTTGACTGTGCTCGGGTATGGCAAGTTTTTAGGAAATTATCTATAAGACCTGCAACCACGCCAGCGGTCGGCGTGAATTTCATCCTTGCGCCGAACTTGGAGCGTCTGTTCCACGTGCGGACAGCGGAAATGGCCGTACCCGCATCCTGATGTGCATTAAGTGCATAGGCGTTCGCACGACTGTGTTGGCTATCAGAAACGGGGTATCTCGTGTCTAAATCTCTTGACAGTTTCAATTGTCGTTCCACGCTTTCCGTGAACGGGAAGGACTATGTCTATTACAGCCTGCCCAAGGCTGAGGCAAACGGTCTGGCCGGCGTGTCGAAGCTTCCCTATTCGATGAAGGTGCTGCTTGAAAACCTGCTGCGCTTCGAAGACGGCCAGTCGGTCACCAAGGAGCACATCCTGGCCGTTGCCGAATGGCTGAACAATAAGGGTGCGGTCGAAAACGAAATCGCCTATCGCCCGGCGCGCGTGCTGATGCAGGACTTCACCGGCGTTCCCGCCGTCGTCGATCTTGCCGCGATGCGCGACGCGATGGTGTCGCTCGGCGGCGATCCGGAGAAGATCAACCCGCTCGTTCCCGTCGATCTCGTCATCGACCACTCCGTCATCGTCGACGAATTCGGCACGCCGCAGGCTTTCGCCCGCAACGTCGAGCTGGAATACCAGCGCAATGGCGAGCGTTACCGTTTCCTGAAGTGGGGCCAGCAGGCCTTCAAGAATTTCCGCGTCGTGCCTCCCGGCACCGGCATCTGTCATCAGGTCAATCTCGAATATCTCGGCCAGACCGTCTGGACCAAGGAAGAGGACGGCGAGACGATCGCCTATCCCGATACCTGCGTCGGCACCGACAGCCACACGACGATGATCAACGGTCTCGGCGTTCTCGGCTGGGGTGTGGGCGGTATCGAAGCGGAAGCTGCGATGCTCGGCCAGCCGGTCTCGATGCTGCTGCCCGAAGTCATCGGCTTCAAGCTGACCGGCAAGCTCAAGGAAGGCGTCACGGCGACCGACCTCGTTCTCACCGTCGTGCAGATGCTGCGCAAGAAGGGCGTCGTTTCGAAGTTCGTCGAATTCTTCGGCCCCGGCATGGACAACATGCCGCTCGCCGACCGCGCGACGATCGGCAACATGGGCCCGGAATACGGCGCCACCTGCGGCTTCTTCCCGGTCGACGGCGAAACCATCAATTACCTCACCATGTCCGGCCGCACACATGACCGGATCGCCCTCGTCGAAGCCTATTCGAAGGCGCAAGGCATGTGGCGCGAAGGCGACGGCTCCGAGCTCGTCTTCACCGATACGCTGGAACTCGATCTTAGCGACGTCGTGCCGTCGATGGCCGGCCCGAAGCGTCCGGAAGGCCGCATTTCGCTCGAGAACATCGCGACCGGCTTCGCCGGCTCGATGGACACGGATTACAAGAAGCCCGGCCAGCTTTCGAACCGCTATGCCGTCGAAGGCACGGATTTCGATCTCGGCCATGGCGACGTGGCGATCGCGGCCATCACGTCGTGCACCAACACCTCCAACCCGTCAGTGTTGATCGCCGCCGGCCTTCTTGCCCGCAACGCCGTTGCCAAGGGCCTGAAGACGAAGCCGTGGGTGAAGACCTCGCTGGCACCTGGAAGCCAAGTCGTCGGCGAATATCTCGCCAAGTCGGGCCTGCAGGCCGATCTCGACAAGCTCGGCTTCAACCTCGTCGGCTTCGGCTGCACCACCTGCATCGGCAATTCCGGCCCATTGCCGGCGCCGATCTCGAAGACGATCAACGACAAGGGCCTTATCGTTTCCGGCGTTCTCTCCGGCAACCGTAACTTCGAAGGCCGCATCTCGCCCGACGTGCAGGCGAACTACCTTGCATCTCCGCCGCTCGTCGTCGCTTATGCGCTTGCCGGCACGGTGCAGATGGATCTGACCAAGGAGCCGATCGGCGAGGACCAGAGCGGCAATCCTGTTTATCTCAAGGACATCTGGCCGACCTCGAAGGAAGTCCAGGAATTCATCCTGAAATACGTGACCCGCGAGCTCTACGAAAGCAAATATGCCGATGTCTTCAAGGGCGACGTCAACTGGCAGGCCGTCCAGGTCCCGCCGGGCCAGACCTATGCCTGGGACGACAATTCGACCTATGTGCAGAACCCGCCCTACTTCGTCGGCATGGGCAAGAAGGGCACCGGCGTTTCCGACATCAAGGGCGCCCGCGTTCTCGGCCTGTTCGGCGACAAGATCACCACCGACCACATCTCGCCTGCCGGTTCGATCAAGGCGGCATCGCCGGCCGGTGCCTACCTCATCGGCCATGACGTCGCCGTTGCCGACTTCAACCAGTACGGCACGCGCCGCGGCAATCATGAAGTGATGATGCGCGGCACTTTCGCCAATATCCGCATCCGCAACCACATGCTCGGCCCGAACGGCAAGGAAGGTGGCTACACCATCCACTACCCGTCGAAGGAAGAGACCTCGATCTACGACGCGGCGATGCAGTACAAGCAGGAAGGCGTGCCGCTCGTCATCTTCGCCGGTGTCGAATACGGCAACGGCTCCTCGCGCGACTGGGCTGCCAAGGGCACCAACCTGCTCGGCGTCAAGGCGGTGGTCGCCCAGTCCTTCGAGCGCATCCATCGCTCGAACCTGGTCGGCATGGGCATCATCCCCTTCGTCTTCGAAGAGGGCACGACCTGGCAGAGCCTCGGCCTCAAGGGCGACGAACTCGTCACAATCGAAGGTCTGGAAAAGATCAAGCCGCGCGAGAAGAAGATCGCCAGGATCACCTATGGCGACGGCACCGTGAAGGAGGTTCCGCTGCTGTCGCGCGTCGATACGCTCGACGAGGTGGTCTACCTCAACAATGGCGGCATCCTGCAGACGGTTCTGCGCGATCTCGCTGCCTGATTTTTAAGAGACTTAGCTGATAATGGCCGCCGGAGAGCAGTTTCCGGCGGCTTTTCTTTGCGGCGACAGTATTTTAACGGGGCTCACGATGATTTGTTTTACGCAAGTTCCCGTCGAGCTACGTCTCACCCGTTCGTGACTTTTCGTTTGGACCCGGAAGGATTATTCGTACGTTCATATGTCAGGGCCCCTGGTTCAAACATGCCGTCGGCGCTGAAAAAGAGGTGCAGGTGAATGTCCCCCCGTTTTTTGATTCCGCTGATCGCCGGCGTTGTTCTCTCAGGCCCGCTGCAGGCCGAAGACGGCACGCCGAAAGGTGTCGTCGAACTCTTCACGTCGCAGGGCTGCTCTTCCTGTCCTCCCGCTGATGCCGCTTTCCGCAAGCTGGTGAACCAGGGCGATGTCATCGCGCTCGCCTATCATGTCGATTACTGGAACTATCTCGGCTGGGCCGATACGCTGAGCTCCAAGGAAAACACCGAGCGGCAGTATGGCTATGCCAAGACGATGGGCCGCAGCAACGTCTACACGCCGCAGGCCATCGTCAATGGACGCGACCATCTGGCCGGCGCCGATCTGAATGGCATCAACAGCAAGATCGACACCTATAGCAGCGAAGGCAACGGGCTGACCGTTCCGATCAGTGCCGCGATGCGCGGCGACGAACTGGAGATCAAGATCGGCGCGGGACAGGGCAAAGCCAATGTCGTGATGGTCTACTTCGATAAGGAAAAGACGATCGACGTCGAAAAAGGCGAGAACAGCGGCCAGAAGATCTCCTATCTGCACAGCGTCACCAATGTCGAAACCGTCGGCATGTGGGACGGCAAGGCGACCAGTCTGACGCTGCCGGCCAGCGTCCTGCAGCGGCCGCAGCTCGAGGGCTGCGCCATCCTGCTACAATCGGCGACCGCAGACGGCGATCCGGCTGCGATCCTTGGCGCGACCGTGGTGATGGCTGGCAAAAATATCTGAGATTCCATCCGGCTCCGGATGAAGTGCTGGGGCGGCCCGGCCGAGCGTATTCGGGGCTGGGGTTAAGGTCGATACGCTCCGCCGGGCCCTTTGGCGCGCTGGCGCCAAACTGGAATTCATAAATCTCCTGCAAATGAGGCGCTGTTTTGACTGAAATGCGGCGCTGCGGAGAAAGCGTTGACCTGTCCAGTGCATCATGCTTTCCGCAAATCGAACCCAACTTTCGCAAGGCATGATGCGCTGACTCAAAGTGCTACAGCGTCCTTGCGCGAGAGACGTGCGGCGGAATGTGACGGCTGGCACTCTTGCAATTTGCGGCGGCTCGGGCAAACTGTCACCCTCCTGTCACATGTGGAGGCCTTGTGAGACTGATGACAGATCAGCCGGATTTGCGACACGGCGAAAGCCGTTCTGTCGACCACAGTTCCTCAGTCGTCGTCGATCTCAGGGAATACAAGCAAAGCAAGGACCCGCTTCCGGTGACCTTTCACCGGCGTGAACTGGACGCGATCCTCTGGATCTACGGCCGTATGGTCGGTGACGGTGAATGGCGCGACTACGCCATCGATCACCTGAAGGACAGGGCGGTCTTTTCCGTCTTCAAGCGTTCCGGCGAAATTCCGCTCTTCCGCATCGAGAAAAACCCGAAGCTCGCCGCCAAGCAGGGCGCCTATTCCGTGATCAGCGTCAACGGCACGATCCTGAAGCGCGGTCACGAGCTGAACCAGGTGCTGAAGGTCTTCGACAAGGCCCTGAAGCTCGTCGACAAGTAAGCCATATCAGCCGTTAAACAGCGTGCCGGGATAGGTCGACGGGTCCGGATCTGTGCTCATACCCTCACCGAGGGCGCGCTGCATGAACATCGTATCCAGCCAGCGGCCGTGCTTGTAGCCGGTGCCCTTCATCAGACCAACCTCCTCGAAGCCAGCCGTGCGATGGAGCGCGATCGATGCGGGACTGGCGCCACCGATGACGGCCGCCATCTGACGAAAGCCGAGGGTGGTGCAGCGGATGATCAGTTCGGCGAGCAGCGCCTTGCCGATGCCGCGGCCGCGGGCTTGCGGCGCCAGATAAATCGAATCCTCGACCAGCCAGCGATAGGCAGGACGCGTGCGGAAGGCCGAGGCATAGGCGTAGCCGAGAAGCGTCCCGTCCGCGCCGATGGCTGCAATATAGGGATACTGCTGGCCGACGATCGCCGAAAAACGCAGTGCCATCTCGGCCTCGGAGGGCGGGACGATCTCATAGCTCGCGACGCCGTTCAGGACCGATTCGCGATAGATATCGGCAATGGCGGGAATATCGGCGTTCGAAGCATCGCGCAGGAGGAAGGACATTTCAGCAGCATATCCATAAGGGCGGCAAGGGCTTTCTAAAACCATTCCGTGATAGCCTACGCAACAAAAAAAGGCGGCCGAAGCCGCCTTTTCGATCCCAGTCTGCCCTGCTTATTTACGGTTGCCCATGAACTGCAGCAGGAACATGAAGAGGTTGATGAAGTCGAGATAGAGCGTCAGCGCACCCATGATCGCCTTGCGGCCGGCGACGGCGACGTCATCGGCTTCCAGGTACAATTCCTTGATCCGCTGCGTATCGTAGGCGGTGAGGCCTGCGAAGATCAGCACGCCGAGCACCGAGATCGCGAACTGCACGGCAGACGACGCCAGGAAGATGTTGACCAGCGACGCGATGATCAGGCCGAACAGACCCATCATCAGGAACGAGCCCATCGCCGACAGGTTACGCTTCGTCGTGTAGCCGTAGAGCGACAGCGCGCCGAAGGAGGCAGCGGTGACGAAGAAGGTCTGAACGACGCTCTGACCCGTGTAGATCAGGAAGATCGATGAGAGCGACAGGCCGACGAGCGCGGCGTAGACCGCAAAGGTCGTCTGGGCGGCGGCTACCGTCATCGTATTGATCCGGAAGCTCAGGAAGAACACCAGAGCCAGCGGTGCCAGAATGACCACCCACTTCAGCGGGCTCACATAGATCGCCTGACCGAAAGCGGTCAGCTCGCCATTGGCGAAGGCGAATTGGAACGACAGATATGCGGCCACACCGGTGATCGCCAGACCCAGCGCCATCAGGTTGTAGACCTTGAGCATATAAGCGCGCAGGCCTTGATCAATCATCTCGCCGGTCTGAGCGCGGCTTTGATAGTTACGAAGATCAGCCATAGTTTCCTCTTACAAGCTCCGATGGAAATACGGTGTCGGGGTTTTCGACCCGGGCGCCGCTGCGGAGCTCCAGCATGCCTGCGGATAATATGAGGCTTTCGCCCTTTGCAAACAAGAGGCTTGCAAAGGCTCGGTCGGTTAAATCGCCGTAAGGTGAAGGGTTTGGGTGCCGCTGCCCGGTCAAAGCTCGCGCAAGACGGGGGCCGCCTTCTGTCCGAGGATGCGCCAGGTGCCGATAAGGCCGATGCCGACGGTGAGGACGAGTGCTGTGACGAGCGTCAGTCCGGCGACGTCGGGCAGAAAGGTCGAGGGCAGACGCATGATACGGGCGACGATGAACCAGGCGGCGACGCTGCCGGCGATCAGCGCGAAGATTGCGGTCGCGAGGCCGAGGATCAGATATTCGTAGCTGAAGGCGCGGATGAGCATCGCGCGCGTGGCGCCGAGCGTCTTCAGCACCACCGCGTCGTGGGTGCGCGCCCGGTTTCCGGCGGCAAGCGCGCCGGCAAGGACGAGGATCGAGGCGATCAGGGCAACCGAGGCTGCGGCGCGGATCGCGGTCGCCAGCTGTGCGACCAGCTGGTTGACGATATCGATCGCGTCCTTGACGCGCACACTTGTTATCGTCGGATAGGTGTTGGTGACGGATTTCAGGATCGCCGCATCTTCGGCCGGTGTCGAGGAGGGATCGGTCAGCGTCGCCAGCCACGCATGCGGGGCGCCGCGGAAGGTATTCGGGGAGAAGACCATGACGAAATTGATCGACAGCGATTCCCACTCGACGCGGCGCAGATTGGCGATCTTCGCCGTGATGTTGCGGCCGAGCACGTTGACGGTCACCTTATCGCCGAGCTTGAGGCCAAGTTCATGCGCCTCTTCCGAGGAGAAGGAGACGAGCGGCTCGCCGCTGTAATCCTTGTCCCACCATTTGCCTTCGGTGAGGGCGGCGTTGTCAGGCAGAGTTTCGGCATAGGTGATGCCGCGATCGCCGTTCAGCACCCAGCGGCCGGCGGCCGGCACGTTCATCTTGGCGACGTCCTCGCCGTTGAAGGCGATGATCCGGCCGCGCAGCATCGGCACTTCGACGAGCTTGCCCTGCGGCGCTTGGCCCTGGACGAGATCGCGGAAGGCGCCGACCTCGGCGCTCTGGATATCGACGAAGAAGAAGTTCGGCGCACCCTCGTTCATGCGGCCGGTCAGCTGCTGGCGCAGGTTCCCGTCGATCAGGGTCAGCGTCACCAGCAATGCCAGGCCAAGGCCGAGCGAGAGCACGACCGAGGGCGTCAGTGCGCCGGGGCGGTGGATGTTGCCGATCGCAAGCCGCAGTGCCGGCGAATTGACGCGGGGGCTGCGGCGCGCGAGCCAGGCGATCAGCGCGGCGACCAGGCGCAGGACGACGAAGGCGAAGACGATCGCGCCGACGAAGACGACGGCGATGAAGCGGTCATAGGCGGTAAGAATGGCAAGCCCGGCAAGGGCGGCCATGAACAGGGCGGCAAGCAGGATGTAGGGCCAGGAGGGCAGGTGGCGGGCCTCGAAGCCTTGCTCGCGGAACAGTGCGGTCGCCGGCACTTCGCGAGCGTGGCCGAGCGGCAGGATGGCGAAGGCGAGCGTCGTCAGGATGCCGAAGAGCGTCGCCAGCAGCAGGGCGCCGGGATAGAGGGTCGGCGCGGTCGAGACCGGCAGGAATTGCGCCAGGAACTGCGCGGCAAGCATCGGCGACAGGGCGCCGATGACGAGGCCGATCAGGATGCCGCCGAGAGCGATGATGGCGATCTGGAACAGATAGATCAGAACGACGACCTGCGCCGGGGCGCCGAGACATTTGAAGGTGGCGATGGTGGTGCGTTTGGAATCGAGGAAGGCACGCACGGCATTGGCGACGCCGACGCCACCGACGATCAGCGCCGTGAGGCCGACCAGCGTCAGGAACTGCGAGAAGCGGGTGATGTTTTCGGTGAGCGAGGGCGCGGCGCGGTCGCTGGTGCGGATCGCCCAGCCGGCGGAGGGAAACTCCTTGGAGGCGCGCGCCTGGATGCCCGACATCGCGCCCTTGTCGTCCAGCCGGATCTTATAGGCATGTTCGACCAGGCTTCCGGTCTGGATCAGTCCGGAGGCTTGGAGCGCCTGGCGGCTGACGAGCAGACGCGGCGCAAAGCCAAAACCTTCCGACAGTGCATCCGGCTCGGTTTTCACCGTGCCGGTGATGCTGAGCTTGACGTTGCCGAGCAGCAATTCGTCGCCGACCGCAAGCCCCAGCCGATCGAGAAGCAGTGGCGCTGCGACCGCGCCATAGGTGCCGCTTTGGCCCGAAAGCAGTGCTGCAAGCGGATAGTCCGGCTCGGCCACGAACTTGCCGTAGAGTGGGTAGGCGTCGTCGACGGCCTTGACCTCGACCAGCGCCTGATCGGAACCGTCGGGCTTGCGGGCCATCGAGCGCAGGCCTGTCGACACCGAAACGGTGCCGAGGCCTTCGAGGAAACCAATTTCCTGAGGCGTGGCTTCGCGGTTGTTGAGCTCGAAGCGGACGTCGCCGGCCAGCAGTTCCTGCCCCTGCGAGGCGATCGTGTCGGTGATCGACTGCGACACGGAGTTGACGGCGGCAATCGCGCCGGTGCCGAGCGCGATGCAGGCAAGGAAAATGTAGAAGCCGCGGATGCCGCCGCGCAGCTCGCGCAGCGCCAGGCGAAAAGCGAGCGAGACGCGTGGCGTGATGATCCTCATGCGATCGCCGCTTCAGTGCGGCGGGCGGCGCTGTCGCCTTCGATCCGGCCGGAGCGGACGCGAATCTGGCGCGAGCAGCGGTTTGCGAGCGAGACGTCGTGGGTGACGAGAAGCAGGGTCGTGCCGCGTTCGGCCTGCTTGGAGAACAGAAGGTCGGCGATCTGGCGGCCGGTCTCGGTATCGAGATTACCGGTCGGCTCGTCGGCGATCAGCAGGGCGGGCGAGGGGGCGAGCGCCCTGGCAATCGCCACGCGCTGCTGTTCGCCGCCGGAAAGCTGGCCGGGATAGTGGTTCAGCCGTTCGCCGAGGCCGACCGACTTCAGCTCGCGATGAGCGATCTCGAAGGCGTTGCCGACATTGGCGAGCTCGAGCGGCACGGCGACGTTTTCCAGCGCCGTCATGTTGGCGATCAGGTGGAAGGACTGGAAGACGATGCCGATGTTGCGGCCGCGGAAATCGGCGACCTGGTCCTCGCTGAGGCTATGGAGCGGCGTATCGTTGATGTTGATCTCGCCGCTATCGAGCTTCTCCAGCCCGGCAAGCACCATCAGCAGGGTTGATTTTCCGGAACCGGAAGGGCCGACGATGCCGACGGATTCGCCGGCCGCGATATCGAGATCGATGCCCTTCAGCACATGGACGGAGGCGGCTGCACTGCCAAGGGTCAGATCGGCGCCCTTCAACTCGATAATGGTTTTTGCCAACAGAAATCGCCCTATATAAGTCGGTAATCGAAAGGCCGCATAACGGCACCTCGCCAATCTAGGGAAACCAGGATGAGATTTAAAGTTGCCGCCCTTCAATTCACCGTCATCGCCGTCTCGCTGATCTTTGCTACTGCAGCCGATGCCCGGACGATCAATCTCGTCGGTTTTGGGGATAGTTTGATGGCGGGTTATCAGTTGCCGCCCGGCGACGGCTTTCCGGAAAAGCTTCAGGCGGCCCTGAAGGCGAAGGGGCTCGATGTCACCATCGCCAATGCCGGGGTTTCCGGAGACACGACGACAGGCGGTCTTGCGCGCATCGACTGGTCGGTACCCGACGGCACCGATGGGGTCATTCTCGAGCTTGGCGCCAATGATGCGCTGCGGGGCATCCCGCCGGAAGAGAGCGAGAAGAATCTCGACCAGATGATAACCCGGCTAAAGGAGCGCGGAATTGCCGTGCTGCTCGCCGGCATGATGGCGCCGCCGAACATGGGGGCGGATTATGCCGCACGATTCAACCCGATCTACCAGAAGCTCTCGGAAAAACATGGGCTTCCCCTCTACGCCTTTTTCCTCGACGGCGTCGCGCTGGAGGCGGGGTTGAAGCTCGAGGACGGCATGCATCCAAATGCGAGAGGTGTCGACGTCATGGTCGAAAAGATGGAGCCTGCTGTCACAAATTTCGTCGAAGCGATTTCTTCTGTGAAGAATTAGGGGCTTGCGCGGTTGTTGATTGCATGATTCCGTGTGAGCACCTGCAAAAGATTCGGGGAGTGCTCGTGATGCCGAGACTGTTTACCGCCCTCGAAATTCCGCGCAATGCGGCGATGAGTCTTTCATTGCTGCGCGGTGGCCTCCCCGGAGCACGATGGATCGATGTGGAGAATTACCACATCACCCTGCGCTTCATCGGTGATGTCGATGGCCGGACGGCCGATGAAATCGTTGAACGCCTCGACCGGATCGACCGGCCGGAATTCCAGTTCCGGCTGGAAGGCATCGGTTCCTTCGGATCGAAGAAGCCGCATTCGGTCTGGGCCGGCGTCTCGCAATCGCCTGAGATGTATGCGCTGCAGGGCGAGATCGAGCGCATCTGCCAGCGCATCGGCCTGCCGCCGGATCCCCGCAAATTCATGCCGCATGTGACGCTGGCGCGGCTCAAATCCTCGCGGCTCGACGATGTCGTGCAATATCTGGCGGGGCGCGGCAACTTCCATACCGCAACCTTCACCGCGCCGCGCTTCGTGCTGCTTTCGTCGCGCGAATCGGTCGGCGGCGGGCCTTACCTCACCGAGGAAGTGTTCCCGCTGCATGAGGCACGCTCGACGCCCAGCGTTTCGAGCAGCCTGCAGCAGCCGGTCAAGAGCCTGGTGTAGACCAGCTCGAAACCATCAGGGCCGCCATAATAGGGATCGGTGATATCCTCTCCGGTTCCCAGCGCAGCATCACCGAAAAGATGGATATTCGCCCCATGCGGCGCGCTCTTTTCGAGCGCCGCCAGGTTGTCGCGGTCCATGGCGAGAATCAGATCGAAATCCCTAAAGTCCCTCGGCCGTATTCGGCGAGCGCGCTGTCCCGATATGTCGATGCTGTGGCTTTTCGCGGTGGCGATCGAACGCCGGTCGGGCGGCTCACCTTCATGCCAGCCGCCAGTGCCGGCGGAATCGATCATAAAACCGCCAGTCAAGCCTGCCTCGGCGACGAGATGGCCAAAAATTCCCTCCGCGAGCGGAGAACGGCATATATTGCCCATGCAAACGAAGAGGATGCTGATGCGTTTCATCGGTGACCTGTCGACAGAGAAGAGGAGCATGGCATGAAAATGGAAAGACTGGAACGGACGGCGGTTGAGGCGCAACTGACCGAGCTTTCGGGCTGGGCGCTCAATGATGCGGGTTCGTCGATATCGAAGACGTTCAAGTTCGCAAATTTCGTTGAGGCTTTCGGCTTCATGACGCAGGCAGCGCTTGCGGCCGAGAAGCTCAACCACCATCCCGAATGGTTCAACGTCTATTCCAGGGTGGATGTGACGCTGAACACGCATGATGCCGGCGGGCTGACGGAACTGGATTTTAAGCTCGCCAAGGCAATGGAGAAGGCTGCGGCACGCGGTGTTGTTTGAAAGCGGGGCCGATTGAAAAAGACTGGGCGCCATCACCATATGTTCGCATGGATAAAAGGGATGCAGGGATGGACGAGGTCAAATTCGGGGAAATCCTGTTGCCGGGCGACGAGGACACGCAGAGCCGGCGCGAGAAAACCGTCAGGCAGAAATTCTGGCCGACTTTCCGGCGGGCGGTGCGGCAGATCCCGTTCTCGCGCGATGTCGTCGCCGGTTTCTATTGCGCGCTCGATCCGCAGACGCCGACCAAGGTGCGCGGCGTGCTGCTTGCGGCACTCGCCTATTTCGTCATGCCGGTCGACATGATCCCGGATATTTTTGCCGTCATCGGCTTTTCCGACGACATCGCCGTGCTTTCGGCGGCCTTCGCGATGGTGCGCGGCCACATACGGCCGGGCCACTACGAAGCCGCCGACCGCGTTCTCGCCGATCGGCCGGAAGAAGCGATGAAGACGATTTAACGCATGTCGCGTCCAACCGGGATGCGACCGCTTGTTTCATGCGTGTTGCCATCCCCAAAGCGCTGCGTCCTTTCGGGCGACATTGCATCAGGCAATTTCGCGTTCCAGCACCTTGCGGAGCTTGCCGAAGGCAAGCCGGATACGTGACTTCACCGTGCCGAGCGGCAGCCCGGTCGCTTCGGCGATCTCCGAATGCGATTGACCGAGGAAGAAGGCGGCGCGCAGCATGTCGCGCTGTTCCTCCGGCAATTGACCGACGGCGGCGCGTATCTTGGCGTCGCGATCGTCATTGGCGATGATTTCTTCCGCGCCGATATCGGCCGGCGGCTGCAGGGCCGGATCGGTCTCGTCGAAGATGCGGGTGTTGGCGCGGCGCTGCATGTCGATGCGGCGATTGCGGGCAATGCGGAAAAGCCAGGTCGAGAGGGAAGATCGCGTGGCATCGTAGAGCTCTGCCTTGTGCCAGAGCACGATCATGATCTCCTGGACCAGTTCCTCAGCCTCGCCTGATGTCATCTTCTGGCGCATCAGCCAGGCCTTCAGGCGGGGTGCGAAATAGTCGAACAGGATGGAAAAGGCCTGCTGGTCGCGGTCGTCCGCGACGGCCTTCGCGAGGGCAGCGAAACGCTGTCTTTCCTCGGCATCCATATCTCCTCACCAGCCCCCTGCGACAATAATTTCGTCCCGGATTTCCAAGTCTTACTGAGGTACAACGGATTTGGGAAAGGTCAAACTCTTGCCTGAATCTTTGTGTCTTAAATTCAGCCGAACGGAGGGCCAGTGCCATTGGGGCACGGTGTCGCGGCCGATACCGTTAAAGGGACGAAAATTGACACTCGAGCTGAAATGACACAGGCCGACACAAATCGCAGCTATTGTTGACCATTTGGTAACCTGAATTAAGTCAAAATAAAGCAGATCGTGATTATGCGGCGCCCGCTATGATCGCTTCGGGCCTTGAATCGCAAGAACCGGCAGGAATCCATGTTTGTAAAAAGTATCGTATCCGCTCTCGCACTCACCCTTGTTATGGCCGGAGTTGCGACAGCGCAACAGGCCGCGCCGAACCGCATCCAGCAGTTCCAGGCATGGGGCGCCTACTCCTACAAGTCGGGCAACAGCACCGTCTGCTACGTGCTGTCCGTTCCGACGGCAAAGCAGCCGGCAAGCGTCGACCACGGCGACAATTTCTTCATCGTCTCTCAGCGTCCGGGCCAGAACATCTCCTATGAGCCGCAGGCGATGATGGGCTACACGGTCAAGGAAAGTTCGAAGATCAACGTCGTGATCGACAACAAGACCTTTGTGATGTTCACCAAGGACAAGGCCGGCTGGGTCGAGAACGCGGCGCAGGAGCCAGCCCTCGTCGCGGCGATGAAGACCGGTCATTCGATGACGGTCAATGCCGTTTCGCGCAAGGGCACCGGCACCTCCTACAGCTATTCGCTCTCGGGTATCTCGGCTGCGCTGAAGCAGATCGAAACCTGCAAGTAAGCTTTTTTGTTGTCAGAGCTTCGAGGGCCGGCCTTGCGCCGGCCCTCGTCGTTTCCATCTATAGTGACGCGCGGGCAAAATGATGCTAAAGGCCGCGCAACAGCGGACAGATCGCGATATCCGTCGCCGTTCCGCCATTCAATTTCTGCTAATGTGCCGTCATGCACCCGCCAGTCTTCCGGCTTAGCCCTGAAGTTCGCAGGGCTTGCGGGGCGGTTACGTGTTCGAATTCGGGATGAAAGACTATGTCCGTCATGGATGAGATCGTTGTCACCAAGCCGCAGGCGCGCACGTCCGCCAGCCTCGAGAAGCCGTCGTTGATCGGCATGTCGCGCGAGGAGATGGGGGCGGCACTCCGGGAAAAGGGTGTGGCCGAGAAGCAGATCAAGATGCGCGTCTCGCAGCTCTGGAACTGGATCTATGTGCGCGGGGTCTCCGACTTCGACCATATGACGAATGTTGCCAAGGACATGCGGGAGATGCTGAAGCAGCATTTCACCATCGCACGTCCCGAGATCGTCGAGGAGCAGGTCTCCAACGACGGCACGCGCAAGTGGCTGCTGCGCTTTCCCCCGCGCGGCGCCGGGCGTCCCGTCGAGATCGAGGCCGTCTATATTCCGGAAGAGGGCCGCGGCACGCTCTGTATCTCCAGCCAGGTCGGCTGCACGCTTACCTGTTCCTTCTGTCATACCGGGACACAGCGTCTGGTGCGCAACCTGACGGCGGAGGAAATTCTTTCGCAGCTGCTGCTTGCCCGCGACCGGCTTGGGGATTTCCCGGACCGTGAAGCGCCGCAGGGCACGATCATGCCTGCCGAGGGCCGCAAGGTCAGCAACATCGTCATGATGGGCATGGGTGAGCCGCTTTATAACTTCGATGCCGTCAAGCAGGCATTGCTGATCGCCACGGATGGTGACGGCCTGTCGCTGTCCAGGCGCCGCGTGACGCTTTCCACCTCCGGTGTCGTGCCGGAGATCTTCCGAACCGGCGAGGAAATCGGCGTCATGCTGGCGATTTCGCTGCATGCGGTGCGCGACGATCTGCGCGACCTTCTGGTGCCGATCAACAAGAAGTATCCGCTGAAGGAGCTGATCGAGGCCTGCCGGACCTATCCGGGTCTTTCGAACGCGCGGCGCATCACCTTCGAATATGTGATGCTGAAGGATGTCAACGACAGCCTGGAAGACGCCAAGGGGCTGATCAAGCTCCTGAAGGGCGTGCCGGCGAAGATCAACCTCATTCCGTTCAATCCATGGCCCGGCACCAATTACCAGTGTTCCGACTGGGAGCAGATTGAGAAGTTCGCCGACTTCATCAATTCGGCAGGCTATGCCTCGCCGATCCGCACGCCGCGCGGCCGCGACATTCTTGCCGCCTGCGGCCAGCTGAAATCGGAATCCGAACGCATGCGCAAGACCGAACGTCTGGCCTTCGAGGCGATGATGATCGCCAATCACGGCGCCGACGACTGATCAGCAAGTTTGATCCTCGCTACAATTCTCCGCGATTGATTTCAGGGGGCGCTTTTCCTAAAAGTGCCCCCAAAATCATTCAGGAGGATCCTCATGCGCCCGATTTTGCTCGCTCTTGCCGCCACTTTGGCCCTTTCCCTGCCCGCGAAGGCTGATGACGTCACCGTCGCCGTGACGGCGATCGTCGAACATCCGGCGCTGGATGCGGCGCGCAAGGGCGTTCTCGATGCGCTGACGGCTGCCGGCTACAAGGAAGGCGAGAACCTGAAATTCGTATTCGAATCGGCGCAGGGCAATCCGGCGACGGCGGCCCAGATCGCCCGCCAGTTCGCCGGCGACGAGCCCAATGTCATCGTGCCGATCTCGACACCCTCGGCCCAGGCCGTCGTTTCCTCGACGCGGGACATTCCTGTCGTGTTCACGGCCGTCTCCGATCCGCTCGGCGCCCAGCTCGTCAAGAACATGGACAAGCCCGGCGGCAATGTCACCGGCCTCTCCGATATGTCGCCGGTCGCCGAGCACCTTGCGCTGATCAAGGAAATCCTGCCCGATGTGAAAACCATCGGCTATCTCTACAATTCCGGCGAGGCGAATTCCGTTTCGCTGCTCGCCGTGTTGAAGACCGAAGCCGAAAAGGCCGGCCTGAAGGTGGTCGAATCGGCGGCCACCAAATCGGCCGAGGTCCAGGGTGCGGCGCGTGCGCTCGTCGGCCGCGCCGATGCGATCTACATTCCGACCGACAACACCATCATCTCCGCGCTTGAAGGTGCTGTCGCCGTTGCCGAAGAGAGCAAGCTGCCGCTCTTTACCGCCGATACGGATTCGGTTTCGCGCGGCTCGATCGCCGCCCTCGGCTTCAACTATTATGATGTCGGCAAGCAGACCGGCGAGATCGTCGTGCGTGTGCTGAAGGGCGAGAACCCGGGCGACATCGCTGTCAAGACTGCTGCCGGCAGCGACCTCGTCGTCAACAAGGCGGCGGCCGAGAAGATGGGCGTCACCCTGCCGCAGGGCGTGCTTTCCCGCGCTACCAAAGTCATCGAATAACAAGGCGACTGCCGTCGCTGATCGAGTTTGCAGCCGCTCCCGTTCCACGCGGGGGCGGCTGATGGTATTAAGAGCCTGATGTTTTGCGCAAGGCGCGGAGCGGAAGCGGACAGAAGAGGGGCTGAAAGCCTTGAGCCAAATCGCATTCTGGGGGGCCGTCGAGCTCGGCCTGGTTTATTCTTTCGTCGCTCTCGGCGTCTATCTCGCCTTTCGAGTTCTCGACTTTCCCGACCTGACGGTTGACGGCTCCTTTCCGCTTGGTGCGGCGGTGACGGCCGTGCTGATCATTGCCGGCGTCAATGCCTGGCTTGCGGCGCTGATCGCCATGGCGGCCGGTGCCGCCGCGGGCATGGTGACGGCGCTGCTCAATGTGCGCTTCAAGATCCTCAATTTGCTCGCCTCGATTCTGACGATGATCGCATTGTTTTCCGTCAATCTGCGCGTGATGGGCAAACCCAATGTCGCCCTCATCAATGCCGACACGATGATCAGCCCGTTCTTCGGCCATGGCCTTCGCGATTTCTACGTGCGGCCGCTCTTCGTCGGTGTTCTCGTCGTCATCGCCCTCATCCTGGTCTGGCGTTTCCTGGAAAGCGATGCCGGGCTGGCAATGCGGGCGACCGGCGCCAATGCAAGGATGGCGCGGGCCCAGGGCGTCGATACCAGCCGGCAGATCTATCTCGGCATGGCGATCTCCAATGCGCTGGTGGCGCTCGGCGGCGCGCTGTTTGCCCAGACCAACGGCTTTGCCGACGTCACCTCCGGCGTCGGTACGATCGTCGTCGGTCTCGCTGCCGTCATCATCGGCGAGACGCTGCTCGGGCGGCGCGGTCTGCTGATCGCTCTGATCGGCTGCGTGCTCGGCTCGATCCTCTATCGCATTGCCATCCAGCTGGCGCTTTCGAGCGACGTCATCGGCCTGCAGGCGTCCGACCTCAATTTCGTCACGGCCGTGCTGGTGACCGTGGCGCTCATCCTTCCCCGTTTGCGCGGAGGTGCCGCGTCGTGATCAACCTCAAGAACATCAAGGTCGTTTTCGGGCGCGGTACGCCGCTGCAGAAGCAGGCGCTTTCGGGTGTCAGCCTGACGATCGAGGAAGGCTCCTTCGTCACCGTCATCGGCTCGAACGGCGCCGGCAAATCGACGCTGCTCGGCGTGCTCGCCGGCGATGTGCTGGCCAGCGAAGGACAGGTGCTGATCGGCAGTGCCGACGTGACCCGCAAGACGACGGCGGCGCGCGCCGGGCTGGTCGCCCGTGTCTTCCAGGACCCGCTGACCGGAAGCTGCGGTGCGCTGTCGATCGAGGAAAATCTCGCGCTTGCCGCGCGCCGCGGCGAACGGCGCGGACTTGTTTCGGCGCTTGGCGCAAAACGGCGCGACCATTTTCGCGAAAGGATCGCCGAACTCAATCTCGGGCTGGAGAACCGCATGAAGGACCGCATGGACCTGCTCTCCGGCGGCCAGCGGCAAGCGGTCTCGCTCGTCATGGCGACGCTGGCGGGCTCGGAGGTGCTGCTGCTCGACGAACATACAGCGGCGCTTGACCCCGGCATGGCGGAATTCATCATGGGCCTGACCCAGAAGATCGTTTCCGAGCGCAAGCTGACGACGCTGATGGTGACGCATTCGATGCGCCAGGCGCTCGACTATGGCCACCGAACCGTGATGCTGCATGGCGGCGAGATCGTGCTCGATGTCGCCGGCGACAGCCGCAAGACGTTGCAGGTCGAGGATCTGATCGCAATGTTCCGCAAGATGCGCGGCCAGACGCTGGATGACGATGCGTTGCTGATCGGTTAGCGGGCAGCTCATCGTTTCACGACTCCTCAGAGGCCAGTGGGACCGTCATCAAGAGCAGACTTCCACCAGCACGCGATGGCCGTACTGGTTGAGCCATTCCGGCTGGCACTGTTCCGGGTCATAGTCGTCATCGCCGAAGAACAGACGATTTCTATCATGGAAGGCGAAACGACCGTCGCGGTGTCCGCCAAAATGGCCGGCTCCGCCGAAATGATGCGCACCGAAGCCGCGATCGGCGAAATTGCCGCCGCCCGTATGCGCACCACCGCCGAAGTGGCCGCCGTCACGCGAGAAGCCGCCATCGCCATGGCCTCCGCCGGCGTGAGCTAAGGCAGGTGTTGTCGCTGTAAGGGATGTGGCGGCAAACGCCAGCGCAACAACTCCTGCCGTTATGATATTGCGGAACGTAATCATGGACTTATCCTTTCGAGGCAGCTCTTCGTGAGCCGTAAAGGATATGTGGGCAGAGAAGGTGGCGTGGCCTAGCCACAATTGCCGACTTACGATCATATGTTGATCACAAGTAATCGCGCGAAAGGCATGGAATAATTTTGGAAGACGACGAAATTCGCGGTCACCGCCTGCTCCGGCGTGGCGTCTCGCGAATATTGGTGTAGCTGGCGGCGGATCGTTTCACGCCGCGGGCGGATCGATCAACCGACCGCGGGCGGATCGATCAAGCGACCGCGGGCGGATCGATATGCCGACTGCGGGCGGATTGCTGCGCAACCGCGGGATTGCTTCGCAACCGCGCCTATCTCGCCTGGGTGAGCAGGATCTTTGCGGCAAAGATCGAGAAGACACCGGCGAAGGTGTAATCCATGCCGCGCAGCACTTTCTTGTTGTTCTGCAGCCAGGAGGCCAGCCAGTCGGCGGCAAAGACGACACTGGCATTGACCGGCATGCCGATCAGGATGAAGCAGAAGCCGAGAAAGAGCAGCTTGTGGGTGACGGCCGGATCGCCGGCGCTGACGAATTGCGGCAGGAAGGTCATGAAAAAGATGATGACCTTGGGGTTCAGAAGATTGACCCAGAAGCCCGACGAGATGTTCGAAAGCGCAGTGCCCTTCTGCTCCTCGACCTTGGCGACGGTGAGCTTCGAGCCGAAACGGATCGCCTGCACCGCCAGCCAGAGCAGATAGGCAGCACCACCGGTCTTCAGGATCAGGAAGGCGGTCGGTGAGGCGGTGATCAGCGCCGAAATGCCGAAAGCGACCAGCATGGTGTGGACGACGATACCGAGGCTGGTGCCGACGACAACGAAGAGCGCCGCCTTTTTGCCCTGGGCCAGCGCGCGGCTGATCGACAGCGTCATATCGGGGCCTGGGGTCGCCGCGAGCAGCAGCGTCGCGGCGCCAAAGGCGAGAAGGGTCGGCAGGCTGGGCAGGAAATCCATGACACACTCTGAAAGCCGGAAAGGATCTGGGGTTCTCTTACCCGGCTTTCGGAAAATTACCAATCAAACCTTCTGATGGTGCCGATTACTTCTGTTCGAGGAAGGCCTTGAACTTGTCGGCGTAGTCCTTGTGCCAGCGCGACAGCGGCGGCCGGTTCTCGATGATATCGCCGGCCGCCCAAGCCATCCGGCGCTCGTCGACCGGACGCGCCACGTCATTGTCAGGGCACAAAATATAGAAATCCCCGCGTTCGAGGCTCTCGACCATGAAATCGACCGTCTGCTCCGGCGTCCAGGCAGCGGCCGGTTTTTCGGCGCGGTCGCCCTTGGTGAGGCCGGTGAAGACGAAGCCGGGGATCAGAAGATGGGCGGAGATCTTTCCGCCTTCGACGTTGCGAAGCTCGTGCTGCAGCGCTTCGGTGAAGACTTTCACGCCTGATTTGGAGATGTTGTAGGCGGGGTTGCCGGGTGGCGTGGTGATGCCCTGCTTGGAGCCGGTGTTGATGATCAGGCCCGGCTCGCCGTGCGACAGCATCTTCGGGCCGAAGGTGCGCGTGCCGTTGATCACGCCCATCAGGTTGACGGCGAAGATATTGTCCCAGTTCGCCTGCGGGCTGAAGATCGAGGTTTCCGGGCCGATGCCGGCATTGTTCATCAGCACGTGCACACGGCCGAAACGCTGGAGCACGGCGCGTTCGAGCGCTTCCAGCGAGTCTCTGCTGGCGACGTCGGTCTCGACCGCCATCACATTTTCCTCGCCGGCAATGGCCTTGAGTTCGTTGGCGGCGTCGGCCAGCCGATCGCCGCCGAGATCGGCAATGGCGACGCTCATGCCGCGTCCGGCGAAATATTTCGCCGCAGCAAGGCCGATGCCGGAGGCGCCGCCGGTGATGACGGCAACATTGGATTTCTTGAAAATGTCTTGAATATTCGTCACGGGGGCAACCTCTCCTCGAGCATTTGCGGACGTTGGCGAATATGGGCTCCGCTTTCGCCCTGTCAAACGGTATCGGCACCATCACCGTCGCACTTGGCCTTGCGTCACGCGTCAATCTCGCTAAAAGTGCCGCGACACCGGGTTTTGCCGGCCTTTTATGCAACGGACCTCATCATCATGGCATCATACAAAGACGTGAAGAAAGTCGTTCTCGCCTATTCCGGCGGCCTCGACACCTCGATCATCCTGAAGTGGCTGCAGACGGAGCTCGGCGCCGAAGTCGTCACCTTCACCGCCGATCTCGGCCAGGGCGAAGAGCTGGAGCCGGCGCGCAAAAAGGCCGAGATGCTCGGCATCAAGGAGATCTATATCGAGGATGTGCGCGAGGAATTCGTGCGCGATTTCGTCTTCCCGATGTTCCGCGCCAATGCCGTCTACGAGGGCGTCTACCTGCTCGGCACCTCGATTGCCCGTCCTTTGATTTCCAAGCATCTGATCGATATCGCCAAGAAGACCGGCGCCGATGCGATCGCCCATGGCGCGACCGGCAAGGGGAACGACCAGGTCCGTTTCGAACTGTCCGCCTATGCCCTGAACCCCGACATCAAGATCATCGCGCCTTGGCGCGACTGGGCGTTCAAGAGCCGCACCGATCTGCTGGCCTTTGCCGAACAGCATCAGATCCCTGTTGCCAAGGACAAGATGGGCGAGGCGCCGTTCTCGGTCGACGCCAACCTTCTGCATTCCTCGTCCGAAGGCAAGGTTCTCGAGGACCCCTCCCAGGAGGCGCCTGAATATGTGCATATGCGCACCATTTCGCCTGAAGCTGCACCCGACAAGGCAACGACCATCAAGGTCGGCTTCGAAAAGGGTGATGCAGTTTCGATCAACGGCGTGCGCATGAGCCCAGCGACACTCTTGGCTGCGCTCAACAATTACGGCCGCGACAACGGCATCGGCCGTCTCGACCTCGTCGAGAACCGTTTCGTCGGCATGAAGTCGCGCGGCGTCTACGAGACACCAGGCGGCACGATCCTGCTTACGGCGCACCGCGCCATCGAATCGATCACGCTCGACCGCGGTGCCGCCCATCTCAAGGACGACATCATGCCGCGTTACGCCGAGCTGATCTATTACGGCTTCTGGTTCTCGCCGGAGCGCGAGATGCTGCAGGCGCTGATCGACAAGAGCCAGGAGCATGTCGAGGGCGAAGTGACGCTGAAGCTCTACAAGGGCAATGTTATGGTCATCGGCCGCGAAAGCGACAAGTCGCTCTATTCCGACAAGCTCGTCACTTTCGAGGACGATCAGGGCGCCTACGACCAGAAGGATGCGGCCGGCTTCATCAAGCTCAATGCGCTGCGCCTGCGCACGCTCGCCAAGCGCAACCTCGTGAAATAATCACGGTTCGCCTTCGAACCGGATATGAGCCCGCCGGCATCGCCGCGCGGGCTTTTTCGTGGAGTGAGGTGGCAAACGGCACCAAAATCGTAGAGCGTTTTGGATGGCCGGATCGCATCAACAACGGACATCGGCTCGGCTTGGATAGACGACCGCTACAGGGCCGTGAGGGGACAGTCCGATGTTGGAGTGCGGAAGGGAGAGAGCGGACATCCAAACATCTGGCGATGTGGTCACAGTTCGGCCAACTGCGGACATACTAAATATGTTTTTTAGGTAGGCAAAGCCTCAGGGCGCAAGCGCTTCCAGCCCGCCGCGGGAAGGGATATAGCGAGAACCGCCATCGGTTCGACGCGGCTTCCTAATTTGAGCTTGGCGTTCGTCGTCTCACTCCCGCCCGGACAGCCGTTTCAAAGCGTCGATGCCAACCGGGGGAACAGCCTGGAACGGCAGAATATAGGCTCGTTTCGCCAATTTGCGTGTGATCCGGTCGATCTGCACCCGTTCTCCCGCAAGGCGCGACTGCAAAAGCGGGTCATGCGTGCCACTCGCCGCCATGGTCCTGTTGACCACCCAACCGTAAGGCTCAATCTTTGCTCGGCGCAGATCTTCCTGCAGCATCGCCGCTTCGGAGACCGGCGTCGTTTCGGGAAGGGAAACGAGGATGACGCGCGTATATTCCGGGTCCTGAAGGCGCATCAGTGGCGTGACTATCCGGCCAGGGCCGACCGTCTCCATCTGTCGCGTCATCTGACGATGATAAGCGCCCGTCGCATCCAGCAGGAGAAGCGTGTGCCCCGTCGGAGCGGTGTCGATGACCACAAAGGCGTCGCGGGCCTCTGCCACGATCCGTGAGAAGGCGTGGAAGACAGCGACTTCCTCCGTGCAGGGAGATTCAAGGTCTTCCCGGAGAAGCGCCTTGCCTTCCTCGTCGAGATCGCGTCCGCGTGAGGACATGACTTTCTCGATGTAGCGTTTGGTTTCGGCAGCCGGATCAATCCTGTCAACCGTCAGACCGGGCATACTTCCCTCGACGATAAACGACAGGTGAGCCGCCGGATCAGTGGTCGTTAAATGCACGGCATGGCCGCGTTCGACCAGGCCGATCGCAAGGGCCGCAGCGACCGTCGTCTTTCCGACGCCGCCCTTTCCCATCACCATCACCAGGCCTTTGCGGCCACCGGCGATCTCGTCAATCAATTTCGCAAGCGACGGCAGGGTGGTCTGGGCGGCTGCCACCGGTTCCTGGATGGTCGACGCCTGCGACTGAGGTGCGAACAAGGCCCTCAGAGCATCAAGACCCACCATATCGAAGGGAAGCATCGGAAACTCGTCGCTCGGCAGCCTGGACAGTTCAACCGGCATCGTCGAGAGCGCGGCATCCTGTGATCGCTCAATCCCGACTGCAATCGGATCGTCGCGCTTAGTCGCACGAAACCGCCCATTGATCGCGAGCAGTTGGTTCTTTAGCCCGAGGGCCGCCAGTTCGCCCGACGTGCGTGAGGCCTCGCGAAGAGCACTCGAGTCCGGACGGGCGACCAAGACGATCCGGGTGCGCTTCTCATCTCCCAGGCATGCAAGCGCCTCCCGGAACCGCGCCTCCTGCATCTTCAGGCCCGAGTGCGGACCCAGGCACGATGCGCCCCTGTCATTACCCTCAAGAAAGCCGGTCCATGCCTTTGGAAGACTGAGAAGCCGCAATGTGTGACCTGTGGGTGCGGTGTCGAAAATGATATGGTCGAACGTCGACATGTCGTCTGCAAGGAGTCCGACAAAGGCATCGAACGCCGCAATCTCTGTCGTGCAGGCTCCGGAAAGCTGTTCCCGAACCGTGTTCCGTTCGCTCTCGGAAGCGCTGGCTGCCATCTGTGCCAATACACGTTCGCGATAGTCTTCGGCGGCGGCTTCCGGATTGATGTTCATGGCGTAGAGGCCGGGTACGGATGGGACTAGGGTGGGGATAGCCCGGAGCGGCGTAGCCAGCATTTCGTCCAGATTGGAGGCGGGGTCAGTGCTGACCAGCAGCACCTGCTTTCCGCCGTCGCAGAGCGTGATCGCGCTCGCACAGCTTAGGGACGTCTTGCCGACTCCGCCCTTGCCCGTGAAGAACAGGTACCGCGTCGGGTTGGTCAACATCTGCTGCGTCTCGGCCATGACGATCTCACTTTTAGAAAACCTTAGATGATCGAGGCCGAACCATCCTTGATCGACCTCAATCAATATGAATGAGGCGTAACCTTTCTGCGCAGCATTCTCTGCGCGATGGAATGCGAGCGCGTCCGCAACATGCATGATCGCTGATGGCGTACCGGCGACGTGGCGCCGCCACGGAGCTATGTCCGCTCTCTGGCCTGCGCGATGACGACGTTTCCGACCGAATTGACGGCGCAGAGCTGCCGTGGTCGAGGTCGCATATCGGCCCAAAGCGCGCAAGAGGTTGCTCTGTCGTCCCTGCTGGCGGGGCTCGTCCATTCGAATTCTGGACGTCAAAATACCCACCTAGCCTATGATTCCGCGGAGTTCGTCGTTGCGCCAGGCGCTAGAAAATCTTCTCGGTGGGAAGTCCGAGCGCGAATGAACCCGCGTATTGCGCCTGGGCTCCGGGCTGCATCGGATGATAGCGAGCGCCCTGTATGTCACGGAAGCAGCGCTCCAGCCCGTTCTCTCGATAGAATGCCGCGCCGCCTGCGACCTCCATTGCAAGCTCCGTCACCTCGATAGCGTGCCGTGCGACCAAGGAACGGCCGATCATAACCTCGTTGACGGTTTCCGCGGACGGTTCGTTTCGAGCAACTACCTCTAACATCCAGCGATGCGCGATCTGTGCGGCCCTCAGAGACGTTTCCATGCGCCCGGCTAACCCGATCACATGATCGCTGTTGGCCTTGCTACGGACCATCTTGACTGCGATGTCGCGGGCGCTCTCGGCGACGCCAAGATAGACCGCGTAGATCAGAGGAAACGCGATCATGCCGATGACTTGAAATACTGGATGCCATTGCCCCGCGCTTCTGGAAAATGCGACACTCGCATCCGGCACGAAGAGGTTTTCGATGATGACATCGTTTGACCCGGTTCCCCTCATTCCAAGTGTTCGCCACGTATCCTCTATCGAAACCTCTGGCGATGCCATCGGAACGCCGAAATGAATGACGGAGCGCGCGCCGTCCTGTTCTTCATAAACAGCACCGGTCATCAGGATGTTTCCTGCCGCCGCGCCGGAAGTGAAGCGTTTACGCGCGGTGATCCGGTATCCGCCATCAACTTTCATGGCCTTGCCCGATCCGCCGATCCAGTCCGATCCGCCGCTCGAGAGCAATATGATTTGCTCCGACGCAACACGTCTCAGGAGCGGCTCCACCGCGGCCACCTTTTGATGCCGCCAGCGCCAGGCGGGGATGGCGACTTGATGGGTATGCATGGAAAAGGCAAGCGCAGTGGACCCACATGCACGAGCAATGGATTTGAGCATCTCAGAAAGTTCGGGCACTTCCGCGCCCAGCCCGCCCAATTCGATTGGAACGCCTGCCCGCACGAGTCCAGATTCTTTTAGAAGCGCGTAATTCTCGCCGACGAAGGTGTTGCTCTCGTCGACCGATGCGGCGCGTTGAGCGATGGTGGGCAGGACCGAATTGGTTAGTTCGACAATGGTCCGACCGCCGGCAAAGTTCTGTTTTGGTTCTGTAAGCCCGAGCATATCAATGCCTCCTATCTCGTGAGGATTGAGACTCTGCGCTCGTTTCACAATTGCGGCTAGTACACGAACTGTACTGAACGCCGCCGCCGTATGGCCAGGCAAGGAGCATTTGGCGGACCGGTTGTTTTGCAATATTGTGCCTGATCCAGACCGGTGGAGGTCCTTATGGTAGAGCGTGACGGCTACGGGCAATTCTGTCCGGTATCAATGGCCTCGGAAATCCTCTGCTCGCGGTGGACGACCTTGGTCGTTCGAGAATTCCTTTGCGGATCGACGCGCTTTAATGAGTTGCGTCGCGGTCTACCAAAAATGTCTCCGGCACTCCTATCAAAACGACTGAAAGAACTGGAACAATCGGGCGTCATCACGGTGACAAGGAGTGCGAACGGCATTACCGATTACCAACTCACGGCAGCGGGCGAAGAATTGAGACCTCTGATCATAGGTCTCGGAAATTGGGCTCAACGGTGGATGGAATCGCGACTTTCCTTGAAGAATCTCGACCCTTCTCTGCTCATGTGGGACATGCGGCGCAGCCTCGATACAAGAAGACTTCCGACCCGCCGTTGTACGATACAGTTTCTGTACCCGGAACTTTCGGCCGCCCAAAAAAGCTGGTGGCTTGTGGTCGAAAACGGAAAAGTCGATCTCTGCAACTTCGATCCGGGCTATGATGTAGACCTTCTCGTTGAAGGGTTGCTCCGTTCGATGACCGCAATTTGGATGGGCCTCACGACCATACGTCAGGAAACCGATGCAGAAACGCTGAAACTTGAAGGGGACAGGGTCCTCGCGCGCGACATGCAGGAATGGCTCGGTCTTAGTGTGTTTGCCAAAACCCCCCGGATGAGGGCTTGAACCATCGAAGGCGAGTGGTTCTGATGGATACAGCCCAGCAACGAAGCCCGTCACCCAGCCGGAAAATTGGCACGCACTCCTGCAGAAGCCGATGCCCGCTCTTGGCGCATAGCCGCTCAATCGAACTGCTAAAACCGGAAACGTTTTCCCCAAGAGGCACGGCCCCGCACTCTGTCAAATCTCTGTATGCTCCGCTAGTTCCAACGCATCTCGATGTCCACACCAAGATACCTGACCGTGTTCTCGATCTTGGTATGTCCGAGCAGGATCTGGATTGCTCGAAGATTGCCCGTCGCTTTGTAGATCATCGCGGCAGCCGCATCCTTCAACAACGAACAGATGTCCGCCTCGGGCTTGAAAGCCGCCTCCGGTGTAGCGCGCTTGCTACCTGATCCCACTCTCCATAGCCGTGCACCACCCTTGACGGATGGCTGTGATCGCTTAGTCTGCTGCAATCATCCTCCGGAGCATTTCCATGACGCAGTCCCTGCTCTTCGGCGCCTTTCTGGCGGCGCTCTTTTACGTGCTCATTCCGGGACCCGCCTTCCTGCAACTGCTCGGCATCGGCGCCGGGCAGGGCCGCAAGGCCGGCGCCCTCTTTATGATGGGGCATCTGGTCGGGGACCTCATCTGGTCGTCGCTGGCGCTGATCGCGATCGTCGGTGCAAAGACGATCGGAACCTTCGTCTTCGACCTGCTCGGCCTTGCCTGCGGCTTCTACCTCGCCTGGATCGGCTGGAGCGCCGTCAATGCCAAGCCGAAAGCGGAGGGACAGGCGCTTGTTGTGGTCGAGCGACCGTTTCGCCGCGGTCTGATCTTCGGCGTCACCAATCCGAAGGGTTATCCGGTGGCGCTCGCCACCTTCACCGCACTCGTTGCAGGCTCGGCCGGCGCGCTCGATTTCGAAGCGTTGCCGGTGCTGCTCGTCGTGTCGTTCGTCGGTTTCGTGACGGCCGACATTATCCTGATCGGCATCATCGGCGCCGGTACGGTGCGGCGCTTCTATCGCGCCCATGAGCGATTGATCGTGCGCTGCTCCGGCGTGCTTTTCATGGGATTTGCCGCTCAGGCGCTCTGGCACGCAACGCCCGGCCTGCTCGGCTGGCGCAAGGCCTGATTAAAGCGCGTCGCGCCCGAGACATGCGACGCGCTTGTCTTTGATTTATGCATGCGTGAGGTCAGGCATTCAGGAAGCTGACGATCGATTTCAGTGTCTGGACCTCTTCAGAATCGCCGATCGACATGGCGATCTGCAGCTGGTTCTGGTAGTAATCGAGGAAATTGAAGCTGGTGCCGTCGGTGACGCTGGAGAGATCGATGATGTTGCCGAGCGGATCGATCGCATGCATCGGCAGCGGTTCGGAGATCGCGGCGTAGGTGTTTTGATCGATCAGGCCACTGTCGAAACCCTGGCGTGCGTAATTGCGCAGTTCCCCAGGGCTGACCGCGGTGAAATCCGGGCCTTCGCCAACATCGTCTTCGATCTGGAACGAGGCCGGGGCGGGAGCTCTGGTCTCGATTTGAATATCAGAGGTCTTCGAACTTTTTGCGTTATTAGGATTGTTTTTAAAAAGCAAACTCTGAGAAGACCGCACAGAAAAAATTTCCATGGCGCATGTCCCCTTACAAGAAGATCACCTGGAAACTAGCGCTTGCGCGTGATTCGCGTCAATCGTTAACGGTTGGTTAATTTTCACGTATCAATTGTTGTCCACCAGATTTGACAGGCGCCCGCCGGATTTGCCAGGCGAGGCAAAAGGTCCTTCCCGACAACATACCAATTCTATGGCCGCTCTCCTATATTGCCGATTCACTTGCATGCCAAAAAGGAATTCTCCGATGTCTTCTCCACATGATTTCAATCCGGCGCTGGTGACCTGGGACGGTCTTCACGGTCTGCCGCGTTTCGATGCCTTGAACGACGGCGATTTCGCTGCTGCCTTCGAAGCCGCACTTGCCGCGCATGAAAGGGAGATCGACGAGATTGCCGGAAACGGCGATGCGCCGACATTCGACAATACGGTCGTGGCGCTGGAGATTGCCGGCGACGCGCTGTCCCGCGTTTCGTCGCTGTTCTGGAACAAGGCGGGCGCCCATACCAATGATGTGATCCAGGCGCTGGAGCGGGAGATCTCGCCGAAGATGTCGCGCCACTATTCGAAGATCGGGATGAATGCCGCGCTTTTTGCCCGCATCGACACGCTCTGGGAGGGCCGCGAGACGCTTGGTCTGACGCTCGAACAGACACGCGTGCTGGAACGCCACTGGAAAGGCTTCGTCAAATCGGGCGCCAAGCTCGAAAAGGCCGAACAGGAAAAACTCGCGGCGATCAATGAAAAGCTTGCCGGCCTCGGGACGCAATTCGGCCAGAACGTGCTGGCCGACGAAAAGGCATGGGCGCTGGTCCTTTCTGATAGCGCCGAGCTCGAGGGCCTGCCGGAATTCCTTCGCGACGCGATGGCGGCAGCAGCGCGCGAACGCGGCGAGGAGGGCAAATATGCAGTGACGTTGTCACGCTCGATTATCGAGCCCTTCCTCACCTTCTCGGAGCGTCGCGATCTGCGCGAGCAGGCTTTCAAGGCGTGGGTGGCGCGCGGCGAAAATGAAGGGGAGACGGATAACCGCGCCGTCATCAGGGAAACGCTGGCGCTCCGCCATCAGGTGGCGACCCTGCTTGGCTACGGCAATTTCGCCGAGCTGAAGCTCGACAACACGATGGCGAAGACGGCGGATGCGGTGAACGGCCTGCTGAGGGCTGTCTGGGCACGGGCGGTGAAACGCGCCGGCGAGGAGGAGATCGATATCGCGGCGCTGATTGCCGAGGAAGGCCGGAACCACGAGGTGATGCCCTGGGACTGGCGCCACTATGCCGAAAAGATCCGGGCACGGAAGTTCGATTTCTCCGAGACCGAGCTCAAGCCTTATCTGCAGCTCGAGAAGATTATCGAAGCCTGCTTCGACGTCGCCGGCCGACTGTTCGGCGTCCGGGCCGTCGAGAAGAAGGGCGTGGCCGCCTATCACCCTGACGTCAGGGTGTTCGAAATCAGGGACCGCGAAGACAAGCTCGTCGCCCTCTTCCTCGGCGATTATTTCGCCCGCAGTTCGAAACGATCAGGCGCCTGGATGAGCTCGCTGCAATCGCAGCACAGGCTGGAACTGAAGAACGGCCGCCACGGCGAATTGCCGATCATCTATAATGTCTGCAACTTCGCCAAGCCGGCGGAAGGAAAGCCGGCGCTGCTGTCGCTTGACGATGCCCGTACGCTGTTCCACGAATTTGGCCATGCGCTGCACGGCATGCTTTCGAACGTCACCTATCCCTCGGTTGCGGGCACCGGCGTCTCTCGCGATTTCGTCGAGTTGCCGTCACAGCTCTATGAGCACTGGCTGACGGTGCCCGATATTCTGAAGCGCTATGCCGTGCATGTCGAAACCGGCGAGCCGATGCCGCAGGCCCTGCTCGACAAGGTGCTTGCCGCCCGCACCTTCAATGCCGGCTTCAATACCGTCGAGTTCACCTCGTCGGCGCTGGTCGACATGGCGTTTCACACGAGAACGGCCGTCGAGGACCCGATGGCGGTGCAGGCCGAGGTGCTGGCCGAGATCGGCATGCCGAAGTCGATCGTCATGCGCCATGCGACGCCGCACTTCCAGCACATCTTCTCCGGCGGCTATTCGGCCGGCTATTACTCCTACATGTGGTCGGAGGTGCTCGACGCCGACGCCTTTGCCGCCTTCGAGGAGACGGGAGACGCCTTCAATGGCGAGATGGCGCGCAAGCTCAAGGACAATATCTATTCCGTCGGCGGCTCGGTCGATCCGGAGGATGCCTACAAGGCCTTCCGCGGCAAGCTGCCGAGCCCCGACGCGATGCTCGTCAAAAAAGGACTTTCGACCTTCGAGGAATTGACAGGCAGCGACGCCTAAGACAGTTTGATGACACGCCATGATGCGGCAGGGCGACAGCCTTGCCGCAGCTTTTGCGCGTTCCCCCCCTTTCGCAAACGCAAAAAAAACTGTATGGACGCCCCAAACTAATAGGCGCGTCCTCTAGAGCGTGCGCCCCAGCTTCAGAGATTTCACATATGGCACTTCGCAATATCGCGATCATCGCGCACGTTGACCATGGCAAAACGACCCTGGTGGATGAGCTTCTCAAGCAGTCCGGCTCGTTCCGCGAAAATCAGCGTGTCGCTGAACGCGTGATGGACTCGAACGATCTCGAAAAGGAACGCGGCATCACCATTCTCGCCAAGGCGACCTCGGTGGAATGGAAGGGTGTCCGCATCAACATCGTCGACACCCCCGGCCACGCCGACTTCGGCGGTGAAGTCGAGCGCATTCTCTCGATGGTGGATGGCGCGATCGTTCTCGTCGACTCCTCCGAAGGCCCGATGCCGCAGACGAAGTTCGTTGTCTCCAAGGCGTTGAAGGTTGGCCTTCGCCCGATCGTCGCGATCAACAAGATCGACCGTCCGGATGGCCGCCACGAAGAAGTCATCAACGAAGTCTTCGACCTCTTTGCAAACCTCGACGCGACCGACGAGCAGCTCGACTTCCCGATCCTCTACGGTTCGGGCCGCGACGGCTGGATGAACGTCAATCCGGAAGGTCCGAAGGATCAGGGTCTTACGCCGCTTCTCGACCTGGTGCTCAAGCATGTTCCGGAGCCGACCGTCCACGAAGGTCCGTTCACGATGATCGGCACGATCCTTGAAGCCAACCCCTTCCTCGGTCGCATCATCACCGGCCGTATCAATTCCGGTTCCATCAAGCCGAACCAGGCCGTGAAGGTTCTCCACGCCGACGGCAAGACGATCGAAACCGGCCGTATTTCCAAGATCCTCGCCTTCCGCGGCATCGAGCGCACGGCAATCGACGAAGCGCATCAGGGCGATATTATCGCGATTGCCGGCCTTTCCAAGGGCACGGTCGCCGACACCTTCTGCGATCCTTCGATCACAATACCGCTGCCGGCGCAGCCGATCGATCCGCCGACCGTCACCATGTCCTTCATCGTCAACGATAGCCCGCTGGCCGGCACCGAAGGCGACAAGGTGACGAGCCGCGTCATCCGCGACCGTCTCTTCAAGGAAGCGGAAGGCAACGTCGCCCTGAAGATCGAAGAAGCCGAAGGCAAGGATTCGTTCTACGTGTCCGGCCGCGGCGAACTTCAGCTCGCCGTTCTCATCGAAACCATGCGTCGCGAAGGCTTCGAGCTTGCCGTGTCGCGTCCGCGCGTCGTGATGCACAAGGACGAAAGCGGCCAGCTTCTGGAGCCGGTCGAGGAGGTCGTCATCGACGTCGACGAAGAACATTCCGGTGTCGTCGTGCAGAAGATGTCCGAGCGCAAGGCCGAAATGGTCGAGCTGCGTCCGTCGGGCGGTAACCGTCTCCGCCTGCGTTTCTACGCACCGACCCGTGGCCTGATCGGCTACCAGTCGGAGCTGCTGACGGATACGCGCGGCACGGCGATCATGAACCGCCTGTTCCACGACTACCAGCCCTACAAGGGTGTGATCGGTGGCCGCGTCAACGGCGTGCTGCTCGCCAACGCCCCCGGCGAAGCCGTCGCCTATGCGATGTTCAACTTGGAAGATCGCGGCCCGATGATCATCGAGCCGGGCGAAAAGGTCTATGCCGGCATGATCATCGGCATCCATTCGCGCGACAACGACCTTGAAGTCAACGTCCTGAAGGGCAAGCAGCTCACCAACATCCGCGCCGCCGGCAAGGACGAAGCGGTGAAGCTGACACCGCCGATCCGCATGACGCTTGATCGCGCGCTCTCCTGGATCCAGGATGACGAGCTGATGGAAGTGACACCGAAGAATATTCGTCTGCGCAAGATGTATCTCGACGCAAACGATCGCAAGCGTTTCGAAAAGACGAAGGCGGCTCTCTGAGCGCCATTCAAACTGCTGCAGCGTCATGGGTCTCTCGAAAAGAGGCGCGGCGCTGGAGAGAAATCCTTCAAAACCCCGGCCTTCGCGCCGGGGTTTTTTATTGTGCGCCGCGTCGATTCCGTCTTGTGACAATCGTTAAAAAAGCGTTAACTTTTGATCGTCGTCCACATATCAAGTCTGTGGGCAATCGATCACAATGCCTCTGTGCATATGGTTAGTTGCCCTCGGCGGGACCAGAGTAAACGTTATGAAGACGTTGTCGATCGATGTCCGGCGGGCCGAGCCGCAAGATGCCCGAGCCATATCGGAAACACACAGGCTTGCCTGGCAACACACCTATGCGGGCATCATTCCGCATCGCGCACTGACGCAGATGATCGAGCGGCGCGGCGAAAGCTGGTGGCGCAAAGCAACGCGCGGACCGGCGACGCTGCTGGTTCTCGATGTTGCCGGGACAGTCGCCGGCTATGCGACACTCGGCCTCAACCGCGCCCGCGCGCTGCCGCAGGAAGGCGAGATTTACGAGCTTTATCTTCGGCCTGAGTATCAGGGCATCGGCCTTGGCAGGATGCTGTTCGGCGAAGCGCGCCGTCTCTTGAAGTCGCTCGGCTGCAACGGGCTGGTCGTCTGGTGCCTCGAGGATAACGAGACCGCCAGCCACTTCTACCGCAATCATGGCGGCGTCGATTTCTGCGAAGGCATGGAAAGTTTCGATCACAGGCAGTTGAAGAAGATCGGCTTCATCTGGAGCTGAACGGTCGTTCGAAGTGCCACAGCGTCCTTTGGCGTCTGAAAAGACGTGCGGCGCTGGAGTCTGCGTTCGCCTATCTCCTCTTAGAAACTTTTGATGTGAATGTGGCCCGGTGCAGTCAAGCATTGGCGCTGTGCGATGTTGCGTTGCCACATGAAACTGATTATCTGGCTGCCAGCACATTCAACCTCGCGGGAGTTTCTTATGCGCATCGACGCCATTTCAATCGGTAATAATCCACCTGAGGACGTCAACGTTATCGTCGAGGTTCCGGTCGGCGGTCATCCCATCAAGTATGAGATGGACAAGGAAGCCGGCACGCTGGTGGTCGACCGTTTCCTCTATACGCCGATGACCTATCCGGGCAATTATGGTTTCGTGCCGCACACTCTGTCGGAAGACGGCGACCCGATCGACGTCCTGATCGCCAGCACCCGCCCGCTGGTTCCCGGCTGCGTCATCAATGTGCGCCCGATCGGCGTCCTGAAGATGGAAGACAATTCCGGCAAGGACGAGAAGATCATCGCCGTGCCGTCGCCGAAGCTGACGCTGCGCTATGAGAAGGTGAAGGACTACACCGATCTTCCCGAGATCACGCTGAAGCAGATCGAGCATTTCTTCGAGCACTACAAGGATCTGGAACCCGGCAAGTGGGTGAAGATCTTCGGCTGGGGCGACTCCAAGGAAGCCGGCGAACTCATCCTCGAAGCCGTCGAGCGCGCCAAGAAGAAAGGCTGATCGCTCAGCCTAAAAATATCTCGAGCTTTTTTACCAAATCCTCCGGATCGCCGTCGATCCGGAGGATTTTTTTGCGTGCGGTCTCGCCCGAGACGAGGCTGACGCTGGATTTGGGAATGCGCAGGGATTTTGCGATCAAAAGCATGAGCGCCTTGTTGGCCTTGCCTTTCTCGGGCACGGCAGTGACGCGTGCCTTCAGGAAAGCTTCGCCCTCGCCGTCGGCCTCAATACCGTCGAGAGCATCACGCCCGCCATTCGGCGTCAGCCGGACAGCGAGGCGCAGATGGTCATCGAAAAGGCTCCAGGGACTGCTCAAGCGACCAGCGGGTACACTGTCGTCCAAAGCAAGGTGCGCAGGAAGAAGATGATCAGCAGCAGGATGATCGGCGAAATGTCGATGCCGCCAAGGTTCGGCAGCCGGCTGCGGATCGGCTTCAGCACCGGTTCGGTGACATTATAGAGGAATGTGCCGACCGAATTGACGAACTGATTGCTGGAATTGATAACATTGAAGGCATAGAGCCAGGAAAAAATGGCACTGGCAATCAGGATCCAGGTGTAAATATTCAAAGCCAAATCAATGGTTTGAAACAGCGCAAACATCATCGTCTCCAATTCGTTGTTGACAGACATGTAGACATTGGCGACTAAACGGGCAAGTGCCGTGTGAAAACGCACGGTGAATCATGTTTAACGGGCGGCTTTGCAGCTCTTCCGGCGCCCGTCTCCTCGGAAAACATCCATGTCGTTTTCGCCCACCGGAGACCGTTTTGCCGCGTTCCGGCATTCGTCCTACACGCGATTCTTCTTCGCGCGCTTCCTGCTTTCCTTCTCGCAGCAGATCGTCAGCGTCGCGGTCGGCTGGCAGATGTACGACCAGACGGGCAGCGCGATCTATCTCGGCTTGATCGGTCTCGTACAGTTCCTGCCGTCGCTGCTGCTCATCCTCGTCACTGGTTCGGTGGCCGACCGATACAATCGCCGGGCGATCGCCGCCCTCTGCTCGCTGGTGAGCGCGCTCTGCACGCTGGCACTGCTTGTCATGACTTTGATGGGAAGCTTTACGCCGCTGCCTGTCTTCGCGGTGCTTTTGATCTTCGGCATCGAGCGCGCCTTCATGTCGCCGGCAGTGCAGTCGTTGGCGCCCAATCTCGTGCCGGAGGAGGCGCTCTCCAATGCGATCGCCTGGAATTCGTCGTCCTGGCAGCTCGCGGCAATCACCGGCCCGGTGCTCGGTGGCCTGCTCTACGGTGTCAGTGCGCCGACTGCCTATACGGTGGCGGTGATATTTTCCGTGCTCGGTGCGGCCCTTCTCTACATGATCCCGAAACCGGTGCAGAAGACGACCGGCGAGACCAAGAGCTGGGCGATGATCCTCGGCGGCTTCAGTTTCATCCGCGCCGAAAAGGTGGTGCTCGGGGCGATCTCGCTCGATCTCTTCGCCGTGCTGCTCGGCGGGGCCACGGCGCTGATGCCGATTTTTGCGCGCGATATCCTCACCCTTGGTCCCTGGGGCCTCGGTCTGCTGCGCGCCGCACCGGGACTTGGCGCCATCGTCATGGCGATTTTCCTTGTCGCCTATCCGCTCAAGCATCGTGCCGGCATCTACATGTTCATCGGCGTCGCCCTGTTCGGCGTCGGAACGATCATCTTCGGCATCTCGACCAACACCGAGGTCTCGATCGCGGCGCTGGCGCTGATGGGGGCGGCCGACATGGTGTCGGTCTATGTGCGCGAGAGCCTGATTGCGCTCTGGACGCCGGATCAGCTGCGCGGCCGCGTCAATGCGGTCAACATGGTCTTCGTCGGCGCTTCGAACGAGCTCGGGGAATTCAGGGCGGGCACGATGGCGGCGATCTTCGGCGCGGTGCCGGCGGTCGTCATCGGCGGGGTCGGGACGCTTGTCGTGGCGGCGATCTGGGCGTCGAGTTTCCCCAAACTGCGCCGGATCGATACGCTCGACGCGCCCAGCACATAGTGGCGAAATCGGAATCGATTTCGGGGTTATGCGCGAAGAGCGATGGAGGACGTCGCCTTCGCCGCCTTTCCCTCGAAGACGATGTCGAGGAATTCGGTCAGCCAGGCTCTCAGCGGCGCGTCGAACAGCATGCGGCCTTCAAGATGTTCGCGGCCCTGCTGGGCGTTCGGCAGGATGAAGCGATGGGCGCCATGCACGACCCAGCGATGCATCATCGCCCGGGTCAGTTCGGCATGGAACTGCAGCCCCCAGGCGTTGCCGTCGTAGCGGAAGGCCTGGTTCGGATAGGCATCGCCTTCGGCCAAGAGGTCGGCGCCGCGCGGCAGTTCGAAGCCCTCGCGGTGGAAATGATAGACCATCCTCGGCCAGTGCATCAGCAGGCGGCCCTTCTCGGTCGGGTGCAGCGGATACCAGCCGATCTCCGTCGAGCCGTCGGCATTCGACTGCACCTTGCCGCCGAGATGACGCACCAGCATCTGCGCGCCGAGGCAGATGCCGAGGTAGGGGCGCTTTTCCCGGAGCGGAACATCGATCCAGTCGATCTCCTTCTTGACGAAGTCATCGGGATCATTGGCGCTCATCGGCCCGCCGAAGACGACGGCGCCGGCATGGTCTTCAAGTGTTATCGGAAGCGGCTGGCCGAGAACCGGGCGACGGATATCGAGGCGGTAGCCCTTTTCGACGAGCAACTGGCCGACGCGGCCGGGGCTCGACTGCTCCTGATGCAGGACGATGAGGATCGGGCGCCCGTCGCGGTTCGGGTCTTGCTCAGTCGGCATCATCTTGCGCAACCTGGACATCTGTCACCCTGGCGGCGGCCTCCTGCCGCTTCTGGATGCGCTCGCGCGAGGAGACGCCGAGCAGATCGGCGATACGCCAGATCACATGGTCTTCCATCTCGCTGCGTTCGCCATCGGCATAGACGATGTCCCAGAGGATGCCGATCAGCTCGAGGCGTTGCTCGGTATTGAGATGGCGCTTCAGGTCGGCGGTGAAGCGATAATAGTCGACGGCGGAGCTTTCGGCCTCGAGGCCGGCGGCCATCAGGGCATCGAGCTGTTTGCCGTCGAGCGCATACTGCTCCTTCAGGAGCTTGCGCAGCCGTTTCTTCTCGCTGGCTTTGATCTGACCGTCGGCTTCCATGACCTGCATGCAGAGCGCTGCCACTGTGATGCGCGGATCATCAGGGGCAAAACCTTTCTTCTGGTTGTCGGCGGTGAGCTTCTGAAAGAATGCCTGAAAGCGTTCGAACATGCGGTTTTCGTTCCATTTCAAAAAAGGCGGAGCCGTGTCTTGGGTTCCGGTTCCACCCTGGGATCGCGAACGCCGGGATCATCCGGCAGTCCGCCAAAGAAAGGCTTCGCCTCGCTTGGCGCCGGCGCTTTATCGCTCACGGCCGGTTCGACGGGTTTCGGTTTTGCCGATGTCGGTGCTGGTGCCGGTGCCGGCGTGGGGCGCACAGCCTCGGCAATCGTCGCGGCGCGTTCCAGCTCAATGATGCGATGGTCGTTGACGGGACTTTCCGGCCTGACATCACGCAGCGGAGGCAATGTCTTCAAAGCCGTTTCGATCGAGGCCGGCGCCGAACCGTCTTCGAGCGCACCCTCGATCTGGCCGAAGGGCGCCTTCCATTCGAAGGCGTCGAGACGGCCGGTCACGGGCGATACCGGCAGCCATTTGTCCGACACGAAGCCGTCTGCCACCCAAGCCGGATCGCGCGGCGCCTTGAGCGCCTGGGCCAGCCAATGGCGCACGCGGCCCTGGTCGCCAGTCTCGGCTTCTTCGATGTCGGCCAGCAGCAGGTAGGCGGCTTCACGCGGCTGCATGTGGGCCGCCGCTTCCGCCTTGGCGCGAGCCTTGGCGAATTCCTGCGCGTCGAGGGCTGCCTGGGCGACGACGAGAAGGGATTCGACGTTGTTCGGGCGCTGCCCTTCCAGCCGTTCTGCGCGCTTCAGCCGGTCGAGCGTCGAATCGCCGCTGCGGGCCCTGACATAGGCTTGGCCGATCTCAGGATGAGGTGCCGATTTCCATGCCTGTTCGAGGATCGAGGCGGCCTTGCGCACGCCGCCTTCGCGAAACAGCGCCTTTGCGGCGATGAGGGCCGCCGGAATGAAATCGGCGGCAAGCTTCAGCGCCTGCAGGGCGTCGTCGCGGGCACCCGTAGGGTTGCTTTCCAGCTTCTCGCCTGCGCGCGCCGTCAGGAGGACGGCGTGCAGACGGTTGGCTTCGGCCTTTTCGACGACGCGGGCGGCCTTTTGCTGTTCGAGCAGGCGGATCGCATCATCCCAGCGGCCGGCCTGGCTGCGATATTCGAGCGTCGCCTGTGCGGCCCAGGGAAGATATGGCGCATTGTCGGCAGCCTTTTCGGCATATTGGCGGGCGGCCTCGTTGGCGCCGAGACGGCGGGCTTCCAGATAGAGGCCGCGCAGACCGAGTTCGCGCGTCTCGGGATCGTTGGCCATGGCCTCGAACTTGGCGCGGGCCTCATCATGACGACCTTCGATCAGGGCGGCCTGGGCCTCGAGCAAGTTGATCAGCGGTTCCTGATCGGCGCGGATCAGGCCGCGCGAGCGGGCGGCCATCTTGCGGGCAAGCAGCGCATTGCCGGCGCCGGCGGCGATCAGGCCGGTCGATAGCGCCTGATAACCGCGGTCCCGCTTGCGGGCGCGGAAATAACGCGTCACCGAATGCGGCGAGGTCCAGACCAGCCGGACGAACCACCAGGCGATCATCACGGCGGCGACCAGCGCGATGATCGCGCTGGCGGCGACGATCAGCTTCGTCTGGTAGATCTGGCCCTCCCAGATCAGCGAGAGGTCACCGGGACGATCGGCAAGCCAGGAGAAGCCATAGGCGAGAAGCAATACGAAGAGGGCGAAGACGACAAGGCGGATCAGCATGGTCTTATCCCTCCTTGCCGGTGCCGGAAACCGCTTTCGACAGCGCCCCGCCAACCAGTTCCTCGACGCGGATGCGCGCTTCGAGCGATTGCTTGAAGGCGGCGGACGCTTGTTTGCCGAGGGCGGGCAGGCTGTTCCATTCGGCGGAAGCGCCGGGCAGGTCGCCGTTCTTCACCTTCTCCTCCATGCGGGCGGCGATGGCTTCGACGCTTTCACCCTCGATATTGCCGACGGGACGAACGCTCACCAGCGATTTGGCGCTCGACATCAGCCGGTCCGACCAGCTCTGGTTCGGATCCGGCTGGTTGACGGCTTCGACGATCGCGGTGGCGACATCGGGAACCTCGCGCACCAGCTCTGTGCGTGAGGGAATGCCGGTCTCGGCAAAGGCTTTGAGGTCGGCGACGGCTGGATCGTCGGGGGCAACGCCGGCGAAGGTGTCGAGTTCGGCCAGGAACGGGCCACCGCGATCGATCGCCGCCTTGAGGGCGGCAGCCGCGATCGCCCGGGCAACGGCGACGTCCTCGCGCGGCTCGTTCAGCTTCTTTTCGGCCTCTTCGAGGCGCTTGGCGATATCGGCGCCGTTCGTCGTCTGCTGCTCGGATGACTGGGCAAGTGTCGAGCGCAGCTGGTCGAGCTGACCGGTCAGCTCCGCAATCTTCTGGTTGAGTGCCTCGACGTTAGCAGCATCGGCCGGCGCGCCGGCTGCGGGGGCCTTGGCAGCCGTTTCCAGCGCAGCGACGCGTTTCGCAAGCTCGCCGTCATCCGCGCTCGCCGGATTGGCGGCAAGATTGGCGACGGTCTGTTTCAGGCCGTCGATCTCGCCGGCAAGATCGGCCGTCTCCGGCGATGTCGTCTGCGGCGTGGAGGAGCCAGGGAGGTAACCGGCATACTGAATGGCGCCGGCGCCAAGCAGCGCCACGAGGCCGCCGAAGATGCCGGCGGCAATCAGGCCGGAGGTGCCGGCGCTCTTCGGCGCGGGCTGTTCAGGAGGAGGGGTGAAGGAAGGTTCTGGAGCTGCCGGTTCCTCCTCCGGCGTATCCATCACAGGCTTCTCTTCATATTCGGCATGCGACGCGGTCTCGGTTTCGGGCGGCAGGCCGGCATCGGCGGCAGCGGTGCTGTCGGCGTCGGCAGTTTCATTGTTCACCGGTTTTTCGGTATCGGCCGCAGCGGCGAATTCCTGTGCATCGAGGTCGATCGTGACCGGCTCGTCGGCGCTCTTCGAATGGCGTGGCGGGTTTCCCGATACCATGAGGTCCTCTTTATCCTGCATTGCAACGAAACTAGACAGTGATGCCAGTTAAGGGAAGAGGTTAGATCAAATTTGGGCGGTTAGAGCGTTCAAAGCAGCGACAGAAGACTTTTCTCATCCGCCATCGGTGAAATCTCGACGCTTTTTTTCAGAGCCGTCGGGATGGCTTGCGCCACCGCCTCGCTGAGGCAGAGAAGGCGGGCTGTGCTGTGTTCCGGTGGCGCCAACCGCGGCTCCGGCAGACGAAAAAAATCCTCAGTCGTCTGGCGGGAGTAGAAGAGGATGGCGTCCGGGTAACCGTTAGCGAAGATCGCGTCGATCTCGGCGGGATCGGGGACGGTCGGCTGCATGCGGTAGCATTCGGCGACGGAAAAATGGATGCCGAGTTCGCGCAATCGCCTTTCAAAAGTCTCGGCGCGCGGGGTGCCGGCGAGGTAGAGCAGCGTGCCCGGTTTCTCCGCCGCGAGGAGATCGGCGAGATCGCGGCCGTTGCCCTGGGATGAGGCGACCGATCGGAAGCCAAGGCTGCGCGCTTCTTCGGCCGTCGTTTCGCCGACCGCAAAAAGCGAACGGGCAAGATGCGGGTGAAGTTTCTCGCCGAGCGCGGAGAGGACCCTGATGGCTTCGGCGCTGGTCACCGCGATTGCGCCACCGGTGATGGCGAGCGCGTCCGCGGCGGCATTGCTGTCGTGCAGCGGCTCACGCAGCGGCAGCAGCAGCGGCTCGTGGCCCATATCGCGCAGACGTTGTGCGGTTCTAGTCGCCGAATGCGCGGGGCGGGTGACGAGCACGCGCATGGCCGCTTCAGTGCCAGTCGTCGAAAAAGGCGCTGCCGGCCCTGGCGCGCACGTCCTGGCCGGCGCGGGTGCCGAGTGCTGCCGCATCCCGGCGGTGGCCGTCGGTCGTCACCGCATGCTGGCTGCGTCCGTCGGGGGTGATGATGAGGCCGGAGAACCGGATCAGGTCGCCTTCGCAGACGGCATAGCCGCCGATCGGCGTGCGGCAGGAGCCGTCGAGTGCTGCCAGGAAGGCACGTTCGCAGGAGACTGTGTCGAAGGTCATGATATCGTTGACCGGCGCCAGCAGATCGTCGATCCTGGCATCGCCGATGCGGCTTTCGATGCAGATCGCGCCCTGCGCCGGGGCTGGCGGGAAGGTGTCTGGGTCGAGGATATCGGTCAGTACGTCGACCTTGCCGAGGCGTTTCAGGCCGGCAAGCGCCAGCAGGGTCGCATCCACCTCGCCCTCTTCGAGCTTGCGCAGGCGCGTTTCCACCAGGCCGCGGAAGGTGACGACGTTGATATCCGGCCGCATGCGGCGGATCAGCGCCTGGCGGCGGAGCGAGGATGAACCGACGGTGGCGCCATGCGGCAGGTCGATCAGTTTGCGCGCAGTGCGGCCGATGACGGCGTCGCGGATATCTTCACGTGGCAGGTAGGCGGAGAGATAAAGCCCCTCGGGCAGCTTCGTCGCCATGTCCTTGGCGGAATGCACGGCGAAATCGAGCTCGCCGGCGGTAAGCTTCTGTTCGAGCTCCTCGGTGAAAAGGCCCTTGCCGCCGATTTCGGCCAGCGACCGGTCAGTGATGCGGTCGCCCTTGGTCGTCAGCACGACGATCTCGAACATGTCCTCGGGCAGATGATGCGCCGCCATCAGCCTGTCGCGGGCCTCATGCGCCTGGGCAAGCGCCAGCGGGCTGCCCCGCGTGCCGATCCGGAAAGGTTTTGTTTGCATCCGTTCTATTCCGTTGTTACCGGAGTTCTCGTAAACGGGTTTCCATCCCATCGCAATCAACGAACAGGCTTCATGGTTCCCTTTCTGCGCATCCTTGGCATCGAAACGAGCTGCGACGAGACCGCCGCCGCGGTCGTCGAGCGCGATGCGGAGGGGCATTCCAACGTGCTGTCGGACGTGGTGCTTTCCCAGCTCGACGAACATAGCGCCTATGGCGGCGTGGTGCCAGAGATTGCCGCACGCGCCCATGTCGAAGCGCTGGACGAGCTGATCGAGGAAGCGCTGAAGCGCGCCAATGTGTCGCTCAACGATGTCGACGCCATCGCCGCCACGTCGGGGCCGGGGCTGATCGGCGGGCTGCTGGTGGGGCTGATGACCGGCAAGGCGATCGCCAGAGCCGCCGGCAAGCCGCTCTATGCGATCAACCATCTCGAAGGCCATGCGCTGACGGCGCGGCTGACGGACGGGCTGTCCTTTCCCTATCTGATGCTGCTCGTCTCCGGCGGCCATACCCAGCTCATCCTGGTGCGCGGCGTTGGGCAGTACGAGCGTTGGGGCACGACGATCGACGATGCGCTCGGCGAAGCCTTCGACAAGACGGCAAAGTTGCTCGGCCTGCCCTATCCCGGCGGGCCGGCGGTGGAGCGGATGGCGCGGGACGGCAATCCCGATCGGTTCGATTTTCCGCGGCCGCTGGTCGGCGAGGCACGGCTCGACTTCTCGTTCTCCGGCCTGAAGACAGCGGTGCGGCAGGCGGCACAGGATATCGCGCCGCTCAGCGATCAGGATGTGGCGGATATCTGCGCCTCGTTCCAGAAGGCGGTTTCGCGGACGCTGAAAGACCGCATCGGCCGTGGCCTGCAGCGGTTCAAGACGGAATTCCCAGCGACTGGCGAAAAGCCGGCGCTGGTCGTTGCCGGCGGGGTCGCCGCCAATCTCGAACTGCGTGGCACGCTGCAGGCGCTGTGCAACAAGAACGGTTTCCGCTTCATTGCACCGCCGCTGCACCTCTGCACCGACAATGCCGTGATGATCGCCTGGGCGGGACTGGAGCGGATGGCGACCGGTGCCGCACCGGATACGCTCGACGTACAGCCGCGCTCGCGCTGGCCGCTCGATTCCAATGCGGAAACGCTGATCGGTTTCGGAAAACGAGGGGCCAAGGCATGAGCGAAAACATCGCCGTCGTCGGATCGGGGGCTTTCGGCACGGCGCTTGCCGCCGTCATCGCGCTTGCCGGCCGCAGCGCCGTGACCCTCGTCGGGCGTGACCCGTCACTGATTGCCGATCTGAAGGCCGAACGGCTGCATGATGCGGTACTGCCCGGCATTCTCCTGCCCGATACGCTGGAATTTTCCGCCGAGGCGGATGCGATCACCGGCGCCTCCATCGTGCTTTTTGCGATGCCGTCGCAGGCGCAGGCCGATGCGGCGCGGCAATACGGACCTTATCTTTGCAAGGATGCCGTGGTCGTTACCTGTGCCAAGGGTATCGAACGGGCGACGGGCAATCTTCTGACCGACATGCTGGAACGGGAACTGCCGGATCATTCCATCGCCGTGCTCTCCGGCCCGGGTTTTGCCGCCGATATCGCCAAGGGCCTGCCGACGGCGATGGCGATTGCGGCAGCCGACATGGAGACCGCGGAGCGGCTCGCTCAGGCCATATCGGGCCGAACCTTCCGGCTCTACGCCTCCAACGACCGGATCGGCGTGCAGCTTGGCGGCGCACTGAAGAATGTGCTGGCGATCGCCTGCGGCATCGTCGAAGGCCGTGGCATCGGCGATTCCGCCCGTGCGGCGCTGATTGCACGCGGTCTTGCTGAAATGTCGCGTTTCGTCGTTGCCAAGGGCGGGCAGGCGGATACGGTGCGCGGGCTTTCCGGCCTCGGCGATCTGGTGCTGACGGCGACGAGCCATCAGTCGCGAAACCTGCGCTTCGGCATTGCGCTCGGGCGCGGCGAAAAGACCGATCCCCTGCAGGGTGCGCTGGTGGAAGGTGCGTTTGCCGCCTCCGTCGCCTCGCGGCTTGCGGCGGAGTTGAAGGTCAGCATGCCGATCACCGATGCCGTTTCCGCCATCATCGACGGCAAGCTCGATATATCAGAGGCGATAGAGCAGCTGATGACGCGTCCGATCACCACCGAATAGGAGACAGACATGCTTTTCGCCCTTCTCTGCAAGGACAAACCGGGACATCTGAACGTGCGCATGGATACGCGTCCGACGCATATCGAGCATCTGAACAAGCTGAATGCCGAGGGAACGCTGAAGATCGCCGGCCCGTTTCTCGATGACGACGGCAAGCCCTGCGGCAGCCTGATCATCGTCGAAGCGGAATCGAAAGAGGCGGCGCGTGCGCTTGCCGATGCCGATCCCTATGCCAAGGCCGGGCTATTCGAAAGCGTCGAGGTCAAGGCCTACAACTGGGTCTTCAACAAACCGGAGGCGTGAGCATGGCGCACTGGCTCTATAAATCCGAACCCGCTTCCTGGTCCTGGGAGCAGCAGAAGGCTGCCGGCGAAAAGGGCACGGAATGGACCGGTGTCCGCAACTATCTGGCCCGCAACAACATGCGGGCGATGCAGATCGGCGACAAAGGGTTCTTCTATCATTCCAATGATGGACTGGAGATCGTCGGCATCGTCGAGGTCTGCGCCCTGTCGCATCCCGATTCTTCCGCCAAGGGCGATCCGAAGTGGGATTGCGTCGATATCCGCGCCGTCATGGACGTGCCGAAGCCGGTGACGCTGAAGGATGTCAAGGCGAGCGAGAAGCTCGCCAAGATGGCGCTCGTCACCTCGATGCGGCTTTCGGTGCAGCCGGTGACCGAGGAAGAATATCTCGAAGTCTGCCGGATGGGCGGATTGGACAATCCGCCGCGTTGAAGACTGATCCGCAAGCTTTCATCCGCGCCAATACCAGCCTGATGCCGCCGCCGCATGTGCCGGAGATTTCGCTCTATCTGGCGAGCGAGGCGCATGAGCTCTGGCTGAAGACGGAGGAGGAGCTGGAGGCGATCGGCCTGCCGCCGCCCTTCTGGGCTTTTGCATGGGCGGGCGGCCAGGGACTGGCGCGCTACGTTCTCGATCATCCGAAAACTGTCCGCGGCAAGCGCGTGCTGGATTTCGCCAGCGGTTCCGGCCTTGTCGGCATTGCGGCTGTCATGGCCGGCGCCCGGGAGGTCATGGCTGCCGATATCGATCCCTGGGCGGAAGCCGCAGTCCGGCTGAATGCCGAGGCCAACCGCGTTTCGCTCGGATTTACCGGCGCCGATCTGATCGGGCAGGCGGTCGATGCGGATATCGTGCTTGCCGGCGACGTCTTCTACGACCGCGCTTTCGCCGATGCGCTCGTTCCCTGGTTCGCTAAGCTCGCAGCCGACGGAAAGCGGGTGCTGGTCGGAGACCCCGGACGCAGTTACCTGCCCAGAGAGCGACTGGAATTCTGCGCGGTTTATGAGGTGCCGGTGACGCGGGCGCTGGAGGACAGCGAAATCAAGAAGACGACGGTGTGGCGGTTTGCTTCCTAGATCAAAAATGAGAGCCTGATGTCCCAGGCCATTCAGGGGGAACTAAAGCGGCCATCGCTTCGACGCCCGCTGCTCAAGCGACTACTCAAGCCGACCCTCGATATCCAAAATGTTCCCGACGAACTTAACCTGACATCACCGCGCTGGCTTATGACGGGATAGCGTGCATATTCACAGGGGCTATCCGCAGAGCGTTGATCAACGGGGGAACTTATGACGATCTACGACGAGCTTCGCAAAGCGCCGTTCAACCTCGACGACGCTGCGATATCCTGGGTCCGCGACGTCTATGCCTCGCTCGATCTCGATGACAAGATCGGCCAACTCTTCACCTTGATCATGATCGGGACGGATGAAGAGGATTTCAAACGCATTGCTTCATTAAGGCCGGGCGGCGTAACCCGCTTCTTCACGGCTGACCTCGAGTTCGAGCGGCGGGTCATCTCTGACCTCGTGGCCAAGAGCAAAGTCCCGCCCATCATCAGCGCAGACCTTGAAGGCAGCCGTCATTCCTTTGCTTTCGGCACGCCCGTGCTGGGACAACTTGGCCTTGCCGCCGTCGACGACGTTCAGGCGACCGAGAAAAGTTCGGAAATCTTGGCGCGCGAGGGCCGCGCGATGGGCGTGCGTTGGTCCTTCACGCCAGTCATCGATATAAATGCCGCGTTCCGATCGCCGATTGTCGGTACACGGTCATACGGCTCCGATGTCAGCAAGATTGAGCGGCACGCGGTTGCCCATGTTCACGGTCTCCAACGCAATGGCGTTGCCGCCACCGCAAAGCACTGGCCGGGCGAGGGATATGACGACCGCGATCAGCACCTCGTTACGACGACCAATCCGCTTTCCATGGACGAGTGGAAGGAAACCTTCGGTCGGCTCTATAGAACGCTGATCACCGAAGGCGTGTTGGCAATAATGAGCGGACACATTTCCCTTCCGGCCTATATTCGATCGAAGATGCCAGATGCCGGGCTTGAAGCTTTCCGACCGGCCTCGGTTTCCCGGTTGCTGAACGTTGATCTTCTCCGAGACGAACTCGGCTTCAATGGCATCATTGTCTCTGACGCGACACCCATGGGAGGGCTGTCTGCCTGGGGCCACCACCTCGATACGCTGCCTGATATCATCGCGAATGGCTGCGACATGATCCTCTTCAGCGATGCACCTGAGGAGGATATGGCGGCGGTCAAGGCTGCCGTCGAAGATGGGCGAATTACTCAGGAGCGACTTGAGGAAGCAGTTCTTCGCGTGCTGGCGCTCAAGGCGCATCTCAAGCTTTTTCAACCGTCAGATGTCCTCCCCGATGAGGCGGAAGTGCGCCACCTGCTTGCGCATCCAGACAGTGTCGCTGCATCAAGGGAATACATCGGCCGCTCGCCTACGCTTGTGAAGGACGTCAATGGTATCTTCCCGCTCGATCCGGCGAAAACAAAGCGCGTACTGCTGGTCGACGGCGGCATCATTCATCCGCTCATGCCGCAGCCACTGGAATTCTTGCTACCTGCGCTGTTGCGGAAGGAAGGTTTCGAAGTCACGATCGACCGACCGGACATCGTGCCGACCCCCGACGACTTCGACCTCGTCCTCTACACGCTAGGCGACGAGTCGCTGCTCGTCCGAGGCCGGATATTCGTCGACTGGCATAGGATGGGTGGTGGGGGCCTTTTCAAGGCCATGTACCGACCCTGGACGAATATTCCCTCCGCAATGATCTCATTTGGGCATCCCTATCACCTTTACGATGCGCCGCGCGTACCGGCCTATATCAATGCGTACTCCACCATGGACAGCGTCCAGGAAGCCGTCGTTGATTGTATGCTTGGTCGCAAGCCTTTCCTCGGCACCAACCCGGTAGACCCTTTCTGTGGCCTTGAAGATGCGCGTTATTGAAGTCGTTGGGAGCAGAGGCTGCCGGCCTATGGAACGGGCAACAGGCGCGTTCCGGCGACACAGCTCGTCAAGTGTCGCACGCACCGCATCTGCAGAAATGACGCCGCCTCGACGGGAATAGAACCATCGGCACAGCACCGCCTTACCTGTTCGACAAGGGTATCACAGCGTCATTGCGCATCACCACCTCTATATGTGCGCAGAATGCTGAGAGACGGACGAGGAGGAATTGGCGGCGAAGCCATGAACCTCTGCAGAAGAGACATCTTGCGCGTTTTTGGCTGCTTCTGCGACGGAGGCAGTTCTTGAGCCGCTCTTTTCGCAAGTTCGAAGTCAAAATCAAAAGACATTCTGGGCCTCGTCCACCATTTGGAAATCTCGAAGAAAATCTCGTAGACTAGAATGCAGGAAACGTGCCAACCGCTGCGTTTGGCGCTGCTGGCACGCCGGCGTCAACCCTGTCGCCTCGCGCTATTGCGCCTAGAGCATGATGCCGAAAAATGTGATCGGTTTTCGGACGACATCATGCTCTAACTCTTTAATTTAGAATAGGATTCAGATTTTAGGCCGACCCGGCCTAAAATCATCCTGCTCTAGGATACGGCCTCAAATCGAATGGATTGCGCGCCTTCCCACAGCGTGAGGCGCCCTATTTCGGCGAGTTGGTCGAGATTGGATGTGATTGTGATGAAATGATTGCCAGCCAGTTGGCCCATTTTCGATGAAAAATCGACGCCTCCGTAGGCAAGCAGGATTTCCGTTTCGCTGATGCCTCCCGGGTAAAGGATGATATGACCGGGGGCCGGATGGCTTGTATGGTTCTCATAACCGACGCCGAAATCATGGTCGCCAAGCGGGATCCAAACGCCCTCTCCAGACCAGCGAACGTGCACGATTTGACCATCGAACGGCATCTGCTTGATGAATGCTTCACAGGTTTTGGGCGCTCTGGCAGTTTCCAGGACAGCGTCGAAGATGAATGGCCCTGCTGTAATTTTCAGTTTCATGATGTCGCTCTTGTTAGATTTGACTGCTTGTTGATTTGTCTCGCCGCGGCTTTCCGATATTGCCCGTGGCCCTTGGTGCCCACCAGGACGCCGTTTTCGACGACAGGCTTTCCGGCGACAATTGTCGTTGTCGGCCAGCCGGTGATCTCGATCCCCTCGTAGGGCGAATAGTATGCGCCATCATGCAGGTCCGCATGACGGATGGTCCGTTCGATGGCTGGATCCCAGATCGCGATGTCCGCATCCGCCCCCACGGCAATCGTTCCCTTTTGTGGATAGAGGCCATAGGTCTTTGCATGGTTCGTCGAAGTCAGGGCGACAAAGCGCGGCAGATCGATGCGTCCGGCCATGAACCCTTGCGAAAACAGGATGGGAAGGCGGGTTTCGACGCCTGGAATGCCATTGGGAATGTGCCTGAAATTCGTGCGGCCTTTGGGATTAAGCTTCCCGTGCTGGTCATCGTAGCGGAATGGACAATGATCAGATGAAAAGAGTTCGAATGCCCCGGTCTCGATGCCGCGCCAGCATTCTTTCTGGGCATCTTCATCCCGCGGCGGCGGAGAGCAGACAAGTTTCGCGCCCTCCCAATCCATGCCGTCGAGGTCCTTGGCGGTGAGCGTCAGATATTGCGGGCAGGTTTCCCCGACGACCTTGACACCTCTCGTCCTTGCGCGAGCGATCTCTTCCATCGCCTCGCCGTTCGAGACATGCACAATGACAATGGGAACGTCTACGATTTCGGCGAGCGTCAGGGCGCGATGCGTTGCTTCACGTTCGACAGCGACCGGACGGGTAGAGGCATGAGCGCGTGGGGCAACATCGCCCGCCAGCTCGTGCTTTTCGATCAGGAACCTGATTGCGTCTTCGTTTTCACAATGGACCATGACGGTGGCGCCCGTCCGTCGCGCCACATCGAGCGTCATCAGTATCTGCGCGTCATCGAGGCGCAGGCTCTCATAGGTCATGAAGACCTTCAGCGACGGATAGCCGTCGGCCACAAGCGCTGGCAACTCCTGGCCCAGCACGGCGTCGCTCGGGTCGGATATGATCAGATGAAAACTGACGTCGGTATAACACTGGCCCTCTGCGAGCGCATGATAGGCCGTCAGCACCTCTCGCAGCGACTTGCCCTTTTCCTGAAGGCAGAACGGCATGATGGTGGTATTGCCGCCGAACACCGCCGACAGCGTTCCGCTCTCGAAGTCGTCCGCCATCTCGATTCCGTCGCCCGAAGGCTGGGAGATGTGGACATGGCTGTCGATGCCGCCTGGAAGGACATATTTACCCGAGGCATCGATCGTGCGCGCAGCACCCGAGAGGCTCTGCCCGATCTGGACAATCTTGCCGTCTTTAATGCCGATATCCGCCTGGAAAACATCCGCAGCAGTCGCCACCGTGCCATTCTGGATGATGAGATCGTAGTTGCTCACAAGCCTGACCTTCAGTGTTGCAGGATTTTGCCAAGGAAAGCTTCGGTCCGCGGATTGTGTTTTCCCGCGAAAAACTCCTCGCTCGGACGATCCTCGACGATCTCGCCCTGATCGATGAAAATCACGCGTGTCGCCACCCGGCGGGCAAATCCCATCTCATGGGTGACGACCATCATTGTCATGCCGTCCTTTGCCAGTCCGGTCATGACGTCGAGCACCTCGGAAATCATCTCTGGATCAAGCGCGGATGTCGGCTCGTCGAAGAGCATGGCGAGCGGATCCATCGCGAGCGCCCGCGCGATCGCCACGCGCTGCTGCTGCCCGCCGGAGAGTTGGCTTGGATATTTTTTCGCGTGGTCCGTCAGCCCGACGCGATCAAGAAGCGCCATGGCCTTGGCGTGGGCTGCCGTTTCGCTGCGGCCAATGACAATCTTCTGCGCCAGCATGATATTGTCGATGATCGTCAGATGCGGAAACAATTCGAAGTTCTGGAAGACCATGCCTACCCGTGTGCGAAGGTTCGGCAGGTCGGTCTTCGGGTCGCCGACCTCGATACCATGCACCCGGATCGAACCTTCCTGAAACTGCTCGAGCCCGTTGACGCATTTGATCAATGTCGATTTGCCCGACCCCGAGGGACCGCAGACAACCACGACCTCACCGCGCTCGACGTTCACCGAGCAGTTCTTAAGGACAGCGAACTGACCGTAATATTTGGTAACGCCAGTGATCTCAATCATGCCCGGCCTTTCTGGAAACGCGAGATGGAAAAGGGTTGCAAGGCTCTATCGGTCTCGCGACCGAGAACGAGCCGAGATGTCAACTGGCCGACGATCGGGCCGAGGGTGTAGCCGTTTGAGGTGACGGCGTTGAAGAACCCGGGCATTGACGGATGTTCTCCGAGGATCGGCGCACCGTCGATGTTGATGTTCATCGCCGCCCAGCTTCGGATGACGTGAAGTTTGCGCAGAGCGGGAACGACATGCTGGGCAACCCAAAGGTTCCCCTCAAGGCTCGACAGGAGCGGGCGCGGATGTTGATGGACCGGGTCGAGGCCTGCGGTCCAGCCGCCGCCGATGATGAAGTTCCCGTTTGCCGCCTGCTTGAGGGTCAAATGGCGGTCGGCATGGGCGACGAGACACGAAATCAAAGGTGCCGCGGCCTCGGTAACCACCATCTGCAGCGGAGCACCGAATACGGGCACGTCGACACCGAGCATCGCGCCGATCCTTGAGGCGAAGGCTCCGGCTGCATTGACGATCCGTTTTGTCCGCAAGGTGCCCCTCGATGTCCTGACCTCAAACCCGTCGTCCGAGGTCCTTATTCCGGTTACCTCGCAATTTTCGAAGACTTGAGCGCCGTCTCGCCGCGCCGCCCCCAAGATATATTGCGTAGCGACGAGAGGATTGATCTTGCCCTCCTGGGAGCAGTAGGCAGCGCCGACGAAGTGAGAAGACAGAGCAGGCTCCAGGGAGCGCAGTTCCTCTTGCCCGATCAAGCGGCAATCGATCCCGGCCGCGCACTCCACCGCGACTTTTTCCGCCAGAAAACGCATGTGGTCATCGGTTTCGGCCACCATGAGGCCGCCTGTGACCTTCATCTCGAAATCCTGTCCGAGCTCGCTTTGCAGCGCGGCCCAAAGAGCGATTGAATCGCGCTGGAGAGGAAGCGTTTGTGCGGCCGCTCCGCCGCCACCTTCGGCACGGGCACCGTGGTCGAAGGAAAGCAGCTGCGCATGAAGGCTTCCTGCATTCCCTCCTGATGCCAGCGAGTTCGCAAAAGCGCGCTCCACCACCACAACGTCCTCGCCTTCCCGGGCAAGGAAGAGCGCCGTCGAAAGGCCTGCAATGCCGGCGCCGATGACCAGCGTGGACGTTTCCGCCACAGGCAAAGGTTGAGGATTCGCCACTGGGGGTTTTTCCGGCAAAAGTGCGCGCTTGTGGCCGCCCCATTCCGGCTTTTCGACAGCAAGAGCCGCCAGTGGAATAGGTCGAAGTGGCATTTGCGGAGCCAGAAAACCGCTTGTTTCGCCCGTAAGGTGCCGTTCTTTCGCGACGTCAGCGATCGCTTTGCCGCAGTAGCGGCTCTGACATCGCCCCATGCCGGCACGCGACAGGCGCTTTAATGTCGAGACGTCCTGCGCACTATCTGCGCTGAGCGTCCTCAAGGCACCGTAAGCCACCCCTTCGCAACGGCAGATCAATGCATCATCTGGCGGAATTGCCGTCTTTGTCTTTGCATCGTCCTTCGGCGCAAAGACCTGCCAAAGGGCCCCCTGAAACCGTCTATGGCGGGCAAGCCCTTTCACCACGCTTTCATCGGTTTGGACAAGGAGGCCCAGTTTTCGCGCAATCGCCGCGGCGGCGATCTGCCCTTCTGCCATCGCGACATGCGCGCCGCCGAAACGCGCCGCTTCACCGATAATATGCACGTTTGCAAGCGTTGTCTGACCGTCGAGATCTCGCACTGCCCGCAGATCGCCGTCGACGACTTCATGGCCGCACCCGAGTAGCCGGGACAGTTCATTGGAGGATGTGAAATTGCCGCCGATAAGGACAGTGTCAGCATCGAGATTGGTCTCGCCGCTTGGTCCAGCAAAAGTGACGCTCTCCACGCACCGCGAACCGTTGATCGAGGTGAGCACGCTATTCCAGCCTATCTTGACGCCCTTGGACCTGAGCGTCGATATCTGGCGTAATCCGTGACGGGCGAGAGCGGGATCCGTTGCCAGAAGGCTGAGGGCCGCCGCGGGCCGAGACCACGGTGGCGGCGCTGCTTCCAGCAAAGCGACTATGGAGGCTCCTGCCGTTCGAAGTTCGTTTGCGACCTGCATATTCAAAGGACCGTTTCCGGCGATAACGATCCTTCGGCCGGGCACGGTTCCGTAGCTCCTCAGCAACGTCTGGGCGGCCCCTGTTGTCATCGCACCAGGAAGTGTCCAACCCCTCACCGGCGTTGGGCGTTCGTAGGCCCCCGTCGCGATGATCAGTATTTTCGGCTTGCAGTAAAACGCATGGCCGGACCCATAGCAGGCGATAATAAGCGCACCGTCGTCGTCACGTGCGGCACCCCACACCAGTGTAGCGGTTAGAAATATCACGCCGTGATCGCGCACTTGCCCTATAAGCGCTGCGCCGGATAAAGCCTGCTCGTCGCCGCTCATTCGCTCGGCGGCGCTCCATGTCGAGGGTTGTTTGAAATACTGCCCGCCGGCGGACGGCCGTTCATCAATGACAGTCACCTCGGCGCCGGCCGCAGCAAGGAGCTGCGCGGCGGCAAGCCCCGCAGGCCCCGCTCCGACGATGAGAATGTCCATCGTCCTTGTCGTCAAGGACTGCGGCACACCGCAGAGATCGGCAATCTGACCAGTGGCAAGGTCGGGCCGCGCAGCAGGGCGCAGGACCTGCATGTCATTGTCGACAGTGGTCATGCAGGCCCGCTGGCTGACTTTTCCGTCGATCGTCACGAGACAGTCGTGACAGACACCCATTCCGCAGAAGAGGCCACGGCCCTCGCTTTTGATGCCTCGGGAAAATTCATGCCGCCCCGTCGCCTCGATGGCGGCGGCAACAGACATGCCCTTTTCGGCAGATATCTGCAGACCGTCGACCGAGAGCCTGACCCGTGCATCGTCGGGCCTCAAACTCTGGTTTATGGAAGCGACGGGCATCATGGAATTCCTCAAGCGCCGAACGTCAGACCGAAATCGGCCACCAGCCTCTTCATGGCGGCGTCCTGCTCGGGTGGCAACGGTAGGCGCGGCGGACGCGGCAGGCCTGCGCCAAATCCCATGTGGGTCAGCAGTGACTTCGTTCCTGCGACATAGGCCTGGCCCCCGACCGCCTGAATGACAGGCAGCCATTTGAGGTAAAGCTCCCTTGCCTCATCGAACTTTTTCTCATTTGCGACAAGTTCGAAGATCCGCGCCATCGGTCCTGGTGCAACATTTGAAGCCACTGCCACCCAGCCCTGCGCACCCATAACGAAAGACTCGAACCCGAGTATGCCCCCGAACACAGTCATATCGTCGCCGGCCAGCCGGATGATATCGCGCACGCGCGTCACTTCGAGGGTGGACTCCTTGATATAGTCGCAGCCGTCGATTTCGGCGATGCGCTTGACCAACTCCGGCGTCAGGTCGACGTTTGCGGTCGCGGGATTGTTGTAGACCATAATCGGGATGGTCACGGCAGACGCAATGCTCTTGTAGTGATGAACGAGTTCGTCATCCGTTGGGGTGGAATAGAACGGCGGAATAATCATGACGCCGTCAGCTCCCATTGCCTCGGCCTTGACGCTAAGGCGAATGGACTCCCGCGTATCTTCCGCTCCCGTGCCGATCAGAACAGGCACCCGTCCCGCGACAGTTTCGATGACGGTCCTCGCCACACTATCGCGCTCTTCCTCGCTGAGCGACAGAAACTCACCCGTCGATCCAAGAGGGATCAGGCCATGGATACCTTCCTTGACCTGCCAGTCGGTAAAGGCAGCCAGCCCCTTCAGATCAACCGCGCCGCTGGGATCCAAGGGAGTAATCATCACGGTGTAGACACCGCGGAACGTCTTCTGCATTTGAAAATCCTGGTTCTAGCGCTTCTCGTTAATGGAAAGCCGAGATCCGGCTTGACCGAGACGCTTTTCGATATGGCTCTGGAAGAAGTCCCAGAGTGTTGTGAGGAGGAGGTAATAAATCGCCGCGACCGCAAACAGTTCGAGCACCATGAACCGCTCCTGGATGAGGACCTGGGTCCGGCGAAGGAGTTCTTCGACCGAGATGACGGAGGTGACAGAGGTCGTTTTCAAGAGACCGTTCACCGAATTGCCGAGAGGCGGAACGATAACTTTAAAGGCTTGCGGCATGACGATGTAGCGCATGATCTGACGCTCCGTCATGCCGAGCGCGCGGGCTGCCCTAGTCTGGCCTTCCGGCACGGCTTCGATACCGGCGCGAATGATCTCCGCGAGATACGCCGCCTCGTTGAGAGCCAATCCGAGCAACGCCGCCTCTATGACGGTGAACTTGATGCCGAACAGTGGAAGCGCCGTGTAGATCGCAATCAACTGTACGAGAAGCGGCGTGCCGCGAAAAAGCCAGATATACGCCTTGGCAATGTAGTATGGCACCCGCCGCGACGATCGCCGCATCAATGCAAGAGCAAAGCCCAGAATAAGCCCTGCAATCAACGAGACGACGGTGAGCCAGACGGTCGTGAACACCCCGCCAAGTATAAAAGGGTTGAACAGATAACCGAAGAAGCCAGACCAGTTCCAAAGCGACATGAAGACGACTTTCTGCAAGAGGTTTGGCGCGATGTGGTCGCGCCCCGCCTCATCTCTAAACGATCTTTGAAATCAGTTCAGCGGCCGGGGCCTTTGACCGAATAGTCACCCGCGACCATCGGCAGACCGTATTTGTCAAAGAGCGCCTTCAGAGATCCATCCGCCTTCATCTCTTTCAACGTCGCAGACACGGCATCAGCCAAAGCCGGGCTTTTGAATGCGACAGAAACCGGGGCGGGGTAGAGGCCGCTGATTGCCCGTTTGAAGTCCCCGCGGGAATCGTACTCCTTGGCGACGGCGTCGATCGACACGACACCCTGGACCTGGCCTGCCCGCAAAGCCTGGAAGGCCAAGGCGAAATTATCGAACGTCTGGATGGTCAAGCCTTCTTTGCCCGCGTCACGCAGTTCCTTGTCGAGAAGGCGTGTCTTTGTTTCCTCGAAACCACCAATTTCGACACCGATCGTCATGCCGGCCAGATCATCTTTTGCGGCGACGTTTTTCTTCGAATCCGGCGCCACCGAAACGCTGATGGCCTGATCTTCATAGGGGATCATCTGCATGATCTTGGCGCGTTCTTCGGTGAAGAAAATGCCCGTATTGATCATGTCCCAACGGCCAGCCTGCAGACCCGGAACCATCGCGGAGAATTCGATGCGGACATATTCGGGTTCAAGGCAAAGGCGCTTGGCGATCTCTTTGCCGAGGTCGATGCGCATGCCCTTCAGATCACCCGTGGAGTCGATGAACTGGAGCGGAGGAAGCGTTGGATTGGTCGACATGACGAGCGTGCCGGGCTTGATCAACTCGCCTGCCGCCACTTTGGGTTCGCAGGATTGAGCCAAGGCAAAAGACGCTGTGACCGACAGGAAGGACGCGGCAAGAACGCTGCGAGAGAAGTGTGAACGGAGCATGGAGAGCCTCTGGAGTTCGGTTCTTTATCGTTGGATCCCGACCGTGCATTCAAGTGGGATCCCACTTTTATACAAAAGTTCCTTGTAGATGCAAGGGCATTCTCAACTCATCGATTCAGTAGTTCGCAAGCACGCCCTGACGGACGACTTCGAGATGATCGGCCATGGCTCGGCGAGCCGCCTCGGCATCGCTGGAGGCCAAGGCAAGCAGGATCGCTCGATGTTCCCGCACGCCCGGCTTTGCGCGCACGACAGGCAGCTGTCGCTCGAAGATCGTTGTGTAGCGCCGCATCTCCCCGATCGTGGTTGCCATAAAGGGGTTGCGGCTTTCGCTTGCGATATAGTTGTGAAGCGCATCGTCAAACGCCCAGACCACCTCAGGGTCAGGGTCGGGGTCGGCCTCGATCTCGTCAAGCATCCTTGTCAAAGGGTTCAGTTCAAGTCGCGAAACGTGGGGACTGGCGAGCGCGGCCGCGGTTGGTTCGAGCAGCATCCTCATGGTGAGGCTGTCAAGGTAGTCCTTGAGACTGATGACCCTGACCGAGAGAACGCCTTTTTCGTTTCTGACAAGTAGTCCCTCTCCTTCGAGACGTCCCAGCGCGTGGCGCATGGGAGAACGCGAAACAGCATGCTTCGTCGCCAGGCGGCGTTGCTGGACGACCGATCCCCCCGCGAGCCTGGCCGATAGAATATCGGCCAGCAGGGAACGGTAGGTTTCGTCAGCAAGGCTGGAGTCGCCAACTTCATTCAGACCATCGTCCATCTGCACTCGTTCCAGTCCTTTTCCAAATCGGCTATCATATGTAACAAGTGATCGCCTAAGGAAAGCGCGGTGCCGCGTCGAGCGGCCAACGCCCTGAAGAACAAGGAAATAGCAAACGGTGACAGACGCCTTAGCGGCCCCGGGTCGGAAAATTGCGGAGAAAGGGCAGCATAATCTTGCATCGCTGACCTACAAGGCCGTGTCCGACATGATCCGGCATCGCCGGCTGAAAGGCGGGCATGTCATCGTTGAGGCAAGGCTTGCCGAGACACTCGGGATTTCGAGGACACCGCTGCGCGAAGCGCTGCAGAGGTTGGAAGGCGAAGGCCTGGTTCGCAAGGGCGATGGCCGAAACTACGTCGTGCGACAGGTGGATGTCGGCGAGTATCTTCAAAGCTTGAAACTGAGGTTGTTGATCGAACCTGAAGCGGCGGTATTGTCGATCAACGCCATTCCGCGACGGCTTTTGATGAGCGTCCGGCAGGAAATCCACGACCTTTTGGGCGCGACGGCGTATCACACAGACGCGCACTGGTTCTCGGACGACAATCTCCATAATATGATCATTGATCATTGCGGCAACGCGGTCATGGCAAAGGTACTACGGGAGCTTCGGGCGACCACGCGTCTCTTCGAAATCGACCGCCTGAAAGATCGTTTGAAGCCGGACTCCACGGAACACCTCGTTATCATCGAGGCGATCGACCGGGGCGAGGTCGAAGAAACGCGCCGAGCTGTCGCCCAACACATCGAAAGCCTAATCGCATTTACGCGAATGCATCTACAAGTCGCTGACCTTTAGTATTGCAGTTGCATTTTTGTGTGTCACGGCAAGACGGGTTGCATGCGGGCGGAGGCGGCGGGCGACACCGGCCCGTGGTGGCAGCAGGCTATTCTGGGGCATGGTCATTGGGACGCGGCTGGTTTGTGCGACATCGTGTGTGTTCATGCCCTTGAGACATTGGCTGATCTCGCGGTCCCGGTGATCGACGGTGAGACGGACAAGCAATGATCCAGTGAAGCATTCAGCTGTCGCATCATGGCCAGCGCTTTACTCACTTGAGAAAAGGGGAAATGATATCCGCAGTCCGACGGTCTTTTGGTGGAGCTCGCCTAGTCGGAACTATCAGATTGCCGCACGTCCCATAGCGAGCTCCAAGGTTCAAAATGCAGCACTTCGACACAGATGCGCTCGCGACCTTCGTGGCAGTGGCCGACGCCGGTGGCTTTACTGCAGCAGGGACGAGGATCGGCAAATCGCAAGCGGCCGTCAGTCTCATCATCGCCCGTTTTGAAGAACAGATCGGGCGGAAGCTGTTCGACCGGACAAGACGCGGCGTGCACCTGACTGAAACAGGCGAGATCCTGATTGGCTATGCCCGCCGTATCATTGCGATCGAGGACGAGGCGCTGGCAGCGCTCGATCCAGGTGCCATGCGCGGCTATGTCCGTCTTGGAATGCCGGACGACTACATCGAGCTGTTTGGCAAGCCTTTGATTGAAGAGTTTTCGCGCGCCAATCCCCGTATCCAAGTCGAGATCCAGTGCGACTTCTCCCGCTCCCTCGAGGCGATGGTCGAACATGGCACTATCAATCTCGCTATCATCACTCGTGCACCGGATTCAATCGTCGGCGAGTTGCTGCGTCGCGAGCCGCTGGTCTGGTGCGGACCTCCGGATGGGCAGATTGAGCGACAGCGGCCCCTGCCTCTTGCCTTGTTTCCAGAGAAGGATTGTCGAGCACGGCCCCATATCGTCCACGCTCTCACCCAGGCCGGCATCGGATGGCGAGCGGCATGGACATCCTCACATCTGCCGTCGATTCAGGCGGCGCTGGATGCGGGTGCCGCGGTTACAGCTTTGCCGGCCTCGGTTGTCGCTTCGCGACACCGCCGTCTGACCGCGGAAGACGACGGCCTGCCGTCGCTGAAACCGCTTGAGATCGCCCTTCTCGTTCCACATGGCGCGCGAGCCGCTGTTCGCACGGTCGCCAGCTTCGTCCGCTCGCATTTTCAGCAGCTTTGACACTATCTACTGGTCGCCGTGATCAGGGTCGCGATCCGGCGAACGGCCAGTTGCAAGGCATATGGTTTTCAGGATCCCAAAACAGCAAATTGGCTAAGCCGCCATGTCTCTTGCGGCGTTTTCAAAAATACCGATCATCTCGTCGATAACGCCATCAGTATGGGCATCGGAAAGATAGAGACGACCGAAGGCAAACGGCATGATCAACAGCCCGCGGCGACGCAGCGCCTCATGAAGTTTGAGGGTCATGACGGCATTTGCCCTGCTCAGTGTCTCTGCGTAGTTTGAGGGCGGGCTATCGGCAAACCAGATTGTAAATACAGAGCCTTCCCCCGAGGTCGTAACTGTCCTACCGCATTTAGCGAACGCGGAACTTATACCGTGTCTCAAACGCTCGCCGCGCGCCAGCAAGGCAGCGTAATCGAGGTCTTTCAGAACCTGAAACGTTGCGGTGACGGCGGCTGTGGCAACAGGATTGCCGCTGTAAGTCCCGGCGCGATTGACCGTACCCTCTTCTGCAAGCGCCATGAGGTCGGGTCGACCGACGACAGCGGCCACTGCGACGCCACTGCCGATGGCTTTGCCGACGGTGGCCAGATCTGCTTCCACCTCCATGCTATGCCCCGTCAGCCCGAAACGCGTGCGAAATCCCATCAGCACTTCGTCGAGAATGACAAGCGCGCCATGGCGCCGCGCCGTCGCTTCCACATGCGCAAGATATCCGGGCGCTGCCGGGATGCATCCCGCATTGGCCAGCATCGGTTCCAGGATGACGGCAGCGATGCCACTGTTTTCCGCGAACAGTTGATCGACGTCATCGAAGTCGTTGAAGCGCAGCAGCGTGGTTCGCTCGTGCACCGGCCTTGCATTTGTGAGCATTGCCGCATCGGCGGATCCCGCCTGGCCGAGCGTGACATCGTCATACCAGCCATCATAGCCGGCAGCCATTTTTGCGATATAGGAGCGGCCCGTGGCAGCGCGAGCGAGCCGGCAAGCGAGATGAACAGCCTCGCTACCGGTATTGGTAAAAATCGCCCGCGACAAATGCTGCGTTGCAGCGGTCAGCACGCCGGCAGCTTCCTCCTCTCCATCATGGGCAAAGGCCGGCATCGGCCCGTTGCGCAGGGCGGCAGTGACGGCCTCGACAACCAGCGGGTTCGCATGACCGATCACCGTCGCCCCAAATCCGAGCGCCGTATCGATATATTGGCACTGTCTGTCGTCCCAGATATAGGCACCTTGGGACCGTCGGGCGACAAAGGGTTTGCCGTCCATCGGTGGCAAGGCCCGCCCGGCGCTGGAGATTCCCCCAACCAGATGTGTCGTCATCGTATTTGTCCATTCGTTGCGGCCACGGACGGTTGCTAGAACCCGAAGTAACGCGGAAGCCATTCCGTCGTCTCCGGAATGAAGGCGACGAGCAGGAGGCAGATGTTGCTGGTAATGAAGAACGGGATAAGCCTGCGCGTAACCGCGTTCACCCCGACCTTGGCGACGTTGCAGACGACGAAGATGTTGGTGCCCACCGGTGGGGTGAACAATCCGATACCCAGCGCCATGGTGAAGATCAGACCAAGCTGATAGGGCTGAAGCCCGGCTTCGATGCCGATCGGATGTAATATCGGTGCGAGGATGATCAACGAAGGCCCAAGGTCCGCCCAGGTGCCGACGAAGGTCAGAAGCGCCAGGATGAGCAGGATGGTGATTGTCGGACCGGCTCCCCAAGCATGAAGGAGCCCGGCGGTCCATTGCGGAATCTGCTCGACGGTCAGTATCCAGGAAAACGGAACGGAAACAGCCATGATGATCATGATCGCGCCGGTCATGCGTACCGTCTCCACCCCGATCTTCCAAAGGCCGGCCAAGGTAATTTCGCGGTAGAGGACGCCTCCGACCAGAAGAGCCCAGACCACTGCGACGAAAGCAGCCTCCGTCGTTGTCGCAAGCCCACTCAGCATGGAACTGAGAACCGCAATAGGCATCATTAACGCAGGGAGTGCCCGCAAAAGGTGCTTGCTGAAGCTTGTTACGGTCGGACGGGTCTCCGACTTTGGAAAGTTCTCCTTCACCCCGACCCACCAGGCCGTGAGCATGAATGTGACCGCCAACATAAGACCCGGAATGATGCCTGCTGCAAATAGCCCACCAATCGATGTATCCGTTATGACCCCGTACATGATCATCACAACGCTCGGCGGAAGAATGATGCCGAGCGTACCGGCCGCAGCGGTGACGGCTGCAGAGAAGTCTCTTGGATAGCCCCGTTCGGCCATCGCCGGGATCATGATGGCGCCGACAGCACCTGTGTCGGCCGTGGCCGATCCGGTAATTCCGCCATAAATCATGCAGGTCGCGACATTGACGACACCCAATCCTCCTCGCACCCATCCGACCATGTCATTGGCAAGGTCGATGATCCGGCGTGTCAGGCCACCCTCGTTCATGATGCCGCCGGCGACGAGAAACAGCGGGATGGACGCCAATGAAATGGAATCGGCTCCCATATAGACCTGTTGCGCAAACCAGGAGGGTGGGAGCGGAACCAGACCGAAATAAATGACGACAAGGGTGGAAAACGCGATCGACCATGCGACCGGCACACCAGTGTAGAGCGTGATGGCGAAGACGCCGAAGAGAACCAGAAGTGTCATTGCCTACGCTCCCGGAATGCTGAAACAATACGAGCAATGGCGATGACGGCGAGAGTGGCGCCCATGAAGACGATGATGCTCTGAACGGTCCAACTCGGCGCGCGCATAACGGGGGTCGGAACAAATCCCGTGCGCGCAAGCATGGCCTTGCCGCTCCACAGAAAGGCGGCGGCAACGGCGAGCAGGATGAGATTGTGATAGATGCGAAACCAGCGGTTCCGGCCACTGGTGGACGTGTTGCCGTCGATGGAAACATTTTCGCCGGCGACCTCCGACAGAACAGCACCGATCGCGGTCGTCCACAAGAACAGGATACCGACCATTTCAAATGACCAAGTGATACCGGAAAGACCGAGATACCGGCCCACGGCGCCAAGCCCGGTAGAAAGGATTAGGGCGACGACAACGAGGACACCAACGATCGTCATCACGAAGACCGCTGAAGAAGCGAGGCGTTTCATGGGGCTTTCCATCAAAGGAGGACGTGGCTGCACGGGCAACGAATGCGGTAAGGACACGTCGGAGGACCGATCGCATCCTCGCCGCAGGCATTGCCTATTTTCCGGCTGCTGCCGAGCGCACGGACGACACCAGATCGCCGCCCCATTCCGCCCCGAATTTCACATAGACAGGATCAACCATCGCACGGAAGGGTGCCGTGTCCACCGTCGTTACGGTGACGCCCTTCGACTTGAGGTCCTCAATGACCTGGGCATAGACCTCGTCGAGTTTTCCGCGGTACCAGATCGTCGTCTCTTCCACTGCCTTGGTCACCGCAGCCTGGTTTTCCGGGCTCAGAGCGTCGAAGCGCTCCTTGTTCATGAACCAGTAATTTGGCGTCCAGATATAGTTCGAGACCGATAGGAACTTCGCGCTTTCGTACCATTTCTGATCCGCGAAATCGCGTATTTCCGGCTCCACGCCGTCGACCACATGTGATTGCAGCGAGGTATAGACCTCCCCGAATGGAATCGATTGCGGCAGGGCGCCCAGCTGTTCGATGGTTGCGAGAATGACGGGGTTCGGCGGCGTCCGCAGCTTCAGACCCTTGATATCCTCCGGCGTGGCGATTGATTTGCTGACGGTTGCAAATTGACGGAAACCGGAATCAAGCGCGCCGAGCATCTTGAAGCCGTTGTCTGCACCCGTGTCGAAGACCTTTTTCCCGATTGGTCCGTCGAGAAAGGTGTGCGCTGCGTTTGCATCGGAAAACAAGAACGGCAAGGTGACGACGTTGAGCTTCGGATCGATCGCATCCGCAACGCCGCCTAGCCCGATATCGATGGAGCCGGAGCCGACACCATCGGCGATCGGTCCCTCATCGCCCAACTGACCATCTGGAAAAATCTGGACGGTAAGGCCGCCCTTGGTTTCGCCGGCGAGCTTGTCGGCGAACATGACGACAGCCTCCTGGATGAGGCTCTTCGAGCTTGACGCGTGGGCGAGCCGAAGAGTTTCGGCATTCGCTTGGCCGGCGCAAAGCAACAGGATGCCGGCGATGGTGGACATGGAAAGGCGACCGGCGTGAGCCCGCATGATATTGAATTCTAACATGTTACCCTCTTTGTCATTGTTATGACCAAGAGTATGTGCGGCCTTTCTCAGGGGTACAATCGGTAAAGCAACGTCTTCGATCAGGAAACGTTATGTTGCTATATCAGATCGTTATGCTGCGCCGCTTGTCACGCAACTGTGCCAAATTAACCCATTAATTAGCATTCGCTTGCATGCACGGACTGCGATGCTACCGTCGCCGGCATCGTGGGGGATCGCGTATGACAATTGAAGAGCTGATTGATTTACAGGAAGCAGGCTCCAGGGCGCGGGTGCTCGGCCTGAAGGCTCACGAAAACCCATACCTCGCCGCCCATAGGATGCCGACTGGTGATACCGGCGCTCTCGGCGATTGGCTTGCGCGTCACGACGCGTGGAAGTTCGGTTGGGAAGCGGAGGACGCTAGCCGCGAAGGTAGGATTGTTACGCACTTCAAGGAGCTGATCTCGATTGCCAAACGAGGTGCGCTCGATGCCTAACGTTATAGATGGTGGTTCGCTAGATCAGGATGATTTTAGGCCCGATCGGCCTAAAATCTGAATCATGCTCTAACGACGAGTTCGGTTTTCTTGCCCCGTCACGGCGAACCTCTTTCACCATCAGATTGCCAGCGTTCAGGCCTTTTCGAAGAGCGGCGAGATCACCATTTCCGGCACCAGCACCAGGCCCTTGTCGGTTATCCGGATTTCCGGGATGACTGATAGCGGGATAAGGTTGAAGCCCATATAGGCGATGGTGCAGCCTGCCTTTTCCCATTCGAGCTTCAAGGCCTTTACCTCGTCGGCGACCTGGTGCACGCGCTTGTCGGACAAAAGCCCGGCGATCGGCAGCGGCACCATGGCCGTCACCTTGCCGTCCATGACGACACAGACGCCACCCTGCTTTTCCTCGATCGCGTCGAGCGCCACCTGCATGTCCGCGGCATTGGTGCCGGCGACGATGATGTTGTGGCTGTCGTGGCCGACCGAGGATGCGACAGCGCCCTGTCTGAGCCCGAAGCCGTTGAGCAGTCCGTGGGCGACATTGCCGGCAGACTTGCCGTGACGCTCCACCACCGTCACGAAGCAGAGGTCGTGCTTGTCGAAATGGGCCTGCCAGTCATTGGCCGGTTCTAGCGTGACGGTGACATGGCCGAGGGTAATGCCAGGCAGCTCCGTCTTGATCGTATGAGCGACGACCGTCTCCGTCGGCAGGTCCGGTGTCAGCTTGAGATTTTTTGGCAGTTTGACCGTGTGGTAGGCGGCATCCGGATAGCGATACGGTTTCGACAAGGCTTCGTCGAGGATCGGCGTGATCTTCTTACTGTCGACGACGAGCTTGCCGCCATACCAGGTGCTAACAGGCGTAAGGTCGTCGCTGAGAAGCACAAGGTCGGCGCGGCGCCCGCCGCCCAGACCTCCGATTTCGCCTTCCATGCCGAACCGCGTCGCGCCGTGCAGCGAACCCATCGCCCAGGCCTCTTCCGGCCTCATGCCGTATTTCACTGCTTCGCGCGTTACCCAGTCCAGGCCGAAGGCAAGCAGATCTTCGGCATCACGGTCGTCGGTGCAGACGGCCACGCGCTTGTGGGAAGCGCCGAGCTCGGTGATCGTCTTGATCGCCTGCGGCAGCGAATGCCAGGGTGTTGTCGGCGGGCCGCCGCGCAGGAAGATCCACACGCCGGCTTCCAGCAGGTCGTCGGCAATGCCGCGGTCGATGGCTTCATGCGTGTCGGTAACGCCGGATGCGGCATAGGCGGCAACGAACTCTCGTCCGTAGACATGGCCCGATACCGGCCTGCCGCGCCCGAGCGCTGCAGCCAGGATCGCATGGCTGCGCTCGTCGCCCATCGCAACGGGGACAAAATCCATCTTCTCACCGAGAGCCACGGCTTCCGGCCACTTGTCGAACAGGGCAGCGATCTTGTCCGGCGTCAGGTCGCCGCCGGCCGTTTCCAGATCCGGCGTCGTCGCCGGCACGGTGCTCGGCACGGTCAGGAAGATCGACAGCGGCGCCTGCCGTGCGTCCTCGAGCATGGCCTCGACGCCGGCGACGTCCATGACGTTGCCGATCTCGTGGCTGTCGCAGAAGATCGTCGTCGTGCCGTTGAGGAGCGCCGCTTCGGCATAGGCGCAGGCCGTCACCATCGAGGATTCGATATGGATATGCGGATCGACCAGACCGGGCGCGATGATGCCGCCCCTGGCGTCGTAGAGCTTGGCGCTCCCGCCTCTGTAGCTGCCGGCCGGCTTCACGGCTGCGATGCGGCCCCCCGAAATCCAGACTTCGCGTCCGTCGAGAAAGCGCTCCGAATAGGTGGACAAGACGCGTGCGCCCTGGATGACCAGGTCTGGTTCGCGACGAGCGGAGGCGACATCCGCAAGACGGCGGGTCATGGTCGAGAGCGGCTGAACGGAGAAGCGGGTAAGCGTGCTCATGAAAACCTCATTTCCAGGGCTCGGGGGAGAACAGGCAAGATTGTAGGGAACGCCGTCGGCGGAAGGAAGCACCAATAGTTCTTGTCTCTGGCCTCAAACGGATGCCGATCAGCGTTTCCCGCGAACTGCCAGAACGGCTTCCGCAAAGGTGTCGATCTGGCTGGCCTGCAGCCCGGCGACATTGATGCGTCCGTCCTCGACGATGTAGATGGCGTGCTGCTCGCGCAGCATCACGGCTTCTCCGGGTGTCAGACCGATCAGCGAAAACATGCCTTTGTTCTTGGCGAGGAAATCGTAGTCGCTGCCATTGGTGAAACGCCGGAACGAGGCAGCAAGCCCCTGGCGCAGCGACAGAATGCTGGAGCGCATATCGTCCAGTTCGGCGCGCCAGTCGGCCGCGAGTGCAGGGTCCTCCAGGACGGTGCGAACTATAGCCGAGCCATGATCCGGCGGCATCGAATAGACGACACGGGCTCGCACCGTGAGTTGCGCCTTGGCTGCATCCGCCCGATCCGCGTTCCTGGCGAGAATGAATGCGGCACCTGTACGCTCGCGATAGATTCCGAAATTCTTCGAGCATGACGAGGAGACGAGCATTTCCGGAACCATGCCGGCGAGCAGCCGTACCACGAAGGCATCGTCCTCGAGACCCTCGCCAAACCCTTGATAAGCGATATCGACCAGCGGAACGAGCCCGCGCTCGGCGATGATCTCCGCCAGCGCCTGCCATTGCGAACGGCTCGGGTCGGCGCCGGTCGGATTGTGGCAGCAGCCGTGCAGCAACACGATGTCGCCCCGTTCCGACCGTGAGAAATGATCAAGCAGGGTGTCGAAATCCACTTCGCCTGTCCGGCGATCGAGGTACGGGTAAGTGACGACCCGAAGCCCGTTGTCTTCGAGGATCGACACATGGTTCACCCAGGTCGGATCGGGCACATGGACCGCTGCACCCGGGCGCGCCAGGGAGATCAGGCCGGCGAGCACCGTCAAGGCGCCTGCTCCGCCCGGCGTCTGGATGCCGCGAATTCGCTCCCACGGCGCTGCCTCGCCGAAGACAAGCCTGCCGATGAGATCGCAAAAAACAGGATCCCCGGCCGGGCCGACATAGGCCTTGGTCGTCTGCGCGGTATGGATTCGCTTTTCTGCCTCCCTCACCGCCCGCGGGATCGGCGTCGTACCGGAGGCGTCGCGGTAGACTCCGACGCCGAGATCGATCTTGTTCGAACGACTGTCCTGCCGGAAAATCGGCATCAACGACAGGATCTTGTCGGCTGGCGGCATTATCAGATCATCGAACATAGTTCTCTCCGGTCAGGGGAATTGCGGGCGGCGATGAAACGCCGGCGCTTCATGATGCGGCCGCAGCGTAAATCAGCCGGCCCGCCTATTTCAGGGCGCCGATCTTGTTCTCGATGGTCTCGAGAAATGCGCCGGACCGCACGATCTCGAGAGCCGGTGTGGTCTGCTTGGGCATGTAGCTGTCCTCCTGCTGGAACGGGATCGCGTCGCGAAGCGCGTCATAGAGCGCCTGGCTGCCGGCTCCGAGCTTGTAGCCGCCGAGTGCCTCTTCGGTCAGGAAGATGGCGCGGGCGGCAAGCAGGCATTCGACACCAAGGATCTTCGGCATGTTGTCGACCACCTGACGCGTCTTGCGGCATGCCCATGTCGCCATCGAAACATGGTCTTCCTGGCTGCTCTTGGTCGGGATGGTATCGGCAACGGCGGGGAAAGCCAGCGTCTTGTTTTCCGATGCGACGGACGCCGCTGCCGTCGAGATGATGCCATAGCCGTAATTGAGGCCGATCGGCTTGCCGGCGAGGTTCGGCGGCAGGCCGTAGTTCAATGTCGTGTCGCAAAGCGAAAACAGGCGGCGCTCGGAAATATTGCCGATTTCCACCAAAGCGATGGTCAGCAAGTCCATGGCAAAAGCGATGGGTTCGCAATGAAAGTTGCCGCCGGACAGGAATTCCAGCGCGCCGAGTTCGTTCCAGAAGACCAGCGGATTATCGGTCGCGGCGTTGAGTTCGCGCGTGATCAACTCCTTGGCGTGCTCCAGCTGGTCGCGGCAGCTTCCATGCACCTGCGGCAGGCAACGGAAGGAATACTGATCCTGGATTCGGGCGGTGTGTTTCGGATGCAGGATATCGTCCTCGAGGCGCACCGCACGTGCTGCCTCGGTCGTGCGACGGCTGCCCTCGATAATGCGACGGATATTTTCCGCAGTCGCGATCTGCCCGGGCTGCTTGCGCACGAGATGAATGCGGGGATCGAATGCCGCCTGCTCGCCGCGGATCGCCTCCAGACTGAGCGCGCCGGCCGCATCGGCGGTCTTCATCAGCATCTCGGCGTCGTGGAGGTTGAGAACCGCCATGGCCGCGCAGAGGCTGTTGCCATTGATGAGGGCAAGGCAGTCCTTCGCCTTGAGATCAAAAACAATTGGGGAGATGCCGGCTTTTTCCAGAGCCTGCGGCGCCGGCATGCGTTCGCCCTGGTAATAGGCTTCCGCCTCCACGTAGCCGATCAGCACCGAAACCATGTGCGCGAGCGGCGCCAGATCGCCAGACGCGCCGACCGATCCCTGAATCGGCACGACAGGATGAACGCCGCGGTTCAGCATCTCGACGAGACGATCGACCACCTCGATCCTCAGGCCGGAAACTCCGAGGCAGAAGGCGTTGATGCGGACGGCCATCATGGCGCGGACGATTTCTTCTGATGCCGGCTCTCCGATGCCGGAGCAATGCGAGAGCACGATATTGCGCTGGAAGCGGTCGTTGTCGGCCTGGTTGATGGCATAATCCTTGAGCTTGCCGACGCCGGTGTTGAAGCCGTAGGTCGGCGGCGCGTTTTCGGTCAGCCAGTTTTCCTCGATATAGTTTCTCACCTTGATGATTTCGGCGCGCGCTGCATCGGCGAGCGCTACCTTGGCGCCCTGGCGCGCGATGCGAACGGTATCTTTGATCGTCAGGCTGTCACCGTCTAAAATTATGGCGTTCATCTCGATGTCCTTGAAGCTCGATAAGTGTGAGAAGGTAAGTGCGGAAATCGAACACGCGCGCCGGGAGCGCAGCCTGTCTCGATCGCAGCGGCAATGCCGCCAGTGACGGCGACGGAGTTTTCCGTGACACCTTCTTCGGTGACGATGGTTCCTGTCATGACGGCGTCGAAATCGCTCATGATGTCTTCAGATCCTCAGTGCGCATGATGGGGAAGCCGTGGCACACGGCTTTGGCGGCGTCTCGAAGCCGTCCGACCAACGTCCCTGCTTCGGGTTCCGGCATGGAAATCGTTTCGAGATAACGGGCTGCCAGCCCGCCCGGCCCTTCGAGCGGCAGAAAGTCGTCGGCCAGACGCCGGACCTGCAACCGTTCCGCCTCCAGCTCCGCTGCCTTGATCTTCTCGTAAAATTCAATCTCTGCCGTGTTCCTGCGGCCTTGACGCAGGGTTAGCCGAAGGTGTCGCAACGGGAGGACGAAAAGCGCGCGCCATTCGCCGGCACGTTCCAGAAGCCGCTGCATCTCGCCGTCATCCGCGCCGTGTCCGTCACTATCCGCAAGAGCGAAGAACAGCAGTGACGGCACGTCCACCGCATGACGTGTCTGGGCTTCGAGACACCAGGATGCGATGCCGGGCTCACCATAGAGCCGGACCATGACATCGAATACATTGGCACAGAAAGCAGTGCGCCTCGCAGCTCCGGTATCCTGCTCCGAGCCCGCGTTGACGCTGGCCAGTGTTTTTTCTTCGAATGCATAAGGGGCTTTTTCCATCACGCTTGCTCCGCCGTCTTCATTCCGGGTGCCGGTTCGTCGTGAGGAAAATGGCAGGCCGCGAATTGGCCGTAGGGCATCGCCGCAAGCTTCGGTTCCTCTCCCGCACAGACCGCCTGAGCGCGTGGGCAACGCAGGCGGAACCGGCATCCGGACGGCGGCGCGCTCCGCGACAAGGCCTGCGTCGGCGTTGCGCTCGGCACGATCTTTCGGCTGGCATCGGGAACCGGGACTGCTTCCAGCAGCATGCGGGTATAGGGATGCGCCGGACGCTGATAGATGGCATCGCCGGTTCCGATCTCGACGATCTTGCCCATGTAGAGGACGGCGACCCTGTCGCTGACATTGCGCACGACGGCGAGATCGTGGGAAATGAAGATCAGCGCCAGGTTTCGCTTCTGGCGGATATCCTGCAGAAGATTGATCACATGCGCCTGCACCGACACGTCGAGAGATGCAACCGGCTCGTCGCAGATGATCAGCTCCGGCCCAACGGCTAGCGCCCGCGCGATCGCAATGCGCTGGCACTGGCCACCGGAAAACTGATGCGGCCTGCGGCCCTCCACCATCGTCCGGCTCATTCCGACATCGTTGAGGGCACGATCGACCCTTTCCAGTCTTTCCGCTTTGCGGATGCCCTGGATCTCGAGGCCTTCTCCGACGATATCCTGCACCCTGCGGCGCGGATTGAAGGAAGAAATCGGGTCCTGGAAAATCATCTGCAGCTTGCTGCGGATGGCGCGAAGATCGGAAGCAGACAGATCGGCAAGATTCAGGCCGTCATATTCGACGTGGCCGTCGACACGTGTGTCCGCCTTCGGCAGCAGCTTCAGAAGGGCACGGCCGATGGTTGTCTTGCCGCTGCCCGACTCTCCGACGAGACCAAGCGTTTCCCCAGGTGCCACGTCGAAGGAGACGCCGTCGACCGCAACAAAGATCTTGCCGCCGCGGCGATATCTGACCGAGAGATCGCGAACTTTCAAAAGCGCGTCGTCGCGCAGGAAAGCAGCGAAGGCATGCGTTGCGGCACCTGTATCGACGGCCTGGCCGGAAGCCTCGTCATTCATGACTATGCCCTCCTTTCGACCGGGGTGTCGGCTGCATCGCCCGTTTGAACAGGCACATAGCAGGCGAAGCGATGCTTGCCGTCCGCACTGGTGGTCATCGGCGGCATCGAAGCATGGCAGCGGGCCTCGGCGGCGGGACAGCGCGGTGCGAACGGGCATCCGGGCGCGGGGTTGGCAAGATCGGGCGGACGGCCCGGGATCGTGCGCAGTTTCGTATGAGCCGGCTGGTCCATGCGCGGCATCGCCGAAAGCAGAGCCTCGGTATAGCGATGGCGCGGACGGGAAAAGACAGTCTCCGTCGGGCCGTATTCCACGACATGCCCGCCATAGAGCACGAGGATGTCGTCGGTGCGTCCCGCGACGATGCCCAGATTGTGCGTGACCAGGATCATCGACATCTGCCGCCGCTGCTGGATAATCTGCAGCAGATCGAGAATTTCCTTCTGAACCGTCACGTCGAGCGCGGTCGTCGCCTCGTCGGCGATCAAGAGATCCGGCTGGCAGGCAAGTGCCGTGGCGATCATGATCCTCTGCTTCATGCCGCCCGAAAACTGATGCGGATAATGCCCGTAACATTCCGCGGCATCGGGAATGCCGACGCTTGCCAGCAGTTCGATCGCGAGCGCCTTCGCCTTCGCCTTTCCGAGCCGCAGATGGAAGCGGCTCGCCTCCTCGATCTGCCGCCCCACCCGCACGAACGGGTTGAGGGATGTCATCGGGTTCTGGAAAACCATCCCGAACTTGCGGCCGAGAAAGGCACGGCGTTTCGCCTCGTTGAGCGTCGACAGATCAGTCCCGTCCACAAGGATACGGCCGCTGGTCTTCATGCCCTCCGGCGCAATGCCCATGATCGTCTTGACCAGCATGGATTTGCCCGCGCCGGATTCCCCGACGATGCCGAGCGTCGTGCGCGGCGGGATGCTGAAGTTCACGTCATGCAGCACGCGGATCGGCCCGAGCGGCGACCTGAAATGACAGGAGAGATCGTGACAATCGAGGACCGGGGTGGTGTTCGCCGCTTCATTCATGTCAGAGTTCCCTGCCGCGATGGTTCATGCGACGGGCCAGACAATCCCCGACCGTGTTGAGCGAGTAAACTGTTAGAACGATGGCGACGATCGGTCCGAAGATCAGCAGTGGAAAGCGGCTGAGCAGGTCGGTCGAGCTGGCGATCATCCCGCCCCAGCTCGGCGCCGGCGCCGGAATGCCGTAACCGAGAAAACTCAGCGATCCCTCGGTGATGATCAGCCCCGCCATCAGCGGCGGAACGATGGCCGTCAACGCCGGAACGAGATTGGGCAGGATCTCGCGCAGCAGAAGCCGCATGTCCGACGCGCCCATGGCGCGTGCTGCCAACACGTAATCACGATCGTTCTGAGCAATCACGCCGCCTTTGGCGATGCGTGCGTAGGTTCCGATGTCGAGCAGGCCAAGCGCCAGCATCATCGTGAAAACCGAATTTCCGGTCACCGATATCAGCGCCAGGATGACGAGGATCGGCGGAAGCGACGCCATGGAATTGGCATAGAGATCGACGATTCGCTCGACCGGGCCGCGATAGAAGCCGGCGAGCATTCCGAGGATCATGCCGATCACCAGCGAGATCAGCGTCGCGACCGAGACGATGGCGAGCGTCGTTCGTGCACCGTAGAGCACGCGGGACAGGATGCTGCGCCCAAGCGCATCGGTTCCGAACAGGCCGTTCAGGCTCCATTCCGGGCCTTGCGAGAAATCGCCATAGGGGAAGCTTGCCCGAACGAGACCCGGAATGAACTCCACGAAAACCGAGGAGATGATCAGGACTGCCAGGAACACGAAGGCGAACCATTCCATCGGATGGCCGCTCGGCATGCGGAACCGCGCGGTCTTCGGCATCGCGGCATTCAAGGTCTCCGCCAATGCGACCGCTTCGCCGGGTACGAGACCCGTCTCTGTGGGCTGGAGGCGGCTCATGACACGTCCACCCGCGGATCGATAAGCGCGTAACCGAGATCGACCAGGATGAAGATCACGACGAAGATCACCACCGTCAGCGAGAGGATGGCCTGCATGACGGGCAGGTCGTGGCTGCTGACTGCATTGAGAACGGTCCAGCCGATGCCGGGCACCGCGAAGTAACTCTCGACGATGAAGGAACCGCCGAGCAGATAGGTCATCGACAGGCCCATCACCGTCAGCACCTGAGGGGAGGCCGGGCGCAGCACGTGGCGCATCAGGATATAGCGCGTCGGCAGGCCCTTGGCCCTGGCAACGAGGACATAGTCCTCCTGGAGGATCGCGACGAATTCGCTGCGGCTCACCCTGTAGAAATAGGCTGCCTGGTGCACGCTGAGGCACATGACCGGCAAGGCGACGTAATAGAGATTGCCGATCGGATCGTCGCTGAAGGAAACCCAGCCGGTGGCCGGCAGCCAGCGCAGCACGATTGCGAAAACGAAGCCGAGCAGAACCACGATGACGAAAGTCGGGATCGACAGCATGACCGAGGAGACCGCCCGCAGCACCGTATCCTCGATGCCGCCCGGACGGCTGGCCGTATACATGGCCAGCGGCAAGCCGATCAGGAGCGAGACGAACATCGCAAGCAGCGCGATCTCGAACGTCACCGCTGCCCGGTCGACCAGGAGTTTTGCCACGGACTGCTGGCTGAACATGGTCTGTCCGAGATCTCCTTGAAGAAGCCGTCCGAGCCAGCCGAGATAACGCTCCCAGACCGGCAGATCGTAACCGTAACGGCTGTTCAGCGCATCGATCTGCGCCTGCGTCGCGTTCTCTCCAAGGATCAGCTGCGCGGCCGACCCCGGCATCAGGCTCGACAGAGCCGTCGCCGAGAACGTGACCAGCAGGAAGACCGGAATGCCGGCCAGAAGCCGGACGCCGACCGCTTTCAGATAGGAGAGTTTGGCAATTCGCAACGATCGGACTCCGATTGTCAGGTGGATCATCCAATGCCGGACTGGACCGGCATCCGGATTTCGCAAAACGAGACGGCAGAGCGGCCGGCTTCCGGGATCAGAGCGCCTTCCATCTGTCCTCAGCATCGAGCCAGCCACTGTCCCGCTCCAGCGAGGCTTTCTGCTCGGCAGGCGTCATGCCGCCCATGCTGTGCTCGTCCGCGTAGCGCGTGCTGCGGTCCTTGAAGACATGCCGACCGTAATCCATCATGCCATACATCGATCCCTTCTCGAGATAGTGCATGGTCACCAGGTTGAAGCCGAGCGCCTCGATTTCCTCGAGCCGCACGAAGGGCACGCCGTTGACGGTCGCGACATCGCCGAACATCTTCCAGCCGGGCAATTCCTTGGCCACCTTCCGGCATTCCTCCAACGTGCGCAGACCGTGCACATAGGTCATTTCAGCGCCGAGTGCTGCGGCGCGCACGCAGCGTTCGATAGCGTCGTCCAACCCCTTTTCGAGCTTGGATTCGGTGCGCGCTATCACCACGCAATCGCTGCCTTGACAGGCTTCGATCGAGGCCTTGATCTTGGCGAGCCACAGTTCCTGCGAGACGACCTCGTGCGGCACGTTTCCATCGACCTTGCCGGCAAGCGTCGCCGCCTCCATGGCGCGGCCGAACCGCGCATAGCCGCGTTCATTGGGCGTATCCTCGATCAGGATCGCTCCGGCGCCGGCTTTGGCGAGACGATAACAGGTGCGGAAGGTCTGGACGACATCGCCGAAGCCGTCATCGGCATCGATGACCAGCGGTAAAGGCGAGTAATCGGCGATACGGTCGGTCGCGTAGACCAATTCCTCCTGATTGTGCAGGCCAAGATCCGGCACGCCGGACATGCTGAATCCCAATGATGCGCCGCTGAGCAGGATCGCCTCGAAGCCGGCCATTTCCGCCGCCTTGGCGGAGTAGCAATCCCAGACGCAGGGCGTGAACACCTGCTTGCGGGAAACCAGGTCCCGAAACTTCACCTTCTCGCGATTGCCGATCATCGTCATCCACCTTTTCCGATCGCCCCGCATCGCAGGGCTCATTCTGTCGTCTTAACGTCTCTGGCGTGTACGGTCGTCCAGCCCATCGACCGGCCCTTCGCTGCCCGCCCGGATCTTCCGGGCGAGCCTGCGCATTGTGATCTGGAACCTGCTATTTCTGGCAGGCATCCGTGCAGACATAGAGGAACTGCTTTTGCAGGATGCCGCCGTTCGAGGGAACGACGCCGCCGGTATTGTTGCGCAGCAGCAGCGAGCGCGTCTGTTCCCCGAAGATGTAGAGCGGCATTTCGGTTGCAACGAGCTTCTGAACCTTGACATAGGCGGCTTTGACAGCAGCAGGGTCGAGGGTGGAGCTGGCCTCCTTCAATGCAGCGTCCATCTCGGCGCTTTTGTACTGTCCCCAGTTGAAAGCACCACCGGAGCTGAGCAGGTTGGAAATGTTCGGCTCGGCACCGTTCGACACCAGCACCCCGCCTTCGACGCAGATGTCGAAGTCGAGCTGCGTCTTGCACCGCTGGATCAGCGAGGCCTGGTCGACCTCGACGATCTCAGCCGAGGCGCCTTCGTAGCCAGTCAGCACCTGCTGGATGTAGGCGGCAAGACGCTTCAGGTCCGAATTGGTATAGGTGACGATCTTGATCGAGAATGGCTTGCCGTCCGCCTTCAGAGCATCGAACAGTTCCTGCGCCTTCTTCGGATCATAGGCCGGAAGAGATGAAGCGCTGTCGAAATAGGGCGAATTCTCTCCAAAGTAATTGCTGGGTGCCTTGTATCCGGGCATCTGCGTGAAGGCCTGCATCAGCCGCGCGCGGTCGATGCCGGAATAGAAGGCCTCGCGGGCGCGAACATCCGTGAAGATACCCTTGGCCTGGTTGAGATAGGCGCGGTTGATGCCGCGGATCGGGATCTCGCGGGTCGCAACCCCCGGCGCCGTTGCGTTCGAGCCGAACTGATAGGGATAACCGGCCATCATCGTTGCGCCGCCCTGCACGACGGTGGCGATGCGGCTGTTGGTTTCGGGAATGATCGCGAACTTGATCGTATCCAGATAGGGGCGCGGCTGATCCCAATAACCGGGATTGCGGGCCATGGTCATCGATATGCCCTGGTTCCACTCGGTCAGCGTAAAGGCGCCGGCGCCCACCGGCTTGATGTCGGTCTTTTCCTTGGCGGCCTTCAATGCTGCCGGCGAGGCGATGAAGGGGCACAGCTCGGCGACCTGGGCTGCGAAATTGGCGTTCGGGGAGGACAGCTTGATCGTCAGCGTCTGCGGATCGACGACGGTGATCGCCTTGTTCCATGAGGATATGAACGGCTGCGCCGGTGAAAGTGTGGCCGGATCGGCGGCGCGGTCCCAATTGTATTTGACGGCTTCCGCATCATAGGGCGTCCCGTCTGTGAACTTCATGTCCTTGCGAAGCTTCAAGGTCCAGGTCACGGCGTCTGTGCTGGTCAGGCTTTCGGCCATGCCGCCGGTCACGACGCCCTTGTCGTTGACGTAGACGATAAAGCCGTAGACGGCGTCGAGCACATCCATCGGCCCGCCGGGATAGGTGCCGGCGGTGATCGCCGGATCCCAGCTCTTGATGTCCGAACCGTTGATGATGGTCATCGCGCCGCCGCTAACGGGTTTTTCCGTCTGTGCACCCGCGTGAGACGCGGCGAGCATCACGGGTGCGGCCGCCATCAGCGACAACAGCAACGCGGCGCCGCCGCGCATGAACAGGCTCTGCAACCTTCTGGAACGATTGTCTGACAACATCACTCTATCTCCTTTTTTTTGAGTTCCCCTGGGGGAGTGATTGTGCGTCGTTGTTTTGCATGCGGTTGACATGATGGGCCGGCAGCTTTCAGCGCTGCTCTTCATGGCTCAGTCGTTATGATCCTCCGTCCAGCGCCTGACCGTCGGATGATGAAGCCCGAATTGATCCAGCGCACGCCCCACGGTCTGGTCGACCATTTCGGCGATTGATTTCGGCAGCGTGTAAAAGCTCGGCACCGGCGGCATGATGACGGCGCCGTTGCGTGTTGCCTGGTCCATCAGCGCGATATGGCCCGCATGCAACGGCGTTTCCCGCACCATCAGCACCAGCCGGCGGCGTTCCTTCAGGCAGACATCGGCGGCGCGCACGATCAGATCGTCCGCATAACAATGCGCGATCCCGCTCAGCGTCTTGATCGAGCATGGCGCAACCAGCATGCCGTCGCACCGGAAGGAGCCGGAGGCGATCGAGGCGCCGATATCGCCGTGGCTGTAGACCCGGTCGGCGAGGCCACGGATTTCGTCGGCGGTCTTTCCCGTCCCTTCGGCCAGTGCCGTGCGGATCGCCGAGGGCGATATGACGAGATGCGTCTCGACATCGTCGAAATCCCGCAGCATCTCCAGCGCACGCAGTCCGTAGATTGCACCGGAAGCCCCTGATATGCCGATGATCAATCGCCTCAAATCAGCATCTCCGGCTTGGTGCGCAACAGCAGCTGGCGCATCCGTTCGTAGGAATCCGGCGGCGGAAGCGCCTTGTCGAACCCTTCCCTTCGGTCACCCGCCTTCATCGTGGCGTCGTAACCGACCTTGGTGATCACGCCGGCGTCTTCCTGAGGCTCGGACCGGTCTGCCGGAAGGTCCGTGACGATGAGAATGTCGCGCTCCGCGCGCATGCGCGTCATCTTTGCCAATTCGACGGCATCGAGATCCCAAGGGTCGACATCGCTGTCGACGATCGTGATGTTCTTGACGATGCTGACCGCACCCCAGCAGATCGACATGATGCGGCGTGCCTGTCCCGGGCGGGGCGCATCGATCTGCACGACCACGTTGTTCCGTCCGCTGCCGGAGGCGGTGACGGCAACCTCGCCGACATTGAGAACGGACCGCCGTATGACGGCCTTGAGGCTGGCAGCGATCGGCACCGCGCCGAGATAAAGGTGCTCCATGTGGTAACCGGGCTCGATCACCTGCAACATCGCGTCGGAGCGGCAAGTCATGCATTCAAATCTGACGCGCACCCCGGAACCGTAATCCTCGTACATGCCGTGATATTCCGAGACCAACCCTTCGAGGATCGGCTCGTCGATATGAATATGACCTTCGAGCACGATCTCCGCCTCTGCAGGCACGGCAAGATCGACCGACTTGCAGCGGGCAAGCCGCACCGGCTCGCCGAGCAGCGATCCGGCGCAGTGCATTTCATCGTCACCAAGCCCTAGATAGAAGCAGGCGGCAAGCTGAATGGCTGGATGCGCGCCGAGGACGACGGCGAAGGGGAGCGGCTCGCCTTTGGCGCCCGCCTTGCGGGCCATGATGGCGAGATGATGGTTCGGTGCAATTCCGATCATCGCCTCGTTCGGACCAAGCACCTTGATACGGGCATAGGACGCGTTGCCCAGGCCCGTTTCAGGGTCGCGCGCCACGATCAGACCCGCGGTAATGTAGGGACCGGTCTCCTTGGAAAAGAATGTCGGGACTGGAAGCCGGGTCAGGATATCGTCCTGGAATAGCAGTTGCTGTACCGGCGCATCGTCCACGAAGACTGGCGGCACCGGAGACGCGATCGAGGACAGCAGCTTTTCCTGGATATCGCCTTTCGCGACGTCAAGCGCCAGGGCGACCCGATCGAGATCCGACAGGATGTTGCCGAAGATCGGCATGTCGTGACCTTTGATGCAGTCGAGCCGCACCGCGGCCTTTTCATCGACTATGGAAAGAATGGCCGATACGTCGTGGATCGGGTCGACTTCCTCCGAAATCACCAGCAGCCGACCGCGACGGTCGAGCTCCCGAAGAATGCCCCGACACGACTGATCGCTTTCGCTGCGTGGCATTGCAGCGCCGGCCGTCCCGGATGTGATGGCCGCGTTTTCAAGCGGATCAGGGTGATCATTCATCCGGCAATCCTGTGAAAGTCATTTCCGAGCTGTTTGATGCGCCAAGTATCAGCCGCAGGCCGGAGGCTGGGTAGCTTGAAAATCATGAATTGGAGGATAGGAAAATCAGAATGCTCCGCGCATGGCGCGATTCGACACGATATGTTTTTAGATCACGCCTGTCGGCCGAAGACGGCAACGAGTGACTGGATCATCGTCCGTTCGGCCTCGGACAGCGTCCTTTCGCCGGAGAAAATCACCGAGAGGTTTCCGGCGATGACGTCTTCCGTAATCGGTGCCGCGGTGAGGCGCCCGCTGCCGATGTCCTGCTGGACTGAGGACACCGGCAGGACCGTACAGACCGGCAAACGGCGGACCATGGCGATGGCCAATGGCAGGGAACCGACGTCCATGACCGGCTCGACACGCAGATGCCGCGCGCTGGCGGCTGCCATGAACGCCTGATGGATACTGAGATGCTTGATTCCGAGAACCAGCGGAAATCCGCAAACTTCGGCCAGTGGAATCTCCGTTCGGCCGGCAAGGTCCAAGGCCGGATTGGCAACGACCGACAGGCGCTCGCTCGGCCCGAGATGGATCCGGGTCATCTGCGTCTGGACGGCACCGACAATGGCCAGATTGAGCTCTCCCGCGCGCACCTGGTCGTGAAGCGCGGCGTTGGAACCTTCGACGATTCTCAGCCGGTATTCGGGATGGCCAAGGCGGGTTGCCGTCAGCGCCTGCGCCACCTTGTCCGTCATGACGCTATCATGCCCCGAACTCGGCAGCATGCCGATCGAGATGGTCGCCTGTGTGTGGGCGGCAATATCCAGACTGGCCCTAAGGAGGCTATCGATGCGCTCCTCGATCTCCAGGGTGAAGGGAAGCAATGCCTTGCCGGCCTTCGTGCTCTCGGCACCGTTGCGCCGCCGGTCGAACAGGGGTTGCCCGACAATTGCCTCGATCTTCTGAATCTGAGTCGAAACGGAAGGTTGCGTGATATGCGCCGCACGCGCCGCCGCCGAAATACCTCCGCTGAGATGCGCAAGGTTGAAGTAGTGCAATTGACGTGCCGTCAACTGCGGTCGAAATACGATATTGGCCTCCGTTGCCTCCAGATTTTTCTTGAGGCGACAAAGCAGGGCGGACACGACCTCCTGGTCCGGCCCGTTTGCGCGCACGCCCAAGGTGCTCGACAACGGCGGATCGAGGGGCTCCAGATGCAGGCGCGCAAGTCCGAGCCGGTCGGCGACCATACTGCGGGGCATCAGGAACCGCATCTGCGGAAACTCATTGAGCAGCCGATGAAGGTCTGCCGGCTCCTCATCCATCAGGATCATGCGGTCGCGGATGCCATGCTCGTCAGCATATCGGGTGACGGCATCGCGAAGTGCCTGACGCATTTTCAAAACGACAAATTTTTGATTGGGGGAGCGAAGATCAACCGCGGCTTCCGCCGTTCCGACGGAAAACCAGACCTCATCGTAAAAGGGCGTCATCGTAGGCAGGTTCGCAGATGGCACGCCGGTCATATAGCCGACTTGGATTTCCATCGAACCCGTATAGCCCGGGATTTCCGCAGCCTCGTCGTCAACAAGGGATTTTCCTCGCCCGTCTGCAAACAGCACGTCGATCAGCAGGTCGGGCCGCTCCCGTTCCAAATCTTCGATGGTGCGTCCGATCGCCTTCGAAAACCGGCCGATGGAAAAACTGAGATCGAGACGAATATCGATGCGAAGATGGTCCGTGTCCCCATTCCGCATCCGACGCACGAACCTTTCGCGATGAAGGATGGCCGTTGCCTGCTGAAACAGCCAGAAGGCTGCCGGTAACGGGCTGAGGTGACCGCTTTTCCGAATGAAGAGCTTGAGTTGAAGTTCATTTTCTAAAGTACGCAGACTTGATGTCAGCGCTGAAGGAGCAATCCCAAGCTCGCGCGCGGTCTCTGCCAGCGTCGGGCTCTGACAGGCCAGCACGAAATGGGCCAGTTGCTGGATTTCGATGCGCGGCGGATTTGTAATCACTGTGGGTCTATATCGGATTGCACAAGGGGCTTACCCGACTATGGCACACCAAGCGTTATACCGCACGAATATCAGCGCCGGCCCGTTGCTTCCCCTTCGCCCCAAAGACGTCAGCCGGCGATCAAAACGGCTTCATACACCATTGTCGCGGCGGCAAGATCAGCCAACGCCGTTCCGACGGCCTTGTAGAGAGTGATCTCATCGTTGGACGTCCGCGCTGGAACATCCCGGCGACACAGCTCGTCAAGTGTCGCACGCACCGCATCTGCAGCAATGACGCCACCCCTGATCGGCTGAACCAGATCGCCTGCCTCGTGAAGGGCTTCGTGGGTGTCGATATAGACCGAGGAACGCCGAAGCGCCTCGTCATCGGCCTCGCGCATCGCCGGGGTGAAGCCGCCGATCAGATCGACATGGGTGCCCGGCCGCAGCCATTTGCCGCGGATAAGCGGTGCTGTCGCCAGCGTCGCTGCGCTGACGATATCGGCTTGCCGCACCGCGGCTTCCAGATCCGTGACGGCAGCGGCCTGGAGCCCCTGTTGCCGGAGGCTCTGCGCCAGCCGTTCGGCGCTGGCTGGATCGATATCCCAGATATCGACATGCGCGATCGGCCGGACGGCGCGGTAGGCATCGGGTATGAGGCTCGCGACGCGGCCTGCGCCGATCACCAGCAGACGGCGGGCGTCCTTTCGAGCAAGATAATCCGCGGCAAGGGCCGATGCCGCTACCGTGCGGCGCGCCGTGATCGTGTTTCCGTCAAGGAGCGCAAGCTGCATCCCGGTCCGGCCATCGTAGAGCATATAAGTCGAGGTCAAACCGGGAATGCCGCGCACCGTGTTGCCGGGAAAGACGGTGACGATCTTGATGCCAAGGTAGCGCTCCGACCGGTGCGTTTCATGCCAGGCCGGCATCAGAAGCAGCGTCGCATCCGGTTCGCCGCTATTGGCTATCGTGTGGTGATGCCGTACCGGCACCACACAGCCTTCGGCAAATGCTTGCCGCAGGGTCGCAACCAGCGCGCCGAAAGGGAGAAGCTCGCCCGTTGTCCGGGCATCGAGAATACGGATTTGTGTGTCGGTCATTGAAGCGATCTCCCGGTAAGTTCTGACTGCTGGATAAAGCGAATTCTCTGTGATTGAACGAGAGCCGCGTCGCCGCTGCGCGGCGTACCCGCTTTCAACCGGCATCGGCCCTTTGGACACTCCGTTGCGATCGGAATGCGGAGCAACTCGGCACCGCTCAGCCAAACGCCGCTTTCTTCTCCAGAAATCTGGCGTATTGCGTCAGCGGATAGCACAGGGCGAAGAAGATCAGCGCGACGAGACCGTAGACCTTGAAAGGTTCGAAGGTCGCGTTGTTGATGGCGTTCGCGGTTTTCAGCAGTTCGTCGAAGCCGAGGATCGAGGCCAGTGCGGTGCTCTTGATCAACTGGACCAAGAACCCGACGGTCGGCGCGCGGGTGATCCGGAAAGCCTGCGGCAGGATGATAAGGCGAAGTTCGAGGAGACGATGCAAGCCCAGGCTGGCTGCGGCGTCCCATTGCCCGCGCGGCACCGCCTCGACGCCGCTCCGCCAGATTTCGGCAAGATAAGCGCTGGCGTAGAACGTCAGGCCGCAAACGGCGGCGGTCCATGACTCGATCCGGAAGCCGAGCATCGGCAGGCCGAAAAACATCAAAAACAGCTGCATCAGAAGCGGCGTTCCCTGAAACAGGGCAATGTAGCCGGACGCGAAGCTGCGCGGCCAGCGTGTTTTCGATATCCGCGCAGACAGGATCGCCAGGCCAACGATGGCGCCGCCGGCAAAGGCTGCGAGCGAAAGCAGCAGGGTCCAGCGTGTCGCGAAGACAAGATTGCGCAGAATGTCCCAGAAGGTGAACTCAATCATGCCAGACCGGCTCCCAGAAAACGGCGCTTCCCGGCGAAAAGGAGCCGGCGAAGTGCGGCGGACATCGAAAGGTAGATCAACGTCGCCACCAGATAGGTCTCGAAGGAGCGGAAGGTGCGCGACTGAAGCAGATCGGCCTCCTGCGCCAGCTCGCGGACGGATATTTGCGAAACCACCGCCGATTCCAGCATCATGATGATGATCTGGCTCGTCAGCGCCGGAAAGATGATGGCGATCGCTTGCGGCAGGATGATCTTGAAGAACACCAGCCGAGGCCTGAGGCCGAGTGCCTGCGCCGCCTCCTTCTGGCCTCTCGGTATGGCATCGAGCCCGGCCCCGACCACCTCGATCGTGTAGGCCGCCATGTTGAGGGTCATGGCAAGGACGGCGGCAGTGATCGGATCGAGGCGAATGCCGAGGCTAGGCAAGCCAAAGAAGATGAAGAACAGCTGCACCAGGAATGGCGTATTGCGCATGATTTCCACATACAGCCCGACGAGCTTGCGCAACCATGGATAAGGTCCCCGGCGCGCGGCCGCGCCGAGAATGCTGAGAACGATCCCGAGGACCGATGTGGAGACCGTCAGTGCAAGCGTCGTGCCTGCGCCATAAGCCAGAGCTCCCATTCCGTCCCAAAGCCAATTGAAATCGAGGCTGTATCTCATCGCTTGTCCTTTGGAGCCGGATGATCCGGGCCGGGTCGGCCCGAAATCCCGATCCGCCTCTCAAGCAAAGAATTGGAGCATGATGCCACCGCAATCGCCTGCAGTTTTCGGCATCACGCTCTGGTGAGTGGGAGGCCGTGCTCGTCAGTCCTTCAGGTTTTCAGGGTTGAGCGGCGTTTTCAGCCAGCTCTTCGAGCTTGCGTCGAGCGAACCATTGGAGATCATTGCGGCGACGCTGTCGTTGACGACCTTCTTCAGGCCTTCCTCGCCCTTGCGGAGCGCGATGTGCGAGGGGGAGCTGAGGAGCTGGAACTTCTGCTCCGGCTTCAGCTCGTCCTGTCGTGCCAGAACCTGCGCACCGACATCGTTGCCGACGACCATCAACTGGGTCTGGCCGGATATGAAGGCCTGGATGACCGAATTATAGTTCTCGAAACGCTGGATCGCAGCCGAACCGGGGGCGACGGCCGTCAGCGAGGTGTCTTCGAGCGTCCCACGATTGACGGCAACGCTCTTGTCGGCGAGGTCTTCCTTGCCGCTCACCTTCAGCGCCGCCGGACCGATGACGGCGATATAGTAAGGGGCGTACGGGGCGGCAAAATCGATAACCTCGGCGCGCTCCTTCGAATAGCCGACGCTCATCAGCAGGTCGACGCGGTCGTCGTTCAGGTAGGCGATCCTGTTCTGGCCGGTAACGCTGACCAGATTGAGTTTCACGCCGAGCCCGTCGGCGATCTTCTGGGCGACGTCGACGTCATAGCCCTTGATGCTCATATCGGCGCTTGCCGAAGAGAAGGGCGGGAAATCGGAGAAGATGCCGATGTTGATCTCGCCTGCGGCTTTGATATCGGCTAGTTCGTCGGCCTGCGCGGCCCCTGCCAGGATGCCGAATACGGCAATTGCCGCGGTGGCGGTGTAGCGCAATTTCATAAGAGCAGTCATGTCGTTCCCCTTTTTGAGACGTGTTGTGCGACAGGTGATGGATGGCAGCGGGCGCGAGGCCCGCTGCCGTTGTGGAGCTGGTTCTCAGGTCAGCTTTGTCCTGACCGCGGGACTGAACGTCGCGAGGCACAGGAGTTCGAACAGGACCTGGGCGGCGATCTGCGCGGTGTTGGTGGTGTTGTCGTATTGCGGCGCGATTTCCACGACGTCACCGCCGACGAGGTTGATGCCTTTGAAGCCGCGCAGCAGGGTCAGGGCCTCCCTCGGCTGAAGCCCGCCGACTTCCGGCGTGCCGGTTCCCGGAGCGAAGGCCGGATCGAGGCTGTCCACGTCGAAACTGAGATAGGTCGGACCGGTGCCGACAACCTCCAGAGCCTTTGTGATCACCGCCTTGAGCCCCATCTCCGCCACCTCTTCGGCGTGAATGACGGTCATGCCGGAGGCAAAGGAGAACTCCCAGAGATATTCGCCGCCGCCACGGATGCCGATCTGGATCGTACGCTTCGGATCGAGCACGCCCGCCAGAACCGCCTCGCGGAAGGGCGCGCCGTGATGGAACTTCGAGCCCTCATAAGGACCGGCGGTGTCGCAATGAGCGTCGATGTGGATCATGCCTACCGGCTGGCTGGCCGCCAGGCCCTTGAGGATGGCGCCGGAGATCGAATGGTCGCCGCCGACCGACAGCGGGATGACCCCGGTTGCCGCGATCATCCGGTAGCAGGCCTCGATGTCGGCATGGCACTCGGCCAGGCCGAACCGGCTGCGCATCGGCACGTCGCCGACATCGGCGACCTTTAGCCCTCCCATCGGCGCGACACGCAGAACATGTTCGTAGGGACCGATACGCTCGATCGCCCGGACGGCCCGCGGCCCCAGCCGTGCGCCGGCGCGATTGGTGACGCCGAGATCCATCGGCACGCCGATCAAAGCCACGTCAAGCGCCTCAAGCACCTCGGGCTGCAAGCCGTTCTCGATGAAACGGGCATCCAGAAAGGTCGCGGGATCGGCGAAGGGCCATTTGCGGCTGTCGCCGTCCTTGAATACGCTCGCCGCCACGGCGCGGAAGTGCGGATCTTCCATCTCTCCGCCTGCCGCGCTGCCGAAGCGCGTTCTCAAGTCTTCCAGAAAATCCCGGTCAATGGTCAAGGCAGGCTCCCACGGTATTGATGCTGCCATCATCATCAGCGCCGCCCGCTTCTCTTGGAACCGCGAAAATTCGAGAGGGGATATAACGATTCTTGATAGCTCGGATCCGCCGAGGCTCAGCGATTGAGGTAGCGCGTTCATCGGGATGTTCAGAAAACTTTATAACCCGGCGAGAATTTTCCCACTACCGCGGTTGGCAACCTCCAAGCAGTCTCCGATGCGAACGGTCCAGCAGAGGGCCGACAACAAAGGGAACCTGCCATGTTGCATGATATGACACGCCGCCGCTTCCTCGGATCCGCCGCTGCCGCGGGCATTGCCGGCACGATGACCGGGGTTGCGAGATCCGCCGCAGCCGGCAGCGGCAATCTGACCGCCGTCGAATGGGGCGGCGATGTCGTCGAAGCGATGAAACAGATTGCCGCCGACCAGAATGCGGCGACATTCAACTGGGTTCTTCACCAGGGCGGGGCGGGCGCGATCCTGCCAAAGATCAAGGCCATCTGGCCGAATGTCGACTACGACTACGTCGCCGGCTGGGAAGGCTCGTTCAACAGCATGGTGAAGGAGGATTGGCTCGAGACCATCAATTCTGCCGATATTCCCAACCTTGCGAATATTCCCGAGAAAATCATCATTCGTGACAGCAAGGGCAATATCAAAGCGGTCCCACGCGCAGTTGGCGGCATGTATTTCGGCGCCCGAACCGACACGGCTCCGATCGCCGTGAAGACCATCGATGATCTGCTGAGCCCCGATCTTAAGGGTGCGATCTGCTGGCCAGGCCCGACACAGAGCATGATGCTCCAGATCGTCGCGCTCGCCCTTCACGCCGGCGGCAGTGAAACGAATATGGAACCCGGGTGGAAGCTCATGACGGAATTGGCGAAATCCGGCAATATCGGCCGCGTCGCCATCACCGATATCGATTTCACCAATTCGCTGACGTCGGGCGAAACCTCCGTCGGCTTCTTCGCTGAGCCCGGCTGGGCGGCCGTGGCGAAGAACTTCCCGGTTACGCGTTTCACCAAGGACAGCAACTTCAAGGCCTTCCTCTACCAGAGCGGTTTCGGCGTCCTGAAGAATAGACCGAACACCAAGGCGACGCTCGATTTCGTCAACTTCGCGATCAGCCCGGAGATGAATTCGCTCTACGCCAAGGTGGCTGGCGAAGCGCCGTTGAACAGCAAGGCGGTCACGCCCGACAATCTCAAGCATCTGTCCTTCACGTCTGACGAGTTTTCGAGCTTCGTCTATGTGCCGGACTACAATGTCGTTCTCGAACAGCAGGATGCCTGGTCCAAGCGCTGGGAGCAGGACATCGCCCCGTTGCTCTAAGGCGTGTCGCGGCAGGTTGTCGAAGGCGCGGGTGCGGCTTCGACAATCTCCCTTTCTCATGGCCCGCAAGGGCGAGGAAAAGGCTGTTCCACCATGACCAAGGTAAGGCGGCAACCCGTTGCCATTTCTATTCCGGATCGCCGAGATGCTGCCCTGACGCTCGGGCCAGCCCTCCTGGTGTTCGCATTCGGTTTTCTGTCACCGCTCATCAACCTGGCAATCGAAAGCTTGAAGGAGTTTACGCCCGGGCGCGTCGGCTCGGTTGAAAATGCCGCAGCAACGGTTCAAAACTATTACGAGCTTGCAAACCAGGCGTTTGCAAGTGTGTTGTTGACGACCTTCTGGATCGGTGGAGTGGCCGCGATCATCGGCCAGCTTGTGGCATTCCCGCTGGCCTATTTCATCGTGCGGCGCATTTCGCCGCGGATGCGCACGCTCACCCTCGGCTTTTTGATTACGCTTGTTCTTTCCAGCGTGCTGATCAAGACGTACGCGATTGAACTGACCTTCGGGTCGGTCGGCATCTTCCGACCCTTCCTCTTGACACTGGGCCTCTCTCCCAACAGCCGCGAATATATCAACATCGTCGTAGTTGCGGGTCTGGTTCACTCGATCATACCGGTCGCAACACTAACGCTGATTGGCGCGATGCAATCGATCGATCCGCGTCTGCTCGATGCGGCCCAGTCGCTCGGCGCGCCGGGATGGAAAGCCCATCTGTCGATCACGCTTCCCCTGAGCTTCCCGGCTCTGATCTCAAGCACGCTTGTGTCGCTGACTTTCGCGATCAGCGCCTTCGTCATTCCCATGGTGCTCGGGAGGGGCAGGGTGCTTTTCATGTCGAACGTCATCTACACCCGGTTCAGCGATATCGCCAACTATCCAAGCGGCGCGGCGATCTCGCTCGTCATGCTTGCTGCGGCCTTGGCAGTCGTCGCTGTCATAACGTTTGCGCAGGCCTGGAAGGTTTCCCGATGAGCATACGGTCTCTTGCAACGCGAACCGGAGACCGGATCGCCGCTTCCCTTGCCTGCAGTGTCATCGGCCTTGGATTGGCGTTCCTCGCCATCCCGTTGGTGATAACATGCGTGATGGCTTTCGACGCCAGGACCTACCTCGGCCCGATGCCGCCGCCTGCCCTGTCGCTTCACTGGTTCGAACGGCTCGTCTCCCAGGCGGATATCCTTGCCAGCCTGCGCACCAGCCTCATCTTGGCGGTACTCACCACGGTTCTGTCCGTCACGATCGGAACTGCGGCGGCTGTCGGTCTTGCCCGGGGCAATTTTCCAGGAAAGGCAGCGCTGACTTCGGCCTTTCTCTCGCCGCTCATCGTTCCGCCTGTTGTCATTGGATTCGGCCTGCTGCTTTTCCTTTCCAAGGCCGGTATCACAAATGGCATGGCGCGCCTGCTCCTCGGCCACGTGATCGTGACGTTGCCCTATTGCATAAGGACCAGTCTCGCCAGCCTTCTCGGCAGCGACCAACGATTGACGGAAGCCGCAATGGTTCTCGGCGCCACCGAGCGCCAGGCCTTCTGGACCATTACCCTGCCGCTCATGCGGACCGGCGTCGTCACCGGCGCGATCTTCGCCTTCGCAATTTCGATGGATGACGTATCGATCAGTCTCTTCCTGAGCGATCCGTCCGCAACGACCTTGCCTGTTACGCTGGTCAGCAACATGCGGGCGGCTTTCGATCTGACGATCGCTGCGGCGGCCGTGGTCCTGATTGCCGTCACCGCGCTGCTGATCGTCGTGCTGGACCGTGTCGTCGGCTTCGACACTGTCGTCGGTCAGGGTTTGTTTCGTTCATGAGGACAATACGATGAATTCTGCCGTGGAATTTCAAGGGGTCAGCAAGCGCTTCGGCGAAACTGTCGCCCTCGGTGATATCTCCTTCTCGGTGAACCCAGGTGAAACAATCGCACTGCTTGGGCCGAGCGGCTGCGGCAAGACCACCATTCTTCGGCTCATTGCCGGATTCGAGCGGCCCGACAAAGGTTCGATCCTGATCGACGGCGAGCCGATGGCCGGATTGAAACCCTATCAGCGCAATGTCGGGCTGCTGTTCCAGCACTACGCTCTTTTCCCGCATATGACCGTCGAACAGAACATCGGCTACGGACTTCGCCATCGCAACCATCCGCCGGGACAAATACCGCGCCGCATTGCCGAGATGCTTGAGCTCGTCCGGCTCGTCGGTTTCGGACAGCGGCGGCCGCACCAGTTGAGCGGCGGCCAGCAGCAGCGTGTTGCGCTTGCGCGGGCGCTTGCCACCCATCCGAGCCTCGTTCTTCTGGATGAGCCCCTGTCGGCCCTCGACGCCAAACTTCGGCATGAGCTGCGCACCGAATTGAAGGATGTGCTCGCCGCGGTCGGCTCGACCGCCATCGTGGTAACCCACGACCAGGAGGAAGCGATGAGCCTGGGAGAGCGCATATTCGTGATGAACCGTGGAGCAATCATGCAATCCGGCAGGCCGGACGATGTGTATTGGCGTCCAGACTCGCGTTTCGTCGCGGATTTCATGGGTCGGACGAATTGGATTCATGGCTCGATTTCGGCCGCCGGCGGAACGGCCGGCAAATTTCGCTCCGAATCCGGCTGGGAGTTTCCGGTCGTGTCCACGGGAAGTCTTTCAGGTGCCGCCGAGATTTGCGTGAGGCCGGAAAGCGTCGAGATATCGTCCGGCGCTCCGGCTGCCGGAGCCATGAGCGGGCGCGTTGCCGACGTCGTGACGCTCGGTGCCTTCAGACATGTCGTTCTGGACCTCGCCAGTGGCGACCGGATAATCTCGGCTTGCCCGAACCGTCCAGACATAGCCTTCGCGCGCGGGCAGGAGATCAGCGTTTCCATTCCGCCCGAGGCATGCGTTCTCTTCGCGCGATAAGCTGGCATTGATGGGGCGCAGCCTGCACTGCGCCCGGGGGCTAAGGGTCACCGGTTGCCCGAAGGACATGGTTCGTCCAATATCCACTTACGCGCGGAGAGGCCCTCGGCTCTCGAGCGCCATAAAGTATGGAATGCGGCTTGCGATGCTTGATCTTGATTCTTATCTGCTTCGTGCATTTCTGACCGTCGCGGAGATCGGCACCGTCAATGGGGCAGCCGTCAAGCTGAACAGAACGCAGGCGGCCGTGAGCATGCAGATCCGCAAACTGGAGGAGCTTGTCGGCGTTACGTTGTTTTCGCGTTCGTCAAAAGGCCTCGAGCTGACGAGCCATGGGCAGATCATGCTGGCTTATGCCCGCGAAATGGTCGCCCTCAGCGACGAGGTCGGGAAAAGGCTGACAGGCAAGATGATCGAGGACCGCATTCGCCTCGGCGTCGTTGAGGACTTCGCAGCCGGCCACCTGATCGACATTCTTAGTGCCTTCAGAGCCCAGAACCCGAAGGTCGAGATCGACATCATTGTCGAGCCGAATCGCCGCCTCGCCAAACTGTTTGAAGACAGGAAGCTGGATCTCGTGGTTTGCGATATCACGTGCCTCTCGCGAAAACCGACCCTGATCTGGACCGAATATTTGATGTGGACGGTCAGATCCGATTTCGTGGCGGATACGGAAAAACCGCTTCCCATCATCATGTTCGAGGAGGAGTGTCCCTGGACGCTTCCGACGATTGCGGCGCTGTCCCAGCGGAACGTCAAGTGGAAGACGGCGTGCGTCGCATCGACGCTGGTGGCCATGGCGACCGCGGTTCGCGTCGGTATCGGTATCGCGCCAATGATGCTCACCACGAAACCGGAGGGCTGCCGGACGCTTGACAGATCGGCGGATCTGCCCGGTCCGGTGCGCATCGAGATCGGTCTGTATGCTCAACCCGAGACGGCCGAAGGCGCGCGCTACCTTGTGGACTTCATTTCGCGGCATACGGCCATATTGTCCAGCTAGAGCATGATGCCGAAAAGTGTCATCGGTCTTCGGACGACATCCTGTTCCAGGAGCGTTCAGCTTCCATTATATCGGGTCAATTTAATTCCCTCTACCGGAGTGGCCAGCGAAGCCCCACAGTGATCCATGAAGGGTCGACGGCCCAATCTCAAACATTCATGGAAGTCTGCGAATACGATGATGGGGCAAGCCAAAGTTGACGAAACTCTCCTCGCGGCTGCCGCCTATCTGCCCGGCCAGGTCGCAAACCTCACCAGGGGAGCGAGCGTGACGGCGCAAACCAACGAAATACTGGAGCGCATCGATGACATGCTGCTGCGCGAAGGTACCGACAAGTCAGAGATCATTCTCGCCAACATCTGGCTTAGGGACCTTGCTTCATTCGAGGAAATGAACAGAGCCTGGGATGCTTGGATGCCGGATAGCGGAACGCCGCGGCGGGCGACGTTTGAGGACAAGAATCTCCCGCCGATGTGCGCCATCCGTATCGACGTAGCCGCGTCGCGAAAGAGTGGGGCCGGCCAAATTTGAGCCGCCTGCGTTCGTCATCATGCGCTAAAGCGCGTCGCGATCATTCAGAGTCGCTCCTCGCGCTTTAGGTCTTTGTTTTTACGCATGTCGTTGTCGCAAAACCGCGGCACACTTTCCCGCGACATGCTCTAAGGCCGGATGACGCAGACATTGGCCTCGTAGGCGCAGGGATCGTCCTGCACTGCAATATCGATGACTTTCGCTTTCGGGGCTAGCGGCTCAGGCCGCGCAGGAGGATAGAAGCCGTAGCGCTCGCCGCCGACATAGGTTCCGCCATCGGCCTGATAGACGTAAGACGTACCAGCATAGGTGTCGCCGCCGTCACGCTGCGCCTGGGGTACGACGACGATGAGATTGTTGCGGGCGACGCGATTGGTCGCCGGCGATGAAAACTGTTTCAGGAACGGCATCCGTTCTTTGCGGTTCCGATATCGATAGGCATTGTCGAAACGGATGCCGCGATTGCGCCAGTTCACACGTTCGCCGAGAAGCAGCCCGCCATGAAAAGCGTGGCGGTGGTCGGAAAAGCGACGATCATGACGGCGGTCGCCAGCTTCGGCGGGAAGTGCAACAAGCGCGGACAGGGCAAGCAGGGCGACTGCGGACAGACTTCGAAACATGGGTGGCCGGCCTCCGGAATTCCGATCCCTAACAAATCGTTAACGCCAGATTGCGCCAAAAGCCGAAGCTTGTCCATTCGGGCCGGAGAAACAGCGCAAAATTTGAGCGGAAAGGGCCAGTTTTGTTAGCCCGCAAACTTCCCGGTAACGCGAATCGATTAAATTAAAAGCAGACAGCGATTGTGCTTGTCGTCGGCGTTCCCGGTGATTAAACGTCGCAATTGATGCAACGCACACAGAGAATTTTGTCATTCGTGTGGTTGACTGAGCATGCTCCGAATTCGGGAGTGCAGAATAGCCGCCGCGAGGTTCTGATGGCGAACGTGACAAATAACCGGCCCCTATCGCCGCATTTGCAAATTTACAAGCCTATCCCCACCATGATCATGTCCATCGTTCACCGTATCACCGGCGGCGCCCTCTATGTCGGCACGATCCTCGTGGCCTGGTGGCTGATCGCGGCGGCAAGCGGCCAGGGTTCTTACGATTGGGCCAACTGGGTGCTCGGCAGCCTTCTCGGCAAGCTCGTCCTTCTCGGTTATACCTGGGCGCTGCTGCACCATATGCTCGGCGGCTTCCGCCACTTCATGTGGGATCTCGGCTACGGCTTCGGGAAAGAGTTCTCGACCAAGCTCGCCATCGCCAACATTATAGGGTCGCTCTGTCTGACCGTGCTGGTCTGGGTGATCGGCTTCCTCATTCGCTTCTGAAGGTCCTCTCATGGATATGCGCACCCCTCTCGGCAAGGTTCGCGGGCTTGGCTCCGCCAAGGACGGCACGGACCATTTCTGGCGCCAGCGGCTGACGGCCGTCGCCAATGTTCCGCTCATCCTCTTCTTCGTCTTCTTCATGCTCGCCTATGCCGGCGCGCCCTATGCGGATGTGGTTCGCGCGCTGTCGAACCCCTTCGTCGCGGTGGTCATGGGGCTGATGGTGATCTCGGGCGTCATCCACATGAAGCTCGGCATGCAGGTCATCATCGAGGATTACGTGCATGGCGAATTCGGCAAGGTCGCTCTCCTGATGCTGAACACGTTCTTTGCGATCCTGATCGCCGGCCTCTGTCTCTTCGCCATTCTGAAAATCGCATTCGTAGGATAAGCTGATATGGCACCGACTTCACCCGCCCAGAATGGCAAAGCCTACAGGTATGTCGATCACTCCTACGACGTGATCGTCGTCGGCGCCGGCGGCGCCGGGCTGCGCGCCACGCTCGGCATGGCCGAGCAGGGTTTCCGCACGGCCTGCATCACCAAGGTATTTCCGACCCGCTCGCATACGGTCGCCGCCCAGGGCGGCATCGCCGCCTCACTGCGCAACATGACGCCGGATAGCTGGCAGTGGCACCTCTACGACACCGTCAAGGGCTCCGACTGGCTCGGCGACGTCGACGCCATGCAGTATCTCACCATGGAAGCGCCGAAGGCGGTCTATGAGCTCGAGCATTACGGCGTGCCGTTCTCGCGCAACGAGGAAGGCAAGATCTATCAGCGCCCGTTCGGCGGCCACATGCAGAACTACGGCGAAGGCCCGCCGGTACAGCGCACCTGCGCCGTTGCCGACCGTACCGGCCACGCCATTCTGCATACGCTCTACGGCCAGTCGCTGCGCAACAATGCCGAATTCTTCATCGAGTATTTCGCGCTCGACCTGATCATGTCGGAAGACGGCAGCCGCTGCATCGGCGTGGTCGCCTGGTGCCTCGATGACGGCACGATCCATCGCTTCGCCGCCAAGATGGTGGTGCTGGCGACCGGCGGCTACGGCCGCGCCTATTTCTCGGCAACGTCTGCGCATACCTGCACCGGCGACGGCGGCGGCATGGTGGCGCGCGCCGGCCTGCCGCTGCAGGACATGGAATTCGTCCAGTTCCATCCGACCGGCATCTACGGTTCGGGCTGTCTGATCACCGAAGGCGCGCGCGGCGAAGGCGGTTACCTCGTCAACTCCGAGGGCGAGCGCTTCATGGAACGTTACGCACCTTCGGCCAAGGATCTTGCCTCGCGCGACGTCGTTTCGCGCTGCATGACGCTGGAAATCCGCGAGGGCCGCGGTGTCGGCAAGGCGAAGGACCACATCTTCCTGCATCTCGACCACCTCGATCCGGCCGTTCTTCATGAACGCCTGCCGGGGATTTCCGAGAGCGCCAAGATCTTCGCCGGCGTCGACGTCACGCGCGAACCGATCCCGGTTCTGCCGACCGTTCACTACAATATGGGCGGCATTCCCACGAATTATTGGGGCGAAGTGCTGAACGCCGACGGTGCCAATCCGGAACGGATCATTCCCGGCCTGATGGCTGTGGGTGAAGCCGGCTGTGCTTCGGTGCACGGCGCCAACCGTCTCGGCTCCAACTCGCTGATCGACCTCGTGGTCTTCGGCCGCGCCGCTGCGATCCGCGCCGGCGAGGTGATCGACCGCGCCGCGCCGATCCCGCATCTCAATGTCGCAGCCTGCGACAAGATCATGGACCGCTTCGACGGTCTGCGTCACGCCAGCGGCGGCACGCCGACGGCGGAACTGCGCGAGAAGATGCAGCGCGCCATGCAGGAAGACGCCGCGGTGTTCCGCACGCAGGAATCGCTGGAATCCGGTTGCCGGCGTATCTCTGCGATCTGGGGCGAGATGAAGGACATCAAGGTCACCGACCGCTCGATGATCTGGAACTCGGATCTGGTCGAGACGCTGGAGCTGCAGAACCTGATGGCCAACGCCATCACGACGATCTATGGCGCCGAGGCCCGCAAGGAGAGCCGCGGTTCGCATGCACGCGAAGACTATACCGAGGGTGCATTCGCCGGCCGCGACGACGTCAACTGGCGCAAGCACACACTCGCCTGGGTGAACGAGGCGGGCGAGGTCAAGCTCGACTACCGGCCGGTCCATACCGAGCTCATTGCCGAAGGCATCGATCCGCACAAGATCGAGCCGAAGGCTCGCGTGTACTGATCTCAAGAGGAACCGGACATGGTTGAACTCGCTCTCCCCAAGAATTCTCAGATGCGCGAAGGCAAGGTCTGGCCGAAGCCGGCTGGTGCCAAGAACACCCGCGAATTCCGCGTCTATCGCTGGAGCCCCGATGACGGTCAGAACCCGTCTATCGATACCTTCTATATCGATGTCGACGATTGCGGACCGATGGTGCTCGACGGTCTGCTCTACATCAAGAACAAGATCGATCCGACACTGACGCTGCGCCGCTCCTGTCGCGAGGGCATTTGCGGCTCCTGCGCGATGAATATCGACGGCACGAACACGCTCGCCTGCACCAAGGGCCTCGACGATATCAAGGGTGCGGTGAAGATCTATCCGCTGCCGCATCTGCCGGTCGTCAAGGATCTGGTTCCCGACCTCACCAACTTCTATGCCCAGCATCGCTCGATCGAGCCATGGCTGAAGACCGTGTCGCCGGCGCCGGCCAAGGAATGGAAACAGAGCCACGAGGACCGACAGAAGCTCGACGGCCTTTATGAATGCATCCTCTGCGCCTGCTGCTCGACCTCCTGTCCGAGCTACTGGTGGAATGGCGACCGCTATCTCGGTCCGGCCGTTCTGCTGCAGGCCTATCGCTGGCTGATCGATTCCAGAGACGAGGCGACCGGCGAGCGTCTCGACAATCTCGAGGATCCGTTCCGCCTCTATCGCTGCCACACGATCATGAACTGCGCGCAGACCTGCCCGAAGGGTCTCAACCCGGCCAAGGCGATCGCCGAAATCAAGAAGATGATGGTCGAGCGCCGGGTTTGATCAACCTCGGTACCGATGGCGGAACAGACGGCTTCGATCCCGAAGCCGTCACCGGGATCAGGTCGCAGCTTGCCTGGATGCGCGAACAGGGCCTCCGCATCGGTGCTGGTGCAATCCTTCTGCGAGGTTCGCCGGAGCGCTATTCCGAGACATTGCGCGAGTTCGACAGGGATCCTGACAGAGATGAACGCGGGCAACACCTTGCTGACAAATTCTATGTGCAGGAAGTTTTGCAGCGGGACAGTTGAACTGTATCGTTTTTCGGTTAGTTGTTGTCACGGGCAATTTATGCTGCCCGACTTGATTAACCAAAGCGAATTACGATAATCGGACTTGTCTCACGCCGTTTCTCTACGGCGATGGCCGAATTCAGGAGTATGATGATGCAGTTGCGATATGCGATGACAGGTCTGGTGGTGGTTCTGTCGCTAGCCGGTTGTCAGCGTACGGCATATGATTACAGCTCCAACGCCAGTGCCGGCCCGGCGCCGTTGACGGCGCAGCCGGTGCCCTCGGTGCAGGGCGGGCAGCTTCCGCCGCCGACCGGCGGCTCGCAGTTTCCGGCCGCGCCGACGACGACGGCGCCGATGCCGGGCGCTGAGCCTGGTGCAATGGCCGCGAATGCGCTCGATATTACCAAGGAATCGATGGTCGGAAGCTGGCGTGTCAACGGCAGTTGCGACATGTTCCTGACGCTCACCAATCTCGGCAGCGGTTCGCGCGGCGGAACGCGTGGCTGTGTCGGGGAGCTGACGGCGATGGGCTCCTGGGAGGTCGCCGGCAAGCAGGTGCTGCTCAAGGACCGCTCGGGCAACCAGCTCGGCAGCGTCTACAAGACGGCCGACAACCGCTTCCAGGGACAGACGAGCACAGGCCAGTCGATCAGTCTCAGCCGGTAAATGTTCCGGCGGGTCTCCGCCGTTGACTGACAGGCGGATATGCCCTCATGCAACCAATGCCGGATTATGCGCTCAGCGTCTGCGAACAGCTTAAAGCGCTGACCGCATCGGGCGCCCTTCAGGTCGATTCCGCTCAGATGGACGTGGCAAAGAGCCTCGACCGGGTGCTTGCCGGGCTGAAGCGGCGGCGGCCGGCAGCAAAATCGAGCGCGCTCGGCTGGCTGTTTGCCGCCAAGAAGAAATCCGCCGACGGCATCAAGGGACTCTACATTCACGGCAGCGTCGGGCGCGGCAAGACCATGCTCATGGACATGTTTTTCGCCATGGCGCCGTGCAGGAAGAAACGCCGGGCGCATTTCCACGAATTCATGGCAGATGTGCACAACCGCATCGCGGCGCACCGGCTGAAGCTCAAGAACGGCGAGACGACACAGGCCGATCCAATGCCGCCGGTCGCCGCAGCGCTCTACGACGAGGCGGAACTGCTCTGCTTCGACGAGTTCACGGTCACCGACATCGCCGATGCGATGATCCTGTCACGGTTGTTCTCCGAGCTTTTCGCGCGCGGATGTGTGCTGGTCGCGACCTCGAACGTCGAGCCCGACAATCTCTACATGGATGGTCTCAATCGCGGCCTGTTCCTGCCCTTCGTCGCCTTGCTCAAGCAGCATGTCGATGTCGTCACCCTGGGTTCGCCGACCGACTACCGGATGGAGAAACTGAGCAGCCAGCCGGTCTATCTGGTGCCGATCAACGAGCATAACGACATGGCGATGGATGCGTCCTGGACGCAGGCGCTGCATGGGCGCAAGGCGCAGCCGCTGGATATCCCGATGAAGGGGCGCCACATCCATGTGCCGCTCGCCGTCGACCGCATGGCGCGGTTCTCTTTCGCCGATCTTTGCGACAAGCCGCTCGGGGCGGTCGACTTCCTGGCCATCGCCGAACGCTTCGATACCGTCTTCGTCGATCACATTCCGTTGCTCGGGCCGGAAAAGCGGAACCAGATCAAACGATTCATCATTCTGGTCGATACGTTCTACGATCATGCCGTGCGGCTCTACATTTCCGCGGCGGCCATGCCGGAGGAACTGCTGCTGCAACGCCGGGGCACCGAGGGCTTCGAATTCGACCGCACCGCTTCGCGCCTGTTCGAGATGCGCAGTGCGGAATATCTTGCGCTGCACCATGAAAAACGCGCCGCTGAGTAACAATCCGGTGACAGAATGTATTACGTTTACGTAAGATTTTTTGTATCTAAACGATTGAAAACGCTGCATCAAAATTAATGGATTGCCATTTTTGGGCTTTGGGTCTATGCGATTGCGTCATTGGGCGGTGCCTTGCGCGACCGTTCGACGAATTTGATCGCAAAGGAAACAGCGAAAATGGCGCGTAACAAGATCGCACTCATTGGTTCTGGCATGATTGGTGGCACGCTGGCGCACCTCGCCGGCCTGAAGGAACTGGGCGACATCGTTCTCTTCGACATCGCGGACGGCATTCCCCAGGGCAAGGGTCTCGATATTTCCCAGTCGTCGCCGGTCGAAGGCTTCGACGTCAATCTGACGGGCGCCAGCGACTATTCCGCGATCGAAGGCGCTGACGTCTGCATCGTCACGGCGGGCGTCGCCCGCAAGCCCGGCATGAGCCGCGATGACCTTCTCGGCATCAACCTCAAGGTCATGGAGCAGGTCGGCGCCGGCATCAAGAAGTATGCGCCGAACGCTTTCGTGATCTGCATCACCAATCCGCTCGACGCCATGGTCTGGGCGCTGCAGAAGTTTTCCGGTCTTCCGGCCAACAAGGTCGTCGGCATGGCCGGCGTTCTCGACTCCTCGCGCTTCCGTCTTTTCCTCGCCAAGGAATTCAACGTGTCCGTACAGGACGTCACGGCCTTCGTTCTCGGCGGCCACGGCGACACGATGGTGCCGCTCGCCCGCTACTCGACGGTCGGCGGCATTCCGCTCACCGATCTCGTCACCATGGGCTGGGTCACCAAGGAGCGCCTCGAAGAGATCATCCAGCGCACCCGTGACGGCGGCGCCGAAATCGTCGGCCTGCTGAAGACCGGCTCGGCCTATTACGCCCCGGCCGCCTCGGCGATCGAGATGGCCGAATCCTACCTCAAGGACAAGAAGCGCGTTCTGCCCTGCGCGGCCCACCTCTCCGGTCAGTACGGCGTCAAGGACATGTATGTCGGCGTTCCCACCGTCATCGGCGCCGGCGGCGTCGAGCGCATCATCGAGATCGATCTCAACAAGACCGAGAAGGAAGCCTTCGACAAGTCCGTCGGCGCCGTTGCCGGTCTCTGCGAAGCCTGCATCAACATCGCGCCTGCCCTCAAGTAGTCGATGGGCTGAAGTAATCGAAACAGGGATACACCCATGAACATTCATGAATATCAGGCCAAGGCTCTGCTGAAGGGCTATGGCGCGCCGGTTGCCGAAGGTGTGGCTATTCTCAAGGTTGAAGAAGCCGAGGCTGCCGCCAAGTCGCTTCCCGGCCCGCTTTACGTGGTCAAGAGCCAGATCCATGCCGGCGGCCGCGGCAAGGGCAAGTTCAAGGAACTGTCGCCGGAAGCCAAGGGCGGCGTGCGTCTCGCCAAGTCGATCGACGAAGTCGTCGCCCATGCCAAGGAAATGCTGGGCAACACGCTGGTGACGGCGCAGACCGGCGAAGCCGGCAAGCAGGTCAACCGCCTGTACATCGAAGACGGCGCCGACATCGCTCGCGAGCTCTATTGCTCGCTGCTGGTCGACCGCTCGGTCGGTCGCGTGGCTTTCGTGGTCTCCACCGAAGGCGGCATGGACATCGAAGCTGTCGCCCACGACACGCCTGAGAAGATCCAGACGATCGCCATCGATCCGGAAGCCGGCGTGACGGCTGCCGACGTTGCTGCGATCTCCAAGGCTTTTGAGCTCGAGGGTGCTGCCGCCGAAGACGCCAAGACGCTTTTCCCGATGCTCTACAAGGCCTTCGGCGAGAAGGACATGGCTCTGCTTGAGATCAATCCGCTGATCGTCATGAAGGACGGCCACCTGCGCGTCCTCGATGCCAAGATGTCTTTCGATGGCAATGCGCTCTTCCGTCACGACGACGTCAAGGTGCTGCGCGACGAGACCGAAGAAGACGCCAAGGAAATCGAGGCCTCGAAGTGGGACCTCGCCTATGTCGCGCTCGACGGCAATATCGGCTGCATGGTCAATGGTGCGGGCCTTGCCATGGCGACGATGGACATCATCAAGCTCTACGGCAAGGAGCCGGCTAACTTCTGCGACGTCGGCGGTGGCGCCGGCAAGGAGAAGGTTGCTGCGGCTTTCAAGATCATCACCGCAGACCCCAAGGTCGAAGGCATTCTCGTCAACATCTTCGGCGGCATCATGAAGTGCGATGTCATTGCCGAGGGCGTCATTGCTGCGGTCAAGGAAGTCGGTCTCAAGGTTCCGCTCGTCGTGCGCCTTGAAGGCACCAATGTCGAGCTCGGCAAGAAGATCCTGAACGAGTCGGGTCTGGCGATCACGGCGGCTGACGACTTGGACGATGCGGCCAAGAAGATCGTCGCGGCGATCAACGGCTGAGAATGATCATGGCCTTCCAGTCCACGCCCTCCGCTGCTCATTTCCGCCTCAACGCCTTCGCTGGCGTGTGGGAAGGGGACGAGCGTGTCGCGGCGTCGGCGTGGACGAGTGAAGGCAAGGCCAGTGCTGAGTTTTCCGGCGAGGCGTTGTTCGGCGGGTTCTTCCTCGAGCAGCGCTATCGCCAGACGCGCGACGGTGCTGTTTCGTTCGAGGCGCGAAATGTTTTCGGCTTCGATGCTTCGGACAAGACCTACAAACTCTACCAGTTCGACACCGCAGGTTTTGCGCCGCCCGTGCCGGCGTCCGGCGAGTGGAACGGCAATGAGCTTGTGCTGATGAAGACTTCGCCGCGCGGCAGCCAGCGCACCGTATTCACATTTGAAAATGAAGACTGCTACCGGATGGGCGTCAGCTTTTCGCCTGCAGGCAGCGATACTTGGCAGGAGGTCGTCAGCGGCGTCTATCGTCGTGCGTCCCCCACGTCTTCCAACCTCTCCTAAACAAAGGCCTCGCATGTCCATTCTCGTCAACAAAGACACAAAGGTTCTCGTTCAGGGCCTAACCGGCAAGACCGGCACGTTCCACACCGAACAGGCGCTCGCTTACTACGGCACCCAGATGGTCGGTGGTATCCACCCGAAGAAGGGTGGCGAAACCTGGACCGGCGCGAAGGGCGAAAGCCTGCCGATCTTTGCAACCGTTGCCGAAGGCAAGGAAAAGACCGGCGCCAACGCGACCGTCATCTATGTTCCGCCGGCTGGAGCCGCCGACGCGATCATCGAGGCGATCGACGCCGAGATCCCGTTCATCACCTGCATCACCGAAGGCATCCCGGTCATGGACATGGTGCGGGTCAAGGCTCGCCTCGACCGCTCCAAGTCGCGCCTGCTCGGCCCGAACTGCCCGGGTATCCTGACGCCGGAAGAATGTAAGATCGGCATCATGCCGGGCTCGATCTTCCGCAAGGGTTCGGTCGGTATCGTTTCCCGCTCGGGTACGCTGACCTATGAAGCCGTGTTCCAGACCTCCAATGAAGGTCTCGGCCAGACGACGGCCGTCGGCATCGGCGGCGACCCGGTCAAGGGCACCGAGTTCATCGACGTCCTGGAAATGTTCCTGGCCGACGAAGCCACCCAGTCGATCATCATGATCGGCGAAATCGGTGGTGCGGCTGAAGAAGACGCAGCGCAGTTCCTCAAGGACGAAGCCAAGAAGGGCCGCAAGAAGCCGATGGCTGGCTTCATTGCCGGCCGTACGGCGCCGAAGGGCCGCACCATGGGTCATGCCGGTGCTGTGGTTTCCGGCGGCAAGGGCGATGCGGAATCGAAGATCGCGGCGATGGAATCGGCGGGCATCAAGGTATCGCCCTCTCCGGCCCGCCTCGGCAAGACGCTGGTTGAAGTCCTCAAGGGTTAAGCCACCTATATAGACCGGGCGGAGGAACGGCATCTGCGCCTTCCGCCCGGCCTCGACAACACGAGACCAGCAGATGCGCCGCGGACAGGCGGCAATCGGAATGCGGCAGCCGGCCATCAAGCCGGCAAATTCATCAAAGTCAGGAGGCGGACGGAAGCGTCCGCATAACACCATGGCACGGCAAGAAGCCAACGAGCAGTTTCAGATCACCTCGTTTCTGGATGGCGCCAACGCTGCCTATATCGAGCAGCTCTACGCGCGGTACGAAGAAGATCCGGCATCGGTCGACGATCAGTGGCGGTCCTTCTTCAAGGCGCTGGAGGAGGATCCCAGCGATGTGAAAAGGGCAGCCAAGGGCGCTTCCTGGCGCAAGAAGAACTGGCCGCTTCAGGCAAGCGGCGATCTGGTATCGGCTCTCGATGGCGACTGGGGCATCGTCGAGAAGGTGATCGAGACCAAGGTCAAGGCCAAGGCCGAAGCTCAGGGCAAGCCTGCCGACAGCACCGAGGTGCTGCAGGCGACGCGCGATTCCGTGCGCGCCATCATGATGATCCGCGCCTACCGCATGCGCGGCCACCTGCATGCCAAGCTCGACCCGCTCGGCATCGCCGCTTCCGTCGACGACTATCACGAGCTCTCGGCGGAGAATTACGGTTTCACGGCCGCCGATTACGACCGCAAGATCTTCATCGACAACGTGCTCGGCCTCGAATACGCGACCATCCGCGAGATGATCGAAATCCTCGAGCGCACCTATTGCTCGACGCTCGGCGTCGAATTCATGCATATCTCCAATCCTGAAGAAAAGGCCTGGATCCAGGAGCGCATCGAAGGGCCGGACAAGGGTGTCGCCTTCACGCCGGAAGGCAAAAAGGCGATCCTTGCCAAGCTCGTCGAAGCCGAAGGCTACGAGCAGTTCCTCGACGTCAAGTTCAAGGGCACGAAGCGTTTCGGCCTTGACGGCGGCGAATCGCTGATCCCGGCGCTGGAGCAGATCCTCAAGCGCGGCGGCCATCTCGGCCTCAAGGAAGCCGTGTTCGGCATGGCCCATCGCGGCCGCCTGAACGTGCTCTCCCAGGTCATGGGCAAGCCGCACCGGGCGATCTTCCATGAGTTCAAGGGCGGCTCGGCCGCTCCCGACGAGGTCGAGGGCTCGGGTGACGTCAAGTACCATCTCGGCGCCTCTTCCGACCGCGAATTCGACGGTAACAAGATCCACGTTTCGCTGACGGCGAACCCGTCGCATCTCGAAATCGTCGATCCCGTCGTCATGGGCAAGGCCCGCGCCAAGCAGGATATGAACGCCACCGTCTGGGACGGCGATATCATCCCGCTTTCCGAACGCGCCAAGGTGCTGCCGCTGCTGATCCATGGTGACGCGGCCTTTGCCGGCCAGGGTGTCATTGCCGAAATCCTCGGCCTTTCCGGTCTGCGCGGTCACCGCGTCGCCGGCACCATGCATGTGATCATCAACAACCAGATCGGCTTCACGACCAACCCGGCCTTCTCGCGCTCGTCGCCTTATCCGTCCGACGTCGCCAAGATGATCGAGGCGCCGATCCTGCACGTCAACGGCGACGATCCGGAAGCGGTGGTCTATGGGGCCAAGATCGCCACCGAATTCCGCATGAAGTTCCACAAGCCTGTTGTGCTCGACCTGTTCTGCTACCGTCGCTACGGCCACAATGAAGGCGACGAACCGTCCTTCACGCAGCCGAAGATGTACAAGGTGATCCGCGCCCACAAGACCGTGCTGCAGCTCTATGCGGCCCGTCTCGTCGCCGAGGGCCTGCTCACCGACGGTGAAGTCGAGAAGATGAAGGCCGACTGGCGCGCCCATCTCGAGCAGGAGTTCGATGCCGGCCAGCACTACAAGCCGAACAAGGCCGACTGGCTTGATGGCGAGTGGTCGGGCCTGCGCACGGCCGACAATGCCGACGAGCAGCGCCGCGGCAAGACCGCCGTGCCGATGAAGACGCTGAAGGAGATCGGCCGCAAGCTCTCCGAGATCCCGTCGGGCTTCAACGCGCACCGCACGATCCAGCGCTTCATGGAAAACCGCGCCAACATGATCGCCACCGGCGAGGGTATCGACTGGGCGATGGCCGAAGCGCTCTCCTTCGGCGCGCTCTGCGTCGAGGGCAGCAAGATCCGCCTCTCCGGCCAGGATTGCGAGCGCGGCACATTCTCGCAGCGCCACTCGGTTCTCTACGATCAGGAAACCGAAGAGCGTTACATCCCGCTCGCCAATCTTTCGCCGACACAGGGGCGCTACGAAGTCATCAATTCGATGCTTTCGGAAGAGGCCGTGCTCGGTTTCGAATATGGCTATTCGCTCGCCCGCCCGAATGCGCTGACGCTGTGGGAAGCCCAGTTCGGCGATTTCGCCAACGGCGCGCAGGTGGTCTTCGATCAGTTCATCTCGTCGGGCGAACGCAAGTGGCTGCGCATGTCGGGCCTCGTCTGCCTGCTGCCGCACGGCTATGAAGGTCAGGGTCCCGAACACTCCTCGGCCCGCCTCGAGCGTTTCCTGCAGCTTTGCGCGGAAGACAACATGCAGGTCGCCAACGTCACGACGCCGGCGAACTACTTCCACATCCTGCGCCGGCAGCTGAAGCGCGACTTCCGCAAGCCGCTGATCCTGATGACGCCGAAGTCGTTGCTGCGCCACAAGCGGGCGGTCTCGACGCTTGCAGAAATGGCCGGCGAATCCGCCTTCCATCGCCTGCTCTGGGACGATGCGGAGGTGATCAAGGACGGACCGATCAAGCTGCAGAAGGATAACAAGATCCGCCGCGTCGTCATGTGCTCCGGCAAGGTCTATTACGATCTTCTCGAAGAGCGTGAAAAGCGCGGCATCGACGACATCTATCTTCTGCGCGTCGAGCAGCTCTATCCGTTCCCGGCAAAGGCGCTGATCAACGAGCTGTCGCGCTTCCGCAATGCCGAGATGGTCTGGTGCCAGGAAGAGCCGAAGAACATGGGCGCATGGTCGTTCATCGACCCCTTCCTCGAATGGGTGCTCGCCCATATCGACGCGAAGTACCAGCGCGTCCGTTATACAGGCCGTCCGGCCGCCGCCTCGCCGGCGACGGGCCTGATGTCCAAGCATCTGTCGCAGCTCGCCGCATTCCTCGAGGATGCATTGGGCGGTTAAAACAAGGGTGGCGCAATGGCTTATTTCTTTCTGAGACTGCAGCCGCCGCGCCCCACTTTCCCGCATGACGGGACCGGGGAGGAAATGGCGGCGATGAAACGCCATGCCGAATACTGGCATCGGAACGCTCTTGCGGGATCGGCGATCATCGTCGGCCCCGTCTTCGAGGGTGAAGGCGCCTGGGGCATGGCGATCGTCGAGGTCGAGGATCAGGCGGCGGCGCAGGTTCTTGCCGACGGCGATCCGATCATCGCTTCCGGTTTCGGTTTCCGCTTCGATATCCTGCCGATGCCCTCGATCATCTCGCGGCCGCCCGCCGTCTGAAACGCATAAACGAAAACACACGAAATCAGGATCTGAACAATGGCCACAGAAATCCGCGTTCCAACTCTCGGTGAATCCGTCAGCGAGGCAACCGTCGGCACCTGGTTCAAGAAGGTCGGCGACGCCATCAAGGCCGACGAGCCGATTCTCGAGCTTGAAACCGACAAGGTGACCATCGAAGTTCCAGCACCCGCCTCCGGCACGCTTTCGGAAATCGTTGTCGCCGCCGGCGAGACAGTCGGCCTCGGCGCATTGCTCGGCCAGATCGCCGAAGGTGCCGCCGCTGCCGCCGCGCCGGCTGCCGCTGCACCGACCGCCGCTCCTGCTGCTCCGGCTCCCGCCCAACCGGCCGCTGCTGCTCCGGCCCAGCCGGCGGTTGCCGCCGCTGCTGCGTCGTCCTCGAGCGCCTCCGTCTCCACCATGCCGCCGGCGCCTGCGGCTTCGAAGATGCTTGCCGAAAACAACCTTTCCGCCGATCAGGTCGACGGTAGCGGCAAGCGCGGCCAGGTGCTGAAGGGCGACGTCATCGCCGCCGTCGCCAAGGGCATTTCCGCTCCGGCGGCCGTACCCGCGGCGACGCCTGCCGCCGCGCGCGGCCCGTCGACGGTCGAGGATGCCTCGCGCGAAGAGCGCGTGAAGATGACGCGCCTGCGCCAGACGATCGCCAAGCGCCTCAAGGATGCGCAGAACACCGCCGCCATGCTGACCACCTACAATGAGGTGGACATGAAGGCGGTCATGGACCTGCGCAACAAGTACAAGGACATTTTCGAGAAGAAGCACGGCGTCAAGCTCGGCTTCATGGGCTTCTTCACCAAGGCGGTGACGCATGCGCTGAAGGAACTGCCGGCCGTCAACGCCGAAATCGACGGCACCGACGTCATCTACAAGAACTACTGCCATGTCGGCATGGCCGTCGGCACGGACAAAGGTCTCGTCGTTCCCGTCATCCGCGACGCCGACCAGATGTCGATCGCCGAAATCGAGAAGGAGCTCGGCCGTCTTGCCAAGGCAGCTCGTGATGGCTCGCTCTCCATGGCCGACATGCAGGGCGGCACCTTCACCATCACCAATGGCGGCGTTTACGGTTCGCTGATGTCTTCGCCGATCCTCAACGCGCCGCAGTCCGGCATTCTCGGCATGCACAAAATCCAGGAGCGGCCGGTCGCGATCGGCGGTCAGGTGGTCATTCGCCCGATGATGTATCTGGCGCTGTCCTACGATCACCGCATGGTCGACGGCAAGGAAGCGGTCACCTTCCTCGTGCGCGTGAAGGAAAGCCTGGAAGATCCGGAACGTCTGGTTCTCGATCTTTAAGGGAGCGCTTTCGATGCGGAACCGGATCATGCGAGCGGCGCGCCTTCTTCTTTGCGCTGCCGCCGCGCATATTCCGGTCGCCGCATCGGCTGCCGGCTGGGATATCGGCAAGGCAAGCAGCAATTTCGAGCTGGTGGCACTCAGCGATACCGAACTCTCCGGCCGGTCGATCGGCGCGATCCATATGGGCAATGTCGAGCTGACATCGGGCCGCATCGTTGCCGCCGATCCGCTCGCCCAGCCCGACCGTCCGGCACTCGCAAGAACGGTTGCGCCTGGCGACTATCCGGTGACGCTCTACCAGGCCTTCGGGCGCATCGCCGCTGCCAGCATGCGGTTTGCCGAGGGCAAGCCGGATCGTTGGGAGCTTGCGGTCCTGCCAGGGCAGGACCCGGCGACGCTTAAGGACGGCGAGATCTTCGGCTACCCCGTCGATGCCGGCCTCGGCTGCTACATGGATGCCGATACGCTTGATCTGATCGGGGAGCGCGAAGAGCAGGTGCAAGCGCAGAAACCGGATTCCGATGTCAACTATTACGACGACGTGCTGGCGTCGGACCTCGACGCCAACAAGGGCATCTATGCGCTGCACCGGCCGGTCGCCGGCAAGAAGGGCAATGTCGCGGTGTTCTGGAGCGGCTGGGGCGACGGTTTCTATCCGGTCTTCTGGGGGCTCGACAAGGACGGCCGCGCGCTGGTGCTGCTGACGGATTTCAGCGTTGTCGAGAATGCCGACGGGCGCAAGGAGCCGAAGCTGCAATGAGCGGAAGGACCGGGATCACGACGAGACGGACAGGCGTGGCTGCAATCGCAGCCGCCGCGTTTTTCTTCGCTCCGGCGTCCACCTTCGCTGCCGCATGCAAGCAGGAACAGGCCGTCTATGCCGATCGCGACGGTGCCTATGAATTGCGCTTTGCACCGATGAATTCTCCATCGGCTGCCGCCAGCAACCAGTTCAAGGTCAGCGCACTGAAGACGTCAGTCGTGATGGACGGTTATGTCATGCCGTCGGAAGATCCGGTGCGCGCCATCGGCATCCTGATGTTCAACTGCCCCGACGGTGATGCGACCGGCGCCGATCTCGATGCCTGCACGGTCTGGCAGGGCGCCGTCTACGGCATGGATGCCGATGGCGAGATGGACAATCTGCAACCCGAAGGCGCCGAGGCGGCCGAAAAGCTCGTGCTTCCCGGCCTCGGTCCCGCCATCCGCGAATCCAGCGCCTGGGGCGAGGGCAAGGCCGTGGTGGCACCCTGGGACGTGCTGGTTTTCAAGGAGTGTGCGACATGAGCGATGCACCTGTGGTTCTCATTACCGGCGGAAGCCGGGGTATCGGCGCTGCGGCTTCACGGCTCGCCGCGCGCCAGGGCTGGCGTGTAGCGGTGAACTACGCCGCCAACCGTCAAGCCGCGGATGCCGTCGTGGCTGCGATTGTCGAGGATGGCGGCGAGGCCGTGGCGATCCAGGGCGATGTCGGCAAGGCTGCGGATATTGTCTCGATGTTCACGGCGGTCGACCGGCATTTCGGCCGGCTCGACGGGCTCGTCAACAATGCCGGCATCGTCGATTATCCTCAGCGCGTCGACGAGATGTCGGAAGAGCGGATCGAGCGCATGCTGCGGGTCAATGTGACAGGCTCGATACTCTGCGCGGCAGAGGCCATACGCCGCATGTCGAGCCGGCATGGCGGGAAGGGCGGGGCCATCGTCAACATCTCGTCGATGGCGGCGGTCCTCGGTTCGGCGACGCAGTATGTCGATTATGCCGCCTCGAAGGCGGCGATCGACACCTTCACCGTCGGGCTGGCGCGCGAGGTCGCTGCCGAGGGTATCCGCGTCAATGCGATAAGGCCCGGCGTCATCGAAACCGACCTTCATGCTTCCGGCGGCCTGCCGGATCGGCCGCGCGAGCTGGCGCCGTCGATCCCGATGCAGCGCGCGGGCACGCCCGAGGAGGTGGCGGATGCGATCCTCTATCTTCTTTCACCGTCGGCCTCCTATATAACCGGCGCGATCCTCAATGTGAGCGGCGGCCGCTAGAACGACAGGGCGAATAACAGCATGCAATATATTCTCGAATTCCACGGCCAGATATCGCGCACGGCCGATTAAACAAAAATCCAAAGGGAAAGAAGCAATGTCTTACGATGTGATCATTATCGGAACCGGCCCGGGCGGCTATGTCTGCGCCGTCAAGGCGGCCCAGCTTGGCCTTAAGGTCGCCGTCGTCGAAAAGCGGGCGACCTATGGCGGCACCTGCCTGAACGTCGGCTGCATTCCGTCGAAGGCGCTGCTGCATGCCTCCGAAATGTTCCATCAGGCCGGCCACGGGATGAGCGCGCTCGGTATCGACGTCCCGGCGCCGACGCTCAATCTCGGCAATATGATGGCCCACAAGGATGCGACGGTGAAGTCGAATGTCGACGGCGTCGCCTTCCTCTTCAAGAAGAACAAGATCGATGCCTTCCAGGGTACCGGCAAGATCGTCTCGGCCGGCAAGGTCTCCGTCACCGCTGATGACGGCAAGGTGCAGGACATCGAAGGCAAGAACATCGTCATCGCCACAGGTTCCGACGTCGCCGGCATTCCCGGAGTGCAGGTCGAAATCGACGAAAAGACCATCATCTCGTCCACCGGCGGCATCGCGCTGGAGAAGGTGCCGGAAACGCTGATCGTCGTCGGCGGCGGCGTCATCGGGCTCGAACTCGGTTCCGTCTGGTCGCGCCTCGGCGCCAAAGTCACCGTCGTCGAATATCTCGACACCATCCTTGGCGGCATGGACGGCGAAGTCTCCAAGCAATTCCAGCGCATGCTGGCCAAGCAGGGCATCGATTTCAATCTCAGCGCCAAGGTCACCGGCGTCGAAAAGGCCGACAAGGGCGCCAAGGTCACTTTCGAGCCGGTCAAGGGCGGCGACAAGGTGACGCTCGACGCCGAGGTCGTGCTGATCGCCACCGGCCGCAAGCCCTATACGGCGGGTCTTGGCCTCGAAGAGGCCGGTGTGACGCTCGACAATCGCGGCCGTGTCGAGATCGATGGTCACTACAAGACCAATGTCGACGGCATCTATGCGATCGGCGATGTGGTCAAGGGGCCGATGCTGGCGCACAAGGCGGAAGATGAGGGCGTGGCGCTTGCCGAAATCCTCGCCGGACAGCATGGCCATGTGAACTACGAGGTCATTCCGAGCGTCGTCTACACCCAGCCGGAAATCGCTTCGGTCGGCAAGACCGAGGAAGAGCTGAAGGCGGCAGGCGTCGCTTACAAGGTCGGCAAGTTCCCCTTCACGGCGAACGGCCGGGCGCGTGCGATGCTGGCGACCGACGGCTTCGTCAAGATCCTTGCCGACAAGGAAACCGACCGGGTGCTCGGCGGCCATATCGTCGGCTTCGGCGCCGGCGAGATGATCCACGAGATCGCCGTGCTGATGGAATTCGGCGGTTCGTCGGAAGATCTCGGCCGTACCTGCCACGCGCATCCGACCATGTCGGAAGCGGTGAAAGAGGCTGCGCTCGCAACCTTCTTCAAGCCGATCCATATGTAATCTTACATATTCGTAACAAAGCATACAGCCGCTTGCCGGAAGGTAGGCGGCTGTTTTAGTTTTTGCGTATCGTTGAGTTCAGCATTCGTGAAGGTCCAGAAATGCAACAGCCGTCCATCGTGAGTTACAGCCTGAGCCAGCGCTTTCTTCACTGGGCCGTGGCGCTGCTGATCTTCTTCAACCTGCTGTTTCCCGATGGCATGAATATCTGGCATCGGCTCATGCGCAGGGGACAGGTACCGACGCCGGAGCAGATTTCATCGGCGAATATCCATGCCTATGTGGGTATCGCCATCCTGGTGCTTGCCGTCCTCAGGCTCGGGCTGCGTTTTTCCAAGGGCGTTCCGGATGAGATCGCGCAGGAGCCGGCGATCTTCCGTCTTGCAGCGAGGCTTGCCCATGCCGGCCTCTATACCCTGATCTTCGCCATGCCGCTTTCGGGCATTGCAGCTTACTACTTCGGCTTCGATTCTGTAGGTTCGATCCACGCGGATGTCTTGAAGATCATCCTCTGGGCGCTGATCGCGGCGCATGTCGCGGGCGCGCTCGTCCATCACTTCTATTGGAAAAGCAATGTTCTGCGCCGCATGACGCTCGGCTGACCGCCGGCGGGTTCAGTTTACTGCGGTGACGGTGAAGCCCTGCTTGCGCAGAAGTTCGATGACGCCTTCCCTCCCGGGCAGGTGCAGGGCGCCGACAGCCATGAAGACGTTGCCGTTGTCGAGGATGGGGGTAGCGCGCTCGGCCATCACCTTGTTGCGGTCGAGGATGACGCGTTGCTCGAAGGCGGCATAGTCGCTGTTTTCGCCTTCTTCCTCCGGCGTCACCGTTTTCAGCATCGGCATGGTCATGCCGATGTCGCCGGAAAGGTAGAGGTCGGTCATCGTCTCGACGACATCGCTCATCTTGTCGCCAAGTTCCAGCGTCTGGATCAGGGATTTCAGATGGAATTCGACCGGCAGATCGGCCATGGCCTGGATCTGCTCGGCAAGGGTTTCCAGCCCCTTGACCTGCTTGCCTTCGGAAATGGCGTCGGTGGCGATCTTCTGGTCGAGGAACTGCGCGCCTTTTGCCTTGCGGGCGATTTCGCAAGCCGGCAGGGCGACGGCGCTCGAAATCATCCAGGGCCGCATCCGGGAAACGGCGCTGATCGGGATACCGCGCTGCTTGAGGCCGGTTTCGAGACGCGTGTAATCCTCGGGGGAAAGCAACTTGTCGATCGTCGTGCCGTCGGTGAACATCGTCAGTTCCGGCTTTGCGAGCAGGGCGGCGGTCGCCTTTCGCTCATCGAGGATCTCGTCGGATTCGATGATGATCGTGTCGGCGGCGTCATGGGCTGCCTGGGCGCGTGGCGGCAGGGCCAGCACGCGCGGATCGGTGACATGCATGCTGCCGAGCACCCACGAGGGTGCAAGCCCCGGCTTCTCGATCTTCCAGAAGATACCCTTGCCGTTCGGCGTGGCGTCGGCTTCCTTCAGCGCCTCTGCGTAGCGGGCAGGGTCGTTCTGCTGCAGCTCGACCATCAGATTGCGGCCGGTGCAGGCGACGTCTTCGGCTGCTGCCGGCCTTGCCGTCAGGAAGGCGGCAAACAGGGCGGCAAGAAGCAGCACGTGAAAGGCTGCGATCAGCCAGAGCAACAGATGGGCCGGCACTGCGAGGTAAGACGTCCGGCGGCCGATTGATGTCGTCATGATGGGTGTTCCGATCACATGCTATAGGCTTAATGCTCTACGCCCGGCTTGCGCATATTCCTTTAAGAGAATGGCTTAACGAGAGCTTAAAGCGCCTCACATTCAATCGCATTCATGCGATGCGCTTTAAGCCTATCGTTTATGCATGTCGTTGCCCCAAAACCGCTGCGCACTTTTGGGCGACATCCATTACGCTCGCGGATGCGCCCGATCATACACCTCGAGCAGCCGCGATGCATCGACGCCGGTATAGACCTGCGTTGTGGAAAGGCTGGCATGGCCGAGCAATTCCTGGATGGTGCGCAGATCGCCGCCACCGGCAAGCAGATGGGTGGCGAAGGAGTGGCGCAGCGCATGCGGTGTCGCCGTCTCCGGCAGACCGAAGGCGCTGCGCATCTTCTGCATGGTGCGCTGGATGATCGCCGCCTGCAGCTTGCCGCCGCGGGCGCCGCGAAACAGCGGTTCTCCGCTTTCCAGATGGTATGGGCAGAGCGCCCGGTATTTCTCGACGGCATCGAAGACCACAGACAGCAGCGGCACCAGCCGCGTCTTGTTGCCCTTGCCGGTGATGCGCAGCGTCGTTGCGCCCTTCTGCAGGTCGGCGGGAGTAAGATCCAGCGCTTCGGAGATGCGCAGGCCGCAGCCGTAGAGCAGTGTCATGACCGCCGCATCGCGCGCCGCAATCCAGGGCTCGTCATGGAGCTGGGCTTCATCGCTGACGACGGTGATCGCCTGCGTGTCCGACAGCGGCTTGGGCAGCGATTTCGGCTGTTTCGGCGAGCGCACCGCGGCGGCACCGGCTGCATTGACCAGGCCCTTCTTTTCGAGATGGCGCAGCAGTGAGCGAAGACCGGCGAGATTGCGGCCGAGCGATCGGGCGCCGGAGCCCTGCTTTCGCCGGGCCGCCAGGAAGGCGCGGAAATCGGCGGGGCGCAACTCCCTGATATCGCGGAGCGTCGCCGGGCCGGCGAGATGGCCAGTCAGGAAGGTCAGAAACTGGCGGGTATCGCGCTCGTAGGCGTCGAGCGTGTGCTCGGAAAGACGGCGCTCCCGGGCGAGGTTTTCGAGCCACGCGGCGCGTTCCGCCATCAGGCGGTGATCGGCGATAACAAGCAGTTCGTTCACGTTGCGGGCCTTGATTTTGCCTTCAAGTCCGCCAATTTGGAGCAGGAACAGTTATGGAATTGATAATGCCGGCCAAGCCTTTGTCATCGTTCGATCATATTCAACTGCGATAGCTTATACCCCATAGACAGGATCTTTCATGGCACGGCGCGATTCCATGACGGCTTTCGGACAGCTCGCGGAAGCGATCGCTCTCGTTTCACAGGGAAAGCCCGGTCATATCGTCGATACGCTGATTGCCGAACGCGGCCAGAGGATCGTGAAAAATCCGCTCTGGCCGGTCATGCGGCCATTCCTCTATACGCTGCTGCGCTACAACAAAGCGCTCGAATTTGCCAATGCCGTCGCCAAAATGCCGGGCTTCCAGTCGTTCGAATATCTGAGCGACGTGCTGAAACTCGACATCGGCATCATCAATGGCGAACGCATTCCCGATACCGGCGGCTTCATCCTCGTTAGCAACCATCCGACCGGCATCGCCGACGGCGTTGCCGTGTTCGATCTTTTGAAAACGCGCCGGCCGGACATGATGTTCTTTGCCAATCGCGATGCCATCCGCGTCAATCCGCGCTTTGCCGAGATGATCATTCCCGTCGAATGGCGGGAGGAGCATAAGAGCAAGCTGAAAGCGCGCGAAACGCTGCAATTGACGAACCATGCGGTGAAGGAAGGCAAGGCGACAGTGCTCTTTCCCTCAGGCCGCATCGCCTATTGGGCGAACGGCCGGCTGAATGAACGTCCGTGGAAGACCTCGGCCGTCGGGCTGGCGCGTAAATACAATCTGCCGATCCTTCCCATCCATATGACGGCCCGCAATTCCGGCCTGTTCTACTGGCTGGCGAAGTGGTCGACCGAGCTTCGCGACATGACCGTGTTCCACGAACTGTTGAACAAACGCGGCGACCGCTTCGATTTCGTCATCGGCAACCTCATTCCTGCCGAACAGCTGGACGGCGACCTCAACGAGGTGACGAAGGCGCTGGAGAAACATACGGTGCACGACATGGCAGTCGATGGTGACGCGAGTTTCGTGCCGGTCGGCCTGCCGGCTGCGGCGATGCGCCGCGAGATTCCGGTTCCTGCAATCTAACCACCGGCATTGCCATGACGATCGATATCCGCAGGCTTCGCGATCGGTTGCTGCCGGAGATCGCTGATCTCGAAAGCGAGGCCCGGCGGGAGGGCCATCGCCATGTCGCCCGCCTTATCGACGAATGGTCGACCGGCGATAACAGGTTCGAACATCACGGCGAAGGGCTGCTTGGCGCCTATGTCGGTGACGCGCTCGTGGGCATCGGCGGCATGACCGTCGACTCCGCCATGTCAGGGGCGCTGCGGATGCGGCGTTTCTACATTCATCCGGCAATGCGTGGGCGCGGCATCGGCCGGATGCTTGCCCTGGCTCTGCTCGACCATGCGCGTTCCTTCTGCATCGTCGTCACCGTTCATGCGGGAAACGATGGTGCGGCGAAGTTCTGGGAGTCGCTCGGGTTTCAGCCTCACGGACGAGATGGACATACCCATCTGCTCGCGCTGCAGCACCATAGCGATGATCCAGCGGCTTCGAATTTGCGCCAGTGTATTACGCCCCGATCTCCTTGAGGCGGATGGTCTGGCGTGCCAGCAGCCGTTCGACATCGGCAATATCGAGCGCCGAGAGCTTGGCGCCCGGCTTGCGCAGGGTGGCGGACTTGATCACGCCGCGCTTGGCAAGCACATATTTGCGCGAGGCAAGACCGATGCCCTGCTGCTGTTCGTAGCGGGCGAGCGGCAGATAGGCATCGAAGATCGCATGGGCGCGATCGGGATTTCCGGCGGCATAGGCGTCGACGACACCAACCATCATCTCCGGATAACAAAAGCCGGTCATGGCGCCATCAGCGCCGCGGCCCATCTCTTCGGGCAGGAAAAGCCCGCCATTGCCGCAGAGGATGGAGATGCGCCGCATGGTGCCCTTGTCGCTGGCGGCGCGAAGTGCCGAGATCTTCGACAGACCCGGCCAATCTTCATGTTTGAGCATGACGCAGTTCGGCACCTCGTTGACGATGCGCTCGATGACCTTGGGCGCGATCGTCACATTGGTGGTGAGCGGGTAATCCTGCAGCACGAAGGGCGTATTGCCCAGGGCCTCGCCCACCGACTGGTAGAAGGCGAAAGCCTGATCGTCGGTCTTGACGGTCCAGGGCGGAGCAACCATGACACCGGCAGCGCCTTGGTCCATGACGGCTTCGGCGAGTTCGCTCATCGGCGCAAGCCCTGGCGCCGACACGCCGACGACGACGGGAAGGCGCCCGTCGAGGCGCTTCAGCACCCGTTCGACGACTGTCCGCGATTCCTCGGCGGTCAGCTTCGGAGCCTCGCCGAGCTGACCAAGCACCGTCAGGCCGGTGACACCGGCGCCTTCGTAGAAGTCGACCATGCTGTCGATGCTGGCGAGATCGAGCGCGCCGTCATCGGTGAAGGGGGTTACGGCGATCACATAGACGCCCTTGGCATCTTCAGTCAGTCTGGCCATTGGTGCTCTCCAATTCAGCGGCCGAAGAACAGCGCTTCGGCATTTCGGACAAAAATCTTTTCAGCAACCGCGGGGTCGTCGATGGCGGCTTGCATGGTCTCTACCAGCTCAGTGTCATCGGGCATGCCGTCCCACAATTCGGTGTGCGGCCAATCGCTGCCCCAGAGCAGCCTTTCCGCGTGGCTGGCGGCAAGAGCGCAGGCGACCTCGGCAAAACCGTCGTAATTCACATCCTTCGTCAGACGATAGGGCGCGGTTACTTTGACGTAGGCCTCGGCTCTGTCCATCAGTCTTTTCAGCGCATCGACATGCAATGATCTCGTCTCTCTGGCAAGCGGAATGAAGCCGAGATGGTCGATGACGATGGGCAGGCGGATGCCGGACAGCGGTGCCGCAATATCGGGAAGTTGTTCGGGATTGATCTGCAACTGCAGCGACCAGCCGAGAGGGGCAATGCTTTCCGCCAGTGTCCTGGCGGCGGCGAGTGGGAGGCCGCCCTTATTGCGCGTATTGATCCGCACGCCGCGCACGCCGAGCCGGTCGAGCCGTTCTATCTCGGTTTCTGCGGTTTCGGGATCGATGACGACGATGCCGCGCAGACGATCTGGATAGGCGGCCAGCGCCTCGAGCAGCACCCTGTTGTCGAGGCCATAGACGCTGGGCTGCACCAATACGCCCCTGGCGATGCCGAGATTGCCGGAGAATTCGATCCAGTCGGAAATCGTCGCGATGTCAGGCGTGTAGCTGCGTGGGGTGTTGAGCGGAGCGCCGGCGCGAAAGACGTGGAAATGCGTATCGACCGTGCCTTGCGGCAGTGCCGCCCGCGGCAACCGCGTCAGCGGCCGGCGGGGCAGGCAAAGCGGTGCCTCCATATCAGCGGCGCTCATCGCGCGTCGAGCTCCTCGCTTTGCAGGAAGTCGAAATCGGCGCCTTCGTCAGCCTGGAGCACGCGCTGCTGGTAGAGCTTGGCATAGCCGCGCGCCGGGGCCGGGGAGGGCCGATTGACGACATCAAGCATGCGGCGATCGAATTCCGCCTGGTCGATATCGAGATCGATACGCCGGCCCTCGACGTCGAGGCGAATGCGATCGCCGGTGCGGACGATCGCCAGGGGCCCGCCATCGGCCGCCTCAGGCGCGATATGGAGGATGATCGTGCCGAAGGCCGTGCCGCTCATGCGGGCATCGGAAATCCGCACCATGTCCTTCACACCCTGCCGCGCGAGCTTGCGGGGGATGGGTAGATAGCCGGCTTCCGGCATGCCGGGCGCACCCTTTGGCCCGGCATTGCGCAGAACCAGAACATCGTCGGCATTGACGTCGAGATCGTCACTGTCGATGCGCAGCGTCATATCCTCGACGGTATCGAAGACCACGGCGCGTCCGATATGCTGGAGCAGTTCCTTGGAGGCAGCCGATTGTTTGATGACGGCGCCGCGCGGCGCAAGATTGCCGTACAGGACGGCGATCGTTCCGGTCGGCTTCAACGGTTTCTCGACGGTGCGGATGATGGTCTGGCCCGGCTCGTCGACGACATCGTCGATGATTTCGCCGATTGTTCTGCCGTAGATCGTCGGGGCGCTGCCGTCGATTTCATGGCGCACCGCCTTCAACAATGCCGGGACGCCGCCCGCCTCGTGGAACTGCTCCATATAATGCTGGCCGGAGGGCTGCAGGTCGACGAGCAGGGGAATGCTTCGGCCCAGCCGGTCGAGTTCGGCCATGTCGAGGCGCAGCCCGAGGCGACCGGTTATCGCGGCAAGATGGACGACGGCATTGGTCGAGCCGCCCATCGCCTGCAGCGCGACGAGACCGTTGCGGATTGCCTGCGGCGTCAGGATATCGCGTACGATTGGGGAAGCCTCATCCATGGCGAGACGCGCGGCGACACGGCCCGTCTCCTCTGCCAAGCGAACCCGTTCGGATTCGACGGCGGGCGCCGAACCGGCGCGGGGAAGGCAGAGCCCCATGACCTCGGTCAGGTTCGCCATGGTGCTCGCTGTGCCCATCACCGTACAGGTGCCGATCGAGCTGGCCAGCTTGTTGTTGACCTCGGCGATCTCGGCCTCGTCGATCTCTCCGGCGCGGAAGCGTCCCCAGAAGCGGCGGCAATCCGTGCAGGCGCCAAGCCGTTCGCCCTTGTGGTGGCCGACGGCCATCGGCCCGGTCGGCAGGAAGATCGCCGGTATCTCGCTACTGGCGGCCGCCATGATCTGGGCCGGCAGGGTCTTGTCGCAGCCGCCGATCAGGACGACTGCATCCATCGGCTGGGCGCGGATCATCTCTTCCGTTTCCATCGCCATCAGATTGCGCAGATACATCGAGGTCGGCGAGGCAAAGCTCTCGTGGATCGAGATCGTCGGAAACACCATGGGCATCGCTCCCGCCAGCATCACGCCGCGCTTGGTTGCCTCGATGAGTTGCGGCACATTGCCGTGACAGGGATTGAAATCACTATAGGTATTGGCGATGCCGACGATCGGACGGTCGAGCGCATCGTCCGAATAACCCATGGCCTTGATGAATGCTTTGCGCAGGAAAAGGGAGAATCCCTGATCGCCATAACTCGTCAGCTTGCGGCGAAGACCGTTCGACAAACCTGTTCCTCCCTCGCCAAATTGATCCATGGCCGTGGTGTCAGCGTAGAGGGATACGGAGGATTGTCAATAAATAAGATGGTGTCACTGTATCGTATTTTTGGATTTCTTCGGCGATCACCATAAAATACAACGGGAATCTCCGCAATTCGTACTTTCGTTCGATAATCGACCGATTGGCTTTTGCGACGAAGCAGGATAGATTATTGATAAAATGGGATTGAATACAGAGGAAGCGCGATGATGGGAACGGAACGACGGCGTATCGGCATTATCGGCGCCGGCTGGGTCAGTGGCTACCATCTGCCTGCATGGATGCGGCAATCGGAAAGAGCCGAGGTCGTGGCGATTGCCGACCCGTCGCCAGGCGCCATCGAAGCCCGGCTTGCCGCCTTCGATATCGCGCGCAGCTATGCGAGCGCGCAGGCGATGCTGGATGCCGAGCAGCTCGATGCCGTTGATATCTGCGCGCCGCGGGAATTCCATGTCGAACTGGTCCGGCTGGCGGCAGCAAAAGACCTCGACATCATCTGCCAGAAGCCGCTCGCACCCTCCTACGGCGAGGCGGTCGACCTGCTGGCAAGCCTTTCCGGCAGGGGCAGGCTGATGATCCACGAGAACTGGCGGTTCCGCGCTTATTATCGGCGGCTGAAGGCGTGGCTCGACGAGGGGCTTGCCGGCGAGATCCGCCAGGTGCAATTCGAATTCCTGTCCAGCGGCATGATCGCGGATGCGGAGGGAAAGAGACCGGCGCTGGTGCGCCAGCCGTTCTTCCGGACGCAGCAGCGATTGCTGGTCATGGAGGTCATGATCCATCATCTCGATACGCTGAGATATCTTCTGGGCGAGATGGAGGTGGTCAGTGCCGGGCTTGAGAGGAGCAATTGCGATATTGTCGCGGAGGATGTCGCAAGCGTCGTCCTGCGCCGGACGAGCGATGGCGTTCTCGTCACCATCAATGCCAATCTCGCCGTGCATGGCGCGCCGCCGGCGCCGCGCGATCACCTACGCATCTTCGGGGCGCGCGGCACGCTCGAACTTAACGGCAATCTGCTCACGGCCGAGGGTGCGCAGCAGCGCCGGGAAAGCTTCGATCCTGACGAGACCTACCAGGGCGCCTATGACGCAACCATTGCGCATTTCCTCGACAGCCTCGATGGAAAGGTGGCGATGGAGACATCGCCGGACGATAACATCAAGACGCTTGCGCTTGTCGAGGATATCTATCGCCTGAGCCGGTTCGACCCGGAACGCAATCCACCGTAACATGGCCCGCCGTTAGAGCGCCGCGCGTCCGACAGGACGCGCTAAGGACGCTCTATCACATTAAATTGGCGCATAATCCCTTTCCGAAAATCGACTTCGATTTTCGGGGTTATGCTTCAGAGGAGATGACATTTGCAGACGCTCAACGAAAGCCGCGAAGACGGCATCGAGCATGATGATCTAAGCATTGCCCGCGCGCTGGAAGAGGACATCATTTTCGGGCGGCTGGCGCCCGGAACCCGTCTGACCGAAGACGCGCTCCTTGCCCGCTTTCATGTCACGCGCCATTTCGCCCGGCAGGCGATCGTGCAGCTGGAGACGATGGGCATCGTGGTGCGGGAGCGCAACAAGGGGGCGACGGTCCGTTCGCTGACGGCTCGCCAAGTCCAGGAAATCTACGACGTTCGTGAGTTGCTGCAACGGCAGGCAGCACTGTGGATAAGGCTGCCGGCGCCAGAGGCGTTGATCGAGGAGCTGCTGGCGCTACACGAGGAGCATGGCCGCCACATCGAATCCGGCTATCTCAGGGGTGTGCACGAGGCCAACGACAAATTCCACCTGACGCTGTTCGGCGCCTGCGGCAATACGCATCTGGTGCAATCGATCGAGCTTTATATGCGGCTCAGCCTGCCGGTGCGTGCCAATTCGATGTCGAGCAAGGAATCGCTGCGCATCTCGCACGAGCACCACCGGCTGATGATCGAGATGCTGCGCGGTGGGGATAACTGGGTTCTCGCCCAACTCTGCGTAGACCATCTGCAGCCGAGCAAGAAACGCTATCTTGCCTATGTCAGCGAGAATTGACCGGTCGTTTGAAAGGGAGCGCAATCATTCGATTGCGCTCCCTTCGCCTACCGGCTCACCAATCGAGGCGCAGGAGAGACACGCCTTGACGCGGTAGGGAGACCTTGAGGGCGATCTTGCCGTCATCGACCTTGACCGACGCCTGACCGCCGATCTCGGCGAGCTGTCCCGAGGCCTCCAGCCTGGCATAGTCTTCGGCGGCCGGATTCTGCGGCTTGCCCATCGCTTTCCAGACGCCAAAGGCATTGGAATGCTCCTCGTCCATCCTGAAATGCCTGAGCGAGGCGGATTTGTCGCCCCAGCCGTCGAGATTGACCGTGATGTCTGCGGACGGCCCGGCTTCATCATCGTCGTGGTAATGCCAGACGAGAATGGAGACGCCCTTGTCGTCGCGGGTCGCCACGACGTTGACATCGGGCTTGCCGCGAACGCCATGGCTCATGATATCTTCGATATCACGGCGATAATCGCTTTCCGATTCCAGCCATTCGCCGCCGAGTTTGCCGAGCATGCGGAAGCCGTTGAGGACAGCCTTGTCGACGCCGTTGGTGGCAAGATCGCGGAAGCCGTCGAAATAGGGCTGGTCGTCGAAGAGGAAGGCCCAGGTGACCGCGCCTTCGATATGGATGTTGGCGCGTCTTGCTAGCTCATAGGTGCGGATCATGCTTTCCACGACATAGACGCCGTAGAGCGGGCCGTTGCGATAGCCGTTCTGCGGATGGACGCGTGCGGAGCAGGCGGCACAGCCTTCCGGATCGGATTCGCCGATCACCACGGGCAGGTGGCGGAGTTCCGGAAACTCATTGATGATGGCAAGGTTCGTCTCGATGTCGCGGAGCTGCTTGTGCAGGCCCATCCGCACGTGACCCTCGTAGATCACCGGATTGCCCTTGGCGTGGAAGGCGAGGAAATCGATCGGCGACTTGTTGTCGACCACGTGCTTGAGGAAGGCGCGCAGAAAGGTCTGGGCTTTTTCATTGGCAAAGGCGCCGCAGGTGTGCGGCCCGCCGACGCGGGCCTTCGGAAGCGCGCGCTTCAAGGCCTTGGCGCTGACGTCATACATCTCGCAAAATTGCGGGATGGTGCCGGTCCAGTAGTGACCGTCCGGCTCGTTCCACACTTCCCATGGCCAGCTTGAAACGACGTCCTCGCCATATCTTTCGGCCAGATGGCGCGCCCATGCTTCGATCAGGTCGCCCCATTTCTTCAGGTCCGTCGGCGGGGCCGTCCAACCGGTGGTAATCGTTGCGTATTTGTCGGCCGGCTCCCATTGGTGGCGATAAGGGCCGTCGAAGTCGGAGAGCGCTTCGGGCGTGAAGCCGATCTGAATCAGCGGAATGTTGCCGGCTTCGACATAGGTGTCGAAGATCTTGTCGATGATTGCCCAGTCATAGACCGGATTGCCGTTCGCATCCTCGGTATAGGCATTGGTCGAACCCCATTTGAGGGCAGGCAGGCCATCGCCGCTGGTCAGAAGATTGTGCGCGCGGATACGGGGCGGCTCGGGGCTGAGCTCTGTCAGTTCCTTGAGCAGCTTCCTGCCGTGCGGGGAGTAAGTGTAGTTCGGCTCGTCGTAACCGAACCAGTTCCACAAAGGTTCGTATTTGCCGGTCGGCCGGTTGGCGTGAACGGAGATTGTCACGTCATAGGGGCTGCTCATCCTGGTGTCCTCTTGAACGGTCATGCCAAAGCCTCCTCCCGAAAGCAGCTGACCTCTCTGGTGATGAAGTACGGCCACTTGGGAGGGCGCCGCGCTCGCCGCAAAAGCTAAGCCAAACGCTCACTTTGTCAATAATATAAAAAAGCACATCGCTACCCTGCGTCAAAAATGCCTGAAAATGCGCTATTTTTTTCAGTCTGCAAAATTATCAGTTGCCGTTTCTCAAAAAATTGTCGATAACTATGGCGTGAGTTCGCCCGCCGCCGAGGAGTGCATGTGTCCCTGCGGCACGTGCAGGCAGGGGTTCGCTGGACGCTATCGTCAATTGATTACGGGAAGCGCTCGCCGTGGCGAGTTGAGGAGGAGGAACATCCGATGAAGTTCCGTAAATATGTAGCCATTGCCTTATTGTCGCTCATCGCCCTTCCGGCATTTGCGCAGGATTTCATTGCCGGCATACCGCGCAACGAAACGCTGATCATCCAGGGCACGCCGCAGCAGAATGCCGACTGGTTCAACGTCTGGGCTCCGGGCGGCGGGGCGGCGGCAAACCTCAACGGCCTGCAACAGCTGACCACCGATACGCTGTGGTTCATCAATCCCGAGGGCGGCAAGGATGCCTGGCAGAATGCGCTGGCCAGCGAACCGCCGAGCTACAACGCCGAATTCACCGAGATGACGGTGAAATTGCGCAAGGGCATCTTCTGGAGCGACGGCGTCGAATTCACCAGCGACGACGTGGTCTATACCGTGCAGACGCAGATCGATCATCCCGGCATGGCCTGGAGCGCGCCCTTCACCGTCAATGTCGCCAGCATCGAAAATCCGGATCCGCAGACGGTCGTCTTTCATCTGAAGAAGCCGAACTCGCGCTTCCATACGCTTTTCACGGTGCGCTGGAATGCCGCCTGGATCATGCCGAAGCACGTCTTCGAGAAGGCCGCAGATCCGCTGTCCTTCAACAATAATCCGCCGGTTTCGCTCGGGCCCTACCAGTTGCAAAGCTATGACAAGGGCGGCAACTGGACGATCTGGAAGCTGCGCGACGACTGGCAGCGCACGTCGATCGGCCTGGCTGCGGCACAACCGCCCGAGGTCAAATACGTGGTCTATCGGGCCGCCGGCAATCCGGAAGCTCGCGTCATCGAACAGCGCAACCACAATCTCGACGTCATCAACGACATGGCGCCCGAGGGCATGTTCTCGATCATGCGCGACAGCAAGAGCACGGCCTCCTGGCTAAAGGGCTTTCCTTTCGCGCATCCGGACCCGACGCTGCCTTCCGTTCTCTTCAATACGAAGAAGGCGCCCTTCGACAACAAGGACGTGCGCTGGGCTCTCGCTCTGCTGATCGATATCCGCGAAGTGGCGCTCGGCTCCTACCGCGGCGCGGCCAATATCGCCGCCCTTGCCACGCCGCCGACGGGTTCTGCCCCGGACGATTATTACGCACCGATGCAGGACTGGCTGACGAATTTCGAGCTCGACACCGGATCCCGCAAGATCAAACCCTACGATCCGAACATCTCGGCGCAGATCGCCAATATGGTGCGCGGCCAATGGGCCGATCAGATCCCGACCGATCCGGCCAAGCTGCAGCGCACATTCGGCTTCGGCTGGTGGAAGAAGGACGTTGAGGCTGCAACCGAGCTGCTGCAGAAGGCAGGCTTCAAGAAAAGCGGCCGCCAGTGGGTGAAGCCTGACGGCACGCCCTTTGCGATCCGCCTGCAGGTGGAAGGCGATGCCATCCCGACGCTTGCCCGCGCCGGCACGGTGATCGCCCAGCAATGGACGCAAGCCGGCATCGCCACCAAGGTCGATGTCGCCGGCCCGACCAATGGCCAGCGTCTCAGCACCGGCGACTTCGAGGCGGCGATCTACTGGAGCATCGAGACCTGGGGCGGCCATCCCGACCTCTCCTTCTTCCTCGACAGCTATCATTCGGAGTTCATCAAGCCGGTCGGGCAGATCCAGCCGCCGCGAAATCTGCAGCGTTGGCAGGATCCGCGTCTCGACCAGATTATCGAGCGCAATCGGTCGATCGCCTTCGATTCGCCCGATGTCGCCAAGCTCGGCCAGGACTTCCTGAAGCTTGCCGTCGAGGAAATGCCGATGATCCCGCTGATGGCCTACAACAAGTTCGCTCCGCTCGATACGACCTACTGGACCAACTATCCGAGCGCCGACAATCCCTATTCGGCCTCGGGTCCGAACTGGTCGAACATTCGCTACATGGTGGTCGGGCTGAAGGCCAATCCGGATGCGCCGAAGCCTTGATCGAGGCACAACAAAGGAAACAGCCGGCCGCCGGCTGTTTCCGTTCTGCTATTGAAGGGTCGATGTCATGAACGGCTTTCTGATCTATGCGGCAAAACGCTTTCTGCAATTTCTCTTCGTGGTCTTCACCGGCATCACGCTGGCCTTCCTGATCGCGCATTTTTCGCCGGTCGATCCGATCGAGCAGACCGTGTCGCTGTTGACGAGCTTCGGTTCCACCGATCCGCAGGCCGTCGAAATCCTCCGCGAATCGCTGCGCGAGCTCTACGGCACCGGCGGCCCGCTGCTGGAGCAGTATTTCACCTTCTGGGGCCGTGTCCTGACCGGCGATTTCGGCCCGTCGCTTTCGTCTTTTCCGACCCCGGTGATGACCGTTATCGGCCGGGCGCTGCCCTGGACCGTCGGGCTTCTGACGCTCGCAACGATCATTTCCTGGATCATCGGCAATTTTCTCGGCGCGCTTGCCGGCTATTTCCGCAGCAGCAAGCTGCTGAAGGTCGCCGGCATCGTCATCATGGCGCTGCAGCCGATCCCGACCTACATCATCGGTCTCAGCCTGGTGATCCTCTTCGGTTTCATCTGGCCGATCCTGCCGATCAGCGACGGCGCGCAGGTCAATCTCGCGCCGGCCTTCAACTGGGCCTTCATCAGCTCGGTGATCGAACACGGCATCCTGCCGGCCCTGACCCTCGTGCTCGTGGGCATCGGCGGCTGGTTCATCTCGATGCGCTCGCTGGTTTCCAACATCGTCACCGACGACCACGTCGTCTATGCCGAACTTGGCGGCGTGCGCTCGCGCAGCATCTTTTCGCAATATGTGGCGCGCAACGCCATGCTGCCGCAGGTCACGGGCCTGGCGCTCAGTCTCGGCAATGTCTTCGGCGGCGCCGTCATCGTCGAGTTCGTCTTCAATTATCCCGGGATCGGCAAGCTTCTGATCTCCGGCATCTATTCCGGCGATTACAGCCTCGTGCTCGGTGTCACGACAATCGCCATCATCGCGGTTGCCGCCGCGGTCTTCGTGATCGACATCATCTATCCGCTGATCGATCCACGCGTGAAACTGGGGTAATCCGTGATGTTCAAAGTCCTCAGAGACCTGCTGCGCTACAACAAGGAGTTCCTGGTCGGAACCATCCTGATCGCTATCATCCTGGCGTTGATCGTGGCGTCGTTCTTCTCGCCCTATGACGAGAATGCCATCTATGTCGTTGCGCCCGACATGCCGCCTTCGGCCGAATTCTGGCTCGGCACAACCTCGCGTGGCCAGGAGGTTTTCTGGCAGATCGCCGCCTCGATGCGCAATACGCTGTTCTTCGGCATCATCGTCGCCTTCGTCAGCCGCATCATCGCCATCGCCGTCGGGCTGATCTCCGGTTATATCGGTGGGCGGACCGACCAGATCATCATGGCGGTCAACGATACGCTCGGCGCACTGCCGAACATTCCGATCCTGCTGCTTCTGGTCTTCGTGCTTCGCGACCAGATGACGTGGTTCATGCTGGCGATCACCGCAGCGCTGCTCGGCTGGACGCACGACAGCCGCCTGATCCGTTCCGTCGCCCTGTCTCTCCGTCAGCGGGAATTCACCCGGCACGCGGTCTTTTCGGGCATGCGCACACGGCAGATCCTCATCCGCGAACACCTGCCCTATGTCATGCCGATCGTCTTCTTCACGACGATGAACAACATGATCTGGGCGATCGGTCTCGAGGTGACACTCTCGGTGCTCGGATTTTCCGACATCAACCGGCCGACGATCGGCGGCATGATCTACTGGGCCAATGCGCATTCCGCGATGGTATCGGGCATATGGTGGTGGGTCGCCTTTCCGATGCTCTTCGTCGTCATTCTGTTCCTCGGCCTGTTCATGCTCGCCATGTCGGTGAACGAATATATCGACCCGCGCTCGCGGCTCGCCCGCATGGGAGCTTGAGGAGATGCAGAACCTGATGAGGACGCAGCCTTTGACGCTTGCCGAAAACACCGTGGACGCACTGACAATCGACGGGCTGAAATGCTACTACGTCAACGACTATTTCGGTGTGCGGCGGGAAATCCGCGCAGTCGACGATATCAGCCTGACCATCCGCAAGAACGAGATCTACGGCATTGCCGGCGAATCCTCGAGCGGCAAGACATCGCTGATCAAAACGCTTGCCGGCGCCATCCGCCCGCCGATGCGCGTCGTCGGCGGGACGGTGAAATTCAATTTTGCCGACGGGCCGATCGATGTCTACGGCGAACCGGCGAAGATGAAGGCGGCACGCTGGCGTCACCTCTCCTATATCATGCAGGGTTCGATGAACGTGCTGAACCCGGTCAGAAGGGTCAAACACGCCTTCACCGATTTCGCCTCCCGCCATATGAACCTCGATCCCGCCGCCTTCCGGGCACGCGTCGAGGCGCATCTTGCCAGGCTGCATCTCGATCCGCATGTGCTCGAGGCCTTTCCGCATCAGCTTTCGGGCGGCATGCGCCAGCGTCTGACGATTGCTCTCGCCACTGTCTGCGAGCCGGAATTCATCATCGCCGACGAGCCGACGACGGCGCTCGACGTGCTCGTGCAGCAGGACGTGCTGGCGCTGATCAAGGAAGTGCAGGCCCGCATGCAGTCCTCGGTCATCTTCGTGACCCACGACATGTCGGTACATGCCGCCATCACCGACCGGCTGGCCATCATGTATGCGGGACGGCTGGCGGAGGAGGGGCCGACGCAGGCGATCTTCGACAATCCCCAGCATCCCTACACCGTCCACCTGATCGGCAGCCTGCCGCGCATTGGCGACGTCTCGACGCGAAAGAGCCTCAGGGGCAAGCCGCCGGCACTTTCGGATCCGCCTTCGGGATGCCGTTTCCATCCGCGCTGTCCGATCGCGATCGACAAATGCGCACGTGAAGTGCCGGCCATGCTGCCGAGCGCCACAGGAGGGCGGGTCGCATGCTTCCGTGCCGGGGAGTACCAGATCCAATGAGCAGCCATTTCCTTCTCGAACTCGATCATGTGAGCAAGCTCTTTCCGATCGGCGGTTTCTTCTCGCGCGAAAAGATGAAGGCGGTCGACGATGTCAGTTTTGCCCTCAGCGCCGACAAGCCCGAGATATTCACGATCGTCGGTGAATCCGGCTCCGGAAAATCGACGCTGGCGAAGATGATTCTCGGCAGCGAAAAGGCCGATCGGGGCAGCATTCATTTCGACGGTACGGATGTGAAGGCGGTGCGTTCCCGCAGGGATCGCGAGGCTTTCATGGCCAAGGTTCAGCCGGTCTTTCAAAATCCGTTCGAAGCTTTCAATCCGCTGACGCGGATCGACGAGTATCTGCTGGCCACCGCCCATCGCTTCAAGGGAGCAAAGAGCCGCGCCGAGAAAGAGGCGCTTGCCGACGTTGCCCTCCAACGCGTCGGCCTGTCGATGGCGGAGATAAAGGGCCGCTTCTCGCACGAGCTTTCAGGCGGGCAATTGCAGCGCATCGCCGTCGCTCGTGCGCTGATACCGGAGCCGAAGCTGATCGTGGCGGACGAGCCGGTCTCGATGGTCGACGCATCGCTTCGCATGTCGATCGTCAATCTCTTCCGTGATCTGCGCGATGCGCTCAACGTCTCGATCGTCTACATCACCCATGACCTTGCGACCGCCTATTACATTTCCGACCGCGTGGTGATCATGCGCAAGGGCGTGGTGGTGGAGAGCGGCGATGCCAGGGAGGTGCTGGAAAATCCGAAACACGCCTATTCGATCGCGTTGAAGAATGCCGTGCTGCCGCCTGATCCCCGCGAGGCGTCGGCGATCCTGCGTCTGCGGCAGCGCAATGCCGAGACAAGTGAAGCCACTTCCGGCAGTGGCGACCGCCTTGCCAGGTGAAGCGCAATTTCTGACCTTCACTGTTTAAATCGTCGCGATGACCCGGAACGCGTCACTCCGTCTTTGCGGTTCCAATTCCATCGATTTGCGGGCATGGTCTCGCGCGATGAGCACAGATTCGTCCGATCTCTTTGGCGCGCTTTTCGAGGCACCGCCCGCGAACCGAACGGTTCCGGTGCTGGTGCCGATGCCGGCGCCGAAACCCTATTCCTATTCGGTGCCGGATGGCATGGCGGTCGAGCCCGGCTCGGTCGTGCAGGTGCCGCTCGGGCCGCGGCAGGTGATCGGCGTCGTCTGGGACAGCGGCGAGGACGGCGTCGATCCGAAGAAGCTTCGACCGATCAGCCATGTCTTCGACTGCCCGCCGCTTGCCAGGGAGATGCGGGATTTCATCGATTGGGTGGCGACTTATACGCTCTCGCCGCCCGGCCTCGTCGCGCGCATGGCGCTGCGGGCGCCGAACGCCTTCGAGCCGGAACCGATGGTGGAGGGGTTGAAGCTCGTCGGCGGCGAACCGGAGCGGATGACGCCGGCGCGCGCCCGGGTCCTCGATACGGCCTCCGACGGCTTTTCCTGGACACGCAGCGGCCTTGCCCATGCGGCGGGTGTCTCGACGAGTGTCGTCGACGGGCTGATCACACTCGGCATCTTCGAGACTGTATTCCTGCCGCCGCCGCCGGTCGTTGCGATGCCGGATCCGGATTTTGCCGCCGCACGTCTCGAAGGGCCGCAGAAGCAGGCGGCCGAAGAGATCGTTTCCGACGTCCGCAAGGGCGAATTTTCGGTGTCGCTGATCGACGGGGTAACCGGCTCCGGCAAGACGGAGGTTTATTTCGAGGCGATTGCCGAGACGCTGAAACGCGGCAAGCAGGTGTTGATCCTGCTGCCGGAGATCGCGCTAACGGCCAGTTTCATGGAGCGCTTCCAGGACCGCTTCGGGGCAAAGCCTGCCGAATGGCATTCCGATCTTGCGCCGCGCATGCGCGAAAAGGTCTGGCGCCAGGCGGTGACCGGCGAGGTGCGCGTCGTGGCGGGGGCTCGCTCGGCGCTCTTCCTGCCCTTCGAGGATCTCGGCCTGATCATCGTCGACGAGGAACACGATCCCGCCTACAAGCAGGAGGATCGCGTCTTTTACAATGCTCGCGATATGGCCGTCGTGCGCGGCCGCATCGGCGATTTCCCCGTCATTCTGGTGTCGGCGACGCCGTCGGTCGAAAGCCAGGTCAACGGCCAGAGCGGACGCTACAGCACCGTCCACCTGCCGACGCGTTTCGGCGATGCGGCGATGCCGGACCTGCATCTGGTCGATATGCGCAGGCACGCGCCGGAGCGGGGCGGCTTCCTGTCGCCGGTGCTGATCCGGGCGATCGGCAAGACGGTGGAAAAACGCGAACAGGCGCTGCTGTTTCTCAACCGGCGCGGTTATGCGCCTCTGACGCTCTGCCGGGTCTGCGGCCATCGGTTCCAATGCCCGCAATGTTCGAGCTGGCTGGTGGAGCATCGTTTCCGCAAGCAGCTGCAATGCCATCAATGCGGCCATGCCGAGCGCACGCCGGAGGCATGCCCGGAATGCGGCACGCTCGACCATCTCGTCGCCTGCGGGCCAGGCGTCGAGCGCATCGCCGAGGAGGTGGAACGGCATTTTCCGGAGGCGCGGACGATCGTTCTCTCCTCGGATATCATGGGCGGGGTGAAGCGGCTGCGGCTGGAGCTGGAAGCGATCGCCAAGGGCGAAGCCGATATCGTCATCGGCACCCAGCTTGTGGCCAAGGGCCACAATTTTCCGCTGATGACGCTGGTCGGCATCGTCGATGCCGATCTCGGCCTTGCCAACGGCGACCCGCGCGCGGCCGAGCGCACCTTCCAGCTTTTGTCGCAGGTGACCGGCCGGGCCGGGCGCACCGGACTCAAGAGCCATGGGCTGCTGCAGACCTACCAGCCGCAGCATCCTGTCATGCAGGCAATTGTCTCCGGCGATTCCGACGCTTTCTACGAGCGCGAGATCACCGAACGCGAACGCGCCCTATTGCCGCCCTTCGGCAGGCTCGCCTCGATCATCGTTTCTGCCGAAACCCGCCACGACGCCGAAAACCATGCGCGCGGCATGCGCAACGCCGCACCGCAGGTGTCGGGCATCTCGGTGCTCGGCCCGGCCGAAGCGCCGCTTGCGCTGGTGCGCGGCCGCCATCGCTTCCGTCTTTTGGTCCACGGCCGGCGGAACTCTGACATGCAGGGCTTTCTGCGGGTAATGCTCTCACAATCGCCCAAAGAGCGCGGATCGGTGCAGGTGCAGCTGGATATCGATCCGCAGAGTTTTCTCTAATTCAAATGACGCCGCCATTCCCTCCTTTTTCGGCCCATGTCATAAAACACTGATTCATCCGAGTGATTTGGGGCTGGCGCATGGAGTTTTACTTTCCGACCGAGCTTGGCGAGCAGCTTGCCTTTTGCTCCGCCGCTTTCACGGCACTTGCCGGCTTCATCATGATGTTCGCGCCGGGCCAAACTTTCCGTCTTCTCGGTCTGCAGGCGCAGGAGGGGCGGCCGGAAGGCTTCGGCGAGGGACGCTCGATGGGTGGTTTCTATCTCGGTTTCGGGCTGTCGGCGATCATGCTCGCCCAGGATTGGATCTACATGGCGCTCGGCGCCTCCTTCGCGATGGCGGCCTTTGCCCGTATCATCTCGATCCTGTCTGATAAGGGGAGTAATCTCGTCAACTATTTACTTTTGGTTGTGCAGATCGCCTTAGCCGCGCTACCGCTGCTCTACGTCTTCGGCTTTACCCAGACGTAAGTCTCGCTGCCGACAGACGGCTTGTTCGGCCTGCTTCCAGGCCATTGCGCAATTTTGCGGACAGAAATTCATATGAAAGGCGTATTCGGGCGTTACGCGTGTTGCGAGTCCGAACATCCTATGTTAGACGGACCCCGAATTTCGGAAGAAGCAAGAGGCTTCTCTTGTGATTTCTGGGGGAAATCAAAACGAATTCAAGATCATAGGTTCGGCGCCCGCCGAGAGCCGGATTTTGGGTTGAAATCAGGGAAATTTGTGCCAGTGGCAGACACGTCCCAGCTTACTTCTGGTGTTGCCGAGCGCTATGCCTCGTCGCTTTTCGAACTGGCGCTCGAGCAGGGCGCTGTCGACAGCGTCACCGCCGATCTTGACCATTTCCAGGCTATGCTGGATGAGAGCGCCGATCTGAAGCGTTTCGTCGCAAGCCCGGTTTTTTCCGCTGAAGACCAACTGAAGGCGATCGTCGCCATCAGCGAGAAGGCCGGCATCAGCGGTTTCTTCGCCAATTTTTTGAAGGTCGTGGCGCGCAACCGTCGCCTGTTCGCCCTGCCGGGCATGATCAAGGCCTTCCGCATCATCGCCGCGAACCATCGCGGTGAAATCTCCGCCGAGGTCACCTCGGCGCATGCGCTTTCGCAAGCGCAGGAAACCGAATTGAAGGTGGCACTCAAGGGCGTTACCGGCAAAGACGTGACGATTGCCGTCACGGTTGATCCGTCAATTCTTGGTGGTCTGATCGTGAAGGTCGGGTCCCGTCAGATTGATACGTCTCTTCGTACCAAACTCTCTACCCTTAAGCTCGCATTGAAAGAGGTTGGCTGATGGATATCCGCGCCGCGGAAATTTCCGCAATTCTCAAAGACCAGATTAAAAATTTCGGCAAAGAGGCAGAAGTCTCGGAAGTCGGCCAGGTTCTCTCCGTCGGTGACGGTATCGCTCGTGTCTACGGTCTGGACAATGTCCAGGCCGGTGAAATGGTCGAGTTCCCGGGCGGCATCCGCGGCATGGCGCTGAACCTCGAATCCGACAATGTCGGCGTCGTCATCTTCGGCTCCGACCGCGACATCAAGGAAGGCGACACCGTCAAGCGGACCGGCGCCATCGTTGACGTTCCGGTTGGTCCGGAACTGCTCGGCCGCGTCGTCGACGCGCTCGGCAATCCGATCGACGGCAAGGGCCCGATCAACGCGACGCGCCGTTCGCGCGTCGACATCAAGGCTCCCGGCATCATTCCGCGCAAATCGGTTCATGAGCCGATGTCGACCGGCCTCAAGGCCATCGACGCGCTGATCCCGGTCGGCCGCGGCCAGCGCGAGCTGGTCATCGGCGACCGCCAGACCGGCAAGACCGCGATTCTTCTCGATGCCTTCCTCAACCAGAAGGCTATTCACGACAACGGTCCGGAAGGCGAAAAGCTTTACTGCGTCTACGTCGCCATCGGCCAGAAGCGTTCGACCGTCGCGCAGTTCGTCAAAGTGCTCGAAGAGCGCGGCGCGCTGAAATATTCGATCATCGTCGCCGCCACTGCTTCCGATCCGGCGCCGATGCAGTACCTGGCCCCGTTTGCCGGCTGCGCCATGGGCGAATACTTCCGCGACAACGGCATGCATGCGCTGATCGGTTACGACGACCTGTCCAAGCAGGCCGTTTCCTACCGCCAGATGTCGCTGCTGCTGCGCCGCCCGCCGGGTCGCGAAGCCTATCCGGGTGACGTTTTCTACCTGCACTCGCGCCTGCTTGAGCGTGCTGCGAAGATGAACGACGACATGGGCGCCGGTTCGCTGACGGCTCTGCCGGTCATCGAAACGCAGGGCAACGACGTTTCGGCCTTCATTCCGACCAACGTGATCTCGATCACCGATGGCCAGATCTTCCTTGAAACTGACCTGTTCTATCAGGGTATCCGCCCGGCCGTGAACGTCGGTCTGTCGGTTTCCCGCGTCGGTTCGGCGGCGCAGATCAAGGCGATGAAGCAGGTTGCCGGCTCAATCAAGGGCGAGCTCGCCCAGTACCGCGAAATGGCCGCCTTCGCCCAGTTCGGTTCGGACCTCGACGCTGCGACGCAGCGCCTCTTGAACCGCGGCGCACGCTTGACCGAACTCCTGAAGCAGCCGCAGTTCTCGCCGCTGAAGACGGAAGAGCAGGTCGCTGTGATCTTTGCTGGCGTCAACGGCTATCTCGACAAGCTGCCGGTCGCTTCGGTCGGCAAGTTCGAGCAGGGCTTCCTCTCGTACCTGCGTTCGGAAGGCTCTGCCATCCTCGACGCGATCCGCACGGAAAAGGCAATCAGCGATGATACCAGGGGCAAGCTCACCGCTGCTCTTGATAGCTTCGCAAAGTCTTTCTCGTAATCGGGCCCTAAGTTAGGACGGATCACGGATGCCTTCACTTAAGGATCTGAAAAACCGGATCGCCTCCGTCAAGGCGACGCAGAAGATCACCAAGGCGATGAAAATGGTCGCCGCGGCGAAGCTTCGGCGTGCGCAGGAGGCGGCCGAGGCCGCCCGGCCTTATTCGCAGCGCATGGGTGCGGTTCTGGCGAATATCGCCAAGGCCGTCACCGATGCCGACGGTGCACCGACGCTGATGACCGGCACCGGCCAGGACCAGGTCCATCTGCTGGTGGTCTGCACGGCCGAACGTGGTCTTTGCGGCGGTTTCAACTCGCAGATCGCACGCTTTGCACGCGAACATGTCCGCAAGCTGGTTGCTGAAGGCAAGACGGTGAAGATCTTCACCGTCGGCAAGAAGGGTTACGATATCCTTCGCCGCGAATTCGCGTCGCTGATCATCGAGCGCAAGGAATTGCGCGACGTCAAGCGCGTTGGTTTCGAGAATGCGGATCAGATCGGCAAGCGCATCATCGAGATGTATGCTGCCGGTGAGTTCGACGTCTGCACGCTGTTTTATTCCGAGTTCAAGTCGGTGATCAGCCAGATTCCGACGGCGCAGCGGCTCATCCCGGCTTCGGCGGAAGCTGTGCAGGCCGAAGATGCCGAACATGCAGGCGCCGTCTACGAATACGAGCCGGATCCGGCATCGATCCTCGAAGATCTGATCCCGCGCAACATCTCCGTCCAGATCTTCCGCGCGCTCCTTGAGAACGTCGCAGGCGAGATGGGCGCCAAGATGAGCGCTATGGACAATGCGACGCGTAATGCCGGTGAGATGATCAACAAGCTGACGCTGAGCTACAACCGCCAGCGTCAGGCGCAGATCACCAAGGAACTCATTGAAATCATTTCGGGCGCGGAAGCGCTCTGAGGCTAGGAAAAGAGGGTCAGAAAATGGCTGAGGCAGCTACCCCCAAGATCGGCTCTGTCGGCAGAGTCACCCAGGTTATCGGCGCCGTCGTCGACGTTGCTTTCGAAGGCGAACTGCCGAAGATCCTGAACGCGCTGGAAACCAGCAACAACGGCAACCGCCTGGTTCTCGAAGTTGCGCAGCACCTTGGCGAGAACGTCGTCCGTACCATCGCGATGGACTCGAGCGAAGGTCTCGTTCGCGGCCAGGAAGTCGCCGATACCGGCGCTCCGATCATGGTTCCGGTCGGTAACGAGACGCTCGGCCGCATCATGAACGTCATCGGTGAGCCGGTCGACGAAGCCGGTCCGCTGGTCACCGCTCACAAGCGTGCCATCCACCAGGATGCACCATCCTATGTCGAGCAGTCGACGGAATCGCAGATTCTGGTCACCGGCATCAAGGTCGTCGATCTTCTGGCTCCCTATGCACGCGGCGGCAAGATCGGCCTCTTCGGCGGCGCCGGCGTCGGCAAGACCGTTTTGATCATGGAACTGATCAACAACGTCGCCAAGGCGCATGGTGGTTACTCGGTTTTCGCAGGCGTCGGTGAACGTACCCGCGAAGGTAACGACCTCTACCACGAAATGATCGAATCGAACGTCAACAAGCATGGCGGCGGCGAAGGCTCGAAGGCTGCGCTGGTTTACGGTCAGATGAACGAACCGCCGGGCGCCCGCGCCCGCGTCGCCCTGACCGGCCTGACGGTCGCCGAGCACTTCCGCGATCAGGGCCAGGACGTTCTGTTCTTCGTCGATAACATCTTCCGCTTCACGCAGGCAGGTTCCGAAGTGTCTGCTCTGCTCGGCCGCATCCCGTCGGCCGTCGGTTATCAGCCGACGCTCGCAACCGACATGGGCCAGATGCAGGAGCGCATCACCACGACGACGACCGGCTCGATTACCTCGGTCCAGGCCATTTACGTTCCGGCCGACGACTTGACCGACCCGGCGCCCGCGACCTCGTTCGCTCACCTTGACGCAACGACGGTTCTGTCGCGCTCCATCGCTGAAAAGGGCATCTACCCGGCGGTCGATCCGCTCGACTCCACGTCGCGCATGCTCGACCCGATGGTCGTCGGCGAAGAACATTACGAAGTCGCCCGCAAGGTCCAGTCGACGCTGCAGCGCTACAAGGCCCTGCAGGACATCATTGCCATCCTTGGCATGGACGAACTGTCCGAAGACGACAAGATTGCTGTTGCCCGCGCCCGCAAGATCGAGCGTTTCCTGTCGCAGCCGTTCTTCGTCGCCGAAGTCTTCACCGGTTCGCCGGGTAAGCTGGTTGCTCTGGAAGACACGATCAAGGGCTTCAAGGGCCTCGTCAACGGCGAATACGATCACCTGCCGGAAGCTGCCTTCTACATGGTCGGCTCGATGGAAGAAGCGGTCGAAAAGGCCAAGAAGCTCGCAGCTGCTTAATGAGCGACGCGCTGGACGAGATATTCTGCTGCGACTCCCTGAAGGGGGTCGTGGCGGATCTTCCGGAACCAGCCGCGCCGACCGTCTATCGCGCCGATAACGGCGTGCTGATGATGGTGGTGGGTCTGGTTCAAAGCGAGGAAGGCCTCGGTTATCTCGACCAAGCGATAATGCACTGCCCGTTCTGCGGGACTAAATTGCAAGATGCGAAAGCCATAGCCGAGAAGGTAAGTCACTGATGGCTGACAATTTCAACTTTGAGCTCGTTTCGCCGGAGCGCCTGCTGCTGTCGGAGATGGTGACCGAGGTCGTTATCCCTGCGACTGAAGGCGAGATGACGGTCATGGCAAACCATGCACCGACGATGACGACGATCAAGCCGGGCGTCGTGAGCGTGCGTTCGGCCTCCGGCAAGAAGCAGGATTACGTCGTGTTCGGCGGTTTTGCCGATATCCTGCCGACTGGCTGCACATTGCTTGCCGAATCCGCGGTTCCGGTCGAGGAACTCCAGAAGGACGAGCTGACACGCCGCATCGAGGCTGCCCGCCAGGAACTCGAACATGCCGAATTGCATGAGCACAAGTCGAAGCTTGAGCACTTCATCATGGAAATGACCCATCTGCGCGGCGTCGTTGAACAAGACTGATCGCAACCGACTGCGACGGATGAAAGGCGGCTCCGACAGCCGCCTTTTTTGTGTCTGTTCTAATCTGTCGGTCGCTGGCCCGAAATCGGAAACGCATTTCCGAAAGCGCGTCGCGATCTTTTCAGATTTGCGCCTCGCGCTTATGTCTTTGTTTTACGCATATCGTTATTGTAAAGCCGCTGCATAGTTTTGCGCGACATGCTCTAAAGACAGTGCCACTGGTGGCTTGAAATGAAGAAGCGGCCGATAGGCCGCTTTGCCGACCTGCCGGGACCGTCTCAGAAGCCGGTGCCGCCGCGCAGCTCGATGACGACCGTCTTGAACAGGATCTTAAGGTCGAGCAGCAGGCTGAAATTCCTGACATAATAGATATCGCAGGCGATGCGAGCGCGGGCTGCCAGCGGCCGCGCCGTCGGGCCGCGCCAGCCGCGCGTCTGCGCAAGGCCGGTGATGCCGGGGCGCATGATGTGGCGGTAGTGGTAGTCTGGCACCAGTTCCTCGTAGAGCCGACCGGCTGCCCGCATATTGATGGCGTGGCAGCGCGGGCCGACCAACGACATCTCACCCCTGAGAACGTTGAAAAGCTGCGGCAGTTCGTCGATATTGGTCTTGCGGAGCACCGAGCCGATGCCTGTCACCCGGCTGTCGCCCATAACGGTCTGTTGAATGCCGCTCGGATCGCAAGCTTCCGCGCGCATCGACCGGAACTTGAAGACCGTGATCTTCCGGCCGTTCAGCCCCCAGCGGATCTGGCGGAAAAACACCGGACCGCCATCGTCGAGTTTGATGAAAAGAGCGATTGCCAGAAAAAGCGGCGCCAGCACGATGAGGGCGCTGACTGAGGCGACGATGTCGATCAACCGCTTCACGCCCAGCCGCACAGCCATCTTTCTTTCGATAAGGGAAAAGCTATCCGGCTGGCGAATGTTGGAGTTCGCTATAACCAGGGTCTTGGTTTTGTCCTGACGCTGAGACGGATCGAAGCGTGGATTCGTCTTCGAAGTAAAAGCATTCATTACGCAAGTTCCACAAGTTTAGATGCGATACTGAACAACATGGAGACAAATACATGGTCACGTATCGTTTGTCATCGGTATAAATAAGAATTTGATAACCCTAAAGACGCCAAAAATGGGAGTATTCCGCGTTAACCTTAACGCCTGTAGTTGCGCTTATGGGAAATTTATACTTTGAAAGGAGTAGCCCGATTGGGTTGATGAGATGTCAGCCGGTTGCCGAAATCGATCGCAGGCTTTTCCAGCAGGAAGTAGCTGAGGCTCGCGACCAGAAGGATGAGCGCCGCCGCCAGCCCGCAAGATTGCAGCCAGCCGGTGACGACATTTTCCGAGGAAACGCCGAACGAACCCGGGTCGAGCCTCTGGATCAATATCAGGATGATCTCCTGCCAAATATAGATGCCGAAGGAGATCTTTGCGATATAGCGGACAGGAGCGTTGTCGAGCAGCCTGCCCAGGCGTTGCGAATGGCTGAGCGAAACGAGCGCCGTTGCGACCGCCAATGGAAAGACCGGAAAGCCATAAGGGATTTCGAGCCAGCCGTAAGCTTCGGCAGAGCCGCCGGGCGATATGACGAGGCGGTAGGCGGCAATGGCGAGGGCCAGCAGCGCTGCGGCATCGAACCGGTAGGAGCGCCTTCTTGGCAGCATGACCTCGACGCCGGCGGCAAGCGCGCCGAGCGCGAAGACGGCGAAGAAGCCGATCGGGTTATATCTCGGCATCCATTCTTTAGCCCCGCCCTGCAGGCCGTACTGCCAGCCGCGTTCGATGTCGTCGAGCGGAAAGACGGTCAGGATCAGCACATGGGCGAGGAGTACGCCGGTGATGACGCAAAGCCAAGCGAAACGGGCAAACAATGGGCGCTGCCTGAGGAATGGCAAACGAAACAGCAGGAGAAAGCAGACCGGCAGGAGCACATAGCTGGTGACCTCGAAGGGAATGGACCAGAGCGGCCCATCGGCTTCGACAGGAAACAAGGTGCGCCAATGCCACTGGCTCATGAACAGCAGCCCGGAGACGTAGCGGAGCACAAGCTCAGGCGTCAGCGGCAGGGCAAGTAGCGTCAGGCTGAGGGCGAAGCCGATGGTGGCGGCGAACCAGAAGCCCGGAGCGATGCGCGCCATCCTGCGGATCGTGTAGTGCCGCAGGCTCGGCATATCGCCGCCCGCGTCGAGCGCGCGCCAGAAGGGATGGGCAAGAAGAAAGCCGCTGAGCACGAAGAAGATGGCGACGCCGAAATTGCCGAAGCGGAGGATGTTTGCGGTCGGGCCGAGTTCATCAGGGATTCTCCGCATATCCAGCCGCAGCGCGAAGTGGTGGGCGAGCACCAGCAGACAGGCCGTCGCGCGCAGAAAGTCCGCTCCGGCCAGTCTCTCCTGTTGTCGCATCTTGCCTCCCCACCTTGCCCAGAGCATGATGCCGAAAAGTGTGAGCGGTTTTCGGACGACATCATGCTCTACTTCTTTGATTTAGATACGGATTCGGACCTTTAAGTCGATCCGGCCTATGATCTGAATCCGTATCTAGGATTTTGCAGCGGAAAGCCGCGACGGGCAAGGCAGGCGTTGGGCTCAGTCGAGAAGTTCGTTGGTATAATAGGTGGAAAAGTCCGGTTTCTCCTTGAGTGCGGCGCCATTGGCATCGACCAGAATGCCATTCTCCATCAGGAAGCTGCCGAGGGCCTCGGCCTTTGCCGGGTCGAGCTTACCGATCACACCGGCCTCGGATTTCAGGAAGTGCCCCTCGATCAATGCCTTCTGAGAAGCCTTTACCAGTTCCGTATTCATCAGTGCGCCGTTGCTTCCAGAGATCAGCAAGTCGCAGGCTTCGTCGGGATGGTCGACGGAGTAGGCATAACCCTTTCGTGTCGCCTGGATGAAGGCGCGGGCGTGTTCCCGACTTGCGGAGAGATAGGCGTCGCTGGAGACGATGACCGTCGTCTGCTCGTCGGGAATGCCATAATCGGAATAGTGGAAGCGGCCGATCTTCCGGTTTTCCAGTTCGGCGGCGATGCCTTCCCAGGTGTAGATCTCCAGCGTGAAATCGATCGAGCCATTGTCCAGCGCCTCGTAAGCGGAAGTGCCGAGGGTGACGGTCCTGACGTCGCCTTTGCCGCCATCATTGCGGATCATCGCGGAGATCAGCGCGCTCTCCCAGGTGCCGCCAAAGCCGCCATAGGTCTTGCCGTCGAGGTCCTTCGGGCTCTTGATGTCGTCGCGTCCACCCTTGAAGATCAGGCGTGCGGTTTCCGTCTGGACGACGCCGTAGACCATCTTCACGTCACCGCCGCCAGCGCGCTGCGTGAGGGTCTCGATCTCGCTGCTGATGCCGAAATCGGCAACGCCGTTCGACACCAGCGTTCCGGCGCTGGTATCGGTGAAGGGAAGAATCTCGACATCGAGCCCGGCATCGGCATAGAAGCCCTTCGCCTTGGCGACATAGATGCCGATATGGTTGGTGTTGGGCGTCCAGTCGAGCGCGATGCGAACCTTTGCGGGCGCCGATTGGGCGAAGGCGGGGCGGCCGGCGAGGCTTGCCGCGATGGCGGCGAAGATCGTCTGGCGACGGGTGAGAAGCAGCATGGTGACCTCCTCAGGTCTCTAGAGCATGATGCCGAAAAGTGTGAACGGTTTTCGGCGTCATGCTCTAACTCTCTAAATTATAACAGGATTCAGATTCTAGGCCGACCGGCCTAAAATCATCTTGTTCTAGCGGATGAAGCAGGGTTTGCAGGATTTCGGTTTCGATCGCCTGGGCCGCCGGCGAGCCTAGATCGGCAATGCTTCTCGGACGGGGCAGGGGAACGCGGAATTCGCGGATGATACGCGCCGGACGGGCCGAGAGCACGTAGATCCGGTCGGAGAGGAACACGGCCTCGCGAACATCATGGGTGATCAGCAGCGCCGTCCAACGGTGTTCGGTCCACATGCCCTGCAGCCATTCCTGGATCTGCGTGCGCGTCAGCGCATCCAGCGCGCCGAAAGGCTCGTCGAGCAGCAGCATGTCCTGGGTCTGGACGACGGTGCGCAGCAGCGCGGCGCGCTGGCGCATGCCGCCTGACAGTTCGGAGGGATAGTGTTGCTCGAAGCCTGCAAGGCCGAAGCGCTCGAACAGAGGCGCGACGGCGGCGCGGGCCGCGCGGCGGCTCATGCCGCGCACCTCCAGGCCGAGTGCGGCATTGTCGATGATCCGGCGCCAGGGCATCAGCGCATCGCGCTGCGGCATGAAAGCGAAGGAATGCGGAGCCTGTTCCAGCGGCGCGCCCTTGAAAAGCATGGTGCCGGAATCGGGCCGAAGCGCCTGTGTCAGCAACCTCAGTACCGTCGATTTTCCGGAGCCGGATGGGCCGACGATCGAAACGAACTCGCCGCTTGCGACAGCGAGTGAAATATCATCCAGTACCTTCATGCCGTCGAAGGACTTCGAGATGTTGCGCAGTTCAACCATTACATCGCTCATCGGCGCTGCTCCCCGGATTGTTGCCAGGGCATGATGAGGCGCTGGATCATCAGCGTCAGCCCGAAGAGGCAGAGTGTCAGCACGGCGCTGACGACGACGGCGGCAAGCACGAGATCGGGACGGAAATTGTTCTTGGCGTTGAGAATATAGATACCGAGGCCGCGGGCGGCGCCGGCATATTCGGCAAAGATCGCGCCGACGACGGCATAGGTGATCGAGATTCTGAGGCCGGCGAAGAAATAGGGTAGCGAGGAGGGAAGCCGTGCCAGGCGGAAAATGCGCCAGCGGCTCGCCTTCATCGAATTCAGCAATTCGGCGATGTCGCGGTCGGTCGATTCATAGCCCTGCAGCAAGGCGACGAGCAGCGGGAAGAAGGTGACGAGCGCCACCAGCAGGACCTTCGGCAACAGGCCGAAGCCGAACCAGAGGACGACGAGGGGGGCGATCGCCACCAGCGGCAGGGTCTGGCTGGCGATGAAGATCGGCAGCAATGCCCGGCGCATGAACGGCACGAAATCCATGAGGATCGAGGCGGCGAAGGCGAAGGCAAGCGACAGGGCGAAACCTCCGAGTGTCGCGCCGAGCGTCGGCCAGGTGTTTGATATCAGCGCCTCGCGGTTCAGCCAGCCTTGGACGACGATACGCGACGGCGCCGGCAGGATGGACGGTTTGATGCCGGAGAGATCGACATAGAGTTCCCATGCCGCCAAGAAAACGCAGCCGGCGAGCAAGGCGGGTATGCCCCGGTAGAGAGCGGCGCGGAGCGCGGCAAGGCGCGATTCCGATGGTTTTGACGGTGTCATCAGCGTTCGATTTCAGGCCTTCGTCGGGACTGCATAATTCCTTAAATCGGAATCGATTTAAGGATAAAATTATGCAGCAATTTAAAGTGTTACAGCGTCCTTGGCGCGTCTGAAAAGACGCGCGGCGCTGTATTGGCGGACACCGTGATGTCGAGGGTCACATGTCCCTCGGGGTCGCCGAAGCGAAAGAAGGCCTCGCGAATGGTGGCGAAGACCGCGCCGGCATCCCCAGAGAGTCTGGTGCAGAAATTCTTGGCGCGGTCGAAGGTGCCGGAGCGCTTCAGGAAGTCGATGCAGCCATAGATCTCGTCCATATGGGTGCCGGTTCCCATGACGTAGAGCGAGAATTGCGCGGCGGTCGGCTGTCCGGTTTCGGCAGTGGTTTCAACGGCGGCAAGTGCGGCTGTTATACGCTCGGCAAGCGGCTCCGCCTGGCCGAGGGAGGGGTTGACGCCGCAGATGGCGTCGTTGGGCTCGCCGGGGCAGCCGCGTGAAATGGCAGCGGACAGCACGCAATGCTCGCCGGTCTTTGCGGCGGCGACGAAAAGATCGTGCATGGCAGCGAAGAGAATGTCAGGCGGGCCGACCAGCAATGTGGAGATGTCATCGGTCTCGATGCGCAGCCGGTCGCGATAGGGATCCAGCGCCTTGACGGCATCGAGAATGATGCCGACGAAATTGTCGGACATCGGATAGAGTGACACTTGTGCGCCTGAGAACATCTGAACCTCGCTCCGCTGGCATTACCCAGATCAGCTTTGAAGGGTCCAGAGGCTTGCGCCTCACATCTCAGCCCCGGCAATACGGAGCTCCCCTGTTATTTGCGCGGAAACTATCACCGGGGTTTTCTCCCCGCAACCGCAAAATTGCGAACCCGTCCGTGCGGTCGGAATGAGCCGGATGTGACCGAAAACACCCGGGCGGAGGATCTGCCCGGGTGTTCCCAATGGTTCCGTACCTGCCGGGAACGGAACCGGAGCTATCTGGCTCAAGCGGCCAGCGCATAACCCCGAAAATCGGAATCGATTTTCGGAAAGGATTATGCGCAGATTCAAAGTGATAGAACGTCCTTAGCGCGTCTGAAAAGACGCGCGGCGCTCTATGTCGGCATAGGGACGATCGCTGCGGGCGGTGACGAGCGCCTGCGTCCACCATTCCAGCCTCGCCATCATCCGATCGAGCAACCGCATTGTATCGGCGGGATGATCGAGTCGTCCGTCTGGATCGAAGCGGTTCCAAGGTGCGGCAAAGCTCACCGAATCGCGGATGGTGACGGCGTGGAGTTCGGCAAAGACCAGCCGCAGCTGTTCGACGGCGCGCAGGCCGCCGGATATGCCGCCATAGGAAACGAAGGCGAGCGGCTTGCCCTGCCAGGGCTCGAAGAAGAAATCGATGATCGACTTCAACGGGGCGGTGAAGCTGTGATTGTATTCCGGCGTGACGATGATGAAGGCGTCGGCCATGCCAAGCCGTCCGGCGAGCCTGTCGACTTCGGGGTGCGCCATGTCACGGTTGGCCGGCAGCGCGAAATCCAATGGGTCGATGATGTCGATATCAAATTGCGGGAAGCGGAGGAGTTCCTGCGTCAGCCACTTGACCACCCGGTCGCAGATGCGGCCCTCTCTCGTGCTTCCGTAAATGACAGCGAGTCTGGTGGGTGTTTTCATGCGTCGCTCCTTGTTACGATTGGACTTTACGATTGCAGGAGCAAGGGTTATAAAACCTCAACTAATCTTGAGGTCAAGAGACGATGGATACAATTCCGGCAGCGCCGCTCGGCAAGCTTCTAACGGTCGGCGAAGTGGCGGAGCGCAGCGGCCTCGCCGTCTCGGCGGTGCATTTTTACGAGACCAAGGGGCTGATCTCGAGCATCCGCTCTCGCGGCAATCAGCGGCGTTATGGGCGCGATGTGCTTCGCCGGCTCGGCATCATCAAGGTGGCGCAGCGTGTCGGCATTCCGCTTTCGGAAATCCAGGCAGCGTTCGAGTCTCTGCCGCAAGGACGCACGCCGACCGTCGCCGACTGGCAGACGCTGTCGGCGCTGTGGAAGGATGATCTCGACGCGCGAATCAGGCGGCTTAGCCTGCTGCGCGACCGTCTGACCGGCTGCATCGGCTGCGGCTGCCTGTCGATCGAAAGCTGTCCGTTGCGCAACCCCTGCGACCGGCTCGGCAAGGAAGGGCCGGGCGCGCGGCTTCTGGAGACCGAAAACTAACCCCGCTCCTCCCCAGGAAAGATCGATGCGCGCCTTTCTTTCGGTCGGCGCGCTCATATGTTAAGGGCGAATGACACAACCGGCGGCACTGTCCGCGAGGAGGACGGCTTCGTGTTCCATCCCAGACTGTTCGAAAATCGCAATGTGGTGGTGACCGGCGCCGGCCGCGGCATCGGCCTTGAAGTGGCCCGGCAGTTCCTGGACTGCGGCGCGAAGGTGATCGTCCATACCGGGCGCAAGCCGGGACGCGACCTGCCGGATTTCCTGCTCACGGCTGAATCCGAAAGACGGGCGCTGCTGCTCAATGCCGATTTCTCCGCAGTCGGTGGCGCCGCGCAATTTGCCGAGGATACTCTCGCCTTCTTCGATAAGGTCAATGTGCTCGTCAACAATGCCGGCACTATGCTTGGTCGTTTTCCCGCTGCCACGCTCACCGATGCAGAATATGAGGCGGTCGTGCGGCTCAACCAGACATCGGTGGTGGCGCTGACGCGGGCGTTGCTGCCGGCATTGAAGGCGGCTGGTGGCGCTGCTATCGTCAACACCGTTTCGATTTCGGCGCTGACCGGCGGCAGCCCCGGTTCCTCGATCTATTCGGCCTCGAAAGCCTTTGTTGCGACCTATTCCAAGGCGCTTGCCCGCGAGCTTGCACCGGACGGAATCCGCGTCAATTGCGTATCGCCGGGAACGATCGAGACGGATTTCCATGAGCGCTATTCCTCGCGCGAAAAGCTGGAGCAGACGAGAAAATCCATCCCCCTGCAGCGGCTCGGCACGGCGGAGGATTGTGCTCCCGCCTACCTGTTCCTGGCGGCTCCCTCGCTCTCGGGCTACATCACCGGACAGGTGATCGAGATCAATGGAGGTCAGCTTATCTGCTGATTTGTTTGGACTTTTTTTGACATTTCATCACTTTTGACCAATTCGCTTGTGCGAATATGCTATTGTGCTGATCTACTCATTGCCTCCCTTCCGAGATACCGAATGCCGTTGCCCAAACCCGAGCCGGGGATGTCCGGCCAGGAATTGCACAAACTCGCTGGAAAAGCCCATGAAGCGAGCGATCTGCTGAAAGCCCTAGCGCACCCGACCCGACTTCTGATCCTCTGCATATTGGCGAACGAGGAACGGACGGTGGGTGAAATCGAAAATATCCTCGGCATCCAACAGGCAATGGTTTCGCAGCAGCTGGCGCGGTTAAGGCTCGAAGGCCTGGTCCATACGCGCCGCCAGGGCAGGCTGGTCTATTACAGCATCGGCAATGTCAGCGTGCTAGCCTTCCTCGAATCGCTGTTCGATCTTTTCCCGGCTGCAGAAAACAGTTAGAGCATGATACCGAAAAGTGTGCGCGGTTTTCGGACGACATCATGCTCTATTTCTTTGATTTGGATCAGGATTCAGATTTTAGGCCGATCGGGCCTAAAATCATCCTGATCTAGAGATCGCCCTTGCGGAGCACAGCTGCTGCGTCAAAGATGAACTGGCCCGGATGATGTCATGCCGGATCGGGAGACCGGATGATCGACAAGCTGGAATTCTTCATCGCCCTTGCCAATGAAAAGCATTTTGGCCGCGCCGCGGAGGAGTGCGGGATCTCGCAGCCAACGCTTTCGGCTGCCATCCGGCAGCTCGAGGATCAGCTTGGCGTCATGCTGGTGCAGCGCGGTTCGCGGTTCCAGGGGCTGACGCCTGAGGGGCAGCGCGTGCTCGAATGGGCCCGACGCATCGTCGGCGATGCCCGCACCATGCGCGAGGAGATGCGCGCCGCGCGCCGCGGTCTTTCCGGCCACATCCGCCTCGCCGCCATTCCGACCGCGCTTGCCATGCTGTCGCGCATCACCACGCCATTTCAGGAGCGGCATCCCGGCGTGACCTTCTCGATCGTCTCGCGGAATTCGCTGCAGGTGCTGAGCATGCTCGAAAACCTCGAAATCGATGCCGGCATCACCTATCTCGAAAACGAGCCGCTCGGCCGCGTCACGACCGTTCCCCTTTATGCCGAGCGCTATAATCTGATCACGGCTGCCGGCAGCCCGCTATCTGATCGCGACAACGTGACCTGGCGGGAGATCGGCGACCTTCGGCTTTGTCTATTGACTGCCGACATGCAGAACCGCCGCATCATCAACCGCCACTTGACGGAAGCAGGCGCCACAGCGCATCCGACGCTCGAATCCAACTCGATGATCGTGCTGTTCTCGCATGTCAGGACTGGACGCTGGGCGAGCATCATGCCGCGCAACGTCGCCAAATCCTTCGGGTTTCCAGTGGAAATCCGCATGATCCCGATCGTCGAGCCGGAGGCGCATCATCTGGTCGGCCTTGTTGCGCCTTATCGCGAGCCCTTCACGCCGCTTGTCTCGGCCTTGCTGCATGAAGCGAGAGTACTCGTACAAGATGAAGAACTTTGATAGAAAAAACCTATCAAGCAACGAGATAGCTTTATTGATCGCCGGCTGCTTCCCTGAGATGGTGGTTGCGGAATAGCAACCGGCTGGGGGAGGCCCGCTATTTCGCAACGAGCAAGCGGCTGGGAGGGCTGCCTTATGACCATTCATATCGCCGAAGGCGATATTGCAGCACGCACCCGAGCCATCGTCGCCGATCTTCGCTTTCTCGAAGGACCGCTGCTTCCCATTCTGCACGAGGTTCAGCAGGAATTCGGCTATGTGCCGCAGGAAGCCATGCCTGTTATCGCGGAGGAATTGAACCTCTCGCGCGCCGAGGTGCATGGCGTGGTGACCTTCTATCACGATTATCGCGACCATCCCGCCGGCCGGCATCTGCTGAAGCTCTGTCGCGCCGAAGCCTGTCAGTCGATGGGCGGCGATGCGCTGGCCGAACGTGTCAAGGCGCTGCTCGGCATCGATTTTCATCAGACGACGCCCGATGGCGGCGTGACGCTGGAGCCGGTCTATTGTCTCGGGCTCTGCGCCTGTGCGCCGGCGGCGATGCTCGACGGCGAGGTCCATGGCCGGGTCGACGAACAGAGGGCGGCGGAACTCGTCGCTGAGGCACGCCGATGACGGTCAGGATATATGTTCCGCGCGATGCCGCAGCGCTGGCGCTCGGGGCCGAAAAGGTGGCAAAGGCGATTGCCCAGGAGATCGCCGCCCGCGGCTTCGATGCCGAGATCGTGCGCAACGGCTCGCGCGGAATGTTCTGGCTGGAGCCGCTGGTCGAGGTCGAGGTTGCCGGCAAGCGCATCGGCTACGGGTCGGTGAAGGCGAATGATGTGCCTGATCTGTTCGATGCCGGGATGATTGATGGGGGCGAGCATCGGCTCTGTCTCGGGGAGGTTGAAGACCTCCCGTTCCTCAAGGAACAGACCCGCCTGACCTTCGCCCGCTGTGGCGTCACCGATCCGCTTTCGCTTGGCGATTACGAGGCGCATGGCGGTCTTGCCGGCCTTCGCCGAGCCGTTTCGATGACACCAGTCGATATCGTCAAGGAAATCACCGATTCCGGCTTGCGCGGACGCGGCGGCGCCGGCTTTCCGACCGGCATCAAGTGGAAGACCGTTCTCGATGCCGCCGGCGAACGCAAATATATCGTCTGCAATGCCGATGAGGGCGACAGCGGCACCTTTGCCGACCGGATGATCATGGAGGGCGATCCCTTCGTGCTGATCGAGGGCATGGCGATATCAGGGCTCGCCACCGGGGCGACCAAGGGTTTCGTCTATACGCGTTCGGAATATCCGCATGCGATCGCTGTCATGACCGAAGCCGTCGGCATCGCGCGCCAGGCCGGCATTCTCGGACCATCGGTGCTCGGATCCGGCCGCGCCTTCGATATCGAGGTGCGCACCGGCGCCGGCGCCTATGTCTGCGGCGAGGAGACGGCGCTGCTGAATAGTCTGGAAGGCAAGCGCGGCATCGTGCGTGCCAAGCCGCCGCTGCCGGCGCATAAGGGGTTGTTTAACTGTCCGACCGTCATCAACAATGTGATCTCGCTGGCTTCGGTGCCCGTCATCATGGAGAAGGGTGCGGCCTTCTACCGCGATTTCGGCATGGGCCGTTCGCGCGGCACTATCCCGCTGCAGATCGCCGGCAATGTCAGATATGGCGGCCTCTTTGAGACGGCCTTCGGTCTTTCGCTCGGAGATATCGTCGACAGGATCGGCGGGGGGACGGCGACGGGACGGCCGGTCAAGGCCGTGCAGGTCGGCGGACCGCTCGGCGCCTATTTCCCGCGAGCGCTGTTCGACACACCGTTCGATTACGAATCCTTCGCTGCCAAGGACGGGCTGATCGGCCATGCCGGCATCGTCGTCTTCGACGACACGGCCGATATGCTGAAGCAGGCACGTTTCGCCATGGAATTCTGCGCCGTCGAAAGCTGCGGCAAGTGCACGCCCTGCCGCATCGGCTCGACGCGCGGCGTGGAGACGGCCGACAAGATCGCGCACGGTATCGAGCCGGAGAAGAACCGGGCGCTGCTTGCCGATCTCTGCAACACGATGAAGTTCGGCTCGCTCTGTGCGCTGGGTGGGTTCACGCCCTATCCTGTGATGAGCGCCATGAACCATTTCCCGGAGGATTTTTCGCCGGCACCTCTGGTGGAGGCGGCGGAATGACGCGTTTTTCATGGCACGTCTGCGCTGACCTCATCATCTCAAGCAAGGAGACCAATCATGTCTCTCATCCATGAAATCGACTATGGCACTCCCGCTTCGAAATCCGAGGCCATGGTGACGCTCACCATCGACGGACAGCAGATCAGCGTGCCGGAGGGCACCTCGATCATGCGCGCCTCGATGGAGGCCGGTATCAAGGTGCCGAAGCTCTGTGCCACCGATATGGTCGATGCTTTCGGCTCCTGCCGGCTCTGCCTCGTCGAGATCGAGGGCCGCAACGGCACGCCCTCCTCCTGCACGACGCCGGTGGCGGCAAACATGGTGGTGCACACGCAGACGGGGCGGTTGAAGGATATCCGCCGCGGCGTGATGGAACTCTATATTTCCGACCATCCGCTCGACTGTCTCACCTGCGCGGCCAACGGCGATTGCGAGTTGCAGGACATGGCAGGCGCCGTCGGCCTGCGCGACGTGCGCTACGGCTATGAGGGAGACAACCACGTCAAGGCGCGCAGCAATGGCGACATCAATCTGAAATGGATGCCGAAGGACGAATCCAATCCCTATTTCACCTATGATCCCTCCAAGTGCATCGTCTGTTCGCGCTGCGTGCGCGCCTGCGAAGAAGTACAGGGAACCTTCGCGCTGACGATCGAGGGGCGCGGCTTCGGCTCGCGCGTTTCGCCCGGCATGCACGAGCATTTCATCGATTCCGAATGCGTCTCCTGCGGTGCCTGTGTCCAGGCCTGCCCGACGGCGACGCTGACGGAGAAGTCGGTGATCCAGATCGGCCAGCCGGAGCATTCGGCTGTCACCACCTGCGCCTATTGCGGCGTCGGCTGTTCCTTCAAGGCGGAGATGCGCGGCGAGGAACTGGTGCGCATGGTGCCGTGGAAGGACGGTCAGGCCAATCGCGGCCATTCCTGCGTCAAGGGCCGCTTCGCCTATGGCTATTCCACCCATAAGGACCGCATCCTCAATCCGATGATCCGCGAAAAGGTCAGCGATCCCTGGCGGGAAGTGAGCTGGGACGAGGCCTTCGCACATGTGGCGACGGAATTCCGCCGCATCCAGTATCAATACGGCCGCGAGGCGATCGGCGGCATCACCTCGTCGCGCTGCACCAACGAGGAAACTTATCTGGTGCAGAAGCTGATCCGCGCCGGCTTCGGCAACAACAATGTCGATACCTGCGCCCGCGTCTGCCATTCGCCGACCGGCTACGGCCTCGGCCAGACCTTCGGCACGTCGGCGGGCACGCAGGATTTCGACAGCGTCGAGCATTCCGACGTCGTCATCGTCATCGGCGCCAATCCAACCGATGGGCATCCGGTGTTCGGCTCGCGGCTGAAGAAGCGGCTGCGCCAGGGCGCCAAGCTCATCGTCATCGATCCGCGCCGTACCGATATTGTCCGCTCGCCGCATATCGAGGCCTCCTATCACCTGCCGCTGAAGCCCGGCACCAATGTCGCAGTCATGACGGCGTTGGCGCATGTGATCGTCACCGAAGGGCTCTTTGACGAGACGTTCATCCGCGAGCGCTGCGACTGGTCGGAGTTCGAGGACTGGGCGGCCTTCGTCGCCGAACCGCAGCACAGTCCCGAAGAGACCGAGATCTTCACCGGCGTGCCGGCGGCGGATCTGCGCGGCGCGGCAAGGCTCTATGCCAAGGGCGGCAATGGCGCGATCTACTACGGCCTCGGCGTCACCGAACACAGCCAGGGCTCGACCACGGTCATCGCGATCGCCAATCTGGCGATGGCGACCGGCAATATCGGCCGTCCCGGCGTCGGCGTGAACCCGCTGCGCGGCCAGAACAATGTGCAGGGCTCCTGCGACATGGGTTCCTTCCCGCACGAACTGCCGGGCTACCGGCACATTTCCGACGATGCGACGCGCGATATCTTCGAAAAGCTCTGGGGCGTGAAGCTCAACAACGAGCCGGGCCTGCGTATTCCGAACATGCTGGATGCAGCAGTCGACGGCTCATTCAAAGGCATCTACATCCAGGGCGAAGACATCCTCCAGTCCGATCCCGATACCAAACATGTCGCGGCCGGGCTTGCGGCGATGGAATGCGTCGTCGTGCATGATCTGTTCCTCAACGAGACCGCCAATTACGCCCATGTCTTCCTGCCGGGCTCGACCTTCCTCGAGAAGGACGGCACCTTCACCAATGCCGAGCGCCGCATCAACCGCGTGCGCAAGGTGATGTCGCCGCGCAACGGTTATGGCGACTGGGAAGTGACGCAGAAGCTTGCCCAGGCGATGGGGCTCGACTGGAATTACAGCCATCCGTCGGAGATCATGGACGAGATCGCCGCAACGACGCCGAGTTTCGCGATGGTCTCCTACGACTATCTCGAAAAAATGGGCTCGGTGCAGTGGCCCTGCAACGAGAAGAACCCGCTCGGCTCGCCGATCATGCATGTCAATGGCTTCGTGCGCGGCAAGGGCAAGTTCATCCGCACCGAATATGTGGCGACCGACGAGCGCACCAGTCCGCGCTTCCCGCTGCTGCTGACAACCGGCCGCATCCTCAGCCAGTACAATGTCGGGGCGCAGACACGGCGAACCGAGAATGTCGTCTGGCATGCGGAAGACCGGCTGGAAATCCATCCGCATGATGCCGAGCAGCGCGGCGTTCGCGATGGCGACTGGGTGAAGCTCGGCAGCCGCTCCGGCGACACGACGCTCAGGGCGCTGATCACCGATCGCGTCGCGCCGGGTGTCGTCTATACGACCTTCCATCATCCCACGACGCAGGCGAACGTCATCACCACCGATTTCTCCGACTGGGCGACGAACTGCCCGGAATACAAGGTGACGGCGGTGCAGATCTCGCCCTCCAACGGGCCGAGCGAATGGCAACTCGAATATGACGAGCAGGCGCGGCAATCGCGCCGCATCGCCGGCAAGCTCGAGGCTGCGGAGTGACGATGCGGGGGCGGCTCTTTAGGCAGGAACGCGCATCATGACCTTCACCGCTACCGCCCGTGCTCCCGAAACCGCCCGTCGCAACGGCATCCTCCAGACCGGTTCGCGCATCGTGCCGGAAGAGGTGCCGATCGCCTTTTCCTATGGCGGTAGTTCGCATGCGGTGATGATGGCAACGCCCGATGATCTCGCGGATTTTGCCGTCGGATTCAGTCTGACCGAAGGGATCATCACCGGGCCGGCGGAGATATCGGGCATCGAGGTGGTCGAGGGCGAGCAGGGGATCGATGTGCAGGTGAGCCTGGTCGATGACGTCGCCGATCGGCTGCGGGCACGACGCCGCAGTATGGCGGGACCGGTCGGCTGCGGGCTCTGCGGCATCGAATCGATCGAACAGGCGGTACGGCCGGTGCCTGACGTTTCGGCATCGCCGTTGGCGCTGTCGCATGCGGATATCGTCCGCGCCGTTTCGCTTCTGAACGAGGCACAGCCGCTGCATCGTGAGACGCGGGCGGTGCATGGCGCCGGGTTCTATCTTCCCGGCAGGGGGCTGATTGCCGTGCGTGAAGATGTCGGTCGGCACAATGCGCTGGACAAGCTCTGCGGCGCCGTCATCGGCGCCAGCGAAAAAGGCGGGGATGGCGCCGTCGTCGTCACCAGTCGGCTCTCCGTCGAGATGGTGCAGAAGGCGGCGATCCTCGGCAGCCCGGTGCTCATCGCCATTTCGGCTCCGACGGCTCTCGCCATCCGCACGGCCGAAGAAGCCGGCATGACGCTCGTCGCGCTGGTGCGTGGCGAGGATTTCGAGATTTTCACCCACCCGCACCGCATCTCGCCCGGAAGCATTGCCGATGTCGCATGATACCAAGACCAAGCTCGTTTATATGGCAAACCAGATCGCCACCTTCTTCAAGAGCCAGCCGGAAAGCGAGGCCGCGCAGGGGGTCGCCACCCATATCAATAAATTCTGGGACCCGCGCATGCGGCGGCAATTGTTCGAAATTCTGGAGAATGAGGAGAATGGCCTGGACGCGCTCGTGCTTCAGGCCGTTCCTTTGATTAGAAAGCCGGTGCCGGTGACACACCAGGTCCCATAGCAGGGGATCGGCCGATGCGCGAGGGGAGGCGGGAGCAACCTGCCTGCGCATATGTCGGTGACAGTAAAGTCTGAGAAAAACCAAGTCTGAGCCAGGAGGAGTTGTTCATGACAGCCGCGGGGACACGTACGGACGGGGCGTTGGCGGGGGTGGGCCTGCTCGATCGTGAAAGGATCGTCGCAAGGCCCGGGTTCAATCGGTGGCTGGTGCCGCCGGCAGCGCTCGCCATTCATCTCTGCATCGGCATGGCCTATGGTTTCAGCGTGTTCTGGCTGCCGCTTTCCAAGTCGCTCGGGATCACGGCCTCGACGGCCTGCCCCGATCTGACACTTGCCTCGGCGCTGTTCACCACGACCTGCGACTGGCGCGTTGCCGACCTCGGCTGGATCTATACGCTGTTCTTCGTGCTGCTTGGCTCGTCGGCGGCCATCTGGGGCGGCTGGCTTGAGCGGGCCGGTCCGCGCAAGGCGGGCGTCGTTTCCGCCTGCTGCTGGTGCGGCGGCATCATTCTTGCCGCGATCGGCGTCATTACTCATCAGCTCTGGATGATGTGGCTGGGCGCCGGCGTCATCGGCGGCATCGGTCTCGGCCTCGGTTACATCTCGCCGGTCTCGACGCTGATCAAATGGTTTCCCGACCGGCGCGGCATGGCGACCGGTATGGCGATCATGGGCTTCGGCGGCGGTGCGATGATCGGCGCCCCATTGGCCAACCTGCTGATGAATGCCTTCAAGACCGACAGTTCGGTCGGCGTCTGGCAGACCTTCATCGTCATGGCGGCGATTTATTTCGTCTTCATGATGGGCGGCGCCTTCGGCTATCGCATTCCGCCGGCCGGCTGGCGTCCTGAGGGTTGGACGCCGCCTGCAGCCAAGAGCACGATGATCACCACCAAACACGTGCACCTCAACAATGCCCACAAGACCAAACAGTTCTGGCTGATCTGGGCCGTGCTTTGCCTCAACGTTTCGGCCGGTATCGGCGTTATCGGCATGGCCTCGCCGATGCTGCAGGAAATCTTCGCCGGTTCGCTGATCGGCCTGCCGGATGTCGGCTTCGCCCAGCTCGACGCCGGGCAGAAGGCATCGATCGCGACGATCGCCGCCGGTTTCGCCGGTTTGCTGTCGCTCTTCAACATCGGCGGGCGGTTCTTCTGGGCGTCGCTGTCCGACAAGATCGGCCGCAAGAATACCTATTATTGCTTCTTCGTCCTCGGCATCGTGCTCTATGCGCTGGCGCCCACTTTCGCAGGCATGGGCAACAAGGCGCTGTTCGTCCTCTCCTTCGGCATCATCCTGTCGATGTACGGCGGCGGCTTTGCGACGATCCCGGCCTATCTTGCCGATATCTTCGGCACGCAGTTCGTCGGCGCCATCCACGGCCGGCTGCTGACGGCCTGGGCAACGGCCGGCATCGTCGGGCCCGTCGTCGTCAACTATATCCGCGAAGCGCAGATCGCCGCCGGCGTTGCGCCCGGGCCAACCCTCTATACCGGCACCATGTATATCCTCGCCGGCATGCTGGCGCTCGGGCTGATCGCCAATGCGCTGATCAGGCCGCTTTCGGACAAATGGTTCATGTCGGATGACGAGGTTGCTGCGCTGCAGGCGAAGTCGGCAGCCGTCAATGCCGGGCCGACGGGTTCCTTCGGCATCGGCACAGGCGGGCTGGACGCCAAGGCGATGCTTGCCTGGGCCGTCGTCGGCATTCCGCTGCTGTGGGGTGTCTGGGTGACGCTTAGGGCAACCTTCGCGCTGTTCGGCTAAGCCATCAAAGCGCGTCGCATGAAGTTCATGCGACGCGCTTTATCGACGTATACAGCGCATCCGGTCAAGGTGCCGCCTGCACCGGCATGGTTCAGAACTCTTCCCAGCTCTGGGCAGTCGCCGCGCCAGGACTATTTACCTTTCCGACACGTGAAACGAGGTGCAGCGCCGGTGAGCCCGTCTGTCTTGGCCTAGCTCCGCCGATGGACTGCGTTTGACCCGGTAGGCGGAACCTCGCCAGCAGAACACGCAGCGTTTCGGCTTCTCTCGCAAGGCTGTGGCTGGCGGCAGTACTTTCTTCGACCATCGCGGCATTCTGCTGGGTTGCCTGATCCAGCGTATTGACCGCCTGGTTGATTTCCTTGAGGCCGGTCGCCTGTTCCCTGGAGGCTTCGACGATGGCGACGACATTGCCGTTGATATCGCCGACCTGTGCGACGATTGCCTCGAGCGCCTTGCCGGTCTCGCCGACGAGGCCGACGCCGTTCTTGACATGCTCGCCCGACGTGTTGATCAGTGCCTTGATCTCCTTGGCGGCCTTGGCGGAGCGCTGGGCGAGCTCCCGCACCTCCTGGGCCACCACGGCAAAGCCCTTGCCGGCTTCACCGGCGCGGGCCGCCTCGACGCCGGCATTCAGCGCAAGCAAGTTCGTCTGGAAGGCGATGTCGTCGATGACGCCGATGATGTTGGTGATCTCGCGGGAGGACTGTTCGATCTGACCCATGGCGGCGACGGCATTGCGGACCACGACACCGGAATGTTCGGCGCCCTGTTTGGTCATGGCGACGAGGCGACCCGCCTCATCGGCGCTACGGCTGGAATCGTTGACGGTCGTGGTGATCTCCTCCAGCGCGGCGGCCGTCTCTTCGATCGATGCTGCTTGCTGTTCCGTTCGCTTGGAGAAGGAGTCGGCCGCTGCGCCGATCTCGCTCGACCCTGCGGCGATTGCACTGGCATTCTCACCGATCGTTTTCATGGTCTCGGAAAGGCCTTTGACAGCGGTGTTGAAATCGTGCCGCAGCTCCTCCATCGATGGAACGAAAGGCGTGTCCACCGTCATTGTCAGATCGCCTTCGGAAAGATTGCGCAGCGCGGTGCCGAGAAGGGAAATGGCGCTCATGCGCTGGGTAACGTCGGTTGCGAACTTCACGACCTTGTAGACCTTGCCGTCGGCATCGAGGATCGGGTTGTAGGCCGCCTGTATCCAGATTTGCCGGCCACCCTTGCCGAACCTGACAAATTCGTTGGCGATGAACTCGCCGTGCGCCAACCGCTTCCAGAAGTTGGTGTAGTCGGCCGTATCCGTATAGGCACGATCGCAGAACATGCTGTGGTGCTTGCCAGTGATCTCGGCGAGCGAATACCCCATGGCACTGCAGAAATTCTCGTTGGCGGTCAAGATTTCACCCGCCGGGGTAAATTCGATCACCGCCTGCGAGCGCGAGATCGCCTCCAGCTTGCCGGAATCCTCCACCGCCTTCTTTTTCGCTGCGGTGATATCGGCCGCGAATTTCACGACCTTGTATGGATTGCCCCCTTTGAAAACCGGATTGTAGGACGCCTGGATCCATATTTCCCGGTTGCCCTTGGCAAAGCGCTTGTAAGCGCCGGCGTCATATTCGCCGCGTCCGAGCCGCGCCCAGAATGCGCGATATTCCGGGGTTGCCGTATAGGCCGGCTCGCAGAACATGCTGTGATGTTTGCCGACGATCTCGCTCAGGCGATAACCCAGTGCATTGCAGAAATTCTCGTTCGCCGTGAGGATATTTCCCTTGAGGTCGAATTCGATGATCGCCTGCGATTTGGAAATGGCATTAAGAATATATCTCGAATCGGAAGATAGACCAAACATTCCCGCCCCTCTGAAATGCACAGTTTCTGCTGCTTCGTCTGGTAAATCGAAGCCGATCGGACGAGGAATGCCGTGATGAGAATACAAACAGTACTGGCTGTCATTCCCAAATTGGCGGAAAACGTGTCATCCTTAAGTATCTCATGATGACGGAACGTGGTTAATTTCCGGTATAGAAGCTGTTTCTAATCATGAAGCGCCAAGTGGGTGGCGGCGGCCGAGGCTTGCTTGCGATGCGCAACAAAAAACCGCCCAGGTGGGCGGTTTTTATTGAGAATTATATTGGCCGATCAGGCGGCCAGTTCATCCGTCTCGTTTTCCTTGAACATCTTGGCAAGGTTCAGGAAGCAGATCATGCCATTTTCCGAGGCGATGATGCCTTCGCAATAGGCCCGGTCGAAGGAGGCGGTCACTTCAGGCACCGGCTGGACCTGGCTGGACGAGATGGTGAGAATATCCGAGACGCGGTCGACCAACATGCCGATGACCATGCTGTGAACTTCGGCGACGACGATGGCGCTACGCTCATTGGCGACCGTGCTCTTCATGCCGAGCTTGAAAGCAAGATCGATGATCGGGATCACCGAGCCGCGCAGGTTCATGACACCGATGACATCGGCCGGCGCGTGTGGGATCGGCGTCGACGGCGCCCAGCCGCGGATTTCGCGGATGGTCGTGGTCTTGACGCAGAATTCCTGATCATGCAGGCGGAAGGCAATAATTTCGAGCGTATCGCCGCTGAAGTTAGTCGAATTTATCGTGGCCATTAGAATTCTTCCCAACTATCGTAAGCCAGGGCAGAAGCGGATGCGCCACCATTGGCGCGGACAAGCTTTGCCTTCATACCACGCGATGGCTTTGCGCTCGGCGAAGCATCGTTACGGTTATCGACGACATTAGCGAAAGAGTGTTGCCCAAATCTAAATTGGGCGACGAGATTGCGAAGGTTTTTATCTCGGATGAAGACCAGGCGGTTTTGCTGTCGATCTCTTCCAGCCGATCTTTGGAATTCGGGATCTTCCAGGCTTCTTCGGGATGGTGAAGAAGAATTGCGCCGATTTACTCAGCCTATCGTCTTTTCAATCTGCGAGACGGCCCAATCCACCTGCTCTTTGGTGATGACCAGTGGCGGAGCGAGGCGAATCGTATGGTCGTGGGTATCCTTGGCGAGAAGGCCGCGCTCTTTCAGCGCATGGCAATATTGCCGTGCGCCGCCGGCTTCGGGTACCAGCTCGATGGCCATCATCAGGCCACGGCCGCGCACGTCCCTGACGATGTTCGAGCGGATCGACCTGAGGCCTTCGGTGAAGTAGTCGCCCATGACAGCGGCGTTCTCGATCATGCCCTCTTCCGTCAGCACCTTGAGTGCGGCGCGCGCCACTGCGCAGGCGAGCGGATTGCCGCCGAAGGTCGAGCCGTGCTGGCCGGGTTTCAGCACGCCCAGAACTTCGGAATTCGAAAGCACGGCGGACACGGGATAGAAGCCGCCGGACAGCGCCTTGCCGATCAGGGTCACGTCGGCCTCGATGCCTTCGTGCTCTTCGGCCAGCAGCTTGCCGGTGCGGCCGAGGCCGGTCTGGATCTCGTCGAGGATGAGGGTGACGTTGTTTGCCGTGCAAAGCTCGCGGATGCGGGTGAAATAACCCGCCGGCGGAATGATGACGCCGGCCTCCCCCTGAATCGGCTCGATCAGGGCGGCCACCGTATTGGCATTGATTGCGGCGGCGAAAGCCTCGGCATTGCCGAAGGGAATGATGCGGAAACCTGGCGTATAAGGGCCGAAGCCCGTGCGGGCCTCGGGATCTGTGGAGAAACTGATGATGCTCAGCGTCCGGCCATGGAAATTATCGGCGCAGACGATGATCTCTGCCTTGCCCTCCGGTACGCCCTTGACCTCGTATCCCCATTTGCGCACCGCCTTGATGGCGGTCTCCACCGCTTCGGCGCCGGAATTCATCGGCAGGATCTTGTGCGATCCGGTGAGAGCCGCGAGCTCTTCGTAGAGATAGGCGAGCTGATCGTTGCGGAAGGCCCGGGAGGTGAGCGTCAGCCTGCCCGCCTGCTCGACCATGGCGGCGAGGATCTTCGGATGACAATGGCCCTGGTTGACGGCGGAATAGGCCGAGAGGCAATCGAGATAACGGTTGCCGTCGGTATCCCAGACATAAACACCTTCGCCACGCGTCAGCACCACGTCGAGCGGCTTGTAGTTATGGGCGCCGAGCCGTTGTTCCGTGGCGATCAGTTTTTCCGATGTGTTCATGGCCGTTCTCCCTCCAGAGCATGATGCCAATTCTATGCGGCGCGTGTCGGACGATCGAAGATGCGGCGGCCAAACAGGCTTGCCGTCAGCTCGACCAGGATGCGGGCGCTCTTGCCGCGATCGTCGAGAAACGGATTGAGCTCGACGAGATCGAGCGACGAGACGAGGCCGCTGTCCGAAAGCATTTCCATCACCAGATGCGCCTCGCGAAAGGTCGCACCGCCAGGCACCGTCGTGCCGACACCGGGAGCGATCTCGGGATCGAGGAAATCGAGGTCGAGGCTGACATGCAGCAGGCCGTTCGCCTTGATGACGACATCGAGGATCTCACGCATGATGGCGCCGATGCCCTGCTCGTCTATCGCGCGCATGTCGAAGACATTGACGCCGTGTTCGTGGATTTCCTCGCGCTCGCGCGCATCGACCGAACGGATGCCGACCTGGAAGACGTTCTTCGGATCGACGAACGGACGGTCCTTCGGCAAGATCTCGGCGAACTCTGCCTCGCCGCAGAAGAAGGCGACGGGCATGCCGTGAATATTGCCGGAAGGCGACGTGGCTGGAGAGTTGAAATCGGCATGGGCATCGAGCCAGAGCACGAAGAGCGGGCGGCCTTTGCCGGCGGCATAACGGGCCATGCCGGAGACGCTGCCCATGGAAAGGCTGTGGTCGCCGCCGAGAATGAGCGGGAAACGGCCGGAGGCGGCCACGTCGTGGACGCTGCTTTCCAGCGCGCGCGTGAAGGCGCCGACGATCCTCAGGTTGTGGGCCTTCGGGTGGTTCGGCAGGTCCATCGCCGGCACGATCCTGAGATCGCCGATATCGGCGACGTCATGGCCAAGCTCGATCAGCGTCTGGTCGACGCCGGCAATACGCAGGGCCGCAGGGCCCATGGCAGCCCCTCTGCGGCCGGAGCCTTCTTCCAGCGGCGCGCCGATGAGGGTGACAGATCGCGATTGCGCATTCATTTGGAGGGCTCCGTGTTGAGGCCTGTTTCGGCCGATAGTGGAATAAAGGGCTGGCGGCAAAAAGATGGAAAAGTGTCAGAAATGGACTATGATTGCGCAGATTGATAAACCTATTTTGACAAAGTGATCAGCGTGGATGATCTCGATACCGAACTTCTGAGCGCACTTCGCCATAACGCCCGGATTTCGGTCTCCTCGCTTGCGGCGATGACCGGCGCGTCGCGGGCAACGGTTGCCACCCGTATCGACCGGCTGGTTGCCAGCGGCACCATCGTCGGCTTCACCATCCGCACCGGCCATGAGACGCGGTCCGCCGGCGTGCGCGCCATCGTCATGATCGAGGTGCTCGGCAAGCTCGCCGACAGAGTGGCCGATCAGTTGAGGGGCCTGCCGCAGGTGCGCGCGCTTCACAGCACCAACGGCAAATGGGATTTTGTCGCCGAACTCGAGGACCGCGACCTTGCCGCCTTCGACGAGACGCTGCGCCGCATCCGGCTGATCAACGGCATCAATTCGACCGAGACCAACATCCTTCTCAAGACCAGCAAAACCGGTTTCTAAGCTGGCTCAGTATTCCCGTTCATAGACAATCCCGGCTTCGCCCTCACCGTTGCCACCGGCCCCTCCGCGCAGCTTGACGCCGCGGCCGACATCGAGGTTGATCACCGCCTTGGCGCCGGCCGAGCCGCCCTGCTGCAATTCGAAATAGGTGCGATCGTTAAGATAGCGGCCGACGCTGACGCTCGTCTGGCCCTTGGAATCGGTGCTGACGTCGAAATCGTCGACGCCGAGCTGATTGCGCAGGCCTTCGAACAGTGAGGTGGAGCGGTTGCCGGCCAGCTGGCTGACGGCGTCGGCGAGCTGGGCGATCTGCACCGGCGAGAGCTTCGACATCGACTGGCCGAAGATCAGCTGCGCCAGCACCTCGTCCTGCGGCAGTTCGGGCGAGGAGGAAAAGGTGATCGCGGGATCGGTGGCGAGGCCCGCAACGTCGACGGTCAGCGTCGTCGTGCCGGAAGACGACGTCGCTTCCATATCGAGCGCCGGCGTCAGGTCGCCGGCAAAGGTGATCCTGCTCTTGTCGGAGAAATCCAGGCGGCGGTTGAGAATGGTCAGCCGGCCGCGGCGCATGGTGAAGCCGCCGGTGACGATGGGCGCTGCCGCCGTTCCGCGGATCGTGACGCGGCCGCCAAGCTCGGCGTCGATGCCGCGGCCGCGCACGAAGATATGCGAGGGCGCGTCGATTTCGAGATCCAGTGTGATTACGGAGGATTTCTCGCCGGGTTTACGCTCGCCGTCATCGCGCAGCTGCGCAAGCACCGCGCGCGGAGCATTCTTATGGCGGATGTCGATTTCCCGCAGCGAGGTCGGCAATTTTTCCGGAACCGTGATCGAGGTCTTGTCCAGCCGCAGCTTGCCGCTCAGCGTCGCACTCTTGATCGGCCCGCGCAGGCCGACCGTGCCATTGACGGTCGAGACGACAAGGGTTCCATCGACATAGACCGCCTTGTCGAGCTTGATCGAAATGTCGGCGGGAAAGCCGCCGGCCGGCTGGATGCCGATGGTGCCGCTGGCCGAAATCGTGCCGCCGCCGCCAAGGTTGCCGCTGAGGCGCGATATCACGGCCTGGCTGCCATTGAAGGTCACGGTCGCCGTCAGATTGTTGACGGCAAGATTGCGCCGGACGTCGACCAGCTTCGCGCCATTGGTCGAAACGGTGCCGTTGATGACGGGTGCTGCGGCCGTTCCGCCGATCTGGAGGTTGACGGTGGCGACGCCGTCCGCGACGAAGCCCTGTTGCGCAAGCGGGGCGCCGAGCACGGCGAAAGGAAGATTGCCTGTGAAGCGCATGTCGATGGCGCGAGCGCCTGTGATGACGACGCTGCCGCCGCCCTTCAGCGACATGCCGGCATCACCGGCAAGGCTGGTATCGACCGTCAGCTTGTTTCCGGCAAGTTTGCCTGATGCGCCGATACTGAACGGCGAAAGGCCGGCACCTTTTGTCTGGCTCGTCGCGGCGTTCTTCCAGTCGACCTTGAAGTCGACGGAGGGCGCCGACAGCGCCCCGGTGGCCTTTGCGGTCGCCGACACCGTGCCTTCGGCGGCAAGGCCGGGAACGAACCCGTTGGCGATCCCCGCCGGAACATTGGTGGCGTTCGCCGTGACGTCGACCGAGCGGATCGAGGTGCCTGCGATCGAAAGATTGCCGGCTGCTTTCAGCGCAATGCCGCCGCCGCCAGTCAGGTTCGCATCGAAATCCAGCCTGTCACCGACATATTTTCCCGTTGCCGCCAGCGCGAGGCGGGACAGACCGGCAGCCTTGGTATGGCTGGTCGCGGCGTCCTTCCAGTCCAGCTTGAAATCGACGATCGGATTGGCCGGGGTTCCCGACGTCGTGGCGCTTGCCGAAAGCGTGCCTTCGGCGCCGAGACCGGGAACGAAGGCATTTGCGATATTTGCCGGCAGCGCGGGAATATCGGCATTGATCGAAAGGTCCCGGATGGCCGTTCCCGCGATCGTCACGCCGCCCGTCGCCTTGGCCAACACGCCGTCCTTGCCGGCGAGATTGGCGTCGAAATCGACCCTGTCATTGGCGAATTTGCCGGAGGCTGCAGCACTCAGGCCCGAAAGGCCGCTGCTCTTGGTCTGGGCGGTCGCGGCGTTCTTCCAGTCGAGCTTGAAATCGACCGCCGGCTTCGGAAGCGCGCCGGAAGCGGATGCCGTTCCCGAGACAGTGCCTTCGGCGGCAAGACCCGGGACGAAACCGTTGGCGAGGCCTGCCGGAAGGTTGGCGAGATCGGCTTTAACGTCAAGATTGCGGACCGACGTGCCTGAAATCGCGACGTTGCCGGCGGCCTTCAGCGAGAGGCCGTCCTTGCCGCCGAGATTGGCATCGAAATCGAGCCGGTTGTCGGCGAAGCGTCCCGATGCGGCAAGTGCGAGGCCCGAGAGGCGAGCGCTTCTGGTCTGGCTGGTCGCAGCATCCGTCCAGTCGAGCTTGAAGTCGGCTTTCGGTGCGGCGGGTGTGCCGGCGGCGGACAGGGTGCCTGATATCGTGCCGCCGGCCGCCAGATCCGGAACGAAGGCATTTGCGAGACTGGCCGGAAGCTTGGCGATCTGGGCATCGACCTTGATGCTGTCGATCGCCGTACCGGCCAATGCGACATTGCCCATGGCCTTCAGCGAGAGGTCTTTGTCGCCGCTCGCTGCCGCATTGAAATCAAGCTTGTTTTCGGCAAATTTTCCCGATGCGGTCACGCCGATCGCGGCAAGGCCGGCACGTTTCGTGTGGCTCGTCGCAGCGTCTTTCCAATTGAGGTCGAAATCGGCACTCGGGGCGGAGAGCGATCCGCTGGCCGAGATCTTTCCGGAGACCGCGCCTTCGGCGGCGAGATCGGGGACGAAGCTGTTTGCTATATTTGCTGGGACATTTGCCAGCGCGGCATCGACCTTGACGTTGCCGATCGTCGTGCCCGTGATGGCGACATTGCCGTTTGCCTTCAGCGAGAGGCTGTTGGCGCCGCCGATCACGGTGTCGAAATCGAGCTTGCTGTCGGCGAATTTTCCAGAGGCCTTGACGGCGAGCTCGGCAAGGCCCGCACGCCTCGTATGGCTCGTCGCAGCACTTTTCCAATCGAGATCGAAATGGGCGGTGGGACTAGCGAGGGAGCCGGAGGCCGCCAGTTTTCCCGTAATCGTGCCTTCGGCGGCGAGATCGGGAACGAAACCGTTGGCGATGTGGGCAGGCAGATTGAGGATATCGGCGTCGACATCAAGCACCGGCGCCTTCGGGTCGGCGAGCGCGACATTGCCGGCGGCCTTGAGCGACAGACCGTCATTGCTGCCGACCGTCGTGTCGAAATCGAGCTTATTGTCGGCGAATTTGCCGCCGGCGGTGATGCCGAGCGGTGCCAGGCCCGCTCCCTTCGTCTGGCCCGTCGTCGCATCTTTCCAGTCGAGCTTGAAGTCGGCGACCGGTGCTGCCGGCGTTCCAGTCACGGCAATGGTTCCGGAGATCGTGCCGCCGGCTGACAGGTTCGGCACGAAACCGTTGGCAAGCGCTGCCGGCAGCTCGCGAATGTCTGCATCGATCTTCAGCGTTTCGCCGGCGGAACCGGTGACGGTCACCGAACCGGCGCCGGTCTTCAGCGTCAGTCCGTTCAGGCTGGCGGCACCGTCGCCGATGGCGACCTGCGTCGGTGCGGCAAGCTCGATCGGGATATTGCGGGGGCTTGCCGAGAAGCGATCAAGGTTCAGGTGCATCGTGCCGCCGGCCGCTTCGATATTGCCGGCGGCCAGCACGGGATTGCCGTCATAGGCAGCATCGAGATCGAAATCGGTATGGTCTTGCTGCTTGGTAAAATCGAGCGAAAGGCCGGCGAGCCTGTTCGTTCCGGCACTCACCTCCTCGGCCTTGACCGTGCCGTTAGCCGCAAGGGCTTTGAGATCGCTGACCGTGACATCGATATCCGGCTTGACGATCGCAAGCGTATCACGGCGTATCGAGCCGCCGGTCGCAAGCAGTTTGAGCGCGATCCTGCCGCCATCGCTGCTGACGCCGAGCGACCCTTTGAGATCGCCTTCGGCCTTCTGTCCGCCGAGTGCGGCGAGCAGGCCGATATTGGGGAAATCGAAGGTCAGCGCGCCTGTCGGCTCAAGGGAGGACGAGAGTTCCACATTGCCGGTCAGCCGGTTGCCACCGATGTCGGCGGTCAGCGCCGGAATGCTCGTCTTGCCGTCCTGCGAGCGGATGTCGCCGTTGATGCCGATCGGCTGGCCGTCGATCGTGCCGGTGGCGGCGATCCTGCCCTGCGGCGCCTTGGGATCGGCGAGACCAGACAGGTCGATATTGAGGTTGCCGAGCACGCGGTCGGCGATTTTAAGGCTGGGCGCCTTGAGATTGGCCGTCACGGAAATTGCCGGGAGCTCACCTCCCACTCTCAACGCATAACCCGCCCCACCGCTTGCGCCGGGAATGAGCTTGCCGATGTCAGGCAACCGGCCGGAGAGATCGGCGTTCAGGATCCCGCCGTCGAGCGCGACGTTGCCGGCGGCTTCGAGCGTGCCGGACTTCAGGACGAGATTGGACAGCGCGAATTTCGACGGAATGGTGCCGACCACCTGGCTTTCGAGCGAGATCGGTCCGTCGAACCTGCCTGTTGCCGCAGCCGGCAGGGCTGCCGGGTTGATGGTGAGCTTGAGGTTGCCGGTCAGCGCTTGGTCTGTCAGCCGATAGGAGCCGTTGAGGCCGCCGTTGATATTGGCGCTTTCGACGGTGGTGCCGTTGAAGCCGATACCACTGGGCGAGATCTGCAGCGGCGAGGCGATGGTGATCGGGCCTTGGACCGCACGGTTGAGGTTCGGCTCGGCAAAGGTCGCGTCGCCGGCAACAAGGCGCAGCTGGACGCTGCCGGAACGGGCGGCGAGATTGAAGGCGTCGCTCTTTGCCGTCAGCTTGACGTTGCCGATATCGGCCTGCGGCAGGGTTGCGGTGTCGAGCGAGCCGCTGACGTTCAGTCGGGCGGTCTGCGCATCGCCAGTGAGCGCCAGGTTGAGGCCTGATATAAGGAAGCGCGCTTCGCCTTCGGCGAGCGGCCAGCGGAAATCGACAGGCCCCGACGTGCCGAGCAGATTGGCGTTCAGGCTGTTGTTGCCGGCCGGATCGAGGGTGCCCGAGGCGGCGATCACGACGCTGCCGGTGGCGATATTGCCGGTCTGGATATCGATCTTGCCGTGATTGTCGAAGGTGGTGGCAAGATCGATATTGGTCTGGCCGGCAAAAAGCGGCCGGAATGCCGATGGAAGCAGCGAGCTTAGGTCACCGCCGCCCTTGAGGTCGAGGTGGTGCAGCCCGTCTTCGGTAATCTGATGCCGGGCTTCTATTGCGGCGCGCTGCTGCCCGTCGAGGGCAGCCTGCAATTTGCCTTTCCAATCGGATATCGGCCCCTGGCCATCGAGATCGATGTTGACGGCCGGGCTGTCCGGCAGGCCGAGAAAGCCTGCCAGCAGTCCGCCCTTCGGCTCGGACAGCTGTGCCTTCAGCCGCAGCCGGTTTTCGGCTGGCGCAAAAGCGATATCGGCGGCAAGCCGCGCATCCGGAACCGCGTGACGGCTGACATTGACGATGGCCTCGCCGCCATCGCCGTTTGCCGAAAGGCTGCCTTCGGCGGCGAGTGCGAAGGCGCGGCCGGCAAGCGGTGCGGCAAGTTTGATATCGGGCAGCGCGATGCGGTCTACATCGACTTTGATCGGAAGGCTGAATCCGCCGGAATTTTCAGCCTCGGGCCGCGAGGGCAGGGTGCGTACCGGCTTGCGCAGCACGTTGATCGCTTCGATCTCGAAGCGTTTGGCATGGAAGGTTCCGGTCAGCAGCGCAAACGGATTCCAGTCGATCGCGACGCCATGAATTTCCGCAAAGACGCCCCTGGTGTCGGAAATGGAGATCTCGGCGGCGCGGAGCCCGCCGGTCAAAAGGCCTTGCGGTTCGCGAACCTCTATCGTCATGTCGCGATTGGACAGAGTGGAGGCTATCTTTTCGGTGACGATGCGGGCGCCAAAACTGGTGAAGCCGAAGATCGCCAGTGCCACGACCGCGAGAATCAAGGTGGCGCCGACGACATAGCCGGTGAGCCGTACGATCCAGTTGACGATTTTTGTCAGCGTTTGCATCGGCGCGGACACTACCCCGTTTTCATGACGGCCCACAGATCGGAAAACACGAGCGGAATCGGCAATCCTAGAAGGATTGGCCGATGCCGGCGTAGATTCCGTAATCTGTGCCATCTTCGTACTTGTTCAGCGGCATGGCAAAATCAAGCCGCAGCGGGCCGAAAGGCGTTGCATATCGTATTCCGGCGCCGGCGCCGGCGCGGATATCGGAAAAACCCGGAAAGGTGCTGTCCGATACGGTGCCGACATCGACGAAGGGCACGATGCCGATCGTATCGGTGATCTTGATGCGGGCCTCCAGCGAACCGGTCACATAGGAGCGGCCGCCGGTGGGATCGCCATTGTCGTTATAGGGCGAGATTTCCTGATAACTGTATCCGCGCACGGAGCCGCCGCCGCCGGCAAAGAAGCGCTGCGTGGCGGGAATGTCCCCAATGCTGTCGCCGCCGATCAGGACGCCGGCTGCAACCTTGCCGGCAAGCACCACGCCGTCTTCCTGTCCGAACGGCAGATAGCCGGAGATCGAGCCCTCGAATGCTGCATAGGGCGTGGCGTTGAAGATCTCGTAGCCGGGCTTAGCCGAGAGCGTCGCGCGATAACCCTCCGTCGGGTTGAACTTGTCGTCACGTGCGTCGCGATCATATTGGATCGGCAAGGTGAAGGTCAGATAGTCGTTCGTGCCGAAGGCGTCGTCGTCGCGCTCCCAACTGACCTCGCCGCTCGCCGAGACGGTGTCCTGGTCGGTCAGTTCGTAGGAAAGGCCGAGCGAGGCGGTGACGAGCGTGGCGTTATAGGCATCCGGATTTTCGGTCTTGGCGACGATGCCGGCCTTCAGGGTGGCGGCGGGGAAGAAGGCGCCGGGCTTGGTGAAGAGGATGCCGGCGGAATAGTCGAGGCTGCCGACATCCGTCGTTTCCCCAAGCCTGGAGACCGATCCCTCGATCCTCAGCGTTTCGGCTTCGCCAAAAAGGTTGCGGTGGCCCCAATATCCCTGAACACCGAAGCCGTCGGTGGTGGAATATTGCGCGCCGACGCCGAAGTAGCGCCTCTTGCCCTCGGAAACTTCGATCGTCATCGGCAAGGTGCCGTCCGATGCCAATGCATCTCCTTGGTGAATGGTGACGCTCGAAAAGACGCCGAGGGCGCGAAGCCGCTCGCCGGCTTTCTTCAACGTTTCCGGGGAATAGGCTTCGCCCTTGTTCAGCCGGGAATAGCGCTGGATGAAAGCTGGCTTGACGGTCTTCTCGCCGGTGACGCCGACATCGCCGATCGGAGCGATGGGGCCTCCATCGGCAGCAAGGACGATATCGACGGTATCGCTGTTGTGATCGGCGACCACCTTGCGTTCGGTCAACTTGGCGAAGGGTCGGCCTTCGCTCTTCAATTGTTCGACGATCTTGTCGCCGGCCCTGATGATGGCGAGCGAGCCGGCCTCAGCGCCCGGGGCGAGCTCGTAATCGGCGGGATTATGGTTTGCGGCATCGCCGCCGAACTGGACCTCCCTGACCTTGAAAACCGGGCCGGGAGCAATGGCGACGGTGACCGGGATCGGTCCGGACCGGTCGAATGTCGGATTGGGCGGCAGATCGTCGATATTCTTGCCGTCGATGGTGATCGTCACCAGGCCGCCATAGCGGGCCTTTTCATACAGAGTGGCGATCAGCCGCTCTCGGTCGTCGCGCGCCTTGACGACGATGCCGAGATCGCCGGAAACCGGCAGCTTCTGGTCGCTGACGAGACGGGAACTGTTTTCCAACGCTTCTTTCAGGTCGGGATCGGCGGTATCGGCTTTGAGGTCGACCTGGTAGCGCACCGGATCGGGCACCTGTTCGCCTTCGTCTTCTTCCTTGCCGAAAATGGTGATGCCGAAAAGCTTGAAGGCGTAAGCGTCGCCGATCAGGACCGGTGAGAACGCAGCTGCCGCTGCGACCACCATCATGGTGCCTGTTCGCCGATACGCAGTACCTGTTTTCGGGCCTGTCCCTCTGATCCGCATCCGCCGCTTTTGGTTGTGTCTACATTGAAGCTTCGTTGCCCAGCCATGAACAGCTTAGCGGCAAAATCGCGCGGGGTGTACCATTTTAAATTGCCAACGCGCTAATTTAGCACAAAAAATCCCGGACCTGTGTCCGGGATTTCCTGAATTTGCCGATTTCCAAGCGCTCTCAGCGCGGGCAACTGTCGATGTAGCGGCGGCCGTAGCGGTCGCGATAGTAGCACTGGCCGGGCTGTTCGGCGACGCTGCCGATGAGGGCGCCGGACACGCCGCCGATAGCGGCGCCGACTGCCGCGCCACGGACGTCGCCGGTGACGACGCCGCCGATGACGGCACCTGATGCAGCACCGATGCCGGCGCCCTGCTGCGTCGGCGTGCAGCTTGCGATCGACAGGCCGATCAATGCGAGTATGGCAACTTTCTTCATCTTTTTTCTCCTGGGTTGCCGCCTTAATGGGCGGGGACCGTCCCTTCTGTTTTTTATAGGCTAGCCCGAAAACTATGTCGGAAGAAAGGGTTGTCCACTGCTGTCCTGATTTTTTTCGATACAGGATGTTGTCGCCAGCTGCACGGTTTCGCGAATTTCCATTATGCTTGCCACATCAATTTCGTTGATCGCCGCTCGCATATTCTTTATCTGGAATCATTCAAAACTCTGCGCCTTTTGCCGCAGTTGATGTTAAAGCAAGGGGCAAGGGTTGACGCGCGAACGTCCGGTCAGCAAGAACGGTCGCGTGATACTGGAGCATATGATGGATTTCGAAGCGTATTTTAAAAGCGCGCTGGACGGGCTTCACACCGAGGGCCGTTACCGCGTTTTTGCCGATCTCGAACGTCACCGCGGCAATTTTCCGCGCGCGACGCGCCATACGGCCGATGGCGCAAAAGAAGTTACCGTCTGGTGCTCCAACGACTATCTCGGCATGGGCCAGCATCCCAAGGTGATCGAGGCGATGAAGAACGCCATCGACCACTGTGGCGCGGGTGCGGGAGGCACCCGGAATATTTCTGGCACCAACCATCACCACGTCGTGCTCGAACGTGAGCTTGCCGATCTGCACGGCAAGGAAGCGGCACTGATCTTCACATCAGGCTATGTTTCCAACTGGGCGGCACTCGGCACGCTCGGTGCGAAGATTCCCGGGCTCATAATCTTCTCCGACGCTATGAACCATGCCTCGATGATCGAGGGTATTCGCCACGCCAAGTGCGACAAGGTGATCTGGAAGCATAATGACGTGGCCGATCTCGAGGCCAAGCTCGCTGCCGCCGATCCGAAGGCGCCGAAGCTGATCGCCTTCGAGAGCGTCTATTCGATGGACGGCGATATCGCCCCGATCAAGGAGATTTGCGACCTCGCCGACAAATATGGCGCGATGACCTATCTCGACGAAGTGCATGCCGTCGGCATGTACGGCCCGCGCGGCGGCGGCATTGCCGAGCGCGAAGGGCTGATGGACCGTCTGACCGTGATCGAGGGCACGCTCGGCAAGGCTTTCGGTGTGATGGGCGGCTATATCGCCGCGTCGACGGCGCTTTGCGATTTCATCCGTTCGTTTGCCTCCGGCTTCATCTTCACCACCGCGCTGCCGCCGGCACTTGCCGCCGGCGCTGTTGCCTCCATCCAGCACCTGAAGGTCAGCCAGTTCGAACGCGCCCGCCATCAGGACCGTGTCCGCAAGCTGAGAGCACTGCTCGACCAGCGCGGCATTCCGCATATGCCCAATCCGAGCCATATCGTGCCGGTGCTGGTCGGCGATGCGGCCAAGTGCAAGTGGATCTCCGATCTGCTGCTCGACAATTGCGGCGTCTACGTCCAGCCGATCAACTATCCGACAGTGCCGAAGAAGACCGAGCGCCTGCGTATCACCCCGACGCCGCTGCATTCCGACGCCGATATCGCCCATCTGGTCGAGGCGCTGCATTCGCTCTGGTCGCGCTGCGCGCTCGCAAGGCACGTCGCCTGATTTTTCGATGATCGCTCGGTTCGAACCGTAATTCAGGGCCTCCACTGGAGGCCTTGACAGCGATCGGTCTTGCTCCCGCAAGACGCTGCAACAAACCTCCCTTGCCCGCCCAGGATCATCCGCTCTTCGCTTGGTCTCAACGCCGATGACACATCGCAATCGGCCTGACCGATGCGCATCGATCTTTCCCTGTGCTTGCCTCTCCCGCAACCGGCCCTGCCAATTCGAGCCTTGGCGTCGCATGAGAAAACCTTTTCTCACTTGACATAAGGATTGGTAAAAGCTTTTCTCAGATCACTTCAGAAGGAGGACGTGCTGAATATATCGGGAGGAAAAAGAGGCAGGATCACCATCCACGAGGTGGCGGCGGCTGCCGCGGTGAGCATCTCGACGGCGTCGAAAGCTCTGAATGATACCGGCCGGATGGGGTCGGAAACGCGCGAACGGGTGAAACGGATCGCCGCTGCGATCGGATACCGGCCGAATGCGCTGGCGAGAGGTCTTCTCAGCAAGCGCAGTTTCACCATCGGGCTGCTGACGAACGACACTTACGGCCGGTTCACGCTGCCTGTCATGGCGGGTATTTCCGACGCACTCGTCGATCACGGCGTTTCGGTCTTCCTGTGCGCCATCGAAGACGATCCGGCGCTCGCCCAGATCCATGTCGACGCAATGCTGGACAAGCAGGTCGATGGCATCATCGCGACGGGAAAACGTCTGGACAGACGCCTGCCTGTCGATCTGTCGAATTTGCATGTGCCTGTCGTCTACGCATTCACGGAGGGGACGCAGAACAGCGTGACCTTCCGTTCGGACGACGAACAGGGTGCGCGGCTGGCGGTGGAATGGCTCGTGAAGATCGGACGGCGGCGGATTGCGCACATCACCGGGCCGGAGGACTTCTTCTCGGTGCGGGAACGTGCCGGCGCCTATCACGAGGTGGCCGGTCACCGCGAACCGGTGCTCTACGGCGTCTGGTCGGAAAGCTGGGGGCATGAGGCGGTCGATCAGCTTTGGAGGAGACCGGGAGAAAAACCGGATGCGCTCTTCTGCGGCAATGACCAGATCGCCCGCGGCGCGGTGGACGCGTTGCGCGAGCGCGGCGTGAAGGTGCCGCAGGACGTCTCGGTCATCGGCTTCGACAATTGGGAGATTGTCGCGGCCCAGACGCGACCGCCGCTGACGACGGTGGACATGGAACTGAAGGAGCTCGGGCGGCAAGCCGGTTTGACGGTGCTCGCGCTTGCGGAAGGACGGCCTGTCGAACCGGGAGTGAGGAAATTGCCGTGCCGGCTGATCGTCCGGCAGTCATGCGGGGGTGAAGCCCCCCAGGGATGAGAACAAGAGAATGAGCAAAGGCGCGAGGAGATGCGCCATATTGGGAGGAGTGTCATGATCAAGCGTCTTTTGGCGGCGACCAGCATCGCTACCTTATGTCTGGTGTCGGCCGCGTCGGCTGCCGAAAATGTCGAAATGTGGGTTCGCTCGGGGATCGGCGACGCCTTCAAGAAGGTCGTCGAAGCCTATAATTCCGGTCACGAGAACAAGGTCGTGATGACCGAGGTGCCGTTCTCCGAACTCGTGCAGAAATATGCGACGGCAATCGCCGGCGGACAGGCGCCGGACGCGCTGTCGATGGATCTGATCTATAATCCCGCCTTTGCCGCGGCCGGTCAGCTCGAAGACCTGACGGACTGGGCAAAATCCCTGCCCTATTTCAACTCGCTTTCGCCATCGCATGTTCGCCTCGGCACCTATCAGGACCGGATCTACGGCCTGCCGCTGTCGGTCGAGACCTCCGTCTTTGCCTGGAACAAGGATCTTTACAAGAAGGCCGGTCTCGACCCGGAAAAGGCACCGGCGAGCTGGGACGAAATCACCGCCAATGCCGAGAAGATCCGGGCGCTGGGTGACGATACCTACGGCTTCTATTTCTCCGGCGGCGGCTGCGGCGGCTGCATGATCTTCACCTTCACGCCGCTGGTCTGGGGTGCGGGCGCCGATATCCTGTCGGCCGACAGCAAGACGGCGACGCTCGATACGCCGCAGATGCGCAAGGCCGTCGATATCTACCGCAACATGATCAAGAAGGACCTGGTGCCGGCGGGAGCCGCCAGCGACAACGGCGCCAACTTCCTGACCTTCACCAACGGCAAGATCGGCCAGCAGAGCCTTGGCGCCTTTGCCATCGGCACGCTGGTGACCGAGCATCCCGATATCAACTTCGGCGTAACGCTCATTCCTGGCGTTGACGGGAAGCCTTCGTCCTTTGCCGGCGGCGACAACTTCGTCATCACCAAGGGCACGAAGAAGATCGACGCGGTGAAGGAGTTCCTCGAATATGTGTATTCGATGGACGGCCAGAAGATCATGGCGAAGTATGGCAGCCTGCCGACGCGCGGCGATATCGCCGACAAGGTGCTTGAGGGCCTCGATCCGCGCATGCAGGTTGGCCTGAAGGCGATCGGCGTGGCCAAGACCCCCTATACGCTGCAGTTCAACGACGTGATCAACAGCGCCAACGGGCCATGGGCAAGCTTCACCAACGCCGCGATCTTCGGCGACGACGTCGACGGCGCGTTTTCGAGTGCGCAATCGGAAATGCAATCGATCATCGATAGCGGCCAGTAAACTCTCCCTCGGCCGCGGCCGGGGAGCGGTGGCAGCTTCCCGGCCAATTTCACTCGACAGATGCGGAGCGTTTTGATGACCGGTTCCGGTTCAGAGATTCTATTGCCTCGGCGCAGGCGACGGCGCAGATCGAACTGGCGCGGCCTCGTCTACATCGCGCCGGCCATGGCGCTGGTCATCGTCTTCTTCATCATGCCGGTTCTCTTCACAGGATGGATGAGCCTGCACAACTGGCCGCTGATGGGGGCGTCTCGCTGGATCGGCTTCAACAATTATTTCCGCATGGCCAACGACACTCGTTTCATGACGGCGCTGAATTTCACGGCCTATTACACCGTGATCGTCACCATCGCGATCTTCGCAATCGCCTTTCCGCTGGCAATCTTCGTCGAGAAGGAACGGCAGTTCGTCGGTGCCTACCGCACGATCATCTTCCTGCCCGTCGTGGTCGGCCTTGCCACAGCCTCGCTGCTGTGGGTCTGGCTCGCCAATGTCGATAGCGGCTTCATCGGCCCGGCCTTGAGAGGGCTCGGCCTCGTCGAAAAGAGCCCCAATCTTCTTGCGACCTTCGACACCGCCTTTCTGACGATCGTGGTGATGGTCGTCTGGAAGATCGCCGGCTTCACCATGATCATTCTTTTGACCGGGCTTCAGGCCATTCCGTCCGAACTGACGGAGGCGGCCCGCATCGACGGCGCCGGCCGCTGGCAGCGTTTCCGGCATCTGACGCTGCCGCTGATGCGCAAGACGATCGCGCTGGCGCTGATCGTCTCCGTCACCGGTTCGATCCTCGCCTTCGACCAGTTCTACATCATGACGTCAGGCGGTCCGCAGAACAAGATGATCTCGGTGGTCTACTACATCTTCAATCAGTCCTTCGTGTCGTTCAATCTCGGTTATGGCGCAGCACTCTCGATCGTGCTTCTCGCCATCCTGGTGGCGATCAGCATCGTGCAGCTCTGGCTGCTTCGCGTCGGGGAGGAGCGTCCATGACCACCTCAAGGGAACGCCGCGCGCGCAAGGCCATTCGGACGAAGTCGGCCTATCATCTGACCGGCATTGCCATATCGATCTTCTTTCTCGCCCCCTTCGTGATCACGCTGTTGTCGTCCTTCCGGCATGGCACGGAGGCCAGTCTGCCGCCTTTGCCGCCATGGCCGATATCCGGCGTCAGCATCGATTCCTACGCGCTGCTCGATACGTTCGGCGCCGGCATCTGGCGGCACATGATCAATTCGCTGTTCGTTTCGGTCGCCACCGTGGTGCTCACCGTCGCCGTCAGCCTGCTCGCCGGCTACGGTTTCTCGCGGTACCGGTTCCCGATGAAGAATGCGCTCTTCGTGCTGATCATCGCGACGCTGATGATCCCGTTCCAGTCTATCCTGACGCCGCTCTTCATCATCCTCGCAAAGCTCGGCCTCAACAATTCGCTGCTTGGGCTGACGCTCGTCTATGTGACGCTGCAACTGCCCTTCTCGGTGTTCATGATGCGCAACGCCTTCGACGCCGTGCCGAAGGAGATCGAAGAGGCCGCGCGCATCGACGGCGCACGCGACCTCAGGCTCTTGGTCCGGGTTCTTCTGCCGTTGGTGCTTCCCGGTGTCGCCACGGTCGCGATCTTTGCCTTCCTCAATGCCTGGAACGAGTTTCTCGCCGCACTGGTGCTGCTCTCCAGCAATGAGAAATACACCCTGCCGGTGCTGATGACGGCGGTTCGCGCCGGACGGCTCGGCGCCATCAACTGGGGAGCGGTGCAGGCCGGTGTCGTCGTCATGACGATCCCCTGCCTGATCGTCTTCCTGCTCCTGCAACGCTACTACATGCGCGGGCTGATGGCCGGCGCGGTGAAATGATCTTAGAGAAAGTGGAACCCATGAACAAACCAAGCAATGACCGCCAGTTTCGTCCCGTCGCCGTTCCCGATGTGGAGCTCGGCGGCTTCTGGGGCAAATGGCAGGACGCCGTCTGCAATTCCACTGCCGAGACCCTGCTCGACCGCTGCGTCGAGGCCGGCATGCTCAAGGCGATCGATGTCGACCAGCCGAGCCCTGGGGTCGTCATTCCCATTCAGCCGTGGGGCGGGACGACGCAGATGTTCTGGGATTCCGACCTCGGCAAGTCGATCGAAACGATCGCCTATTCGCTCTATCGCCGGCCGAACCCGAAGCTCGAAGCGCGCGCCGACGAGATCATCGACATGTATGAGAAGCTGCAGGACGAGGACGGCTATCTGAACGCCTGGTTCCAGCGCGTGGAGCCGAACCGCCGCTGGACCAATCTGCGTGACCATCATGAGCTCTATTGCGCCGGCCACTTGATGGAAGCTGCCGTCGCCTATTATCAGGCGACCGGCAAACGCAAGCTGCTCGACATCATGTGCCGCTACGCCGACTACATGATCAAGATTTTCGGTCATGGCGAAGGTCAGATATCAGGCTATTGCGGCCATGAGGAAGTCGAGCTGGCGCTGGTCAAGCTCGCCCGCGTGACGGATGAGAAGAAATATCTCGACCTGTCGAAATACTTCATCGACGAACGCGGCACCGAACCGCATTTCTTCACCGCCGAGGCAAGCCGCGACGGCCGCGATGTCTCCGAGTACCACCAGAAGACCTATGAATATGCGCAGGCGCACCAGCCGGTGCGCGCGCAGACAAAGGTCGTCGGCCACGCCGTGCGCGCCATGTACCTTTATTCGGGCATGGCCGACATCGCCACCGAATACAAGGACGATAGCCTGACGGCGGCGCTGGAAACGCTGTGGGACGATCTGACGACCAAGCAGATGTACATCACCGGCGGCATCGGGCCGGCTGCCTCCAACGAAGGCTTTACCGATTACTTCGATCTGCCGAACGATACCGCTTATGCGGAGACTTGCGCCTCGGTCGGCTTGGTGTTCTGGGCGAGCCGCATGCTCGGCCGCGGTCCGGACCGGCGCTATGCCGACATCATGGAGCAGGCGCTTTACAACGGCGCGCTGCCGGGGCTTTCGACCGACGGCAAGACGTTCTTCTATGACAATCCGCTCGAAAGTGCCGGCAAGCACCACCGGTGGAAGTGGCACCATTGCCCCTGCTGCCCGCCGAATATCGCCCGGCTGGTGACCTCGATCGGCTCCTACATGTACGCCGTTTCGGATAATGAGATCGCCGTGCACCTCTATGGCGAGAGCACCGCAAGGCTGAAGCTGGCCAACGGCGCCGAGGTGGAACTCGAGCAGACCACCAACTATCCGTGGGAAGGGGCGGTCGCCTTTACCACCAGGCTGGAGAAGCCGGCGAAGTTTGCGCTGTCGCTGCGCATTCCGGACTGGGCGGAGGGTGCCACCCTCAGCGTCAATGGAGAGATGCTCGATCTCAACGCCAATATGCGGGACGGATATATCAGGATCGATCGTGAGTGGGCCGCGGGCGATCGTGTCGCCCTCTACCTGCCGCTGGCGCTTCGGCCGCAATATGCCAACCCGAAGGTGCGCCAGGATGCCGGGCGCGTCGCGTTGATGCGCGGCCCGCTGGTCTATTGCGTCGAAACCACGGACAATGGCGAAGACCTCAACGCCATCGTCCTGCCCCGTGAGCTCTCCACAGCCGAAACCGTCGTGCTGAAGGATCTCAATGATGCCGTCGCCCTCGATCTCAAGGTCGAGCGCGAGGAAACATCGAACTGGGGAACAGCGCTCTACCGCAATGCGCCGGCCGAAAGGCAGGTCGCCACCGCGCGTTTCGTGCCCTATCATCTCTGGGACAACCGCGCGCCCGGAGAGATGCTCGTCTGGGTCCAGTCGGACAGATAGGTCTTTTTGGGGATGACGAACGGTATGGGTAACAAGAGCGTCGTGCTCCAGGACGTGCGAAAAAGCTATGGCAATCTGCAGGTGGTCCACGGGATCGACCTGACGATCGCGGAGGGTGAATTCGTCGTCTTCGTCGGCCCCTCCGGCTGCGGAAAATCGACGCTTCTTCGCATGATCGCCGGCCTGGAAGACGTGACCGACGGGGAGGTCGAGATCAAGGGACGTGTTGTCACCGATCTCGATCCATCCGAGCGCGGCATCGCCATGGTCTTCCAGTCCTACGCGCTCTATCCGCATATGAGCGTGCGCGACAACCTGGCCTTCGGGTTGAAGATGGCGCGCACGAATGCTGCGGAGATAGAGACCCGCGTCAAGGCCGCTTCGGCGATCCTGAAAATCGATCATCTTCTCGACCGGCGGCCGGGACAGCTTTCCGGCGGCCAGCGGCAGCGTGTGGCGATCGGCCGGGCGATCGTGCGCAAGCCGGATGTCTTCCTGTTCGACGAGCCGCTGTCCAATCTCGATGCCGAACTGCGCGTTTCGATGCGCATCGAGATCGCCCGCCTCCACCGCGAACTCGGCAACACGATGATCTATGTCACGCACGACCAGACGGAGGCGATGACGCTCGCCGACAAGATCGTCGTGCTGCGCGACGGCCGCGTCGAACAGGCGGGAACGCCGCGGGAAATCTATGAGAATCCCTCCAATACCTTCGTGGCGGGCTTCATCGGCTCGCCCCGAATGAACCTTTTGAATGCCCGCTGGGGTGAGGGGGGCCTGGTCGAAGTCGCCGGCCGGCAGATCGAAAGCGGCCTACCGCCGGCGGACAGGCCGGTTGGCGGCGCGGTGACGCTCGGCCTGCGGCCGGAGCATCTGAAGGTGGCATCCGACCTATCGGGCAGCCTGACGGCCAGGGTCGATTTTTCGGAATATCTCGGGGGAACGCAATATCTCTATTGCCAGCTTGCCGATGGCCAGTCACTCACCGTCGAGCATCGGTCACCGATCAGCATCGCGGCGGGTGAGCAGGTGAGCCTGCTGTTTGAACCGTCGGATTGCCGCTTGTTCGACGAGGGTGGCAACCGATTGCGGTAATAGCGCCGGTCACGATCACAGGCGCGCGACCGCTCGACGATCAGCTCACTCGGCGATCGCTAGTGTCATGAGTTCCGCCGCCCTTTGCCGGGCTTCCCTGTCGGCGGCGAAGACATCGTCCATGCCGGCAGCCTGCGGCAGGCCGGCCAGATCGTCCATGACCCTCTCAGTCACCTCGGCCATGGCGAGGAAGGAGAGCCGCCCTTCGATGAAGGCTTCGAGCGCCACTTCCTTGGCGCCGTTCAGCACGGCGCCCTGAACACCGCCGCGTGTCATCGCCAGGCGCGCGAGCCGCAGCGCCGGAAACCGCACCTCATCCGGCGCCTCGAAATCCAGCCGGGCGAGCTTGGCGAAATCCAGCCGCTCGACCGGCAGGTTCGGCCGGCGCGGAAAGGACAGGGCATAACCGATGGCGGTGCGCATATCGGGCGCGCCGAGCTGCGCCAGCACCGACCCATCGGTATAGCCGACCATGGAGTGGATGATCGATTGCGGATGGAAAATGACCTCGATCTGTTCGGGTCTGAGGCTGAAAAGGTGCAGGGCTTCTATCATCTCCAGCGCCTTGTTGAACATCGAGGCGCTGTCGATCGAGATCTTCAATCCCATCGACCAGTTCGGGTGGGCGCGCGCAGTTTCCACCGTCACATCCGCCATGTCACGCAGCGAGGCGGTGCGGAAGGGGCCACCCGACGCCGTCAGGATGACCCGCTCGACGGCGTGGCGCTGGTTCTCTTCCAGCACCTGGAAGATGGCGTTGTGCTCGCTGTCGACGGGAAGCAGCCTGCCGCCGCCTTCGCGGATCGCTGCGATAAAGAGATCGCCGGCCGATACCAGGCATTCCTTGTTGGCAAGGGCGATATCGGCGCCGCGGCGGGCAGCGGCAAGCGTCGGCGCCAGGCCCGCAGTGCCGACGATTGCTGCCATCACCCAGTCGACGTCGCGGTCGGCGGCTTCCATCAGGCCGGATTTTCCCGAGGCTACCGCGATGCCGGTGCCGGAAAGTTCGCTCTTCAGTGATTCGTAATGGCGGTCGTTTGCCGTCACCGCCAGCCGCGCGCCGGATGATTTCGCCTGCCGGGCCAGCAATTCGACATTGCCGCTGCCTGTGAGCACGGAGATTTCGAAGTTCTCCCGTCCGCCCAGGTGATCGACGACATTGAGTGTATTCTGGCCGATCGAACCCGTCGAACCGAAGATGCTGAGGCGCCGCGGCGCGCTTTTGCCGGTCATCATGTGGAATTTCGCGAAAATTTCTCTCGTAGGCTCAGGCTCTACTAGGCTTTGGAGGGGGCGGCAAGTGTGCGGTGCAGCAGATTTCAACCCTTGAGGGGTTTACAGAGCAGCGGCTGGATGTGATCCTTCTAACATTGCTTGAGGAATCGCGGTTCCGTTGCGGCCGGTTACGGTCGCATGGGCAAGTCGGGGCGCCGCGGCGTCCATCGAAGAACAGGCACTCGGTGCCGCCGGCCTTTCGGCCATACATTAAATCGAGGATGAAACCGGGATGGGCGGCTTGGCCGTGATCCCATTGCGTTCGTTGCGAACGCTTTCATATGCGCTGCTGTGTCGACTTCCGCGCAGCGGCCCTGTGGCAGGTCAAAACGCTTTACCTTCATGACGACATTCAAATTAGCATGCATCCTTTTCGCCATTCTGCCTTCGCTCACGGCCGCAGCGAAGGCGGACGACCTGCTGATCTGGTCGCCGGCTAAGCTTTCGGACCGGTCCTACAAGGCGACGGTGGGTTTCCGCCTGCCGGCGGAATGGGAAACCAGCGCTGGCGCCGACCTCGCGCTTGCCTCGACCAAAGGCGGCGCGCTGCTGCCTGATTCCCAACAGGCAATGCTTTGGGGCAGGATCAGCAGAACGAGCGTTACCCCGGCAGGCCGGTCACAGCAGGGTGCCAGCGTCAGCGTCGACACGCTGCGCGGCAGCGGCGCGCTGACCCTCAGCCGCTCGCGCAGCTGGATCCTCTCCGATTCGCTCGACATGCAATCGAGCCGCTCCATCAGCGTGCAATATGACGCGGTCGATGCCCGGCAGGCTTCGGTGACGGCATCGCAGGCGCTGAAGCTGATCCATCCCTGGACGGGAACCTCGCTTTCGGCAGGCACAGGCGTCAGCAATGCCAGCGGCGACTTGTCGAGCACGGTGGGGGTCAGCCAGGCCATTCTGCCGAACCTCAACCTCGATGCCGCGGTGAATAATCCATTTTCAGGGGGTGAGGCGGGCAGCGTCAATCTCCGCTATCGCGTCAACTGGTAGCGTGTGCTGAACCAAACTCCGCCGATCAGCGTTTCCTACGAGCTATTCACGGAGGAACGGAACATGGTTTTCAAGGAGCAGACATTTCACGGGCTCGAACCCGAGATGGAAATAGAGATCGCCAATCGCGCATCGGTCGAGGCGGCTGTCGCCAATGCGCTGGCGATTGCCGGCGGCATCGATGCGTCCGATGTCGAGGTGACGATGGAACACGATCAGATCGTGCTGAGCGGCACCGTTGCCACGGTGGGCGAAATCGAGCGGGCAACCGCGGTCGCCAAGGCGGTCGAGGGCGTGCATGCGGTGCAGAACCGGATCCTGCTTGGCGGATCTTCGCTCGACGGCACACATTAAGCAACGGCTGGCCGCTGCGCCCGGGTCCCTCCCGGGCGATGTCTATTTCCCCATCGTCGCCTACAAGCCGCCGATCAACCGGCGAAGCGTTCGACGAGGAAGGACGAGCCGGCCAGACGATCCGTCTTCTGCGCGGCGCCCGACCCCTGCGGCTGGTAGGCGACGGCGAGCAGCAGAACACTGACGGCGACATAGGCGATTGCCAAAAGAGTCATCTTGATACGCATGATGAATACTCCTGTTTCGCGATAAACGCAGCTGATATGGCGAAGTTCCTCATCGGCGAGATCAGAAAGGAAAAGCCCGGCCGGGGAGGATCGGCCGGGCTTTTCCTGCATGGATTGCCTTATCGGCAGATTCGGGTTTCCTTGACGATCGTGTGACCGTGACGGCGGATTTTTTCGGTCTTGGTGAAGCAATCCTGGGAGACGTGGCGTGGCCTCATATGATGACGGTAATAGGGCCGTTCGGCATGACGGTAAGTAGGACGCGCGTCATCCGTGGTAATGGTCACACTTGCCGCCTGGGACGGCATTGCGGAAAAGATGGACGCAGCAGCGAGCGTGCAGGCAAGGATAATTTGTTTCATGACGAGCCTCTCTTTCTGAGTTGGTCACGGCATCAACTCGCCGGAAGCGCCGTCGGTTCAATCACATAGAGTTACCGATTGTGTCGACGGCAGAAACCTTTGACGCGCCGGATCGTTAGCGCAAGGGGATAGCCGGAGGCATTGTTCATGGGACCGATTGCAAGGATCATCACCATCGTCGCCGGGCTTGCCGGCGGCACGGTCTTTTCGCAGGCGCCGGAATTTGCGCAGCAATACCGCCAGCGGATCGGCGGGGCGATCGACGAATTGCGCGTCATCGTCGAGGATTTCAATGCCCAGGCGGCCGCGCACCATCTCGATCGCCAACAGGCGCTGAGCGCCTATGCCCAATCATCCGACGATTTCCTGCGCGACCGCGGCGTCTCGATGCAGAGCACGATCTCGCGCTACGAAACGCTGCTGTCGCAGCAGCTCCACCTCGGCACCGCCGCACCCGTCGCCAAGCCCTTTGTTCTGCTGGGGAATGCCGATGACGTCGTTTTCGCCAATACCTGGCGCGACTTCGTACCCGGCGTGCCCGTCAGCTTTGCCGGTCTCGTCTGGGGCGCGATTGGATTTCTCGGAGGTTGGGTCGTGGCGGCGTTGCTGGGATTGGGGGCGCGGCGGGTCACAAGGACGCGGCGAGTCCATCGTCAGGTGCGGTGAACCAATCGGTGGCGAACGTGGCACTGGCCCTGGAACGTAATGATATCAGCTAAGCTTTGCGCTGAAATGACCCCCGCCAAACTTCGGCGGGGGGCATCGATATTGATCGGAACCGGTTCGTCCGGTTGCCTCCCGGTGATCGGGCCAGAGAGCCTTGTTACGTGGACGCTGCCGCTTCCTTGGCGATGCCACCTGACAGCAAACGCCAAATGCCGAATGCCACCACGCCCATCGCGAGGAAGATCACAAAGATCAGGAAGTTGTAGTAGATCATCGCTGCCAGCGCGACGAGGGCGAGTCCGAGGGCAATGGCTGGCACCACGGGATACCCCCAGGCCCTGAAGGGTCGGGCGAGTTCAGGTTCGGCGCGACGCAGCTTAAACAGCGATGCCATCGAGACGATGTACATGATGATCGCGCCGAACACCGACATGGTGACAATATTGGCGGTCAGCGGCAGACCGCCAATCTGGATCAGGCTGTCAGAAAAGATGGCTGCGATGCCGACGGCGCCACCTGCAAGGACTGCGAGATAAGGCGTGCGGAATTTCGGATGGATTTTTGCAAGGACTTCAGGGAGGTAGCCTGCGCGGCCCAGCGCAAAAATCTGCCTGGAATAGCCCATGATGATGCCGTGAAAGGAAGCAATCAGGCCGAAGAGGCCGATCCAGACCAGCATATGCAGCCAACCGGAGGATTCGCCCACGACCGCCTTCATCGCCTGCGGTAGCGGATCGTTGATGTTGGACAGCGTACGCCAGTCGCCGACGCCACCGGCGAAGATCATGGTGCCGAAGGCGAGGAAGACGAGTGTCAGAATACCCGCAATATAGGCAATGGGAACGGTGCGGGTGGGGTTCTTGGTCTCCTCAGCCGCCATCGCCGCGCCTTCGATCGCCAGGAAAAACCAGATGGCAAATGGAATGGCGGCAAAGATGCCTCCAATGGCACCGACCGAGAATTCAGGGGCGCCAGCCCAGCCATTGGCCGCGAAATTGGCAAAAGAGAAGCCCGGCGCGACGACACCCATAAAGATCAGCAATTCGGCAATCGCCAGAACGGTGATAAAGAGTTCGAAGGTTGCCGCGATCGTGACTCCGACAATATTGAGCGCCATGAAAATGATATAGGCGCCGACGGCCGCCATTTTCGGATCAAGCCCCGGGAACTGCACATTGAGATAGGCGCCGATGGCAAGCGCGATGGCCGGAGGGGCGAAGACGAATTCAACCAATGTCGCAAAGCCCGCAACGAAGCCGCCGAGCGGGCCGAAAGCCCTGAGCGCATAGGCAAAAGGGCCGCCGGCATGCGGAATGGCCGTCGTCAATTCCGTGAAGGAAAAGATAAAGGTGGTGTACATGACGGCGATCAGGATCGTGGTGATCAAGAAGCCGAGTGTCCCAGCGGCCGCCCAGCCATAGCTCCAGCCGAAATATTCGCCCGAGATGACGAGGCCGACTGCAAGTCCCCATAAATGCAGCCCGGTCAGGCTCTTGGCGAGCGTCGGTTGAGAATTTGACATGATTGTTCCCCTTTTTTTTGTAGATTGAACTTTATGATTCTTGGTGTGGCAGCGCTTCTATGGCGCCTTCGGCATTTTCCTTGAGATCGACACCGGTCAGTTGCAAGCGAAGCGCCTCCCGGACGATCCAAACGATCTTGTCGGCTGCGACCTCGTAGCCGAGCCCGTCGGCATGAATATTGGAAATACAATTGCGCTCGCTGTCACGCCGTCCCGATTGCGGTCGGAACGTGATGTAGGTGCCGAGACTGTCAGGCACGCTTAGTCCCGGCCTCTCGCCGATCAGCACGATGGCAACTTCCGCACCGAACGCTGCCGCTGCCTCATCACCAAATGCCACCCGCGCCTGCTCGCCCAATATCACCGGGGCGACGCTGAAGTCGCCAAGACGCTTCATGCATGCCTTAAACAGCGGCACCGCGTGGTGCTCGACCGCCGAGGCCGAAAGTCCGTCTGCGATGATGAAGGCGATATCATAACGATCGCCTGAGCTCGGGAGATCGGCTGTGTTGGTCTGACGGCCGAGATCCGGGCGCGCCAGATAGATCGTACGGTCTTTGGCGCGAGACCGGATCCGGACCGTCGGCACGGGAGCAAGCTGTTTGGCAAGGGCGACAAAATCCACTTGACCATGCACGGCATCCCGCGCCCGGGCATGGGCGAGCTGGAAGTCGAGGATTGCCGATGTCGGCAACGCGTCGCCCGCTCTGCCAAGCCCAATTCGGGCGCGTGTGGCGTTGCGGAACCGCGCAAACGGATCTCGTTCGAAGGGACTCATGCCGATGCCCTGTAGCTCAAGAGATTGCGAGAAAAAGCGCCCGAGGCGCTGGCAGGCGCAAGACGACCCGTGTGATCAAGCATGCCCATGCGGTGGAGCCAGGCTTCGAACTCCGGGGCGGGCGGACGATTGAACTGGTGCCTGAGGCCGACAATATCGTGGTAGGAAAGGCTCTGATAATTGAGCATGACGTCATCGGCGCCGGGCACCGCGATGAGGAAGCTGACGCCCGCGACAGTCAGCAACACCATCAGATTATCCATATCGTCCTGGTCCGCTTCGGCGTGGTTCGTGTAGCAGACGTCGACCCCCATCGGCACGCCAAGCACTTTGCCGCAGAAATGATCTTCGAGCCCGGCGCGGATAATTTGCTTGGCGTCGAAAAGATATTCGGGGCCAATGAAGCCGACCACTGTATTGACAAGCAACGGATTGAGTTCACGTGCAACGGCGTAGGCCCGGGTCTCAATCGTCTGTTCGTCGACACCATGATGGGCGTCGGCCGAGAGGGCGCTGCCCTGGCCGGTCTCCAGATACATGACATTGTTTCCGACCGTGCCGCGCTTCATGGAAAGGGCTGCCTGCTGGCCTTCCCTGAGGACGGCGAGATCGACGCCGAAACCCTTGTTGGCAGCCTCCGAGCCGGCGATTGACTGGAACACCAGATCGAGCGGCGCTCCAGCCTCAATCGCCTTGATTGACGTGGTGACATGGGTCAACACGCAGGATTGGGTCGGGATCTCGAACCGTTCGCGCAGCCGGTCGAAAAGAACCATCAATCTTGTGCAGGCCTCAAGATTGTCGGTCGCCGGGTTGATGCCGATCACCGCATCGCCGATCCCATAGAGAAGTCCGTCGAGCGTCGAGCCGGCAACACCTTCAGGATCATCGGTGGGATGATTGGGCTGAAGACGGCTCGACAGTCGGCCGGGCAGACCGATCGTGGAACGAAAGGCAGTGACCACCCTGCATTTACCGGCGACAGTGATCAGATCATGGTTGCGCATGATCTTGGAGACCGCCGCGACCATTTCGGGGGTGAGGCCTGGTGCAATGGCAAGCAGTTTTTCGGAGGTCGCGTCATAAGAGAGAAGCCAATCGCGAAACTCACCGACCGTCATATGAGATACCGACGCGAATGCCATCCAATCATGGCGGTCGACGATCAGCCGACTAACCTCGTCGATCTCGTATGGGATGACGAGATCCTCCAGGAAAGTTTTGAGAGGCATATCCGCGAGCAGGTAGCGGGCGGCCACCCGCCGCTCGTTGCTTGACGCCGCGATCCCGGCCAGCACGTCACCGGATTTCAGCGGCGAAGCGCAAGCCAATACCGATTTCAGATCCTGAAAGACATGGCGTTCGCGTCCTAGAACGATCGAATAGGTTGTCATCTGCTCCTGGCCGTCGACCGGCCTACTCCAAATGTCCGAGAACTCATCCACCTTCCGGTTGTGAGAATTCGTGGGCTTCCGCCGAATATGCTCGGCTCTACGCCAAGCTACGCAAGAAGCGTGCCATTCTTTATGGGCTGGGATGGCGAGGCAGCGGTGCGAAAGACTTCGCATGGCTGGGACCATGACGACTTCCGCGGCGCGCTCATCGCAGAGAACATTTTCAACTAGGGATCGATAATCAGCCGCAGTGGCCATATCCACTTTACGATGGCATGCTCCGATATGCGCGCATTTGCGTCGGGCGCGCATTGATCGCAAAAATATTCGTTGACTGTTTCCGATCTAGTGGTTCTGGCCGGAGTGCCTTTTCGGGAGGGCAGTCTGTGCGGAGACGCGATCGTCAACTTTGAGCGAACTGACCGCGGATCGATCCGATGTTGAAAAACTAGCCAGTTGAACGAATCCAATTGATCGCCAATTTCTTCGGCCCAAGAGCTCGGGTCGTGCGGCCTTAGCGCGACGCTCGGCCTCGCTACTAACAGTCAAGGCCGGTTTCTCATGACATCGTTATTACGTTCTTGCATGTCTGCAGGAACGTAGGTTCTGTCGAGGGAGATAAGCATCTGATTGACTGGTGATCCCGGCGCGATTCGAACGCGCGACCCCCAGATTAGGAATCTGGTGCTCTATCCTGCTGAGCTACGGGACCACTTGCACGCCATGCATACAAAAGGCTTGGCGCGAAGCCAAGCCTTAATTGTTGCTAGAGGCCGAGGCGTTGTTCGGCAAGGCGGACCCAATAGGAGATGCCGTGGGCGATGGCTTCGTCGTTGAAGTCGTAGGCCGGGTTGTGGAGGCCGGCGCTGTCGCCGTTGCCGATGAAGATGAAGGCGCCGGGGCGGGCGTTCAGCATGTAGGAGAAATCCTCGCCGCCCATCATCGGATCGATCTCGGCGTTGACGTTGCCTTCGCCGGCGATGGCGCTGGCGGTGGCGATTGCATGCTCGGTCTCATCCGGGTGGTTGACGGTGACGGGATAGTTGCGGTGGAAGCTGATTTCGGCCTCGGCGCCGTGGGCCGCGACCAGGCCCTCGATAATCTGCCGGAACCGGGTTTCGGCGAGCGTGCGCACCTCGGGGTCGAGGGTGCGGACCGTACCGGCGAAGGTCGCATCGTTCGGAATGACGTTATGGGCGAAACCGGCATTGAACTTGGTCACCGAGACGACCACCGAGCGCAGCGGATCGGCGGTGCGCGAGGCGATCATCTGCAGATTGGCGATGATCTGGGCGCCGATGGCGATCGGGTCGATCGTCTTATGCGGCTGGGCAGCGTGGCCGCCGCGGCCCTTGACGGTGACGGTGAATTCGTCGGTCGCCGCCATGATGGCGCCCTTGCGGGTGGCGAACTGGCCGACCGGGAGGCCTGGCAGATTGTGCATGCCGTAGACCTCTTCGATATCGAAGCGCTCCATCATGCCGTCCTTGACCATCAGATTGCCGCCGCCGCCGCCTTCTTCGGCGGGCTGGAAGATGACGGCGACATTGCCGTTGAAGTTTCGGGTTTCGGCCAGGTATTTCGCGGCGCCGAGCAGCATGGCGGTGTGGCCGTCATGGCCGCAGGCATGCATCTTGCCCGGCGTCTTCGAAGCCCAGGGTTTGCCGGTGATTTCGGTGAGCGGCAGGGCGTCCATGTCGGCGCGCAGGCCGACTGTGCGGCGGCCTTCGCCCTTGCCCTTGATCAGGCCGACGACACCGGTGCGGCCGATACCGGTGACGATCTCGTCGATGCCGAATTCCTTGAGTTTTTCGGCGACGAAGGCGGCCGTGTTTTCCACCGCGAAGAGGAGTTCGGGCCGAGCGTGGATGTGGCGGCGCCATTCGGCGACCTCGTCCTGCAACTCCGCGGCTCTGTTCAAAATCGGCATATCGGCGTTCCTGTTATGAAATCTCGACAATCTTTCATCGCATCACAAGGGTGTGAGGCTGTGGAAATTACTTAGTCAATGACCTTTGCCATGTCATAGCCATATAGGCTAAATAGGGGAAGATTTCGAGATTTTCCTGTATCTGAAGGACGAACCGTGTCGACGAGCCACTTCCGTTTGTTTGCTGCCTTGCGGCCGCTTTCTTTCGTGTCAGCGGCGACGGCCGTTTTTCTGACCTCGGTTCCGCTGGCCCAGGCCAATCCGCACATTCTCGTCGATGTACAGACCGGCCGCGTGCTGGAGCATGAAGAGGCCTTCCGCAAATGGTATCCGGCCTCGCTGACCAAGCTGATGACCGTCTATACCGTGTTCGACGCGATCCGCGCCGGTCAGATCAGCCTCGATACGCCCGTCGTCATCAGCAAACGTGCCGCCGCGCAGCCGGCCGCCAAGATGTATTTCAAGCCGGGTCAGAAACTGACGCTCGACAGCGCATTGAAGATCCTGCTGGTCAAATCGGCCAATGATGTTGCGGTCGCGGTCGCCGAAGCCATCGGCGGCACGCAGGAAGGCTTCGTGACGCGGATGAACGGCGAGGCGCTGAAGCTCGGCATGACGGATTCGCACTTCGTCAATCCGAACGGCTTGCCCGGCAAGGGCCAGTATACGACGGCACGCGACCTTGCGGTGCTGACGGTGGCGCTGCGCCGCGATTTTCCGCAATATGCCGGCTATTTCTCGCTGGAAGGTTTCACCAACGGCCAGCAGAACGTGCCGAACCTCAACATGCTGATCGGCCGTTTTGCCGGCGCGGACGGCATGAAGACCGGCTTCATCTGCGCCTCGGGCTTCAACCAGATCGGTTCGGCGACGCGCAACGGCCGCACGCTGGTCTCCGTCGTGCTCGGCACCGACAGCCTTGCAGCCCGCGCCGATGCGACCGCGAACCTTTTGCAGAAGGGCTTTACCACCCAGCCTGCCAGCAACGACACGCTGGGTTCGCTGAGACCTTACGGGGTGGGACAGGACCAGGTGACCGACATCGGCGCCGATATCTGCAGCGCCAAGGGCGCCAAGGTGCGCAGCGAAACGCGCGACGAGGTCGGCCGCATGAAGGTGCTGTCACCCTATATCCAGCCGATGGACCACGATCCGCAATTCGTCTTTGCCGGCCTCATTCCGGGCCAGGATCCGCAGCCGGCAGCGCAGCCGGAGAAAATGGCGCGGGGCGATACCGCGGGAGCAATCGCCAACGTGCCGGTGCCGATGCCGCGCCCGACATCCTTTTAAGCTTTTAAGGTAAAATGACATGAGCGCGCTCAACGACAGGATTCCGGTCACCATCCTGACAGGCTTTCTCGGCGCCGGCAAATCGACGCTGCTCAACCGCATCCTCAAAGATCCTGTCATGAAGGATGCGGCCGTCATCATCAACGAATTCGGCGATGTCGGCATCGATCATCTTCTGGTCGAAAGTTCCGGCGATTCGATCATCGAGCTGTCCGATGGCTGCCTCTGCTGCACCGTGCGCGGCGAGCTTGTCGATACGCTGGCGAACCTGATGGACGCCGTGCAGACGGGCCGCGTCAAGCCGGTCAAGCGCGTCGTCATCGAGACGACCGGCCTTGCCGATCCTTCACCGGTCATGCAGGCGATCATGGGAAATCCCGTCATTGCCACGAATTTCGAGCTCGACGGCGTCGTCACCGTCGTGGACGCGGTTAATGGGCTGCAGACGCTCGACAATCACGAGGAAGCGCGCAAGCAGGCGGCGGTCGCCGACCGGCTGATCGTCTCGAAAAAATCGATGGCCGAGGCGACGGACGGGCTGGAAAAGCGGCTGCGGGCGCTCAATCCGCGTGCCGTGATGATGGATGCCGACAGCGCCGAGGCGGGCAGTGCCGCGGTGCTGGTCAACGGGCTCTACGATCCGGCGACGAAGATCGCCGATGTCGGCCGCTGGCTGCAGGACGAGGATGCACACGAGGCGCATCACAATCACGACCACGGTCGTGATGGACATCACGATCATGATCATGATGGCGATCACCACGGTCACCACCATCATGATCATCATGGCCACGCGCATCAGGATCCGCATGACGTCAATCGTCACGATGCCTCGATCCGCTCTTTCTCGATCATCGAGGAAAAGCCGATCGATCCGATGGCGCTCGAGATGTTCATCGATCTTCTGCGTTCGGCCCATGGCGAGAAGCTGTTGAGGATGAAGGCGATCGTGTCCGTTTCCGACCGGCCGGATCGGCCGCTGGTGCTGCATGGCGTGCAGAGCATTTTCCACCCGCCGGTGCGGCTTCCCGCCTGGCCGGGGGAAGACCGGCGCACGCGCATGGTGCTGATCACCCGGGATCTGCCGGAAGCCTTCGTGAAGGATCTCTTCGACGCCTTCCTCGGCAAGCCGCGCATCGACATGCCCGATCGTGTGGCGCTGTCGGACAATCCGCTCGCCATCCCCGGCATGCGGATTTAAACCGTTGATGTTTGTTGTTGCGCGATCTTCTTCAGGTCTTGCGTTTAAGGATACTTGAAAGCCACTTGGCCTGCTGGCCGCTGAGAAGGCTGCGATAGCGCTCCTGGCTTGCCGCCAGATGGGCGCGCATGGCGGCGCGGGCGGCTTCCGGGTCCCCGGCAGAAATCGCCTTCAAAATCGCCAAATGCTCGCGCTGCAGGCCTTCCTGATAGTCACGCGACAGCGTGCTATCCGTACCCCACGGCGAGGCGACGTCGCAGGGGATGGCCCGCATGCCAAGCGCATCGAGAACTTCGACATAATATGAATTATTGGTGGCAGCCGCGATTTCTCGGTGGAAAGCGAAGTCGCTCTTGCCGGTTGCTTCGCCGCGCTCGAGCAGCCGGTCGAATTCGAAGAATGCTTCCTGAATCTGCGCTTCCTGAGCCGCATTGCGCCGTAGCGCAGCAAGCCCTGCGCTCTCGATTTCCAGCCCCATGCGCACCTCGATGATGTTGAGTGCATGGGAAACCTTGTTGCCGACATCGGCGCTGATCGAACCGAAGGCAATCGTCGGATGGTTCTTGACGAAGACGCCGGCGCCTTGCCGCGCCTCGACGAGGCCGTCGGCGGCAAGGGTTGCAATCGCCTCACGGACAACGGTGCGGCTGACGCCGAAGAGTTCGCCCATCCGGGTCTCCGTCGGCAGCTTCTGGCCTGGCGCGTACACTCCGGACACGACCTGAGCGCGGATGGCCGAAACGACGCCTTCGGAGAGTTTCGGCTTTCGCTCGACCCTGAAATCTACGGCTGTGTCGGTCGCCATCTCGCACTCCTATTTGAACACGCTCGGCAGCCACAGCGAAATCGCCGGGATGTAAGTGACCAGCCCGAGCACCACGATGCCTGCACCGTAGAACGGCCAGATCGAGCGCATGGCCTCCCAGACAGAGATCTTGCCGACTGCACAAGCCACGAATTGCACCGCGCCGACAGGAGGCGTGTTCAACCCTATGCCGAAATTCAGGATCATGATCACGCCGAAATGCACCGGGTCGACACCGTAGGCCTGTGCAACCGGCAGGAAGATCGGCGTGCAGATAATGATGGTCGGCCCCATGTCCATAAAAGTGCCGAGCACAAGCATGAGGACATTGAGCAGGAGCAGCACCGTCAGCGGATCGTCGGCGACGCTCTTCATCCAGATTACCAGCGAGGCCGGCACCTTGAGGAAGGCCATCAACCAGGAGAAGGCGGCGGCCGTGCCGATAATCAAAAGCACCATTGCCGTCGTGCGCACGGCGCCTTGCGTGGCGTGAACGAAGTCTCTCCAACTCATCTGCCGGTAGACCAGGAGAGTTATCAGCAGCGCGTAGAGCACCGCGATGCAAGAGCTTTCCGTCGCAGTGAAGACGCCGGACCTCACCCCGCCGAAGATGATGGCGATCAGCAGCAACCCGGGCAGTGCGACGGCGAGCAAATGAGCCACCATGACAAAGCCCGGAAAGGGCTCGGTCGGATAGCCGCGCGAGCGCGCAACGATGTAAGCCGTCACCATGAGCGCGACCGCGAGCAATAGTCCGGGTAACACGCCGGCGGTGAACAGGTCGGCGATGGAGATCTTGCCGCCGGCAGAGATCGAATAGATGATCATGTTGTGGGAGGGCGGCAGGAGCAGCGCGATCAGCGCGGCCATCGACGTGACGTTCACCGCATAATCGGCGCCATAGCCGCGCTGCTTCATCTGCGGGATCATCAGGCCGCCGACGGCTGCGGCTTCTGCCACCGCCGAACCGGAGATGCCGCCGAACAGCGTGGCAGTGACGATGTTGACCTGGCCGAGGCCGCCGCGCACGTGGCCGACCAGTGATGCGGCGAAGGCGACGATGCGGCTGGCGATGCCGCCGCGCACCATCAGGTCGCCGGCGTAGATGAAAAAGGGGATGGCGAGGAGCGAAAATACACTCATGCCGGAATTCAGCCGCTGGAAGATGACCAGCGGCGGCAGGCCCATGTAGAGCACCGTGGCGAAGCTGGCGACGCCGAGGCAGAAGGCGATCGGCGTGCCTATCAGCATCAGGGTGGTGAAAACACCGAACAGGATCCAGAGTTCCATCGCGCTACACCTTCAATTTGACGTTCGGATCGGCATTGATGTTCTCGATCTCGACGGCGATTTCCGCCGGCAGAATCTCATCCAGCGCATCGTCGATCGGTTCTCCGGCGAGGCGGAGCACGATGCGCTCCAGCGAGAAGATAACGGCAAGCACCCCGCCGCCTGCGAGCGGCAGATAGTCGAACGCGCCGGAAATACCCAGCGACGGCAAGGTTGTGTTCCAGGTCAGGCTTATGAGCGCGCCGCCGTACCAGACCATGCCGGCGCCGAAGGCGAGAATGACGACGTCCGAGATCATGCGCAGGACGCGCTTGCCGGATTTCGGCAGCACATAAAGCAGCACGTCGAAACCAAGATGATTATTCTCCCGGATGCCGACGGCAGCGCCGAGGAAGATGAACCAGCTCATCAGCATGACCGAGCCCGGCTCCGTCCAACTCGGCGAATCATTCAGCACATAGCGGCAAAATACCTGCCAGGCGACAAAGACCGTCATCAGCACCAAGCCGGTGCCCGCGAGCCAAAGGGCGGCGTTGCTCAGGCGCGTCAGAAAATTGACGACGGGTGTCAGGTTGTTCGACATAGGGACCTCGTCGAATTTGGGCGCTCACTCTCCCTTGTCGGGAGGAAACGAGAAGATGTGCACGAAGCGGCGTGTGAACCGGGGTGGAGATAACTGTCCACCCCGATAACCGCCGCCGCTTTCCGCAAAAAGGAAGGCAGGCTAGGGCTATTGCACAGCCTTTACATCCTCGACCATCTTCTTCAGCACGTCGTCTTTCACGTGCTTTTCATAAACCGGGGCCATGGCGTCGATGAACCCCTGCTTGTCCGGCATGGTGATCTGAGCGCCGAGCTTTTCGACATTGGCGCGCGATTCAGCGACCTTGGCTGACCACAGCTCGCGCTGCTTGGCGACGCTGTCCTTGGCTGCCTGTTTGAAGACCGCCTGATCCTCCGGCGTCAGCTTGTCAAACGCCGCCTTGTTCATGACGAACACTTCCGGCAGGATCGTATGCTCATCCAGCGAGTAGTTCTTCGCCACTTCGGCGTGCTTGGCGGTGTCGTAGCTCGGGAAGTTGTTTTCCGCGCCGTCGATAACGCCCGTTTCGATCCCCGAATAGACTTCTCCATAGGGCATCGGCGTGGCATTGGCGCCGAGGGCGGCCACCATGTCGACGAAGATGTCGGACTGGATAACGCGGAACTTCAGACCTTTCATGTCGGTAACCGAATTGATCGGCTTCGTTTTGTTGTAAAACGAGCGCGCGCCGGCATCATAGTAGGCAAGCACCACGAGGCCGGCCGGTTCGAACGCCTTCTTGATCTGGTCGCCGATGGCGCCGTCCATGACCTTGTGCATGTGATCTTCCGAACGGAAGATATAGGGCAGAGCCGGAACGATCGATTCCTTCACAGTGCCGTTGAAGGGCGCCATCGACACACGATTCAACTCGATTACGCCGGAGCGCACCTGCTCGATCGTGTCTTTCTCCTCGCCGAGCTGGGCGGAATGATACACTTCGAGGGAATAGCGGCCCTGCGTGCGCTCCTTCAACAGCTCGCCGAAATATTTGACGCCCTCGACTGTCGGATAGCCGTCCGGATGTGTATCGGACGATTTCAGCACCGTTTGAGCGCTGGCCGCGCCGCTCATGAATGAAGCGGCAACCATAAGACCGGCCGCCAGTTTAACAAGGTTTTTCATGCTCTCCTCCCGTTTTGCATGACGATGAATTCTCAGAGTCGGTATCCCGGCTTTGCGACTTAGAGGAAGGTGCCTCTGCACGCTTCGCCTCCTTCCAGCGATATTTCCACGCTCGGGCACTGATGGTCGGCCCGAAAGGTTTGCACGAGTTGGACGAGCCTCATCGAGACATACCAACATGGCTCAGCGTACCCATCGGGTTCGATGGAGCAGCTGCTTACCTCTACACGCGAACACTGTCGCTCTTCTTGTGGAAACAGAAGACTTGGATCGATAGCCTCCTCTATTCTTGCCGTTCCTCCGACCGGCTCACTATGGCTAGAACCTGTAAAGTATAATGTCAACATACAAAAGCTGTGTAGTTGTATGATGAATTTTCGACGCCTCTTGGTCTCCGACCGACAGCTGCGGAAGCGCGAGCAGGCAAGGTTGGAGACGCGGGCGACAGCCTTATGGTGGAGGCGTGCGCTTCGTAATAACCCTCAGGCTCATTCAATTAGGTTCAGTTTTGCGCGACGCGCTTTAGCGCTTGCGGATCAGGAAGCGGTGGCCGCTTTCGGTCTTTTCCGTCTCGACCAGTTCGTGGCCGTCCTCATTGCAGAAATGCGGCATATCGATCACGGCGAGCGGATCGGTGGTGTCGACGCGAATGAGCGTGCCGCTCGCCATGGCGGCGAGCTTCTTGCGTGTCTTGATCACGGGAAATGGGCATTTCAGGCCGCGAAGATCGTAGAGAACGGGGTTCAAGCCGTTCAGTTCCTCGCCCAGAATTTCCAGAACGGCTTCTTCGTGGTGGCTTCTGCCGTTTCCTGCGGTTCGGGTGCCGCAAAGGCCAGCGGGTTCTGCATCGGCACCGGCACGACCGCAGGTGTCGCGGCAGCGACGGCCGTTGCCGGCGGCTGGGCAGGTGCTGCAGGCGTGGCGCCCGGCGCGGTCTTGGCGGCGAGGCCCTGCGCGGTGCGCTTGGCCATCAGTTCTTCGAGTTCGGCGACCTTGACCATGCGGCCGGCTTCCAGCGACGTGCCGGTCGGCGCGTAAGCAAGTTCGCGGCCCTTGCGCTGCTTGGCGACCACGGCCTTGCGCTCGGCTTCCGTGGGATCGTACCAGGCCATGCCGTCAAATTTGCTCATCGCCTTGGCATAGTCGGCATCGTAGGTCTTGCCGTAGGAGGCAAGGGCCGCCGTCAGTGCCGGCGGCGTCGACATAGCAGGGCACTTGCCGGCGGCATTGAAGGCGCCGCCGTCGGTTGCCTGCTGATTGAAGACGTATTTCTTCTCGCAGACGGCGACCTCAGGCGGGCGCTTCGTCACTTCGAAATTGTCGTAGCCGACCTTCAGCATCTTCCAGAAGTCGTAACTGCTGTCGAGGCGATGTTTGACCATGTTTTCCGCCGTCATGCGGAAGGGGAAAGCCTGCAGCTGCACCGTCGCCTGGCCGCCCTTGAAAGCGTCGCGGGCAAACGCGTAGATCTCCAGCACCTGCTGGTCGGTCATCGAATAGCAGCCGGAGGACGAGCAGGCGCCATGGATCATCAGATCGGAACCGGTGCGGCCGTTCGCCGCGTCGTAGCGGTTCGGGAAGCCGGTATTGATCGCCAGATAATATTTGGAATTGGGGTTCAGGTTGGCGCGCGTCAGTTCATAGAAACCTTCCGGCGCCTGCCGGTCGCCGGTCTTTACCTTCGGGCCGAGACGGCCGGACCAGGCGCAGATCTTGTAATCGGCGATCTTGTCGAAACGGTTGTCGGTCTTCGCCTTCCAGATCTCCATAGCACCTTCTTCCTTGAAGATGCGGATCATGATCGGCGAATTGCGGTCCATGCCCTTGGCGGACATCTGAGCGAGGATATGGCTGGGAAGCGGCTGCTCGACCTTGTTCTTGACCTTGGAAAGATCGACCTGCGCTGTTTCCAACGCGTCATTGCAGCCGGACAGAGCCAGCGCCATGAGGGAAATATAGGCAAAATGACGTATGCGCATCCCAACTAGCCCATAAAGATAATGCGACCCGGTCCGCCCATGGAGTCCGGCATCAAACGGAATCATAGGCGGCTTATACTTTATAAATCCTTACCAGCCTATGACGTGCCTGGAACATCCCCGCAAGCGCGAATGCTACAGATAACATCAATGTGGCCAAGGTTTGGCCCCAATCGGCGAAGAGCCGAATGTCCGCTAGAGATTGCGGCCCATGGCGAGGAATTTCTGGCGGCGGTCGTTGCGCAGCTGTTCGCCGGAGCGGGGTGCCATTTCGGCCAGAGCACTGGCGATCACGTCACCGGTTGCGGCAATCACGCTGTCGGGATCGCGATGCGCGCCGCCGAGCGGCTCGGAAATGATGCCGTCAATGACGCCGAGCGATTTCAGGTCCTCGGCGGTGATCTTCATGTTGGTCGCCGCTTCCCGGGCGCGGGTGGAATCGCGCCAGAGGATGGAGGCGGCCCCTTCCGGCGAGATGACGCTATAGATCGAATGCTCGAGCATGTAGACCTTGTTGCCGGTGGCGATGGCGATGGCGCCGCCCGAGCCGCCTTCGCCGATGACGACGGAAACGAGGGGAACCTTGACGCCGAGGCACATTTCCGTCGAGCGGGCGATCGCCTCGGCCTGGCCGCGCTCTTCGGCGCCGACGCCGGGATAGGCGCCTGCCGTATCCACCAGCGAAATCACCGGCAGGCCGAAACGATCGGCCATTTCAAGAATGCGGATTGCCTTGCGATAGCCTTCCGGGCGGGGGCTGCCGAAATTGTGCTTCAGGCGGCTCTTGGTATCGTTGCCCTTTTCCTGACCGATGACGGCGACGGGCTGGCCGCGGAAACGGGCAAGGCCCGCCTGGATCGCGGCATCCTCGGAAAATTTGCGGTCGCCGGCAAGCGGCGTGAATTCCTGGAACAGCGTCTTGGCGTAATCGACGAAATGCGGGCGCTGCGGATGGCGGGCGACCTGCGTCTTCTGCCAGGGATTGAGCTTGGAATAGATTTCGACAATCGCCTCACGGACGCGAACCTCCAGCCGGCCGATCTCATCGGTGGTGTCGATGCTCTCGTCTTCCGTGGCGAGCTTCTTCAGCTCGATAATCTTGCCTTCGAGGTCGGAGATCGGCTTTTCGAAGTCGAGATAATTGTGCATGAGGTGCGTTTCCGTTCCTTGTGCCCGGGGCGTTTTCCTGGCTCCGCCCCATGTCGCCGGTCCTATTCGTGCTTTTTCGCCTGTTTGGCAAGGGGGTGATGCGTCTGGACAAGCTGCTGCAGCCTCTCTTCGAGCACATGTGTGTAAATCTGCGTGGTCGAAATGTCCGAATGGCCGAGGAGTTCCTGCACGACGCGCAGATCGGCGCCGTTGGCAAGCAGGTGGCTGGCAAAGGCGTGGCGCATGACATGCGGCGAGATCAGCGACGGCGTCAGACCGGCGCGGATCGCAAGGTTCTTGAGGTCGCGGGCGAAAACCTGGCGCGGCAGGTATCCCTCCTTCGAGGCGGAAGGAAACAGCCAGGGGCTTTCCTGCGGTTCCTTCACGGCTGCATTTTCCACCGCCAGCAGGCGTCCGTAGGATTTCAGGGCTGATATCGCCGATTGCGACAGCGGCACCAGCCGCTCCTTGTTGCCCTTGCCGCGGATCATCAGGAAACGGCCTTCCTGATCGAGCACGCGGGCGGGAAGCGAGACGAGTTCGCTGACCCGCATTCCGGTGGCATAGAGCAGTTCCAGCAGCGCCAGCATGCGCAGGCGCTGCAACTGGCCCGGAGCCGGATCCTCGGCTTCGGCCTCCGCCCGCGAAAGCAGCCTGCCGACCTCTTCGACGCCCATCGTCTTCGGCAGCGGACGGCCCTTCTTCGGTGCGTCGAGAATGCCTGTGGGGTCGTCGGCCCTCAGTCCCTCGGCGTAGAGGAACTTGTAGAATTGCCGCATGGCGGCAAGCCGGCGCGCCTGGGACGAGGGTTTGAAGCCCTTTCGGGCGAGCGAGGAGAGATAGGCGGCGAGATCGGTGGAGGCGGCTTCGGTCAGCCGTATGCTGCGCTCCGTCAGGAAGGAGCGGACGTCGTCGAGATCGCGTTCATAGGATTGCAGCGTGTTGGCGGCAGCACCTCGCTCGGCGCTCATCATCTCCAGGAAGGATTCCACATGGACGCGGCCGAGATCCACCATGCCGGTCACTTCCTGGTCGTGTCGATCGCGCCCGTGGCGGGCGGATTGACCCGCTCGGACGGAATGCGGATCGTCACGTCGCGCGGCTCGGGCTCCACGAAGGTCACAAGCGCCAGCATCGCTCCGTAGACCGTCCCGGCGAGGATCGCGCAGACGAACAGGAAACGGAACAGGGTCGGCATCCAGCAACTCCTTCATGCTCTGCTTCTGTTATAAGAAGCCTATCTGCAAGTGCAAGAAGCGGTATTCAAGCCATGATTCCCTTGCCTGCGACTTGACGCTCCATCTGCATTTGTCGATACCGTTTGCAAACAAAGTGTGAATGGACCGATGAGTGAACAACTGCTGACCGTTGCTGAAAGCTTGAAAGACAGAGCTCGCGCCGCGCTCGGTTCACGCAATCTCATCCTTGTCGGCCTGATGGGCGCCGGCAAATCCTCTGTCGGGCGCATCGTCGCCAGCCAGCTCGCCATTCCCTTCATCGACAGCGATCTCGAGATCGAGCGGGTGTCGCGCATGACGATCGCCGAGCTTTTCGCCGCCTATGGCGAGCAAGAGTTCCGGGCGCTGGAAGCGCGGGTGATCAAGCGGCTGCTGAAGAGCGGGCCGCGTGTCGTCTCCACCGGCGGCGGCGCCTTCATCAACGACCGGACGCGCAAGCATATCAGGAAGGGCGGCCTTTCCGTCTGGCTGAAGGCCGATCTCGACGTGTTGTGGGACCGGGTCGCCAAGCGCGATACGCGACCGCTGCTCAAGACCGAAAATCCGAAGCAGACGCTCGAGGGACTGATGAATGCGCGTTATCCGATCTATGCGCAGGCCGATCTGACCGTGCTTTCGCGCGACGTCCGCAAGGAAATCATGGCCGACGAAGTCCTAAAGGCCTTGATCGAAGCTCAGAAGGAAAGTGCAGCGTCATGAATGCGATAACCTCCGCCTCCGCCATCCGAACGGTGCATGTGCCGCTCGGCGAGCGCGCCTACGACATCCTGATCGGGCCGGGGTTGATTGCGCGGGCCGGCGCCGAGATCGCCTCTCGCCTCAAGGGCCGCAAGGCGGCTGTTGTCACCGATGAAAATGTCGCGCCGCTCTATCTCAAAGCCCTTGTCGCAAGTCTGGATGAAGCAGGTATCGCCTCGGCCGAGGTCGTCCTGCCGGCCGGCGAGAAGACCAAGAGCTTCGAACATCTGATCACGGCCTGCGACAAGTTGCTTGAGGCGCGCGTCGAGCGCAACGATTACGTCATCGCGCTTGGTGGCGGCGTCATCGGCGATCTTTCCGGATTTGCGGCCGGCATCGTCCGTCGCGGCGTGCGCTTCGTGCAGGTACCGACCTCGCTGCTGTCTCAGGTCGATTCCTCCGTCGGCGGCAAGACCGGCATCAATTCCCGCCACGGCAAGAATCTGATCGGCGTCTTCCATCAGCCGGACCTGGTTCTGGCCGATACGGATGTGCTGAATTCGCTGAGCGAGCGCGAATTCCGCGCAGGTTACGCCGAGGTCGCCAAATACGGGCTGATCGACAAGCCGGATTTCTTCGCCTGGCTGGAAGCGAACTGGAAGTCGGTTTTTACCGGCGGCTCCGCGCGCATCGAGGCGATTGCCGCCAGCTGCCAGGCAAAGGCCGATGTCGTCGTTGCCGACGAGCGTGAGAATGGTCAGCGGGCGCTGCTCAATCTTGGCCATACATTCGGCCACGCGCTGGAAGCGGCGACCGCCTATGACAGTTCTCGCCTCGTGCATGGCGAGGGCGTTTCGATCGGCATGGTGCTGGCGTATGAATTCTCCGCACGAATGAACCTTGCAAGCCCGGACGATGCGCGGCGCGTCGAGCGGCATCTGAAGGAGGTCGGCCTGCCGACCCGCATGTCCGACATTCCGGGCGACCTGCCGCCGGCCGAAACGCTGATGGACGCGATCGCCCAGGACAAGAAGGTCAAGAGCGGCAAGCTCACTTTCATCCTGACGCGCGGCATCGGCCAGTCCTTCGTCGCCGACGACGTTCCGGCGTCCGAAGTGATCAGCTTTCTCCGGGAAAAACACGCCTGATGTCGGTCGAAGGCGCTCTGGCATTTCTTTCGACATACTGGCCGGAGATCCTTTCGATCACGGCGCTGGTGCTCATGTCCGCCTTCTTTTCCGGCTCCGAGACCGCGTTGACCGCCGTTTCGCGCAGCCGTGTCCATACGCTCGAAGTCAACGGCGACGAACGCGCCGGCCTCGTCCGGCAGCTGATCGAGCGGCGCGACCGGCTGATCGGCGCGCTGCTGATCGGCAACAATCTCGCCAATATCCTGTCCTCATCGATCGCCACCAGCCTCTTCCTCGGGCTGTTCGGCAGTTCCGGCGTGGCGCTGGCGACGCTTGCGATGACCGTCATTCTGGTCATCTTCGCCGAAGTGCTGCCGAAGAGCTGGGCGATTTCGGCGCCTGAGCGCTTCGCACTCGCCATCGCGCTGCCGGCCAAGCTCTTCGTCGCCGTCGTCGGCCCGGTTTCCTCCTTCGTCAATGCGATCGTGCGGCAGATTCTTTCGCTGTTCGGCATCAATCTCTCACGAGAGACATCGATGCTGACGGCGCATGAGGAGCTGCGCGGCGCCGTCGATCTGCTGCACCGCGAGGGATCGGTGGTGAAGGCCGACCGTGACCGCCTCGGCGGCGTACTCGATCTTAGCGAGCTCGAACTGTCCGACATCATGGTCCACCGCACCGCGATGCGGGCGATCAACGCCGACGATGCGCCGGAAGCGGTGGTGCGCGTCATCCTCGAAAGCCCCTATACGCGCATGCCGTTGTGGCGCGGCACGATCGACAACATCATCGGCGTCGTCCACGCCAAGGATCTGCTGCGGGCGCTCGCCGAACCGAACATGGAGCCGCAGAACCTCGATATCGTGAAGATCGCGCAGAAGCCGTGGTTCGTGCCCGACAGCACCAACCTCGAGGACCAGCTCAATGCCTTCCTGCGCCGCAAGCAGCATTTCGCCGTCGTCGTCGACGAATATGGCGAGGTGCAGGGCATCGTCACGCTGGAGGATATTCTCGAGGAAATCGTCGGCGACATTTCCGACGAACACGATATCGAAATACAGGGTGTGCGCCAGGAGGCCGATGGTTCCGTCGTCGTCGACGGCGGCGTGCCGATCCGCGACCTGAACCGGGCGCTCGACTGGAACCTGCCCGATGAGGAGGCGACGACGATCGCCGGCCTCGTCATCCACGAATCGATGACCATCCCGGAAGAGCGCCAGGCCTTCACTTTTTATGGCAAGCGTTTCGTCGTCATGAAGCGGGAGAAGAACCGCATCACCAAGCTGCGCATCCGCCCGGCCGGGGAAGACGGCGCAAAGCCAGCCTGATTCTGCTTGGATCTTAGGCGGCCAATGCCTATATGGGCTTGCGTGCCGCTACCAGCGGGTCGGTTCACCAGGTGCAGCCGGTTCGACGGCCAGCGCATGCAGGCCGGCATCGAGCTCCGGTTTCAACAGGTCGGTGATCGCCCGGTGACGCGCCAGCCGCGACATGCCGGCGAATTTTCCGGAAACGATCCTCACCCGCATATGGGTTTCGCCGGTGCCGGTGATATCAGGCTGGTGGCCGGCATGCAGATGGCTTTCGTCGATGACGCTCAGGCGGTCGGGCGCGAAGGCTTCGACAAGTTTTTCTTCGATGCGGGTTCGCAGGGTCATCATCCGGTCTTGCTGGTTCGCGAAAAGGGTTCCTACCAAGCCAGCAACATTCCCGTTTGTCAATTCTTGTTGTCGCTTCGCGACAGCCCCATAATTAGCGCCGTCATGAGACTTGATTCCAAATATTTCGATCGCATCCGAACACGCCGCAAACGCGAGCCAGAGACAGAGCAGGCGCCGCCTACCTGTCAGTGGGACGGGTGCGACAAGAAGGGGGCGCATCGCGCTCCCGTCGGCCGCAATGCGGAAGGCCAGTTCTTCTTGTTCTGCTTCGAGCACGTCAAGGAATACAACAAGGGCTACAATTATTTCTCCGGTCTTTCGGACGGCGAGATCGCGCGGTACCAGAAAGAGGCGATCACCGGCCACCGGCCGACATGGACCGTTGGCGTCAACAAGGCGGCGAAGGACAGTCCGTTGCATTCAGAGATCCGCTCCGGCGCCTATACGCGTGTTCGCGATCCCTTCGGCTTCGTCAAAGAAGGCGGCAAGGGCAGCGGACCGCGTTTTCCGCAGGCGCGCAAGCTGAAATCGCTTGAGACCAAGGCCTTCGAAACGATGGGTCTCGACGCCAATGCGACATCGGCGGAGATCAAGAGCCGCTACAAGGAACTGGTGAAGAAACACCATCCGGATGCCAATGGCGGCGACCGCGGCTCGGAGGAGCGTTTCCGCGCCGTCATCCAGGCCTATCAATTGTTGAAGCAGAACGGTTTTTGTTAATTCCCGTCCTTGCTCTTGGGCTTCAATCGGGTATGGTCCAAATCGGCTGAGGCCGCAGGCAAACGCGGCTCATATTTGTGCGTTTTCCCGACATCGCCTCCGCCGACCTTCCGGACGCGGCGTTTCTTGTCCGGGACTCTTTCAAGAATGCTCGCACGCGGTCATTATCCCGCCGAGGTTTCGTTTCAGTCCCGGAGAAGTATCGCCGACGTTCCGACCTGGACGGGCGCGGAATAAAAAACGCGGCGTCTGGGTTGCGACATGGCCTGAGACAGTATGGCCGGGTGGCGTCACCCGCCTTGGAGACATGATGAGCAAGATCGACCTGGATATATCAGAACTGCCCGATACCACCGTTTCGGTTCGCGAGGCCTTCGGCATCGATTCCGACATCCGCGTTCCCGCCTACAGCAAGGGCGACGCCTATGTGCCGGATCTCGATACCGACTACCTGTTCGACCGCGACACGACGCTCGCCATTCTCGCAGGTTTCGCCCATAACCGCCGCGTGATGATTTCCGGCTATCACGGCACGGGCAAGTCCTCGCATATCGAGCAGGTGGCGGCGCGCCTCAACTGGCCCTGCGTGCGCATCAACCTCGACAGCCATGTCAGCCGTATCGATCTCGTCGGCAAGGATGCGATCGTCGTCAAGGACGGGCTGCAGGTCACCGAATTCAAGGACGGCATCCTGCCCTGGGCCTATCAGCACAATGTTGCGCTCGTTTTCGACGAATATGATGCCGGCCGTCCCGATGTGATGTTCGTCATCCAGCGCGTGCTCGAATCCTCCGGCCGCCTGACACTGCTCGACCAGAGCCGCGTCATCCGGCCGCACCCGGCATTTCGCCTGTTTGCGACCGCAAATACGATCGGCCTCGGCGACACGACCGGCCTCTATCATGGCACGCAGCAGATCAACCAGGCACAGATGGACCGCTGGTCGATCGTCACCACGCTGAACTATCTGCCGCATGATCATGAAGTGAATATCGTCGCCGCCAAGGTGAAGAGCTTCGGCAAGGACAAGGGCGGCCGCGAGACCGTGTCGAAGATGGTGCGCGTCGCCGACCTGACCCGTGCGGCCTTCATGAACGGTGACCTCTCCACCGTCATGAGCCCGCGCACGGTCATCACCTGGGCCGAAAACGCCGAGATCTTCGGCGATCTCGCCTTCGCCTTCCGCGTCACATTCCTCAACAAGTGCGACGAGTTGGAGCGTCCGCTGGTCGCCGAGCACTATCAGCGGGCCTTCGGCGTCGAGCTGAAGGAGAGTGCCGCCAATATCGTTCTCGGGGCTTGAGACCGACCGATCATGGCAGCTCGCGGTGACAATTCGAAAGCAAAGCCCGGCGCGCCTGTCGACGTCGAGCCATTGCGCCGGGCGATAACCGGCTGCGTGCGCTCGATCGCCGGCGACGGTGATGTCGAGGTGACCTTCGCCAATGAACGGCCGGGGATGACCGGCGAACGCATCCGGTTGCCGGAACTTTCCAAGCGGCCGACGGCGCATGAGCTGGCGGTCACCCGCGGTCTCGGCGATTCGATGGCGTTGCGCCTTGCCTGCCATGACGAGAAGGTGCATGCGACGATGGCGCCGCAGGGCTCGGACGCCCGGGCGATCTTCGACGTGGTCGAGCAGGCGCGTGTCGAATCGATCGGCGCGCTGCGCATGGAGGGCATGGCGTCGAACCTGCGCTCCATGACGGACGAGAAATATTCCAAGGCGAATTTCACCGGCATCGAGCGTCAGGAAGACGCACCGGTCGGCGAAGCGGTTGCGATGATGGTGCGCGAGAAGCTGACCGGCCAGCGCCCGCCGGCCTCCGCCGGCAAGGTGCTCGACCTCTGGCGCGACTTTATCGAGGATAAGGCGGGGTCCGAACTCGACAACCTGTCAAGCGCGATCAACGACCAGCAGGCCTTCGCCAAGGTCATCCGCAACATGCTGTCGGCCATGGAAATGGCCGAGGAATACGGCGACGACGACAGCGATGCCGATAACGACGACCAGTCGGAGCAGGAAGACCAGTCGAGCGGCGACGAGCAGGACCAGGACGAGGTCGACGAGGACGCCGGCACGGATGCCGCCCCTGTCGAGGACAGCGAGGTCGCCGACGAGCAGATGGAGGACGGCGAGACCGAAGGCGCCGAAATCTCCGACGACGACATGATGGAAGAAGGTGAGGACGATTCGGAAACGCCGGGCGAGACCCGCCGTCCAAATACGCCTTTTGCCGATTTCAACGAGAAGGTCGATTATCACGTCTTTACCGAAGAGTTCGACGAGATCATCACCGCCGAGGAACTTTGCGACGCCGCCGAGCTGGAGCGCCTGCGCGCCTTCCTCGACAAGCAGCTGGCGCATCTGCAAGGGGCCGTCGGACGTCTCGCCAACCGGCTGCAGCGCCGCCTGATGGCGCAGCAGAACCGCTCCTGGGATTTCGACCTGGAAGAGGGTTATCTCGATCCGGCCCGGTTGCAGCGCATCATCATCGATCCGATGCAGGCGCTCTCCTTCAAGATGGAGCGCGACACCCAGTTCCGCGATACCGTCGTTACCCTGCTCATCGACAATTCCGGCTCGATGCGCGGCCGGCCGATCACGGTTGCCGCCACCTGCGCCGACATTCTCGCCCGCACGCTGGAGCGCTGCGGCGTCAAGGTCGAGATCCTGGGGTTCACCACCAAGGCCTGGAAGGGCGGGCAGGCGCGCGAGAACTGGCTTGCCGGCGGCAAGCCGCAGACGCCAGGCCGCCTCAACGACCTGCGTCATATCATCTACAAGTCGGCCGACGCGCCGTGGCGGCGCGCGCGTGCCAATCTCGGGCTGATGATGCGCGAGGGTCTGCTCAAGGAAAATATCGACGGCGAGGCGCTGATCTGGGCGCATAATCGCCTGCTCGCGCGCCGCGAGCAGCGCCGCATCCTGATGATGATCTCGGACGGCGCGCCAGTGGACGATTCGACGCTTTCGGTCAATCCGGGCAATTATCTGGAGCGGCACCTGCGCGCCGTCATCGAGCAGATCGAGACGCGCTCGCCTGTGGAATTGCTGGCGATCGGCATCGGTCACGACGTGACGCGCTACTATCGCCGCGCCGTGACGATCGTCGATGCGGACGAGCTTGCCGGTGCGATGACCGAGCAGCTTGCCTCGCTGTTCGAAGACCAATCTGCCCAGCCGCGCGGCGGCCGGCTACGCCGTGCCGGCTGACGCCGCTCAAAGGAAACGTCTGCAATGCTAGATCAGGATGATTTTTGGGCCGAATGGCCGATAATCTGAATCCGGATCTAAATCAAAGAAATAGAGCATGATGTCGTCCGAAAACCGCTTCCATTTTTCGGCGTCATGCTCCAAGCGCCTCTGCCGTGCGGCGTCGATCGCTCTCAGCATCGCAGTCGGCGCTTCCTCGTCATGGGCCGGCGACGTGCCGGTCATTAGCCGGCAAATCTCTGATTTCAGGATCGGCTCTTCGGAGACCAAATTCGGATCGCTGGAATTTCTCGGCGGGCTGGAGATGGTCTCCAGCAGAGCACTGTTCGGCTCGCTCTCCTCTATTCGTTTCCGGCAGGACCAGAAACATTTCGTCGTCGTGCTCGATACCGGCCAGTGGCTGACCGGCAGCATCGAACGTGACGTCAAGGGCAGGCTTTCCGGTCTCTCGGATGTGGAGATCACGCCGATGAAGAACGGCGACGGGCGCAGCTTCGAGGGCAAGGGACATATGGATGCCGAGGGCCTGGCGCTCGATGGCGACCGGATCCTGGTCTCCTTCGAGCAGGATCATCGCGTCGATGTCTATCCCGATCCTGGCTTTGCCGATTCGGGAGCGATCGCCACCCTGCCGATCCTCATCCCGCGGGAGATGCTGAGCTACAACCGCGGCATCGAGACCATCACCGTGGCGCCGGCATCCAGCCCGCTGCGGAGTGGCGTAGTCATCGTCTCCGAGCGCGGTCTCGACAGTGACGGCAACCGGCTGGCGGCCATTCTCAGCGGGCCGCTGAAAGGGCGTTTCGCGGTTAAGCGGGATGGCAGCTTCGACATCACCGACGGCGCCTTCCTGCCGAACGGCGACCTGCTGCTGCTCGAACGCCGCTTCAACATGGCCGAAGGCATCGGCATGCGCCTTCGGCGCATCAACGGCGGCGATATCAGGCCTGGCGCCATCGTTGACGGCGAATTGCTGCTGGAAGGCAATTTCAACTCGCAGATCGACAATATGGAAGGGCTCGATGCTTTCCAGGCCGCCGACGGCACGACCCATATCATTCTTGTGTCGGACGACAATCATTCGATCCTGCAGCGCAATCTGATGGTGGAATTCCGGCTTTCGGAAGAGGCCGCGTGGGCAGGGCCGAATTCCCAGAAGCGGAATTGATCCGAGACGTCAGACTGATGTCATATGCCTCGGCTATCCGCCGCGGCATCGGGAAGCAGTCTTCGGAGGGAGGTTCACGGTGCATATTCATGTCATGGGCGCGTCCGGTTCCGGCACGACATCGCTCGGCCGTGCGCTTGCCGAAAGGCTCGATATCGCCCATCTCGACACCGACGATTTCTTCTGGCTGTCGACGGACCCGCCGTTCACGACGCCGAGGGATGCCGACCGGCGCATCGGGCTGCTGCTCGACGAGGTAGCGCGGCATGAAGGCTGGATCCTCTCCGGATCGGCGCTGAAATGGGGAAGGCCGCTCGAGCCGCTTTACGATCTGATCGTGTTTCTGAGGATCGACCCGGAGCTGCGAATGGCGCGCATCCGTGCGCGGGGAGACAGCCCGATACGGAAACAGAATCAGGCTCGGCGGCGACATGGCCGCAAAAAGCGGGGAATTCCTGGAATGGGCGGCCAGCTATGACACGGCCGGCCCCGAACGCCGCAGTCTTGCGGCGCATGAACAATGGCTGGAAACGCAGACAGCGGCGGTGCTGCGGCTCGATTCATCGCTAGATATCGACGATCTGGCTGTAGAGGTTCTGCTGCATCCTGCCCTCGCCGCCGGTGCGGTCCGGCGGCGTCCTTGATTTAGCCGGCGCGAGCAGCCTGCATTGGCCGCAACACGTTCATCAGCGCGCCATAGGGCAGCAGCATGACGAGGCCGACGATCATCTTCACGGCGAAATCGCCGATCGCCCAGGAAATCCAGCGAGGTGCCTCGGTGGCGAAGACGCCGAGGACGGGGGCTGCTTCCAGCGCGAAGGGATCGTTCGGGCCGAGGAAGACGAAAAAGGCGGCGAAGGACAGCGAGAAGAACATCACCGTATCGAGCGCCGAGCCGATCAGCGAACCGACCAGCGGTGCGCGCCACCAGGCCTGGCGGCGGAGGCGGTTGAAGACGGCGATATCGAGCAGTTGGCCGGCGAGATAGGCCGAGCCGGAGGCGATGGCGATGCGCGGCACCGAGGTGAAGAAGGAGAGCGTCACGCCGACGACGAAGCCGGCAAAGACGACTTTGCGGGCCGCCTGCGGTCCGAACTGGCGGTTGGTCAGATCGGTGATGAGGAAAGCGATCGGATAGGAGAAGGCGCCCCAGGTCAGGATGTCGGCAAGGTTGATGCCGGCGACTTCGGCGTTCAGCGGAAACTGGACGAGGAAGTTGGAGGCGACGACGACGAGCGTCATCAGCGCGACATAGGCGATGGTATAGCGGGTCTTCAGCATTTTTTTATCCTGGGTGATGCCACCAGTTGGAGGAGCAGACCGGCAAAGCAAAAGGCTTGTCCGGTATTATCCGTTCAAGCCTTTTGAAGCCGTATGAAAGAAGGGCAGAAGCTTACGCAGCAGCGGCTTCAGCGGTCTTCTTGGCGATCTGACGGCGCAGCAGGCGAGCGCGCATCGACAGTTCGTTCTCGCTGGCCTTCAGCAGGAAGGCATCGAGGCCGCCACGATGCTCGACAGTGCGAAGAGCGGCAGCCGAAACGCGAAGACGGTAACGCTGGTTGAGAGCGTCGGAAATCAGCGTTACCTGGCACAGGTTCGGCAGGAACCGGCGCTTGGTCTTGTTGTTGGCATGGCTGACATTGTTACCAGTCAGGACGGCCTTGCCGGTCAATTCGCACACGCGGGACATGGAACACCTATTCTTGTTTTTCTCGGGCCATCGAATTGCCATTCCCGGCAAAACCAGGCGCGCAATCCAACGGGCATGATTGGAAAGTTGCGGTTCTATAGTCAGACAGGCTGCTCGCGTCAAGCCAAACCTTGGCCTTTCCCGCAATTCTGTCAAAAAGCTGCTGTTTTCTTCCCTTCGCGGCAGGAGTATACAGCGCTCAGCAAGGGCCTGCCAGCGCGCAGCAAGACAAGGCTTTTTTCCATGGCTCATTCGGGCAGACGGATTTTCATTTCGGCCATTGCCGCACTTCTTGCCATACCGGCATCGGCGGCCGAAATCCAGCATCGGACGGAATACCGGGTGGCGCTCGCCGGCCTGCCGATCGCGCGCGCCGCGTTCCTCACGCAGATCGAGGACGATCACAGCTACAAGATCGCCGGCGACATCAATTCTGCCGGTCTTGCCGATCTCGTCACGACGATTTCGGCCAAGACCAGCGTCACCGGCGTCGTTCGCAATGACAGATTGCAGGCGCAAAAATACTCTCTCTACTACAAGAGCGGCAAGAGGAAGGCCCGCGTCTACGAGGTCAGCTACCGCAACGGCAACATCATCTCGGCGACGACGACACCGATGCCGAAGCGTCCGAAGAACTGGATCGACGTCACGCCGCGCGACATGCGCTCGGTGCTCGATCCGATCTCCGGCCTGGTCTTCACCGGCGATACCAAGGTCTGCTCGCAGACGCTGCCGATCTTCGACGGCGAGACGCGCATGGATCTGGTGCTCTCGCCGAAGGGCGACGAGGATTTTTCGACCAATGGCTTCAAGGGCAAGGCGACGGTCTGCAGCGTGCGCTTCGTGCCGCGCTCGGGCTATAAGAAAGGCCGCAAGGACATCGACTATCTCAGCAAGAGCAATCGCATGGAAATCTGGTTTGCCAAGTCGGACGCGGCAAATGTATACGCTCCTGTCTATGTGCGCATTCCAACCGAATATGGAATGGTGACGATCACAGCCGTCAAATACGGCAGCAACAGCTGACGGGGCTTCTGCCCTCGTGAAGGGGGACAGGTGAAGTTTCGCGCGACGTTGATCGGTTTTACGGCCATTCTGATGTGGTCGTTCCTGGCGTTGTTCACCGCCGCCTCCGGCAAGATGCCGCCGTTCCAGCTTTCGGCCGTCTGCTTTGCGATCGGCAGCATTCCCGGCCTCGTCGTGCTCTCCCTCGATCCCTCGCGCCTGGCGCTGCTGAAGCAGCCGGCCAAGGTCTGGATAACGGGTATTTCAGGACTTTTCGGCTATCATTTCCTCTATTTTACCGCGCTCCGGAACGCGCCGGCGGTGGAGGCGGGGCTGATCGCTTATCTCTGGCCGCTGTTGATCGTCGTCGGTTCGGCGCTGCTGCCGGGCGAACGACTGCGCTGGTATCATGTAGCAGGTGCGCTTGCCGGGCTTTGCGGCACCTTCCTGATCGTTAGCCGCAACGGCATCGATTTTAACGGCGCCTATGCCATTGGTTACGCCGCTGCCTTTCTCTGCGCCTTCACATGGTCCGGCTATTCGCTGCTGACGCGGCGTTTCGATGCCGTCTCCACGGATGTCGTCACCGGCTTCTGCCTTGCGACCTCCATGCTGTCGCTCTTCTGCCATCTCGGCCTTGAGACGACCGTCTGGCCGGAAACGGTTTTCGAATGGGTCGCTGTCGCCGGGCTCGGGCTCTTTCCGGTCGGTGCGGCCTTCTATGCGTGGGATTACGGCGTCAAGAGTGGCGATATCCAGATTCTCGGCGCGGCAAGTTATGCAGCACCTCTTCTTTCGACGCTTATTCTGGTGCTGTTCGGATTTGCCGAGCCGAGCTGGCGCATTGCTCTCGCCTGCCTGTTGGTAACCGGCGGGGCAGTGCTGGCTGCCCAGGAGATGTTTCGCCGCAAAATTCCGGCGCAGTCCGCGGCCGCGGAATAGGCCTTAGAAAAGGATGATTTTAGGCCCCGTCGGCCTAAAATCTGAACCCTGTTCTAAATTAGATAGTTGGAGCATGATGTCGCCCGAAAACCGCTCACACTTTTCGGCATCATGCTCTAGCCGCCTGGCTTCCAATCGGGTGCCGCCATCTCGAAGCTTGAAAATTCGAAGCCGGGCGAGACGGTGCAGCCGACCAGGGTGAAATCGCCAAGGGTTTCGGCCGATTGCCACCAATTGACGGGAATGATTGCTTGCGGCCGCTCGCCGGCGGACAAGTTCGTTCCGAGCGTCAGGGTCTCGCTTGCCGTTCCGTCTTCCGAGCGGTGCAGCGAGAGCGGCGCGCCAGCATAATAGTGCCAGACTTCTGCCGCGTCATGGACACGATGCCAATGCGAACGCTGTCCCCTGGTCAGCAGATAATAGATCGCTGTCGAGTGGCCGCGTTCTCCGCCGGCTGTATCGCGAAATGTCTGCACGTACCAGCCACCTTCGGGATGCGGCTGCATGCCGAGTTCGCGGATAATGTCCTCAGGCGACATCAGAAATGGTCCTTGCGCTTGCGGATCTCAGCAAAGACTTCCTCATTGGTCTTGCCTTCCATCACCAGATTGCGGCGGATCGCCGGATCGGCGGCACGCAGAAACGGGTTGGTTTCCTTTTCCAGCCCCAGCGTCGTCGGGATGGTGAATTTGCCGTCGGCGCGCAAGGCCTCGATCTCGGCGGCACGGCTCTTGAGGCGCTCATTGTCGGGATCGACGGTTAGCGCGAAGCGGGCATTGGACAATGTGTATTCATGGCCGAAATAAACGGCGGTCTCATCGGGCAACACGGCGAGTTTCTGCAGGGAATGCCACATATCGGCGGCCGGACGTTCGAACAGCCGGCCGCAGCCGAGCGCAAACAACGTGTCGGCGGCAAACAGCAGCTTATCGTCGACGAAGTGATAGCAGATGTGGCCGGCGGTGTGGCCGGGCGTCTCGATGACGTTGACCGTGTGATCGCCGAAAAGGAAGCTGTCGCCATCGGCCATCGCCCGATCGAGGCCGGGAATGGCGACAGCCTCGTTGATCGGGCCGATGATCTCGCAGCCGAACTGCTCCTTCAGCGCCAGGTTGGCCGTGACATGGTCGGTGTGATGATGAGTGGTGAAGATATGGGTGATTTTCCAGCCGCGACGTGTCGCCGCTTCCAGGATCGGCGCCTCCTCCGGCGCGTCGATCGCCGCGGTAAAACCTGTCTCCGGATCGTGCACGAGAACGCCGAAATTGTCGGTGCGGCAGAGAAAAACGTCTAATTCCAAAGGTTTCATCGTTCAATAATCCCTTATCCCAGGAGTCTCGCGGAAATGTAGAGGTTCCGGCCTTGAAGTCCAACCGCCCGCTGATAACATTTGTCGCAATGCACGCCGATATCGTCGACCTACGCCAGTTCTATCACTCCGAGCTTGGACGTCTTGCTGAGCAGTCGATCGGCATGGCGCTGTCATCGCTCTGGGTGCGGCTGCCGCAAGAGCGTCTGGTCGGCCTCGGTTATGCCGTGCCCTTCCTCGACCGCTTCCAGGCCGATACCGAACGCACCTTCGCTTTCATGCCGGCCGGACAGGGCGCGGTGAACTGGCCTATGGGCTCGCTCTCGACGACGGCGCTTGTCTTCGACGAGGAACTGCCGCTGCCGGATTCCTCGATCGACCGGGTGCTGATGGTGCATTCGCTGGAATTCGCCGAAAGCCCGCGTGAGACGCTGAAGGAGCTCTGGCGGGTGCTGGCGCCGGGCGGACGGCTGGTCATCGTCGTGCCGAACCGGCGCGGCGTCTGGGCACGCATGGAGCATACGCCCTTCGGTTCGGGCCGACCCTATTCCCGCGGTCAGCTGACAAATCTGCTGCGCGAGACGAACTTCACGCCGGGCGCGACGGCTGAAGCGCTGTTCTTCCCGCCCTCGAAGCTCAGAACCATCCTGCGCCTGCGGCGCGCCTTCGAGCGGATCGGCCGAACGCTTTGGCCCGCCTTCTCGGGCGTCATCATCGTCGAAGCGCAGAAGCGGCTCTATCAGGGGCTGCCGGTTGCGGCGCGCGCCTCCCGTCGCGTCTTCGTGCCGGTTCTCGCACCTCATGGCGTACCGACCACACGCACGACAGCGCCGCGCGTCTTTTCAGACGCGCAAAGGACGCTGTAGCACTTTGAATGCTGCAAAACTTTATCCTTAAATCGATTCCAATTTAAGGAATTATGCAGGAGGTAACGTCGCTCCCGGCGTTCCCCAACTGCTTGTGTCACGCCCATGGCTCTCGACAACAATCGCATTCCGCTTTAATGCCACTTGGTGTTTTTCAGCCCGGATTTACCGGCAATTCCAAGGTCGAACCCATGAGCGTTGAGATGAGCAAGCCCGTTCCGCGTCCCGGTATTCTCGATATTGCAGCCTATGTGCCGGGCAAGGAACATGCGCCGGGTGTCGCCCGCGTCTACAAGCTTTCGTCCAACGAAACGCCGCTCGGCGCGAGCCCAAAGGCGATCGAAGCCTTCAAGACGGTTGCCGACAATCTGGGGCGTTATCCTGACGGGCAGGCGATCGAACTGCGCGAGGCGATCGCCGCCGTGCACGGTCTCAATCCGGCAAACATTCTCTGCGGCAACGGCTCCGACGAGTTGCTCGGCCTGCTCTGCCATGTCTATCTCGGCGCCGGCGACGAGGGCATCATCACCGAACACGGCTTCCTCGTCTACAAGATCCAGATCCTCGGCGCGGGCGCCACACCCGTCGTCGTCAAGGAGAAGGACTATACCGTCGACGTCGATGCGATCCTTGCCGCGGTGACGGAGAAGACGAAGATCGTCTTCATCGCCAATCCCGGCAATCCCACAGGCACCTATGTTTCCGTCAACGAAATCCGCCGCCTGCAGGCCGGATTGCCGAAACATGTCGTCCTCGTGCTCGATGCCGCTTATGCCGAATATGTGCGCCGTAACGATTATGAAGCCGGTATCGAGGTCGTCTCCTCCAATGCCAACGTGGTGATGACCCGCACCTTCTCGAAGGCCTATGGTCTTGCGGCGCTACGCGTCGGCTGGATGTATGCGCCGGCCGAGATCGTCGACGCGCTGAACCGCGTGCGCGCGCCGTTCAACTTGAACGCACCGGCAATCGCCGCTGCCGCCGCTGCCATCCGCGACCAAGGCTTCATCCAGCAGGCGGTCTCTTTCAACCAGATGTGGGTCGAGACGCTGACCCAGGGGCTCGAAGCGATCGGCCTGAAGGTGACGCCGTCCGTCGCCAATTTCGTCCTCATCCATTTCCCCGAGATTGACGGGAAGCGCGCCGCGGATGCCGACGATTTGCTGACGAGCCGAGGCTATATCCTGCGCGCCGTGCGCGGCTATGGCTTCGCCAATGCGCTGCGCATGAGCATCGGCCCCGAGGAGGCCAATCGCGGCGTGATTGCCGCGCTCACCGAATTCATGGGTCATCAGCCATGAGCGTGCAGTTCGATCGTATCGCGCTGATCGGCATCGGCCTGATCGGATCGTCGCTCGCCTATGACATCAGGCGGCTTGGCCTTGCGAGGGAGATCGTCGTCGCCACACGCAGCCCCGATACGCTGAAGCGCGCGGAAGAGCTCGGCCTCGGCGACCGCTACACGACGTCGTCGCAGGATGCCGTCAAGGATGCCGATCTGGTGATCGTCTCGGTGCCGGTCGGCGCTTCGGAAAGTGTGGCGAAGGAGATCTCGGCAAGCCTGAAGCCCGGGGCGATTGTCACCGATGTCGGTTCGACCAAGGCTTCTGTCATTGCGCAGATGCTGCCGCATATGCCTGATAATGTGCATTTTATCCCCGGCCATCCGCTGGCAGGTACGGAAAAATCCGGGCCGGATGCCGGCTTTCCCGGCCTCTTCGAAGGCCGCTGGTGCATCTTCACGCCGGTCGCCGGCACCGATGAGGTGGCACTGAAACGGCTGCGCAGCTTCTGGGAAGCGCTGGGCTCGAAGGTCGACGAGATGGATGCCGAGCATCACGACAAGGTGCTCGCCATCGTCTCGCACCTGCCGCATATCATCGCCTACAATATCGTCGGCACCGCCGACGATCTGGAGACGGTGACGGAATCGGAAGTCATCAAATATTCCGCCTCGGGCTTTCGCGATTTCACCCGCCTTGCTGCCTCCGACCCAACCATGTGGCGCGACGTCTGCCTGCATAACCGCGATGCGATCCTCGAAATGCTGGCACGCTTCTCGGAGGATCTCGCCTATCTGCAGCGCGCCATCCGCTGGGGCGAGGGCGACAAGATTTTCGAACTCTTCACCCGCACACGCGCCATCCGTCGTTCGATCGTCCAGGCCGGCCAGGATGTCGACGCGCCGGATTTCGGCCGCCACGCGCTGGACAAGAAGTAGCCGCCGCGATGGTGGAGGTGGCACGTGCCGGCCGGGCGGATATCGACTGGCTGGTTCGCGCGGATGCCAGCGCCGGTGAGGCGTGGGTATCGCGCTGCGTCGCACTCGGTGAATATCTGGTTGCCAGGGAGGCCGGCGAGATTGTCGGTTTCCTCCGCTTCTCCCGCTTCTGGGGCAGGGTTCCCTATATGGAAATGATCCGCGTCCTGCCCGGCCACCGCCGGTCGGGTGTCGGAACGGCGCTGTTTCTGGCCTGGGAAGACGCCATGCGCGGCGACGGTGCTCGTCTGCTGATGACGTCGAGCGAATGCGACGAAAGCCGGCCTCAGGACTGGCATCGCCGCAACGGATTTTCCGAAACCGGTGCGATCGAATTGCCTGGTCTGCAATGGGTGCCGGAAGTCTTCTTCATCAAGCGAATCGCCTGAAGCGCCTCGCGTCGAGCCGGAATCATGCGACGCGCTTCGGGCCCCTTCCTATTTCCTATGCATCCCGTTATCCCAAAACCGCTGGACACTTTTGGGGGAGATGCATCAGATCGGCGGAATCCGGCCGAGCGGGATGAAACCGCTGACGGTGGCATTGCCGCGATCGACGACGAGATCGACGGAGACCTTGTCGCCGCCGCCGGCAAGCGCCTTCAAGAGCTTCGTTGCCGTGTTGACGGTCGAGGCGATATCCGGAAAGGCCTGTTTCAGGCTATCCCCCCAGGGGCCGAGCTGTTCGATCTCCAGCTTGAATTTTCCCGAGAGGAAGCCCTGCTCGTCAAAGGAGAAGGGGCCAGTCAGCGTCATCACCTTGCCGTCGCCGATGTCGGCGACGATGCGGCGCAGGTCGCCGGTGGCACCATTGAGGCCGTTCGGATCACTGCCGTCGATCAGGCCGGCCTTGCCGGCGACGGTCAGGTCGATGCTCGCCGACAATTTCGGGAAGATCTGCGGCCAGTCCTTGATCGCCGTGTTGGCATCCTGCACGGAAATCGCACCGTCGAGATCAGCGCCGTTCTGGCGCAGATGGATTTCGGTGCGAGCGGCATCAAAGCTCATGGTCTGGCCGGTGTAGGAGGAGACGGCCGTCGCCTTCAGGTCCTCGATGACGGTCGAGCTGTGGTCGATGCCCTGCAGCCTGGTTGCAAGACTTGCCTGCAGGTTCGTCCATTGGGCCGAGATCGAAAGGCCATTGCTGGTGCGGATTTCGGCCGGCGAATCGAGTTCCCAGACGATATTGCCGGGCGCATAGACTTGGGCTGCCGAGCGTAGCGCGCCGAAGGTGGCGGAGACGCCGTTGACATTGTCGTCAACGTCGATCTTCGAGCAGAACAGACCGATACGGAAGGGATAGCCGCGGAATTCGATATCGGAGCATTCACCGCTGACGCCTGCCTGATCGCGCGGCGCGATCGCCTTCAGCACCGTGGTCTTCAATGCTGACGCCGCATAGAACCAGCCGCCGGTATAAAGCGCGATCGCCAGGAGGACGCCTCCACCCAGCAACCAGAATTTCTTGCCAGTGCCGGATTGGCTGCTGCCGGATCGGCTTGACGCTGCCATGATGTTCTCCAATGGTGAATCGCAAATGTGATTCCGGTCTGGCGTGCGATATGGACGAATTTTGGGTATTTGGCTACGGTTCGCTGATGTGGAATCCGGGCTTCGAGTTCATGGAGCGGGCAGAGGCCCTGGTCTACGGCTACAGGCGTTCGCTCTGCGTCCGCTCCTTTGTCCATCGTGGCACCCGCGACAATCCGGGCCTGGTTCTCGGCCTCGACAGGGGTGGCGCCTGCCGCGGCATGGCTTTCCGCATTTCGCCGGGAAAATGGGATGAGGTGATCGATTATCTCCGCGCCCGCGAGTTGGTCACCAATGTCTACCTGGAGCGCCGGGTGCGGCTGCAGCTTGTCGGCCGGCGCCGGGTCGAGGCGGTCGCCTACATCATCGACCGTGAGCATGAACAATATGCCGGCGCACTCGATGCGCTTGCGGCGGCACGGGTGGTGAACGAAGCAAAAGGCCAGTCTGGTCCGAATGACGCCTATGTCTTCAACACGCTGACGCATCTGAAGCAGATGGGTATTCGCGACCATTGGCTGGAGCGGGTGGTCAACGAAGTGGAGCGGCTACGCGCCGCCTGATCTCAGCCAGTTGCCGCGTTCAGCTTGCGCAGCTCGACCAGCCTTTCGACCGCCGTCGGCGGGAGCGGCAGATACGGATTTTGCGCGACGGTTTCGAGCAGAAGCTCGTCGCTTGCCCGCTCTGATACCTCGATCAGATGGGCGAAAAAGGCGTCCGGATCCATTCCTGGCATGATCGGCGGCAGGATTCTCACCTTGAAATGGCCGGGATAACGATGAATGCTCCGCCGCGGCCAGAAGAGGCCGGGATGCATGGCGACCGGCACGACGGGGAGGTTAAGATCGCGGTACATGCGGGCGATGCCGTATTTATAGAGCGGCTCTGCGCCTGGCGGGCGGCGGGTGCCCTCGGGATAGATGATGAGCTGGCGGCCGGTCGACAGTTCTTCCTTCGTGCGCTTCAGCACTTCCACCATCACCTTGCCGCGGGCGCCGCGATCGACCGGGATCATGCGCTGTTTCTTCGCATACCAACCGAAGAGCGGAATCCACATCAGTTCGCGCTTCAGGATATAAACCGGGTCCTTCAGCCAAGGCAGCAGTGCGTAGGTATCCCAGAAGGACTGATGCTTCGGCGCCAGGATGTAACTGCCGTCAGGCAGGTTCTCCAGGCCCTCGATCTCGAAGGTGGTGCCGACGATCACCCGCATCAGCCAGTGGTTGGAGCGCGCCCAGTTCTTCGGGATCGCATAGGCGATCTTGCGCGGCACGAGGAAATAATAAGGCGAGAGCACGATCATCCGGATGATGAGGTTGGCGTAGAAGATCGTGTTGAAGAGAACGGAACGCAGGGCGATCATGAAACTTTCCCGAGGCATGCTCACGCGTCCGGCCTACACGATATTGCCCGCCATAAAAAGCGTTTGGTAGCGCATGACACCGAAAATCGGAATCGATTCTCGGAAAGGATTATGTGCAGATTCAAAAACGATAGAGCGTCCTATCGGACGCTCGGCGTCTAGTTTTGGCCAGACGCACTTGCCGAGCGCAGCCCGGTGTGGCGGCCGAAGCCGGTGATGTTGCGGGCGCCGGTCAAGAGCACTTTCACATATTCGGCCAGCATGACGCGCATCGCATTCGGGTCGGTGAACCAGTTGCGGCTCTTCAAATCCGAGTTGACCACGGGATAAGCGATGAACTCGATGTCGGGATCGACATAGGAGAGCTCGGCGAGGCTTCGCGGCATGTGATAATTGTTGGTGACGATCAGAACGCTGCGGTATCCCTTGGCGTGGATCCAGTTCGAAGCTTCCTCGGCATTGCCGATGGTGTCGATCGCATCATAGCCGATATCGACACAGCAGGAGAAGAGATCGGCCGAGCCCTGCGTCATCTTGCGGATCTGCGCCGGCGTCGTCGTCGGGTGGGCGCCGGAAATGAGCAAGCGCTTGCCGGCACCCTTCTGCAGCAGCTCCACGGCCTGGTCGATGCGCTGGTAACCACCCGTCAGCACCACGATGGCATCCGCCTTCGGCTCGGTCGGGGGCTTCAGCGTCGTCACGGAATCGGCAAAACGCAGAAACCCGCCGAACACCAGGGCGATTGCCAGCAAGCAGGCAAAGCCGCCCCAGCGCAGCAGGCGGCGGATCGGCCCGCGCCGCGGCGGCAAACCTGCCGGGCGATCAAGCTCCGGGTCCTGATGAATCGGGTTGGGTGTCGTGTGTCCCATCGTCATGAATCGTGATTATACGCTGATTGCGGCGCGGAACAGACGCTTTCATGGCACAACGGCACGGTCACGATCAACTTCCGATGCCGTCGGTGCGTGTCGGGTCCGAGCGTAGAGTGTCGATTTCGTAGATCGTCCGCATGACGGTCAGCCGCGCGGTGAAGGTGGTGAGCAGCGCGATGACGATCATCGTTGCGAAGATGCCGGCATAACCGAGCACGCCGACGGAGAAGGTGCCGAAGAGCGCGGTCGCCTGGTCCGTTTCCGGAGTGGCGAGGGTGCGGCTTTGCCAGAAACCGGCGGTAGCGAAGAAGAGAGCGGCAAGTGCGCTGCCGATCGCCGAGCCCTTGAGGCTGATCTTCAGGAAATGTTTCTGGAATTCGGTGGCGACGAAGGAGCTTTCGGCGCCGACGAAATGCAGCACTTCGACAACGTGACGGTTGCCCGACAATGCGCCGCGCGTGGCGAAGACGACGGTGAGCACCATCGCCGTGAAAACCAGGAGCAGGATGCCGGTGCCGATCATCACAGTCGTGTGCGCCATGGACACCAACCGGTCGACCCAGGTGCGGTGATCGTCAAGGGTGGCCTGCGGAATGCTTTCCTTCAGCAGCGCCCGCATCGAATCGAAATCCGGTGGATTGCTCTCGTCGATGGTGATGATGACGAGGCGGGGAACGGGCAGATCCTTGAGATCGAGACCAGGGCCGAGCCAGGGTTCGAGCAGGCGAGCGGTCGCCGCCTCATCGACGATCTGGCCACTCTTGGTGCCGACGAAGGTCAGCGCGAGATCGCGCGCCTGGGTCAGCGCCTTTTCCATGTCGAGATTGTCGTCCGGCTTGATCTGGATGGTAATCTCGCGCGAGATCTGGCTCTCCCAGCTGGCCGCCGTCGAGCGCACCATGCTGACGCCGCCGAGCGTCAGGCAGGCGAGAAAGGCCATGATCGATATCACCACCATCAAGGCGCTGCCCTGGATGTTGGAAGGCGGCAGGATCGGCGCGGTCGGACGCACGCGCAATTCCGGCCGCTTCTGCTGGGTCTTGGCAGACGCCTTCTCGGGGTTTCTGGACGGGGGCTCAGTCATAAATATCGAGATGCCCCTCTGAGAGGATCATGCGGCGGGCTTCCACCTGCTCCATCAGCGCCAGGTCATGCGTGGCGATCACGACTGCCGTGCCGAGGCGGTTCAGCTCGAGGAAAAGGTTGAGCAGGCGCTTGGCCATCGGCGGGTCGACATTGCCTGTGGGTTCGTCTGCCAGCAGCACTTCCGGCCGATCCATCAGCGCCCGGGCGATTGCGGCGCGCTGCTTCTCGCCGCCGGAGAGTACGGGCGGCAGCACGTTGATGCGTTCGCCGAGGCCGACCCATTTCAAAAGTTCCAGGACGTCGGTCTTGTAGGAGCTCTCATCCTTGCCACGCACCCGTAAGGGCAAAGCGACATTCTCATAGGTGGTGAGATGGTCGAGGAGACGGAAATCCTGGAAGACGATGCCGACGCGGCGGCGCAGAAGCGGCAGTTCGGGGCGGGGGATTTCGGAAATGTCGCGCCCGAACATGCGGATCAAGCCGCGCGTCGGCTGCAGCGACATGAAAAGCATCCGCAGCAGCGACGTCTTGCCGGCGCCCGATGGACCCGTCAGGAACTGAAAGGATTTTTTCGGAATGTCGAAGGTCAGGTCCCGGAGGATTTCCGGGCCCATGCCATAGCGCAAACCGACATTCTCGAAGTGGATCAACGGGCAGCTCAGTCTGTTGTGGGTTTCACCGCACGACTTGTTAACCAACACCGTTAACAGCCGGTAAATTTTGCTGGAAAGACGCCCGTTTGATGGCGATCTTTGCGAAGCATTAACCATTAAAATTTACGACTGAGCAGGATTCGTTTCAATGCCAAGATTTCCTCTGGCAGCGAAACCATGTGGACATCTGCGAGGCAGCCACCATGGAAGCATCCTCCTTCAGTCGCCGGACGCCGGGCCAGACCTATGATTTCCTGCCGCCGGAACCCGCCAATCGTCGGTACCGCTCGGCGCGTCCTGCCGATATCTCCGACGCCGAATTCGTCACCCTCGGCAAAGTTCGGCCCAGGGAATTCAATGCAAGTACCTATAACGACAACCGCAAGCGTATGGCTGCGGCAAACGCCGCACAGCCGCCGCTCATGCCGGCAATGGCTGCTTCCGTTCTACGGACCGTGGAATCCTGGCTGCAGCGCGCGTCGATGCGGAGCTTCGCAGCGCTGGTGCTGGCGCTGGTCGTGCTCGTCTTCGGGCTTGCGGGTGGTTTTTCCGGCCTTTCCGGCGAGCGAGCCAGTTCCGGCGCATCGCTGCATTTCACCCATGTCACGGTGACGCCGCGTGATGCGAACGGCATGCGCGTGCTCGTCATCAACGGCATCATCGAAAACGAGAGCGGCACGACGCAGACGGTGCACCCGATCCGTGCCGATCTCGTGACCGATGAGCGGCTGACCGCAAGCATCGTCATCAACCCACCGGCCGACGTGATCTATGGCGGCCAGAGCCGGGGCTTCTCGGCTCGTGTCCAGCATGCCGGCGGAAAAATACCGGAGGTCCGGCTTTCCTTCCTGCCACAGACGTAACAGGACATGGATTGCCGATTTTCGCGTCGCAGGTCGCGCCAATCGCGTTAATTTCATAGCCGGCGAGGCTGTTTCAGGCTCGCATATGTGCTAACGGCTTACCCTTCTTTTCATGGAGCAAGCCCTTATGCCTGTCGTGCGCGGAAAAAACATCGAGCCGCTCTTCACCGCCGAGCAGATCGCCGAGCGCAATCATTCGATGGCGCGGGAGATCGCCAACGGCCCGACCAAGGACCTGCTGGTCATCGCCGTGCTCAAGGGGTCGTTCATCTTCGCCGCCGATCTGATCCGCGCCCTGCATGACAGCGGGCTTGCCCCGGAGGTCGAGTTCATCACGCTGTCGAGTTACGGTATCGGCACGGTTTCTCAGGGCGTGCGCATCGTCAAGGATATCGACAGCGACGTGCATGGGCGCGACGTCCTGCTGATCGACGATATCCTCGAATCCGGCCGGACGCTGCTCTTTGCGAAGGAGCTGCTCTTCGAACGTGGCGCGCGCAACGTCACGATCGCCGTGCTGCTCGACAAGCGCGTCAAGCGCAAGGAAAAGCTGGAGGCCGACTATGTCGGCTTCGAATGCCCCGATTATTTTGTCGTCGGCTATGGCATGGATGTCGCCTACGCCTTTCGCGAACTGCCCTTCGTCGGCGTGGTTACCGGGGACGCCTGAGCTACTGCATAATTCCTTAAATCGGAATCGATTTAAGGATAAAATTATGCAGCAACTAAAAGTGTTACAGCGTCCTTTTCGCGTCTTAAAGACGCGCGGCGCTGTAATGCCTTCAAGACGGGTTGTTAACCATCTCGTCCATCGCTTCACCATCTTTACCGATCGAAAAGGAAAGTCTGGTGATTTCCGTCGCGGGGCTGATACGGAGCGATGCACATATGGCAAGAATTCTGATTACGGAAGACGAGGACTCCCTGCGGTCCTTCGTGGCCCGGGCCCTGCGCCTTGATGGCCACGAGACCGATGAGGCGGCCGATGGGGCCGAGGGCTTGGAGAAGCTCAAAGACGGGGTCTACGATCTGCTGCTTTCAGATATCCGCATGCCCGTGATGGACGGCATTGAACTCGCCCATCAGGCAAAAGACGCTTTTCCAGGTTTGAAAATCCTGCTGATGACCGGCTATGCCGAACAGCGCGAACGGGCCGACGATCTTGCCGAAAAGATCATCGATGTCGTTGCCAAGCCGTTCGCGCTTCCCGATATCCGCAAGGCTGTTGCCCGGGCGCTCGTCGCCTAGGGCGTAATGCCGAAAGGTGTGAGCGGTCGTCGGACGAGATGGTGCTCACCTTCCTCGATTGATATCCGGATTTAGATTTTAGGCCGATCCGGCCTAAAATCATTCTGTTAGAGCGACTGCAATCCATTATGCGGTGGAGTAGGACCTACTGGATGTCCAGCAGCCGCTCGAGATAGCGCCGTTCCATTTCCTGCGGTGGATTGTTGCCGAGTTTTTCGCGGATCGCGTCAAGGATTTCTCGCGCCCGCTGAACGTCGATTTCGTCAGGCACCTTCACGTTATCGCCGAACTCAGGTCCCTGGGTCCGGCGCGGCCGGCCGAGCGGATCGCGGCCGTTCTGGTCGCCCTGACCAACCTGGCCGTTCGGACCTTGACCTTGCTGGCCCTGCTGCGCCTGCATCATCTGGTTCATCATGTCGCGGGCGCCCTGGCGAAGGGCTTCGAGCGCGCGGCCCTGGCCCTCGACGGCCGGCTGGCCGCGGCCCTGGCCGAGTTCACGGCCGGCGCCTTCCATCTCGCGCTGCGCCTGGCCGAAGCCCGGGCCGGGCTTCATGCCCATCTCGCCGAGGCTCTTCTGCAATTCGCCGAGCTGCTTGCCGAGCGCATCCTGCTGGGCGCGTAGCTGTTTCAGCGCCTCGCGCAGCTGCTCGGCCGTCATCTGGTCGGAGGGCTGCTGGCCTTCCCTGCCTTGCTGGCCCTGCTGCTGGTCCTGCGGCTCGCCGTTCTCTCCGGGGTTCATCTCGTCGAGCAGCGGATCGTTCTCGCCCATCTCAGTCTCGCCACGCTGCATGCGGTCCCTGAGCTGCTGGTCGAGCCGGAAGGTCTGTTCCATCAGCTTCTGCTGGTCGCGCAGGATCTCGCCGAGCTTGTCGATCTGTTTGCGGGCTTCGCTGTTTTCCTGCCCCTGCTGGCCGCGCTGCGGGCGGCCCGCCTGCAGGTTGTTCATCATCCGCTGCAATTCCGACAGCATCTGCTGGGCCGCGTCACGATTGCCGGAGCGGGCAAGATTCTCGATCTGGTCCATCATCCGTTCCAGATCCTGCTGACGCAGGATATTCTGCGCATTCTGGTTCGGCTGCATCGGCGCGTTCTGCATGCGCTCTGCAAGCTCGGTCATATAGTCCTGCATCGCCTTGCGCAGCTCGTCCATCAGCTTCTTGATCTCCGCGTCGGGAGCGTTGCGGTCCAGCGCGTCGGCAAGCTTCTGCTGGGCTTCGCGCAGCTTGCGCTCAGCCAGCGAAAGATCGCCGTCCTCCATGCCGAGGGCGATTTCCCAGAGATATTGGGCCGTATCCTTCAGCGCATCCTCGCCCTTTGCGAGCTTCATGCGCGTCAAGGCGGATTCGAGCAGCAGATAGTTGGTGAGCTTGGGGATCGTCTCCTCGGGGCGGATGGTCAGCGCCTCGTTCAGGGCGATCGCCTGCGGCATCTTGCGCGTATCGAGCGCGAAAACCTGTCGCTCCTCGGCGACGGCCGCGGCAAGCGGCTCGTTGAAGGGCCGCGACGGCAGCACCATCTCATGCGGCGGGCTGCGGCCGGTCTGGCCGGCGGCATCCTTGGCGACGAGGGTGATGCGCACGCGCTTGCCGGCAAGCGGATGTTCGGTCAGGTTCCGGCTGGTCACGCCCTTGGCGTCGCGGGCGTTGCGGCGTGGGACATCCAGCCGGTACTCCGGCAGCGGATAGAGCGGCGTTGCGGTCGGATCGGTTTCGACGGGAACGATCTCCGCATGCGCCTCCTGGACGCCGTAATCGTCCTTGACGGTGAAACCGATTTCGAGTGCGCCGTTGACGCTGGGCTTCGGCAGGCCGTCGAAGGCAATCTCCGGCGCCTTGTCGGGGAGCACGTCGAAGTTCCAGCGGCGGCCATTGACCTCAAGTGCTCCGTTCTCCTGGAGCTTCATCATATGCGTCTGCGCGACGAGAGCCTGGCTGGCCGGTGCCGCCGTCGGCTGCTCGCTGGCCGAAGCCGCCGTCTGCTGCGGTTTGGTATCGGCCTGCACGGCGATATCCTGCGCCTCGCCGTTCGCCTTGCGGAACACGACCTTTTCGGCCGTCTTTCCGCCGCTGACCCGGACAGTGAGGCCCGAAAACTGCGGAATGCCGATCGGTGCCTGCTCGCTGCCGTCAGCCGTCAGGTAAATCGGGGCGCGGCCGGTATAGGAAGGCGGCGTCACCCAGGCGTCGATGCGCACCGCCGGATCGCTGACCACCTGCTCGGGTGCTGCCTGCAACGCGTCGCGGATCGAGCCGCCGTTGATCGACAGCGAATAACCGAAGGCAGTGACAAGCAGCAGCGCCGGGACGGCGCGCAGCGCGAAACGGTCATGCGCGGCAATATCAGGCCGCGGCAGTCCGGCATAGAGCGCTGCGATCTTTTCGGCCATGCGCGTCTGGTGCTCGCGCCAGAGCGCCCGGCCGAAGGGCGTATCGAAGGCCGGCTCGTCTTCCTGGACGGTGACCGGCTGATGCGGCAGGCCGTTGCGCTCTTCCAGCATGCGGTCGGCTTCTGCGACTTTCGGCCAGCGCAGGGTGCGGAAGGGGAGAAGCGAAACGAGAAAAGCGGCAGCAAAGGCTATGAGCAGCAGGATGCGCAGCCAGTCCGGCACGCTACGGAAGAGGCCGAACCAGGAGGCGGAGAGATAAAAGGCGATGACGGACAGTACCGGCATCAAAGGCGGCAGCAGTTGCTCGAAAAAGAGCACGATGCGCGCCAGCAGGCGTTTCGTCGTCACCAGCCGGGCAAGCGAGGGACGGAACGCAAATGCACCTTTCTTCTGCCGAGAGGGGCTTGTCATCGGTCCGGTCTCCGCGATCTGGCGTTCAGGAACAGAGGGCGCTTCCGGCGATTGCAGGGCAATACGCTCATGAACGAAAGGATAACACTCTTTGTGGCGAAGGCGAGGGCGAGCGGCCGATAATACCGGCTTTTCACGTTTATTCGCCAAAAAGTGATGGCTTGTTCAGTCGAGCCAGGCCGGAACGGAGTCGAGGCTGATCAGTTCGGCATAGGTTCTGCGCGGGCGAATCGTATGGAAATCGCTGCCCCTCACCAGAACTTCGGGCACCAGCAGGCGGCTGTTATAAGTGCCGGCCTGGACTGCGCCGTAGGCGCCGGCAGTGCTGACGGCCATCAGGTCGCCGGGCTTCGGCATCGCCATCTCGCGGTCGAGCGCCAGATAATCGCCGGTCTCGCAGACGGGACCGACCACGTCGGCGCGGATGCGGGGCGCGTTGGCCGCAGAAATCGTTACCGGTCGGATCTCGTGATAGGCCTCGTAGAGCGTCGGGCGGATGAGATCGTTCATCGCGCCGTCGACGATGACGAAGGTCTTTTCGCCGCCATCCTTCACATAGAGGACTTCTGTCACCAGAATACCGGCATTGCCGACGATCAGGCGGCCGGGTTCGGTGATGATCTTGCAGTCCAGGCCGCGCAGCTGGTTCTTGACGATTGCCGCATAGGCGTCCGGCAGCGGCGGCGGATTGTTATCATCCTTGTAGGGGATGCCGAGGCCGCCGCCGATATCGACGTGGTGGATGGTGTGGCCGTCGGCGCGGAGCGTCGCGACAAGGTCGTGCAGCAGCTTGAAGGCGTCGTCGAAGGGCTGCAGCTCGGTGATCTGGCTGCCGATATGCATGTCGATGCCGGTGACCTCGATGCCCGGCAGCCTAGCGGCATGGGCATAGATGGCGCGAGCGCGCTCCCAGGAGATGCCGAACTTGTTTTCCTTCTTGCCGGTCGAGATCTTGGAATGCGTCTTTGCATCGACATCAGGGTTGATGCGGAAGGAGACCGGCGCTTTCTTGCCCGCGCTGACGGCGCGCTGGTTGAGGATCTCGAGTTCAGGCTCGGATTCGACGTTGAAGCAGTAGATGCCGGCTTCGAGGGCGAAATCCATCTCGGACGGCGTCTTGCCGACACCTGAGAACATGATGCGGTTTGCCGGAATATCGGCGGCAAGCGCGCGGCGCAGCTCGCCCTCGGAGACGACGTCGATGCCGGCGCCGAGGCGGCCCAGCGTCTTCAGCACCGCCTGGTTCGAATTCGCCTTCATCGCATAGCAGACCATGGAGTCCATGTCGGCGAAGGCTTCCGAAAAGACGCGGTAATGGCGTTCCAGCGTGGCGGTGGAATAGACGTAGAAGGGGGTGCCGACCGCCTTGGCGATCTCGGGAACGGGGACGTTCTCCGCATGAAGGACGCCGTCGCGGTACTCGAAATGGTTCACGGGCTTATGCCTTAAAGAAGGGGATCGAGAAGGAAGGGCTTGTCGACGGTTCCCGGCTGTTTCGTCGGCTTGGAAACGTCGCCTTCCTTGGTTGCCGAAGCGCTCGGCGGATCGAGGTCGCCCTTGCGCCCGCATCCGACAACGGCAAGGCCGATGACGGCGAGAACCGCCGTCAGGCGGACGAGGTGCGGCAAGCTCTTCATGGATTTCCTCTTCTGCGGCATGTGATGGGCATCATTCGTACCGAACGATGGACATCATTCATATCGAATGATTGATATCTTCATATCGAAGTTTATTCGCCTTGTGCACCCTGATTGTTGGGCGGTCTTTCCGCGCCCGCAGGAAGGGCGCGGCGGCTTTTCGCCACGCCTGATATCTCTTAGTTGCGGGCGCGCCAGAAGGCGATCTGCCTGCGCACTTCGGACGGCGCGGTGCCGCCGAAGCTCTTGCGGCTGGCGACCGAGGCCTCGACGGTCAGCACGTCGTAGACCTTGTCGGTGATGTCGGCATGGATCGCCTGCAGATCGGAGAGCGGCAGTTCGGCAAGGTCGCAGCCCTTGCTTTCGGCGAGTGCTACGGCGCGGCCGGTGACGTGATGGGCGTCGCGGAAGGGGAGCCCCGCTTCGCGCACCAGCCAGTCGGCAAGATCGGTCGCCGTCGAATAGCCGGAGCCGGCCGCCGCCTTCATGCGCGCGGTGTTGACGGTCATGTCGCGCACCATGCCGGTCATGGCGGCGATTGCCAGTTCCAGGCTCTCGGCAGCGTCGAAGACCTGTTCCTTGTCTTCCTGCATGTCCTTGGAATAGGCGAGCGGCAGGCCCTTCATGATCGTCAGCAGCGCCACCAGCGAGCCGTTGATGCGGCCGGTCTTGGCGCGCACCAGTTCGGCGGCATCCGGGTTCTTCTTCTGCGGCATGATCGACGAGCCGGTCGAGAAGGCGTCGGAGAGGCGCACGAAACCGAATTGCGGGGTCGACCAGATGACGATCTCTTCTGCCAGACGCGACAGATGCATGCCCGCAATCGCTGCGATCGACAGGAATTCGATGGCGAAGTCGCGGTCGGAGACCGTATCGATGGAGTTGCGGGTCGGCTCGCGGAAACCGAGCGCCTTGGCCGTCATGTGGCGGTCGATTGGATAGCCGGTGCCGGCAAGTGCGGCGGCACCGATCGGGCTTTCATCCAGATGCTCGATGGCGTGGCGCACCCGCGAGCGATCGCGGCCGAACATTTCGACATAGGCCATGCAGTGATGGCCGAAGGTAACGGGCTGGGCGGTCTGCAGATGGGTGAAGCCCGGCATGACGCTTTCGGCATGTTCTTCGGCGCGGTCGAGGAAGGCCGCGATCAGGCCGGTCAGCATCTGCTCGGTCTTCTGCAGCTCTTCCTTCACCCAGAGACGGAAGTCGAGCGCCACCTGATCATTGCGCGAGCGGGCGGTGTGCAGGCGGCCGGCGGCCGGTCCGATCAGCGTCGCCAAGCGTGCCTCGACATTCATATGGATGTCTTCGAGCTGACGCGAGAATTCGAAATTGCCGCTTTCGATTTCTGACAGGATCGTGTTTAGCCCGTGAACGATCTTGTCCTTATCTTCGGCGGAAATGATCTCCTGATGGGCGAGCATCGTCGCATGGGCAATCGAACCGCGGATATCCTGCGCGAATAGCTTCTTGTCGAAACCGATCGAGGCATTTATCTCCTCCATGATCGCGTCCGGGCCGGAGGCGAAGCGACCGCCCCACATCTGGTTGGAGGATTTGGTGTCCGTGGTGTCGTCGGCCATGAAGGTGTCCGCCTTGAGGATGCATGTCCAGGAGAATGAAATGACGACAAGAAAACCCCTCGGGCTGCCATCCCTGAAATGGATCGCGATGGCCGCCGTTGCGGGTGTCGTTGCCGGTGCGGCAGCGGTATACGTGAAGGAGACGGGGATTGGCAATGGCGGCCGCGAAACGGCATCAGTCGAATGCAAGCTTGCGAGGGATCGCGTCGCCAGCCTCACGCCGCTGATGAAGGGACAGGTGGCCGCGATGGTCGCCGCCTACGAGCCGCGCAAACTGACCGCGGTCTCCTTCAACGGGCCGGACGGCAAGCCGCTGACGCTCGATCATTTCGCAGGCAAGACCGTGCTTCTCAATCTCTGGGCGACATGGTGCGTTCCCTGCCGCGAGGAGATGCCGGCGTTGAACGCGCTCGAGAAGGAGATGGGCAGCGACAGGTTCCAGGTCGTGCCGGTCAATATCGACAGTGGCGACGACGAGAAGCCGAAGACCTTCCTTGCGGAGATCGGCGTCGATGCGCTGCAGCTCTATCGCGACAATACGATTTCGGTGTTCAACAGCCTGAAGAAAGAGGGCCTCGCCATGGGGCTGCCGGTGACGCTGTTGATCGATGACAAGGGATGCCTGATTTCAGCGATGAACGGGCCGGCTGCCTGGGACAGCGAGGATGCCAAGGCGCTGATCACGGGTGCGATCGGGTCTTAGAGGATGTCGCGCAAAAGTGTGCAGCGGTTTTGCGCTAACGACATGCGTAAAAACAAAGACCTAAAGCGCGACAAGCGAATCTGAGAGATCGCGACGCGCTTTAGAGCCGCGAGCGTTTAACGCGTTGGGACCGGTACTTCACCGCGATAGTCATAGAAGCCGCGGCCGGACTTGCGTCCGAGCCAGCCGGCTTCGACATATTTCACCAAAAGCGGGCAGGGACGATATTTCGAGTCCGCCAGGCCGTCATGCAGCACCTGCATGATCGAGAGGCAGGTGTCGAGGCCGATGAAATCGGCAAGCTGCAGCGGTCCCATCGGATGGTTGGCGCCGAGCTTCATTGCCGTATCGATGGCGTCGACCGTGCCGACGCCTTCATAGAGCGTGTAGATCGCTTCGTTGATCATCGGCAGCAGGATGCGGTTGACGATGAAGGCCGGGAAATCCTCGGCGACGGTGATGGTCTTTTCCAGCGTGCCGACGAATTCCTTTGCGGCGGAAAAGGTCTTCTCGTCAGTCGCGATGCCGCGCACCAGTTCGACCAGCTTCATCACCGGCACCGGGTTCATGAAATGTATGCCCATGAAGCGCTCGGGGCGGTCGGTGGCGGCAGCAAGCCGGGTGATGGAAAGGGAAGAGGTGTTGGTGGCAAGCAGTGCTTCCGGCTTCAGGACCGGACAGACCTGCGTGTAGATCTTGCGCTTGACCGTTTCATCCTCGGTGGCGGCCTCGATGACGAGATCGGAGGGGGCGAGATCATTGACATCGGACGAGCCTGTGATGAGCGACAAGGTCGACTTGCGCTCCTCTTCGGTCATCTTGCCGTTCGTCACCAGGCGGGCCAGGTTGCCGTTGATGGTGGCAAGGCCGGATTCGATGCGGTCCTGCGAGAGATCGTAGATGTGAACCCTGTAACCTGCGGCGGCCGAAACATGCGCGATGCCGCAGCCCATCTGACCGGCACCGATAATACCAATATTCTTCAACACCGCATTCATCTCCAAACCCCCGCACGGCATTCGCCCCCGCGCCGCCGCATTTTTCTAGCAATGCTGCCGGACGAAGGATCGCCCGGCAGCAGTAGTAGCCCGATAAAAGATAATTTTCCAGTCATTCGCAAGTGCGAAAGAAAAGCATTTGGCGCGGTCAGAGCGCCTTTTGCAATTCCGGCAGGGCGTCGAAGAGATCGGCGACCAGTCCGTAGTCGGCGACCTGGAAGATTGGCGCCTCTTCGTCCTTGTTGATGGCGACGATGACCTTCGAATCCTTCATGCCCGCCAGATGCTGGATGGCGCCTGAAATGCCGCAGGCAATGTAGAGCTGCGGCGCCACCACCTTGCCGGTCTGGCCGACCTGCCAGTCGTTCGGCGCATAACCGGCATCGACGGCGGCTCTGGATGCACCGACGGCAGCGCCGAGCTTGTCGGCAAGCGGCAGGATGACCTCCTTGAACTTCTCCGCCGAGCCGAGCGCCCGGCCGCCGGAGATGATGATCTTCGCCGATGTCAGCTCCGGCCGGTCGGAGGCCGACAGCGCATCGCCGACGAAGGTCGAAAGCCCCGGATCGGAAACCGCCGGGATTGCCTCGATGGTGGCCGAACCGCCGTCCGGTGCGGAGGCGAAGGAAGCGGTGCGCACGGTGATGACCTTCTTGGCATCGGTTGCCTGTACCGTCTGGATGGCGTTGCCGGCATAGATCGGCCGCTTGAAGGTGTCAGCAGAGATCACCTCGATGATCTCCGAGACCTGGGCGACATCGAGAAGGGCAGCGACCCGCGGCAGCACATTCTTGCCGACCGAGGTGGCAGCCGAGATGATCGTGTCGTAGCTGCCGGCCAGCGAGACGATCAGGTCGGCCAGTGGTTCGGCCAGATTGTTGGCGAGTTCGTCGCTCTCGGCGAGCAGCACCTTGGAGACGCCGGCAAGCTTGGCGGCGGCATCGGCGGCCGGCTTGGCAGCCTTGCCGGCAACCAGCACATGCACGTCACCGCCAATCTTGGACGCTGCCGTCAGCGCCTTGGCGGTCTGATCGGACAGGCTTGCATTGTCGTGGTCAGCCAGAAGAAGAATGGTCATGATGATGGCTCCTGTTCCAACCTGATTACAGCACGCCGGCTTCGTTTTTGAGCTTGTCGATGAGTTCGGCGACCGACTTGACCTTGACGCCGGCCTTGCGGCCCGACGGCTCCTCGGTCTTCAACACCTTGAGGCGTGGCGTGGTATCGACGCTGAAGTCGCTTGGCGTCTTTTTGTCGAGCGGCTTCTTCTTCGCCTTCATGATATTAGGCAGCGAGGCATAACGCGGTTCGTTCAAGCGCAGATCGGTGGTGACGACCGCCGGCAGCTTGATCTCGATCGTCTGCAGACCGCCATCGACTTCGCGGGTGACCTGAGCCTTGCCGTCACCGATCTCGATCTTCGAAGCGAAGGTTGCCTGGGCAATTCCCATCAATGCCGCCAGCATCTGGCCGGTCTGGTTCGAATCGTCGTCGATCGCCTGCTTGCCGACGATGATCAGCCCCGGCTGTTCGGCATCGGCGACAGCCTTGAGGATCTTGGCGACGGTGAGCGGCTCGATCTGATCGTCGGTCTCGACCAGGATCGCCCGGTCGGCACCCATGGCAAGTGCGGTGCGCAGCGTCTCTTCGGCCTTGGCAGGGCCGATCGAGACGACCACCACTTCCTCGGCCTTGCCGGCCTCCTTCAGCCGCAGCGCCTCTTCCACCGAGATCTCGTCGAACGGGTTCATCGACATCTTCACATTGGCAAGCTCGACACCCGTGCCATCCGGCTTCACCCGGATCTTCACGTTGTAGTCGACAACCCGTTTGACTGGGACGAGTATCTTCATGTGGTCCTTCCTTCAGGAGAAACTGGCTTCGGAGACTTTTTTTAGAAAATGCGCGTTCGGACGCCGCTCCGATTGTCGAATGGCGACATGGATACGCGTTTTTCCTCCAAATTCAACGCTTCCATGACGCCGGCAGGCGATTTGCTTCGGCAATATATGGACGTTTACGTTCACGTCAATATTGTCGTTAGCGGCGGCCCCAGGGAAAACGCTGCGCCGTCCGCCCGTCCGTGCCGGCTGCGATGGCCTGGCCGGCGCCCGGGTCGTTTCTCACGGCGCGGGGCGTGACGATCTCGCGGTCGAAGAGCGGCACACCAGGCCGACGCAGCAGCAGGATCAGGAAAGCCCCGGCAAGGATGCCGCCGACATGCGCGCCCCAGGAAACGTCGCCGTCAGGTGCGATCGCCAGCATGAAGAACTGCTGCCCGATCCACAAAAGCAACGGCACGAAGGCCGGCAGGGGCAACGGCACACGGAAAAACACCAGCACCCAGACCCGGACGCGCGGATGCAGCATGACATAGGCGGCAACGACGCCGGAGACCGCCCCCGATGCGCCGACCAGCGGCGCTTCCGAGGTCATGGTCAGCAGGCCGTGGCAGAGCGCGCCAGCGGCCGCGCAAACGAGGTAGAAGATCAAGAAGCGCAGATGCCCCATCGCATCCTCGACATTGTCGCCGAAGACCCAGAGGAAGATCATGTTGCCGGCCAAATGCCAAAAGCCGGTATGGACGAAGGCATAGGTCAGGTAGGTCAGCGGCTCCGGCACGATTTCGAGCCCCTGCGCCAGCACCGCATGGCCGAAGGCGATTGCCGGGATATAGCCTAGCCCGACGGTGGTCGCCTGGGCTGCCTGTTCGCTCTCCAGGCTGGTCAAAAGCCAGACCGCGATATTCAGTGTCATCAGTGCGAGCGTCACCCACTGAACCTTGATATGTTTCAGCGTATTGGCGTCGTGAAGTGGTATGAACATAAAGGCCCCCCGGCGATCGTGATCGTGGCAAACCTATCTGTTTTTTCCCGGAACCCAAAGTACATCCGCATGGCCCCGGTCATTTGCATGACGTGCGGCGACGAAGAGGAAATCGGAGAGCCGGTTGACATATTTCATCGCCGGCTCGCCGACGATTTCGCCGTCGGTGCGAGCAAGCGCCACCATCAAACGTTCGGCGCGCCGCGCAATCGTGCGGGCAAGATGCAGATGTGCGGCGGCCGGACTGCCGCCTGGCAGGATGAAGGATTTCAGCGGCTCCAGGCCGGCGTTCAACTGGTCGATATCGCGCTCGACGCGGTCGACCTGCGTCTCGGCGATCCGCAGCGGCTCGTAGGCCGGCGGCTCACCAGTGTCAGGGGTGGCGAGATCGGCGCCGAGATCGAAGAGGTCGTTCTGGATCGACATCAGCATGGCGTCGAGTTCAGGCAAGTCGGCCGTGTGCAGACGCGCCAGGCCGATCGCGGAATTGGCCTCGTCGATCGTGCCGTAGGCCTCGACGCGCAGGTCGTCTTTGAGCCGGCGCGGGCCGGACACCAGCCCGGTCGTGCCGTCATCGCCAGTTTTCGTGTAGATCTTGTTGAGCTTGACCACTGTTCCCCCTCGAATCCCGGTCAGGTCGGACGGCCGCCGCCGGTCACCCAGAGCGTCACCATGATCAGGATGACGGCGATCGCCTGCAACAGCACACGAAGCTGCATCAGCTTGTTGGAACGGTTGGGATCGCCGCCCTTCATCATGTTGAAGAGGCCGCGGATCAGGACGAGGGCGACGAGGCCCATGACGATGATCGCGAGGATATAGGTGACCGTGGACATGGCGTTCAGCTTTCTCAGTCAGTCCATCCAGCGCATCAGGCGGTAGAAGAGGTCTGCCGGAAGCAGCCGCTTCAGGAACATGCCCTGCTTAGCTGGAGTCGTTACAGGATAATGTGGCCTCGGATTTTTCGAGTTCAATGCGTGTTTCAACACGGAATAGACCGCTTCCGGGCCGAGTTTATGGCGGTTGACCGGCCCCGATCCGTCAAGTCTCGCCAATTGCCTGATATAATCGACCGCGTGCGGCGAATTTTCGAGGTCGATATGCTCCTTGATCTTTGCGAGCGCATTGGCGGTAAAGCGCGTGGCGATCGGTCCCGGCTCGATCAGGCTCACATGGATGCCGCTGCCCTGCAGCTCCATGCGCAGGGTGATGCTCAGGCCTTCGAGTGCGAATTTGGACGCGGTGTAGGCGCCGCGATAGCGATAGGGGACGACGCCGAGGATCGACGAGCATTGCACGATCCGCCCTTCGCCACGTTTGCGCATCGGCGGAATGACCTGCCGCGTTAGCTCATGCCAGCCGAAGAAATTCGCCTCGAACTGCGCGCGCAGCGTTGCCGTCGACAGATCCTCGACGGCGCCTGGCTGGCCGTAGGCGCCGTTATTGAAGAGTGCGTCGATGCGACCGCCGCTGCGTTCCAGAACCGCGCCGACCAGGTCGGAAATCGTCTCGGTCCTGGCATAGTCCATCAGGAAGGCTTCGATGCCGTCTGCTTCCAGCCCCTTGAGATCGTCCGGCTTGCGCACCGTCGCGAAGACACGCCAGCCATCTGCTTTCAGCGCCCGCGCGCAATGAGCGCCGATACCGGACGAACATCCGGTCACGACGATGGTGCGCTCTCCCGCCATGGAATGATTCCTGTACAAAATGGGACTCGTTTCCCATATTCGGCCAGAGGATACAATCTGGAAAGCCGGAGACGGAATGCCGAAGGTGCTGCGCACGATCTATGACGTGGTCTATGACGCGATCTGTCACATGGTCGAGGACGATGGCTTCGCCATGGCAAGCCATGTGGCGCTGTCGAGCCTGCTTGCGGTTTTCCCCTTCCTGATCTTCGGCACCGCGCTTGCAAGCTTCCTCGGCGCCGATCAATTTTCCTCGACTGCCATCCACCTGATCTTCGACACCTGGCCCGAGGCGATCGCCAAACCGCTCGCCGACCAGGTGCTGCAGGTGCTGACCATTCCCCGCGGCGGGCTGCTGACGATCTCGGTGCTGGCGGCGGCCTATTTCGCCTCGAACGGTGTCGAGGCGCTGCGCATTTCGCTCAATCGCGCCTATCGGGTGCAGGAAACGCGGGCCTGGTATTTCACCCGTCTCGCCAGCCTGGGCTATGTGCTGATCGCGGTCATCATCTTCACGGCGATCAGCATTCTGCTGGTCGCCCTGCCGCTGGCGCTCGATTATTCGAGGAAATGGTTTCCGCTGTTTGCCGATACGCTCGACATCGTCTTCAGCTGGCGCATCTACGGCACGCTGGTGGTTCTGACCGTCGGTCTGCTGGTCATGCATCTCTGGCTGCCGGCCGGCAAGCGGCGGGTCTTCGACGTCATTCCCGGGGTGCTGCTGACGCTGCTTCTCTGGCTCGCCGGTGCGCTGATCTTTGCCTATTATCTGGCGACCTTCGCCAATTATACGGCAACCTACGCCGGTCTCGCCTCCGTCATGATCGTGCTGATCTTCCTCTACATGGTCGGCGTCATCTTCATCATCGGGGCGGAGATCAATGCAGCGCTGATCAAGTTCCGTGTCTTCCGCATGTTCTCCCACACGCTGTCGATCGTCGGCAGAGAGCGTGTCGAAAGGCAATCAGAGCCCGACAAGGCGGCGAATATCCGCCCCTGACATGCCCTGGGCGCGCAATTCGCCAAGTCCGCTGTCGCCCTGGCTTTTCGAGAGCTTGCGGCCATCGGCGCCGAGAATGAGGCGGTGATGGTGATAGACCGGCTGCGGCAGACCGAGCAGCACCTGCAACAGCCGGTGCACCGATGTCGCGTGGAAGAGGTCGAGCCCGCGCACGACATGGGTGACGCCCTGCAGCGCATCGTCGACGACCACGGAAAGATGGTAGCTCGACGGCGCATCCGAGCGCGACAGGATGACGTCGCCCCAGACGTCGGGCTCGGCGGCGATCTCACCTGTCCTGCCATCGCCGGTTTCCGTCCAGAACAGCAGTTCGCCGATCAGGTCGAGCGCTTTGCGCATATCGAGCCGCCAGGCATGTTTCTTCCCCGAGGTCAGCATGTCCCGCCATTCGTCTGCCGGACGCTCGCGGTCATTTGCGGGATAATGCGGGGTGCCGTCGGGATCGCGCGGCCAGGGCTCACCCGCCGCCTCGTAGGCGACGACGCGCGCCTTCACCTCGCCGCGCGTCAGAAAGGCCGGATAGACCAGTCCGCGCTCGATCAGTGCGTGCAACGCCGCCTGATATTCGGGAAAATGTTCCGACTGACGCCGCACCGGGCTTTCCCAGCCGATATCAAGCCATTCGAGATCCCTGAGGATGCCGGCCTCGAACTCGGGCGTGCAGCGCGTCTGGTCGATATCCTCGATGCGCAGCAGCAGGCGCGCTTGTTCGGCCTGTGCCATGTCGCTGTTCAGAAGGGCCGAGAGGGCATGCCCGAGATGCAACGGTCCGTTGGGGCTCGGCGCAAAACGAAAGGCAGGTTTTTGACGCTCACTCGTGGTCATGCTTTCTTCTGCCATGGATTCGGCTTTTGAACCACTGCGAGGCAAAGTGCAGATCATCCGCAACGAAGACGATGTCAGGCAGGGGCTCGAAGCGCTGCTTCGCCTCGATCCGCGTCTTGCGCCGATCGTCGCGGAGGCCGGGGTCATTCCGCTCAGGCTGCGCGAACCCGGTTTTGCCGGTCTTGCCCATATCATCGTATCGCAGATGGTGTCGCGCGCCAGCGCCGAGGCGATCTGGCGGCGCATGCTGCCGGCGGACGGTTCGCTGACGGCCGAAGGTTACGCACTGCTTCACGCCGAGGCGTGGCGCGAATTCGGTCTGTCGCGCGCCAAGGCCGAGACGCTGTCGCGGATTGCCGAAGCGGTCACCTCCGGCCGTCTCGATCTCTCCGGGCTCTGCCTGAAGCCGCCGGGCGAGGCGCTTGGCGAACTCACCGCGCTGAAGGGTGTCGGGCCGTGGACGGCAGAGGTCTATCTGATGTTTTGCGGCGGCCATGCCGATGTTTTCCCGGCCGGCGATGTCGCGCTGCAGAATGCCGTCGGGACCGCATTCGGTCTTGCCGCACGGCCGCAGGCGAAGACGCTTGCTGAGCTTTCGGCAGTCTGGTCGCCGTGGCGCTCGGTAGCGGCACGGCTTTTCTGGGCCTACTACGCCACCAAGATGCGCCGTGACATGGTGCCGATCGGCTGATCGGCAACACTCTTCAAATTGCCTTTATCCTCTGAATTTATTGGACTTCACAATCCTGTAACAACCGGCCTAATATACAGGTGCAGATGCCGAATCGATCAGGAGAGTCCCTTGACGATTGCAGTCTCCCCACAGGCCCTGCCGGCGCTCGTCCTGAACGCTGACTACCGGCCACTGAGTTATTACCCCTTGTCGTTGTGGTCCTGGCAGGACGCGATCAAGGCGGTATTTCTCGACCGTGTGAACATCATTGCAGAATATGAACATTCGGTTTCCTCGCCGAGCTTTTCGATGCGGCTTCCGAGTGTCGTGTGCCTGAAGACTTACGTTCAGCCGTCCCGCAATCCCGCTTTCACCCGGTTCAATGTCTTCCTGCGCGACCGGTTCGAATGCCAGTATTGCGGCGCCCATGACGACCTGACCTTCGACCACGTCACCCCCCGCGCCCATGGCGGCGAGACGACCTGGGAGAATGTCGTGGCAGCCTGCTCGCCCTGCAATCTGCGCAAGGGCAGCAAGCTTCCGAAGCAGGCAGGCATGTTCCCGGCGCAGAAGCCCTACCAGCCGACGGTGCAGGATCTGCACAATAACGGCCGGCTGTTCCCGCCGAACTATCTGCATGAAAGCTGGCTCGATTATCTCTATTGGGATACCGAACTGCAGCCCTGATCGAACGGCCTGCTGCAGCGTTGCGCGTCCTTTCAGAGGCGCAAAGGACGCTGCAGCCCTTCGAATGCTGCATAATTTTATGAGGCGGCCTTGCGAACGCCGACAAAGGCGAAGGCTGCGAGCAGGATTCCGGCAATCACGTTCCAGCCCGCAAAAGACAGGCCGAGCACGCGCAGCGCCGCATCGGTGCAGGACGGGCCCTTGATGGTGTTGAGCTCACCGAGCAGATCGCCGGCATTGGTCGTCATGCTGCTTGCCGTCGTCGAGCAGGTGGCCGGGCCGGGCCAGAAATGCCATTCGACGCCAGCGTGATAGACCCCCATGCCCGCCGTCACCAGCATCAGCATGCCGGCGGCGAGAATGAGCGCGCGGGTGATCCAGTTCGGCAGGCCGACGAGCTCGGAGATTGCGGCCAGGATCGCGATCGGGATGGCGTAATAATAGGGCTGCCGCTGCAACAGGCAGAGCGCACAGGGAATATAGCCGCCGATATACTGGAAGCCGAGCGCCGTGCCGACAGCCGCCGCCATGCCGGTGGCGAGCAATATGGAATAGACAAAGCCGGGGCGGGCGAGCGGCGAGGCAGGGGCAGTCATGGCGGAACTCCGCGAAGTTTGGTCTAGTGAGCGAAAGAGCGGTAGCCGACATATAGCACGATCACCGTAGCGGCACCGATGCCAACGATTTGGCCGAGGCGCTTCTCGATGAAGTCACGGATCGGCTCGCCGTAGCGGCGCAGCAGCCAAGCGAGGAAGAGGAAACGCGCGCCGCGTGCAATAATCGCCGAAACAATGAAAAGGCCCAGATTGACGTGAATGACACCAGACAGAATCGTCACGATCTTGATCGGCGGCAGATGCGCAAGACCTGATGTGACAAGCAGCAGCAGGATCCATTCGTAGGTGACATAGGCCTTCATCTGCTCAAAGGCTTCGAGCTTGCCGTAGAATTCCAGAACCGGACGCGCCACCGTCTCATAGGCGTAAAAGCCGAGCGCCCAGCCGGCGATGCCGCCGAGTACGGAAGCGACGGTCGCGACCAGCGCGTAGCGATAGGAGCGTTCCGGCCTGGCAAGCGCCATCGGCAGGAACAGCACATCGGCGGGGACGAGAAAGACGGAGCTTTCGACGAAGGCGATGACGGCGAGCCAGATTTCGGCCGATTTGCGTGCGGCCAGAGACATGGTCCAGTCGTAAAGTCTGCGGAGCATTCCGTTTCCTTCCTGTTGCAGTGCAAAAGAGCTTTAGGGGCCGTGCGCGGCGCTGTAAATGCTCGCCTGTGTCCTTCGTGCCGCCGCTGTCAAAAAATTTTCGTGATGATGGGTGTCAGCGCCTCTCCCAAGATTTCACGGGATTGCGAATCGGCCATTCTGCGGCAAGCTGATTTAGGGTCGACGTGCAGGGTGGCATGAGAATGTTCAAAGTGATCGAAGGCGGCCGTGGGCAGGCCGTGCAAATGGATGACTGGTCCGAAGAGGGGCACGGACCAAGCAAAGAGGACGTGCGGCGGGAGGCTGCGCGACGGATCAGCGAGAGCGGTTATCATCTGTCCCGAATCCGGGAATTCGCGACCGGCGTGCCGATGCTGGCGTCTCTTAAATACCTGTCGCTGCAGATCGATTTCGCAGCCGAGACATTGTCGCGGCTCGATCCGATCCCGGAGGATTTCCGCTCCGATGGCTATTGGCCGGCGGGCTGAGGCAATCGCGCTAGAGCGGTTCAGCTTTTCAAGGAAACGCAGAATCGCTCTAACTTTTTGTTTTTACGCGATTCCGGACGGAAAACCGCTTCGCACTTTTCCTGGAATTGCTCTAGCGCGATTGCCGCTGACATGCGGTGATGTTTGCGTCAGGACAGATCCATCGACTTTTCCCGCTGCTGCCGCAGGACGTTCATTTCCGTCCGCTGCTGGGCCATTTCGCTGACGGCGGCGCGCAGATGTGGATGGTGCGACATGAACATGTTGAAGTCGCGCCGTTCGAGCACCTCGAACTGGCAGAAATCGACGGCGATGACGTCGGCGGTGCGCCGTCCGCCGGTCAGCAGCGCCATTTCTCCGAAGAAGGCGCCCGGCTCCAGGCGGATCGCGCCGCTGGCGAGCCGCACTTCCACCGCGCCCGAGGAGATGAAATACATGCTATCGCCCCGGTCACCGCGGCGGATGACGCGTTCGCCGGGCGGCGCGGATTTCGCTTTGAAGAGCAGCAGCAGCTCCTCCTGCGCGTCCTCGTCGACCTCGGAGAACAGCGGGAAAGTCTCGATCAGCTGCTGCATCTTCAGTTGATGCTGGCGCTCGCGCTCTTCGCCGAGCGCCCTGATCTTTTCCAGTTCTTTGCCGAGCGCCTTCTGATTGCTCCTGCCGTAACTTTCCCAGAGGGAGGGCCATGTCAAATGGATATACTTCTTCAGGCCGTCGGTTGCGAAGATCACGATCGGGTTGAGTGTGATCGACAGGATCGCGGCAGCGAGGATCAGATCCTGGCCCTCATGCGGCAGGAGCCCGAGTGAGACGCCGAGGCCGGCGAGGATGAAGGAAAATTCGCCGATCTGGGCGAGGCCGCCGGCCAATGTCAGTCCCATGCTGATCGGATATCTGAGCAGGATGACGATGAGGAAGGTGATGATGCCCTTGCCGAGGATGACGAGAGCCAGCGCGCCGATCACGGCCAGCGGCTGGCGCACCAGGATCGAGGGGTCGAAGAGCATGCCGACGGAGACGAAGAACAGCACGGAGAAAGCGTTCTGCAGCGGCAGCGAGTCGGCGGCCGCCCTGTGGCTGAGCTGGGATTCGCTCATGACGACGCCGGCGAAAAATGCGCCGAGTGCAAAGGAAACGCCGAAGATCGCCGCCGAGCCGAAGGCGATGCCGAGAGCGATCGCCAACACCGTCAGCGTAAAGAGTTCGCGCGAGCCGGTGCGGGCGATCATCGTCAGCAGCCAGGGCACGATGCGAGGACCGAGGAAGATCGCCATGGCGGCGAAGGCCACAACCTTCAGCAGCGTCAAGCCGATCGTCAGCGCCAGCGGCAGGTCGCCGAGGCCGTGATTGGTCGTAGTGCTGGCGTTGCCACCCAGAAGCTCTGCAAGCGCCGGCAGCAGCACCAGCGCCAGCACCATCACCAGGTCCTCGACGATCAGCCAGCCGACGGCGACGCGTCCGCTTGCGGCGTTGACGAGATTGCGCTCCTCCAGCGCCTTCAAGAGAACGACCGTGCTTGCCACCGATAGGCTGAGGCCGAGGACGATGCCGGCGCCGAGGCTCCAGCCCCAGAGTTTGCAAAGGCCGATGCCCAAGAGGGTCGCGAGGATAATCCGTCCGATCGCGCCAGGTACGGCGATGCCGCGCACGGCTAGCAGGTCGGAGGCGGAAAAATGCAGGCCGACGCCGAACATCAGAAGAATGACGCCCATCTCGGCGAGCTGGCCGGCAAGGGCGGTATCGGCGACGAAGCCCGGCGTGAACGGCCCCATCAGGATGCCCGCCATCAGGTAGCCGACGAGTGGCGGCAGCCGAAGCCGGTCGGCGCCATAGCCCAGGATCGCCGCGAAAACGAAACTGACGGCGACCGTCGCGATAAGTCCTACTTCCTGATGCACGTCCGCCCTCTCTTGTGATAGCGGCGGCCACTTTGGACGAAGCGCAAGCAAAATTAAACAGTTGATTTGGGAGATGGGCTACTGTTTGAAGCCTTCGTTCTCAGTCCTGGCCAGTGCGGCGCAGACGTCGTCCACGGCACGGTCGGGCCGTCACCGATGTTGGAACCACTTGCGTCTTGTCTCGTTGCCCTTTCATCAAGAAAGGAGAAACGACATGCGGAAGATCATCCTGAACTGTACTGTGGCGGCCCTTGCCGCCTGCTCGTTTGCAGCGCCTGTTCTTGCCGACAGCGTCTATGTCAGGGAGCGTTCCTATGACGACGGCTATCGCCACGAGCGGGTAAGACCCGGCATCACCATCAGCGAACGTGGCGTCACTTTCGGTGCTGTGCGCGAACGTGAGCACCGCCGCTACCGCGATAATGGCTGCGAAACCAGGAGCGTCACCCGACAAACCGACGAAGGCGAGGTCACCAGGACGGTCCGACGCTGCAATTAACGAAAAAATATGCGATAAGGACGAAGCCCGGTTCCGACGAGCCGGGTTTTCGCCTTTTGTGGCAAGAATATCTCAATGCGGTGGTGAAAGTCGTCTGTCGGTGTTATGAGCACGCCTTTGGTAAAAGCGCGTTCCCAGCGCAAACACCGCCCGCACAGGATCTTTTAGTATGATTGAGCTTACGCCGTCCCAGATCGCCGCACTTAAACTCGCCAGGGATGGAGACCTTTATCCTCAGCCAGCCAATAAATGGACGCATGAGAACGCGACTGTGACTTATGCAAAAACCGACCGGTGGAAAGAGCGGCCTCAGAAAATAAAGTCGGTCACTGCCAAGACGTTGGGCGAGTTGAAGGAGCCGGGTTTTCTGGAGAGGCGGCACCTGGATGACGACGCATCAAAAGACGTCTACGGCATCACGATGGCCGGCAAGATGTGGCTGCTAAAGAATAAATAAGCTTCGGTCAGATGCGAAATTCGTTCCGTGGGGTCATCGGCTCTTTGAACCAGGCTAGGCATTTGAGATGATGGTGCAGCTAACCGGAGCATTATAGAACCGGTCCGCCTTCGTTCCTGACGGAACTACGGCGCGACAGCCTCCGCTTAGCTGCTCTCTTCGGCTTGCCGAGCCGAAGCTCACAGAGCGTAGGCTGGTGCCCCATGCCGGAGTCGAACCAGCACTTCTTTCGAAACTCGATTTTGAGTCGAGCGCGTCTACCAATTCCGCCAATGGGGCAACGGATACGAACGGGCGGCTGTCTAACATGCGAGCACCCGCGCGCGCAAGACGGGCAAACGAAGTTATCGGACTGATCCGGTAGAGAGATCCGGCCTCGCTCGAGGCCGGATCCTGTCTGATATCAATGGGCGGTGGCCGGTGCCGGGCTGCTCAGGCCGGACTTCTTCAGCGTGATCGCCAGGATCGAGGCCAGCAGGCAAAAGGCGCCGGCGACGAAGAAGGCGGGCAGGTAGCTCGAAAGCTCCGTGCGCGAGAGGCCGGCGCCATAGGCGGCGGTCGCGGCTCCCAGCTGATGGCCGGCAAAGACCCAGCCGAAGACGAGGCCGACCTTTTCAGGGCCGAAGCGATCGGCGGCGATCTTGACGGTCGGCGGCACGGTGGCAATCCAGTCGAGGCCGTAGAAGACGGCAAAGATGGAGAGGCCGTAAAAGCTGAAATCGCTGAACGGCAGGTAGAGCAGCGAGAGGCCGCGCAGGCCGTAATACCAGAACAGCAGCCAGCGATTATCGAAGCGATCGGACAGCCAGCCGGAACCGATGGTGCCGAAGAAATCGAAGATGCCCATGACAGCCAGCACGCTTGCCGCGGCCACCGGCACGATGCCGAAATCGCCGCAAAGGGTGACGAAATGGGTCTGGATCAGGCCGTTGGTGCTGAGGCCGCAGATGAAGAAGGTGGCAAAGAGGATCCAGAAGGTCGAGGTCTTCGAGATTTCCCTGAGGACGGTGATCGGCGTCATCAGCGCGACGCCAAGCGAGGTGCTTGCCGGCGGCGGCGTTACCTGCGTTTCGCCGAAGGAGGGCAGGTTGAGGTCGGCCGGGCGGTCGCGCATGAAAGCCAGCACGGCAAGGGCTGCGACCATGATCATGGCGCAGACGAAAAACACCGTCGAGCGCCAGCCGTAGCGTTCCGTCAGCTCCGCCATCAGCGGCAGGAAGACGAGCTGGCCTGTCGCCGAGCTTGCCGAGAGCATGCCGACGACGAGGCCGCGGTGCTTGGTAAACCAGCGGGAAGAGACGGTCGCGGCGAGCACCATCGCCGTCAGACCAGTGCCGAAGCCGACGACGATGCCCCAGAGCAGCAGCAACTGCCACAGCGTCATCATGAACAGCGAACCGACGAAGCCCGCGCCAATCAGCGCTAAGGCGAAGACGATGACCTTGCGCACGCCGAAATAATTCATGAAGGCGGCGGCGAACGGACCCATGAAGCCGAACAGGATCAGGCGGATCGCAAGGGCCGAGGAAATCTGCGAGGTCTCCCAGCCGAACTCGTCCTGCAGCGGCTTGATGAGCACGCCAGGTGCGCCCATGGCGCCGGCAGTGACCAGCATGGTGAGGAAGGTCGCGGCAACGACGACCCAGCCATAATGGATGTTGCGCCGGGCAAGGGTGGAGGCGAGGGCTGTGGAAACCATGGGCAAGATTCCGTTTAAATTCAGGTTCTGGAAGATACTGGACCGATTTACATGATGGCCATCATATTTCTTGCGTATTGATGATGGACGTCATATATTTTGTCAAGCGACTATTTCTGGAGACGACAAATGCGGGTCAGCCGCGAAAAATTTGCCGAAAACCGCGAAAAGATCCTGAGCGTTGCCGGCGTGCTTTTCCGCGAAAACGGCTTCGACGGGGTCGGCGTCGCCGACATCATGAAGGCGGCCGGGCTGACGCATGGCGGCTTCTACGGTCATTTCGGTTCGAAGGACGACCTGGCGCTTGAGGTCAGCCGCAAGCTGATCGACAAGGTCGAAACGCGCTGGAAAGAACATATCGCCGAATCGCCGGACCGGCCGCTGGCAGCGCTTCTCGATCACTATATCCACTGGCGCACGGTTGACGATCCGGGCGGCAGCTGTGTCTTCGCAACGCTGATCCAGGAAGTCAGCCGCAGCCGCGGCGCAGTCCGCGCGGTCTTCAGCGACGGGCTGTCCGTGCTGGTCGATACGCTCGCCGATATCGTTCCCGGCGAAACCGAAGAGGAGCGCCGCGCCAATGCGACGACGACACTCTCATCGATGATGGGTGCCGTCATTCTTGCCCGCGCGGTCGAGGACAGGGCGCTTGCCGAGCAGTTTCTGGTGACGATGCGCCGGCAGCTCGATCCTGAAAGCCAGACATAATCTCAGTCGCGAAAGGCCATGGTTTCGATCTCCCTCTCCAGGTGGAGAGGGATCTATCTTGCATGTGCCTGAGGACCGAGAAGCCAGCGGCTACTTGAAGCCGGCGATGGCGTGCGGGATGTAGGGTGCCTCCAGTGCCGCGATTTCCTCGGCGGTAAGCTTGACCGAGAGCGAGGCAACGGCGTCCGTGAGGTGGTTCGGCTTGGACGCGCCGATAATCGGGGCGGTCACCGCACTCTTCTGCAGGATCCAGGCGGTTGCGACCTGGGCGCGGGAGATGTTGCGGGCCTTGGCGATTTCGGCCACGGCCCCGACGATCTTGCGGTCGGCATCGATGGACTGGGTGTAGAGCGTCTTGCCGAATTCGTCGGTTTCGCTGCGTGCCGTCGTCTCGTCCCAGTCGCGGGTCAGGCGGCCACGGGCAAGCGGGCTCCAGGGGATGACGGCGATCTTCTGATCCTCGCAGAGCGGCAGCATTTCGCGCTCTTCCTCACGGTAGAGCAGGTTCAGGTGGTCCTGCATGCTGACGAATTCGGTCCAGCCGTTCAGCCTGGAGACGTAAAGCGCCTTGGCGAATTGCCAGGCATACATGGAGGATGCGCCGATATAACGCGCCTTGCCCGATTTGACGACGTCGTGCAGCGCTTCCAGCGTTTCCTCGATCGGCGTCGTGTAGTCGAAGCGGTGGATCTGGTAGAGATCCACGTAATCGGTGCCGAGGCGACGCAGACTGTTGTCGATCTCGTCGAAGATCGCCTTGCGCGACAGGCCGGCGCCGTTCGGGCCCGGCCGCATGCGGTTGAACACCTTGGTCGCCAGCACGATGTCCTCGCGCTTGGCGAAATCTTTTATGGCCCGGCCGACGATCTCCTCTGATGAACCATTGGAATAGGTGTTGGCGGTGTCGAGGAAATTGATGCCGAGGTCGATCGCCTGCTTGATCATCGTCCGGCTTTCTTCTTCCCGCAGGCTCCAGGCGTGATTGCCGCGGCCGGGATCGCCGAAGGTCATGCAGCCCAAGCAGATCTTCGACACTTCGAGACCGGTCTTGCCAAATTTTTCGTATTCCATGAAACGACTCCGTGATGAATTGGATGACCCCAGGCGGCTTTCCATGATTTAGCGCGAGATGGCCAAAGTCGCAGGGCGGCAAATGAAGAATCTATGCTGCATGCGCACAATGATCCGTGATCGAGACTTCTGAAGCCGCGATCATCGCTGTCGATTCCGGCTGCAGCTTGCACATCCGCGCCGCAAGATGTTAGCTGATGCAGCATTTTTACCGGAATCCGACCATGCAACTGCCGTCCCACGATCGCCATGACGATCTCTATCGCGATTTCTCCTGGCGGATTCCGGAGGATTTCAATATCGGCCGCGCCGTCAGTGACGACTGGGCCGCGAGGGATCCCGAGCGCGTCTGCCTTGAGCATTTCAGCCCGGACGGCGATCACCGCGTGATGACCTATCGCGCGCTCGCCGACCGTTCCTCGGCATTCGCAAATGCGCTCGTTTCACTTGATGTCAAACGCGGCGATCGCGTCGCGCTGCTATTGCCACAATCCTTCGAAACGGTGATCGCACATGTGGCGATCTACAAGGCCGGCGCGATCGCGCTGCCACTGGCGCTGCTCTTCGGCGTCGAGGCGCTGGAATACCGGCTGAAGGCGGCAGGTGCCGCGGCCGTCGTCACCAATGGCTTCGGTCTCGAACGCATCCGGCAGATCCGCGGACGCCTGCCGGCGTTGAAGCATATCGTCAGCATTGATGGGGCGAGTGCCGATGCGACTGCTTTCGCCGAACTGGTGGATGGCCATCCCTCTGTCTTCGACATCGCCAAAACCGGTCCGGATGATCCGGCGCTGATGATCTTCACGTCGGGAACGACGGGGCCACCCAAAGGCGCGTTGCATGGCCACCGCGTCCTGCCCGGCCATATTCCGGGCATGCAGTTCGCCCATGAGGGTTTTCCGCGGCCGGGCGACAAGGTTTGGACGCCGTCCGACTGGGCCTGGGCCGGCGGGTTGCTCAACGCGTTGCTGCCGAGCCTTCTGCTCGGTGTTCCCGTCGTTTCGTCGCCGGCGCAGAAATTCGATGCCGGCATGGCCTATCGCATCATGGCCGAAATGAAGGTGCGCAATGCCTTCATTCCGCCAACGGCGCTAAGGCTAATGAGATCTGTGTCCGATCCGCGCTCGAAATATGATCTGGCGCTGCGCACCATCGGCTCGGCCGGGGAGGCGCTTGGGCGCGAGACCTATGAATGGGCGCGGCATACGCTCGGCATCACCGTCAACGAATTCTACGGCCAGACGGAGTGCAATTTCGTGCTTGCGTCGAGTGCTGCCTATGGCGTCACCAAAGCGGGCGCCATCGGGCGGGCGGTGCCCGGGCATCGCGTCGCGATCGTCAGCGAGACGGGCGACGAGTTGCCCGTCGGCGAACCGGGCCAGATCGCCATCGCCAGTCCCGATCCTGTCATGTTCCTCGGCTACTGGGACGACATGGCCGCGACGGAACGAAAATTCGTCAAAGGCTGGCTGCTCACCGGCGATATCGGCCGGCAGGACGCCGAGGGCTATATTACCTTCGACGGACGCGATGACGACGTCATCACCTCGTCGGGATATCGCATCGGCCCCGCCGAGATCGAGGACTGCCTGATCGGCCATCCCGCCGTGCAGCTTGCCGCCGCCGTCGGCAAACCCGATGCCGTGCGCACCGAGATCGTCAAGGCCTATATCGTGCTTTCACCAGGCCATCATCCGAGCGAGGCGCTGGCTGCCGACATCAGGGAATGGGTGAAGACGCGGCTTTCAATGCACGAATATCCGCGCGAAGTGGAATTCATCGATGCATTGCCGCTGACCACCACCGGCAAGGTGATCCGCCGGCTGCTGCGCGAAAGGGCTGCCAGCGAGGGATAGATCACTTCCGGAGGCAAAACCCCGCGCATTTTGCTGGAGTTGCTTAGCCCCGGCCGGCAAGCGACATGATTTTTTCGCGCAGCATCTTCGCCATATTGCGGGTGCTGCGGTACATGTGGAGCTGGGCGGTGACCTGGCGCATGTCGCGGTCGCTGTTCTGCGTCAGGCCGATCACCAGCGTTCCCATCTCCTCGCGCTCCTGCCAGAAGCGGCTCATGATCGGATGATCCGAGACGGCGCAGGAATCGGAGCGGACGATATTGGCGTCGTCGAGATGCCATTCGGTGAGTTCGCTCATCAGCAGCTTGCCCGGCGAATAGCGGGCATAGTTTTCGTCGTAGGCGGTTTTCCAGGTATAGGCCTCGCCGCCCATCATCAGCACGACGATGGCGGCGATCGCCTTGCCGTTGAGATCGATCGTATGAATACGCACGGCATCGACGGCGGCAAGGTTCGACACCGCCTCGCGGGCGAAGGCCGTGTGATAACGATCGGTGACGAGAGCGCTTCGCCGCTTGCCCTTCCAGCCGCCGGCTTCCATCGCCAGGAACTCCTCGAAGCGGATATGGATTTCGCGCGGTTGCCGGGCGACGGTATAGACCGCTGTTCCCTGTTCCTCCAGCAGCCGCCACTGGCGGCGCATCTCGCGCATATGCGAGGAGGAGATGGTTTTGCCGAGATAGGCCGGCGCCTCTTCCTCGCTCTGCAGCATCGGGCGCAAATAGGGATTGGTGACGGTGACGGGAAGATTGCGGCTGAGCGCCACGGCCTTGACCATGCGCACGAAGATGCCGTTCAGCCTGAGATCCGGCAGAACCAATATGCCGGGCAGATTGAGATCACGCGCGGTCAGCCCCTCGAAGAGGTTGTCTAGGGTTTCGGCGGCATCCTCGCCATCAACGAGCGGCGTGCCAAGCGGACCGAAACTGTTCGACCAGCCGCGGATGATCGACGGGCCGACGGCAAAGCCCGGCTTGTCGACCGAAAACGGCAAGAGGAAGCGCATGCGGCTGCGACCGGCATTGTGGTCGCGGATCAGGGCGAAGTTCACCTGCCGGTCTTCGAGCCGCGGCATGGCGGGGGCGAGGAAACGGCCGGAGAAAAAGACGTTCGGTTCCATTGCCCGGTTGGAAAGGAAATCGAGCTCATCCTGAAGCTCATAGCCGAGCTTGCCCGGATAGAGGCAGAGCTCGCGTCCCGGCCGGCCGATCTCGGCGCGAGCCTCGGCCTGCGGCGCTTCGAAATGTAGTGCCGCGAGATCATGCACCATGCGGTTTGCGGCGCTGTCGGTGCTTTCGGTAACGGGGGGAACACGCACCATCTATCGAACTCTCATTTCTGGCGTTGCGGCGGAGGGGCTGGCGAAGGCGAAAAGAACGATGCCGAGCGTGCGGCGCACGGCGACATGCAGGAGGATTGCCTCGACTGCCATGGCGGAGGCCGTGGCGATCGCTGTGCCTTCGATGCCGTAATGCGGGATCAAAGCGAGGTTGAGGCCGACATTGGCCGTCAGTGCGCCGGCATAGAGCGCGACGCAGAGGTTCTGCTTGCCAGCCATCATCAGCAGCGTTTCGGCCGGGCCGACCAGCGATTTGGCGAGGATGCCGGCGAGTAGGATCGCCATGACCAGATAACCTGATGTGAAGGCGCCGCCGAAGAGCGACAGCAGCAGATGACCGGCCGCAAGCACGACAAGGCCGACCCCGAGCGCCGGCCAGAAGGTCCAGCGGGCGGCGTCGATGGCAGCGGCTGCCAGCAGGGCGTGGTCGCCTTCGGCAATGATCGAGGAAAAGCGCGGGCCGGAGGCCGCCTTGACCGAGAAATTGATGAAATGCACCAGCGCCATTGTCTTGGCGGCGGCGAAGTAGATGGCGACGTCATGCGGCTCGAGGAAGATGCCGACGACGACGACGTCGGAATTGGTGAGCAGGAAGCTCACGCCCTCGATCAGGAAAATCGGGAAGGCGACGCTGAACCAGGCGAGGAAATCGACCTTGCGCGGGCCGTCGTCATAATGCCGGCGAAGGCGGTAGAGCGTTGCGGCATACTGGCCGAGAGCGGTGACGAAGGTCGCAACGAGTGCTGCCTGCATCGCCGTGACGGCCGTGTGTTCGGCGCCGATGGCAATCGCGATCAGCATGAAGAGGATGATCAGGATCGGGCGGACGATATAGACGGGGCTCAGCGCCATCACCGGCCAATGGTTCGCCCGTGACGTGCCTTCGAGAATATCGCCGAGCGCGATCATCGGCATGGCGAGCAGGCCGATGAAGATCGGGACGAGATAATAGACCTGGATCATATCGCCGAAGAAATGCAGCCCAAGCATGCCGGCTGCGAGCACCGCCGTGCCTGATAGCAGCGCAAAGATGCGCGCTGCGCCGGTCAGGCCGCGGATTTCCTCGAAAGCGCCCGCCGCCCTGTATTGCGGCAGGAAGCGGACGATCGCGGTGTGGAAACCGAGGCATGAGAGATCGCCGAAGACGACGACCAGCACCCAGACGAAAACGAAGATACCGTATTCATATTCGCCCATCAGCCGGGCGAGCACGATCTGGGAGACGAAGGCGAGCGCGGCGCTGAGGACACGGATCGAAAAGGCCGTCAGCGCCATGCGCTGGGCGGCCGCCCTCTCACCGCGTTCGGTGAGCACGGCAGCAAGCAAACGCAGCGTGCGACCGCCGATCGGGCGCAGGCCCGCGGGCAGCATCTTCTCCGCTGTTTCTATGACCGCCATGATGAACACGCAAAACTCTGAGGTCAGGCAAATCGCCCCTGAAGTCTTGACAGAACAGGGTTAAGAAACGGTTCCGGATCGGGTCTGCCGTCCAACGCTGAAATTCAGACTTTCCGGCGTTGCCGCAGAAAAGAAAATGCCGCCCGGAGGCGGCATTTTCGCGGATCTTTGCGGGCTTGCCTCAGACCTGTTCGAAGGCGCCGTGGCAGTGCTTGTATTTCTTGCCGGAGCCGCAAGGGCAGGTCTCGTTGCGGCCGACCTTGCCCCAGGTGGCCGGGTCATCCGGGTTGCGGTTTTCAGGAGAAACGATGACTTCCGACGCCTGGTAGATCGCCGGGGCGAAATCGTCCTCGCCGGTGGTCGGATCCAGGTGATGGGCCTGCATCAGCGGCGGTTCAGGCTCGGCAGGGGCCTGCTGCACCAGTTCGACGCGCATCAGCTGGGCGGTGACGGCCTCGCGCAGATTGTTGAGTAGCGCGGTGAAGAGCTCGAAGGCCTCCGACTTGTATTCCTGCAGCGGATCGCGCTGGGCATAGCCGCGGAAGCCGATGACGGAGCGCAGATGGTCGAGGTTGACGATGTGCTCGCGCCAGAGATGATCGAGCGTCTGCATGACGATCGAGCGTTCGACATAATGCATGATGTCGTCGCCGAAACGCTCGGCCTTTTCCGTGAAGGCCGCATTGGCGGCTTCCGTCAGGCGCTCGCGGATGTCGTCCTCGCCGATGCCTTCCTCCTTCACCCAGTCCTCGACCGGCAGGTCGAGGTTGAGGATGTTCAAAGCGCCGGTCTTCAGGCCGGCGGCATCCCATTGTTCGGCATAGGCGCGCTCTGGGATATGCTTTTCGACCATGTCCTCGATCACCTCACGACGCATGTCGGAAACGGTCTCGGAAATATTGGTCGATTCCATCAGTTCGAGGCGCTGCTCGAAGACCACCTTGCGCTGATCGTTGAGAACGTCGTCATACTTCAGGAGGTTCTTGCGGATGTCGAAGTTGCGGGCTTCGACCTTCTTCTGGGCGCGCTCCAGGGCCTTGTTGATCCAGGGATGGACGATCGCCTCGCCCTCCTTGAGGCCGAGCTTGGTCAGCATGCTGTCCATGCGGTCGGAGCCGAAGATGCGCATCAGGTCGTCCTGAAGCGACAGGTAGAACTTCGAGCGGCCAGGGTCGCCCTGACGGCCGGAGCGGCCGCGCAGCTGGTTGTCGATGCGGCGGCTTTCATGGCGTTCGGTGGCGATGACGTAGAGACCGCCGGCGTCGAGCGCCTTCTGCTTGAGTTCCTTGATCTCCTCGATGATCGCCTGGATCCGGGCGTCACGCTCCGGACCGGCTTCGACTTCGCCGAGCTCGCGCTCGATGCGCATGTCGAGGTTGCCGCCGAGCTGGATGTCGGTGCCGCGGCCGGCCATGTTGGTGGCGATGGTGATGGCACCCGGCACGCCGGCCTGGGCGACGATATAGGCTTCCTGCTCGTGGTAGCGGGCGTTCAGCACCTTGAAGTCGTCGAAGCCCTGCTTGCGCAGGCGCTCCGCGAGCAGTTCCGATTTCTCGATCGAGGTGGTGCCGACCAGCACCGGCTGACCGCGCTTGTGGGCGTCGAGGATCTCCTCGATGATCGCCTTGAACTTCTCGTCGAAGGTCCGGTAAACCTCGTCGTCCTCGTCGAGGCGCTTGATCGGCAGGTTGGTCGGGACCTCGATGACATCGAGATTGTAGATATTGGCGAATTCTTCCGCTTCCGTCTGCGCCGTACCGGTCATGCCGGCGAGCTTGTCGTACATGCGGAAGTAGTTCTGGAAGGTGATGGAGGCCAGCGTCTGGTTTTCCGGCTGGATCTGCACCTTTTCCTTGGCTTCGAGCGCCTGGTGCTGGCCTTCCGAATAGCGGCGGCCCGGCATCATGCGGCCGGTGAACTCGTCGATGATGACGACTTCGTCGTTGCGGACGATATAGTCCTTGTCGCGCTGGAAGAGCTTGTGGGCCTTCAGCGCGTTGTTGACATGATGGACGATCGCAACGTTCTCGATGTCGTAGAGCGCGTTGCCCTTCAGGAGGCCGGCCTGGCGGAGCAGGTTTTCCAGCTTCTCGGTGCCCTCTTCGGAGAAGTTGGCCGAGCGCTGCTTCTCGTCGATCTCGTAATCGCTCGGCACCAGCAGCGGAATGTAGGCGTCGATCGTATTATAGAGTTCGGAGCGGTCGTCGAGCGGACCGGAGATGATCAGCGGCGTGCGCGCCTCGTCGACGAGGATCGAGTCCACTTCGTCGACGATTGCGAAGTTGTGGCCGCGCTGGACCATCTGGTTCTTCTCATACTTCATGTTATCGCGCAGATAATCGAAGCCGAGTTCGTTGTTGGTGGCGTAGGTGATGTCGCAGGCATAGGCCGCGTGGCGTTCCTCGTCGGAAAGGCCGTGGACGATGACGCCGGTGGTCATGCCGAGGAAGCCGTAAACGCGGCCCATGGTGGCGGCATCGCGCTGGGCGAGGTAATCGTTGACGGTGACGACGTGCACGCCCTTGCCGGAAAGCGCGTTCAGATAGACCGGCAAGGTGGCGACGAGGGTCTTGCCTTCGCCGGTCTTCATCTCGGCGATCGCATTCGAATGCAGGATCATGCCGCCGACCAGCTGTACGTCAAAAGGTCGCAGGCCGAGAACGCGGCGCGAGGCTTCGCGCACGACGGCAAAGGCCGGGATCAGAATGTCGTCGAGCGTCTTGCCCTCGGCGAGCAGGGCGCGAAACTCCACGGTCTTTGCCGCGAGCTGCTCGTCCGTCAGGGCCTTCGTCTTCTCTTCGATAGAGTTGATGGCAGTGACGTTCGGCTGGTAGGACCGCACGCGGCGGTCGTTGGAAGACCCAAATAACTTGCGGGCTATACCGCCAAAGCTGACCATATGACTGGCCCTTTCTCAATATTCATCCCCGGCGTTTCTTGTCCGCGGCCCAGCCGAAAATCAGGCGCGCGCCTTAAAACGCCCGGAAACTGTTCTGGACGCGAGGTTGCGTGACAGATAAGAGGGGGGTCGAATGATGTCAACGGATTTGGCGGATACAGAAAGGCCACAATCCGGTGTTGATGGCTATTTTGGGCTGGATTCAGGGGATGCTGAAACCGGCAATGTAACTGTGAAGGGTATTTCATGTTGAGCACCAACAAACTTGCCGTTCTGGCGTTTGCAACCTTTGTTGCGCTCCAGGCCCCGGCCTATGCCGATGACGCCGTCATCGCCAAGGTCGGCACCCTGGAGATCCACCAGTCGGAACTCGACCTTGCCGTCGCCAATCTCGACCCCCAGCTGGCGCAGCTTCCCGATGACCAGAAGAAGGTCGCAGCCCTTTCCGCCGCCATCGACGTGAAGCTGCTTGCCGCCGACGCTGCGGCCGAGAAGCTTGATCAGACCGACGAATTCAAGAAGCGCATGCAGTATCTCTCCGACCGCGAGCTGCACAATGCCTATTTCAAGAAGCATGTCGTCGACATCGTGACGCCTGACGAAGTCAAGGCCCGTTACGACAAGGAAGTCGCCGCCCTGCCGAAGCAGGAGGAAGTCCACGCCCGTCATATCCTCGTCAAGACCGAGGACGAAGCCAAGGACATCATCAAGCAGCTCGACGCCGGCAAGGATTTCGCCGAACTCGCCAAGGAAAAGTCCACCGATCCGAACAAGTCGGAAGGCGGCGATCTCGGTTATTTCTCGCGCGGCCGCATGGTCAAGGAATTCGAAGACGCAGCCTTCGCGCTTGAGAAGGGCACCTATTCCAAGACGCCGGTTAAGACCGATTTCGGCTTCCACGTCATCAAGGTCGAAGATAAGCGCGACGCTCCGCCGCCGCCCTTCGAGCAGGTGCAGGATCAGGTTCGTCAGCTCGTCATGCGCGACAAGTATCTTGAGCTTCTGAACAAGGCGAAAGCCTCCGCCAAGATCGAGATCACGGACGAGACGCTACGCAAGGGTTACGACCAGGCCAACAAGCAGCCGGAGCCGGGCAGCGAGCCCGTTGCGCCGGCACCGCAGCAGTAATAATCGCATCCGGGCCCGGTTCTTCCGGGCCCTTCATTAGATCCGGATGATTTGGGCCTGATCGACCTGAATCTGAATCCGGATCTAAATCAAAAAGTAGAGCATGATGCCGAAAACCGCTGACGCTTTTCGGTATCATGCTCTGGCATCGTTTGTTGTCGCATTTCCGGACGGCGAACCGGTTTCCATTTCGCCTGGAAATGCTCATTGGCAGGTCTCATTCATGTCCGGTTCCGTCTCTCCGCTTGCTCCGAAATCCTTCGTCTCGATGCCACCGTTGCGCGGCGTGCGCATGGCGACGGCTTCCGCCGGCATCAAGTACAAGAACCGTACCGACGTGCTGATGATGGTCTTCGACAGACCGGCGACTGTTGCGGGCGTTTTTACCCGCTCGAAGTGCCCGTCGGCGCCGGTCGATTTCTGCCGGGCCAATCTCCCCCATGGCAGCGCCCGCGCCGTCGTCGTCAACTCAGGCAATGCCAATGCTTTCACCGGACTGAAAGGCCGCCAGGCGACCGCGCTGACGGCGAAATCGGCTGCGACTGCCGTCGGCTGCGCCGAAAACGAGGTCTACCTGGCCTCGACCGGCGTTATCGGCGAGCCGCTCGATGCCACCAAATTCGCAGGCGTTCTGGATCAGATGCAGGTCGAAGCGACCGGTGATTTCTGGTTCGAGGCCGCCAAGGCGATCATGACGACCGACACCTATCCGAAGGTTTCCACCCGCAGCGCCGAGATCGGCGGCGTGGCCGTGACGATCAACGGCATCGCCAAGGGCGCCGGCATGATCGCGCCCGATATGGCGACGATGCTCTCCTTCGTCGTCACCGATGCCGACATTGCGCCTGCCGCGCTGCAGGCGCTTCTGTCCGACGGTGTCGGCCCGACCTTCAATTCCATGACCGTCGACAGCGACACTTCCACTTCCGACACACTGATGCTGTTTGCAACGGGCGCCGCAGCCGAGGACGGCCAGGCCCGCATCGAACGCGCCGACGACCCGCGGCTTGCAACCTTCCGGGCCGCACTCAACGAAGTGCTGAAGGATCTGTCGCTGCAGGTGGTGCGGGACGGCGAAGGTGCCACCAAGATGCTCGAAATCACCGTGACGGGTGCCGAGAGCGATGCCGCCGCCAAGCGCATCGCGCTGTCGATCGCCAATTCGCCGTTGGTCAAGACCGCGGCCGCCGGCGAAGACGCCAATTGGGGCCGTATCGTCATGGCTGTCGGCAAATCCGGCGAGATGGCCGACCGCGACAGGCTCGCCATCTGGTTTGGCGATATCAGGGTCGCCGTCAATGGCGAGCGTGATCCCGATTATTCCGAGACGGCTGCCTCGGACGTCATGAAGGCCCAGGATATCCCCGTAAAAGTCGATATCGGGCTCGGTGCCGGCACGGCAACGGTCTGGACCTGCGACCTCACCAAGGAATATGTTGCGATCAATGGCGACTATCGGAGCTGATCGTTCATTGGCGCAGGCATCCATTTCCTCACACAATCTGCCGCTGGTGCGCAGGCTGGAGGCCGTCGGCTTCCGCGCCTGGCCGGCGGCATCCGTGCAATATGACGGCAGCTGGCAGGTGCGGCTGACGGCCGGTCACCCGTCCAACCGGCTGAACTCGATCGTGCCGCTCGATCCCTCGGATCATCGCGACGTCGAAATCCGCCTGGAAAAGGCGAGCCGGAAGTTCGAGGCCTATGGCCGCGCCGCCGTGGTCCGCCAGACGCCGCTTGCCTCGCCGGTGCTGATCGAACTTCTGCGCGCGCAGAACTGGACGCGCTTCGACGATACGGTGGTGATGACCTGCGACCTCGCCGAGGCGGAGCTGCCGGATACGCTCGATCACCTGCCGACCCATGATGTCGGTCGTTTCGTCGACGCCAACCTCGCCGTCGACCAGGCGCCACTGAGGCTGAAGCCGGCGCTTGCCGAGATCATTTCGGCGATCAAGCCGCCATCCGGCCTGTTCATGATCGAGAACGCGGTGGACGGCCCGCTTGCGACCGTGCTCTGCGTCCAGGACAACGACCTCGCCGGCATCATGTCGCTTTCGGTCTCCGAGGCGCGGCGGCGCGAAGGGCTCGGCATCGAAATCCTGACCTCGGCGCTGCGCTGGGCGCGCATGCGCAGCGCCCGTTCGGCCTGGCTGCAGGTGAAGCTGTCCAACCGCCCGGCCATCGCACTTTATGAGCGTCTCGGTTTTCGCGACGCCTATCATTATTGCTATTGGCAAAAGGAGCCGCGATGAGCGAGGCGGGCCGGAAGATATTGCTGGTCGCTGCCTGTGCGCTGATCGATGCCGATGGGCGTATCCTGTTGGCACAGCGCCCCGAGGGAAAGTCGCTTGCCGGGCTCTGGGAGTTTCCCGGCGGCAAGGTCGAGCCGGGCGAGACGCCGGAGGAAACGCTGGTGCGCGAGCTCGAGGAAGAGCTCGGCATCCACACCAAGATCGCCTGCCTCGCGCCGCTTACCTTTGCCAGCCACTCCTACGAGACCTTCCACCTTTTGATGCCGCTTTATATCTGCCGGCGCTATGAGGGCATTCCCCAGGGCCGCGAGGGCCAGGCGCTGAAATGGGTGCGCCCGCAGGCGCTGCGCGATTATCCGATGCCGCCAGCCGACGAGCCGCTCATCCCAATGTTGCAGGATTTACTTTAGCATTATCTGATTATTATTGTGCCACGCCATTTTCGGCTGTGGATATTAATGGATCGTTTAACACCTTCTGCCAAAGATCGGCCTCAATCAAGCATCTGGCGTGCGTGTATTAAAAGGCTTGACGTCATGGACGATGATTTCTGGAAAGCTGTCCGGGAAAAGGAACGGGCCTCGTCTGCCTCGCGCAGGACGGGTGCGCTGAATATCGCCCTCCTGTTCGGCACGGCGGTGGTCGCGCTGACGCTTATCCTGACACCAATGCTTGCGGATTCCTCGAAGAAAAGCGTCTTTGCCAGTGCTCCGGCGGATTTTGATACGATCACGACGGGATCGATCCCCAAGAGCGAAAGCGGCAAGCGCTATACGATCCGCCGCAGCGTCCTCCAGGATACGCCCGGCTCGGTCTGCGTCGTCCAGGGCTATGGCGTCGGCGCCGGTTGCTGAAAAATACCGGCCGTCGCCCGATGGCCGTGGAATTGATCGTTTGCCGTTGGTTTCGCTCAGAGGGTCGCGAAATAATGCGTATTTTGAAAGCATTTCTTGCAGATGACAGAGGTGCGACTGCAATTGAGTATGGCTTGATCGCCGCCCTCATTTGTGGCGCGCTCGTCTCCGGTCTCGGGGTCTTCACCGGCGCCCTGCAAGGCGTCTTCAACGTGATCAATAACAATATGACGGTGAATTGAAGAAGCCGCCGGCCCTCACTGCTTGAGCTTGTGTTCGTCCACCTTCAGTGCATCGGCAAGGCGCGCCTTGGCCGAACCCGGCTTGAGCGGCTTTTGCTGGCTCTCGTGGGCAGCCCATCCCGAGACATAGATGATCGAGAAGGTAGCGCGGATACGTCCGTCGGGATCAGAATAACGTTCGGCGTAGATCTCCGCTGCGCGCAGGAAGAAGGCGCGCGTCAGTGGCATCCGGGCGCGGGCTGCAAGCGGATTGCTCATGCCCATCGCTCTCAGATCCCGCATCAGCGGAAAGAGCGAATCATAGCGCACCGTATAATTCTCCGCATCGATCACCGGCAACGCGAAGCCGGCGCGCTGCATGAGGCTGCCGACATCGCGCACATCCGCGAAGGGAATGACACGCGGGCTTGCGCCGCCTGTCATCTCGACCTCGGCGGCCAGCAGCACGTCGCGCAGTTCCTGCAACGTGCCGGCGCCGGGGATCGCGGCCAGGAAAAGGCCGTCCGGCTTCAGGGCGCGGCGGATCTGGATGAAGACACCCGGCGTATCGTTGGTCAGATGCAGGCTGAGTGGCGCAAGGATGAGATTGGCCGATTGCGGTTCAAGCGGCACGTCCTCGAGCGGCGCCTCGATCAAGATCTGGTGCGGCCCGGCATAGGCCTTCTCGCTTTCAACGCGGATCATCGTGCCGATTTTGCCCGTCGCCAGCGCGGCGCGGGCGGCCGCACCGGTTGCGCCATGCAGTTCGACGGCAGTCTCGAAAGTCCGCTCGACCACGGAAAGCCTTTCGCCCATTTCCTCGGCGGCGATGTCGAGCAGGAAGGCGGCTTTCGGATCGTTGTTGGCAAGCGCGCGATGGCGATGTGCGGCGATCAGGGCTCTGTCGAAGATCGTTTCCATGGCGATGTCCTTAGTCCCGCGCCGTCTGTGCGGCAAGACGATTTTCCTTTCGTGGAGAACGCGCTAGTCTCTGCGGCATGGGGCCAATCGAATTGAAAAGACCGGCAGAATTCTTGCGCACGCATCTCTTGCGACCGTTTTCGGCGCTTGCCGATTTCTTTTATCCACCCGCCTGTTCCGTCTGCGGCATTTCGACCGGCGTCCATCGCGGGCTCTGCGCGAAATGCTGGTCCGGCATCCGCTTCATCGAACGGCCCTATTGCGAGGTGCTCGGCATTCCCTTCTCGCACGATCTCGGCGCCGGCATCCTCAGCGCCGAGGCGATCGCCAACCCGCCGGCCTTCGATCGGCTGCGGTCGGCGGCGACCCACGACCACGCGGTCCGCGATCTCGTTCATGGGCTGAAATATCGCGATCGCACCGATCTGGCGCCGATGATGGCAGCCTGGATGCTGCGCGCTTCCGACGGGACGGTTGAAAGCTGCGATGCGCTGATCCCGGTGCCGCTGCACCGTAGCCGTATGCTCACGCGCAAGTTCAACCAGGCAGCCGAGCTTGCCCGCCATATGGCAAGGCTCTCGGGCAGGCCGCTGCTTGCCGCCACGCTTATACGCGTCAAGCGCACCAGCCAGCAGGTCGGCCTTGGCGCAAAGGCGCGCGAGGACAATGTCAGGGGCGCTTTTGCGATCGCCAAGGGTAGCGAAAACGACATTTTCGGCAAGCGCATCGTCCTTATCGACGACGTCTATACAACAGGGGCGACGGTTGCCGCGGCAAGCCGGACACTGCGCAAGGCGGGTGCGACCGACATAACGGTTTTGACCTTTGCAAGGGCTCTCTCCGAGCCTATATGACAGAAATACCCGGCATCGGTCTGGAGAGATTATGGTACCCGTCACAATCTATACACGGCAGTTCTGCGGCTATTGCACCCGCGCCAAGTCCCTTCTCGAAGAAAAGGGTGTCGAATATGTCGAGCACGACGCGACCTTTTCGCCGGATCTTCGCCAGGAGATGATCGGCAAGTCGAACGGGCGTACCACTTTTCCGCAGATCTTCATCGGCGCCGATCATGTCGGCGGTTGCGACGATCTCTTTGCGCTCGATCGGGCCGGCAAGCTCGATCCGATGCTGGCAGCCTGAGGAAGAACCGATGAGCTTCAAGGCCGCCGCCGTCCAGATGTGCTCCGGGGTCGATCCGGTGAGGAATGCCGCCGCCATGGCGCGGCTGGTGCGCGAGGCCGCTGGCCAGGGCGCGATCTATGTGCAGACGCCCGAAATGACCGGCATGCTGCAGCGCGACCGTGCCGCGGCACGCGCCGTGCTTGCCGACGAGGCGCATGACATCATCGTCAAGACCGGCTCAGATCTCGCCAGGGAACTCGGCATCCACATGCATGTCGGCTCGACGGCGATCGCCCTTGCCGACGGCAAGATCGCCAATCGCGGTTTCCTGTTCGGTCCCGACGGCAGGATTCTTAATCGCTACGACAAGATCCATATGTTCGACGTCGACCTCGACAATGGCGAGAGCTGGCGTGAAAGTGCCGCCTATACGGCAGGCTCGGAGGCCCGCGTCCTGTCGCTGCCCTTTGCCGAAATGGGCTTTGCGATCTGCTATGACGTGCGGTTTCCCGCACTCTTCCGCGCCCAGGCCATGGCCGGCGCCGAGGTGATGACAGTTCCTGCCGCCTTCACCAAGCAGACCGGCGAGGCGCATTGGGAGATCCTGCTCAGGGCACGCGCGATCGAGAACGGGGTTTTCGTCATCGCCGCCGCGCAGGCGGGCCGGCATGAGGATGGGCGCGAGAGTTTCGGCCATTCGATGATCATCGATCCCTGGGGCACGGTGCTGGCGTCGGCCGGCGCCACCGGCGAGGCGGTCATCGTCGCCGAGATCGATCCGAGTGCGGTCAAGGCCGCACATGACAAGATCCCGAACCTCAGGAACGGCCGGGAATTCTCGGTCGAGAAGATTGCGGGGGCAATCGCCGGAGGCGTCGCCGCTTGATCCGCTATTCCCTCACCTGTGACAATGCCCATGAATTCGAAGGCTGGTTTTCGGAAAGTGCCGATTTCGACCGTCAGGTCGAAACCGGTTTCCTGACCTGCCCGGTCTGTCATTCCGCCGCCATTTCCAAGCTGTTGATGGCGCCGTCGGTATCGACCGCGCGTGGGAAAGACAAGATGCAGACGCTGGCGATGGATGCCATGCGCCGCGAGGCCCTGCAAAAACTCAAGGAGGCCGTTGCGGCGGTCAAGGCCAATTCCGAGGACGTCGGCACGCAGTTTCCCGAGGAAGCCCGCAAGATCCATTACGGCGAGGCGGATGCCCGCGGCATCATCGGCCAGGCGACAGTCGATGAGGCGCAGGCGCTCTTGGAAGAGGGCATCGAGATCGCAGCCATTCCCGTCTTGCCGGAAGACGTGAACTGACATGAAGTTCACGCCGCTTGCTGTCCATGATTTCGGCCTGCGTATCGCGCTGAAAATGTAGCCGGCTTGTTGGCGGCGGGTGTTATGTCGGCCGCTTTGCCAGCAGCATATAATTCACGTCCATATCCTTAGACAGGTTCCACTGGTTCGACAGCGGATTGAAGGAGACGCCGGTGCGGTCGGTGATCTCGAGGCCGCTCGCCACCAGCGGCTCTTCCAGTTCTTCCGGGCGCACCAGCTTTTCATACTGATGCGTGCCGCGCGGCAGCCAGCGCAGTATGTTCTCGGCGGCAAAGATGGCAAGCGCTGCCGCCTTCATCGTGCGGTTGATGGTGGCAACGAAGATCAGGCCACCGGGGCGGACCATTTTCGCGCAGGTGGTCATGAAGAATTCGACATCGGCGACGTGTTCGACAACTTCCATGTTCAAGACGATATCGAAGGTCTCGCCAGCCTCAGCGAGCCCTTCAGCGGTGACGGCGCGATAGTCGACCGAAACGCCGGAGGCCTTCGCATGGGTGGAGGCGATGCCAATATTTTTCTCGGACGGATCGGCGCCGACGACGGAGGCGCCCATGCGGGCGACAGGTTCGGACAACAGACCGCCGCCGCAGCCGATATCCAGCACGCGCAGGCCTTCGAGCGGGCGCGCGCTTTTCGGATCACGGCTGAAATTCTCGCAGGCCTTGTCGCGGATATAGGCGAGCCGGACGGGATTGAACTTGTGCAGTGGTTTGAACTTGCCGGTTGGGCTCCACCATTCCGCCGCCATCGCCGAGAAGCGGTCCACTTCGCCCTGGTCGATCGTGCTTTTGGCGCCTTCCGTCATCGTCCACTCCTTCATTCGTGACATGTGAAGTCGGATGATCGGGGACATAAGTCAAGGGGCGCAGATCAGGGGATTGGCGAGCGCGGAGCCGCTCGCCAATAGCTTTTATCGCGTGCGCTTGCCTCCCCCCGCCAAACTCGCTAAGAGACGCCGCAACTTGGGGCCTTTGGGGCCTGGGCTTTTAGAGCGGTTCCAGAAGTTGGGAACCCGGCTCTCTGGCCCAAGCGGTCTGCCCCAGAGCTTTCGTGATGCCGGGTCCGGTTTTCCGCTTTCCCGGCGCCAGTCGTGGTAGAGGCATATGGCACGCATCGTAATGAAATTCGGCGGCACATCCGTCGCTGACCTGGACCGCATCAAGAACGTCGCCCGCCACGTAAAACGCGAAGTCGATGCCGGGCACGAGGTGGCGGTGGTCGTCTCGGCCATGTCCGGCAAGACCAATGAACTGGTCGGCTGGGTCCAGGGCACGCCGAAGGTGATCGGCGCCAATTCTCCATTTTACGATGCGCGGGAATATGATGCGGTGGTCGCATCCGGCGAGCAAGTGACATCCGGGCTGCTGGCGATCGCATTGCAGGCGATGGATATCAATGCGCGTTCCTGGCAGGGATGGCAGATCCCGATCCGCACCGACAATGCGCATGGCGCGGCACGGATCATGGAGATCGACGGCTCCGACATCGTCAAGCGGATGGGCGAGGGGCAAGTCGCCGTCATCTCCGGCTTCCAGGGACTGGGACCCGACAATCGGATCGCGACGCTCGGACGCGGCGGATCGGACACTTCGGCCGTCGCAATCGCGGCAGCTGTCAAGGCGGATCGCTGCGATATCTATACCGATGTCGACGGCGTCTACACGACCGACCCGCGCATCGTGCCGAAGGCGCGCAGGCTGAAAAAGATCGCCTTCGAGGAAATGCTGGAAATGGCCTCGCTCGGCGCCAAGGTGCTGCAGGTGCGCTCGGTCGAGCTCGCCATGGTACACAAGGTGCGCACCTTCGTGCGCTCATCATTCGAAGATCCCGATGCTCCGGGCATGGGCGATCTACTGAACCCGCCCGGAACGCTGATTTGTGACGAGGATGAAATCGTGGAACAGGAAGTAGTCACCGGCATCGCCTATGCCAAGGATGAGGCTCAGATCTCGCTTCGCCGTCTTGCCGACCGGCCGGGCGTCTCCGCGGCGATCTTCGGGCCGCTCGCCGAATCCCATATCAATGTCGACATGATCGTCCAGAATATTTCCGAGGACGGGTCGAAGACCGACATGACCTTCACCGTACCGTCAGGCGACGTCGAGAAGGCGATCAAGGTGCTCGGCGACCATAAGGAGAAGATCGGCTACGATGTCGTGCAGAACGAATCGGGGCTGGTGAAAGTATCGGTCATCGGCATCGGCATGCGCAGCCATGCGGGCGTTGCCGCTACCGCATTTCGTGCACTTGCCGAAAAAGGCATCAACATCAAGGCGATCACCACCTCCGAGATCAAGATTTCCATCCTGATCGACGGTCCCTATGCAGAACTCGCTGTCAGGACTTTGCATTCCTGCTACGGTCTGGATAAGAATTGATTCCCAGCGGGCGGCCTGCCCCTTCAGGTTGAGGAGATGAGGCCGGCCTGTCGGGACTAAGTGCGTTGTTTCGGGAGCTTGAGACGCCATGAGAGACCTTTCCGGCGGTCCGCGCGTGCTGCTCAGGCGGCTGCGCGAGTTGATGGCGGAGCCGCTGGAGCCGCAGGATCGTCTTGACCGGATCGTTCGCCAGATCGCCGGCAACATGGTGGCGGAGGTTTGCTCCGTCTATGTGCTGCGCGCCGACGGCGTCCTCGAACTCTACGCGACCGAAGGCCTCAACCGCGAGGCCGTGCATCTGGCGCAACTGAAGATGGGGCAAGGCCTGGTCGGCACCATCGCGGCCTCGGCCCAGCCATTGAACCTTTCCGACGCGCAGTCGCACCCTGCCTTCCGCTACCTGCCGGAAACGGGCGAAGAAATCTACCATTCCTTCCTCGGCGTGCCGATCCTCAGAACCGGGCGCTCGCTCGGCGTTCTCGTCGTGCAGAACAAGGCAAGCCGCAACTATCGCGAGGAAGAGCTGGAAGCGCTCGAGACGACGGCGATGGTGCTTGCAGAGATGATCGCCACCGGCGAGCTCAAGAAGATCACCAAGCCCGGCCTCGAACTCGACCTGACGCGTTCGGTCACCGTCGACGGCGATACTTATAATGACGGCATCGGCCTCGGTTACGTCGTGCTGCACGAGCCGCGCATCGTCGTCACCAATCTGCTGAACGAGGATGCCGAGAAGGAAATCCGGCGGCTGGCCGAAGCCATGGGCTCGCTCAGGATTTCGATCGACGACATGCTGTCGCGTCGCGACGTGTCGATGGAGGGCGAACACCGCGAGGTGCTCGAAACCTATCGGATGTTTGCGCACGACCAGGGCTGGGTGCGCAAGCTCGAGGAGGCGATCCGCAACGGTCTGACGGCGGAAGCGGCGGTCGAGAAAGTGCAGAGCGACACCAAGGCGCGGATGATGCGGTTGACCGACCCTTATCTGCGCGAACGCATGCACGATTTCGAGGATCTGGCGAACCGTCTGCTCAGACAGTTGACCGGTTATACCGGCCGGACGACCGGCGAAGGTTTCCCCAGCGATGCGATCATCCTGGCGCGCGCCATGGGAGCAGCCGAACTGCTCGATTATCCGCGTTCCAATGTCCGCGGGCTGGTGCTGGAAGAAGGGGCGGTAACGAGCCATGTGGTGATCGTTGCGCGGGCCATGGGCATTCCCGTCATCGGCCAGGCGGCGGGCGTGGTGGCGCTCGCCGAGAACGGCGATGCTGTGATCATCGATGCCGACGAGGGACATGTGCATCTGCGGCCGATGGCCGATCACCGGCGCTCCTACGAGGAAAAGGTTCGCTTCCGCGCCAGACGGCAGGAGCAGTTCCGGGCGCTGCGCGCCGTCGAGCCGGTGACCAAGGATGGGCAGCGGATCGCGCTGATGATGAATGCCGGCCTGCTGGTCGACCTGCCGCAGCTTTCGGAATCGGGTGCCGAGGGCATCGGCCTTTTCCGCACCGAGCTGCAGTTCATGATCGCCTCCACCATGCCGAAGGCGGAAGAGCAGGAGCAGTTCTACCGCAATGTGATAAAACAGGCGGCGGGCCGCAGCGTCACCTTCCGTACGCTCGATATCGGCGGCGACAAGGTCGTGCCGTATTTCCGTGGTCATGAGGAAGAAAATCCCGCCCTCGGCTGGCGCGCCATCCGGTTGTCGCTCGACCGGCCGGGGCTGTTGCGCACCCAGTTGCGCGCCCTGCTGAAGGCATCGGCCGACACCGAGCTGAAGCTGATGGTGCCGATGGTGACCGAGGTTTCCGAGCTGAAGATGGTGCGCGAGCTGTTGCAGAAGGAAGTGCAGCATCTCTCGCGTTTCGGCCACGGGCTGCCGCGCAAGCTGCAATTCGGCGCGATGCTGGAGGTGCCTGCACTGCTTTGGCAGCTCGACGAGTTGATGGAGGCGGTCGATTTCGTCTCGGTCGGTTCGAACGATCTCTTCCAGTTCGCGATGGCGGTCGATCGCGGCAATGCGCGGGTTTCGGACCGCTTCGATCCACTCGGCAAACCGTTCTTGCGCATCCTGCGCGATATCGTACGCGGGGCGGACCGGAACAAGACACCGGTGACGCTCTGCGGCGAACTCGCCAGCAAACCGATCTCGGCGATGGCGCTGCTCGGCATCGGTTTCCGCTCGATCTCGATGTCGCCGGCCTCGATCGGACCAGTGAAGGCGATGCTGCTCGGGCTCGATGTCGGGGCACTGACGAAGGCGATGGACGAGGTGCTGGACGATCACCACGCCTTGACGCCGATGCGCGAGGTGCTTGCCCGCTTCGCCGAGAGCCACAATATTCCCCTTTAGACAGAGATTAAGAAGAATCGGAGTGAAGGGTGGCGAAGCTTCCCGTTGAAAAGATGCGCGAGCTGGAACGCCGCTTCGGCGAAATCGAGGCGCGCATGTCGGCTGGCCCGGCTGCCGATGTCTATGTGAAGCTCGCATCCGAATATTCCGAGCTGCAGCCTGTCGTGACGAAGATCCGCGTTTATGAGAAGGCGGTCACCGAGCTTGCCGACCTCGAAACGCTGCTCGAGGACAGGTCGGTGGACCGCGAGATGCGCGACCTCGCCGAGCTGGAGTTGCCGGAGGTGAAGGAGCAGATCGAGGCGCTCGAGCAGGAGATGCAGATCCTGCTTCTGCCGAAGGACGCAGCCGACGAAAAGAGCGCGATCCTCGAAATCCGCGCCGGCACGGGCGGCTCGGAAGCCGCCCTTTTCGCCGGCGATTTGTTTCGCATGTACGAGCGCTTTGCGGCGGAAAAGGGCTGGAAGGTGGAGGTGCTCTCGGCAAGCGAGGGCGAAGCCGGCGGCTACAAGGAAATCATCGCGACGATCACCGGCAAGGGGGTCTTCGCCAAGCTGAAATTCGAATCCGGCGTGCATCGGGTGCAACGCGTGCCGGAAACCGAGGCGGGTGGGCGTATCCATACGTCGGCCGCAACGGTTGCGGTGCTGCCGGAGGCCGAGGAGATCGACATCGAGATCCGGGCTGAAGACATCCGCATCGACACGATGCGCTCTTCGGGTGCGGGCGGCCAGCACGTCAATACGACGGACTCGGCGGTGCGCATCACCCACCTGCCGAGCGGCATTGTCGTCACCAGTTCGGAAAAATCGCAACACCAAAATCGCGCCAAGGCGATGCAGGTACTGCGCTCCAGGCTCTACGATGCCGAGCGGCAGAGAGCCGACAGCGAGCGCTCTGCCGATCGCAAGAGCCAGGTCGGCTCCGGCGACCGCTCGGAACGTATCCGCACCTATAATTTCCCGCAGGGGCGGGTAACGGACCATCGCATCAATCTGACGCTCTATAAGCTCGACCGGATGATGGAAGGCGAGATCGAGGAGGTCGTCGACGCGCTGATGGCCGATTATCAGGCCAGCCAGCTGGCGCAGCTCGGCGAGCAACAATGAGCTCGACGGTCGCCGATATGCTTGCCGAAGCGCGCCGTCGCTTCACCGAAGCCGGTATCGTCGACCCGGCGACCGATGCGCGGCTGCTTGTCGCGGGCCTTCTGAAATTGTCGCCGACCGAGCTGTTGATGCGATCGGCCGAGCGGCTTTCTCCTGAGCAGGCCAAAGTGATTTTCAAGGCGTTGGAGCGGCGGCTCGGTCACGAGCCGGTGCATCGCATTCTCGGCGAGCGGGAATTCTATGGCCTGCCACTTCGGCTCTCGGCGGAAACGCTGGAACCGCGGCCGGATACCGAAATCCTGGTCGATACGGTTCTCGTCTATCTCAAAGACCTTGCAAAGGTGCAAAACCGTCTCCATATCCTTGACATGGGAACCGGGACCGGGGCGATATGCCTTGCGCTTTTGAGCGAATGTCCTGATGCGTCAGGTGTCGGCAGCGACATATCGGCGGATGCACTTTTGACAGCAAGATCGAATGCAGAAAGAAACGGGTTGCAGGATCGTTTTGAGGCCGTACAGTCGAATTGGTTCGAGGACATCCAGGGATCCTTTCACGCGATTGTCTCAAATCCGCCCTATATTGCTTCCAATGTCATTCACGATCTCGCTCCCGAAGTGACCAAATTTGATCCGGCTGCGGCTCTGGATGGCGGCCCGGATGGGCTTGACGCTTACAAAGCCATAGCCAAGGATGCGGCAAGGTTCATCAGGCCCGATGGGGTCGTCGGACTGGAGATCGGCTACGATCAGCGAAACGACGTGACGGCGATCTTTGAAGCGAAAGGCTTCAGGTGCCTCAAATCCGTGAAAGATTATGGTCAGAACGACAGGGTGCTCGTGTTCGCGCTCGCGTGAAAGACGATAATGCGGCATTGGACGAGACATTATTGTTATTGCGAAGAAAAGGCTTGGATTTCCCGGTGAAGCAATATAGGTTGCGGTCACGTGTTGGGCAGATAGGAATGAACGAGATTCGTTCGGTACTTGGTTTGCCTCGGGGGTCCGCTCTTTTAAACGAGAGTTTCAACGGTTGAACACGACCCAATGCGTGAATCAGTCAAACTGACTTGAGAACCAAGCGGCAGGTCGGCGCAAAGGCGCAGTATGCTCGCGGCACAAAGGTCCTGATCCGGTTTTCCGGTCATGGCGGTTGGTGCCATGTATCCATCACAAACAGAGAATTCAGGTGAACGATCTATGAGGCCAGGACAGCAGAACAAGCGCGGTCGAGGGCGTGGTAACAATAATAACGGCGGCGGTGGCGGCGGTGGAAATAACAATAACAACAATTTCAACCGCAAGGGCGGCAATCCGCTAACCCGAACCTATGACAGCTCCGGCCCCGATGTGAAGATTCGCGGTACTGCGCAGCATATCGCCGAAAAATACGCGCAGCTCGCCCGCGACGCCCAAAGCTCCGGCGACCGCGTGATTGCCGAGAACTATCTCCAGCACGCCGAACATTATAATCGTATCATTGCCAGCGCCCAGGCGCAGATGCAGGAACGCTTCCAGCGCGACGACCGCGGCGAGTACAATGATCGCGACGGTGCGGACCGCGACGGCGACGATATGGACAACAATGACAATGAGAATGACAATGACGGCGACGATGTCGTTATCGTCCAGCCGCCGCAGAGCAGGCCGCACCAGCCGCAGCAGAGCAGACAACACCAGCCGCAGGCACAGCCGAAGCCGGTAGCCGCTCAGGCGCCTGCACCGGCACCCCAGTCCGAGGTCATCGATGGAACCGGCCCGCAGCCGGAGATCGAAGGCATTCCGGCCGAAGTTGCCATGGACGAGGAAGGTGCCGGCGGCCAGCCGCGCGAACGCCAGCCCCGCCGCCGCAGCACCGGCAGCCGGCCCCGTCGCCCGCGTCGCGGCGCTGAGGGCGAAGAAGCGGCCGCTGAAGGCGAGGGTGCCTCTACCGAGGCGCCAGTGCTGGCTGACGTCGCATCGGAATGAGGATTTCGCTTCCCCCTCAGGGAGAGCGTGACGTTCATGCCATCTGCTCGAATTAGTTTGAAAATCCCCGGCCTTGGTGCCGGGGATTTTCATTTTACGGGCTCTTTAAACTCACAGTAGTGGCTACCATATTCTGTTCGAACTGCTTCGCCCGAATCCCTTACGGGCCAAGCGCGGCCTGCCTTTTCAGGGGGTCGATCTCAATCATCGGTCTGCGCCTCGTCAGGGCAGGGCGATCCATGGAGGTAGAATATGAATATCGAGAAATATTCGGAGCGGGTGCGCGGTTTCATCCAGTCCGCCCAGACCTATGCGCTGGCGCAGGGTCACCAGCAATTTACGCCGGAACATGTGCTGAAAGTCCTGCTCGACGACGATCAGGGCATGGCGGCGTCGCTGATCGAGCGCGCCGGCGGCGATGCCAAGGCCGCCCGCCTGGCCAATGACGCGGCTCTCGCCAAATTGCCCAAGATCTCCGGCGGCAACGGCAACATCTATCTGGCACAACCGCTCGCCAAGGTGCTTTCGACCGCCGAAGAAGCGGCGAAGAAGGCCGGCGACAGCTTCGTCACGGTGGAACGCCTGTTGCAGGCGCTGTCGATCGAATCCTCGGCCTCGACCTTTTCGACGCTGAAGAACGCCGGCGTGACGGCCCAGGGCCTCAACCAGGTGATTAACGACATCCGCAAGGGTCGGACGGCGGATTCCTCCAATGCCGAGCAGGGTTTCGACTCGCTGAAGAAGTTCGCACGCGATCTTACCGCTGAAGCCCGGGAGGGCAAGCTCGACCCGGTGATCGGCCGCGACGACGAAATCCGCCGCACGATCCAGGTGCTTTCGCGCCGGACGAAGAACAATCCTGTGCTGATCGGCGAACCCGGCGTCGGCAAGACGGCGATCGTCGAGGGCCTGGCGCTGCGAATCGTCAACGGTGACGTGCCGGAATCGCTCAAGGACAAGAAGCTGATGGCGCTCGACATGGGCGCGCTGATTGCCGGTGCGAAATATCGCGGCGAATTCGAGGAGCGGTTGAAGGCCGTGCTCAACGAGGTCCAGGCGGAAAACGGCGAGATCATCCTGTTCATCGACGAGATGCATACGCTGGTCGGCGCCGGCAAGGCGGATGGGGCGATGGATGCCTCGAACCTCCTGAAGCCGGCTCTTGCCCGCGGTGAGCTGCATTGCGTCGGCGCGACCACGCTCGACGAATACCGCAAACATGTCGAGAAGGATCCGGCCCTTGCCCGCCGCTTCCAACCCGTCGTCGTCGATGAACCGACGGTCGAAGACACAATCTCGATCCTGCGCGGCCTGAAGGAAAAATACGAGCAGCATCACAAGGTGCGCATCGCCGATGCGGCGCTGGTGGCCGCAGCGACACTTTCCAACCGCTATATCACCGACCGTTTCCTGCCCGACAAGGCCATCGACCTGATGGACGAGGCGGCAGCGCGGTTGCGCATGCAGGTGGATTCCAAGCCGGAAGAGCTCGACGAACTCGACCGCCGCATCATGCAGCTGAAGATCGAGCGCGAAGCGCTGAAAAAGGAAACGGACGTCGCGTCCGCCGACCGTCTGAAGCGACTTGAAACCGAAGTGACCGATCTCGAGGAGCAGGCCGATGCGCTGACTGCCCGCTGGCAGGCGGAAAAGCAGAAGCTCGGCCTTGCCGCCGATCTCAAGAAGCAGCTCGACGATGCCCGCAACGAACTGGCGATCGCGCAGCGCAAAGGCGAATTCCAGCGTGCCGGCGAGCTGACCTACGGTGTCATTCCGGATCTCGAAAAGCAGCTCGTCGATGCTGAGAAGCAGGATGGCGACCGCGGCGCGATGGTGCAGGAGGTGGTCATCCCCGACAACATCGCCCATGTCGTGTCCCGCTGGACCGGCATTCCGGTCGACAGGATGCTGGAGGGCGAACGCGACAAGCTGCTTCGGATGGAAGACGAACTGGCGAAATCGGTGATCGGCCAGGGCGATGCGGTGCAGGCCGTGTCGCGCGCCGTCCGCCGCGCGCGTGCCGGCCTGCAGGATCCGAACCGGCCGATCGGTTCGTTCATCTTCCTCGGCCCGACCGGCGTCGGCAAGACGGAACTCACCAAGGCGCTCGCCCGCTTCCTCTTCGACGACGAAACGGCGATGGTGCGCATGGATATGTCGGAATATATGGAGAAGCACTCCGTTGCCCGGCTGATCGGTGCGCCTCCCGGCTATGTCGGTTATGATGAAGGTGGAGCGCTGACGGAGGCGGTGCGCCGCCGGCCCTATCAGGTCGTGCTGTTCGACGAGATCGAAAAGGCGCATCCCGACGTCTTCAATATCCTGCTGCAGGTGCTGGACGACGGGCGTCTGACGGACGGCCAGGGCCGGACGGTCGATTTCCGCAACACGATGATCATCATGACCTCGAATCTCGGCGCCGAATATCTGACGCAGCTGAGGGACGGCGACGACAGCGACACGGTTCGCGAGCAGGTGATGGAGGTGGTGCGCGGGCATTTCCGGCCGGAATTCCTGAACCGCATCGACGAGATCATCCTCTTCCATCGCCTGAAGCGCGAGGAGATGGGGGCGATCGTCGATATCCAGCTGAAGCGGCTGGTGGCTCTGCTGTCCGAGCGCAAGATCGTCATCGACCTCGACGAGGAAGCCCGCCACTGGCTGGCGAACAAGGGTTACGATCCGGTCTACGGCGCAAGGCCGCTGAAGCGGGTGATCCAGAAGTTCGTGCAGGATCCGCTGGCCGAGCAAATCCTGTCCGGCCAGGTGCCGGACGGATCGACGGTGACGGTGACGAATGGTTCGGACCGGCTGCAGTTCACGACGAGGCAGACGGTGAGCGAAGCGGCGTAAGCCGGTTTATCGAATGAATGGGAAATGGCGGCTTCGGGCCGCCATTTTTTGCTTGATGGATTTTTTCGTTTTGGTGATCGGGGCGTCTCTCGGAGGAGAAGCGGCGTAGATGGACGCTACTTGCTCGCCACCTGGTCTGGCGTCTGGTTGTTCAGCAGCGTATCGATGCGCTTGCGCTCGTCCTCGAATTTCGCCAGCACCTCGCCCTGCAGCGATTTGCCACCCGGCAGGCGAATGCGCAGCGGATCGACCTTGGTGCCGTTGACGATCAGCTCGTAATGCAAGTGCGGTCCGGTGGATTCGCCCGTCGTGCCGACCCAGCCGATCACCTGGCCCTGGCGGATCTTGGCACCGGGGACGACGCCCTTGGCAATGGCGCTCTGGTGATTGTAGGAGGATTCATAGCCGTTGGCATGGCGGACGATCGTCTGGTTGCCATAACCACCGGAATCCCAGCCGGCTTTTTCGACCGTGCCGTTGCCGGCGGCGATGATCGCCGTGCCGCGGGGTGCAGCCCAATCGACGCCGGTGTGCATGCGGGCAAAACCGAGGATCGGGTGGCGGCGCATGCCGAAGCCCGATTTGAAGATGCCGTTCGGCACCGGGTTGCGCAGCAGGAACTGGCGGATACTCTTGCCGTTCTCGTCGAAATAATCGACCGTGCCGTCGTCGGAGTCCTGGAAGCGGTAGAAGCGCGTCTGCGTGTCGCCGAAACGGGCGTTGACGTAGAGCAGTTCGGAATCCTCGGTCGCCTGGCCGCCGCTGTCGGCGACGGAGAAGAAGGCCTCGAGACTGTCGGTCGGCCTCAGCTGCGCCTGGAAATCGACATTGCTGGCGAGCAGCTTGATGATCAGCGCCGTCATATCCTTGGTCATGCCGTAGGAAAGGGCAGCACGATAGATGCCGTCATAGACGCGCGGCAGGTTCTGGCCGGGGGGCGGTGCAAAGGAATTATCATCGAAGGCGGTGGCGATGGCATCCAGCATCGGCGGCTCGCTGCCGGGCACGTATCTGCCCTTGTCGTCGACGGCCACAGTGACGAGATGGCGCGTGCCGCGGTAGACGCTGGCTCGGATGATCTTTGCCTGTTCGCCCTTCTGAATGATGCCGATGCGCAGCACATCGCCCTTGTCGAGATCACCAGAACCCAGTTGCTGCGCGATATAGCCGGCAATGCCATCGGCATATTGCTGCGGATAGCCTGAATCCGTCAGCGCCTTGGCGATCGGCGTGTCCACGCGCACCGGCAGGATGTCGTCGGCGAATTCTTCGGTCTGCGGCGTGATCGATTCCGATGCGGAGACCGTCATGTTCTGTTCGAGCACGCGTGCGGACAGACCGGCGGTCAGATCGACATCGGCGTCCTCGTTGGAGAAACGACGCGGATCGACGTAATAAAGGGCTGCGAGCTGCGTGTTGCCGTCGGTCAGCACCGAGCCGTTGGAGCGAACGTTCTCTTCGACCTCCTCGAGCGACAGGCCGGATGCCATCTGCATGCTGGTCTTGCCGGTCGGGAAGGGAATGGTCTTCAGGCTGACTTCGGATTCGACGTCGGAGCCGTAAAGCGCGCCTGTGCGGCTTTGCGGCGCAGGCTGCGGCTCGTCGGCGGAAAAGATCGCCAGGGGATCGAAGTCGGGATAGTCCTCCGTCGCCACATGGTTGGCGGCCAGCGTCATCTTCACATGCGCGAAGGGCTGGCGGCGCACGACTTCCTTTTCGCCGTC
>NC_008380.1:4092500-4542500 GCF_000009265.1 Rhizobium johnstonii 3841 | reverse complement strand
AAATGTAACGGGGCTGAAGCCATGCACCGAAGCTGAGGATTTGCAGTAATGCAAGTGGTAGCGGAGCGTTCCGTAAGCTGATGAAGGGAGACCCGTGAGGGCTCCTGGAGGTATCGGAAGTGCGAATGTTGACATGAGTAACGATAAAGAGGGTGAGAGACCCTCTCGCCGAAAGACCAAGGGTTCCTGCTTAAAGTTAATCTGAGCAGGGTTAGCCGGCCCCTAAGGCGAGGCAGAAATGCGTAGTCGATGGGAACCACGTTAATATTCGTGGGCCTGGTGGTAGTGACGGATTGCACAAGTTGTTCATTCTTATTGGATTGGATGGGCAGCGGAGCGGTTCCAGGAAATAGCTCCACCGTATAGACCGTACCCGAAACCGACACAGGTGGTCAGGTAGAGTATACCAAGGCGCTTGAGAGAACTATGTTGAAGGAACTCGGCAAATTGCACGCGTAACTTCGGAAGAAGCGTGACCCCATGCTAGGCAACTATTATGGGGTGGCACAGACCAGGGGGTAGCGACTGTTTATCAAAAACACAGGGCTCTGCGAAGTCGCAAGACGACGTATAGGGTCTGACGCCTGCCCGGTGCTGGAAGGTTAAGAGGAGAGGTGCAAGCTTTGAATCGAAGCCCCAGTAAACGGCGGCCGTAACTATAACGGTCCTAAGGTAGCGAAATTCCTTGTCGGGTAAGTTCCGACCTGCACGAATGGCGTAACGACTTCCCCGCTGTCTCCAACATAGACTCAGTGAAATTGAATTCCCCGTGAAGATGCGGGGTTCCTGCGGTCAGACGGAAAGACCCCGTGCACCTTTACTATAGCTTTACACTGGCATTCGTGTCGGCATGTGTAGGATAGGTGGTAGGCTTTGAAGCGGGGACGCCAGTTTCCGTGGAGCCATCCTTGAAATACCACCCTTATCGTCATGGATGTCTAACCGCGGCCCGTTATCCGGGTCCGGGACAGTGTATGGTGGGTAGTTTGACTGGGGCGGTCGCCTCCGAAAGAGTAACGGAGGCGCGCGATGGTGGGCTCAGACCGGTCGGAAATCGGTCGTCGAGTGCAATGGCATAAGCCCGCCTGACTGCGAGACTGACAAGTCGAGCAGAGACGAAAGTCGGTCATAGTGATCCGGTGGTCCCGCGTGGAAGGGCCATCGCTCAACGGATAAAAGGTACGCCGGGGATAACAGGCTGATGACCCCCAAGAGTCCATATCGACGGGGTTGTTTGGCACCTCGATGTCGGCTCATCGCATCCTGGGGCTGGAGCAGGTCCCAAGGGTTTGGCTGTTCGCCAATTAAAGCGGTACGTGAGCTGGGTTCAGAACGTCGTGAGACAGTTCGGTCCCTATCTGCCGTGGGTGTAGGAATATTGACAGGATCTGTCCCTAGTACGAGAGGACCGGGATGGACATATCTCTGGTGGACCTGTTGTCCTGCCAAGGGCATAGCAGGGTAGCTACATATGGACGGGATAACCGCTGAAGGCATCTAAGCGGGAAACCCACCTGAAAACGAGTATTCCCTATCAGAGCCGTGGAAGACGACCACGTTGATAGGCCGGGTGTGGAAGTGCGGCAACGCATGAAGCTTACCGGTACTAATAGCTCGATCGGCTTGATCGTTCTCATTGACTATGCTCATCTCCCGGCAAACACATCGTGTTTGTCCGGACCGATGTGCCAGACCTTTGTCCTGACGCGCCATGGCGCTGCGGACGGCCCGCCAAACGATTGGCGACGGCCTCTGGCCTGTATGGGTGCCACAAGCACCCGCAGCCGGAAGAGGTTCCAAAAGACGTGTTCAAAAAAAGAAAACAGGCTAACGCCTGCCAGCTTCTCAAAACATAAAGTTGCGCTTTGCCGACCTGGTGGTTATGGCGGGGTGGCTGCACCCGTTCCCTTTCCGAACACGGCCGTGAAACGCCCCTGCGCCCATGGTACTTCGTCTTAAGACGCGGGAGAGTAGGTCGCTGCCAGGTCTGCAAAACGCAACTGATGTAAAACAATCTTCTCATTCACAGCCAACGGCCCAAAGCCGAGACAAAAGGGCCGCTCACAAAGCGGCCTTTTGTGTTAAAATGCATCGGCAGGAAAATACGAGACAAATTGCAAGCAATTTGCTCGGGCAGTAAGCGTAAAACGCCAAAGGCGCTTTACGCAGACGCGACAAATCCCTTCGGGATTTGCGCTGGACGCGGGGTGGAGCAGCCCGGTAGCTCGTCAGGCTCATAACCTGAAGGCCGCAGGTTCAAATCCTGCCCCCGCAACCAAATACGACAAAGCCCGCCCCGTGCGGGCTTTCTCGTATCTGGTAACGGGTCGAGGGTTTAATGCCTAATCAGGGGCCCGCAAGAAGGCAAAGCCGACGCAGCGGGACAGAAAACAACAAATCCTGCCCCCGCAACCAAACCTTCCCATAAAAACAATACGCAAAAAGCCCGCCTCGTGCGGGCTTTTTGCGTTCAAGAAGGTCGAGGAGTTAATACTTCACCAGGGGGCCGCAACAAGGCCAAGCGAAAATGAATAGCCGGCCTGCCTACATGCCCCTTCGAGTGTCTGAACCACGCCGCGACAGATGAGGCGTGCATAATCCTCGGATCAACCCATTTATCGGTTCTTAAGCAAAAAATGACAGCTTGACTACAATCGGTGGTGGGGATGCAGTTGTGGTAAATGGTTTGATGTCGCGGGTTCGCATTCAGACGAAGGTGCTGGTACTTTTGGCGCCATTCGTCATTAGCCTATGCGCAGTGGGGCTGACGGGCTACTACGCGGCCAGCCTTCTCGAAGGTCGGATGGAGATCTCCAACCATGTTTTGCAGTCCCTGAACGGGTTCAAACATGTTTCTTCCAGCATGACCGGCTTTCTGATGAAGCCGTCGCAGCAGGCCCGTGATACCGCGCTTGCGGAGGCCCGAGAGCAACTGGCAAACCTGAAGCAGACGATCGAGAGCCTAAGGCCGACGACCGATGTGGGGCTTCTTGACCGGGCGCTCGATCAATCGAAAATCATCCCGCAAAAGATCGAAGCGATCTGGCAAATCGAAACGGGGCAGCAGAAAATTCTCAGTGATGTGGACGCTGCTTCCGCGGCACTTCTTGACCTGCAAGGCCAGGTCGGCAAGCGCTCGTTCATGCTGATGGCCAGTGCGAAAAAGACGGAAAATGCCAACAAGAGCGGCCTGAACAATTCCGTCTCCATCAGCGCTGCCGCCAGTGTCGCGACAAAACTTCGCAATGACTATACGAATGCGACGACGCCGGCTGACAAAGTTAGCCTGATAGCCAAATACGCACCCGATTTGCAAAAGGCAAAGGAGCAGCTTTCGTCTGCGGTCGCGACCGACAAACAAGCCCTCGCCGCGCAGTATGCCGCTGCAGTGGATGCCATCGCCAACGCTTCGAAGGTGTCGCCTGACACTTTGGATGTCCCAGCAACGGATGCCGCCGTTGCCAAACTTGCTGCAACTGGCGACAGTCTCAAGACGATTGGCGACGATCTGATGCGGACCTCCGTGCTCGCGCTTGCCGCGTCGGACAAGGATATCTCGCAGGCGACGAATGTCGGCAACGCACTGCGCGCCATCGTTAAGAGCAATAACGAGATCCGCGTCGGCTTCGCCGAACTCGCCGGCAATCCAGATGACGCGCGAGTGAAAAAAGTCCAGCAGTCGATCTACATGTATCAGACCGAGCTCGGCCGTCTTGCCGGCGTGGTGAACGACGATCCTGTCTTTGCCGAAATTCCGACGAGGGCTCAACCCGTCCTCGATCTGCTTGCAGCAAACGCGGCAGCGCTCTCCGAAGGTGCGGCGCGCAAGCTTGCTGAATTCGACAGCGCTGCGGGGCAGATCGACAACACCTGGAACCTGCTCGCTCAATTCGCCGAGACGCAAAGGCGAAATGCTGGGCAGGATCGTCAACAGGCCAATAGGATATCCGGCGGTGCCATTGTGTTTGGCATCCTGATCGCTATGACCGCGGGTGCCGCGCTGGTCGTCACCCTGAAGGGACCGATCACCCAGATTACCGCAGCGATGCGCAAGATCGCAGAGGGAAGGCTCGATACCACAATCACCGGCGAGGCACGGGGCGATGAGATCGGGGAAATGGCTCGTGCGCTTTCCGTCTTCAAACAAAATGCCCTGTCGAATGTCGAAATGGAACAACAGGCCGAGATCGCGCGTGGTGATGCGGAATCTGAGCGCGTCCGCAACGAACTCGAGCGACGTAGCGCCAAGGCCCAGGTTGACGCCGCAATCGAGGCGCTTGCAGAGGGGCTCACACGGCTGTCGCGCGGGGAGTTGAATTTTTCGATCGATACGCCCTTTGCCTCCGAACTCGACCGGATCCGCACTGATTTCAACATGTCGGTCGCGGGTCTCAGGGGGACGCTCTGCGATATCCGCGAGACGTCTTCCCTCATCAGCGACAATGGCCGCCAGATGGCGGAAGCCGTTGACGACCTGGCCAGTCGAACGGAAAAGCAGGCGGCCGCACTTGAGGAAACCGCAGCGGCAGTGGAGGAGATTTCTTCCGCCGTCAACACCTCTTCAGGACGGGCAGCAGCAGCGCTTACGCTTGTCCAACGTGCCAAACAGGGCGCCGACGCCTCGGCTTCAGTGGTCCAGAACGCGGTTTCGGCCATGGGACGGATTGAGGACGCGTCGGGCAAGATCGTTCAGATTGTCAGCGCCATCGACTCCATCGCTTTCCAGACCAATCTCTTGGCCCTAAACGCGGGAGTCGAGGCGGCAAGAGCGGGTGAGGCCGGCAAGGGCTTTGCTGTCGTGGCGCAGGAGGTGCGGGAACTGGCGCAGCGATCGGCGCGCGCAGCCAAGGAAATCGGCGAGCTCATCAACAATTCCGTCCGAGAGGTTGCGTCCGGCTCCGAATTCGTCGGCCTCACCGGCAATGCGCTGATGGAGATTTCCAGCGAGATCGTCCACATCGTCGGTCATATCGAGCTCATCGCCTCGTCAAGCCGCGACCAAGCGACGACACTTCATTCGATCAACGCATCGGTGAACGATATTGATCGTATGACGCAGCAAAATGCGGCGATGGTGGAAGAGACGAATGCTGCCACCAGACAGCTATCGTCCGAGGCGTTGGCACTTACCGACATGATTGCGCGCTTTCGGCTTGAAGGCCACGAGAGCGCGGCGTCACGAGGGTACCAGACGGCGGCATGACGGCAGCATGTATTCGCAGTACCTGTTAACTTGCTTTGAGATGGATGATTCCGATCAGCAGGCTGATGAGTAATACGTTTCCCTTGGTTAGTTTTCAGGCGCACGATAGTTGCTAAAATAGCAATCTTCTAATATACGTGGAGCCCGCGTTTTAATATTTCCGCAGCGACAAGCAACGTCCCTCCAATTGGCGGGCGTTTATTTTCCTATTCGGCAGGACGTTCCATTTCATGAAGTAGATTAAAGATTTATAGGGAGAGGAATAATGCGAAAATGGGCATCTTCTCAACTGACGGCTCCGCATGGAAGGCGTCGTCTTCTGTTTGCTATCTCGGGATTGCCAGCGTTCTGCGCAGTGGTGCTCTCAGCTGGTGTCGCGTTCGCGCAGGCGCCGACTGAAGAGCAGCGCAATGCGATCAAGGCGGAATGTCGCTCCGATTTCATGGCGCAATGTTCAGGGGTGACGCCGGGCGGCATCGAGGCGCTCACTTGTCTGCAACAGCATAATGCCACACTGTCGGCGGGCTGCCGGAAGGCGGTGTCGGCGGTGAGCAACCCCAAGTCGACATCCGCGGAGCCGGCCCCGGCTGCGCCCGCAACCACCGGGGCAACCACACCGGCGCCGGGGACGCGCGCACCCGCGCATCAGCCGACGCAGGCGCAACGCAACGCCGTCAAATCGGCCTGCCAACGCGACTTTATGGCGCAATGCTCTGGTGTCACACCGGGCGGCACCGAGGCACTCAGCTGCTTGCAACAGCACAATGCCGCTCTATCGGCGCCGTGTCAGCAGGCCGTTGCGGCCTTGGGAGGATCTGCCGGATCAACCCCAGCCAGCGGCGGTGCTGCTGCGACGGTTGTTACCACGCCTGCTCCCCGGGCCATGATGCCGGCCTTCTCGCCGCGCGAGGAACTGATGATCCTGCGCGAAACCTGCGGATCGGATTTTCAGGCTCTGTGCCGCACGGTGCCTTTGGGCGGAGGACGGGCTATCGCTTGTCTTCGGGACAATTTGCAACGCGTGTCGCCTGCATGCCACCGGGTGCTGACCTCGGGACTATAGCGTCTGTTCGAAACTTGCGCTGTGAAGAGACCTCAACCGAAACCTGCCTCCGCGTGAAACCGCAGGTGATTGCGCGACAGGCTGTTGCAACAGCCTTACTGAACCTTCGGCATCTCCGCCTCCGCGACGGCCGCGGTCTTTATGCGCCCTTTCCAATATTCCTCGAGGCGCTGCAGCAGGACGTAGAAGGACGGTACGAAGAGCACGGCGAGGCAGGTCGAGGCGATCATGCCGCTGAAGACCGATATGCCGATCGACTTGCGGGCGGATGCGCCGGCGCCTGTCGCCAGCACCAGCGGCAGGACACCGAGAATGAAGGCGAAGGACGTCATCAGAATCGGCCGGAAACGCAGGCGGGCGGCCTCGACGGCGGCATCCAGAATTTCCATGCCTTCCGCCCGCTTTTCCCGCGCATATTCGACGATGAGAATGGCATTCTTCGATGCAAGCGCAATCAGCAGGATGAGGCCGATCTGCGTATAGAGATTGTTGGCAACGCCCGCGGCGGTCAGGGCCGCCACCGTGCCGAGGAGGGCGAGCGGCACGGCAAGTATGACTGCCAGCGGCAAGATCCAGCTTTCATATTGGCCGGCGAGCACGAAATAGACGAGGAGCATGGCGAGCGCGAAGACGAAATAGATCTGCCCGCCCACGGCCTTTTCCTGATAGGACAGCGCCGTCCATTCGAAACCGGCGCCCGGCGGCAGCGTTCGATTGGCAATCTGTTCCATGACGTCGAGCGATTGGCCCGAACTGAAGCCGGCGGCCGGCCCGCCAACGATGGTTGCTGAGGGGTAGAGATTGTAGAGGCTGATCAGGGAGGGGCCTTGCGTCGTCGTGACATCGACGACCGTGCCGAGCGGCACCATTGTCCCGTCTCCGGCCTTGACCTTTAGATTGCGGATGTCATCCGGCCGGACCCGGAAATCGGAAGCGGCCTGCGCATAGACCTGGAAGGTGCGACCGAATTTGTTGAACTGGGTCACATAGCTCGAGCCGACGTAGCCGGAGAGCGCCGAGAAAACCTGACCCACGGTAACCCCCAATGTCTCCGCCTTGATGCGGTCGACGGAGACTGCGAGTTGCGGCACGTTCGAGCGGAAGGGCGTGCTCAGCCTTTGCAGCGACGATTGGGCACTGCCGTTCTTGACGATCGTATCGGCGAGCGATTGCAGCAGCGGGTAGTCGGAAATGCCGTTCTTGATCTCGACCTGCATGGTAAAGCCGCTGGCATTGCCGACGCCCTGGATCGGAGGCGGCACGACCACCAGCGTCTTGGCCGCGAGCACGTTTTGCAGCGCGCCGTTCAGATGCTGGTAGATCGACAGCAGATCCTGCCCCTTCTGCTTGCCGCGCTCGTCCCAATCTTTCAGCACGACATAGGCCACGCCGGCATTCTGCAGGCTGGCATTGTTGTCGAGAACGGAAATGCCGCTGATCGTCAGCACCTGATCGACGCCAGGTGTGGTTTCGGCGATCTTGCCGACCTCCTCCATCACGGCATCGGTGCGCTCCTTCGACGCGCCGTCAGGCAGTTGCGCACTGATCAGCACGTAACCTTGATCCTCGATGGGCAGGAACGCGGTCGGCAGGCGGGTGAGGCCCCAGACGGCGACCCCGATCAGGACAATTGCCGCTATGGCCATGACACCGGCGTGGCGGGTCATCGATCCGATCAGCCCGGCATAGCCGCGTTCGCCTTTGTCGTAGACCCTGTTGAAACCGCGATAGAAGACGTTGCGTTTCTCGGGCGCGACCGGCGGCCGCAGCCAAAGGGCGCATTGCGTCGGTTTCAGCGTGACGGCATTGATGGCGCTGATCAGCGCCGTGGCGGCGATGACGAGGGCGAATTGCCGATAAAGCTGTCCGGTCAGGCCGGGCAGGAAGGCGGCCGGAATGAAAACCGCCATCAGCACCAGCGTAATGCCGATGACCGGGCCGAGGAGTTCCTCCATCGCCTTCTCGGCCGCCTGTCGGCCGGACAGGCCCGCCTCGATGTGGCGGGCGACACCCTCGACGATAACGATGGCATCATCGACGACGATGCCGATGGCGAGAACGATGGCAAAGAGCGTCGACAGGTTGACGGTGAAACCCAAAGCCGCCATGGCCGCGAAGGCGCCGATGATGGTGACCGGAACTGTGGTCGCCGGCACGAGCATTGCCCGCCAATCCTGCAGGAAGACCAGAATGACGATGAGAACGAGGACGCCGGCTTCGATCAAAGTGACATAAACTTCGTCGATGGATGCCTTGACGAATTTCGTTGTGTCAAACGGTACGTGATATTCAAGGCCCTGCGGGAAGCTCTTCGAGAGCTCCTGCATTTTTGCGCCCACCTCCTGCGCCACCGCAATGGCGTTGGCCTCCGGCAACTGAAAAATGCCGATGCCGGCCGCCGGCCGGCCGTTCTGCATGAAGGACTGGCTGTACGTTTGGGCGCCTAGTTCGACGCGGCCGATATCGCGGATGCGCGTGACGCGGCCGCCCTCTCCACTTTCGACCTTGACGATGATGTTCTCGTAGTCGGCAGCCTCATTCAGCCGGCCGTTGACATTCAGCGTGTATTGGAAGATCTGCCCCTTCGGGACAGGCGGAATGCCGATCTGGCCGGCGGCGACCTCCTGGCTTTGCTGCTGCACCACGCTGATGACATCCTGCGGCGTCAGACCGCGCGCCTGCAGCAGGTTCGGATCCATCCAGATGCGCATGGCATATTGACCGGCGCCGAACACGGTGACGTTGCCGACACCCGGCAGACGGGCGAGTTCATTCTGCAGGTTGATAACGGCATAGTTCGACAGGAACAGGCTGTCATAGCGGCTGTCGGGCGAGGTCAGGGTGACGAAGCCGAGGATCGCCGTCGATTTCTTTTGCGTCGTGACGCCCTGAAGCTGCACCGCTTCGGGAAGCGATGACATCGCTATGGCAACGCGGTTTTGCACCAGAACCTGAGCCTGATCGGGATCCGTTCCGATGGCAAAGGTCACGGTGAGCGAATAAGTGCCGTCGCTGGCGCTCGTCGACTGCATATAGAGCATGTCCTGCACACCGTTGACCTGCTGCTCGATCGGCAGGGCGACGGTATCGACGAGGGTCTGGGCGCTGGCACCCGGAAAGCGCGTCGTCACCTGCACCGTCGGCGGAACGACATTCGGATATTGCGCTATAGGCAGTTGGAACAGGGCCACCGCGCCGATGAGCACGAAGACCAATGCCAGCACGTTGGCGAGTACCGGTCGCTCGATGAAGAAGCGCGAGATCATGCTGCTGTCCTTAGAGCAATTCCAGGAAAAGTGCGAAGCGGTTTTCCGTCCGGAATTGTGACAAAACAAAAGGTTAGAGTGGTTCTGCGTTTCCATGAAAAGCTGAACCGCTCTAGACGGTCAGATGAAGCATGGCGGCGAATTCATTGCGTGGTGGTGGTCTTTGCCTTGGTATCGGCGGCGGCAGCTGCCGGTGGGTTCATTTCCATCTTCTCGGGCGTGACCTTGCTGCCGGGGATGGCCTGCTGGATACCTTGGGTTACGACCCAGTCGGCCGGATCGAGGCCGGAGTCGATGACACGGAGCGAACCTTCACGCTGGCCGGTCTTGACCTGCTTCTGCTCGACGACGTCGTCCTTACCGAGAACAAGCAGGTAGCTGCCCAGCTGGTTCGTTCCGATCGCATCGTCGCGCACCAGCAGAGCCTTGTCGTTATGGCCGACGGGCACACGAACCCGCACGAATAGACCGGGCAGCATGGCGCGGTCCTTGTTGTCGAACAGGGCGCGTACCTGAAGCGTGCCTGTGGAGGCATCGAGCTGCGGCGATACATAATCGAGATGGCCCTTGTGTGGGTAACCTTCTTCCGTCTGCAGGCCGAGTTCCGCCGGGATACTCGGAAGATCCGTCTGCTTGAAGGTATGTCCCTGCTTTGCCAGCGTTTCCTTGATCATCAGCACCTGTGTTTCGCTGACGTTGAAATAGGCATAAAGCGGATCCGTCTGAACGATGCTGGCAAGCTTGGTGGGGCCTGATACGCCGACAAGAGCGCCGATATCGACGAGGTGATCGGTGACGGTACCGTCGAAGGGGGCAAGCACTTCGGTATATCCGAGGTTGATCGTCGCGAGATCGAGATTGGCCTGAGCGTTGAGGATGGATGCATTCGCCTCGTCGAGCGTCGCCTTGGCGCTGTCGACGGCGGTCTGCGTGGTGACCTGTTGCTTCGATAGATTGAGCTGCCGGTCGTATTCCTGCTGCGCGCCGACCTGAGATGCCTGTTGCGAGGCGAGGGATGCCTTCGCCTGATCCAGTTGCGCCTGATAGGTGTTGCGCTCGATTCCGAAGAGCTTGGTGCCCTTCATCACCGTCATGCCGTCCTGGTAGTCGATCGATTGGACGTAGCCTTGGACGCGCGCCTCGATATCGACGGAGTTGAGCGGCGCCGTATTGCCGGTGAGTTCGAAATAGAGCGTCACCGGTTGCTGGATCGGCTGGGCGACACGAACCGGAGGAGGAGGAGGGGCAACGTAAGTATTGCCGCTGTCCTCACAGCCAGCGAGAATTGCCATGCCGGCGAGCACCACAGACAGGCGCAGACCCTGATATAATCTCACACGCATTGCCGCCGCCCCGATGTTTACGAGCTATTTCAAAGGCATGCAGCGTCCTTTGCGCGTCTGAAAAGACGCGCGGCGCTGTAGTCTTCATGCGTGCCTCGGCGGAGACGACCCCTCTCCGAAAAGTTCCGGGCATGCGATATTATGTCGCGGCGTTGCTAAAAATTGCAATAGCTGCTGGTGCACAATTAAACTGTGAGCTCGTCCTCGACGGATGCCATGACGCGGCTACGGTTTCCCGAGCCGTTCGATGGCAAACTGTAATGGTGCGTCCGAAACACGGATCAGCCCGACATATGGGTTCGCCATGTCCGAAACCAGGAAGATGGCGCCGGCGACGGACAGGGCGCAGACGAGCAGAATTGACAGCACCGTCGGATTGGCCGGCGCCTGCAGCCCGAAGGTCGCAAAGAGCAGCGAAAGCCAACAGACGAGAACGGTGAGAAAGGCCCAGGGCAAACCCTCTTTGCCGGATTCGACCAGCAGCCAGTGGGTCTCGGCCAACATGCCGCTCACTTCCAGAGCACGCGCCTGGAGAGAGTGCTGCACGGCATCCCTCGGCGCCAGGGATCGAAGGTCGGCCTGAACTGCCTCGATATCCTGATATTCCCCCGGCGCGTTGCCGGATGTCTCGTCGGTGGTCTCGGCAGTCCAGCCACGGCTCAGCCGCTTTTCGATGAGTTTACGCAGCAATTGACGCGCCTTGTCGGTTTCCGGCCCGTATTGCGCCATGACCCGGTCAAGCAGGAGTACGCGTGCCGCCGCCGTTCTCATCTCCACTTCGGCATTGTCATAGGACGACTTGGCGGATGCGATCAGAAGGCCGAGCGCCAGGGCCGACAGCGTTCCCACCACCGCGGTCGCCAGCCTGATGACGTCCTTGGATTCTGCATTGAGATGGTGATCCGGCAAGCGGCCGCGCACCACCAATCCTATCGATGTTGCCATCGACAGAAAAACAAATACAAACCCGCCAACCAACAGTGAGCCCAAAGTCCGGTCTCCGTATCGCCACGTAAGTCCTGCAGCCACCTTGCAAGCTGTGCTGCTAGCATAGCGGAAGACGGACCAAGCGCGGAACTCTTTACTTTCCTGATCTTGTGCGGTCGCAATCGGGCGGGTTTCATTGCTGGAAAATCAGCAGCACGTAAGCCAGGAAAAGCACCAGATGGACAGCGCCTTGCATGAGATGCGTGCGACCGCTGGCAAAGGTGATGATGCTGACGGCTAGAGTGAGCAGGAGCATCACCAGATCTCCATGTTCCAGGCCGAGCGTCACCGGGTGCCCGTAAAGACGGCTGATGACAAGCATCGCCGGCACGGTCAGACCGATCGTCGACAATACCGAACCCAGGAAGATGTTGACGGCGCGCTGAAGATTGTTGGCGATGGATGCACGCACGGCGCTGATTGCCTCGGGCGTCGCGACAAGGATGGCCATGACAACACCGCCAAATGCGGTTGGGGCATGCAGGGTTTCAATAATGTAATCGATCGGCCGCGCAAGCTGTTCGACCAGAAAGACGACGGGACCCATATAGGCGAAAAGCAGAATGGCATGAGGCCAGACCGGCCCGCGGGGAGGAGCATGGTCACCATGATGCTCGTGGCGATTGCTGTCGTCGGCGAAATAATCCTGATGGCGGCCGGCCTGAAGAAACAGAAAGGTGGCGTAAAGGCCGACCGAGATAATGCCCAGGATCAGTTGCCGCGGTGCCGATGGATGTTGTCCGTCCGGGCCTGCAAGAAATGTCGGCATCACCAGGCTCAGGGTCGCCAGCGGCACGATGACGCCGAGATAGGCGTTGGCGCCCTGCAGGTTATGCTGTTGCTCCGGTCGCCGCCACGCACCCAGCAGCAATGACAGGCCGACCATGCCGTTCAGGATGATCATGACGACCGCAAAGAGCGTGTCGCGCGCAAGCGTGGGGTTGTTCTCGCCATGGATCATGACGGCGGATATCGCCATCACTTCGATCGAGGTGATGGCGAGCGTCAGAATGAGGGTGCCGTAAGGTTCCTTCAACCGCTCCGCCAGGTGATCCGCATGCCGAACGACCGACAGAGCGGAGCCGAGGACGACGGCAAACAGCCAGACGAAAACGACAGTGAACCAAAGCGGATGGGCAAGCTGCCCGAAGAGCTGCTCCTGGAAGGCAAGAAAGGTCAGGCTCGTCACGACGCTGACGCCCAGGAACCATTCCTCACGCACCAGGCTGGCAGCGCCGACGGCGCGCAATGCCGGACCCTCCGTCATCGAAACCATCCGCCTTCTGGCAAATGCCGCCGCAATGCGATCATCAACACCATGGTGCCCGCCCGCTGTTCTCCTGCCCGTCCCATGAGCAGGCGCAGGCTGCCTCAAGGCGAACCGAAGCTCAAGCCAGATCGTAAATCACTGAATAAAACTTGCGGGTCTCTGTCGTGTCATCATCCACTGATCTCGACAAAGGAGCAGTCGCGGGCGAATGGTCATGCCACGTCACCCGCTATTCGCGGCCGGTCGCCGGGATTGCTGCGCCGGTGACGACGGCTGCGGCCGGCGAAATCAGGAAGGCGATGAGGCGGGCTATCGATTGCGGCGATACCCAGCCGTCCGTCTTCGCATCGGGCATGGCCGCGCGATTCTCAGGCGTGTCCATCGTGCCCGGCAGGATGCAGTTGGCGGTGATGCGGTCGTCGCGGCATTCGGCAGCGATCGCCTCGGTCAGCCGGATGACGGCGGCTTTCGAGGCGGCGTAAGCGGCCTGCTTGGCGCCGGCCTTCAGGCCGGGTGCGGCGGCTATATGAACGATGCGGCCGTAGCCGGCGGCCTTCATGGTGGGGAGAACCGCGGCGCTGATCGTCAGGGCAGTGCGGGCGTTTGCGGTCATCATCGTCTCCCACTGCGCTGGGGCCTCCGGCCCGACCGGTCCCATCTGGAAACCGCCGACGGTGTTGACCAACGCGCTGACGCCGCCGAAGCGCTTGACGGCCCGAGCGACGGCGGCGGCGCAGGAAGCATAATCGGTGAGATCCGTTCCCGCGATCGACAGAAACTCGGTGGAGGCAGGAAGATCGCCGGCCAAGGCTTCCAGCTCACTGCTCGAACGGTTCATGCAGACGAGTTTTGCGCCGGCGTTGGCAAGCTCGCGGACAACGGCGCTGCCGAGGTTGCCGCCGGCTCCCGTGACGATCACGGCTTTCTGGTCTTTCATGGCAATCGATCTCCTGACGGTGCCCGCGCTGGACGGTGACGCGCATTGTTGATCGAGGCTGCGCGGCAGCGCAAGCCCGCCACCCAAGACAAGGTCAGATGTTTACGAAACGGCCAGTAGAGCTATCTGCGGGCCGTTCGTCTTTGATCGCCTGTCAGAGCTGATTTCAGTGATATTTCGCCCGTTCGCGGCCGAGGATGACAGGTGCGTCGAGGCCCGAGATGGGACGAGTGACATCGGCCGGGATGTCGCCGCTGAGCTGCAGGTCGAGATAGCGAGCGCAGCAAACCCGCAGGAAGGACGTGAAGTTGCCGAGATCGTGGCCTGCATCGATCGATTCATGATGCAGCCGGGTGATCAGCTGGACGACATTCATGCCGTCGCGGCGGGCGATTTCCTCCAGCTTCGCCCAGAAGAAGTTCTCCAGCCTGACGCTGGTGACCATGCCGTCGATGCGTAGCGATCGGGTGGCGCTTTCCCAGAGCCGAGCATCCGCCTTGATGAACAGTTCACACATATCGTCCTCCCGGTGCCGCCCTCCTCAGGCGGCGTTGGTTTCGAGCAGTGCTGCGGCATCGAGCACGGCCATGAACTGGCGCAGCCACGACGGATGCGCCGGCCAGGCGGGCGCCGTGACCAGATTGCCGTCGGAGACTGCATCGCTGATGGCGATATCGGCATAAATGCCGCCGGCAAGCTCGACCTCTGGGCGGCAGGCGGGATAGGCCGAGCAGGTGCGGCCCTTCAGCACGCCGGCAGCGGCGAGCAATTGCGCGCCATGGCAGATGGCGGCGACGGGTTTTCCGGCGTCGAAGAAGTGCCGGACAAATTTGAGGACGTCGGCATTGAGGCGAAGATATTCGGGCGCGCGGCCGCCGGGGATGACGAGGGCATCGTAATCTTCAGCGCGCACACTGCCGAAAGTGGCGTTCAGCGCGAAATTATGGCCGCGCTTTTCGGAATAGGTCTGGTCGCCTTCGAAATCGTGGATGGCGGTGGCGACGGTCTCGCCAGCGTTCTTGCCGGGGCAGACGGCATCGACCGTATAGCCGCAGGCGAGCAGTGTCTGGAACGGCACCATCGTTTCGTAATCTTCGGTGAAATCACCTGTTATCATCAGGATCTTTGAAGCTGGCATCGTTTCCTCCCTTTGAAACCAACAGGCGGAGAGTAGCAAAGAGCTGTGGAGAGCAGGTACTATGGGAATACTACAGGCGAAATTCGCACCCGATAAGGCGACGGCATTAAACCGCCCTGACCTTCACATCAGGCACTGTGCAAGCCTCGCCGCCGCCGAAGAGGCGGGAGCGGGTGAGGAAGCGTTTCTCACGGCCATTGTCGAGCGAGAACATACCGCCGCGGCCGGGCACGACGTCGATGATCAGCTGTGTATGCTTCCACGCCTCGAACTGGCTGGCGCTGATATAAACAGGTACGCCGCCGATCTCGCCGAGCTTGACGTCACTGTCGCCGATCATGAATTCGCTAGCCGGATAACACATTGGCGAGGAGCCGTCGCAGCAGCCGCCGGACTGGTGGAAAAGGATCTCGGGATGATCGCGCTTGATTTCTGCGATCAACTCGAGAGCTGCGTCGGTTGCGAGAACACGCGGTTTGCCGTTGACGGTGGTTTCCATGGCTGCCTCCTCCAAAGACACAAGGACTTCTCCCCGTGTTGAGGAGAAAGCTCAGTTTGTTGACAAACCTCGCTCTTTACTCGGCGTCATCCTCGGCCTTGTGCCGAGATCTGCTTGATATCAACCGGCTGCAGATGCTCGGGACAAGCCCGAGCATGACGAAAGAGGGGTTGCCGACTTCATCAGCAGCCTAGGCCTTCTCCCGTCGCCGGGAGAAGGCTTTTCAGCATAGCACTCATGGACGGCTCTCAGAAGAAGCCAAGCGCTTTCGGGCTGTAGCTCACCAGCATGTTCTTGGTCTGCTGGTAGTGGTCGAGCATCATCTTGTGGGTTTCACGACCGATGCCCGACTGCTTGTAGCCGCCGAAGGCGGCATGGGCCGGGTAGGCGTGGTAGCAGTTGGTCCAGACGCGGCCGGCCTGGATCTCGCGGCCGAAACGGTAGCAGCGATTGGCGTCGCGGCTCCAGACACCGGCGCCTAGACCGTAGAGCGTGTCGTTGGCGATTTCGAGCGCCTCCTTCTCGTCCTTGAAGGTCGTGACCGAAACCACCGGTCCGAAGATCTCCTCCTGGAACACACGCATCTTGTTGTGACCCTTGAAGATCGTCGGCTTGACATAATAGCCATTCGCCAACTCGCCGCCGAGATCGTTGCGCGCGCCGCCGGTCAGCACTTCCGCGCCTTCCTGCTTGCCGATATCGAGATAGGCGAGGATTTTTTCCAACTGCTCGCTAGAGGCCTGAGCGCCGATCATCGTTGCGGTGTCGAGCGGGTTGCCCTGCTTGATCGCCTCAACGCGTTTGACGGCCTTTTCCATGAAGCGGTCGTAGATCGATTCCTGGACGAGGGCGCGGCTCGGGCAGGTGCAGACTTCGCCCTGATTGAGGGCAAACATCGCAAAGCCTTCGAGCGCCTTGTCGAGGAAGTCGTCATCTTCAGCCATCACATCGGCGAAGAAGATGTTCGGCGATTTGCCGCCGAGCTCCAGCGTCACCGGAATGAGGTTCTGGCTGGCATATTGCATGATGAGCCGGCCTGTCGTCGTCTCGCCGGTGAAGGCGATCTTGGCGACGCGCGGGCTGGTTGCCAGCGGCTTGCCGGCTTCAAGGCCGAAGCCGTTGACGATGTTGAGCACGCCGGGCGGCAGGAGATCGCCGACGAGTTCGGCCCAGAGCAGGATCGAAGCCGGTGTCTGTTCGGCGGGCTTCAGCACGACGCAGTTGCCGGCGGCAAGTGCCGGCGCCAGCTTCCAGGTCGCCATCAGGATCGGGAAGTTCCACGGAATGATCTGGCCGACGACGCCGAGCGGTTCATGGAAGTGATAGGCGACGGTGTCGTGGTCGATCTCGCCGATCGAACCTTCCTGGGCGCGGATGCAGGAGGCGAAATAACGGAAATGGTCGATCGCCAGCGGAATGTCGGCGGCCATGGTTTCGCGGATCGGCTTGCCGTTGTCCCAGGTCTCGGCCTGGGCGAGCAACTCCAGCTTGTCTTCCATGCGCTGGGCAATCTTCATGAGGATATTGGAGCGCTCGGCAGCGGAGGTGCGGCCCCATTTTTCCTTAGCCGCATGGGCGGCGTCGAGCGCGAGATTGATGTCCTTTTCATTGGAGCGGGGAATGTCGCAGAGCTTGCCGCCGGTGACGGGCGTGAGGTTTTCGAAGTATTTCCCCTCGACCGGCTCGCGCCATTCGCCGCCGATATAGTTGCCGTATTTCAGCTTGAACGGCGACTCGACGATTTTCTGATGAAGCATGTCATCCTCCCTTGATGATCCAGGTTCCCAAACGAACCAGTGGAAGGAAAATGTGCATATTTTGGCGGAGGGAATAGGGCGGGCCTTCCATACCGCAGTGCACAGTGTCGCAGACCTGCGACAGCATTGCGTCACGATTGCTCCAGGAGCGGAACCTTCACCCTGATCAGTGGAGATCGAGCTTCTTCATCTTCCTGTGCAGCGTTGCGCGGCTGATGCCAAGCGCGATCGCAGCCTGCGAGACATTGCCGCCGGCGCGCGACAGCGCCCGCAGCAGTGCCGCCTTCTCCGCTTCGACGATCTCGTCCTGCTGGGAGACGCCAGCCTCGTGCAGGGCATCGGCGGCAGGAATGCCGGCGGCGATGCGCTTGTCGTCCAACTGCAGTGCGATGCGGGCGGCGCGCGTTGCGCCGAGCACCAGATCGTGCCTGTCGACGGCAAGCAGGGCGGCGGCGGAATTGGCGCCGGCCGGGACCATCAGGAAACGCGCGCCGGCAAAGGCCGATCGGAAAAGGTTGAGTTCGATGCGCATTGCCGCATCGCGTACGGTCTGCGTCAGTATTGCCAGCGTCATTTCGTTGACGTCTTCGCGGCATGTGGAGATGTCGAGGGCTGCTGCCACCCGGCCACGATGATCGCGGATCGGCGCTGTCGTGCAGCTGAGGCTGGTATTCGAGCAGAAAAAATGCTGATCGCGGAAGATGGCGACGGCACGCTCGTCGGCAAGTGCGGTGCCGATGCCGTTGGTGCCGATGCTGGCCTCGGTCCAGACCGAGCCGGTCCAAAGGCCAAGTTCGCGGAATTCCTTGTCGTCTCCGGCAGCGCCCCGGCGCTCCAGCGCGATGCCGTTCTTGTCGGTCAGAAGCAGGCAGCAGCCCGCCCTGCCAACGGTGGTAAAGAGACGATCGAGCTCTTCCGTCGCGCTGGCGATCAGCTGTTCGGACTGCTCGCGCGCACGGCGGAATTCCTGGTCGGTGAGGCGCAGTGGAGCCCGCTGGTCCTCGGGGGCGAGCTGATGCATGGTCATGCATCGCCGCCATGAGGCGACAACGGGAGAACTGGCCGCCGCAGAATCGCGCTGGGCAGACGTGTAGACATGCTCAGCGTGTGCTGAGTGTTCGTCCATCGGCTCCTCCCACCGAAGTTCAGCACATTCTGATGGAAAAGCAGCGGGTTTGCAATCGGCTGGTACTGGCGGTCGTCGGCGTGCGGGTCTTCCTGATGAAAGTGGCTGAATCACATTTCGGTGTTTTGGCTGCCATGGTGTAACAAATGACCCCGCTCTCTCGTAGTTCTGTACGGAAGCAAGGTTTGCCAGACGAGGAGATCCGACCATGCTGAATAGACGATTGTTGCTGATGGGCGCCGCTTTTGGAGCGCTCGCGGTTCACTTGGGCCTTGCCGGCAAGGCGATCGCCGCCAAGAAGTTCGCGGTGACGCACACCGACAAGGAATGGGGCAAGCTGCTGACGCCGGATCAATATGTCGTCCTGCGCCAGGCGGGGACGGAACAGCCCTTCACCAGTGCCTTGCTGCATGAGGAGCGAAAGGGCAATTTCGCCTGCGCCGGCTGCGACCAGGACCTCTTTTCCTCGACCACCAAATTCGACAGCGGCACCGGCTGGCCGAGCTTCTGGGCGCCGCTCGACAAGGCCGTCGGCACGGTCAACGACACCACCTTCGGCATGGCGCGGACGGCGGTGCATTGCAGCCGCTGCGGCGGCCATCTCGGCCATGTCTTCGACGACGGCCCGAAGCCGACGGGGCTTCGCTACTGCATGAACGGCATTGCCATGACATTCCATCCGGCCTCGGCCTGATCGTGCCTGGTTAAAGCTGGCGCTGCAGCCAGTCTTCGATGCCGAGTGCGGCTGCCCGGCCGGTCGCAAGGCAGGCGGTGAGGAGGTAGCCGCCGGTCGGCGCCTCCCAATCGAGCATTTCGCCGGCGACGAAGGTGCCGGGCCGGGCTTTCAACATGAAGCCTTCGTCGACGCTGCTCCACCGGATGCCGCCGGCCGAGGAGATCGCCTCGGCGATCGGCCGGGTTTCGACAAGCGGGATCGGCAGCGCCTTGATCCTTATCGCCAGCCGTTCGGGATCAGTCCGCTCCTGCTCGGAGACGAGTTCCCGCAACAATGCCACCTTGACGCCGTCGAGGCCGGCGCCCTTACGGAGGCGGTTGACGAAGCTTGATTTGCTGTCCTGCTTCGCAAGGTCGCGGCTCAGTCTTTCGATCGTGCGGCCGGGTGCGAGGTCGAGCGTGAGGGTGGCGTTGCCATCGTTCCGCAACTGATCGCGAAGGCTGGCCGCATGAGCATAGACTAGGCTGCCCTCGACGCCGCTCTTGGTGATGACGAATTCGCCCGGAATTGTGCCAGCCTCGGACGTGGCGTTGACTGATTTGACCGGCTCGCCGGCGAAACGCTCGCTGAAGTTTCCACTCCAGCCGACGACGAAGCCGCAATTGGCGGGTTGGAAGGCGTTGATCTCCACGCCTCTCTCGGCCAGCCACGGCACCCAGGCGGCATCAGAGCCGAGGCGCGGCCAGCTTGCGCCGCCGAGCGCGAGCAGGGCCGCGTCGCAATGGACGATGCTGCGTCCGTCGGGCGTTTCAAAAGCGTAGCCTTCTCCAGCAAAACCGGTCCAGCGGTGGCGGGTGAGCAGCGTAGTGCCCTGCGCCTCCAGTCGCCTGAGCCAAGCGCGCAGCAAAGGAGAGGCCTTCATCACCTTAGGGAACACCCGGCCGGACGAGCCGACGAAGGTCTCGGTCCCGAGCTCTGCCGCCCAATCCCTGATATCATCAGGGGTAAAGGCATTAAGAGCGGGGCGCAGGCGGGTGGAGGCCGTGCCGAAGCGTGTGGCGAAACGGGCATAATCCTCGGAATGGGTGATGTTGAGACCGGATTTGCCGGCCAGCAAAAACTTGCGGGCGAAGGTCGGCATGGCGTCATAGACCGCGACTGCATGGCCGGAAAGGGAGAGCAGCTCGGCTGCCGCGAGGCCCGCCGGGCCGCCGCCGATGATCGCAATCCGCTTCTGGTTCATTGATGTCTTCGCCCGATTCTGTCTGCATTCAGTTTTGGCGCGGGCGTGGATTGCCTGCAAGGGCGTAGGTCAGTGGTGCGGATGCATGCACTGGCCGTGATCAGCAAGCACCTCGATGACGCGGCATTGGTCGACGCGGCCGTGGCCGCAGCCTTCCACCATGATTTCCAGCTCGGCTTTCAGTGCCATCAGGCTGCGGATGCGCTGTTCGACCTCGACGAGACGCGCCTTGGCGATGGCATCGGCCGAAGCGCAGGATTGGTGCGGATCGTCCTGCAGGGTGAGCAACGTGCGGATCGCGTCGATCTCGAAACCGAGTTCGCGGGCGTGGCGGATGAAGGCGAGGCGGCTGATATCGGCGGGTTCGAAGGAGCGCTGGTTGCCCTCGCTGCGGCTCGGGGCCGCGAGCAGGCCGATGCTTTCATAGTAACGCACCGTCGGCACCTTGACACCGCTCTGACGCGCAGCTTCGCCGATCGTGATTTTTTTCATAATTTTCCTCTTGCACCTCTAGTCGCTAGAGGATGTAGGAGAGATGCTTCTGTTTGACAAGGAAGCGGATCATGGCTGAGACGAGCGAGACACGATACCGGATTGGCGGCATGGATTGCGCCGCCTGCGCGACCAAGATCGATACGGCGGTCAGACGCGTGACGGGTGTCGCCGATGTTTCCGTCTCGGTGATGGCGGGCACGATGACCGTCCGGCATGACGGCAGCAGCGACCTAAAGGCGATCGAGAAGAGGGTGACAGGGCTCGGCTATTCCGTCGCGCTATTTGCTGGAAGCGCGGCGCCTGCGGGAGAGCACGGCTCACACGATCGTCACGACCACGATCATGCCGGCCGTGATCACGAACACGAAGGCCACGATCATGCAGGCCATAGCCACGATCACGATCATGCGCGCCATGACCATGATCACGGCGAGAAGAAAATCGAGGACCTGCATGGGCACGACCATGCGCCGATGGCTGGTCCCTGGTGGCAGAGCCGGAAGGGCCGGCTGACCATCCTTTCGGGTGCTGCACTCGTTGCCGCCTATGCCGTCGGCCATCTGGTGCCTGCGATCGCGTCCTACGCTTTCATCGTCGCCATGCTGATTGGGCTGGTGCCGATCGCGCGGCGCGCCGTCATGGCAGCTCTCTCAGGTACGCCTTTCTCGATCGAGATGCTGATGACGATTGCCGCCGTCGGCGCCGTCATCATCAATGCCGGTGAGGAAGCCGCGACCGTGGTGTTCCTGTTCCTGGTCGGCGAACTGCTGGAAGGGGTGGCTGCGGGCAAGGCGCGCGAAAGCATCCAGTCGCTGACGGCGCTGGTGCCGAAGAGTGCGCTGCTTGAAGATAATGGGCAGACACGGGAGGTGCCGGCCGAAAGCCTTGCTGTCGGCGCAATCATCATGGTTCGTCCAGGAGACCGGATCTCGGCGGACGGCGTCATCATCTCAGGCGAAAGCGGCATCGACGAGGCGCCGGTGACAGGCGAGAGTACGCCAGTGCGCAAGGGTGTCGATGCCGTCGTTTTCGCCGGCACGGTCAATGGCGATGCGGTGCTCAGGGTTCGCGTCACGGCGGCCGCGGCCGACAATACCATCGCCCGCGTCGTCAAACTGGTGGAGGAAGCGCAGGAATCGAAGGCGCCGACGGAACGCTTCATCGATCGGTTTTCGCGCTATTACACGCCCGGCGTGGTCGTCGTCGCAGCACTGGTCGCGGTCGTTCCGCCGCTGCTCTTTGCCGGGTCTTGGGGAGAATGGGTTTACAAGGGTCTCGCCATCCTGCTGATCGGCTGCCCCTGCGCGCTGGTCATCTCGACGCCGGCGGCCATCGCCGCTTCGCTTTCATCAGGTGCGCGGCGCGGGCTGCTGATGAAGGGCGGCGCGGTGCTGGAAACGCTCGGCAAGGTGACGATGGTCGCCTTCGATAAAACCGGTACGCTGACGGAAGGCAGGCCTCAGGTAACCGACATCATTTCCTTCGGATTGGGCGAGGCGCAACTCTTGTCGCGAGCGGCGGTGCTGGAACAGGGCTCCAGCCATCCGCTGGCCCTGGCGATCCTCAACCGCGCCAAGGCGGACGGCGTTCCCGTGCCGCCGGCCTTCAAGCTGGAAGCGCTGCCGGGCAAGGGTGTCAGTGGCAAGGTCGGTGGCGAGACAGTGGATCTTTTGTCGCCGCCCGCTGCCCGCGAGCGTGGCGCGCTCGCTGCGAAACAGGATGTACTCATCACGGCACTGAACGACGAGGGCAAGAGCGTGTCAGTGCTGCTCATCAATGGCGTTGCCGCCGGCCTGATCGCCATGCGCGACGAGCCGCGCGCGGATGCGCAGGCTGGGCTTGCCATGCTGAAATCGGCCGGCGTCAAGGCAATGATGCTGACGGGTGACAACAAGCGGACGGCGGCAGCCGTTGCTGGTGTGCTCGGTATCGACTGGCGCGGGGAGATGATGCCGGAGGACAAGCAGCGGGTCGTCGGCGAATTGAAGCGCGAGGGCTTCATCGTCGCCAAAGTCGGCGACGGCATCAACGATGCTCCGGCGCTGGCCGCCGCCGATATCGGCATCGCCATGGGCGGCGGCACCGATGTGGCGCTGGAGACAGCGGACGCTGCCGTGCTGCACGGACGCGTCGGCGATGTGGCTCGGATGATCGAGCTTTCCAAACGCACGATGCGCAACATCCTGCAGAATATCACCATCGCGCTCGGGCTGAAGGCGGTGTTTCTGGTGACGACGATCGCCGGCATCACCGGGCTCTGGCCGGCGATCCTTGCCGATACCGGCGCCACCGTACTGGTGACGATCAACGCGCTGAGGTTGCTTCGAATAAAAATATGAATGTCGTTTCGGGGAGCCGGCTTCTGCCGGCTCTTTTCTGACGGGTTCTCCACAGCGCCTTTTCGTTAAGGCTTCATTATCCAGATCATACACAGGCGCGGCAATTCGTTTCCGCTATTGCTGCGACGCCACAACAACTTGTTGACGTCATCAGCGATTCGAGTACCATATCTAGTGTTCGAGGTTCCGTCGATTCGTGAGGATCGGCGGCTAAGACGGAAATTCGGTGCGCGTCGCCATCATGGCGCGGCAATGCCGGAGCTGCCCCCGCAACTGTGAGCGGCGAGCAACTGTCCGATTTCAGGTCACTGGAGCATGATGCTCCGGGAAGGCTGGGGCAAAGTGCTTTGACCCGTGAGCCAGGAGACCTGCCTCGAATGAAACGTCCACGGGCGGGGTGTCCGGAAGGTCGCGTTGCATGACTGCGGGTAATATCCGCATCGCGTTTCGCTGGCCCGAACCTCCGCCCCCGAAACCTTCGCATTGAGCCACTTCGGGGTGAAGTCATGTCAGTATCTCAGTTCAGGCCGCCACCCGCTAGAGGTAGAGGGCGGATCGCGCCCAGCGGCTGAACGAGCCGTATCGCTGCAAATACTGGGTGTTTTCGACGGATATCGACAGATATCCGATCAATGTCCTGCGTCTCAATCGCGTCGTCACGAGGAATATCATGACCATTACCGTCTACAGCAAGCCTGCCTGCGTCCAGTGCACCGCCACCTACCGTGCCCTCGACCGCCTGGCTGTCGATTATGACATCGTCGATATCTCGCAGGATGCCGAAGCGCTCGATCGCGTCCGCAGCCTCGGCTACATGCAGGCGCCTGTCGTCATCGCCGGCGAGCAGCATTGGGCGGGCTTCCGTCCCGACATGATCAGCGCGCTCTCCTGACCTGAGGAAAAGCGATGGGTTTGATCGTCTATTATTCCAGCCGGTCCGAGAACACCCATCGGTTCGTCGCCAAGCTCGGACTGCGCGCGGCGCGCATTCCGCCAAGTGGCGCAGCAGGCGCGTTCCATATCCGCGAACCCTTCGTGCTGATCGTGCCGACCTATAGTGGCGACGGCGGCAAGGGTGCCGTTCCCAAGCAGGTGATCCGTTTCCTCAACGATGCGGAAAACCGAGGACACATCCGCGGCGTGATTGCCGCGGGCAACAGCAATTTTGGCGAGACATACGGGCTCGCCGGCGATGTGGTCTCGCAGAAATGCCAGGTGCCTTACCTTTACAGGTTCGAGCTGCTGGGCACGGAAGCGGATGTCGCCAACGTCAAACACGGGATGGAACGGTTTTGGACACGGGAACACCTCTGACGCGGGATTCGGGCGCAAAACCGCATAACACTCTTGCTCATCCCGCTGGCGAACGCCCTTTGAAAGCGGCGGAAACGCTCGACTATCACGCGCTGAATGCGATGCTGAACCTCTATGATGATCAAGGGCGGATCCAGCTCGACAAGGATCGAATGGCGGCCAAGCAATATTTCCTGCAGCATGTGAACCAGAACACGGTGTTCTTTCACAATCTCCGGGAAAAGCTCGATTACCTCGTGACCGAGGGCTATTGCGAGCAGGAGGTTCTCGACCAGTACTCCTTCAATTTCGTGCGGGATCTGTTCGACCAGGCCTATGCCAAGAAATTCCGTTTCCCGACCTTTCTCGGCGCCTTCAAATACTACACCAGCTATACGCTGAAGACCTTCGACGGAAAGCGCTATCTCGAGCGCTATGAGGACCGCATCTGCATGGTGGCGCTGGCCTTGGCGCGCGGCGACGAGGCCCTTGCCCGCGACATGGTCGAAGAGATCATTTCCGGCCGCTTCCAGCCGGCGACGCCGACCTTCCTCAATGCCGGCAAGAAGCAGCGCGGCGAACTGGTTTCCTGCTTCCTGCTGCGTGTCGAGGACAATATGGAATCGATCGGCCGGTCGATCAATTCCGCGCTGCAACTGTCAAAGCGCGGCGGCGGCGTGGCGCTGTCGCTGACGAATATCCGCGAGGCGGGCGCGCCGATCAAGCATATCGAGAACCAGTCCTCGGGCATCATCCCTGTCATGAAGCTGCTCGAAGACAGTTTCTCCTATGCCAACCAGCTCGGCGCGCGGCAGGGGGCGGGTGCCGTCTATCTCAACGCCCACCACCCCGACATCATGCGCTTCCTCGACACCAAGCGCGAAAATGCCGACGAGAAGATCCGCATCAAGACGCTGTCGCTCGGCGTCGTCGTGCCCGATATCACCTTCGAACTCGCCAAGAACAACGAGGATATGTACCTGTTCTCGCCCTATGACGTGGAGCGCGTCTATGGCGTACCCTTCACCGAGATTTCGGTGACGGAAAAGTACCGCGAGATGGCTGATGATGCCCGCATCTCCAAGAAGAAGATCAAGGCGCGCGAATTCTTCCAGGTGCTTGCCGAAATCCAGTTCGAGAGCGGTTACCCCTACATCATGTTCGAGGACACGGTGAACCGGGCGAACCCGATCGCCGGGCGCATTTCGATGAGCAATCTATGCTCGGAAATCCTGCAGGTGAGCGAGGCCAGCGAATATCATGACGACCTCTCCTACAAACATCTGGGCAAGGACATTTCCTGCAATCTCGGCTCGCTGAATATCGCCGCGGCAATGGATTCGGCCGATTTCGGCAAGACGATCGAGACCTCGATCCGGGCGTTGACGGCCGTATCCGACATGAGCCACATCTCCTCGGTTCCTTCGATCGAGAAGGGCAATGACGAGAGCCATGCGATCGGTCTCGGCCAGATGAACCTGCACGGTTACCTCGCCCGCGAACGCATCTTCTACGGCTCCGAGGAAGGTGTCGATTTCACCAATATCTATTTCTATACGGTGACCTATCACGCGATCCGCGCCTCGAACCTGCTGGCGGTCGAACGGGGCACAAGCTTCAAGGGCTTCGAGAACTCGAAATATGCCTCCGGCGAATATTTCGACAAATATACCGACCGGCTCTGGGAGCCGGCGACGGAGAAGGTGAAGGCGCTGTTCGAGACCGCGGACATCCACATTCCGACGCAGGAAGACTGGGCGGCGCTGAAGAAACTGGTGATGGCCTCCGGCCTCTATAACCAGAACCTGCAGGCAGTGCCGCCGACAGGCTCGATCTCCTATATCAACCACTCGACCTCCTCGATCCATCCGATCGTCTCGAAGATCGAGATCCGCAAGGAAGGCAAGATCGGCCGCGTCTATTATCCGGCGCCGTTCATGACCAACGATAATCTCGATTACTATCAGGATGCCTACGAGATCGGGCCGGAGAAGATCATCGACACCTATGCGGCGGCGACCCAGCATGTCGACCAAGGCCTGTCGCTGACCTTGTTCTTCCGCGACACGGCGACGACGCGCGACATCAACAAGGCGCAGATCCATGCCTGGAAGAAGGGCATCAAGACGATCTACTACATCCGCCTTCGCCAGATGGCGCTGTCCGGCACCGAGGTGCAGGGCTGCGTGTCTTGTACGCTGTGATTTGATATTTCGCTCCGGAGCATCTGCCCCTCACCCTAACCCTCTCCCCGTTTTGACGGGGAGAGGGGACTTGCCACACGAACCGGCAATAAAGACGGAAAAGGGTGCGGCATATCCCCTTCGCCCCGCTGGCGGGGGTCCGAAGGACGGGTCGAGACCAGTGGCTCGACCCAGGCAACGGTGCCGGCAGGCGGATGAGGGGCAAATCCCGACACATTTCTCAAGAGGGAACACAATGAACATGCAATTGAAGCCGGTCAGCCGCGTGCGCGCCATCAACTGGAACCGCATCGAGGACGACAAGGATCTCGAAGTCTGGAACCGGCTCACCGGCAATTTCTGGCTGCCGGAAAAGGTGCCGCTTTCCAACGACATTCCCTCCTGGGCAACGCTGACGGCGGCCGAACAGCAGCTGACCATCCGTGTCTTCACCGGATTGACGCTGCTCGACACGATCCAGAACGGCGTCGGTTCCATCCGGCTGATGGAGGACGCGGCGACGCCGCATGAGGAGGCGGTGCTTTCCAACGTCTCCTTCATGGAAGCGGTGCATGCGCGCTCCTATTCGTCGATCTTCTCGACGCTGTGCTCGACGCCCGATGTCGATGATGCCTATCGCTGGTCGGAGGAGAACGAGTTCTTGCAGCGGAAATCGGCGCTGATCATGGAGCAGTATCGCTCCGGCGATCCGTTGAAGAAGAAGGTTGCGAGTGTTTTTCTCGAAAGCTTCCTGTTCTATTCCGGCTTCTACCTGCCGATGTACTGGTCGAGCCGGGCCAAGCTGACCAACACGGCCGACATGGTCCGGCTGATCATCCGCGACGAGGCGGTGCACGGCTATTATATCGGCTACAAGTTCCAGCGCGGGCTGGAACGCCTCGGCGACGAGCGGAAGCAGGAGATCAAGGATTTCGCCTTCGAACTGCTGCTCGAGCTCTATGACAACGAGGCGAAATATACCGAAGCGCTCTATGACGGCGTCGGGCTGACCGAGGATGTCAAGAAATTCCTGCATTACAATGCCAACAAGGCGCTGATGAACCTTGGCTACGAGGCGCTGTTCCCGGCTGAAGCCTGCAAGGTCAATCCGGCGATCCTGTCGGCGCTTTCGCCGAATGCCGACGAGAACCACGACTTCTTCTCCGGCTCCGGTTCCTCCTATGTGATCGGCAAGGCGGTGGCGACCGAAGACGAGGATTGGGATTTCTGAGGCTTGATCGCCGTCTGCCTCTTATCATTTGCTCTCCCATCGCCCACATTCAGCGGAAACTAAATTTGGTACTCGCCGATCATGTGGCGTAGCGGGAGTTTTTGATGCAATCCTTTTCGAACAAGGCCGATATTGCGGAAGAAGGCGTCTGGCCGATCCGCAGAAGACGGATTCTCGACTGGCTGGTGAATGATACGCGCGGCGAGCGGTTCATCGACAATATCCTGGTGGAAATGTGCGAGAAGCTGCTGGCGGCAGGCGTGCCGGTGGCGCGGGTGACATTGCATTTCAGGACGAACCATCCGCAATGGATCGGCGCCCGCATCCTCTGGAAGGAAGGCCTGGCAGAGGCGAAGATCAACACTTTCGCCTATGGTGTCGAAAATACGCCGGAGTTCCTGAAGAGCCCCGTCAACGCGATCCATCAGGGTTCGGAGGAGGTGCGTAGACAGCTGGAAGGCACAGCCGACGGCGACGAGGATTCATTCTATCAGGAACTGCGCGATGACGGCCTCACAGAGTATATCGCCTGGCCGCTCGAGCATACTTTCGGCAAACGGCATGTCGTGACATTTTCGACCAGCCGGCCGGGCGGTTTTACGAGCGAGCATGTCGATTTCCTGCGCGACCTGCTGCCGGCATTGACCCTCGTCAGCGAAATCCGGCTGAAGAACATCATGGCGCGTACGCTGCTGCAGACTTATGTGGGACCGCATGCGAGCGAACAGATCCTGTCGGGCGTCACGACGCGCGGCAGCGGCGCGACTGTCGGGGCGGCAATCATGATCTGCGACCTGCGCGACTTTACGGCGATCTCCGATCTCTGGCCGCGCGACGATGTCATCCATCTGCTCAACGATTATTTCGACGCCATGTCAGATCCGATCGAGCGGCATGGCGGAGAGATCCTGAAGTTCATGGGTGACGGATTGCTGGCGATCTTCCCGTTAGCCAAGGAAACGGCTTGCCTCGATCTGCTGCAGGCGATCCGCGAAGGGCAGGCGTTGATGGCGCAATTGAACCAGCAATATGCGGGCAACGGACGCGAACCGCTGCGCTACGGCGTCGGGGTGCATGTCGGCGACGTCATGTACGGCAATATCGGCTCGCGCCGGCGGCTGGATTTCACCGTCATTGGCCCGGCGGTCAATGTCGCCTCGCGACTGGAAACCCTGACCAAGGAGGTCAAGCGTCCGGTGCTCTTGTCGCGGGCCTTTGTCGAAATGGCGGGCTGCGCGAAGGACATGGATAGTCTCGGCACCTTCCCGCTGCGCGGGCTTGGAGAGCCCGTCGATGTTTTCGCCTTTCCGGAGCGCGTCGCTGCATGATTTTCAACGCAGGCAGGCTCATACGCCTCGCTTGTTTCCCCAGAGCAGCACGTGCAATTGCGGCAGTACGCGGACTTCAAACCATTGGTCGGCCGTCACCCTTTCGACAAGCCAGTGCATCCGATCCATCACGCCGTCGATATCAATGCGTGCGTTATCGTCATCATCATCGGGGTCATCGGGCGGTGGCGGCGTATGGTTGCCGGGCTGAAGGAACAAGGGAATTTGGGGATAGCGCTGACCCGCGCGCTGGGCGAATTCGTAGTCGGCATCGTCGAAGACAACAATCTTCAATGCGACCTCCGGTCCGCCGGCGGCCAGTTGAAGGCAGTTGTCCACCTGATCCCAATCCGTCAGCATTCCGCTTGATGGCGGTTTGGGGCTGATAACCAGGGTGTCGAGATCGCGAAACCAGGCCTGGGCCACGCTTCCCTGTGTTTCCAGGGCAAAGCGATATCCTTGCGAATGGCCAAGCTCGATAAGCGGCCTTAGGGGCTGTATCGCCGGATTGCCTCCGGAAAGGGAAACCGTCAGTGGCTTTCCCCCTGAGAGTTCCGTGACCTTATGCCAGACCGCCTCAGTGGACATGGGAATCCATTGATCCCGGAACGCGCTTTCGACCGCGTGAAGGCTGTCGCACCAGGAACACCGATAGTCACAGCCGCCTGTCCTCACGAACACCGTCGGCAGCCCGATCAAGGCGCCTTCACCCTGTATGGTCGGGCCAAAGATCTCGCTGACGCGAATGGTTCCGACGCTCACGGCCTGTACTCCGCCCAGGTTTTCGGCGTCTCGCTGACGCGAACGGACGATGTCTCCGGAAAGCGCTGCTTGCACCAGTCGTAAAAGTGCCTTGCCAGGAACTCCGACGTGACTTTCGAATGGCCGAAGACGTCGTTCAGGTGACGATGATCGAAAGTCTCGTCGATATAGCGCTTGAGCGGCGAGAGGTCGTGATAGTCACGGACGAAGCCATCATCATTCAGGTTTTCCGCAGCCAGTTCGACGATGACGACGTAGTTGTGGCCGTGAAGCCGAGCGCATTGATGGTCGGCAGGCAGGTGATCCAGTTGATGGGAGGCGGAGAGATGAAACTCCTTGGTGATGCGGTACATCAACGCACCTCCGTGGCCGAGTACCGCGAGATCGCCGCTTTCCAGAAATCCTGGTCTTCGTACGCCGTGGGATCGGGGACGCCGGCAAGATGGAAAGCTTCACGGCGTTCCACGCAGGTTCCGCAGCGCCCACAGTGAGGCTCGCCGCCTTTGTAGCAGGACCAGGTCTCCGAAAACGGCGTGCCGTGTTTTTCGCCGTCAACCACGATCGCCGCTTTGGAAACATCGACATAGGGTGCAAGCAGTTTCACGCTGGCATAACCTTCCAGCGCTTCGTTCTGCATGCGCTGGAAGGCCTCGATGAAGCCCGGCCGGCAGTCCGGATAAATGAAGTGGTCGCCGCCATGCACCGCGACGGCAACGGCATCTGCTTTTTGCGCGGCCGCCAAACCGAACGCGATTGCCAGCATGATCGCATTGCGGTTGGGCACGACGGTGGCTTTCATTGTCTCCTCGGCGTAGTGGCCGTCCGGAACCTCGACATTGTCGGTCAGGGCCGATCCGCTGAGATGGCCGCCGATGCCGGCGATGTCGATGATATGATGGGGAACGGAGAGGCGTGAGGCACATCTGGCGGCGAAGTCGAGTTCCTTGCGATGCCGTTGGCCATAGTCGAAGGAGACGAGACCGATAAGCTGTTGTTCCGCTGCTACCTTGTGGGCAAGCGTAACGGAGTCCAGTCCGCCGGAGCAGACGACGATGGTTTTCATATGTCGGATCCCTTGTTTTGACCGGGTGGGCTGCGACCGGATTGCGCGGTGCTTCTAGGACAAATCACGCGTCATGGAAACAGTTTTGAAGCGTGAGCGTCATTAAGGGATGAGATGACGTTGATTTCACGGCGGTTTTCATGGCTTCGGGGTGCTAACGCCTCCCATAGCCGAGTGGCCTAACCGACCGGAAAGTTGATCTGCGGCGGCAGCAGAAGCTGCAGCTCCTCGGCATCCGGATTGTTGATACGCTGCAACAGCATGCGTCCCAGATCCTCTCCGGCCGCCGTCAGGTCCTCGTGGATCGTGTCGACCTTCGGCTGCAGCTGGGTGAGAAGGTGGGACGTCTCCTTGGCGACGATATCGTAATCGACCGCCAGTATGCGGCCGGCATCGCTCATGCCGCTGATGACGGCGAGCGCCGAAACTTCGCCGGAGCAGATAAAGCCATCAGGAGCATCCGGGGCATCAGCGCGGCTGCGGATGAAGTCGCGCAGCACGTCTGCCGGTGTATCGAGATCGACTGCCTCGGGGATTTCATAGGCGATGCCGGCCTCCCGCACCGCCGTCATGAAGCCGTGCAGGATATGCTGGCAGAAGGTCAGCCGTTTTGGCGGCAGGATCACCATTACCTTTTTGCGGCCCTTGGCGATCAGCCGGCGCGTCGCCTCATAGGCAAAGGTGAAATTGTCGTAGTCGACATAGGGGTGCGGCGTCGAAAATTCGGTGCGGCCATGACAGATGAAGGGAAAGCCGGTTTCGAGCAGCAGGCGGACGCGGGCATCGAGCGGTTCGGTGCGCGTGAAGATCAGCCCGTCGGCGAGGTGGTTGCGGATGATGTATTCGGCTGCCTCGATATCGGTCGTCGACAGGAAATTCGGGGCGACGACAAGATGGTAGGAGGTCTCTTTCAGCGCCTTGGCGATGCCGTACATGATCGAGGTGCTGAAACCGACCACTTCCTCGTGCGAATCGAGCAGGATGGCGATGACGTTGGTGCGGCCGGTCTTCAGGCGCTGCGCGGCCCGGTCAGGGAGATAGCCGAGTTCGCGGGCGATGCGATGCACCCGTTGGCGGGTCTCGAGCGAAATCTGCGGCGCATCGGAAAGCGCCCGTGACACCGTCGTCACCGCAAGGCCGGCGATCGTGGCGATCGTTCGCAAGGTCGGCTTGCCGCGCTTATGCGTGATATCGAGATTTTCGCCGCGTTGCGGCCGGGACGGTTCGGTCACCCTTGGCTTTCCATACTGGAATTGCCGATACCATAACACGATGAATCGGGCGCGCAATCGACGAATGGAAACGTTTTAAATTTTAGCGTTTTGTTAGCCATGGATTAAATATGAATTATATTCAGCAGCTTAGCGAAATAACCATATTTTTCTCGGGAGTCGAGAAAGAGCTTGACGACCAAAGATTTATAACGTTTTAAATTAGCAACCGCGCGGAGGAGCGCGGCCGTATGCTGACCGCTGCAATGGCGGGAAGCATCGGGCGGCAGGGAGGTCCCGCCGCCGATTTACAAACGGGAGGAAATTCATGAACAAGTTTTTGAGCTCGGCAGCTGTTGCTGTCGTGATGATGGCTGGCCTCAGTGCTGCCCACGCTGCTGACGTCAAGGAAGTGCAGATGCTGCACTGGTGGACGTCTGGTGGCGAGGCGGCTGCGCTGAACGTCTTGAAGCAGGATCTTTCGAAGGAAGGTTTTGCTTGGAAGGACGTTCCGGTTGCCGGCGGTGGCGGCGATGCGGCGATGACGGCGCTGAAGGCGATGGTTGCGGCCGGCACCTATCCGACAGCCTCGCAGATGCTGGGCTATACCGTACTCGATTATGCCCAGGCCGGCGTCATGGGCGATCTGACGGAGACGGCGAAGAAGGAAGGCTGGGACAAGTCGGTTCCGGCAGCCCTGCAGAAGTTCTCGGTCTATGACGGCAAATGGGTCGCAGCTCCCGTCAACGTCCACTCGGTCAACTGGCTGTGGATCAACAAGGCTGTGATGGACAAGATCGGCGGCACTCAGCCGAAGACCTTCGACGAGCTGATCGCCCTGCTCGACAAGGCGAAGGCCGCAGGCGTCATCCCGCTGGCGCTTGGTGGCCAGAACTGGCAGGAGGCAACGATGTTCGATTCCATCGTGCTGTCGACCGGCGGTCCGGAGTTCTACAAGAAGGCCTTCAACGACCTCGACGAGGAATCGCTGAAGTCCGACACGATGAAGAAGTCGTTCGATAACCTCGCCACGATCATCAAATATGTCGACCCGAACTTCTCGGGCCGCGACTGGAATCTGGCGACCGCCATGGTCATCAAGGGTGATGCGCTGGTGCAGGTGATGGGCGACTGGGCCAAGGGCGAATTCGTCGCCGCCAAGAAGACGCCTGATACCGACTTCCTGTGCTACCGTTTCCCCGGCACCGACGGCAGCGTGGTCTACAACTCCGACATGTTCGGCATGTTCAACGTTCCCGACGACCGCAAGGCCGCTCAGGTGGCGCTGGCAACGGCAACGCTGTCGAAGAGCTTCCAGTCGGCCTTCAACGTCGTCAAGGGTTCGGTGCCGGCTCGCACCGACGTTCCCGACACCGACTTCGACGCCTGCGGCAAGAAGGGCATCGCCGACCTGAAGGCAGCCAATGAGGGCGGCACGCTGTTCGGCTCGCTGGCGCAAGGGTACGGTGCGCCTCCGGCCATCGCCAATGCCTATAAGGATGTCGTCTCGAAGTTCGTCCACGGCCAGATCAAGACCTCCGACGAAGCCGTCAAGCAGCTCGTCCAGGCGATCGACGACGCCCGCTGAGACCACGTGTGATGACAAATGCTTCCCCGCGTGCTCCGCGGGGAAGCTTCAGGCTTCGCGCCGATCATGCGCGGACAATCATGCCCGATGCAGAGCCGATCATGCAGGGCCGATTGCGGGAAGGAGATGACATTCCATGAGCACTGTTGCGACCACCGATCCGGTTCTGACGCCGCGGCAATCGACGGGGATCTCGTTGAGGGGCCGGCTGCAGGATGCGCTGCCGAAGATCGTGCTGGCGCCGAGCTTCGTCATCACTATCATCTTCGTCTACGGCTTCATCGTCTGGACGGCCTATCTGTCGTTCACCAATTCCAAGACATTCCCCTCCTATGCGCTGACGGGGCCACGCGCTTATCAGCGGCTGTGGCGCTGGACCTTCGAGAGCGATCCGCCGTCTTCCTGGTACACCTCGATCACCAACATGGCGATCTTCGGCTTTCTCTATGTCGGCATCTGCCTGGCACTTGGCCTGTTCCTCGCCATCCTGCTCGACCAGAAGATCCGCGGCGAGAGCGTGTTGCGGCCGATCTTCCTCTATCCGATGGCGCTCTCCTTCATTGTGACAGGCGTTGCCTGGAAATGGTTCCTCGATCCCGGCCTCGGGCTGGAACAGACGCTGCACCACTTCGGCTGGACGAGCTTCCACTTCGACTGGATCAAGAACAAGGACTTCGTCATCTACACCGTCGTCATCGCCGGCGTCTGGCAGGCGTCGGGCTTCGTCATGGCGATGTTCCTGGCGGGACTGCGCGGCATCGACGGCGAGATCATGAAGGCAGCGCAGATCGACGGCGCCTCGCCATTCCAGCTCTATCGGCGCATCGTCATTCCGCTGCTGCGGCCGATCTTTCTGTCGGCCTTCATCGTGCTCGCCCATATGGCGATCAAGTCCTACGATCTGGTGGTGGCGCTGACCTCGGGCGGCCCCGGCGGCTCGGCCTGGCTGCCGTCCAACTTCATGTATGAATACACCTTCAAGCGCAACGAGATGGCCGTCGGCTCGGCCAGCGCCATCATCATGCTGATGACGATCTCGGCGATCATCGTTCCCTATCTCTATTCCGAACTGAAGGAGAAGGCGCGATGAGCAGCGTGACCTCTCCGATAGCAATCTCGCAGAACAGCACCAACACCCGCTGGATCGGCCGCACCGTCATCTACGGCCTGCTGCTGATCTTCGCCGTCCTCTATCTGATGCCGCTCTTCGTCATGCTGACGACCTCGTTCAAGACCATGGACGAGATCCAGAACGGCAACATGCTGGCGCTGCCGCAATCGCCGACCTTCGATCCCTGGATCAAGGCCTGGGGCGAGACCTGCGTCGGGCTGACCTGCGCCGGCATCAAGGGCTACTTCTGGAACTCGATCAAGATGGTCGTTCCGGCCGTCGCGATCTCCACCATCATGGGGGCGCTGAACGGTTATGTGCTGACCAAATGGCGCTTTCCCGGCCACACACTGGTGTTCGGGCTGATGCTGTTTGCCTGCTTCATCCCGTTCCAGTCGGTGCTGTTGCCGATGGCAACGATCCTCGGCTCGCTCGGCCGCTTCGGGATGACGCTGCAGAATGCCACGGGGTGGAACTTCGGCTTCGGCAATCCGACGATCAATCTGGTCTTCGTCCATGTCGTCTATGGCCTGGGCTTCACGACACTGTTCTTCCGCAATTTCTACGAGGCCTTTCCGACCGAACTGGTCAGGGCCGCCCAGGTCGATGGCGCCAGCTTCTTCCAGATCTTCCGGCGCATCATGCTGCCGAACTCGCTGCCGATCATCGTCGTCACGGTGATCTACCAGTTCACCAATATCTGGAACGACTTCCTGTTTGCCTCGGCTTACGCCGGCACCGGTGACACCATGCCGATGACGGTGGCGCTGAACAATGTCGTCAACACCTCGACGGGCGTCGTCGAATACAATGTCAACATGGCGGCTGCGATGATCGCAGCCGTGCCGACGCTCATCGTCTATATCCTCGCCGGCCGCTACTTCGTGCGCGGTCTGATGGCGGGCGCTGTCAAAGGGTAATCCATGGCCTTCCTCGAAATCTCCGGTCTCAAAAAGCGCTTCGGCGCCGTCGACATTCTCAAGGGGATCGACCTCGAACTCGAAAAGGGCGGCTTTCTCGTGCTGGTCGGCCCGTCCGGCTGCGGCAAGTCCACGCTGCTCAACACCATTGCCGGGCTGGAGACGATCACCTCAGGCGATATCAAGATCGACGGACGCGACATCAGCGGCCTGCATCCCTCCAAGCGCGACATCGCCATGGTGTTCCAGTCCTATGCGCTCTATCCGAACATGACGGTGGCGGGCAACATCGCCTTCGGCATGGAGATCCGCGGCGTTCCGAAGGAGGAGCGTGCCAGGGCGATCGCCCAAGTCTCCGACATGCTGCAGATCGGCCATCTGCTCGACCGCAAGCCGAGCCAGCTCTCCGGCGGCCAGCGCCAGCGTGTCGCCATGGGGAGGGCGCTGGTGCGCAATCCGCAGGTCTTCCTGTTCGACGAGCCGCTCTCCAATCTTGACGCCAAGCTGCGGGTCGACATGCGCACCGAGATCAAGCGGCTGCATCAGCGCATGGGCACCACCTTCGTCTATGTCACCCATGACCAGATCGAGGCGATGACGCTGGCGACCAAGATCGCCGTGCTGAAGGACGGCGTGCTGCAGCAGTTCGGCACGCCGGCCGAGATCTATAACAGCCCTTCCAACATCTTCGTCGCCGACTTCATGGGATCGCCGGCGATGAACCTGCTCAACGCCACCGTCGAAAACGGCGCCGGCGGGCTGGAAGTCTCGCTGGAGCGGCCGAATGCCGCCCCGCTCCGACTGCCAGTCATATCAGGCAATGACGGCCTGACCGCCTATACCGGCAAACAGGTGATCTTCGGCATCCGCCCGGAGGCGCTGACCGATCCCGATGGCGCCGACCGCAAGGCGCGCTCGCTGACCGAGGGCGATTGTCTGATCGAGGTGGTCGAACCGGCCGGCTCCGACACCTTCGCCGTCACCAAGCTCGGCGGCAAATCCGTCGTCGCCCGCCTTCGTGCCGATACCGGCATCGCTCCAGGACAAAACACCCGCCTCGCATTCAACCTCGACAAGGCCGTGTTCTTCGATCCCAATAGCCAGGCCCGGATCGCTTGACGACCGTCAGGCAGCCGTCACGCCGAGCGTCACCGGCGCGAAACGCGTGGAAATCGCTTCGACGGTGATCTCGCCGGTGAACCCGGTCGCCTCCAGCCAGAAACCGGCGGTGCCGCCCTGCAGTGGCACATTGGTCGGGCCGACGATCCTTGCCGGGCCGTGAACCTTCAGCGAAATGCTGTCGTTCATGAAAGGCAGGCGCTGGCCGCGCTGGTCGAGGGCGCGGATGATGACGCGTGTGCTGTCGCGTTCGCGGGCCCTCAGCGTCGAGCTGTCGGCAACCACTTCCAGCGTCGTCGGCAGCGGATCGGCCGCCAGCGTCAGGCTGGCCACCGGCTCGCCGCCGATATAACCGGTGAAGGTGCCGTCGATCCATTCGAGACCCCAGGTGCCGAGCTCATCGGCGGTGAAGTGCCGATGGTCGAGCACGACGGGCGGGTGCGGCAGATGCGGGTAGTTCTCGCGATCCGGACCGATGCGCTTGCTGAGCGCGCCATATTGCAGCTCCACCTCGTCGCAGTTGGTCAGGATGATCAGCGGCAGCACGCCGCCGATATTGCGTTCGCCGCGCGCCCAGAAGGTCACCGGCTTCATGACGATCTCCTCGGAAGGGTCGCACTGGCTGATATAGGCATAGGCCGCGAATTTCGGCTCGCGGAACATGTCCATCACGCCGTGATAGCAGATGCGGTCGCCGGAGCCGAAATCCTTGTGGGTGTTGTAATCGAACATGCACCAGCCGATGGCACCGGAGATATCAGGATCGCCATAGGCGGCATTCAGCACTTCCAGGTGCCGGCGCACATGCTCGGCCTGCCGCTGCTCCTGGTCATAGATCTTCGTCGGGTGCATGTGGCCGTTGAACTCGGTGATGAGGTACGGCACCTTGTGCGATAGTCCGGTATTTTCCTGCTGGGCGCGCAGCGCGGTGCGCGGGCGGTTGGCGCCCGGCAGTTCCTCGTTGCCGAGGATGAAGTCGTTCATCGTGTAGACGTCTTCGAGCAGCTCGCTCTCGGTGAGATAACGCACGCCGCCGGTCTGGCGGGTGCTGTCGAGTTCGCGGGCGAGCCGGTTGGTCTCGGCGTAGAAATCGTGATCATCCTGCGATTCGTTGATGCGCACGCCCCAGATGATGATCGAGGGGTGGTTCCAGTCGCGCTCGATCATGCGGCGGACGTTCTTGATCGATTCCTGCTGCCAGTCGGCATCGCCGATATGCTGCCAGCCGGGGATCTCCTCGAAAACGAGCAGGCCGATAGCGTCGCATCGATCGAGGAACCATTTCGACTGCGGATAATGCGAAGTGCGGACGATATTGCACTTCAGCACCGTCTTCATGATGTCGGCGTCACGCTCCTGGGCAGAGCGGCCGGCGGCATAACCGACATAGGGGAAGGCCTGGTGACGGTTGAGGCCGCGCAGCTTCAGCGGCTTGCCGTTGAGGAGGAAACCTTCCGGCGTGAATTCGGCGGTGCGGAAGCCGAACCGGGTGGAAATACGGTCGGAGCCGTGTTCGGTCCTGAGCTCGACGGTGACGTCATAGAGCTTGGGATCGGTGATGTCCCAGAGGGCGATGCCGGTGAGGCCGCCAAAGGAGAGCGTGGTGCGGCTGCCGATCGTTTCGGTCGCGGCAGTGGCGACCACCGTGCCGTCGGCCTGTTTCAGCGTGGCGGTGACGGTCGCCGAGAAGCTGCGGCCCTCGGGGTTGGCGATGTCGACGCGTATGGTCGCCGATTTCTCCGGGCGAAGAACGTCAGTGGTTTCGATCTTGAGATTGCGGATCGAGACCGGGTCGGTGACCTTCAGCCAGACATCGCGGTAGATGCCGGCATAGGTCAGATAATCGATGCGGCCGCCGAAAGGCGGAATGTCGGGGTTCTCGCTGCCGTCGATCTTGACGGTGACGAGGTTCTCGCCCTTGACGAGCTTGCCGGTAAGGCGGGCCTCGAAGGGGGTGTAGCCGTCCTTATGGGCAATGATTTCTTCGCCGTTCAGATAGACGACGCTGTCGGCCATGGCGGCGTCGAAGACGAGCGAGACCTCGCGGCCCTCGAATTCCGGCAGCCAGCGCAGCACCTTCTGATAGGTAAAGGCGCGCTGATAGCTGGTCTCGTCGAAGTAGCTGAAGGGCAGTTCGACGGCGGTATGCGGCAGGCTGACCGATTTGGCAGTATCGAAAGTTTCGAGCAAACGCTGGCCGAAGCCCTCGTGGAAACTCCAGCCTTCATTGAAGGAAACGACGGAACGCATTTCAGGCTCTCCAGATTACGGCATCAGGGACATTGCGGCGCCTCTCGGCGCGTGAAAGTCTGGTCATCGGTATTCCTCCTCGATGCAATGGATGAGCGAGCCGCTAAAGCACGTCACAGCGAACTTGAATCATGCGACGGCTTTAGCTTTTTTCATGCATGTCGTCATCCCGGAACCGCTGTACACTTCCAGGCGACATGCATCAGGCGGTTGAGCCCCAGCGGGCGGTGCAGGTGAGCGTGATGCTGTGCGGGCCTTCGACCTCGGCGTCATGGCGTTCGATCAGTTCGACGACGGCATCGATGAAGGCGACGTGGTCGAGGCTCAGCGTGGTGAGGTCGTTGCAATCCCAGGCGGCCATGGCAATGCCGTCCTGGCCGACGATGGCGATATCATCAGGCGTGTTCTTGCCGAGCACCCGCCGGGCCGCATCGCGCGCACCGATCGCCATGACGTCGTTGCCGCAGATGATGGCGTCGACCTTGTCACGGTGCAGCAGGAGCACGGCTTCCTTGAAGCCGGAATCATAGGAGTAGTCACCGAAGGCCTGGGCCTCGAAGGCAAGGCCGCGCTTGGCCAGCGCATCGGCGAACCATTTGCGCCGGAGCTTGTCGATCCAGCTTGAATTGGTGCCGGAGAGGTAGGCGAAACGCTTTTTGCCGTCGCGGACGATCTTGTCGATGATCTCGTCGGCGGCCTCAGCGCCGTCGATGCGGATGCTGGAGACGCTTTCGTTTTCGAGCGGCTCGAAGGAGACGATGATCGGCTTCGTCGTGTGGAAAATATCGACGGCATCCTGCATCGACACCATGTCGGAGAAGACGACGACGTGATCGACCTGATAGGTGGAGGCAAGGCGCATCAGTTGCAGCCGGTCGGAATGATCGGCGCAGCAGAGGATGATCGGCAGCAATTGTCTGGCCTGCAGGCGGTGGACGAGAAGCTGTTGCTCCTCAGCCTCGCAAGGGTTGCCGATCGCATTGACGACGAGGGCGACGAGCCGCGAGCGCTGGTTGTTCAGCGAGCGGGCGATCGCGTTCGGCTGGTAGCCATGTTCACGGGCGACGGCGAGGATGCGGTCGCGCGTGGCGCTGCCGATGCGCGAATCCGGCGAGAAGGCGCGGGAAATGGTGGCGGAGGAGACGCCGGCGAGTTTCGCCAGTTCCTTCGAGGTGATCCGCCGTCTATTCATTCCGCTCATCTTCAGCGCCTATTGGGCGACGATCCTGACGGAAGCGCCGTCGGCCGCTGCCGATTCCTTGATTGCATCCCATAGCCTAGCGAATCTGAGGCCCATTTCAACGGAGCCGGAGTTTTCCATCTTTCCCTCGCGAATGGCGAGGAAATTCTTCATCGGGTTGCCGAGAATCTCGGCTTCCTCGCGCGGCTCGGCGGTCCGCCCGATCCTGATCTCGCGCCAGCCGCCCCAGGCGTCGATGCGCACGATCGCCTTCGAATAGAAGAAGGTGATATAGGAAGCGCAGCCCGGAGGGCCTTCGCCGGCGGCCGTCAATGTCGCCAGCGCGCCGTTCTTCAGCCGGGCGGAGACGGCGGTGGCGATATCGACCTGTCTGCCGTGATTGTTCATATAGGCCGACACGCTGTCGAAATCGGAATTGGCGAGCAGGCAGACGGTGTTCATCATATGGGCGCCGGTGTCGAACATGAAGCCGCCGCCGGAGATGTCAGGCTGCTGCTTCCAATGGCCGTCGTAGTTGGACGACCAGCTTTCCCAGATCATGCCCGATATGGCGATCAGCTCGCCGAATTCGCCGGCGAGAGCCCGCCGGCGCGTGTCGAATACCAGCGGCGACAGGCCGCCCTGGAAGGCGGTGACGATGGTGACGCCGCTCTTTTTCTGTGCGGCGATCAGCCTCTCGGCTTCAGCGACCGTCGTCACCATCGGCTTTTCCAGGAAGAGATCGAGGCCAGCCTCGGCGACGGCAGTTGCCTGCTCGGCATGGAAGGCATGCGGGGTTGAGACGTAGACGATGTCGAGTTCGCCCCGGCATTCGGCAAGCATCTGACGATAGTCCTCGAAGCTCTTTGGTTCTGGTGCGCCGGCGGCGAGGCAGACGTCGATCAGGCGCTGGCGCGACGCCGCCGTGGTGTCGGCGAGTGCCGCGAATTCGATCTCCGGCATCTTGACCCAGCTCTCGGCATATTCCGCCGCCTTCAAGCCAGCGCCGATGACGCCGAGGCGCAATTTCTCAGACATGAAATTCCTCCCTGAATACATTGTGCACACGATTACACAAACAGTATGGCAATGGCAATATCTAAATAAGCAAGTAATATCAGTATATTGAAGCTCACCATCGAGTCTTTTCAGAAACCGTCTTGTCAGAATTCGGAATGCGTGTACATTTTCACGACCGGTGCTGGAGGGCGCCGTGTCTCTACAAAAGGGAGGACTTCCGTTGAAGAAAATGGTTCTTGGCGGCCTATGCGCCATTCTGCTGAGCGCGGTTTCGACGTTGGCACAGGCAGAAACAATCCGAATTGCAAATCATGGTCAGGCCGGCATCGACGCGATGAAGTCGACGGTCGAGCGGATCGAAAAGAAATATGGCGTCACCGTCGAGGTCATCGAATATCCGGCACCCGACAAGGATTATCTGACCAAGCTCCTGACCGAGCTCGGCGCCGGCAACGCGCCCGACCTGTTCTCCATCCCGACGACGGCTGCCGTCGCCGACATGGTGGAAGCCGGTTACCTCGCGCCTGTTACCAAGGAGTTCAAGGCCTGGGACGGCTACGCCAACCTCTATGACGTCGCCAAGGAGCTTGCCGTCAGCCCGGATGGTGAAACCTATGTGATGCCGTTCATGCTCGGCATTCAGGAAATCTATTACCGCAAGGACGTTCTCGAAAAAGCCGGCATCTCCACCGAACAGCCGAAGACCTGGCAGGAACTTCTCGACCGCGCGGCCGAGATCAAGCAGAAGACCGGCGCCTACGGCCTACTCTTTCCGGCCGGCGTTTCCTGGGGAAGCGGCGCCTTCGACGAAGGCTTCCAGCACCTGCTCGTCGGTTCCAAGACGCCGCAGCTGGTCGATGCCGACGGCAAGCTCGATCTGAATGGCGAAGGCATCAAGGATGTCTTCAACGTCTACAAGGAACTGATCGACAAGGATCTGATGCCGACGCAGCCGTTGCTCGGACCAGAGCCCTGGGTCGTGCCGAAGTACCAGATGTTCCCGGAAGGCAAGCTCGCCGCCACCACCTGCGGCTCCTGGTGCTATATTTTCGATTGGGGTCGCGAAAGCAAGAACCCGATCCCTGACGTGACGAAGGTGGTCGGCACCTGGACGGTTCCCGGCCAGAGCAGCGGCCAATACGTACTTGCCAATCTCGCTGCGCCGTGGGCCGTCAATTCCAAGTCGGCCAATACGGAACTGGCGATCAAGGCGCTGATGGAGATCGGCTCGATCGAGACGCAGGTTTCCTACGCCGCCCGTATCGGCAATATCCCGGCCAGCAAGGGTGCGGCTGACAATGCCGAGTTCCAGAAGCTGACGGAACTGGTTCCGATCCATGCCGCGGCCGGGAATGGCGTGTTCCTGAAGCAGGCCTCCGGTTACGGTACGGTCTCGGAAGGTGTCGCGCGCGCCACCGAAGCGCTGCTGCGCAAGGAAACCGATGCCGCCGGCGCCCAGAAGATCCTTGTCGACTACGTCAAGGAAACGCTCGGCGACGACATGGTCAAGTAAGCTCCACCCTCTCTTCCGCCACGACGGGGACGCGGCGCCAACGCCCGCGTCTTCCCGCTTTCATTCGATAAGCCGGTTCCATCGATAAGGTTTGTGAGCTTCCATGGCCCGAAACTCTCATGAAAAGCGCGCCGAGCGGCAATGGCTGCTGATCCTGTTGCCCTCGCTGGTGCTGCTTCTGGCCTTCGTCATCTATCCGGCCCTCTATTCGATCTATCTGAGCTTCACCAATGAGGCGCTGACCGGGGCCGCGGCCCTTCGGCCCCGTTTCGTCGGTTTCAGGAATTACACGCGGCTCTTCAATGACGCGAAGTTCTGGAATTCGCTGTTCGTCACCTTCGTCTTCGTCATCGGTTCGGCGGTGATCGGCCAGTTCGTGCTCGGCCTGATCTCGGCAATTGCGCTGCGCCGGCCGATCCGCTTTCGGCGGGTGTTTTCGTCGATCATCCTGTTGCCGAATGCAGCCCCTGAGGTCGTCGCCGGTTTCATGTGGATCTCGATGCTGGCAGGCGGCGACAATGCCACACTCAGCCGCATCGTCAGTCTTTTCGGCATCACGCCGGCCGACTGGCTGCAGGTCTTCCCGCTGTCGATGATCATCGTCGTCAACACCTGGCGCGGCATCGCCACGGCGATGATCCTGCTAACGGCCGGCCTCAGCACCATTCCGGCGGAGATCTACGAGGCGGCCCGCATGGACGGCGCGACACCGTCGCAGATGTTCCGACGCATCACCCTGCCGCTGATGATGCCGACGATCCTGCTCTATATGCTGATCTCGGCCGTCTCCACCATCGCCGTCTTCGGCCTCGTCTATGCGCTGACGCGCGGCGGGCCGGGCGGGGCGACCGAGGTGGTCAGCATCTATATCTACAACCAGTCCTTTACGTCGTTCCAGCTGGGTTATGGTGCTGCGGTCGCCGTCGTCGCACTCGTCATCTCGCTGATATTAGGTATCGCCTATGTCCGGGCCATGAAGGTGGAGGTCTGACATGGCCGTCGTTTCCCCGAGCGAAACTGCAAACAAGGGTCGCTCCGACCTCATCGCCTATGCGACGCTGTCGCTGATCTCGATCTTCTGCGCGGTGCCCTTCTTCTGGGTGCTGCTTGCCTCGCTCGATGGCAATGCCCAGCTCTTCCTGCACTGGCCGGAGCAGTGGACCTTCGCCAACTACGTCAGAGTCTTCACCAAGGAGGACGGGGCAAAGTGGCTGTTCAATTCGCTCTTCGTGGTCGCTAGCGCCACACTGCTCGTCATGGTGCTTTCCGGGCTCGGCGGTTATGCGCTGTCGCGCACCCGGGCATGGTGGAAGCTGCCCTTCCTCTACGCGATCCTGCTCATCCGGGTGCTGCCGCCGACGGCGCTGGTCGTACCGCTCTACAAATTCCTGCTGACGCTGAACAATGCGGAAGCGGCGGTGCTCAGACCGATCTTCGGCAGCTATGCGCGCGACATCATGCGCTGGACCGGCTTCATCGACGGGTATCTGGGGCTGATCCTGGTGCTTGCGACGATGCAATTGCCGCTGGCGCTCTGGATCATGAAGACCTTCTTCGACGGGCTGCCGAAGGACTACGAGGAGGCGGCGCTGATGGACGGGGCAACACTGATACAGCGCATCCGCCGGGTGCTGATCCCGCTGGCGCTGCCCGGGCTTGCCGCTGCCGGGCTGTTCGCCTTCATGTCGGCCTGGGGCGATTTCCTCTTGCCGCTGATCTTCCTGTCGTCGCCGGAGCTGCAGACGCTGCCGCTCGGTCTTTTCCGCGCCTTCCTGCGCATCAACGAGATCGATTACGGCCTGCTGACCGCGCTGGCATTCATCTATCTGCTGCCTGCCGTCGTCGCCTTCGGTTTTGCGCGGCGCTTCCTCGTCCAGACGTTTTCGGGCGGCGTGAAGGGCTGAGATCAAGAAAGAGAAACAGATGATCAATCTCAGAAACGTTCGCAAATTCTACGGCGCGCTCGAGGTCATCAAGGGCGTCGACATCACCGTGGAAGACGGCGAATTCGCGGTTTTCGTCGGTCCGTCCGGCTGCGGCAAGTCCACGCTGCTGCGGATGATCGCCGGCCTCGAAGGCATCGACGAAGGCGACCTCATCCTTAACGGCACACGCATCAACGACGTGCCGCCCGACAAGCGCGGCATCGCCATGGTGTTCCAGTCCTATGCACTCTATCCGCATATGAGTGTTGCCGAAAATATCGGCTTTTCGCTCAGCCTGAAGAAAGTGCCGGAGGCGGAGATCCGCCGGCAGGTGGAAGGTGTCGCCGAAATCCTGCAGCTCACCGACTACCTCGACCGACGCCCGGCCGCCCTTTCCGGCGGCCAGCGCCAGCGCGTGGCGATCGGCCGCGCCATCATCAAGAAACCGGCGCTGATCCTGTTCGACGAGCCGCTGTCGAACCTCGATTCGGCGCTGCGCGTGCAGATGCGCGCCGAGCTGCAGCGCCTGCACCGCGAGCTGAAAGCGACAGTCGTGTATGTCACGCACGACCAGGTCGAAGCGATGACGATGGCGGACCGTATCGTCGTGCTGAACAAGGGCGTCGTCGCTCAACAGGGCGCGCCGATGGATCTCTACCATCAGCCCGATAACGAGTTTGTCGCAACCTTCATCGGCTCGCCAAAGATGAACGTGCTGCCGATGACGGCGACGCGCCGGGATGCCGGCAAGGTGCATCTGGAAAGCCCGCTCGGCCTTTCCATCGACCTTTCAGACGCCAATGGCGCCGTGCAGCAGGGCGAGGCGAAACTCGGCATTCGGCCGGAACATCTGAAGCTCGCACCCCAAGGGCAGGGTGATTTTTCGGCCGAGGTCGTCATCGTCGAGCGTTTGGGCGTGGAGACCTATCTGACAGTCGGTTCGCAGCAGCAGCCGATCGTCGTACGCACGGAAGGCGACATGACCATTCGCCCCGGCGATCGCGTGTCGCTGACTGCCGAGCGCGCCGGTTGCCATCTGTTTGATTCCGCCGGCCGGGTAATCCGTTCGGCAACAGCTTGAAACACATCGAGGAATGACATGACAATCAAGGTCACGATCTGGAACGAAGGACGCCACGAGCAGGTCCACAAGGAGGTTCAGGAGATCTACCCTGATCGTATCGACGGAGCGATCGCGTCAGGCATTGCCCACCCCGATTTCGAAATTCGCCGCGGTACGCTAGACGATCCGGATGAAGGGCTGCCGGACAGCGTGCTCAATGATACCGACGTGCTGCTCTGGTGGGGGCACATGGCGCATGAGGAGGTCAGCGACGGGCTGATCGACCGCGTGCAGCAGCGCGTGCTGAGGGGCATGGGCCTGCTGGTCCTGCATTCCGGCCATCATTCCAAGCTCTTCCGCCGGCTGATGGGGACCAATGCCAACCTTTCCTGGCGCGAGACGCCTGATGGCGATCTGGAGCGCGTCTGGGTGGTCAATCCCTCGCATCCGATCGCCGAGGGGCTGCCGCCCTATTTCGAGGTCAATGCCTCGGAAATGTACGGCGAACCCTTCGATATTCCACAACCGGACGAGTTGGTGTTCATCTCCTGGTATTCCGGTGGTGAGGTGTTCCGCAGCGGCTGCACCTTCCAGCGTGGGCGTGGGCGCATCTTCTTCTTCAGCCCCGGCCACGAGACCTATCCGATCTATCATGACAAGACCGTGCACAAGGTGATTTCGAACGGCATCCGCTGGGCGCGGCAGAAACACACCGATGGCCGCATCCTGGAAAACTGGCATCGGGCCGAGCCGCTGCACGGCCGCCCCGACAAGGCGAAGGCCTGATCTATGGATATTGCGCGCCGGTCGTCTTGATATAGATCGAATAGACCGAACGCGTCGCGGTGATGAAGAGCCGGTTTTTCTTGGGGCCGCCGAAGGTGAGGTTGGACACCGTCTGCGGCACCCTGATCTTGCCGAGCAGGGTTCCGTCGGGCGAAAAGCAGTGCACGCCGTCGGAAGCACTCGTCCAGAGATTGCCGGCGACATCGAAACGAAAACCGTCGGGATGGCCGACATCGAGGCTGCAGAAATAGCGGCTGTTGGCAAGCGCCTTGCCGTCGATGACGTCGAAAACGCGGATATGGCGCGGCACTTCATGTTTTGCGGAGCCGGAATCGGCAATATAAAGCTTCGTCTCATCGGGCGAGAAGGCAAGGCCGTTCGGCTGGATGAAATCCTCGACGACGGCGTCGATCGCTCCGCTTACGGGGTCGATCCGGTAGACATTGCGTGTCGGCTGCTCGGGCTCGGCCTTGTGGCCCTCGTAATCCGACAGGATGCCGTAGGTCGGATCGGTGAACCAGACCCCGCCATCGGAGTGCACGACGACGTCGTTCGGCGAGTTCAGCCGCTTGCCCCGGTAGCTGTCGGCGAGAACGGTGATGGTGCCGTCCGTCTCGGTGCGGGTGACGCGGCGGCCGCCATGTTCGCAGGAGACCAACCGGCCCTGCCGGTCACGGGTATTGCCATTGACGTAGTTGGAGGGCGAGCGGAAGACGGAGACGGTACCATCCGGTGTCCAGCGCATCATGCGTTCATTCGGGATATCGCTCCAGAGAAGGCAGTTCAGGTCGGAAAACCAGACCGGGCCTTCCGTCCAGCGGCAGCCGGAATAAAGCTCCTCGAGGCCGGCGCTGCCGATGACCATTGCACCGAAGCGTTCGTCGCGGATCTCATAAATCGGATTGTCGCCCATGCCAGTTTCCTCCCTGAATGCTGCCGTTCTTTTCCTACCGGCAAAAAGCTGGAGGTGCCAGAGCCCCGCAATGGAAATGCCGGGCTCTGGTTTCGTCAGAGGGCCGCGACCGGATGCGGTGAGCCGTCGTAAGCGCCCCAGATCGACTGGTCGAAGCAGATGACCGAGCCGGTCATCAGGCCGGATTCGGAAGACGACAGGTAAGCGCAGGCGCGCGCCACCTCGTGCGGATCGACGAGACGGCCGAAGGGTTGGCTTGCCGCCGCCTTCTCCAGCCAGTCGGCGGGGGCATCGTGATATTCGCGCTGGATCCGGTCCTCGCCTTCGGAGGCCATCCAACCGATGTTCAGACCGTTGACGCGGATGCGGTTGCGCAGGAGCGCGTAGGCGGTGTTCTTCGTCAGCGTTTCCAGCGCGCCCTTGGAGGCGCAATAGGCGGCGATGAAGGGCTGGCCGGCTTTGGCCGACATCGAGCCGATATTGACGACCGTACCCTCGATGTTTTCGCGGCGCATGACCTTCACCGCCTCCTGCATCAGGAAAAACGGCGCGCGAACATTGACGGCGAACATGGCGTCGAAGAGTTCCGGGCTGGTGTCGAGGATAGTGCCGCGATCGGTGATGGCGGCGGCATTGACCAGCGCGTCGACGCGGCCGAAGGTCTCGTCACAGGCACGCACGACATTCTGTGCATCCTCGACGTTGCCGAGGTCGGCTTTGACGTAGACGATCCTGGTGCCGGTCGCAGCCGAAATCTCCGCCGCCTTTGCCTTGCCCTTGGCTTCGTTGCGGCCGCAGATGACGATGCCTTCCGCGCCGCGCTCGGCGAAGAGGCGGGCGATGGTCGCGCCCAATCCTTGCGTGCCGCCGGTGACGATGGCGATCTTGCCGTCGAGGCGGCCGTGGTCTGTGCTCATGAGGTTCCTCCTTTGTGATGACGTACGAATGGCCTCCCGCCGATGCGGAAGGCTTTTAGGTTGGTGCGATGAGCCCCCTCATCCGCCTGCCGGCACCTTCTCCCCGCTGGGGAGAAGAGATTCGCGGCAACGTCTCGATTTCCCCTTCTCCCCTCGGGGAGAAGGTGCCCGTAGGGCGGATGAGGGGGCTCCAGCCTCCAAGTTAGCTCAACTTCTTGCCCGCCTGCTCGGCAAGTGCTGTCGTAAAGGCTTCATCGCTCCAGCCTTCCCGCAACGCCTCGTGAATCAGCTGCGCCTGTGTCTTCGGCGCCAGTCCGCCGAGCGGCGGGTCGCGGTCGAGATTGGTCGGGAAGGAGTAGCCCTCGGCGCAGGCGGCGACGGCGTTGGCGATTTCGTCTGGCGAGAGCCTGCCCTGCAAGGTCTTCAAGGCGGGAAACAGCCTGGCGCTCATCCTCTCGCGATGGACGGTTTCCATTGCCCGGCCGAAGGCGGAGGAGACCTGCAGGAGGTTGGCGACACGTTTGATGTCGGCCGAGCGGTTGGTGCCGGCGGCGTGGAAGAGGGCGGGATTGAAGAAGACGACGTCGCCTTTTTCGAGCGGCAACTGGACATGGTTGGTCTCGAAATAATCCCGGAACTCCTGCCGCTTCAGCGCAAGATAGCCCGGCACATAGGTCTGGCTGTGCGGCAGGAAGAGCGTCGGCCCGCTTTCGAGCGGCATGTCGCAATGGGCGACCGCACCCTGCAATGTCAGCACCGGCGAGAGCCGATGCACATGTGCCGGGAACTGCTCGATCACCTTCGACGACTGAAAGCCGAGATGGTAGTCGCGATGCGCCGACTGCGCCGAACCGCCCGGATTGACGCGGTTGACCTGCGCCGTCATCTGGTAGCTCGGGCCGAGCCAGGCTTCGCTTGCCAGCGCGACGATGGCGTTGCCGTAATATTCGGCGAAATTTGCCGGATCGGCGAGGCAATGTTTTTCCAGCGAATTCCAGATACGGTCGTTGGCGCCAGGCTTGGCGAAGTGATCGCCGCCGCCGGTCGAGGTGCGGTGTTGTTCCTCGATGATCGCATCGAAGATCGAGCTGGCGCGGTCGACGATGCCGGTGTCTGCGTAAGCGCGCTTGAACACGACGACACCAGGACCCTCGCCGAAGGCATCGCAGATTTCCGCCAGCACGGCGCGTCGGCCTTCTGGCGTTGCAACCGCCGTCATCACCTTGCGGCTGTCATAGATCAGCACGTTTTTTTCGACCGCAGACGCTGCGGGGTAATCGGCAAGTGCCGTCGTCTTTTCCGCAAGGGCGCGAAACTCATCGAGATCGCAGGCGTCTTCGCTCAGCCAGACGCGGTCGGCGCGCAGTTTCTGCTGGTTGTCGGTTTTCATGGCGGGCTCCTCCCTCTTTCCAATGGAGGCACTATACGCCGCGATGCCAGGTGATATAGATCAGAAATCCATCAAAAAACCATCAGGCCGGTCGCATGGCACACCTCTTTCTCGTCAAGGATATTGCCTTCCAGGCAGGGCTCAGCACCGCGACCGTCGACCGGGTGCTGAACGGCAGACCGGGTGTGCGCCGGCAGACCGAGATGCGGGTGAAGGCGGCGATCGCGGAACTGGAGAAGCAGCAGGCCGGGGCGATGGGCAGCGGCCGCATGCTGGCGATCGATATCGTCATGGAGACGCCGCAGCGTTTCAGCGATGCGGTGCGGGCCGCCTTCGAGGCGGAGATGGCGACCTTCCTGCCGGGCGTCTTCCGCTGCCGGTTCCATTTTGCCGAGGTGATGAAGCCGGCTGAGCTGGTGCAGCTTCTCGATCGCATCCGGCTGCGTGGCACGCACGGCATCGTGCTCAAGGCGCCTGACGTCGCCGATGTGGCTGCCGCTGTCGCGCGGGCGGATGCGGCCGGCATTCCCGTCGTGACGCTGGTGACCGACCTACCGAATTCGGCACGCATCGCCTATGCCGGCGCCGACAACCGGGCAGCAGGGGAGACCGCCGCCTATCTGATCGGCGAATCCCTGGGGGCTGGCGGCGGCAAGGTGCTGGTAACGCTGTCGAGCGGATGGTTCCGCGGCGAGGAGGAGCGCGAAATCGGCTTTCGCCGCGTCATCCGTGCCCGTTATCCTGACATCGGCATTACCGAAATCAGCGAGGGGCACGGCACCGATGCTGCGACGGGAACGCTTGCCGCGGCAGCGCTTGCGGCCGATCCCGCCATCAACGCCGTCTATTCGATCGGCGGCGGCAACCGGGCGGTGCTTGCGGTCTTCGACATGGCCAAACGTCCCGTCCGCGTTTTCGTCGCCCATGATCTCGACGCGGATAATCGCGCCCTGCTTGCGGCGCGTCGGATCGGCTTCGTGCTGCATCATGATCTCAGAACCGATGCGCGTTCGGCCTTCCGGGCGATCATGAGCCGGGCGACCGCCTTACCGCGCGCGGTTACGCCCTCGCTTTCATCAGTCGAAATCGTCACGCCCTACAATATGCCCGCGGCCGATTGAGCCAATTGACTTTCCTTCGATGCCGAATTCGGGCTACAGCTTTGACACGAGTGAAGGTGAGCGGCATGGATTACAGCGACGTCAGCACGATTGCAGCCTGGATCACGGAGCAGGGACTGAAGGGCGCTTCGGAAGCCGAGTTGATGACCGGTTTCTGCTCGGCCTGCCGGGATGCCGGCCTGCCGCTCGACCGCGGTCTGGCGCTGATGGATACGCTGCATCCGGTGCATGAGGGCCGCGCCTTCCGCTGGGACAGCGTCGAGGAAATCCAGACCGAATTCGAATATGGTCCGACGATCTCGGGGGAGGCGGCGTCGAACTGGCAGCGTTCGGCCTTCTTTCATCTTTGGTCTCGCAACGAACGGGAGATACGTCGGCGTCTCGGCTTCGGCGATCCGATCGATTTCTCCTTGCTCGATACGATCGCCGAAGCCGGTCACACGGATTTCGTGGCGATGATGCATCGTTTTTCCGAGGCCGGCACGATCGGCGAGATGGATTGCTTCTTCTCGCATTTCGCGACGAAACATCCTGAGGGCTTTTCCGATCACGACCTCGCCATCCTGCGCAAGCTGGTGCCGGTGCTGGGGCTGGCGATCAAATGCATCGCGCTCGGGCGTATCGCCCGCACCATCGCCGAGGTCTATCTCGGCGAGGACGCCGCGCGCCAGGTGATGGAAGGCAAGATCAGCCGCGGCAAATCAGAGCGGATTTCCGCGGCACTCTGGTTTTCCGATCTGCTGAACTACACCAAGATCTCCGACAGCGTGCCGCCGGAGGAGATCATTCCGCTGCTCAACGACTATAGCGAGGCGGTGATCACAGCGATCCACGAGTCCGGCGGCAACGTGCTGAAGCTGATCGGCGACGGTGTGCTCGCCATCTTCAAGGGCGAGGTGCCGGCGGAGACATGTCGTGCGGCGCTGAGCGCCGAAGCGTTGCTGCGGGAAAAGCTGACCACGCTGAATGCCGCGCGTGCGGCCGACGGTCGGGCGACGACCGATGTCTATATCGGCCTGCATATCGGCGATGTCTTCTACGGCAATATCGGGAGCCAGGATCGGTTGGACTTCACCGTCATCGGACCTGCCGTCAACGAGGTCAGCCGGATCGCCTCGATGTGTCGTTCCGTCGATCTCAACCTGTTGATCTCTTCCGATTTCGCCGCGGCGATACCAGAGCAGGCGCGTACCGCACTCGCCTGCGTCGGGCGCTATGCGTTGCGCGGCGTGCAGCGTGCCCAGCAGCTTTATACGCTCGAAAGCGCCCGGCTGAACGGCTGAGTTCCCGACCGCAAGGGCTATCGCAACAGGCCCTGGCCGCCGTCGATCCAGATCGGCGTACCAGTGATATGTCGGGCGCGCTCGGATGCGAGGAAAAGGATGGTTTCGGCGACATCCTCGCTCTTGCCTGCCTTGCCGGCGGCAATCGGGATATCCCCTTGCGGCCAGATGACCGGAACCTCCGTCTCCTCGGGATGGCGGCTGTCGGTATTGGCGCCGATATTGGTCTCGATCTCGCCGGGGCAGACGGCATTGACGCGGATGCCGTGTCGACCGAGTTCGAGGGCGAGTTGCTGGACCATGGCGACCTGGCCCGCCTTGGTTGCGGTGTAGGCGGTGGCGCCCGGCGTGGTGAAGGTGCGGGTGCCGTTGATCGAGGAGACGACGATGATCGAACCGCCATGGCGCTTCAGATGCGGAACCGTCAGATGCAGGGTGAGATAGGTGCCGCGCAGATTGACGGCGATGGTCTTGTCCCATTCTTCCGGCTTCAGATCGTCGATCGGCGCCCAGACGCCGTTGATCCCAGCATTGGCGACAACGATGTCGAGGCCGCCGAAGGTGTCGGTCAGCTTCGCGACGACGCTTCGCATTTGAGCTTCGTCGCTGGTATCTGCCGTCAGCGCGATCGACTCTCCGCCGGCGGCCTTGATCTCGGCGCAGGTCTTTTCGACCTCGTCGGCGGTGCGGCTCAATGCTGCGACCCTTGCACCCTCGGCAGCGAGCCGCAACGCGGCCGCTTTGCCGATGCCCGAACCGGCGCCTGTTACCAATGCGATCTTTCCCTTCAGCTCCATGGGCGGGATCTCCTTGCCGTTTTGCCGACATGCCAACTGTTCGGCGCGGCAGTTGGTTCCGGAGGCGGCGGGTCGTCGCGGTTATCTTAGAAGCGTTTGCTTCAACGCCCATCTCTCCGGTCCGTGGACGGCGGCAAAGAGCAGACCGGCGAGGAAGGTAAAGTGATCGACGAAGAAGCCGAATTCGGCCTGGTTCTGTTGCCAATGGGACGGACCGTGGAAGGCGAAAGCGAGGAAGATCACATAGATGGCTGCAAGCAGGCTGGCCTCGGTGAAGAAGGCTCCTGATATGAAAGCGAGCGCCAGCGCGATCTCGAAAAAGGCGGCGATCCAGGTAAGGAATGTCGCCATCGGAAAGCCTGCCGCGGTTATATAGCCTGCTGTTGCGCCGATATCGGCGAACTTGAAGCCGGCGGCCATGAAGAAGACGAAGCTGAAGATGATGCGGGCGACGATGATTGCGATTGCTCTGGCCATCCTGAAATCTCCTCTTTGAGTTTCCAGTATGACGGACGAGATCCCCGATATCCGACACGGTGAATGAAAAAGGGCCGCTTGCGCGACCCTATCACTTTGAATTGCGCACAATCCTTTCCGAAAATCGGTTCCGATTTTCGGGGTTATGCGCTCTCACCACTCGGCGAAGCTGCCGTCGGCATGTCGCCAGATCGGGTTGCGCCAACGATGGCCCTCCTTGGCGCGTTCGATGACATAGGCCTCGTCGACCTCGATGCCGAGCCCTGGACCCTGCGGGATCGAGACGAAACCATCGGCATACTGGAACACCTCCTTGTTGGAGATGTAGTCGAGGATGTCGTTGCCCTTGTTGTAATGGATGCCGAGGCTCTGTTCCTGGATGAAGGCATTGTAGCTGACGGCATCGACCTGCAGGCAGGCGGCAAGCGCGATCGGGCCTAGTGGGCAATGCGGCGCCAGTGCCACGTCGTAGGCTTCGGCCATCGCTGCGATCTTGCGGCATTCGGTGATGCCGCCGGCATGGGAGAGGTCCGGCTGGATGATGTCGACGTAGCCGTCCGAAAGGACCTGCTTGAAGTCCCAGCGCGAAAAGAGGCGTTCACCGAGCGCGATCGGCGTAGAGGTGTGGTTGACGATATCGCGCAGCGCTTCCTTGTTTTCGGAAAGCACCGGCTCTTCGATGAACATCAGCTTGTAGGGATCGAGCTCCTTGGCGAGAACCTTCGCCATCGGCTTGTGCACGCGGCCGTGGAAATCGACGCCGATGCCAATATGTGGGCCGATCGCCTCGCGGATGGCGGCGATGGTCTCGACCGCCTTTTCCACCTTTTCGTTGGTGTCAACGATCTGCATTTCCTCGCAGCCATTGAGCTTGATCGCCTTGAAGCCGCGGGCAACCACTTCCTTGGCATTGTTGGCGACATCCGAGGGACGATCGCCGCCGATCCAGGAATAGACCTTGATGCGATCACGGAGCTGGCCGCCGAGCAGGGAATGGATCGGCTGGCCGAGCGCTTTGCCCTTGATATCCCACAGCGCCTGGTCGATGCCCGAGATCGCGCTCATGTGGACGGCGCCGCCGCGATAGAAGCCGCCGCGATACATCACGGTCCAGTGGTCTTCGATCAGGAAGGGATCCTTGCCGATCAGGTAGTCTTCCAGCTCATGGACGGCGGCCTGAACGGTGAGCGCACGGCCTTCGACGACCGGTTCGCCCCAGCCGACGATGCCCTCGTCGGTCTCGACCTTCAAAAACAGCCAGCGCGGGGGGACGATATAGGTGGTGAGTTTGGTGATCTTCATCGCTGTTCTTTCAGTCTCTTCCCGGGTTTGCGATCGGCGGCGCGTCCGCAGATTTGTCGTGATCGGTCATTTCGTTCTGCCGATCGCTTTTTCGGCGGCGGCAAGATCGCGCACCGCTAGATCGAGCATGCGGTTGGCGCATTCGCGGGCGCCAGCCTTGTCGCGCATGCGCAGGGCCTCGACCAGCTGGCCGTGAACGAGTACCGCATCCTCGCGGTTCTCGACGCCGATATTGGAGGCGTGCAGCGCATATTTCAGTGCCGCGTGAATGGCGCTCGACAGGCGGCGGAAGACCTGATTGTGGCTGGCGGTGAGCAGCACCGTGTGGAACATGACGTCGGCATCGGTGAAGCTTTCCGGGTCGCGGGCGCTGTCGCGCATCTGCCGCCAGGCATTGTCGAGATCGGCGATCTCCTGGGCGCTGGCGCGCTCGGCGGCATATTCGGCGGCTGCCGGCTCGATGGTGCGGCGGGCTTCGAGAATGCAGCCGAGCAGGTCGAAATCCTTGATATAGGGACCCATCCATTCAAGCACGTCGGCGTCGAGGATATTCCAGTCATCCTTGTCGCAGACCGTGGTTCCGATGCGCGGCTTGCCACGGACAAGGCCCTTGGATTCCAGCACTTTCAACGATTCGCGAATGACGGTGCGGCTGACGCCGTAGAGTTCGCAGAGATCGTTTTCGCGCGGCAGCGGCGAGCCCGCAGGATAGCGGTCCGCACAGATATCCTGAGCGATTGCCGCCGTGACGTTGCGGCGTACGCGTGGGCGGCGCTCGATGCGGCGGCTTGCGGCCCCGCTCTGTCGCTCGATTGTTTCCAACTCACCTCTCCGCTCTGTCTCGCGTGCTAGGCAACCGAACCTGATTATCCGAATTCGATCCGCTTTGCGACGCTTCCTCCCGCCACCTCGTCAATAATCCTATTATTCCAATCATCATACATTGGCAATTGACTGGTATGATGATTTATCATAATTCAATGGACGTTGCCTGGGAGGCAGCTGCTCGGTTTTTGAAAGTTAGGGAGAGAGACATGCGCTTGTTCAAAGCAGCCATTCTGGCTGGCACTTTCGCCATTCTGGCGGCCGGCTCGGCATTTTCCGCGGACGTCAAGATAGGGTTCATCGTCAAGCAGCCCGAGGAGCCTTGGTTCCAGGACGAATGGAAATTCGCCGGCCAGGCCGCCAAGGAAAAAGGCTTCACCGTCGTCAAGATCGGCGCCGAAGACGGCGAGAAGGTCCAGTCGGCGATCGATAATCTCGGTGCCCAGGGTGCGCAGGGCTTCATCATCTGCACGCCGGACGTCAAGCTCGGCCCCGGCATCGTCGCTAAGGCCGAAGCCAACCAGTTGAAGCTGATGACGGTCGACGACCGCCTCGTCAGCGCCGACGGCAAGCCGCTGGAAGACGTGCCGCATATGGGCATTTCAGCCACCAAGATCGGCGAGACCGTCGGCCAGGCAATCGTCGACGAAATCAAGAAGCGCGGCTGGGACATGAAGAATGTCGGCGCCGTGCGGGTCTCCTATGACCAGCTGCCGACCGCCGTCGACCGCGTCGAAGGTGCGATCTCGGTGCTGAAGTCCGCCGGCTTCCCGGCCGAAAACATCTATGATGCGCCACAGGCGAAGACGGATACGGAAGCGGCGCTCAACGCGGCAACCACCGTTCTCAACAAACATGCCGACGTGAAATACTGGGTCGCCTTCGGCCTCAACGACGAAGCCGTCCTCGGCGCCGTCCGTGCTTCCGAATCCGTCGGCATTCCGGCGGCCAACGTGATCGGTGTCGGCATCGGCGGTGCGGAATCGGCGATCAACGAGTTCAAGAAGCCGGCGGCGACGGGCTTCTTCGGCACCGTCATCATCTCGCCGAAGCGTCACGGCTATGAGACTGCGCTCAACATGTATGACTGGATCGCCAACGACAAGGAGCCGGAAAAGCTGACGCTGACCTCGGGTTCCCTAGCGCTGCGCGACGATTATGAAAAGGTCCGCAAGGATCTTGGCATCGAGTGATCGTCCTTCCAAGATGATATCGTCCGGCGGCCGCTCAGCGTGCCGCCGGGTCTTTCTCGGCGGAGCGATGATGGCTTTCCTCGAATTCAGCAATATCTCCAAGGGTTATCCCGGTGTGCAGGCGCTGGCGAATGTTTCCTTCACCGTCGAGAAGGGCGCCGTCCACGGCCTGATGGGCGAAAACGGCGCCGGTAAATCGACGTTGATCCGCGTACTGTCCGGCGATCAGGCCGCCGATGCCGGCAACATCCTTATCGACGGCGAGGAGCAGAAATACGGATCCGTCCGCGACGCCTTCCATGCCGGCGTCATCGTCATCCACCAGGAACTGCAGCTCGTTCCGGAGTTGACGGTCGCCGAAAATCTCTGGCTCGGACGCTTTCCGGCCAAGGGTGGCGTCATCCATTCGAAGACGCTGATCGAGACGGTGCGGTCGAAGCTCGAAGAGATCGGCATCGATATCGATCCGTCGGCCAAGGTCGCCTCGCTTTCGATCGGCGCACGGCAGATGGTCGAGATCGCCAAGGCCGTCATGCTCGATGCACGGGTGATTGCGCTCGACGAGCCGACTTCCTCGCTTTCCTCGCGCGAAAGCGAAATCCTGTTTTCGCTCATCGACAGGCTGAAGGCGAAGGGAACGGTCATTCTCTACGTCTCGCATCGTCTCGACGAGATTTTCAGGCTTTGCGACAGCCTGACGGTGCTGCGCGACGGCAAGCTTGCCGCCCACCATCCACAGATCGCCGAAACGACGCGCGAACAGATCATCTCGGAAATGGTCGGACGCGAGATCAGCAATGTCTGGGGCTGGCGCGAACGTCCGCTCGGCGGCATTCGGCTGGAGGTCAACGGCCTGTCGGGGCCGAGGCTGCGCCATCCGATCAGCTTTTCCGTCCGCCAGGGCGAAATCCTCGGTTTCTTCGGCCTGATCGGCGCTGGCCGTAGCGAGATGGCGCGGCTGCTTTATGGCGCCGATGCCAGGCATCAGGGCCAGGTGACCATTGACGGCGTTGCCGTTTCGCCGAACAATCCGAAAGCGGCGATCAATGCCGGCATGGTGCTTTGCCCCGAGGACCGCAAGTTCGACGGCATCGTCCAGGGCCGATCGATCGAAGAAAATATCGCGATCTCGTCACGCCGGCACTTTTCGCCCTTCGGCATTCTGAGCCCGAGACAAGAGGCGGCGCTGGCAGATCGGTTCATCGCCAAGCTTCGGGTGCGAACACCGTCGCGCAAGCAGGACATCATCAATCTATCGGGCGGCAACCAGCAGAAGGTCATTCTCGGCCGCTGGCTGTCCGAGCAGGGGATCAAGGTGCTGGTCATCGACGAGCCGACGCGCGGCATCGATGTCGGGGCGAAATCGGAAATCTACGAAATTCTCTATGAGCTTGCGGCCGGCGGCATGGCGATCGTGGTGATCTCCAGCGAGTTGCCCGAAGTCATGGGCATCTCCGATCGCATCATGGTGATGTGCCAGGGCAGGGTGGCGGCCAACGTCGCCCGTCCGGATTTCGACGAGCGCAGCATCCTGACGGCAGCGCTTCCCGACAAGAATGCCGCAGGCACCCTTTAGAACCAGGAATACGGACGATGAATTCGTTGAAAAAAATCCTTCTCGGCGAACAAGGGCTGGTGGTGATCTTTGCTGCCGCCTTCGTGATCGTCTCGCTCTTCGTTCCGAACTTCCTGACCGAGCGAAACATGCTGGGGCTGCTGCAATCGGTCGTCACGATCGGCATCGTTGCCTGCACGATGATGTTCTGCCTGGCGTCGCGCGATTTCGACCTTTCGGTTGGATCGATCGTCGCCTTCTCCGGCATGATCGCGGTGATGGTCTCGAATGCGACGGGCTCCATTCCCGTCGGGCTGCTCGCCGCCCTGCTTTGCGGCGCCGTCGTCGGTTTCGTCAATGGTATCGTCATTGCGCGGTTTCGCATCAATGCGCTGATCACCACGCTTGCGACCATGCAGATCGTGCGCGGGCTGGCGCTGATCGCTTCCGATGGCCGCGCCGTCGGCATCAACGATCCCGCCTTCTACCAGCTTGCCCTGTCGCGATTTCTCACCGTGCCGACGCCGATCTGGATCATGCTGATCCTTTTCATCCTCTTCGGTTTCGTGCTCAACCGCACCGTCTTCGGCAAGAACACCCTGGCGATCGGCGGCAATCCCGAGGCCTCGCGGCTTGCCGGTGTCAATGTCGTCAACATGCGAGTCTGGATCTTTGCGCTGCAGGGGCTTGTCTGCGGCATAGCCGGAATTCTGCTTGCCTCCCGCATCACCTCCGGCCAGCCGAATGCGGCGACAGGGCTTGAGCTTTCGGTGATTTCGGCCTGCGTTCTTGGCGGCGTTTCGCTGGCCGGCGGCCGGGCGGCGATGAGCGGCGTCATTGTCGGTGTGCTGATTATGGGCATCGCCGAAAACGTCATGAACCTCTTGAATATCCAGGCGTTCTATCAGTATGTGGTACGCGGGCTGATCCTGCTGATCGCAGTGTTGCTCGACAATTTGAGGTCTTCGGCTGCGGGACGGCGCGGATGAACCAGGGACAAACCGGCGATGACATCGAACTGAGGCACGGCGATCTCGCCGTCCGGGTCAGCCGTCGGGGTGCCGCCGTCACCGCCGCGACCTATCGAGGCATGCCCTTTCTCGTGGCGGCCGGCGGCCCTGAAGGAACGATGGCGAATTTCGCGATGGTGCCGTTCGGCAACCGCGTGGAAGGCAATATCATGTCCTTTGCCGGACGCGACTATGCCTTCCAGCCGAATACTTCCGATCCGCTCTATCGGCACGGCGACGGCTGGCTCAGCCTCTGGCAACTTGAAGACTCCAGCCCGGAGCATGCGCAGTTCTGCTTTTCCCGCAGCGCCGACAGTGTTTCACCCTATGCCTATTTTACCCGGCAGGAGATCCGTCTCGCCGGCAATGCTCTGGTGCTTAGGCTTTCCGTGGAAAACCGCGGGGAAGCGGCTCTTCCTTTCGGGCTCGGTCAACATCCCTTCTTCGCGCGCACGCCAAAGACGCGACTGACGATTGCGGCCGATCGCTATTGGAGTGAGCGGCCGGACCATCTTCCGGAGATGCCTGGCCCTGTGCCGGACTATTTCGATTTCAGATCCGAAAAGCTTTTGCCGCAGAGATGGATGAACAATGCCTTCGAGGGTTGGAATGGGCGAGCTGCGATCGCCTGGCCGGAGCTTGGAATCCAGGCGGCGCTGGAAGCCGACGGTGCGCTCGATCGCTTCATGCTGTATATGCCGGTCAACCGGAGCGACTTCTTCTGCCTCGAGCCGATGAGCCACCTGCCGAACGGCCACCATCTGCCTGATTTCGGTGGGCTCGCGCCGCTTGCGCCGGGGGAGGTTCTTGCCGGCACGGTGACGATCCTGATGTCGGCGCTGCCGGTTCGATCGGAGGAGGGATAGATGGGCGGCCGCCTGCAGGGCAAGAACATCCTGATAACAGGTGCTGCGCAGGGTATCGGCCTTGCGATCGCGAAGGCTTTCCTGCGGGAGGATGCCGCCGTCTTTCTCGTCGATCGCGATGCGGCGCTGCTGGCGCAGGCGGCGAAAGAGCTCCAGAGCAGTGGCGGCCAGCTTGGTTATCTGCCGGCCGATATTACCGATGCCGGCACGATCACGACATTGGTCGCTCAGGCGAATGAAGAAATCGGGCAGCTGAATGCGCTCGTCAACAATGCCGGGGTGAATGTCTTCGCCGAACCGCTCGAGACGACGGACGAGGAATGGAACCGCTGCTTCGACATCAATCTGAAGGGCGCATGGAACTGCTGCAAGGCGGTGCTGCCGGGCCTGATCGAACAGGGCGGCGGCGTTATCCTCAACATCGCCTCGACGCACGCTTTCACCATCATCCCGCACACATTTCCCTATCCGCTGGCAAAACACGCCCTGCTCGGAATGACGAAATCCTTGGGCCTCGAATATGCCGCCCGCAATATCCGCGTGAACGCGCTGGCGCCGGGCTATGTCTCGACGCAGAAGGTGATCGATTACTGGAACGGCTTTCCTGATCCGGAGGCGGCAAAGGCCGAAACGATGAAACTGCATCCTGGCGGGCGCATCGCGACGCCGGAGGAGATTGCCATGGCGGCCGTGTTCATGATCTCCGACGAGTGCCCGTTCATCAATGCCACCTGCCTGACGATCGATGGCGGCCTCAGCGTGCTGCAGCATCCCGCCTGAAGGGCTTTGATCCCGCTATTTTTACAAGCCTGTCGTCTTCTCGGGATAGAGCATTATATTGCCCATCGGGAAGGCTATCTGATCTCCCGCAGGCATGGAGCGGCACCCTGCCGCTTTCTGGAAAGAGTTGGAGCATGATGTTGTCCGAAAACCGCGCACACTTTTCGGCATCATGTTCTGAAAGCACAATAGAAAACAGGAGGACGGCATGCAGATCAATCGCACGGCTTCGGCTCATTGGACCGGTGGCCTCAAGGACGGAAAAGGCCTGATCTCGACGCAGAGCGGCGCCCTGAAGGATTACCCCTACGGCTTTGCGAGCCGCTTCGAAGGCGTTGCCGGCACCAACCCGGAAGAACTGATCGGTGCCGCCCATGCCGGCTGCTTCACCATGGCGCTGTCGTTGATCCTCGGTGAAGCCGGCTTTACCGCCGAGCATATGGAAACCTCTGCCAAGGTGACGCTCGAAAGCGTCGAGGGCGGTTTTGCCATTACCGCCATCCATCTCTCGCTCTCCGGCCGTATTCCCGGTGCCGACGAGGCGACCTTCACCGAACTCGCCAACAAGGCAAAGGCCGGCTGCCCGGTTTCGAAGGCGCTCGCCTCCGTTCCGATCACACTCGACGTCAAGGTCGTCTGACCCGTCACTCTGAAGTGCCGCGCGCTTCGCCGCGGCACTCTCCATTTGTGGCCTGCCTGCTCGGGTCCGCCTATTCCGACGTCATCGGCTATCAGCATGACGCGTGCAGGCCCCTTCTCCCAGTGCATCGATCTTCTCGAGTTGTCGCTTCCGCCGGACCGCGCTCGCCCCGCGACACATTTTGCTGCGCCGCGGCATTGACAAGTAACGCCTGATATTTTACGACTGACGAAATTCGAAAATCGTCATTCGTAATTCAGGCCCCAAAACTTATGAACGACATTGCGGAAAATACACTCGACGTTACGCGGCAGGAGAATGTCACGCGCATTCTTGATGCGGCCGAGCGGCTGTTCCGGCACTATGGCTACAGCAAGACGACGGTGGCCGACATTGCCCGCGATCTCGGCATGTCGCCGGCCAATATCTATCGTTTCTTCGCCTCGAAGGTCGAAATCCACCAGGCGCTCTGCGGGCGCATGCTCGCCACCGCTTATCAGATCGCCTACGACATCCGCCATCAGCCGATCAGCGCCAGCGAGCGACTGCGCCGCTATGTCGAGACCCAGCATCAGTTGACGCTGGATCTGATGCTCGACGAGATGAAGGTGCACGAGATGATCATCGTCGCGATCGATCGCGACTGGCACGTCATCGAAAAACACATCGATCGCATTCATGATCTCATCGCCGAAATCATTGCCGAAGGCATTGCAGCCGGCGAGTTCGCCGAGCAGGACCCGGTCGTTGCCTCGCGCTGCTTCGGCGCGGCGACGAACACGCTCTGCCATCCGCAGATGGTGGCGCAATGTCTTGCCAAAACGAACCGCGCGAGCGTCGACGAACTGATCGACTACGTGATCAGGGCGCTGAAGAAATAATGGACGGCGGTCGCCGTCGAAACCCCCTAAACGATCCAGGAGTGCGGAAGATGTTTTCGCTCAAGACCCTCAGCCATCGCATGCCGTCCGTCTCCACTCTCGTGCTCTTCGGCGCCATCGGCATCGGCGTTTCCGCCTGCTCGGAGGAGAAGGCTGAGGTCAAGCAAGTCATCCGGCCGGTGAAGGTCGTCGAGATCGCCAAGGCCGGCGACACCCGCAAGCTCGACTATTCGGGCTCGGTCAAGGCGCGCACCGAGATGAACCTCGGATTTCGCGTCGCCGGCAAGATCACCGAACGCCTCGTCGATATCGGCGATAAGGTGAAGCCGGGCGACGTGCTCGCTCGGATGGACTCCACCGATTACCAGCTGGCGGTCAAGACGGCGGAAGCCAATCTCGCAGCCGCTGAAAAAGGCGTCGAAACCGCCGATCTCGTGAACAAGCGCAATCAGCAGCTGTTCGACAAGAATGTTTCGCCGAAATCCCAGCTCGAGCAAGCGTCGCTGAGTTACGATCAGGCCGTTTCAACCCGCGATGCCGCCGTCTCGGCGCTCGATCAGGCGAAGAACCAAGTGAGTTATGCGGAGCTGAAGGCCGACCACAACGGGATTGTCACGACGATCAATGCCGATGTCGGACAGGTCGTTGCGTCGGGCACTCCCGTCGTCGCCGTCGCCGTCGATGGCGAAAAGGAAGTGCAGATTGCGGTTCCGGAAAACGACATTGCCGAATTCAAGCCGGGCAAGACAGTCAGGGCCAGCTTCTGGGCCGACGACAGGCTGGTGCTCGACGGCAAGGTGCGCGAGGTTTCCGGCAGCGCCGACCAGCAGTCGCGTACCTTTGCGGTTCGGGTGAGCCTGCCGAACGATCCGCAGGTGTTGCTCGGCATGACGGCGACGATCGAGGCCGATGTCAGCAACGGCAACAGCTATGTCTCGATCCCGCTCAGCGCATTGGCTGAAAAGGACGGCAAGCAGATGGTCTGGACCGTCGACCGCGACACGGCGACCGTGCATGGCCGCGACATCAAGGTTGCCGATTTCACCGGCGACGGCGTGCATGTGACCGAGGGTCTCGATACCGGCGATCTCGTCGTTTCGGCCGGCACGCAGTTCATGAGCGAAAACCTGAAGGTGAAGGTGCCGGACCAGCAGTCGGCCCTGGCTGCCACGGACCAGACTGTCCGCTGAACGCGCCATAAAGAGGGAACAGGACCATGGACGCCACCACCACCGAAAAGCGGCCCTTCAATCTGTCGCGCTGGGCGATCGGACATCCAAGCATCGCCCGTTTCCTCTTCGGGCTGATCATCATCACCGGCGTGCTCGGCCTGATGCGCATGGGCCAGCGCGAGGACCCCGAATTCACCTTCCGCGTCATGGTCGTTCAGGCGATCTGGCCGGGTGCTTCCATCCAGGAAATGGAAGATCAGGTCGTCAACAAGATCGAGCGCAAGCTGCAGGAAACGCCGCATATCGACTGGGTCAAGTCCTATACGCGGGCCGGCAGCGCGATCATCACCCTGCAGGTCAAGGGCGACACGAATTCGCAAGAAGTGGCGGACGCCTTCTACCAGGTGCGCAAGAAGGTCGGCGACATCTCCAGCGAGCTGCCGCAGGGCCTGCTCGGCCCCTATTTCAACGACGAGTTCGGCGATACTTTCATCACGCTGCATTCGATCAGCGGCGACGGCTATTCCTATCCGGAACTGAAGAAATTCGCGATCCAGGCGCGCGACATGCTGCTGACGACGCCGGGCGTCGAGAAAGCGGTCATCATCGGCGACCAGCCTGAGAAGATCTATATCGACGTCTCATCGAAGGCGCTCGCCGAGCGCGGCCTGACGATCCTCGATCTGCAGAACGCCATCAAGGGCCAGAACAATGTCGATCCGGCCGGCTCGGTCGATACCGGCCTGCGCTCGGTGCGCATATCGGTCGAAGGCGACGTGAAGAAGGCGGCCGATATCCGCGAACTGCGCCTTCGCGCGGGCGGCCAGGTGACGCGCCTCGGCGATATCGCCACCGTCAGTTCCGGTCTCGAAGATCCCTACCAGCGCAAGTACCGTTTCAACGGCCACGACAGCGTTCAGGTCGGCGTCGTGATGGCCAAGGGCTTCAATGTGACCGATGTCGGCAAGGGCGTGGAGGCGACCTATCAGCGCTTCGAGGAGGCGCTGCCCTACGGCGTCGCCGTTGACCAGATCGCCAACCAGCCCGACGTGGTGACGGATGCGGTCAGCGAATTCATGCATGCGCTCGGCGAAGCTCTCATCATCGTGCTGGTCGTCTCGTTCGTGTCGATCGGCTGGCGATCGGGCCTCGTCATCGCCATCGCCATTCCGCTGGTGCTCGCCGCCACCTTTGCGCTGATGTACGAACTCGGCATCGACCTGCAGCGCATCTCGCTCGGCGCGCTGATCATCGCGCTCGGCCTGCTTGTCGACGATGCGATGATCGTCGTCGAGATGATGGAGCGAAAGCTGGAGGAGGGGCTCGTCAAGATCGACGCGGCAAGCTTCGCCTATTCCTCGACCGCCTTCCCGATGCTGACGGGCACGCTGATCACCACGGCCGGCTTCATTCCGGTCGGCTTCGCCGCCTCGACGGCCGGCGAATATGTGCGGTCGCTGTTCTACGTCGTCGGCATCGCGCTTGTCACCTCGTGGTTCGTCGCGGTCTACTTCACGCCGTGGCTCGGCTATATGATCCTCAAGCAGCGCCATCACGCCGGCGAGCATCACGACGCCTTCGACACCGGCTTCTATCGTCGGCTGCGCGGCACGGTCGGCTGGGCGGTGCGCCACCGCGTCATCGTGCTGCTGCTGACGCTCGGCACCTTCGTCACCAGCCTCTGGGCCTTTCAATTCATTCCGCAGAATTTCTTCCCGCAATCTTCGCGGCCGGAAATCCTCGTTGATCTCTGGCTGCCCGAGGGCACCAGCATCAAGGAAGTTGAGGTGCAGGCAAAGGCGCTGGAAGCCAAGATGATGGATGATCCCGACAAGCGGTTCATCGCCACCTATATCGGCGAAGGCGCGCCGCGCTTCTTCCTGCCGCTCGATCAGCAGTTGCGCAATCCGAACTTCGCCCAGCTGCTTGTCATGGCCAATGACGAACCGGCACGCGAGCGGCTGATCGTCAAGCTGCGGACGATCCTTGCGGAAGACTTCCCCGACATTCGCGGCAAGGTCGACCGCCTCTTCCTCGGTCCGCCGACCGGCTGGCCGGTGCAGATGCGCGTCATGGGGCCTGACCGCCAGGAAGTCAGGGAGATTGCCGATCAGGTAAAAGCGCGCTTCCAGGCCAATCCGATGCTCGGCGCCATCCATGACGACTGGCTGGAAGAGGTGCCGGGGATGAAGCTGGTGATCGACCAGGACCGCGCCCGGGCACTCGGCGTCACCTCGCAGCGTGTGCGCCAGATGCTGCAGACCGCCATGTCGGGCACTGCGCTCGACGATTTCCGCGACGGCGAGGAGACGGTCTCAATCGTCGCCCGCGAGCCGGATGCCAGCCGCTCGCTGCTGTCGGCGGTCAACTCGGTCTATGTGCCGACGGATTTCGGCGGCTTCGTGCCGGTCTCGCAGGTTGCCAAGGTCGTGCCCGTCATGGAGCAGGGCATCGAATGGCGGCGCGACCGCCTGCCGACGATCACCGTGCGTGCCACGCTGCCTGACGATGTGCAGGCGAACGACGTGGTGATGAAGATGTATGCCGACATGAAGGACCTGCGCGACAGCCTGCCTGCCGGTTACCATGTCGAGATTCAGGGCGGCGCCGAGGATGCGGCGGAAAGCCAGATGTCGATTGCCGCCAAGGCGCCGATCATGCTCGCCGTCATCATCGTGCTGCTGATGGTGCAGCTGCAGCATTTCGGCAAGGCGATGCTGGTTCTCGCCACCGGTCCGCTCGGGATCATCGGTGCGGCGGCCGCATTGCTGATCAGCGGCGCGCCCTTCGGCTTCGTCGCAATCCTCGGCGTCATCGCGCTACTCGGCATCATCATGCGCAACTCGATCATCCTGGTCGACCAGATCGACCAGGATATCAAGGCCGGCATGCACCGGCAGGAGGCGATCGTCGGCGCGGCCGTGCGGCGTTTCCGGCCGATCATGCTGACGGCGCTGACCGCCGTGCTGGCGCTGATCCCGATCTCGCGCGGTGTCTTCTGGGGTCCGCTCGCCTACGCGATGATGGGCGGCATCCTGGTTGCGACCGTGCTTACCATTCTGGTTCTGCCCGCCGGTTACGCCCTTTTCTTCGGCCGCGAGCCGAAGACAAAGGACGAGCCAGGCCAGCATGCCGACGCCATCCAGGAAGAGGCGGATGACAGACATCCGCCGGCGTTGGCAGCAGAGTGAGGACGGCGCGGCGAAAGCCGCGCCGTTTTCCTTACAGGTCACATCTTCCTCATCAAAGCGCGTCTGCCTACGGCGCCGCGCAGTCTTTAGTGCCTGCTCCGTCTTGGAGCTGCGCGCCGATTCCATTGCCCTCTCGAAAAAGCTAAGCTGCGAAAGCATGCCGGGAGACCAACCGCGATCCCGGCCACTCAGCGACGAGGCAGGACCCGACCATGGCCGATTACCTTCTGGAAGCAAGCTGGAGCCCGATCGAGGGCAGTTTCGGGCGCCTCACCTTCACGCTTTTCAATCTTTCGACCGAGCCGCTGTCCGGCTTCTCGCTCGCCTATACGTCGGAGACGCGGGTTGCCGACAAACATGTCTGTGACGGCGGCAGCCTCAAGCGGCAGGTCGCGCATTTCCATGAATTCCTGCCGCCCGAGGGGCTGAGCGTGCCGCCCGGCGGGCGCTGGCGGTTCACGGTCGAGGGACTGACCAGGGCGCCGAAACATATGACATCAGGCGTCAAGTCGGCCTATCTGACACTTGGCGACGGGCGCCACGTTTCTGTTGGTTTCGGCGATCTCATGCTCGAAGGCCGGGATGGTGGCGTGGCGCCGCCCATTCTGCCGCCGGGCCGGGCCGAGGAACCCTATTCGCTGCTGCCCTGGCCGCTGGCGCTCGGGCTGAAGGCGGGAGAGCTGCCGGTCGTCCTTTATCCGGCCGAGCCGACGCGGCCCGATGCGGTCAAGGCGCTCTCGCTGGTTCTGGAGCTCTATCAGCGGCTCTATCCGGCCGACAATGTGCCGTTTTCCCTCAGTGCCGTCGAAGGCGGGCGGGCCATTCGTTTCGTCATCGAATCGTCGATCGCCGCCTTCGCTTACGAATTGCGTTTTACGGCGCATGAGATCATGCTTTCGAGTGCCGATGCCGCCGGGCGGCACTACGGGCTGATCAGCCTGGCGCAATTGCTGCACGGCGCTCGCGCCGATCGCGAGCGCTTCAAATTCCCCAGTTTCGGCACGATCGCCGACCAGCCGCGTTATGACTGGCGCGGCTGCCATCTCGATGTGTCCAGGCAGTTTTATCCGGTGGCGGACGTCGTGCGGCTGATTGATATTCTCGCCTGGAACAAGCTCAACATCTTCCACTGGCATCTGGCCGATGACGAAGCGTGGCGGCTGGAGATCAAGGCCTATCCGGCGCTGACGGAGATCGGCGCCCGGCGTGGGCCGGATGAAGTGCTCGTGCCGCAGCTCGGCGACGGGGCGCAAACGCGCTCCGGCCATTACACACAGCAGGACGCCAGGCGGATCGTTGCGCATGCAGCCTCGTTGCATATCGAAGTGGTGCCGGAAATCGATATTCCCGGCCATAGCATGGCGACACTGTTCTCACTGCCCGAGCTCGTCGACGGCCAGGAGGCGCCGGACAGTTACCGCTCGGTGCAGGGTTATCCGAACAACGCCCTCAATCCGGCGGTGGAATTCACCTATGAATTTCTCGGCAAGGTGTTCGACGAAATGGTGACGCTGTTTCCCGGCGAATATCTCCATATCGGCGGCGACGAAGTGGCGCATGGCTCCTGGCTTTCCTCGCCGCTTTGCAAGGCACTGATGGAGAGGGAGAAACTTACCGGCACCGCCGAGCTGCAATCCTATTTCCTGAAGCGTATCAAAGCCATGCTGTCCGAGCGCGGCAAGAAACTCGTCGGTTGGAACGAGGTCTCGCATGGGGGCGGGGTCGATCGCGACGGCACGCTGCTGATGGCCTGGGAAAAGCCCGAGGTCGGTATCGAGCTCGCACAGCAAGGTTACGACGTGGTGATGACACCGGGGCAAGCCTATTATCTCGACATGGCGCAGGCGGAGGCCTGGGCCGAGCCGGGCGCCAGCTGGGCGGGCCACGCACCGCCGGAACATACCTACGCTTACGAGGCCGAGGGCGAGCTGCCGGAAGTGCTAAGGGAGAAGATGCGCGGTATCCAGGCCTGCATCTGGACCGAGAACTTCCTCTCGCGCGCCTATTTCAACCGGCTGGTTTTTCCGCGCCTCCCGGCCGTCGCCGAAGCCGCCTGGACGCCTTCTGCGCGCAAGGACTGGGATCGCTTCGCAGCGATCGTGCGAATGTGGCCGGTGCTTTAAGCTGCCGCCTCGGCCTTCAGCCCCAAAAGCGCTGCCCCGATCAGGCCTGGTTCGATGCGGCATTCGCTGCGCACCACCAGCGGGCGGTCGAACTTGCGCAGGATGCGGGCGCGCACAGCGTGGTCGAGTTCGGCAAGCAGCGGCTCGACATTGGAAAGCCCGCCGCCGACCGGCACGATGGTCGCGCCGGTGATGTTGATCGCCAGCGCCAAGGGCGAGGCGACGAGATCGACATAGACGTCGATCGTCCGTGTCGCCTTCTCCTCTCCATGGCGCCACTGGCCGATGATCTCTTCGCTGGCAAGGTCGAGATCGTGCAGCGTCTTGTGCAGGCGCTCCAGGCCGCGGGCGCCGCCGACCGTGTCGACGCAGCCCCTCTGGCCGCAGCCGCAGGCATAGGCGGGAATGGCGACGGGCGGATCGCCGGCCGCAGATGCGATGATCGGCCCGTGACCCCATTCGCCGGCAAAGCCGCCGGCCTCGTTGACGAGGCGTCCGTCGGCAACCAGGCCGCCGCCGACGCCGGTGCCGAGGATGGCGCCGAAGACGATGCGGTGGCCGCGGCCGGCGCCGAGACCGGCTTCGGCCATCGCGAAACAGTCGGCGTCGTTGGCGATCAGCACCGGCAGGCCGAGCTCGGCTTCGAGGTCGGCTGCGAGCGTGCGGTCGTGGATGCAGGGAATGTTGGCGCAGATCAGGCGCTGCGTATCAGGATCGACGACACCGGCGATGGAAAGGACGATGCGGCTCGGCTGCTCACCGGTCTCGGCGATGATGTCGCGCAGGGTTTCGACGAAAGCGGCGAAATCATCCCTGGGTGTCGGGCGGCGGCCGAGGGGAAGGATGTCTGTCTCGGAGCGGGCGATGCCGCCCTTGATGGCGGAGCCGCCGATGTCGAATGAAATGATCATTGCCACTCTGCCGTTTCTCTGGTCTCCCGCGTCTGCTTGCATTGTTGGTGGGGAATTTCAAGCACTCATTCGGCGGTGGTGTCACCGGCTTTATGGTCGTGCCGTGTGCCACCCCCCTGTTCTGCCGGACATCTCTCCCACAGGTGGGGAGATCGGATAGGCGGGACGGGATCTTCCATTCCGTCATGGCAGACGTTGGAGAAATCTGGTGAGCCCAAGCCCATAGGCTCCGATCACAGCCGCAATTTCTAACCCCGCAAGTCATTCAATTGGCATATTGCATCGCCAGAATCCGGCCCTACACTTTCATCAACTGCCGGACCCACGACCATCGATACGAGAGAAAACAGTACCATCCGAAGAGCACGTCCCAAAGGCCGCCGCCTCTCATCTATTTTGCGACAGATGGCCGCCGATCAGAGCCGCGAACGGATCTCGATCGGCGATATATTCGACACGATGGGTGACAGGGCGATCAGCGCGTTGATGCTGATCTTCGCGTTGCCGAACGCCTTTCCCACTCCGCCCGGCACTTCGGCCGTGCTCGGCGCGCCCTTGGTCTTCCTGGCAGCGCAGCTGACCTTCGGGCTGAAACCCTGGCTACCGAAGGTGATTGCCAACCGTTCGATGCGGCGGGAGGATTTCGAGACGATTGTCGGCCGAATCCACCGCTGGCTCGCCTGGGCCGAGCGCATGCTGAAGCCGCGGCTTGCGATCTTCGCCGAACCGCCGGCAGAATATCTTGCCGGTGCGGCATGCCTGCTGCTGTCGATCGTGCTGCTGCTGCCGGTCCCGCTCGGCAATATCCTGCCGGCGGTCACGATCTCGGTCTTCGCGTTCGGGATCTTGGGCCGTGACGGGCTCTTCGCGCTCATCGGCTTCGTAATGACGGCCGTGTCGCTCGTCGTTGCCGGCGGGGTGATTTACGGTCTCGTGAAGGCGGCGATCTATCTCGTCGTGCAATGGTTTGCCTAAACGGAGTTTGCTTGAGTGATGGCGTTATTTGGCCGACCTCTTTGCAACAGGCTCGACATTTGCCGGAATTTTGTTTTGATCTGGCGCGATACAGACTCAAATCATGTTCGGCGGCGGCACGCCGGCTCATTTTGCGCGGTAGGCAATAGATGGTAAAAAGATCCGAGACCCCTGCACGGCTCGACGATGCGGCGCGTGCCGGCTGGCTCTATTACGTCGCCGGGCGTACGCAGGATGAAATCGCCGCTGCGATGGGCATCTCGCGGCAATCGGCGCAGCGGCTGGTGTCGCTGGCGGTCGCCGAGCGTCTGATCAAGGTGCGGCTCGATCATCCGATCGCCGCCTGCCTGGAGCTCGGCAATCAATTACGGCGGAAATTCGGGCTGAAACATGTGGAGGTGGTGCCGAGCGATCCCGCGTCGTCGTCGACGACGGTCGGTATCGCCGAGGCAGCCGCGGCCGAGATCGAGCGCTGGCTGAAACGGGCCGAGCCGATCGTGCTTGCCATCGGTACCGGCCGCACGCTGAAGGCGGCCGTCGACCAGCTGCCGGCGATCGAATGTCCCAATCACCGCATCGTTTCGCTGACCGGCAATATCGCCCCGGACGGATCGGCGGCCTATTACAACGTCATTTTCAGCATGGCCGATGCCGTGAAGGCGCGACACTATCCGATGCCGCTGCCGGTGCTCGTCACCTCGGCCGAGGAGCGGGAGCTGCTGCATGGCCAACAGCTGGTGCGCTCGACGCTTAACATGAGCGCGCAAGCCGATGTCACCTTCGTCGGTATCGGCGAGCTCGGCATCGATGGGCCGCTCTGCGTCGACGGTTTTCTGGAGAAGGACGAGATGATGGAGCTGATGCGCGGAGGTGCTGTCGGCGAGATCTGCGGCTGGATCTTCGATGTCGACGGCAGGTTGATCGACAACCCGATCAACGAGCGCGTCGCGTCGGCGCCGATCCCGTCCCGCGACGCATCGATGGTCATTGGGCTGGCCAAGGGCAAGCGTAAATTCAAGGCGATCAGGGCTGCCGTTGTCGGCCATCAAATCAATGCTCTGATCACTGATGAAGAGACTGCTGAGTTTTTGCTCAGGAATTGAGCAAAAAATATTCTAATTAAATCAACGAGATGACCATGTCCTTCGGCATCGCAGCAACGATTGTCGATTGACATTCTTTGTTGTTTGTTGAGTAATTGCTCATGAGCGAAGCGAATGCTCACACCCCATCTTCTGGGAGGAAGATTATGACATTGAGAACTTTTCTGCTGGGCGCCTGCTCAGCACTGGCGTTTGCCGGTATGGCTTCGGCCGAAACGCTGACGATTGCGACCGTGAACAACGGCGACATGATCCGGATGCAGAAGCTGACGGATGATTTCAAGGCGAAGAATCCCGGCATCGACCTTGAATGGGTCACCCTGGAAGAGAACGTACTGCGCCAGAAGGTCACGACTGATATCGCGACCAAGGGTGGCCAGTACGACGTCTTGACGATCGGCACCTATGAAGTGCCGATCTGGGCAAAGCAGGGCTGGCTGGTGCCGCTCGACAATCTCGGCGCCAATTACGACGTCGACGACCTGCTGCCAGCGATCCGCAGCGGCCTGACCATGGACGGCAAACTCTATGCGGCGCCGTTCTACGGCGAAAGCTCGATGGTGATGTACCGCAAGGACCTGTTCGACGCTGCCGGCCTGAAGATGCCGGACGCCCCGACCTGGGACTTCATTGCCGACGCTGCCCGCAAGATCACCAACAAGGACAAGGAAGTCTACGGCATCTGCCTGCGCGGCAAGGCCGGCTGGGGCGAGAACATGGCCTTCCTGACGGCGATGTCCAACTCCTTCGGCGCCCGCTGGTTCGATGAAAATTGGAAGCCGCAGTTCGATCAGCCCGAATGGAAGGACACGCTCGACTTCTACGTCAAGCTGATGAAGGATGCCGGCCCTCCGGGCGCTTCCTCCAACGGCTTCAACGAGAACCTGGCGCTCTTCCAGACCGGCAAGTGCGGCATGTGGATCGACGCCACCGTTGCTGCGTCCTTCGTCAGCAACCCGAAGGAATCGACCGTCGCCGACAAGGTCGGCTTTGCGCTGGCTCCCGATAAGGGTCTCGGCAAGCGCGGCAACTGGCTGTGGGCCTGGAGCCTTGCCATCCCGGCAGGTTCGCAGAAGGCCGAAGCCGCCGAGAAGTTTGTCGCCTGGGCGACGAGTAAGGATTACACCAACCTCGTTGCCGAGAAGGACGGCTGGCTGAATGCCCCTCCGGGCACCCGCGCCTCGCTCTATGCGAATGCCGAGTACCAGAAGGCGGCTCCCTTCGCCAAGATGACGATCGACTCGATCAACTCGGCCGATCCGAGCAAGCCGACCGTCAAGCCGGTCCCCTATGTCGGCGTCCAGTTCGTGGCGATCCCGGAATTCCAGGGCATCGGCACGGCGATCGGTCAGCAGTTCTCGGCAGCCCTTGCCGGCCAGCTTTCGGTCGATCAGGCGTTGCAGAGCGCACAGCAGCTGGCCACCCGCGAAATGACCAAGGCTGGCTACATTAAGTAAAACCTCCTGAGCAAGTGGCGGGATACTTGACATTCCGCCCCTCTGGGCCGCCGATTGCCCGAACTGCATCGGCGGCCGCTTTTTTCCAGACAAAAGCTGCCTTGCGGCCGCTCCCCGCTTCAGTCCAGATCGGTGATTGCCATGGCAACCTTACATACCCGCTCCTCCGCGCGCCTGATGATTGCGCCCTCCGTGCTGCTGCTCTTTGCATGGATGATCGTCCCGCTGGCGATGACGATCTATTTCTCGCTGCTGAACTACAATCTGCTCAGCCCCGGCATGGAAAGCTTCGTCGGTTTTCTGAATTATCAGTACTTTCTGACGGATCCGGCCTTCTTCGCCGCGCTGATCAATACGCTGCTGCTTGTCGCCGGCGTGTTGTTGATCACCGTCATCGGCGGCATCGCCTTTGCGCTGCTGCTCGACCAGCCGATGTACGGCCAGGGCATCGTGCGCATCCTGGTGATTGCGCCGTTCTTCGTCATGCCGACGGTGGCAGCACTGGTCTGGAAGAATATGTTCATGAACCCGGTCAACGGGTTGTTTGCCCATCTTGCCAAGGCGCTCGGCCTGCAGCCGATCGACTGGCTGGCCAATGCGCCGCTGTTTTCCGTCATTCTGATCGTCGCCTGGCAATGGCTGCCCTTTGCCACCTTAATCATGCTGACGGCGCTGCAGTCGCTCGACGAGGAGCAGAAGGAAGCCTCCGAGATGGACGGCGCCGGGCCGATCTCGAAGTTCATCTACATCATCCTGCCGCATATGGCGCGCGCCATCACCGTGGTGATCCTGATCCAGACGATCTTCCTGCTTTCGGTCTTTGCCGAAATCCTCGTCACCACCAATGGCGGGCCGGGCACCGACAGCACCAACCTCACCTATCTCGTCTATGCCCAGGCGCTTCTCCAGTTCGATATCGGCGGCGCATCGGCCGGCGGCATCGTGGCTGTTATCCTCGCCAATATCGTCGCGATCTTCCTCGTCCGCCTCGTCGGCAAGAATCTGGAGGCTTGAGATGGCCAGAAAAGTCACAACCAAGCGCAAGCTCATCGTCACCGCGATCGCCTGGACTCTCGGCATCCTGATCTTCTTCCCGATCCTGTGGACGTTCCTGACCAGCTTCAAGTCGGAAGCCGACGCCATCGCCTCGCCGCCGCAGTTCCTGTTCTTCCATTGGACGACCGAGAACTACGCCGAGGTGCAGAGCCGGTCGAACTATCTCGGCCACTTCATGAACTCGGTGGTCATCTCCTTCGGCTCGACGCTGATCGGCCTGATCATCGCCATTCCGGCCGCCTGGGCGATGGCGTTTTCGCCGACCAAGCGGACCAAGGACGTGCTGATGTGGATGCTGTCGACCAAGATGATGCCGCCGGTCGGCGCGCTGATCCCGATCTATCTGATGTTCCGCAATTTTGGCCTGCTCGACACGCGCACCGGCCTGGTGATCGTGCTGACGCTGATCAACCTGCCGATCATCGTCTGGATGCTCTACACCTACTTCAAGGAAATCCCCGGCGAGATCCTGGAAGCGGCGCGCATGGATGGGGCGTCGCTGATGAAGGAGATCGTCTACGTGCTGACGCCGATGGCGGTGCCCGGCATTGCCTCGACGCTGCTCTTGAACATCATCCTTGCCTGGAACGAGGCGTTCTGGACGCTCAACCTCACCGCCTCCAAGGCAGCACCGCTGACGGCCTTCATCGCCTCCTATTCCAGCCCCGAGGGCCTGTTTTACGCCAAGCTCTCGGCGGCATCGACGATGGCGATCGCGCCGATCCTGATCCTTGGCTGGTTCAGCCAGAAACAACTCGTCCGCGGCCTGACCTTCGGCGCTGTGAAATAATATATAAAAGGGAGAGAAACATGGGCAGCATTACCCTTCAGAAGGTTTCCAAGGTCTTCGGCGAAGCCAAGGTCATCCCTTCGATCGATCTCGACATCAAGGACGGCGAGTTCGTCGTCTTCGTCGGCCCGTCGGGCTGCGGCAAGTCCACGCTGCTTAGGCTGATCGCCGGGCTCGAGGATGTCTCCGGCGGCAAGATCGTCATCGACGGCAGGGACGCCACCGAAAAGGCGCCGTCTGAGCGCGGCCTTGCCATGGTGTTCCAGTCCTATGCGCTCTATCCGCATATGAGCGTGCGTAACAACATCGCCTTCCCGCTGAAGATGGCGGGCGTCGACAAGGCCGAGATCGACCGCAAGGTCAGCGATGCCGCCCGGGTGCTGAACCTCACCGATTATCTCGAACGCAAGCCGCGCCAACTGTCCGGTGGCCAGCGCCAGCGCGTGGCGATCGGCCGCGCCATCGTGCGCCAGCCTTCGGCCTTCCTGTTCGACGAACCGCTGTCGAACCTCGATGCGGCGCTACGCGTCAACATGCGCCTCGAAATCAGCGAGCTGCATCAGCAGCTGAAGACGACGATGGTCTATGTCACCCACGACCAGGTCGAGGCGATGACCATGGCCGACAAGATCGTCGTCCTGAACAGAGGCAATATCGAGCAGGTCGGCTCGCCGCTCGAACTCTACAGCCGTCCCCGCAACCTCTTCGTCGCCGGCTTCATCGGATCGCCCAGGATGAACTTCATCACCGGCCAACATGCCGCCGCGCTCAACGCCCATACCATCGGCGTCCGGCCCGAGCATGTGCTGCTGTCGATGGAAAGCGGCGAGTGGAAGGGCAGGGTGGTGGTCGCCGAACATCTCGGCTCCGACACCTTCCTGCATATCGATGCCGATGGTATCGGCATGCTGACGGCGCGCGGCAGCGGCGACTTCGCCGCCAAAGCGGGCGATACGGTCTTCCTGACGCCGGACCGTTCGCGTATTCATAAATTCAACGAGGGCGGCCTTGCCATCTGAGGCAGGCGGCCGGGCTGGGGGCAGGCATGCGAGCCGAGCGATGGCGCCCGGCCGTCTCGGCAAGACCTTCAAGAGGACTGAAACATGACGTGCAAACTATCGCTGGCAACGCTTTCGGATGTGGCGCGCACTGCTGCCATCCCTGGATATGACAGGGCGTCGCTGAAAGCCGGCATCGTGCACTTCGGCGTCGGCAATTTCCACCGTGCCCACCAGGCGATCTATCTCGACGATCTCTTCAACGCAGGCACGGATCACGACTGGGCGATCGTCGGCGCCGGCGTGCTGCCGTCGGATGCGGCGATGCGCGAAAAGCTTGCGGCGCAGGATTTCCTGACGACGGTGGTCGAACAGGACAACAACAAGACGGCGGCGCGCGTCACCGCACCGATGATCGACATCCTGCCGGTCGGCGATGCCGCTGCGATCATCGCCAGGCTTGCCGATCCCGAAATCCGCATCGTTTCGATGACGATCACCGAGGGCGGTTATTTCATCGATGCATCAGGCACGTTCAATCCGGCCCATCCGGCGATCGCCGCAGACGGAGAGAACCCCAACGCGCCGAAGACGGTGTTCGGCCTGATCGTCGCCGGTCTGAAGGCGCGCAAGGACAAGGGCATCGGCCCTTTCACCGTCATGTCCTGCGACAACATTCCCCATAATGGCATCGTCACCGCCAATGCCGTCGTCGGCACGGCGGCACTTTCGGACCCTGCCTTTGCCGACTGGATCCGGGCGAATGTCGCCTTCCCGAACGGCATGGTCGACCGAATCACGCCGGCGACCAGCCAGCGCGAGATCGATTTCCTCAGGGACAATTTCCAGATCGAGGACAGTTGGCCGGTCTATTGCGAGGAATTCAAGCAATGGGTGCTCGAGGATAAGTTCACCGCCGGCCGGCCGGCGCTGGAAAAGGTCGGCGTCACTTTCGTTGCCGATGTGACGCCTTACGAGCATATGAAGATCCGCATCCTCAACGGCGGGCATGCCGCGATCGCCTATCCGGCGGCGTTGATGGACATTCATTTCGTTCATGATTCCATGGAAGACCCGCTGATCCGCGCCTTCCTTGCCAAGCTCGAGAAAGACGAGATCATTCCGATCGTGCCGCCGGTACCGAACACGTCGCTGACGGATTATTTCGCGCTGATCGAACATCGCCTGCTCAATCCGAAGATTGCCGACACCATTCCGCGTCTGGCGCAGGACGGCTCGAACCGCCAACCGAAATTCATCCTGCCGTCGACGCTCGACAATCTGGGTCAGGGCAGGGACGTCGTCGGTCTGGCGCTGGTTTCGGCACTCTGGTGCCGTTATTTCGCCGGCAAGACCGACAGTGGCAAGGATATCGTCTTCAACGACGCGAGCGCAGAGCGCCTGCATGCGGCGGCGCTGAAAGCCAAGGACGATCCGTCGGCCTTCCTTGTCTTCGACGATATTTTCGGCGAAGTGGCGAAATCCGAACTTTTCCGCAAGCGTTTCGCTCATGCTCTCAAAACCCTGTGGGAAAAGGGCACGCGGGAGACGCTGCAGCTCTATCTCGACGGCAAGCTCGCAGTGTAAGGAATCTGGATGGCGGTCACTGCCGCCATTCATCCGGCCTTGCGAGTGAAGCGGGACGGCAACGCGTCCGAATTGAACTCAGGTTGGGTCTTCCATGGCTGATGCTGAAACACGGCTAGTGATCTTCGACTGCGATGGCGTACTCGTCGATAGCGAGCCGATCTCGATCAGCGTGCTTGTCGAGGCGATGAACGATCTCGGCGTCTCGATCACCGAGGACCAGGCCTATGAGCGTTTTCTCGGCCGCAGCCTGTCGACCCTCATCGATACGCTGGAAACCGAATTCAACGTCCATGCCGACGAGGAATTCCTCGAGCGTATCCGCATCGAACTCTACGCCCGTTTTCGCACGGAACTGAAGCCGATCGACGGTATCGCCGCGGCGATCGACGGGCTTGGCGTTCGCTGTTGCGTTGCCTCCTCCAGCCAGATGGAACGAATCCGGTTGTCGCTATCGGTGACCGGGCTTCTCGACAGGCTGCCCGACATCTTCAGCGCAACGATGGTCAAGCGCGGCAAGCCGGCGCCCGATCTCTTCCTGCATGCGGCGCGTGAAATGCAGGTCGAGCCGGCTCATTGCCTTGTCGTCGAAGACAGCCCGGCCGGCATTGCCGCCGCCAAGGCGGCAGGCATGACGGTCTTTGCCTTCACCGGCGGGTCACACGCAAATTTCACCGGATATCGTGCCGAACTCGACCGCCTTTCGCCTGATGTGGTGTTTGACGCCATGCCGGATTTGATACACCTTGTCCGCAACCATAAGCTGGACGGGACCAAGACTTGATGCGTGATCATGTGGTTGCGGTGGATATCGGCACGGGCAGCGCGCGTGCCGGCGTCTTCGATGCACGCGGCCGTCTGCTTGCCAAGGCCGAGCATCCGATCGTGATGAACCGGCCGCGCGAAAACCATGCCGAGCATGATTCCGAAGACATCTGGTCGGCCGCCTGCATGGCGGTGCGCAGGGCGATGGAGCAATCCGGCATCGCCGCCGCCTCGGTCGGAGCGATCGGCTTCGACGCCACCTGTTCGCTCGTCGTCCGTGACCGCGAAGGCCGGCAGCTCAGCGTTTCCACAGGCGGCGACCGGCGTTTCGACACGATCGTCTGGCTCGATCACCGGGCGCTGAAGGAAGCCGATTTCTGCACGGCGACGGAGCACAGGGTGCTCGAACATTCCGGCCACGTGATGTCGCCGGAAATGGAAATGCCGAAGCTGATGTGGCTGAAGAAGAAGCTGCCCGCCACATGGGAGAAGGCCGGTTACTTCTTCGATCTCGCCGATTTCATGACGTGGAAATCGACCGGATCGGCCGCCCGTTCGCGCTGCACGCTGACGGCGAAATGGAACTATCTCGCCCATCTCGAAAAGGGCTGGCAGCAGGATTTCCTGGAACGAATCGGCCTCGAGGACCTTCAGGCGCGCGGCCACCTGCCGGATGAGACCACGCCTGTCGGAGACAGCGTCGGCCGGCTTACCGAGGAAGCGGCGGAAGCGCTGGGGCTGACTGTGGACTGCCGTGTCGCCGCCGGGATGATCGACGCCTATGCCGGCGCACTCGGCGCGCTCGGCGGCTATGCCGCTGATCCTGTCAAACGCGAGCACCAGCTGGCGCTGATTGCCGGCACATCGAGCTGCATCGTTACCTTCTCGCGGGAGCGCAAGCCAAGCCATGGCATGTGGGGTCCCTATTACGAGGCCGTCTTCCCGCAATCCTGGCTGGTGGAGGCCGGGCAATCGGCGACCGGCGCGCTGCTCGACCACATCGTGCGCATGCATGCGGCCGGCGGCGAGCCGACGGCGGCGCTGCATCAGAGGATCGTCGCGCGTATCGCCGAATTGCGGGCCGAGAAGGGCGATGCCTTCGGTGCGCGGATCTTCGTGCTGCCGGATTTCCATGGCAACCGTTCGCCGCTCGCCGATCCGCATGCGGTCGGCGTCGTCAGCGGACTGACGCTCGATACGTCCTTCGACGGGCTCTGCGCGCTTTACTGGCGCTCTGCAGTGGGGATTGCGCTCGGCATCCGCCATATCCTGGAAATGATGAAGGCATACGGCTACATGACCGATACGCTGCATATCGCCGGCGGACACGTGAAAAACCCGGTGCTGATGGAGCTTTATAGCGATGCGACCGGCTGCAAGGTCGTGGTGCCGAAGATGAACGAAGCGGTGCTGCTCGGCACGGCGATCGCAGCCTCCGTCGCCTGCGGCTTGTACAAGGATCTGGCGGCGGCCGGCGAGGCGATGTATCCGGGCGCCGACGAACGGCTTCCCGACAAGGCGAAGCAGGCGCTCTACGACCGCGACTACCGCCGTCTTCTCGCCATGCACCGGCACCGCGCCGAATTGGAAACGATGCAATAGAGCGGCGCGCGGCGCTCCATCACTTTAAATCTGCGCATGATCCTTTTAAAATTAGTGGTTCGCCGTCTCGCCGAGGACGGTCGCGAACTCCATCATGCGGCGGCGGCGAAGTGCCGCCTCTTCTCCGACTTGGAGGATGACGGATTCCGACAGGCAATCGAGCAGCGCGATCAGCGGCGGAAGATTGTCGAGATCGGGGGCACGAGCGGGCGGCAGAGGTAGCATGACGTTCGACTGGTCCGCCATCCAGTCCGCTTGCTGCGGCGAAATGAGCACGACCTTATAGCCGTAGCGCCTCGCCGTTCTGGCAAGCAGCCGCGCCTTGGCGAAGCGGCGACAATCGATGATGACGAGCAGCGCGTCGTCGACCGCCAGCCGGGCGAAGAGTTCCGCAAAACGGTTGTCGGCGGCGTCGAGCGTGCGCACGCCGTCGCGGGCTTGCGTCAGCCGCTGGCAGAAATGATTGGCCAGGCTTGCGAGCCGCGCATGAGTGGCGATCGACACTTCGCGGGCAGTGCTGATCATCCCGACGGCTTCCGACCAGTTCGGTTGCGCCGTCAGATGATAGATATGATGGAGGGCCTGGATCTGTTCGGCAACCAGCACGGCGAGCGGTTTGCCCTCCGCGGCGTCGGCATGCAGCTCGCTCATGGCGCTCTGTAATTGCGCCGGCGATGTCGTCACGGTCTCGCGAATCTCCACCTTGACGCTGTCCAATCCCTGATAACCGAGCGAGCGCAGGAAGCGCCCGACGGTCATCGGCGAGAGATCCAGCCTGTCGGCAACGGACGCAGCCGTCTCGAACGGCAGGTCGTTCAGATGTTCGGTGAAATATTTCGCGATACGGCGCTCGGCCGGTGTGCCGGTTTTTGCGTATTGCCTGAGTTTTTGCACAAAGTCTTCCACGGTAGCCTCCCCATCTTCCTCAGAGGCGTTCCGTGGATGCGCTGTTGCGACCCCTTGTCTTTGCAACTATTTCGGAAGCTGCTTCTCAGGCCCGTGCGTATTTCATATATGTCACAATATTATATTAGTATTTAGTTTTCGACAAGTTTTCTATTACTGAATGCAATTTTATTCTCTCTTGTCGGTGGCCTGCCTCTTCCCTACATCTTCGGCGCAACCGGAGACGCCTGAGACATGATTCTTGACGCCGCTCGACTTTCGCTCGCCAATCTGTTCGCCTCGGAAACACGTTCTGTCTTCTGGAAGGTGCTCGGCCTGACGATCCTCGTGCTTGTCGGACTCTGGTTCGCGCTGCGCGGAGCCTTCATGGCCTTTCTCTTTCCCTGGCTCACGAGCTTCTTTCCCGATATGCCTGATTGGGCGGGGTGGTTCGCTCTCATCTTCGCAATTCTCGCCGGTATTGGCCTTGCTCTCATGCTGGCGCTGCTGCTGTCGCCGGTCACGGCGCTGATTGCCGGCCTGTTTCTCGACGACGTCGCCGATGTCATCGAAAAGCGCGACTATCCCAAGGACGCGCCGGGCACCGCCATGCCACTCGGTCCGGCGATGGCAAGCTCGATCAAGTTCCTCGGTGTGGTGATCCTCGGCAATATCCTGGCATTGCTGCTGCTGTTCATACCCGGCGTCAATCTGGTCGCGTTCTTTCTGGTGAACGGCTATCTGCTCGGACGGGAATTCTTCGAATTCGCCGCCATGCGCTTCCGTTCGCCGGATGAGGCGCGGCTCTTTCGCGCCAAACATGCCTCCACCGTCTTTCTCGGCGGGCTGATGATCGCCCTTTTCCTGGCGATCCCGATCGTCAATCTTCTGACGCCGCTTTTTGCCGCCGGCATGATGGTGCATCTGCACAAGTTGGTTTCCGCTAAGGACACCGGTTTGCGTGCCTAAGACTCAAGCGGGCAGGGCGGAGGTGTCGTACATCGCCGCGAATTCGGCGCTCGGCGGGATCGGCTTGATGATGTCGATCAGCACGCCGTTCGGATCGGCGGTGATGAAATGCCGCTGGCCGAAATCCTCGTCGCGGATTTCTCTCAGAATTGGCAGGCCGGCGCTCCGGCAGGCTGCATAGATCGCATCGACATCGCCGACCTCGAAATTGAGGAGCAGGCCGGACACCCTGCCGCGGGCTATGGCCGGGATGGTCTCATGGCTGCCGTCAAGGATGGCAAGCGCGATATGCTCCTCCTCTGCCGATTGCAGGTGAACATACCAGTCGCTTTCGAACAGAGCTTTGAAGCCGAAATGCGTGCAATAGAAGCTGGCGGTGCCGGCAACGTCGTCGGTCATCATGACAGGATAATAGCTCGTCGATTTCATCTCGTTTCCTCCTTTTAATTTACATACAATCTGTATGTTTTTGACTATTAACATACATTCAGTTTGTATGTAAAGAGGTGTGCATGAGCCGCAGCAATCGCGAGAGAACGGAGCAGACGAGACAGGCACTGATCGATGCCGGTCGACGTCTCTTCGTCGAAAAAGGTTATGCCGAAACCGCGACGCCGGAGATCGTCACGACGGCGGGAGTGACGCGTGGCGCGCTCTACCATCATTTTGAAGACAAGAAGGCGCTATTTCGGGCGGTTATCGAATGCGAGGCGCGCGCGGTGGCCGCGGCGATCGAGGCGCGCTCGGCATCCTGCGACGCGCCGCGTGCCATGCTTATCGCCGGCGCCTCGGCCTATTTCGATGCGATGATGGCGCAAGGGCGCACCCGGCTGCTGCTGATCGAGGCACCTGCCGTTCTCGGCCCGCTGGCGAGTGCGGCGATCGATGCAGAGAATGCGGAAGCGACGCTGCGGGCAGGGCTTGCAGCGATGCTTCCAGAGGCCGGCGCTATGCTCGAACCACTGACGTCGCTGCTATCGGCGGCCTTCGATCGCGCGGCGATCGCGATCGAGGTGGGCGCTGAAAGGCGGCATTACGAGCAGGCGATCGCTGTCCTACTCGACGGCCTCGCCGATCACCTGCGGCGGTAGCTCGACCAGCGGCGCCGGCACATCCCAACTCTTCTCCGGCGATTTGCAAAGGTCGGCGATGATACACCGCTCGCATTCGGGCCGGCGCGCCTTGCAGATGTAGCGGCCATGCAGGATCAGCCAGTGATGGGCGTGATAGAGGTAATGGTTCGGGATCACCTTCATCAGCCGCACCTCGACCTCGTCGGGCGTCTTGCCGGGGGCAAGCCTGATGCGATTGGCGATGCGGAAGATGTGCGTGTCGACGGCCATCGTCGCCCGGCCGAAGGCCATGGAAAGCACGACATTGGCGGTCTTGCGGCCGACACCCGGCAACCTCACCAACTCGTCGCGGGTCTCCGGCACCTTGCCGCCGAATTGGTCGACCAGCATCTGCGAGAGCGCGATGACGTTTTTCGCCTTGTTGCGGTAGAGGCCGATCGTCCTGATGTGGTCGCGCAGCCGCTCTTCGCCGAGATCGAGCATCTTTTCCGGCGTGTCGGCGACCTTGAAGAGCGCGCGCGTCGCCTTGTTGACGCCAACATCGGTCGCTTGCGCCGAAAGCGCGACGGCGACGACGAGCGTGAAGGGGTTGGTGTGCTCGAGCTCGCCTCTCGGTTCCGGCCGCTGCACCGAGAAGCGGCGGAAGATCTCCTCGCGCTCGGCCAGCGAATAGGCCGTGCGCACCGCTGCCGCCGGTTTGCGGCGGGCGATCACATTCGCGTCCTGCGGCGTCTTAGTAGCGGATTTGAGTTTCGGATTCGCCATGGAAACTCTATAATCGGCAGCCATGATGGAAAGCAACGCCGACAGCTTCAATGAGCAGCCTGTTTTCGCTGCCGAGCTCTTTCCCCACCGGTCACTTGGCCGCCGGGGCTTCAAGGTGCTGCTTGCCCTTTCCGGTGCCGTCTGCTTGCTCTACGGCACGTTCTTCATCGCGACGGGGGCCTGGCCAATCGGCTTGTTCTTCGGAGTGGATTTTCTGCTTCTTTACGGCGCCTTCTGGCTGAATTACCGCTCCGGGAAAGCGCGCGAACAGGTGTCGGTATCGCGCACGGACGTGTCGGTGCGCAAGTTTGCGCCATCGGGACGGATGGTGGAGCATCATTTCAATCCGTTCTGGACGCGCTTCCTCGTTCGCCGGCACCAGGAAATCGGCATCCTTTCCATGCATATCTTCGGCGAAGGCCGGCGCACGGATATCGGCTCCTTCCTCAATCCTGATGATCGCGAAAGCTTCGCAAAGGCTTTCAAGGGAGCGCTGGCGACGGTCAAGCAGCGGATCTGAGCCTATCCGGCGGATGCGCAAGAATCGGGTGGTTTGCTCATCCCCACTTGACTATCTCCTTGTTACAAGGAGAAAGACGATGAATATGATTGCCAACCTGCAGACAGACATCACGCCTGACGGTCCTGATTATGACATTGTCCGTCGGGTAATCGAACTCATCACCGAAGATTACCGCGACCAGCCTTCGCTGGAGGCGATCGCGGCGCGGCTCAACCAGTCGCCGACCCAGCTGCAGAAGACCTTCACCCGCTGGGCCGGGCTGTCGCCCAAGGGCTTCCTGCAGGCGGTGACGCTCGACCACGCCAAGCGGCTGCTGCGCAAGGAAGACATGCCGCTGCTCGAGACCTCGATCGAGGTCGGCCTTTCCGGGCCGAGCCGGCTGCACGATCTCTTCGTCACCCATGAGGCGATGTCACCCGGCGAATGGAAGGCCAAGGGCGGCGGTCTCACTATCCGCTACGGTTTCCACATCTGCCCCTTCGGCGTGGCGCTGATCATGGTGACCGACCGCGGCCTTGCCGGCCTTGCCTTCAGCGATTCCGGCGACGAGAGGGCCTGCCTCGAGGATATGACCTGCCGCTGGCCGAACGCCTGTTATGTCGAAGACCTCCAGGCGACGGTTCCCTATGCCGCCCGCATCTTCGAGCCCGGCAAATGGTCCTCGGACCAGCCGCTGCGTGTCGTGCTGATCGGCACGGATTTTCAGGTGAGCGTCTGGGAAAGTCTGCTGAAAATCCCGTTCGGCAAGGCCGTCACCTATTCCGATATCGCCAACGATATCGGCCGGCCGACGGCGCAGCGCGCCGTGGGTGCGGCGGTCGGGGCAAACCCGATCTCCTTCGTGGTGCCTTGCCATCGGGCGCTCGGCAAGAATGGCGCGCTGACGGGCTACCATTGGGGCCTCACCCGCAAGCGGGCGATGCTCGGGTGGGAATCGGCGCACGCCTGAGGGGATTTCCGGGCGGAGCGACGTGTCGCCGCTCATCGCTCCGGCACTTCTGCCCGTTGGGGAGAAGACGCTGGCAGTGATGTCTCGGCCAGTTCCAGTAACGCCCGGGCAGCACTTTCGTCGGTGATCAGCGTGTTGCAGCCGATGCGCTTGATCGTCGCGCGAATGGCGACGGCCCGATGGGCGCCGCCGGAGGAGAGCACGATATGCTTTGCCTCCTTCAGCGTGTCGAGATCGACGGACATCACGCGCCGATTGATCGAGTGGTCGACCGAATTGCCGTCCTTGTCGAGAAAGTTGAACATCGTGTCGCAGACGCAGCCGGCATCGATCAGTTCCTGCAGCTCGGCCTTCGAGATCCAGCCCTCCGACAGCGAGGTCGAATGCGGGCCAATATCGCCGCAACTGACGATCGCCAGATCAAGATTCTCGGCGAGGCGGTAGATCGTATCCAGCCCGCATTTCTCAATCAGATTACGCTTGGTCTCGATGGAATCGACGAGAAGCGGCGCCAGAAACATGAAGCATTCGGCGCCAAGCTGGTTTGCCAGCCGCCATGTGTAATCGATCGGGTTCGTCTGGTGCACGGCAACGATGCCGCCGAGCAGCGAGACGACCTTGCAATTGGCGCGGCGCGGCGGCCGGAAGCTCGACAGCGAGGCGGTCATGGTGCGGCCCCAGCCGACGCCGATGGTATAGTCGTCAGGGATGGCTTCGGAGAGGAACTGGCCAAGCGCCAGGCCGACATTTTTAGCCAGCGAATTGACGTCGCCATTGACCGTCGCAGGGACGACGATCGCCTCGTCGAGGCCGTAGGCGCGCTCCAGCTTCACCGAAAGTTCAACGCAGTCGCCGATCGAGTCGTTGATCCAGATCTGGACTTCGCTGCGTTTCATCGCCTCGTCGAGCAGGCGGATGACGGTGGTGCGGCTGATGCCGAGCTGCTCGGCGACGTCCTTCTGGGTTAAGCCCTCGTTGTAATAGAGCCAAGCCGCCCTTAGCCGCAGCGAGGATGCCTCGGAATAGGCCGTGTGCGTGCCGCGTTTGAGCTTGACCACATCTCCTCCGCACGATTTCCTGCCCTAGATCCCTCACAGAATGAAAGGCCTTAGCGACGCTTTTGTTGCCGGGGATAATGACGGGTGTGACACTTATGTCAATTGAAATGCACAAATGTCCTTGACTTTTCGTTAGGCGAATGGCGATAGTCCGGGTGACACACGTCGTTCTTGTCCGTCCGAGGAGGACATAGTGCGGGCATGCCGAAAGTCACGACCGGCCTTCCAGCCGCAAGCGGCATCGCTTGCGTTTGAGCAGCCGTCCGTTCGCGGCCGGAACACGGCCACTGTCCTTCACGTTTATGAATCATCCGCGACGGATGCGCGCATTTTCGCCTGCAGCATGCAAACAACCTGTCGGTAGATCACCTTTGCCCGGCGGAACGCGCGCCGGTCGCAGCCCAAGTTCAACAAGGATTATTGACCATGACATCCAAGCTTGACCAACTTCGCGAGATTACCACCGTGGTCGCCGATACCGGCGACATCGAAGCCGTCGCCCGCCTGAAGCCGGTCGATTGCACGACGAACCCGAGCATCGTGCTCAAGGCTCTCGGCACGCCGATGTTTGCCGACGCCATCAAGGAAGCCGTCGCCTGGGGCAAGAAGCAGGGCGGCAATCCGGAAGCCGTTTCTTCTGCCGTCGCCGATCGTCTCGCCATCTCCGTCGGTGCAGCCCTGGTGAAGCTCGTCCCAGGCCGCGTCTCGACCGAAGTCGACGCCGATCTTTCCTTCGATACCGAGGCTTCGCTTGCCAAGGCGCGCGCAATCATCGCCGCCTACAAGGATCGCGGCATCGGCCAGGACCGCATCCTCATCAAGCTTGCTTCGACCTGGGAAGGCATTCGCGCCGCAGAAGTGCTGCAGAAGGAAGGCATCGACTGCAACCTGACGCTTCTCTTCAGCAAGGCCCAGGCGATCGCCTGCGCCGACGCCAAAGTGTTCCTGATCTCGCCCTTCGTCGGCCGCATCCTCGACTGGTACAAGAAGTCGACCGGCAAGGACTACACCGCCGAGGAAGATCCGGGCGTCGTCTCCGTTCGTGAAATCTACAACTACTACAAGGCGAACGACATCAAGACGATCGTCATGGGCGCCTCCTTCCGCAGTGCCGGCGAAATCGAAGCCCTTGCCGGCTGCGACCGCCTGACCATCAGCCCGAACCTGCTCGACGAGCTGGCCAAGGATGAAGGCAAGCTGGAGCGCAAGCTCTCGCCGGAGAGCCGCAAGCCGGACCCGAAGGTCTCGGTCGACGAGAAGACCTTCCGCTGGATGATGAACGAAGACGCGATGGCGACGGAAAAACTTGCCGAAGGCATCCGCGCCTTCGCCAAGGATCTGGGAACGTTGCGCACCATGGTGCAGAAGGAACTGCAGCTCGCCGCCGCCTGATAAGGCACGGCATGCAATCGAAGGCGCGGCTGCCGGCTGGCAGGCGCGCCTTTTTCGTGCTGTTATCAAGGGCATATGCTGTCGGAGACCGATATGGCGGATGAGGAACGGGCAAATTCGCTGATGGCATTTGCCTACAAGCATGCGAGCTTCATCATCGCCGTCCTTGCCGGACTGGTGGTCTTCTTGGCTGTAACCTCGCGTGAGGTCAGCGCCGGCAACATTCTGTTCGGCTGGAATGTCAGCGCCGGCGTTTTTGTCGCTCTCAGCTGGCGCAAGATGCTGCGGGCCACGGTTGAAAGCATCCGGAAACGTTCCGAGGATCTCGATTTCTCCGACACCGTCCTGCTGGCTCTTTCGATCGGTGCCGCACTTGCCAGCGTTGCCGGCATCGGCCTCGAGCTTCATTCGATCAAGGAGGCGGCACCTGATGTCGCGCTGGCACGGGCAGGTGTTGCGGTTCTGACGATCCTGATCTCCTGGATCTTCCTGCACACGCTCTTTACCATCCACTATGCCCATTATTTCTATGGCGGAGCCGACGAGGAGGGCGGGCTGAAGTTTCCGGACGGGATCGAAGAGCCCGGCTACTGGGATTTCCTCTATTTCTCCTTCACCATCGGCGTTGCCGCACAGACTGCGGATGTCGCGGTCAGTTCGACCAGCATGCGCAAGCTGACGCTGCTGCATGCCGTGCTGTCGTTCCTGTTCAATACGACGATCCTGGCGCTTGCGATCAATGTCGGGGCGAGCCTGCTATAATGCGCCTTGCCATGAGCGGGCTAACCACCCGCTCTTCAAACCGGAGGGTATGATGGAAAACGCCTCAAGCCGGCCCCGACTGGCCGATCTCATTCTTCTCCTCGGCAGGCTCTTGCTGTCGCTGATTTTCCTGCACGAAGGTTGGACGCTCGCGGCAGATATGACGGCGACTTTCGACATTTTCGCAAAACTGGGGCTGTCGGCGCCGGTGGCACTTGCCACCATTGCCCTTCAGATCGGCGCCGGCCTTTCCATCGCGACAGGCTTCCTCAGCCGGCTTGGCGCATTGGCGCTGGCGCTCTTCTGCCTGGCGACCGCCTTTCTCTTTCACACGAATTTTGCGAGCCAGAACGAACTGCTGCACTTCGAGAAGGACCTGGCGATTGCCGGCGGCATGTTCGTGCTCTCGGCTTCCGGTGCGGGATCGATATCGATCGACAAGCTGCTGAGAAAGCAAACAAACAGAATGCATCCGTGGCTCAGGGCGGCGTTGTCGTAAACCTGCACCGAGGTCCGGCCACCCCGGGCTGAGTTTTGCGAGCGCTCCCTGGCGCAATAAAACCGAATAAAACCGAACAAACAGAAGCGTCGATGCGGGCTACACTTTTGGCGACAAGTCAGGAGTGTGCCAGTGATGTCTTCCGCGCAAAGCAATCAGCAAAAGCCAATTCTCGTCTTTCTCGGAAAAGACGCTGCCTGCGATATCGTCTCGAAATTGAATGAGAGCGGATATGTCGCGGCGGCTGTGTCCTCGGTGCCGGAGCTTTTCGACGCCTTGCGTTCGGACCGATATTTTCTGGCCGTAACGATGCGATCGGATATCGATATGGTCCGAAATATCAAGCCGATACCGGTCATCAATCTGGAGGTGTTCTTCCATACTGTCCAGTCGGCCACGAAGTCCGTCCGCTCCTCTAAGGAGTTCGACAGCGACGCATTTCTAAGAAGGGTCGCGGCCCTCACGGAGTCGAGGACAGGCAGGATTGATGCGGTCCAAAAAGCCGCGGCTACGAAGGAGACGTCGATTGCAGGTGCGGCGAGGGCATCTCGGTGGCGTGCTGCCACATCTCTTCTTTTAAGTCGCCGTTCCACATCAAGCGCGGAGCGGGCTGAATAGACGTGGCCGAATTTTCATCGCCGACGCGCCGCGTTCCCGACGGAGCCTATCGGCATCTTTCTACCGGGTTTCGTCGGCTTGAAAGCGTCATTCCGAAACCAGAACTTTTTACGTGGTGCGGGTGTCTTCTCATGTTTCAGTTGCTAGGCGCAGCGTCGGCAAGCGGATATATCATCACGCTATTGTTCCTGCTCGTGGCGATCGGTCGTCTCGCCAGAAACGGTCTCGATAGATTCACCGCACGGCTTCCGAAGCGCTCGGCGTTGAAGCATTACACGACGGCGATCGTCTCTCTGGTGTTCTTTTGCCTGCTGGTCGTTCGGATGTGTTTCATCGCCACCGTCATCATCGACAGCGCCATCCAAGGTGACAAGGTGGAAATCAGCGGCGATCCCGAAAGCCAGTTTTGACGCCGGACCCCGTGTCGAAAATCCTGCAACATATCTCAACATTATCGAATATAGCATTGCACGACACTTGATATGCTGAAGGCGGAGCCGCGTCGGCGGCGACAGATCGTGTGGTGCCTGAACGCTGGGGAGATTAACCACTGCGGTTGACAGTGGCCGAGCCCGCCTGACTGAGACACGGTGAAACGTGGTAATTTCGCGCCGAGGGGCATCTCCCGGCAAGAGAACGAATGACGATGGCATAAGAAATGGCAGTTCCCAATCAGGCTCATATCCTCATCGTCGAAGACGATCCCCCCATCGCGGATATGCTGGTGGACCTTGTCCGAAGCAGCGGCTTCGAGGCCTCGTCGGTGGAGAGCGGTGCGGCTATGGATCGAATGATGGTGCGGCAGCAATTCGATCTCATCGTTCTCGATGCGATGTTGCCGGGCGAGGATGGTTTCAGCATCTGCAGGCGGCTTCGTGCAGCGTGCTCGGTGCCAATCCTGATGCTGACGGCGCTGCAGGAGGATATCGACCGCATTCTCGGCCTGGAGCTCGGAGCCGATGACTATGTCACGAAACCATTCAACTCCCGCGAGCTACTGGCCCGGATCAAGAGTATTCTCCGCAGAGCGTCATATGCTCATCATCAGGAGGAAGCACTTGGACCGATGATGTTCTCGGGGTGGCGCATCGATCCAAAAAGCCGCCAACTCCACGACGCGGATGGAGCGCAGGTTTCCATGACAACCGCGGAGTTCGATATCCTCCTGGCCTTCTGCTGCAATCCCAACAAGGTCTTGACGCGCGAACAGCTGTTGTCGATGACACATGCCGGATCGGCGGGGCCGGTCGAGCGCAGCATCGACGCCCATATCAGCCGGGTCAGGCAAAAGATCGAACCAAATCTGAAAGATCCGACGTTCATAAAGACGGTGCGGCTGGGCGGTTATCTCTTCGCATCCAAGGTAGAGCGTCTCCCTTGAGAAATTTTCGGCGCGCTTCGATCCAAAGCCAGATCCTCATATTGGCGACCTTCCTTGTCGTGCTCGTTTCCGTCGCGGCAACCGCCATGGAGCCCTATATCTACGGCCGTCATGATCGTGGGTTTCAAAACGGCCTGTTTGCTGCCAGAGCGGCGATGGTCGCGGAGCAATTTGCCCAGGCAAGTTCAGCGCAGGACGAAGTCACCGTTCTCAAGAGAGCAGCGGCACTCGGCGTTGGGGTCGAAAAATTGTCCCTGGAGCAGCCACTTGCCGGCAAACAGCAGATGGTATCTCCCAGCGAATTGGTGGCGCGTATCAACACAATGCTTGCCGACAATATTTTTGCGGCATTTCATCGCTTCGTCATCGGTCAATCGCACCCAGATGTCCTGACTGTCGGAATTGACGACAAGCGCGCCCTCGTCTTTCAACTACCGGTTTTTCCCAGCTATGTCTGGTTTGTTCCGGCCGCCGTGAGCGGATTTTTGAAAATCGTCATCCCATTGGTGCTGCTTGCATATTTCAGCAGCTGGCTTATCACCGAGCCTCTGAGGCGCTTTGCCGCCGCCGCAAAGCGAGCAAGCATCGAGAGCAGTTGGGAAAAGCCTTTCGAACCGGACGGCGCAGCCGAGATTCGAAGCCTGGCGGAATCGCTGAACGTCATGAGCGATCGCATCCAGAGCATGGCGGAGGATCGAACAAGAATGCTGAGTGGCGTGGGGCATGATCTCAGGACACCTCTGACGAGATTGCGGATGCGTGCCGAGCGTTCCGGCGAGCCCGAGCTTCGCGGCCTGATGCTGGCCGATATCGCCACCTTGAGTTTCATGATCGACGAGTGCCTGGCCTATTTCAAAGACGCGTCCACTGCGGAGACTGATCGAAAGGTCGATATCTCAAGCCTGCTGCAGACGATTGCGACAGACTTCTCCGACATGGGCGTCGATGTAAGCTTCACCGGTTCGCGGCGGCTGGCGTTTGTCTGCAAACCTCAGGCCCTGACTCGGGCAATCACGAATCTGGTCGACAATGCGTCTCGTTATGCAAAGCAAGTCGAAATCGATCTGCAAGAGAGCGACGATGGCGGGATCAAAATATCGGTGGGCGACAATGGTCCTGGTTTGACCGATGAGGCCAAGGCAAAAGTTCTGGAGCCGTTCTTCAAAGTGGATAAATCCCGCCAGATCGGTGCCCAGGGCGGCTCCGGGCTTGGGCTCGGCCTTCCGATCGCCAAAGGAATTGTCACCAAAGCGCATAATGGACAGTTGATGTTGCTGGACAGGACGCCAACCGGCCTGGTCGTCGTGATCGATCTTCCCGCCCCTCAGGCGATCCAGCCCGAAGGCGCGCCGCCGATCCCTTCATCACAATGACTTATTGCCCGGCCGTCGCGTCATCACGCGTCGCGCTGCCCGGAGCGAACACGGCTCACGAACATTTCCGCATATCATAGCAAACACAGCAACATTCGAATTCCATAAAACCGCTGCCAGCAGATGCCATTCGGTATTTCCAAAGCTGGAGCCAAGTCATTGATAAAAAATTTGAAAGTCGGCGCCGCACTGATGCTCGCCTGTTCGAGCGTTGCCGCATGCACGACCCCTGACCCCACGGTTTATTCCGGGCTGGCTTCGGCATCGCAGCTCCAGCCGAACAGCGAGGATAAAACCGGCCGCGTACCGTATCGCTATCAGACGAAAGTCAACTGGAGCCAGTACAACAGGATCATCGTCGATCCCGTTGCCGTCTATAACGGTCCCGACAACCAGTTCGGCAAGGTCTTAGAAAAAGACAAAGCATTCCTTGCCAATTACATGCAGGTTCAATTCACGGAAAAATTGAAGACGCGCTTTGCTGTCGTCAGCACGCCTGCTCCAGCGACTCTCAGATTGCATCTGACGCTGACGGGCGCCAAGGCAACGACCGCGGTCCTCGGAACGGTCACGCGCATCGACGTCGCAGGCGGATTGTATAACACCGTCCAGGCCGTTCGCGGCCGGGAAGGCTCGATGACCGGCTCGGTGAATTATGCCGTGGAGATCTATGACGCTGCGAGCAATCGCCTCCTGTCTTCCTATGTCACCAAGCAATATCCCAACGCGATGAATATCGGCGCAAGCTTCACGGCGATGGATGCCTCCATGGTGGGCATCCGCAAAGGTGCCGATGCTCTGCGTGCCGAGTTGAAATAGGCCGCAGGGCTTAAAGGGGCTGTGGCGACAACAGACGGCGGGGGCCGCAAGCGCAAGGCGCAGCGGCCCCCGCGACCGCTCACAGGATCGCCTGGCCGGCCATCAGCGCAAGGACAAGGAAGATCAGGAAGATCACCAGCGCGATGCCGAAGAGAACGCGTGCGATTGTCGCGGTCGCTGCGGAGACGCCGGAGAAACCGAAGAAGCCGGCGATGATCGAAATGACAAAAAATATCAGAGCCCATTTCAGCATGACATCATCCTTTGCGTTTGCTTGGGAAAGACGCGGCAACCGGGAAAATGTTCCAGATCGCTTGAATGGAATGGCGATCTCTGGGGAGCACCCTCCCGGTGCTACCGATGGGCATTGCGTCGAATTTCGTACCCTTGCCTTTCCTGCCGGTCAGCCGTGATTGATCATCACGTGGCGTACGGCGGTGTAGTCCTCCAGTGCGTAGACCGACATGTCCTTGCCGTAGCCCGACTGTTTGAGGCCGCCATGCGGCATCTCGTTGGTCAGCATGAAATGGGTGTTGATCCAGGTGCAGCCATATTGCAGGCGGGCGGCTGTCTTCATGCCGCGGCCGATATCCTTGGTCCAGACGGAAGAGGCCAGGCCGTAGTCGCTATCGTTTGCCCAGGCAACAGCATCATCGGCATCGGAGAAGCGGGTGACCGAGACGACCGGGCCGAAGACCTCGCGCCGGACGATCTCGTCGTCCTGCAGGGCGCCTGCAATGACCGTCGGCGTGAAGAAGAAGCCCTTGTCGCCGGAGACCTTGCCACCGGCGGTGATTTCCATGTGCTTGTGCTCGGAAGCACGAGCGACGAAACTTTCGACGCGGTCGCGCTGGCGTTTGGAGATCAGCGGGCCGATCTCGTTTTCGGTATCGTCGGCCTGGTTGAAGCGGATGCTCGAGACGGCCGAGGAGAGGTCGGCGACGAAATTGTCGTAAACCTTGGCATCGGCATAGATGCGGCAGGCGGCGGTGCAGTCCTGACCGGCATTGTAATAGCCGAAGGTGCGGATGCCGGCGACGACCGCATCAATATCGGCATCGTCGAAGATGATGACCGGGGCCTTGCCGCCGAGTTCCAGGTGGGTGCGCTTGACCGTCTTGGCCGCGGCCTGCAGCACCTTCTTGCCGGTTGCGACATCGCCGGTAATCGAGACCATGCCGATCTTGGCGTGATTGATCAGGGCGTTGCCGACACTTTCACCACGGCCGAGGATGACGTTGACGACGCCTTCGGGAAGGATTTCGGAGAGCAGCTTCGCCATCTTCAACGCCGTCAGCGGCGTCTGCTCCGAAGGCTTGAAGACGACTGTATTGCCGCCGGCAATGGCCGGCGCCAGCTTCCAGGCCATCATCAGCAGCGGATAGTTCCACGGCGCGATCGAGCCGACGATGCCGATCGGATCGCGGCGGATCATCGAGGTGTGGCCGGGCAGATATTCGCCGGCCGCCGGTGCGTGCAGGTTGCGCACGGCGCCGGCGAAGAAGCGGTAACAATCGACGATCGCCGGGATCTCGTCATTCAGCACGGCATTGATCGGCTTACCGCAGTTCAAAGCCTCCAGTGCGGCAAAGCCGGCGGCATCCTTCTCGATCGCGTCGGCGATCTTCAGCAGGTAGCCGGAGCGCTCGCCGGGCGTCGTCTGCGACCAGGTCTTGAAGGCCTTTTCGGCGGCGTCGACGGCAGCGTCGACCTGGGAAAGCGACGCTTCGGCAAGGTCCAGCACCGTCTCGCCCGTCTTCGGGTTCAGGACGTGCTCTTCCGTTTCCGTGCCTTTTTCGAAGCGGGAACCGATCAGCATTTGGATATCCATGATGTTCTCCCTTTTATTTGCCGCCGCCAGCGATCTGGTCGCCGTCGCGGGTGAGGTAATAGGCTGCCAGGATCGGCAGGAATGTGACGAGCACGACGACCATGGCGACCACGTTGGTAACGGGACGCTGGCGCGGGCGGATGAGTTCTTCGAGCATCCAGATCGGCAAGGTCGATTGCTGACCGCCGGTGAAGGTCGTGACGATGACCTCGTCGAAAGAAAGCGCGAAGGCGAGCATGCCGCCGGCGAGCAGGGCGGTGCCGATATTCGGCAGGATGACATGGCGGAAGGTCTGGAAGCCGTCGGCGCCGAGATCCATCGAGGCCTCGATCAGCGAACCTGACGTGCGGCGGAAGCGGGCGACCGCATTGTTGTAGACGACCACGACGCAGAAGGTGGCGTGGCCGAGCACGATGGTCCAGACCGAAAACGGGATGTCGAACAGGCTGAAGGCGGAGCGGAGCGCAATGCCGGTGATGATGCCGGGAAGCGCGATCGGCAGGATGACCAGCAGCGAGATCGCCTCCCGGCCAAAGAACTTCGTCTGGCTGACGGCCGCCGCACAGAGCGTGCCGAGGACCAGCGCGATCGCCGTGGCGATGACGGCGACCTGCACGGAAAGGCTGAGCGCCGACCAGACGTCCGGCCGGTTCCAGGCGACCGCGAACCATTGCAGCGTCAGCCCGGGCGGCGGCCATTGATAGCTCTTTTCCTCCGTCGTGAAGGCATAGACGAAGATCAGCAGGATCGGCAGGTGCAGGAAAAGCAATCCGCCGGCGGCTGCGATCTTGAGGGGAAGCGGCGATGTCTTGAGGTCAGAGCGCATCGAAGGCCCCCTGTTTCTTGGCGAGCCAGAGATAGAGCGCCATGATGACGATCGGTACGACGGAGAAGGCGGCCGCCAGCGGCACGTTGCCGGCCGTTCCCTGCTGGGTATAGACCGCCTGGCCGATGAAGAGCCTGGACGAGCCGATGATCTGCGGGATGATGTAATCGCCCAATGTCAGCGAGAAGGTGAAGATCGAGCCGGCGACGATGCCGGGCAGCGCCAAGGGCAGCAGCACGGTGCGGAAGGTCTGGCGCGGCGTGGCGCCGAGATCGGACGAGGCCTCGATCAGGTTGCCGGGCACACGCTCGAGGGCCGCCTGCGTCGGCAGGATCATGTAGGGAAGCCAGATATAGACGAAGACGATGAAGGTGCCGAGGTAGCTCACCGAAAGCGAATTGCCGCCGATGACGGGCAGGTTCAGGATGCCGTCCAGCAGCCAGGAGAGATGCAGCTTCTCGAAGATCCAGGTGAGGATGCCTTCCTTGGCGAGGATCAGCTTCCAGGCGTAGATCTTGACGAGATAGCTCGACCAGAGCGGCAGCATGATGCCGAGATAGAAAAGCGCCTTCCATTTGCCTTGCGCATAACGCGCTGTGTAGTAGGCGATCGGGAAGGCGATCAAGGCGGAAGCGATGGTCACCAGCGCTGCCATGACGAAAGTGCGGATGATGATGTCGAAATTCGTGGGGTTTAGAAGCTGCGCATAGGTCGAAAGGGTGAATTCGTAATTCACCAGGCCTGAGAAGTCGTCGATCGAAAAGAAACTCTGCAGAAGCAGGGCGAGCAGCGAACCGATATAAATGATGCCGAGCCAGAGTAGCGGCGGCGTCAGCATCAGGAAGAGTAGCAGTTTCGGGTGCCGCCAGAAGGCATCGGACAGCCGGCCGAAGAGGCCGCCGCGCCCCGGAAGAATCGATGTCGCCTCATTGGTGGTGATGAAGATCGCCGTCATGCCGCGTCATCCATGTAGTGGATATCGCCGGGCTGCCAGCCAAGGCGTATGCCGGCGCCGACGACAGGCACATCTGCGCCCGCCGGCAGCATCACATGCAGCCGGGCCCCCTGGAGGCCAACGGTGAGGCGCGTGGCTGCGCCGAGGAAGCTCGCATTGTCGACCTGGGCCTCGACGCCGTCGCCTGCCAGCCGGATCGCTTCGGGGCGGAGGCTTGCCCAGCGTCTTTCGCCGCCGAGCGAGGCCATCAGATCAGGTGCGATGACGTTCGACGAGCCGACGAAATCAGCGACGAAGCGGTTCTTCGGGCGGCGGTAGATATCCTGCGGCGTGCCCTCCTGGACGATGTTGCCGTCGTTGAAGACGGCGACGCGGTCGGCCATGGACAGCGCCTCGCCCTGATCGTGGGTGACGAAGACGAAGGTGATGCCGAGCGCGCGCTGCAGGCTCTTCAATTCCTCCTGCATCTGTTCGCGGAGTTTCAGGTCGAGCGCGCCGAGCGGTTCGTCGAGCAGCAGCACCTTCGGCTTGTTGACCAGCGCGCGGGCGAGCGCCACACGCTGGCGCTGGCCACCGGACAGCTGGCCGGGGCGGCGGGTGCCGTAACCCGGCAGCTTGACGAGCTCGAGGGCGTCGCCCGCGGCCTTGATCCGCTCCGCCTTGCCGACGCCCTTGACCATCAGCCCGTAGGCGACATTGTCGAGGATGTTCAGATGCGGGAAGAGCGCGTAGTCCTGGAATACGGTGTTGACGTTGCGGCGATAGGGCGGAACGCCCTCGGCCGTCTCGCCGAAGATCTGGATATGGCCCGATGTCGGCTGTTCGAAGCCGGCTATCAATCGCAGGCACGTCGTCTTGCCTGAGCCGGAGGGGCCAAGCATCGCGAAGAACTCGCCCGGCGCGATCTCGAGATCGACGCCGTCGACGGCGCGAACCTGGCCGAAATGGCGCGATACCTGTTGGAAACGGACGGCGGGTGTCATTGGGGGCTCCGGCTTCTTTGCTTTTAGAGAGGCTGCGGTTTTGGTTTATGACCCCGCCCCAAACCCCTCCCCACAAGGGGGAGGGGCTTAGCCTGCCGTACCCCTTCGCAAATACCTTGGCGTTTCGGCAGGATTCGGCGGGGCCACTCGGAGCCCCTCCCACTTGTGGGGAGGGGTCTCACGCTAAACAGTCATCTCAGTGAGGACGCAAATTACCGCCCGCCGATCACGCCGATATAATCGGACACCCAACGATGGTACGGCACGCATTCGCTCTGCGTCGTGCATTTGGCGACCGGGGTCTTCCAGAACTTGATCTTGTCGAAGTGATCGAAGCCGTTGGTAGCGCAGCCGCTATCGCCCATCAGTTCATTGCCCTTGCAGGCGGCGGGAACGGAGGGCACGGCGCCGAACCAGGCGGCGGCGTCACCCTGGACCTTGGCCTTCAGCGAATGTTCCATCCACATATAGGCGCAGTTCGGATGTTCGCTGTCGGCGTGCAGCATGGTGGTGTCGGCCCAGCCGGTGACGCCTTCATCGGGGAAGGTGGAGGCGATCTTCTGCTTGTCGGCCTGCAGCAGGTTCACCTGGAAAGGCCAGGAGCCGGAGGCGACGACGCCTTCGTTCTTGAAGTCGTCGATCTGGATCATCGCATCGTGCCAGTAGCGGGAGACGAGCTTGCGCTGGCCGCGCAACAGGTCGAGGGCGGCCTTGTACTGGTCCTCGTTCAGCTCGTAGGGATCCTTGATGCCGAGATCCGGCTTGTGGGCCATCAGATACATGGCGGCATCGGCGATGTAGATCGCGCCGTCATAGGCCTGGACGCGGCCCTTGTTCGACTTGCCGTCGGGCAGTGTCTGCTCCTCGAAGACGACGTTCCAGCTGGTCGGCGCCTTGTCCTTGAAGGCATCGGTATTGTACATCAGCACGTTCGGCCCCCAGAGATAGGGCACGCCGTAGTGCACGCCGCCGACCGTATACCACGGTCCGTTCTGCAGGCGCTCGTCGACGGTCTTGAAGCTCGGGATCAGATCGGTGTTGATCGGCTGGACGCGTTTGCCGGCGATGAGGCGGAGCGAGGCGTCGCCCGATGCCGTGACGAGATCGAAGCCGCCCTCGTTCATCAGCGACACCATTTCATCCGAGGTGGCGGCGGTCTTGACGGAAACCTTGCAGCCGCTCTCCTTTTCGAAATCGGTGACCCAGTCGTAGTTCTTGTCGGTTTCGCCGCGCTCGATATAGCCGGCCCAGGCGACGATGCTGACCGCACCTTCGCCCTTGCCCAAGGCCTTCAGCGGTTCGGCGGCGATTCCCTGGGTCGCGAAGCTCAGGCAGGCGAGCGCTGCCGTGCAGGATTTCAACAGATTCGTCATCATCCGTCTCCCGGTTTGCCACTTTCTGTGGCGGTTTGTTCCCGGTTGAAAAGGTGACGCGAAAAAGCCGCTTTCGCAAATTCATTTATCAGAAAGGCGATATCGGAAATTCCGATATCAGCGGATGCGCCCGGATCTTAAGCTCTCGGCGATACCGACGAAGTCGCGCGCCGCCTGCGGCAGGCTGGAGCCCTTGCGCCAGACCATGCCGACCTGGACGACCGGCAGCGAACCGGAGACGTCGCGGCTCTCGATGCGGTCGCCCTCCAGCGACCATGGTCGGTAGACGAGATCGGGAAGCAGGGCCACGCCGGCGCCGGTTGCAACCAGGCTGCGCACCGCCTCCACCGAGCGGGTGCGGAAGGCGACATGCGGGCGGGCGCCGAGTGCCGAGAGCAGCTTGCCGGTGTTCTCCTCGATTTCGTCGACCGTCAGCATGATCAGCGGTTCACGGGCGATATCGGCGACCGAGATGATGTCGGCCGACACCAGCGGATGGCCCATCGGCAGCCATAGTCGATAGGGTGAGGTTTCGAGGATTTCCGCCTGCAGCGCCATACGGTCGCGCAGGTTTGATATCACCATCACGGCGACATCCAATTCGCCGCCGACCAGGAGATGTTCGAGGTAACCGCCATTGTCCTCGATGGCGCTGACCTCGATGCCCGGACAGGCGCGCCGGTATCGCGCCAGGAGATCGGAGAGCACGTAGCCGGCGACAAGCGAAGTGACGCCGATGTTCAGTGTGCCGGAGAGGGCGCTTTGCTGACCGGAAAAGCTGGTGCGCGCATCGGAGACGGAGGCCAGGATCTTCGTCGCATGGCGCAGGAACTGGTGGCCACTATGGGTGATTGTCAGGCCGCGCGGATGGCGCTCGAAGAGCTCGACGCCGAGATCGCTTTCAAGCTCCTTCAGCGCTTCCGTCACCGAGGATTGCGAGATCGAAAGGTTCTGTGCGGCTCGCGTCACCGAACCCTGTTCGGCGACGGCGACAAAATATTGAACCTGGCGAAGAGTGAAGGCCATGGGGTTTTAGAGCATGGCGGAACAGGCCGTGGCAAGCGGTCGGAAAAAGCGGACCTTTTTTGGTATTTTCCTAAAATGGAGCGGGCTTCGCATGCCCACTTAAACTTTCGGAAACGTCATTTCCTTAGCGTTCTCAGCACTTGTCCTGCGTTGGAGTTTCAGATGGCGGAGCAGTTGGCGTGAAGGCCTTACTGCGCATATTCCGGCCTTCCCGGAAATTGGCAATCATCATTGGCGGAGTCGCTCTTCTCATGGGCGTGTCCGGCGGTGCGGCGGTCTATGTCGGCAAGGACAGGCTGATCGGTGCAACTGGTGGTGGCTACGGGCTCGAATGCAGTGACGTCAACCTGGTGACGATCCGCAAGCAGGACCACGTCTGGGTGCGCAAATACATCAAGACCGAACCGACCGACGGGATGACGCGGGTCAAGACCGCGCTTCGTGTCGCTCAGGCGGTTTATGCCGCGCAGAAGCCGGATCTGGTGCAGGTGGTGGTGCTCGACGAAAACGGACCGACGATGCGCGCCGATATTCGCGGCCGGGCGATCGGCGCCGATGTCGTCTATATCCCGCATCCCGACAAGACCGTTCCCGGCCTCGACGACAAGTCCTATACAGCGCGCTACTACGACGGCAAGGCCAGCGAAAACGGGCTGTTCTTCGGCGAGCGAATAGAGATGCCGTTCGACGAGATCGCCATGATCAGCGCCGCTTTCAAGGATCCCGAGGATTGCGTCGACCCGGTCGCGGTTGCTTCCACAAAGAGTGAGGGCAAGGCAGCAGCCGGCGGACACGGCGCAGCGCCCCAGGATGCAGCCACTCCGGCAAAAGCCGCTCCCGAAGAGGCGCCGCCGGCCAAGAGCGGGCACTAAACCCAAAAAGCATCAGGCGGCAGGCCTGATATTTTCCCTTATCAGCGAGGCGTCGCGCGCCGGCGGCTGGCCAAAGAAACGTGCATATTCCCTGGTGAATTGCGAGGCGCTCTCGTAGCCCACCGAGTAGGCGACCGAGGAGGCGTTTCCGGATTGGGAAATCAGAAGCTGGCGGGCCTGCAGCAGGCGGATACGCTTCTGGAACTGGATCGGGCTCATCGCCGTCACAGCCTTGAAATGGCGATGGAAAGCCGAGACGCTCATGGCGGTGAGGGCGGCGAGTTTTTCGACCTCGACCGCTTCGGCATAGTGCTCGCGAACCCAGCGGATGGCGAGCCGTATCCGCGACAGGGCGCTATCGGGTGCTGCGATATCGCGCAGCATCCAGCCCTGCGGTCCCTGCAGCACGCGATAGAGGATTTCGCGTTCGTAGGCCGGGGCAAGGGCAGGGATATCCTGCGGGCGCTCCATGAGTTGCAGCATCCGCAGCCAGGCACCCAGAAGTTCCGGCGTCATGCGACAGACGGAATAGCCACCGCTTTGTCCCTCCTGATAGGATTGCGGCGGAAGATCCAGGAGAAGCGCTGCGACCTTTGCCGGATCGAGCGATAGGCTGACGCCGAGATACGGCCGGTCGGGACCTGACTGCTGCACCATGCCCGTCGCCGGCACATCGATCGATATCACGAAGTAGCTCGCTGGATCGTAATAGTAGTCCTGTCCGGCGATCGTCAGCGTCTTGCTGCCATCAAGGATCAGGTTGACCATAGGCTCATAAACGGCGCCGAGCTTGTGTTCGGGGATCTCCCCTTTGACCATCAGTATGCCGGGTATGCCGGTTTCCGTCGGGCGGTTTTCAGCGTGGGCCGTCAAGCGGCGCATCTCTTCGAGCATTGTTTGCATGGCGAAATCCTGACCCAGCAAGTGACACGGCGCAAGGTAAAAGCAGGAATAGGCAAGAACGAGGCAGTTTCCGGCGAAGTGCAGGCCGGTTGTTTCCCATAGCTTCCGACTACCGAAGCAAAGGAGACAGAAATGAAAATCGCAATCATTACCGGCGGCAGCCGTGGCATTGGTCAATCGGCAGCGCAGGAATGCGCAAGGGGCGGCATGGGTGTCATCCTCACCTACAACAGCCACAAACCAGGTGCGGATGAAGTCATCGCCGCGATCAAGGCAGAAGGTGGTCAGGCCGTCGCGCTTGCCCTCGATGTCGGTGATGCCGACAGCTTTCCGGCCTTCGTGGCGGAGGTTAAGAGGTTGCTTTCCACTTATTGGGGCCGGGATACGTTCGATTGCCTCGTCAACAATGCCGGTTTCGGCATGTTCAATCTGATGGAGACGGTGACGACGGGCCAGTTCGACGCTCTGATGAATGTTCACCTGAAAGGGCCGTTCTTCCTGACGCAGGCGTTGCTGCCGCTGATGGTCGATGGCGGCGTGATCCTCAATGTAACGAGCGCTTCCGTTCGCGTCGCAACAGCAGGTGTTGCGCCCTATGCAGCCCTCAAGTCCGGACTTGAGACGTTGACCCGCTATCAGGCGAAGGAGTTCGGCGATCGCAGGATCCGCGCCAATGCCATCTCGCCCGGTCCTATCCGCACCAATCTTGCCGATGCTGCGCTGGACAAGAACCCGGAGTTTGCCGCGTTGCTCGCCTCACAGACGGCTCTCGGCCGTATCGGCGAAGCCGAGGATGTCGGTCGCGTCATCGCCATGCTCGCGTCCGACGACGGCGCATGGATCAATGCGCAGACGATCGAGGTCGCCGGCGGCTACATGATCTGAGTGTGACGACAACTCGATCATAACAAAAGCCAACGAAATAACGTCATTCCGTGACCGACCAAACCACTGTGTCTTGGTCCATCGGCCGGTTTTTCACCAGTCTGCCTCAAACAAAACGGAGCGTCCTTTCGGGCGCTCCGTTTTTTCATTTTAAAGAATGTGGTTCTCAGTCGGCCTTGCTGCGGCGGGCCGGGAAGAGGATGACGTCGCGAATCGACGGCGCATTGGTCAGAAGCATGATGAGACGGTCGACGCCGATGCCGAGGCCACCTGCCGGCGGCATGCCCTGGTCGATCGCGTCGAGGAATTCCTCGTCCAGCTGCTTTTCCTTTTCGCCGCGGGCATGCGCCTGTTCGAGCTGCTCGACCATGCGGCGGCGCTGCTCTTCGGGATCGTTGAGTTCCGAGAAGGCGTTGCCGAGTTCCCAGGCGTTGCAATAGGTCTCGAAGCGCTCGACGAGGCGCGGCTCGCCCGGCACTTCCTTGGCGAAGGGCGAGATGTCCTTCGGAAAATGCGTGACATGCGACGGCTGAATCAGGGTGGATTCGACTTTTTCCTCGAAGATGAAGGCGAGGCATTCGCCCCAGGTCCAATCCTTCTCGACTGCGAAGCCGGCAGCCTTGGCGGCGACGCGCGCCTCTTCATCGGTCTTGATGGCGCGGAAGTCGATGCCGGTCGCTTCCTTGACGGCATCGGGCATCGGAACGCGCTTGAACGGACCCTTGAAGGACATGGTCTTGTCGCCGAAGGGGAATTCCGTCGTGCCGTGAATGGAGAGCGCCAAGCTCTCGAACAGCCGCTCGACGAGGTCCATGATGTCCTCGTAATCGGCATAGGCCCAGTAACACTCCATCATGGTGAATTCGGGATTGTGTCGGGTGGAGACGCCTTCGTTGCGGAAGTTCCGGTTGACCTCGAAGACCTTGTCGGTGAGCCCCGAGATCAGCGTGCGCTTGAGGAACAGTTCCGGCGCGATGCGCAGGTACATGTCGAGCTTTAGCGTGTTGTGATGGGTCTTGAACGGCTCGGCGGTGGCGCCGCCATAGACCGACTGCAGCATCGGCGTCTCGACTTCCATGAAGCCGTCATTTTCCATGAAGCGGCGGATGCCGGAGAGGATCTTCGAGCGCTGCTGGAAGCGGAGCTTCGAATCCTCGTTGGTCATGATGTCGAGATGGCGCTTGCGATAACGCAGTTCGATGTCGGAGAGACCGTGCCACTTCTCCGGCATCGGCAGCAGCGACTTCGTCAGCATGGTGATCGTCTGCGCATTGATCGTCAGCTCGCCGCGTTTGGTGCGGCGTACGCTGCCGGTGACGCCGATGATGTCGCCGATGTCGATCATCGGCAGAAGCGCACGGGCTTCTTCCGGGGTCGTGTCCTTGTGACTGAAAATCTGGATCTTGCCGCGGGCATCGTGGATGTCCATGAACATGCCGGAGTTGCGCGACGAGTAGACGCGGCCGGCGACGGTAACGACATCCTGCGTCTCGACGTCAGGTTCCAGGTTCTCATATTTCGCGATGAGCTCGGCGTTGGTCATCGTGCGGTGGAAATGCGCCGGATAGACCTCGCCGATCTGCTCACGCAGCAGCTTCAGCTTCTGAGCGCGCACTTCCGTCGCGTCGGAGGAAAGGGTGTTTTCGCTCTTGTTGTCAGCCATTGTCGAAATCCTCTGACTGTTCTTACTTCGAGCCGACGAGGGCGGCGACCGCCTGCGAGGCGAGCTTCAGGCGCTGACGCACAACGGACCGGCCGAGGATCGCCATGGAATCGAAGAGCGGCAGCGAGCGCGACGAGCCGGACACGGCGACGAAAAGCGGTGAGACCACGACCTTCAGCTTCTTGCCCATGCGGTCGGCGATCGCGCGCAGCTCCGCCTCGATCGTCTCGACATTCCATTCCAGGATCTTTTCGAGATCCGGCTGAACGGTGTTGAGGATCTCCAGGATCTCTTCCGGCGGCGACTTGATCTTGGCGAAGTCGGAAGGCTGCAGACCAAGATCGGACTTCAACAGGAAGCCGGCGAGATCGGGTAGTTCGCCGAGCTTGGAAATGCGCGTCTGCGAGAGGCGCAGACCCTCCTTCAGGCGGTCGTTTTCCATCGCCCAGGTCAGCACACGCGCCTGGAATTCCTCTTCCGACAGCTTCTCGCGGATCCAGCGGCCGTTCAGCCAGTCGAGCTTCTGGATGTCGAAGATCGCGCCGGCCTTGGAGAGGTTCTCCGGGTCGAACTTTTCGGACAGCTCGTCCATTGTCAACAGCTCTTCGCCTTCGGCAATCTGGATGAAGAACAGGCCGAGGAAGTTCATCAGCGCTTCCGGGATATAGCCGAGCGCGGAGTAATAGGAGATCGAGGTCGGGTTCTTGCGCTTCGACAGCTTCGACTTGTCGGCATTGCGCATCAGCGACAGATGCATGAAGACCGGCTGGTCCCAGCCGAAATAGCGATAGAGCAAGATGTGCTTCGGCACCGAAGCCAGCCATTCCTCGCCGCGCGCCACGTGGGTGATCTTCATCAGATGGTCGTCGATGACGTTGGCCATGTGATAGGTCGGCATGCCGTCGGCCTTGACGAGGACCTGCATGTCGACGGAATCCCAGGGGATCGAGACTTCGCCATAGACGCCGTCTGTGAAGTCGCACGAACCTTCGGTCGGGATCTTCATGCGGATGACGGTGGTCTCGCCGGCGGCCATGCGCGAGGTGACTTCCTCGGCGGCGAGGTTCAGGCAGAGGCCATCATACTTCGGCGGCTTGCCGGCGGCGCGCTGGGTTTCGCGCATCTGCTCCAGCCGCGCCGGCGTGCAGAAACAGCGGAAGGCATGACCCTTTTCCAGCAATTCCTGGGCGTAAGGTTGGTACATGTCCTTGCGATCGGACTGGCGATAGGGGCCGTAGGGGCCGCCGATATCGGGGCCTTCCTTCCATTCCAGCCCACACCATTTCAGTGCGTCCAACACCTTCGTTTCGAATTCCGGGGTCGAGCGCGTCGCATCGGTATCCTCGATGCGCAGGATGAACTCGCCGCCGTGCTTCTTGGCGAAAAGGTAATTGAAAAGAGCGATGTAAGCGGTGCCGACATGCGGCTCGCCGGTCGGCGAGGGAGCGATGCGGACGCGGACGCCGGTGGCTGTCCCGGAAACTGTCATTGTGTGTGCCCGTCAATGAATGCCGGACGGCTTTCATGGGAAAGCGACGTTCGGCCGGAAGGATGCAGATAGCTTCATCGGCAAACCGGCCGGAAAAGGGCATGCGCCCGCATTATCCGCCGATCGTCCGTTCGGCTGGCCTTAGGCCATATTCAACCCGGCGCGTCAAGAAAAACCACGCTTGCGAAGGCCTGATGGCGGTGCGTGAGGGCGCGCCGGTTCCGCCGCGCCCTCCTGCCCAAGCCTCAATGCGCGGCGTCGCGTTTGCGTTTGCGGGCGTTGCGCGCGAACATGTTCAGCACCTCGACCAGCGCCGAGAAGGCCATGGCGGCGTAGACGTAGCCCTTCGGCACATGGAAGCCCATGCCTTCGGCGATCAGCGTCGTACCGATCATCAGCAGGAAGGCGAGCGCCAGCATGACGATCGTCGGGTTCCTCTCGATGAAGTTGGCAAGCGGGGTCGCGGCAACAAGCATGACGGTAACGGCGACGACGACTGCGACCACCATGATCGGCAGATGCGGCGTCATGCCGACGGCGGTGATGATGCTGTCGACGGAGAAGACGAGGTCGAGCAGCAGGATCTGGCCGATGGCCGATGCAAAGCCGGTCGTTGCCGAACTTGCGATGAAGTCCTCGCCGTGATCTTCCGGATCGACGCTGTGGTGGATTTCCTTGGTGGCCTTCCAGACAAGGAACAGACCGCCGGCAATCAGGATCAGATCCTTCCAGGAGAAGCCGTGGCCGAAGGCTTCAAACAGCGGTTCGGTCAGTTGCACGATCCAGGCGATGGTGCCGAGCAGGGCGAGACGCATGACGAGCGCAAGACCGATGCCGATCTTGCGGGCCTTCTCCCGGTGCTCGGGCGGCAGTTTGTTGGTGAGAATGGAAATGAAGATCAGGTTGTCGATCCCGAGAACAACTTCCATCACCACCAGCGTGATGAGCGCCACCCAGGCGGCCGGATCCTGAATGAGCGTCATGATTTCCTGCATCAGCATATATCCCTTTTGCGTCACGTGAGTAATGACGCTCGCAATGTAATGTCGCCGGCCTGTCAGGCAAGCGCCGCAAGGGGGTATACGAAACCGATGTGACTTTTATTCCCTAGAACAGGATGATTTAAGGCCGGGTCGGCCTTAAATTTGAATCCTGTTCTAAATTAAAGAGTTAGAGCATGATGTCGTCCGAAAACCGCTGACACTTTTCGGCATCATGCTCTAATCGGCAACCAGATTTCGGTGACGCCCATGCCGGTATAGGGGTCGAAGCGCTCGTCGTAGCGTTCGAACATGTCGGGTGTCTCGCCGTGCTCCAGGCCTGAGGTTGGCCACCATGCGCCAAATATCCGGTTCATGGTCGCCGGAATGCCGGAGACATGGCCGCGATGGGCAAAGACGACGTAGCGCTGGCCCGGAAGCTTGAGCGTTGCAAAATCTGCCGGCAGATCGCCGGCATCGGAAATTTCGACCGCGGCCATATAGCGGAATTTCTCTGCTTCACCATCGATATGGGTACAGACGCCGTAGGCGACGTTGCCTTTCTGGCCGGAGATATGACCAAAATGGGCATTGAATTTCTGCCAGAGAGAGGGAATGGCGGCATTGCCGCCATAGGGGTAGGTCTCCTGCAAGCCGGCAAACAGCATCGGTTGAAGGGTTTCGAAGCGGGGCGGTTCGAGGTCGTTGAGGTGGGCGGGGTCCATTCTGATCGGCTCCAGCAAGACAAGGTTACGGGCGTGCCCCTGTCTGCGCACCGCATCCGGCGTCATGCCGAACTGGTCGCGGAAGGCACGGGTGAAGGCTTCGTGCGAGCCGTAGCCGGCGCAAAGCGCAATCTCGAGAATGGTGGATGAGCCGCCGACCAACGCCGGCACGGCGCGGCTGAGGCGGCGCCCTCTTATATAGCCGCTGATCGAGTGACCGGTAACGAGCCCGAAGACGCGCGACAGATGGTAGCGCGACAATCCGGCTGCTTCCGATATCTCTTCCAGCGATATATCGCTTTCGAAATGGCTCTCGATGAACCAGATCGCCCGTCCGACGGCGCTCATTCTCATTCTCCTGGTTGCAGCTTCTTCCTTAGCGGAAGGCCGGCAGCCGGATTTGATCGCTATTGCGGGATTCTGGCCGATGGAGCACGGCGGTCAAGGGTGTGGTCAGGCGGTCTCGTGCCGGCGCGCGCCGTAGGCGGCCATGAAGACCCGGATCGCGCCGCGGATGACGCGCTCGATTTCATCGCGCGACGGCGGTTCTTCCATGCTTCCGAACAGGCGGAGCTTGAAGAAACTACCGCTGGCGAGATCGAGGAACTGGCCGGCGGCCAGATCGATGTCGTCGATCTCAAACCTGCCTTCGGCGATGTAGCGTTCCAGGAAGTCGCGCATGATGGTGCGCAGATTTTCCGGACCCTTGAAGAAGCGTTGACAGAGCACCGGCATGCGGTCGCGAACGCCGAGAACGGTGCGCATCGCGCTGATGACCTTTTCATCGGTCATATGGGTGACGAAGCTTATCCCGAATTCGTACAGGCCGGCTTCGGGATCGTCATGTTCGGCAAGCGCCGTGCGCACGGCCGCCACGAAGGCGGCGCGCTCGGTCTCGATCATCGCCGAAAACAGTTCTTCCTTGTTGGTGAAATAGACGTAGAGCGTTCCCTTGGAGACTCCGGCCTCGCGGGTCACGTCGTTCATGCTGGCGGCGTCGAACCCCATCTTCATGAAGACGCGCTTGGCGCCGGCGAGGATCTGCTGGCGCTTGGCCGGATCTTCGCCTGCGGCAAATCGGCCTCCGGCAGCGGGAGGACTGAATACGGCGGCGTGGTCGGGTTTCAGCGTCATGTCCTCTTAACCGTGTTGACGGTTTCGCATGGTCTTTAAAAGAAATCGAACCGGTTGGTTCTATACATCTTGATATGACGATAAAACAGGTTTAAGTCAACTGAACCGAACCGTTCAGTTCGATTATTTACTCCAGATCGGTAAAGTGGCCATGTCGAGCAACCAGAAGAGCAACGTCGCGCGTATCGTCAGCGAAAACGCCGGAACCGAAGAGGTAAAGGCCGAGGTCGCGGGCGTAGAAGCTCCGACGGCGGAAGCCCGCGAAGTTCCCTCTGCTCCCGCGCAGTCGGCGCCGGCTTCTGTCGCCGCACCCGCGGCTCCCAAGAAGCGCCGCAGCCCGGTGCTGCCGATCGTCGTGCTCGCCCTTCTCGCAGGCGGCGGCTGGTATGGTTACGAATGGTGGACGAACGGCCGCTTCATGGTGTCGACCGACGACGCCTATATCGAAGGCGATATCGCAACGATTTCGCCGAAGGTCACGGGCTACGTCGCGAAGGTGAACGTTGTCGCCAACCAGGAAGTCAAAGCGGGCGACGTGCTTGCCACGCTTGATAACGGCGACTATCAGAACGCCCTCGACTTGGCCCAGGCCCAGATCGTCACCGAACAGCTTTCACTGCAGCGTATCGACGCGCAGATCGAAGGCGCGAATGCAAGCCTCGTGCAGGCGCAGGCGCAGAAGGTAGCACTCGAAGCGGCCGTTCGCGGTGCCGAAATCACCCAGAAGCGCCAGAGCGACCTTCAGGCGAAGTCGGTCGGCACCGCCGCCGATCTCGACAACGCCAATATCGCCCTCGACCAGGCCAAGGCCAATCTTGCCGGCGGCGACGCCAACATCACCGCCGCACAGGCCAACATCACCATTCTCCAGGCCCAGCGCAAGGAAGCCGAAGGCTCGGTCCGTTCGCTGGAGATCTCACGCGACAAGGCCGTCCGCGACCTTTCCTTCACGGTGCTCAAGGCGCCTTATGACGGCATCGTCGGCAACCGCTCCGTCCAGGAAGGCGACCTCGTCTCTCCCGGCCAGCGCCTGATGGCGCTCGTTCCTGTGCGCCAGCTCTATATCGACGCCAATTTCAAGGAAACGCAGATCCAGCATCTGGTGCCGGGCTCGAAGGTCAACGTCCAGGTCGATGCCTATAGCGATCATCCGATCGTCGGCACCGTCGAATCGATCTCGCCGGCTTCCGGCTCGGTCTTTTCGCTGCTGCCGCCGGAGAACGCCACCGGCAACTTCACCAAGGTGATCCAGCGCGTGCCGGTGCGCATCGCGCTGCCGCAGGATGCGCTCGACAGCGGCCGTCTGCGCGCGGGCCTGAGCGTCGTCGTCGACGTCGACACCCGCACGGCGCCGAGCAAGTAAGCCTTCAGGAAAGACAGGGGTGATCTGATGGCCGGGAGCGCGACAGCAACGGCGGGGACGATGCCGGCGGCACCCGCCCATACCGACGAGCGCATGGATCCGAAGAAGCTCATCGCCTTCTTCGCGATGGTGCTCGGCATGTTCATGTCGATCCTCGACATCCAGATCGTCTCGGCCTCGCTTGCGGAGATCCAGGCCGGCCTTTCGGCCGGCAGCGACGAGATCGGCTGGGTGCAGACGTCCTATCTGATCGCCGAAGTGATCATGATCCCGCTCTCGGGCACGCTGGCGCGCATCATCTCGACGCGGTATCTTTTCGCGATCTCGGCCGCCGGCTTCACCATGGCGAGCGCGCTTGCCGCGACCGCGACGAATATCGACCAGATGATCGTCTACCGGGTCATCCAGGGCTTCATCGGCGGCGGCATGATCCCGTCGGTGTTCGCGGCCGCCTTCACCATCTTCCCGCCGTCGAAGCGCAGCATCGTCTCGCCGATCATCGGCTTGATCGCGACGCTGGCGCCGACCATCGGCCCCACCGTCGGCGGTTATCTCAGCCATGCCTTTTCCTGGCACTGGCTGTTCCTCGTTAACATCGTGCCCGGCATCATCGTCACGATCGTCACCTGGAACTTCATCGATTTCGACAAGCCGGAACTGTCGCTCTTCAAGAAGTTCGACTGGTGGGGTCTGGTCTCGATGGGCGTCTTCCTCGGCGCGCTGGAATATGTGCTCGAAGAAGGCAATTCGAACGACTGGTTCAACGACAGTTTCATCACCATCGCCGCGGTTGCCTCCGGCGTTGCAGCCATCGTCTTCTTCTATCGCGCCTTCACGGTGGATTTCCCCGTCGTCGACCTCAAGGCGTTTTCGAACCGGAATTTCTCCTTCGGCTCGGTGTTTTCCTTCGTCATGGGCATCGGCCTCTATGGTCTCACCTATATCTATCCGGTCTATCTCGGGCGCATCCGCGGCTATGAGTCACTGATGATCGGCGAGACGATGTTCGTCTCCGGGCTTGCGATGTTCTTCACCGCGCCGATCGCCGGGCGGCTGTCGACCAAGATGGATCTGCGCCTGATGATGGTGATCGGCTTCGTCAGCTTTGCCGCCGGCACCTTCATCATGATGCATCTAACGGCGGATTGGGATTTCTACGAGCTCTTCATCCCGCAGATCCTGCGCGGCTTCGGGCTGATGATGTGCATGGTGCCGATCAACAACATCGCGCTCGGCACGATGCCGCCCTCGCGCATCCGCGGCGCGTCCGGCCTCTTCAACCTGACCAGAAACCTCGGCGGCGCCGTCGGCCTTGCCGTCATCAACACCGTTCTGACCAACCGGCAGGACGTGCACTACGAGCGGCTGCGGGAGAATATGGACTGGGGCAATCCGGCGGCGATCGACCAGATGAACAGCATGGCCGCCAACTTCAACACCTATGGCATGGATGGCGCCTCGGTTGCCATCAAGCAGATGGTCGGCCTTGCCACCAAACAGGCGATCATTCTTTCCTTCAGTGACGTGTTCCTGATCCTGACCGCACTCTTCCTTGCCATGATCCTCGGTGTCGCCATGATCAAGAAACCCGCGCCGCAAGGCGGGGGAGGCGGTGGCGGCCACTGACCTCCGGCCTGCCGCCCCTTGAAAAGGCCCTCTTCGGAGGGTCTTTTTGTTTGCCGTTTTCAGGTCGCTATGTCATCAGGTCGATCATCGCCACCGGATCGGTCCGAAGCGAACATGCCGGGAAAACGATGCGGAAACCCGCCCGTTCGATTTTTTGATTTACGTACATCAAAATTGGCGCTAATGGTCTCGTCAGGAGGAATGATGAGGCCAACCGTTCACGATATCGCCGCCGCCGCCGGTGTCAGTCTGGCGACCGTTGACCGGGTTCTCAACCAGCGTCCCGGTGTGCGCCACGTCACGCGGGAAAAGGTCGAGACCGCGATCCGCGAACTCGGTTATGTCAGAGACGTCGCCGCCGCCAATCTTGCCAAGGGGCGCACCTATCCGCTGGTCTTCATCCTCCCGGCCAGCGACAACTCCTTCATGCACGGGCTCAATGCCGAGATCCGCCAGGCAGTCCTCCGATCGTCGGCCGAGCGCACCGATATCCGCACCATCGAGGTGCCGGCCTTCGATCCGGCCGCCCTCGTCTCCGTGCTCGAAGAGCTTTCCCGCGAAAAGCCCTGTGGCATTGCGCTGGTTGCTACCGATGCGCCTGACGTGCGCGCCGCCGTCGACAGGCTGGTGCGCGAGCGCTTTCCCATCGTCACCCTGGTTTCCGATCTCACGGGGTCGCTCCGCCATCACTATGCCGGCGTCGACAATATCGCAGCCGGCCGCACAGCTGCCCGGCTGCTCGGACGATTCCTCGGGCCGCGGAAGGGTGAAATCGCCGTGCTCGCCGGCTCCATGCTGGTGCGTGACCATCGCGAGCGGCTGGAGGGCTTCACCGCTGTCATGGCTGAGGAATTTCCCGATCTTGCGATCCTGCCGGTTCTCGAAGGCCGCGACGACCCGGAGGTCGCCCACAGGCTCGTTGCCGACGCGCTCGGGAATGCCGGCATCATCGGCGTCTACAGCCTCGGCGCCGGCAATCGCGGCCTGATCCGGGCGTTGAAGGAGAAGGCCGTCGACCGCGTGCTGACCGTGATTGCCCACGAACTGACCGCTCATACGCGTGCAGCACTGATCGACAACACGATCGATGCGATCCTCAACCAGGATGCCGGCCATGAGGTGCGCAGCGCGATCCGCGTGCTGAAAGCCAAGGCGGACGGGCTTGCCGTCATCGAAGCGCAGGAGCGCATCCGCCTCGACATATTCCTGAAAGACAATCTGCCGTAACGGCAAAGGGAGAAACACCACATGTATCTGGGTCTCGATCTCGGAACCTCCGGCGTCAAGGCGATGCTGATCGACGGTGATCAGAAGATCGTCGGCTCGGCCAATGGTTCGCTCGACGTGTCGCGTCCGCATTCCGGCTGGTCGGAGCAGGAGCCGGCCCACTGGGTGCGCGCCACGGAGGAGGCTGTCGCCGGCCTCAAGGCAAAACATCCGAAGGAGCTTGCCGCGGTCAAGGGCATCGGCCTTTCTGGCCAGATGCATGGCGCAACGCTCATCGATGCGACCGACAAGGTGCTGCGCCCGTGCATCCTCTGGAACGACACGCGCAGCTACGTCGAGGCCGCGGCGCTTGATGCCGATCCGCGCTTTCGCGCGCTCACCGGCAACATCGTCTTCCCCGGCTTTACGGCGCCGAAGCTCGCCTGGATCGAGAAGCATGAGCCCGATGTCTTCGGCAAGATCGCCAAGGTGCTCTTGCCGAAGGACTATCTACGTTTGTGGCTGACCGGCGACTATATCTCGGAAATGTCGGATTCGGCCGGCACCTCCTGGCTCGACACCGGCAAGCGCGCCTGGTCCTCCGAACTGCTCACGGCCACCAATTTGTCCGAGGAGCAGATGCCGGCGCTCGTCGAAGGCACCGAGCAGGCCGGCAAGCTGCGGTCCGAACTGGCGGCGCAATGGGGTATAACAGGTGATGTCGTCATTGCCGGCGGTGCCGGCGACAATGCGGCCTCGGCCTGCGGCATGGGCACGGTCAGCGATGGCGCCGCCTTCGTCTCGCTCGGCACATCAGGCGTGCTTTTTGCCGCCAACGGTTCCTATTTGCCGAAGCCGGAAAGCGCCGTGCATGCCTTCTGCCACGCGCTGCCGAACACCTGGCACCAGATGGGCGTCATCCTGTCGGCCACCGATGCGCTCAACTGGCATTCCGGCGTGACCGGCAAGTCGGCCGCCGATCTCACCGGCGAACTCGGCGAGACGCTGAAGGCGCCCACCGGCGTCACCTTCCTGCCCTATCTCTCCGGTGAGCGCACGCCGCACAATGATGCCGTCATCCGCGGCGCCTTCATCGGCCTTGAACATGAAAGCAGCCGTGTCGTTCTTACCCAGGCGGTGCTCGAAGGCGTCGCCTTCGCCATCCGCGACAATCTCGAAGCGCTGCGTTCGGCCGGCACCGGCATATCCCGCGTCACGGCAATCGGCGGCGGTTCGCGCTCGCGTTACTGGCTGGCGTCGATCGCGACCGCGCTCGGCGTTCCGGTCGACCTGCCGGCCGACGGCGATTTCGGCGCGGCCTTCGGCGCCGCCCGCCTCGGGCTGATCGCGGCAACGGGCGCGGATCCGATTGCCGTCTGCACGCCGCCGGTGACGGCAGGCACGATCGAGCCGGTATCCGCACTGAGCGGCGCTTATGAGGATGCTTACAAGCGCTACCGTGCGCTCTACCCGGCGATCAAGTCGCTGGCGTAGGCCAACAATTCAGAACTTCGAAAAGATACGAACCCAAGGAGAACCAACATGAGCACCGGATTTTTCGGCGATATCCAGAAAGTAAAATACGAAGGCCCGGACAGCACCAATCCGCTAGCCTTCCGCCATTACCAGCCGGACGAGATCGTCATGGGCAAGCGCATGGAAGACCATCTGCGCTTTGCGGTGGCCTACTGGCACACCTTCACCTGGCCGGGGGGCGATCCCTTCGGCGGGCAGACCTTCCTGCGTCCCTGGTTCGAGGACACGATGAAGGCTGCCAAGCTCAAGGCCGACGTCGCCTTCGAATTCTTCTCGCTGCTCGGCTCGCCCTACTACTGCTTCCATGACGCCGACGTGCGTCCGGAAGGCAAGACTTTCGCCGAGAACACTAAAAACCTCAACGAGATCGTCGACTATTTCGCCGAGAAGCAGGCCGCAACCGGCACCAAGCTGCTCTGGGGCACGGCGAACCTCTTCTCCCACCGCCGCTATATGTCGGGCGCTGCGACCAATCCGGATCCCGACGTCTTCGCTTTTGCAGCCGCGACGGTAAAGACCTGCATCGATGCCACGCAGAAGCTCGGCGGCGAAAACTACGTGCTCTGGGGCGGCCGCGAAGGTTACGAGACACTGCTCAACACTGATATCGGCCGCGAGCTCGACCAGCTCGGCCGCTTCCTCAATCTCGTCGTCGAATACAAGCACAAGATCGGCTACAAGGGCACGATCCTGATCGAGCCGAAGCCGCAGGAGCCGACCAAGCACCAGTATGATTACGACGTCGCGACCGTCTATGGCTTCCTCAAGAAGCACGGCCTTGAAAACGAGGTGAAGCTCAATATCGAGCAGGGCCACGCGATCCTTGCCGGCCACTCCTTCGAGCACGAGCTGGCGCTTGCCAATGCGCTCGGCATCTTCGGCTCGATCGACATGAACCGCAACGACTACCAGTCCGGCTGGGACACCGACCAGTTCCCGAACAATGTTCCCGAAATGGCGCTCGCCTACTACCATGTTCTGGCAGGCGGCGGCTTCAAGACCGGTGGCACCAACTTCGACTCGAAGCTTCGCCGCCAGTCCCTCGACCCGGCGGACCTGCTGATCGGCCATATCGGCGGCATGGATTGCTGCGCCCGCGGCCTGAAGGCCGCTGCCAAGATGATCGAGGACAAGGCTCTGTCGCAGCCGCTCGCCGATCGTTATGCCGGCTGGGAATCCGCCGAGGCGCAGAAGCTCTTCCGCGGCGAGTATTCGCTGGATGAGATCACCCACTATGTCGAGAGCCACGACGTGAACCCGCAGCCAAGGTCGGGCAAGCAGGAATTGCTTGAGAACGTCGTCAATCGTTACGTTTGATAAAGCGCGCCGGCGGCCATTGGTCGCCGGCGCAATTTTGCCGGCTAAATGCGCCTTAAGCGCTTACTGATACGGGTTCAACGTTTCGACCAGTTGCGCGACGGCGCCGAGACGGAGTTTCGAACCACCAGATCCGGCCGCAGCAAGATTTCCGTTTCGGTCGGCCGGCCATCGGACAGAAGTTCCAGCAGCAGCGCCATCGCCTGCTTGCCGATCGCCGTTCTCGGCTGGCGGATCGTGGTCAGCGGTGGGGATATGAAGACGGCCTGCGGCACGTCGTCGAAACCGGTCACCGAGAAATCCCGCGGAATATCATAGCCTCGCGCGCCGAGCCCGACCATGACGCCGATCGCCGTCTGGTCGTTGACGCACATGAAGGCGGTTGGAAGCGTGTCGCGCATGAAAAGCTGTTCGACCGCATGCCGCCCGCTTTCGATCGTGCCGTCGCCTTCCAGCACGATCCTGGTGTCGGGCGGGATGCCTGCGGCATCGAGACCGGCATCGTAACCCATGCGGCGTCTCGTATAGGCAAGCCGGGTGCGTGAATCGCCGATGAAGGCGATCTTGCGATGCCCTTCAGCCAGCAGCAGGTCTACTGCCTTTCGCGCGCCCTCGGTGTCGTCGACGCCGACATAGGGAATGCCGCCGTTGAAGACGGGTTCGAAAACGCCGACGCTCGGCGGCAGCCGCGCGGTCATCGTCTGATGCCCGAAGGGCAGGATGCCGGTGAAGAGGATCAATCCGGCCGCCTGGTTGGAATTTAAGAATTTCAGATATTCCAGGCCGCGCTGCGCATCGTTCTGCGTGTGGCCGATCAGGATGCCGTAGCCGTGCGCGCGCGCTTCGTTCTCCAGCCCGACGAGAATGTTGGAAAAATTGGGATCGCCAATATCGGGCGCCACGACAAGGATCATGTTGGAGCGGCCGAGCCTCAGGCTGCGCGCCATGGCATTGGTCGTATAGCCGGTGATGGCGATCGCCTGGTTGACCTTGAGGCGGGTGGAGTTGGCGACCTTCTCCGGCATGTGGATTGCCCGGGAAACCGTCGCGATGGAGACCTCGGCGATCCGGGCGACGTCTTCGATGGTTGCGGGCGTGGAATTCGACACTGAGCTCTGCCTTGGGCTGTCTTCGCCGCGACACTACACAGACTTGTCGAGAGGTCAAAGGCAGGCTTCAACTGATCTGTGTAAATCAACGATGTAAACCTTTACACGATGTATGTAAAGGTTTACATAGGGCCCCAGAGCGGATGGGACGCCGCTTGGGGAGGACCGGATGACTGTGGAAGCTGCCGACACCGCACCCGTGGTGCTGTCTGCCAGGCGCATATGCAAATCCTTCAGTGGAGTGCAGGTCCTTTTCAGCGTGAACTTCGATCTCCGCGCCGGCGAAATCCATGCGCTCATGGGTGAAAATGGCGCCGGCAAATCGACGCTCGTCAAGGTATTGTCCGGTTTCGAACAGCCGAGTTCCGGCGAAATCCTGCTCGACGGCAAGCCGGTCGTCCTGCCGCCCAATGGCGCCGCCGAGGCGCTCGGCATCGTCATCATTCACCAGGAATTCAACCTCGCCGAACATCTGACCGTGACGGAGAGCCTTTTTCTAGGGCGCGAAGTCACCCGTTTCGGCATGCTCGACCGCAAATATATGCGGTCGGAGACACGCAAGGTTCTCGATGTGCTCGGTTCGCATGTCGATGAGAATGCGCTGATCAGCACGCTTTCCATCGCCGACAAGCAGATGGTCGAAATCGCCAAGGCGATCAGCCGCGATGCGCGGGTGGTGTTCATGGACGAGCCGACCGCGGTGCTGTCGCGGGAAGAGACCAATATGCTGTTCAAGCAGGTTCGCAAGCTTCGCGATCAGGGTACCAGCTTCGTCTTCGTGTCCCACAAGCTCGACGAGGTGATGGAATTGACCGATCGTGTCACGGTCCTGCGCGACGGCCAATGGATCAAGACTTCGCCGACGTCCGTTCTGGACGGGGAATCGATCGCGCAACTGATGGTCGGCCGCGAACTCTCCAGCCTCTATCCCGCCAAGGTCGAGCCTGATGTCGACGAGGAGGTCGTCCTCAGAGTAGCCTCTGTGTCGACGGGTTATGTGAAGGATGCGAGCTTCGAGGTGCGCAAGGGCGAGATCATCGGGTTTTCCGGTATGATCGGCTCCGGCCGCACCGAGCTGATGGAGGCGATCGCCGGGTTGCGGACCCGTCTCGAGGGCGAGGTGGTCATCAAGGGGGAAACGGTTCCCTCCGGCGACGTGCATGCCGCCAATCGCTGCGGGCTCGCCTACATGACCAAGGACCGCAAGTCGAAAGGCCTCTTGCTGCGCTCCGGCATGGTGACCAATCTGACACTGCAATCGCTCGGAAGGCACGCTCGTCACGGCTATCTCGGCCCGGGCAGCGAGGCGGCCGCGATGGCAAAGGCCAAGCGCCGCTTCGATATCAGGGTTCGCGACGGCAATATCGTCGCTGGCCGGATGTCGGGGGGGAACCAGCAGAAGCTGCTGCTCGCCAAGGTCATGGAGACCGAGCCTCAGATCATTATCATCGACGAGCCGACGCGCGGCATCGATGTCGGCACCAAACAGCAGATCTATCATTTCATCTCGGCGCTCGCCCGGGACGGCCGGTCGATCATCGTGGTGTCGTCGGAGATGCCGGAGGTCATCGGCCTCTGCACCAGAGTGGCGGTGATGCGCGAAGGCCGTATCGTCGGCGTGCTCGAGGGCGAGGAGATTTCCGAGCAGGAGATCATGCGTTACGCCGCGGGGCTGAAGAAGAAGGCGGCTGCCTGAAGGCTGAAGTAGGGCTTTACCGATCAGGGCGACAGATAAGATTCCCAGAAAATATGGGACGGGAGGTTGGTTTGGAAATGAGTGTCAACGAGGAGACCAGGGAAATCCGGCGCCGATCCTGGCGGGATGTCGACCTGCGTGCGGTCGCGCCCTTCGTCGCCCTTGCGCTGCTACTGATCGTCGGAGCCCTGGTTAATCCCAATTTCATCGGCATCACCAACCTTGCCAATGTCGCAACGCGCAGCGCTTTCATCGCCATCATCGCGGTCGGTGCGACCTTCGTGATATCGGCCGGGGATCTCGATCTGTCGGTGGGCTCGATGGTGGCCTTCGTCGCCAGCCTGATGATCCTGCTGATGAATTCGGGCGCCATCGAAAACCCGGCTTTGATGCTGCTGGTCGCGGTCGTCTTCACCATGGTCGCCGGCGCACTCTGCGGCCTGGCGAACGGCCTGATCACGACGGTGGGCAGGATCGAGCCCTTCATCGCGACGCTCGGCACGATGGGCATCTATCGCGGCCTGACGACATGGCTGTCGCAGGGAGGCGCGATCACACTTCGCTCCGCCGATATCCAGACGCTCTATCGCCCTGCTTATTTCGGCAATATCGCCGGCGTGCCTGTGCCGATCGTGGTGATCCTGGCGGTGACGGCGGTTGCTGCCTTCATCCTCTACCGCACCCGCTACGGGCGCCACGTCGTCGCTGTGGGATCAAACAGCGATGTCGCCCGCTATTCGGGCATCGCGGTCAACCGTGTGCGGACGATTGCCTTCGTCATCCAGGGACTGTGCGTCGCCATCGCCGTGCTGCTCTACGTTCCGCGTCTCGGCTCGACATCGGCGACGACGGGTATCCTGTGGGAGTTGCAGGCGATCACGGCCGTCGTCGTCGGCGGCACGGCGCTCAAGGGCGGCGCGGGCAGGGTCTGGGGCACGATCTGCGGCGCCTTCATTCTCGAACTGGTCGGCAACATCATGCTGCTTTCGAATTTCATCAGCGAATATCTGATCGGCGCCATCCAGGGTGCGATCATCATCATCGCCATGTTCGTCCAGCGCTCGCTGGTGCGCAAATCATAAATTGGCAAATCATGAATTGACCGGGCTTGCAACTGGCCGGGGCTACAATTGATCGGGCTTACAGGGCGTCCGGTCCCGTATGGAAAAGTCCCTGAAGTTATTGGGAGGAAATAGCATGCGTAAATTGATGTTGGGCCTGGCGGTTGCGGCGGTGACGTTCGCCGGCGCCGCTCACGCCCAGGACAAAAAATTCACGATCGGCGTATCCATTCCGGCCGCCGACCACGGTTGGACGTCGGGCGTGGTGTTCCATGCCGAACGCGTCGCCAAGCTGCTGATGGCCGAACATCCCGGTCTCAATGTCATCGTCAAGACCTCGCCGGACGCCGCTAGCCAGGCCAACGCCGTGCAGGATCTCGATACGCAGGGCATCGACGCCCTCGTCATCCTGCCGTCGGATCCGGATCCGCTCGTCAACGCCATCAAGGAAGTCAAGGCCAAGGGCAAGTTCGTCGCCCTCGTCGACCGCGCGCCGAGCAACAACGACAATTCCGTGCGCGACCTCTATGTCGCCGGCAACAACCCGGCTCTCGGCGAAGTCGCCGGCAAGTACATCAAGGACACCACGCCGGACGCGGAAGTGGTCATCATCCGCGGTCTGCCGATCCCGATCGACCAGCAGCGCCAGGACGGCTTCGACAAGGGCATTGCCGGCTCGAACGTCAAGGTTCTCGACCGCCAGTACGGCAACTGGAACCGCGACGATGCATTCAAGGTCATGCAGGACTACCTGACCAAGTACCAGAAGATCGACGTCGTATGGTGCCAGGATGACGACATGGCCGTCGGCGTTCTGCAGGCGATCGAGCAGGCCAAGCGCACCGACATCAAGTATGTCGTCGCCGGCGCCGGTTCCAAGGACATGGTCAAGAAGGTCATGGACGGCGACAAGCTGATCCCGGTCGACGTTCTCTATCCGCCGGCAATGGTCGGCACGGCGATGGAGCTGACGGCGGCAGCACTTTACGATCAGGTTCCGGTTCATGGCAGCTACATTCTCGATGCGACGCTCGTCACCAAGGAGAATGCCAAGGACTTCTATTTCCCGGATTCGCCGTTCTGATCCATCGACTTGAGACATGCGCCCATTCGAAAGGATGGGCGCATTTTTATGCTTCCATACAGCGGCTGGCCGAAAATGCTGCACGTACCTCTTGCCCGCCACAGCCCATCGTGTTTAGCTCCCAGCCATATCGCATCTGGCCTCGCGCCAAATCACGAGCCAAGGGCGAGGAGGCGCCTTGCTCCCGCCAAATAGCGTGCTACAACATATCAGAAACGTTTACGGTCGATATTCAGGGAGGAATCTGACATGAAAACGATCAAAGGCCCCGGCCTTTTCCTTGGCCAGTTCGCGGGCGATACTGCTCCTTTCAACTCGTGGAACGCGATCACCAAATGGGCGGCCGACATCGGTTACAAGGGCGTTCAGGTGCCGACCTGGGCCAGCCAGCTGATCGATCTGAAGAAGGCTGCAACGTCCAAGGACTATTGCGACGAATTCGCCGGCAAGGCTCGCGAAAACGGCATCGAGATCACCGAACTCTCCACTCACCTGCAAGGCCAGCTCGTCGCCGTGCATCCGGCCTATGACGAAGCCTTCGACGGGTTCGCGGCACCGGAGGTGCGCGGCAATCCGAAGGCGCGTCAGGAATGGGCGGTCGAGCAGGTCAAGATGGCGCTGACGGCATCCAAAAATCTCGGGCTTACGGCGCATGCGACCTTCTCCGGCGCGCTTGCCTGGCCCTTCATTTATCCCTGGCCGCAGCGCCCTGCCGGTCTGGTCGAGACTGCCTTCGACGAGCTTGCCCGTCGCTGGACGCCGATCCTCAATCATGCGGACGAGAACGGTATCGACGTCTGCTACGAGATCCACCCGGGCGAGGACCTGCATGACGGCATCACCTTCGAGATGTTCCTGGAGCGGGTGAAGAACCATCCGCGCGCCAACATGCTCTACGATCCCTCGCACTATGTCCTGCAGTGCCTCGATTATCTCGACAACATCGACATCTACAAGGACCGCATCAAGATGTTCCACGTCAAGGATGCGGAGTTCAATCCGACCGGGCGCCAGGGCGTCTACGGCGGCTATCAGGGCTGGGTCGAACGTGCCGGCCGGTTCCGTTCTCTCGGCGACGGCCAGGTCGATTTCGGCGCGGTGTTTTCGAAGATGACGGCGAATAATTTCGACGGCTGGGCCGTGGTCGAATGGGAATGCGCGCTGAAGCATCCGGAAGACGGCGCCCGCGAAGGCGCCGAATTCGTCGCCGCGCATATCATCCGCGTCACCGAGAAAGCCTTCGACGATTTCGCCGGCAGCGGCACGGACCAGGCGGCGAACCGGCGGATGCTGGGGCTTTAGGCTTTCATTTCCCTTCTCCCCAGCGGGGAGAAGATGCCCGTCAGGGCAGATGAGGGGGATGAGGAGCGATAGCGACGAATGCCTTGAGCGACAAGCGAAAGGCAATATCTGTCGGTAGGCCCCCTCATCCGACCCTCCGGGCCACCGACCGGGGTTGAGCCACGGGGCTCAACCCGTCCTTCGAACCCCCAAGGGGAGAAGGGAATAAAAATTCAGGAGGAATCAATGGCAATCGAAGCATCATCCGAACAGACACGCGAGCCGCGCATCCGGCTCGGCATGGTGGGCGGCGGCGCGGGCGCGTTTATCGGCGCGGTGCACCGTATCGCGGCACGCATCGACGATCAGTACGATCTCATCGCCGGCGCGCTGTCGGCTTCGCCCGAAAAGGCGATCGCATCCGGCCGCGACCTCGGCCTCGATCCGTCGCGGACCTATTCCAGCTATCGCGAGATGGCGATCCGCGAGGCGAAGCTGAAGAACGGCATCGAGGCAGTGGCGATCGTCACGCCGAACCATGTGCATTACGATGCGGCCAAGGAATTCCTCAAGCGCGGCATCCATGTCATCTGCGACAAGCCGCTGACATCCAACCTTGCCGATGCGAAGAAGCTGAAGAAGATCGCCGACGAGAGCGGCGCGCTCTTCGTGCTGACGCACAACTACACCGGCTATCCGATGGTGCGGCAGGCGCGGGAGATGATCGCGAATGGCGAACTCGGCGACATCCGCGTCGTCCAGGCCGAATATCCGCAGGACTGGCTGACGGAAGCGGTCGAGCAAACCGGCCAGAAGCAGGCCGCCTGGCGCACCGATCCGGCGCAGTCCGGCGTTGGCGGCTCGACCGGCGATATCGGCACGCATGCCTATAATCTCGCTGCCTTCATATCAGGTCTCGAGCTCGACAGCCTCGCCGCCGATCTCGACAGCTTCGTTCCGGGCCGCCGGCTGGACGACAACGCCCATGTCATGCTGCGCTTCAAGGCGAAGGGTTCTGAGAAGCCGGCCAAGGGCATGCTCTGGTGCAGCCAGGTGGCGCCTGGCCATGAAAATGGCCTGATGGTCCGCGTCTACGGCACCAAGGGCGGGCTGGAATGGACCCAGAAGGACCCGAACTACTTGTGGTACACGCCTTTCGGCGAGTCGAAGCGGCTGATCACCCGGGGCGGTGCCGGTTCAGGCGCGGCTGCCGGCCGTGTCACGCGTGTGCCATCTGGGCATCCGGAAGGTTATCTCGAAGCCTTTGCGACGATCTATACCGAAGCCGCGCATGCGATCAATGCCCGCAAGAAGGGTAAGGCCGTCGACAAGGCAGTGGTCTACCCCACGGTCGATGACGGCGTGAAGGGTGTGGCTTTCGTCGAAGCCTGCGTCGCGTCTTCCAAGAAGAACGGCGCATGGGTCAAGGTCTGAATTTACCGATCCGCGTGGCCCCATGAAAAACGCCGAGGCGGTCTCGAGTCGCCTCGGCGTTTTGTTTTATTTTTGATCAAGCCGCCGCCGTACGGCCACGCCTCAGCAGGTTGTCGACACTCAGCGGTCCGGCACCTGCCGCCACCAGATAAAGAAACACGAAGCAGAACAGGATCGCCGCGACGCCGCCGTTCTGAGCGGGATAGATGCCCTTCGACGCATGCCCGATGAAATAGGCGAAGGCCATCAGGCCCGAGAGCACGAAGGCTGCGATACGGGTCTGGAATCCCACCAGGACCAGAAAGCCGAAGGTGAGTTCGAGCAGCCCGGCAATCCAGGAGAGCGAGCCCGCCGGCGGCACGCTTGCCGCAGCCGGAAAATGCAGGATCTTCTGTGTTCCGTAGCTGAAAAGGACAAGTGACGAGACGATGCGCAATAGGCTCAGCAGATGAGGCTGCAGCGAATGGATCGAAGAGAGCATTGGATTCCTTTCACATTTGTGATGCCATTTCCCGTGTAAGGATCTCCGTCTCAACGGCCAAGTCACGACTGCTGACATTGCCGTTATGAGGGTGGCTGCGGTTAAGGGTGCGGCGTTGCAACCGCCCTGTTTTTCCTCCTGCAACGTTGCAGTTTTTCTCGCCGCCAGCCTGTACTTTGCCTTCAGGCTTGGATAAATCCGGCGCAAACGGCTCAACCTGAGAGATAGGATTTACAGATGATCGATCCGAAGAAACTCGCAGAGCGCTTTCCCGGCGACTTCACTTTCGGCGTCGCCACCGCCGCCTTCCAGATTGAAGGCGCCAGCAAAGCCGATGGCCGCAAGCCATCCATCTGGGATGCTTTCTGCAATATGCCCGGCCGCGTCCATAATCGCGATAACGGCGATATCGCCTGCGATCACTACAATCGCCTGGAACAGGACCTCGATCTCATCAAGGAGATGGGTGTCGAAGCCTACCGGTTCTCGATTGCCTGGCCGCGCATTATCCCTGACGGCACGGGTCCGGTGAACGAGGCCGGCCTCGATTTCTACGATCGGCTGGTCGACGGCTGCAAGGCGCGGGGCATCAAGACCTTCGCGACGCTCTACCATTGGGACCTGCCTCTGCTGCTCGCCGGCGAGGGCGGGTGGACTGCGCGCTCGACTGCCTATGCGTTTCAGCGCTATGCCAAGACGGTGATGAACCGCCTTGGCGATCGCCTCGACCGGGTCGCGACCTTCAACGAACCCTGGTGCATCGTCTGGCTCAGCCACCTCTACGGCATCCATGCTCCGGGCGAGCGCAACATGCAGGCCGCCCTTCACGCCATGCATTACATGAACCTTGCCCATGGTCTCGGCGTCGAGGCGATCCGCTCGGAAGCCCCCAACGTGCCGGTCGGGCTCGTGCTCAATGCCGCCTCGATCATTCCCGGCTCCAACAGCCCGGCCGATCTGGCCGCCGGCGAGCGTGCGCATCAGTTCCACAACGGCGCTTTCTTCGATCCCGTCTTCAAGGGTGAATATCCGAAGGAATTCATCGAGGCGCTGGGCAATCGCATGCCCGTCATCGAGGATGGCGACCTGAAACTCATCAGCCAGAAACTCGACTGGTGGGGGCTGAACTATTATAAGCCCGAGCGGGTCACTGATGATGCCGAACGCAAAGGTGATTTCCCCTGGACGGTGGAAGCGCCGCCGGCAAGCGACGTCAAGACCGATATCGGCTGGGAGATCTATGCGCCTGGCCTGAAGCTCTCGGTCGAGGATCTCTACCGCCGCTACGAGCTGCCGGAGTGCTACATCACCGAGAATGGCGCCTGCGACAACACCGATGTCGTCGACGGCGAGGTCGACGATACGATGCGCCTTGATTATGTCGGCGATCACCTCGAAATCGTCGCCGGCCTCATCAAGGACGGCTACCCCTTGCGGGGCTATTTCGCCTGGAGCCTGATGGACAATTTCGAATGGGCGGAAGGCTACCGCATGCGCTTCGGTCTGGTCCATGTCGATTATGAGACCCAGGTACGCACGGTAAAAAAGAGCGGCAAATGGTATCACGAACTCGCGGCGCAATTCCCGAAGGGCAATCACAAGCCGGGTTAGGGGCGCTTCCTCAGGCGGCGACACAAAAATAGCTCGCCAGAAACCTGCAACAGCCGGTTGCTTAAACGTTTTTGAACCCTTGGCTGGCAAAGTCCGATGGTCAGGGAGTCGTAATGCAGACCGCCGGAAAGTCGCAGAGCAAAGGATCGGGAATAGGCCGTCACATCACCGTCACGGGCGTGCTTTTTTCCTTCGCAGTCATTGTTGCAGTCGTCACCATCATGGTGCTGACGGCGCTCGAACGCGTGGCCGAAAATTCCAATATTCTCGATGACGAGCGCTCGCGCGAAACGACGATCGGCGCGTTGAAGACCTTCGAGGAACAGCTCGGCGCGACGCTTGACGATTACGCCGCCTGGGATGACGCCGCCGTCAACGTCTACGCAGCTGACGGTATGGCCTGGACGGTGAGCAACTACGGCGAGATGTCGGTCAACAGTTCGCTTTTCGACATGGCGATCGTCATCGATGCCGAGAAGAAGGCGATTATGGCCTATCGCGATGGCAAGCCGATGGAGGAGCCGGTCACGGATTTCTTCGCGCCTTCGCTCTGGACCCTGTTCGACACGGTGAAGGCGGCCGGCCCGGCCGATCGTCCTCAGGCGATCGGTTTCGTCACCACCAAGCGGGGCATTGCCGCCGTCGGCGTGGCATTGGTGCGGAAAAAGTCCGGTTCGCTGGATGTGCCCGCCGGCCAGCAGCGCTATCTCGTTTTCGCCCGCCATCTCGATGACGACAGGGTGACCGCTCTCGGCCAGACCTATGTCATCGGCGGGCTGCGGCTGGCGCCGCCGAGTTTTGCGGCCGACTACCTCGTCCCGATCGTCGATCCGACGGGGGCAACGCTCGGCAAGCTCGTGTGGATCTCGCGTTCACCCGGCGATATCGGCTATGCACAGGTGCGGCCGATGGTCATCCAGGCGCTCGGCCTCGTCGGATTGTTCTTCGTGGTGCTGCTGGTCATCGGCTGGCTTGCCGGCCGCCGCCTGAAGGCGGAGGAAAACAGCGCTCGCGAGGAGGCGCTGCGCGACAGGCTGAGCGGCCTTTCCAATCGCGACGGTCTCGGGCTGGCCGTCGATCGTTTTGTCGTCGAGGCACGCCAGACCAAGCGCAATGTGCTGCTCCTCTATCTCGACCTCGATGGCTTCAAGGAAGTCAATGACAGCTATGGCCACGGCACCGGCGACCAGTTGATCCGGGCGGTCGCGGCCGGGCTCGATGTACTCATTCCGCAAGGTGCGGTTCTCGCCCGCATCGGCGGCGATGAATTTGCGATCGCCTTTCTCTCCGACAGCGAGAATGCCGCCGCCCTGCAGCTCGCCGAGCAGATCCTCGATTTTCTTGTCGAGCCGCTGGAGATCGGTCGTCGTGTCGTCGTCGTCGGGGCAAGCATTGGTATCGCCATGTCGCCTTCCGGGACGATCGGGCGTGAGGAGCTGGTGCGCCGTTCCGACCTTGCCATGTACAAGGCGAAGGAGGCCGGCCGCGCGCGCATGACGCTCTACGATGCGTCGATGGACGCCGATCGAGAGCAGCGCAATGCGCTGGAGCTCGACCTCCGGATCGCCATCGAAAGCGGCGACCTGACGCTCGCCTACCAGCCGCTGATCGATGCGGCGACGCATGCGATGACCGGCGTCGAGGCGCTGGTGCGCTGGAACCGTCCAGGCCATGGCCCTGTTTCGCCCGAGCTGTTCATCCCGATCGCCGAGACCAGCGGCCTCATCGAATCGCTTGGCCTGTTCGTGCTGCGCAAAGCCTGCGAGACGGCCAAACAATGGCCGAACCTCAACGTCTCGGTCAACGTCTCGCCCGGCCAGTTCCGCAATCCCGCCTTTACCGACTATGTGCGCTACGTGCTGAAGCAGACGGAGATCGAGGCCGGCCGCATCACGCTCGAGATCACCGAAGGCTACATGATCCAGAATCCGCAGCGCACCCGCCAGTCGATCGAACGGTTGAAGGGGCTGGGGGTCAAGGTGGCGCTCGACGATTTTGGTTCCGGCTTCTCCTCGATCGGTTATCTCAGGCAGTTCGGCTTCGACCGCATCAAGATCGACCGCTCGTTGGTCATGGGTGTCAACGAAGACAAACGCCAGCGCGAGATGCTGCAAGCGACGGTGGCGCTCGCCCGCTCGCTCGACATTCCGGTGACGGCCGAAGGCATCGAGACCGAGGAGCAGGCGATAGCCATGCGCCTTTTCGGCTGCGACTGCCTGCAGGGCTATTTGTTCGGAAAGCCTGTGACATCAGACCTTATCAGCGAGATGCTGAACGAGCGACGTGCAGCGGAGCCGGCGGCCCGACGCCACATCGGCGCAGCCTGATCCAATCAGAATCCTGGCTCAGCTGCCGATATGTCGCTGGCCGCGCTTCTTCGCCAGGGCGATCTGGTGCTGACGCTGACGGTAACGCAGCCGGTCTTCCTCCGTGCGCGTGTGGTAGCAGTGGCTGCAGGAAACGCCTTCCTCGTAAAGCGGCGAAGTAGTCTCCTCGGCAGTGATCGGGTTGCGGCAGGCGTGGCAGAGCCGGTGTTCGCCTTCCTTCAAGCCGTGCTCGACGGAGACACGCTCGTCGAAGACGAAGCAGGCGCCATCCCAGAGGCTTTCCTCCTGTGGTACTTCCTCCAGATATTTCAGGATGCCGCCCTTCAGATGGTAGACCTCGTCGAAGCCCTCAGCCTTCATGAAGGCGGTGGCCTTCTCGCAGCGTATGCCGCCGGTGCAGTACATGGCGACCTTCGGCTTGTTGTGCAGACCGGGATTCTGACGCACCCATTCCGGAAACTCACGGAAGCTCTTGGTCTTCGGGTCGAGCGCGCCGCGGAAGGTTCCGATCGCCGTCTCGTAGTCGTTGCGGGTGTCGATGACGATGGTGTCGGGATCGGAAATCAGCGTGTTCCAGTCCTTGGCCGCCACATAGGTGCCGACCACCTTGTTGGGGTCGATATCTTCGACACCCATGGTGACGATTTCCTTCTTCAGCTTCACCTTCATGCGCAGGAAGGGCATTTTCGAGGCGCGGCTTTCCTTATGCTCCAGGCCCGAAAATTCCGGCTGGGCGCGCAGGAAGGCGAGCACGGCGTGAATGCCGGCATCCGGGCCTGCGATCGTGCCGTTGATGCCTTCATGCGCCAGAAGCAGCGTTCCCTTGACGCCGTTCTCCTCGCAAAGTGTCTGCAGCGGCGCCTGCAGGTCGGCAAAGCGCGGCACGGAAACGAAATGGTAGAGTGCGGCCACGAGGAACGGGCTGGTGTGTGTCAGGCTGTCGGTCATAGGCCGGAAATACAGAAAATCGGCGTGCCGCGCAATTGCCTTCGCCAGCGGCGACTTTGACCGGTGACCGATTAGGCTCGCGCCTGCCACGCGGAAAACGGCCGCACGCCGAAGCTCCGGTCGGGGATGTCGTCTAGAACGCTGATGAACTCGATCGAGTGCCCATCCGGATCCTTGAAATAGATAGACAGCGCCGGCATCCAGCCGAGAACCACCGGCTCCGTCACCGGTTCACCGGTAAAGCCGAGAGGTTCCACACCCTTTGCCCTGAGAATGGCGGGCGCCTGCTGCACACCGCCGGCGGTCATGCGGAAGGCGATGTGCAACCGCATCTTCAGCGGCCCGCTTCCGGTTTCCCAAAGGCCGAGCATCCCGGTCTTCCTGTCGTTCACCCAAAGGAAAGCGACTTTACGCTCCTCGAATGAGGCTGCCGGTTCGAGCCCAACGACATCGCGGTAGAAGTCCGTGGAGGTCTTGAAATCGGCAACGGTCAGATGGGTCTCGTAGAGCCCGAGCACCTTCGGCATTGCGGCATTTTCGGAGGTCATTTTTTCCTCGCGGGTCAAGTCTCTGCTTGTTCGACCACCGGAGGCTAGGACCTCAACATCGGTTGAGGTCAATAGGGTTTCTTGTGATTTTGCAGATGCGATGGGAAATGCAGAGCTGCGCGCAAGCACTTCCGATTTCGCGGACTCTCAACTCCCAGCCATCACCCAGAGAAGCTCGATGCGCTGGGCTTCCTCGTCGGCATCATCGGCGAAGACGGCCTCGGCTTTGACCAGCGCTTGCCGCCGGTCTTCCTGCTGGCGGAAGATGATGATGTCGAGCAGATGCGCCAGGTCATCATTGCGGGTGAAGAGCTGCGGTTCGGCTTCGACCAGTTCGGAGAGCACGGTGAGATCGTGGATGTGGCCGAGATCCTCGACGAGTTCCTCGGCGGCATCGCGCTTGGCCTTCATCGCGCCCGGCCAGACGTCACGCAAAAGGGCATGGTAGAGCCGATAGTCGTAGGTGCGTTTGCGCAGATTGTGGAAATCGGCGGCCGATGCCCCGCCGTGGCAAGCCGCAAGCGCGGTCTTGGCCTTCCGCGCCGTGCGTCGCCAGCTCTTTGCCAGCATGCGGGCATTCTTGCGGTGGCCGCCATCAAAGGAGACGGCATCCAAGGCGGCGATCGCTTGCTTCAGAACGTCGGAGGTTTCCGCGAGCCGCTGTTCCAGGCTGCTTTCGGCCTGCGCCATCCAGTCACGGCGCCCTTCGAGAATGGTGACGATGCGGCCGAGCGCCTCGCTCTCCTCGTCCCCGCGGGCTGCATGCTGAAGATATTCCGCGGTGCCGATAAGGGCGGCAGCATCGCGGATCGCTGAAAGCGAGCGTGCGGCATCGCGCAGCCTTGCATTTTCCTGGGCCTGAAAATCCGGCACCTCGCGGGCCACGAGGCGGTAGAGCGAACGCAGTCGTTTCAGGTTCTTGCGGAAGGAGTGGATCGCCTCATGGGCGCCGTGCGGGCGCTCCTCAAGAACCGTGACGGCGCGTTTCAGCTGCTCCGTCGCGACATTGCGGAACACCTCGGTGAAATCGGCCTCAGGCCGAATGCGATAGGCCATGCCTGTCGTGCCCGTATTCTGTGGCGAGGGCTTGGTTGGAATAGCGGAAATCGCCGGTCACTTCGCCGCCGAGCCATGTAGGCAGGGCCGGATCATCAGTTTCAGCCGTCATTTCCACCTCGGCGATCACCAGTCCGCGATGCTCGCCGGTAAAGACGTCGACTTCCCAGACGAAATCCTCATGCGGAACGCGATAGCGCGTCTTCTCGATGACGACGCCGATCGCGTTCCGCAACAGCTCTTCGGCATCGGCGATCGGGATGTCGTATTCGAATTCGTCACGGGTAATGGTGCTGCGGCCGATCTTGATCGTCAGTTTCGCCTTCCTGCCGTCGAGGATGCGCACGCGCACGGAACGATCGTCCATCGAGGCAATGTAACCCTGCCTGAGGACAGACTTCGTCTCGACGGCGGAACGCCATCCATCGCTGCGTACAAGAAACTTCCGCTCGATCTCTTTCGCCATATCGGTGAACCTTTTGTGACGATTACGGCACGGTAGCCCAATTTCCACGCATTTCATACCCTTCTCGGCATGCGGTCCGGTTTTATCTCGACAAGGTTCCGCGGGGGCGTTATTCGGGGTCCGAATTCAATCGTTTCAAGGAGGTCGCGCGACCATGGGCGAGAAAACAGAGAAGCTCCTTTCCATCCTGAAACTCCAGCCTGTCGTTCCGGTCCTGATCGTCGACGATGCGAAGACGGCGGTGCCGCTCGCCCGTGCGCTCGTTGCGGGCGGGCTGAAGGCGATCGAGATCACCATGCGCACGCCGGCGGCACTCGAGGCCGTGCGCGCAGTCGCCGCAGAGGTCGAGGGGGCCGAAGTCGGCGCCGGCACTATCCTCAATGTCGCCCATTGGGAAGCCGCCGTCGAGGCCGGTTCGAAGTTCATCGTCAGCCCGGGCACGACGCAGGTACTGCTTGATGCCGCTGCCGATTCCGACGTGCCGCTGCTTCCGGGGGCTGCGACCGCTAGCGAAGTCATGGCACTGCGCGAAGAAGGCTACCAGGTGCTGAAATTCTTCCCGGCGGAGCAGGCCGGTGGCGCCGCCTATCTCAAGGCACTGTCCTCGCCGCTTGCCGGCACCTTGTTCTGCCCGACCGGCGGCATTTCGCTGAAGAACGCCAACGATTATCTCTCGCTGCCGAACGTCATTTGCGTCGGCGGCTCGTGGGTGGCGCCGAAGGAACTGGTCGCGGCCGGCGACTGGGCTGGCATTACCAAGCTCGCGGCAGAGGCGGCGGCGCTGAAGGCCTAAACCTTTGTTCGGTGGGGCGACACCCCCTCTGTCCTGCCGGACATCTCCCGACAAGGGGGAGATCGGCCAGCTCTTTCTCCCGATCCGCCGCTTGAGCCAATTGTTTGAGGAAACCCTCACGCCCATCCAATCTCCCTCCTTGTGGGGGAGATGCCCGCTAGGGCAGATGGGGTGGCAACTCGGCACGCCGCATTTGTATTTCACCCGTCGCAAACCTATGTACTCCTCCAGTTTCAAACAGGGAGATGACGAGGAATGTTCGACGCAAAGAAGCTTCTCGACCAGTTTTTGGGTTCGCAGGTGCCAGGTCTTGGCGGTTCGGTCCGCGACAGGGCCGGTGACGCCGTGCAGACGGCAAAGAACAATCCGCTGGCGACAGGTGCGATTGCAGCCGCGCTTCTCGGCACCAAGACTGGTCGGGGTATTGCCGGCAATGCACTGGCGATCGGCGGTCTTGCCGCGATTGCCGGCCTCGGCTACCAGGCCTACAAGAATTACCAGGCGGGACAGGCGCCCTCAGCCCCCTCGGATGCACCGTCGGCAAATAATCCGGTTCTCCTGCCGCCGCCTGCCGAATCCGGTTTCGGACCGACATCGCCTGCCGGCAGCAATGAATTCGTCCTCGTGCTGATCCGTGCGATGATCGCCGCCGCCAAGGCCGACGGCCATATCGACGATGCCGAACGCGCCCTCATCATGGACAAGGTCAAGGCCGCCGATGTCAGCGGCGAGGCTGCCGCCTTCATCGAGCATGAACTCGCTTCGCCGACGGATATCGATGCGCTCGTTGCCGCAGCGACGACGGAAGAACAGCGCGTCGAGCTTTACACCGCCTCGCGGCTGACCATCGACCCGGATTCGCGCGCCGAGCGCGGTTATCTCGATCTGCTTGCCGGCCGCCTCGGCCTTGCCGACCAGCTGGTCGACCATATTGAGGCGACGGTGTCGTCGGCCAAGACGACCTTGTCACAGTGACATCTAGGCCGGTTGCCTTTGTCGGGCGGCTGGCCTATCCACTCTCCCGACAAGGGAGTGGACATGCGCGATCTCACAAATTTCAAGGGCTGCCCGGCGCCGAAGCCGGTCACACTGAAGGGCCGTTTCGTTACCGTGGAGCCCTATCGGCGCGCGGAACATCTCGAGGCGCTGTGGGACGGGCTCGGCGGCATGGGCATCAATCCGCTGCTTCTCTATTTCGCCCAGGACGACTTCTCCGGTATCGACGATTTCGCCAACTGGCTGGAAACCGTCTACACCAAGTCCGGCTGGCTCACCCATATCTTCCGCGACAACGCCACCGGGAAGATTGTGGGCATGGCGAATTACATGCGCGCCGACCCGGCAAACGGTGTCGTCGAGATCGGCGGTGTGGCGCATGGCGTCGAGATGAAGCGTTCGCCGCTTTCAACCGAGGCGCATTATCTGATGGCCAAGCACGTCTTCGAGGATCTTGGATACCGCCGCTACGAATGGAAATGCGACAATAAGAACGAGGCGAGCAAGACGACGGCGGCCCGTTACGGCTTCAGCTTCGAAGGGGTCTTCCGCCAGCACATGATCTCCAAGCATCGCAATCGCGACACCGCCTGGTTCTCGATGATCGATGCCGAATGGCCGATGATCAACGATGCATTCGAAGCCTGGCTTTCGCCGGGGAATTTCGACGCCGAGGGCAACCAGGTGCGCCGCCTGCAGGATATCCGCGCCGATCTTGAAAAGGAAAGGCTCGCGTGAGCCCGGAGAGCCGCTCGCAGGCGACCGCCGCCGCCATCATCTTGCTCGGCGCTGCCCTCGTCATCTACTTCCTGCCGACCATCGTGCTCTGGATCGGCAATTTCTCACCGACGCTGGCAATCGTCGTCGGCGTCTGCCTGATCATGGCGTTCTTCGCAGTCTTCTGGCTGCGGGCGCGTTACCAGCGCGGCCGGGGAAAGTAATTTTATCCCTGCAGCGAGGCTCCGAGCAACAGGGCGCCCATCAGCATGACGAGCACGGCGCCGAGGATTTCGATGGCATTGCCGACCCAGATCGAGGCGGTCGAGCCGCGTCCGGAGAGGCGGACGGCCGCACTCTTGGCAGTGACGGCAAGTGTGGCAAGCAGGGAAACGGTGATCGCCGTACCGAGCGACATGGCGGCGACCGACAGCACGCCGCCGAGATAGAGCCCGTTCAGCAGTGAGAAGGTCATGACCAGAAGCGCGCCGGAACAGGGGCGCAGACCGACGGCAACGATCGCCGACCAGGCCTCGCGGACGCTGAACTTGTCGCCGCCGAGCAGGGCAGGGTCGGGCACATGGGCATTGCCGCAGGTCTCGCAGACCATGCCGGGAACGAAGGTGTGGCCGGCTTCTACAGCCTGCGCCTTGCCGTTGAAGGCATAGGCCTGGCGTTCGGCTGCATTGTCCTTCCAGTCGAGCATCATGCTGACCGGGCCGGCCGGCGTCGCCATCAGCCCGCGCCGTGGCATATTGCCGGCTATCGAGCGCAGTTTTCGAAACAGCAGCCAGCCGCCGAACAGGATGACCATGACGAAGCTTGCGATCTCCATTGCGTGGGTCGCCTCCGTCAGCGTGATGCCGGTGCCGCGCAACACCAGCCAGGCGCCGCCGACCAGCGCTACCGCCACCATGCCCTGGATGAAGGCCGAAATGAAGGAAATCATCACGCCGCGCTTCAGCTCGATCTCGTTGGCGATCATATAGGAGGAGATGACCGCCTTGCCGTGGCCCGGGCCGGCCGCATGGAAGACGCCGTAGGCGAAGGAGAGGCCGATCAGCGATGCCAGCTGCCACGGGTCTTGGCGCATCGCCTTCAAGGCGCCGGTCAGCGCCCGGTAGAAGGCCTGCTGTTCATAATTCACATAGAGCAAAAGCGGTGCGAGCGGACCGCCGGTCGGCTGGAAGCTCGGCTCCGCCGTGCCGATGCCGAGCGGAGATTGCGCATGGGCCAGACTTGCCGCCACCAGGAGCGCGAGGACGACAGCGGAAAAAATGAGGGGCAGGCGTTTTGTCAGCATGTGACCTCCAGCCGGGTGGCGAAGAGTTTAGACATGTTGGTGCCGGTGGGATCGTTGAAGAAAGCGTCCGTCAGCGACTGTTTGTTTTCCGAGATCACCTCGTCGGCATCCGGCCGCACCACCTGATGTTTGCAGGCCTTGAAGCCGTCTCCGACGATCGCCAGCTCGGTGTCGGTGGGAAAATCGATCGAGGTGTAGAGCGTCGGGTCATAGACGCCGAACGTGAGCCTGCCCTTCAGCGGCATTTTCTCCACCGGCTTCACCGCAAAGAACATCAGCAGCTGGCCATCCTTGTAGTCGACATGGATGATGTCGGGCTTCTGAACTGTGATGTTCTTCCCGTTGATCGTCAGGTTCATGTAGTAATCGTAGTCGGCAAGCGATTGCTTCACCGTCTTTCCGACCTCAGCAAGTTCGTTCGGCTCCAGCTTCAGGTCGGTGTTCTTGTCGAAATCCATGACCACGGAGGAGGAAAAGACCTCGTCGAAGCGCCAGACATTGCGCAGTTCCTCGACACTGCCGTCCTTGCCGGCCACGACTTCGAGGCGCGCTTCCACGAAGATGTGCGGATGCGCAAAGGCGGCGGCCGGCGCCAGCGAAAGAAGCGCGGCCATCAGTATCGTTGAATGTTTCATCTATCCCGCTGCCCTGTTCGCTGCCCCTGACTTCTTGCCAGAAATTGGGACGGAATTGGGACCGGGCTCGGCATCGGCTTCGCTGGGCCGGATGCCACTACACAATTTAAGGATAAAATTATGCAGCGATTCAAAGTGCTACAGCGTCCTTTGCGCATCTGACAAGACGCGCGGCGCTGTAGAGCGGGGCGGAATGTCGCATCGCTTCGCAAGGGCGCCGGCCTACGGATGCTTCTTGAACCAGTTGTGCAGGTAATCGACGAAGATTCTTACCTTAGCCGGCAGGTAGCGCCGGTGCGGGTAGACGGCATAGATGCCGCGGTCGGTCGGGGTGTAATCGTTGAACAGGGTCACCAGTTCGCCGCTCTCGATCGGCTTGCGGGCGATGAAATCCGGGATGAAGGCTACGCCGATGCCGGCAAGTGCCGCGCGTAATGTCGCATGCGGGCTGTTGACCTCTATCGGTCCGGAAACGGCGACGGCGAACGAGGTGTTGTCAGGATTGTGGAAGCGGATGCTCGCCTGGGTGCGCGCATTGGTATCGACGATGAAGGGGACGCTGGAAAGGGCCGTTGGGTGATCGAGATCGGGATAACGCTCGAGAAATTCAGGGGTGGCGCAGATATGGATGCGGAAATCCGAGATCTTGCGGGCGATCATGCCGGAATCCTCGAGCTTGGTGATGCGGATCGCCACGTCGAAGCCTTCCTCGATCAGATCGACGAACCGGTCATCGGCGGCGATCTCCAGCGAAAGGTCCGGGTTCTCCTTGGCGAAATCGATCAGCGACTGGCCGACATCGGCATCGACGAAGGTGCGCGGCACCGAGATGCGCAGCCGTCCCTTGAGCTGTGCATTGTTTTCGCGCACGAGATCGGCGAGGTTATCGATCTCCTTCAGGATGTCGGAGGCGGTACGGTAATAGGTATGGCCGGCCTCGGTCATCGAGAACTGCCGGGTAGTGCGGTTGAGCAGCAGGGCGCCGAGCTCGTCTTCCAATTCGCGCACATATTTGGAGAGCAGCGCCTTGGAGCGACCGGTGCGCCGTGCCGCGGCGGAGAAGCCTTCGGCCTCGACGACATCGATGAAGGCGCGTATGCGGGTCAAGGTATCCATGGCACCCCTCAGGCTGTTTCGGAATGTTGAACAAATTGGCTCGTCTTGTTCAATAATTTTTTTAGCGTCGGGATCAAAAAATCGCTTGATTATGAAGGCGAATATTCTTATTTCCCACTCAGCCCAAAGTCGCACGTGCCCATGGGTGTCCGCCGAACCCTCGAATTGGTGAGGAAATCGGTAAGGTACCTGGAATTAACCCCTCCAGTCGCTATTCCGGCCAACCGGAAAATGCGAGGACGCCTGAAGCAACGACGGTGCGGGCCTTTTTGTTCTCTCCCTGCTTTCCATCAGCGGGGGTTACTGAAGAGGCACACCATCATTGCCGGAAGTGCGGTTGGGATTCTCCCTCCAATCCATGGCAGACAAAGCCGAACTTACACCGCATCGCGGCGTTGGTTCACTATCTGCGCATCGAGCGCTTGCTATGGTTCCGGGGTCTCCACCGGCTGGTTCCAATGTGAGCTATCGTATGCCCTTTGTCCTCCGGTTCATGCCGGAGCTCTGGAATTGGAAGAGGGAATCGATATGACCACCCAGCGCATCCGCGACTTTCTCGCAACCCGACGTCCCGACGGTCCCTGCCTCGTGGTTGACCTCGACGTCGTTCGCGACAATTTCGACGCCTTCCGTCACGCCATGCCGGACAGCGCCATCTATTACGCCGTCAAGGCCAACCCGGCTCCCGAAGTGCTGAAGCTGCTCGCAGGCCTCGGCTCCAATTTCGATTGCGCATCCGTTGCCGAAATCGAAATGGCGCTCGAAGCCGGTGCGACCGCTGCCCGCATCTCCTACGGCAACACGATCAAGAAGGAACGTGACGTTGCCCGCGCGCATGCGCTCGGCGTCAGCCTCTTTGCGGTCGATAGCCATGAGGAAGTCGAGAAGATCTCGCGCGCCGCTCCCGGCGCCCGTGTCTTCTGCCGCGTGCTCACGGATGGCGAAGGCGCCGAATGGCCGCTGTCGCGCAAGTTCGGCTGCGTTCCGCAGATGGCTGTCGACGTTCTCGTCTACGCCCATCAGCTTGGCCTGCAGTCCTATGGCGTTTCGTTCCATGTCGGTTCGCAGATGACCAAGGTGGATGCTTGGGATTCGGCGCTCGCCGATGCCAAGCGCGTCTTCGTATCGCTTGCCAAGCAGGGCATCCACCTGCAGATGGTCAACATGGGCGGCGGCTTCCCGACCAAGTACCTGCGTGACGTTCCGTCCGCAGAAGCTTACGGCAAGTCGATCTACCAGGCGCTGCGCACGCATTTCGGCAACCAGATCCCGCAGACGATCATCGAGCCGGGCCGCGGCATGGTCGGCAATGCCGGTGTCATCAAGGCGGAAGTCGTGCTGATTTCGAAGAAGTCGGACAATGACGATGCCCGCTGGGTCTTCCTCGACATCGGCAAGTTCGGCGGTCTCGCCGAGACGATGGACGAAGCCATCCGCTATCCGATCCGCACGGAACACGACGGCGACGAGATGGAGCCCTGCGTCATTGCCGGTCCGACCTGCGATTCGGCCGACGTGCTCTACGAGAAGAACCTCTATCCGCTGCCGATCTCCCTTTCGATCGGCGACGAGGTCCTGATCGAAGGCACCGGCGCCTATACGACGACCTATTCGGCGGTCGCTTTCAACGGTTTCGACCCATTGAAGGCCTACATCATCTAAGGTCGTTTCCGCCGGCCCCGTAACCAGCCGGGGCGGCAACTCCACAATTTTCCTTCATCGCCGCTGATAACGGTATTGGGTACGGGAGGCCAAGATGGCCGCTGTTCTTGATTCTGTCCGCGCATTCTTTGCGCCTACCACTTTCGCCATCGATGCCGAAAATCCCTCGGATGTCGTTGCGCGTGAAAACCTGCTCGACCGCGTCATGGGCCCGGATCGCCGCAAGAAGTCGTCGGAGAAGATCCGCCGCAACCGCGTCCCGGCCGAGGGCCTTGCACTCGTCGCGCGCGATCGCGACGGCCATGTCATCGGCTCGGTGCGGCTCTGGAACATCGAGGCCGGCGTCAATGACGAAGGCACGCCGATCAATGCGCTGCTGCTCGGACCGCTCGCCGTTGCGCCCCATCAGGGCGGCAAGGGCATCGGCTCGGCGCTGATGCGTGCGGCGATCCTCGAAGCGAAGAAGCGCGGGCACGGCGCCGTCCTGCTCGTCGGCGATGCTGCCTATTACGAGCGCTTCGGCTTCTTTGCCGAAAAGGCTCGTCATCTTGTCATGCCGGGTCCGTTCGAACGCTCGCGCTTTCTGGCGCTCGAGCTCACGGAAGGTTGGCTTGACGGCGCGGCCGGCATGATCGTCCCCTCGGGACGCATGCTGGCCAGCGCGCCGGTTCGCCGCGTAGCCTAGCGCATCGGCCCGAGAAGACGCGCGGAACCGTAAGGCTGCGCCGACCGGCCGGCCAGGTTGGGAATTTTCCCCCGGCTGGTAATATCCGCGCCGTTTGACCACGCAGGCTGGCGGGCCTGGTGTGGTTGCGGCGCGGATTGTCCTCCTGGCATCAAGTTTCGATAAGGCGCCGGCAGCACGCGGAAACACAATTGCGTGAAATGGGTCGCCGGCCCGCGAACATATCGCGGCGATATCCTATCTTGCGTCGCATGATCCGCCTTCTTTCCCTTCTGCTTTTCTTCTGCCTGCCGCTTGCCGCAACGGGGCCGGCGGCTGCCCAGAGCACGGCTTCCGCCGTCGGCGGGCTTGGTCCGCGTCTCGATCGCGCGGCGAGCGACCCCGCGATGAGGCCTCTCAAGACGGTGATTGTCGCTCGCGACGGACGCGTGCTCAGCGAACGTGGGTTCCATGGTCATTCGCCCTCGGAATCGACCAATATCAAATCCGCTTCGAAGTCGATCATCTCGGCGCTGGTCGGTATCGCCATCGACAAAGGCCTGCTCGAGGGGCCGGACCAGAAGATCGCGCCGATTCTCAAGGCCGATCTCCCTGTAACGCCCGACCCGCGCATCAACGACATCACCATCGGCAATCTTCTCTCCATGCAGGCCGGGCTCGGTCGTATGTCGGGGGCGAATTACGGCCGCTGGGTCTCCTCGCGCAACTGGGTGCGCTTTGCGCTGTCGCAGCCTTTCGTCGATCAGCCCGGTGGCGAGATGCTCTATTCCACCGCCTCCACGCATCTGCTGTCGGCCATTCTCACCAAGGTCGGCCGGCGGCCGACGCTGGTGTTGGCGCGCGAATGGCTGGGTCCTGTCGACGGTTTCCGCATTGGCGCATGGGAGCGCGATCCGCAGGGCATCTATCTCGGCGGCAATCAGATGGCGATGAGCGCCCGGTCCCTGCTTGCCTTCGGCGAACTCTACCGTAACGGCGGCAAGACCGCCGACGGCCGCCAGATCGTCCCTGCCGACTGGATCTCCCAGTCGTGGCAGCAGCGAACCAACTCGCGCTTCTCCGGCGATGAATATGGCTATGGCTGGTTCACGCGGCAGATCGGCGGCGAGCAGGTGCATTTCGCCTGGGGATATGGCGGGCAGATGCTCTACATCGTGCCGTCGCTCGATCTCACTGTCGTCATGACCTCGGAAGAGAGCGGTCCGTCTGCCCGAAACGGCTACAGGGACTTGCTGCACGGTCTGTTGGCGGACATCATCGGCTCGGTGCGGGCCGCTTGACGGCAGGGCCAGGCGTCTTTCACAAGCGCCAAGGGTGCTGTGGGATTTTGAATTATGCAGCGGGGAAAAACCGCGATCGTTAAATTTTTAGCGAAGGCTCCAATCAAACCGCAAAACGCTTCCTGTAAGTTCCGCGAGAATTTCGGGAAAGCGCCATGCTGCTGGATCTCAGGACAATCTATTTCATTGTTGCCGTGAGCTGTTTTGTGCTGGGCATTCTCCAGCTTGCGGCCTATGCGACGGGTCGCTTCGAGAGGTGGCCGCTGTGGTGGGGCTTGAGCAACCTTCTTGTCGGTGTCGGCTCGTTTCTCGTCGCGCTGCGCAATCTCGTTCCCTACGCGGTCTCGGTCGACGGCGGCAATATCGTCACCATCGCCGGCTACATGCTGATGTTCTTTGCCGTGCGCGTTTTTTCGGGACGAGCGCTCGACCAGCGCACTTTCTGGCTTGCCATCTTGCTCGTCAGCGTTCCTGTCGTCCTCATCGTCAGCGATCCATCGTCAGTCTCGGCGAGGCTCCTCTACGTCTCCGTCATCTGCTGCCTCTGCGATCTTGCCGTTGCAAGGGAGGCGATCAGCATTGTCCGGCGCGAGAGGCTTTATTCGGCAGCCTTGCTTGTCGGCCTCTACGCCTGCACTGCGGGGATCTTTGCGGTTCGCAGCATTCTCGCGGCGACCGGTGAGATCGGCGGGCCGGATCCTTTCGGCAGCAGTGCAATTCACAGCTGGATGGCGGTGTCGGCGGTCGCGTTCATCATGCTTCGCAGCATGGCGATGGTGCTGATGGCCGCCGAGCGCAGCCGAAATCAGCTGACGGAACTCGCTCACCACGATCCGCTGACCGGCGCGCTCAATCGCGGCGGCCTTGCCCAGCATCTGCCGGCCCTCGGTTCCCAGCCGGCATCGCTGCTGATCATCGATATCGATCATTTCAAGCAACTGAACGACAGGCATGGCCATGCAGCCGGCGACGACATCCTGCGGCTTTTCGCCAGTGTTTCGCGAGGCATCATGCGCTCCGACGATCTGCTTGCCCGTCAAGGAGGGGATGAATTCCTGGCGGTGCTGAAAAACGTTTCCCGGGAGGATGCGGTGGCAATTGCCGAGCGCATCCGTCTCGCCTTCGCCGCCGCCGTCATGCAGCGGCCGGATCTGGCAGTCTTTCCGACGCTGAGCGTCGGTGTTGCCGCGCGTGCGGAAAGCGGCGAAGATTTTGAGCGGCTGATGCAGAAGGCGGACGAGGCGCTCTACCGTTCGAAGCGTGAAGGCCGCAACCGGGTCGAAGTCTTTGGAGAAAATCAACAAGCTGCGTAGGAACGGGGCGACTGTTCCTCTCTCGAAACGGCTCTATCTTTTTGCCTTTGCGCAATTCCGGACGCAAAGCCGCTGCGCACTTTTGCTGGAATTGCCCTAGATATTCTGATCCATCGTCTCGGCCGGGATTTCGTCGGCGCGGTGGATGCGCACGACCGTTGCCGGCACGCCGGCGACCGTGCAATGCGTGGGAACCGACTTGAGCACGACGCTGCCGGCGGCGACCTTGCTGAAGGCGCCGATTTCGATATTGCCGAGGATCTTGGCGCCGGCGCCGATCATCACGCCGTGGCGGATCTTCGGGTGGCGGTCGCCGGTCTCCTTGCCGGTGCCGCCGAGCGTGACGTTCTGCAGGATAGACACTTCATCCTCGATGACAGCCGTTTCGCCGATGACGATGCCCGAACCGTGGTCGAGCATGATGGATGCGCCGATCCGTGCCGCCGGATGGATATCAGGGCCGAAGACCAGCGAAACGAGATTGGCGAGCCAACTGGCGATCTCCGGACGGCCGGCGATCCAGAGCGCATGGGCGATGCGATGCGTCTCAAGGGCATGAAAGCCCTTCAGATTGAGAAGCGCGTGCAGAAATGTCGTGCAGGCCGGATCGCGCTCGCGCACGGCGATGAGATCCGCCTCGACCTTGCGCATGATATCGTCATCAAGTGCGGACAGGATGAGATCGAACAGATCACTCGTTTCCACCTGCGCTACGGAGAGCCGCGCGGCCAGCACGCGGGCGATGATCTCATCGTTGCCGGCAGTGTCGGTTACGTCAGCGGCAAGCAGCTGCCGCAATATCGGCTCGCGCGCGGCAAGCTCGGTCGCCTCGGCGCGGATCACGGTCCAGACGGATGCATCACCCAAAGGCTGCGGCTGTTGCCCGGCTAAACCGAGGCCGGTCGATTTCGACATTTCCGTTTCCTATGTCAGCCTGGGCGGCGCGCAAAGCGCCTCCGGTGTGGTTCATGTTTCGCCCGGGTAAGGCATTTGGGAAGCCCTGATTATAGTCTAGTGCCCGTCCATAAACGCCTGTTTTTCCGGGTTTTTCAAAGGTTGTTTGCCGGCTGAGGCGTATTTTTGGAGGACGTGCTGGCACAAGGCGATGCAGATTGAGGCCGGAAGAGCGATTTGGCGGCAATGGGATCATGGAGTATCGGCCGAGGCTTGCCGGGCGTGCTGTGAGCGCTGCCAGATGAGGGGCGTCAGGTCGGCCTGAGGCGGGCGAAGAGGGCGAGATTGTAAGCGACCACCGAGGACCAGACATAAGCCTTGAAGTGGTCGAGCCCACGCCAGGTGCAGCGCCCCAAGCCATAAGCGCGTTTCAGGCAAGAGATGCCGGCCTCGATGCCGGCGCGGAAGTTTCTGAGCTTGCGATAGACCCAGCGGCTCTTGACCATGTCTTCGATCTTGAGGCCGCACTTCTTGTGGAAGGCCATGTCGCGAATGCCCCAGGCTTTGGCCTGGCTCAGATTGGTGCGGCTGGCATAGCCGCCGTCGGCGGCCGCCTGACGTGGCGCCGCGCCATAGAAAGCGATGTGGCGTTCCAGCATTGGCTGCAACCGTTCGCTATCGGCCGGGTTGCCGGCTTCCACGACGAGGTCAAGGATCAGTCCGCTTCTGCCGGTGGTCAGATTGAGTTTGTGGCCGTAGTCGACATCACGGCTGCCCTTGACGATGATGTCGGCATGCGGCTCGAACAGGCTCACCAGTTTCTCGCCAGCCGGCACCGCCTCGCCGGCCAGGACCCGCCGTTCGGTCTGGGCGATGATCCGCTCGATCAGCGGCCGGTAGCGGCGGAGCTGGGCCTGCCATAGCTCGCCGGCCAGGCCCGCCGTCAGGGGCAACTGTTCACTCGCCTGCTGCAGATAGCTCAAGGTGGTGCGCGTGATCTTGAGCAGTTCGCGGTAGTACTTGATCCGTTTGGGACGGCCGCGGGTATATTCGATCGCCCGGGATCGCTTCTTCGCCGCGCGGCGGTGGTCGTGCCATGGGATGGCACTACCCAGTGCATCTGCCTGCTGCAACAGCCGCACCATTACCCGTACGGCGTCCCATAACAGGCTGCTGTCACTCGGCTCATGGATCAGTGCGGCGGTGACGGTGCTGTCCACACGCAGGACCTTGCCACTTTCCAGCTTCTCCTGCCGGGCGCTCGCCAGCAGTACCCGGTTGATCTCTTCAAAGGTTTGCGCCCGGATCGCACTGATCGTCTTGTGCAAGACCGACTTCTTCGGGCTCCACCCCCACGGCAGCCGGGCAAAGGCTCGGAACGAGGCGGAGTCTTCGAGATGGAAGGCCAACTCCTGATAACTCAACTGGCGATGCTGCTTGAGCAGCGCGCAACGCAGCACAGCCTCGGCCGGCAGCCCCTCGCGGCCGGTCTCCTTGAGACCATGTCGGCGCAGGTCCCGCGTCACCAGCCCGAGCAAATCGCCATGCTCATCCAGCCATTGCGACATCGCCCTCAGTTCACGACCGATCTCGTGTTCGGCGAAAAGATCGAATACACTGGTTTGGACCGTGCGTTCTTGGCGCATTGTCGGCTCCGGCGGTTACGGGTTTGTCCTTAGAATCAGTAGCTTGATCTAAAGTATACCTGAAACCGCCGGGCTTTGCCCGCGGAGATTGCGCGATTCCCGCAATAATTTCAGCAGTTTACCGTTTATGGACGGGCACTAGTCTAGCCGTCCCGCGGTTGCAGGCGAACTGTCCGCTCCGGAAGCCGGCGCCAATGATAGAGCACATCAGGCTCCCGTTCTTCGTTGTCGGCGCCATCGGTCTCCCTTTCGGCGGTAAAACCGTGCCGTTCGTAGAAGCTCCGAGCGCCTGCATTACGCCTAAACGTCCAGAGACTGATCTCGTTCATCTCCTCCTTGGCGCAGCCGAGGAGTGAAGAGCCGATGCCCATGCCCTGGAAACCGGGGAGAACGTAAAGCTGCTCTATCCAGTTGTCGCCATAGGCGATGACACCGACGAGCCGGTTGCCCATGGCAGCGCCGAGAATGGAGCAATTCGGCAGCAGATGCATGCGCCAGTACTGCTCCTCTTCCTCGGGCGTATGCACATCCGGCAGCCAGGGCAGCCGTTGCCACAGGGCGACACGTCTGATTCCGGCTGCGGCTTGCATGTGGTCGGCCGTCAGCGCCACGATTTCGGGTTCCACCAGGGCGTTGTCCATTGTCGGCAACGGGCCTCAAGCCGAAATATCGATGACACCACAATCGCCGGCTTCGGAGCCGAAGGCGAGCAGCTTGCCGTTTTTGCTCCAGCTCATCGCCGTGATCGCACCCTTGCCGGGTCGGCGCAGCAGCGCTTCCTTGCTGTCGGCGATGCGCACGGCCAGGATCATGCCGTCGATGAAGCCGATGGCGAGGATGTCCTCGAGCGGATGGAATTTCACCGCGGTCGCCATGATATTGGCGCGGGTGCCGAGCTCCAGCGGCGCCTTGCCCATCGGCCCGTCCTTGCCCTGGAAGGGCCAGACAATTGCCGCAGGCGCGCCCGAAGACGCGAGCCACTTGCCCTTGACCGACCAGGAGAGCGATTTCACCTTGGAGGGGTAGCCGGTCATGCGCATATGGCGGGCTTCGGTGCCAGGCTTGATGTCGAGCTTCCAGCCGTGCAATGCGTTTTCCTGCATCGAGGTGACGAGGAAATTGCCATCAGGCGAGAAGGTGACGCCGGTATGCGCACCCTTCCATTCCAGATCGATCGGCTTGGCATTCATGCCGATCCAGTGCAGCGACACGCCGTTGTAACGCGCGGCCGCGATGCGCAGCCCCTTCGGCGCAAAGGCAAGGCCTTCGACGGTGCGCTCCTCGGGGAATTCCTTGGTCGTGCCATCGGCAAGGCGAACCAGCGAACTCTTGCCGTAGGAATAGGCCACGGCGCCCTGCGGGCCGGCTGCCACCTGCGAAATCCACTTGCGCGGCGCGGTCGCGATCTCGCTGACGCTGCCGTCGGCGGCAATGCGCAGCACCTTGCCGTCCTCGCCGCCCGAAATCAGGCTCTCGCTGTAGGGATCGCGGATGGCAGTGAGCATGCCCTGATGGGCTTCGGAAACCCTGTCGCCGCCGTCCAGCCGGTGGTATGTACCGTTTGCGCTTGCGAAGAAGGGAACATCACCTAAAAATTCGACGGCCAGAACATGGCCGTCGAGATCAAGCGGTGCAACTGTCGGCATCAGGCGGCTGCCTCGCAGGCCTTGAAGGAGGTTTCGAGCTTCTCGCGGTCGAGTTCGCGGCCGATGAAGACGAGACGGCTCTCGTGCTTTTCGCCTTCCTTCCACGGCCGCTGATGGTCGCCCTCGATGATCATATGCACACCCTGAACGACGTAACGCTCGGGATCGTCCTTGAAGGCGATGATGCCCTTGAGACGCAGAATATTCGGCCCCTGCGTCTGGGTGATCTTCTGGATCCAGGGGAAGAAGCGCTCCGGGTTCATCTCGCCGCCGCGCAGCGAGACCGACTGCACTGTCACATCGTGGATCGCCGACATCGCGCCATGGTTATGGGCGCCATGGTGATGATGGTCGTGGCCGTGGTCATCATGCTGATGACCGTGATGATCGTGATCATGGTCATGACGGTGGTGGTCGTGATCGCAATCGGGGCCGCAGACATGGTCGTCATGGCCATGCTCCAGGAAATGCGGATCGTTTTCGAGCGCGCGCTCCAGGTTGAAGGCGCCCTGATCGAGCACGCGGGCGAGATCGACACCCGAGCGGCTGGTCTTGTAGACGCGGGCGGCCGGGTTGATGGCGCGGACGATATCCTCGATCACATCAAGTTCTTCCGGGGTCACCAGGTCGCTCTTGTTGATGATGACGACGTCGGCGAAGGCGATCTGGTCTTCGGCCTCGCGGCTGTCCTTCAGGCGCAGCGGCAGGTGCTTGGCATCGACGAGGGCGACGACGGCGTCGAGCTCGGTCTTGGCGCGCACATCGTCATCCATGAAGAAGGTCTGGGCGACCGGCACCGGATCGGCAAGGCCGGTCGTTTCGACGATGATGCCGTCGAAGCGGCCGGGGCGGCGCATCAGGCCTTCGACAACGCGGATCAGGTCGCCGCGCACCGTGCAGCAGACGCAGCCGTTGTTCATCTCGTAGATTTCTTCGTCCGACTCGACGATCAGGTCGTTGTCGATGCCGATTTCGCCGAATTCATTGACGATGACCGCGTATTTCTTGCCGTGATTTTCGGAGAGAATGCGGTTGAGCAACGTCGTCTTGCCGGCGCCGAGATAACCGGTGAGCACGGTAACGGGAATAGGCTTCTGGGTGGAGATCGCGTCGGTCATGAGAACCTCTAGGATTAGGCGTGCGGCCGAGCGGCTTGGGATCGGCTGCTTGAACGGTTGGTCTCATATAATGGCTTGAGCGTGGCAGTTCAAAGGGTTTTATAATGTTATAAGATCACATCGCCTGGCCGGTGCAGATGACCCATATTCACCTGAGTTGCGCGACATCGAATGCATCGACATCGCTCAGCAATTCCACCAGCCCCTTTACCGCATGGGCAATCAGCGCCTCACCTTTCTCTGCCGTCGCAGCTGCGGCGTTGCCCGCCACGCCTTCCGTGTTGAGATCCGACATCTTCCAGCCGAAGGCGTGCGGCCCGTAGGCGCGCAGATGCTTGAAACTCTCGGCGAATTCCGTCTGTTGCGAGCGGAAGTCAGCCGCCTTCGCCATATCCACCTTATCGGGATGAAGCGCCAGCATCACCGAGGTTTCGATATCGCCGCCATGGATGCCGATCGCCTTTTCCTCCGGCGTGATCACGCCATCCGGCACGCCGAAACGGGTCCAGCTCGTCGCCACCGCCAGCATGGCAAAGCGGACCCGCGCCTCGGTGGCGACGACTGATATGAGGGGCGAATTGCCGCCATGGGCGTTCAGCATCACGAATTTGCGGATGCCCTGCTTTGCCAGCCCCTCGGCGATGCCGAGCCAGCCGTTTACCGCTTCGTCGAAGGCAAGCGTCTTCGTTCCTTCAACATCCATATGCTCTATGGAATAGCCGACAGATTCGGCGGGCAGGAAGGTGACCGGCAGGCCGGCGGGCAGGGCCATCTTCAATCGCCCGGCGATGCCTTCGGCAATCAGGGTGTCGGTTTCGAAGGGCAGGTGAGGGCCGTGCTGTTCATGGGCGCCGAGCGGCAACACGGCGATCAGATGGCGCCCGTCAGGTGCAAAGGCCGGGTTGCTGTCCTCGAAGCGCGGCGAAGGTGTCATCATCCGGTCGTTGCCTCTTGTTTATGACGAGATCCTGAGCAATGTCATATCGCAGCGGCGTCGGGGCTTAAAGATCAAAGGGATGGCTATGGGAAAGAAGCACAAGGACGGCAAAAAGAACAAGTCCAAGAAGAAGGACCAAACCGAGTATACGCTCGTCGATCTCTCCCCGGCCCTGACCCAGGCGGCGCGGTCCATGCGGACGGTGCTCTCGCGCAACCTGCTTGAAAGCGGGCTCTATGCCGGCCAGGATGGCGTCATCCTCTCGCTTGCCGAGAGCGACGGCATGACGGCGGGCGGCCTTGCCCAGAAGCTCGGGGTCAAGGCGCCGACGATGACGCGCACGATCGGCCGCATGGAGGCGCAGGGCTTTCTCGAGCGCAAGCCCGATGCGGAAGATGCGCGCCTCACCAAGGTCTATCTCACCGAACTCGGCCGCGGCAGCGTTCAGGGGATCGAGATGGCGGCCTCGGCCTGCGACAGCCTGGCGACGCAGGAGTTCTCCGAGAAGGAAATCCGCAATCTCGTCCGCTTGCTGAAGGCGATCGATGCCAATCTGCAGGCCGAAGCCATTCATATCGAAGAACCGGACGAAGACTGAAATTTCCCCGAAAGACGAATTGCTTCCACCGATTAAATCTTTTAATTAAACATTTTAAGGGCCGCGCCGGTTTGCTGGCGGGGTCTTGCTGCGTACGTGCTGCCTGGAGGAGGACACGTGGTCCAGAAGATCAAGCTTTCGACAATCGCCGAAACGCTCGGCATTTCAACGGCGACCGTATCGCTCGCCTTACGCGACAGTCCGCTCGTCGCCGGCAATACCCGGGAGAAGATCAAGGAACAGGCGCGCGCGCTCGGCTATATCTACAATCGCCGTGCCGCCAGCCTTCGGACCTCGCGCTCCGGCATCATCGGCGTCGTCGTGCACGACATCATGAACCCCTTCTACGGGGAGATCCTGAAGGCGATCGAAAGCGAGCTCGACCGCAGCCGGCACACCTTCATCCTTTCCAACCATTACGACAATGTCGAAAAGCAGCGCACCTTTATCGAGACGCTGCTGCAGCTCGGCGGCGACGGCGTCATCATGTCGCCGGCGATCGGTACGCCGCCGGAAGACGTGCAACTGGCGGAAGACAACGGCATGCCGGCGATCCTGGTCGCCCGCTCGATGGAAGGGCAGGACCTGCCGACCTATCGCGGCGACGACAGCTACGGTATCTCGCTTGCCACCAACCACCTGATCGGCCTCGGTCATCGCTCGATCGCCATGATCGGCGGCACGGACCAGACATCCACCGGCCGCGATCGCTACCAGGGCTATGTCAATTCGCTGCGCAAGGCCGGCATCGAGGTCGATCCGAACCTGCGTATTCCCGGTCCGCGCTCGAAACAGGGCGGTTTCGAGGCTGCAGTGCATTTCCTTTCGCTGCCGCAGAAGCCGACCGCAGCCGTCTGCTGGAACGATCTCGTGGCGATCGGCCTGATGAACGGCATTGCGCGCGCCGGCCTGGTGCCGGGACGCGATATTTCCGTCACCGGCTACGACGATCTCGAGGAGGCCTCGATCGCTACGCCCGCGCTAACGACCGTCTGGAACGGTCAGGCCGAGGTCGGGCGCCTGGCCGCTCGGGCGCTGCTCGATCGCCTTGCCGGCAGCCATGAGCCTGATGGCATGCATCTGATCAAGCCGGAAATGCGCATTCGCCAGTCCACCAGTCCCCATCGGCCGCGCGCCTGAACCAAGACCGCCATCCAAGAGGAAAAGCCATGTCCCGCATCGCCATTCTCGTTCCTGGGAAGATACACGAGCGTGTTCTCGACAGGTTGAAGGATCGTTTTGAGATTATCGCCGTCCCGCGCGAGGGGACGCTTGCGCTCGATGGCGAGATTGCCGGCCGCATCCGTGGCGTCGCTGTGTCCGGTTCGTTCCCGGGCGCCTGGATGGACCAGCTGCCGCATGCCGAAGTGATCGCCAATTTCGGTGTCGGTTATGACGGCGTCGACGTGAAACATGCCGCCGAAAAAGGCATTGTCGTCACCAATACGCCTGATGTGCTGAACGATGAGGTCGCCGATACGGCGATCGGCTTGCTGCTGAGCACGGTCCGGGAGTTGCCGCGGGCCGAAGCCTGGCTGCGTGCCGGCAACTGGAAGCCGGGCACGGCCTATCCGCTATCGCGTTTCTCACTGAAGGGCCGGCATGTCGGGCTTTACGGCCTTGGCCGCATCGGGCTGGAAATTGCCAAGCGGCTGGAGCCGTTCAAGGTGAAGATCAGTTATCACACACGTTCGCGTCATGCCGATGTGTCCTACGATTATCACCCGACGCTGAGGGGGCTGGCGGACGCGGTGGATACGCTGATCGCCATCGTTCCGAAGACGCCGCAGACGCACAAGACGATCGATGCCGATATTCTGGCAGCACTCGGCCCTGACGGCATTCTCGTCAATGTCGGCCGCGGCTGGACGGTGGACGAGGAGGCGCTGAGTGCGGCGCTTGCTTCCGGGGCGCTCGGGGCTGCTGGTCTCGATGTCTTCTATGAAGAGCCGACCGTGCCGGCCGACCTGCTTGAACCGACCAATGCCGTGCTGCTGCCGCACGTCGCCTCCGCGTCCGTGCCGACACGCAATGCAATGGCCGATCTCGTCGCCGACAATCTCATTGCCTGGTTCGAGAAGGGTGCGGCGCTGACGCCGGTGCCGGAGACGCCGCAGAAGGCTTAGGCGCGGGTTGGCTCCGCGGACGATGCTTGCCGAGCAACAGACATAGCGCTTCGCGGGCGCCTGGAGTCAGGCAATCGCCTGCGCGGGGATGATCGGCAGCTTGGCGGCGGCATAGCTGCGGACGGCGTCGCCGAAAGCGGCGAACAGCTGGTTCGAAGACTTGTCGGTTTCAGCCCAATATTCCGGATGCCATTGCACGCCGACGGCAAAGGCCTTGGCGTCGATGACGGAAACGGCCTCCACCGTGCCGTCCTCGGCGATGGCTTCCACCTGCAGGCGTGGGGCGGTTCTGGCGATTGCCTGGCGATGCAGGGAATTCACGCGGATCTCGCCCGGACCAAGAATGCCTGCGATGCAGGAGCCTTCCTTGACGTGGACGGTCTGGCGAATGGCGTACATGCCGTCCCGATCGATGCCTTCCGGCCGGCGGTGGTCCCAGATGCCGGGTTGCTCCTGGATCTCGCTTGCCAGCGAGCCGCCGAGGGCGACGTTCAGCTCCTGGATGCCGCGGCAGATGGCAAGCAGCGGGATGGCGCGGTCGATGGCGCGGCGGATGAGCGGCAGGCTGGTGGCGTCGCGGGCGGGGTCGAACGGGCCGTCCTTGTCATTCGCCTCGGTGCCGTAGAGCGAGGGATGAACATTGCTGGCCGAGCCGGACACCAGCAGGCCGTCGACGCGGTCGAGGATCGAATCGGTATCGTAGCCTTCCTCGAAGGCGGGGATCATGAAGGCCATGACGCCGGCCGCATTCAATGCGGCACGCAGATATTGATGCTGCACGGCATGCCAGGTTGCGCCGTCGAAGCTGCGGATATCGGCAGGAATGGCAACGATCGGTTTCGTCATATCAGCCCCGGTGAAATCTTTGTGCTTGCCGTTTCTGCCGCCAGAACGGCCGTCAAGTCAACGCTTGGCTGCGTGAGGTGGCCAAATTGCGGCGGAAGCGGTGCCGAAGGCCTCCGGTTTGCGGCTAAGCCGCTGATTTTGATGGGCGCCTGGGGGCCGCCTTATTGCCGTCTTGATGCCAAAGGCTAATAGACTAAAGCTTGAATCGCGGCCCCCGCCATGCTTAGGTTTGCCCTTGCTGCGGGTAGGGGTGAAGATCGCCCGCGCAGTACCATCTATACGGGAGGTTTTTGATGGATCGTCGTTCGTTTTTCAAGAAGGCGGGAACCGCCGGCGCCGGTGCGGTTGCCGCAACGTCATTGGCAGCGCCTGCGATCGCGCAGGAGAATCCGAAGATCGCGTGGCGCATGACATCGTCGTTTCCGAAGAGCTTGGATACGATTTATGGCGGCGCCGAGGATATCGCCAAGCATGTCGCCGCCGCGACAGACGGCAATTTCACGATCCAGCCTTTTGCGGCCGGTGAAATCGTGCCGGGCCTGCAGGCCGTCGATGCCGTTGCCGCCGGCACGGTCGAGGCAGCCCATACCACCTCCTATTATTTTGTCGGCAAGGACCCGACCTATGCCATCGGAACGGCCATTCCGTTCGGGCTGAACAGCCGTCTGACCAATGCCTGGTACTATGAAGGCAACGGCAACAAGCTGATGAACGAGTTTTATGCCACGCAGGGCATGTATGCCCTGCCGGCCGGCAATACCGGTGCGCAGATGGGCGGCTGGTTCCGCAAAGAAATCAACACGCTCGATGACCTCAAGGGCGTCAAGATGCGCATTGCCGGCCTTGCCGGCCGGGTCATGGAGAAGGTCGGCGTCATCCCGCAGCAGATCGCCGGCGGCGACATCTATCCGGCGTTGGAAAAAGGCACGATCGATGCGGCGGAATTCGTCGGCCCCTATGACGACCTGAAGCTCGGCTTTCACAAGGTGGCGAAGTACTACTATTATCCGGGCTGGTGGGAAGGTGGCCCGACGGTGCATGGGTTCTTCAATCTCGAAAAATGGAGCAGCCTGCCCAAGCATTATCAGGCAGCGCTGACCGATGCCTGCGCCTTCGCCAACACCAACATGCTGGCGAAGTACGACACGAAGAACCCGACCGCGCTGAAGCAGCTCGTCGCGGAGGGCGCGACGTTGCGCCCGTTCAGCCAGGAGATCATGGAAGCCTGCTTCCAGGCGGCGACGGGCATCTACAGCGAAATCTCGGGCACGAACCAGTATTTCAAGAAGATCTACGACGACCAGACCGCCTTCAAGCGGGACGCCTATCTCTGGATGCAGCTGTCGGAATACACCTTCGATACGTTCATGATGATCCAGCAGCGGGCCGGAAAGCTTTAAGCACTCCGCCGTCGACGCTTCAGACGAGCGCAATAACAAGACCCCGGATCTCCATCCGGGGTTTTGCTTTTTGCTGGACTAGAGCCTTTCCGGGTTAGATTGCAGCATTCTGTTGGCTCAAACGGAGTCGGATGGTCGACCGGCCGGCGCGCGTCGTAGCCAAGCTTTACGGCCAAGCCGGCCGGTCGAGCAGGCGGCCTGTTTCAGCCAACCAGAAGGGCTGGGCATCTTTCCGCCAGGATCAGAGGCGATCGGCTCGGACGTACCAAGGGGGTATGTCCATCGCCAATCGCCTCTGCCCTGACGAAAACCTGCTCCGGCAGAATGCTGCAATCTAACCCGGAAAGGCTCTATTTGGCCGGTGGCGGCGGTGCTCCCGGCAAGCCGTTCAGCGGCGGCAGGGTCAGGCCTGGGATCTGCGGCGAGCCATTGCCGCCGCCACCCAGTGGCGGCAGGCCGAGCTGGCCGCCGAAGCCCGGGACTTCGATCTTGATCGAGTTCGGGTCGACCTTCGGGCCGTGATCCAGCCAATAGGTGACCGATTGCGGCCAGAAGATCACGATCGCCACTAGAATCAGCTGCATACCGACCCAAGGGAGAGCCCCCATGTAAATATCCGAGGTCTTGACGTCCTTGCTGGCGATCGAGCGCAGGTAGAAGAGTGCGAAGCCGAAGGGCGGATGCATGAAGCTCGTCTGCATGTTGACGCAGATCAGGACGCCGAACCAGATCAGGTCGATGCCGAGACTGGAGGCGACGGGGGCAAGCATCGGGATGACGATGAAGGCGATCTCGAAGAAATCGAGGAAGAAGGCGAGCACGAAGATGAAGATGTTGACGAAGATCAGGAAACCGACCGGGCCGCCGGGAATGCCCGACAGCATGTGCTCGATCCAGCGCGAGCCGTCCATGCCCTGGAAGACCAGGCTGAAACAGGTGGAGCCGATCAGGATCATCACCACCATGGATGTGATGTGCGTGGTCGATGACATGGCTTCGCGGATCAGCGGCCAGGTGAGTCGGCGATTCATGGCGGCAAGCACAATGGCGCCGACGACGCCGAGCGCGCCTGCTTCCGTCGGCGTTGCAAGGCCCATGAAGATCGTGCCGAGCACCAGGAAGATCAGCACGATCGAGGGGACCATGCCCATCAGCACCTTCGCGAGCAGAGCCCAGTTGAAATCGCCGCGCACCTCTTTCGGCAGCGGCGGCATCGATTTCGGCCGGATAATCGACATCACCAGGATGAAGAGCACGAAGATCGTCACCTGCAGGATCGAGGGGCCGATCGCGCCCAGATACATGTCACCGACCGACCTGCCGAGCTGATCGGCGAGAACGACGAGCACGAGCGAGGGCGGGATCACCTGTGTGATCGTGCCCGAGGCGGCGATGACGCCGGTGGCAAGGCGCGGGTTGTAGCCGTAGCGCAGCATGATCGGCAGCGAGATCATCCCCATGGTGATGACGGAGGCGGCCACCGTGCCGGTAATCGCGCCGAGTACGGCGCCGACGAGAATGACGGCATAGGCAAGGCCGCCGGGTATGCCACCGAAGAGCTTGCCGGTGCCTTCGAGCAGGTCCTCGGCCAGGCCGCAGCGCTCCAGCACCGCGCCCATGAATGTAAAAAAGGGAATGGCGAGCAGGAGGTCGTTGGAAAGGATGCCGAAGAAACGCAGCGGCAGGGCCTGCAGGAAGACCTCGCCGAAATGACCGGTGACGATGCCGATGATGGCGAAAAACAAGCCGACGGCGGCGAGCGAAAAGGCGACCGGAAAGCCGTAGAGCATGAAGATGATCATGCCCAGGAACATGGCCGGCGGGATGATGCCGAAATCAAACAAATCCGTGTCTCCCAGCCCGCGTTACTGCAGCGGCTTTTCGTATTTCGTATCGATGCTGATATAGCCGGTGAGCGCTGCGATCCGCTTGACCAGTTCCGAGAGGCCCTGAAGGGACAGCAACGCGAAGCCGGCAACGAGGATCAGCTTGACGGGCCAGCGGATCAGCCCACCGGCATTGCCCGATATTTCCCCCTGATGGTAGGAGAGCGCGAAGAAGGGCCAGCACAGCCAGGTGAGATAGACGCATGCGGGAAGGAGGAAGACGATGAGGCCGACGATGTCGATCCAGATCTTCGCCTTGTCGGAAACCGAACCATAGATCAGATCGACGCGAACATGTTCATTGTTGCGCAGCGCATGCGAGGCGCCGAGCATGACGACGAACGCGAAGAGATACCACTGGATCTCCAACCAGCCGTTCGAACTGTAGTTGAAGGCATAACGGACGATGGCGTTACCGGCGCTGATCAGACAGCAGAACAGCACCATGTATTCGGAAAGTTTGCCCATGAACTGACTGATCGAATCGATCAGCCGGCTTGCCGCCAGAAGTACCGACATTCGCCTCCCCTTATTCTTGTCCCGCCGGTTTTCCGGCAGCTTTTCCCTCTTGCAATCGATGTAGACCACGGCCTTTGAAATTGGAAGGATAAATGCCTCTCGTTGGAGTATAGTCTTAGGTGCACAGGTCGGATCATATGGCCGTCGAATATTTCAGCAACCCAGGCGTGGATAAATTATTTCAATAATCTCGCCGGTAGGCTGCATTAACTCGCGTAGGCTGTGCGGTTCACCCTATGGTTTTAGAAAATTTGACCAAATGTTTGATTCCATTGAAATCAATTTTTAAAGGGTTGGGCTTAGAATCCCCGCGCACAGGGAAAGTGTGGATGAAGCCAGATAACCCGAACAGGGTCCCTATAGATGTGTATCTGTCGTTTGTGAGTTCCCTTTCCGGGAACCGCATGACGCTTCTTGCTGGCGTGATCGTGCATGTCGCGACCTGCCTTGCCGTTGCTGCCAAGACGCAGTCCCTCGTCTATATCCTGCTGTCGGCCGCCTTCCTCCTGGTCTTCTGCGTTCGCATGGTCATCTTCCGGCACTTCGACCGTGTCGACAAGGAGAGCCTGTCGCACGCCGGAATCGAGCGTTGGGAGCGGATCCTGGTTGCGGGTGCCGCCTGCACCACCGCCCTGCTTGGCATCGCCAGCGGATACGCCATCTTCGTCGTGCATGATTCCTTTGCAGAGCTTGCGTGCATTGCCGTGACCATGGCGACCATGGTTTCCGTTGTCGGCCGCAATTATGGTTCGCGCCTGGCGGTCGACCTCCAGACCTTCTCCTGCTGTCTGCCGATGATCATCTGCAGCCTGTTGGCGCTCGATTTTTATCGGGGCCTGCTGTCGATCTTCCTCATTCCCTTCTGGCTGACGACGCGGGCCATGGCCAACGGCGTGCGCGAGTTCCTCTATGAGAATGTCATCGCGCGCCGGGAAATCACCATCATCGCCGACCGTTTCGATACGGCGCTCAACAACATGCCGCATGGCCTGGTCATGGTCGATGCCGAAAACCGCATCCAGGTCGTCAATCGCAAGGCCTGCGAGCTTCTGAAGATCGGTGCGCCGGACCGGTTGAAGGACCGCGACCTCGGCGCCGTGCTGCGTTATGGCGCGCGCTACAGCTTCATGGACGCCTCGCAGCCGGAACTCATTCTGCGCCAGCTCACCCAGGTCGCCGAAGGTAACCTGTCGCGCACGCTGATCCATTTCCCCGAGGGCCTGTCACTCGAATTCTCCGCCAGCCGAAGGGCCGACGGCGGCGCCGTATTGATCTTCGAGGACGTGTCGAGCCGGGTGAAGGCGGAACAGAAGATCATGCACATGGTCCGCTTCGACGCACTGACCGGCCTGCCGAACCGCGAATATTTCGGGCAGCTGGTGCAGGATTATCTCGCCAAACATCAAAGGAAGTCCGGGCCGCTCGGCTTCATGGTTCTCGATATCGACGAGTTCAAACATGTCAACGACATGCGCGGCCACGTCACCGGCGACCACCTGCTCTGCGCCATCGCCGCCCGCATCAAGCAGGCCTCCGGCAACGCCATCCTCGGCCGCCTGATGGGCGACCAGTTCATCCTGTTCTTCCCGCATGCGAAGGAACAGGCCTCGCTCGACGTCGAGATCCGCCGCGTGCACGCCGCAATCCAGGGCAATTATGCGGTCGACGAGCTGACCTTCCTCGTTTCGCTCAGCGCCGGCTACGCGATCCTCGAAAGTGCCGCGTTTGCGATGGATGAATGGAGCGTCAAGGCGGATCTGGCGCTGTTCGAAAGCAAGTCGCGCTTCAAGGGCGGCATTTCCGGCTTCGAGCGGGAGATGGATGGCCGCTATATCGAGCAGCAGAAGCTGAAGGCAGATCTGCGCGAGGCGGTCTCGGCGCAGGCGCTGCATCTCGCCTTCCAGCCGATGTTCCGAGCAGACGGCTCGCGGATCGAATGCGCCGAGGCGTTGGCGCGCTGGGTGCATCCGGAGAAGGGCTCGATCCCGCCCGACGTCTTCATCCGGCTCGCCGAGGATATGGGCATTATCTCCGACATCACCCGCTTCGTCCTGTTCAAGGCGTGCAGCGAATGCATGAACTGGCCGGAGCATATCGCCGTCTCGGTCAACCTTTCGGCGCGGGATCTGCGCGATGCCGATATTCTCTCGGTGGTCGCCGAAGCGCTTGCCCATTCCGGCCTCGATGCGGCGCGGCTGCATCTCGAAGTCACCGAAAGCTGCCTGATCGACGAGCCGGCGGCCGTGCGCGCCATCCTGGCGGAGCTCAGGGCCCGCGGCATCACCATCGCCATCGACGATTTCGGTACCGGCTTCTCCAGCCTCAGCTATCTCGACACGCTGCCGCTCGATATCGTCAAGATCGATCGCTCCTTCGTGCGCAACATCGTCGAGGATAATCGCCGCCTGAAGCTGCTGCGCGGCACGGTCCATCTCGCCCGCGAACTGGGCCTGAAGATCGTCATCGAAGGCGTCGAAACCGAGGAGCAGCTCGCACTGCTCAACAAGCACCGCAGCGCCGACCTTGTTCAGGGCTATGTTTTCTCGCCGCCGGTGCCTTCCCAGAATATCCCGCTGCTGCAGCAGGGCATCGGCCGCCGCGTCGTGCAACGCCGCCGCCACAAGGTCGCCTGAGCGGTCTCAACGGACAGTTTTCCCCCTGAAAAGCGCGCGCCGCGTTAACCTTAACGATTTAAAAACAAGGGAAGTTATCGGAATTCCTTGCCTAAATTTCGCTGGCGTATGATTAATGATCCGTTAACGAGCGGATCGAGAAATGTCAGAGACACTGTTCAAGCGTAGTGATTTCAGCACAAAAATTTTGGAAGTTTTGGATCATGTCGAGTATCGCCGCGTCGAAAGCAGCGAAGACATGGAGCAGGTGGAACGGTTGCGCTACAAGGCCTACAAGGCCCATGACGTCCTGGCGCTCGCCCCGAAAGGGCTGCTTGATGACAGCGATTTCGACAGCCACGCCTATATTTTCGGTCTGTATTATTATGGGGAACTGGTCAGTACCATCCGGGTTCATTATGTGACACCTGAGCATCGCCTCAGTCAGTCCGGTGGCGCCTTTCCCGAGGCGATGGATGAACTTCTGGATGCAGGGCTGACCCTGATCGATCCGGCGCGTTTTGCGGCCGACCCCGAGCTCACCGCCGATCTGCCCTGGGTTCCCTATCTGACGCTGAGGCCGACCATCGTGGCGGCGGCGTATTTCCGTGCCGACCGCGTCCTTCAGTTCGTTCGACCGCCGCATGCAGCCTTCTACAAGCGGGTCTTCTATGCCGATACGGTCGTGCCGGGCCGGCTGGCGAAGAATTACGGGATCGACATGACGCTGATGGCGACGAATGTGATCGAGGTCGGGCGAAAGCTGTTGACGCGCTATCCCTTCTTCATCTCCAGCGCCAGCGAGCAGCGCATGATGTTTTCGCGCAATCCCAACGACACGTTGCCGCCGCTGACCATCATTCCGACGGCGCGTTTCGTGCCGCAAGGCGAACTCGGCACCGACCTGCCGCTGTAATTTGCCCTTGTCCCCGACGGAGAGACGATGTCCGCCGGGGCAGGTGATGTGGCGACAGACGCAGGCGATATCAGCCGTCCTTCAGGTTCCGTTCCGAGCCTCTGACATCGCGGTTGCCAAGCGCGCCTGCGGCATTCTCATGCATTGCGCTTTCGCCAGTCATTGTGTAATCCCTGCAGGAAGGGATTTCCCTCGCTCAAGCTAGGGAATCAAGCAGCGCAGAGGCATTTCAGGGAGACGATATTTATGGCCGAACATCATACCGGACCGGTCGAGACCGGCGCGCCGATGGATTACAAAGAACATGAAAAGACCTACGACATGTTCATCGCCAGCGCGAAATACGGCTCGATGCTTCTCATCGTCCTCCTGCTTGCTATGACCGCCGGTTTCTTCGGCGGCGCCGGCCTTCTCGGCGGCCTCTTCGTCTTCATCATTCTACTCGCTGCCGGCATCTTCCTGCTCCGCTGATCGGGTAGATTCAGGGGGGCAGAGCGTCCTTTGCGCGTCCGAAAGGACGCACGGCGCTCTGAGGGGAGGAGAGCTTCTCCGAAGCTTTTTGAATGAGGTGCTTGGCCTGCGCAGGGAAGCCTGCGGCGGTCTGGCTGACCCGGAGGAGGGGGCAGTTGGGCAATATCGTTTTCGTTGCAAGGGAAAACACGGGCGAGGAGACGCGCGTCGCCGCCTCCGCTGAGACCGTGAAGAAGATGAAAAGTTTCGGCTTCGACGTCGTCGTCGAAGCCGGTGCCGGTGCGGCTTCGCGCATTCCGGACGGGGAGTTCGAGGCCGCCGGCGCCAGGATCGGCAGTTTTGCGGATGCAGCCTCAGCCGATGTGGTGCTGAAGGTGCGCCGTCCCAGCGGATCGGAAATCTCCGGCTATAAAAGCGGCGCCGTGGTCATCGCCATCATGGACCCTTACGGCAATGACGAAGCGATCGCGGCACTGGCAAGTGCCGGGCTTTCGGCTTTCGCGATGGAACTGATGCCGCGCATTACCCGCGCCCAGTCCATGGACGTGCTGTCGTCCCAGGCCAATCTCGCCGGTTACCAAGCCGTCATCGAGGCAGCGGCGGTTTATGACCGCGCCATGCCGATGATGATGACGGCAGCCGGCACCGTGCCGGCTGCCAAGGTCTTCGTCATGGGTGCCGGTGTCGCCGGTCTTCAGGCGATCGCGACCGCGCGCCGCCTGGGTGCTGCGGTCTCGGCCACCGACGTTCGCCCTGCCGTCAAGGAGCAGGTCGCTTCGCTAGGCGCCAAGTTCATCGCTGTCGAGGATGAAGAGTTCAAGGCGGCGGAAACGGCCGGCGGTTATGCCAAGGAAATGTCCGCCGACTATCAGTCGAAACAGGCGGCTCTGGTTGCCGAACACATCGCCAAGCAGGATATCGTCATCACCACCGCGCTGATCCCCAGTCGTGCGGCGCCGCGCCTCGTTTCGCGCGCCATGCTCGCTTCGATGAAATCAGGTTCGGTCGCCGTCGATCTCGCGGTCGAGCGCGGCGGCAATATCGAGGGCGTCGTCCCCGGCGAGATCGCCGATGTCGAAGGCGTCAGGGTGATCGGTTTCGCCAACATGCCGGGCCGGGTTTCGGCCAGTGCCTCGGCGCTCTACGCCAAGAACCTCGTCACCTTCCTCGAGACCATGGTCAACAAGGAAACCCGGAGCGTCGTCGTCAATCTCGACGACGAACTCGTCAAGGCAACGATGCTGACCTATGCCGGCGATGTGGTTCATCCCGCCTTCGGCGGCGCGAAGAAGGGAGACATCTGATGGCCAGTGAAGCAATGGACAGAGCGCTGGAGCAGCTCGACCAGGCGGTGACCGCCGTCATCACGGCGGCGGCCCAGGCACCGGAAGCGGCAAGTGCTGCGACCGGCGGGGCGATCGATCCCTTCGTCTTCCAGTTCGCGATCTTCGTATTGTCGATCTTCGTCGGCTATTACGTCGTGTGGTCGGTGACGCCGGCGCTGCATACGCCGCTGATGGCCGTCACCAATGCGATCTCCTCCGTCATCGTCGTCGGCGCGCTTCTGGCGGTCGGCATCTCGACCAGCGGGCTTGCGACCGGCTTCGGCTTCGTCGCCCTCGTGCTCGTCTCGGTGAACATCTTCGGCGGTTTCCTCGTCACGCAGCGGATGCTTTCGATGTACCGCAAGAAGGACCGGTGAGGGACTGATGACCAATATCGCAGCCTTCCTCTACCTCGTCTCCGGCGTGCTCTTCATCCTGGCGCTGCGCGGCCTGTCGCATCCGGCCACCAGCCGCAAGGGTAATCTCTACGGCATGATAGGCATGGGGATCGCGATCCTGACGACGCTGGTGCTGGCGACCCCCAATTTCGGCGGCTTCGTGCTGATCGTCCTTGGCCTTGCCATCGGCGGCAGCGTCGGCGCCTATGTCGCCCGCACCATCCCCATGACCTCGATGCCGCAGCTCGTCGCCGGTTTCCATTCGCTGGTCGGCCTTGCCGCCGTGCTGGTCGCGGCTTCGGCGCTTTACACGCCTGCTTCCTTCGGTATCGGCGAGATCGGCCAGATCCACACCGAGGCGCGCGTCGAGATGGCGCTCGGCGTGGCAATCGGGGCGTTGACCTTCACCGGCTCGATCATCGCCTTCCTGAAGCTCGACGGACGCATGTCCGGCAAGCCGATCCTCCTGCCTTACCGGCATGTGATCAATGCGAGCCTGCTGGTGCTGATCGTGCTCTTCATCATCGGGCTTGCCGCCACCGAAAGCCATTTCGACTTCTGGGCCGTCGTGGCGCTGTCGCTGGCGCTCGGCGTCCTGCTGATTGTGCCGATCGGCGGGGCCGATATGCCCGTCGTCGTGTCGATGCTGAACTCCTATTCGGGCTGGGCCGCGGCCGGCATCGGCTTCACACTCGGCAATCTGGCACTGATCATCACGGGCGCGCTCGTCGGTTCTTCCGGCGCAATCCTTTCCTACATCATGTGCAAGGGTATGAACCGTTCCTTCGTCTCCGTCATCCTCGGCGGTTTCGGCGGTGAGACGGCGCCCGGCGGACCCGATACCTCAGACAGGACGGTAAAGCTCGGCTCGGCCGAGGATGCGGCCTATCTGATGGCCAATGCATCAAAGGTCATCATCGTGCCGGGATATGGCATGGCGGTCGCCCAGGCCCAGCATGCGCTGCGCGAGCTCGCCGACAATCTCAAGAAGAACGGCGTCGAGGTGAAATATGCAATCCACCCAGTTGCAGGCCGTATGCCCGGCCACATGAACGTGTTGCTCGCCGAAGCGAATGTTCCCTATGACGAGGTTTTCGAACTCGAGGACATCAACTCGGAATTCTCCCAGGCCGACGTCGCCTATGTCATCGGCGCAAACGACGTCACCAATCCGGCGGCGCGCGACGACAAGACCTCGCCGATCTACGGCATGCCGATCCTCGACGTCGACCGGGCAAAGACCTGCCTCTTCGTCAAGCGCTCGCTCGGCTCGGGTTATGCCGGGATCGACAATACGCTGTTCTACAAGGACGGCACGATGATGCTGCTGGGCGACGCGAAGAAGATGACCGAGGATATCAACAAGGCGCTCGCGCATTGATCTATGCCAACGCAGCCGCCCTTCGGGCGGCTGTTTGATTTATGCGGCACGCCACTGCTGTCTGCCTTCTGGCCGTCCGCTTTTCGTCAGGTCTCTCCCGGCACGAGGGTCATCTTTTCGACGCCGATCGCCAGGTTCAGGCCTTCCTGAGCCTGAACGTTCAATGGCTGCAGCATGAAGGCCTTGTCGGTGCCGCCGGCGATGACCTTGGCGCCGGCGCCTGCACCGATGCTCGCATCGGCGCCGATCCCGTAATATTCGCCGGCAAGGGCGAATTGCGGGATATCCGTGCCGGTCTTTGCCAGCACCTGCCAGATCATGACGCTCTTGCCGGTCTGGCCGATATCGAGGCCAAATTTCTCGATTTTGCCGGCATAGACCGCCTTGGCGCCGCCGGCCGATGGCGTATAGGTGCAGATAAGGTTCTTCTGCGAGGTGACGATCAGACCCTGGCCGCCATCCGATCCGCAGACCAGACGGCCAAGCGTGACATAGTTTTCAGCGCCCGCCGGGCTCGCCCAGGCAGCGGCTGTAAGAGCCGCGGCTGCGATCATCGTTTGCTTGAACATGGTCTTTCTCCTTTGGAACGACCTGTCCGAAACGGGTGGAGGTAGCGATTGTTCCGGGACGCAGATTCAAAGTGATAGAGCGTCCTTAGCGCGTCTGAGAAGACGCGCGGCGCTCTATTCCCGCTCCAGCGTGGCGCGCTGCGCCGTCAGCACCCATAAAAGGCCTTCGGGCCGGAAATCGATCTCAACCGTGCCGCGAAAGGCGGAGGCGGCATGGGCTTTGATAACGGTCGTGCCGAAGCCCGAGCGCGATGGCTTGGTGACCGGCGGGCCGCCGCGCTCTTCCCAGGTGAAGCGGAGCAGGGCATCCGGCTTGCCCTCCTCGCTGACGTCACGCCATTCGAAGCGGACACGGCCTTGCGGTACGGAGAGCGCACCGTATTTCACAGAATTGGTGGCAAGCTCGTGCAAGGCAAGGCCGAGATTCTGCACTGCATCCGGCTTCAGCACGAAGTCTTCGCCGCTGATGTCGATCTGTTCGCGCGATTGCGGGAAGGCGTGCAAATGGATGTCGACGACCCGCCGCAGCGATACCCCTCCCCATTGTTCGCTGGTCAGGAGCTCGATCGAACGCACCAATCCCTCGAGGCGGTCGGCGACGGCGGCGCGGAAGGTCTCGACGCTGTCGGACTGCTTGGCGAGCTGGCGCATCATTGCCTGGGCAAGCGTCAGAAGATTCTTGGTGCGGTGGACGAGCTCGTGCATGACGAAACGCAGCCGGTCCTCGGTCTGGCTACGGTCGAAAGAGGCATTCGAAAGGGCAATCGCCACCTGGTTCGCCTCGATGACGCTGGTCTCGACCGGCGAGACGATATGGCCTTCGCCCATGCGGTTTGCCATGTCTGCGATATCGCGGATGGTGGTGCGCACCTGTCTTGCGACGGCATAGGCGGCCAGCACGGCGACGAGCACCAGTGCCACGCCGCCGATGATCAGGAAGCGCCAGGTGCTGAGGATCGAAGCCTGGGCGATCGGTCCCCAGATCACCGTCTTCCACGACCAGCCGGGAATCTGAGCATAACCGAGGAGCATGTGCGGCAGGACCGCTTCGTCTTCGAAGACGCCGCGGGACACGGTGAGCGCCGGGAGAATGCGCGGATCGAAGGGTGTGCCGGGTTCGAGATTGGCGGGGCCAGTGGCCGCGACGACGTGGCCGCTCTCATCGATGACGGCGGCCGACCAGCCGGGGGCAAGGCCCTCGGTGGTCACAAGCTTGCCCAGATCCTGGGCGTTCTGCGTGATGATAAGGGCTGCGACCGGTTCGTTCTTCCGCGGTAGAGTGACGTTATAGACCCATTCGCCGCTGGTCCGGCCGCGAAAGACGTCGGAAGCCTCGATGCGACCGGACGCCATGACCGCCTCGAGCGCGGGGATATTCGCCGTCTGGCCGAGCGGCGTGCCGAACGCCCGACGGGTGTTCAGCAGTTGCTGGCCGCTGCGGTCGACGGCGATGACGAAAAGCGTATTGTCTCTGAGGGCTGTTTCCGTGCGCTCATGGAAGGAGGCGAGATTGCCGTTTTCAAGCTCCGGCGAACTCGAAAGCAGCCGCAGCGTCGTCGCCATGTCCTGAAGCTGGCGGTCGATGATGCGTGAAAGGGCAAGCGCATCCTGGGCCGTCTCGCGCTTCAGCGTTGAACGCTGGTTGTCCTCCAGCTGCAGCAGAAGCAGCGCCACGAAGGCGAAGATCGGCAGTGCGATCGCCACGGCCATGGCGACGAGGTAGGTGCCGATCGAAGCCTTGGGAAAGAACAGCGCTACGATTTTCATCTGTTATGCCACATCGCATGCGCACATGCTTAATTCCTTAAATCGGAATCGATTTAAGGACAAAATCATGCAGGAATTCGAAGTTCTAAAGCGTCGTTCGTGCTTTTGAAAAGACGCGCGGCGCTGCAATGCGTTTGGCCCACAACGGTTTTGGCTTGCGGCCAGGAAAGCAAAGATCCGCATCTCTCGCAAACCGCCCTCAACACGTGTTCGAACATCCGATAGCGGGCTATCGAAGCCGGTCCATGTTAGGGGGAGCAAGAGCAGGTTGCAACACACTATGACAGGCCATCGATGATGATGGGCGCTTTTTCGGCTTCTCTTCACAAGCCGGTGCGGCCGGCTTTGCGGTAGCGTCGCTTCTCTCCGCCCGGCATGGCGCGATATCACCTCGATGATATCTAACGGCTGGAAGATTCGTTTGAACCATCAGAAACTTGGTCGCAGCCCCGATGAGCGGCGCGACCGGCAAGAGGCGGTTGCGAGCCGCCCGATGCTTCGGGCCGCCCAATGATGTCCTTAGCCGGCGGGGGCGACGCCGACGCGAGCAAGGCCGTCACGAGCCGGCTGGTACTTCGGATCGAGGCCGATCGCGTGGCGATAGGAGCGGGCAGCCTTCGCCTTGTCACCGCGGCGTTCGTAGACGAGCGCCTGGTTGGCCCAGGATTCGGCGATGTTGCCGTTCAGCTCGATCGCATGGTTGAAATCGGCAAAGGCGTTGTCGTCGTCGTTCAGGGCGATATAGGAAATGCCGCGGCCATTATAGGGCTCGGCCGAATTCGGCGCGAGCGAGATCGCTTTCGAGAAATCGTCGATCGCCTTATCCTGCTGATTGCGCTTCTGATAGATCAGGCCACGATTGTGATAGGCGCGGCCATCGGTAGTGCCGAGCTGGATCGCCTTGTCGAAATCGTTGAAAGCCTGGTTGTCTTGGCCGGCCATGCGATAGACATTGCCGCGGCCGATATAGGCGACGTCGTAGCTCGGATTGATCTGCAGGGCGGCATTGTAATCGGCAATTGCCTGGGCCTGCTGGCCCATGTTGCGATAGACGAGAGCGCGGTTGGCGTAAGCCTGGAAAAACCGCGGATTGATCTGCAATGCCGTGTTGAAATCGTTCAGCGCCGGGCGGAATTGGCCGGCGCGGCCATAGGCGGAACCACGGACGTTGTAACCTTCGGGATCCCTCGGATTGGCGTTGATGACCGCCGTCAGCGACGCGATATTCTCTTCCGAACCCTGCGCCTTGTCGATGCGGATCACGGCATCCGTGGTATTGGTCGTCTCGCAGCCGGCGAGGCCGAACATTGCCGCCAGCACCAAAGCGGGCAGGAATGCGGTTTTCTGCAAGCGCAAAGCGCGGGACGGATTAAAGGTGTTGACAGCCATTCGGGCTCGCTTTCCCCATGCGGCATATCCGGTGCGCGGATATGCGATCCTCAGCGGCAAACTAAAAAAGGCGGCGGCGAACCCATCGCCCCCGCCACAATGCATCTGAAAACGTCGAAAAAACGACGGCAACGCTCAGCGTGCTGCGACCAGACCTTCGCGCTGGGCGCGCTTACGGGCCAGCTTGCGAACACGACGAACAGCCTCGGCCTTTTCGCGAGCACGCTTCTGCGACGGCTTCTCGTAATAGTCGCGCATCTTCATTTCGCGGAAAATGCCTTCGCGCTGCATCTTCTTCTTGAGAGCGCGGAGAGCCTGATCAACATTGTTATCGCGGACAAGTACCTGCACGAGAATCACGTTCCTTTGGTTGGTTGATGCCTGGGGCGGCGCAGCGGCCAGAGGCAAAACAATAACGTTCGCGCGGCAGCAGCCTCGCGATTGGTGATGCGGGATAGCAGATTGGGTACGGGAAGTCCAGATGGATATGGAAGGCGGGCGGAAAAATCACGCTTCGCCTGATGCGGTCATCATCCGGCCGGTTCGGGCGCGGCTTCATCCAGCGCGGCGATTGCTTCCTTAAGAGCCGTCCTGACCCTTAGGCGGTCGGCAGGCTCCAGCCGGCTGATATCCAGATGCAGGTCGAGGCCGGAGAGGTGCTCGCTCAGAACGCGGCTCTTGTGGTCCGCACCGGGCGTCAGCCCATCCACCCCATAGGGCACGATCTCGCGCTGTATGCCCTTCATCGTGATCGGCGGCAAGGGGTGAGCGTCGACGATTTCGTTCACCAGCGCATAGGTTTCGTAGCTGATGACGATTTCTCCTCCTTGGGCGATCGATTGCAGCCGGGCTGCGAGATTGGCCTCCGCCCCGATGATCGTATAGTCCATGCGGTCGCTGCTGCCGAAATTGCCGACGTTGCAATAACCGCTGTTAATTCCCATGCGGACGACGAAAGGCTCCTCGGTGCCGTTTCTGCGCCATCTGTCCTTGAGTTCGCCGAGACGGCGCTGCATGTCGACGGCCATCCGCAGGCATGCTTTCGCGTCCTCCTCCGGCCCCTTGGTTTCGGGATCGCCGAAGAAGACCAGCATCGCGTCGCCGATGAACTTGTCGACCGTGCCGCCATGCTCCAGAGCAATGTTCGACATCTCGGTCAGATATTCGTTGAGCATCTCCGTCAGGGCTTCCGGCTGCAGGCGCTCGGTCGTCGCCGTGAAGTCCTTGATGTCGGAGAAGAAGATCGTCAGGCGCTTGCGCTCGGTATGGACGACGACGTCCTTCTGCCCGGAGAAGATGCTTTTGTAGATCTGCGGCGAGAGATAGCGCGAAATCTTTATGGAAACGCTGGCGAGGAATTCGTTCGCTGCTTCCAGATCCTGGTTGGCGCCATGGATTGCGCGCGCCTGCTGCCGCTGGAGCACAATGAAGCTGATGCCGATGATGGCGACGAAAAGGAAATAGCAGAGCAGGTATTTGAAGGCGAAGACATTGCTCGCATAGGGCTGTCTGATGACGACTTCCTGAATGCCGCGCACATCGCCCACTTTCCAATCGGTCTTCGGGCTTTCGGGATGGGTATTGTGACAGGCAACACAGGCCTGGCCCATGACGACGGGGGTGATAAACCGCAAGGTATCGGTCAATCCGACGCGGGTGAGATCGTTCAGCGTCTGCTGCGGATTGCCGCGCAACGCGGCGAGCGCTTGTCTCTCGAAATCGTCGAGCTCGTGGGATGCGCGGCTCTTGAACGGCAGGTCGGAGACGAAACGGTAGGTGATATTGGCCTGCTGCTCCTTGATGACGTCGCCGAGTTCCAGGGAGAGCGTGGCCGGCAGCGGGATGGCGCCTGGAATATTCGCGTAAGTGTGAGAGACGACCGTACCTCCGGTCGCGCCGCTGGCATGGGCGGCCAGAACGCGCCCCACGACATTCGCGGAATAATAGGAGCGAATGCTCGATATCAACGAGCTCATGTCGCGCGCCTGACGGCGCAGGGTATTCCCCGAGAGATCGCTGATATCAAGCCAGACGGCAAGCGGCAGCCCTGCGAGCATTGCCAGCACGACGACAATCAGCCAGTAGCCGCTGCGGCGTGCGGCGGATTCGGAAATCACGGTGACCTTCATCCTTCTCTCGAAAAAGCATCCGATTTTCGATCGCTACAAGAACATTTCGCCACGCGCCGGGCAAGGTCGAAGCCTTGTCATCCAGGCAAAAGCCCGGCCAAAACTGGAGGCGTGGCCTGATTGAAGACGGTTCCCAGCCGTCCGCCGGAAAGCGAAATGCGGGAGGCTGAAAAGACAGCGTCCTTATGCATCTGCGAATGGCGTTTGGATCGAAAGCGGCGTAGCCTGTCTGCCGGCAGGTGCGGGCCGTTCTGTCGGCCGTCGGGGGGGCAGCCGGTGAGATCATGACGCGCGTGCAGCAAATCGGTGTCGTTATCGGCCTGGCGATCGTGGCTATGCTGACGATTCTCCGGGCAGGCGATCCCGGGATTTTCAAGCTGATCCGGGGCGTGACTTTCGACGAGTATCAGCGGCTGGTTCCTAGGATCTTCGAGCCGATGCCCGTCCGCGTGATCGACATCGACGAGACGTCGCTGCGCGAATTCGGCCAGTGGCCGTGGCCGCGGGACCGGATGGCTCTGCTGGTGGACCGGCTTTCCGAGATGGGTGCCTCGGCCATTGCCTTCGATGTTCTCTTCGCCGAGCCGGACCGGCTGTCGCCGCGCAATGTTGTGCGCGACGTTGCTGGTGTGGATCCTTCCTTGGCCGAGAAGCTGCCAGACAATGACGAGATATTCGCCCGTTCGATTGCCGGAAAACCCGTCGTGCTCGGCTTCGGTCTTTCCAACGAGGGCAACTACCGGCCGCCTGTCAAGGCGGGCTTCGCCTTCACCGGCGAAAGCCCTGTCTCGGCTCCGCCCTATCTCGGCGCCTCGACGCCGCTCAGACCGCAATTGGAGGCCAATGCGGCGGGGCTCGGCCATATCAGCCTCAACCCCGGCAATCCCTCGCCGGTGGTGCGGGCGGTGCCGCTGTTCCTGACAGACGGTGAACAGCTCTATCCGAATCTCGCGATCGAGGCTCTGCGCGTGGCGCAGGGGGCGTCGACCTATGTGCTGTCGGGCGCGCCCGATCGCGCCGGCATCATGACATCGGCAAAGATCGGGGATTTCGTCGTGCCGCTGACGGCGGCGGGCGAACTCTGGCTCTATGTCAGCCCCGACCGGGCCGAGCGATACATATCCGCCCGTCAGGTGCTCGCGGCCGACGGGGCCTCTCCCGAGGTCGCGGCCGCAATCGACGGCAGCATCGTCTTCATCGGCACATCGGCGGCCGGCCTGCAGGACATCCGCGTCACCGCGCTCGGCGAGAACGTTCCCGGCGTTTCGCTGCATGCGCAGGCCGTCGAGCAGATCCTCTCCGGCCATTTCCTGTCGCGGCCCGACTGGGCCGACGGGCTGGAAATCCTGCTGATCGCGGTGCTCGGCTGCCTGCTCGTCGTGGTGACGACCTTCGTCAGCCCCGCCGTCGCTCTGATCTGCGGGCTGCTGATCACGGCGATGGCGCTGGTGGCGTCCGGGATCTCGTTTCTTTATGCAGGGCTTCTCTTCGATCCACTGGCTCCGATCGTCAGCGGATCGATCATCCATTTTGCCGCGACCTCGTTCAAGATCCTGGTGATCGATCGAGAGCGACGCGAGGTGCGGCGCGCCTTCGGACATTATCTTTCCCCGTCGCTGCTCCACCGTATCGAGCATAATCGCGACGCATTGCGTCTCGGCGGAGACGACCGCGAGTTGACGATGATGTTCGTCGACGTCAGGAATTTCACCGAAATGAGCGAGCGGCTGGCGCCGACGGATGTCGTCGCTTTCCTGAACACGCTGCTCGATGCGTTGAGCCGCCATGTCGTGGCGAATGAGGGCACGCTCGACAAGTTCATCGGCGACTCGATCATGGCATTCTGGAATGCGCCCGTCGATGTGGCGGATCACGAAGCCAAGGCTGTTCGCGCAGCGCTTGCCATGCGCGAGACACTCGCCGAATTGAACGCCGGCGACGCCTTTGGCTTCGGGCCTGATCAGGAAGTCAGCATCGGCATCGGCATTCATACTGGCCTTGCCTGCGTTGGCAATATGGGCGCCAAGACCCGCTTCAACTATTCGGCTGTCGGAGATGCCGTCAACGTTGCGGCTCGAATCGAGTCCTCCTGCAAGGAGGTCGGCTTCGATATCCTCATTTCCGACAGCACGGCACGGTCAGTGCCGGGAATGGCGCTGATCGAGGCTGGCGCGCTCCCGCTAAAGGGGAAGAGCAGCCGGACACAGATCCTCGCCGTTGTCGGCGATGAGCGGGTCGCAGCATCTCTGGAATTTGCCGCGCTCAAGGTCGTCCACAATCAGTTGATGCAGGCCCTGCAATCACACTCAAGGAATAGCCGAAAGCTTATCGGTACGGCAAAGCTCAGGGCTGTGCAGGTGATCGGCGGTCTGGCTGAATTCTACGAGCGCGTATCCCGCAGGGCCGATCATTTCCGCGAGGTGCCGGAGGAGGTCGAAAAAAGCGCCGCAGATTGACAGGCCTCAGCGGCCGCGATTGAAATTATGACCCCTGTCGCGGTTCCGATCGTTGTCGTGATCTCGATCTCGATCATGGTGGCGCTCGTGCCCCCGATGATCCAAACCGTGATTTCCGGGCTTGCCATCATCGTCATGCCGGCCGTGGCCATCATGCTTGTCGGGCCTATCCGGCTTGTCATGATGGGGCTTATCGTGGTGCGGCCTGTCATGATGAGGCTTGTCGTGATGCGGCTTGTCGGGCTTGTTCGGTCGCTCCTTTTGCGGCTCGGCCTGTCTCTGTGGCGGATCCTGCCTTTGAGGAGCAGGCGCAACTGCCGGCGGAGGCCGCATTCTGTCTTTTCTTTCCGGCGCGGCTGAGGCCATATTGCAGCCGCCGAGCATGCCGATGCCGCCCGCAAGTCGCTGATTGCCGGAGAGGAAGGGTAGGGCGCGCTGATTTCCGAGCGTCGCGAGGATACTGGGGTCAACCCGGCGTGCCGCGGACATATCGCCATTCGGCTTGGCCACCACGCAATCGCAGCGTTGCTGCAAATGCCGGCAGCCGCCCGGGCCGCAGAAACTGGCAGCACCATTCAGCAGCACGACGGCGGTCGTGCCATCCGGGCCGACGTAGAAATCGAAAGCGGTGCCGCGCACGCCGATCGTGCCGGCCGGAGTCAGGATCTGGTAGGCCGAGGAATTGGAATTGCCGCTGACCCAGCGGAATGTGCCCTTTGCCGCCCGGATCGTCAGTTTCTTGACCGATTGGGAATCATCGAACACATATTTGTCGATCACGACCGACGAACCCCAGCCGACCGCGAGCTTCGTGCCGTCACGAAACACGAATTGGCCAAGCCCGGATTGCGATGTCTTGATGCGCTCGTTGCGATGAACGCGGGTGTCGACCTCGATCGGCCCGCTCTGTCCCGTCACCTGCGTCTTGATGACGACAGCCTGGCCAACCGGCTCAGCGGCGAGCGCCGGCCATGCGCCGCTTAACGCGATGCAAAGCATCGCGACTGATACTGAGCGCCAACCCCTCATGATACACGTACCCCGGGAACGTGCGATTGTTAACATTTTAGCAATTGCTTGTCTTCTCACCCTCTTGGGTTAGGGGCGGTCCGGCGGCTCAGCGGAAATGCAGACGCTTGCGTCATCCGCCTGGAACGGCATTCTCGTCTGCGTGTCGAAAGCAAAGCTCTCGCGCGTCGCAAAAGAACCGTTGTGCCGCATTTGGATTTGCGATTTGTATGAGCGCGGAGAACAAGCCCTTTCCCGAAGGAGAAGAAGGCGGATGCGGAAATATTCGGTTTTTGCCGTGGCACGGGAGGCCCTTCGCGGCCACAAGGGCTGGGAGAAGCAGTGGACTTCGCCTGAGCCGCGGGCCGAATACGACGTCGTCATCATCGGCGGCGGCGGCCACGGGCTGGGCGCTGCCTATTATCTCGCCAAGGAGCACGGCATCACCAATGTGGCGGTGATCGAGAAGGGCTGGCTCGGCGGCGGCAATACCGGGCGCAACACCACCATCATCCGCTCGAACTATCTCTATGAAGAGAGCATGCACATCTACGAGCATTCGATGAAGCTCTGGGAGGGGCTTTCCCAGGAGCTCAACTACAATGTGATGTATTCGCCGCGCGGCGTGATGATGCTCTCGCACAATATTCACGACCAGCAGTCCTTCAAACGGCATATCCATGCCAACCGGCTCTACGGCATCGACAATGAATGGCTGACGCCGGAGCAGGCGAAGGCCTATTGTCCGCCGCTCGATATCTCGGCCAGCGCGCGCTACCCGATCAACGGCGCAGCACTGCAGCGGCGCGGCGGCACGGCCAGGCACGACGCGGTTGCCTGGGGTTATGCGCGGGCGGCCTCAGACCGCGGGGTGCATATCATCCAGAATTGTGAAGTGACCGGCATCCGGCGTGGCCCCGATGGACGGGTGACCGGGGTCGAGACCTCGCGCGGCTTCATCGGCGCCAGGAAGGTCGGCGTGTCGGCGGCCGGCCATACGACGACAGTCATGCAGATGGCTGGTGTGCGTGTGCCGCTGCAATCGAGCCCTCTGCAGGCGCTGGTCTCCGAGCCGCTGAAGCCGATCTTTCCCTGCGTCGTCATGTCGAACACGGTGCATGCCTATATCTCCCAGTCCGACAAGGGAGAGCTCGTCATCGGCGCCGGCACCGACCAGTATAATTCCTATTCCCAGACCGGCGGACTGCAGATCATCACCCATACGCTCGACGCCATCTGCGAGCTCTTCCCGATGTTCCGGCGCGTCAAGATGATGCGGCAATGGGGCGGCATCGTCGACAATACGCCGGATCGTTCGGCAATCCAGTCGAAGACGCCGGTTCCCGGGCTTTACGTCAATTGCGGCTGGGGCACCGGCGGCTTCAAGGCGACGCCGGGCTCGGCCAATCTCTTCGCCCATCTGATTGCTCGCGACGAGCCGCACAAATTCAATGCCGGGCTGACGCTGGAGCGCTTCCGCAGCGGCCGGCTGATCGACGAGGCGGCGGCGGCGGCGGTGGCGCACTGATGTGGATGGCGGCTCTCCTGACGATCGGGATCAGCGGCGCGGCAATGCCGGCCGGTGACGTTTTTCCCGGCGTCGGGGATTTCCGCCTGCAGAAGATCCACAGGGCTGCCGGCGAAAGCGAATGGCCCTTCGTTGCCGAGAGCGGCACGCTGCTTTGCGCGATGATCCTGCGCCAACCAGCCGTCTATTTCGTGCCCGAGGTCGGCGGAGAGCCGGGACGTGCCTTCGTGATCGACAACGATATCACCATGATGGCTTTTGCGAATATCGGCATGACCGGTGTGCTGGAGCCCTATGACAATTTCGAACAGCTTCTCAAGCGCCTCGTTCCCTATGTGACGATGGGAAAGCGCCTTTGCAATCAACCTCCCGGAACCAATGTTTCCGGATCGGAACTCTAAGACGGGTAACACATGCTGCAGATCTATTGCCCCTACTGTCAGGAAGAGCGCTCCGAGCTCGAATTTCGTGGCGCGGGTGACGCGCATATCGCGCGGCCCGCCGATATCGCCTCGATTTCGGACGAGGAGTTCGAGTCCTATTTCTTTATCCGCGACAATCCGAAGGGGCTGATCTTCGAACGCTGGCGGCATATTCACGGCTGCGGGCGCTTCTTCAATGCGGCGCGCGATACGGTGACCGACAAGTTCATCGTGACCTACAAGGCGGGTGAACCAAAGCCTGAGATCGGTGCGGCGGCCGCGCAGCATGGGCCTGTCGAGACATATGAAGCCGTGGAAGGAGAGGCGCAATGAGCGGCGTGAACCGTATCGCCGGCAAGGGGCGCCTGACACCGGCCAGGACCGCGCGTTTCAGCTTCGACGGCAAGAGCTATACGGCGCTCGAAGGTGATACCGTGGCCTCGGCGCTGATCGCCAACGGCGTGCATCTTCTGGGACGTTCGTTCAAATATCACCGGGCCCGCGGTATTCTGTCGGCAGGGGCCGAGGAGCCGAACGCGCTGATCGACGTTTCCCGCGATACGGCGCGCAAGCAGCCGAACGTGCGCGCCACCGTGCAGGAAGTCTTCGACGGCATGATCGTCAGCTCGCAGAACCGCTGGCCCTCGCTTGCCTTCGACGTCGGCGCGGTCAACAACCTGATGTCGCCGTTCTTCGCCGCCGGTTTCTACTACAAGACCTTCATGTGGCCGCGCGCCGCCTGGAAACACGTCTACGAACCGCTCATCCGTCGTGCCGCCGGCCTCGGCGTCGCCCCGACGGAGGAGGATCCGGACCATTATGCCAGCCGCTATGCCCATTGCGACGTGCTGGTGGTCGGCGCCGGTGTTGCCGGGCTTTCGGCGGCGCTGGCTGCGGCCGAGACCGGCGCGCGGGTGATCCTTTGCGACGAACAGGCGGAAGCCGGCGGCGCGTTGCGCTACGATGTCGGGGTAAGGATCGACGGACAGGACGGCAATAGCTGGGCACAGAAGGCTGTGGCGCGGCTGAAGGCGATGGACAATGTCGAGGTGCTGGTCCGCACGACCGCCTTCGGCTACTACAACCACAATTTCGTCGGTCTTGCCGAGCGCGTCACCGATCATATCGCCAAGCCTGCCCGCGATCTGCCGCGCGAGCGGCTTTGGCAGGTCCGGGCGAAGCGCGTGATCCTCGCCACCGGCGCGATCGAGCGGCACATGGTATTTCCGAACAACGACCGGCCGGGCATCATGCTCGCCTCGGCGGGGCGGATGTATCTCAATCATTACGGCGTTGCGGTCGGGACCAAGGTCGGCATCTACACGGCGCACGACTCGGCCTATGAGGCGGCTTTCGACCTGAAACGATCAGGCGTGTCGATCGCCGCCATCGTCGATTGCAGGCAGACGCCGGGGGCGGCAGTGCTGGAGGAGGCGCGGGCGCTCGGCATCGACGTTCTGGCCGGCCAGTCGGTCGTCAACACGTCAGGGCGGCTGCGTATCTCGTCGATGACGGTGGCGCGCAACGGCGGCGGTTCGCCGCGCAAGATCGCGGTCGATGCGCTGCTGGTTTCGGCCGGCTGGACGCCGTCCGTCCATCTGTTCTCGCAGTCGCGCGGCAAAGTGGCCTTCGATGCAGAAAGCCAGCGTTTCCTGCCCGGCTCCTATGCGCAGGACTGCCTCTCGGTCGGCGCCTGCAACGGCACCGACGATCTGCAGCGGACGATCGAGGAATCGCTTGCCGCCGGCGAGCTGATGGCGCAGGCCACCGGCAGAAGCAGCGGCGAGAAGATCGCAATTTCGGCCGAACAGGCCTATGACTGGACGGGCGGCATGATCGGCGCGGCCGAAGGCGCCGGGCCGAAGACCAACGCCAAGGCCTTCATCGATTTCCAGCATGACGTCTGCGCCAAGGATATCCGCCTTGCCGTGCGCGAGGGCATGCATTCCATCGAGCATATCAAGCGCTTCACGACCAACGGCATGGCCTCGGACCAGGGCAAGCTGTCCAACATGCATGGCCTGGCGATTGCCGCCGAAATGCTCGGCAAGGAAATCCCGCAGGTCGGGCTTACCACCTTCCGTGCGCCCTATACGCCGGTCACCTATGGTACGCTGATCGGTCATTCGCGCGGAGAGCTGTTCGATCCGACGCGCAAGACGCCGCTGCACGGCTGGGAAGAAGCCCATGGCGCGGTCTTCGAGGATGTCGGCAACTGGAAGCGTGCCTGGTTCTATCCGCAGGCTGGCGAGACCATGCATCAGGCGGTTTCTCGCGAATGCCGGACGGCACGCGAGGCGGCCGGTATCTTCGACGCCTCGACGCTCGGCAAGATCGAGGTGGTGGGGCCGGATGCGGCGGAGTTCCTCAACCTCATCTACACCAATGCCTGGGATACGCTGAAGCCCGGCAAGGCCCGCTACGGCATCATGACCCGCGAGGATGGCTTCGTTTATGACGACGGCGTTGTCGGACGCCTGGCGGACGACCGTTTCCATGTGACGACCACGACCGGCGGTGCGCCGCGCGTTCTGCATCACATGGAAGATTACCTGCAGACGGAATTCCCGCATCTGAAGGTATGGCTGACCTCGGTGACCGAACAATGGGCTGTCATCGCCGTGCAGGGGCCGAAGGCGCGCGAGATCGTCGCGCCGCTGGTCGAAGGGCTCGACCTTTCGAACGAAGCCTTCCCGCATATGAGCGTTGCCGAGTGCACGGTCTGCGGCGTGCCGGCGCGGCTCTTCCGCGTCTCGTTCACCGGCGAAACCGGCTTCGAAATTAACGTCCCGGCCGATTACGGCCAGTCGGTGCTCGAAGCGGTCTGGGCCAATGCCGAGCCGCTCGGCGCCTGCGTCTACGGCACGGAGACGATGCACGTTCTTCGCGCCGAGAAAGGCTACATCATCGTCGGGCAGGATACGGATGGGACGGTGACCCCCGATGACGCCGGGCTTTCCTGGGCGGTTTCGAAGAAAAAGACGGATTTCGTCGGCATTCGCGGGTTGAAGCGGCCGGATCTCGTCAAGGACGGGCGCAAGCAGCTCGTCGGCCTCGTCACCAAGGACCCGAAGCTGGTGCTCGAAGAAGGCGCGCAGATCGTCGCGAGCCCGAACGAGCCGAAGCCGATGACCATGCTCGGCCACGTCACATCAGCCTATTGGTCGGAAAATTGCGGCCGGTCGATCGCCTTCGCGCTCGTCGCCGGCGGCCGGGCGCGGATGGGCGAGACGCTTTATGTGCCGATGCCGGACCGGACGATCGCCGTCGAAGTGACGGATCTTGTATTCTTTGACAAGGAAGGGGGCCGCATCCATGGCTGATGTCGCAATTCGCAAACCGGTGCTGGCCGGACGTCTCGGCGGCTCCGCAGCGGTGCGGCTGACGACCGCTCCCACTGCCAGCCGGGTGGCGCTGCGCGCGCCGGCCGAATCGCGCGCGGCACTTTCCTCTGCTCTCGGTCTGACGTTGCCGGATGCCCCGAAGACATCCGGCCGGGCCGGCGCCCGATCGGCGCTCTGGATTGGCCCTGACGAGTGGCTGGTGATCGATGAGGCCGGCGCCGATCTGATGGCAGCACTTTCCGACGCCGGCACGCTACATTCGGCGACCGACGTTTCCCACCGCAATGTCGCGATCATCGTCTCGGGACCGGGTGCCGAGGCGACGCTTTCGGCCGGCTGCCCGCAGGACCTGTCGCTTTCTTCCTTTCCCATCGGCGCCGCATCGCGCACGATTTTCGGCAAAGCGGAAATCGTGCTTTTCCGTACGGAAGAAGACACGTTCCGGGTGGAGTGCTGGCGGTCGTTTTCGGATTATGTCTTCGGGCTGCTGAACGAGGCGGCCGAAGACGCGGGGCACTGAGTCTCAGCGAATCGCGGGCGCGCGCTCATTCAAGAGGTAAGCGAATGCTGCACCGTGCCTCCCTCGGCGTTTCCGACATCGAGCGATCGGCGGCATTTTACGATGCCGCCCTTGCCGCGCTCGGTTATATCAGGGTCTGGGACGATATCAGGCCAGGACAAACGGGACAGGCCGTCGGCTATGGCCTTCCCGGCGGCGGAGACAAACTGGCGATCAAACATCGCCCGGACGGCCAGCGTGCGCCCGGTCCCGGCTTTCATCTCGCTTTTGCCGCTCCGAACCGGCAGGCGGTCGATCGGTTTCATGCGGCGGCAATCGCGCATGGCGGCGGTGATAATGGCCGTCCCGGGCTGCGGTCCCATTACGGTGAGCACTATTATGCGGCGTTCGTCATGGATCCCGACGGACACGCTCTCGAAGCCGTGTTCAATTCGGCCGAGTAACAAAAGCAACGTTGCTCAGACGTCGTCGGGACGGTCCTTCGGGTCGAATTGGATGATGGTGATCCATTTTGCCGTCAGCGCCGGCTTCTTCTCGTTTTCGATCTCGATCGTGACGTCATAGGTGGTCATCAGCATGCCGGCGCCGCGGAAGCGGGCTTCGGAAAGCAGGAAGCGGCCGCGGACGCGGGCGCCGCTTTTCACCGGCGTCATGAAGCGGACGCGATCGAAGCCGTAGTTGATACCGAGGGTCTGCTCACGCACTTTCGGCAGGCAGTTGTAGTTCATCGTCGACAGCAGGGACAGGGTCAGGAAGCCGTGGGCGATGGTGCCGCCGAAGGGGCTCTCGGCCGCCGCGCGCTCAGGATCGACGTGGATGAACTGATGGTCGTCGGTCGCCGACGCGAAAGCGTCGATCATCGTCTGGTCGACGGTGACCCAATCCGAAAGGCCCGTTTCCATGCCGATCAATCCCCGCACGTCGGAGAGTGAAATTTCCGTGACCATGAATTCCTCGTGAAATAAGCCGCCGCGGCAAAGCCTTATCGTGCATTTGTGACGATTGCGACAAGGATTTGCGCGAGGGAGGGGAGGCGGTCAATTTTCTACGAAAAAGGCAATCGAGCGCGGCTCGACGGTTGCGCGGCCACCAGTTTTCTTCGCTCCATCGGGGGTCAACTGGCGCCAGCCCGGTTCGCCCTCAGACGGCAGCGTGAAAAATTGGCGGCTCCCCGAGCGATTGAAAAGCACACCAAGCCGGGTCTGCCTGCCGCTAGAGGAGCGGTCGCCGGTCGATAACAGCATGCCGAGGGTGGAAAGCGACGGCGTCTCCCATTCGGCAACGGTCATCGGCTCCCCGGAGAGCGAGATCCATTCGACATCGCCGTTTCCTGACAGGAAGTCCCTTTCGGAGAAGACGGTGAAGCGGCGCCGCAGCCCCGCCACGAAGGTGGTGTGGGCGATGAGATCCCCGTCCAGCGCCTTCCAGTCCAGCCAGGTGATCTCGTTATCCTGGCAATAGGCGTTGTTGTTGCCGTGCTGGCTGCGGCCGCCCTCGTCGCCCGCCGTCAGCATGATGCTGCCGCGGGTGACAAAAAGCGTTGATATCAGCGCCATCACATCGTCCCGGCGACGCTTGCGGATCGTCGGATAGACGGTTTCCCCCTCGACGCCGTTGTTCCAGGAGTGGTTCTCGTTATGGCCGTCGCGATTGTGTTCGCCGTTGGCGTCGTTGTGCTTTCCGGCATAGGAGACGAGATCGATCAGCGTGAAACCGTCATGGGCGGCGAGGAAATTGACGCTGCGCGTCTCCTTGCCCTCATTGCGGGAGAAGATGTCGGAGGAGCCGGCGAGTGCGGTTGCCAGCGCGCCGGTCTTCCAACCGTCGCCGCGCCAGTAGCAGCGCAGGTCGTCACGAACCCGGTCGTTCCATTCAAGGAAGTGGGGCGGGAAATTGCCGAGCTGGTAACCGCCCGGGCCGATATCCCAGGGCTCGGCGATCATGATTCGGTCGGCAAGCACATCGTCGGAGAGGATCGCGGCCAGTGTTCCGTCGCGTTCGAAGCCGGTCGCGGTGCGGCCGAGCACCGGGGCGAGATCGAAGCGAAAACCGTCGACGCCGGCGTTGAGCACGAAATGGCGCAGGCTGTCGATGACGAGGCGGCGAACTTCGGGATGATCGCAGGCGAGCGTGTTGCCGGTGCCTGTGTCGTTGACGAGTTCGCCCGGGCAATTCTGCGCATGGCGATAATAATGCAGGTTGTCGAGGCCGCGCAGCGACAGCGTCGCGCCATAACGGTCGCTCTCGCCGGTGTGGTTGAAGACGAGGTCGAGGATGACGGCGATGCCTTCGGCATGGAGGGCCGCGACCGTCTCGCGCAGCTCCGTCATGCCGCCAGGGACGAGCCGCGGATCGAGCGCCATGAAGGCGACGGGATTGTAGCCCCAGCCGTTGGTGAGGCCGAGCGGCGGCAAGTGGCGTTCGTCGATCCAGGCGGTGATCGGCATCAGTTCGACGGCATCGACGCCGATGCGCTTCAGATGCGCGACGACGGAGGGATGGGCAAGCGCTGCGACCGTGCCGCGCTCAGCCTCCGGCACATCTGGATGGAGAATGGTGAAGGGCCGCACCGCCACCTCATAGATAAAGCCGCCCGGCTTGAACAGCGGCTTGCGGATCGCGGCTCGGGTATCGGTGGTGACGATTGCCTTCGGCATCAGATCCTGGCTGTCCTCGCCATAGATGCCGAGGCGGGGATCGTAGCGGAACGGCCGGTCGATCTCCTTGGCGTAGGGATCGATCAGCAGTTTGGAAGGATCGTACCAGAGGCCGTTATCGGGCGCATAGATACCGTCGGCGCGATAGCCGTAGCGCGCGCCCGCCTTCAGTCCGTCGACAAAGAGACGATGGAAGTAGTTGCTGTCGCGTGCCATCGGCAGGCGCGCGAATTCCCTGTTGCCGTCATCCTCGAAGAGGCAGAGTTCGATCTGTGCGGCATGATGCGACCATACGGCAAATTCGACGCCGGTCTCGAAGACGATCGCGCCGGCCTGCGCCGAACTGTTCCCCCGCATGTTCCCCCCGGATCAGGTGATCACGGTTGGCGCATCGCGTCCCGTGCGTTCACGAATGCTGGCAATGCTTTCGGCGGCGGCGATCAGATCGGCGAGCGCTTCCTGCGTTTCGATGTTGTGGCGAGTCGAATCCGGCTCGTAGCGCTCGATATAGACACGCAAGGTTGCGCCAGACGTGCCGGTGCCGGACAGGCGGAAGACGACGCGCGAACCGCCCTCGAAGAGCACACGGACCCCTTGATGCTCACTCACCGATTTGTCGATCGGATCGTGGTAGGCGAAGTCGTCGGCCTTCTCGACCTTCAGGCTGCCGAAGCTCTTGCCGGGCAGGGTGGGAAGCTGGCTGCGGAGATTGTCCACCAGGCCGTTCGCCGCATCGGTGTCGAGGCCTTCATAATCGTGGCGTGAATAATAATTGCGGCCATAGGTCTGCCAGTGCTGGGTGACGATGTCGGCGACGCTCTCGCCGCGCACGGCAAGAATGTTCAGCCATAGCAGCACGGCCCACAGACCATCCTTTTCGCGGACGTGGCTGGAGCCCGTGCCGGAGCTTTCCTCACCGCAGATCGTCGCCATGCCGGCGTCGAGCAGGTTGCCGAAGAATTTCCAGCCGGTCGGCGTTTCATACATGCCGATGCCGCGCTTTTCGGCGACGCGGTCGGCAGCACCCGATGTCGGCATCGAGCGGGCGATGCCGGCGAGGCCGCCGGAATAGCCGGGGGCGAGATTGGCGTTGGCGGCGAGGATCGCCAGGCTGTCGGAAGGTGTGACGAAGATGCCGCGGCCGATGATCAGGTTGCGGTCGCCGTCGCCGTCGGAAGCGGCGCCGAAATCGGGCGCGTCATCGCCCATCATCTCATCGAAGAGTTCCTTGCAGTGCACCGGGTTCGGGTCCGGATGATGGCCGCCGAAATCCGGCAGCGGCATGAAATTGCGCACCGAACCCGAGGGAGCGCCGAGACGATTTTCGAAGATTTCCTTGGCATAGGGACCGGTGACGGCGCTCATCCCATCGAAGGCAATGCGGAAGCCGAGGCTGATCAGGTTGCGGATGGCGCCGAAATCGAACAGCTCTTCCATCAGCGTGGCATAGTCCTCGACCGGATCGATGACCGAGAGGATCGTGCCGCCGGGAAGCTCGTCCTTGCCGATGCGGTCGAGATTGACGTCGGCGAAATCGGCGATCTTGTAGCTGTCGATCGTCTTGGAGCGCGCATAGATCGCGTCGGTGATCTTTTCCGGCGCCGGGCCGCCATTGTTGATGTTGTATTTGATGCCGAAATCTTCGGTCGGGCCGCCGGGATTGTGGCTGGCGGAGAGGATGATGCCGCCGAAAGCCTTGTATTTGCGGATAATGTGGGAAGCGGCCGGCGTCGACAGGATACCGCCCTTGCCGACCATGACCTTGCCGAAGCCATTGGCCGCGGCCATCTTGACCGCCTTCTGGATGACTTCGCGATTGTAGTAGCGTCCGTCGCCGCCGATGACGAGGCACTTGCCCTGATAGCCTTCCAGCGAATCGAAGATCGACTGGATGAAGTTCTCCGCATAGTTCGGCTGCTGGAAGACCGGAACCTTCTTGCGCAGGCCCGACGTGCCGGGTTTCTGGTCCAGATAGGGAGTGGTGGGGACGGACTTGATCATTTTAGGTCACATGCCTTTCGAGACGAGGCTTGAATAGAGGGCAGCGTAGCGTTCGGCGCTCTTCTCCCAGGAGACATCCGATTTCATGCCCTGCTTTTGCAATTGGGTCCAGAGTTTTCGGTCCTGATAAAAATGCATCGCACGGCGGATTGCCTGTAGCATGCCTGTTTCGGTCACGGGGGCAAATTGTATGCCGGTTGCGACTTTCGCTGCAAGTGCGGCATGATTGGCGTCGATCACCGTGTCGTTCAACCCGCCGGTGCGGGCGACGATCGGCACGCAGCCGTAACGCAGGCCATAAAGCTGGGTCAGGCCGCAGGGTTCGAAGCGCGAGGGGATGATGATCGCATCGCAACCGGCCTGCATCAGGTGCGACATCGGCTCGTTATAGCCGATCGAGACGCCGACGCGGCCGGGATGGCGGCTGGCGGAGGCGAGCAGCGCGCCTTCAAGGGCGGCTTCGCCGGAGCCGAGCACGACGAGCTTACCGCCCATGGCGACGATCTCATCGGCGACATTTGCGACGATATCCATGCCCTTCTGCCAGGTCAGACGGCTGATGACGCAGAAGATCGGGGCGTCGTCATTGTCGAGACCGAAGAATTCGGCGATCGAGCGCCGGTTCTCCTCGCGGTTCTTCAGCGTCGTCTGGCCATAATGGGTGTGGACGACAGGATCGGTCGCCGGGTTCCAGATATCGGTGTCGATGCCGTTGACGATGCCGTGCAGATCGTCGACGCGGCTCGCGATGACACCCTCCAGTCCCATGCCGAATTCCGACGTCAGGATCTCATCGGCATAGGTCGGGCTGACCGTGGTGATCGCATGGGCAGTCTTCAGGCCGCCCTTAAGGAAGCCGACAGTGCCGTAATATTCGATGCTTTCGGTGGTGAAGGCGTGGGCAGGCAGGCGCAGGCCGGCAAAGATTTCGGAACCGAACTGGCCCTGGAAGGCGATGTTGTGAATGGTCAGCACGCTCGGCAGTTCCGGCGTCGGATAATAACGCATATAGACTGACGTCAGCGCCGCCTGCCAGTCGTGGGTATGGACGAGATCCGGCCGCCAGCCGGGCATCAGGCCGGCGGCGATCTCGGAAGCAGCGAGCGACAGGGCGGCGAAACGACGCCAGTTGTCCGGATAGTCCTTGCCGAGCGGATCGAGATAAGGCCCGCCCGGCCTGTCGTAATAGGCCGGCGCATCGAGGATGAGCAGATCGAGGCCCTCATGCTGGACCTCGAGCACGGTCGCCCGCTCACCAAGCAGGTCGGGGAATTCGAGCCTGATGACGGCGTCGCGAATGACCTTCATGACGGCGGGATAGCCGGGTAGAAGGGTCTTGGTCTCGACCCCGAAGGCTTTCAGAGCAATCGGCAGGGCGCCGGACACATCGGCCAGACCCCCTGTCTTGATCAAGGGGAAGACTTCGGACGAAACCGAAAGAACTTTCATAAGTCAGATATCCAGCTTGTCGATCATCGGTTGCGTGATCAGGCAGATGCCGCTTTCCGTCCGCCGGAAGCGCTTGGCATCGAGCTCGGCATCCTCGCCGACGACCAGGCCTTCCGGAATGACGACACCATGGTCGATCACCACATTCTTGAGCTGCGCGCGCCGTCCGATCTTCACGTTCGGCAGAATGACCGCTCCTTCCATCTTGGAGAAGGAGTTCGCCCTGACACCGGTGAAGAGCAGGCTGTTGTTCAGCATGGCGCCCGAGATGATGCAGTCGCCTGACACAACGGAGGAGGTGGCCGAGCCGCGGCGATCCTCGTCGTCATGGACGAATTTCGCCGGCGGGGTGATCTCGGCATAGGTCCAGATCGGCCAGGACTTGTCGTAGATATCGAGCTCCGGAACGATTGCGGTCAGGTCGATATTGGCCTGCCAATAGGCGTCGATCGTGCCGACGTCGCGCCAGTAGGGCTCGTGCTCGAAATCCGAACGGACGCAGGACTTGGCGAAGCGGTGGGCGACCGCCTTACCGTTCTTGACGATATAGGGGATGATGTCCTTGCCGAAGTCGCGGCTCGAGTTCGGGTCGGCGGCGTCGCGGCGCAGCGCATCGAGCAGGAACTTGGTGTGGAAGACGTAGATGCCCATCGAGGCGAGGGCGAAATCCGGCTTGTCGGGAATGGGCGGCGGATCGGCCGGCTTCTCGACGAAGGCGATGATCTCGTCCTTGTCGTTGACATGCATGACGCCGAAGCCGACCGCTTCCATACGCGGTACTTCCAGGCAGCCGATGGTGACGTCGGCGCCGGAATCGACGTGCTGCTGCAGCATCCATTCATAGTCCATCTTATAGACGTGGTCGCCGGCAAGAATGACCATGTATTCGACGCCGTAGTCCTGGATGATGTCGATGTTCTGATAGACGGCGTCGGCCGTGCCTTCATACCATTGCGTCTCGGAGACGCGCTGGCTGGCCGGCAGAATATCGAAGCTCTCGTTGCGCTCGGGGCGGAAGAAGTTCCAGCCGCGCTGCATGTGGCGGATCAGCGAATGCGCCTTGTATTGCGTGGCGACGCCGATGCGGCGGATGCCGGAATTCAGGGCGTTCGACAGGGCGAAATCGATGATGCGGGCCTTGCCGCCGAAATAGACGGCCGGCTTGGCACGCCGGTCGGTGAGTTCCTTGAGACGGCTTCCCCTGCCGCCCGCCAGAACATAAGCCATTGCATCGCGGGCAAGTGGCTGAACGCGCTTTTCTACCATTTTCTCCTCCCACCAGTCACTAATTTTCAGGTTCAAGCATGATTGTCGCCAAGGGCGGCAAGGTAATCGAGCAGGTGATGTTGCCGCCGGCATCGACGGCCTGCACGCGCCCGCCATTGCCCTTGCCGCTGCCGCCGTAGATGTCGGCATCGGTGTTCAGGATTTCCCGCCAGCGCCCTGCGGACGGCAGGCGGATCGAGTAATTCTCGCGATAGATAGGGGTGAAATTGGTGATGACGGCGACCGGCTTCTGGCCCGGCGCCTTGCGTAGCCAGGCAAAGACGGAATTCTGGTGGTCGTCGGCGACCAGCCATTCGAAACCTTCGCCCTCGCAGTCACGCGCATGCAGCGCCGGCTTGCTGCGATAGGTGAAATTGAGATCGCGGACCAGGCGCCGCATGCCCTCGTGCATGCGATACTGAAGCAGGTTCCAGTCGAGTGCCTTCTCTTCGCTCCACTCGCTCCACTGGGCGAATTCCTGGCCCATGAACAGCAGCTTCTTGCCGGGATAGCCCCACATATAGGCGTAGTAGGCACGCAGATTGGCGAACTTCTGCCAGTCGTCGCCCGGCATCTTGGCGATCAGCGAGCCTTTTCCGTGCACAACCTCGTCATGCGAGAGCGGCAGGACGAAATTTTCCGAATAGGCGTAGAGCAGGCCGAAGGTGAGTTCGTTGTGATGGTGCCCGCGATAGATGGGATCACGGCTCATGTAGCTCAGCGTGTCGTGCATGAAGCCCATGTTCCACTTGAAGCCGAAGCCGAGGCCGCCTTCATGAACGGGCTGCGAGACCTTCGGCCAGGAGGTCGATTCCTCGGCGATGGTCATGACGTTGGAATTTTTGCCATAGATGCGGATGTTGAGATCCTGCAGAAAACGGACCGCTTCGAGGTTCTCGTTGCCGCCATATTCGTTCGGGATCCACTCGCCGTGCTTGCGCGAATAATCGAGGTAGAGCATCGAAGCGACGGCATCGACACGCAGACCGTCGAGGTGGAATTTTTCGGCCCAGTAGAGCGCGTTGTTGACAAGATAGGAAACGACCTCGGTGCGGCCGAAATTGTAGATCGCCGTGCTCCAGTCCGGGTGGAAGCCCTTGCGCGGATCTTCGTGCTCGTAGAGTGCCGTGCCGTCGAACCAGCCGAGACCGTGTTCGTCGGTCGGAAAATGCGCCGGCACCCAGTCGAGGATGACGCCGATGCCGACCTTGTGGCAGCCGTTGACGAAACGGGCAAAACCCTCCGGCTCGCCGAAACGAGCGGTCGGCGCATAGAGGCCGGTCGTCTGGTAACCCCAGGAGGGGTCGTAGGGGTACTCGGTGATCGGCAGGAATTCGATATGGGTGAAGCCCATGTCTGCGCAATAGGGGATGAGGCTGGAGGCGAGCTCGTCCCAGGACAGCATCGTGCCGTCCTGCCGGCGTTGCCAGGAGGCGGCATGCACCTCGTAGATCGAGATCGGCTGGCGGCGCTTGTCGGTCTCGCGCCAGTGCTTCAGATGGGCCTCGTCTTCCCACTCCTGCTCCAGCTCGGCGGCGGTGACCGAGGCGGTCTTCGGCCGCAGCTCGCTGCGGCGCGCGAAGGGATCGGCCTTCAGCGGCAGCAATACGCCGTCCTGGCCGCGGATCTCGAACTTGTAGGCAACGCCGATCGGTACGTCAGGGGCAAAGATTTCCCAGATGCCGCTATCCGAGCGGAAGCGCATGACGTGGCGGCGGCCGTCCCAATTGTTGAAATCACCGACGACCGAGACGCGCTGCGCGTTCGGCGCCCAGACGGCGAAATGGATGCCCTGCGCGCCGTCATGCTTGATGAGGTGGGCGCCCATCTTGTCGAACAGGCGCAGGTGCGAGCCCTCGCGGGCGAAATAATCGTCCATCGGTCCGAGCACCGGACCGAAGCTATAGGGATCGGTGACAGCCCATTCGGCATCGCCGCGCCGGGCGCGGTAACGCACCGGCTGGAGCTTTGTGAGGGAAACCGGGCCGGCAAAGACGCCGTCGGCATGGAGCTGCTTCAGTTCGCCGATGACGCCGCCGTCGAGCGTCATGGCGGTCACCTCCTCGGCGCCCGGGATGAAGCATCTGGCGACGAAAGCGTCGCCGGCCTGGTGCACACCTAGGACGGCAAAGGGATTGGAATGCGAACCGGCAAGGATTGCCGTGATTTCATCTGCCGAAATTTCCCAGGAAAGCTTTACTTCAGGGACGGTTTTCGGCGTTTTCATCCGGCTCTCCAGATTTCGTCTGCATATTGCCTGATCGTACGGTCGGAAGAGAACCAGCCCATCCGCGCCGTATTGTTGATCGTCTTGGTGTACCAGGCGGACTGGTTGGTCCAGATCTGGTCGACCTCGCGCTGGGCTTGGGCATAGGCGTCAAAATCGGCTGCGACCATGAACCAGTCGTGCGAATAGATGCCGTCGATCAGCGACGTATAGCGGTTGCGGTCATCGGGCGAGAAGACGCCGGAGCCGATAGCGGCAAGCGCCTGGGCGAGTTCGCGCGATCCCTCGATGATGGCGCGTGGATTGTGGCCATCACTGCGGACTTTCGACACCTCGTCGGCCTTGAGGCCGAAGATGACGATGTTGTCCTCGCCGACATTGTCGCGCATCTCGACATTGGCGCCATCGAGCGTGCCGATCGTCAGCGCGCCATTGAGGCCGAACTTCATGTTGCCGGTGCCGGATGCTTCCATGCCGGCGGTCGAGATCTGCTCCGAGAGGTCGGCGGCCGGAACCATGACTTCGGCGAGCGAGACATTGTAGTTCGGGACGAAGACGATCTTCAGCAGGCCGCGTACCGACGGGTCGTTGTTGATCGTGCGGGAGACGTCGTTGATCAGCTTGATGATGAGCTTGGCATTATAGTAACTCGGCGCCGCCTTGCCGGCGAAGAGTTTCACGCGCGGCACCCAGTCGAGCTCGGGATGCGAGCGGATCTGGTCGTAGAGCGCGACGGCTTCGATGATATTCAGCAGCTGGCGCTTGTATTCGTGGATGCGCTTGATCTGGATGTCGAACATCGCCGACGGATCGAGCTTCACGCCCATGCGGCTGGCGACGAGGTTGGAGAGTGCCACCTTGTTGGCGCGCTTTATCGCTGCGAATTTCTGCTGGAAAGCCGGATCGGAGGAATGCACGTCGAGCGCACGCAGCTTCTCGGCATCATCGAGGAATTCGTCGCCGATCGCTTCGCGGATCAGGCCGGTGAGACCGGGATTGCACTGCTGCAGCCAGCGGCGCGGCGTGATGCCGTTGGTCTTGTTGTTGATGCGGTCGGGATAGAGCTTGTGCAGGTCGGCGAAGACCGTGACCTTCATCAGGTCGGTGTGCAGAGCCGAGACGCCGTTGATCGAATGCGAGCCGACGAAAGCGAGGTTGCCCATGCGCACGCGGCGGTCGCCGCTTTCATCGATCAGCGAGATCGAGCGGATTTCCCCATCGGAGAAGTTCTTGCCTTTGCGAGCGTCGATCAGGATCTTGGCATTGATCGCATAGATGATCTGCATGTGGCGGGGCAGCAGACGCTCGAACAGCGGCACCGCCCAGCTTTCCAGCGCTTCGGGCAGAAGCGTGTGGTTGGTGTAGGAGAAGGTGCGGCGGGTGATGTCCCAGGCCTGGTCGAAATCCATCCCGTGCACGTCACAGAGCAGACGCACGAGTTCGGCGACCGATACGGCGGGGTGAGTGTCGTTCAGCTGGATCGCCACCTTGTCCGGCAGCGAGGTGAAATCGTCATATTGCTGCAGATGGCGGCGCAGGATGTCCTGTAGCGAGGCCGACGAGAAGAAGAATTCCTGGCGCAGGCGCAGTTCCTGGCCGGCCGGGGTGGCGTCGGCAGGATAGAGAACCCGGGTCAGGCTTTCGGCCTTGTTGCTTTCGCGCAGCGCCCCGATGTGGTCGCCGGCGTTGAAGGCATCGAGCAGGATCGGATCGATCGGCTGAGCCGACCAGAGGCGCAACGTGTTGACGCGCTTGCCGCGCCAGCCGACGGCCGGCGTGTCGAAGGCGGCGGCGATGACGCGCTCGGCCGGTTTCCAGACGTAGCGCGGCTGGTCGTCATGGGTGGTAATGAATTCGACGGCGCCGCCGAAGCCGATTTCATAGGCGCTTTCGCGGCGCTCGAATTCCCAGGGATTGCCGTGGGCGAGCCAGTTTTCCGGCAGTTCCACCTGCCAGCCGTCGGCCAGTTGCTGGCGGAAAAGGCCGTGGACATAGCGGATGCCGTAGCCATAGGCCGGAACCTCGACCGTCGCCATGCTCTCCATGAAACAGGCAGCCAGTCGGCCGAGGCCGCCGTTGCCGAGTGCGGCATCCGGCTCCAGGCCGGCAATGACGTTGACGTCGACGCCGAGCGAGGCGAGCGCATCGCGCACCTCCTCCATCAGTCCGAGGTTCGAGATGGCGTCGCGCATCAGGCGGCCGATCAGGAATTCGAGAGAAAGATAGTAGACGCGCTTGGCGCCGGTCGCATAAACCTCGCGGGTGGAAGCCATCCACTTGTCGATGATGCGGTCGCGCACCACCAGGATGGTCGCGGTCAGCCAGTCATGCGGCTTTGCCACCTTGGCATCCTTGCCGATGCGGTAGGTCAGACGTTCGATAATTTCTTCAGCGAGAATTTCCGGCCTTGAACTGCGAGGGGCGGGGGAGGGGATGATCGGCTTGGAAACAGTGTTCATCGTCAGGTCTCGCCAATTTTAATTTGGTTTCAGGATGTTATGCCTGATTCAATCAATTTGTCGCTTGCGCCGCCGACAGTTTATGCATCGTTACTAAGCACTTGCAACAAAGGATTTGGACAAACAAAAAATTTGCGAAACCTTCATATTCACGCGGGTCGAGGAGGTTGATTTCAATCGCTTTTCCCGATCTGTTGGGTGAGATAGCAATAACGAAAAGCCGCTCCGGTTTGTTCCGGAGCGGCTTTTTTCTACGTTGAGCTTTGGGCTGGGCAATCAATTGGTCAGCAGTGTGACAGCCTTCGTCGCCTCTTTTGCAATGCTGGTAAAGGATGCCACCAGCTTCTCCATCGTTTCGGCTTCATAGTAGTTTCCGCCCGGCGAAGCGCAGTACTGGAGCAACTGCTTGCCCTTGTCCGGTGCCATGAAGGCGACGGTAAAGATCTTGATGCCGGCTGTTTTGGTCGCGTCGCACTGGTTGCGCACGTTCTGGTCGAACGAACTTTGCCATACGCCTGTGTTGCCGGTCATCTCGCCGTCGGTCATCAGGATGATGTACCGAGATACAATTGTGTTGCCTTTGACAGCATGCGCTTGAGTCTCAACATCCGAGCCGTCCGAGGCTTTGGCAATAGAAAGAGTTGCCTGCCTCATCGGTTCGGTGGCGTCGGTGCCCCCGCTTGCTGTAATTCCGCTTACATAAGTTGCAGTCGTCGCCGTACCCCAGGCCATACCGCTCATGCTTTTGATCTGGGTCTTTTGCGAATTGTAAATGAGACCATTATTGTAGGAATAGGCACCGGTGCGTACGAGGCTGTGATCCGGATCGGCGGTGTCCAATGCATCAAAGAGGGCATCGGCAGCCTTTTTGAGCGCGTCAATCTTCGTGACGTAGGTTTTGCAATTCTTACCATTATAAGTCGCGCAGGTGGTCGTCTTTTCGCCCATCGAACCAGATTGGTCGAGCACCAGTTCCATCGAGAGAGCGGTCTTGGTATCGCTGGTGCCGCTCGAAGTCGAAGTCGAGGCGCCGATATTCAGCGTCTTGTAGCCAAGAACGCTCATGAATGGCGTGGCGGCAATCCCATAAGAGGTCGCGACGGTAACCTTATAGCTCTTGCTTGTTGCCGTCGCGCTGACGTCGATGTCGACGCTTGTTCCAGCCTTAATGCTGCTTATGGCGTCGGTGTCGACATAGTTGGCCATCTGGCCGCTTACGAAATCTTTGGCTATGGCCTCGGCGTCAGCAGTGGTCGAAGCTGCCCCACTGGCGAGTGCGGTCGCTGCCGCGAGAGCGGCCGAGTCGGTGGCTTCCTGCAACTCGCGCTTCGACAGAGCCATGTTCGAATAGTCGATCGCCAGGCCGGCGGCACCGAGCAGGACGGGCATCATGATCGCCGTCATTATACCGAAATTACCGCCACGGTCGCCAAGCATGCGACGCAGGCAGGGATGCAAAAAGGAGGTGCTCATCATGTTCACCCGTATAGGAGGCCCTGTGAGGTGATATACGCACGCTTCTCCTTTCCGCCGTCCTTACGGCGTCAATACAATTTTAACGAATCGTCGGATCTTTCCAGTTTTGGGATTATTTCAGCGGGATCACGTCGACCGCCTGGACGGCGCGTTGGCCGCCATAGCTTTTCAATACGCCGATGACGGGAACGACGTCGGAATAGTCCCGGCCATAGGCGACGACGATGTGGTCCGTGCCGGCGGGGATGTCGTTGGTCGGGTCGAGCTCGATCCAGCCGTTCGTCTCACCGCACCAGATCCTGACCCAGGCATGCATGGCGTCCGCGCCTTCCAACCGTTCCTTGCCGGGCGGCGGGATGGTGCGCAGGAAACCGGAGACGTAGCCGGCCGGAATGCCGAGGCTTCTAAGCGCCAGGATCATGATGTGGGTAAAATCCTGGCAGACGCCGCGCTTCAATCTGAACGCCTCGACCGGCGTCGTGTCCACCGTCGTCGCATCGGGGTCGTAGGTGAAATCCTTGTTGATGCGGGTACAGAGCGCATGGGCGATCTGCAGCGCCGTCAGATCAGGCATGGCGCAGTTTCGCGCATAGTCGGCGATGTCGCGGGCTTGGGTCAGGCGCGGACTGTCACCAAGGAAATGGTGCGGCGAATCCGGGGCCAGCGACCAGATGCCGGCGACCTCCTCCGGCAGGTCGGCAAGCAGCGGCGAGAAATCGGCGGCGATCGGCTGGCTTTCCACCTGCACGCGGGCCTGCATGCGAATGTCGAGCGTCTCATGCGGCGCGCGCAGCAGGAAGGAGGTGGTGGGATGATGGAAGAAATCGACGAAATGCGACTGCTCGTCCGGCGTCGGCGAAATGGCGATCGAGCCGGCGACCAGGCGCTGTCGATTGGTCAGCGACAGCGGCATCAGGCGCATGACGTGGCGGGCGCCGGAGGCCGGCACGTCGTAAATGTAACCCATGTGGAGGGAGAGATCGTAGAGCATCGCCGTCACCCGAGATAAGTCTGGGCGAGCAGATCGGAAAGCTGTTCCAATTCGCGTTCGAGCCGTTGATAGACCTCGACCCCCATGCCCTCCGGCGTCATCACCGCCAGGCCGGAATGGAGCCGCATCGCCTCGCGGTAGAAGGGCGACATCTGGCCGTTGATCAGGGCGTTCGGCAGCTGCTCGACCTCGTGGTGGATCTCGTTCACCTGGAAGAGGACCGAGCGGGGGTTCAGGGGGTCGAGCGCCAAAAGGTCGGTGACGGTCAATCGGGCCGTGTTGACGTTGTAACGGCGACGGTGGGTCATGACGCTGTCGCCGATTTCGAGCAGCATGTCGAGCGCGCCGTCGGGCGCATCCGGGCCGGACATGTGGCCGAGCAGGCGCGTCATGTGCAGGCCGCGCTCGATATAGCGGCCGAGCGAGAGGAAGCGCCAGCCGGTGAAGCGATACATGTTCTCGTGCACGAGGCCGGCGAAGCCCGCAAGCTTGCGCAGAAGGATGGTCATCGCATGGCTGGCGTCGTCGCCGGCAGCGACGGTGACGTGGAAGCGGCGGGCGGTCTTGGCGAGATCGTTGAGTGCCAGCCAGCCGTCCGGCGAGAAACGGTCGCGGATGTTGCTCGCCGAATAAACGGCGCTGTCGATGTTGCGCAGCAGTGTTTCCGGCACGGCCTCGGCGGTATCGATATCGACGGCTGTGAGATACTCGGAGACATCGGCGAGCAGCGGCTGGCTCGGATCGGCAGCTTCGGCGTAACGCGCATGCCAGGCGCGCAGGATGCGCAGCGCCCCTTCGGCACGTTCGATGTAACGGCCGAGCCAGAACAAATTGTCGGCTGCCCGGCTTGGCAGGCTGCCCGGCATGTTGCGGGTAAAGCTGCCCTCGGCCGGCAGCAGTGTGTGGCGCTCGACCGGCTTGTCGCTCACGATCCAGACGTCGGCGGCCGCTCCGCCGGACTGCATGGCGATCGCCGCGACATCGGCGCCGGAGCCGATGCGGGCAAAACCGCCGGGCATGATCTGCCAGCCGTTTGCCGTGCGGGCAGCGAAAACGCGCAGTGACATCGGCCGCGGCACGAGCTTGCCGTTCACCCAGGCGGGCGTCGTCGACAGCGTCACGACTTCCTGGCCGACCAGTTTCGGGCCGTCCGAACTCAGCCAGTCGGTGATGGAATCCTTGGCGGCCGCACGCAGCGACGAGCCGAGTACGGACTCGCCGTTGTCGTCGAAGAAGGGTGCCCGGGAATAGGCCGGGCCGATCACCATCTTCTCGATGTTCTTTGCGACGTGCTCGCGCTCTTCCTTCTGACCACACCACCAGGTGGCGATCGAAGGCAGTTGCAGATCCTCCCCCAGCAGACGGTGGCAGATGGTCGGCATGAAGGCCAGAAGGGCCCGGGTTTCGAGAACGCCGGTGCCGAGCGCATTGACGATGGTGACGCTTTCGGCGCGCAGCGCTTCCACCAGGCCGGGCGTGCCGATATGCGAATTCTGGTTCAGCTCCAGCGGGTCGGCAAAGGCCGAATCGAGACGGCGCCAGAGCACGCCGATCGGCTTCAGGCCGGCGACGGTGCGCACCATGACGCGGCCCTTGACGACGGTCAGGTCCTCGCCCTCGAGCAGCATGAGGCCGAGATAGCGGGCGATATAGGCGTGCTCGTAGTAGGTCTCGTTGGCGGGGCCTGGCGTCAGCACGGCGATGCGGTCGTCGCCCGAATGTTTCATGCCTTGAAGTGCGTCGCGGAAGGCGCCGAAGAAGGAGGCGAGGCGGTGGACCGGGGTTTCGGCGTAGATATCCGAGAAGGCCCGGGTCGTCGCGACGCGGCTTTCCAGCGCGAAACCGGCGCCTGACGGTGCCTGCGTCCTGTCGGCCAGCACCCACCAGTTGCCGTCAGGTCCGCGGCCGATCTCGAAGGCGCAGAAATGCAGATAATGGCCGGAGCCCGGCCGGATGCCGGCGAGCGGGCGCTGGAATTCGGGATTTGCGGCCATCAGCGCCGGCGGCAGGACCCCTTCCTCCACCAGCCGGTTGTCGCCGTAGATATCGGCAACGATCGCCTCCAGCAGGTCGGCGCGCTGGACGAGGCCCGCCGACAGCGTCTTCCATTCGCGCTCGTCGATCAGCACCGGAATATGCGAAATCGGCCAGGCGCGTTCGCCGGTGCCCTTGCTGCCATAGGCGCGGTAGAAGACGCCGGCATCGCGCAGGTAGCGGTCGGCGCGGGCAAAACGTTCAGTGAGATCCTTTTCCGGCATTGCGCTCAGATGCGAGAGAAAACGCTGCCAGACCGGGCGGACCGCGCCTTTGTTGTCGACCATCTCGTCAGCGGTGCCAGGAAGCGGCGCATAGTCGAAGGCCACACCCTTGCCGATGCGGTCCTCTGCCTCTCCGCTGCGCTCCGCTGCCGGCCTCTTACCCATCAAAACTGAAACCCTAACCCCCCGGCCCTAACCTTCGGCCTTAAATTCCGGCGGGCCGCCGCAGATCCAGCGTCAGCGGGAATTCCGGCGAACCCGTCTCGACGCGCGGAATGTATCCGCCCGCCGTATGCCCCCACGGCTCGAAGCGGGTGAGTCGTCTTGCTTCCGCCTCGTTACCGTTGACCGGGAAAGTGTCATAGGTCCGGCCACCCGGATGGGCAACATGATAGATGCAGCCGCCGATCGAACGCTTCGACCATGTATCATAAATGTCGAAAGTCAAAGGCGTGTTGATCGGCAGGACGGGATGCAGACCGGAGGACGGTTGCCACGCCTTGTAACGGACGCCGGCGACCGACACGCCGGCGGTGCCGGTCGGCGTCAGCGGCAGGGTGCGGCCATTGCAGGTGACGGTGTAACGCGCGGTATTGCTGGTTTCGAGCCGCACCTGAAGGCGTTCGACGGAGCTGTCGACGTAGCGGGCGGTGCCGCCCGGCGCGCCTTCCTCGCCCATGACGTGCCATGGCTCCAGCGCCTGGCGCAGTTCCAGCTTCGAGCCCTCGTATTCGACTTCGCCGCAGAAGGGGAAGCGGAATTCGAGCTGGGCCTTGAACCATTCCGGGCTGACGTCGAAGCCGTTTTGGCGAAGGTCGGCAAGCACGTCGAGGAAGTCGGCCCAGACGAAATGCGGCAGCATGAAGCGGTCGTGCAGGGTCGTACCCCAGCGGACGAACTTGCCGTCGACGGGATTGACCCAGAAACGGGCGATCAGCGCGCGCACCAGCAATTGCTGGGCAAGCGACATGCGCGCGTTCGGCGGCATCTCGAAGCCACGGAACTCGATGAGGCCGAGCCGTCCGGTCGGGCCGTCGGGCGAGAACAGCTTGTCGATGCAGATCTCGGCGCGGTGGGTGTTGCCGGTGACGTCGGTCAAAAGGTTGCGGAACAGGCGGTCGACGAGCCAGGGCAGCGGCTGCTGGCCGCGGCCGGGGGCAGCGATCTGCGCCATGGCGATCTCCAGCTCATAGAGGCTGTCGTGACGAGCCTCGTCGATGCGTGGCGCCTGGCTGGTCGGGCCGATGAACATGCCGGAGAAGAGGTAGGAGAGCGAGGGATGGCGCTGCCAGTGGAGGATCACGCTCTTCAAGAGATCGGGACGGCGCAGGAAGGGGCTGTTGTTCGGATTGGCCGCGCCTACGACGACATGGTTGCCGCCGCCGGTGCCGGTATGGCGACCGTCGATCATGAACTTGTCGGCACCGAGCCGGGTGGCGCGGGCCTCCTCGTAGATCGCCGTGGTGATGTCGACGCAGTCCTTCCAGTTCGAGGCCGGATGAATGTTGACCTCGATGACGCCGGGATCCGGGGCGACCCGAATGACGTTGATGCGCTCGTCCTGCGGCGGCGGATAACCCTCGATATGGACGGGAAGCTTGAGCTCGGCGGCGGCGTTTTCGGCTGCGGCGATCAGCTCGAGATAATCCTCGATGCGCTCGACCGGCGGCATGAAGACGCAGAGCCTGCCGTCGCGCGGCTCGACCGACATGGCGGTGCGCACGGCGCCGCGGAGTTCGCCGAGCGTCTGTTCGATCCGGCCGCGATTGCTCTCGTCGGCATGGAAAGAGGCTTCCGGCATGGCCCGACCGGCCGGTACGAAGACATCAGGCAGCGGTTCGCGCGGGATCGTCGGATCGGCTGGGTGGATATAGGGGTAACGCGCCGGGGGAACATAGGGCAGCGTGCCGAGCGGCAGGCGGTAACCGATCGGACTGTCGCCCGGGACGAGGAAGATCTTGCCGCGGCGGGTGCGCCATTTCTCGCTGACCCAGACTCGGCTTTCCGCTGCCTTGGCGTTCCATGCCTGGACCGGAAGGATGTAACCGGTCGCGACGGTCAGGCCGCGGGCGAAGACGCGGGCGATGCGGTTGCGTTCCTCAGGATCCTTCAGCTTCGAATTCGCCGGATCGACATTCTCGGGAAGGTTGCCTTCCTTGATGATCCAGTCGGCCGGATCTTCATAGGCCGGCTGCACCATGTCAGACTTGATCGCCAGTTCCTTAGCGATCGCCGTCAGGAGCTTCTCGGCATCCTCGGCGGTGACGCCGGTATCCTTGCCTTCGGCGGCGACCAGATCGAGGTTCTGCCAGACCGGTTTGCCGTCGCGGCGCCAGTAGAGCGAGAAGGTCCAGCGTGGCAGGCTTTCGCCCGGATACCACTTGCCCTGGCCATAATGCAGGAAACCGCCGGGGGCGAAGCGTTCTTGCAGCTTGCGGATCAGGACGTCGGCCTTTTCGCGCTTGGTCGGGCCGACGGCGGCGGTGTTCCACTCCTCGGACTGAAAATCGTCGATCGAAACGAAGGTCGGTTCGCCGCCCATCGTCAGATGCACGTCCTCGGCTTCGAGGATACGATCGACCTTCTCGCCGAGTTCGTTGAGCTCCTCCCAGCTTTCATCGGAAAAGGGCTTGGTGATGCGCGGGTGCTCGGCGACGCGCGAGACCTTCATGTCGAAGGCGAATTCGGTTTCGGCCTCGCCGAAATAACCGCCGGAAATCGGAGCGGCGTTGCGATAATGCGGCGTGGCGGCAAGTGGGATGTGGCTTTCGCCGGTCAGCAGGCCAGAAGTCGGATCGAGGCCGACCCAGCCGGCGCCGGGCAGATAGACCTCAGCCCAGGCGTGCAGGTCGGTGAAATCGACTTCGGTACCGGAGGGACCGTCGAGCGCCTTCAGGTCCGGCGTCAACTGGATGAGGTAGCCGGAGACGAAGCGGGCGGCGAGGCCGAGATGGCGAAGGATCTGGACGAGCAGCCAGCTGGTGTCGCGGCAGGAGCCCTTGGCGGTTTCCAGCGTTTCCTCCGGCGTCTGCACGCCGGTTTCCATGCGGATGACATAGCCGATCTGTCGCTGCAGGCGGGCATTCAGGCCGACGATCATATCGACCGTCGGCTGGTCGGGCGACCAGTCGAGCGTCGGCAGCAGCGCCTTGAGGCGCGGACCGGCCGGCTCCGGTGTCATGTAGATCGACAGATCCTCCTGGATCGTTTCAGGGTATCCGAACGGCCACTTGGTCGCCTCTTCCTCGACGAAGAAGTCAAAGGGATTGTAGACCGTCATGTCGGCGACGAGATCGACCTCGATCTTGAACTCGGTCACCGGGTCCGGAAAGACATAGCGGGCCAGGTAGTTGCCGTATGGATCCTGCTGCAGGTTGACGAAATGGTTGGAGGGCGTGACCTTCAGCGAGTGGCTGAGCACCCGTGTCTTCGAATGCGAGGCAGGTTTCAGCCGGATGATCTGTGGGCCGAGGCGGACCGGCTTGTCATAGGTGTAATGCGTCAGATGATAGATGCTGGCTTTGATCGACATATTTCTCTTTTTATCCGGCTCGCATCATCGTGCGGCTTGCTGTTCCCGGAAATCAGTGTGTGCAATGCAGCGAAAGAAAGCAAGGCGGAAAGGTCGACGGCTGTTACGCCGCCTTGGCAAAGGTGACGGCCGCCTTCAGGCCTTTGCCATCCGTGCCCGGCTCCAGCGTCAGCGCGGCATTGAAAAGATTGGCGATTTCTTCGACGATCGGCAGACCGAGACCGGCACCGGGCGCACCGGACTCATTGCCGCGCGAAAAACGCCGGCGTACTGCTTCCAGCTTCTCGGGCGGGATACCGGGACCGTTGTCCTCGACTTCGAGGCGGATCGTCTCTGACGCGGCAATGATACGGACGGTGACCTCGGCCCCCTTGCCGGCATAGGCGATGGCATTGCCGGCAAGGTTGCGCAGCATTTCGCCGATCAGCAGCGGCTCGGCGCGGACCATCGCCGGGCTCTCGCCCTCGAAGCCGAGATCGATGCCGGCGACGGCGGCCGTCGGGATCTGCTCGCCGGTGATTTCCTGGGCGATGGCGGCGAGATCGATGGCGGAAGCGGTCAGCGCCTCCTTGGCGGTGGCGGCATCGATCTTGGCCATCAGGAGAAGCTGGGCGAGGATGCGTTCGGCATGCGCTACCGCCTGGTCGCCCTTCAGTGCTGCCGCCTGCGCCTCATCAAGCGAGCCGGCACGGGCGGAAAGGGCGAGCTGGGTGCGGATGATCGCCAGCGGGGTGCGTAGCTGATGGCTGGCATTGCCGGTGAAATGGCGGAGCGCATCCAGCGCCGATTGCAGGCGGACCATGAAGGAATTCACCGTGTCGACCAGCGGCTCGACCTCGCTCGGCACGGTCTGCTTGATCGGATGCAGGTCATCGGGACTGCGTTCGCCGATGGCGTCGCCGAGCTTGTAGAGCGGGCGGAGCGCCACCGTGACCGAGATCCAGACGATGACGGCCGCGCCGGCGATCATGAAGGCGAGACGGAGTGCGGAGCGGACGAGGATCGCCTGCGCCAACTGCCGGCGGGCAATGGTGGTTTCGGCGACCGTCACCACGAAGGGCACCGAGCGGATGCCCGTCGAGGCGGAGCGTTCGAGTGTGGCGATGCGGATCGGTTCGCCGCGGAAGCTATCGTCGGCGAAGGCGGCGGCATTGCCTGGCGTCTTCTTGAGGACCGGCAGGGACTGGTAGCCGGTGATGAATTGACCCGGCGGGCCGTCGACGCGGTAGAAGACGCGATCCTGCGCGGCCGAGGTCAGCATCTCAAGTGCGACATAGGGGATATCGACCTGCAGCGTGCCGTCCTCGGCGACGACGACGCGCTCGGCGATCGCCAGCGCGGAACCGGCGAGCACGCGGTCGGAGACGATATTGGAGGTCTGGACCGCCTCGCGATAGGTATCGGCGAGTGCCAGCGTGCCGATGACGGCGGTGGAGACGAGCAACCAGAAGAGCAGCCGGCGCCTGAGGGAATAGGCGGCTTTCATGAGGCCTCGGGCAGCTTGTCGAGATAATAACCGATGCCGCGGGCGGTCTTGACGGTCAGGCCGTACGGCGACAGGCGCTTACGCAGGCGGCTGACATATTGCTCGATGGCGTTTGCGGAAATGTCGTCGTCGAAGGCTGTCAGCGATTGAATGATCGCCTCCTTTGCGACGACCTTGCCGGCCCGCATGAAGAGGATTTCGAGCAGGCCGAGCTCGCGGGCGGGAATATCAAGCGGCGTGTCGCCTGATGAAAAGGTGCGGGAATTGAGATCGAAGGTGATGCCGCCGAAGCCGACTGTCGCCGATCGCAGCCCGGCCTGGCGGCGCAGCAGCACGCGCACGCGGGCCTCGAATTCGGCGATATCGAAGGGCTTGATCAGATAATCGTCAGCGCCGAGATCGAGCCCCTTCACCCGCTCTTCCGGCGTGCCGCGCGCCGTCAGGATGAGGACGGCCGCCTGGTTCTGCCGGGCGCGCATGGCGCGCAGCACGTCGAGCCCGTCCATCTCCGGCAGGTTGAGGTCGAGGATCACCAGATCGAAATTTTCCGCTGCGATGACCGCATTGGCAGACGCCCCGTCATGGACGACATCGACGGCATGGCCCGTGCCGCGCAAAATCGCCGACAGGCCGTCGGCCAGCGCGATATTGTCTTCGGTGAGTAGGATGCGCACGGATGTTCCCCCTGTTTTTCAAGGGAGATTACAGAGACGAAGCAGGGATGTCACAGCGATTTTCAAGCTTACAGCACCGCGCGTCCTTCAGACGCGCAAAGGACGCTGTAACACTTTGGATCGACGCATCGTGCTTTCCGAAAATCGATTCCGATTTTCGGGCCGATGCGCCAGTGAACGGCCGGGAAAAGTTCGACCTCAGCTCCCGGTCCTTTCGACCCGCTCGCGCTGCATCATTGCGGCGGTGAGCAGCTTCCGGAAGCGGGGATCGTCGCGGATGTTGTCGAGATCGGAATCATTGTCGAACCATTTGATATGGTAGACGGAGCTGTTCGGCAGCAGCTTCTCCAGCAGATCGATCGACTGATCGACGTCGCCGAGGACGGAGTAGACGCAGGCGAGATTATACTGCGCGACGATGTCGTCGGGATCGATGGCGATCGCACGGGCCGCCCAGTCGCGTGCCCTTGCCGCGTCGCCGAGATGGGCAAGCGCCAGCGCGCCGCGATGGGCGGGGCCTGAATTTTCCGGGTTGACGTTCAAGGCCCGTTCGGCGCGCAGCAGGCCGAGGCGCGCCCAGTTTTCCGTATCCAGCACCCGGCCGAGCGAGCGGTAGGCCGACATCAGATGGATCGGCGAGACGTAATCATCAGGGCGGATTGCGGCGGCGCGGGTGAAATATTGCACGGATTCGGCGAAGTTGCCGTGCATGAAGAAGAACCGGGCATAGTGGAAATTCGCCTCGAAGAGGTTCGGGTCGAGCGCCAGGGCACGTTCGAAGGCTGCCGCCGCCCTGTCGTCATAGCCGCTCTGATGCAAAGCGAGACCATGGGAGGCGTGGGCTTCGGGTAGGTCAGGATCGAGCGCCAGGGCACGGGCGCTCATCTGGAGGATGCGCCTCAGCGGCACGTCGTCAGGCGCCCAGTCACGGATCGCCGCGTCGCAATCGGCGATGCCGGCATAGGCGCGGGCATAATCCGGATCGAGCTCCACCGCCTTGCAGAACATGCGCCTTGCGAGCTGGAGATAAGATTTGGTCCAGGTATGGGAGAGCTGGCGGCCTCTGAGATAATAGGTATAGGCCTCGACATTGGCGGTCGGCTCAGTCGCGATCGCCTTCTTCTCTTCCGGCAGCAGGCGCACCTTCAACTGGCCGACGATCGCATGGGTGATCTCGTCCTGGATGGCGAAGATGTCGGTCATGTCGCGGTCGTAACGCTCGGCCCAGAGATGGTCGCCATTGGCGGTGTCGATCAACTGGCCGGAAATGCGCACGCGATTGCCGACGATGCGCACACTTCCCTCGAGCACGTAGCGTACGCCAAGCTCCTGGGCGAGCCGCTTCACCTTCACCGATATGCCCTTGTAGGTGAAAATGGTGTTGCGCGGCACGACGTGCAGGCTGGAGATCTTGGAGAGATCGGTGATGATGTCTTCGGTGATGCCGTCGGAGAAATAATCCTGGTCGGCATCGCCGCTCATATTGGTGAAGGGCAGCACCGCGATGAAGCAGGTATTGCGGTTCTGCGCCACCAATCTGGCGGAGGAAGGCGGCGCCAAGCTGACGGTGTAGACCTGAACGGGCTGCCTGATGTTCTTCAGCATATGTTCGCCGATGAATTCGAAGCCGAGATTGAGGCGCGAACCGACCTGGTCGCGCACCGAGGCCGACACGGCGATGCCGCCCGGCGCTGCGATGCGCTCGAGCCTGGCGGCGAGATTGACCCCGTCTCCGAATATGTCGCCGTTCTCGACCACGACGTCGCCGAGATTGATGCCGATACGGAATTCGACGCGCTCGTCCTTGGGCACGTTCTCATTACGGGCTGCCATGCTGCGCTGGATTTCGGCGGCGCAGGCGACCGCATTCACCACGCTCTGGAATTCGGCAAGGATGCCGTCGCCTGTGAGTTTGACGATCCGGCCCTTGTAGTCCGAAATACGAATGTCGACCAGCTCGCAGCGATGGCGGTTCAGCGCCTGCAACGTGCCGGATTCATCGATGCCCATCAGTCGGCTGTAGCCGACGACGTCTGCAGCAAGAATAGCGCTCAGTCGTCGTTCCATGACCCCTCCCATGGATCTTCACAGTTTAGTCTAGCTTTTTATAGAGTTTTTGTCGCGAAGAGTCGTCCCCCGAATAAGAAATTCGGGCGGTCTCGACGTTTTTACGCGGCAGCGGACCGTATAAACGTCGTCGATCTTCATCAATACTCTAAACGGGCGAAGGATGGGGTCAATCTCTAATCCTTTGTGATGAAAAGACAATTCACATCGGAGAAAGCCGAGTGTTCTGCTTTGGTCGACACTTTCTGTATCTGCATCATAAAACCGATCGCCGATCGATTTAGGGCTTGAGCCGGACCCAGGGGCGTGGCCTGGAAGACGAATCGCGAGCATATCCAACGCGGTATGCAATGTGATTCGCGGTTGCTTCGACGATTGCCGTGAGGCCAGCGAAGGGTATTGTGGCGGCGTTTCATGCCTGACGGAGATTTTGGATGACAGGTTCTGCCCGGAGTTTTCTGGAGTTTCATGATATTCCGGAGGCCGGGCTTCGGTCGATCATCGATCGCGCCGGTGAGCTTGCCAAAGCCTGGGATGAGCGCGCGATGCCGCAGAGCCTTGCGGGCAAACGCGTCGCGCTGATTGTCGATGATGGCGGCTGGCGCAATACCACCGCCTTCGATCTCGGCATCCAGGCTATGGGCGGTATCTGCGTGCATGTGCCGATCGGCTTCAATGCCAGGGAGGAAACCGGCGATATCCAGGGTTATCTCGGCAATTGGTTCGACATGCTGGTGATCCGCACCAGGGAACTCGCGGCATTGAAGGCGGTGGCGGCAGCTTCGCCGGTGCCTGTCATCAATGCGCGCACAGGCTCCAACCATCCCTGCGAGACGCTCGGCGACCTTGCCTATATCAAGAACCGGCGCGGCTCGATCGACGGATTGAAGGTCGTTGGCGTGGCGGCGGACGCAAATATCCTCCGCTCCTGGGCCGAAGCGTCGATCGCATTGCCGATCGAGGTGGTACAGGTCTATCCCGAACGCTGGCACATCAGCGACGCCGCGTTGCTAAATGGACGCTTCCGCGTGAGCACCGATATGAGCGAGCTATCGGATGCCGACGTCGTCATCACCGATTCATGGCCGGGCGATGCCGCCTCGGACGCGCTCGCCGGCTACCGGATCGGGACCGATGTTTGCGGGAGGATGCGATCTTTCTGCCGTGCCCGCCGGTTACGCGCGGCCAGGAGGTGACGGCGGAGGCGATGGCGCATCCGTTCTGCCAAAGCCGCGCCGCCAAGGCCTTTCTGCTGCATGCGCAGAATGCGCTGATGGAGTGTGTCGCTGCCTAGTCCGGCGCCCTTGCTCCTCCCGATGCGCTCAGGCATTGTTGCGGCATGAGGAGAGTTTTCATCTTGCTGCTGGCGTTCTGGCCGGGCTTTGCGCTCGCCGATCAGGCCTTCTATCCGGCGAAGTCGGGCAACGCCGATGCGCCGGTGTTGACGGTTTATTCCTCGCTCGACGAGCCGCTGGCGCAGCCGATGATCCGGGGTTTCCAGGACGCCAATCCCGATGTCGCGGTCAAATATGAAGATATGCTGACCGGCGACATTTACGACCGGATCGTCAGGGAGACGGATGCCGGCAAGAAGACAGCGGATTTCGCCTTCTCCTCGGCGATGGACCTGCAGGTGAAGCTTTCCAACGACGGATATGCGCAGGTCAGCAACCTGCCGATGAGTGCTGCATGGCCGAAATGGGCGAACTGGCGCAACACCGCCTATGCGCTCACCTTCGAGCCGGCGGTGTTCGTCTATCACAAGCCGAGCTTTGCGCATGAGCCGGTGCCGAGTTCGCGGGCTGAATTCGTCGACTATCTGAAGCGCAAGGGCAACGAGGTCTATGGGCGGATCGGCACCTACGACATCGAGCGTTCCGGCGTCGGCTTTCTTTTCATGGCGCGCGACCAGGAGCAGTTCGGCGACATCTGGTCGGTGATCGGGGCGATGGGGGCTGCCGGCGTCAAGCTTTATTCGACGAGTTCGGCGATCCTCGAACGCGTTGCCGACGGGCGCTTCGTGCTCGGCTACAATATTCTCGGCTCCTATGCGGCCGATTGGGCCTCACGCTATCCTGATGTCGGCATCGTGCTGCCGAAGGATTATACCGTGGTGATGTCGCGGATCGGGCTGGTGCCGCAGGCCTCCGCCGAGCCGGAACTCGGCCGGCGTTACCTCACCTTCTTCATGTCGAGGGAAGGGCAGACGATCATGGCGCGCGAGCTGCAGATCCCGGCCGTCAGCCCAGAGGTCGCGGGGGAGAATACCGCCAACACGCTGCAGGAACTGCTCGGCGCCCAACTGCGGCCGGTGCCGGTCAGTCCCGGGTTGATGGTCTATCTCGACCAGGTGAAGCGGGCGCGGCTGATCGCGCACTGGAATGAGGTGCTGCGGACGCAGTGAAGGCGTCAGCTTTCAGCCGGTTCACCCTTCTTGCAGAGCTTTGGATCGCTCCGCCTGTAGCTCTCGCCAGATCAGGCTCGCGGCCATACTTCGCTGCGGCTGGAAGTACTGGCCATCCGGCAGCGAAGAACCGGGATTTAGATCCGCGCCCGCCAATTACGGCAAAAAAGTGTCTTCTCCTTCTGGATATCTCGCCGATGTCAGCTAAATGACAGGTTGTTGTGGTCGCTTTGGCTACTTCTTCTCCGTGGAGGCGGAGAGCTGAAGCCTTGGGAGGTATTCCGCTCGTCATTCAGGACGCTTGCGTCCGCTGGCCGGCCATTCCTCCCGATTCCCTTGAGAATAACAGGCGGTTTGCTCAGCCGCCGACGGAGGACACATCGTGAAGCATACGTTCATCGCAACCCTTCTTGCAGCGACCATCGCGCTGCCGGCCTATGCGGCCGATTACACCATCATCGCGCCCGCCGCTCCCGGCGGCGGCTGGGACCAGACGGCCCGTTCGCTGCAGACCGCGCTGCAGCAGGAGAAGATCTCCGGCAACGTGCAGGTCCAGAACGTCCCGGGCGCCGGCGGCACCATCGGCCTTGCGCAATTCAGCAGCCAGGCTGCCGGCAACCCGAATTCGCTGATCGTCGGCGGCTATGTCATGGTCGGCGCGATCCTCACCAACAAGTCGCCGGTGACGCTCAAGGATGTCACGCCGATCGCCCGCCTGACCGGCGAGTATGAGGCTGTCGTCGTTCCTGCCGCGTCCGAGATCAAGACCATGGCCGATCTGGTCGCGGCTCTGAAGAAGGATCCGGGTGCGGTTTCCTGGGGCGGCGGCTCTGCCGGCGGCACCGACCACATCGCCGTCGGCCTGATCGCCAAGGCTTCTGGCGTCGATCCGACGAAGATCAACTATGTCGCCTTCTCCGGCGGCGGTGAAGCGCTCGCCGCTATTCTCGGCGGCCAGGTAACGGCCGGCGTCTCGAGCTATAGCGAGTTCGAATCGCAGGTGAAGTCAGGCACGCTCCGTCTTCTCGCCGTATCCAGCGAAAAGCGTATCGACGGTGTCGATGCCCCGACACTGAAGGAAGCCGGCACCGACGTCATCATCCAGAACTGGCGCATGGTTGCTGCTGCCCCCGGCCTGTCGGCAGAGCAGGTGGCAGCCGTCACCGCCGATTTCGAGAAGCTGCACAGCTCCGCCACCTGGCAGGAAACGCTGAAGACCAAGGGCTGGGCCGACACCTATCTGTCCGGCGATGCCTTCAAGGCGCAGCTCGAAAAGGATGTCTCGGCCACTGAAGGCATTCTCAAAGACATCGGACTTGTTCAATGAGCGAGGATAACACCTCCTCGGCAACCGAACGCCGCCCTGATTGGGCGGCGTTCATCATTGCCGTTTTCCTCTTCGCCATCGCCGGCGTGATGGCCTGGGATGCGTCGCATCTGAAAACGATTGCGCAGTACGACCGCATCGGTCCTGCGACAGTGCCTCAAGTGGTGGCGTTCGGCCTCTTCTGTCTCGGGATCTGGACCGCCTTCGAAGCCTGGCGCGGCGATTTTCCCGAACGTGACCGGCAGGAAGTCGCACCCGTCATCTGGATCGTCGCCGGTCTTGCCGGCCAGATGCTGCTTTTGCGCGTCGCCGGCTTCTCGATTGCGACAGGCGTGCTGTTTGCGCTGACGGCACGCGGCTTCGGCAAACGCAAGCTCTGGATCTCGCTGCCGCTTGGCATCGTCTTCAGCTTCGTCGTCTGGGCGATCTTCTCGCAGCTGCTGCAGCTGACACTGCCGGCCGGCCCGCTCGAACATCTGTTCTTCTGACCGCGCGGGACGCGCTGTCAGCTCTTTTGATTTTGCGCGGCGCCCGGTTGCGAAACGCACGGCCGGAAATGCCGCTTGGGACACCAAGATGAGCACATTCGAATTCCTATGGCAGGGTATCCTGGTTGCGATGCAGCCGATGAACCTGATTTATGCGATGGTCGGCGTCACGCTCGGCACCGCCGTCGGCGTGCTTCCCGGCATCGGCCCGGCTCTCACCGTGGCGCTGCTGCTGCCCGTCACCTACAAGCTCGATCCGGGCGGCTCGCTGATCATGTTCGCCGGCATCTATTACGGCGGCATGTATGGCGGTTCGACGACCTCGATCCTGCTCAACACGCCGGGCGAAAGCGCCTCGATCGTCACCGCACTCGAGGGCAACAAGATGGCGCGCGCCGGACGCGGCGGACCGGCGCTGGCGACAGCGGCGATCGGCTCCTTCGTCGCCGGCCTGATCGCCACGCTCGGGCTTGCCTTCATCGCGCCTTACATCGTCAAGCTGGCGCTGGTCTTCGGGCCGCGCGAGTATTTCGCGCTGATGGTGCTTGCCTTCGTCACCGTTTCATCGGCCTTCGGCGATTCGGCATTGAGGGGTCTGACCTCGCTGTTCATCGGCTTTGCGCTCGCCATGGTCGGCATCGATCAGCAGACCGGACAGGCCAGGCTTTCCTTCGGCATTCCCGACCTGCTCGACGGTATCGAGGTGACGACGCTGGCCGTGGCGATGTTTGCGATCGGCGAGACGCTTTATATCGCGGCGCAGGGCAACCGGATCGCCGAGAAGGTCGAGGCGGTCAAGGGTTCGCTCTGGATGAACGCGGAGGACTGGTCACGCTCGTGGAAGCCGTGGCTGCGCGGCACGCTGATCGGTTTCCCGATCGGCGCGATGCCGGCGGGCGGCGCCGAAATCGGCACGTTCCTCTCCTATGCGACCGAAAAGCGGCTGGCGAAAAACCCGGAAGAGTTCGGCCATGGCGCGATTGAAGGCGTAGCCGGTCCCGAGGCGGCGAACAACGCATCTGCCGCCGGCACGCTGGTGCCGCTTCTGACGCTCGGCCTGCCGACGACGGCGACGGCGGCGATCATGCTTGCCGGCTTCCAGCAATACGGGCTGCAGCCGGGGCCGCTGCTGTTTGCCACCAATCCGCAGCTCGTCTGGGGGCTGATCGCCAGCCTGCTCATCGCCAATGCGATGCTCTTGGTGCTGAACCTGCCGATGATCGGGCTCTGGGTGCGGCTGCTGACCGTTCCGAAGCCGTGGCTCTATGCCGGCATTCTGCTGTTTGCGACGCTCGGGACGATCGGCGCCAATCCGTCGGTGTTCGAGCTCGGCATGCTGCTCGCCTTCGGTCTGCTCGGCTATGTGATGCGGCTCTTCGGCTATCCGATCGCGCCTGCCGTGGTCGGCCTGATCCTCGGGCCGCTTGCCGAACAGCAGCTGCGCCGGGCGCTGGCGATCAGCCAGGGCGACGTCACGACGCTGGTGATGTCGCCAATCGCGGCAGGCCTGCTCATCGTTGCAGCGGCCGCCTTCCTCATCCCGCTGATCCTGCGGCTGCGCGGCAGGGGACAGGTGCTCTCGCAGCTGGCGGCGAACGAAGACTAGCGCATCGGCCCGAAAATCGGTTCCGATTTTCGGAAAGCACGATGCGCAGATTTCAAAGTGTTGGAGCGTCCTTTGTGCGTCCGAAAGGACGCACGGCGCTCTAAGAATAAAACGACCACCCACCCCCTCCCTCGAGGTCGGCCATGGAGACATGCGCCGGCCTCCTGTTTTTGCATGGCTGAGGTGATTTTCTGAGCATTGTGGAGGTCTGTGCGCGATGCCATCTATGAGTGGTCAATCATAGAGCAAGAGGAAAAGGACAATGTCCGCACTTCGCAATTCAGTCCGTACTGGCTTCTTTGGCCGCGCATTCGCCGTTCTTGGTGCTGCAAACGCCGTCAGCGCTGCTGTCGAAGCCGGTCGCCGCCCGCGCGCCAATGACCTCACCACACTCGGTATCGACCCGGCCTCCTTCGGTCAGGTCTCCCGCTAAAATCTTCAAGTCATGCATGAATGAATTAGCCCGCAACCGGATGGTCGCGGGCTTTATTTTTAGCTGCAAGGGTGTCGCACACTGCTTGCTTCGTCAGGCGTGAAGTTCCTCCTGCCGAGCGCCGTGATCCTCCACCTTTTCGCGTCTGTTGTGGCGGATGGACGACCAGAGGGACAGGCCGATCAAGGCCGCGCCGCCGAGCCCGGTGATGACCTCGGGGATGTGCACCAGGGTCTGCGCATACATGATCACCGAGAGGATCAGGATGGCGTAGAAGGCGCCATGCTCGAGATAGCGGTATTCGGCAAGCGTTCCCTTCTCCACCAGCATGATCGTCATCGAGCGCACGTACATGGCGCCGATGCCGAGACCGATCGCGATGACGAAGAGGTTCTGCGTCAAGGCGAAGGCGCCGATGACGCCGTCGAAGGAGAAGCTGGCATCCAGCACCTCCAGATAGATGAAGGCGCCGAGGCCGCCCTTGGCGGCAGCACTCATCGTCTGCTGCGACGCATCGAGCAGCTCACCGACAACCTCGACCGCGAGGAAGGTGAGCAGGCCGTAGATGGCGCAATGGACGAAGACACTGGCTTCCTCGCCACCGATCAACCAGGAGAACACAAGCATCAGTGCGAGCACGAAGGCGATCTCGATGCCCCTGATGGTGGCCGAGCGCGCCATCACCTTTTCCAGGCCGCGAAGCCAATGGATTTTCTTCTCGTGGTCGAAGAAATAGCTGAGGCCGACCATCATCAGGAAGGTGCCGCCGAAGGCTGCGATCGGCAGATGCGCGTCGTTCATGATGCGGGCATATTCGGCCGGCTCGCGTGCGGCAAGCACCAGAGCGTCCCAGGGGCCGATCTGTGCCGCGATCGCGACGATTGCCAGCGGGAAGACGATGCGCATGCCGAAGACGGCGATGATGATGCCCCAGGTGAGGAAGCGCTGCTGCCAGACCGGCGTCATCTCCTTCAGCTTGTTGGCGTTGACGATGGCATTATCGAAGGAGAGCGAGATCTCCAGCACCGCAAGCACCGTGCAGATGAAGAAGACGGTCGCCATGCCGCCGATCGTGCCGGTCGTCTGCCAGCCGAGCACCGCGCCGAGAACGAGGCCAAGGGCAGTGACGATGAAAGCCCAGCGGAAATAGCTGAGCGAGGATTGGGTCACAGGTTGATTCATGGCCGCACCTCGCGGCCGCAAATCGTGTCGAGGAGGGTCGATATAGTGGAAAAACGCGGCACGCCACAACGGGCACGCGGGTCAGGCATGGTGAGCTTGTTCATCGATGAAAAATCCGCCGGCTAAGCTGCAGGCGGTACCGACATCACGAGAGCGCCGTAAAAACTCTCGCCAGAGGGGCCCGGCACCAAAGTTCCCCGTCAGCCGATGTCTGGAAGGCTGCGGGATAGGCTCTAGGTAATGAACTTCGCGGGCCAGTCAAGGCCGGTCGTCACACCGCGATTGGGTGATTTTTTTTGGAACCATCCTGATGCCCGCCCGTTAGGCTCTGGTTGAGCTTAAAAGGAGGCCGATGATGCACACTTCGACCCATCTTCCCGATAAACGCACGGAGGCGTCCGACCGCATGAAGCGGGCGAAGCCGAACCGCATGCAGAAGGCGCAGGTGCTGCCGCCGCATCATGTCGACCTGACGCTGACGCCCGGCGTCTACCACGACATTCACGTGCCCGCTCATGTTACCGGCGCCGATCTTTCCAAGGGTGGCCCCGATATCAAGGGCAATGCAGAGACCAAGAAATAACGGGTATTCCGGAAGCCTCCGGCGCTGACGGGAGATTTGAAACAGGGTGAGAAACATATGACGATCAACTTTGTGCCCCGCGAGATCTTCATCCGGCACGAAAATGAATGGCAGGCCGTACGCGAGGCGGCGGACGAGCGTATCGATATCGGCAAACGCCAGAAGCCGCTCGCGGCCATCGGCGGCACGGCATCGGTTGGAAAAAACGATCCTTCGGCCGCACGCTCCGAATGACCAACAGCCAAATGACCAACAGCCAAATGACCAACAGAAGGGCATGCTGACACGAGCGCCCGGCATGATGCCGGGCGTTCTATTTTCTATTTGTGTTCATCGCGATCGACACGCTGTCCGGAATTAAAGCCGAACCGTTGTTCGAGCTTGCCGAATGCGAAGAGTACGCAGATGGCGACGATCGTCGTGAAGAAAGCGATCGGCCAATAGCCGAAGCCCATGGCGAGGCCGATCGCGCCGGAGAGCCACATGCCGGCGCCCGTCGTCAGCCCGTGCACCCGACCTCTTGCAAAGACGATCATGCCGGCGGCAAGAAAGGCGACGCCGGCGGTGACGGCTTCTATGACGCGCAGCGGATCGATGCGCACCTGCTCGTCGGTGAAACCCGGCATGTGCACGGCCTCGATCGAGATGATGGCGAAGAGGGCAGCGGCAAGACTGATCAGAATATGGGTGCGGAAGCCTGCCGGGCGGTCGCGGGCCTCACGCTCGAAACCGATCAGCCCGCCGAAGACGATGGCGCCGAAGAGGCGGGCGAAAATGACGGGATAGTGGATACGCGACTCCGGTATTATGTCGGCGATAATAAGATCCATGGATTTTTCCCCCAGAAAGATGGAATTTTTCGCTGGCTAACGTCTGAGCGCGGAATTTGTTCAGCTTTTTCCCCGCTTGCGTTTCGGCGGTGTCGTTGGCCTTCCCGGTGCGCGCCGGCGTGTTCATGTCATTGGAGGGAAAGTTTGGCGAACCAAGCATCATCCTGTCGCCGCGCCAACCTTTCGGAAAGGATTGGGCAGCGATAATCCCGGCCTCACGGGAATCGGACAGATGGCCAAGACAGCGACACGCGGCCGCCGCAAGGCGCCGGCGAGAGGAAAGACCAAGGCGCGCAGCAGCGGTGGCGGATTGCTGCCCTGGGCGGTGATCGGCATTGCCGCGATTGGCGGCATCGTCGCCCACGACCATTGGAAGAGCATCCAGCCGATGCTTGCAAGGCAATCGACGCCGACCACGCGGGAAACGGCGGAACTGAGACCCGTCGTCAGGAAGGACGTGTCGGCGAAGCAGGTGGCGCTTGCCGCACCCACGCCGAAAGCCGCCGTGCCGGTGCCGCAGTCGCAGCCGCTGCCGCCGGCCGCGATCCCGACGCCGATGATCCAGCCGATAAAGGCAGTGCAGCCGCCGGCTTCTGCTGCCGTTTCGCAAACCGGGACAGTCGCCTTCGGCTATTGCGGGCAGGGCGCCCATATCAATTGCGTCGGTGACGGTGGCGTATTCTGGTACAAGGGCGAGAAGATTGTGATTGCCGACATGGCAAGTCCGGTGGTCGACCAGGCGCGCTGTGACGGCGAGCGCCGGGTGGCCTTTGCCGCCAAGTCGCGGCTGCTGGCGCTTCTGAACGCCGGGCCCTTCACCATGAATGCGGCGGGTAAGGCCGAGCCCTCCGGCGCGCCGCGCGTCGTCTCGCGCGACGGGCGCTCTTTCGGCGCGCAGCTGATCAATGAGGGCCTAGCACGCAAGCCAGGGGCAGCCGGCAGCGCCTGGTGCGCCTGAGGGCGGCTACTTACCCTTTTTCACCTGCTTGCCGCCGGTGCGGAAGCTGCCGGTGAAGGAGGAGTCCTTGCTTTCGGCGGTGCATTCGATCGCGATCGGCTTGCCGGCATAGGGATTGCCGAAGGTGCAGAAGCCGGCGACCTTGACCTCTCCGGTCATCTTGTTGCCGACACCCGTGGTGACGAGGCTGAGCGGCAGGCGGGCATTGCCGTTGGAGGCAGGCTTGATGCCGCTGCCGTCGCCCTGAAAGCCCAGCGCCTTGCCATCCGAGGTGAAGATGAAGGTCACCACGCCATTGGCCAGCGTGACGCTGGCAAGCTCGTTCTTGCAGCCCTTGGTGGCGTCGAATTTGGCGACGACCAGCTTGGCGCATTTGCCGGAAAGCGTAATGACGCCGGGCGCACCAGGAAAGGTCTCGGCGGGCGCGGCCGGCGCGGCAGAGGCCGGCAAGGCGAGGACGGCGGAAAAAATTGCGGCGGCTGCTGGTACGAAAAGTCTCATTCTCTGTCTCAACCCCATCTGTCTGCGACGGCGAATCGGCCATGCGCTGGATAGTTAGGCAATGGCACGGTTCTGTGACTTATTTTGGTCTTACCCGGCGTCGAACGGGTGTCGAACAGGGCGTTAGGAACTTTTGAAGTCGTCCCAGAGGATTGCTGCCCCGGCCGCGAATATGGTGATCGGAATCAGCCAAAACTTGATGCTGACGGGTTCGACGACATGAAACTCCATATATCCGAAACCGAAGAGGCCAGCCCCAACCAGGGCGAGGCCGAGGATTATGGATATCGCTTTACGTGTCCGCGTCCTTTGCGTCACACCACCCCTATTTCCCACGTGTGGGGCTATCCCACCGCCATCAAAATCCTGCCCGGATCATGGTCGCGGACCAATCACGTGCTAGCCCTCGCTCCGCAAAGTGCCGGATCTGGAGCACGTGCCAGGCTCTGGGAACAGATATTCCCCAAGGCGGGGTTTTACCAACGATGTCAGGGAGATCGGATGGTGGGCGTGACAGGGATTGAACCTGTGACCCCTACGATGTCAACGTAGTGCTCTCCCGCTGAGCTACACGCCCATCCGATGGCGGCGCATAGATCACAAAACCTTCGGAGCCGTCAATAGGCTTTTTTCAGTTTTGTGACGCGCCGCCCGGCAAGCCTTACGCGGCAAGCATCTTGTTGACCTCGTCGACGAGATCGCGCAGGTGAAAAGGCTTCGAAAGCACCTTGGCATCCTTCGGCGCCTTCGAATCAGGGTTCAGCGCCACGGCGGCAAAACCGGTGATGAACATCACCTTCAGGTCGGGGTCGAGTTCGGTGGCGCGTCGCGCCAGCTCGATGCCGTCCATCTCGGGCATGACGATATCGGTCAGCAGCAGGGAAAACGGCTCCTCGCGCAGCCGGTCATAGGCGCTGGCGCCATTGTCATAGGAAAGGACCTTGTAGCCGGCCTTTTCGAGCGCTTTCACCAGGAAGCGGCGCATGTCGTTGTCGTCTTCGGCGAGAAGTATCTTCTGAGTCATCAATCCAGACCGCGATCCATAGGTTTTTGGTGGGCTGCCAGCCGTTTACACTAGTCTTTACCCGGTAAACAACCGGTGAATTGCCTGTGCGTGACCGCCGTCCCTTCTACATAGTATGGACTTGCGGCCGGGCAACTGGCAACATGGGCCAAGCAGTCAGTTCATGACATGGTAAAGAGGGCCGAAAGTGCCGGAAATACGCGAATACGAGCTTTTTGAGGTCCATGAGCCCGTGTCGCAGACCATTCCCTTCGTCTACAACTCCCCCCATAGCGGTCGCATTTATCCACCGGAATTTATCGCCCAGTCCAGGCTCGAGGGCATCGCTATCCGCCGTTCCGAGGATCACTATGTCGACGAACTCTTTGGTTCGGCCGTCGCACTCGGTGCGCCGCTTCTGGCGGCCAACTTCCCGCGCGCCTATCTCGACGTCAATCGCGAGCCCTACGAACTCGATCCGCGGATGTTCGACGGGCTGCTGCCGCCCTATGCCAATGTCAATTCGCTCAGAGTCGCCGGCGGGCTCGGCACCATTCCGCGCATCGTCGCCGAGAACATGGAGATCTATGCGCGGCGCCTGCCGGTGCAGGAGGGGCTCGACCGCGTCGAAGCGGTCTACAAGCCCTATCATGCGGCGCTGCGCCGGCTGATTGCGCGAACGCATGTGCAGTTCGGCTTCGGCGTGCTGATCGACTGCCACTCGATGCCCGGCAATGTGCGCGTTGCCGGCAGCACTGCGCGACCTGATTTCATCATTGGTGATCGCTACGGCACCAGCGCTTCGGCTGAACTTTCGCGCGCGGCCATCGCCATCCTCGAGGAAATGGGCTTCGCGGCGATCCGCAATAAACCCTATGCCGGCGGCTTCATCACCGAACATTACGGCCGGCCCTCGCGCGGACTGCACGCGCTGCAGATCGAGGTGAACCGGGCGATCTATGTCGATGAGCTGACGCTGGAGAAACGCGAGGATTTCGCCGCGGTGGCTGATGCCGTCACGGACTTCATGCAGCAAATGGCGGAATACGTCGAGAAATTTGCCGGCGAGCGGGCGCTGGCCGCCGAATAGCTCTCTTTTTCGATTTCGCTGAAGTGTGGCCTTTCCCGGCCAAAAAAAACCGCGCTTGTGAGCGCGGCTAAGTCTAGGGAGGAAACACCCAAGGAGGGTATTTACAGTCAGAAGACTGTATGAAAACGCTACTATTGCATTGCACAAATGTCAAGCAATATATTGCATTGCGATATCTTTGGGCAGTTAGAGCCAAATTGCCTGCTGCGTTTGCATTCCCGTTGCTTTTCGCTATGAAAAGCGCCATTCCCGCCAGCCAAACGGATCCATCATGTTTCCTGACCGTTCGTTCTTCAACCGCCTGGCGGAAGCCGCCCGAGCCGAAACGCTGCCGCGCTTCCGCTCCGGCCTCGATATCACGAACAAGCTTTCCTCCGGTTTCGACCCGGTGACGGAGGGCGACCGGGCGGCCGAACTCGCCATCCGGGCGCTGATCGAGGAGAGTTTCCCCGGCCACGGCATTCTCGGCGAGGAGCACGGTAATGTCGGGCTCGACCGCGAATATGTCTGGGTGATCGATCCGATCGACGGCACGCGCGCCTTCATCTCAGGTGTGCCGGTGTGGGGAACGCTGATCGGCCTGCAGAAGGAAGGCATGGCGATCATGGGCATGATCGAGCAACCCTTTACCGGCGAGCGTTATTTCGCCGACCAGAACGGCTCGATCTACACCGGGCCGGAGGGCGAGCGGCGTCTGGCGACGCGCCAGTGCGATGCGCTTTCGAACGCCATCCTGTTCACCACCTCGCCGCATCTCTTTGCCGGCGAGGAGATGGAGAAATACCGCGAGATCGAGAGCCAGGTACGGCTCTTCCGCTACGGCTGCGACTGCTATGCCTATGCGCTGCTTGCCGCCGGTCATGTCGACCTCGTCGTCGAAAACAGCCTGAAGCCCTATGATGTCGGCGGCATCATTCCCGTCATCGAGGGGGCGGGCGGCATCATCACCACCTGGGACGGCGGACGGCCGGAAAACGGCGGCTCGATCATCGCCGCCGGCAGCCGGGCAGTCTACGAACAGGCAATCGCCATCCTGCAGCGCTGATCCCTCGGTCAGCAAGCTGATCCCCCGGTCGGCAAAGCCGATCCGGCTCACGTGCCGAGGGCGGCGACGTCCTGGTTTTCTTCGGCATCGCTGCCGGGAATGAAGGCGTGGAAGGCCGCAAGGGCGGCGGCGCGGTAGATATCCCGTTCCTGGAAGATCTCGTGACGGGCGCCGTTGATCGGCACTAGCTGGCCGGCGCGGAAATAACGTGAAAGCCGCTCCTGCGCCGTGTAGGGCACGACACCGTCGCGCGTCGGGGCGATGACGATGGTCGGGATGGTGATCGAGAAGAGATGATTGGGTGAGGTGACCCGGTCCATCGTGCGGAAAGCCTCGATCAGCCAGCGGGCCGTTGGCGGTCCGAGCGTCAATTCCGGATGGGTCTTCATCATCGCGACATTGCGCTCGAATCGGTGTTCGTCCGAGGTCAGCGGGTTGTCGCTGAAGTTCGGCTCCTTCAGTTTCGAGGTCAGCGGCAGGAAGCCGAGGCCGAGGGCGGTCAGCGTGCCGGCGAGAGCGCGGATGACGCGGGGCGAGGCCGACTGGCCGGTCAGGCCGATGAAGGGCGCCGACAGCACCATGCGATCGATACGGGTGGTGAGATAGGGGGCGGCCGAGAGTGCGATCAGGCCGCCGGTGGAATGCGCCAGCAGATAGAAGGGCAGGCGGGTATCCGGCAGCACTACCTTTTCCAGGAAGGTATCGAGATCACGCTCGTAATCGACGAAGCGGCGGATGTGGCCGTGGTTGCGGCTCTTCAGGAGCCGCGGCGAACCGCCCTGGCCACGCATATCGAAGGTCGCGACCCAGAGGCCTTTGGCCGTGAGGTCGCGGATGGTTTCGAAATATTTCTCGATATATTCGTTTCGGCCGTGCAGGATGACGACGGTGCCCTTGGCAATCTGGCCACTCGAGCGGAAGACGGCGTAACGCAGCTGGTGGCCGTCATGGGTTTCGAAGAACCCCTCCGTGCGGTTTTCCGGGGCGGGATTATCGGGCGTCGAATAGAGAACCTGATCCATGACTTTGCCAATGCGCCGCTGCTGACTGCTTCGCATCAGGGATAGCGCATGGCATCCGGCTTGGAAAGCGGTGGGGGAAAAGGGCCGGCGGGAGCATGAGGGTGCTCGCGGCCGGCCGAAGTTGAGACTGAAGAAGAAGGGACGATGCACTTCAGCCATCGGGACCAGATTCACCCGACGCCGAAATTTCTAGGCGAATGCGCCTGAACGCGTTCCGAACCGGTCGTTCATGCGGGGTTCACGGGCCGATCAAGGCGATTCCAGAAAGGTCTTGAACTCCTCGAATCCCATCACCATCTCCTTTCTGCGGGTGCCGAACAGGGCCTGCGCAACCGTCCCAAGGCCGCCAAATATGGGGTCTCAGGGGCATTTCATCGCAACACGTCGCTTCCACAGGAGGACATCATGCGTCACGTAGACTTCTCTCCCCTTTATCGTTCGACCGTCGGTTTCGACCGGCTCTTCACCATGCTCGACAGCCTTGCTCAGCCGGAGCAGGCGCAGACCTATCCGCCCTATAATATCGAGCGTACCGGTGAAAACACCTATCGCATCACCATGGCGGTTGCTGGTTTCGACGAGACTGAACTTTCGATCGAAGCCCATGCTCATGTGCTGTCCGTGAAGGGTGAAAAGAGCGAGGAACCTGCCGAAAGCGGCGAATTCCTCTACCGCGGCATTGCCAAGCGCGCCTTCGAGCGCCGCTTCCAGCTTGCCGACCATGTCGAGGTGACCGCCGCTTCGCTGAAGAACGGCCTGCTGCACATCGACCTTCTGCGCAATATTCCCGAGGCCATGAAGCCCCGCAAGATTACGATTGCCGCAGAACCGGTCGAGGCTCCGAAGGCCATCGAAGCGCAGATCATCAACGGCTAATCACATCCTTATCGGATAAAACGAACGGCGCTCCATCGGGGCGCCGTTTTTCATTGCCGCTTTGCGCAACATGCTTCATGCCGGGCTGGCGGCTTCGTCGATTTCCTTGTCCGTTGCGCGGCGGGCCGCGGCGGCGGCGTATTTCTGGGCAATAACGGCGCAGACCATCAGCTGGATCTGGTGGAACAGCATCAGCGGAAGCACGATCGCGCCGATCGACTGGCCGGCGAAGATGACGTTCGCCATCGGCACGCCGCTCGCGAGGCTCTTCTTCGAGCCGCAGAAGGTGATGGTGATCTGGTCGGCCTTGTTGAAGCCCAGCCAACGGCTGCCGAACATCGTCAGCACCAGAACAATTGCCAGCAGGACCATGTCGGCGACGATGACGACGGCGATATCGGCGATCGAGAAGGTGTGCCACAGGCCCTCGACGACAGCCGTGCTGAAGGCAAGATAGACGACCATCAGGATCGAACCGCGGTCGACAGGCATCAGGATCTTCTTCTTGGCGCGGATCCAGTCGCCGATCCAGGGCTGCAGGATCTGGCCGATGATGAAGGGGGCAAGCAGCTGCAGCAGGATCTGCTCTAATGCGTCGAAGGAGAAGCCGCCATGGCCGCCGACGGAAAACAGCAGGCCGACGAGCAGCGGCGTCAGGAACATGCCGAAGATGTTGGATGCCGAGGCCGAGCAGATGGCGGCCGGTACGTTGCCGCCCGCCATCGAGGTGAAGGCGATCGACGACTGCACCGTCGACGGCAGCACGCAGAGGAAGAGGATGCCGAGATAAAGCGGCTGCGGCAGGATGGTGTCGGGAATCAGCCCGAGCGCCATGCCTAGTAGCGGGAAGATGCCGAAGGTCGTCAGCAGGATGACGATATGCAGGCGCCAGTGCAGCAGGCCTGATATGACCACGTCGCGCGACAGGCGGGCGCCATGCAGGAAAAACAGCAGCGCGATGGCGAGATCGTTGGCGATGCCGAAATAATCCGCAAATGTGCCGCGTGCCGGCAGCAACGAGGCAAGGATGACGGTGCAGACCAGCAGGATGGTGAATGTATCGGGCAGAAAGCGGCGCATGGCGGTCTCGCGGCTTGATAAAACAGTCATTGTTCTGTCGTGCATTATGATCCAGGATGCAAGGAATAACAGTTATCGAGAATCTGGATTATGCTGGACCTTTCGCAATTGCGCAGTTTCGTCGCCGTCGAACAGATGGGCAGTTTTACGCTCGCCGCAGAAAGGCTGGGCCTCGGGCAGTCGACGGTCAGCCAGCACATCCAGCGGCTCGAGGCAGCGCTCGGGCGCAGGCTGCTGGCACGCGACACGCATAAGGTGATGTTGACCGGCGATGGCGAAGCGCTGCTGTCGCATGCGCGCGCCATGCTTTCGATCGAGGGGCAGGTGCAGTCGCTGTTTAAGAGCCACAGCCTGCGCGGCAGTCTGCGGCTCGGCGTGTCGGAGGATTTCGTCACCAGCCAGCTGCCGGCGGTGCTCGAGGATTTCGTTCGTTCGCACCCATCGGTCGACCTCGAACTGACAGTGGCGCTGTCCGGCGTGCTTTACGAGATGCAGGACAATGGCGAGATCGATCTGGTGCTCGCCAAGCGCCGGCTCGGCGATGCGCGCGGAAAGCTCGTCTATCGCGAGCCGCTCGTCTGGCTGGCGCGCGATCCCGAGCGTGTGCTTGCCTCCGGCCCTTTGCCGCTGATCGCCTTTCCGCCGCCGAGCGTCACACGGGTGATCGCGCTCGAAGCACTCGGACGAAACGGGGTGCCGTGGCGGATCGTCTGCACCTGCGGCAGCCTCAGCGGGCTGACGGCGGCGGCGCGGGCCGGGATGGGCGTGCTGGTGCAGCCGCGCAGCATGGCGCCGTCCGGCCTGAAGGAGATCCCTGCGGGAAAACTTCCGGTGCTGGAGGACGTGGAATTCGTGCTGGTGCCGCGTAAGGGCGCTGACCAGGCTCTGGTTTCAGCACTGTCGGAGGATATTCTGCAAAAGGTGAGGGGACTGAGGTCGGCGTGAATCCTTGCCCGTCACCGAAAGGCCTGCCAGCCTGGCGGGCCTTTCGGGGGATCAGGCGGCCAGGCATTTCAGAAAACCATCCACGTCCGCTTCGGTGGTCGCGAAACTGGTGACGAGGCGGATCAGGGTTTCGCTTTCGGAAACAAGTTCGGGCGTTGCCGCCGGGACCGGCCATGCGTAAAATTTCGCGCCCTTTTCCTCCGCAGTTTTTGCGGCACTTTTGCTGACGACGGCAAAGACTTCGTTGGATGCGGTCGGCCAGGCGAGGCGGGCGGAGTTGCTTGTGCCGATGCCGGAGCGCAGCCGGTCGGCCATGCCGTTCGAATGGCGGGCGAGATCGAGCCAGAGGCCGTCTTCGAAATAGGCATCGAACTGGGCGGCGATGAAACGCGACTTGGAGAAGAGCTGGGCGGCGCGCTTGCGGATGAAGGGCATTTCCCGGGCCTGATCCGGATTGAAGAAGACGATCGCTTCGGCACACCAGCAGCCGTTCTTGGTGCCGCCGAAGGACAGCATGTCGACGCCGCGCTTCCAGGTCATTTCGGCCGGGGTGGCGCCGAGTGCGACCAGGGCGTTGGCGAAGCGGGCGCCGTCCATGTGGAGCGGCAGATTGCGCTTCCTTGATATGGCGGCGATCTCGCCGATCTCCGGCAGGGAATAGACGGTGCCGATCTCCGTCGCCTGGGTGATGGTCACCGCGCTGGCGCGGCCGTGATGGACGGCGTCCTCGGGAAAGCTTGCGATCTTCGCCGAAAGCTTTGCCGGATCGATCTTGCCGGCTTCGCCGTCAACGGCAACGAGGCGGGCGGAGCCGGAGAAAAATTCCGGCGCGCCGCATTCATCCTCGATCACATGGGCCTCCGAATGGCAGAAGGTGATGCCACCGGGGCGCTGGACGCTTGCCAGCGACAGCGAGTTGGCGGCCGTGCCGGTGGCGACGAAGAAGATCGAAACCTCGCGCTCGAAGATCTCGGAAAAACGGGCCTCGACCTTCCTGTCGAGATCGCCGGCGCCATAGGCGGCGGCAAAGCCGGCCGATTCCGTCAGCAGACGTTCGGCAATGGATTTGTGGGCGCCGGCCCAGTTATCGGAAGCAAAGAACATGTGGGGAAACCGTGAGAAAGGAAGGGGTTGGCAAAGTCCGCAGCGGACATTACGCCAAAGCTTCACAGGATCAAGGTTGTCGCCCGCGACACATCACGGAAATTGAACTACGCAATCAATAAACAAAATAATACGTCATAGCGTAATTTTCTTTCGTCATCGCCGCTACCCAGGCAATCTTCCGTCGCAAATTGACGTTTTTTGACGGAGCGCTCTTGCAGAGCCGGATGCTTTCTGGCATAGAACTGATGAATTAGGACAGTGTTGCTGTCCTATTTTGGCCTTTATGACCGAAGAGGCGCCGAAAGCCCTGGAACAGACCGGCTTTCACGCTATAGTTCTTCCGAGCGTCAAGCCTCAAGGGCGGCGCGCGGAGGCGAATGGCAGGCGCGGAACGCGACGGTTTGCTTTCCTTTAAAGCAGATGTCTGCGGCCGATCTTCACAATGCAACAGCGCTGTCATGCGCCGAACCTATCTTCGGGTTGCGGCGCGGGACGAAAAGCCGCCCGCGGCCCCGCGGGCTTCGACAGGAGGAAAGATGATGACGAAGACGCCATCCATGGAAGTTGACCGGTTTGCTGCTGCAGAGCTGCGCGCGACGGCCAATATCTCCAAATCCGCCTCCGGCCTGCCGAAGAAACAAGGCCTCTACGATCCGCGCAACGAACATGATGCCTGCGGCGTCGGCTTTGTCGCGCATATGAAGGGCCAGAAGTCGCACCAGATCGTCAAGGATGGCTTGTTCATTCTCGAGAACCTGACGCATCGCGGCGCTGTCGGCGCCGATCCGCTGATGGGTGACGGCGCCGGCATCCTGGTGCAGATTCCCGACCGTTTCTTCCGCGAGGAGATGGCCGAGCAGGGCATCACCCTGCCGCCGGTCGGCGAATATGGCGTCGGCCATATCTTCATGCCGCGCGATGAAAAGCAGATCGAGCACTTCAAGAAGGTGATCAAGGACGTCATCACCGAGGAAGGTCAGGTCTTCATCGGCTTCCGCGACGTGCCCGTCGACAATTCCTCGCTCTCCAAGGCGCCGGCCATTGCCGCCACCGAGCCGCATCATGTGCAGGTCTTCATCGGCGCCGGCGAGGATGCCGAAAACAACGACGAGTTCGAGCGCCGGCTGTTCACGCTGCGCAAGGTGATCTCCAACCGTATCTATGACGAGTTCGACGGCGAGGAGAGCAATTTCTATCCGGTGTCGCTGTCGTCGGCGACGGTGGTCTACAAGGGCATGTTCCTGGCCTATCAGGTCGGCGTCTATTACAAGGATCTGTCGGATCCGCGTTTCGAAAGCGCGGTCGCCCTGGTGCACCAGCGCTTCTCGACCAACACCTTCCCGTCGTGGAAGCTGGCGCATCCCTACCGCATGGTCGCTCATAACGGCGAGATCAACACGCTGCGTGGCAACGTCAACTGGATGGCGGCGCGCCAGGCGTCGGTCTCCTCGCCGCTGTTCGGCGAGGACATCTCCAAGCTCTGGCCGATCTCCTACGAGGGGCAGTCGGACACGGCCTGCTTCGACAATGCGCTCGAATTCCTGGTGCGCGGCGGTTATTCGCTGGCGCATGCCGTGATGATGCTGATCCCGGAAGCCTGGGCCGGCAACCAGTCGATGGCGGCCGAACGCAAGGCCTTCTACGAATATCATGCGGCGCTGATGGAGCCCTGGGACGGGCCGGCTGCCGTCGCCTTCACCGACGGCAAGCAGATCGGCGCGACGCTCGACCGCAACGGCCTGCGGCCGGCGCGCTACCTCGTCACCGATGACGATCGCGTCATCATGGCGTCCGAAGCCGGCGTGCTGCCGGTTCCGGAGGAGAAGATCATCCAGAAGTGGCGCCTGCAGCCGGGCAAGATGCTGCTGATCGATATGGAAGAAGGCCGCATCATCTCCGACGATGAGGTGAAGTCGCAGCTGGCGACGGCGCATCCCTATCGCAGCTGGCTCAACCGGACCCAGCTCATCCTCGAAGATCTGAAGCCGGTGGAGCCGCGGGCGCTGCGCCGCGACGTGTCGCTGCTCGACCGCCAGCAGGCCTTCGGCTACACGCTCGAGGACACCCGCATCCTGATGTCGCCGATGGCGACGACGGGCCAGGAAGCGATCGGCTCGATGGGCACGGATACGCCGATCTCGGCGATGTCGGAAAAGCCGAAGCTGCTCTACACCTATTTCAAGCAGAACTTCGCGCAGGTGACCAACCCGCCGATCGACCCGATCCGCGAGGAACTGGTCATGAGCCTGGTTTCCTTCATCGGGCCGCGGCCGAACATTCTCGACCACGAGGGCGCGGCGAACGCCAAGCGGCTCGAGGTTCGCCAGCCGATCCTGACCAATGGCGATCTCGAGAAAATCCGCTCGATCGGCCATACCGAAGACCGTTTCGACACCAAGACGCTCGATTTCACCTATGATATCGAGCGTGGTGCCGAAGGCATGCCCGAGATGCTCGACCGGCTCTGCGAGCGCGCGGAAGCGGCCGTCAAGGGCGGCTATAACATCATCGTGCTCTCCGACCGCCAGATCGGGCCGGACCGGATCGCCATTCCCGCGTTGCTCGCCACAGCTGCCGTGCATCACCATCTGATCCGCAAGGGGCTGCGCACATCGGTCGGTCTTGTCGTCGAGACCGGAGAGCCGCGCGAAGTCCATCATTTCTGCCTGCTCGCCGGCTACGGCGCCGAGGCGATCAACCCTTATCTCGCCTTCGACACGCTGCTCGACATGCATGCCAAGGGCGAATTCCCGAAGGAAGTGGATGCTTCCGAAATCGTCTACCGCTACATCAAGGCGGTCGGCAAAGGCATCCTCAAGGTCATGTCGAAGATGGGCATCTCGACCTACCAGTCCTATTGCGGCGCGCAGATCTTCGATGCGATCGGCCTGCAGTCGGAACTGATCGACAAGTATTTCTTCGGAACCGCGACGATGATCGAAGGCGTCGGCCTCGAGGCAATCGCCGCAGAAACCGTCGCCCGCCATAATGCGGCCTTCGGCACCGATCCGCTTCTTGCCACGACGCTCGACATCGGCGGCGAATATGCTTACCGCATGCGCGGCGAAAGCCATGCCTGGACGCCGGATGCGGTTGCCGCCCTTCAGCATGCCGTGCGCGGCAATGCCGAGGACCGCTACCGCGAATTCGCCGATATGGTGAACAATTCGGCGCTGCGCATGAACACGATCCGCGGCCTCTTCAAGATGAAGAGCGCCGAGGCGCTCGGCCGCAAGCCGGTATCGATCGACGAGGTCGAGCCGGCGGCCGATATCGTCAAGCGTTTCTCGACAGGGGCGATGTCCTTCGGCTCGATTTCCAGGGAGGCGCATACGACGCTGGCGATCGCCATGAACCGGATCGGCGGCAAGTCGAACACCGGCGAGGGCGGCGAAGAATCCGACCGCTATATACCGCTGGCCAATGGTTCGATGAACCCGGAACGTTCGGCGATCAAGCAGATCGCCTCGGGCCGCTTCGGCGTCACCACCGAATATCTCGTCAATGCCGACGTGTTGCAGATCAAGGTGGCGCAAGGCGCCAAGCCTGGCGAAGGCGGCCAGCTGCCGGGTCACAAGGTTGACGCGACGGTTGCCAAGACCCGCCATTCGACGCCGGGTGTCGGCCTGATCTCGCCGCCGCCGCACCACGACATCTATTCCATCGAAGATCTGGCGCAGCTGATCTACGATCTGAAGAACGTCAACCCGACAGCCGATGTCTCGGTCAAGCTGGTCTCGGAAGTCGGCGTCGGCACGGTTGCTGCCGGCGTCGCCAAGGCGCGCGCCGACCATATCACGGTCGCCGGCTTCGACGGCGGCACGGGTGCGTCGCCGCTGACCTCGCTCAAACATGCCGGCAGCCCCTGGGAAATCGGCCTTGCCGAGACCCAGCAGACGCTGGTGCTGAACGGCTTGCGTTCGCGCGTCGCCCTGCAGGTGGACGGCGGCCTGAAGACCGGCCGCGACGTCATTATCGGGGCGCTGCTTGGAGCCGACGAGTTCGGCTTTGCCACAGCGCCGCTGATTGCTGCCGGCTGCATCATGATGCGCAAGTGCCATCTCAACACCTGTCCGGTGGGCGTGGCGACCCAGGATCCGGTGCTGCGCAAGCGGTTCAAGGGCGCGCCGGAGCACGTCATCAACTACTTCTTCTTCGTCGCCAACGAAGTGCGCGAAATCCTCGCTTCACTCGGCTTCACCCGGCTTGACCAGATCATCGGCGCCTCGGAGCTGCTGGAGAAGGACGAGATGCTGTCGCACTGGAAGGCGAAGGGCCTCGACTTCAGCCGTATCTTCCACAAGGTCGACGCTCCCAAGGAAGAGACCTTCTGGACGAGCCGGCAGAAGCACCCGATCGACGATATTCTCGACCGCGTGCTGATCGAGCAGGCGCAGCCGGCACTGACCGCCAAGACGCCCGTCGCCTTCGAGGTCGGCATCAAGAACGTCGACCGTTCGGCGGGAGCGATGCTTTCCGGCGAGGTCGCCAAGCGCTTCCGCCACCGCGGGCTGAAGGAAGACACGATCAACGTGACGCTTCGCGGCACGGCGGGGCAGAGCTTCGGCGCCTTCCTGGCGCGCGGCGTCACCTTCAATCTGATCGGCGACGGTAACGACTATGTCGGCAAGGGCCTTTCGGGCGGCAAGATCATCATCCGGCCGCCGGAGAATTCGAGGATCGTGGCCGAGGACTCGATCATCGTCGGCAACACCGTGCTTTATGGTGCGACCGAGGGCGAATGTTACTTCCGTGGTGTGGCGGGCGAACGTTTCGCCGTGCGCAATTCGGGCGCGATCGCTATCGTCGAGGGTGTCGGCGACCATGGCTGCGAATACATGACCGGCGGCGTCGTCGTCGTGCTCGGCGCCACCGGCCGCAACTTCGCGGCCGGCATGTCCGGTGGTGTCGCCTACGTGCTCGATGAAACCGGCGATTTCGCCAGCCGCTGCAACATGGCGATGGTCGAGCTCGAGCCGGTGCCCGAGGAGGACGACATGCTGGAGAAGCTGCATCATCACGGCGGGGATCTCATGCACAAGGGACGGGTCGACGTCTCAGGCGACATGACGCGCCATGACGAGGAGCGCCTTTACCAGCTGATCTCCAACCATCTGCACTATACAGGCTCGGCCCGCGCCACTGAGATCCTCGACAACTGGGCCGATTACCGCCCGAAATTCCGCAAGGTCATGCCGGTCGAATACCGTCGTGCGCTCGAGGAAATGGAGCGCAGCCGGATGGGCATCGCCGCGGAATGAATTGCACCGGACATCTGTCACCTGCTGACTGCAGGTGACGGGTGACGAAAATATCTCGATGACCCGTGACGATCACACCGACGGCGAAAGCTGTACAGATCGCCCGGATGTCTTTCAGGGGATATGGTCCAATGACGGTCAAGACAAGCAACTTGCCCCGGGTACCGGGACTGACGATAGACAGATTGGCTGCGGTGAGGCGGTCATGAGGGTAAGGGACGAAGATATGGGTAAGGTAACAGGGTTTCTGGAAATCGACCGGCAGGTGGCAAAGTACCAGCCGGCGTCGGATCGTATCCGTCATTTCCGCGAGTTCACGATCCCGATGTCGGACCCGGAAGTGCAGAAACAGGCCGCGCGCTGCATGGACTGTGGCATCCCCTATTGCCACGGTCCGACCGGCTGCCCTGTTCACAACCAGATCCCCGATTGGAACGACCTCGTCTACAACAACAACTGGGAAGCGGCGATCCAGAACCTGCATTCGACCAACAACTTCCCCGAGTTCACCGGTCGCGTCTGCCCGGCGCCCTGCGAGGAAGCCTGCACGTTGAACCTCGAGGATGCGCCGGTCGCCATCAAGACGGTCGAACAGGCAATTGCCGACAAGGCCTATGAGCTCGGCTTCATCCGGCCGCAGCCGGCCACGGTCCATACCGGCAAGAAGGTCGCCGTCATCGGCTCCGGCCCCGCCGGCATGGCGGCCGCCCAGCAGCTCGGCCGCGCCGGCCACGAGGTGCATCTCTATGAGCGCGAGACCAAGCCGGGCGGCCTGCTGCGCTACGGCATTCCCGATTTCAAGATGGAGAAGAACTTCATCGACCGCCGCGTCGAGCAAATGAAGGGCGAGGGCGTCACCTTCCATTGCGGCGTCAATGTCGGCGTCGACGTCAAGGTTGAGCAACTGCTCATCGATCACGACGCCGTGCTTTACTGCGGCGGCTCCGAGACGCCGCGCGAGGCGGGCATTCCGGGCACCGACCTTGCGGGCGTGCATGATGCGATGCCCTATCTGGTGCAGCAGAACCGCCGCGTCGGGCGCGAGAACATCGATAGCGTCGGCTGGCCGTCGGACCCGATCCTTGCCGGCGCCAAACATATCGTCGTCGTCGGCGGTGGCGATACGGCTTCGGACTGCGTCGGCACGGCGTTCCGCCAGGGCGCCGTCAAGGTCACCCAGCTCGACATCCGGCCGCAGCCGCCGGAGAAGGAAGACAAGCTTGCCGTCTGGCCTTTCTGGGCGACGAAGATGCGCACCTCTTCCTCGCAGGCCGAGGGCGCCGTGCGTGAATTCCAGGTGGCCACTCTTGAATTCGTCGGCGAAGACGGCGTGCTGACCGGCGTCAAGTGCTGTGAGGTCGACGAGCGCCGGCGGCCGGTTCCAGGCACGGAATTCGTCATCCGGGCCGATCTCGCCTTCATCGCCATCGGTTTCCGCGGGCCGTTCACCGGCAGCGTGCTGAAGGAACTCGAGGGCAAGCTGACGCTCAACACCGACAAGCGCGGCTCGACCAACGTTGTCGCCAACGACCGCGACTACAAGACTTCGGTCGACAAGTTCTGGACGGCGGGCGACGTGCGCCGCGGCCAATCGCTGGTGGTCTGGGCGATCCGTGAAGGCCGCCAGGCGGCGCGCGCGATCGACGAGGAACTGATGGGCTCGACCGTCCTGCCGAACTGAGCGTCAGCCGCACACCTTTCCGAAGACACGAACTCCGCCCCTCCGGCGGAGTTTTTTCATGGCGCGCCGCGCTGTAGTGCGACCGCTTGACGCGGCCCCAGGCAATGCCGGGAAGCGAGATTTTCCGCCGGACGCGGGCTCAGAAGGAGCCGGCCACCTCGCGCGGCCTTTTCACTTGACCGAGACTTCGGCCGGCGCCTTTGCCACAGGCAGGCGGTAGTCATCGACGCGGCCGGGAGGTGCTGGCGTCATTTCGCCCTGCTCGACCAGCAGGTCGCGCGGCGACCGCGTCAAGGCCACAGGCGGCGGCCTGGCGCCGAGAAGCTCCGTGCCGCCGTCGAGATTGGGATCGGAGAGGCTGATCGGCACGGTATGTTCGACCGGATTGGCGGGAAGGCCGAGGCCGGGCAGATTGCTGGAGTCGAGGCGTACCAGATCGGGGCTTGCCTGCGTGCCGAGAAGACGCCGCGCCGGTTTTTCCACATAGAAGGCGAGCTTGCGCCGGCCGGCCTGGGTAAGGTTGATGCCATCGGAGGTGCGCAGGCGCACCTGCTGGCCGTTCACATCCGAACCGGTGACGATGAAGTTGCCGTTTTCGTCGACGAAACCATCCCAGATATCGACGAATTCACCGCCGATGCTTTCGACCTGGTTGCGGTAGAGCTGGTTCATCTGGACGGCATCGGCCGTCATCGAATCGGATTCGAAGGCGGGAAGGCCGACCCAGAGCAGCGGGATCTTGCGGGCGGTGACCTCCTTGCCGAAAGAAAGGACACGGCGGCGGTATTCGCTGAACCAGCCATCGGTGCGGAATTTTTCCTTGGCGGTGTCGGTCACCATCTGCTGGCGGTCGTTGGCACCGATCATGACGACGACCATTGCCGGCTTCAGCTCGTCAATCATCTTCGGCAGCTGTTCCGGCCAGTCGTAATAGTCGTCGCGGACAAGACCCGATGAGACGTTGCCGCGGGCTTCGACGACGACGCCCGGCGAGGTCTCGAAGGCGGCGGTGAGGCCGTCGCCGAGGCCGCTGGCCAGGAAATCGCCGACGATCAGGATCTTTCGGGCGTCGGCAAGCTTCTGTACTGCCGGCTCCTCCTCCTGTACGGGAGCGCGGACCGGCGGTGCGGTGCGGGTATTGACGATGGCTTTCTGGGCCGGCGGGCGTTTGCGCTGCTGGCGTCTCGGCTGCTGGACGTCAGGGGCCTGCGGGCCGTCGTCGAGATAGCGCCGGCCAAGGAAGAAATCGAAGATCGACCGGCGCTGATAGCGCTGCTCCTGGGCTTCGGCGACATGAACTGGCGCAGACACGCCAAGGCATAACGAGACCGCCGCCAAGGCGAGCACCAGCCAACGGATTTTACGGGTCCGATCAGTTTTCTTCGTCATGGGCAGTTCCGCATCTGCCTGCATCTTGCACGCAGGGTAGGCCAGCGTCCACTCCCACTATTATCTAGGTCACGGTTCTGCCTGTTGTAGAGCATCATGCCGAAAAGTGTGTGGGGTTTCGGGCGATATCATGCCCTACTTCCTTGATTCAAATGCGGATTGAGATTTCTGGCCGGTCCTGCCGGGATCGTCCCGATCTAGCGGCGCAGTGCGTTCAGAAGCGGCAATGAGGGCTCACCGTCCGGCTGCATGCCGATGCGCGACTGCACGGCCGATATCGCCGCTTTCGAACCCGAGCCGAAATTGCCGTCGACCTCGCCATTGTAATAGCCGAGCGTCTTCAGACGGGTCTGCAGCTCGAATTTCTCGGTGATGTCGAGTGCGCCGTCCGGGCGCGGCCAACGCTGTAGCACGCCGCCGTAGCCGGCGATCTGGTCGGCCAGCAGGCCGACGGCAAGCGCGTAGCTATCCGAGGCATTGTAGTTCTTGATGGTGTAGAAGTTGGCGGTCATCAGGAAGCCTGGGCCGCCGGCTCCGGCCGGCATCTTCAGCACGGCTTTGGTGGCGCTCTCGCGGAAGGCCTTGCCGTTCGGGCGTGTCAGGCCGAGTGCCGCCCATTGGGCCAGCGTGTGGCTCTTGCCGGCCTGCTTGGCGGCCGCTGCGGGAACGACGACCTCATAGCCCCAGGTCTTGCCGGTATCCCAGCCGTTCTTCATCAGGAGATTGGCCGAGGTCGCCAGCGCGTCGGGGATCGAGTTCCAGATATCGCGATGGCCGTTGCCGTCGGCATCGATGGCATAAAGCAGGTAGCTTGTCGGAATGAACTGGGTGTGGCCCATGGCGCCGGCCCAGGAGCCGGTCATCTCGCGTGCCGGCACGTCGCCGTTCTGCAGGATCTTCAGTGCCGCGACCAGCTGCTTCTTGGCGAATTTGGCGCGGCTCGGATCGGCATAGGCAAGCGTTGCCAGGGCGCGCGGCACGTAGTGCAGCCGGTCGTCCTTGTCGAGGACTGCGCCGTAATTCGATTCCATCGACCAGATGGCCAGCAGAATGGTCTTGTCGACGCCAAAGCGCTGCTCGATCGCAGCGAGCGTCCTTGCGTGCTTGGCGGCCATCTCGCGGCCGATCTTGACCGTATAGGGATTGACGCGACTATCGACATAGTCCCAGATCTTCGAGGTGAATTCCGGCTGGTAGGCAGCCTTTTCGAGCACGGTCGGATCGGGCTCGCTCACCCCGGAAAAGGCCTTTTGATAAGTTGCCTTACTGATGCCACTCTGAGCGGCAGTCTGGTAAAAATCCGCGATCCATTTCTGGAAGCGGGAATCAGCTTTCGCGTTGTCGGGGACCAGTGCCACCTGGACGGCGACAACGAGGGCGAGAGCAAGACCACGAAGGGAGTTTTTGTGATTCTGGGTCATCGACAGTCGTATCCGTCATCTTTAGTTTCTGGTGCAGTGGGGCATCACGTCCGCCCAGACCCGAGACTACAGGAACGGAGTCAACAAATTCTTTACCATGGCGGTCCGCTGCGGTCACCATTTGCAAAACAGTAGCAATTCTATACTAGTTAAAGCTAAAAAGCTCTATTTCCAAAGCGATATGATCGAAGCAGGAGGCCGGGTGTGGCTCAACACAACAAAGTTCGTAAAGCAGTATTTCCGGTTGCCGGATTGGGAACGCGATTCCTGCCGGCGACAAAGGCTGTTCCGAAGGAAATGTTGACCGTCGTCGACAAGCCAATCATTCAATATGTCGTCGATGAGGCGATTGAGGCGGGGATCGAACATCTGGTCTTCGTCACCGGACGCAACAAGCACGTCATCGAAGATTATTTCGACATTCATTTCGAGCTGGAGCAGACGCTGCGCGAGCGCGCGAAAAAGGCGGAAATTACGCTTCTCGCCCAGCAATTGCCGAAGGCCGGCACGGTGAGCTTCACCCGCCAGCAGGAGCCTCTCGGCCTCGGCCACGCCGTGTGGTGTGCGCGTGAGATCGTCGGCGACGAGCCCTTCGCACTGTTGCTGCCCGATATGATCATGAAGGGTGACAAGGGCTGCATGAAGGGCATGATCGACCTCTATGCCCAGAGCGGCGGCAATATCATCGCCGTCGAGGAATGCGCGCCGGATCAGGCGCATAAATACGGCATCGTCGGCGTCGGCGAGGCGATCGGCGACGGCTTCCGCATCACCGGCATGGTGGAAAAGCCTGCCAAGGGGACGGCGCCTTCCAACTTCTTCATCAACGGCCGCTATATCCTGCAGCCTGAGATCTTCAAGATCCTCGAAACCCAGGAGCGCGGCGCCGGCAACGAGATCCAGCTCACCGACGGCATGTTGAAGCTGCTGAAGGAACAGGATTTCGCCGGGTACCATTTCCGCGGCGCGACCTACGACTGCGGCGCAAAGGACGGCTTCATCCTGGCGAACGTCGCCTTCGCCCTCGAACGCGCCGATATCCGCCCCTCCGTCGAAGGCGGCTTCAGGGAACTGCTTGCCGGCCTGAAATAAGTTGCAGATTCAATGCGATAAAGCGCCGCGTGTCCTAACGGATGCGCGGCGCTTTATTTTCCGACATTCTTAGCGTTTCAGCTTGAGACCGACGCCGGCTCGCCATTGCTGCGAGTCGCTGCCTTCCTTGCGCGTCGTCAGCTCGTAGCCGAGCGTGCTGGTCAGATCGAGATAGCGGTTGATGTTCCAGGTCAGGCCGGTTGCGGCGGTATAGACGAGCTCGTCGTTGATGGTGCTGTCCGTGGGATAATCACGCCATATGACCCCGCCGATCATCGTCCCGACCAGATTGTCGCGCAGCTGGTGGGTGACCGTCGTCGTCAGCGCGTGCGAGACGTAGCCGCTTTCGCCTGCCGTGGTCGAGGGCTGGATGCTCGTCTGCAGGTCGAGATTGACATCGGTGCCGCGGATCGGCGACCAGAGCAGGCTCGCATCGAGCGTGGCGGTATCGATCGAGGACAGCCGGCTGTCTTCGAAATCCGCCATCTCGTAGCCGACGCCGACTTCACCCTTCAGCTTTTCGCCGAGATCGACCTCGACGCCTGCCTTGGCGCCATAGCTATGGCCGGAACGCTCGTAACCGGCGGAATCTTGCGTTTCGTCATAGACCGTGCGGCCGATGTTGGCCTCGATGAAGGGGATGAGCGCGGGTGACAGTTCGTAGCCGACACGGCCACGCAACGTGCCCGTCGTCTGATTGCGGTCGCTGAGGGAGACGGTCGTGCCGTCCGAAAGTTTAGCGTCCGAATAGATCGAGCGTGTCAGCGCAAGTGCCGTCGTGCCGCGCAGGATGCCAAAATCGCGCTGGACGGAGGCGCCGGCCGAAAATTCCTGGACGTCCGACTGCTGCGCGGCGTTGGTGATGGCGTCGGGATCGTCCGTATCTTCACGGTAGAAATTATAGCCAGCGGTCAGGTGCGCGGTCGTATCGTCGGGAAGATCCAGCCTGAGATCGCCGTTGACTTTAAAGGAAGGCTGCTCCTCGCCCTCGCCGCTGATATTCCTCTGCCAGGCGCCTTCCGAGGTGACGGTCAGCTGGTGCCGACCCCAGTCGGAAGTCAGTGTCGCTGCCGCATCCGTTTCGAGAAAGGCGCGCCGCTGCCTGGTATTGCCGTCCTTGGTGGTCTCGGTGTTGAGGCTCTGGGTGACGCTCGGACGCAGCACGAAAGTGCCGATCGGAATTCCTGGCGGTTCTGCCGTCGAAGCACTTTCGGCAGCCCTGCGGCGCGGCAGCGTCTCATCCATCGGCGCCTCGCGGGTGTTCAGCCGGCGTATGTCCTCGTCGAGGATGGAGCCGGTAATGTCGTCGCCGGCTTGCGCATCCGGTATGGCGGGCCGCTGCTGGGCATCGTCCGCGTTCGCGGTCGCGCCGTTTGCCGCAGGCGTGGCGGTGTCGCCGGTCTCGTCATGGAAACCGGCTGCGGATGCGGCATTGTTGGTGGCGCGGTTATCCTGAGAGGCGGCGGAGCGGCCGTTTGCCAGCTGCGAGGTGGACTGCGCGAAGGCTGCCGTCTGGCTGAGAAGCAGGATACCCAGCACGGCAAAAGAGACGGCACGGCTCATGGCGCGGAGCGGCGTCACACTGCTCGTCTGTTTTGGCTGGCCCATGCAATTCGCGCCTGACATGCTTTCGGTTCTTACCCAAAGGTAAAGCCTCGTGGTTAATCATTCGTTGCCGGCGGCGGGCGCTGTTCACAATTCGGAAAGAGTGCGGGGTGGACTTGGAAAGTGAAAAGGTCTAACGCAATTTCATGAACAGAAGAGCGATCAACCTCGTTGAAAACAGCGTGCTCGAATCGGCAAAACGCACGATAGAGAGCGAAAGACGCGGTCTTGAAGCGCTCGAACAGGCTTTTGACAATGGATTGGCCGGTCCTTTCACACGGGCCGTTGAAGTCATCGGCGACATCTCCGGCCGCGTTATCGTCACCGGCGTCGGCAAGAGCGGGCATATCGGCGCCAAGCTCGCGGCGACATTCGCGTCAACCGGGACGCCCGCCTTTTTCGTGCATGCGGCGGAGGCCAATCACGGCGATCTCGGGATGATCGCGCGCGACGACGTCGTGCTGGCGATTTCCAAAGGCGGCGAGAGCGCCGAGCTCAAGAGCATCATTTCCTTCACGCGGCGCTTCTCCATTCCGCTGATCGCGATTACCTGCAGCGAAGGTTCCTCGCTCGCGGCCGCCGCCGATATCGTCCTTCTGATACCGAACGAACAGGAAGCCTGCCCCAATGGGCTGGCGCCGACGACCTCGACGCTGATGCAGCTTGCCATCGGCGACGCGTTGGCGGTGGCGCTCCTGGAGGCGCGCGGCTTTACCGCCACGGATTTCCACGTCTTCCATCCCGGCGGCAAGCTGGGCGCGAGCCTGATGCATGTCGCCGATATCATGCATACCGGCGAGCGGCTGCCGCTCGTTGCCAAGGGCACACCGATGCCGGAGGCGATCACGGTGCTGTCGCGCAAGCACTTCGGCTGCGTCGGCGTGCTGGACGAGGATGGGCGGCTCTGCGGCATCGTCACCGAAGGCGACATGGCGCGCAACCTGACGCGCAATCTCGCTGAACTTTCCGTCGACGACATCATGACGCGGACGCCGAAGACGGTGAGGCCGACGGTGCTGGCGACCGCGGCCCTGGCGCTGCTCAACCAGCATCACATCGGCGCGCTGATCGTCATCGACGACGACCGCCGGCCTGTCGGGCTGGTGCATTTCCACGACCTGCTGCGGATCGGTGTCGCCTGATCAGCTTCGTTTGATCAGAATCATTCGATCAGACGGGCTCGACCGTCAGGTCGCGGCCATTGCTCGACACCACCTTCACCTGTGTTCCGACGGGCAGGTCCGGTCCCATCACCTGCCATAGCGTATCGTCGAGGCGGATGCGGCCGCGGCCTTCGCGGATCGGTTCGTGCAGCGTCGCCGTGCGGCCGACGAGGCTCGCGCCACGCTGATTGAGAAAGGGCTCGTCGGTGGTCGCATTGCGCAGCGTCAGCCGGCGGCCGGCGAAGGTCGTGGCAACGGCGAGAAGCGCAAAAAGGATTGCCTGCAACTCCCAGACCCAGAAGGCGCTGTCCCAGAAGAGCAGCGATAGCGCACCGACGATCAAGGCGGCAAGGCCGATCCAGACCAGGAAGAAGCCGGGAACGATCATTTCCGCGGCGAGCAGCACGAGGCCCGCGACCCACCAGCTCCACGGACCGAGTTCGGCTACGATCTTCGCCAGCATGGCTTAACGCTCCTGCTCGGGATTGAAAGGATTGGGGGTCGACGGATTGATAGGCGGCGTCGAGCGCGCCGGTGCGGGGCGCGGACGCGGTGGCACGGGCAGCGGCGTTGACGGGCTGTTGCCGGCATCGCCGAAGACCTCACGGGCAATGGCGCCGATACCACCGAGCGAGCTCAAGATGGAAGAGGCTTCCATCGGCATCATCACGATCTTGGAATTGGGCGCCGAACCGATCGAGGTGAGCGCTTCGGTGTATTTTTGGGCAACGAAATAATTGATCGCCTGAATGTCGCCGGCGGCGATCGCTTCCGAAACCATCTTCGTCGCCTTGGCTTCGGCCTCGGCCAGGCGTTCGCGGGCTTCAGCGTTGCGGAAGGCGGCTTCGCGCTGGCCTTCGGCTTGGAGAATGGCGGATTGCTTGGCGCCTTCGGCCCTGAGGATCTGTGCGTTTCGCGAGCCTTCGGCTTCCAGCACCTGGGCGCGTTTCTCGCGCTCGGCCTTCATCTGGCGGGCCATCGCATCGACGAGGTCGCGCGGCGGCTGGATGTCCTTGATCTCGACGCGGGTAACCTTGATCCCCCAGGGATGCACGGCTTCGTCGACGACGCGCAGCAGCCGGTCGTTGATCGCATCGCGGTTGGAGAGCAGTTCGTCGAGATCCATCGAACCCATGACCGAGCGGATGTTGGTCATGGTGAGATTGAGGATGGCGTTTTCGAGGTTGGAGACCTGATAGGCAGCCTGGGCGGCGTTCAGCACCTGATAGAAGGAGACGGCATCGGCCGAAACCGAGGCGTTATCCTTGGTGATCACCTCCTGGGTCGGCACGTTCAGCACTTGCTCCATCACGTTCAACTTGGCGCCGACGCGCTCGATGAAGGGGGTGATGAGGTTGAGGCCTGGCTCCAGCGTGCGGGTATAACGCCCGAAGCGCTCGATCGTATAGCGGTAGCCCTGCGGGACGGTCTTAATCCCGGCAAAGAGCACCAGGATGACGAAGATGACCAGCACGATCACAACGATGTCGAAACCGCCGAACAGCATGAAAAATTCCTCCTATCGGCGCATGCGCGCCTGCCCAACTAATGTGGTGAGTTAGCACGTTCTTTGCGAGGAAGAAATGATGGCACAACCGGCTAGCCTCCAAGCGAAAAGGAGGTTCCGTTTCGTCTAAGTCATTGGGCTGTTTCCAGTTTCCTCGTCCGATGCTGCTTTCCGAAGACGGTTTCTCAGACCCAGCCCTGCAATTCGCGGCGGACGACCTTTTCCAGCACTTTCATGCCGTCCTCGCCGTCGTTGAGGCAGGGGATATGCGCGAACTTCTCGCCGCCGTTCTCGTGGAAGGAATGGGCGGCCTGTTCGGCAATCTCCTCCAGCGTTTCCAGACAGTCGGAGACGAAGCCGGGATTGATGACGGCGATGCGCTTGACGCCGTCCTTGGCGAGCTTCTCCACCGTCTTGTCGGTGTAGGGCTGCAGCCATTCCTCCGGCCCGAAGCGGGACTGGAAGGTGACCAAAAAGTTTTCCTTGGTGAGCCCGAGCCGCTCGCGCAACAGCCGGCCGGTCTTCTGGCATTGACAGTAATAGGGATCGCCCTGCTTGAAATAGGACATCGGTATGCCGTGGAAAGAGGCAAGCAGCATCTCGGGCTTCCAGTCGAGGGTCGAAAGATGCCTTTCGACCGACGCGGCGAGCGCCTCGATATAGGTCTCGTCGTCATGATAGGCGGGAACGGTGCGCAGCGCCGGCTGCCAGCGCATCGAGAGCAGTTTCTGGAAGGCCTTGTCGTTGACGGTGGCGGTCGTCGCCGCGGCATATTGCGGATAGAGCGGGAAGAGCACGATGCGGTCGCAGCCCTCTTCTTTCAGCGCGTCGATGCGCGAGCCGATCGACGGCGTGCCATAACGCATCGCCCAGTCGACCTTGACGTTATCAAGATCCTTCAGGCGCCCGGCCATCAGCTCCGACTGGTTGCGGGTATAGGTGCGCAGATAACTTTCGTTCTGCTCCTTGTTCCAGATCAGCTCATAGGCCTTGCCGACCTTCTGCGGGCGGGTGTTGAGCACGATGCCGAACAGGATCGGATACCACTTCCAGGGCGACCACTCGATGACGCGGCGATCGGTCAGGAATTCCCTGAGGTAACGGCGCATCGAGGTATAATCGGTGCCGTCAGGCGTGCCGAGATTGACCAGCAGCACACCGACCTTACCAAATCTGACGGCCGGATGATCGGCCGGGCGGAGTGAAATATCTGCTGTCATTCTGGCCCCAACGCTCTTTTGTCCCGTCGGCTCATACGCAGCCTGGAGATCGTGGTTCACCCTATAGAAAGAAAAGCCGGCCCGGGAAACCCCGGACCGGCCAGTGGCATCGAGACAAATCGTCTTACTTGGCGGGGACCTCGATCTCCTTGCCGACCGTCAGGTGACGCGGGTTCGGGTTGCCATTGGCATCCGAAAGCTTCCGCCACATCGTGCCGTCGCCATAGAAGGTCACGGCGAGATCCCAAAAGGTGTCGCCCGCGGCGATGACGTGGGTGGAAGGCGTCGTCGCGGCAGGTGTAGAGGCCGCCGGTGCCGGTTCCGCCGTGGGTGCGGGTGCTGCTGGTGCCGGTGCAGCGGGTGCGGGAGCCGGCTCGGTGGATGGAGCAGGAGCAGCCGGTGCAGGGCTGGGTTCGGTAGAGGGAGCCGGAGTTGCCGGTGCGGCAGGCGCCGGCTCGGAAGCAGAAGGAGCAGGCGCTGCCTGCGCCAGTTCCGTGACGCGGCCATCCGTGTAGGGCTTGTAGGGCGAATGTGCGGCGACATATTCGGCGGTCACGTCGGCAAGATCCGGGCCGTAATCATAGGCGTTCTTGCCGTCCTTGAAGATCGAATAGCCATCGCCGCCGGCCCGCATGAAGTTGTTGGTGGCGACTTTGTAGGTCTTGGCCGGGTCGATCGGAGTGAAGCTGTCGCCTTCCTTCACCTGGACATCGCCGACGCGGCTGCCGACAGGCTTCGCCTGGTCGAAGGAGAACTTCAGGCCGGCGACCTGCGGGAAGCGCCCGGCGCCCTGCTCGATCTGGCTGACACCATTTTCGAGCGCTTTGACGACATCTGCGCCAGTCGTCTCAAACGTAGCGAGCGTGTTCTGGAAAGGCAGGACGGTGATGACCTCGCCCTGGGTGACCTCGCCGCCGTCGATCGAGGCACGCAGGCCGCCGCCGTTCTGCACGGCGATGGTGACGCCCTGGTTTTTGGTGCGATCGAGCATGGCGTCGGCCACCAGATTGCCCATCGAGCATTCCTTGACGCGGCAGACCTTGCGGTCGCCTTCGATCGGGCTTTCGGAAGAGCCGATCACCTTCTTGCGCAATTCCTCGATCGGCTTTGCCAGTTCGGCGATACGGGTGATGACGGCCGGATCGGGCGTGAAGCTGGAATCGATCAGGATCGGATCGCCTTTGGCATCCTTGACCACGCCACTATCGTCGAAATTGACGACGAGATCGCCGAGATACTTGCTGTAGGAGGCGGCCTGGACGACCGGCACCTTGTAGCCGCCGGGATTGTCGACCATCGTCGGGTACGGACCTTCGGCCTTCGGATCGGTGTTGGAGAGCAGGCTATGGGAATGGCCGCCGACCACGACATCGACATCCGGGATCTTGGCGATCAGGGCGAGATCGCGGGGATAACCGACATGGGTCAGCGCGATGATCTTGTTGACGCCCTGGCCCTTCAGATCCTGAACGGCCGCGGTAATGGCCTCAACGTCATCGGCGATCGTGACGTTCGGGCCGGGGGAGGAAAGCTCTGCCGTGTCATTGGTGACGGCGCCGACGATGCCGATCTTCTGGCCGGCGACATCGAGCACCAGCGAGGGCTTGATGCGGTCGCCGAGCTTGGAGGCGGCTGTCGCCTTGACATTCGCCGTCACGACAGGGAACTGCACCTTGTCGAGGAAGGTCGCAAGCCCGTCCTCGCTGTCGTCGAATTCATGGTTGCCGACAGTCATGGCGTCGAACTTCATCAGGTTCAGGAACTCGGCTTCGGCTGCTCCCTTGTAGGTCGTGTAGAAGAGCGAACCCTGGAAATTGTCGCCGGCATTGAGGAGGACGACGTTCTTGCCGGATAGCGCCTGACGGCGCTGGTCGATCACGGTCTTCAGGCGGGCAGCACCCCCGAAGCACTCCTTCTTGCCTTCCTCCTCGGCCGAGCAGGTGGAGTCGAATTTGTTGATCGATTCGATGCGCGAATGGAAATCGTTGATATGAAGAATATTGAGTTCGTAATCCGCAAAGGCGGCGCCCGCGCTGAGCGCCAGCATGGACGCGGTCAAAAGACCGAAGCTGAAAGACTTCGTCATCCCTGTTCTCCTGATTGAGGCGAAAGATCCCCCTGATCCTCGCCGATCCCTTTCATTATGCGCCGGGGCGGTTTCCCGGTCTGCGGATGTTCCATCAGACGATGCACGACCGCAAGAGAAAGCTGGGCCAGGCGAGGCGCTTTCCAAGGGGGCAGGGCAAAAAAGCCGGGTTCCTATCCTTGGCATTCGCCGTCGGCGGCGTTTCGATAGAGTTCGTGCACGGCCTCTGCGATATTCGGGACCGTCGCGAGCGCGACGATCAGGCAGAGAAGGGAAACGAGGCGATGAAAGCGCCGACCGGCCCGATAGGCAAGGAGCGCGCCTGCACCATAGATCAGGACTGCCGGCACGGCGAAGATCAGCACCTGCAGCGGCCCGTCGCAATCGGGAGCGGCGATGCCCTAGGCACGATATTCGTTGGCCGGCGAAACAACCGCAAGTGCCGCAAGCGGCATGGCGAGCAGCAGGACGAGGTAAGAGGCGAAGGCCCGCATGCTGTACTTAGTCTAGCCTATCGCCGCACCTTTCAGCCGCGGCGGGAGAGCGTGAACTGTGCGCCGGAATCGGAGGTGCAATTGAGCTGGCTCGGGTTGACGAGGGCGCAATTGACCTTGGACTGCGTCTTGCGCACCAGCGAGGTCATGTTGATTTCCACCAGGGTCGGTGAGGTATTGATATAGGTGCCCGAGGCAAGAAGCTGGTTGCTGTCGGTCGTGCGGGTGGTGAAACTACCGCCCTGGAAGGTGGAAACGATGCCGTTCGGATCGCTCCAATTGCCTTCGACGCCGGTGGCGGCGGGCGCGGTTGCAACCGGCAAGCGACGCGGCTCTGATGAAACGCAGGCGGCAAGAGCGGCCGCTGCACCGACAAGAACAAGACCAGTTCTGATGTTCATAAGGCTTCTCCCGGCGAATCGGCACGGCGGACAGCCGCCAAGTTCGGGCAAAACATGGCGCGCGCCCGGCATGAAGGCAAGCCTTGGTGGGGCGGCGAGCGGCATTTAGACAGCCGGCGTTACAAAAATGCCCGCCTTGCGGCGGGCATTGTCAAAGCCGTGCAGGTAATCTCAGCGAACCAGAATGTTCCTGAACTGCCACGGATCCTTGGTGTCGATATCCTCGGGGAAGAGGCCTGGACGGCCGTCGAGCGGGGTCCAGTCGGTGTAGTGGCCTTCGACCGGGCCGAGATAGGGCATCTGCACTTCGAGGCAGCGCTTGTAATCGATCTCGTCGGCTTCGACGATGCCGGCATTCGGGTTTTCCAGCGCCCAGACCATGCCGGCGAGGACGGCGGAAGTCACCTGCAGGCCGGTGGCGTTCTGGTAGGGCGCGATGCGGCGGGTTTCTTCCAGCGACAGGCGCGAGCCATACCAATAGGCATTCTTCTCGTGGCCGTAGAGCAGGACGCCGAGTTCGTCGATGCCGTCCTCCAGCTCGTCCTCGTCGAGAACGTGATGGACCGGCTGCGGCGTGCCGCCATTGCCGAACATCTCATGCAGCGAGAGAACGGCGTCGTTGGCCGGATGGTAGGCATAGTGGCAGGTCGGACGGAAGGTCACTTCGCCGTCCTTGTCGCGGACCGTGAAAAAGTCGGCGATCGAGATCGACTCGTTGTGGGTAACGAGGAAGCCGTACTGCGGGCCGGGCGTCGGGCACCAGGTGCGCACGCGGGTGTTGGCGCCCGGCTGCTCCAGGTAGATCGCCGCCTTGTTGCCCTTCTTGTGCTTCTTGGCGTTCTTCGGCATCCATTCTTCATGCGTGCCCCAGCCGAGTTCGGCCGGCTGCAGGCCTTCAGAGATGAAGCCTTCGACGGACCAGGTGTTCCAGAAGACGTTGAGCGGCTTCGGATGCTTGGTGCGCTGGGTGTCGCGCTCGGCGATGTGAATGCCCTTGACGCCGACCTTCTTCATCAGCTTTGCCCAGCCTTCGCGATCGTGCTGGTCCGGCTCCTCGAACTTGAGGCCGATGTCGTTGGCCAGGTTGACGAGCGCCTGCTTGACGAACCAGGAGACCATGCCCGGATTGGCGCCGCAGGTGGACACGGCGGTGGCGCCGCCCGGGTTCTTCGCCTTTTCCTTGCGCATGGTTTCGCGCAGCGCATAGTTGGTGCGGTCGGCATTGCTCATGCCCTTGTCGAAATAGAAGCCGAGCCAGGGCTCGACGACGGTGTCGATATAGGGAACGTCGAGTTTGCGGCAGAGCTTGATGATGTCGAGCGAGGAGGTGTCGACCGAGAGGTTAACGCAGAAACCCTGACCTTCGCCTTCCGTCAGCAGCGGCTTCAGCAGTTCCTTGTAATTGTCCTTGGTGACATATTCCTTGATGTGGCGAACGCCGTGCTTCTTCAGGATCTCCATGTCGGAGGGCTCTTCACGAGGGTCGATGACGACCATCCGGCTCTTGTCGAATTTGAAATGGCGCTCGATCAGGGGCAGCGTGCCGCGGCCGATGGAGCCAAAGCCGATCATTACGATCGGACCGGTAATTTCGGCATATACCGGATAATTCTGTTCCGTCATTCTTTTCTCCTGTGGAAGGCGACGAAGGCGTTCAGCCCGAAGAATTGTTTTGAAATTGCCGCAGAGAGTGCGAGGTGACCGGCTCTAACCATAAAACGACGTCACAATAAAGAGCGTTGAGGGGGAAAGGCCAAATATCGAGTGCCGATAGGGCTGGCGAAACCGTCCTGGGGATCGGCAGCTTGATGGATTGGCTTAACCGATGACGGTGCCCTGGTGGAAGAGCATGCGCCAGTGCCCGTCCTCTTCCAGCCGCCAGATGGAACTGCGCAGCGTCCGCCTTTCGCTTCCGTCGGTGTCTGTGTAAATGGCGCGGTAGGTGACGAGCGCGATGTGCTCCGCAAGTCTTTGGGTTTCGAAATGCTCGCCGCGGGACGTTCCCGTCCGTTGTTCGGCCAAAAGACTGGGCACAATGACGTCGAAGGTATAGAGCCGTCCGGAACTGCCGATTTCACGGAAATCGCGCGAGAGCAGCGTAGTCAGCATCTCCCGCGAGGCGCGAACGGACGGGTCGAAGAGTTTTTCTTCGAGCTCTTTCAGATGGGCTGCGAGATCATCCATGATCGGCTCCTGCAAATTCAGCCCTTCAGGATTTCCAGTCCTTCGACCGCCGTCGTTACGGTAAGCTCGGTGATGTCGTATTCGGCAATGCCATGGATGATGAAGGGATCGGCGGCGACATAGGCCTCGATCGCGGCGCGCTCGCCGATTGCGAAGATGACGCCGCCGGTGCGCGGCATCTTGCGGCCTGAGGCGAGGAACCAGCCCTTGGCATAACCCTCCTTCACCCAGGCCATGTGCGGCTCCATGTGCCTGTCGGCTTCATCGTTGGGTTTCACATAGGTGAGCGAGAGAATGAACATGGTCAGCTCCTGACGAGGTTTGCGCGGATCAGGCCGCGCAGCGAATTGCCGATATAAAGCGTGCCGGCATCGAGATCGGCAAGCGAGATACGGCCGACGCGGGCCTGCCGCCGGCAGATGAGCTCGGTGCGCAGCACGCCGGCAAGCAGGCCGCAGGAGATCGGCGGGGTGCGCAGGATGCCGGTTCCATCGTCCAGGAAGATCGAGGTGATGGTGCCCTCACAGACTTCGCCGCGGTCGTTCAAAAGCATGACTTCATCGGCTTCATCAGGCCTGTATTCGGCGCGAGCGGCCTCGTAGACGGCGCGGCGCGTGGTCTTGACGCGTAGCAGCCTGTCGGCGGAATTCAGACGGGTTTCGGCGAGACGGACGGTCCAGGTGGTATCGGGCGCCAGGGGCACGAAAGCGGCGCTCGTCACCTCGATCTGGCCTTGCGCGTCGAAGGTCAGGCGGACGCGCAGCGGACCGGCAGCACCCGCAACGGCTTCGTCGAGCTTGGCCGCCGCCTCGATCGGCTGCGGGAAGCCAAGGCGACGGGCGGAGCGGGAAAGCCGGGCGAGATGCAGCCGCAGGCGGATGAAGCCCTCGCCGGGCTGCCAGCGCAGCGTCTCGATCAGCGAAAAATCGATCATCGCGCAATCCATTGGTCGCCGACAGCGAAGCGGGCCTTGAGCAGGCATTCCTCATATTCGGCCTCGGCGGTCGAATCGAAGACGATGCCGCCGCCGACATTGAAGACGGCCTTGCCGCCCTGAAAAAGCGTGATCGTGCGGATGGCGACGGAAAAACGCATGGCGCCGGTGGGCGAGATCATGCCGATCGCGCCGCAATAGGCGTCGCGCGGGACATCCTCGAGCGCATGGAGGATTTCCATTGCCCGCATCTTCGGCGCTCCGGTGATCGAACCGCAGGGAAAGAGCGCGGAGAAGATGTCGCGGATCGAAAGATCGGGGCGGAGCCTTGCCTGGACATGGCTGACCATCTGGTGGACGGTCGGATAGGTCTCGATGTCGAAGAGCTTCGGGACGTCGAGCGTGCCGACCTCCGTGATGCGGGAGATATCATTGCGCAGGAGATCGACGATCATGCGGTTTTCCGCCTGCGTCTTGATATCGCTGCGCATGGCCTCGATGATTTCGGCATCCTCGGCGGCGGTAGCGCCGCGTTTCGCCGTGCCCTTCATCGGATGGGTCTCGATCCAGCCCCCTTCGTCGGTGCGGAAGAAAAGTTCGGGCGACCGCGAAAGGATGATCGGGCCGCCGAGATCGACCAGCGCGCCGTATTTGACCGGCTGGCGTTCGATCAGCGACCAGAAGGCGGCACGGGGATCGCCGCTCCAGCGGGCCTCGATCGGCATGGTGAGGTTTGCCTGATAGGCGTCGCCGAGCCGCAGGTGCTGGTGGAGACGCTCGAAACGCTCTTTATATATAGGAAAATTCCAGGCGGCCTTCGGCGCGGTGAGGAATTCCTCGTTTTCGAGGCGCTGTCTTGGCTGGGCAAGCGGATGCGTATCGGCCTGCGGAGCGTCGAACACGCCGAAACAGATGAGCGGGGTCTCGCGATGCTCCCCGGCGAAGGGAGCAAGTTTTTCCTCGAAGAGGTATCCGGCCTCATAGGCCATGTAGCCGGCAAGCCACTTGCCTGCGGCCTTGGCCTGCTCCATCCGGGCAAGGCCTGCAAAGAACTCGGCGCGCGTCCTGGCAACGATGATCTCCGCCGGTTCGGCAAAGAGCATCACCTGTCCGGTCACGTCGTCGCGGAAGAGAATAGTGGGTTGGGTTTCGGCCATCGGCGGCGTCTTTTCTTGGAGCGCGATCCCTCGTCCGCCTGCTGGCACCTCTTCCCGCTTGCGGGAAGAGGTTTGGCGTGGGGACAGGGCTGATCAGGCCGCTCTATCCAACGCTTCCAGTTCGTCGATCAGCCCTTCGATCATCGACAGGCCCTGGCTCCAGAACGACGGATCGGTGGCGTCGAGGCCGAAAGGTTTCAGCAGTTCGGAGTGGTGCTTGGTGCCGCCGGCCCTCAGCAGTTCGAAATACTTCTCCTGAAAGCCCTTCTCCGCCTTCTGGTAGACGGCATAGAGCGAATTCACCAGGCAATCGCCGAAGGCATAGGCGTAGACATAGAAGGGCGAGTGGATGAAGTGGGGGATATAGGCCCAGTAGGTCTCGTATCCCTCGGAAATGCTGATCGCCGGCCCAAGGCTTTCCGACTGTACGGAGAGCCAGAGTTCGCCGATGTCGTCAGCTGTGAGTTCGCCGGCCTTGCGGGCGGTGTGCAGCTTGCGCTCGAATTCGTAGAAGGCGATCTGGCGCACGACCGTGTTGATCATGTCCTCGACCTTCTGGGCGAGCATCGCCTTGCGTTCGCGCGTATCGGTGGTCTTTTGCAGAAGCGCGCGGAAGGTCAGCATCTCGCCGAAGACGGAAGCGGTTTCGGCAAGCGTCAGAGGCGTCTGGCACATCAACGCCCCCTGTGCGCCGGCGAGAACCTGATGCACGCCGTGGCCGAGTTCATGGGCAAGCGTCATTACATCGCGCGGCTTGCCCATATAATTGACGAGCACATAGGGATGGGCCGAGGGAACCGTCGGATGCGCGAAGGCGCCGGGCGCCTTGCCGGCACGGACCGGAGCATCGATCCACTGTTCGTCGAAGAAGCGCCTGGCGATATCAGCCATCTCGGGGGCAAAATTGCCATAGGCCGACAGCACCGTGTCCTTCGCCTCGGGCCACGAGATGATGGCGCTGGAGGTTTCCGGAAGCGGCGCGTTGCGGTCCCAGAAATTCATCTGCTCCATGCCGAGCCATTTCGCCTTCATCTTGTAATAGCGATGCGAAAGGCGGGGATAGGCTTCGCGGACGGCGGCGGCCAGCGCATCGACGACCTCGCGCTCGACGCGATTTGCCAGGTGTCGGCTGTCGGCGATGTCCTCGAAGCCGCGCCAGCGGTCGGCGATCTCCTTATCCTTGGCAAGCGTGTTGGTGATCAGCGTAAAGGTGCGGATATTCGCCTTGAAGGTTTCGGCGAGCGCCATGGCTGCCTTGCGGCGCACTTCCGGATCCTTTTCCTGCAGCTTGTTCAGCGCCACTTCGAGCGGCACTTTCGCGCCATCGATGTCGTAGCGAAGTTCCGCCATGGTTTCGTCGAAGAGGCGGTTGAAGGCGGCGGCCGATGTCATCGACTTCTCGAGGAAGAGCTGTTCCAGCCTGTCGTCGAGCTGGTAGGGCTTGTCCTTCCTGAGGTCGAGCAGCCAAGGGCGATAATGTCCGGCGGCGGGATCATTGGCCATGCAGGCGTCGATCACCGCGTCGTCGATGCGGTTCAGTTCCAGCGCGAAGAACAGGAGATGGCCGGAAAATTCGGTGATCTTGGCCTGTACGTCGCCGTAGAGCTTGCCGTTTGTCGGGTTGGTGGTGTCGGAGAAATAAGTGAGGCCGGCAAAGGAGCCGAGGCGGCCGATGATGTCGTCCAGCGCCTCATATTCTTTCAGCGCCGAGCCGATGCCCTCAGCGCCGGTCTTCGCCGCCGCCTCAGTGAGTGTGCCCTTCCACTTTTCTTCAAAGGCGATCGCGGCCTTGCCGGCCTTTTCCATGTCGGCGACGAAGGCGGTGGAGGTGGCGGAGGGATAAAGATCCTGCAGCTTCCAGACCGGCAGATCGCCGAGCGCCGCATCGGCGGCCCCAGCTGGCACTGCTGCCGATAAAAGAAGGCCAGCGTGCGGGAGCTTGATTTTCATGGGCGCAATTCCTCTCCACTTTCATAACAGGTCTGATTGTCTACCGCATCGGCCCGAAAATCGGAATCGATTTTCGGAAAGCACGATGCGTCGATTCAAAGTGTTACAGCGTCCTTTGCGCGTCTGAAAAAGACGCGCGCCGCTGTAAGCGCGCTAAGGCCAGGCATCAAGGGGCTTTCGGCGCATGAAAGGCCTCGCTTCGGCACGAAAACGACCCGTTGCAATCGTTAAAATGCAATTATTTCTCAAAACTGGATGTTCAAGCCTTGCTGTCAGAGTGCGCTTCATGGTTTCGCATGAAGTGAGGCGACAATGACCGGTTACAATGAGCTCAAGGGAGCAGGGCAAATCCTCGTGGTCGAGGACGACCCCGTGCAGCGCCGCCTGCTCAAGAACGCAATCGAGCGTCACGGCCATGTCGTGCACCAGGCGGAAAATGGCCGCATCGGCCTGGAAATGGTCAAACGCGACAGCGGCCTTTTCAACGTCATCGTGCTCGACCTGATGATGCCGGAGATGACCGGCCTCGAATTCCTCGATGCGCTTCACGAATTCGGCACGCAGATCCCTGTCATCGTGCAGACTGGGCAGGGCGGTATCGAGACGGTGGTACAGGCGATGCGCGCCGGCGCCTTCGATTTCGTCGTCAAGCCGGTCTCTCCCGAACGCATCGCCACTTCGATCTCGAACGCGATGAAGCTCGACCAGCGCGAGGTGAAGGCGCGGGCCGGACGCAGATCGCGCTCAGGCTCGGTCGGTTTCGACGATATCGTCTCGGCAAGCCCGGCGATGCTCCGTGTCATCGATCTCGCCCAGCGGGCGGCTCAGTCCAACATTCCCGTCGTGCTCGAAGGTGAATCCGGCGTCGGCAAGGAACTGGTGGCGCGCGCCATCCAGTCCGGCGGCGACCGCTCGAACAAGCCCTTCGTCACAGTCAATTGCGGGGCGATCCCGCATAATCTGGTCGAAAGCATTCTCTTCGGTCACGAGAAGGGCGCGTTTACCGGCGCGACCGAGCGTCATATCGGCAAATTCATGGAAGCCGACGGCGGCACCATCTTCCTCGACGAGATCGGCGATCTGCCGCTCGAGGTGCAGGTGAAGCTGCTGCGTGCCGTACAGCAGGGCGAGATCGAGACCGTCGGTGCGCGCACCGCGCACAAGGTCAATGTCCGGCTGATCTCGGCGACCAACAAGGATCTGATCGAGGAGGTCAAGAACGGCCATTTCCGCGAGGATCTCTACTATCGCCTCAACGTCTTCCCGATCACCATTCCGGCGCTGCGCAAGCGCAAGGAAGACATTCCGCATCTGGTGCGCGTCTTTGCCGACCGCTTCTCCAGCGAGCAGAAGAACGGCCGCCGCATGACGGTGAATGCCGGCACGCTGGCTTTGCTGACGGCCTATGACTGGCCGGGCAATATCCGCCAGCTCGAAAACGCGATCTTCCGCGCGGTCGTTCTGGCCGAAGGGCCGGAGCTGACCGAGGCTGATTTCCCGCAGATCGCCGCCCAGCTTCCGGAATATGACGTGGTGGATCACCTGGCACTCGTTGCCGACAACACCGGCCTCGATCCCGACAACGGCTATGGCGAGGACTTCAGGGCGTCGATGTCGGGAGAGGTGCACCACCGCCTGTCCGAGGCCTCGGAAAACGCGATCGCCAGCGTCAATCCTGCCGGAGACGTGCGCAAGCTTGCCGATGTCGAGGAGGAGCTCATCCGATTCGCACTCAAATTCTATCGCGGGCAGATGAGTCAAGTGGCACGCAAGCTCGGCATCGGCCGATCCACACTTTATCGCAAGCTCAAGGACTACGGCATAGACCCTGACAATCCCCAGAAAGATGCGGCTTAAGCGCTTTTCATTAAGATTAAGGCAACCACGTTTTGTTACTAGTCATAAACCACTTGTTAGTGGCGCGTTCACTCTGTAAAGAAAAGGTTGATCATGTGTGGCATTTTTGCCATCGTGTGACCGCATTTGACAGTCATCTGAGACAGTACGGGACATTGTCTGTCTGACGGGGATCGAGTTGCCGAATCTGAATGGGAATTCCAAGCCTTCGCGCTTGAGCTGGCGTTTGTTGTGCGCCGACATTTGCGGAAAGGCAATAAGGACGGTAGCGGCCGCCCTTCTTGCGCTCGCGGTTTCCTCACCGGTATTCGTTGGTACGCCTTCGCAGGCAGCGGGCGACACCCGCAGCCTCAAGCTCTATTTCATCCATACCGGCGAAAAAGCCGTCATCACCTATAAGCGTAACGGCAAGTTCGACCCCAAGGGTCTGGAGCAGCTGAACCGCTTCCTGCGCGACTGGCGCAAGAACCAGCCGACGAAGATGGACCCGCGCCTGTTCGACCTGATCTGGGAAGTCTATCGCCAGAGCGGTTCGAGGGATTACATCAACGTCGTCTGCGGTTTCCGTTCGCCGGGGACCAACGAGATGCTGCGCGGCCGCTCGCGCAAATCCGGCGTCGCCGAAAAGAGCCAGCATATGCTCGGCAAGGCGATGGATTTCTTCATTCCCGACGTCAAGCTCGCGACGCTGCGCGCCATCGGCATGAAGATGCAGGTCGGCGGCGTCGGCTTCTATCCGAAATCGGGCTCGCCCTTCGTGCATATGGATGTCGGCGGCGTTCGCGCCTGGCCGCGCATGAGCCGCGACGAACTCGTCAGGCTTTTCCCCAACGGCAACACCATACATATTCCGGCCGACGGCAAGCCGCTGCCGGGCTACCAGCAGGCGATGGCCGACTATAAGCGCCGCGGCAGCGGCCCGCAGATCCAGATCGCTAGCGCTTCCGAATCGGCGCCGAAGCACAAGACGCTGTTTGCCGCGCTCTTTGGCGGCGGAGCGGACGAGCAGGAAGACGAGTCGGATGATTCCACGCCTGTCGCCGTCGCCAAGGCGACGCCGCCGAAGGCCGAGCCTGCCCCTGCAGAGCCGCAGCAGACCGAAGTCGCCGATCTGAACGCGCCGGTGCCGCAGGTTCGCCCGGCATTCAGCAACCAGCCGACGGGCAGCGAAGTGGCGAGCGCGCTCGTCGCGCCGCCTTCGGGTAATGCCGCACAGCAGGCTCTTGCGGCGGCCCTTCCGGCCGATCAGGCCCAGCCCCAGCAGTTCGCCGATCTCAGCGCCTACAGCATTCCGGTTCCCTCGCTTCTCGGCCAGCGCCGCGCGCCTGGCGACGCCGAGGTTGCATCGACCGATCCCGTGCTGACGGGCGCGAATGCGCTGCCGGTTCCGACGCCGATCGAACGGCCTTCCGTTGCCGAGAACCTTCTTGCCGCGGCCGATGCCGATCCGGAGGCAGACGCCGACGAAGCCGATCAGGACGCACTGTCTCCTGCCGTTGCCGATGCACTCGACCAGCAGCGAAACGAGGATGCGGAAAACCAGATCGCGTCGAAGGCGCCGCCGCAGACGGTCGAGCAGGCGATCAACGCCGCGATGACTCAAAGGGCGCCTGCCGCAAAGCCGCCGCTCGAACTCGCCGCCTTGGCGCCGATGACCAAATCGGCAAGCTTTGGCGACGGCTTCGACGAACCGGCTGTCGAAAGTGCCGTGGCGCAGGGGCTTCCCGCCAAGGGCGGTCGCCCGACGCATAAGGAAGCCGCGGCAGCGGATGCCAGCCGCACGACGGTGCGGACCGAACCGAAGCTGACGGAAAAGATGATCTCGCAGTGGGCGCTCACCAATGCCCGCCTGGAAATGGCCTCCAAGCAGGTCAAGGCGCCGCGGTTCGTCAGCCAGACGATGCGCGCCCAGCCGACCGCCGTCTATGCCGAGGGCTTCAACGTCAAGACCGCTTCGGTCGACCCGGCCCGCTTCAGCGGCACGGCTGTGAACTTCATGGAAGTGCGCAAATTCAACACGAACTGAGCCTGCCAATCGAGGAAATGTCAAAAACCGCCGGAGCGATCCGGCGGTTTTTCTTTTTATTTCAATCCGGCAAGCTGTCTGTTTAGGCAGTTGTTTCCACCGCAAAAGAAAAGCCGCCGGGAGGCCGGCGGCTTGTCGACATCGGTAATGCCGGAAGGATCAGCCTTCCGGCGGCGACTCGATCATGCCGAGCGCAAGCAGGTAGGTGTCGAGGATTGCTTCCTCTTCCATGCGTTCCTGCTCGTCCTTCTTGCGCAGCGCCACGACCTTCTTCAGGATCTTGGTATCGAAGCCCATTCCCTTGGCCTCGCCATAGACGTCCTTGATGTCGTCGGCGATGGTCTTCTTTTCTTCTTCCAGCCGTTCAATGCGCTCGATGAAAGCGCGAAGCTGATCGCGGGCGACGCCATGAGCATCAGACATCGTGTTCTCCTGGTTTTTTGGTGATCAATTTTGGATGCCAGTGACTGCCGCGAAGCGGCGTCACGGTCAAGCCTGTTCGCGGTCAGCCAAGCTATTTGTGTGGGTTGTTCAGTTCAAAAGCAGCCTTTTGCACAGGCGAGGCCTCGTTCTGGTGAAATTTCTTCCAGTCCTCATAGGACATGCCATAGACCATTTCGCGCGATTCGTCCCTGGTAACCGGGACACCTTCGGCCTCGGCGGCTTCGCGATACCAGTTCGACAGGCAGTTGCGGCAGAAGCCGGCCAGATTCATCAGATCGATGTTCTGAACGTCGCTGCGTTCGCGAAGATGTGCGACGAGGCGGCGGAAGGCGGCAGCTTCGAATTCAATCTGTTGTTCCTTGCTGAGCGCGGTCATCTCGCTTCCTTTCGTTAAGTGAGGCCTTTCGTTAAATGGGGCCTGTCGTTCAATAGGGGCCGGTGCGCGACAGATGAACGTTGTATCCGTGCAAGGCGGGATCGGCATTCATCGCCGCAAAGATCGGCGCCAGGCGTTCGGCCCATGCTGATATGCCGGACTCGTCTCCGATCAGGTCCTGGCGCACCTCGAGCAGCGCATGCGGAATGCCTGTGATCATGCAATGGCGGTACATGGTATCGCCCTTCAGTGCGCCGTCATAGGGTTCGTTGTCGCCAACGGCGAGATCGGGATCGGCACGCAGCATGTCAAGCAACGGGCCGACGGCACGATGGTCGCTATCCCAGAGCACGGCAGCGTGCCAGGGACGGGGAATGCCTTTCCAGGCCGGCGTGAAGGAGTGCAGCGACAGCACCAGCGGTGCCCTGCCGGTGGCATTCGCCACGCTGTCGATCGTTGTGGCGACAGCGTCGTGATAGGGGCGATGGAAGGTTTCGATGCGGTAGTCCCATTCCTGCGGCGTGATCGGATGATTGCCTGATATGACGGCGCCGTCGGAGATCTTCATGATCAGCGTCGGATCGTCTTCGCCGCGATTCGGATCGATCAGCAGACGCGAAAAGCCGCCGAGGACGGCAGGAACGCCGAGCTTCGCCGAAAGCTGCCGCGTCAGGCCCTCGATGCCGATGTCATAGGCGATGTGGCGGGCGAAGGCCGCGTCGGGCAGTCCGAGCCGGCCATATCGCGCGGGAAGGCGGTTCATCGCGTGATCTGCGAGGATCACCATGCCTTTGTCATGTTTGCCGGATAGGATTTCGAAGGATTGGAAGTCGTCCATCAGGGAATTGCCGTTCGTCATTGCGCCGTCGGGCGCAGTGATCGCATGCACCTGCGGCAGGTTCAAGCGCGGCAGGGTGGGGAGAGGTTGAGTCGGACCCTCGACGGTGGTTATGAAAGGAAATATAATCGATTAGCATTGCGTTGACTTTCGCTTGACGGCGGCGCAAGAAGACACGGATACGAATAACCGTGGAGCTATTTGGGAGCCGTGTTGATCCAAGCCGCGCCAAGTTTCCTCACGCGGTCCGGACCGCTGGTCCGTCTCGCTCTGTTCGCTCTTGCAGCCGCCATGCCGTTTTTCATCGCAGATGCCGCACGCGCCGATTTTCGCGTCTGCAACGGAACACAGAATCTCGTCGGCGTTGCGATCGGATACCGGGCCAAGGATGGCTGGGTGACGGAGGGCTGGTGGCAGGTGCCGGCAACGACCTGCGCCACGCTGATCGAGGGAGAATTGCAGTCGCGTTATTATTACCTCTACGCAGAGGACGCCGCCCGGGGAGGACGATGGACGGGTGACGTGCAGATGTGCGTGGCGGAAAATGAATTCAAGATCTCGGGTGTGCAGGATTGTTATGCCCGCGGTTACCAGAAGATGGGATTCAAGGAATATGATACGGGCCGCCAGGGTAGCTGGATGGTTCAACTCTCCGACACCCCAGGGACGCAAGAAAGCCAGAATTGATGAAGCGTAATCGCAAAGTTAAAATCCTCGCCACCCTCGGGCCAGCCTCCTCCGAGGAATCGATGATCGAGAAGCTGCACCAGGCCGGTGCCGATGTCTTCCGCATCAATATGAGCCATGCGAGCCACGACATGATGCGTATGCTCATCCAGCGCATCCGCTCGGTCGAGGCGCGCTCCGGCCGGCCGATCGGCATTCTCGCCGACCTGCAGGGACCGAAACTGCGTGTCGGCAAGTTCGTCGACGGCAAGGTGGATCTGAGGCCCGGCCAGACCTTCACGCTCGACAACAACGAAGCGCTCGGCGATCAGAGCCGCGTCTATCTGCCGCACCCCGAGATCCTGGAGTCGGTGCAGCCCGGCCACCGTCTGCTGATCGACGACGGCAAGCTCGCCCTGCGCGCAGAAAAATGCGACGGCAAGAGCATCGTCACGACTGTTATTTCGGGCACGCGCATCTCCGACCGCAAGGGCGTCAGCCTTCCCGACACGCTGCTCGGCGTCGGCGCGCTGACGGACAAGGACCGCGCCGATCTCGACGCAGTGCTTGCCACCGACGATGTCGACTGGGTGGCGCTTTCCTTCGTCCAGCGTCCCGACGACCTTGCCGAAGTGCGCAAGATCGCCCGCGGCCGCGTCGGCCTGATGTCGAAGATCGAAAAGCCGCAGGCTCTTGAGCGCATCGAGGAAATCATCGAACTGTCAGACGCATTGATGGTCGCCCGCGGCGATCTCGGCGTCGAAATGCCGCTCGAATCGGTTCCCGGCATCCAGAAGCAGCTGATCCGTGCCTGCCGCCGTTCGGGCAAGCCGGTGGTCGTTGCCACGCAGATGCTGGAATCGATGATCTCCGCGCCGGTGCCGACACGCGCCGAAGTTTCCGACGTCGCGACCGCCGTTTTCGAAGGTGCTGATGCCGTCATGCTCTCGGCCGAATCGGCCTCGGGCGACTATCCCGTCGAAGCTGTGACGACGATGGCGTCGATTGCCACCGCCATCGAGCGCGAGCCGCATTATCCTGGCATCATCTATGCCCAGCGTGCCCAGCCGGAAGCGACCGGCGCCGATGCGATTTCGCTGGCCGCCCGTCAGATCGCCGAAACGCTGAAGCTGTCGGCGATCGTCTGTTATACCTCGTCGGGCACGACAGGCCTTCGCGCTTCGCGCGAGCGTCCGCAGGTGCCGATCCTGGCGCTGTCGCCGATCATCAAGACGGCGCGCCGTCTTGCCGTCGTCTGGGGCCTGCATTGCGTCGTCACCCATGACGCGACCGATCTCGACGACATGGTCAACCGCGCCTGCCGCATTGTCGCGGACGAAGGCTTCGGCAAGCCGGGCGATCGCATCATCATCTCGGCCGGTGTGCCGCTCGGCACGCCCGGCGCCACCAACATGATCCGCATCGCCTATATCGGCTCCGACGGCCAGAGCGGCGTCTGATCCAATTGCATGGTTTCTAGAGCCCGCTGCCTGAAACGGCGGCGGGCTTTTTCGTTCATGGGCCGGCATTGCCAAAGGCGGCGGCGCATGCAAGTTTCGATATTCTGGGTTCGGAGGAGCACTATGGATATCGTCACGCTTCTGGCTTTTGCAGCTGTTTCCTTCGTTGGCATCGCGACACCCGGACCGACCGTGCTGCTTGCGCTGACCAACGGCTCTCGGCATGGCCTGCGCCGGGCAGTTGCCGGCATGATCGGCGCGGTGCTGTCCGATTTCGTGCTGATCGGCGCCGTCGCGATCGGGCTCGGTGCACTGCTCGCTGCATCGGAATTCTGGTTTTCGATGCTGAAATGGGCGGGTGCCGCCTATCTCGCTTTTCTCGGTATCATGCTGCTGCGTTCGAAGGGCACGATCGATGCGGCGTTGAAGTCCGGAGCGCCTGCGGGCGCGACATCGCCCTTCTCGATCGGACTGAAGAGTTTTATGGTCGCGGCGACCAATCCGAAGGGCTACCTGTTCTTCTCGGCCTTCCTGCCCCAATTCATCGATCCGACCATGCCGCAGGCGACGCAATATATGCTGCTCGCCCTTGTCTTTGCCGCGCTCGATTTCCTCATCATGTTCGGCTACGCCTTCTTCGGCTCGCAGGCGGTGCGTTTCCTGAAAACCTCGGGCGCCATGTGGCTGGAGCGGGCCTGCGGTGGCGCGCTGCTGGCGCTCGCCGGCTCGCTGGCCTTCTATCGCCGGGCAACCGTCTGAGTTCAGGGTCGAGCCAGGGATAGATGACCGACGCGATAGGCTTGCGCGTGCTCGCCGATCTCGGGAAGCTCCCGCCAAAGCCTGAAGCGCACCCGCGTCCATGTCGTCGGTTCGAAACCGGAGACGGAGGCGAGTGCGCCGCCTGTCGCCAGGTCTGCTTCGGCCGCCGCGCTTTCGGCGCGGCGAATATCGGCGAGCGGCGCGTAGGGCTGCGTCTGCTGGATATCGCGTGTTGCGAACCTTGCCGCGGCGATGTCGGATGAGACTTCCGACCGCCAGACGATCCAAGTCCTCACCCGCGGCCAGCCGAAGGCACCGGTCAGCGTCTCGAAGCCCGGACCGCAGAGGAAGTCGCTTGCCCCTTCCGGCTTCTGCCAGAGATAGAAGGGCGCATAGAGATTGTCGCGGCTGCGGAACTCCCCCTTGCGGGCGCTGAGATAGGCTTTGAAGCCGAGATTGGGAAAGCCGTCGAGCAGCGGTCCCTTGTCGCGGATGCGGCGGTCGATGATCGACATGTCGTAATCGGCGGGCAGGGTGAAGCTGTACTGCATGGCGATCATGATTGTGCCTCCACCGGTCGCAGCCATTCGACGACGCTGCCGTTTTCCGCCGGCTGGAGGCTGATATAACTGAAGGGGCTGTCATCGGCCGCGCCATGCCAGTGGCGCTCGCCGGGTGCAAACCAGACGGCATCGCCGGCACGCAATGTTTCGATCGGGCCGCCCTCGCTCTGCGCCAACCCATGGCCCGAAAGCACATAGAGCAGTTGGCCCCTGGGATGTGTGTGCCAGCGGGTGATCGTTCCGGGATCGAGCGTGGCGCGCATTGCGGTGTTTTCGCCGTCGGCGCTGCCTTCGAGCAGCATCTCGACCCAGAAAGGCGACGTTGCGACGCCCTCCGGCGAGCGGATCGCCTTGCCAGGGCGTCTAACAGTCATGGTCTTCGGGTTCGAAGCGCTCATTGCCGGGCTCCAGCCACACGGAGCCGCCAGTCTGGGTCGGTCATCTGGGCAATGCCATTACCGAAGGACCAGTCTTCTGGTGTGCTGGTGCTGATGACGATCATTACGTCCTCCGGCCGGAGGCCCGGCGATTGCGCCAGGAGATCGGCGAGGCGCCGATAGAGCGCTGCCTTCATCTCGCCGGTGCGAGGCCTGCCGATCGTGATCGAGATGTAGACGAAGTTGTCCGAGCGCGGGCCGCCGAGATAGCTGCGATCGAAGATCAGCTCGCGCTCGTCATGCTGGTGGATGGCCAGGAAGCGGTCGTTTTCGGGCACGTCGAAGGTCTCGACCAGGGCGCGCTGGATGTTGTCGGCCAGTGCTATGAGGTAGTTCGGCGACTTGCCTTTGCGAAGGGAAATGCGAACGAAGGGCATCGGGATCTCCATGGTTCAGGCCGTCGGTCGGCCTTGACAGCAGAACCATCGCACGGCACGATGATGCTGAAAATCAGAATTTAATGGATGAATGATCCTGAAAAATAGGATTATGTAATGCGACGGACGATCTTCGATCTCGACGTGCTTCGAACCTTTTCGACCGGCATGGAGCTCGGCAATTTCGCCAAGGCGGCCGAGCGGCTCGGGCGTTCGACCTCGGCAGTGAGTGCGCAGCTGAAGAAGCTGGAGGAGCAGGCGGGCACGCCGATCTTCCGCAAGGCGGGGCGCGGACTGGCGCTGACCGATGCCGGCGAGACGATGCTCGGTTATGCCAGGCGGCTGCTGGAGCTCAACGACGAGGCGGCTGCGGCCGTCAACAGCGTCGAGCTGGAAGGCTGGGTGCGGCTCGGCCTGCAGGAGGATTTCGGCGAGACACTGCTGCCTGATGTGCTCGGCCGCTTCGCGCGTGCTCATCCGAAGGTCCGCATCGAAGCGCGGGTGGTGCGCAATGCCGAACTGCTCGAGCGCGTCACATCGGGCAAGCTCGATCTCGCGCTTGCCTGGAGTGACGGTACGCTGACGGCGCATTGCGAGCGGATCGGCGAAGTGCCGATGCGCTGGATCGGACCTTCCGAGGGGCAGCCGGCTTGGCACGCCGCAAGCGGTGAGCCGATGCCGCTCGCCTCGCTGGAAGCGCCGTGCCTGCTGCGCAGCGCCGCGACCAAGGCGCTGGATGAGGCGGGCATCTCCTGGCGGCTCGCCTTCGTCAGTCCCAGTCTCGGCGGTCTCTGGGCCGCGACGGCGGCAGGCCTCGGTCTCACCATCCGCACGCCGATCGGCCTGCCGGCGAAGGTCCGGCCGCTGGCGCCGAAGACCATCGGCTTGCCGGATTTGCCGAAGCTCGGTCTGGTCCTGCATCGGGCGGAAGCCGAACCGCAGCCGGCTGCGGTCCGGCTTGCCGAGCTGGTGCTTCAGTCCGTGCAGGGCGCGCTGCGCGAGGTGTTGGCTTGACATCTCCGCATTGACCCCTCGGGCGCAAGCCTATAGCCTCGAACCGCTATGAAGACGTTCACCCTCAATATCGCTTCGGTCTTCTTCTTGAGCCTCTAAGGCTCTGCCTTCGGGCATCAGAAGATGCGGGCCGCTGACCAGCCTTTGCGGCTGGCGCGTCGCCGTGGACTGTAACCACCCTGTGTCTGGCCAAGGAAAGAGCCGGCAGGATTGGCGATAGAGAGATATGTCATGACATCAAATGTTTATCCGGCGGCACTGAGTGCTGCGCAGATCGAGCAATTCATCGAGGACGGTTTCGTCAGGATCGACGACGCTTTTCCCCGCGCATTGGCCAAGGAAGCTCGCGCCATCATGTGGCGCGACATTCCCTTCGATGCGGATGATCCAAGCACGTGGACGCAGCCAGTCGCGCGACTTGCCGGCTATGGCGGCGGGCCGTTTGAGAAAGCCGTCAATACGCCGGTGTTGCATTCGGCCTTCGACCAGCTCGTCGGCAAGGGTCGCTGGGAGCCACGCAGTGGGCTTGGCAGTTTCCCGGTCCGTTTTCCCCATCCCGATGATCCCGGCGATGCCGGTTGGCATGTCGACCTGAGCATTCCCGGCGAGGATTCCAATCCGGATGAGCAACGGGACTTTTCCGCCTGGCGGGTGAACGTCACCTCGCGCGGGCGGGCGCTGCTGATGCTCTTCCTGTTCTCGGATGTCGGGGAGGAGGATGCGCCGACCCGTATCCGCGTCGGTTCGCACAAGGATATCGCCCGCCTTCTTGAGCCGGCCGGCGAGGGAGGGATGGCCCACCTCTGGCTGGAGCGTGTCGGGGAGGAGCGGCCGCTGGCATTGGCGACGGGACGGGCGGGCACGGTCTATCTGTGCCATCCGTTCCTCATCCATGCAGCGCAGATGCATCGCGGCAAGGAGCCGCGCTTCATGGCGCAGCCCGGCCTTGCGCCTTCCGAACCGCTTCGGCTCGAACGAGATGACGGCGCCTATTCGCCGGTCGAAATCGCAATCCGCCGGGCGCTTCAAGAGCGGTAACGAGGATAGAATACATCCGGTTCAAAAGGCCGGGTGCATCACATCTGCAGTTCCTGCAGGGCGGCGCGCCGAATTGCCTGCGGCGGCTGACCGAAAGCGCGAAGGAAGGCGCGGCGCATGCGCTCGCGATCGGCAAAGCCGGTTTCGCGGGCAACAACATCGATCGGGTGGCGGCCCTGCTCCATCATCAGCCGGGCCGCTTCCAGCCTCAGGTTCTCGACGGCCTTCGCCGGCGATTGTCCGGTTTCGGCGCGGAAGGCGCGGCTGAACTGTCGGGGGCTGAGATGGGCGGCTTCCGCCAACTCCTCGACTGAGAGCGCCGATTTCAGATTGCTGCGGGCGTGGGCGAGCGCCTTCTGGATGCGGTCCGATTTGGGCTCCAGTTCCAGAAGGGCGGAAAACTGCGATTGGCCGCCGGCACGCCTGTGATAGACGACGAGCTTGCGGGAAACCGCGCGCGCCACCTCGAAACCGTGATCCTTCTCGACCATCGCCAAAGCCAGGTCGAGACCGGCCGTCATGCCTGCCGAGGTCCAGATGGAACCGTCGATGATGAAGATCCGATCCTCTTCCATCTTTATCTTGGGATAGCGGCTTTGCAGTTCGCGCGAGACATACCAGTGCGTCGTCGCGCGGCGGCCGTCGAGGATGCCGGCTTCGGCAAGAAAGAAGGCGCCGGTACAGATCGACGCCAGGCGACGTGTGGCGGGCAGGGCGGCGCGAATGAAGTCGGCTTCTGCGGCATTCGGCAGCCTGATATCGGGCGCGCCCGCCACGATCAGGGTGTCGAGGGCCGGGGCGCCGAAGGCCTCCGTCTCCATCATCATGCCAAGCGAGTTGGCAACCGACCCACCATTTTCTGAGAGGTAGCGGATCTCGTAAGCCTTTTCCTCGAGTTCGAGATTGGCGAACTCGAAGGCGGAGACGGCCGCCAGGCTCATGATCTGAAAGCCGGGATAAAGCAGAAAGCCGATTTGCTGCATGATCATCGCGTCCTGAGAAAAGTATGTCCTGAAAGGTGGTATAAATGACATTCAGGACATTTACAATCAGGCGTAAGACTCTCCCCAAGCGCAAGGCATCGTGCCGGCGTATTCAAGGAGACGGATCATGACACAGGACCATAAGGGTACGGCGCTGGTGACCGGCGCATCCTCGGGCATCGGCGCAATCTATGCCCACAGGCTGGCAAAGCAGGGTTACAATCTCATCCTCGTTGCCCGCAACGGCGAGCGGCTGAAGGCGCTGGCAAGCCGGCTGACCGATGAAACCGGCCGGACGGTCGAGACTGTCGTTGCCGATCTCGGCTACCGGGCCGATCTTGCCCGCATCGAAGGGGTGTTGAAGGATGACCGGAGCATCACGCTTCTGGTCAACAATGCCGGTGTCGGTGGAACGGCGCCGCTGCTTTCCGCCGATGTCGAAAAGATGCAGGAGATGATCGAGCTCAACGTCACGGCGCTGACGCGGCTGACCTATGCCGCCGTGCCGGGTTTCGCTACACGCGGCGGCGGCACGATCATCAATATTGCGTCCATCGTAGCGATCGCGCCGGAGCTGCTGAACGGCGTTTACGGCGGTACGAAAGCCTTCGTACTCGCCTTCAGCCAGTCGCTGAAGCACGAACTGGCGGAGAAGAACATTCGCGTGCAGGCCGTGCTGCCCGGCGCTACCGCCACGGAATTCTGGGACATCGCCGGCACGCCGGTCGAACATTTGCCGAATGAGATCGTGATGTCGGCAGAAAATATGGTCGATGCGTCGCTCGCAGGTTTTGAGCAGGGCGAATTTGCAACGATCCCTTCGCTTGAGGATGCAGGCCTGCTTGCCGCCTACGAGCGGGCGCGTCAGGCATTGATGCCGAACCTCTCACGCACCGCGCCGGCGAAACGCTACAAGGTCGCGTAACTATAAAAGATAGAAACCATCCGCGGCTGCTGCTGCGGATGGTCGACGGCGTTCACTTGGACGATGTTCAGCCGAAACGTTCCAGAGCCATGGCGAAGATATCGGCATCGACATTGCCGCCGGAGGTGACCACGATGACCGTGTCGCTTTCCAGGGCATCGCCATGGAAGAGGGCGGCGGCAAGCGCCACGGCGCCGCCGGGCTCGACGACGATCTTCAGCCGTGTGAAGGCGAGCGCCATGGCGCGCAGCGCCTCGTCGTCGGTGACGACGATGCCGGCGCCGGCGAGGCGCTTGAGGATCGGGAAAGTGATATTGCCCGGCTGCGGCGTGACGATTGCATCGCAGATCGAGCCTGACACCGCCGCGTTGCGTTCGATCTTGCCGGAGGCGAGCGAGCGGGTGGTGTCGTCGAAATCCTTTGGCTCGCAGGGGCGGACGCGAAAGCCGGGGGCGCTGGCTTCGAGGGCGAGCGCAATGCCTGAGGTCAATCCACCGCCGCCGCAGGGCACGAGGACTTCGGCTGACGTCACGCCTTCCTCTTCCGCCTGTTCGGAGATTTCGAGACCGGTCGTGCCCTGACCGGCGATGACCAGCGGTTCGTCGAAGGGCTTGATCAGCGTCAGGCCGCGCTCGGCCGAAAGTCTCGCGCCGATCTCGTCGCGGTCCTCGTTGACGCGATCGTAGAGCACCACTTCGGCGCCGAAGGCGCGGGTGTTGGCGATCTTCAGCTTCGGTGCATCGCTCGGCATGATGATGACGGAGGGGATATTGTGCAGCTTGGCCGCAAGCGCAACGCCCTGGGCGTGGTTGCCGGAGGAGAAGGCGATGACGCCCTTCGAGCGTACCGCAGCATCGAGGCCTGAGACGGCCGACCAGCCGCCGCGAAACTTGAACGAGCCGGAATGCTGCAGACATTCCGCTTTCACGAACAGGCGCCGGCCGGCGATCTCATCGAGGAAAGGGGAGGAGAGTAGCGGCGTGCGCCTTGCATGACCGCGCAGACGGGCGCGGGCTGCGACAATCATTTCAATGCTGGCCATTCGGGAATCTTTCTGCTTGCGGGTTCGCCCATGCATAGGGCGCGGCAAGCCAATTGTGAACGGCGACTTTGTCACGGTGACATGAATGGTGCCACCGCTGCTTCTCGAGCCGCGTTGCACTTCCGCCGACGGTTTGATCAGGCGATCCCCGAAGCGTCAGTAGCCGCTTGCAGACCCTTCTGCCGCGCGGCTATCCATGGCGCCGTTATACCGGGCGCCGCCGCCTTTTGCGATGGCCGCAAGGCTTTTGCCGCCGACGAGGATGCCGGCGGCCTGGCCCCATTGCGGCGTGTCGTTGCCGCCGTCGAAGCTGTAGCCCATGGCTGCGAGCGTCTTTTCCGTATCCGGCGAAAGTGCATAGGGTTCGAGAAAGACCTTGTCGGGCTGCCATTGGTGGTGGAGACGCGGGGCGTTGACCGCCTGACTGATATCCATGCCGAAATCGACGACATTGAGGATCGCTTCCAGCGTGATGGTGATGATGCGCGAGCCGCCGGGGCTGCCGATGACCATGAAGGGCTTGCCGTCTCGGGTGACGATCGTCGGGCTCATCGAGGAGAGCGGCGTCTTCTTCGGGGCGATGGCATTGGCCTCGCCCTGCACCAGTCCGTAGAGGTTCGGCACGCCGGGCTTGGAGGTGAAGTCGTCCATCTCGTTGTTCAACAGAACACCGGTGCCGGGCGCTACGACCGCGGCACCGAAGGAGCCATTCAGCGTATAGGTGACGGCGACCGCATTGCCCTCGTCGTCGATGATCGAATAATGCGTGGTCTCGGTGCTTTCCTTGCCGCCGAGCGGCTTCAGGTTCGCCGAGGTGCCGGCCTTGTAAGGGTCGATCTTGGCGGCGATCTCCAAAGCATACTTCTTGTCGAGCAGCTTTGTGACCGGGTTCTCGACGAAATCGGGATCGCCGAGTGCAGCATTGCGGTCGACATAGGCATAGCGCATCGCCTCGACCATGATGTGCACGGTTTCGGCCGAGTTATAGCCGAGATAGGAAAGCGGGTATCCTTCCAGAACGTTGAGGATCTCGCAAATGATGACGCCGCCGGAAGACGGCGGCGGCGAGGAGATGATGTCGTAGCCGCGGTAATTGCACTCGATCGGGTTCAACTCGCGCACGGCATATTGCTCGAAGTCCTCCTTGGCAAGGATGCCGCCCTTGGCCTGGCTCGCCTTGACGATCGCCTCGGCGGGCGCGGCCTTGTAGAAGGCGTCGGGGCCTTTTTCCGAGATGCCTTCCAGGACGGCGGCAAGGTCCGGTTGCTGGAGTTTTTCGCCGGATGCATAGGGTTTGCCATCCGGTTTCAGGAAGATCTTTGCCGCCGTCTCATCTTTGGCGAGGCGTTTGGCGTTGCCGGCGAAACTTGCGGCGTCGCCCTGTTCCAGCGTGAAACCTTCCTTGGCGAAGCGGAGCGCCGGCGCGATCAGTTCTTCGCGCGACTTGGTGCCGTATTTCTCGCGCGCGGTCTCGAAGCCCATGACGGAGCCCGGCACGCCGACGGCAAGATACCCGTCGAGGCTGGCACGCGGCACGATATCGCCCTTGGCGTCGAGATACATGGTCTTCGTTGCGGCAAGCGGCGCGCGTTCGCGGAAATCGAGGAAGGTCTTGGTGCCATCCTTCAGGCGGATGGTCATGAAGCCGCCACCGCCGAGGTTGCCGGCCGAGGGATAGACGACCGCTAAGGCATAACCGACGGCAACCGCTGCATCGACGGCGTTGCCGCCGCCTTTCAGCACCTCGACGCCGACATCGGTCGCCAGATGCTGGGCTGTGACGACCATGCCGTGCTCGGCTTCGACCGGCGCAGGCGAGGCGGCAAAAGCCGAGGTCAGGCTCAGCGACAATGCTGATATGACGGAGATCGTCCCGATATGCAGGCGGCCCATGATTTCCCCTCCTATGGACAATGATGGAAAAACATATGGGACTGCCTGGGCCCGAGGCAATGCAAGGGGTTGGCTTTAAATCATGTCGCGCAAAACTGTGCCGCGGGTTTGCGACGACGACATAGGTAAAAACAAAACCTAAAGCGTGAGGAGTTCGGTGAGTTTCCGGGTGGTTTCGTCGTCATCGAGCGGCGTGTAGACGATGAGCTTCATCTCCGGCCGGCTGGTCAGTGTCAGGCCGGTATGTTCGAAGGACATGCGGCCCTTGACGGGGTGGTTGATGCGCTTGATGCCAGACAGCGGACTGACGACCTCGTGGCGCTGCCACCAGTCACGAAATTCAGGGCTTGCCTGTTTCAGCAGCGCGATCAACCGTTCGAAATCCGGATCGCCGGCATAACGCGCGCTGTCGGCGCGAAACATCGCCAGCGAGACACGGGCAACTGCCTCCCAGTCGATGAGGAGCTTGCGATGCGCCGGGTCGGCAAAGAGGCGATGCATGGTATTGCGCTCGTCGCGGTCGAGCGTGCCGTAGCCGCCGAACAGCACGTCGGCGGCGCGGTTCCAGGCGAGCACGTCCCACCGGCGGCCGAGTACATAGGCCGGTTGGTGAGTCAGGTTGGCGAGCATGCGCTGCAGCGGCTCGTCGACACATTCAGGTGCGGACGACACTGCCTGAGGCACTTGCCGATTGTTGAGGGTGAAGAGATGCCGGCGCTCCGCCTCGTCGAGGCGCAGCGCATCGGCAAGGGCGTTGAGCACCTGCATGGAGGGCCGGATGTCGCGGCCCTGTTCCAGCCAGGTGTACCAGGTGGTGCCGACGCCGGCGAGCATGGCGAGCTCCTCGCGGCGGAGACCCGGCGTGCGCCGGCGAAACCCCTCCGGCAGGCCAACCTCGGAGGGCGTCAGCCGCTCGCGACGGGAGCGCAGAAAGGCTGCGAATTCACGGCGGCGGGCTTCGAATGTGTCGGATCTCTGGTCCATGGAGGCAATCATATCAGTATCGATACCAGGATAAAACTGGAACTGTTTGCCGTTTCCGGGCCGCGCATGATGCCGGTGTCGCAGGTGGTTAAAGCGTCTGCGGCTCGGTCAATTCAAGGAGCAGCATCATGTCTTTGCAGCATGTGGTCGTCATCGGTGGTTCTTCCGGCATCGGCCTTGCCACGGCGAAATTACTTTTGAAACAGGGATATACGGTCACCATTGCAGGCCGCGACGGCGAAAAGCTTGCAGCGGCGAAGGCATCGCTCGACGGCGATCTGCGCAGTGTCGTGCTCGATGCGGCGGAGCTTTCCGGGCTCGGGGAGGCTTTTGCCGGGGTCGGCGCATTCGGTCATCTCGTGCTGGCGATGGGCAGCGGTCACGGCGCCGGACCTTTTGCGACGCTTGACATGGCGGATCTGCTTGCCGGGTTTCAGACCAAGCTCATTCCGCATGCCGCGGCAGCGCAGGCGGCACTGCCGTTGCTGCAGCCGGGCGGCAGCATCACCTTTGTTTCGGCGGTCAGCGCGCAGGCTGCGATGCCCGGCACGGCTGGGCTTGCCGCCGTCAATGCCGGGATCGAGGCGATGGTGCCGGTGCTTGCCGCCGAGCTGAAGCCGCTGCGCGTCAACGGCGTTTCGCCTGGGGTCGTCGATACGCCGTGGTGGAGTTTCGTGCCGCCCGAGCAGCGCGACAGCGTCTTTGCGGATTTCGCCGGCCGTACGCCGGTCGGCCGAGTCGGCAGGCCGGAGGATATCGCGGAGGTGATTGCCTTCCTGATCCGAAACGGCTTCATGAGCGGCCATGTCGTCACCTGCGACGGCGGCATACGTCTCGGCGCCTGAGGCGGATTTCCGGCGATGCTGAGGACAAAATTATGCAGCAGTTCAAAGTGCTACAGCGTGTTTTGTGCGTCGGAAAAGACGTGCGGTGCTGCAGGCTCTAACGACGGTGCGGCTGCGGCCCTCTGATCGCGAGAGGCGGCGGCAAGCCTCTCCTCGGCTCTGCGGGCAATTGCCTGCAGGTCGCGCGGCTTGCCGGCGAGCTTCTCTATGGCGGCGATGGCGACATCGGTCGCGAGATAGTCCGGCTTGTGGCCGACGCCGCTGACGGTGACGAGCTCGGAGCCTGATATATCGCGGGCAAGGCCGCGTGAATGCAGGTGTTCCCAGACGATCTCGTCACGGTCGCCCGTTATAATGACGGTCGGCGCGGTGATCTGCGAGTAGAGCAGCGACTGCTTCTTCACATAGGCGAGCAGTCTTTTGAAATCGGCAGCATTGTTGTGGAAGGCGCTGGGGCGCAGCACCAGCGACGGACCGGTTTTTTCGATGTAGTCGGCCGGGCGAGGATTGGGACGGAAGACATTCAGTGTGCCGCGCTCCAGCCGGCTCAGCCCGAGCGGCACGACGATCGCGTGGTTGAAGAGCCAGCCGACGATCGGCACGGTCGCCACATGATAGTACCAGTCGATGCCGCCCGGCCATGGGTGGGTGGCGGGCGCGAGGAAGAGCAGGCCGGCGGTCTTGTCAGGATGGCGCAGGCCGAAGGCGGCGGTGATCGCGCCGCCGAAGGAATGGCCGACGATGATCGCCTTCCCGATGCCGCGCTTCTCCATCAGCCTGGCGATTGCATCTGCCTGGCCGGAGGGGACGGCGTTCTCAGGGCCGCCGCGCTCGGAATAGCCATGACCGGGACGATCGACGAAGAGCATTTCCGCCCGGCCTTCGAGTGCGGCGCGGAAGGCAACGACTTGGTCGAGCAGATTGCCGCTGGCGCCGTGAATGAAGACCAGCGCCGGCAGATCCGCATTTTCGGGACGCTCGACGTGGACGGCATTCATGCGGTATCCGCCGACATCCGTCAGTTCGCCGATATTCGGATAGGCGTGTTCGAATTGCCGCGCCTTATAAGTGGAGTAACCGATGGCGGCGGCGAGCGGGGCGAGAAGAGCGGAAACTTCTGCAAGCATGATCTCAACGAGCGATAATTGCGGGACGTCCTGCGGCGGACAACCGCCACATCGTTCCCTCTCTATTCTAAAATTGTGCGCCAAGATCCGACGTCAAGGTCGCCGCCCGGGAATCAGGTGCGGTTGCCGGCGAGTTTTTCCGCAAGCGTGTTGGCCTGTTCCTGCGCGGTGCGTTCGGCGGGATAGATATCGAGAAAACGCTCCCACGCCTTCAAGGTCAGCTGGTCGTTGCCGGAATTGCTGAGGATCGCCGCCATGCCGGAGAGCGCGCCGAAATGGCGCGGCTCGAGATCGAGCACACGCTCGATATCGGACATCGACTTGCGATAATTGCCCATGACGAAATTCAGCGTGGCGCGGCGGTTCCAGCTTTCGGCATAATCGGGCTTCAGCGCGATCGCCTCGTCGAGGAAATCGAGGGCGGCGGGATTGCGCTTTTCCTCGATCGCCTTGTCGGCCCACTGCATCAGCAGATTGACGGTGGCGCTACCGGAATCGTTCCATTCCATGCGGATTTCATTGGCGATGCCGCTGGCCTTTTCGGGATCGCGTTCACGCTTCAGCTGGCTGAAGAGCTGGTCGAGGTGCTGCTTCGGCGAATTGTTGGCATCCGCCTGCTCGACGATGACGTCCTTTTTCGTGGCGGCGGCCGACTTTTCCGCGGCGGCGGCCGGAAAGGAGGAGGTGAGCAGCATGAGGGCGAGCGGCAGCGCCGCTGATGTCAAAGCAAAAAAGCGCATGGCGGACATATTAGCCCGCCAGCGCCGAAGATCAAACAAATTTGACGTGATCACCGCAGCGACCCACCGGATATATCTGCCGGCGCAAGCTCACGCGGCAGGGCGATCCGGACGCGCGAAATCAGCCCTGACGAGCCTTGAAGCGCGGGTTCAGCTTGTTGATGATGTAGATGCGGCCCTTGCGGCGAACCAGACGGTTGTCACGGTGACGAGCCTTGAGCGACTTGAGCGAATTCTTGATCTTCATTTTTCTGATCCGCGATCTCTATGGGGGAATTCACATTCGCCCGTATCTTTAACAATCAAAAGCGCGCCATCGGGCGCGCTGTTTAGGTGGGGAGCAGATACCCCGTCACCTTTTCCGTGTCAACCACAGGAAGGTGTTTTTCCCAAGGCGCAGGGGTGTTTTCTCAGGCCAAAACCGGCGATTTCGGCATCAAGGTGGTGACATGGCCCATCTTGCGGCCGGGGCGCCACTCGGTCTTGCCATAGAGATGAACCAGCGTATCGGGGTGCCGCAGCCAGTCGGGAACGGCAAGGATATCGTCGCCGATCAGGTTCTGCATGACGCAGTCGGAATGGCGCTCGGCATTGCCGAGCGGCAGGCCGGCGACGGCGCGGATATGCTGCTCGAACTGGCTGACGACGCAGGCGGCTTCCGTCCAGTGACCGGAGTTGTGGACACGCGGTGCCATCTCGTTGGCAATCAGACCGCCATCGGCAAGCACGAAGAATTCGATGCCGATGACGCCGACATAGTTCAATGCAGCAAGGATTTTCTCCGCCGATTGCCGCGCGGCGTCCGCCGTCGCTGCAGAGATCGCAGCGGGAACCGTCGAGGTGTGGAGTATGCCATTTCGGTGGACATTCTCGGCGGGATCGAAGCAGGCGACCGTACCGTCGATGGCGCGGGCGGCAATGATCGAGACCTCACGCTCGAAGGCGACGAAGCTTTCGAGGATGAGCGGCACGCCGCCAAGTGCTGCATAGGCGCCATCCGGACTGTCTGCGGCCGAGCGGAAAACTTTCTGGCCCTTGCCGTCATAACCAAGACGGCGGGTCTTCAGCACGCCCTGGCCGCCGAAATCCTTCAGTGCCGTATCGAGGTCGGACTGGCTGTCGATCGTGTGGAAACGGGCAGTGGTTATGCCGCAGCCATTGAGAAAGCGCTTTTCGACAAGGCGGTCCTGGGCTGCTTCCAGCGCCTTCGGCGGCGGATAGACGGACACGCTCGCCGAGAGCGTTTCGGCGGCTACGACGGGCACGTTCTCGAATTCGTAGGTGACGACGTCGCAGATATCGGCGAGTTCGGCCAGTGCCGCCGGATCGTCATAGGCGGCGGTAATCTGCCGGTTGGCGAGCTGGGCGGCCGGGCAGTCTGCCTGCGGCTCGAGGATGACCGTGCGAAAATTCAACCTGGCGGCGGCAATGGCCAGCATGCGGCCGAGCTGGCCGCCGCCGATAATGCCGATCGTTCTTGCCGTCATAGATCGTCCATCGGGTATTCGGCGACGGCAGCACTCTGGCGCTCGCGCCATTCGTCGAGCCGGTCGGCGATTTCTTCGTCGGAAAGGGCAAGCACGGCGGCGGCGAGAAGGGCGGCGTTGACTGCGCCGGCCTTGCCTATGGCGAGCGTACCGACAGGAATGCCGGCCGGCATCTGCACGATGGAAAGGAGGCTGTCCTGGCCGGACAGGGCTTTCGACTGGACCGGCACGCCGAAGACCGGCAGCGGCGTCATCGCGGCGGTCATACCCGGCAGATGGGCGGCGCCGCCGGCGCCGGCGATGATGACCTTGAAGCCCTCCGCGCGTGCGCCCTTGGCGAAATTGACCAGCCGGTCGACTGTGCGGTGCGCCGAAATGATGCGCGCGTCATAGGGAATTTCCAGCGCCTCCAGCGTGTCGGCGGCGTTTTTCATGGTCTCCCAGTCGGACTGGCTGCCCATGATGATGGCGACGGGTGGTCTGTCTGTCATCGTTGCTGCTATTCCCTCTCAGGCGATGATGTCAGGGATGATCTGATCTTCCAGCTTGGAGAGCCTGTCCTTGATAACGAGCTTTTTCTTTTTCATGCGCTGGATCCGCAGAGCATCGCATCCGGTCTGGATCATGGCGTTGATCGCGGCGTCGAAATCCTCGTGCTCCTGGCGCAGGCGCGCCACTATGAGCCTGATTTCCGCCTGTTCCTGATCGGCCATATGCATTCCCCGTTATCGTCCTTGGACCTTGTCCGATCTGGCGATGATTTCCGCAAGCTCCTATCACCAAATACAGGTAACGGCTAGTTAGTCTTGATCATGAAATTGCCATCCAGTCTTCATCTTTTGGCCTTCGACAAGCCTTCAAAAATATGTCACAGTCCCGCCCGTTGACACCTTGATCCCCGACGATGTTGGCCGGGGAGGGTAAGAGGAAGGAAGGGTCATATGACTGTTCAAGCTCATCTTGAGTCACTCCAGAAAAAGCATGTCGCTCTCGAGGAGGAGTTGCACGCGCTCAGAACATCTCCCTCTATTTCGGATACGGAGCTTGCCGAATGCAAGCGCCGCAAGCTGCGCATCAAGGACGAGATTCAGCGTCTTAAGTCATCCGTCCACTAATCTTCCCAAGGGTCGCCGGGCGATCATCTTGCGCAACAAGGTAAATCCATCCATTCCGCCAAAAATTTGCAAGAACCGGTGATTTGACACCATATTTGCGCCAGTCCGATGCATCCGGCATCGTGGCTGGCGCTTTTGGGTCGCCACATCTCACATCGCATTCTTATGATTCGCATCGTATCCCCAGATCTTATGGGAACATGCATCAGGCCCAGAACTGATCCAGCCACAAATTGAGCTTGTCGAAGCCGCGGTTATTGACCGTGTAGATGCGTTTGGTGCCTTCCGAGGTCACGGAAACGAGATTGCTGTCGAGAAGCGCCTTCAGGTGCTGTGAAACAGCTGGACGGCTGATCGGCAGGCCTTCGGCGAGCTCATTGACCGTCCGTGGCGCGCGACGCAATTCCTCCAGCAGAAACCGCCGGTTCGGATCGGCAATCGCAGAGAAAGGGTCGGTGTTCGACATGGCGGCAACGCTACGTCAATCCGGCCGCGCCAGCAAGGAAATTGTGCATTGCAGCGAATTGCAGCAATGCGAAGTGCAGCGGCGCGGTAGGGCCTCTTACCAGCCAAGGCCCTCGCGCACGATCAGGAAGGCGGCGATCAGCGCCATTGTATACATGAAGGGATAGAAGTTCTGTGGCCTCATGCGGCGCACGCACCAGGCGCCGGCAATGGTGGCGAGCGGAGCAAAGGGCAGAAGCGTTGCGGAGGTCGCAAGGTTCTGGGTGCCGAGCTGGCCGAGCGCGAAATAGGGGATCAGCTTGACAGCGTTGAGGATCGCGAAGAAGCGCACGCTGGTGCCGGTATATTCGCGTGGCTGCAATTTGAGCGGCAGGGCATAGATCTGGAAGGGCGCACCGCCGGCATGGGCGACGAAGCTGCCGTAACCGGAAAATGTTCCCCAGAGGCTGGCGGCTACCGGCCGCTGGCCGCGCGGCGGGATCACCTTGCCAGCGCCCGGGCCGAAATTGCTCCAGAAATAGCGCAGGCAGAAGAGGATGGTCACCGCGCCGATGACGATGCGCAGCAAGTTGCCCGGAACCAGAGCCGAGGTCGCCCAGCCCAGCGCAATGCCGATGAAGGCGCCGGGCAGCATGATCTTCAGCGTCGCCCAGTCGCCATGCTTGCGCCAGATGACGAGCGAGATCATGTCCATGAAAACCAGGATCGGCAGCAGGATGGCCGCCGCCTCGACCGGCGAGACGACGAGGGCGAGGAAGGGCAAGCCGATCAGCGACAAAGCGTCGCCCATGCCGCCCTTTGCGAGGCCCACCAGCAGAACGGCGGGCACGGCGGCGTAGTAGAATGACAAATCCTGCGGCATGCTTTCGACGTCCTCCTCTTGCCAGCCTCGTCTAACGGAACTACTCACACAAAACGAGTGCGGATCTCTCATTTCGAAGGGGAATTCGCAGGAAACGGAAAGACCCCATGACCGAACCGGAAAACCGCTGCCGCCTTGTGCTCATCGTAGCCGATATCGCCGATGCCGATGAACAGGCAAAGATCGTCGCCGATGCGCTGAAGGGCGGCGATGTCGCCTCGGTGATCGTGCCGCAATACGGGCTCGACGACGGCACCTTCCAGAAACATGCCGAAAAGCTCGTGCCGTTGATCCAGGACGCTGGCGCCGCCGCGCTGATTGCAGGCGACAGCCGTGTCGCAGGCCGGGCGAAGGCCGACGGCCTGCACCTTTCCGGCAATGCGGAGGCCCTTTCGGAGGCGATCGACAAACATGCGCCGAAGCTGATCGTCGGCGGCGGCAACGCGGCCGACCGGCACCATGCGCTGGAGATCGGCGAAGTCAGGCCGGACTATATCTTCTTCGGCAAGCTCGATGGCGACATCAAGCCGGAGGCGCATCCGAAGAACCTGGCGCTCGGCGAATGGTGGGCCTCGATGATCGAGATTCCCTGCATCGTCATGGGCGGCACCGATCCAGCCTCGGCGCTCGCCGTCGCCGAGACCGGAGCGGAGTTCGTGGCGATGCGGCTGGCGGTTTTCGCCGAGCCCGCCCGGGCGCCGGCTATCGTTGCCGAGATCAATGCATTGCTTGACGAAAAAGCGCCACGGTTTGAGGATTGAAATCGCGCTCATGCCGATCCCGCCCGCCCGTCTTTTGAAATATTTCCTCGCCGGTATGGCCGCCTTCCTTGCGGCCGGGCCGAATATCGCCTTGGCGCAGGCGCCGGACAGCGTCATCAGCCAGCCGGGCACGGGCCCGGCTTCGACCTTCCGCACCGACCGGCCTTCCAGCCCGGGCGTGCAACCCTCCGATGGCGTCGGCGTATTCGACCGCATGGGCGCGAAGCTGCCGGACCTGCCGCCGGAGAAGGATTACAAAGGGCCGATCGACGAGGCCTACGGCGCCTTCCAGCGCGGTTATTACCTGACGGCAATGGACAAGGCGCTGCCGCGCGCCCAGCTCGGCGATCCGGCGGCGCAGACGCTGATCGGCGAGATCCTCTCGCAGGGCCTCGGCGTCAAGAAGGACGTGAAGAACGCCGCTTTCTGGTACGGCAAGGCGGCCGAAGGCGGCGATGCGGCGGCGATGTTCAAATATGCGCTGATCCTGATGGAAGGCGAGGGCGTGCCGCGTGACAAGGCCAAGGCCGACGACTACATGCACAAGGCGGCCGAGGCGGGCAATCCTTCGGCGGAATTCAACTGGGCACAGCTTCTCATCGCCGACAATCCCGGCGAGAAGGGACTGAGGCTGGCGCTGCCATTCTACGAGAAATCGGCAGAGCAGGGCATTGCCGATTCGCAATATGCCGTGGCGCAGATCTATGCGACGCTGAAGGACCTGCCGGAAGAAAAGAAGAAGCTCGCCCGCGAATGGATGGTGCGCGCGGCGCGCGCCGGCTTCGACACGGCTCAGCTCGATCTCGGCATCTGGCTCGTCAACGGCGTCGGCGGGCCGAAGGATTACGTCAAGGGCTTCGAATGGCTGAAACTTGCCGCTAACGGCGGCAACGTCGCCGCGCAGAACAAGCTCGCCCATCTCTATATCAATGCGATCGGCACGGCGCCCAATCCGATCGAGGCGGCGAAGTGGTACGTGCTGTCGCGCCGGGCCGGGCTCGCCGATCCGGCGCTCGAGGATTTCTACCTCGGCATCGAGGACACCCAGCAGAAGGCGGCGATCGACGCCGCCAACAAGTTTCGGCGGCGATAGCCGCCGTTTGTCGACCCGGCCGACGAGGCGGACGGGCTATTGCATAATCCCTTAAATCTGAATCGATTTAGGCATTGTGGCTACAGCATCCTTTGCGCGTCTGAGAAGACGCGCGGTGCTGTAGCGTTCCAACCTAAAAAAGCGCATCGGCGAAGAGGTCTTCATCGTTTTCGGCTTTGGCGGTTTCGGCGGGAGCGGAGGTGCTGTCCTCGCCCGCCGGAATGATGCCGCGATGAACACTGCGCTCCTGGACCATCGTATAGTGCTTGAAGATCTTGCGGTCGAGCGGCGCGATCGTCTCAGCGAGATCGGAGATATCGGCGACATCGGTGCCGGCGACGCCTTCGAGCATATCGGCGCAGCCGGCAAGGACTTCGCCCAGATTATGCTGGAAATCGAGCTTGCCGATCAGCAGGCTGATCTTGGTGGCGACCTCGCGACCGTTCTCGGCGAGCACCTTCAGCTCGTTTTCCATCACGTTGGCTGCAGAGCGGATGTTGCCGACGGCCGAGGTCAGGCTTTCTCCGAGATTGCCGGCTCCGGCATCCGTGGCGGGGGCGACGCGCCCGGCCGCAGCTTCGAGCGCCGGCAGGCCGTTGACGATGGCGTCGGCGGAATCGTCGAGCTTGCCGGCGAAGATGCGCAGCTCGGCGGTGACGACGTTGATCGACTTGCCTTCCTCGCCGAGGCGGCTGCAGCGCAGGTTGGTATTCAAAGCCATATAGTGAATGTCGGTCTTGACGGCGCGGATATTGCCGATTGCTTCGGAGAGCTTGGCGGCCGTACCGATCGTCGACTGGCTCACCTGGTCGGCCTGGCGGCTTGCCGTATCGACCTGCTTGACGATTTCATGGGCGGCCGAAACGCTGGATTCCAGCGCGCGCATGAAGTTGCCGCCGGCCTCGCCACTTTGACCGCTCATCTGATCGCGCAGCTTGAGGATCTCCCGCATGTCGTGATCGAAACTCGCGATCGTCTTGACGACGTTTTCGGAATCCCGCTGGAAATTTGCGCACATGTCGCTCATCTGCGCCGCCGTCAGATGGTGAATGACGTTCTGGAGGCGCTGGCGCGCGCCGGCGTCGAGTCTGGCGCCATCCTCGCCGGCAAAGAAATCTTCAAGCAGCGAAAAGGTGGCCTGCACATGCTCGATGCGCTGGCGGGTGATGTCGCCGATCTGCAGGGCAGACAGGGTCGAGGCGACCTTGCCCTGGACGGCGCGGGCAATTGCGCCGACCTCGCGGGCGATGACGCCGAGATCCTTGCGATGTCCGGCGATCTTGGCGGCATCATCGCGCAGGGCTCCGGCGACGGCCGGAACAGTATCGGCATAGCTCTTGGAAACACCGGCGCCAAAGGAGGCGGCGAGCTTGACCTCCTTGTCGAGACTGTCGAGGTGCGTGGCGAAACGATTGACCTCATCGGTGCCGGAATAGATGCGCTCCAGGATCTCCTGGGCGAAGCCGGCGAATTCGGCAAGGCCGGCGCCGGTGATCTTTACGGTCACCGCGAAGGTTCTGAGATAACGCATCGTCTCCTGCATGTCGGCGACGTGCTTGCGCAGCTCCCTGCCGGTATGCGCCAGCGAGACGAGCGCCTGCTGGCGGTTTTCCTCGGTGACGGGCAGCGCCATCAGGCTCTCCACCGTGGCGCGGAGATCGGCGCTGGTGTCGCTCGCCTCCTTGTTGTCGAGCGTCGTGGTGACACTCTCGAGCGAGTTCAACAGACGGTTGAGGACATCCATCACCGAGAGCAGCACGGTGCCGCCTTCGAGGAAACGTTCCTCGACCTGGCTACGAGCAGATTCCAGGGTCTGGCTGATGTCCCGCCCTGACGTGTAGGCTACAGCGTTCGATGATACCAGAGCGTGTACCACTTTTATACCTTTTCTTAAAATACAGGCAATTCGACTCTATTTTTACGGGCAGGATGGAAACGTCCGGTAAACGCGCGGGGACTCGCCAGCGTTGTGATTAACGAAAGATGTCGATGGGGTGCCGGTGAAAGGGTCACGGTGGCGCGGCGTAATTCAACATACTGTTTTTATTTTATTTATTTCTAAATTTTGAGGAAAAAATACAACTTATCCCGGATGAGAATTGGGAGTCGCGGAACGCGCTATACGGCAGTTTCCTACAACCGCTGTTTACTCTGCATTAACGCTGTCGTGAGAGTCCTTTTAGGGTCATCAAGTATTTTTCTGGCCCAGGAGGCTGCATTGGATACTCAGAAACAATATTACGAATCTATAAATTTGCCAGATGTCCTCAGTATTCGTAACGTGTCCGAACTATATTCAAAGTTTACCGATGAATTTCACAGCAATGATACAATCATCATCAGCATTCCCGAAGGCGCGGAAGCGGATCTGAGTTTCGTTCAACTCATCGAATCCTCGCGCCGCCAAGCAAAGGCCAAGGGAAAGACGTTCAAGCTTTCTTCGCCGGCCAGCGGCTCGGTCCTGAAGGTACTTGAGCGCGCAGGTTTCATCGAATCCTTCGATCATGAAGATGCAAAGTTCTGGTTGCATAAAGAGGTGACGTTATGACTGCAAATATCCTGACTGTCGACGATTCTGCCAGCATTCGTCTGACCACCAAGGTCACGCTGACCAATGCCGGCTATAGCGTCACCGAGGCGGTCAACGGGGCAGAGGGCCTCGCGACGGCCAAGGGCAGCAGCTTCGATCTGATCGTGACCGATCTCAACATGCCTGTCATGGACGGTCTGACGATGATCGAGGAACTGCGCAAGCTGCCGGCGCAAGCCGGCGTTCCGATCATCTTCCTGACGACGGAATCGGACGCCGATCTCAAGGCGCGTGCCAAGGCCGCCGGCGCAACCGGCTGGCTGACCAAGCCGTTCGACCCGGAAAGCCTGGTGAAGATCGTGAAGAAGGTTCTCGGACGATGAGCACGCTCGATCCGGTTGCCGTATTCCGCACCGAAGCCGCCGAATGCCTCGAAGCGATCGAGGCCGGTCTTCTCGACCTGACCCACCAGCTCGACAACAAGGATCTCGTCGACGCCGTGTTCCGCGGCCTCCACACGCTCAAGGGCTCCGGCGCGATGTTCGGTTTCGAGGCGCTTGCCGCCTTCACCCATCATTGCGAAACAGCCTTCGACCGTGTCCGCAAGGGCGAGGTCGCGGCGACCAGCGAACTCGTCGCCGCCGTTCTCGCCGCCCAGGACCATATGCGGGCCCTAGTCGACCAGCCGGACGCCGATCACGGCGATATCGGGCATAAACTTCTGACGCAGCTGCAGGCTGCCGTCGGCGGCAGGGAAGCGGCGCCAGCAGCAGCGCCGGCTGCTGTTTCCGTACCCGCAGTCGCGCGCGACGCAGCGGCGAAGAAGAACAGCTGGCGCATCCGCTTCAGCCTACCCGCCAATTCGATGGCCAACGGCACCAACCCGCTCGGCCTGCTGGACGAGCTGCGCGATCTCGGCGAATGCACCGTGCGCGCCAACACCTCGGCCATTCCGCCCCTCGACGCGCTGGCTCCGACGGAACTCCACATTTCCTGGGACGTGACGCTGACCAGCGAGCAGGACCGCTCGGCGATCGACGACGTCTTCATTTTCGTGCTCGACGACATGGAACTCAGCGTCGAGGAGATCAGCGGGCAGGCAGCGGCAACCGCCGCTCCGGTCGAGGAAAAGGCTGCACCTGCCTCTGTCGCGGTATCGGCGGCCCCCGTTCCGCCGACCACCGTCCCGGAGTTCCGTCCTGTCGAGGCGGTTCCGGCCAAGCGCGAGGCGCCTGCCGCCGTCAGCCAGGCGAAGGCGGCCGAGAATGTCCGCGTTCCGGCCGAACGTCTCGACGAACTGATGGACCGCGTCGGCGAGCTCGTCATCGCGCAATCGCGCCTCAGCCAGCTCGCCAGCGCCAGCGCCGACATCGCACTGCGCTCCGTCTCGGAAGAGATCGAACGTCTCTCCGGCGAATTGCGCGACACGATGATGGTGCTGCGCATGGTGCCGGTCGCCACCCTGTTCTCCCGCTTCCGCCGCCTCGTTCACGATCTCGCTCGCGAGACCGGCAAGGTGATCGAACTGGTGACGGAGGGTGAGAGCACCGAAGTCGACAAGACCGTCATCGAGCGTCTGGCCGATCCGCTTGTGCATCTGGTGCGCAACTCGATCGATCACGGCCTCGAAACGCCCGCCGACCGCCTTGCCTCCGGCAAGAGCGAAGCCGGTACGGTGACGCTCTCGGCCCGCCAGGCCGGCGGCGAGGTGATCATCTCGATCAAGGACGACGGCCGCGGCATCAATCGTGAACGGGTTCGCGCCAAGGCGGAGTCCTCCGGCCTTATCCAGCCCGGTCAGCCGCTTTCCGACTCCGAGCTGCTGCAGCTGATCTTCGCCCCCGGCTTCTCGACGGCAGCCGCGATCACCAATCTGTCCGGCCGCGGGGTCGGCATGGACGTGGTGAAGAAGACGGTCGAGGCGCTCCGCGGCGCGATCGACATCGTCAGCGTGCCGGGACAGGGTTCGGAAGTGTCGCTGCGCATCCCGCTGACTCTCGCCATCATCGACGGCCTGTTGGTGCGCGTCGGTTCCGGCCGCTACGTCATCCCGCTCTCGGCGGTCGAGGAATGCCTCGAACTGTCGCTCGAGGAAGATCTTCGCTCGCGCGGCCGCAGCTTCATCTCGCTGCGCGACAGCCTGGTGCCGTTCCTGCGCCTGCGCGACCTCTTCCGCACGGGCACAAAACCCGACGTGCATCAGAAGGTCGTCGTTATCTCGACCGGCACGGAGCGCGTCGGCCTCGTCGTCGACCAGATCATCGGCGACCACCAGACGGTCATCAAGTCGATGTCGAAACTGCACAATAACGTCGCGACCTTCTCGGGCGCCACCATTCTCGGCGACGGCAGCGTCGCTCTCATTCTCGACGTCGGGCACCTGGTTGCCGCGGGTCAGCAACAGGAGGCGCAATTGCGTGTAGCAGGATGAGTGCAACAGCAGCAGCCGAACGATTTGACAATCACTGGAACTATGCCGAGGAAGTCGAAGTCCTGACCTTCGATCTCAACGGCGAAACCTTCGCGCTGGAAGCGGTCATCGTCCAGGAAATCCTCGACCTGCTTCCCGAGACCGCGGTGCCGGGCAGCCAGCCCTTCGTCGCCAGCGTCATCAACTTTCGCGGCAAGGTCATTCCGCTCGCCGATCTGCGTCTCGCCTTTGGAATGGAAGCGGCAGAGGCGACGATCGACAGCCGCATCATCGTCATCGAGATCGATCTGCAAGGCGAGCAGACGCTCGTCGGCCTCAGGACCGACAAGGTGAACGAGGTGACGACGCTTGCAAAGTCCGCGAGCGAGGCCCCGCCGAGTGTCGGCATGCGCTGGCGCGCCGATTACATCAACTGCCTGGTGAAGCGGGGCGGAGAGTTCATCATTCTCCCCAATCTGCAGGCGATTTTTTCATCGAGGCGCGATGCGGCGGGAGCCGCTAATTGACGCTGAATGAATTCAACGAGGGGTTTGGGGACTATGCGACTGACAATCAAGACGAAACTGGTGACCGCGTTCACCTTCATCATTCTGATGCTCGTAGGCACCGCCGCCTACGGTATCTTCAGCCTTGGATCGCTGAACGACACGATCGATAAGCTTCTCGCCGGCCCGGCAGCCCGGCTCGATCTGGCGCAGCAGATCAACATTGCCCAGCTCGAGGAGATCCGCCAGCAGAAGAACCTGCTCACCGCCCGCAGCGCAGACGAGACGGCTGGCGCAATCGCGAAGGGCAATCAGGCCCGCAAGGACTTCACCGACGCCTTCAACCAGGTGTTGGAGCTGGCCACGGAAGAAGGCAAGGCGCGCTGGGCGCGCATCGCCGAACTTTCCAAGAGCTTCACAGCAGCCGACGACCAGATCCGGGAATATATGAAGGCCGGCAATGCCGAAGGCGCAAATGCCGTTTCCGTCACGACGGCGCGGGTCGCTGCCAACGACATCGACTCGACGCTCAGCGAAATCCTGGCACTTGAAAAGCAGCGTATGAAGGCTGCCGACGACGGCGCCGAAGCGCAGTACACGACGACGCGCACAATGATGGTTGCGGTCGCCGCCGTTGCCCTGCTGATTGCTGCCTTTACTGCGTTCTGGATCGCCAGCACGATCAGCAAGGGCCTCGGCCGTGCCAACAGCGTGGTGCGCGAAGTGTCGGAAGGCGATCTGACCAAGATGGCCGATATCACCAGCCATGACGAAATCGGCGAACTTCTGGGCAACGTCAATACGATGATCGAACGCCTGCGCGGCGTCGTCGCCGACGCACTGTCGGCTGCCGACAACGTCTCTTCCGGCAGCCAGCAGCTTTCGGCAAGCTCGGAACAGGTATCGCAGGGCGCTACCGAACAGGCGGCTTCCGCCGAAGAGGCTTCCGCCTCGATGGAGCAGATGGCCGCCAACATCAAGCAGAACGCCGATAACGCCGCCCAGACCGAAAAGATCGCCCGCCAGTCGGCCAAGGACGCGGAGATGAGCGGTGAAGCGGTGACGCGTGCTGTCGACGCCATGCGCACGATTGCCCAGAAGATCGGCATCGTCCAGGAGATCGCCCGCCAGACCGATCTGCTCGCCCTCAATGCCGCCGTCGAAGCCGCTCGTGCGGGTGAACACGGTAAGGGTTTTGCGGTCGTCGCCTCGGAAGTGCGCAAGCTTGCCGAACGCAGCCAGTCGGCTGCCGCCGAAATCAGCTCGATGTCGAGCGATACGGTCAAGGCTGCCGCCGATGCCGGCGACATGCTCGGCCGTCTGGTGCCCGACATCCGCAAGACGGCGGAACTGGTCTCCGAAATCAGTGCGGCCTGCCGCGAACAAGATATCGGCGCCTCGCAGATCAACGAAGCGATCCAGCAGCTCGACAAAGTGACGCAGCAGAATGCCGGCGCTTCCGAGCAGATGTCGGCAACCTCCGAGGAGCTCGCCTCCCAGGCGGAAGAACTGCAGACCTCGATCGCCTTTTTCAAGGTCGATACGGCAGGCAGCGCACGGCCCGGCGCCTACAAGGCGCAGCCAAAAGCTTCGACCAAGGTGATCAAGGCCCCAGCCGCTGTCCGCAAGTCCGCCCCGCAGGCCAATGGCCAGGGCCGTGGCCAGACGGTTTCGGCTCAGCAGCAGCGTCTCAAGGGCTTTGCTCTCGATATGTCGATGGGCGGTCCAGACGCTGGCGACGACGACTTTAGGGAGAGCGCATAGGCGCTCCCCTGGGGAAAGTGCATAGGCGCTCCCCTGGCAAAAGCGCCTGAACGCTTTCGCCATGTGATCCCTCGGGCTGCTCCGGTGGCCCGAGGCGGGATATCCCCCAACGCATGTAGGCGTTGGTGCTGCGATCGATAGATGTCCGGCTGCCGGGAAGTGAATGTAGTCGCTTTCCCCCTTTTCAGACACATCACTTTCACGCTCGACGCCCCACCGATGGGACGTGTCTCTATCCATTCGTTTTGACCGCAAACAGGGGGTCTCACATGCGTTTCACCATCAAGCTCAAATTGGGTCTTGCCTTCGGCATCATGACGCTGCTGCTGATCGGCATCGCGGTTTATGGAAGCCTGAGCCTCGGCACCTTGAACGATGCAAGCGGCAATATGATCGACGGCCCGATGCGCCGCCTGGAACTGGCGCTGAACGCCAATGTTGCCGAAGTCAACGCCATCCGCGCTCAGAAGAACGCGCTGCTTTCCACCGAACCCGATGCTGCTGCCGGTTTCTACAAGGAGGCCGACCAGAACTTGCAGGTGATGTTCGACGCCCTCGATGCCGGCCACGCCATTGCTTCGCCCGAAGGCAAGCCCTATTGGGAAAAGCTGCAGACGGTCGGTGCGAAATTCCGTGAAAAATCCGCCGAGCTGCAGCAACTTGACGCCAGGGGCGACAAGGCCGGCGCGTTGGCGCTTTCACTCGGCGATCTCCGGGCGATGACCGACGACATGGGCGATGCGATCGCCGCGCTTACCGAGATTCAGCGCAAGGGCATGCAGGCGACCGACCACTCGAATGCCGAGCTTTACAACTCGACCAAGTTGATCCTGACCACCGCTTCCGGCATTGCCGTGCTCATCGCGCTTGGTGCTGCACTCTGGATCACGCTCGGAATCAACAACGGCCTCAGGAAGATCACCACGGTCGCAAACGCCGTCGCAATCGGTGACCTCAACCAGAAGGTCGATGTCAAGACCAATGACGAGATCAAGGATCTCATCGATACGGTCAATGCCATGACTGCCAATCTGCGCGCCACGGCAGCGCTTGCCGATCAGATCGCCATGGGCGACCTCAGCACCGATGCCAAGCCGCTTTCGGACAAGGATGCGCTCGGCATCGCGATGCAGAGCATGATCTCCAACCTGCGGACCACGGCCGGCATCGCCGACCAGATCGCGAACGGCGACCTGACGGTGTCTCCGAAGCCGCTCTCCGACAAGGATGCACTCGGCATCGCGCTCGAACAGATGGTCGAGCGCCTGCGCGGCGTCGTCGCCGATGCGATCTCGGCCGCCGAGAACGTCTCTTCCGGCAGCCAGGAACTTTCGGCAAGCTCGGAACAGGTATCGCAGGGCGCTACCGAACAGGCGGCTTCCGCCGAAGAGGCTTCCGCCTCGATGGAGCAGATGGCCGCCAACATCAAGCAGAACGCCGATAACGCCGCCCAGACCGAAAAGATCGCCCGCCAGTCGGCCAAGGACGCGGAGATGAGCGGTGAAGCGGTGACGCGTGCTGTCGACGCCATGCGCACGATTGCCCAGAAGATCGGCATCGTCCAGGAGATCGCCCGCCAGACCGATCTGCTCGCCCTCAATGCCGCCGTCGAAGCCGCTCGTGCGGGTGAACACGGTAAGGGTTTTGCGGTCGTCGCCTCGGAAGTGCGCAAGCTTGCCGAACGCAGTCAGTCAGCCGCCGCCGAAATCAGCGCCATGTCGAGCGATACCGTGACGGCCGCCCAGGAAGCCGGCGATATGCTCGGCCGGCTGGTGCCCGATATCCGCAAGACGGCGGAGCTGGTCTCCGAGATCAGTGCCGCCTGCCGCGAACAGGATATCGGGGCTGCCCAGATCAACGAGGCGATCCAGCAGCTCGACAAGGTGACGCAGCAGAATGCCGGTGCCTCCGAGCAGATGTCGGCGACCTCCGAGGAACTCGCCTCCCAGGCCGAGGAACTGCAGACCTCGATCGCCTTCTTCAGGGTCGATATGGCGGGCGGGCGCCGTGATCGCACGCCGGCCGCAAAACTCACCGTCCGCAGCCGGGCTCCGGCCACACCGCGCAAGCCGGCCAGCAAGGCGCCGGCCAATACGGTCGCCGGCCAGCAGGCCCGCGCCAAGGGGTTTGCCCTCGACATGTCGATGGGCGGGCCGGATACGTCGGACGATGAATTCCGCGAAAGCGCATAGGGCTTTTGGGATGCAGAAGCTGGGGCCGCAGTGGACAGCGGCCCCTCGATTGAACCGGTGCATGGACGCACCTGGTCATGCCGGCTTTTGCCGGTGACGCATGAAGCGTTTTTACGACGGCATGATGTGCGATCCGGCGGAATATCCGCCGCGGTACTAACGGGGGTTTGGAAATGCGCTTCACAATCAAACTTAAACTGAGCCTGGTGTTCGGTTTCATCGTTCTCCTGACCTGCGCCATGGCTGGTCTTTCGATCTACAATCTCTCGTCGCTGAACAGCGACATTTCGGTCATGGTTGCCGGTCCGGTTACCAACCTGCGCGATTCCGGCGATCTTTCCGACGCCGTGATGCGCTCCATTCGCGCCGAAAAGGACGCGATCATCAATACCGACGCCAGCAAGATCACCGGCTATGTCGACGAGATCTCGCAGCAGCGCGAGCTCATCAAGACGCTCCAGGGCCGCCTCGCCGCCTCCGACGATCCGGAGATCAAGACCGGCATGGCACAATTCGGCGAACTCTACGGCAAGTGGACGGCGCTGCAGGATCGTGTCGCCGATCTCGCCAAGCAGAACACGACGGAATCCAACGCCCAGGCCGGCATCATTTCGATGGGCGAAGGCCAGTTGGTGACGACCCAGCTGCTCGGCATTCTCACCAAGCTGAACGACACGGTGACCGGCAACGTCGCCGAAACCGACGCCGCCACCAACGATCAATATGCCCAGTCGCGCAATCTGCTTGTCATGATGACGATCGGCCTGATCATCGTCTCGTCGGCGGCGGCGATCTGGATCCTACTCAATATCTCGCGCGGCCTGAAGCGCGCCGTCAGTCTTGCCGATGCCGTCAGCATCGGCGATCTCGAACAGAACATCGAGCACAAGAGCAACGACGAAATCCGCGATCTCGTCCATTCGATGAGCCGGATGACGGCGAACCTGCGCAATACCGCGACGATCGCCAGCCAGATCTCGAACGGCGACCTGACGGTTTCTCCGAAGCCGCTGTCGGAGAAAGATACGCTGGGTATCGCGCTCGAGCAGATGGTCGAACGCCTGCGCGGCGTTGTCGCCGACGCCATCGCAGCCGCCGAGAATGTCTCGGCCGGCAGCCAGGAACTGTCGTCGAGCTCCGAACAGGTGTCGCAGGGCGCCACCGAACAGGCGGCTTCCGCCGAAGAAGCTTCGGCTTCGATGGAAGAGATGGCCGCCAATATCAAGCAGAATGCCGACAACGCTTCCCAGACCGAGAAGATCGCCCGCCAGTCGGCCAAGGATGCCGAAGCCAGCGGCGAAGCGGTGACGCGTGCCGTGCAGGCGATGCGGACCATCGCCGAAAAGATCGGCATCGTCCAGGAAATTGCCCGTCAGACCGATCTGCTGGCTCTCAACGCGGCCGTCGAAGCGGCACGTGCCGGCGAACACGGCAAGGGTTTTGCGGTCGTTGCCTCCGAGGTGCGCAAGCTGGCCGAACGCAGCCAGTCGGCCGCTGCCGAAATCAGCTCGATGTCGGGCGATACGGTCAAGGCGGCCCAGGAAGCCGGCGACATGCTTGGTCGCCTAGTGCCCGACATCCGCAAGACGGCGGAGCTTGTCTCCGAGATCAGTGCCGCTTGCCGCGAACAGGATGTCGGTGCGGCGCAGATCAACGAGGCGATCCAGCAGCTCGACAAGGTGACGCAGCAGAATGCCGGCGCCTCCGAGCAGATGTCCGCGACTTCGGAAGAACTCGCTTCTCAGGCTGAGGAACTTCAGACGTCGATCGCCTTCTTCAAGGTCGATACGGCGGGCGGGCGCCGCGAGCGCGCACCGGCCGCCAGGATGACGGTCCGCAGCCCGGCTCCTACCACCGCCCGCAAGCCTGCGCCCAAGAAGCCGGCAGCCAACAGCGTCGCCGGCCAGCAGGCGCGGGTGAAAGGCTTCGCTCTCGATCTCTCGATGGGCGGTCCCGATGATGGGGACGCCGAATTCAAGGAAAGCGCATGATCATGGCCACCACATCTCTGGAAGCGCAATTCGTGACCTTCAGCCTCGGCGAGGAGATTTTCGCCGTGCCGGTTGAAGTGGTACGGGAAATCCTCGACTATGCGGAAGCTTTCAAGATTCCGAATGGTCCCGACTATCTGCTCGGCCTGCGCGACGTGCGCGGGCAGGGCGTGCCGACGATCGACCTTCGATTGAAGCTCGGCATGACGAAGACCGTGCCGACGCCGCACACGCGGGTGCTTGTCCTCGACGTTCCTATGGAAAGCCGGCTGCTGACGCTCGGCCTCGTCGCCGACCGCGTCTTCGAGGTCACGCCGTTCCGGCGCGAGCAGATCGAGGCGGCGCCCGATATCGGCGTGCGCTGGCGCTCGGACTATATCGCCGGCGTCGTTCGCCGTGAGAACGGCTTCGTCGTCATCATCGATCTTGCACGCTTACTGTCGCGCGAGGACGCCTCGGTACTGCAATCGGCGGCCTGACCGCGCATCAACTCGGAGACCTGCATTCTATGAGTATGGCAGCAGCGGTGGAAACCCAATTGCCGGGTGACCGGATCAGCAAGCGCAATTTCGACAAGCTTGCCCGGTTCATCTACGACTATAGCGGCATCAAGATGCCGCCGACCAAGCTGACGATGCTCGAAGGGCGGTTGAGGCGCCGCCTTCGCGCAACCAACCACGGCACCTTCGACGATTATTGCGACTTCCTGTTCAATGAGGATGGCCTCGCCCAGGAAACCGTCTACCTGATCGACGTGGTGACGACGAACAAGACCGACTTCTTCCGCGAAGCCAAGCATTTCGACTATCTGCAGAGCGTGGCGTTGCCGGCGATCTCCAATAGCGGCGTGCGGACCATCCGCACCTGGAGTTCGGCTTGCTCGACGGGGGCGGAACCCTACACGATGGCGATGGTGCTGGCGGAATTTACCGAAGGCCGCAACGACGTCTCCTACAGTGTACTGGCGACGGATCTTTCCACCGACGTGCTGCAGACGGCGCGCCGCGGCATCTATCCGGAGGACTTGATCGCACCCGTGCCGCGCGACCTGCAGCGCAAATACGTGCTGACGGCCAAGCAGCCGGGTCGGCGGGAGGTGCGCATCACGCCGAAACTGCGTAGCAAGATCGGCTTTGCCCGTATGAACCTGATGGACGAGAAATACGCGATCGGCGAACCGATGCACGTCATCTTCTGCCGCAACGTGCTAATCTACTTCGACAAGCAGACCCAGGCCGGTGTGCTCAACCGCCTCTGCGCCTGCCTGGCCAAGGGCGGCTACATGTTCATCGGTCACTCCGAATCGATCACCGGCTTCGATCTGCCGTTGAAGCAGGTCTCGAATACGGTGTTTCAGCGTATCTAAAGCGCATCGCGTCATCCCAAAACCGCTGCGCACTTCTGGACGGCATGCATTAGGGGCACTCATGGCTAAGAAAATTCGCGTTCTCATCATCGACGATTCCGCCAGCATCCGCCAGACGCTGACGCATGTGCTGGAGCAGGATCCCGATATCGAGATCATGGCGGTCGCATCCGACCCGTTCATGGCGGCGCGGAAGTTGCAGGAAGAGATCCCCGATGTCATCACGCTCGACGTCGAGATGCCGCGCATGGATGGCATCACCTTCCTGCGCAAGCTGATGTCGCAGCGGCCGATCCCTGTCGTGATGTGTTCGTCGCTGACGGAGGCGGGATCGGAAACGCTGCTCCAGGCGCTGGAGGCCGGTGCCGTTGACGTCATCCTGAAGTCGAAGATCGGCGCCGCCGACAGCCTTTCCGACGACGCGATGCGTATTCGCGAAGTCGTCAAGAGCGCTTCGCATGCACGGCTTTCCAACGTCCGCCGCGCCGCCGGAACCATCCGCTCGGCCTCAGTGGAAGGGCCGGCCAAGAAGCTGACGGCGGATGTGATGCTGCCGCCGCCGACGGGGCGGGCCATGGCGAAGACGACGGAGATGGTCGTCTGCGTCGGCGCCTCCACCGGCGGCACGGAAGCGCTGCGCGAGTTCCTGGAGGAACTGCCGGCCAATGCACCTGGCATGGTGATCGTCCAGCATATGCCGGAGAAATTCACCGCCGCCTTCGCCAAGCGGCTGAACGGGCTCTGCGAGGTTGAGGTCAAGGAAGCCGTCGATGGCGATCCGGTGCTGCGCGGCCATGTGCTGATCGCGCCAGGCGACAAGCACATGCTGCTCGAGCGCCAGGGTGCGCGCTACTATGTGAGCGTCAAGACCGGGCCGCTGGTGTCGCGCCACCGGCCTTCCGTCGACGTGCTCTTCCGCTCGGCGGCGCGCTCGGCCGGCTCGAACGCCATGGGAATCATCATGACCGGCATGGGCGATGACGGCGCGCGCGGCATGCTGGAAATGCATCAGGCCGGCGCCTACACGGTGGCGCAGGACGAGGCGAGTTCTGTTGTTTTCGGCATGCCGAAGGAGGCGATCGCCAAAGGCGGCGTCGATCGGATCCTGCCGCTCGACCAGATCGCCCGCGAAGTACTGATAACGCAGCAGAAGTTTTAAATCGGTTTCAACGGAACCGACTGAAGCCGGCGGTATCGCAGGATGCCGCCGGCTTTTGATCATAGCCGTGCAGGTTCGGTATTCAGGCGAGATAACCGCCGTCGATCGTCAGGCTGGCGCCGGTGACGAAGGCGGCCTCGGCACTGGCGAGATAGGCGGCGAGGCCGGCGATCTCGCGGTCCTCACCCAGGCGGCCAAGCGCCATCAGCGGCTTGAGGCGCTCATGATCGTCCTCATTGGGGTTCATGTCGGTCGCCGTCGGGCCGGGCTGGACGTTGTTGATGGTGATGCCGCGTGGGCCGAGATCGCGGGCGAGGCCGCGGGTCATCGAGGCGATCGCGCCCTTCGTCATGCTGTAGACCGCGGAGGTCGGAAAGCCGCTGCGATCGGCGGTGACGCTGCCGATGGTGATGATGCGGCCGCCTTCCTTCATATGTCTTGCCGCTGCCTGGATGCCGACGAAGGCAGCGCGGACATTAACGGCGAACATCCGGTCGAAATCTTCGAGCGAATAGTCGTCGAGCGGGTTGAGGATGAGAATCCCGGCATTGCTGACGAGAATGTCGAGACCGCCAAAGGTCTCGGCTGTCAGCGCGACGGCATCCTGTACGGCTTTCGCATCGGCACTGTCGGCCCGGATCGCCAGCGCCCTGCCGCCGGCAGCCTCCAATTCGGCGACGATCGCCTTCGCCTTGTGCTCCGAGCTGGAATAGGTGAAGGCAACGGCGGCGCCGTCAGCGGCGAGCCTTCGGACGATGGCGGCACCGATGCCGCGCGAGCCGCCGGTGACGAGGGCGATCTTGGTGGAATGGGGTTGAGACATGTAGGTTTCCTTTGTTTTGGATTGATCAGTCTAGAATTGCCCATGGAAAGGCCACTTCGGAGTTGTCCCTTCGTCAGCGGAGGCTTCTGATCGCCATGCGTGCGATACCGCGGAGCGTCGCAGGTGGGGCGCCGTTTCGGGCGCTGACTTTCATGCCCGACAGGGCAGCGCCGAGAAACGGAATGGCGTCGGCGATATCGATATCTGTTGCGAGATCTCCGGTCCTGCGAGCCTCACCGAGAAGGCTCTCGATCGCCGCGTGAAGCGCGTGGCCGGCGCTGTCGGTAAGAGCTGCGACCTCGGCATCGGTGCGGCCGAATTCACAGATGGCGCTGACACCGAGGCAGCCGCGCCGCGCCTCGGCAGCGGGACGCGAGGCGAAGGCGACAAGAGCGCCTTCCAGCGCCTCGATCGGCCGGCCTTCCCGGCGAAGATCCGCGATGATCTTGTCGATGCTCTCCACATTGTAGCGCTTCAGCGCTTCCAGATAGAGGCCGCGCTTGTCGCCGAAGGTGTCGTACATGCTTTGCCGGCTGATCTTCATCGCCGTCAGCAATTCCTCGGTCGAGGTGCCTTCATAGCCGTGCTCGGAAAATACGCCGATGGCGGCATGAAGGGCGGTGTCGCGATCGAATTCCTTGTGTCGTGCCATGACGAGGCTTCTACTCTTATTGGACTGATCTGTCCAGAATAAAATTAATGGTTTCTGGCGCCGCAGGGCAGCCATGCGTGCCTCCCCTTGAAATTTCCCTGATTTTGTGGTCTTGAGGCCGCCAATCTTCGCAGTGCTGCCTGTCATGCATGTTCAGGGACAATTCCCGCCCCTGGCAGCGCGCGCGCCCCGTATCAGTCCCAAGGAAAAATGCGCCGATGGCCCGTTCAGCTCTTCTCAATGTCATGGTTCAGGCTGCCCTCAAGGCAGGAAAGTCGCTGGGACGTGATTTCGGCGAAGTGCAGAACCTGCAGGTTTCCGTGAAGGGACCGGGCGATTTCGTTTCCACCGCCGACCGCAAGGCCGAAAAGATCGTCAGGGAAGAGCTGCTCAAGGCGCGTCCGACCTATGGCTTCCTCGGTGAGGAAAGCGAGGAAATCAACGGCACCGACGGCGCGCATCGCTGGATCGTCGACCCGCTCGACGGCACGACCAACTTTTTGCACGGCATCCCGGCCTTCGCGGTCTCGATCGCGCTCGAACGCAATGGCGAGATCGTTGCCGCCGTCGTCTTCAATCCGGCGACCGACGAACTCTATACCGCCGAGCGCGGCGGCGGCGCCTTCCTCAACGACCGGCGCCTGCGCGTCGCCGCGCGTCGGGCGCTGTCGGATAGCGTCATCGGCTGTGGCGTGCCGGCGCTCGGCAAGCGCAATCACGGCAAGTTCCTGGTCGAGCTTCGCCACGTGATGGGCGAAGTGGCGGGCATCCGGCGCCTGGGCTCGCCGACCCTCGACCTCGCCTATGTCGCGGCCGGGCGTTTCGACGGTTTCTGGGAGGCCGAGCTTGCGCCGTGGGACATGGCGGCCGGCATCCTGCTCATCCGCGAAGCCGGCGGTTTCGCCACCGACTGGGACGGTGGCGCAACGATGCTGGAGAGCGGCGCGATCGTCGCCGGCAACGAGATTATCCACAAGGCGCTGATCGAAGTCGTCAAGCGGCCGGTTCCCGCCAAGTGACCGAACGAAAATCTGGCTGTTGTAAAGTCACGGTTTTCGCCCCGGCATACTTCAATTCGGCACAATGTTGCTCTAGTCTCCGCCAGCAATGACTCCGGAGGCAGCGACCCTATGGAAAATGTGAATGTGGCGGAGATCGGCTCCACCGAAAAGACGGCGGGCATTTATGCCAACAGGCTTTCGAGCCCCATGCCCTTCCTCTGGACGATGCTGCTTTTCCTCGTCATCGTCGGTTTTATCGCCGCTATCCTCTTCCGCCAGACGCAGACCGCCTTCATGCACAATCCGGGCCTCAACGGCCTGATCGTCGGCGTTCTCGCGGTCGGAATCATCCTTGTTTTCAACCATGTACTGGCGCTTCGCCCCGAGGTGCGCTGGTTTAATTCCTTCCGCGCCGCCGGCAGCGTCGACAAGGTCAACCGCAATCCGCGGCTGCTTGCGCCAATGCGGGCGCTGCTCGGCAGCCGCAAGTCCGCAGTGTCGCTGTCGACGACGGCGCTGCGCTCGATCCTCGATTCGATTGCCAGCCGCCTCGACGAATCGCGCGACGTTTCACGCTACCTGATCGGCCTCTTAGTCTTCCTCGGCCTGCTCGGCACCTTCTGGGGCCTCATCGGCACGATTGGTTCGATCAGCATTGTCATCCAGTCGCTCGATGCCGGCTCGAACGGCACCGGGGACGTGCTCTCGGCGCTGAAGGAAGGGCTTTCCACGCCGCTTTCGGGCATGGGCCAGGCCTTCTCTTCCTCGTTGCTCGGCCTTTCCGGCTCGCTCATTCTCGGCTTCCTCGACCTGCAGGCAGGCCGCGCGCAAAACCGCTTCTATATGGAACTGGAAAACTGGCTCTCCTCGGTCACGGATGTCGGCTCCGATCATCTTGCCCCCGCTCTCGACGCTGTTTCCGGCGCTTCGTCGGACGACATGCGCGCGCTCTCCGATTATCTGCGCAAGGTCTCTGAAGAGGGTGGTGCGGGCAGCCAGCGCTCCGTCGCCGCCATGGCAAGCCTTGCCGAGGGTATTCAGGGCCTCGTCAAGAACATGCGCAACGAGCAGCAGATGCTGCGCGACTGGATCGAGGCACAGCAGGACGAGGCCAAGGCGATGCGTCGCACGCTCGACCGGCTTGCCGAACGCATCGGCGTGCAGGAGCGCGCAGGAGAGAGGGGCGAGCGCGTGCGCGACCGCGCCGGCCAGGCAGAAAAGAGCGAGGGCAAGTAAGCCATGGCTCTAGCCCGCAACCGGCGCCGCGAACGCACGGTGGATTATTGGCCGGGTTTCGTCGACGCGCTGTCGACGCTGCTCATCTCCATTATGTTCCTGCTGACGGTCTTCGTCGTCGGGCAGTTCATCCTCAGCCGCGAGATCACCGGACGCGATGAGGTGCTCAGTCGCCTCAACAGCCAGATCAACGAATTGACACAGCTTCTCGCGCTCGAAAAGGGCAGCAACCAGGATCTCCAGGATTCGGTCGCCAATCTGCAGGCTTCGCTTGCCAGCGCCGAAGGTGACCGTTCGCGGCTGCAGGCGCTGCTGAATGCCGGTTCGGGCGGTCAGGATGCGGCGCAGAAGCGGATCGGCTCGATGACGCAGGAGCTCGACGAGCAGAAGCAGGTGAGCGAACGGGCGCTCAGCCAGGTCGAACTGCTGAACCAGCAGATCGCAGCGCTTCGCAGACAGATTGCCGCGGTCGAAGCAGCCCTTCAGGCGTCGGAGGAGAAAGACCGGGTCTCGCAGACCAAGATCGCCGACCTCGGCAGCCGCCTCAACGTGGCGCTCGCCGCGCGCGTACAGGAGCTGAACCGCTACCGGTCCGACTTCTTCGGTCGTCTGCGCGAGATCCTATCGGACCGCGAGAATATCCGCATCGTCGGCGACCGGTTCGTCTTCCAGTCGGAAGTGCTGTTTCCCTCGGGCGGCGCCGATCTCAACCCGGAGGGGCAGACCGAGATGGCGAAGCTTGCCGCCGCCCTTCTCGATCTCGCCAAGGAAATTCCGCCGGAGATCAACTGGGTGCTGCGGGTCGACGGCCATACCGACAATGTGCCGCTTGGCGGGACGGGCCGCTATCGCGACAATTGGGAACTCTCCTCGGCACGTGCGATTTCGGTCGTCAAATTCCTGATTGCACAGGGCGTGCCGGCCGACCGGCTGGTTGCCGCCGGCTTCGGCGAGTTCCAACCGATCGCGCCTGGCGATACGCCGGATGCGCGCTCTACCAACCGCCGCATCGAGCTGAAGCTGACCGAGAAGTGATTAACTTGATATCGCCTGTCTCGCGTCCTTTAGTCGGCCGCCAAGAAAATCGCGCACGGCAGGGCTGTCGCTGAGGCCGATCGCTGTCATATAGGCACCGGCTGCCGCGGTATCATCGCCGGCCTGGGTCAGGAGAAAGGCACGCACCGCCCAGTACGGCTGGTAGCTTGCGATGTCGCGCGGATCGAGCTTGTCGAGCCGCTCCAGGCCGGCAGTGGCGCTCAAGGCCCTGCCGATCACCGCAGCCTGGCTGACGTGTGCACCCAGCGTCGGCTTCATCATCACCAGCGCTGCGTAGAGTGTCGTCAGCGCCTGCCAGTCGGTCGTTCCCGACAGCCGGCGCGCTGCATGCACGGACTGGATCGCTGCCTGGCACTGGAAGGGACCGAAACGGTCGAAGCTGCTGGCCTTGCGCAGCAGCGCATCCGCCTCGGCAATCATGATCGCGTTCCACGCGGTCGTATCCTGCTCGTCCAGCGGCACATATCGGCCGCTGTCGTCGCGCCGGGCGCTGCGGCGGGCTTCGCAGTGAAGCATCAGCGACAGCAGGCCAATCGCTTCCGGTTCGTCCGGCAGCACTGCCAGAAGCGCGCGGCCGAGCCAGATCGCCTCGCCGGCGAGTGAATGGCGCTCTTCCTCGCCGTCGAGACCGTCCCAGCCAAGACCGTAAGCCGCATAGATCGCCGAAAGCACCGCGGCGAGCCGCCCGGGCAAGGCGGGGCGAGGCGGGACGGCGAAGGGAATGCCGGCATCCCGGATCTTCACCTTGGCCCGCACCAGCCGCTGGCTCATCGCCTCTGGTGAGACGACGAACGATCGGGCGATGGTCTTTGCCTCGATGCCGAGAACGGTCTGCAACATCAGCGCCGTATGCACGGAGCTGTCGATGGCGGGATGGGTGCAGGCGAAGAGCAGTTTGAGCCGCTCATCGGGAAAGACGGCGTTGCCGGCCGCGTTCATGCGTTCCTCCGCCTCCTCGAAGGCGACCGATATCGTCGTTTGTGCATTGGCCTCGACAGTGCGGTGGCGGGCAGCCTGCATGAGGTTGCGGCGGGCAGCCACCAACAGCCAGGCCTCCGGATTGCCGGGAATGCCGCGTTCCGGCCAGACGCGAAGGGCCGAAGCCAGCGCTTCCGACAATGCATCCTCTGCCGCCGGCACGTCGCGCGAGCGGGCGGCGAGGAAGGCGATCAGTTTGCCGTAGGATTGACGCGCCACCTTTTCGGCAGCGCGTCCGGCATCGGGCGGCATGACCGCCTCACATCTGCAGACGCGGGCGCACCTCGACCGAACCCTTGTCGGAGATCGGAACACGGGTTGCCCATTCGAGCGCGGTGTCCATGTCGGGGACGTCGATCAGATAGAAGCCGCCGAGCTGTTCCTTGCCGTCCGGATAGGGGCCGTCCTGGACATCGTGGTCCTCGCCTTTGCGGCGCACGATCGTGCCGGTCTCCGGGCCTGTCAGCCCGGCGCCGCCAGTCATGATCCCGGCCTGAGCGAGCGCCTGGCTGTAGGCGACCCAGCCGTCGCGATAGACGGGATCGCCGCGGCGGGCGAAATCCTCGGCGGCTTCGCGAATGATAAGAGCATATTGCATGGAAAACTCCTGATCTCGTTGCTGACGTGGATCCGGGCGTGCCGATATCGGGGACAGACATCCCGAAAGCCGTGAAGCCCGGCGGAGCGGCGGAGCCGTTCCGAAACAATGAGGCGCGGCCACCGGTCGTTTCGACATGGCTTTCAAAAAATATGCGAAAAAGAAAAATGGCGCCGGAAATCGCAAGCAAGCGGGCCGGGCTCAAGGGCACCGGCGCTGCTTACGGGCGCGAAAGGGCAGGGCGGCAATCACGCCGCCGCTGCCGGTCTGCTCAGGACTCGGCCTTCGTCTGATCGACGATCTCGGCGCTTGGCGTGTTCTTCTTGATGGATTCGATGGCACTCATGGCGGACGCCTTCGCCTTGTAGCCCTCCGACGAGAACATGGCTTCCCCGTTCGATGCTTTGAAGCGGAAGCGGAACTCTCCGCCCTTATCCTTATAGACTTCGAATTTATACATAGATGTCTCCCGAAATCCCAAAACGCTGAATTGCAACCATCAGCTTAGCGGAAGCTAGATCAAAATGGCGAGCTTTTCCACTGCCTTAATCAGGATTGGGTTGCTTAGCGTCCAATTGTCACCGTTTCCATTGGGCGCAAGCGAATGAGGGCGCCAACGCCCATGCCCCAGAACAGGATGATTTCAGGCCGGGTCGGCCTAAAACCTGAATCCTGTTCTCAATCAAAGAGTAGAGCATGATGTCATCCGAAAACCGCTCACACTTTTCGGCATGATGCTCCGGCATCACTCCATCTGGATATTCGCGCCCTTGACGACCGGTCCCCATTTGGAGAGTTCGGCCTTCACATGGGCGGCGAGTTCCTCCGGCGTCGAGCCGACGATGGTGGCGCTGAATTCTTTCATCCGTTCCGCGACGGCTGGGTCGGCGAGCGCCTTTTTAGCCGAGGCGTTGAGGCGCGTCACGACCTCGCTCGGCGTCTTGGCCGGGGCGAAAAGCGCGTTCCAGGTGTAGGTCTCGTAACCTGGAATCCCTGACTCGGCGACGGTCGGTACGTCGGGGAAGGAGGGCGCGCGCTCGGCCGTGGTCACCGCCAGCGCTCGCAAAGTGCCGGCCTTGATGTGGCTCGACGAGGAGGGCAGGTTGTCGAACATGATCGGCACCTGGTTGCCGATGACGTCGTTCAATGCCGGGCCGGCGCCCTTATAGGGGATGTGCTGCATGCTGACACCGGCCATGGACTTGAAGAGTTCGCCGGAAAGATGCAACGGCGTGCCGTTGCCCGATGAGGCGTAGCTGTATTTGTCGGGCTCGGCCTTCAGCAGGGCGACCAGTTCCTGCACGGTCTTTGCCGGTAGTTCCGGGTTGACGACCAGCACATTCGGTACGACAACGAGCAGCGAGATCGGTGCGAAATCCTTTTCGGCGTCATAAGGCGTCGATTTCAGGATCAGCGGATTGAGGGCGTGGGTCGCGACCGTGCCCATCAGGATGGTGTAGCCGTCCGGTTCGGCGCGGGCGACGTTACCAGCGCCGAGATTGCCGCCGGCGCCGGCGACGTTCTGGACGATCACCTGCTGGCCGAGATCCTCCGACATCTTCTGCGCGACGATGCGGGCGACGACATCGGTCGAGCCGCCGGCGGCGAAGGGCACGACCATGGTGATCGTGCGATCGGGAAAATCTGCAGCAGCGGCAGACGCGCCGACGGCAAGGGCCGCAAGCGCACCGAAACCGAGCGCAAGGCCCGTACGTCGCGTCATATCGAAAAGCGCCATTCCTATCTCCTCCCAAGGATTTCAGCAGTAATATCCCCACCCCGGGGAATGAAGAGGTTAGGGCAGGACGCGCGAAAGACAACCGCAGAGAAGCGCGGCGGGTTCAGACTTTAGTCGCTGTTGGCGGGAGAAGTGCACGCCGGCTATTTCGCGGCGGCGAGCACATCCTCATTGGCGGCGTCGAATTGCAGCCGCGCCAGCCGCGCATAGATGCCGCCGTGGCGGATCAGGCTCTGATGCGTGCCCTCCTCGACGACCCGGCCCTGGTCCATGACGAGAATGCGGTCGGCCTTCAGCACAGTTGCCAGGCGGTGGGCGATGACGAGCGTTGTGCGGCCGTCCACCAGGCCGTCGAGCGCCTTCTGCACCAGTGTTTCGCTTTCGGCGTCAAGCGCGGAGGTTGCCTCGTCGAGCAGTAGCACGGGGGCATTCTTCAGGATGGCGCGGGCAATGGCGATGCGTTGGCGCTGGCCGCCTGACAGAGTGATGCCGCGTTCGCCGACCTCGGTCTCATAACCCTGGTCCAGCCGAGCGATGAATTCGTCGGCCTGCGCGGCAAGGGCTGCGGCGCGGACCTCGTCACGCGAGGCGCCCGGACGGCCGAAGGCGATGTTGTCATGGATCGACGCGGCAAAGATGGTGACGTCCTGCGGCACGATGGCGATGCGTTGGCGCAGCTCGTCCGGCGTCGTCAGCTGCGCATCGACACCATCGATCTTCACGCTGCCCTGCTGCGGATCGTAGAAGCGCAGCAGCAGCGAAAAGACGGTGCTCTTGCCGGCACCGGAAGGGCCGACGATGGCGACGGTCTCACCTGGCGTGATCGCGAAGCTTAAGCCATGCAGCGCCGATTTGCCGGGGCGCGAGGGATAGGCAAAGTGCACGCCTGAGAATTCGACACGGCCGCGGCTGGGCGAAGGAAGCGGCTCAGGGCTGGCGGGAGCGGTGATCGGCGAGACCTCGTCGAGAATCTCGGTCAGCCGGTCTGCGGCACCGGCTGCCTGCGAGAGTTCACCCCAGACCTCCGACAGCGCGCCCAGCGAACCGGCGGAGATGACGGCATAGAGCAGGAACTGGCCGAGCGTGCCCGCCGAAAGCGTGCCGGCAAGCACGCTGTGGGCGCCGAACCAGAGCACGGCAACGACGCTGCCGAAGATCAGCGTGATGGCGATCCCGGTCAGCAGCGCGCGCGAGCGGATGGCGGCGCGGGCGGCCTCGTAGGCGGATTCGACGGCGGTGCCGTAACGCGTCGCTGCGGCATCCTCGCCGTTGAAGGCCTGGACGGTGCGGGTCGCGGCGATCGTCTCGTTGGCGAAGGCGGAAGCATCGGCGAGCGTATCCTGCGCGGCGCGTGAGCGCTTGCGCACCGAGCGGCCGAAGGCGACGAGCGGGAAGACGATGAGCGGGATCGCTCCGATGACGAGGCTCGAAAGCTTCGGCGAGGTGACGATCATCATGCCCATGGCGCCGATACAGAGGATGAGGTTCCTCAGCGCCACCGAGGCGGTGGCGCCGACGGCGGACTTGATCTGCGTCGTATCGGCGGTCAGCCGCGAGACGATCTCACCGGATTGATTGACGTCGAAAAAGGAGGGCGACAGCCGGGTCACATGCGAAAAGACATCGCGGCGAAGATCGGCGACAATGCGCTCGCCGATGGTGATGACGAAATAATAGCGCAGCGCGCTGGCGACCGCGAGCACGATGGCCATGACCATCAGCATGGCGAAGTAGCTGTTGATGAAGCGGCCGTCGGACTGGGTGAAGCCGTGATCGATCATGCGACGCACGGCGAGCGGCAGCGCCAGCGAGGTGATGGCGGCAAGCGCCAGCGACATCAGCGCACCGGCCACCAGGCCGCGATAACGCATGACATAGGGCGTCAGCCTGCCGAGCGGTCGTAGCGATCGCTTCTTGTTTTCCTCAGCCCGTGCCTGCTCTGCCAAATCGTCTCCGATCGCCCGCAGGACCCGCGCAATGCGGCCTGTTGGCTCTTGTTATCTAGGCGTCCTTCATGTATAGGCACCGCATCCTAATGGGAAGCCGTAGCCATCCGACTGCGGCTTCATTTATTCAATCGGTTCGTTGGCCGCAACTGCATGCGGCAAATTGAACTCCGGTATCGCAGGAAGATTGTTATGAAGGCAGGCATCCATCCCGAATATCACATGATCAAGGTGGTCATGACCGATGGCACTGAGTACGAAACCCGCTCGACCTGGGGTTCGGAAGGCGCTGTCATGAACCTCGAAATTGATTCCAAGTCGCATCCGGCCTGGACCGGCGGCAACCAGCAGCTCATGGACCGCGGTGGCCGCGTCTCCAAGTTCAACAAGCGCTTCGGCGGTCTCGGCCTCTAATCGCTTTTGCTCGACGGAATTCGAAGAGCCCGGTTTCGCCGGGCTTTTTTGCGTTCGCAATGGCTTACAGCACCGCGCGTCTTTTCAGACGCGCAAAGGACGCTGTAGGATGCCGGTGTTATGCGGCAAACAAAAAACCGGCCGCGTAAGACGCAGCCGGTTTGTATTCGAATTCTTGCGGATCCGGTCAGTTGTTGCCGAAGGCAGTCTGCAGCAGGGAAAGCTGGGCCTGAACGCTGTTCTGATTATCATGAACGATCACTGCTTCGGACGGGCGGTAGATCTCGCGGTCGAGCAGGGCAATGCGGTTCTGCAGACGCAGCGAGCGTTCGACGAGGTCGCGGAAGGATTCCGGCAAGTCGCCCCAGCCGGGTGCGGCGCGGTCGACGTTGAAGCCGTCGAGGCGAACCTTGTTCTTTTCGGCCAGCACCTGGTCACGTGACATTTCGCCATTGTTGACGGCGCGCTGCAACAGCAGCCAGGAAGCCATCTGCATCAGGCGGGTGGTGAGACGCATCGATTCCGCGGCGTAGAGAACCGAGGCCATCCGCGGCAGAACCTTGGAAGCGGCGCGGCCCTGACCGTCGAGATAGGCGGCAGTCTCTTCGACCAGCGACATGCCTTCCGCATAAAGTGCCTTGAACTGCGAGGATGCAGCGGCGCGGCCTGCAAAACTGATCGTGTTCAATCCAACTTCCGACATCGCTATAGTCCCTGTTCGCACGCAGCTACATATATTCAGGTAACGCCGGCACCGACGGAAAAGTTTCCGGGCCCGGTCTTTATGACTTTAAGATGGTATCATTAGCCCAAATGCGCAAGCCGTTTCTTAAGAAAGGGTTAATCTCCACAGTTTCGTGGAAGTGCGCCGGCCATAGGAAAAAGAAGAGCCGCAAACGCGGCTCTCAAGGTAAAACAGGGAGAAAAATCAGACCAATTCACCGCTTGGAAAACTGTCTGAGATCCAGAGGAAATCCGGATGAATACAGTAATACCTTATAAAGCTTAATATTTTATTAACATTGTGCCGAATTAAGACTTGAGGCGGGCTATTTTAGCGGCCTATAGCCTTGTTTTTCGGTGGTTTTATCGGATCACGAGCGGAAGAAGCTTTCCGCCGCCTGCCGCCCGGAGGCTTTGCGGGCGGCCTCGGCCTCGAGACGGGCGATCTCCGTCTTCAGCAATTCCACCCGCGCCTTCAATTCGTCGACCGAAAGCATGGAGAGATCGGCGCCGATCTCGTGGGCGACTTTCTTCTGCGGCCGGTCATCATCGATGAAGCTCATGGTTCTTCCTCCGTTCGCTGCCTAACCAAACTTTACAGCAGGATCGTCGCTTTCGGGAGACTTTCCGGTTTCGGGAGGTTTGCCGGCGCCGCGATCGGCAAGCGACATGCTTTGCGGTGTCAGGATCGCCGAGGTGCCGGTCGGGATCGTCGTGTAGGCGTCGCGGTCGCTGGCGGGGACCGCGGCCCGGATGCGGCTCCTGATGATGGCATAAACGGTGATCAGCACATGGGCGATGGCGGTGACGAGGAAAAGCGCATGCGGCGTGATCGCCGACATGACGGGACCGCTGAGCGTCGGGCCGATCACCGTGCCGATGCCATAGAGCAGCAGCAAGCCGCCGGAGACCTTGACGAAATCCTCCGACGCCGCGAAGTCGTTCGCGTGGGCGACGGCAATCGGATAGAGCGTATTCGCCACTGCGCCGTAAAGGACGACGAGGCCGATCAGCAAGGCGGGAGACGTCGGGTGGAGCAGGAAGATCAGCAGGCCGGCAAGGGCGGCGATCCCCGACATGGCGGCAAGCACGTAACGCCGGTCGATGCGATCGGAAAGCCGGCCAGCCGGCAGTTGCATCACCGCCCCGGCGAAGATGGTGGCGCTCATCATGACGGCGATACTGGTGTCGGAGAGGCCGGCGCCGGCGCCGAAGACGGCGCCGAGCGTACCGTAGGCACCGTTGGCGATGCCGACGAGCAGGATGCCGAGGCAGGAGACCGGCGAGTTGCGATAGAGCGCCGGCAGATCAAGGCGGACCGCCTTCAGCGGCTGCGGCGAAGCGGCGGTCGACAGCGTCGTCGGCAGCATGGCGATGCAATAGAAGATGCCGCAGATCATGAACAGCACCGGTGTGCGCACATCCTCGAGCGGGATCATCATCTGGCCGCCGACGACGCCGATGAGTGTGATGCCGATATAGAGCGAGAAGATCATGCCGCGGCTCTCGTTGCTGGCACGCTCGTTCAGCCAGCTTTCAATGATCATCGACGTACCGGCGGTGGAGAAGCCGGTGACGGCGCGCAGGACCACCCACCAGACCGGATCGATGATGATGCCGCTGACCAGCGCAATGATGGCGATGATCGAGATGAACCCCGAAAAGGCACGCACGTGGCCGACGCGGCGCACAATCTTCGGCGCAATCAGGCAGCCGATGACGAAGCCCCCCGCCCACGAAGTGCCGAGCAGGCCGAGCGTCGTCGTTGCGTAGCCTTCGAGATTGCCGCGCACGGGAAGCAGGATGCCCTGCAGGCCGTTGCCCATGAAAAGGAAGAGCGTGCCAAAGAGCAGCGCAGCGACGGACAGCAGATTTCTCTTCATTTCCCCAGACTCGGTCTTAGCGATTTGCAATGAGATAAGGCAGGACCTGCTTCAGCCCAGCCTCAAGATGATTGATTGTGCCCCGGAATGTCTTTACGGCGTGTCGAGATCCTGTGTTCGCGCGGAAAAATGTCCGTCCTGTGACATTCCGAAAAACGGAAAAAATAAAGCATGACAAAGCTGATAGCCTTGCTGCTCATCCTTGCCATGGCGATACAGGTGATCAAGCCGCTTGGGTTTCCCGGCCTCAGGCGGCGGATGGATTTCTGGAAGCTCGCGCTGATCGCTTTCGCCGTCTGGGCAGTGGTTCTGCTTTCGCGCGATTTCCTGATGTAGCGCCGGATTACGTGTAACGCAGGGGTACGGTCGAGCTGCGACCGTCAGTCTTGCAAGCTAATTTCTCCGCGCATGACGGAAACGCAGTCTCCCGAGATGACGACATCGGTAACGATGCCGTTGGATTTCACGACATCAAGGGTGATGACGCTGCGGCGGCCCATTTCGACGCCCTGTTCGATGGTGATGCGGGCGTTCATATCGGCCTCCGGCGCAAGCGAGACGAGATAGGCGCCAAGCGCGGCTGAAGCGCTGCCCGTTGCCGGATCCTCGGGCACATTGTCGAGGGGCGCGAACATGCGGGCGCGAATATTCCATGGTCTTTCGGCGGTCCTCACATAGAGGAAGAGCGAGAAGTCGTGGCCGCTCGTCGTCTGGCGGCCGGCCGCTGCCTGGAATCCGGCAAGGTTCGGGCGGGCGGCGGCCAGCGCTTCGAGCCCGTTCAGCTCTGCGATGGCGAAGTTCAGCCCGACCGAGGCAAAGACCGGGGCATGGCTGGTGTCGACGATGACGCCTGGGTCGAGCGAGACGCAGCCGGCGATGGTTTGCGCGGCGATGGTGTCGCCGATCGTCAGCGGCTGCGGCGCGCGGATGGCGGCAGCAGAAACCTTTCCGCCGCTGCGTTTCAGGCTGACTTCGACGATGCCGGCCTTTTCCTCGAAACGCAGCTTATAGCCGACCGGCTTGCCGAAAATCTCCGCCTGCTGGCCGAGCACATAGGCGGTGCCGACATTCGGATGGCCGGCAAAGGGTATTTCCATCGTCGGGGTGAAGATGCGCACGCGGGCGGAATTTTGAGGGTCTTCCGGGGGCAGGACGAAGGTGACTTCGGAATAATTGAACTCGGTTGCGATCTTTTGCATCGCCGCATCGCTCAGGCCGCGCGCATCGGAGATGACGCCAAGCGGATTGCCCTCGAAGCGGGTGGAGGTGAAGACATCGACGGTGACGTAGGAGAGGGTGTTCATGGCAGCTCCTGTTGTGACAGGGCGCTATGAGTAATCACGGTTTTTCGCGGAACGAAGCGGTTTCTTGTCGCCGTGACAATGAGAGGCAGGAGAGAGGGATGGCAGGGGCGGCTACGCTGCGCTTGCCATCCCTGCCCAAGTCCTAAGCGTTAATACTCAGGCGGCCTTTTCCAGGTCCTTCTTCCAGTTGCCCTTGGCGGCGAGGCTGTTCATCTCGGCGCGGTGGGTGAATTCGCGCTGGCCGGCGGCGACATTTTCCTGCTTGCCGTTCCAGGCCTTGAGCGAGCTGTCCTGCAGGGCGCGACCGTAGGAGAAGGTGACGAACCAGGGCAGGTGGCCGATGGCATTGATCGCCGAAAGGTGGGCTGTCGCTTCTTCGGTCGTCTGGCCGCCGGAGAGGAAGGCGATGCCGGGAACGGCAGGCGGAACGGTCGCCTTCAGCACCTTGACGGTGCGTTCGGCAACTTCCGCGACCGAGGCCTTGCGGGCGTTCCTGCCGTCGATCACCATGTTCGGCTTCAGGATCATGCCTTCGAGATTGACGCGGGCGTCGGCGAGTTCCTCGAAGACGATGCGCAGCGTGAACTCGGTCACTTCGGCGCAGCGGTCGATATTATGGTCGCCCGGTTTGCCGTCCATCAGGCATTCCGGCTCGACGATCGGAACGATCCCGGCCTCCTGGCAGAGTGCGGCATAACGAGCAAGCGCCTGAGCGTTGGCGCGGACGGAACCGCGGGTCGGCAAGGTCGATGAGATGGCGATGACGCCGCGCCACTTGGCGAAGCGGGCGCCGGCTTCATAATATCTGGCAAGTCGCTCGCCGAGGCCATCGAGGCCTTCGGTGATGGTTTCAGCGGGATATTTAGCCATCGGCTTGGCGCCGGTATCGACCTTGATGCCTGGAATGGCGCCGGCTGCGCGGATGATATCGACGAACGGCGTGCCGTCCGCGGCCTTCTGGAACAACGTCTCTTCGAAGAGGATGACGCCGGAGATATATTTCTTCATCGCCTCGTCGGAGCGGAAGAGCATTTCGCGATAGTCGCGCCGGCTGGTTTCGGTCGATTCGAGATTGATCGCGTCGAAACGCTTCTTGATGGTGGAGGTCGATTCATCGGCGGCGAGCAACCCCCGGCCGCCCGTAACCATCTGCATTGCAATGTCTTCCAGTCGTTCGCTCATTTCGTTCTCTCCACAACAATAAACATCGGCATTTGAGGAATATAGAACGCGGATAACAGAAGTTTATAGGGAGGAAAATGGAAGGCTAAGTCATTGAAACGATTGAATTCAATTCAATCGTTTGAAAGTTGGGATTTTTTTCATCGTCTGGGCAAAAGACCGCGGAAGCAGCTTTTCTTCCGCGGTCTATCCACATGTAAAATCTGCGAAATCAGTCTTGCCGGTTACCTACAGCGTCCTTTGAATCGCTGCACCATCATGACCTTAAATCGGTTCCAATTTAAGGAATTATGCAGCAGCGGCGTTGAGGACGGCGACGCCGGGAAGCTCCTTGCCTTCCATCCATTCGAGGAAGGCGCCGCCGGCGGTCGAGACATAGGTGAAATCATCGGCAACGCCGGCGTGGTTGAGCGCCGAGACGGTATCGCCGCCGCCGGCAACGGAGGTGAGCTTGCCGGCTATAGTGCGCCCAGCGGCGTATTTTGCAGCAGCGACCGTCGCGGCATCAAAAGGTCCGATCTCGAAGGCGCCGAGCGGGCCGTTCCAGACCAGGGTTGCGGCGCGTTCGATCCAGGCGTTGATGGCCTCGACCGATTTCGGGCCGACATCGAGCACCATGGCATCGGCGGGAATGGCGTTGATATCGACCGTCTCATTGGCGGCACCCGCCTTGAACTCCCGGGCGATCACGCCATCCTCCGGCAGGATGATGGCGCAGCCGGCAGTGGCCGCCTCGATCATGATCTGCTTGGCGGTTTCGGCGAGATCATGTTCGCAGAGCGACTTGCCGACATTGGTGCCGCGGGCGGCGATGAAGGTATTGGCCATGCCACCACCGATGACGAGCGCATCGACCTTCTTCACGAGGTTCATCAACAGGTCGATCTTGGTGGAGACCTTGGCGCCGCCGACGATCGCGACGACAGGGCGAGCGGGATCACCGAGGCCCTTTTCCAGTGCTTCCAGCTCGGCCTGCATGGTGCGGCCGGCATAGGCCGGCAGGTGGTGGGCAAGCCCCTCGGTCGAAGCATGGGCGCGGTGGGCGGCCGAAAAGGCATCGTTGACATAGATGTCGCCGTTGGCGGCAAGCGCCTTGGTGAAGTCGGAGTCGTTGTTTTCCTCGCCCTTGTGGAAGCGGGTGTTTTCCAGAAGCAGGATATCGCCGTCATTCATCGCGGCGACGGCGGAGGCGGCGGCTTCGCCGATGCAGTCGGAGGCCGTCAGCACGGCATGATCAAGCACTTCCTCGACGGAAGGGGCGATCAGTGACAGCGACAGATCCGAAGAAGGGCCATCCTTCGGCCGGCCGAAATGGGCCAGCAGGATCACCTTGGCACCTTTTTCGGACAATTCGAGAATCGTCGGCGCCACACGCTCGATGCGCGTCACATCGGTGACCTTGCCGTCTTTCACCGGGACGTTGAGGTCGACGCGGACGAGAACGCGCTTACCGCGGATGTCGGAAAGATCGTCGAGGGTCTTGAAAGAAGGCATGGGGAGGATCCTGTCGTGGTTGGCGAAAGTTGCGCCGAACATAGCAAGGATCATTCGAGACGCAAGGCGTTCAGCGGCCGTTTTCGCGTGTGCCTTCGTCGCGTCCGACCGGCGCTTTCGGCGTACTTTCGGAGGCTGCGGTTTCCCGGTTCCGGCGTCCGTTCAACCGGTCGCGGATGCGCTGGATGATGTCCTTGAGATTGAGGAAGATCGGCAGCGTAATTGCCGGTTCGACCGCCTCAAGCGACATGCCGACGGAGGTGATGTGATCGTGCTCGTCGAGATCTCGGACGATGAGGATGATCGAGCCGAGGCGGACGCGGTCGGCATAGTCGGCCTTGCCGCCGAGACGCTGCCGCATCAATTCGGCGATCGTCAGGCCCTTTTCGGATTCGTTGAGCAGGCCGGGGCCATAGGCGGCGTCGAGATCGGCGGCGGGGCGGGCGGGAGAGAGCGCGAAGGCCCCGAAGAATTCGGCATCGTCGTCATCGACAGGCGCCCGGCTGGCAAAGAGCCGGTCGAGCAGGCGGGAATAGCTCGGCACGATGAAGAGATAGACGAGATCGTGCTCGCGCAGCCGCCCGGCATATTGATAGCGCATCGACTTGCCGTCGCGGATAACGAGCGACGGGGTCGCCCAGCGCGGAATGCGCTCGCCGCGCAGCACCGGGCTATCCTTGATGACGCGGTAGGAGAGCAGTTCGTGGTTGGCCGCGCCCGGCAGGTCGACCTCGACCTTGTCGACGGCGCCGATGCGCGGCGGAATGATCAGCCCGAGCTTCTTGGCGACGGGTTTGATCGTCCAGCCCTGGAGGAGCAGCGAGACCAGCACGATGATGAAGGCGGTGTTGAAATAGATCTGGCCGTTCTCAAGCCCGCCGAGGATCGGCATGATGGCAAGCAGGATGGAGACGGCGCCGCGCAGGCCGACCCAGGCAACGAAGCCGATTTCCTGCTGCGTGTAATCGAAGGGAAGCAGCGACAGCCAGATCGCCAACGGCCGGGCGACGAAGATCAGGAAGAGGGCGAGCAGGATGGCCGGCACGATGATGACAGGGAATTGCGACGGCGTGGCGAGCAGGCCGAGCACCAGGAACATGATGATCTGCGCCAGCCAGGTCATGCCGTCCTGGAAGCGCTTGATGGTGCCGATCGCCTGCATCTTGCGGTTTCCGGCGTAGATGCCGGCGACATAGACGGCGAGGAAGCCGCTGCCGCCAACCGCGCCGGTGAAGGAAAAGACGAGAAGAGCGAGCGCCAGCACGAAGATCGGCGTCAGGCCGCGATCGGTATCGAGCTTGCTGACGATCAGCACGATCATCATGCCGCCGAGCAGGCCGAGAATGACGCCGAGGCCCATCTGCTGCACGAACATGGCGAGCATGCCGATATTGATACCGGCATAACGCTCGCCGCTCGCCAGCACCTCGACGAGGGCGATGGTGAGGAAGATCGCCATCGGGTCGTTGGTGCCGGATTCGACTTCCAGCGTCGAGCGCACCTTGTCGCGGATGTTGATGCCGCCAATGCGCAACAGGAAGAAGACGGCGGCGGCATCCGTCGATGCGACGATCGAGCCGAGCAGCAGTCCTTCCAGCCAGGTGAAGTTCAAAAGCCACATGGCGGCGAAGGCAAAGAGCGAGGCGGTGATCAGCACGCCGACCGAGGCGAGCGCCAGAGAGGGCACGGCCGCCAGCCGGAAGGCCTGCATCGGCGTGCCGAAGCCGGAATCGAACAGGATGATGGCCAGCGCGATGGAGCCGAGAATATAGGCGAGGTAATTGTTGCTGAACTCGATGCCGAGGCCATCGACGCCGGCAGCAAGGCCGATCATCAGGAAGAGCAGCAGCAGGGGGGCGCCGAAGCGGAAGGCGAGCAGGCTCGAAAAAGCGGCTAGAAGCACGAGCGCCGTCGAAACCAGCACCACGATATAAAACGCTTCCATGCCCACCCCTTTCCATCGACTGCTTCGCGAACACAGCCGCCCCGGCCGATCCGCCTTTATTTAACCCCTCCGTCACGCGCGGCGATCCGTCAGTAAACGGCAAAACGTCAGAGAAGGGTAGGCCTTGCGGCTTAACCTCGTCGTGATGCTGCTTCATGCTGCTGAACGGCTGCCGGACGGCCAACCGACACGGAATGCTACGGGAGAAATTCTCTATAAAGAATGTATAGGAAAATCAGGCGAGAGCAGGGCAAAAAAGACAGGCACGGATTTTTCCTGCCGGTATCTGCGAATGGCAACAGAATTGGACACGCTCCCTTTCACGCGGCCCCGTTTGCCTTGTCCAATGACAGGAAGACTGGATTCCAGGCGCCGATGCGGAAAGCGGGGAAAATGAACGCTGAGATTTTTCGATAGCGGGTAGGAAAATGCCGGCCGCCCAGCGAGAGCAGCCGGCTGTCGTTTTGTGCCAGAAGCGGCCGGCCCTTGCTCTGCTATCCCAACACTGCCTGAAGTTTGATGATGGCGAGAAACAAGAGGCCAATGAACGCGGCAGCCCAGATGACCAGACGATTAGCCTTTGCCAGCACGGCAGGCCTGACGTCCCGCTTGGGGTGAAACCGTTGCCGCCGTTTGAGGGTGGTGTGGGACAAGCGTTTTTGTGCCTCTGCCATTTATCACCTCCACTTGGCTCATTTTAGCCATTGTGCAGCGTTGCGCATTTCCTCAACCTAGCACGCTTGCCCAGCGGATTGCCAACCCGTGCAGGGACGCCTATCGAATTCGAACCCGAGGCAGCTTAACTGCACCGCCGTCCTGTCCTGCGAACGGCGGCGCTTCTATAAGGCTTCAAAACCGGAAAAAATGCGGATCGGAGGTCAGTCTTCTGTATCCTCGCCCTCGTCGGTCAGATCCGCGACCGGGACCAGGAAAACGACGAACTCGTCCTCGATGGTCCGTTCGGGATCGTCGTCGAATTCATAGGCGTGCTCGACTTCGCTTGCTTCCTCGGTTGTTGCCTTGCGCAGGCTCAGGGCCGCTTTGCGGTCCCAAAGAGGCTTGCCTTCGGATTCCAGGACGGTCAGATCGTCGCGAAAGTCTTCCGCCTCGAAGAAATGCGTCGCTTCCTCGTGATTTTCCGAGCGAAAACTGGCAACGGCGCGGCCGGCGATTTCAACGGTAAAATAATCCATCCATCTCTCTCATTTTCATGCGGGCGACAGCGCTACCGCATGGGTATTGGCGTTCCGCGCCTGGCCGGCGGCCGATGCGGCGCGAGGAAACTGGGCATTTTGCAATGTCCAGCTGAGTTATCCTAACAGATCCCATCCCGACAATGGACGAAAAGATACCAGAGCAGGGAAGGCTGGTGTCGTTCGGAAGGCGTGGCAACAAAAAGCGGCCCGGTTTCCCGGGCCGCTTGCATGTCGATGCCTCGAGAGAGCTCAGATGAGCTTGGCGAAAGCGACTGCCGTGTCGGACATGCGGCTGGAGAAGCCCCACTCGTTGTCGTACCAGGACAGGACGCGCACGAAGTTGCCTTCCATGACCTTGGTCTGATCGGTTGCGAGGATCGAGGAGTGGCTGTCGTGGTTGAAGTCACGGGAGACGAGCGGCTCGTCGGTGTAGCCGAGGATGCCCTTCAGCTTGCCGTTGGCAGCGGCCATGACGGCTTCATTGATTTCGCCAACGGTGGTCGCCTTCTTGGCGACGAACTTGAAGTCGACGACCGAAACATTCGGGGTCGGAACGCGGATCGAGGTGCCGTCGAGTTTGCCTTTCAGATGCGGCAGAACGAGGCCGACTGCCTTGGCTGCACCAGTCGAGGTCGGGATCATCGAGAGGGCGGCCGCACGGGCGCGATACAGGTCCTTGTGCATCGTGTCGAGCGTCGGCTGGTCGCCGGTGTAGGAGTGGATGGTCGTCATGAAGCCGTGGTCGATGCCGACGGCGTCATCGAGAACCTTCACGACCGGCACCAGGCAGTTGGTGGTGCAGGACGCGTTGGAGATGACCAAGTGCTCCTTGGTGAGCTGGTCATGGTTGACGCCGAAGACGACCGTCAGGTCGGCACCATCGGCAGGTGCCGAGACGATGACGCGCTTGGCGCCGGCCGTCAGGTGGGCGGCAGCCTTGTCGCGGGCGGTGAAGATGCCGGTGCATTCCATCGCGATGTCGACGCCGAGTTCGCGGTGCGGGAGCGTTGCCGGATCCTTGATCGCTGTGACCTTGATCGGCTTGCCGTTGCCGACGATGATCGTGTCACCCTCGACCTTCACCGTTGCCGGGAAGCGGCCGTGGATCGAGTCGTAGCGCAGCAGGTGGGCGTTGGTTTCAACCGGGCCGAGATCGTTGATGGCGACGACTTCGATGTCGGTGCGGCCGGATTCGACGATGGCGCGAAGGACGTTGCGGCCGATGCGGCCGAAACCGTTGATGGCAACCTTGACTGTCATGTTCATTCACTCCCGATAGAGTAGGGCCCGATAGCGAGGGCCTGGAATTGAGGAGATGGAGAGCGCCTCAAGGCGCCCTCATTAAAGCTTTGCTTCGGCGGCCGCAACGACGGCGTCGGCGGTGATGCCGAAATGCTTGTAAACTTCCTTGACCGGGCCGGAAGCACCGAAGCTCTTCATGCCGATGAAGGTGCCTTCCGGTCCGATGAACGCATCCCAGCCTTCGCGAACGGCGGCTTCGACGGCGATCTTGACCGGCGAGTTGCCGAGGATTCCCTTGCGATAGGCTTCCGGCTGCTCGAAGAACAGTTCCGTGCAGGGAACCGACACGACGCGGACGGTGACGCCCTTGGCTTCGAGTGCCGTACGGGCTGCAACGGCGATTTCGACTTCGGAGCCGGAGGCGAAGATCGTCACCTTGGCGTCGGCATTGCCGGCGAGCACATAGGCGCCCTGTTCGCAAAGGTTCTTTTCGCTGTATTCGGTGCGGGCTGCGAGCAGGTTCTGACGCGTCAGAGCAAGGCCCGAGGGACGGTTGTGCGTCTTGATGGCGATCTGCCAGCATTCCGCCGTTTCCGTAGCGTCGGCCGGACGAAAGACCATCAGGTTCGGGATGGCGCGCAGACCGGCGAGCTGTTCGACCGGCTGGTGCGTCGGACCGTCTTCGCCGACGCCGATCGAGTCATGCGTCAGGACGTGAATGACGCGGATGCCCATCAGCGAAGCAAGGCGGATCGGCGGGCGGCAATAATCCGAGAAGATCAGGAAGCCGCCGCTATAGGGGATGAGGCCGCCATGCAGCGCAATGCCGTTCATGGCAGACGCCATGCCATGCTCGCGAATGCCCCAATGCATATAACGACCGGCGAAATCCGTCGGGGTGATCGAATGCATCTGGCTGGTCTTGGTGTTGTTCGACGGCGTCAGGTCGGCGGAGCCGCCGAGCGTTTCCGGCAGGAAGCCGTTGATGACCTCGAGCGCGTCTTCCGAAGCCTTGCGGGTCGCAACAGTCGGCTTGGTCTCGGCGAGCTTCTTTTTGTATGTGCTGATCGCGGCGTCGAAGCCTTCCGGCAACTCGCCTGCCATGCGGCGGGTGAACTCGGCCTTGGCCGGAGCCTTGGCGAGGCCGTCTTCCCAAGCCTTGACGAGCTCGACGGAGCGGGCGCCGGCTACACGCCAGCTGTCGAGCACGTCCGACGGGATGACGAAGGCTTCGGCTTCCCAGTTCAACGCCTTGCGGGTGGCCGCGATTTCCTCGGCGCCGAGTGGGTTGCCGTGGACCTTGTGCGTGCCCTGCTTGTTCGGGGCGCCGAAGCCGATGATCGTCTTGCAGGCGATGAAGGTCGGGCGGTCGGACTTGTGGGCAGCTTCGATCGCGGCGGCGATGGCAGCCTGATCGTGACCGTCGATCTCGATCGTGTTCCAGTGAACGGCCTTGAAGCGGGCGATTTGATCGGTGGAATCCGACAGCGACACGGCGCCGTCGATGGTGATCGAGTTATTGTCCCAGAACAGGATGAGCTTGTTGAGCTTCAGGTGGCCGGCGAGCGCGATGGCTTCGTGGCTGATGCCCTCCATCAGGCAGCCGTCGCCGCAGATCGCATAGGTATAGTGATCCTGGAGATCGGAGCCGAACTCCTCGCGCAGCTTGCGTTCGGCAATCGCCATGCCGACGGAATTGGCAATGCCCTGGCCGAGCGGACCCGTCGTCGTTTCGATGCCGGTCGCGTGACCGTATTCCGGATGGCCGGCGGTCTTCGAGCCGAGCTGACGGAACTGCTTCAGATCCTCGATCGTCATGTCAGGATAGCCGGTCAGATACAGCAGCGAATAGAGCAGCATCGAGCCATGGCCGGCCGACAGCACGAAGCGATCGCGGTTAGGCCAGTGCGGCTTCTTCGGATCGAACTTCAGATATTTGGTGAACAGGACCGTTGCCACGTCAGCCATGCCCATCGGCATGCCCGGGTGGCCGGAGTTCGCCTTTTCGACGGCGTCCATGGCGAGAAAACGGATCGCATTCGCCATCCGGTCGTGTTGTTCGGGAGAGGTCATGGCTTTTCCGCAAGTTCCGGGTGTCGGGGGATGGCCTCGAGCCTCCAAGACCATCGAGTGAAAGCGGCAGAGACATAGCAGTTGGGGCGGGCAAGTCAATAAATGGCAGGTCAAATCCGGGCGCGCAGCGGCGATTTTTGACATTTGATCGCGCGATTGTACAAATGACGAATCTGGTGTGGCGAGCCTATGTAAAACGCTCATCCACAGGATAGGCCGGTGGGCAAGTGACAGGATTTATTGACGGGCCGTCGGCGAGCTGCATATCCTTTTGAAATCGTAGGGTCGGCGCGGCGTGCCGATTCGCGGATCCTGCGCGGGAATCGGAAAGACATGATGCCCACAGGCAAAACCATGGAAGCAGCGCTCAACGAATTGAGACAGGCGATATCGAGCCTCGAAAACGCCGTCGACATGCGCGTCGAGCGGCAGCGCGAGCAGGGCGAGATCGAGGGCGAGGTGCGGCGTGTGCACGCCGATCGTTCGCGGCTCGCGCAGGAACTCGACCAGGCCGAATTCCGCGCCAACCGGCTCGAAGAGGTTAATCGCGAGGTGTCGCGGCGGCTGGTGACGGCCATGGAAACGATCCGCGCGGTTCTGGATCGCTGATAGAAAGAGTTTGGCATGGCGCAGGTGACGGTAACGATCGACGGCAAGGCCTATCGCATGGCCTGCGAGGAAGGCCAGGAGGATCACCTGACCGATCTCGCCACCCGCTTCGACCGCTATGTCGGCCATCTCAAGGATCAGTTCGGGGAAATCGGCGATCTCAGGATCACCGTCATGGCCGGCATCATGATCACGGACGAGATTGCCGAGCTGACGCGCCGCGTCGCCGGATTGGAATCCGAGCTGGAGTCGCTGCGCGGCAATCGCGATACGGTGCTTGCCGCGACCGCCCGGACCGAAGAAAATCTTGCGGCAGCGCTGAGCGAGGTGTCGAGCCGCATCCGCGGCATCACTGACAAGCTGAATGGCCGGTCCGCCCCCGAACTCAATTGATCTCAATTAAATAGGGGCCGCCTTCCGTCGCCACTGGCGCGCCGGCACAAACGACCTTATATATCGCCATGCGGTCTGCGCCTCTCGACAGGAACCACAATCCCTGGGGCCATACTCGATCCAAAGGGAGCTGTCCCTGGCCAGGCCCGTGGGCCTGGACACACGGCGCCCACCTACGTTTGTAGGCACCCAGGATCGTAAACATCCATCGGTGGTCGTGGATCGCACCCTTCCTTCCATTTTCAGCGAAGACGCCGGATGGCGGGCGAACGTGGGTTACCCGTTCGCCCTTCTTCAGCGCGTCCGTTACTTCTTCAGACCTGGAAGGGTGACCTGGAAGACCTGGAGCATGGTGTCGACGTCGGGACCGCCGTCCGCCTTGTAGGCGGCGCCCACCTGGAATCCATCCTGCGTCAAGAAGTCGTTGTCATTGGCGACGAACAGGAAGTAGTCGTCCGGCAGGTTCGGGTCGAGAACGCTCGCCAGACCCATGGCTTCCCATTTTTCCGACAGATTGTTCTTGTCGTTCGGCGCGCCGTTGTGCAGGCCGAAGCGGGCGAGGTCGGCCTTGTCGTTGAGGTCGATGAAGGGTGTCAGCGTCGCCGGCGTCAGCGAGGGATCGACGACGCCCTTCGGTGCGATCGGCTTGCCGTCATCGAAATCGCTGCCGGCGATGTCGGTCGCGGCGGAAATGTCGACGATGTCGACCTTGCGGTAGAGCGAGGTGTCGCCTTTCAGGCCCTGGCCGTTGCCGCTGTCACGGGCGAGCATCAGGAAAGTCTTGTCGGAAAGAGCGACGATTTCGCTCTCAGCGGCGATCGTCGTCTTGTCCTTGGCGTCCTTGAAGACCGGCAGCGGCACGACATATTCGTGCACCAGTTTCAGGTGATCGGGATCGGCGGCGTCATAGATCATGGCGCGGGTATTCTGGCGGGTCGAGCCGGAATCGCCGCCGTCCTGGCGGGCAGCCGATTGCAGCACAGCGATGATGAACTTACCATCAGGCGTCATCGCCATGCCTTCGAGACCCTGGTTGTTCTGGCGGCCGGTCTCCGGATCTTTCGGGTCCGGAGCGGAGGCGCCGGGACCGGGATTGTTGGAGGCAAAGCTCAACGCGCCCTTGCGCATCGGCAAAAGCGCCTTCGGCGGCTGGGTGGCAGAGAGCAGGTGGCCGTCAGCGGAGAAGTGATAGATATAAGGACCATATTCGTCGCTGACGAACATGGTGCCGTCGGCCATGCGGATGATGGCTTCATTGTCGAGCGCGATCTTGCCGTTCGTCGCCTGCGGCAGCGCGGGAAAACTACCGGCAGCAGGGCGGACGCCGGATTCCGGGTCGAGACCGGTCATGTCGCCGCCCTTGTCGTCGACGAAGAGTGTGGAATCGACGAGCTTTGCGTCGACGCCCGACTGTTCCTTGCCGGCCTCGGGTGCAGCACCCGGAGCGGTCGGCGTCAGGCCGATCGAGATGGTGTTCAGGCGTGGCCGGTAATCAACGGTGCCGAGGGCGTTGTAACCGCGGTCGGGCAACAGGTAGAGCGTGCCCCTGTAGCCGGCGCCGTCGCGGCTCCAGGCGGCGGGATCGATCGCCATGCCCGAGCCGGAACCGAAGGTCTCGCCGAATTTGTCACGCTGGTTGGCCGGAATGCGGCCGATGCCCACCAGGCCCTTGTTGACGAAGGTGAGGCCGCCGACGGTGGCGGAATTCTCGGCCATTGCGACAACTGGCACGGCGGCGGATGCCGCGAGAACCGCGGCGAATAGCCGCGCTGTGTAAAGTCTGACATTCTTCATGGAAATACCCTCTCGGTCAAAAGCGCTCTCGAAACGGCTTCCGCCCGCAGGCTGGACACCGCTTCAAATGACACCCCGGCCTGGATTCGATTTCCCGATGGCGCAACACGCCCTGGATTTCGTCGCCCCATATCCCCGGCAGACGGTCTATGACGGGATCGTGATATCTGGATGACACTTCTCAGCGAAAGCGTCATGCTGGAGATGAAGTCGGGCTTTCGCGTGTCCGCATTCCAGCTCGCTGCTCTATCCGACCGGGTAAGGCCCTTCGGCGAAGACCTCATCGTGGTAGCCCTTGGAGCCGACATTCAGCGCCAAAGGGCTTCGCCATTCCCTGTTGTCGCGCAGGCAATCGAGCACGAAACGGAAATCATATCGCGGCTGCCAGCCGAGTTCCCGCCTTGCGCGTTCGTTGACATAGACACGGTCGAGCGAAGGAAACATCTTCCAGCTGCGGGATGCGTAAAGGGCGCCTGCACCCGGGAACAGTCGTTCGACGACGTGAGGCGCGTCGCGCCGGATTGCGGCAAGATCGCTCGCCGAAAACGGCGTCGTGGCGGAGATGATGTAGCGGCCAAAGCCGATTGCCGGCGCCTTTTCGAGCGCCAGCAGATGGGCGCCGACCACGTCGCTGATATCGACGCGGCGGTGAAGAAGCTCGTTGGCCTGGGCGTTCTCTGCCGAATAGCCGTTGCGAATATCAGGATCGTCGTCATTTTCGGGAAAGAAACGCGCCGTCCTGAGAATGACAACCGGCAAGCCGGACTTGCGGGCGAAGAGTTCGCACAGACCTTCGGCGGCGAGTTTCGTCACGCCGTAAATGTTTTTCGCGACGGGAAGTACGTCCTCGGTCACCCATGCCGCCGGTTCGCCGGCAGCCGGCGTCAATGCTGCACCGAAGGTGCTGGTGGTGCTGGTGAAGACGAAGCTTGCAACGCCTGCGCCGACCGCTTCTTCGAGCAGGTTGAGCGTGCCGGCGGCATTGGTGTCGAGGAAATGGCGATTGTCGTGGGTTGCCACATGCGGTTTGTGCAGCGTTGCGGCATGGATGACGTGGCTGATGCCTGACATCGCCTGCCGGACGAAGGCGGGATCACTGATCGAGCCGACCATGTCGGTAAAAGCCGAGGGCTTGATATCGATGCCGCGCACCCACCGGCTTTCTGCCCTCAAGGTTCGCATCAGCGCTTCGCCGAGATGGCCGGCACTTCCCGTTACCAATATCGTCACCACATCGTCTCCTGACCGTTCGGCGGCGGACGCTATAAAGACTAAGGTTTCCAGACAACGCATAAATTATGCAGGGGAATGCAGGAAAGCTTGAGGCTCAGCCGATGGTCGTGACGAGGCGGCCGGTGCTGCCGTCGGAAAGCATGATCCGTTCCCAGGTCACGCGGCCGGCGGCGATCGGCAGCAGCGCATTGCCGTTGGCGCCGGTATCGAGGGTCAACGACGAGAGCCTGCCCTCATGCCAGCCGCGCTCCTCCAGCGACTGCTCGGCGGCGGCGATTTCGGCGGAGGCGTAGGAGAACAGAGAACGGCCGAGAAAGGCGCCGAGCGGCGCTCGCCACTCCGCCTGCCGCGGGCGAGAGGCGGAGAGCAGCCGGTGGGTGCGGTCGCAGATCAGATGCACCGGCCGGACGGAATCCTCGACCAGCCGCTTCAACGCCGCATCGGCTGCCGCATGTCGCGGCGCGGCGAAAATCCGTTCCAGCTTGGCAGCCTGTTCGCCCGACAGGGCGAGCTGATCGCGCTCCCAGCGTGAGACCGTCGCCTGGTTGACGCCGAGGAGTTCGGCGAGATGTTCCTGCTTCATGCTGCGCAGCAGCCGCATGCGGCGTATGCCGGCTCCCGATATCGTCATCTGCCTGATCCCGTGCGTTTTGGCCAGCATAAGGCTTCGGCTGGCCGGCCTGCAAGCTGTTGGGCGGCTGGATCATTATTCGGGCTGGCCCTCGAGGTCGCCCTTCAGCCGATCGAGGATCGACAGGGAATGACCGGCATAGGTGCTGATCCAGCGGTCATAAATGTGCTTGATCGGCAGGCTGTTCAGGTGGTTCCAGCGTTCGCGGCCTTCCTTCCTGGCGATGACCAGGTCAGCCTCCTCCAGTACCTTCAGATGCTGCATCACCGTACAGCGATCCATCTCCGGAAACATCTCGCAAAGGGTCCCCGTGGTTCGGGGGGCATCCTTGAGCAGATCGAGGATTTCGCGGCGGCGATGATGCGCCAGCGCCTTGAAAACGGGGTCGTCGGTTGATTCGCTTGACATGTTATATTTTTATAACATAATGGCACCAAGGACAATGGAACAGACACACTGGAGAAGAGGAGAAGTGTCATGTCTCTCGGAATCCGCATTTCCGGCCGTGTCGGCCGCCCCGTTGCAGAGGTGTTCGATGCCGTCGTCAACCCGAAGAAACTCAGCAGTTATTTCACCACGATCGGCGGAGCGAGCGCACCGCTCGTGAAGGGCACGACGGTGACCTGGTGGAAGGATGCGCCGGTCGAGGTCGTCGAACTGGTGCCGGAAAGCAGCATCGTACTGCGCTGGGATGGCGGCACCGGCGAAGACAAGACGACCTATAAGACGCTGGTGGAGATGAACTTCAAGCCGCTGGAAGACGGCGGCACGCTGGTGACCATCGCCGAGACCGGCTGGCGCGAAGACGATGCCGGCCGGCGCGGCACCTATCTCAACTGCGAAGGCTGGACGCAGATGCTTTGCTGCATGAAGGCCTTCGTCGAATACGGCATCAATCTGCGCGAAGGCATGTTCCTCAGCGAAATGAAGGGTGAGCCGGCCAGCGCGCCTGATGTTTGAACGAGTGCGTCGGTGTCAAGACGATCGGCGGCGCAATCGTCGCATTCGCCAATATCACCGAGACTTCGCTTGCCTGTCGCACTGCGGGTGCTAATTTCCGGATTCGATACTTCATTTCGGTTTCCAGGAGATTCATTATGCAGCTTGGCATGGTTGGTTTGGGCCGCATGGGCAATTATATGGTCCAGCGCTTGATGCGAGGCGGTCACGAATGCGTTGTCTACGACGCCAGGCCGGAAAGCGTTGCCGAGCTCGCAGGCCTCGGTGCGACCGGCAGTGCCTCGCTCGCAGATTTCGTCTCGAAGCTCGCCCATCCGCGCGCGATCTGGCTGATGCTGCCGGCAGCGATCGTCGACAAGGTGCTGGCGAGCCTGGTGCCGCTGCTTGAGAACGGCGATATCGTCATCGACGGCGGCAACTCCTATTATCATGACGATATCCGCCGCGGCGCCGACCTTATCACCAAGGGCATCCACTATGTCGATGTCGGCACAAGTGGCGGCGTCTTCGGCCTCGAGCGCGGTTATTGCCTGATGATCGGCGGCGAGAAGGGCATCGTCGAACACCTGTCCCCGATCTTCGCGACGCTGGCGCCCGGCGTCGGCAAGACCGAAGCCTCGCCGAACCGGAGCGCCGAAGCGGCTGCGGTCAGCACAGCGGAACAGGGTTACCTGCATTGCGGCCCGCATGGCGCCGGTCATTTCGTCAAGATGGTGCATAACGGCATCGAATACGGCCTTATGGCCGCCTATGCCGAAGGTATCAATATTCTGAAACATGCCAATATCGGCGCCGCCTCGCACGAGGCCGATGCGGAGACCGCGCCACTCGCCCATCCGGAATATTTCCAATATGATTTCAACCTGCAGGATGTCGCCGAAGTCTGGCGCCGCGGTAGCGTCATCACCTCCTGGCTGCTCGATCTCACGGCCGATGCGCTGCATGCCGATCCCGCACTTTCGAAATATGCCGGCCGCGTCTCGGACAGCGGCGAAGGCCGCTGGACGATCATGGCGGCAATCGACGAGAGCGTGCCGACGCCGGTGCTGAGCGCTGCGCTCTACGGTCGCTTCTCCTCGCGCGACAATGACGAATTCGCCAATAAGGTGCTGTCGGCGATGCGCGCGGGCTTCGGCGGCCACGTGGAAAAACCGGCCGCGAAATCCTGAAACAATTGAAAGCGCTACAGCGCCCGGCGGCTCTCGAAAAGACACGTGGCGCTGTAGCGCGCGCCGTCATAGCCGAGGCCGTCAGTCCCTGAATCGAGGCCCGAATTGGGACCCTGAATTTGGGATCGACGGTCCGGCTTCTCCGCCTGCCTTCCCGAATGATCTTCGTCTCCATCCTCCTTGCTGGCGGCAGCGGTCGAGGCTATCGATGCTGTCGAAAGACGTTGGCCTTGCATCGGCGGTCGGCGACCCATCGGAGGACGGCAATGAAGCGTGGCATGGCAGGGATCTCCAGGATCGTCCTATTCTGCATAGTGGCGCTGTCGGCGCTTTCTTCGGCAGTCTCGCCGGGTGTCGCGCAGACCCCGCCAGCCGCTCCTGTTACAGCAGGTCCGCCGGCCGAGGTGCGTCAGATGATGGAGCTGATGCAGACGCCTCAGGTCAAACAATGGATGTCGACGCAGATGACGGCGGCACCTGCGAGCGATGCGGCGGCCGGTGACCAGATTTCGGTGCTCTCAGGTCTGCTCCAGCATGCCCGCCGGCACGTCTCGATGGTCTCCGATGCGGCGATGATGCTGCCCTCGCAGGTCGGCCATGCTTCTTCGCTGTTTTTCGGCGAGATCGCCGCCGCCGGCTGGCCGCGCATGGTGGCGCAGTTTCTGGCGATTTTCCTGCTTGGCACCATCGTCGAGCGCATTGCCCGTTATGCCTTTCGCCGCCGCCGCCAGGCGGCGCAGATGGCGGGCATGCATCTCGCCCCGCGCGTCATCCCGGCGCTGATCTTCGCCATGGCGACGGCGCTTGCTCTTCTCAGCGTCAGCTGGCCGCCGGTCAGCCAGAGCATCGCGATCGTTTGCGTTGTCGCGCTCGTGGTCCAGCGCTTCACGATTTGCCTCGGCGGCGTGCTGGTCGATCTCATCGGGCTGGCGCGGGTGGAGGAAGAACGGCAGGGTAACACCGCTGCGATCATGCCGGTGCCGGCGGTTGCATTCTTCTGGTACCGGCGCTGTGCAACCTTCGTCATCTATTTCATTTTCGGCTGGGCGGTGATCCAGTCGATGGAGCCGCTCCGTTATTCCTCAAGCGTGCGGCTCCTCGTCGGCTATATTCTCGGCATCGGCCTGTTGCTGATTGCGATCGAGGCGGTCTGGTCTCGGCCGCACAAGGACGAGAAGCGCGGTCACGGGACATCCTGGTCGCTCACCGTCTATTTCCTCTTGCTCTGGAGCCTTTGGGTCGCAGGCTTCAACTGGCTGCTCTGGCTCGGCATTTACGTGCTGCTGCTGCCGCGCGTGCTTGCCGTCTCGACGATTGCGGTAAAATCGTTGCAGCAGACCGAAGCGAGCTTCCTTGCCACGCGCCGCATTGCAGCCGTGCTGCTCGACCGCGGCGTGCGGGCGCTGATCATTGCCGTTGCCGCCATCTGGCTTGGGCATATGCTCGGCGTCGGCGCCGATACGATGGCCGCCGGCGAAACGATGATCGACAAGATCGCGCGCGGCGTGATCGGCGGCATCGTCATCCTGCTTGCCGCCGATCTGCTCTGGCACGTCATCAAGGCCTATATCGACGGCAAGCTGTTCGAATCATCCGTGGATGGCGGAGCAACGGATGAGGAGAAGGCCAAACGCGCGCGGATACAGACGCTGTTGCCGATCTTCCGCAATATCCTTGCCGTCGTCATTGCCGTCATCGCCGTTCTGATGGTGCTCTCCGGCCTCGGTATCGAAATCGGGCCGCTGATCGCCGGCGCCGGCGTCGTCGGCGTCGCGGTCGGTTTCGGCGCGCAGACGATCGTCAAGGACGTCATCAGCGGCATGTTCTATCTCTGGGACGATGCCTTTCGCATCGGCGAATATATCGAAAGCGGCAGCCACAAGGGCGTGGTCGAGGCCTTCAGCCTGCGCTCGGTCAAGCTCAGGCACCATCGCGGGCCGCTGACGACGGTGCCGTTCGGCGAACTCGGCGCCGTGAAGAACCTCAATCGCGACTGGACGATCGACAAGATCAGCCTCAACGTCAAATACGACACCGATCTCGTCAAGGCGAAGAAGGTGATCAAGCAGATCGGCCAGACGCTGCTCGAAAATCCGGAATTCGGCCCTCATATCATCGAGACGCTGAAGATGAAGGGTGTCGAGCAGTTCGGCGAATTCGCCATCGAAATCCGGCTGTCGATGATGACGAAGCCCGGCGAGCAATTCGTCATCCGCCGCAATGCGCTGGCGATGATCCGCAATGCCTTCCAGGAAAACGGTATCGAATTCGCCGTGCCGACGGTGCAAGTAGCGGGCGACCGCGACGCGGAGGTGGATGCTGCCGTCGCGCGCTATGCCGCGCATGCGCGGGCGAGCGCCGAGCCGGCGGCATGAACCGCTTCACATCGCGCCGGCTGCTGCGATCAGCAGGCCGCCGATGATTGCCATGTTGGTTTTCCAGGTATTGATCGCGCTGTCGCGCGCCGTTCCCTGCATGTCCCAGAAGTTCAGCAGCATGGTGGTGGCGGCCAGCGTGAAGACGATGAGACCGAATGCCGCTGCCGCGACGAACAGGCCGAGCATCAGCAGGATGCCGGCGACGATCTGGAACAGGCTGCCCAAGATCAGCACCCATTTCGCAAAAGGAACGCCGCGGGCTTCGATCGCCTCGGTCAGCGGCACGATGACGAAAAAATGATGAATGCCGCCAGCGACATAGAGGCCGCCGAGCAGCAGGCGGCCGAGGGCAAGCATCACGAAGGCCGAACCATCCTGCATATCGAACCTTTCTCCCGCGTCTCAACTCTCCATCGAGCGCAAGGCTCTGCCGAAGCTTACGAAAATGCAATGTGCTGCGGCGCCCGCCTGCGCAAATTCGCCCCAATTGAGGATGATTGAGGCGCAGGCGGCGGGGCTGGGGTAGCGGCGGCATGGCTTCATAGAGCTTATATGCCTCTCATGTTACGTCATCTGAAATGATTCCCGCCAAGCTGGCAGGTGCAGCAGGGTACGAGAATGTCGGGGCACGGCAATTTGGAAGAGATGGAAGAAACGGGCGGGTTTTCTTTTGGCGGGCTATTCAGACGGTACAGAACGCCGCTGCTGGCAGCCGCGTCACTGGTGGTCTTCTGCCTCGTCGGTTACGCGATCATGCAGCTCACCAACGAGGTGCGCTATGACGACGTCGTCGGTGCGCTGGCCGCCACCAGGCCGAGCGCGATCCTGCTTGCGTTGTTCTTCACGGCGCTCAGTTTCCTCGCACTGATCTTCTATGATCTCAACGCCATCGAATACATCGGCAAGAAGCTGCCCTTTCCGCATGTGGCGCTGACGGCGTTCAGTGCCTATGCCGTCGGCAATACAGCCGGTTTCGGCGCGCTTTCGGGTGGTGCGATCCGCTACCGCGCCTATACCCGCCTCGGGCTCTCGCCGGAGGATATCGGCCGCATCATCGCCTTCGTCACGCTGTCCTTCGGTCTCGGGCTTGCGGGTGTCGCAGCAATCGCCCTCATCGTCATCGCCGACGAGATCGGCCCGCTGATCGGGGTCAGCGCCTTCCTCCTGCGGCTGATCGCCGGTTCGATCGTCGCCATTCTGGCCGCGGTGATGATCATCGGCCGTGACGGGCGCGTGCTCGATCTCGGGCCTGTGGCAATCCGCCTGCCGGATTCGCGCACATGGTCGCGGCAATTCCTCGTCACAGCCTTCGATATCGCCGCCTCGGCGTCGGTACTCTATGTGCTGCTGCCGCAGACGGCCATCGGCTGGCCGGTCTTCCTCGCCGTCTATGCGATCGCTGTCGGTCTCGGCGTGCTCAGTCACGTTCCGGCCGGGCTTGGCGTGTTCGAGACCGTGATCATCGCCTCGCTCGGCAGCGCGGTGAACATCGATGCCGTGCTCGGATCGCTGGTGCTCTACCGGCTGGTCTACCATGTGCTGCCGCTGCTGATCGCCGTGCTCGCGGTCTCGGCGGCGGAGCTGCGTCGTTTCGTCGATCATCCGGCCGCCTCCAGCATGCGGCGCATCGGCGGACGGCTGATGCCGCAGCTGCTGTCGGCTCTCGCACTGCTGCTCGGCGTCATGCTGGTGTTTTCAAGCGTCACGCCGACGCCGGACCAGAACCTCGAATTCCTCTCCAACTATCTGCCACTGCCGATGGTCGAAGGAGCGCATTTTCTCTCCAGCCTGCTGGGGCTGGCCCTCGTCGTCGCCGCGCGCGGTCTCGGCCAGCGGCTCGACGGCGCCTGGTGGGTGGCCGTGTTCTCGGCGCTTGCCGCGTTGACTTTGTCGCTGCTGAAGGCGATCGCGCTCGTCGAAGCCGCTTTTCTCGCCTTCCTCATCTTCGGGCTTTTCGCCAGCCGCCGGCTCTTTACCCGCCAGGCCTCGCTGCTCAACCAGGCGCTGACGGCGTCCTGGCTGATGGCGATCGCCGTGATCGTCGTCGGCGCCGTCGTCATCCTGCTCTTCGTCTATCGCGACGTTGAATACAGCAACCAGCTCTGGTGGCAGTTCGAATTCACCGCCGAGGCCCCGCGCGGGCTGCGCGCCGTCCTCGGCATCACCATCATCTCGTCGGCGATTGCCGTCTTCAGCCTGCTCCGGCCGGCGAGCTTCCGGCCGGAGCAGGCGACGGACGAGGCGCTGGCGCGTGCCGTCGAGATCGTCATGAAGCAGGGCAATGCCGACGCTAATCTGGTGCGCATGGGCGACAAGAGCATCATGTTCTCGGAAAACGGCGATGCCTTCATCATGTATGGCCGGCAGGGCCGCTCCTGGATCGCGCTGTTCGATCCGGTCGGCGACCATCGCGCCGTGCAGGAACTCGTCTGGCGTTTCGTCGAAGCGGCGCGTGCCGCCGGCTGCCGGGCCGTGTTCTACCAGATATCGCCGGCGCTGCTGTCCCATTGCGCCGATGCCGGCCTTCGCGCCTTCAAGCTCGGCGAACTGGCGGTGGCCGATCTCAGGACCTTCGAGATGAAGGGCGGCAAATGGGCGAACCTTCGCCAGACGGCAAGCCGCGCCCAGCGCGACGGGCTGGAATTCGCCGTCGTCGAACCGCAGGACCTGTCTTCGGTCATCGATGATCTAGCCGCCGTTTCCACGGCCTGGCTCGAGCATCACAATGCCAAGGAAAAGGGCTTCTCGCTCGGCGCCTTCGATTCCGATTATGTCTCCTCGCAGCCGGTCGGCATCCTGAAAAAGGACGGCAGGATCGTTGCTTTCGCCAATATCCTCGTGACCGAATCCAGACAGGAGGGCACGATCGATCTCATGCGCTTCTCGCCGGACGCGCCGAAGGGCTCGATGGACTTTCTCTTCGTGCAGATCATGGAATATCTGCGCGGGCAGGGTTTCACTCACTTCAATCTCGGCATGGCGCCTCTCTCCGGCATGTCGAAGCGCGAGGCGGCGCCCGTCTGGGACCGCATCGGCAGCACCGTCTTCGAACACGGCGAGCGCTTCTATAACTTCAAAGGCCTTCGGGCATTCAAATCCAAGTTTCATCCGCACTGGCAACCGCGCTATCTTGCGGTCTCAGGAGGGGGCAATCCGATGATCGCGTTGATGGATGCGACATTTCTGATTGGGGGCGGATTGAAAGGGGTAGTGAGAAAATGATCAGGACAATCCTTCTTGCCACGGCATGCGCCTGCATGCTTGCGGCCGCACCGGCTGGTGCCGCCGAGGAAACCACGCAGAGCTTCGAAACCGGGCTCATCCCATCGCCGCACATCTTCCTGCCGGAAGGGGAGGTTAAGGGCACGGTGATGCTGATCTCGGATGCCGCCGGCTGGGGCGACTATGAGAAGGGCGAAGCCGACAGGTTGGTCGCAGAAGGCGCCGTCGTCATCGGCGTCGACTTTCCATCCTATATCCAGGCGCTCAACCAGTATGACGTCAGCCTTAACGACGGCTGCGTCTATATGGTCTCGGACATCGAATCGCTAAGCCAGCAGGTGCAGCGCGCGACCGGCAACAACGCCTATCACCTGCCGATCGTCGCCGGCATCGGCGAGGGTGGGGCCTTGGCGCTGGCGATCGCCGCGCAAACGCCGGATGCGACGATCGGCCAGACACTTGCCGTTAATCCGGTCGCCGGCATTCCGCTTGCCAAGGAGCTTTGCACGCCGGCATCCAAGCAGGTGGTTGGCGAACGCACCGTCTATGGCCTCAGCGACGGCGTCCTGCCGGACCCGATCATTACCGTCTTCACGCCTGATGCCAACAAGGATGGCCGGGCGCATGCCGAGGCGCTGAAGAAGGCCCATGACGAGATCGAGATCCGCGATTCCACCGACGATGCGCAGACGGCGTTTGCCGATACGCTCGACGATCTCGTCACCGCCTCCGGCGCCTTCGGCAACCCGCTTGGCCTGCCGCTGGCGGTGCTCGAGGCAACGCCGGCCTTCGATACGATGGCGGTGATCTATTCCGGCGACGGCGGCTGGCGCGACATCGACAAGGAGGTCGGCGGCACGCTGCAGAAGGAAGGTATTCCCGTTGTCGGCGTCGATTCGCTCCACTATTTCTGGTCGGAGCGCAAGCCGGAGGAGACCGCCGCCGATCTTTCGAAGATCATCGATTTCTACCGCAAGCAGTGGAAGGTGAAGCATGTGCTGCTCGTCGGTTATTCCTTCGGTGCCGATGTCGTGCCCGCCACCTACCAACTCCTCAAGCCAGCCGAAAAATCGGCGGTGGCGCAAATGTCGCTGCTGTCGCTTTCGCACCAAGTCGACTACGTCATCTCTGTTCTCGGCTGGCTCGGCCAGAAGACGGAAGGGGCGGGAGGCGATCCTGTCGGCGATCTGAAGAACATCGATCCGAAGCTCGTGCAATGCATCTATGGCAAGGACGACGATGACGATGTCGCCTGTCCGGCGCTGAAGGATAGCGGCGCCGAGGTCATCGAACTGCCCGGCGACCATCATTTTGACGAGAATTACGACCTGCTCACGAAGACGATCATCGACGGCCTGAAGAAGCGGCTGCAGAACTAATGCATGTCGCCCAAAACTATGCAGCGGTTTGCACGACAGGCATCAACTAGGGACTTAAAGCGTTTGCGCCCGCAGGACGCGCTAACGCATCAGCGTTTCTTCGCTCCAGCCGAGGGCGGCGAGTTCGCTGCCGCGGAACCGGGCATCGTCGGCAACGATGAATTCGTCGAGTTGCGGCGGAGCGACGCTGGTGCCGGAGAGCATTGCATGCACCTGTCCGCGATGATGGGTCTGATGCTGGAAGAGGTGGCCGAGCACGTCCTCCATCCGCTCCTCTTGGATGCGGTCGCCGCGATGGAGGCTGATGGTCGAGGTGAGTCTCTCCGGCGTCAGGGCCTCGCAAAGCCCCGTCAGGCGCTGATCGACCTTCGCCTGCGCTTCCGCCAGCGAGGAAACGTCATCGAATGGTTCGTCGACCTCGAAGGCCTTGAGCCCGAGCGTGCCGCCTTCCAGACCGTCGACATAGAACCAGTCGACCGTGACGATGTGGTTCAAGGTTTCCTTGATCGAGGGAAAGAAGCTTGTCCGTGGCGCTTCGAATTCGCCAGGCTTTAGAGTCGCGCAGGCCTGAAGCAGGCGGCGGTTGGCAAGAGCGTTGTTATAGGCAAGTTTGCGGAATGGCCTGACAGGATCGAAGGTCGGCATCGGCGCATCTCCTCTTTAGGCGCTTTTGGCTATAGCGCCGGCGCCTTTTGAGGCGCGCAATGGGCGCTGTAACACCTTGAATTGCTTGCGTCAGTCCTTGCCGTCGAGATCGCCGTCCCGCCAGACGAGATGACGTGGCGAGACGGGAAGGGTTTCGATTTCATCGGCGATGAAATAGGGCGGGATGTCGAGTGCGGTCAGGGCATCGCGCGTTGCCGGCACCCATTTGAACTCGAGATAGTTGTCGCCGTCCTCGACCCGATGGATGATCCCGCCCGGCCGGAAGGGGAATTCCGGCGGGATGTCCATCAGATAATAGAAGCCGAGTTCGTGCCAGTCGCGCTGTTCGTAGTGGAAGAAATTCTCGACGATCCACAGCAGGCGATGGACGGTGACCTCAACGCCCAGTTCCTCCACCATCTCGCGCTTCAGCGTCTCTTCCGACGTTTCGCCGATCTCCGCCCGACCGCCCGGAAAAGTCCAGAAGGGCTCGTGTACAGCGCGGTGAACGAGCACATGGCCATTGCGAAAACCGAGACCGGCGATGCGATAGTTGAAACGCCGACCGCCTGCATTCAGGCGGATGTGAATGCGTTTGGACATGCCATTCTTATCCAAGATCGATCACGACGATTTCCGGCGGCACGCCGAAGCGGACGGGTGCAATGGAGCAGCCAAGGCCGCCGGAAACGATGATATTACGCTCCCCTTCAACGATATGGCCATAGGCGTAGCGATTGCCGTAGCGCGAGGGCACGATCGGCGAACGGCCGAGGAAACGGATCTGTCCGCCATGAGTGTGGCCCGATAGCGTCAGCGAGACGCGCTCGGGCACGCGCGGAAAGATATCGGGCTCATGAGCGAGCAGGATGACCGGCGCATCGTCCGTAATCTGCGCCATCGTTCCCTCGAGATCGTCAAGGCCGAGCATCTGCGTGCGGCCCCACTTCCGGCCCGGCAGCAGCGCCAGCTGATCTTCGAGGCCTGCCAGCCAGAAGCCGCGGCCATCCTTTTCGAGCCGAACGGTGCGGTTGCCGTAGACCGGGATTCCGACGTCGGCGAGGGCCTGATGTCCGAATGTTTCCATCCCGCCGTTCTTCTGGGCGGTCCTGTCCTCCCACCAATCGTGGTTGCCCATGACCGCATGGATACCGAGAGGAGCCTGCAAGGTTGCGAGCGCCTTCGACCATTGGCTCGAATGCACGTACTGCGTCACCATATTCATTCCGGCGGCATAATCGCCAAGCAGGACGGTGACATCGCCTTCGAGTTCATTTGCCCTGCGGCAGATCGCGGCAATGCGGCTTGCCGACATCCAGGGTTCGCAGGCATGGAGATCGGCGAGCGCGACGATGCGGAGCTTGAGCCCGGGCGCCCATCCCGGCGGCGTCAGCCGGTAGCGGGTGATGGCGAGCCGCGCGAGTGGTTCATAGGCGAAGGCATAACCACCGAGCGACATGACGCCTGCGACACTGCCGCCGAGAACCTTGAAAAATCCGCGGCGGGTGATCACTCAGTTGTCCTCCTGGAACAGCCGGAATTGCGCAGCCTCCATATCCTTGGGTGGTTGCATTCCCAGATGTTTCCACGCGATTGCGGTCAGAACACGGCCGCGTGGCGTGCGCTGAATGAAACCCTGCTGGATCATGTAGGGCTCGATGATGTCCTCGATTGCGTCACGCGGCTCGGAAAGGCCGGCGGCAATGGTTTCGATGCCGACCGGGCCGCCGCCGAAATTGACGGCGATCATGTTGAGGTAACGTTTGTCGAGCTGGTCGAAGCCGACATTGTCGACCAGCAGGCGGGTCAGCGCCTCGTCGGCGATCTCGCGGGTGACGGCTTCTGCCCTTGCCACCTCGGCAAAGTCACGCACGCGCCGCAGCAGCCGGCCGGCGATGCGCGGGGTGCCGCGGGCGCGTCTTGCGATCTCGCGAGCGCCCTCCTCGGTGATCGGCAGGTTCATCAGCCGCGCGCCACGGCGCACGATCAGTTCCAGCTCCTCGACGGTGTAGAAGCTCAGGCGCACCGGAATACCAAAGCGGTCACGCAGCGGCGTCGTCAACAGGCCGAGGCGGGTGGTGGCCGCCACCAGGGTGAATTTCGACAGGTCGATCTTCACCGAGCGAGCGGCAGGACCTTCCCCGATGATGAGATCGAGCTGGAAATCTTCCATGGCCGGATAGAGGATTTCCTCGACGGCGGGATTGAGGCGATGGATTTCGTCGATGAAGAGCACGTCGCGCTCCTCGAGATTGGTGAGCAGGGCAGCGAGATCGCCGGCCTTGGCGATGACGGGACCCGACGTCGAGCGAAAGTTGACGCCGAGCTCTTTGGCCATGATCTGCGCCAGCGTCGTCTTGCCGAGGCCGGGCGGACCGACGAAGAGCACATGGTCCAGCGCTTCGCCGCGGTTTTTCGCCGCCTCGATGAAGACCTTGAGATTGGCGCGCGCTTCCGCCTGGCCGGTGAACTCGTCCAGCGATTGCGGGCGCAAGGTGATATCCAGGTCTTCGCCCCGCTTTTCCGGCGATATCAGGCGGGCGGGTTCGCTCATGCTCTCATTCCGGTTTGAATCCTGTCACACCAATACACCAAAAAACGGCTGCCTCGACATCCCATCATCGGTTTTCCAGCCTTTCACCGCGCCAGTTCCTTCAACCCCAGCCTGATCAGCTTGGCGCTGTCAGCACCTTCGCCTGCCGTCTTCATTGCCGCGGCAATCGCATTTGCCGCCTGGTCGCGGGAATAGCCGAGGTTGGTCAGCGCGGAAACCGCATCGGCGACCGGTGCTGCCGCGACACCTTCGCCGAGTTCCTGCTTGAGGCCGATATTGATCGCCTCACCGGCAAAGGCCGGCGCCCGGTTCTTGAGTTCGGTGACGAGGCGCATCGCCACCTTGGGACCGACGCCCGGGGCACGGGAGACGGCGGTGCGATCCTGCAGGGCGATCGCATTCGCCAGTTCGCCTGGGGGCAGCGTCGAGAGCACGGCGAGCGCTACCTTGGCGCCGACGCCCTGAACGCTCTGGAGCAGGTTGAACCATTCCCGCTCCAGCGCGGTCATGAAACCGAAGAGCTTCAGCTGATCCTCGCGCACATAGGTCTCGATGAACAGCACGCAGGCCTCACCAGTCGAGCCTAGCTTGGATAGGGTGCGGGCCGAACAATGGGCGACGTAGCAGACGCCGTGCACATCGACGAGCACATAGTCTTCGCCGATCTCGTCTATGGTGCCTTTCAGCTTGCCGATCATGGGTCGCGGTCTCTCAAGGATGCGTTTCGGGAGAAATGATGTCTAACTCAGGGAAATAGGAGCGGTAGCGCGCGCCATCGCGCGTCAGAAGGCGATGCGATCGAACGAGGGCGTGCGCCCCGATGAAAAAATCCGGCAGAGTGCGCTCGCGCAGGCCGCCGCTTCTCCGGTACTGCGCATGTGCCATGCCGGCCCGGTAAGCGGCGGGAAACGGCAGGGCCTCGCGGATCAGGTTTAGCCGCGACAGGAGAAATGCAAGGGTTTCCTCGCGCGGGGTCATGCTTGCCAACTCCGCCCAGACGACCGGTGTCATGATGAATTGCGAATCCGGACGCAATATGCTCAACGCCCGCGCGGACCATTCCCTGAAAGGATTATCCGGCCCGAAAATATCGATGAAGATGTTCGTATCAACGAGGACCGAGGTCATCACGTGGTCCCCTCAACCATTCCATGAATTCATCGGTCGTCATGCCGCTGGTGTCGAAGGTTCCGCTCATACTGCCGAGCCAGGATTCAAAATCGTCCTGTGATGGCTCTATCCTGCTGGATAGAACAACGAGGCGGGCACCTTTTTCATCGGCAACGAAATCCACCTCGGATCCGGGGCCGATCTTCAAACGGTCTCGGATGTCCTTGGGAATGGTCACCTGGCCTTTTTCCGTCACGCGCATGGTAATACCTCCGAGGTATTACTTATCATCGAATGGGAACAAGTCAAGAACGGATTAGCCGGCCAGCGCCTGCCGCATTCGGTTACTGCCGCGATTATGCGCATGGCAGATGGCGATCGCCAGGGCGTCGGCGGCGTCGTTACCCTTGAATTCGACCTTCGGCATCAGGATCTTCAACATCATGTGGATCTGCTGCTTTTCGCCGTGGCCGACGCCGATGACAGCCTTCTTCACGGCGTTCGGGGCATATTCGGAGACCGGCAGCCCGGCGCGCGCCGGCACCAGCATGGCGATGCCGCGGGCCTGGCCGAGCTTCAGGGTCGCCACCGCATCCTTGTTGACGAAGGTCTGTTCGACGGCGGCCTCATCCGGCTTATAGCTGTGGACGATCTCCGCCAGGCCGTCATGCAATTGGCAAAGACGGGAGGCAAGGTCCATGTCGCCATCAGAGGTCACGGTTCCGGATGCCACAAACCGCAGGGAATTGCCTGATGTCTCGATGATTCCCCAGCCGGTGCGGCGAAGCCCGGGATCGATGCCGACGATGCGAATCGTATTTTGCATGGTTCAACCTATAGCGATTGCGAAATAACTGCCATTGATATGTGAACAAAACAAAAACGTTCCCGGATTTCGGCCCCGCCATTTACCGCGAATTAAAACAGATGCCCGAATTCTAGTCATCGAATACGAGAGGGCTTCTTTTCGCGAAGATTTAAGCCCCCGATGTTGTGTTTATAGGTCAGTTGATCAGGCATGCGCTGCGTGCCCGCGCTTGGCAGGCGCGTTCAGAAGGGGTTCGTCGTACATGGCTCGGAGATTTCAATCCCTGTCCTTTAAGGTCATCGCCACATTCATTCTGCTGACCGTGCTGTCGATCGCGGTCATCGATGTGCTTGCCTATTTCGCCAGCAGCCGCATTTCCGACGAGCAGGCGCTGAAGGCCAAGGAAAGCGTGCTGATCTTTCGCGGCGACATGCTGCAGGACCAGCTGACGCAGCTTGAAAACCAGGCCAACTCCATCGCGCGCATCGAGGCGCTGCAGATGTCGATCACCAATCTGAAGAGCGGCTGGAAGACCATCGAGAAGACCGCGGGTGATGCCCGTGCCGAGCTGAAGAAGGTTTTCATAGCAGGCAACCCCAACCCCGCCGACCAGCGCGAGAAGCTCATCAAGCCGGAAGGGCCGAGCGGCTTTTATTATTCGAGCCACGAGAAGACGCAGGGCGAAGTCGCCCGCGACCTCGAGGATACCGCCTTCAGCGATCTGCTGATCGTCGATCTCGAGGGCACCGTGCTCTATTCCTATAAGAAGGAAGACGATTTCGCCGAAAATCTGAAGTCGGACGCCTGGAAGGCGACTGGCGCCGGCATCGCTTTCGCCAAGGCGATCGAGAATACAGCCAAGGCGACCGATGACGCCGCGCCGACAGGCTTTTCCGGCCTTCGCGTCGATGCCGGAAGCGGCAAGTCGGCGATCTTCTATGCCGTGCCGATCGTCAAGCTTGGGGCGGCCAAGGGCATCATCCTCTTCAAGGTGCGCGACGAGATCGTCACCGGCATCCTCGCCAAGGGCATCATCCAGGGTAGCACGGCGCGGGCGGCGATTGTCTCCGACGATGGTTCCGCAGTCGGCCTGGACGGAAGCGGCAAGCTTGCGACGCTCGATGCGACGCCTTTCACCTTCATCAAGAGCGCGCTTGCCAGTTCGGCGATGACGGTTGCCGATTTCGGCCGGGCGGATGGTGCGGCTCGTGCCTATGTCCGCGGTATCGACTATCGCGGCGACCGCTTCCTCGTGGTCGAGAGTGTGCTCTTGAGCGAGCTCAATGCCGGCTCGATCGAGATCGCCACCCTGCTGACGATGATCGGTATCGGCGTGCTCGTCGTCATGGCGATCACGACCGGGCTCGTCACCAATTTGCTGTTTTCGCCGCTTGCACGGCTTGCCGGCGTCACCCGCGAGGTCGCCGACGGCAAGCTCGACAGCGAGATCGGCAGCCTGAACCGCAAGGACGAGATCGGCACGATGGCCAACGCGCTCGACCGCTTTCGCCACTCGCTGATCGAAAGCCGCGAGCTCGAAGCCGCCAGCGAAGAGACCCGCATGCAGGCCGAGCAGGACCGCCAGCAGAATTTGGCCGAGCGTGAGGCCGAAGCGAAAACGCTGCAGCAGGTGGTCGAGGCGATTGACGAGGGCCTGCATCATCTGGCGAGCGGCGATCTCGCCTATCAGATCGATACCCGCTTCCCGAACGAGCTTGAAAGCCTGCGCGTCAATTTCAACGAGGCGCTGGCGACGCTCAGCGAAACCATGACGGCCATCGGCGGCAACTCGATGGCGGTGCGCGCCGGCTCCGAGGAGATGCGCACCGGCGCCGACGAACTTGCCGGGCGCACCGAGCGCCAGGCCGGCTCGATCACCGAGACGGCGAATGCGATCAGCGCCATCACACAGTCGGTCCGCCGGCAGATCGAGCGGGCCGAACAGGCCGAGCGCATCGCCCGCGACGCCAAGAAGGAGACGACCGGCTCAGGCCAGATCATGCGCGAGACCATCGCGGCGATGGAGGCAATCCAGGCCTCGTCGCGCCAGATCAACACGATCATCTCCGTCATCGACGACATCGCCTTCCAGACCAACCTCCTGGCGCTCAATGCCGGCGTCGAGGCGGCGCGCGCCGGTGAATCCGGCAAGGGCTTCGCCGTCGTCGCCATGGAAGTGCGCGAGTTGGCCCAGCGTTCGTCGAGTGCGGCCAAGGAGATCTCCAGCCTGCTGCAGAAGTCGACGCATGAGGTCGAAAGCGGCGTTACGCTTGTGGAAAAAGCGGGCGTCGCCCTGACGGGCATCGGCGCCCATGTCGAGGCGATCAACGGGCAGATCAACGAGATCATGAGTGCGACCCGCGAGGAGGCCAATACGCTGCGCGAGATCAATAGCGCCGTTGCCGAACTCGACGCGATTACGCAGCAGAACGCCTCGATGGTCGAAGAGACGACGGCGGCGATCCACCGGCTGGCGACGGAAGCCCTGGAAATGGACCGCCAGCTCGGCAATTTCACGCTGCCGCCCGGCCACCACCAGCCGAGCGCCGAGGTGCATGCGCTGCGCCGTCACCGATAAACGATCGCTTCTGACCTTGCAGAAAGGTCGCGCTCGCGCGGCCTTTTTGTTTGCGCGCATGGTTTGGAATGGCGCGGGCGCGAACCTACATAGACGGCATCGTTCAACTGCCCGGCAGGTTTCCCATGGTTCCCTTCTCCATACTCGACCTTTCCCCCGTTGCCGAAGGCAGCACCGTGCGCCAGTCCCTCGAGTCCTCGGCGCGGATGGCTGTAAAGGCCGAGGAATTCGGTTACAAGCGCTTCTGGCTTGCCGAACATCACGGCATGCCGGGGATCGCCAGCGCTGCCACATCAGTCGTCATCGGCCATGTCGGAGCTGCGACAAAGCGCATCCGCATCGGCTCCGGCGGCATCATGCTGCCCAATCATTCGCCGCTCGTCATCGCCGAGCAGTTCGGCACGCTGGAGGCGCTCTTCCCCGGCCGCATCGATCTCGGCCTCGGGCGCGCGCCGGGAACGGACATGCGCACGGCACAGGCGCTGCGGCGCAATCTCGAGGCCGGTGCAAACAGCTTTCCGAACGACGTGGTGGAACTGCAGCAACTTCTCGATACGCCGGTTGATAACCAGGCGATCCTCGCGGTTCCCGGCAATGGTTCACATATCCCGATCTGGCTGCTCGGCTCCAGCCTCTACAGCGCCCAGCTTGCCGGCATGCTGGGCCTTCCCTATGCCTTCGCTTCGCATTTCGCGCCCGACATGCTGCTCGATGCAATCGCGATCTACCGCGACCGCTTCCAACCCTCGGCGACGCTCGACAAACCCCATGTGATGGTCGGCGTCATGGGCGCGGTGGCGGCGACGGACGAGGAGGCTCGCTACCATTTCACTTCCGCAGAGCAGCAGTTCGTCAATCTGCGCCGCAATGTCCGCGGCCCGTTCCCACGTCCGGTGGCCGATATGGCGGACTTCTGGTCGCCGATGGAAAAGATGAATGTCGAACACACGCTGCGTTATGCCGTGGTCGGCTCGCCGAAGACGGCGGAGGCGAAACTGACGGAGTTTCTACAGGAAACGCAGGCCGACGAGGTGATCATCTCGATGCCGATCCACGACATCGAGGCACGGCTGACATCGGTGGAACTATTCGCGGGGCTAGGAAATTTCATGCGAGCCGCCGCTTAGGATCTACGCAAGGCGCACTCCGACGGCGCCATCTTTCCGGCAAGAAAAAACCCGGCGTTGCAGCCGGGTTTTTATTTGACACCTGCCTGAGGAGATCAGGCCGAGAGCTTCGCCAGCACTTCTTCCGAGACTTCGAAGTTGGAATAGACGTTCTGCACGTCGTCATCGTCTTCCAGGCTGTCGATGAGTTTCAGCAGCGACTGAGCTTTTTCCTCGTCTACCGGCACGTTGTTCTGCGCACGCCAGACGGCCTTGACGGTTTCGGCTTCGCCGAGGCTCGATTCCAGCGCTTTTGCCACTTCGCCGAGGGCTTCGAAGGCGCAGGTAATGTAGTGGCCGTCTTCGTCGGACTCGACGTCGTCGGCGCCGGCTTCGATCGCGGCTTCCATCACCTTGTCGCCATCGCCGACGGAAAGCTTGTAGGTGATTTCGCCGACATGGTCGAAGGAGAAGGAAACGGAGCCGGTTTCGCCAAGAGCGCCGCCGGCCTTGGTGAAGCTCGAGCGGACGTTGGAGGCAGTGCGGTTGCGATTGTCGGTCAGCGCCTCGACGATGATCGCCGTGCCGCCGGGGCCGTAGCCCTCATAGCGGACTTCATCATAGTTTTCGCCGTCCGCACCGGCTGCCTTCTTGATGGCGCGGTCGATATTGTCCTTCGGCATGGACTGGGCCTTGGCGTTCTGGATCGCCAGGCGAAGGCGGGCGTTCATCGTCGGGTCGGGCAGGCCGGCCTTGGCGGCAACGGTGATTTCGCGCGCAAGCTTGGAGAACATTTTCGACCGCACGGCATCCTGACGGCCTTTGCGGTGCATGATGTTTTTAAACTGTGAATGGCCAGCCATGGCACCCCTGTTCACGTCTCATTGTTCGGAATGGGCCGCCTTATAAGAGCGAAACGACACCCGTTCAAGGAAAAAGCACTTCGGAACAAAGGCGAGGGGATGACGTTTCAACCGAACTCCATCCAACGGAAAGGAACGATCATGGCAAGTCTCAGTGAGGCGCAGGAACATCCAGCACGTCAGCTCTGGGATCAGGTCAACGATGTTCATGCCGGCATGCTCGGAATTTCCGGACTGGACATGCACATGCAGCCGATGGCGCCGCATGCCGATCCCACCACCAACACCATCTGGTTCTACACCAAGACCGACGCCGACATCGTACGCGCCATCAAGCCCGGCAGCCGCGCGCATTTCTGCGTTATCGGCAAGGATCACGACTATCACGCCTGCCTTGCCGGTGTGATCGAGGTGCATCCTGACCCCTCCAAGATCGAGGAATATTGGAGCTCGATCGTCGCGGCCTGGTATGACGGCGGCAAGAAGGACCCCAAGCTCACCATGCTGTCCCTCCATGTCGACGATGCCGAGATCTGGGTTTCCACGGGCAACAAGCTGAAATTCGGCTGGGAGATCGCCAAGGCCAATCTCGACGACGACAAGATGCCGGATGTCGGCATCAAGCGCCATCTGCAGTTCGCTTGACGCGCAAAGCTCCTGCATAATTCCTTAAATCGGAATCGATTTAAGGACAAAATTATGCAGCAATTGAAAGTGCTACAGCGTCCTTTGCGCGTCTGAAAAGACGCGCGGCGCTGTAGAAGGAAAACCGCCGGGCCTTTTTACTGCACACCCTTCAACACATAGATCAGCGGCTTTTTCGGCAGCGTGCGCATCGAGACGGTGATGCTGTCATCGGGCGCATGGGCGACGTCGAAATCCTTGCCGAACATCGAGACGAAGGCTTCGACCGGCGGGCCGCGCCGGTGCATCGGCAGGATCAGCGACGAGCGCAGCCGCTTGATGACGCGGCTCATGCTGTCGGCGCCCATGGTCAGGCCGCCATCGACGGGGACCATGACGATGTCGAGCCGGCCGATCTCGGTATAATGGGTATCCGTCAGCTCGTAGTGCAGGTGGCCGAGATGGCCGATGCAGAGGCCGGCGATCTCGAAGATGAAGATGGAATTGCCGTTCTCATGCGCGCCGCCGAGGCCGTAGCTGAAGCGGATATCCGTGGGGACGTTGCGGATATAAGCATCGCCGACGACGAGATTGATATCGGCCTTCTCGCCCGGAATGTCGCTCCACCCATGCAGCACATGCTTGATGCCGGGATCGGGGGTCAGGGTATAGTGGGTCGTGTGAGCCTTGTTCATGGTCACGACATCGGGCGGCGTTGCCGGCCTGTACCAGCCATTATAGTCGGTTGCGATAACGATGCCGCCGGGCGTATCGATCTCGAAGGTCGAATGGCCGAGGAAGGTCAGTTTGACATCCTCGCCCTCGGAGACGGCAGGCACCAGCGGCGAGGCGCCGGAAAAGCTTGCGAAGGTCACCTTGGGGATGGATTGCGCGATCGCCTGGCACTGGCTGACCGGTGGCCGCTGCTCTTGCGCCCCGGCAAGATTCGGCGCGGCGAAGGCCGCAAGGCATGCGATAGCGAGGACAAGATATCGCGGCTTCATGCCACCCCTCCGGCGCTCTATCACCCTTAAATCGGCGCATAATCCTTTCCGAAAATCGATTCCGATTTTCGGGGTTATGCGCGAGTGGCGGGGAGGATGCGGCATGAGGCCGCAGGGGTCCAGACGGCGGGTTCTCACAATTGCGTGTTGAACGGCGCCCGTCGCCTGTTACCGCCAGAACTCCGGCACCGTTTCGGCCAGCCGGGGTCCGAGCCGGAGCGGCGCGATCTTTTCGGCAAGTCCGGTCGTATCCGAGATCTCCACGCCGACACCGCAGATCGTCGCGGGGCCGTTGGCGGCTTCCATGCGGCCCTTCGGCATCTTGGAGATGAAGCGGTTAAGCGGCTCCTCCTTGTCCATGCCGAGGGAGGAGTCGTAGTCGCCGCACATGCCGGCATCCGACATATAGGCGGTGCCGCCGTTCAGGATCTGCGCGTCGGCGGTCGGCACATGCGTGTGGGTGCCGACGACGAAGCTGGCGCGGCCGTCGACGAAATGGCCGAAACATTGCTTCTCGCTGGTCGCCTCCGCATGGAAATCGAAGATGATCGCATCGGCCTGTTCCTTCAGCGGGCAGGCGTCGAGGATGACCTCCGCCGATTTGAAGGGGTCGTCGAGTTCGGGATGCATGAACACCCGGCCCATGACGTTGGCGACGAGCACACGCGCGCCGTTCCTGGCATAGAAAAGGCCGGAGCCGCGGCCGGGCGTGCCTTGCGGGTAGTTGGCGGGGCGCAGGAACTGATCGTGGCGGCCGGCAAAAGCGACGGCTTCCTTCTGGTCCCAAACGTGATTGCCGGTCGTCACCACATCGGCGCCGGCATTGATCGTTTCTAGAAAGATGTCCTCGGTGATGCCGAAGCCGCCGGCGGCGTTCTCGCCGTTGACGATGACGAAATCGAGCTTGAGGTCGGAAACCAGGCCGGGGAGGCGGTCCCACACCGCCGTGCGTCCCGTCTTGCCGACCATGTCACCCAGAAAAAGCAGCCGCATTCCCTATCCAATCCAAGAGGCAAAAAAGCGAAGGCCGCTTTCTGTCAGGATGGCATCCAGGCTTATGTCGTGCGGCTCGTCGGGCACATGTGCCACTTCCTGGCAGTCGAATGCAATGCCGATCAGCTTCGGATGCAGGCCTTTTTGCCTTAGCCGGCTGATGGCGCGGTCGTAGTGGCCGGCGCCGTAGCCGATGCGGTGGCCGCGGGCATCGAAGGCCGAAAGCGGCACCAGCATGATTTCGGGATCAAGAATAGCGGCATCCGCGCTGGGGCCGACCGTGCCGAAACCGGTATCGACGAGGGGCGCACCTTCCGCCAGCTCGCGAAAGACGATCGTCTGCCGATCGAGGATCGCCGGCACGCAGAGCCGCGCGCCGCGCACGGCAAAGCGCGCCATCAGCGGCCTGAGATCGGGTTCCGAACGGATCGGCAGGAAGCCGGAGACGATCGTATCCAGCGCAAAACCGACGGCCTCACCGGCATGGTCGGCCATTGCTAGGCTTTTGGAAGCGCGTTTCTCGGCGGGGATGGCGTCGCGTGCGGACAGCCGTTCGTTGCGCAGCTGCGCTTTCAATTCTTTCGCGGTCATTGGATCTGCCGGTTCTGAGAGATTTACCCGAGCATAGACGGCGGGATGTCCGATGCAAATGCCGGATGCGACAGTATCACCTCCATTTCACGCTTCGGCCGCCGGCAGCAGCGGTCGTCAGACGACGATGCTTGTCGGTATTGTCGCCGTGGCGATGGAGAATCCTGCCATATTGGCCCCGGCCTGCCGGTCCTGCTGTCGCAACTCGCGCATCGCCTTTTCGAGCACTTGCTTGAGTTCGCGCACGACCGCCTTGAACTCTTCCATCGTTTCGCGATCATCGGCTGAAATGCCTGAAAATTTCGGGGCATCCTCGGCGACGCTTGCATAGGCGTTGCGGGCGTTGGCGGCGGCGTCCGGTTCCTGCGAGCCGGTCTCGCCGGCCGCAGTTTCTCCTGAAGTAGCCGTCAGCGCAGCAGCGGCCCCGCTTGTTGCGACGGCCGCAGCGCCCGTGGTTGCATCCACCGGAACAGCCGTTGCCGGGCTGCCGGTCGCGACTGATGATGCGAATTCGGAGGCGGCGGTGCCGACCTTGCGCGCCAGTTCGGCGGCCAGCCGGGCGACCACCTCAGGTGCCATGTTGGAGCTGCGCAGCATCTCCAACTGCTGTTTTGCCTCTTCGAGCTTGCGTTGCGCCTTCGCCTTGGCCTCGTCTCCCGAGTTTGCCAAGGTCTGGCGCATCTGCTGCAGCGCCTGGGTGGCGCGCTGCAGCTTCAGCACACCCTGATCGGTCTCGCTTCCAGCGGCTGTAATGGCTGCCGTCGAAGACGCGCCGCGCAAGATGATGGAGGCAGACGTGGTTGCGACCTGCATGAACAATCCCCGTTTTTAATTCGAGGCCCCGATTGCGATTCGGGCGCATTCTGCAACGTCAGACTTGCGTGGACCTGTGTCTTGGGGATTTAGGCAGCGCAGCGGCCAGCCGCTGCATCGTCTCCTCGAACAGAGGCGCGCCGCCGGGCGCCCAGCCGAGCGCACGGATTTTCGCAGTGTTCATGGGATTGAGTGCGGCGCTATCGGCAGGGGCCGGCAGCGCGTGCCGACAGCCCGTCTCGCGGCGGATGGGTGAAAGGATATCGCGCGTGTCGACTGACATGTCCGAGACGTTGAAGACCTCGCCGGAGATGCGGGTGCTTTCCGTCTCCAGCATCAGTCTCACCGCCCGACCGAGGTCGCGGCCATGGACTTCCGTTCCCACGCGGGCGGCAACCGGCCGGCCGGCGAGGTAATCGGCGATGAGGCCGTCCCATTTGTTCGGCGAGAGATCTCCATAGACGCCGGTCGCCCTCAGGCTTACGCCGGCAAAGCCCGGCGTGGAGAGATGGGCAAGCGCGCGTTCGGCATCGAGCTTGACCTGGCCGTAGAGTGTTTCGGGCTTGGCCAGCATCGTCTCCGCCAGTTCGGTTGCCTCGGGATGTTCGCCATAGGCGGCGCGGCTGGACAGGAAGACGCAGCGGCGCGTGCCGGCGCGTTTGGCGGCTTCGAAAAGCCGGACGGTGCCGTCGAGGTTCAACCTGTGGAAGGTCTTCGGATCGTCGCCCTCGCCGCCGCGATATTTGCCCGGAACATGACTGAAAGCGGCGTGGACGAAGAAATAGGCGTCATCGAAGACATCGATCTGATCCTTGTCGGGACCGAGCGAAAGCGCTGCGAACTCGACCGGGCGGGAGAAGAGGCGGGGCAGCGGCGCGCGGCGCCCGCCGACGATCACCTGATATCCGGCGGCCAGCAGTTCCTCGACGACATACCGGCCGACGAGACCCGTTCCACCCGATACCAGTACCTTCATGCTGCCCCTTCCGGATTGTCCAGCGCCGTGATCTCAGGCACGTCGTCGCCATCGTGGAAACGGTGCCACAAATCGATCAAAGGTTGTAGTCGCGCTGCCTTGGGATGATCCTTTTCCCACGGTTTTTCATACTGGTAGTGCAGGATCGAAATGCTCTTCCAGTCCCAAAGCTCCGGCATGGTGAACCATACATATTGCAGCAAGTTGAAATAAACCGGCAGGCCGTGCCAATCCGGGAAGAACGTCTCGAGAAAGGTCTGATCGGTGCGCCGCCAGAAGGCGTTCGGCCTGTCGAGCCTTTCGAGCATGTGCCGGAACGTGTCATGCGAGGGCGTGGCGACGAAGACGCCGGAATTCATCCGGCGGAAGTCGGCGAGGTTTTCGTAGACATTGGGGGCGGCGGAAAATTCCGGGTAGAGGAAGAGCCTGTCGACGTTCTTCAGCACAAGGGCGTCGGCGTCGATGAAGACGCAGCGCTGGTATTCGACGAGCTGCCAGAGCCTGAGCTTGCAGAAATTGTCGAGCGGCGAATGGAAATCCGGCTTGCGGCCCTTGGTGAAAGGAGCTGTCGAATGGAGCTGACCGCGGGCGTGACGCTCGTTGAAGGCGGCAGAGAGCGGCAGGTGCTCGACCTCGATCAAGCGGCAGCCGAGCGCTTTCAGGGGCAAAAGGGTGGCAGCATCGACGCCGCCGGTGTGGAGAATGACGATATCGGCCCTAGTTCCGGTTCGGTGCAGGGAGCGGGCGAGCGCGGTCGCGCCCATGGCGTAATCGGCATTGGTGACCAGTGTGACATAGGCGAAGACGGAGGAGGGGCTCATCGGATTCGGCTGCCCCGATATATCTTGCTCCGGCGAAGGAGAGATGGCAAAGCGTTGCTACACGTCTCTTCTCCCCAGCGGGGGTCCGAAGGACGGGTCGAGACCCGTGGCTCGACCCCGGTCGGTGCCGGCAGGCGGTTGAGGGGGTGAGCGACGACAGGAGCGAGTGCTCTGAGCGCAAGCGAAGGGCAATGAACGGCGTGCCGTGCGGCCCCCTCATCCGACCCTACGGGCCACCTTCTCCCCGCTGGGGAGAAGAGGGAGCAAGCCACGACCTTCTTAGCCTTCGTCATCTCTCAGCACTCACGACACCGACTTCAGCCGCTTGCCTTCCGGATCGTGATTGATCGTCGCGGCAATGTCCTTGGTCCAGGCGGAGACGGCCGGAACGCGCGAGCGGTCGACGCGATAGGCGAATTTCTTCGCGACGTCGACGATCTCGCCGAGCAGGCCGGCTTCCAGCGTGATCGGTTCGAGGCCGAGATCGCGGAATTTTTCGTTGCGGACGATCAGCTCGTTCTCCGCGGCCTCCTTGCGCGGGTTGGGCAGCCAGGCAATCTTGGCGCCGCTCATCCTGGCGATCATCTCGGCGAGGTCGCGCACCCGGTGGGTTTCCGTCATCTGGTTGAAGATCTCGACGCGGGCGCCGCGGGCCGGAGGGTTTTTCAGCGCCAGCTCGATGCAGCGCACCGAATCCTGGATGTGGATGAAGGCGCGGGTCTGGCCGCCGGTGCCGTGCACCGTCAGCGGATAGCCGATCGCCGCCTGGATGAGGAAGCGGTTCAGCACCGTGCCATAATCGCCGTCATAGTCGAAACGGTTGATCAGTTGCGTGTGGCGGCGCGTCTGCTCGGTATGCGTGCCCCAGACGATGCCCTGGTGCAGATCGGTGATCCTCAGGCCATCATTCCTCGCGTAGAACTGGAAGAGAAGCTGATCCAGGCACTTGGTCATATGATAGATCGAGCCGGGATTGGAAGGATAGAGGATCTCCTGGCTGACAGTCTCGCCGCCTGCGGTTTCGATGCCGACCGGCAGGTAACCTTCGGGAATCGCCGCGCCGACCGTCGAATAGCCATAGACGCCCATGGTGCCGAGATGGATGAGATGGGTATCGAGATTGAGCTCCGTCAACGCGTTCAGCAGGTTGTGCGTGGCGCTGACATTGTTGTTGACCGTGTAGTTCTTGTGGCGGTCGCTCTTCATCGAATAGGGCGCGGCCCGCTGCTCGGCGAAGTGGATGACGGCATCCGGCCGATGTTCGGAAAGCCAGTTCTTCAGGAGTTCGTAATCCTTGGCGAGATCGATCAGATTGAAGTGGATGCGGCGCCCGGTTTCGGCATGCCAGATGCGGGTGCGCTCCTGGATCGAATCCATCGGGGTCAGCGACTGCACGCCAAGTTCCGTGTCGATCCAGCGGCGCGAGAGATTGTCGAGAATATGGATGTCGTGCCCGGCATCGGAGAGATGCAGCGACGTTGGCCAACCAATGAAACCGTCTCCGCCCATAACCGCAATCTTCATCGCATCGTCTCCTGATTGGTCGCTCATTATCGGGAATAGTTAGGAATTGTGACAATCATTCAATGCTTGCCTGTCTGGAAGCGTTGCGCCAAACAGGGCACCTGAGTTTGGAGAAAATTATGACGGAACGCCCTTTTTCCATTTCGGGAGAGCTGACGGAGGCCGGACACCGGCTCGTCCAGCGGGTCTATTATGAAGATACGGACTTCTCCGGCCTGGTCTATCACGCCCGCTACCTGCATTTCCTGGAGCGCGGCCGCACCGATTATCTGCGCTGCCTTGGCGTCGAGCAGCGCGAACTCGTCAGCGCCGACGAGGAGGGGCTGGTTTTCGTCGTCCACCGCATGGAGATCGACTTCAAGAGCCCGGCGCGCATGGACGATGTGCTGACGATCCTGACGCATACGGAAAAAGCCGGCGGCGCCAAGATGGTGCTCAATCAGCAGATCCGCTCGGGCGAGACGCTGCTGATCGCCGCCAAGGTGATCATCGCCGTCATCAACGCCCGGGGGCGGCCGAGGCGGCTGCCGGAAACACTGGCGGTGAAATTCCTGGAAGGCAGCCAGCCGCTGTAGTCAAAATCGCTTGAAATTCAGGTCTTGTCAGAACTTGAGTTTTATGTGAAGGAATTCCCGCGCCGCAGGATGAGCGCTCTTTCGGCAGCCGGACCTTGCTCCGGTCAAGTAATCCATGGAACGAAATCTTCCAAACACAGGCTTACTGTCACAGTCCGGCACTAACGATCTATTAACCATAATAGTGTCTTACTGGGAAAGTCGGAGTTTGTGCGGTGCACGCCTTCCTTTGACCAAATTTGACGGCAAGAAGGCGGAAGATGAGCTTGGAAGTTTGACCAGGGCTTTGGGCGGCGGCCGCCGGACACTTCTTGCGAGATCAGTTTGTGCCGCCCGGTCCAGCACCGGGCGTTTGGATTCGGGGATTTTGGACCAATGGAACAAGTAGGATTGGCAGCAGCAACGACGGACGTCAGCCTCTGGTCGCTTTTCATGCAGGCCGGCATCGTCGTCAAGCTCGTCATGCTCGGGCTCATCGCAGCCTCGGTGTGGACGTGGGCGATCGTCATCGACAAATACCTGGCCTATGGCCGCGCACGGCGCCAGTTCGACAAGTTCGAACAGGTGTTCTGGTCGGGCCAGTCGCTGGAAGAACTCTACCGCTCGCTGTCGGAACGCAACAATACCGGGCTCGCGGCGATCTTCGTGGCCGCCATGCGTGAATGGAAGAAATCCTTCGAACGCGGCGCCCGCTCGCCGATCGGCTTGCAGATGCGTATCGACCGCGCGATGGACGTGACGCTCGCCCGTGAGACCGAATTTCTCGGCGCCCGCCTGGGATCGCTCGCGACCATCGGCTCGGCCGGGCCGTTCATCGGTCTGTTCGGCACGGTCGTCGGCATCATGACCTCGTTCCAGGCGATTGCCGGTTCGAAGTCGACCAACCTTGCGGTTGTCGCGCCCGGTATCGCCGAAGCGCTGCTTGCCACCGCGATCGGCCTCGTCGCCGCTATCCCGGCGGTCATCGCCTACAACAAGTTCTCTGCCGATGCCGGCAAGCTCTCGGGTCGCATGGAAGGTTTCGCGGATGAATTCTCCGCCATACTTTCGCGCCAGATCGACGAGAAACTGCAGCCTCGCGCTGCAGCTCAGTAACCAACGGAGTATTCTGACATGGGTATGGCTGTTGGAGGCAATGGCGGCGGAGGTGGCGGACGCCGTCGTCGCGGCGGTCGAAACAGGGCCGTGATTTCCGAAATCAACGTGACGCCGCTCGTCGACGTCATGCTGGTGCTTTTGATCATCTTCATGGTCGCGGCACCGATGATGACTGTCGGCGTGCCGATCGACCTGCCGGAAACGCAGGCCAAGGCGCTGAATTCCGAGACGCAGCCGATCACCATCTCCGTCAAGAATGACGGCGAGGTGTTCCTGCAGGAAACACCGATCCCGGCCGCAGAGATCGCCGCAAAGCTCGAGGCGATCGCCACTACCGGCTATAACGAACGTATCTTCGTGCGCGGCGACGCGACCGCGCCTTACGGCGTCATCGCCGATGTCATGGCCCGTATTCAGGGTGCAGGCTTCAAGAATATCGGCCTCGTGACGCAGCAGAAGAAGGACCAATAGCGCGCAAAATGAAGGCCAGTGTCATCACATCTGCTGTTTTGCACGGCCTGGTGCTCACCTGGGCGATGGTGTCGCTCGGCGCCCCGGAATCCTTCAAGGTAGAGGATTTCGAGGCGATGCCGGTCGATCTGGTGCCGGTGGAATCCATTACCCAGATGCAGCAGGGCGACAAGAAGGCTCCGAAGAAGGAGACTTCCGCGCCCGTGCCGACGACGCGGCCGCCGATCGCGCAACCGGCTGAGAACGCCGGCGACAACAATGTCGACCTGAAGACGCCGCCGGTGCCGAACGCCAAGCCGAGCAATAGCGAAGCTGCTGCGGCGAATTCGAGCGACAAGCCGCTGCCGAAGACTGATCCCAAGCCGAACGACGTCAAGGAGATCGTCAAGGAGGAAACGGAAGTCGAGCAGCCAAAGGAAGTCGCTTCCATTCCGCCGCCGAAGCCCGTCGAGGTGACGCCGCCGAAGCCGGAAGAAAAACCGACGGAAGAACAGGCCAAGCCTGAGGAGCCGCCGAAGCCGGACGCCGAGGCGCTGCCGGATAATGTGCCGACCCCAGTCGCCAAGCCACAGGTAAAGCCACCGGAACCGCAGAAGCCCGCCGAAAAGCCGCCGGAAAAGACCCCCGAGCAGCCGAAGACCGCCGACGTGCCGACCGACAAGAAGAAGGCGGACAAGAAGCAGGAAACGGCGAAATCCGCTTCATCGATGAAGAGCGACTTCAATGCCGACGAGATTTCGATCTTGCTGAACAAGACCGATCCTTCCGCCGGCGGCGCCAAGCGCTCGACGCAGGAAGCATCGCTGGGGGCTAAGAAGAGCAACGGTGGTTCCAAGCTCAGCCAGAGCGAAGAAGATGCGGTGCGCGGCTTGATCGAGGGCAATTGGCTTGTCACCCCGGGGATGGAAGGCCTTTCCGGCATGGTCATCAAGGTGCATATGAAACTCGACAAGGATGGTAATATTATTGGTCAGCCAGAAGTCGAGTCATCGGGCGGAAGTAGCAGCGATGCCACACGCCGTGCGTTGGAAGGCGGGGCCTATAGAGCTGTCATGAAGTCCGCCCCCTTCTCGATGCTTCCGAAGGACAAGTATGAGGCTTGGAATGAGTTCGACCTGAATTTCGATCCGAGTTCTATGGGAATCTAGATGCTGACGGATCTGTCCCATGGCAACAAGTCTTTTGCAGCCGCCATCATGCTTGGAGCAATTCTGGCTTGTGCGCCTGAGGCGTTGGCACAGTCGGTCGACGCGGCGACCTCCCAGAAGTCAGCCATGGATTTACAGCACGCAATTGCTTCCTCCTTCAATGTTCCTCCCGGGCAGGCGAGGGGCGGCAGAGTTGTGATCACCGTCCATCTGCGGCTCGACAAGAATGGGGCGATCGTTGGTTCACCCGAGGTAACGGCCTCGGGCGGCAACGAAGCTGCTCGAGAAGGCCTGTCGGCTGCGGCTCTCCGGGCGGTACAGCGCTCGTCGCCATTCCCGATGCCCCCGAAAGAAAAATACGAATCCTGGAACGAAGTCGTCCCGCACTTTGAATCCGGCGATCCGACTCCATAGATGCTGAAAGGCTGTTTGGTATGACAAAGTGTTCCTTTTTCCGCGCCATTTTGGTTGCAGTCGGTCTGATGACCGCTGCCGTCTTTGCAACGCCGGCCAACGCGCTGGTCACCCTCGACATCCGAAAAGGCAATGTCCAGCCGATGCCGATTGCGGTGACTGACTTCCAGGGCGACATAGGCGCGCAGGTCTCGCAAGTCATCGCCGCCGACCTGCAGCGTTCCGGCCTGTTTGCCCCGATCAACAAGACGGCCTTTATTGAAAAGATCTCCAATCCTGATGCCGCGCCGCGGTTCGAGGACTGGAAGGTCATCAATGCACAGGCGCTGGTCACCGGCCGGGTTAGCAAGGAAGCGGATGGCCGTCTTCGCGCCGAATTCCGGCTGTGGGACCCGTTCGCCGGACAGCAGATGACCGGTCAGCAGTTCTACACGCAGCCGGAGAACTGGCGCCGTGTGGCTCACATCATCGCCGATGCGATCTACAAGCAGATCACGGGCGAAGAGGGTTATTTCGACACCCGCGTCGTCTTCGTCTCCGAATCCGGCACCAAGCAGCAGCGCAAGCGCCAGCTGGCGATCATGGATCAGGATGGCTTCAACGTGCGCATGCTGACGGATGGCAGCGATCTCGTGCTGACGCCGCGCTTCTCGCCGAGCCGGCAGGAAGTGACCTACATGTCCTTTGCCAACCAGCAGCCGCGAGTCTATCTGCTGCAGCTCGAAACCGGGCAGCGCGAGGTCGTCGGCAATTTCCCCGGCATGACATTCTCGCCGCGCTTTTCGCCTGATGGTCAGAAGGTGATCATGAGCCTGCAGCAGGATGCCAATTCCAACATCTATACGATGGACCTGCGCTCGCGCACGACGACCCGGTTGACCTCGACGGCGGCGATCGACACGTCGCCCTCCTATTCGCCTGACGGCGCACGCGTCAGCTTCGAAAGCGACCGCGGCGGAAAGCCGCAGATCTACGTGATGAACGCCGATGGCTCCGGCCAGACCCGTATTTCCTTCGGCGACGGTTCCTATTCGACGCCGGTCTGGTCGCCGCGCGGCGATCTTATCGCCTTCACCAAACAGGCCGGCGGCAAGTTCTCGATCGGCGTGATGAAGCCGGATGGTTCCGGCGAGCGCATCCTGACGACCGGCTTCCATAATGAGGGCCCGACCTGGGCGCCGAACGGCCGCGTGCTGATGTTCTTCCGCCAGGCGGCGGGGTCGGGCGGTCCGCAGCTCTATTCGATCGATCTGACCGGTTACAACGAGCAGCTTGTGAAGACGCCGACCTACGGCTCCGACCCCGCTTGGTCGCCGCTTATGGAGTAGGCGATGCGCTGCTGCCTTCTTGTCGCCCCAAAGTCATGGAACCGAGCGGCCAAGGGACAAAGTAGCAAATTGTTAACCATAATCTTTGAGGGGCGGTTAACCGAGTGCGGTTACTGTCCGGAAACCCTGATGAAATCGCAAGGAGACCGGCCATGAGCCGAATTCATACCCCGGCAATGAGCCGCATGCAGAATTTCGCCCGCAACCCCGTCATGATCGCGCTTATCGCGGGCCTCGCGCTCGCAAGCTGCGCCAAGAAGAACGTACCGAACAGCGCCGGCGATCTCGGCCTCGGCGCCGGTGCTGGCGCGGCAACGCCGGGCTCGGCCCAGGACTTCACGGTCAATGTCGGCGACCGCATCTTCTTCGACACCGACTCCTCGTCGATCCGTGCCGATGCTTCGCAGACGCTCGACCGTCAGGCCCAGTGGCTCGGCCGCTACCCGAACTACCAGATCACCGTCGAAGGCCATGCCGACGAACGCGGCACGCGCGAATATAACCTCGCGCTCGGCGCCCGCCGTGCGGCTGCCGCCAAGGACTATCTCGCTTCGCGCGGCGTTCCGGCGCAGCGCCTGAAGACGATTTCCTACGGCAAGGAACGTCCGGTCGCCGTCTGCGACGATATTTCCTGCTGGTCGCAGAACCGCCGCGCGGTTACCGTGCTTGGCGGCGCCGGCATGTAATTGCCGAGCAACAATTCGCTTTTTCGAAAGGCGGTCCCCTCAGGGCCGCCTTTTCTTTTTGACCACACTTTGGCCAGACTCCGTTGCTTTTTGAAAGCAATTGGAAAAATCTCCTGTTCGTGCCATCGAGGTGCGAAGAATCACTGGGACAGGACGATACATATGAAGAAACTTGTCGTGGCAGGCATGCTGTGCCTCGCGGCTGTGACCGGAAGCGAACGGGCGGCCTATTCCGCCTCGTTCTTCGGGCTACATCTCGGCGGCCGATCCGCGGAAAACCAGGCGGCGCCGCCCGTCGTCAAGGTGCAGAGCGGCGATGCAGAGGTCCGTGTGCAGCAGCTCGAAGAGCAACTGCGGCAGTTGAACGGCCGGATCGAGGAGATGAGCTTTCAGCTTCTGCAGATGCAGGAGACGATCCGCAAGCAGCAGGAAGACAATGAATTCCGCTTCCAGCAGCTCGAAAAGACCGGCGCCGGCGGTGCCGTCAAGGCCCCTGTCAAGAAGAGCGAGACCGATGCCGCTCCGGCAGCCTCCGGCGGCGACGATATTGCCAAGGTGATCCAAGCACCGCAGGGAGCCGAAACGGCTCCCTCCACAAGCGTGCCTGAGAATAGCGGCCTCGGCCAGCCGCCGAAGGAGCTCGGCTCGATCGATTTCGATCAGAACGGCAATCCGATCGGCGGAAGCGTCGACGAAAATGCCACGATCGGTTCCGGGCCGATTCCCGATGCCAGCCCCAAAACGCCGCAGCAGACCGCCTCGCTCGGCAGCGAGGCCGACCAGTACAAAGCCGCCTATGGCCACGTGCTATCGGGCGATTACAGTACGGCCGAACTGGAATTCACGCAGTACATCACCCGCTACCCGAGCAGCGCGCGGGCGGCGGACGCCAATTTCTGGCTCGGCGAAGCGCTCTATTCGCAGGGCAAGTACAATGAGGCGGCCAAGACCTTCCTCAATGCGCATCAGAAATACGGCACATCGGAAAAGGCGCCGGAAATGCTGCTGAAGCTCGGCATGTCGCTTGCGGCCCTCGACAATAACGAGACGGCCTGTGCGACGCTGCGCGAAGTGTCGAAGCGTTATCCAAAGGCTTCGCGTGCCGTCATAAGCAAGGTTGCGAGCGAGCAGAAGCGCCTCTCCTGCTAAGGTCTTCCGCAATGTCTCCGGAAGCCGCATCGCCTCAACTGACGATCCTCCAGTTTCTAACGTCGCTTCAAAGCCCCGCGCGCATTCTCGCCGCGATATCAGGCGGCAGCGATTCCACCGGCCTGCTTCTTCTGCTCGATGAAGCCGTGAAGGCCGCGCCCCATCTCAAGATTTCCCTTTGTGCTGCAACCGTCGATCATGCGTTGCGCGCCGGCTCCGCAGACGAGGCGCGTGACGTCGCAGCCCTCTGCGCATCGCTCGGCATTCCCCACACCACCATGATCTGGGAGGGCGACAAGCCGAAGACCGGCATCATGGCGGCGGCCCGCGAGGCACGCTATGGCCTGCTGGAAACCGCCGCCGAAAGTTTCGAAGCCGATCTCATCGTCACTGGCCATACGTTCGACGACCAGCGCGAAACACTGCAGATGCGTGGGATGCGAACGGAGCAGATTTCGACCGGCATTGCGGATGCGGTCCTCTTCAACCGGCGCTTCTGGATTTTACGGCCGCTTCTCTTTTCCAGCCGGGCAGATATCCGAGCCTTCCTGAAGGAGCGGGGCGTGCCGTGGATCGACGATCCCAGCAACGAGGATATCAAGTACGAGCGCGTGCGGATGCGCCGGCAGCTTTCGGACGATGCAGGCATGGAGAAGGACATCGGCGCGGCCTGGGAGGAGCGGCTGGCCCTGTCGTCCAGAGGAGCCGAATGGCTGGATCGTCACTTCCGGCTTCACGGCGGCCTGCTCGGGCAGGTGATACCTGATGGGCTGCGGCAGGATCGCGCAGTCCTCGACTATGTACTCGCCCGTCTGGCAGCCGTTTGCGGTGGGCAGCCATTCGTGCCGGGCAGGGCGCAGATGGAGCGGGTTCTTACATTTGCCACCGGCACCGGGCTTGGGCGAATGACCGCCGGCAGGGTGGTGTTCGATCTCAGGCGCGACGGGCTTTATCTGGCGCGAGAGAGCCGGGGGATATTGCCCTTGGTTCTGCAGCCGGGAGAGGCTGGGGTTTGGGACGGCAGGTTTTATGCGCGCAATGGTTTGTCCACATCGATAGTGGTCGAGGCCGCTACTCTATACGCCCCCTCATTCCTGTGCTTGTCACAGGAATCCAGCGCGTCCAAGTCCTTGGGCGCGAAAGACACTTCACGCTTTATTGGGTCAATCACCGCGCAGACGCGCGGTGGCTGGATTCCTGTGACAAGCACAGGAATGAGGGAGCGTATGCATCACCTTCCCAAGGCGGCATGGAAGCGCGCTGTCGCCTCCGCGCCGGCTTTAACCTCCGAAGAGGCCCCTTTATTTGAGGAATCCGCTCGCATGGTCGAGCTGACACCCTATTTCGCACCCTTCGACCGCTTTTTGACACGATTTGACTTCATCTTTGCCAATAGGCTTTCGGCGGTTTTCGCGACGGCGCCCTATGCGAGGCTGCCTTTAAGAAGTATTGACGGAAAAACCATCTGACTTAGGGGATCGCCTTGGCAATCGCACGGCGCAACCCTATGTTAGAAACGAATAAGACGGTCGCCATGAGGCGGCTGTTCCATGCTGGGGAGTTCAATGAACCCTAACTTACGTAATTTCGCCTTGTGGGCGATCATAGCGCTTCTGCTGATCGCCCTTTTCAGTATGTTTCAGACGGCGCCGGCGCAAACGGGCTCCCGCGAAATCCCTTATTCGCAGTTTCTGCGTGAGGTCGATGCGGGCCGTGTGAAGGACGTCGTGGTCACGGGCAACCGTCTCTCCGGAAGCTATGTTGAAAATGGCACCACCTTCCAGACCTATTCGCCTGTGATCGACGACAGTCTGCTCGATCGCCTGCAGTCGAAGAATGTCCTGGTTTCCGCCCGTCCTGAAACGGACGGCTCTTCGGGTTTCCTCAGCTATCTCGGCACGCTTTTGCCGATGCTTCTGATTCTCGGCGTCTGGCTGTTCTTCATGCGGCAGATGCAGGGCGGCTCGCGCGGCGCGATGGGCTTCGGCAAATCCAAGGCCAAGCTGCTCACCGAAGCGCATGGCCGCGTGACGTTCGAAGACGTTGCCGGTGTTGACGAGGCCAAGCAGGATCTCGAGGAAATCGTCGAATTCCTGCGTGATCCGCAGAAGTTCCAGCGTCTCGGCGGCAAGATCCCGCGCGGCGTGCTGCTCGTCGGTCCTCCGGGCACCGGCAAGACGCTGCTCGCCCGCTCGGTTGCCGGCGAAGCCAACGTGCCCTTCTTCACAATTTCGGGCTCTGACTTCGTCGAGATGTTCGTCGGCGTCGGTGCAAGCCGTGTGCGCGATATGTTCGAGCAGGCGAAGAAGAATGCGCCCTGCATCATCTTCATCGACGAAATCGATGCCGTCGGCCGTCATCGCGGCGCCGGTCTCGGCGGCGGCAATGACGAACGCGAGCAGACGCTGAACCAGCTGCTGGTCGAAATGGACGGCTTCGAGGCGAATGAAGGCGTGATCCTGATCGCGGCCACCAACCGTCCCGACGTTCTTGACCCGGCGCTGCTGCGTCCCGGCCGTTTCGACCGTCAGGTCGTGGTGCCGAATCCCGACATCGTCGGCCGCGAGCGTATCCTCAAGGTGCACGCCCGCAACGTTCCGCTGGCGCCGAATGTCGATCTCAAGATCCTCGCCCGCGGTACGCCCGGTTTTTCCGGCGCCGACCTGATGAACCTCGTCAACGAAGCCGCCCTCATGGCCGCCCGCCGCAACAAGCGCGTCGTCACCATGCAGGAATTCGAGGACGCCAAGGACAAGATCATGATGGGCGCCGAGCGCCGTTCCTCGGCGATGACCGAGGCGGAAAAGAAGCTCACCGCTTACCATGAGGCCGGACACGCCATGACCGCGCTCAATGTCGCCGTCGCCGATCCGCTGCACAAGGCGACGATCATTCCGCGCGGCCGTGCACTCGGCATGGTCATGCAGCTTCCCGAGGGCGACCGCTACTCGATGAGCTACAAGTGGATGGTCTCGCGCCTCTGCATCATGATGGGCGGCCGCGTTGCCGAAGAGCTCACCTTCGGCAAGGAAAACATCACTTCGGGTGCCTCCTCCGACATCGAGCAGGCCACGAAGCTTGCCCGCGCCATGGTCACGCAGTGGGGCTTTTCCGATCAGCTCGGTCAGGTCGCCTATGGCGAGAACCAGCAGGAAGTCTTCCTCGGCCACTCGGTTTCGCAGTCGAAGAATGTTTCGGAAGCAACCGCGCAGAAGATCGACAATGAAGTGCGCCGCCTGATCGATGAAGCCTATACGCAGGCCCGCAAGATCCTGACGGAAAAGCATGACGAGTTCGTCGTGCTTGCCGAAGGTCTGCTCGAATACGAGACGCTGACCGGCGAAGAGATCAAGGCGCTGATCCGCGGCGAAAAGCCTTCCCGCGATCTCGGTGATGATTCGCCGCCAAGCCGCGGCTCAGCCGTTCCGAAGGCCGGCGCACGGCCTGCCACCAAGGGTGACGAGCCCGAAGGCGGCCTCGAACCGCAGCCGCATTGAACCGCGGCACTACCTTGAACAAGGCCGGATTTCCGAAGTGGGAGATCCGGCCTTTTCCATTGGTAACGGGATATAATCATTTTTCTTGCTAATTTACGTGCCGTTCGCCGCATTTTGTGGCATTCCGCTGAATTGAGGCAAGCATGAATCAGGCTCCTGGATTGACGACATTCCACTGAAGCCGGATTCGCTTGGAACGGTGCGCTGCCTTGAATGGCGCGCGGAAAGCACAGGAGTGCAGATGAAAAGACGCTATTTCGGTACCGACGGCATTCGCGGCCAATCCAACGTCTTCCCGATGACGCCGGATCTCGCCATGCGGGTCGGCATTGCCGCCGGTACGATCTTCCGCCGCGGCAATCACCGCCATCGCGTCGTCATCGGCAAGGATACGCGCCTTTCCGGCTATATGCTGGAGAATGCCATGGTCGCGGGCTTCACGGCCGCCGGTCTCGACGCCTTTATTCTCGGCCCGATCCCGACGCCGGCTGTTGCCATGCTGACGCGCTCGCTGCGTGCCGATCTCGGCGTGATGATCTCGGCGTCGCACAATCCTTACGAGGATAACGGCATCAAGCTCTTCGGCCCCGACGGCTACAAGCTGTCCGACGACATCGAGGCCGAGATCGAGGATCTACTCGAAAGAGACCTGAATGCGCAGCTTGCCAAGTCCGACGATATCGGCCGCGCCAAGCGTGTCGACGGCGTGCATGACCGCTATATCGAACATGCCAAGCGCACGCTGCCGCGCGACGTGACGCTGCAGGGCCTGAGGATCGCCATCGATTGCGCCAATGGGGCTGCCTATAAGGTGGCGCCGGCCGTGCTCTGGGAACTCGGCGCCGAGGTCGTCACGATCGGCAACGAGCCGAACGGCACCAACATCAATCTCAATTGCGGCTCCACCAGCCCCGTCGCGCTGCAGAAGAAGGTCGACGAGGTGCGCGCCGATATCGGCATCGCCCTCGATGGCGATGCGGATCGCGTCATCATCGTCGACGAGAACGGCTCGATCGTCGATGGAGACCAGCTGATGGCCGTGATCGCCGAAAGCTGGGCCGAGAGCCAGCAGCTGCGCGGCAATGGTATCGTTGCGACCGTCATGTCCAATCTCGGCCTCGAGCGTTTCCTCGATGACAAGGGCCTCGGCCTTGCCCGGACGAAGGTCGGTGACCGTTACGTCGTCGAGCATATGCGCCAGCATAATTACAATGTCGGCGGCGAGCAGTCCGGCCACATCGTGCTTTCGGATTACGGCACGACCGGCGACGGTCTCGTCGCGGCGCTGCAGATCCTGGCCGCAGTCAAGCGCACCGGACGGACCGTCAGCGAGGTCTGCCGTCGCTTCGAGCCGGTGCCGCAGCTCCTGCGCAATGTCCGCATCAGCGGTGGCAAGCCGCTGGAAGATATCCAGGTGCAGAAGGCGATCGCCGATGCCGAAGCCGAGCTTGCCAGGAACGGCCGCCTCGTCATCCGCCCCTCGGGCACCGAGCCGCTGATCCGCGTCATGGCCGAGGGTGACGACCGCGCCCAGATCGAGCGCATCGTCAACGAATTGATCGGCACGATCTCGAACGTCCGGACTGCCGCCTGATTTTTTCGGGGCGAGATGTCAAAAGCCGGACCGCAAGTGCCGGCTTTTTCGCTATTGGCGCCTTCGGATCGACTTCCCGCCGGAACCGTTTCTGCCCTTCCGAAGACAACATGTCAGTGATTTGCCAGCTTGGCTTCCGGTAGGGAGCAAGCCTCGCAGCTGCAGCATGTCGGGGCGCAGTGGGCACTGAGACGGCATCCACGGAAATTTGCCGATGTCTTGGTGACCGCGGCGTCAACCTCCACATGCGGATGCTATACGGCGGCGTTTGCATTCAAAGGAAATATCATGAAAAAATTGGTGCGCCTGCTGCTGACGATCGCTCTCGCATTCGTCGTCTTTACCGGTTTCCGCTGGTATCGCTACATCACCAACACCGACAGCCCTTACGATGAAATTGGCACCACGCTCAACAATGCCATGCCAGGCCCGATTAATGCCTGGGGCTGTGCCAAGCTCAAAACGAACTTTGGCACCTCCTTGCCGCCGTACGGCTGCGCCGCCGAAAACGCGACACAATGGAAGTAACGACAGGATTCGCCGAGTGGAGCCGACCGACTTGATGGCGAAGGAAACCAACTTACAGCGCCGCCCGTCTTTTCAGACGGGCAAAAGACGCTGTAACACTTTGGTTGCTGCATAATTTTATCCTTAAATCTATTCCGATTTAAGGAATTATGCAGGGGCGATTGGGCGGGGCGGGGTTCTTGACTTTGCGGCTGGCAATCTTCGGCAAGTCCGGGGCTGCCAGCCTTTGGCCGAATTTCACCACATCAAGTAACTTGCCCGCCAATCTCTCTCTTAACGTTTCTTCCCATTTATAGTTAAGCAGCTTTTAACGTTTCCAATTCATTATCCATACGAAGCGTACCAGATTGGCGGCGATTCAGCCTGCCGACGCAACGGGATTTTGGAGTGGGATCCATGAAAAGAAGCTTGTCCGGCATCTTCGCCGCATTGTTGATCGCGACAAACGCCTATTCCGCGGACCTGGCCCCCGCCGAGCCTATCCCGGAGCAGCCGCCTGAGGTGACGGTCACCGAAGCGACCGGCTGGTACCTGCGTGGCGATGTCGGCTATGCCTTCACCGATCTGCGCGGTGCCCGCTATTTCCAGGGCAGCAACGCCACGGAGGTCGATTTCGACGACGCCGATCTGGATGATACGTGGACCGTCGGCGGTGGTGTCGGCTATCAGATCAACAGCTATCTGCGCACCGATCTGACTTTCGACTACATGACTGAGGCGGATTTCAATGGCTCAACGGTCGGGCAGTGCGGCTTCCCGCTGGTGGACTGCACCTCGAGCGACCGCTCTTCGCTGACAGCCTATACGCTGCTCGCCAACGCCTATGTCGATCTCGGCACCTACGGCTACGTCACGCCCTATGTCGGCGCCGGTATCGGCGGTTCCTACGTAAAGTGGAAGAACCTCAGCAACGTCGCCTGCGCCGATGACGGTAGCTTCTGCGACGACGAGGTCAGCCACGGCGGCAAGGGCAACTGGCGCTTCACCTACGCCCTGATGGCCGGCGCTTCGATCGACGTGACCTGCAACATCAAGGCGGATGTCGGCTATCGTTACCTGCATATCGATGGCGGCAACATGTTCGGCTATGCCGACAATGGCGGCCCGGGCCGCGACAAGGGTCTGAGCGCCCACGAAGCTCGCGTCGGCGCCCGCTATCTCTTCGGCGGCTGCGCTCAGGCAAGCTACGAACCGCCGCCGGAAATCCCGCTGCAGCAGCCTGTCTACAAGTAAGCCCGATCTCCCTGACACCAGAAGCCGCCCCCAACCGGGCGGCTTTTCGTATTGCGGCCCTACCGCTCTGCGTCAAAATATGTTCCCCCCGCGACACTTCGATCTTGACTATGACGCGCCGGATCCATACACACGGCGGCGGGACACCCTTCCCCAACGAAGGGCTTTCTATCTGAGAGGATAGCATCATGGCGAAGACCGCAAAGCCGGACATCCGTCCGCACAATACCCATTTTTCTTCTGGCCCCTGCTCGAAGCGCCCCGGTTGGTCGCTCGAAGCCCTTTCCGACGCGGCCCTTGGCCGTTCGCACCGCGCGAAGGTCGGCAAGGCCAAGCTCAAGCAGGCCATCGACCTTACCCGTGAAATTCTCGAGGTGCCGGCGGATTACCGCATCGGCATCGTTCCTGCGTCCGACACCGGCGCCGTTGAAATGGCGCTCTGGTCGCTGCTCGGCGAACGCGGCGTCGACATGCTCGCCTGGGAAAGCTTCGGCGCAGGCTGGGTCACCGATGTCGTCAAGCAGCTGAAGCTCAAGGATGTGCGCAAGCTCGAAGCCGGTTACGGCGAGCTTCCCGATCTCTCCGCCGTCGATTTCGACCGCGACGTCGTCTTCACCTGGAACGGCACCACCTCGGGCGTGCGCGTGCCGAATGCCGATTTCATCCCTGATAACCGCAAGGGCCTGACGATCTGCGACGCCACCTCGGCGGCTTTCGCGCAGGCACTCGATTTCGCCAAGCTCGACGTCGTCACCTTCTCCTGGCAGAAGGTTCTGGGCGGCGAGGGTGCCCATGGCGTCATCATTCTTTCGCCGCGCGCCGTCGAGCGTCTGGTCACCTACACGCCGGCCTGGCCGCTGCCGAAGATCTTCCGCATGACCTCGGGCGGCAAGCTGACGGAAGGCATCTTCCAGGGCGAAACGATCAACACCCCGTCGATGCTCTGCGTCGAGGACTATATCGATGCGCTTGTCTGGGCGAAGGGTCTCGGCGGCCTCAAGGGGCTGATCGCGCGTGCCGATGCCAATGCCAAGGTCATCCACGATTTCGTGGCAGGAAACGACTGGATCGCCAATCTCGCCGTCAAGGCTGAGACGGCCTCCAACACCTCGGTCTGCCTGAAGATCGTCGACAAGGACATCGCAGCCCTTGACGACGACGGCCAGGCGAATTTCGCCAAGGGCCTGGTCGGCCTGCTGGAAAAGGAAGGTGTCGCTTATGACGTCGGCCACTACCGCGACGCCCCGTCGGGCCTGCGCATTTGGGCCGGCGCCACGATCGAGGCATCCGACATGCAGAAGCTGATGCCCTGGCTTTCCTGGGCCTTCGAAACACAGAAGGCGCAGCTTAATCAGGCCGCCGCCTGAGGTGATCGCATCCGGCTCCGCCACAGGGCGGAGCCAGCATTCCTGATTCATTCATCGCTGAACACTTTTGAAGGAGGCCCTCATGGCACCTCGCGTTCTCGTATCCGACGAATTGTCGGAAACCGCCGTCCAGATTTTTCGCGATCGCGGCGTCGAAGTCGATTTCGAACCGCAGCTCGGCAAGGACAAAGACCGTCTGCTCGAAGTCATCGGCAAGTATGATGGCCTCGCCATCCGCTCCGCCACCAAGGTGACGGAAAAGATCATCGAGGGGGCGACGAACCTCAAGGTCGTCGGCCGTGCCGGCATCGGCGTCGACAATGTCGATATCCCGGCCGCCTCGCGCCGCGGCATCATCGTCATGAACACGCCCTTCGGCAACTCGATCACGACAGCCGAACATGCGATCGCGCTGATGTTCGCCGTCGCCCGCCAGCTTCCGGCAGCCGATACTTCGACGCAGGCCGGCAAGTGGGAGAAGTCGAAGTTCATGGGCGTCGAGATCACCGGCAAGACGCTCGGCGTCATCGGCGCCGGTAATATCGGTTCGATCGTCTGCGCCCGGGCCATCGGCCTGAAGATGCACGTCGTCGCCTACGATCCGTTCCTTTCCAAGGAGCGCGCCGAAGAGATGGGCGTCACCAAGGTCGAACTGGAAGAGCTTTTCGCCCGCGCCGACTTCATCACGCTGCATGTGCCGATGACCGACAAGACGCGGGGTATCCTCAACAAGGAAGCGCTGGCGAAGACCAAGCCCGGCGTGCGCATCATCAACTGCGCCCGTGGCGGCCTGGTCGATGAAGCAGCCCTTGCCGAAGCGATCAAGTCGGGCCATGTCGCGGGCGCTGCCTTCGATGTGTTCGAGGTCGAGCCGGCCAAGGAAAGCCCGCTCTTCGGCCTGCCGAACGTCGTCTGCACGCCGCATCTCGGCGCCTCGACGACCGAGGCTCAGGAGAACGTCGCTTTGCAGGTCGCCGAACAGATGGCGGATTACCTTGTCAATGGTGCGGTCTCCAACGCCATCAACATGCCGTCGATCACGGCTGAGGAAGCGCCGATCCTGAAGCCCTTCATCCGGCTTGCCGACGTTCTTGGCGCCTTTGTCGGCCAGGTCACCGAAGAGCCGATCAAGGAAATCGAGATCCTCTATGACGGCCTCACCGCCAACATGAATACGCGGGCACTGACGAGTGCAGTGCTCGCCGGCCTCATCCGCCCGCAGGTCTCCGACGTCAACATGGTTTCGGCGCCGATCATGATCAAGGAAAAAGGTGTCGTGCTCTCCGAGGTCAAGCGCGACAAGACAGGCGTCTTCGACGGCTATATCAAGCTGACGGTCACCACCGACAGCATGACGCGCTCTGTCGCCGGCACGGTGTTTTCGGATGGCAAGCCGCGTTTCATCCAGATCAAGGGCATCAATCTCGATGCCGATGTCGGCTCGCACATGATCTATATTACCAATACCGACGTCCCTGGCATGATCGGCTTCATCGGCACGACGCTTGGTGCTGCCGGCGTCAACATCGCCAACTTCCAGCTCGGTCGTGACAAGCAGGGCGGCGACGCCATCGCGCTGCTCTATGTCGACGGCAAAGTTGATGACGCCGTGCTTGCTGAGTTGACCGCCCACCAGGCGGTTCGCCAGGCAAAGCCGCTGACCTTCAATATCGACTGAGTTTTTCCTCCCAAGGAAATGAAAAACCCGGCGCTGGAAACGGCGCCGGGTTTTTGCTGTGTCAGGAGCAAGTGAATCTCACAGCGCGTCGCGCTTTAAGTCTTTATTTCACGCATGTCGTGGTCCCAAAGCCGCTGCACACTTTTGGGCGACATGCATTAGTGGTGCCGTCGTTTCCGGCGGAGGATTTTGCCGAAACGGGCGACATCGTCTTCAGCCTTCGTGCGGTGGAGGAAGGCGAGCCTGCTGCCGTCGAGACCCTGGAAGAATTCGTCCCAGGAAATCTCTTCCTGCGTTTCAGAGGAAAAATCGACGCGGACGGTTTCGCTGTCCGGTGCGTTCTTGATCCGGGCGGGATGGCCGCCGCGCTCCTCGATCCAGTGTCTGATCCTGCTGTAATCCGTCGTCGTGCCGAACCTGCCCATGAAACCCTCCTCAGCAATTCGATTGCGACTTCGATGCCCAAGAACGTACGATCGAGCGAATTGTTCCATGGTGCCTCAAATATTCTATCGAGGACCGAGATCGCGATGGCAAGTCGCCGCTTTTGCACATTCTGAAGGCGAAAGCCTAAAGTTTAACCCTGAGTATGATTCTGATTTTATTTAACTTTTCCCAGTATATCCCTGTTATCGGCATCAACCGCACGCGAATTTCCATGGCCCCCTTGCAGAAGACCGAGCAGACCGAAGCACCGAATGACGACTTCCGGTCATTGTTTGCAACGCATCCGTCGCCGATGTGGGTCTATGATCCGATATCGCTGCGCTTTCTCATCGTCAACGAGGCGGCGGCAGCACTTTACGGCTATGGGGCGGACGAATACCGGCGCATGACGATTCTGGATATCCGCCCCGAGCATGAGCGGGAACGGATGATCGACGCCGTCAGCTGCCGTACCGACATGGAAAAGGCGGAACGCTGGGTTCACCTCAAGGCGAGCGGCGAGACCTTCGAAGTGCTGACCTATGGCCGAGAAGTGCGTTTCGAGGGCCGGGCCGCAATCCTGGCGATCGTGCAGGACCGCACCGAGGTCAACGCCGCCAGACGCCAGATGAGCGATACGCGCTCGCTTCTCGACAGCATCGTCGACAACCTGCCGGTCGGCGTCTTCGTCAAGGACATGGAAGCGGACGGGCTTTACGTTCTCTTCAACGAGGCCTGCGGCGACATCGTCGGCATGAGGGCGGAGCACGTGGTCGGCCAAACCGACCGGGCGCTGTTTCCTCCCAGTCAGACAGACGCCTTTCGCGAGCAGGATCGCCGGGCCTTCGAAGCCGATACGGCAATCAGCTTCGAGGAGACGATGCTGCGCGCCGATGGCGTGCCGCGCATCTTGCGCACCGTCAAACGCGCTCTGCCGACGCCCGAGGGCCATGCGCCGCGTTATCTGCTCGGCATCTCGCAGGACGTGACGGAGGAGCGGACCGTCGAGGCAAAGCTTGCTCATCTCGCCATGCACGATTCGCTCACAGGCCTGCCGAACCGGGCGGCATTTTCCAACCATATCAACCAGCGGGCAGTCGAAGCGACCGCCGACAGCGCGATCGCGCTGCTTTATATCGACGTCGATCACTTCAAGAATATCAACGACAGCAAGGGACATGCCGCCGGCGACGCGCTGCTTTGCCAGGTGTCGGAGCGGCTGCTGCAACTGGCGGAGGAGGGCGATCTCGTCGCCCGTCTCGGCGGCGACGAATTCGCCGTCGTGCTGGAACTCGACGAACCGGAGCGGGCCGGGCGTTTTGCGCAGCGGCTGCTCAAGGCGCTGAGCCGTGCCTTCGATCTCGACGGCGCCCGGGAGCATGTCACCTGCAGTATCGGCATCGCCTTGGCGCCCGATCATGCCGGCGATGCGGATGTGCTGATGCGGCACGCGGATCTGGCGCTCTATGCCGCCAAGGAGAGCGGACGCTCGACCTATCGCTTCTACGAGACGGAGATGCGGCTTGCCGCCGAGCGCCGGCACGTGATGACCGCCGAGCTGTGGGAGGCGCTGGAGAAGCGCCAGTTCGAGCTGCATTACCAGCCGATCGTGCAGCTCGACAATGACGGCATCGGCGGCTTCGAGGCGCTGATCCGCTGGCGCCATCCCAAACGCGGGCTGGTGGCGCCGATGGAATTCATTCCGCTCGCCGAGGAAACCGGCCTCATCGTTCCGATCGGCGACTGGGTGATCCGGGAAGCCTGCCGCGCGGCTGCCGGCTGGCCCGCCCATCTGAGGATCGCCGTCAATCTCTCCGTCAGCCAGTTTCGGCATGCAAACCTGCTTTCGACCGTGGTCGCGGCGCTCGACGAGACCGGCCTCAATGCCGACCGGCTTGAAATCGAAATCACCGAATCCGTATTCCTGACCGATGCCGACCAAAGCCTGCCGCGGCTGCGTGCATTGAAGGAACTCGGCCTCCGCATCGCCATCGACGACTTCGGCACCGGCTACTCGTCGCTGAGTTATCTCCGATCCTGCCCCTTCGACAAGATCAAGCTCGACCGCAGTTTCGTTTCGGGCATCGAGACGGATGCCGGCAATCTCGCCATCGTGCGCGCCGTCGTCGGCATCGGCTCCGGCTTCAACGCGACGACGCTGGCCGAAGGGATCGAGACGGAAGAGCAGTTGCAGAAGCTGCGCGCCGAGGGTTTCAGTGAGGTGCAGGGCTATTTGCTCGGCCGGCCGATGCCGCAGCACGAGGCGGAGGCGCTGATCCACGGCCGCGCGCTGAAGGCCGCTTCGTCTCGCAGATAGAGCGCTTGCGCCGGATGCCATCAAGCATTCGTCATTTTGAGAAAGCCGGCCGAAGCGGCATAATTGTCGTGGGCTGGAAAGGAGGATGTCTATGAAACGCTATTCATTATCGATGATCGGACTGGCGCTCGTAACCGCCATCATCGCCAATCCGAGCATCGCATTCGCCTGCAACAAGCTGATCGGCACTTGAGCCGCACCCCCCGCTCCAAGGCGCGGCTTCGGCTGCGCCCTTCTTTGTGGGAATGCGAAACTATCGGGTGCCGAAGGCCGCCCCTTGCGCCCAAGGGCAATCCTTTCTATATCGGTGCCTCATCGAGAGACGGCGGCCGATCCCGCCGGAGATCAGCAATCCGCCGCAATTGCAGCGCAAGGGCGGATCGTGACCCAAGCAGAATTGGCACCATCGTTGAACACACTGGATTTTGACAAGAAGCCGGAAGAGACCCGCGTCGTCGTCGCCATGTCGGGCGGCGTCGATTCATCCGTCGTCGCCGGCCTTCTCAAACAGCAGGGTTATGATGTGCTCGGCATCACGCTGCAGCTTTACGATCATGGCGCAGCCGTTCACCGCGCCGGCTCCTGCTGCGCCGGCCAGGATATCGACGATGCGCGCCGCGTCTGCGAAACGCTCGGCATTCCGCATTACGTGCTCGATTACGAAAAGCGCTTTCGCGAGACGGTGATCAACCCCTTCGCCGAAAGCTATGTGGCGGGCGAAACGCCGATCCCTTGCGTTTCCTGCAACCAGACCGTCAAATTCGCCGATCTTCTGGCGACCGCCAAGGAGCTTGGCGCCGATGCGCTGGCGACCGGCCATTATATCCGCTCGGGACGGAATCCTTCGCCTGAGAATCCCGGCCGCCGCGCGCTTTTCCGCCCGGCCGATGCCGACCGCGACCAGAGCTATTTCCTCTTCGCCACGACGCAGGAACAGATCGATTATCTCCGCTTTCCCCTGGGCGGCCTGCCGAAGGCCGAAACCCGCAGGCTGGCCGAAGAGATGGGCCTTGTCGTCGCCAAGAAGGCCGACAGCCAGGACATCTGCTTCGTGCCGCAGGGCAAATATTCCGATGTCATCACCAAGCTGAAGCCGAATGCGGCGCTCGCCGGCGAGATCGTCCATCTCGATGGCCGCGTGCTCGGCACCCATGAGGGCATCCTGCACTTCACGATCGGCCAGCGCCGCGGCATCGGCATCGCCACCGGCGAGCCGCTCTACGTCGTCTTTCTCGACGCCCGCTCGCGCCGCGTTATCGTCGGACCGAAGGAGGCGCTGGAAACGCACCGCGTCTACCTGCGCGACGTCAACTGGCTGGGCGACGAGACGCTTGCGGAAGCCGCCGCCGGCAAGGGCTTTGCCTGCTACGCCAAGGTCCGCTCGACAAGGGCGCCGGCGCCCGCCGTCCTGCATATCGATGCAACAGGCACCTATGTCGACCTGACGGTCGGCGAGGCGGGTATCGCGCCCGGCCAGGCCTGCGCGCTCTACTCGGCGCCCGGCGACAACGCCCGCGTCTTCGGTGGCGGTTTCATCGAACGCTCCGAGCGCGAACCTTCGGCGGAAGCCTGCCTGAAGGCCCTTTTGGCCAGCCCGGTCGCTGCCTGAAACCCATAGGTAACGACGGCCGGCAAAGCCCACCGTTTTTCTCGATCATGCGCTTGACACAAAGCCGAAGCGCACCTTATAAGCCGCTCATCCCACGAACCGGCATCGCTTCGCGAGCGGGTATCGTTGACCAGTGGCGGAGTAGCTCAGTAGGTCAGAGCAGAGGAATCATAATCCTTGTGTCGGGGGTTCAAATCCCTCCTCCGCTACCATCAAGACAGACGACAAGTCTGGTCCGGTGATTGCAGACAGCCATCCTTTGATCTCGTAATTGTAGGCGCCGCCCGGTTTTCTCGGGTGAACGATGATCCGCGAAATCACCTCCCTGAAAGCCTTTGCCATCTCCATCGTTGGCTCTGCCCCTCGCTCCTTGAGGATATCGGCCAGGCTTTCCACATCCTCCGGAAACTTCGTCAATGCCTTCGGCTTGATTTCGATCACATTAGTGGGCGGCTCCTGTGCGGCAAGTTCTGCTTTTAGCAGGCTGCGCTCGGCTTTGAGCTTGGCCATGATCGACGAGACATCGTCATCATCGATCGTCCCCTTAGCCACCTGTTCCAAAACGCGGGCAATCTGCTCCTGAACGTTGACCAGTGCGGCTTCCTTCGTCCCGCGGCTGTTGCGGCGCTCAGTGGCAAGTCGCTTGCTCTCGGCTTTGTATTCTTCGACATAGGCGTCGATGTAGGTTGTGGTCGCAAACATCCCCCGAAGCCGGTCGACGACGTCGCGCTCGATCTTTTCCACATAGTAGCGAGCACCGTTCGGGCAGCTCGCCGATTCTTTGTTCGTGCTACACTGGACGCGGGGGCCGCTGCGGTCAGCTCCGATCGTCGAGAGGCTACCGCCACACGCGGAGCATCGCAGAAGGCCAGATAGCAAGCGTTTACTTTTCGGATGTGTGTGAGCCTGAGTGCCGGTGCGCTCGTCCTTGCGCACTTTCACTTCCTGGAAAAGGTCATCGGTGATTATTCGAAGGTGACCGGCGTCGACGGTCTCGACAGCCGAGCGCTCATTCGGGCGCGATACCCGCCTGCCGGTCGAAGGGTCCTTCACCATGTGAACGCGGTTCCAGACGAGCTGGCCGACATAGAGCGGGTTTCGGAGAATACCGTTCCCCCGAATTCCATTCCCGTTGATCGTCGAGGCATTCCACTGCTGGCCGCGCGGAGCGGGTACGCCTTCTTTGTTCAGCGCCGCCGCGATCAGTCGAGCGCTGTAGCCTGCCGCATACATGTCGAAAATCCTGCGGATGATGCAAGCTTCTTCCTCGACAATCTCCAGTTCGCCCTTTCGCCCGTCGATCGGTCGATATCCGTAAGCCTTGCCCCCAGGATTACGACCAGAGCGCACAACGCCTGTCATGCCTCGCTTTACCTTGCGAGCACCTTCCTCTCGCTGCATTTGCCCGACAATGCCGTACATACCGATCTGAACGGTATCCATGAGGCCGCCGTTGACGCATTGCATTTCGATGTTGCGAAACTTCAGCACCTTGTGGACATGCGCCAGGTCGGCGATATCGCGCGACACACGATCGGTGGATTCGGTAATTAGAATTTCGAAATCGCCGCGCTCCGCGGCCGTCATCATATCCGCAAGGCCGGGCCGTCCGAACATCGACGCGCCCGACTTCGCCCGGTCGGAGAACTGTTTTACCACGTCAGCGCCCAGCCGCGCCGCGAAGTCGCGGCACAGGCTGAATTGATCCTCGACCGACTTGTCGTTTTGCAAATCGGTCGAGTAGCGAGCGTAGATCACCGCGCGTTTCATTGTTTTGTCGCCTGCTTTTCTTCTGAGAGGTTCTCATTAGCGGGCTTTGGTGGGACTGCGTCAAGCCGCGCCCGCCTCCTGGCGAGCGCCTTGACCAGTTCGATGAGGGGGCTTTCTGCCGCCATCGGCTATTTCCCCCCGCTATCCACAGGCTCTGGCTCTTCACCGAGGAGCGACCGGAGGAAGACCCGCAACGCGTGTTCGCTGCCGATCGTGCAGTTGGCGATGCTGTCGAAGACGTTTTCGTCGCGCAGTGCGATCTCTGCTTTCGCTCGGATGTCGTCCAGTGAACGGCACGGCTCTTTCAGCATTGCCGTTTCAGCGGCCTCCTTCGCTTGCCAGAGCTCGTCATGGTCGCTGCGAACATCCAGAGTCACTTCGTTGCTGAATTTCCTGTCGGCCTCGCGCCAGTCTTGGATGGCCTGAGAGATCGAACGGCTCGGTTGGCTGCTCGACGTCGTGGTGCCAGCTATAATTCGAGCAACGGTCATCGCATAGTCGTTGACCGCTGACATAAATCCGAGAACCAGACCCTTCGGAACCTGCTTCTGGATCATGTCAACCGTGATGCAGCCAAGCAGGGTGGCGTTCCCGGTGGTGGGATGCTTGCCTATGTATTTCAGGAATTCTTCAGCGATCTGGCGGCCGGTGTCGTAGTCCTGCGTATAATTGCTTGGTTCGGAATAAGGACCGGCTGTCACCACGTTCCAATGATCTACACCGCCGCGTTCCGCTTTAGTCTTTAACCGCATGAAAGAAAGGTCGATCGCATGGTGGGGAGACTTAAGCATCGGCGCGCTCCTCCAGTTCCCGCCGTGACACGTAGGCGCCGGGAACGTCAAAGTGGTTGATGCCCTTGGCAAGATACGCGACATGGAAATGCGCAATGTTGACGAGGCTGCTGACGCGATCAAGCGGGATATTTCGCGCGCCATCAGGAAGCCGATAATCGACGTCCTCGACCAGCAGGTTGCGGATGGTATCTAGCAGCCGTTCAAGGTCGGTAAGCTCATAAACTAGGTCGTTCGGTTCAAAGGTTTCAATCGGCTTCATCGGATCGTCTCCCCTTCACCGGCGGCATAAAATGCATCATGGACCCGCTTCGCCCGGAAGGTGACGTCGTTCCAGGCAAAGCTGAGAGTTTCAAGCTGGTGTTTAGTCAGCATGATCATCAGCGCTTCGTTGCCCCTGGTCTCCATGGGTACCAGTTGATCGTCGAGAAGGTCGGCAAGGATGTCGGCCATATAGTTGAGGCAGCAAATCTCGTGCTCGAGATTTCTGAAGGCGCCGATGAGCTCGGCGTCAGTAGGCGGTACTTTCGGCATAGCTTCGCCAGCGGCCGTTTTCATGTGCGGCATGATCGTATCTCCAGTGATGTTTGGGAGATCGGCGCGAAATTGCGCCGGTCGCTGGTTAGTTGCAGTTCCGGAAGTTGCGGACCGCGGTCTTGAGGCGCCGGCGAGCGTTGGCCTCATTCTTCTTGGCGTAGACGAGGTTCTGATAGGCGGCGTGGGTGTCGCTCATCATTGCTTTCCACTCGTCGCTGTCACGCTCGACGCGGTCGACGCTGTGCATTTCCTTCCAGTCGGCGTAGGCCTCGCGCAGCACCTGCTTCTTCGTGCCGGCATTTGCTTCGTAGGCGTCGAGTTCGATCGCGCTGTCTGCCACGGCCACCATCAGGTGGATTTTGCGGGCGGTAAGGGCGATTGAAGACGTCGCACTTTTTGTGCTATGACTTCCCATGTCCAAATCTCCAAAGGTGTGGACGTTGATTTCCGCTTCCAGGCGGCAGTCGTTTCTGCAGAGGCGGGGATAGGTCGCCAAACTTTGTCCCCGCCTGCTGCTACTTTCCGGCCGGAGCCGGCATTTCTCCGCGTTTCACACGATCCATTTTCTCCCGAATGCAGCGGATAATTTCGCTGTTTTGAGAGTTTCCGTTCCGTGCGGCCTCGGTCTCTACGAAGGATTTTATCTCTTCGGGCAGCCTCACCATTAATTTGGTAAATGCCGATTTCACGTTTTCCTCCGTCGTTAAGGTTAATATGTCATAGTGCTACCATTGCCGTCAATGCCGATGTAGCACTATGACATCATTAATTTAGAAATGTTGATTGGAGGCCGGCTATGGCCAAGAGCACGATTTCGAAAGACCCGGTTTCCGAGCAAGATAAGTTCATGCTGCGCCTGCCGGCCGGTATGCGCGATGCCATCCGAGAGGAGGCGGACGCCAATGGCCGCAGCATGAATGCTGAAATTGTCCACCGCCTCGAAAATTCGCTTGATCCCAGTTTTTTTGGATCCGAGTTCACAAGGGTCAGTCAGAATTACGAAGCGTCGACGTCCACAGTGAACCATTTCCTTCAGATGCTTGCCAAGAAGAATGTGCTGTACGTAGCGCTGGACGCTGAGGGTGTTCCAATTTCCTGGCCCGAAGTAATGACCAACCTGAACGCAATTGCGTCTGCCCTTAAGGAGCCAATTGAAAAAATCGACGCTGCGGTATTCACGCCCCAGGTGTCGTCGTCGCGAATCAGAGAAGACGCATGGTTCGCTCTCCTCGATTTCTTTCGAAAGCAACGGGGAGATTCGGACGACGAAAGCTGAGGCGCGGGGAGAGGTACGCAGATAGTGCGTACCGCTGTCCCACTCGCTCGACCTCGCCTTAGCAACAGGCGGTGCGACGGTTGCCATAGCTTCGCCGGCGCCTGGAATCAGTCGTTTCATCTCGGGTACCCCTCACATCCAGCACAATCGCGGCTGACCTGAAATAATGTCCTCAGGGCGGAAAACGTTCCAAAAGCCGTTTGAAAACAGTGTTTTATGGTTAATTTTTGCATAAGTCGCGCCGAACCATCTTGAAACGGCCCTCGATAAGCGGATGAGTGAAAAACTGGTCGGTGACGGCCTTGCATTCTCTGGTGAACACTTCAAAGACCTTCGTCACGTCTTTCTTCCAATACACCGCGTAGGTCGATCCCTCTGCCTCGGCACGATCGTTGCGGACCATGCCTGCTGGCCTGGGCGCGATAGGAGACTGACGCATCACGGCGTCAATCGTCTGTTCAGACAGACCAAACATGCCCCAGATGCGCTTGCGCAGGTGGACGATGCTCTCAGAGTTGGCAGGGCGTGCGCTCAAGACGGTCTGCGCGGTCTCGATGCGCTCGACCTTGGCGTCAATCAGGTTTAGTCGCCTGTCGCGCGCCGCATCCCGCTGTTCGGCATCTGCCAGCATCCGAAAGGCCTGGGCGAAGGCTTCGGCTGTTGTCGGGATCTGCGCCGGCTCGTTCTTGTGCTCCTGCCAATAGTCAACGAGGCGGGCTGTGAACTCCGGGGAGAGCTGCGCGACAACCACATAGCTGTCGCGCTCGTTGACGAGATATACCTCAACGGGACGCGATCCAGCGCCTTCATGAGAGGTTTCCACCGACGGTGTGAACCTGACCACGTCCTTTTCGGCGAGCCGCTCGATGGTTCGCTTGACGCTGTCGTGGCGGGTATCGAGGAGATCCGCGATCTCACGGCTCGACATGGCGGCAGGTCTGGAAGTGAGCTGTTGCATGTGCACTCCATCGGAAAGATGGGTGCATCATAATGAATGATTTTTCAGTCGTCAATTGTCGATGACTGAAATTTCAGTCATATAATGCTTATCTCACGTTGGATGCTTGTTACAATGGCGAAGATTGAAATCGATTCTCCTTCGCCAGAGCTGTAAGTGTTTTCCATTCCAATCGTCGCGGATGGAATTGCGTACGATCGGTAGACCGGGTCTTTTGATTTCGGCACTAGGCGGAAGCCCCCATCGGTTTCCTCGACAACACGAGCGAACCATTCATCCAACTTCTGAGAAGCCAAGGAGCGCTCGACTATTACAATTTGCCCATTTCGTAGATCGTACTGATCTCCGAAGCCGCTGGCGGCTATCAAGATATCGCCCTTAAAGATTCCGATGTTTTCTAGTGAGTGGTCGAGAAGCCGATAAGGCAAGACACTGAACTTCGGAAGACGAGGGTCTGTCGCAACCGGGTACTGCCGTTCCTCCAGGGTCTTATCCAATGCCCACTCTAGGTTTCTCTCAAATGAGCGGTACTCGAGGGGTATGCGGGCGCGAAAGACACCGCTCTCAAGATCTCGGACCGCTGGCATTAAGCTCAGGTCGCGAAATGGCTGTTTGGTATTTTTCGATGCCGTTGCGATTTCTGTGTCGCCGCCGACAAGATAGCTGAGTGAGCATTGCAAAGGGCCGGTTAGCTTCTGAATAGTGTCCAATCTCGGGCTAGCTGAATTTCCGGCCAGAATATCTTGAACAGCAGATCTGCCGAGGCCAGCCTCCAGGGAGACGGCCGCAGCACTTTTCCTAACGACTTCAAGGCGGTGCCTTATGCGGTCTGCGAGCGTGTCGGTTTCTTTTTCCATGACTGGAATATCAAACGGATCGAATGAAAAATCCAGAACGAAAAATCAGTCGCCAGCTTGAAGATGAATGATTTATCAGTTAACCTTAACGCATGGAAAACGAACTTCGCTTCACTTTGCTCGAAACAGCGTCCGCTTTCGCTAAGGCGTGCGGATGCGCGCTATCAACGGTTTCCCGCCGCGTTAAAAACGACGCGGCGTTTTTTTCGCGTATCAAAGACACTTCCAAAACATTCACGGCACGCACCTTTGATGAGGTCATGTTTTGGTTTGCAGAAAATTGGCCCGCCGAAAAGCAGATGCCTCTCGGCCTGATGAAATGGATGGCTGAGACTGGCCACCAACGGGCGGAGGTCGCATGACCGCGACACTCGAAGAGCAAGCCGCTGCCTGGGAAATCTACCGTCTGGCGAAGGTGAAGGCCGATAGCTCCCTTAATTTTCAGGACGGGCGCGCCGCGGCATTAGCTTGGCACGTGTTCATCGCGCTCTTCACAGGCCAGCCGGCGCGGGCGTCGGACCTGATACCTCACCGAAAGGTGGCGATCTTCCGCGGCAACATGTCCGCAGTTTCGGAGGGACGCCCATCCCATGAACGATGAGCTCGATGTGCAATGCCTTCCATACATGCCTCTGCAGATCGAGCGTCTTCGGAGGTCCAAGGCGTGGCTCCGCTGCAAACGGAATCCTGAGATCGCCTTCTATATGGTGAACCTCTGGATGCGGGCCTGGCACGAGGTACCGGCCGGCAGCATCGAGGACGACGACGACGTTTTGGCCGATGCCGCCATGTGTTCGCCGGAGAAGTGGGAAGAACTGAAGGATGACATCCTCAAGGGCTGGGATCGACGCGACGGGCGCGTCTGGCACAGCACTGTCATAGAGATTGCCACAGAGGCAGTCGGCAAGCTTCGCATGAACAAATCGCGCACTGCGGCAGCTCGCGAGGCGCGAGAACTTCAACGTCAGTCTTCTGTGGCAGAAACCGTGACAGAGAATGTCACTAACTCTGTAACAGAGCACGAAGGGAAGGGAAGGGAAGAGAAGGGAATAGAAGATAAAACAACATCTGACGATGTTGTTGCCGTCGCCCCTTCGATTTCTCAGGATTTTGCCTTCGAAGCGCAGTCGATCAGGCTGACCGCAGCTAATCTGGAGCAGTGGCGGAAGGCATTCCCGCATGTCGCGCTTGAGGCGGAGCTTTGGGCCCTGGACGAATGGGCGGGCACCAAGGGCAACAAGTGGTTCACTGCCGTCAGTGGGGCTTTGGCGAAAAAAGAACGAGCGGCGGTCGATCGCGTCAGCACTGCAGCAGCAGTTCGCGATCGAGGAGGCGGCCAACGGCGGGCTGATCCACGAATATGAAAACCGTCGATCAGATCCTTCGCGAAAACGGCATCCAGCTTAGGCGCGCCGCCGCCGGCAACCAAAAAACAACCTGCCCGAAATGCTCGTCAACCCGGCGCAACAAGCGTGAGCCTTGTCTCTCAGTCCGGATCGATGCTGAAGGCGTCCAGTTCAACTGTCACCATTGCGGCTTCCATGGAGGCGATTTCCTTGACCAACATTCTCGGCCCGGTGGGCGCACTGGCATTTCAAAACCGGCAGATCGACCCTCAGGTCGCCGTTCTTTCCGGAGCCTATACGGGTAAGGCTGTCACTGGCGCTGACGGTGTCACCACAGTTGAACCAGATGCTGCCGGCAACATCGTCGTCTTTCCGTTCATCGACGGCGGCCGGCCGGTCGGTGAGAAATACCGGGCGCCAGGGAAGAAGTTCTGGCAGCGTAAGGGCGGCCGGAAAACATTCTGGAACGCGGACTGCATGGATGATCCTGCGCTTGAGGAAGGGCACAAGGCGCTGATCATCACCGAGGGTGAGATCGACGGACTGACGGCGATCGACTGCGGATTCCATACGACGGTCAGCGTCCCGGACGGCGCGCCGCCTGTCAGGGACGGCGAGGATCCGGACCAGCTCGACGACGCTATTCCCGACGATGACAGCCGCGGGAAATTCGAGTTCGTCTACAACAACCGCCACCGGATCAAGCGCATCAAGCGGTTCATTCTGGCGGTCGACAACGATCCTCCCGGGCGCAGGCTGGCCGCAGAGTTGGTCAGGAGGCTGGGTGCAGCTCGATGCTCGTTCTTGACCTATCCAGAGGGCTGCAAAGACCTGAACGATGTGAAGATGCGGCATGGACCGGATGCGGTCGTTCGCGTCATCACGGAAGCAAAGCCGTATCCCGTCAAGGGGATCTATCTGCTCTCGGATTACCCGGAGCTCGACGAGCCGGCGACCTACTCGACAGGATGGCCGGACCTCGACGAGTATCTCCGCGTCTGGCTGGGCGAACTGATGGTGGTCACCGGCATTCCGGGCCACGGCAAATCCACGTGGACCATGAACCTTTGCGTCAACCTCGCCCGCAAGCACGGCTGGCGCGTCGGCGTTGCGTCGTTCGAAATCCCGACGGTGCCGGCGCTGCGCTTCAAGCTCCGGCTGGCTGCGTCGGGGCTCGGCACCAAGCAATGGACACGCGACGACGTGGCGGAAGCGGACGTCTTCATCCAGCAGCACTTCGTCTTCATCGATGCCGATCCGACTGGAGAGGCTGACGACGACATGACGCTGGAATGGCTTCTCGATCGCGCAGCGGACGCCGTCATGCGGCATTCGATCAAAGTGCTGGTCATCGATCCATGGAACGAGGTTGAGCACTATCGGCCGAAGGGTGAAAGCGAGACGCAGTACATAAATCGGGCGCTCCGCCAGATCCGTAAGTTTGCGCTTAGATATGGGGTGCTGGCGATCGTCGTCGCACATCCGACCAAGGAACTCGGCAAGGGCGGCGAATCCAGGACACCGACCCTGTACGACATCGAGGGGTCCGCAGCCTGGTACAACAAACCCGACCACGGCGTCGTCATCGATGTCCCTGATCCTGATCTTCACGAAACGGTGGTTTGGGTGAAGAAGGCCCGCTTTTCATGGTCAGGCCGCAAGGGGGACGTGACGCTGGAATACCTGCCGGAAACAGAGGGCTATCGGTCCCTGAACGGCTTTGCCCCGCTTTGGAAGTCTACCCACGGCGAGCAGGATTACCGGACAGCGAAACCACCGAGGTCCAACTCCTATCAAGGGAAGGACCAACATTGACGGCATCGTGGAACAGCAATTCATCTACGCACGAAGGTTTGAGCATGATGTGTGCAAAAGTCACGGTATTGATCGACCGCCTCTGCGGCCGGGCCTATCAGATTTGCGACGTCCTCTGGCTTCAACTGCGGCAAAGGCCAGCCAGGCACTTGACTTTGATCTCGGTAATTCGTGATGGCCTTGCCAAGCGCCTGTACATGCGTGTCGATTGTTGCAATGAGGCGATCGGTGTTGACGATGTTAAGGGAAAACTGGTCTCGAACAGGTTGCAGAATTGTATAGAGGCGACCAATAGCTTCGAGACAGTTCTCCATGCCTCGCCACTGCGTGCTCGTCCCCTCCAAAATCATTTGCTTGCCTGCCCGCAGGATCGCAGATTCTTCCTGAAGTGCCGTGCTGGCAACGATCACGCGCTCGCAGAGCAAATCAAGGGGCCGAAGCAGTCTTTTTGTTTCCTGCCTTTGCTGTCGGATCAGCACGAACAATGTGGCCAAGGTGACTGCAGCCCCCACCCAACCGCTCGAAGCTCCAAGCCAGCCTTGCAGCGTGCATTGCTCTTTCGAGCACGCCGCCCATCCAGCCGGCGTCTGCATGCCGGGAAGCAGCCACATAGCGATCACGAAGGCAACAAGTGCCAAAGCGGATACGACGACAACGCAGAAGTTCTTGTCGGACACGTTCATCCCCCTACACGGATCGAGAAGGCACGATTCGCGGTCGGGTATCAAGCAGCCAAACATGAGGGCTACACACTCAGGGAGATAGGGAGTTGAATCACGAAATGTCATCCGCGTTCAACGTGAATGAAACGGCGTTCCGCGAACTGCGAAATGGTGAAGGAGGTAGACGATGGAATCCGCCGCCAGAGACCTGGTACGGGATAAAGGCGGCGCCTGGTGCGCAACGCTGTCCCTCAATGAGAGATGGGCAGGACCGAAAGGGCGAGAGCATCATCGAGCGCAACCTTCGCAATGAGGGATTTGAGGCTTTCATGCCCAGCTACCGAATAGAGGTCCAGCATCATCGACAACGCCACTGGATCGAGCGTCGTTTCCCGACTTTCGTTGGATACCTGTTCGTCAACATCGGTCCAGACGATTTCCGAACAGTCGAGGAGGTGACGGGGGTAAGCAAGATCCTGCGCTTCACGCGGTCCAACGACGAAGGGTCTATGCCATTTGCATTCCCTCAGGAGACGATCGACCGGCTGCGTTACATCGCTTGGGAGCAGGAGCAGATATTTCTGGCTGCCCGAGCCCGCCGGCAGCGAGAGGAAGAGATCGAAGAGGAGCAACGCCGCCGCGGGAAACCGGTGAATGCCAGCAGCCGCAGGATTCGCCGGGCCCAGTTCACCGAGCTGGGCGGTGGCTTGTCTTTCAGTCTTTCTTCGGCATCATCACGAGCGTTCATAACCGAAACGCTGCAAACTCTTGGGAATATCGCCAACAAGCTTGATTAATCATAACTATCTGGTAATGTTTGCGCACTGATTTGTGGATGTACAGTGCGCAAACGGCGCCGGTCCACGCGGACAAGCAGCAATCCGCGCGATGGAAGAAATGCGTTCAGTCGTTAGACCAACTGACCTTTTTGAACGCAACAGCCCGATCAGAGTCTGCCATCGAGAGTGTCGTCCTTCCAACGTTGAAGGACATCCGGCTTCTCGATCCACGCTTTCACCTCGCCATCGTTGTCTATGGCGGCGGCAGTAAACAAGTGTGCGAGAGCGCCAACGACTTCACCCTTGTTGAATCCACCAGTCTTGTAGAGATCCAAAAACTCGCCGAGCAGTGCGTCGAGCTGCCTATGCTGAGTGCTACTGATGTCGAACGCCACAGCCAGACCCCTTCAAGCTAGTTTTCGAAGGGTTTTCGGCAGAAAGCTTTCAAACTTTGCTTCCCAATTATTTCCCGATCCGTTGAACCAGACGCAGATTACTGCGCCGCTATCTTTAAAGCTGTTGACCGTCATATCTGGACCACCAGATTTCAAGATGACCCGGTCTCCCACTTGAAACTCTCCAACGTTCCCGCTCATATTTCCTCCATCTCAAATTTAGGTTTTAAATCCGAATCCAGTTGCACTCTTCAGTAGCTTTCTATCTGCATTTTAAGCAAGAGGGTTTTACTCGACCCCCTTCAGCGTTTCGCTAAGGCTATCAAGCTGCAAATAACGGTAGGGCGTCACCGCCGCGGGGCTGTTAGCGCTGTGTTTTGATCGCGCTGATAAAGTGTTGGGACGTCACGTTGATGATCCGTCCGGGATGGGCCGGAGAATTGGGATCAGCTACCAAAGCAATGCTGGTTCCATCCTGCAGGACCTGCGTGGTCATTGCCGCGCTATCCTGCAACTTGATCAAGGGGTGCTCATAACTCTCAACGATGCCCCAGAACATAATTTCATCGCCTGCCTCTATCAATCGAAACTCGTAGTTTTCGCCCACTTCAAACATCTCGAACCTCCCAGGGATAAGCGCGCGCAATAGAACTCGCTCAGGCGCCCGTCAAAGGCAAGACACCAGAGCGAAACTATTGCTCTCCCCTAGAAATCACTCCCGCCAAACGGATACTCCAATGGACCCTTCGATTGCTCCCGCCTCGCGTGCCGCCGCGGTGACACCGAACGATACCGCCATTGTCGGTGCGCGCGCGCTCTATATCGGCACGGCGGGCGATGTTGCCATCGCGCCTCGTCGGGATATGGACCCGGTCATCTTCAAGAGCGTGCCGGCCGGGACGATCCTGCCGGTTCACGCCGCCATCGTGGCGCTGACCGGGACCACGGCCTCCAACATCATCGCGTTGTTCTAGATGGACGACGGCAAGAACGTCCCGCTGAACGAGATCGGGATACTGGGTAGCGCCGCCAAGGTGTCGCAGCCAACCTTCATCACCACCTATCCAGCCGATCAGAAGGCAGGGGACCATGACAGGCAGACCAACGAAATTCACCACGGCACTTGCCGACATCATCTGCGAACGGATCGCTGACGGCGAAAGCCTCCGATCGATCTGCAGGGATGACGCCATGCCCGCCAAGTCGACGGTGTTGGCCTGGCTGGCTGATGACGACAAGACCGCTTTTCGGACCAAGTATGCACAGGCGCGAGAGATCCAGGCCGACGGCTTCGTCGACGAGATGGTCGAGATTGCCGATGACGGCACGAACGACTGGATGGAGAAGAAGAACGCCGACGGCGAAACGACCGGCTGGCAGGAGAACGGGGAAGCCATCAGGCGCTCGCAACTCCGGATCGGAACCCGGCAGTGGATTGCCGAGAAGCTGAAGCCGAAAAAGTATGGCGCCAAGGTTGAGCTGGAACACGGCGTGACCGGCGAGGTGTCGCAGCTGCTGGAAGCTATCAATGGCAAGACCCGCGGACTTCCAAACGGCAGTTGAACAGTTTTCGGACTGGCGCTGGCGTCTGAACAACCTCTACTGGATCACGGACAAGGAAGGCAAACGGGTCCGGTTCGAAATGAACTGGGCTCAGATGACCTTCTTCGAGCAGATGCATTATCTGAATGTGCTGCTGAAAGCCCGCCAGCTCGGCCTGACGACGTTCATCCAGATCTTCATGCTGGATGCCTGCGTTTTCAATCGGGACATTCGAGCCGGTACCATCGCTCACACGCTGGGCGATGCGCAGACCATCTTTCGGGACAAGGTGAAGTACCCTTACGACAACCTGCCCGAAGGCATCCGCGAGGCGGTGCCGATCGTCAGGGATAACCAGACTGAACTGCTTCTGGGGAATAACTCAAGCATCCGTGTCGGCACCTCGCTCCGATCGGGCACTCTGCAATACCTCCATATCTCGGAATATGGGAAACTCTGCGCGAAGTACCCGGACAAGGCGAGGGAGGTCCGGACCGGCGCGCTGAACACCGTGCAGGCCGGCCAGCTCGTTTTCGTCGAGAGCACTGCCGAAGGGCAGGAGGGGCACTTCTACACCCTTTGCGAAGACGCCCAGGTGAAGCAGCGCCAGTCGTCGAAGCTGACGGAGCTCGACTTCAAATTCCATTTCTTCCCGTGGTGGAAGGAGCCGCAGTATTCGATCGCGCCCGAGGGCGTCATCATCACCGAAGCGTTCGCGAAGTACTTCCGGACCTTGGCTGATCAAGGCATCGAACTGACGGACGGGCAAAAGGCCTGGTACGTCAAGAAAGCTGAAACGCAGCTGGGCGACATGAAGCGCGAATATCCGTCGTCGCCGGCGGAAGCGTTCGAAGCCAGCGTAGAGGGCGCATACTATTCGGATCAGATGGCCGTGGCCGATGCCGAGGAGCGCATAGGCATCTACCCGCATGTGCCGGGCTATCCGGTTCATACGATATCCGACATCGGCATGGACGACACCAACAGCGTCTGGCTCTTCCAGGTGCTCCCGAGCCGCGTCCGGATGATCGGCTACTTCGAACACACCGGCACCGGCATGGATGGCATGCTCGATGAACTGGAGCGGCGGGCGAACGAGTACGGCTATGTCTATGGCGTGCACAACATGCCTCACGACATTCGCGTCAGAGAGTGGACCCGCGGCGGTCTAACGCGCATCGAGGTGATGCTGGCGGAGGTCAAGGCGAGGAACCTGGGCACGGTGCGCAAGATCGAGCGCGCTTACGTCCACGACCGGATCAACGGCACGCGGCGCATCCTGGCCAAGATCGAGTTCGACCAGGCGGGATGCACCCAAGGCATCAAGTGCCTGCGGAACTACCGAAAAGAATGGGATGAGGATCTGAGCGTTTTCCGCGACGTACCCCTGCACAACTGGGCATCCCACGGCGCCGACGCTTTCGGCGGGCTTGCAATCATCTTCACCGGATTGGCGGCCGAACCGCTCAAGCCTGAACCAAAGCCGCTGCGGACGTTCCAGACCATGACGTTCAACGATTTCGTGAACTCCACACCGACCCAGAGCGAGCACGTTTGATGGACGACGAAGCCACGACATTGCCGGGCGGTGAGAAGTACGACCTGGCAAAGGTTGGCGCGCACTGGCAGCAGGAGCTTGAGCGCGGACAGCGATACTTCAAATCCTGGATCGATCGCTGCACCAAGATTGAGAAGATTTACCTTCAGCAGGCTGACCAGGCGAATGCGGCCAAGCGCCGGTTCCCGATGCTCTGGGCGAATATCTCGGTTCTGCAGCCAGCCGTCTATGCCCGTGTCCCGCAGCCCGTCGTCGAGCGCCGCTTCAAGGACTCTCAGCCCGTAGCCCGCATGGCTTCCGAGCTCGTCGAGCGCAATCTTGCGTTCACGGCCGACGACGCGGATCTGGATTCCCTGATGCGGGCGGTGCGCGACGACTTCCTGCTCTGCGCCCGTGGCACGGTCTGGCTGCGGTATGAAGCAGATTTCGAGCCGCTCGACATAGGCGTTGAGCCTTCGAATGCTCCGGCTCTGGACATGCAGGGCGATGATGGCAGCCCGACGGCTGAGCAGATCACCGATGAACGGGTCTGCATGGACTATGTCCACTGGTCCGACTTCCTGCATTCGCCGGCTCGCCGCTGGAAGGACGTAACGTGGGTGGCACGCCGCGTGCCCATGACAGACGAGGAATTCGACAAGCGCTTTCCGGAGGGGCGGGCAAGCCTGGCAGCAAACGGCGCCGGCTCCAATCACGGGACCAACCAGACGGAACGCGCTCAGAACGAGGGCAAGACGTACGTCTGGGAAATCTGGTGCAAGAGCGAGAACTACACCGTCTGGATCGCCGAGGGATCGCCTATAGCTCTGGAGGTCTCGGAACCGCCGCTGAAGTTGACGCGGTTCTTTCCGTGCCCGCGTCCGGCGTTCGGAACACTGTCCACCAGCTCGCTAATTCCTGTCCCGGACTACGTCTATTACCAGCAGCAGTGCGACGAAATCGACATGCTGACCAAGCGCGTCAACAAGCTGACCGATCAGTTGCGCCTGAAGGTGTTCTATCCATCGGGTGACGGTTCGGTATCGCCGGCGATCGAGAAGGCGATGCGGCCTGACAACGACACGGTCATGGTGCCGATCCCGGAATGGGCCGCCTTCACTGACAAGGGCGGATCGAACGCTATCGTCACCCTGCCGATCGACGAGGTTCAAAAGGTCATCGTGGCGTGCATCGAGGTGCGCAAGCAGCTGGTCGAGGACGTCTATCAGATCACCGGGATCAGCGACATCGTCCGCGGCGACACCCAGGCGTCGGAGACGGCGACGGCCCAGCGGATCAAGAGCCAGTGGGGTTCTATCCGCATCCGCGACCGCCAGGCCGAACTGGCACGGTTTGCACGGGATATCGTCAACCTCGCCGGCGAAATCATCTGCGACCAGTTCCAGCCGGAGACGCTGATGCTTGTCAGCGGCATCCAGCTTCCGACCGCGGCGCAGAAGCAGCAGGTCCAGATGCAGATGCAACAGCAGCAGATGGCGCAGCAGCAGGCGGCAATGCGCGCCCAGCAGATGGGCCAGCCGGCGCCGCCGCCGCAACCGCCTCAGTTGCCGCCGGAGGTCCAGAAGATGATGGAGCAGCCGACCATCGACGAGGTCGTGCAACTGCTCCGCAATGACAGCGTGCGGGGTTTCAGGATCGACATCGAGACGGATTCGACGATCGAGCCGGACGAGGATGCCGAGAAGCAAAGGCGCATGGAATTCGTGCAGATGGTCGGCGGATTCATGCAGCAGGCGGGCGCCATCGCGCAACAGACGCCAATGCTGGTGCCTGTCATGGTCGAGACGCTGCTGTTTGCCGCACGTGGTTTCAGGGCAGGGCGTCAGCTCGAAAATACACTGGAGCAGGTCGGCGCGCAGCTTTCGCAGTCCGCGACCGCTCCCAAGCCTCCGCCAGAGCCCACGCCCGAGCAGATGATCAATCTGAAAACGGCGCAGGTGAAGGCCGGCGCCGAGGAAAAGAAGGCGCAGCTCAGCGTCGCCCAGGCGCAAATCGAGCATCAGACCACGGTGGAGCAGGCGCGCAGCGCCATGGCCGCCGAGGCGCTGCAGCAGTTCCAGCAACAGCCGCCAGCCTACCAGTAAATATTTAGGGGTCAGACCATGAGAGAACGCTTTTGCAGGATCTGCGGCGGTTGGCACCAACTCGATAAATGGCCGCACAACTGCATGCCGGCTGAGAACCCGGCGCAGTCCGATCTGCCGGCGCCGCATTTCGTCAGCGACAACATCGATATCCAGTCGATGCATGACGGCCAGCACTACACGTCGAAGGCCAAGCTGCGTTCGTCCTACCGGGCGGCTGGCGTGGTCGAGATCGGCAACGAAAAGCCACAGCCGATCGAGACGCCAAAGACGGATCGCAACGAGATCCGGAACGAACTGCGGCGAGTTCACGCCGAATATAACGCCTGAACGGGCATCAATCCCCGAAATAGGAAACATCCGACATGGAAGACCTGATTAACGAGGCCGGCAACGGCAGCGAAGACCTCGGCACGTCCACCGAAAAGCCGATCAGCATCCGCGACAGCCTCAGGGCTGCGATCGACAGCGCCGACGGTAACGTCTCGGCGTCCAGCAGCACGGATCGGCAGCGCGACGAACACGGCCGCTTTGCCCCGAAGGAGACAGACAAGGGAACCCCGGCCGCTGCGGCAGTGCCGAAGCCTGTAGATGCACCAGCAGCAGCCAACGCCGCCGCAGCAGCCCCACAGACGCCAGCCGTGGCGCCCGAACAGCAGCCAGTCGCAACTACGCACCGTGTGCCCCCTGGCTGGTCGGCTGAGGCAAAGGCGCAGTTCGGGACTCTGCCGCCCGAGGTGCAGGCCGCCGTCGCCAAGCGAGAGCAGGAGGTCGACAACGGATTCCGTGTTCTGCAGGACTACAAGGGCCTGGAGGAGTTCACGCCTATCGTCAGGCAGGCCGGCACGACACATGCCGATGTCATGCGGAAGGCGATCGACTGGGAACAGTCGCTCATTCGCGACCCGGTCAACACAGTCATTCACGTCGCCAGGATGGCCGGCGTCAATCTTCAGGCCCTTGTAGCCGGGCAGCAGGACCAGATCCTGCAGCGCCGGCCGCAACAGGCCCAGCAACAGCCAACGCCTCAGCCCGTCAACGTCGAGGCCACGGTTGAACAAGTACTTCGGAAACGAGACACTGAAACTCAGGTCAATGCCTTCATTTCCGACCCAGCAAATGTGCACGCCGAAGCAGTTCTCGACGACATGGTCGCCCTTATCAGCGCAGGGCGCGCATCGTCGCTCAAGGATGCTTACGACTCGGCCTGCTGGATGCGCCCCGATATTCGTCAGCAGCTGATCAGCCAGGCTGCACCGGCGACCACAGTCCAAGACCAGACGTCCCAAAAGGCAGCAGCGGCAGATCAGGCCCGCCGCGCCTCGCGATCGATTTCCGGCTCTTCCGCACCTGGACCAACCCAGGGCGCCGGCGCCGGCCAACCAACCTCAATCCGCGACTCGCTCCGCAGTGCATTGCACGCCGCGAACGGTCGCGTTTGATCCAAAAGGAAAGTGATCCATGCCCGTTTCCCCCAACCTCTCTGAAATCGTGACCACGACGCTGCGCAACCGCAGCGGCACGGTCGCCGACGACGTGACGAAGAACAACGGTCTTCTCTCTCGTCTGAACAGCCGCGGCCGCAAGAAGCCCATCTCCGGCGGCCGCACCATCGTTCAGGAACTGCAGTACCAGGAAAACAACACCTTCAAGCGCTATTCCGGCTACGATATCCTCAACGTCCAGCCCTCCGACGTCATCACCGCTGCCGAATACGACCTCAAGCAGGCCGCGGTCGCCGTCTCCATGTCGGGCCTCGAACAGCTGCAGAATTCCGGCGAGGATGCGGTCCTCGATCTGCTTGAGCAGCGCATCGAGAATGCCGAAACGACGCTGAAGAACAATATCGCGCTCGACTGCTATTCCGATGGCACGGCCGATGGCGGGCGTCAGATCGGCGGCCTGCAACTCTTGATCTCGACCTCGCCGACCTCAGGCACCGTCGGCGGCATCTCGCGCGCCACCTGGGGCTTCTGGCGGAACCAGAAGTTCTCGGCCTCGGCCGACGGCGGTGCGGCCGCCACGAATGCCAACATCCAGAGCTACATGAACCGGCTCTATATGTCCTGCGTTCGCGGCTCCGATGCGCCTGACCTTGTCGTCGCCGACAACAACTTCTTCCGCCTCTACTGGGAATCGCTGCAGGCGATCCAGCGCATCACCTCGGCGGACAAAGGCATGGCCGGCTTCCAGTCGCTCCAATACATGGGCGCCGACGTGATCTTCGACGGCGGCTTCGGCGGCGGTGCGCCGCTCAACCAGATGTTCTTCCTGAACACCAAGTACCTGTTCTATCGCCCGCATCGCGACCGCGACATGGCTCCGATCGGCGACGAACGCATGAACACCAACCAGGACGCCTTCGTGCAGCTCATGGGCTTCGCCGGCAACCTCACGATGAACAACGCCTTCCTGCAGGGCGTGTTGTTCGCCTGATCGTCAACGAAAGGATCAACTCCAATGACCATCGCAATTTCTCAGACCGATCGTCTTGGCGCGAACCCGTTCGTCGTCGAAGGCCCGATCGTTTCCGGCTCCGGTATTCCGGGTCCGAACTTCTCCCTCGGCGCTGTCGCCGGCGGGGACCGCGAATCCGAATGGGTCTATTGCCAGCTGGTGCTGGCCTCGCAGACGACCCTTCAGCCCGGTCAGTGGTTCCAGTGGACCCGGGATTATGTCGCCTCGCTGCTGTCCACGGCCGCCGCCGTCGTCGGCAATCGTTGCGGCGTCTTCGCCGGGGCAAGCCAGGCGCCGACGCAGTCCGGTGGACCGGCACAGGCCATCATTCTTGCGGCCGGCACCTATTACGTCTGGCTGCAGCGCAATGGCCAGGCTCCGGCACTCGTCACCACTGCGACGGCGGCGCTTGTCGTCGCGGAAACCACTGCGACGGCGGGTCTGGCAACTGCACCGGCATCGCCGACGGCATCGAGCAAGGCCATCCAGGGTGTCAACTTCGCGGCGGCCAACCAGACCTTCACGGCGACCACGGTCAACGGCTCCAACCTACTGACCGCACTCGGAAACGTCAGCCCCGCAGGAGGCCCGTTCATCGGCGCCGCCATCTCGGGCACCGGCATTCCGGGTGCCACCACAATCAGCGGGATCACCTACACCCCCTCGGGCACGATCCAGAGCATCACCATGTCCGCCAACGCAACGGCCAATGGCACCGCCATCACGGTCACCGCGACTGGCGTGCTCGAAGCCACGCTGATGCGTCCGTACCTGTCGAAGGTGAACTAAGGAGGCTGAAATGTCCCTGATGAATGAACTTCACAAGAAAATCGCTGCCGACCGCAAGGCCGGCCGCGACATCTCCCCGGTGATCGAGGAATTGCTTCTGATGATCGCCGAGAAGGTCGAGCAGCCGGCCGCCAAGAAGGCAGCCCCCGCAAAATCGACCGACACCAGCAAGTGATCAACGGCGGGCGCTTCGGCGCCCGTTTCCTTTCCCCGCCATCAACAGCGAGACAGCACCATGGCCGACAGCAATACCGGAATTTATGCCTCCTTCAGCCTCGAGCCGGTCGAACAGACCTTTCTGACGGAGAAGGAAGGGCGCCCGATCTTCGCCGACAAGGAATTCGTCCGGATCTTCATCGCCGGCGACAAGCACACCGAGGTTTATCGGGAGGTGACGGAGAACGACAAACTCCGCTTTTCCGACTCCTACAAGCGCTTCAAGGAAGGCGCGGAGGCTCGCGAGCAGCTTGTCGGCACTCCACTGGCGCAATGGGCTTTTCTGAAGCCCAGTCAGATCAAGGAACTGGAAGCGATCAACATCTATACCGTCGAGCAGCTCGCCGCACTCTCCGACACTGCGAAGCAGAAGATCGGCATGGGTGCCAACGAGCTCGTCGCCGCTGCGCAGGGCTATCTTGCATCCGCCCAGGACTCCCGGGCCGCTTCGGCATTTGCCGCTGAGAACGAGCGTCTCAAGGACGAAGTTGGCCGCCTGCAGGATCAGATGAAGGAAATGGCCACTCGTTTCGAAGCGGTAGAAAAAGAACGCCAAGGTGGCCGCGGCCGCGCAGCAGCCTAAGCCGGAGATCCGCGCATGTCGATTTTGACGATAATCCAGAACGTATGCGCGGAAATCGATCTTGATCCGCCGACGGCCGTCGTGTCGTCGGCTGACCCGCAGATAAGGCAGTTGCAGATCCTGTCCTATCGCGCCGGCCGCGATCTGCTGAAGGATCATGATTGGTCGGTGCTGATGACGACGCGGAATTTCACAGCGACCGGAGCAATCCCAGAGCCAACGGAGCCGCCGGCGGATTTTCAGCGCTACGTCGCCAATTCGGTGATCTGGAACACGTCGCGCCTCTGGCAGCTCAACGGCCCTGTCGAGCCGCAGACATGGGAGCGGAACACCATCCTCAATTCCAACCCTGTCCCGCAGATCTACCGGATGCTTGGCGGCAAGCTGGCGTTCTTCCCGAACGATGTCGGCGAAACGCTTCGCTACGAGTACGTTTCCAAGTATTGGATCGCGGTCATGGGCGGCCCGACCTATGCCGAAAATTGGGCGAACGACACCGACATGGCGCGTTTCCCGGAAGACCTCCTTGAGCTTTCGCTGATCTGGCGTTGGAAGCGGGCAAAGGGGCTGGACTACGGCGAAGAGCTCGAAAACTTCGAGCGGGCCAAGGAAGCGGCCGTCGGTGCCGATCGCGCCGCGCAGCCGATCAGTCTGTCGATGCCCAACCGCGGCGAAGTCCCCGAAAACTACTGGCCAGGCATAATTACCGTATGACCAGAAAACCCGTTCCCCCAAATGGGCGCACCGGCCGCGTGTCTCCCAGCAAAGACTGGATCGCGCCGATCGGCGGCTGGCGAACCGACGTTGAGATGGCCGACATGCCAAAAGAGGCGGCGTTTCAGCTCGACAACTTCTTTCCCGAGGCGAACCGCGTGCGGGCCCGCTATGGCCATGGCGCTTTCGCAACTGGTCTCGGCGCGCCTGTTCAGACGGTCATTCCGTATGTCGGCGTGAGCAACAGGCTCTTCGCTGCGGCGGGCAGCAAGATTTTCGACGTGACTTCCGGCGGCGTGGTAGGGGCTGCAGCGGTGTCGGGGCTGTCCAGCGCCCGCTGGTCGGTCCAGCAGTATACCAACCCGGCCGGCCAGGAATATCTGCGACTCGTCAATGGGCTGGATCTGCCGCTCCTCTACAACGGAACGACCTGGACGAATAACATTCTGGTTGGCACGGCAACGCTCGCGACGCAGAACGTTGCGGTCAAGGCAGTGCAGTATACGCTCAGCTTCTTCGGAACGGGCTCGGTGACTCTCTCAGGGGCTTTTGCAGGCGTTCTGAACGGTACCGGGGTTGGAAACCGCGTCACGCTGACATTCACGCCTGTCGCTGGCACGCTGACGCTGACGGTCGCCGGCTCTGTCACCAATGCGCAGTTGGAAACGGGCGCCGTCGCCACGCCTTATGTTTCGTCGACGATGATCACCGGCATTCCAGATCCGTCGCTGCTGATCGCGATCACGGCCTATCGCTCGCGGCTCTGGTTCATCGAGAAGAACTCGACCAACGTCTGGTATCTCGCAACGGATGCCGTCAGCGGCACGGCGACGGTTCTGCCGGTCGGCGGCAACATGAAGTATGGCGGCACGCTGATCGCCATTGGTGTCTGGACGATCCCGGTATCCACCGGGCTGCAGCAGTGCCTGGTGCTGATGTCGTCCGAAGGCGAGGTGATCGTCTATCAGGGCTCCGATCCTTCGAGCTCGACTAACTGGGGACTTATCGGGACGTTCAAGCTTGGCCGGCCGCTGGGAACCGAAAGGTGCTTCCTTTCAGTCGGCGCCGATCTCGCGATCATGACCACCGACGGCATCGTGCCGATCACGAAAGCCGTGCAGCTTGATCGAGGGGCAACCAGCCTTGGGGCGATTACCGCAAAGATTGGCCCGACCTGGCGCGAGACAGTCGCGACTGCCGGCACCACGTCGGACGAATGGCAACTGGCGAGCTTTCCGGCACGGCAGATGGCTATCGTCAACCTGCCGTCTTCGCTGGGGCCATATCAATATGTCATGAACACCGAAACCGGCGCCTGGTGCCGCTTCGTCGGACTTGCTGCCTCCTGCTGGGGCAACTGGCAGGACCGGCTGTTCTTCGGCGCTGCCGACGGGACGGTTTACGAAGCTGAAGTAGGGGCCAATGACAACGGCGCGGCGATCGATGCTCTCATGGTGGGAGCGTGGAACCGCTACGGCGAGGACATGGCATCCAAGTTCTCGAAGCTAATCGGGGTGACGGCGCAGATCGGCGTCTCGACGCTGATGTATGCCGGCATGTCGTTCGACTACCAGACGAAGATACCCACGGCGCTCCTGTCGACGGTCGAGAACAATGCGTCCGCGAAGTGGGGCTCGGCGATCTGGGGCGTGTCGAAATTCCCCGGTCTGTCGATCGTCCGAAAGTTTGCTTCAGCGGGCGGCGCGGGTTCAGCGCTAGCGCCGACGATCCGGGCGTTGATTTCCGGCGCGTCTGGTTCGGTGTCCGAAGCCGCAGTCATCGGCGGGTCGGTTCTCTATGAAAAAGGATCCCCGATTTGATCGTCTCCGAGCCCCGCGAAGATATCGCGGCATGGGTCGGGGGCAAGATCGGGGTAGCCTTCCATCCGCCGTTCACAGCCATGGCTCAGGTCCAGGGCGGCCGGATCATCGCGGCTTATGTCTTCAACGTCTGGACGGAGCATGACGTCGAGGTCTCGCTTGCTGCCGATCGGCTTTCCGCAACCTTGATGCGGGCTGTCTTCCGATATGTCGTCGACCAGCTTGGATGCCGCCGAGCGACATTCAGGACACGTGCCGACAACATTGCTGCTCAGCAGGCGCTCGAAAGGCTCGGCGCGCGCCTGGAAGGCCGGCAGACGGCTTACTTCGGCGACTGTGACGCGCTGCTCTATGGAATCTTGAAAGAGGACTTCCCCTATGGTCTCCACGCCTAAGGCGCCGAAAGCGCCCGACCCGACACAGACCGCGGCGGCGCAGACAGCGACGAACGTGGATACCGCTATTGCCAACGCTGGCCTCAGCCATACAAACCAGTACACGCCCGACGGCTCGCTGGAATACAAGGTCAGCGGCTATCAGACGATGAAGGACCAGAACGGCAAGACCTACCAGTTGCCGACCTATTCTGCGTACCAGACTTACTCTCCGCAAAACCAGGCGATTTATGACCAGACCCAGCAGACGCAGCTTGGTCTGTCGAAGCTGGCGAATGAGCAAACCGGCAAGATTTCCGGCATCCTCGGCACCAATGTCGATCTCAGCGCCGGCAATGTGGACAAATACGCCAACGACCATTGGCAGGGCGGGTTCAACAACCAGTGGGATCGCGACCAGGCGAGCCTCGACCAGAGCTTGGCCGACAAGGGAATCTCGATGGGCTCGGAGGCCTATAACAACGCGCTGCGTGACTTCTCGACGCGCAAGCAGGCTGCATCGGATCAATTCCTTGGCGACATGTATTCGAATGCGCAGAACTCGATCCTGACCGAGCGAAACCAGCCGCTGAACGAGATTTCGGCGCTGATGTCCGGCTCTCAGGTCAATCAGCCGAACTACGTCAACGCGCCGACGACGCAGCTTCCGACCGTCGACCAGGCTGGGCTGATCAACGAAAACTACAATCAGCAGATGGGTGCCTACAATTCGCAGGTGTCGAAGTCCAATGCTGCGATGGGTGGTCTGTTCGGCCTCGGCTCTTCGCTGCTTGGCGGATGGGCCATGGGGTCCGACCGACGCCTGAAGGAAGACATCAAACGGGTCGGCACTCTGGACAACGGCCTGCCGGTTTACGTCTTCCGTTACAAGAAGGGCGGCCCGACACAGATCGGGCTCATGTCCGACGATGTGCGCGAGGTTCACCCGGAATCGGTGTTCGAGGATGCCGAAGGGTTTGACCGCGTCGATTACGAAAAGGCGGTGGTGTGATGGGTTTCATCTTCGGCGGCGATACCGGCCAATCGCAGGAAAGCGTTACCGATGCCCGCAAGCGCCTAGCTGCGGCCATGCTCCAGCAGGGGGCCAACACGAGCCCCATACAGTCGCCATGGGAAGGCGCTGCCCGCATGGCTCAGGCGCTCATGGGCGGTCTCGCCATCCGCAAACAGGGCGAAGCAGAACAGGCTGGCATGGCCGAAGGGATGGCAGCGCTGACCGGACAGCATACCCCGCCTGAGAAGCCGGCCGGTTTCCTGTCGTCCATCTTCGGCGGCAACAAGGCGGGCGATCCTGGCGCGACCGGTTCTTCCATGCCGAAGGTTGATGCCGGCGGCAATATCCCTGTCGCGACCGCGCCGGACGATGTGCGGAACCTCATCGCTGCCAACGTGCCGCCGGAGATGCAGGGGTATGCGACGAACCTGATCGGCAAGGAAAGCTCGTTCAATCCGAACGCCGTCTCTCCGACGGGCGCAACCGGCTTGGCACAGTTCACCAGAGGGACAGGCAGCCAGTATGGGCTCGTCTCCGATCGAGGGGACATGCGCAAAGATCCCGTGGCAAATCTGAAGGCTCTTGTGGCGCTGACGAACGACAACCGCGCAGGGCTGACAAATGCGCTCGGCCGTGCTCCGTCCGATGGAGAGCTTGCGCTTGCTCATCAGCAGGGCTTGCAGGGCGCGATCAACCTGCTCTCCGGCAAGTCGGTTCCTGGCAATAATCTCGCCGTGAACAACGTCGATCCGAGCATGGATCCGCGCACCGCGGCGAACAAGATCATGGCCTTCTATGGCGGCTCCGGTGGTCAGCAAGCCGCCGGCATGCCATCGGCGCAGCCGATCCAGCCTCCGCCAGTTAATCCTCCTGCACCCCCTCCGCAGCCAGGCTATGTCGATCCGATGATCGCGCCGAATGCTGCGCCTCCCATGCCACAGCAGACCGCTGCCCCCGGCGAAGTCGCAAGCCTTGATCCGTCGATCGGCATTCCAATGCCCGGTGCTGCAGGGCAAATGCGGGCATCCGATCCCGCACAGCCCATGCCGCCGCAGGGAGCCCCGCAGGCTGCGTTGTCGCCTTTGCCATCATCCACGGTCGGCCCGACGCCGAACGTCGCCGGCGTGCCACCTGTAGGCCAGCAGATCCCGTCCGAGTTTCAGAACAGCCCGCAGCTCATGAACGCCGATCCGAACAGTGGCATCATGCCGGTGTTGCTTGGCGGCTCTCCTGCATCTCCAGAGCAGGTTGCGCAGGCGCAGCAGTCGGGGCAAGCGCGTCTTGCCCAGGCACTCGGCAGTGCATCGCCCCAGCAGGCGGCGAACCCGATGGCTAACCCGCGCGCGCAAGCCCTCGTCAAGGTGCTCAGCAACCCGAATGTTCCGACGCCCATGAAGGCCATGGCGGCGCAGTCGCTGCAGACGCTGATGAAACCTCCGGAGTACGGTTTCCAGACGCTGCCGGATGGAACCGTTCTGCGTAGTGACCCACGCACCGGGACAGTGCAGCCGATCTATCAGAGCACGCCGAAGCCGACAGAGGTGAACGGTCGCCTCGTTGGCGCCGACGGCAAGGTTATCGCCGATTTCAGCAACGGTCAGTGGGAGCGAATGAGTGACGGCACGCTCTACAACAAGAGCACCGGCGAAATCAGGCAAGCCCCTGGAGGCGCCGGCGGCGAGAAATTTTACGGCTCGACCGTCCCTTACTACGACAGGGATGGGAACCTGCGATATCGCCAGTTGGGTGACAAGGGCGGTGGCAAGGATCTGGATTTCGGGCCCGGAGCAACGGCGGCGCCGACGACGCGCACCGTCGACACTGGAACGGAACTGATCACCCTCGGCCCCGGTGGTCAGGAAGTGAAGCGGACCACAAAGGAGAATTATGAGGCATCGAAAGACGCCGCGCAGGGCAGCACTGAAGGCAAGGCTGCTGGCGAAGCAGTTTCGTCGCTTCCAGCGGATCTGATGCAGGCCGACCAGACGATCAAGAACATCAATGAGTTGCTGACCAGCAAGGGGCTAAATTCGATCGTCGGTTCGGTCGACCAGTTTCGGCCTTCCTGGACAATGGGGGCTGACGGTCGGGACGCTCTAACACGCCTCAAGCAGCTCCAAGGCGGTGCGTTCCTGCAAGCTTATGGGCTTCTCAAAGGCGGCGGCCAAATCACCGAAGTCGAAGGCGGCAAGGCTCAGGATGCAATGGCTCGCATGGATCGCTCGCTTGATGAGCCTCATTTCCGGGCTGCTCTGAAGGATTTCCGCGATGCCGTCGAGCAGGGCGTTGCCAAAATGAAGCAGCGGGCAAAGGTGGCAGCACCATCAACGCCTGCCGACCCGGCCGTTGTGCCGACTGATGTCCCGGGCGTCACCATTCGAAGGAGACAGTAAATGCCAACATACACTGTCGAGGTGAACGGCGAGACCTTCGATATCGATGCTCCCAATGATGACGCTGTGCGCGCTGCGGTGCGCCAGCTTCAGGGGCAACAGCCGGCCGCACCAACGCCGTCACAGCCGCTGAGCGCCGCCCCACAGCCCGAGAAATCGACGCTTGAGAAGGTGACAGGCAACATCAACTCGTTCGGTCAAGGCATCGTTGACATGGTCGGAATGGGCTATGCCGATGAGATCGGTGCCGGCATCGACTATGCGGGCTCCCATGTTCTGCCATGGCGCGACGCAAAGACCTACGATCAAGCTTTGGCGGATACGCGTGGAGAGCAGGAACAGGCTTACGAGGAGCATCCGGCAGCCAACATCGCAGGCAAGGTAACAGGCGCGCTATGGGGTGCCAGCCGCCTCGCCAAGGCTGGACTCTCTCCAACTGCCAACGCCATCAAAGCCGAGGCAGGGCTTGGGAGAGTAACCGCAGCCTCGGCCAAGGAAGGTGCGATTCTCGGCACCATCTCGGGTTTCGGAAACGGGGAGGGTGGCCTCGGAAATAGGTTGGTAAACGCGGGAGTTGGCGGCGGTTTGGGACTCGGGATCGGAGCCGTTGCGCCGGCAGCCGTTGCCGGCCTCACGCAGGTTGTCAAATCCGCTGCTGCGCCGCTCATTGCGCCGTTCGCACCTGACGGATATGTGCGCGATGCGCTTGCCACGGCCCTGAGGCGTGCCGGCCAGACCCCCGAAGGCATAACCAACAACATGCGTGCTGCTGCGGCTGACGGCCAGGACATGTTCAACGTCGCTGACGCCATGGGCTACACCGGTGAGCGGCTGATGTCGACTTCCGCCCGTGTTCCGCATGATAACCGGCAGCCGCTTGCTGAAGCTTTGATGGCGCGGCAGGCAGGGCAGGGCGAGCGGCTTGCGAACAATCTCGCGGAAGGCTTCGATACCTTTGATACGGCCGGGCGTCGGATCGCTGACCGCACGGCGCAGCGCACCGCGGAGGCAAACGAGCTCTACCCAGCCGCCCGCGCAAATGCGGGTCCGGTCAACGTCACGCCGGTTCTCGAAGAGATCGACAGGACAATCCGCCCCGGCGTTAATCAGGTGGTCAACCCCCGTGACCGCATTGCAAACGACTCGATCGAAGGCGCCTTAACTCGCGTTCGTTCCATGCTGTCGGATGGCAATTCCCAAGTGACCGACTTCGACACCTTGTTCAGGGCGAAGTTGGACCTGGATGACATGATCCAACGAGCAGAAGGACAAGGGGCCGGCAATCGTGCGCATTATCTGTCGCGCGTACAGGGGCTGGTCGACCAAGCGCTCGCCGATGCTTCCGAGGGATACGTGGGTGCCCGGGACGCATTTGCCAGCGCCTCGCGCCGGATCGATGCCGTTGACGCCGGCAGCGCAGCAAGCCGCATATCCCGCAGGGCTCAGGACACAATTCCAGAGTTCGAGGCGATGCCTCCTGGCGAACAGGTGGATTTCCGCGCCGGCTACATCGACCCGCTGATCGCCCGCTTGGAGGGAGCGTCTTCGTCCCCGACGACGAACAAGGCTCGAATGCTGCAGACGCCGAAATTTGAAGCCGAACTTCCTGCGTTCGCCGCTCCGGAGCGCGGAGGACAACTTGCGGACCGCATCGCCCGCGAACAGACCATGTTCCGGACAGCAAACGCGGCACTAGGCAATTCGAAGACGGCCGACAACCTAGCGGATGCCGCGGACATGAACCAGTTCGACCCGGCGGTTATCGGGCGTCTAGTGCGGGGCGACCCGATCGGCGCGATTACAACAGGTCTTTCGAAGGCCCTCGGAACCTTGACCGGGCAGCCGCCATCCGTTGTGGAGCGACTATCGCGCGTGCTGATGGAGACGAACCCAGACGTGGCGCTTGATGTATTGCGGGCAGGGACACAGCAGCTGTCGCGGAACGATCAGCTAAGGGCGCGGCTCGTGTCCGCGCTGGTGGAATCAGGAGCTGCCGGAGTTCCGAGACTTACTGCGCCATGAGTCAGGGATCTTGTTGCCGGTGATCTCGATCGCCCAGGCAACAACGCATCCGCCTATGCCAGCGCCGAGCGAAAGCGATACCCAGTCGATCGAGCGAGTGAACAGGTTGAGCAGGAAAATTCCTAATACGACAGCGAACGTCGATTTCCACGGGCCGGGGCCGCGGTCGAGCTTCGGTTCATCTGGGTCGTGATCGATCTGCATCGGCAACCAATACTATAGCCAATGAGGCCCCGCAATCCGCGGGGCCTTCTCTTTTCGGAGAAGGTGAATGCCCAGAAACCCATCAACCGGCGTCTATTCCAAGCCCGCCGGCACGACACCTTCCGTCGGCCAGGTCATCGACCCGGCGCCGTGGAACGCACTGACCACCGACCTCGGCAACGAAATCACCAATTCGCTGCCGCGCGACGGCTCGGCGCCGATGGTGTCGCCCTTGAAACTCGCCGCCGGCACCGTTTCGGCTCCTGGCATCGGGTTTTCATCCGTCCCGCAGACCGGACTTTATCTCAAGGGTGGCGGCCTGCTGGGTTTCACGCAGAACGGTGTGGATATCTCATTCGGTCGCGCATCTGTCTATGCGGCCAAGTCGGGCGATTACACGGCTCTTGCAACGGATGACAATGCCGTGCTGCGGTTCACTGCGGCGGCAACGCTCACCCTTACGGCTGCGGCTACCCTTGCTGCCAACTGGCAAATTACCGTGATCGCTGATGGCGGGGATGTGACGATTGATCCCAACGGGTCGGAAACGATCGACGGCGCGACAACGCTTTTCGTTCCAAACGGTGGTTGGGCCAATCTCTTCTGTAGCGGCTCGGCGTTCTTCACCAACAAGACGGCGGCTCAAGCCTTTGCCATCGCAAATATGAAATGGCGCTCTCGCTTCATCGGGGAAGTTGTTTTCGCAAACACTGCAGTAACTGGAGCCGAGATGCCACCATCCACGACAACGGACACGGTGTGGATAGAGCTGACGATGGGCCTGACGGGCGTCGGCGCCTTCAACAATGGGAAGCTGACGACAGAGAGTGTTTCGGGCTCGGCACCGCTGGTATTAGCCACTGCCGTAATCAGTTTTGCTGGCTCCCCAATGAATGGCCAGACTATTCGGCTGATCAATACCGAGTCCAGAATCCTTCGCCCGTCCGCATCGTCAGGCACGCTTCAAGACGATGCGTTTCAAGACCACGCGCACGGCGTCGTTGGATCGGACGGCGCTGGCGGCGGGGTTGCGATTATCAACAACGGTGCTGGCGGCTTCTCTCCGAACAACAAGACTGCCAATGCGTCGACTGCAGCGACCGGTGGCACGCCACGAATTGCTAACGAAACCCGCATGAAAAACATTGGCGTCAAAGCTTACATGAGGATTGCCTAATGCCCTACGCAGTTGGTTTGGATACGATGGGCACGGAAAACCCGATCGTCATAGAAGGTACTCCTGTCGAAGGGGAATACCTCGAGATTTCTTGGGACGACTATCTGGCAGGAATAAACTGCTTGGTTAGTGGGCAGCATGTTTGCGTGGTCAACGGCGTCCTCATCCTTGACTACGAGCCGCCGCCAGAGGTCATGCCATGATCCTGCGCTATCTCGCCTACTTCCCGGCGAACATTTGCCTCATCGGGTGCGCCTACGTGCTGTCGCCGTTCCTCGCCGCCTGGTCAATGAAACACGGCCCGGTTCTGCCGGGCCGGTGGCGATGGTTCTCAACGCTGAACGCCGATCTAGACGGCTATATCCCGCAACATGTCGCAGGCTTTGATCCAGCCGCCAAGGGCTTCAAACTCTGGTGGCAGCGGACCCGCTGGACATGGCGCAACCCGTGCAATGGCTGGCAATCAGAAGCCTTGGGCGTTGAGGACATCGCTAAGGCCTTCACCGTCAAACGCGATGTTCCGCTGGCATTTGGCTTCTATCTCAAGCTCTGGCTTGGCTGGAACCCGATAAAGCGCGGCGGGAACTACTATCCGTTCATGTTTCAGATCGCGCCGAAGCGCCGGTCGTAGTCACTTCTCACAATCTGGAGCCTCCCATGCTCGTCCATAACTGGCGCGAGGTGCTGAAACGCGCCTGGAGCGTCCGCCTCATGGCGCTTGCGCTCGTCTTCATCGTCCTTGAGCCGATCTACACCTTCGTGGCCGCCACCTGGGTAGCGAAGAACATCTACATCCAGCTCGGCATGTCGATCGTCACAGGACTTCTCGCCGTCGCGGCAATCATCGCCCGCATCTTCGTCCAGCAAAAAGTTTCAGGAGATCTGAATGGCAAACCGCCTGCAGAAGGGTAGCGCCGCGGCTGCAATGGCTGTTGCGCTCGTCGGATCGTTCGAAGGGCTGAGGCAGAACGCCTATCCCGATCCGGCCACGCAAGGCCAGCCGTGGACCATCTGCTACGGCAGCACCAATGGCGTGAAGCCCGGCGACCGAAAGACGGTCGAGCAGTGCAAGGCGCTTCTCTCGCTCGAGCTGCAAACCTATGCGGCCGGCATTGAGCGCTGCGTGCGCGTTACCCTGCCGGATGCGCGGTTCGTCGCTCTGACCTCATTTGCCTACAATGTGGGCATCAAGGCGGCCTGCGGTTCGAGCGCGGTCAGACTCATCAACCAGGGCAGGACGGCTGAGGGTTGCGAGGCCCTGTTGAAGTGGAACCGGGCCGCGGGGATTGTCTTCCCCGGCCTAACCCGCCGGCGGCAGAAGGAACGCCAGTTCTGCTTGGAGGGCGTGTGATGCTCTCCCTAATCCCCGACATCATAAAGCTGCCCGCCGCTATCGCCCTTGGCGCAGTCCTCGCCTTCTACCCGGCCCGCTGGCTTGGGCAGTCTGAAGGCAAGCAGATGGCCGCAACGGCCGCCCTCACGAAATCCGTCCAGGTCCTGCGGGAAAGAAACACCATCGATGACGAAGTTTCCACTTCTGATGCTGCCGCTTTGTGCGCTGATCTCGGGCTGCCAGACGACCAGCAAGCAGAATGTGTGCGACGGGTTCTCTCGCCTGACGCCGAGCCTGCAAACGTCGGTAACGATCCTGAAAACGGATCGGCCGTTCGCGAACCAGATTGCCAGCCACAATAAGTTCGGCGCCGCTCAAGGCTGCTGGGAGTAGACGCCGATGATGAACGCAATTTCGCTCGCCTTGACGAACCCGATGTTGAATGCCGGGGGCGGAAGCGGCGGAGATCCCGACCGCTTCATGTTCTTTGCCACGCGTAACCGCATGCCCTCGGGCAACATCGTCACTGCCGCGGCCGGCACCGAATATGTCTGCGCCAAGATGGTCATCCACACGCCGTCCTACAAAACGCGGACGTTCAGGTTTCATCTGTCCGGCTTCGCCTCGACGGAAGGTGGAAACTCGCCCCAGGAAACCATCGTCACCGGCACGATTGGCGCGCCCGGCAATTCCGTTGTTGTCGATGCGATGTTCGCCCGGGTCGCAGGCGTCTTCTACCAGTTGCAGGTCGCGGCCTCGAATACGGTGACCATCGCTGACCAGACAAATGGCGCATGGACGGATGAGCTCACGACGCCGGACGTCGCGGCGGAAAGTGAAATAGAGCTATGGCTGTTCTATCACACGGCCGTCGCAGAGAAGATCTGGCCCGTCTTCCGCATCCAGAAGCATCGCGGGGAACGCGTCTGGGGCGCGGTCGATCACGCGACCCTGCAAGCGTTCATGTCTACGCCGGATGCCGACAGCACTGTCGCGCTCGATACCGGCTATGGCACGCAGGCGCAGCCGCAATATTACGGGTTCGACTTCATGGTCGCCAAGGGCGACTGGGATGGTCGCCCGATCGCCCTTGGCTTCGTCGACAGCCTGGGTGAAAGCCGGCAGGAATTCAGCGCCGCGGCCGATGCGCGCGGCAATCTCGGCTGGTTTCGCCGCTGGCTGGACAAGAATGGTGGTATCGGCCGCATACCGCATCTGCTGATCGGCATGCCGGGGGCGGGGTCCGTGCGAGAATACACCGGGACTGGCTCTGCCATTGCGACCAGGCGTCGGGATATCATCCGCGAAATCTATGCTTTCAACGGCAGCCGCTGGCCTTTCACCGTCATCGCAAACCAGATGGGGCAGAACGATACTTCCACGTCGTACAACACGTGGTTCAACACCAACTATCGCTCACTGATTACCCGCATCCGTGCTGAATACCCTGGCGTTCGCATTGTCGCATTCCCGCCGCTGGGACGCACTGATATTCAGAAAACCGTTACTCTCACTTCGGTGGGGACTGTTGCCACGGCGACTATCGCGGCTGGAACTACCGGCCTTGTCAGCGGGCAAACTGTCAGCATTACCGGAGCCACGCCGACCGCTTACAACGGCAACTACGTGATTACCGTCACCGGCGCGAATGAGTTCACCTACAACTTTGCAGGCGGGACTTCGCCGGCAACCGGAACCATCCGAATAGGCGATCTGGGTCTTCGTACGGACTTTCAAGTCTATTCTGCAAACAATGTCTGGCCATCTGACGGAACAGATGCTTCCGGCAAATGGCGGCTGCGCGACGACATTCTTGCCAAGACGTCGTCTTGCTGTGACGCGGCGATCGATACCTATGCAGGTTGGGTGTCGCCGTCCAAAGGCGGTGCCTGGCCGAGCATGCTGGAGCTTCCCAGCACCACGCTCACGGTCCAGGCAGGCACGGATGGTATTGCGACCTACAACTCTATCACCGTGGCGGACGCGAACTTCCTTCGACCAGAGCAGACGATAAACCTCTATTCCGGTCCTGACGGCGTTGCGCGCCTAAGCACCCAGATCATTGCCAGCATTGTTGGAAACGTGATCACTTACCAGGGCACAAGCGCGGTTGTTATGCCGATCGGGACGGTCGTGCGTCCGGCTGCGGCGATAGGCGAGAGCACTCCGGCCTCAATGGTGCACCCGCAGCCGGTCATGATCGACCGCATCGCCAACGGCGTACCTCAATCCGAAAAGCTGAAGTTCAATCCATAGACAGGCAGGCGTCGATATAATGGCATCGAATGACGACATTCTTCGCGCGCTCGGCCGTGTCGAAGGCAGATTGACCGGCATCGAGGACAGCGTTTCCCACCTTCGCGAGGAGGTGAGCGATGAGAAGGATAATGCTCACGAAAGCCGTTCGGTGATTCACAGGCGGCTGGACGAGCAGGCAAAGCAAATCGCTCATCTCGACACCACGATGGCGATAAGTGGCGGCGTTGACGCGACCCTTCGTGAGGAGATCAAGAGCCTGACGAAGACAGTCGAGAAGAACCACGAGGCGGTCGCACCCACTCTCGAGGAGTGGAAAAAAATGAAGACCCTCGGCTACGGGATCTCAGGGCTGATCGCTTTCGCCGGTCTGACGATCGGCGGCATGATTGCCTACGCCAGCGACGGCGCAGTTGCCGCCCTTCGGCACTGGCTGAAGATAAATTAAGCGGTCAGGCCACGCAGTGCGCGAGTAGGCGTGGAAAGTGGACCAAGGATCTTGCCTGTTTAATGCGGCTGTTATTGGCTTTTTCTGGCAATAGCTTCTTCTAATTGCTGCGCGACAATCAAAGCTGACCTTGCGTCCAAATGGCCACCGTCCGGTTCCCATCGGATTTCGTCATTCCAATCAATGCTGAGCAGTCGGCTCCTAAATTTTGGATCCGCCGCGGTCATTGCGCGCCTGCTTCGCTCTTCATAGTCGGTCGCGGCGAGCAGGGGGTGCATCGGCATATACAGATAATAGGCTCTACCGCCTTTGGCTTCCACCTGATCTGCAATCGCACGCAGTTCTTGTGCGGATTGACTGATGGCGCCGGTAACTGGCCGAGCATCGAACGCTTTAGCGGCCGAGGAGACCGTTTCCGTGTACCTCAAGGGTTCCGGTGATTGACCGAGAAGGTTTCGTGCCGCATTGGCTGAGGCCACGGCTCGTTTAGCCGCTTTTGCGTCGAGACGGTATAGGCTGGATACAGTTGCACGAGCAGGGGTATTAGCGAAACTCAACGCCTCAAGACCAAGCGGCGGGGAAATTGCTCGTTGGGCAAATTGCTCAATCGCAAGGTCGCGCGACCGATCGAGGATATTGACTTCAATGACCAATGTCCTGGGCTGTTTTTGCAAGGCGATGTTGGCACTGGACACAGGCGATTGCCCAGGAAGAGCTATATTGGCTATTTCCTCATTGAATAGGGAAGGCGCCAATCTGTAAATGAGGGAGGTGCCGGCGAGCGTCAACGAAGACGTTTTGTCTCGTGCGAAGTCTAAAATGATATGCCGGTTGTCTTCGGACTGATTGAGAGTTGGAAGGTGTCTCGGGAGATGGGGTATCGCCACGTTCCACAGCCCGAAGAGAGCCAAGGCGGTTGCGCCGATTGCAGTGAGGAATTTCCAATCACGTGGGCTGCGCTCCATCGAGATTAGACGCTCATCGTATTGCCGGCGGCGCGCGGCGGCCGCCTCAGAACTGGAAGTAGATGAAGGCATCCGTTGGGCCTTTGTCGAAGATCGATAACGTCAGCATGGCGGCGTAGCAAGTTGCCATGAGCATGCTGTTCTTCTCGCTTATCCGCTTTGGTATGAGATGGGCGAACATGACGGGCGCGGCATAAATCGCAATTAGAGCATATTGATCCCCGTCGAACGTGAGGTCTCTTGACGCATTGATTATTGTGTCGATGTAGAGCCAGGCATGATCGAAGTTCTGCAGCTTAAAAAAAAGCCACAGCCAAGAGACCAATGCGAAAATCAGCCCCGAGTACCCTATCTGCAACGCAACGGCCGCGACACCCTTCGACGGAAGATTCCGAGCGAGCGGGGCAAAGGCCCGCTCGACGCACAACGCCAAACCATGAGCTACGCCCCAGAGAAGGAATGAGATTGCTGCGCCATGCCAGAGGCCGCCAAGTGCCATCGTGACAAACAGGTTGACGTATGTTCGGATCGGGCCGTGTCTATTTCCGCCAAGCGGAATATAGAGGTATTCGCGCAAGAAACTCGACAGGCTGATGTGCCACCTTCGCCAGAAGTCGGAAAAAGAACGCGCTGTGTACGGCCGATTGAAGTTTATCGGCAGCCTATAGCCTAACAATGCCGCAGATCCGATCGCGATAGCGGAATAGCCGGCGAAGTCCGCGAAGATTTGATAACTGTAGCAGAAGAGCAGCGCAAGAAGGTCGTACCGGCCAAGCCCTTGGAACGTTGCTGGTTGATCCATCCAAACGGTGAATTGGGCAAGATTGTCGGCTACGAATGATTTGAAAAAGAGGCCCCAAATAATCCACTTTACCGCCTCTGCGAATGGCACATCCCGGATCGCCTTTTTGCCAATCTGAGGCATGAACTGATGCGCTTTCACGATAGGCCCCGCGACGATCTGCGGAAAAAAGATCAGATAAAGCAGGCCGTTGCGGAGGAAGCGCGAAAAGTTCAAACCTCCGGAGAGGTCGTCTTTTGTGAATTGCTGCCTGTAGGCATCCCCAATCAAGCTTATGCAATGGAACGTATAGAAGGAGATCCCGATCGGGAGCGGGACGTAAAGCAAGTTCTCCATCAAGCCGGCCGGAGCGCGGGTGGTTAGTGGTTCGATGAACAGGAACTTGTATTTGAAGAAGCCCAACACGAGAAGGTTTAGGGCAATGCCATAGGCCATCAGGCGTTGCGGCTCGAATCTATCTTTGAGAATGAGATATGTGACCGTGCTTGACGCCATTGAAACGAGCAGCAACAGAGGCAACTCAAACGGTTGTGACCAGCCGTAAAAGAAGAGGCTAGCGGAGAGAAGTATCGTGATCTGCAGCCGCGGGAATAGGTAGTAGAGCACGAATACGACGCAAAATAGCGTCGCGTATTCAAGCGAAATGAAATTCATCGCGGGTCCAGAGAGCTAGCTGTTCGCGACGTGCGTACACGATTGCCGGACAACCCACAATCCGCACAGCTCCACTATGAGATTCTATACAGCTGCCATCGGTTGGAAGGGCACATTGTTCGTGTAAATTCGCCGTGGAAACCGATGATTCACACTCAACGGCTTGTAGTGGACCATGCCTCTAGTTTGGCGGAGAAGTACGAGATGAATTGCAAAATCCTCGCACCCCTTCAGGAATAGTGCGGCTCAGGCACTTCCATCAACATCGCCGTCCTCATCCAGCGCGTGCACCGGCAGATAGGTGTTCTTCTCCATCCACTCCCGGACGATAAACCTGATCATGTCGTTGCGCGTCTTGCCGAGCTCGCCGGATAGGTCGCGCAAGGCGTCCTCGACATCATCCTCCATAGAGACGGCGCCGGCATTGCGCAGCCGCAGCGCCGCCCGCCGGAGCATGATCTGGAGATCCGCCCGCGAGATATCGGCGATCCGATCGGCGGCATCTTCGAGGAGGGTGGCGGTGTCGGAAGAGGCCATGGCTTTCCTTCCAGGCGGTCCAGTTCATTGTGCCTTCAGCGCTTGCCGCATCCATCGCGCTTCATCTTGCAAGCGCGACAGAGCGTCTTGAAATTCCCCGAGCACATGATCCGACATGGCAGGGTCAGCTGTTCCGATGGGTTGCCCGTCCATGCGTCGAACACCGGTTTTCTCAGCGTGAGTGATATCTTCTTCTGACACGCCAATCATCTTCAGCACCATGTTGTAGACGTGGCACACTTGATATTCGATTGCCATCAGACGTGCTTCAGCTTCGATTTCTTCGCGCTTCATGTTCGCTTCCTCCAAGCCAGCAATGCCAGCGTCTGGACCAGACAGCCCGCGAGAAGAATTGTTGTCAATCCCATGGGGTGGTGAACTGATCCAATTTAGAGCGAGCGCCTGTGGATGTTAGCCCTTCTGAAAGGTTCTCCAGACGAAGCGTTGGCAAGCTGCTCGGGTCTCTCCGTAGTAAACAGCGGCCGGCTGCCGCTGGCGAACCGCCAGAGGAAGCACAATGCAAGACAATGTCAGGCCTATTGCCCCGGTCAGCATCGCAGGGCTTATTCCGCAGGTGCCGCCCAGTGGCATACCTATCTTTGAACTCGTCAAACCAGTCGATCTTTTCGTTGACCCCGCCTATCAACGGAACATCAGCGAGAAGGGCGCGCGCCAGATCAGGCGCATCATCGAAGGTTTCGATTGGGTCAAATTCAAACCTCCAATTTGCGCATACTCGCAATGCGACGGGCAAACGATCCTCAAGGTTCTGGACGGGCAACACACAGCAATCGCCGCGGCATCGAACCCGCACATCGACAAGATCCCGGTCATGATCGTCGAGGCAGAGAGCACCATCGCTCAGGCGAAGGCTTTTATAGGCCAGAACACAGACCGGCTCGGTGTGACGACACTGCAGCTACACCAGGCAGCGCTGGCGGCTGCAGACGAGGACGCCCAGACGTTGGAACTCGTCTGCACCAGAGCTGGCGTGAAGGTTTTGAAGACCACCAACGCGTATACTGGGACTGGTAGCCGTCAGACGATCGCGATCAAGCAGATTGAGGCGCTGGTCAGCCGGCGCGGCCCGAAGCTCGCGCGTGAAATCTTGGAGGTCTTGGCGAACGCAGAACGTGGTCCGTTAACTGCTCCGCAGATCAAGGCTGTGGAGATGCTCCTTACGGATGAGGAATATTGCGACAAGATCACGCCCGAGGATCTGACGGACGCTATCGTCGACTTGCTATTCACGGCCGAAGATGAGGCGAAGCTTTTTGCCGCTACGCACAAGGTGCCATTTTGGAGGGCTCTCGGGATCACGTGGTTCAGAAAGTGCAAAAAGCGAAGGGCGATCGTCAAGCAGGCTGCCTAACTACCGCTTCGTTCACCCTTGCTTGCCGCGGCGGCGTGGTTGTCTGCCGCGGCAGCTTTCCTAGTTTTTTCAAGATATTGCTTGATGGCCCGTTTCAATTCGATCTGCCACGTTCCCAGGCTGATCTCTCTCCGTTCATGCTGTCGGCTGTTGTGACCAGAACGGACCTCCGCTACCATCTCCTGATTACAGAATTAGCGATTTTTGCGGCTCGATTTTGAGCCGGTTCCGGCGGCCTTGGCAGCACCTTGGTCGCATCGCCAACGTGGCGGCGAGGGGACAAAACCAGTCCGGCCCTGATCTGCAGGATTCGCGCTAACGCTGAGGACAGGCCTAGCTGTAGAGCGTCAAAAGCAATGCAGGCATCTTCGTCGCCCAAAAATGGGATGCGGCAGCGATAATAATAGCCCATACGGCGAGCGAGAACATGACCGCCGCTAACCTGATCCCGACTGGCTGCATCATTTCCTCCATCCCAGCATAACCGTGCCTCCTCGCACGATCCAATGCTAGCAAGACGCAGGCCCGTCAGCTATCGCAAGATATTGGTATCAGATAGCTGCAGCAGAGCGCGCCCTTTCCCCCTTCGTCAAACGATGAAATGAAAGTTGTCGTATTGCGCGCCGTAATAATCCGGGCCGCTCGTTTCGTTGATGACGGGTTCGGTGTCGAGCACGAGTTGGTCGATTTCGCCGTAGGCGCTGAGATCGATCACTTGCGGGTCATGAATGCTGTCGGCGGTGACGTTGACCGTGACCAAGAATACGGTATCGCCGTCCAGTTTACCTTCGATCGTCAGAACGTTGTCATATTCCGACGTGCCGTTTGCGACACTGAATTGCTCGATCTGAAAGTTGCCGCCATCGGCGGCTTGGATGGGTGTCCAGAACACGCCTCCTCCCAGATAGTGGTTGCCATCCGCTTCCTCCCGCACAGTCGCGTCGTCACCATCGTGCCAGGCGCCCCAATCGAAGCCTTTGTAGCCCGTCGGGAAGTCGTGGTTGCCGACATCCTCGAAATTGACGAAGACGTCGCCACGTTCCGGCAGGTCGACCGCGATGTTGAGCAAGCCGAAGTCGGTGGCGCCTTTGCCATCCGAGATCTTGAAATTGAACTGGTCGACGAGTTGGTCTCCCGGGCCGAGCGCTGATACCACCGGGTTGGTGTGATCGAGCTCATAGGTGTAGTTACCGTTGGAATAGACGGTCAGAGTGCCGTATTTTCCCTCGACTGTGGTGGTCGTGGCAGGCCCGTTCGGATCGGCCGGTTGCGGAATTCGCTGTCCGTTGACGAAGTTGAGACGCACCTGATCTCCGTCGGCATCCACCGAACTGGTATTGTCCAGGATGTTGCCGTCGATCGGGTTGTCGATGTTGAAAATAGGCTGGTATACATCACCTGCGACCGGCTTGTGGTTTGCCATTTCTACCTCCCGTGTGATTTTCTGTTCGACTATGCAACCCTATCGGGTATCTGGCAACCGAAATTGAGGGAGCGTCAGAGCGATTCCGCCCGTCAACGCGACACATTCCGGTCGATTACAGCTCAACTGTTCAAGTAAAGGGAGCGGCATAAACGTCGATCCTGGATATGAACCAGGATTTACGTCTGGTCTTACGTTGCTGCCGCTTCATCGATCATGGTGTTTCTCGCCTTTTCAGGCGATCCATCAATTCGGCCAGCGGAAAACTTTCAGGCATGATAATAATGACAGGTCAATCATGACGTCGTCATGACGATATACTGCATGAATTGCTCGGCGCGCCAAGAGCAATCTTGAAGGCGAAAGGGAGCAATCAGCAGAGCCTGAGCTTCTGCCGATCATCAATCAATGCAGGCCGCCGACCCCGAGCAGGCTCTCGACAGCCTCGTGATCCCTGGTGAGATTTTCCGGCGTTCCGGTCCAGGCCAGTCTGCCGCGTTCGAGAATGACCACCTGATCGGCGAAATCGAGCGCGCTCTGGATGCGCTGCTCGACCAGCAGGATGGTCATGTCTCCCGTCTTGGCGAGGTCGGTGAAGGCGGCCATCAGTTCCTCGCAGATAACGGGCGCGAGGCCCTCCAGCGGTTCGTCGAGCAGCAGGACGGAGGGGCGGCCGAGAATGGTGCGGGCCGTGGAGAGCATCTGCTGCTCGCCGCCGGAAAGCTGGCTGCCGAGGTTGCGGCGGCGCTCCTTCAGGCGCGGGAACATCGCATAGGCTTCCTCCAGCGCCGTTTTCGGGCGCGCCTTCAAGCCGACGAAGAGATTTTCTTCGACCGTCAGCGTCGGGAAGACGCAGCGTGCCTGCGGCACATATCCGAGGCCCTTGTGCGCGCGTGCAGCGCTCGGTGCCGTCGTGACATCCGAATCGCCGAGGCGGATGCTGCCCTCGTATCGCCTGGTCTGCCCGGCAAGCGTTGCCAGCAGCGTGGTCTTGCCCATGCCGTTGCGGCCGAGCACGGCAAGCCGGGCACCTGCCGGCACGGAGAAGGAAATGCCTTCGAGCACTCTCGTCGGCCCATATCCGGCCGACAGGTTCTCGACCTCAAGCGATATGGCTGGCATTGGCATAGCTCCCAAGATAGGCCTCGCGCACGCGCGCATCCTTGGTGACGTCATCAGGCAGGCCATCGAAGATGATCGCGCCGGCGGCAAGCACGATGACGCGTCTGGCGAAACGGAAGACGAGGTCCATGTCGTGTTCGATCATCAGCACGGCGAGATCGGCGGGCAGATCGGCCAGCGCCTGTTCGATGCGGCCGGTATCGCTCTGCGGCACGCCGGCTGCCGGCTCGTCGAGCAACAGCACTTTCGGCTTCAACGCCAGCGCCACGGCGATCTCGAGAAGCCGCTGCTGGCCATAGGCGATCTCGCTGACCTTGCGATGCATCAGGAAAGTCAGTCCGAGCTTTCCAAGGAGATCGTCGACCTCTGCCATGACATCGGGCATACGCAAGAAATTGCCGAACATGCGCCCGGTCTTTCCGTCGCGTTGAAGGACGGCAAGTCCCACATGTTCGGCCGGCGTCATGTCCTGGAAGAGCCGCGTCACCTGAAAGGAGCGGACAAGGCCACGTCTGACCCTGCCGATCGCGTCGACCTTCGTCACCACCTCGCCGCCGAGGCGAACCTCGCCGGAATCAGGAGAGAGATTGCCGGTCACGAGGTTGACGAAGGTGGTCTTGCCGGCGCCGTTCGGGCCGATCAGCGCGATGCGATCGCCTGGCGACATCGTGAGCGAGACATTATTGGTGACGGCAAGGCCGCCGAAGGCTTTCTTGAGATTGGCGACTTCGAAGACCGGGCTCATGAGCGCTGTTCCCTGCGGCGGCCAACGAAGGCTGCGGCCGTGCCATAGAGACCTTTCGGCGCAAAGAGCACGACGGCGATCAGCAGCGCACCGACCATGGTCAGCCAATGGAAGGGATTGGCTGCGGAGACATAGTCCTCGAAGAGCATGAAGATGACAGTGCCGGAGAGCGCACCGAAGAGAGAACCGGTGCCGCCGAGCACTAGCATCACAAGCGCTTCTGCCGACTGCGTGAAAGACAGGCTGTCGAGGCCGACGACCTGTGTCGAAATCGCGTTCAAGGCGCCACCGACACCGGCAACGGCGCCGGAGATCGCGTACATCCTGATCAGAGCTGCCTTCGGCGAGGCGCCCATGGCGCGGATGCGCAGCGGGTCCTGCTTGATGGCGCGGCAGAGCATGCCGAAGGGCGAGCGAACCAGAACCCTCAGCAGCACGAAGACGATCAGCAGCAGCGCCATTCCGAAGAAGAAGGCGGTGTGACCATAGAGATCGAATTCGAAGAGGCCGAAGACCGGGTCCGGCGCAATGCCGGAAAGTCCGTCGCTGCCGCCTGTCCAAGACGAGGCCTTGTTGGCGAATTCATGGAAGAGGTGGATCAGCGCAATCGACAGCACCAGCTGCGGCAGTCCATGCGCACGCAGGATGATGGCGCCACAGAGCAGCCCGGCAACCGCGCCGCCGACAATGCCGGCCAGCATCATCAGCAGCGGATCATTGATGCCGTAATGCGCCGACAGGATCCCGGCGGCATAGGCGCCGGAGCCGAAAAGCGCTGCATGGCCGAGCGTTGCGACGCCGCAATAACCGGTCACGAGATCGAGCGACAGGACGAGCAGCGCGATGGTGATCATTCGGGTCAGAAGGGCGAGATTATCGGGGAAGGCGAAATAGCCGATCGTGGCAATGGCTATGATGACCGCTATTCCGATAAGATCGCGGCCGATAAAGCCGCGACGATGCTGTAGACCTTCATTTTCGTTGTTCATGACAAGCGCCATCTTATTTCGCCCTTCCGGCAAGGCCGCGCGGGAAGACGCAGATGATTGCGATCACGGCGAGATAGAAGAAGAATTCGCCGAATTCCGGCATCAGATACCGTCCTGTGGTATCGATCGCGCCCAGCAGCAGACAGGCGATCAGTGCACCTGGAATGGAGCCCGCGCCGCCGACGGAGACGACGACCAGGAAGGTCACCATGTAGCGCAGCGCGTAATAGGGTTCGACGGGCAGGAGTTCGGCCCCGACCACGCCGCCGAAGGCGGCAAGCCCGACGGCAACGGCAAAGCTCACTGCATAGATGATCTCGGTGCGCACGCCGAGTGCCGCAGCCATTGCTGCATCATCGACGGAGGCGCGCAGCTTGACGCCGAAGCTCGTCCTGTCGATCGCAAACCAGAGAGCGAGCGCCACGGCCAAGCCGCAGAGGATGACGAAAAGCCGGTGAACGGGAATGGTGCGGAAGCCGAGATCGGCTGACCCCTGCAGCGCACCGGCAAGAGGTATGGTCTTCAGCGTTGGCCCCATGACATAATTGGCGATGCCGATGACGCAGAAGGTGATGCCGATGGTCATCAGCACCTGGGTCAGTTCCGGCGCGCCATAGATCCGGCGGTAGAGAAAACGCTCGATCGGAATGGCGACGATGATGGTGATGACAACGGCGGCGATGACCGCCGCGGCATAACCGAGGCCAAGATCGCGGGCGACATAGGAGGCGATATAGCCGCCGATCATTGCGAAGGCGCCATGGGCTAGGTTGACGACACGCATCAGCCCCATGGTCACCGAAAGGCCGATCGAGATCACGAAGAGCACCATGCCATAGGCAAGGGCGTCGACGGCTATGCTGAAGACTGTCTGCATGGAAATACCTTGCTTCCAAGCGACGGGCTCGGCCTGCTCGCAGGCCAAGCCCGTCGCCTGTCTTGACGCTCGATGTTACTTGACGGCGGCCAGACCCGGATCGCCCTGCTTCTCGAAAGTCTGGACCTCCTTGTTGATGTAGGTCCCGTCATCGGCCTTGACGACTTCGCGCAGATAGATGTTCTGCGTGATGTGACGGCTTTCCGGATCGATCGAAACCGGGCCGCGCGGGCTCGTCCAGGCAAGGCCCTTGACCGCATCGACGGCCTTCTCAGCATCCTGCTTGCCGCCCGTCGCCTCGATCATCTTGTAGATGACATGCATGCCGTCATAGGCGCTGACTGAGGGGAAGGAGAGTTCGGCCCTGTTGCCGATCGCTTTGGTTGCCGCCTCGACAAAAGCCTTGTTCTCGGGAGAATCGTGCGACACGGCGTAGTGGAAGGTCGTCTGAATGCCGAGTGCTGCATCGCCGAGCGCCGGCAGATCGGATTCCTGCGTCAGGTCACCCGGCGCGAAGAACTTGATGCCGGCAGCCTTCAGGCCATTGTCGTTGTAAGCCTTGACGAAGCCGAGCGTCGTCGGACCGGACGGCAGGAAGGCGAACACGCCCTCAGCGCCGGAATCCTTGATGCGCTGCATGATCGGGCTGAAATCGTTGGTCGCAAGCGGCATGCGGATCGCCTCTACCACCTGGCCGCCGGCCTTTTCGAAGCCGGCCTTGAAAGCGTTCTCGGCATCGATGCCGGGGCCGTAATCGCTGACAACGGAAATCACCTTCTTGACGCCGGCGTCGAAGGCGACCTTGGCGATCGGCGTCGAGGTCTGCCAGGTGGTAAACGAGGTGCGGACGACGAGCGGGCTCTTGGTGACGATCGCCGAGGTGGCGGCGTTCATGATGACCATCGGCACATTGCCCTGCTTCAGGATCGGCGTCACCGCCATGGCATCGGGCGTAAAGTAGAAGCCGGCCAGATACTGGACCTTCTCCTTGACGATCAGTTCCTGCGCCAGCGCCTTGGATTGGGCGGGATCGGCCTGCGGCACGTCGCGATAGACGATTTCAACCGTATCGCTGCCGACCGTGTTGCCGTTGACCGCCATATAGGCGTCGATGCCGGCCTTGAAGTTCTTGCCCTGCAGCGCGAACGGACCGGAGAACGGACCGATGACCCCGACTTTGATGGTGTCGGCATAGGCGCTCGTGCCCATGGCGACTGCCGCAATGGCGGCCAGAAATAGTTTCTTCATTCTCTCTCTCCCTTTTTGGCGCACTCCGGCGCCGTATTCGCTAGCCGCTAGAAATTTAGCGCTAACCTGTCATGCGAAATGGTGATGTAAAATGAAATAAGTACCGTAATCCATAACTGTACAATTATGATTGTGTGTCGAAGAGCGGAACTACCGGCGACCGGTTCTACGGTCGAATTCTGGTCCATGGCCCACCTCAGACAACCCTATCAGAATGGCAGTCCCACATAATTCTCCGCAAGCGCCGTCGAGGCGGCGCGGGAATGGGTGAGATAGTCGAGTTCTGCTTCCTGGATCTTCTGGTCGAAATCCCCGGTATCCGGAAAACGATGCATCATCGTCGTCATCCACCAGGAAAACCGCACGGCTTTCCACACGCGGGCGAGCGCCTTCTGCGAATAGGCGTCGATGCCGCCATCCGATCCCTCGCGGTAATGCTCGATCAGCCCGGAGAAAAGATAATGAACGTCGCTGGCGGCAAGGTTCAGTCCCTTGGCGCCGGTCGGCGGGACGATATGGGCGGCGTCGCCGACCAGGAAAAGCCGGCCGAAACGCATCGGTTCGGCGACGAAGGAGCGCAGCGGCGCGATCGATTTCTCGAAGGACGGCGCGGTCGGCAAGGCCTCGGCGTGATGCACCGGCAGACGCCGTCTCAACTCGTCCCAGAAGCGATCGTCGCTCCAGTTCTCGATCTTCTCGTCGAGCGCGCATTGGATGTAGTAGCGGCTGCGGGTCGCCGAGCGCATCGAACAGAGCGCAAAGCCCCTTGGATGGTTGGCGTAGATCAGTTCATGACTGACAGGCGCCACGTCGGCAAGGACCCCCAGCCAGCCGAAGGGATAGACCTTCTCGAAACTCCTGATCGCCCGTTCCGGGACGGCCTTGCGGCTGACGCCGTGAAACCCGTCGCAGCCGGCGATGAAGTCGCAATCGATGCGCTTGGCAACACCATCTTTCACATAGGTGACGAAGGGAGAGTGGCCGTCGAAATCATGCGGCGCGACATCGACGGCATCGTAGATCGACAGGGAGCCGCTCGCTTCACGCCGCTCCATGAGATCGCGCGTCACTTCGGTCTGTCCATAAACCGTCACGCGTCTGCCGCCGGTCAATTCGTGGAGGTCAATGCGATGGTCGCGTCCGTCGAAGGCCAATGAGAAACCGTCATGCGGCAGGCCCTCGGCATGTAGCCGCGTCCCGGCTTTTGCCTGATCCAGCAGCCCAACGGTGCCTTCCTCCAGAACGCCGGCACGAACCCGGCCGAGGATGTAATCCTTGTTCACACGATCGATAATGACATTGTCGATGCCGGCTTCGGTCAGAAGCTGGCCGAGCAGCAGGCCGGAGGGTCCCGAACCGATGATGGCGATCTGAGTTCGCAAATGCTTCCTCCCTGCATTTTTGCGTTTTGCCAGATTCTGCCGTGTCGCGCTTGCCGCAGCAATGGACATCCCAGCCTAAAAATTGCACTAATCGAACATTGATGCCGAAGAAACCCCACGGAACCCCATGAGCAGACAGGTCCCTACCTATGAACTCTACGGCGAAAAGACCGGGCGAGAACCGGATTTTTGGGTGCATTGCGAAACAATTCGCTCTCGCAGCAGCTTGCATCAATGGGAGATTCGTCCGCACCGTCACGAGAGTTTCTTTCAGATATTGTACATTGAAGGCGGTTCGGGTGATGCGATCTTCGGCGAAAAAAGTCACGCCATCCGTCCGCCGGCCATCATCACTGTGCCGCCCGGTCTCAATCACGGCTTTCGTTTTTCACGCGATATCGACGGCCTGGTGATCACCCTGTTGAGATCCCATCTCAGCCATCCGCCCGGCGAGCGAAGCCATCTCGGCGAATGGTTTGCTACGCCGCATCTGACGCCGCTCGATCGCGATAATGCCGAGGCAGCCTATGTCATGCAGACGTTGAAGCGGCTGGGCGACGAATTCGAAAGCCGCCGCAGCGGCCGCAACGAGGCCTTGGCCGCCTATGTCGCCTTGGCGCTGCGGCTGACGGCGAGGATTTCCCATGAGGGGAATGCGCACGAGCTTGCGGCAAACGAGAACGAGCGGCGGATGGAAATGCTGAGCGAGCTTATCCAGCAACATTTCCGATCACACAAACCCGCGTCCTTCTACGCCAGGGAGCTTGGGCTTTCCCCGACACATCTCACCCGTATCGTCCGGTCGATGACCGGCAACACGCCGCATGAATTGATCGCCGGCAAACTCGTCGAAGAGGCGAAACGCCAACTGGTTTTTACGCTGGGCAGCGCTCAGGAGATCGGATTTCGGCTCGGCTTTGCCGATCCCGCCTATTTCTCGCGCTTCTTCGTTAAATACACCGGAGAAACGCCGCGGGTCTGGCGCATGAACGAGAAGGTTCGACTTGAAGGTGTATAGGTCATCCGCAAGGTTGCCCGGTTTACCAGGCTTCGACGCCCTCTTCCGTGTTGCGGGCGCGTTCGCCGGCGCGGGTCTCGTATGCATCTCGTTGCTCAGCTGACTTGACGGCATCGTCTGAGCTATCGCGCTGGGCTTCGGGCGTCATGTAGAAGGCGAGCGCCTTTTCCAGCCGGGGGGCGGTAAGCGTGGCAGCGAAACTTTTCATGTCGTTTCCTCGGTCGACGGCCTTGAAGCTTGCTTGAGACACATAGCCTACGATGCGGTCTTCCAGGAACAGTGCGCCGATGGTTTTCACCAACTTTAGACTTTGCTTGACGATTGTTTCCACCGGATGATCTCCGCCGACCAGTTCCGTGCGATTCCGTTTGGTTTTCGCTTCACGCCGTCGGCCATTTCCAGTTTCGCACCTCCGGCATGTCCTCACCATATTCGCGGACATAGTCGTGATGCTCCGCAAGCTTGCCGCGGAAGGCGGCGAGCGCTTCGCCAGCTTTTTCCTTCAGGCCCGGCACACGCTCGATGGCTTCGATGGCGAGGTGGTAGCGGTCGAGTTCGTTGAGGACGGCCATGTCGAAGGGCGTCGTCGTCGTGCCTTCCTCGATGAAGCCGCGGACATGGATGTTGCGGTGGTTGGTGCGCCTATAGGTCAGACGGTGGATGAGGTAGGGATAGCCGTGATAGGCGAAAATGACAGGTTTGTCGGCGGTGAAGATCGCGTCGAAAGCCTCGTCGGTCAGTCCATGCGGATGCTGATCGCTGGATTGCAGCGCCAGGAGATCGACGACGTTGACGGTGCGGATCTTCAGCTCCGGAATGGCCTTGCGCAGCAGGTCGACGGCGGCGAGCGTCTCCATCGTCGGCACATCGCCGGCGCAGGCCATGACGAGATCGGGCAGGATGGTGTCGTCCTCATTGCTCGCCCAGTGCCAGATGCCGATGCCGGCCTCGCAATGTTTCACCGCCTCGTCCATCGAAAGCCATTGCGGCTCCGGCTGCTTGCCGGCGACGATGACATTGATGCGGTCGTAGGTGCGCAGGCAATGATCGCCGACCCAGAGCAGGGTATTGGCATCCGGCGGCAGATAGATGCGGACGATATCGGCCTTCTTGTTGGCGACGAGATCGACGAAGCCGGGATCCTGATGGCTGAAGCCGTTGTGGTCCTGGCGCCAGACATGCGAGGTCAGCAGGTAATTCAGCGACGAGATCGGCTTTCTCCACTCGAGTTCCCGCGTCACCTTCAGCCATTTGGCGTGCTGGTTGAACATGGAATCGATGATGTGGATGAAGGCCTCGTAGCAGGAGAACAGGCCGTGCCGGCCGGTCAGCAAATAGCCTTCCAGCCAGCCCTGGCAGAGATGTTCGCTCAGCACCTCCATGACACGTCCATCCCGGGACAAGTGGACGTCGTAGGGTTCGATACGCTCCATCCAGACACGGTCGGTGACTTCGAAGACGCTGCCGAGGCGGTTCGATTCCGTCTCGTCGGGGCCGAAGATACGGAAATTGGCGGCCTCCGAGTTGCGCTTCATCGTGTCGCGCAAGTAGTGGCCGAGGATCTCCGTCGACTGCACCATGGCGTTGCCGCGCTTGCCGATATCGACCGCATAGTCGCGAATATCGGGAACATTGAGCTCCTTGCGCAGCAAGCCGCCATTGGCATGCGGATTGGCGCCCATGCGGCGCTTGCCGACGGGGGCGAGCGCCCGCAGTTCGGGTTTCAGCCGGCCGTCGGTACCGAACAGGTCTTCCGGATCATAGCCGCGCATCCAGTCCTCGAGGATCTTGCGGTGGCTGTCATCCTCGCGGCAATTGGAGACCGGCACCTGATGGGCGCGCCAGAAGCCCTCCACCCTCTTGCCGTCGACCTCCTTGGGTCCGGTCCAGCCTTTCGGGCTGCGCAGCACGATCATCGGCCAGCGCGGGCAGAGATCAGGCGCCTTGCCGTTGCGGGCCTCGTTCTGGATCTCACGGATGCGGTCGAAGACCTGGTCGAAGGTCGCGGCCATCTGCTGGTGCATGTCGCGCGGTTCATGACCGTCGACGAAGAAGGGTTCGTAACCATAGCCTTCGAAGAGGTGATACAGGTCCTCGTCACTGGTGCGCCCGAGAATGGTCGGGTTGGCGATTTTGTAGCCGTTCAGATGCAGGATCGGCAGCACGGCGCCGTCGCGTGCGGGGTTCAGGAACTTGTTGGAATGCCAGCTTGCGGCGAGCGGCCCGGTTTCGGCCTCGCCATCGCCGATGACGCAGGCAACGATCAGATCGGGATTATCGAAGGCGGCGCCATAGGCATGGACGAGGGCGTAACCGAGTTCGCCGCCCTCGTGGATCGAGCCCGGCGTTTCCGGTGCCGCGTGGCTCGGAATGCCACCGGGAAAGGAGAATTGCCGGAAGAGCTTGCGCAAGCCCTCGGCGTCTTCGGAAATATCGGGATAGATTTCGCTGTAGATGCCTTCGAGATAGGTATTGGCGACCATGCCCGGCCCGCCGTGGCCGGGGCCGCACATGTAGATAATGTCGAGGTCGCGGGCGCGGATGAGCCGGTTCAGATGCGCATAGATGAAGTTGAGGCCGGGCGTCGTGCCCCAGTGGCCGAGCAGACGGGGCTTGATGTGCTCCGGTTGCAGCGGTTCGCGCAGCAGCGGATTGGCAAGAAGGTAGATCTGGCCGACGGAGAGATAGTTGGCGGCGCGCCAGTAGCGGTCAATCAGGATGAGTTCGGCGTCAGTCAAGGCGGCGGGCGAGACATGCTTTTCCATGGGTTTCTCTCGTTCGAGACTTGTTCAACGTCAATTCTACCGGCTGGCGCCGGCGTGTTGTTGATCTGGATCAGCCACCGCGAAGAATAGACAGCGCCTCGTCGGCGATGACCTGCTCCTCGTCGGTGGCAATGACGTGAGCGGCGATGCGACTTTTCCTTGTGCTGATCGTGAAATCATTGGCGGCATTGGCTTTCTCGTCGATGGCAAGGCCGAGCCAGGACGATCGCTTGGCTACGCCGGCACGGATCTCCGACTGATGCTCGCCGATGCCGGCGGTGAAGACGAGCGTGTCGAGACCGTTCAGCGTCGCTGCCATGCGACCGATCTCGCCGGCAATGCGCAGCGTGAAGAGGTCGATCGCCTGGCGGGCCTGCGGCCGATCGTCCTTCAAGAGGTCGCGCGTATCGGCGCTGATGCCTGAGACGCCGAGCAGGCCGGAGCGATGATAGAGCAGGTCCTCGATCTCCTCGAAGGACTGTTTCCTTTGATCGGCCAGATGAAGGATGACGCCGGGATCGAGCCAGCCGGTGCGCGTCGCCATCGGGATGCCGTCGAGCGTCGAAAAACCCATGCTGCAATCGCGGCTGACGCCTTCATCCAGCGCGCAGAGGCTGGCGCCGCTGCCGAGATGGGCGACGACCACCTTTGCCGCGTGCGGCGCCTTGCGGCGAAGCTCGCCGGCGATGAACTTGTAGGAAAGTCCGTGGAAGCCATAGCGCTTGATGCCTTCGTCATGCAGCGCGCGGGGAATTGCGAAGCGGCGAATGAGATCGTCCTGCGTGGCATGGAAGGCGGTGTCGAAGGAGGCCGTCTGGACAAGATGCGGCTTCAGATGTTTGAGCGCGCGGATGAAACGCAACGCCTGCGGCTGGTGCAGGGGTGCAAGCGGGGTCAGCGCATCGACGGCATCGGTAGCGGCGGCGTCGAGGGCGATCGCTCTCGTGAAGCGGTCGCCGCCATGGACGACACGGTGGCCGGCAGCGCGCGTGGCGGTCATGTCGAAATGATCGGCAAGAAGCGCTAAGGTCTCATCGATGACGCCGTGCAGATCTTCCGTCACCTCGGCCTTCAACGGCATCTCAATTATCTGCGGTCCTTTCGTCAGGCTGAGCGACAGTGGTTCGGCGCGGAAATCGATGACGCCCTTGCCGATGCGCGTCGCCTCGGTTCCCTCAGTCGCGAAGATGCCGATCTTGACCGTGGAGGAGCCGGCATTGAAGGTCAGCAGCAGATCGGTCGATGCCATGTTTTCTAAGACTCCGCGCGCGCGTGACGATAGCCGAACTTAGTGTCGCGGCTCCTGACGGAAAGGTATTTATTCACCCGCCCGTGCGTTTTGTCGCTGCCCAGCCTATCATCTTGTGCGGCCGGGATTGTGACACAGCGTCCTTCATCAGGCGTTGCCGGCACCATGGCGGCGAGCGGCTCCGGCCTGCAATGGTCGGCCGTGCGTAACATGCTGATGGCCTGAGTGCTGACGCTGCCGGCCTGGATTGCGATCGCCTTCATGCTGTTCGTGATCATGCGCCAGGTTTTTTAGAGAAATTCCCGGCAAAGCGCGAAGCGGTTGTGCCGGGAATTGCGTCAAACCAAAAAGGTCAGAGCATACCGTCAGGCCGTGGAGGCCAGACTGGCATTGCGATCGCTGATGAAGATGCCCGCCTCGGCGGCGGGCATCGCCTTGCCGAAGAGATAGCCCTGGCCGATGTCGCAGCCAAGCTGCAGCAGGGAGGCGAGCTGGCCGTGCTCCTCGATGCCTTCGGCCGTCGTCTTGATGTGGAGGCTCCTGCCGAGGCCGAGCATGGCGCGGACGATCTTTTCCTGGCGCTCGTCGTCGCGATAGGTGGCGATGAAGCTTTTGTCGATCTTGATCTTGTCGAAACGATAGCGGGCGAGCTGGGCGAGGCTCGAATAGCCCGTGCCGAAATCATCGAGCGCGATCTGGATGCCGGCGGCGTGCAACTCGTCGAGAATGGCTGCTGCGACGGCAGGATCCTGGATCAGCGCGTTTTCGGTGATCTCCACTTCCAGGCGCTGCGGCGGCAACCGGCTTGCCGAAAGGACCTTGAGAATGCGCGACGTCAACAATTTGTCTTCCATTTGCACCGGCGAAACGTTGAAGGACAACATCACATGCTCCGGCCAGGTGAGGGCGTCGCTGCAGGCCTGGGTGAGAAGGTCCTCGAACAATGCGGTGATCATGCCGGTTTCCTCGGCAATATCGATGAAGACTGGCGGCGGAATGTTGACGCCGTCGTCGCCGATCCAACGCGCTAGGGCCTCGAAGCCGCAGAGCTGGCCGGTCTTCAGGTCGATCAGCGGCTGATAGAAGGGCTTGATCGCCTTGTTGGAGATCGCGGCGCGCAGCCTGGTTTCCAGCGCGGCGCGTTCCGTTACCTTGTCCTGCATCGAAGGTTCGAAGACGAAATAGTGGTTGGGTCCGCGTGATTTCGCCTCGTACATGGCGAGATCGGCACGGTGGGCGGCATCTTCCAGCGGCTCGGCTCCCTCCGCCCAGCGGTCATAGCCGACGCTGGCACCGACTTCGACGGCAAAGCCATCGATATGGATCGGTCGGGTGACGGCCTGGATCAGCAGCTTGGCAAAACGCTCCTCGCGCTGCGCCGTCAGGGCGAAGGCGACGATGATGAATTCGTCGCCGCCGAAGCGATAGACGCAATCGGCATTGCCGAGCGCGCAGATGCGTCTGGCAACCTCGATCAACAGGACATCGCCGCCCTTGTGGCCGACGAGATCGTTGACCTTCTTGAAGCCGTCGAGGTCGACGGAGAAGATGGTGACGTTGCGGTCCCATTCCTCGATCTCGGCCTCGTCGTCCTCGATCGGCCGTGAGAGGATCTTGCGTTCGAAGGCGTATCGGTTCGGCAGCTTGGTCAGATGGTCGTGGGTTGCGGTCCAATCGGCCTTTGCCTGGGCGGCGGCGCGCAGTTCCATTTCCTTGCGCAGGTCGGCGATGCGCAGCACCGAATAGACGAAGCTCATGGCGCCGGCGATGCCGAGCCCCAGAACGAGCTTGTCGGCGCCGTACTCGCCGAAACCGGTCATGAAGGCGACCAGGCTGTCGTCGAGCTGTAGAAGCGTGCCGAGAAGCCAGAGGGTCACTCCAGACACCACGATCGACACGCATTGCCTTCCGGCCCTGCTTTGGAAAAACACCGGCATTATGCCTTCTCCATCTCCACCTTCGCGGAAATATCACGAAAGTCTGAAATGTTTGTTGAAACCAGAAGGCGAATTATCGGAGGCGGCAGCCTGTTGCTGTGCCGCAGAGAGACCCGACAGGGCTTGTGGGGAACCAGGCGTCGTCGTCAGCGCGATCCCTTCGTGGTTCGGGAGGCCGGCTGATGCGGGAAAAGACGAAGGCGAGCGTGCTAGTGCATCGCTCGCCCTTTCTCGTGCTTCAGGCGGTGACGATCAGCAGCGGAACGCTGACGATGAGACCGACCAGAACCGTGACTGTGGCGACACGCATGAAACGCAGGCGTCGCGTGCGCTCGCCACTCCAATCATATGTCATTCTTCCATCTCCTTGGGACAAGGAAGTAGTCCCCGCAAAGGCGGGTTCAACAGAGATGACGCGATTTGCTTGTGCAAAGCTGGATAAGATCAGCAGTCTCTAATGCTGGAAGCGCAGAGACCAGCGCTGTCCGTTGCTGGTCATGCGGATGACGGAAAGCGGCTCGACGTCGCTCAGCCAGAAGGAGGAGGGCGGCGCCTGCAGCACATGCACAATCGACGCCCGGATGACGGCCGGATGGCTGATTGCAATGACGTGGCCGCCGAGGACGGCCTGGCCATCCATCCAGCCGGCGACGCGCGTGCGCAGATCACGAAGGCTCTCGCCGCCATGCGGGGCCGCTTCCGGATCGCTCATCCAGCCCATGAGGTTCTCCGGCTCTTCGGTCCCGATCGCCGCGATCGACCTGCCGGCCCAGCGGCCATGGTCGCAGTCGCAAAGCGCCTGATCTATTTGGGCTTCGAGGCGGAGCGCGTCAGCAGTCTGACGGGCGCGCAAGGCGGGGCTCGTGGCAATACGGTCGGCGCGGGGCGGGGCGATCATCCTGCCGGCTTCCTCCACTGCCTTGTCCTCCAGCGGTTCGTCGAGCGGGAACAGGGCCTTGCGGCTTGCTGCCGTCGCGCCATGGCAGATCCAGGTGAGGCGCGTGTTCACGGTCGTTCTTGTCTCCCGGAATGCAGCGACAGCGTCCTTCGCCGGCTTGTGAAGTTTCGTTGACAGTCTCTTCGGCGTGCAGATATAACCGTGCTGTTGCGGGTTTGGAAGCCGGTGTAAGTCCGGCGCGGTCGCGCCACTGTGACCAGCGTGTCGAAAACTCTTCGCGCTGGAAGTCAGACCCTACTGCACAAGCACTCTTTCGACTGAACGCGTCATTCCCGGAGGAATACATGTCTGACACCACTTTCGCGCCCGTTGCTGTACCGGCGCCGATCCCTGTGGGCGAGATCCTGCCCTGGGCGATCTTCGGCGGCCTGCTGATGCTCATCGTCCTCTATTTCGTCGGCACCGAGGAAGGCGCGATGGCGCTGTTCAACGGCATGTATGTGCATGAATTCGTGCATGACGGCCGCCATCTCCTCGGCTTTCCCTGCCACTAAAGCGCTTCGCGATCGGAGTTCCTGACATGGTTGGAAACCTTCTGCTTCGCGGCATGCTCGCGGGCCTGATTGCTGGCATCCTCGTTTTCGCTTTCGCCCATACCTTCGGCGAGCCGCTGGTCGATGCGGCGATCGCCTTCGAGGAGGCAAGCGCCCAGGCGGCCGGCGAAGCTGCCGAACCTGAAATCGTCAGCCGCGCCACGCAAGCCGGTCTCGGCCTTTTCACCGGCGTCATGGCCTACAGCGTCGCCGTCGGCGGGCTCTTCGCGCTCGCTTTCGCTTTCGTGCATGGTCGTTTCAGCCGCCTTTCAGCGCGCGGCACCTCGGCCGTCATCGCCATTGCCGCCTTCGTGGCGGTCGTGCTTGTTCCCAGCATCAAATATCCCGCCACTCCGCCGGCGGTCGGCAATCCCGACACAATCGGCGTCAGGACCGAACTGTTCTTCCTGATGATCGTCGTTTCGCTTGCCGCACTCATTGCCGCGGTGGCGCTGTCACGTCGTCTCTCCGAGCGCTTCGGTCCCTGGAACGGCGCGACCATCGCCGGCATCGCCTATCTCGTCTTCATCGGCCTCGTGCTCTATCTGCTGCCGCCGATCAACGAGGTGCCGGAAAACTTTTCCGCGATGGTGCTCTGGGGCTTCCGCACGACCTCGCTCGGCATGCATGCGATCCTCTGGGCAACGCTCGGCCTCGCCTTCGGGGCGCTGGCGGAAAAGCGGCTTGCCGTTAAGGGCGGGCAACGCGGCCGACCGGCAACGGCATTTCACTGAACGCACCTGAACTTTTCGGGCGATTATGAAAAACGACAGAGCCAGACCACTGCTGCTGACGGCGCTTTCTGCCGCCGCGTTTTTTTGTGTGGTCGCCGGAAGCGCTTTTGCCCATAGCCGCGGCGACGGCGGCAGCCATGCCGGGCTGAATATCCCGCAAATCTCCCATGGCGAGATGGCTGTCATATCTGACTATCGCGGTCGGATCATCGATCTTGCATCCCGCGCCGTCGATACGAACGAGCCGTTCCGGCGCGTGCTGAACTATGCCGAGATCCAGTATTCCTACTGTCTGTGGGGTCGGATGCCGGGCAGCGTGACGGATGAGGAAAGCCCGTTCAACGAATGCGCCCATGCCTATCTCGCCGCGACCAAGGCGGTTTTGCTTTCGATGCGCGAGATGCCGCAGGAGGCCGCTGCGGCGGGTGAAATCATTTCCGCGGTCGACGCCGACATGGTGCGGCGCGGGCTTGCGCTGATCAGCTGCCGGTTCAGCGGCGAAGCCTTCAACACGGCCGATATCGTCAAGCCGCGCTGGAGTGGGATCCCGTTTCATGCCGCAAGCATGGCATCGCTGACGGGGCTTGCCTCTTTGTTCGGCCTTGGCGTGTTTGCGCTTCGCCGTTTCTCGCGGCCGAAAGCTCAATCGTCGGAATAGCGCTGCTCGCGCCACGGATCGACATAGATGTGGTAGCCGTTCTTTTCCCAGAAGCCGGCCTGATCGGCAGGCATCAGCTCGATGCGGCGCAGCCATTTGGCGCTTTTCCAGAAATAGAGATGCGGCACGACGAGGCGCATCGGGCCGCCATGCTCCGGCGTCAGCGGCAGGCCTTCCCAGGCGGTGGCGAGGATCGCATCCTCGGCGGCGAAATCGGCGAGCGGCAGGTTCGTGGTATAGCCGTCATAACTCGTCAGCATCACGTAAGCTGCTTCCGGCTTCGGCATGGCAAGGTCGAGCAGATCGCGCGTCGAAACGCCCTTCCATTTGTTGTCGTAGCGCGACCATGTGGTGACACAGTGGATATCGCTCACCCCCGTGCTCTGTTCGATCGCCTGGAAGTCGGCCCAGGTGAGGGTGCGCGTCGTTTCGACGAGGCCGCGCACCTCGAGCCGCCAGGTCTCGGTCGAGATGACGGGCTGCTGGCCGAGGTCGAGTACAGGCCAGTTCTTGACAAGGTGCTGGCCGGGCGGCAGGCGCTCGGCTTCGGGACGGCTGATACGGCCGGTCAGGAACTTGCCCTCTGCCGCCCAGCGGCGCTTGGATGTGGTGAGTTTGCTGTCGGCGGGCGTCTGGTCGTCGCTCATGGGCGGGGCCTCCTTGCGATGCCGCAATAGGACATCCGCCCCTGCCGGGTGTCAAGTTTCGGCGGCCCCTTGGAAATCCCTACCCATCCCTCTAAACTCGGTGCGTTGGGTATGCCTCGCTGGGGAGTGAAGGCAGAAAAGGGGAGGAGCCGGTTCTGTCTTCGAAATATCGTGCGATAGCGGCGTTGCTGGTAGTGCCGCTGATCATCTTCGCCTTCTTCACCTATGGGAGCGCGATTGCGACGCGCGCCTATATGGAGGAAGCCTCGGCGCAGGCTGGAACGGCTCTGCGCCTTGCCGTTTCGGCACTCAGCGGTCATCTCAACCGCTACGAGGCGCTGCCGGCGCTGATCGCCGATCATGACGACATCAAGGAGCTGGTGAGCGCGCCTGAAGATGCGGCGCTACGCGATGCGGCCAATCTCTATCTCAAGGAGATCAACGGGCTGCTGAAATCCTCCGATATTTATGTGGTCAAGCCAGACGGAGAGACGATCGCGGCCAGCAATTACGATGGGCCTGCAAGCTTCGTCGGACAGAATTTCAGCTACAGGCCCTATTTTCAGGATGCGATCGAAGGCCGGCAGGCACGGTTTTACGCGCTCGGCACCACCTCGCTGAAGCGCGGCTATTATTTTGCCGCACCGATCCGGACCGGTGCGGATATTCGTGGCGTCATCGTCTTCAAGGTCGATATCGACATGATCGAATCCTCCTGGGGCGGCGGCGAATACAAGATTTTCGTCTCCGATCCGGAGGGCATCATCTTCATGTCCGGCAGCCCGGAATGGCTCTATGGCGCGATCCTGCCGCTGACGGCCGACCGTGTCGCCCGCACCGAGGCTTCGCGGCGTTATGCCAATGCCAGGCTGGCGGCGCTGCCGGTGACGCGTCACCACTTCGAGCAGCATGAGCTGATGACGCTGGCCGACGAGCGCGGTTCGAGCGAATATCTGGTGCTCTCGCATTACATGCCGGCCGAGGACTGGACGGTGAACGTGCTGATGGAGACGAGTTCCATCCGTGCCCAGGCACGCACAGCGCTTGCGGCAGTCTTTCTCTTCCTCTGCATCGCCGGGCTCACAGTCGCGGTTCTGCGCCAGAGGCGGGCGCGGCTTGCCGAGCGCATGCAGATGCAAGCCGAAGCCCGCAACGAGCTGGAGCGGCGCGTCGAGGAGCGCACAGCCGATCTTGCCCGTGTCAACAGCCGCATCGAAGAAGAAATCGCCGAACGGCGGCTGACCGAGCAGCAGCTCCGACAGACGCAAGCCGATCTGATCCAGGCGGGCAAGCTTGCCGGGCTGGGGCAGATGTCGGCTGCCCTTTCGCACGAGTTTAACCAGCCGCTCGCCGCCGCCAAGACCTATACGGAAAGCGCCTCCGTTCTCATCGACCGTGGGCGGACGGCGGAGGCGCGGGACAATATCCGGCGTATCGGCGGGCTGATCGACCGTATGGCTGCGATCAGCCGGCACCTGCGCAACTTCGCCCGGAAGCCGAACGAGAAGCTCGGTCCCGTTTCCCTCGACGAGGCGATGCGCGATACGCTCGAGATCATCGCTTGGCGGCTGAAGGCGGCGGATGCCGAACTGCTTCTCGCTCTCGGGCCGCGTCCGCCGGTGGTGCGCGCCGGTTCGGTGCGTCTGCAGCAGGTGCTGGTGAACGTGATCTCGAATGCGGCCGATGCGGTGGAAGGGCTGAATGATCGGCGCATCGAGGTTTCGGCCTTCGAGGAGGCCGGCAAGGTGGTGCTGGCTGTGCGGGACCATGGACCGGGCGTGCCGGCGGCGATCGCCGAGCGTATCTTCGATCCCTTCTTCACGACGAAGGGCGTCGGCAAGGGGCTCGGCCTCGGGCTTTCGATCTCCTATAACATCATCAAGGATTTCGGCGGCAGCCTTACTGCTGCCAATCATCCCGAAGGGGGCGCGGTGTTCCGCATCGAGCTGCAATCGGCGGCAGGGCTGATGCCGGAGGCAGCGGAATGAACGATGCGAAGATCCTGCTGGTTGACGACGAGGAGGAACTGCGCCGTTCGACGGCACAGGCGCTGGAGCTCTCCGGCTTCAGTGTCGAGACCTATTCGAACGGCGACCACGTGCTGGAGTTGATCGGCTACAGCTTTCCCGGCGTCGTCGTCAGCGATATCCGCATGCCCGGCATCGACGGCATGACGCTGATGCAGAAGATCCGCGAACTCGACCCGGAGGTGCCGGTCATTCTCGTCACCGGCCACGGCGACGTTCAGCTTGCGGTGAAGGCGATGCGCGAAGGGGCCTATGATTTCATCGAAAAGCCGTTCACGCCGGAGATGCTCGCCGGCGTCATCCGCCGGGCGATGGAGCGGCGCGGTCTCGTGCTCGAAAACCGGCTGCTGAAAGCGGTCGCCGGCAAGCGCGACGATATCGAGGCGCGGCTGCCGGGGCGCACGCAGGTGATGGTGGATCTGCGCTACCGCATCCGGGCGATCGGGGCGAGCGATGCCGATACGCTGATCGTCGGCGAGACCGGGGCCGGCAAAGAGGTGGTGGCGCGGGCGCTCCACGACATCAGCGCTCGGGCGAGCCGGCCGTTCATCGCGATCAATTGTGCCGCACTGCCGGCAAACCTGATCGAGAGCGAGCTTTTCGGCCACGAGGTGGGGGCCTTTCCGGGCGCGGTGAGGCCGCGTTACGGAAAATTCGAACATGGACGCGGCGGCACGATCCTGCTCGACGAGATCGGCTCCATGCCCTTTGACCTGCAGGCGAAGTTCCTGCGGGTGTTGCAGGAGCGGGTGATCTCCAGGCTCGGTTCGAACGAGGTGGTGGCGCTCGACGTGCGCTTCATCGCGACAAGCAAGGTCGATCTGGAGGCGGAGGTGGCGGCGGGGCGCTTCCGCGCCGATCTGTTCTATCGGCTGAATGTCGCGACCTTGCACGTGCCGTCGCTGTCGCAGCGGCGGGCGGATGTTCCGCTGCTTTTCCTGCAGCTGGTGCGGGAAGCGGCGGCCCGCTACGGCCGCGACGAGATGGCCGTGCCGCCAGACGTGATTTCCGACATTGCTCAGCGCGACTGGCCCGGCAATGTGCGTGAGCTGAGGAATGCCGCCGACCGTCTGGTCCTCGGTCTCGACAATGGCGGGCGGCAGGCCGAGGAGGCGACCGGGCTTGCGGAGCGCGTCGCCGAATTCGAGCGCGGGGTCATTGCCAGCGCGCTGGTGGCGCATGGCGGCAGCCTCAGGCCGGTCTATGAGTCGCTCGGCATTTCCCGGAAGACCCTCTACGAAAAGATGCAGAAATATGGTCTCGACAAGCGGATGCTGACCACCGAAAGCTAGCCCGGAGCTGGGCGGCGCTGCAATCTCGCGGTGCGATGGGTGGATTTCCACCCATCGCACCGGCCGTTTGTGTCCGAATCGACCCATGCTGCATCGCACTGTCGCAAAATCGTCTTTCGAAAGCGGCGGCAATGATTGCGGGTCGATTTTTCCAGGCGGCAAATAGGTGATCCGAACCGGCGCGGAGGATGTGTCGGCCGGCTTGCTTATTTCATCAGGGAGGAAACGATGAAAATTCTGAAGGCCATGCTCGGCCTGACCGCGGCTGCCGCGGTCTCTCTTCTCGCCGGCGCCGCTTCGGCGCAGACCTATCCCGAGCGCACCATCACCATGGTTGTGCCGTTTGCGGCCGGCGGCCCCACCGATACCGTCGCGCGCCTCGTCGCCGAATCCATGTCGAAGGATCTCGGCCAGCAGATCGTCGTCGAAAATGTCGGCGGCGCCGGCGGCACGCTCGGCGCCGGCCGCGTGGCGAGTGCCGATCCCGACGGTTACACCATCCTGCTGCATCATATCGGCATGGCGACCAGCGCCACGCTCTATCGCAAGCTCGCCTACGACACGCTCGGCGCCTTCGACTATGTCGGCCTCGTCACCGACGTGCCGATGACGATCGTCGCCCGCAAGGACATGGAGCCGGCCGACCTCAAGGGGCTGATCGATTATATCAAGGCCAACAAGGATAAGGTGACGGTCGCCAACGCCGGCATCGGTGCGGCCTCGCATCTCTGCGGCATGATGTTCATGAGCGCTATCCAGACGCCGCTGACGACCGTTCCCTATAAGGGCACCGGGCCTGCCATGACCGATCTGCTCGGCGGTCAGGTCGACGTCATGTGCGACCAGACGACCAACACGACGAAGCAGATCCAGGGCGGCACGATCAAGGCCTATGCCGTGACCTCGCCCAAGCGGCTCGACGTGATGAAGGACATTCCGACGGCCGTCGAAGCCGGCCTGCCGGGTTTTGAAGTCGGCATCTGGCACGGCATCTACACGCCGAAGGGCACGCCGGCTGAGATCAACGAACGGCTGTCGAAGGCGCTGCAGGTGGCGCTGAAGGATCCGAATGTCGGCGCCCGCTTCGCCGAGCTCGGCACGGCGCCATCCTCCGACGCCGATGCGACGCCGGCTGCGCTGAAGGCCAAGCTCGAAAGCGAGATTGCCCGCTGGAAAACGGTGATCGAGGCCGCGGGCGAATATGCCGACTGAGGGTTATCCTCGTCCAGGCATGCCGAAAGAGCCCCTCACCCTAACCCTCTCCCCGCTTGCGGGGAGAGGGGACTTGCGTCACTCAACGGCGGCAAGGGGCGAAGGGCTTGCAGCATTTTCCCTTCTCCCCGTTTGCGGTGAGAAGGGGCCGGCAGGCGGATGAGGGCAATCGCAGCAGCAGAGCGTCACGAACCATCTCCCCAGGAGACACCATGAAATCCATCAGTTTCGATACCACCAATGCGATTTGCGGCGCACTTTTCGTCGCGACCGGCGCTTTCTTCGCCATTCAGTCGCTGGGGCTCGACCTCGGCACGGCAGTGCGCATGGGGCCTGGTTATTTCCCGCTGGTGCTTGCCGCCGTGCTCGTGCTTCTCGGCGCGATCATCTTCATTCAGGCGCTGCGGGTCGAGGGCGAGCCGATCGACCCGTTTGCCTGGCGCGGCATGCTCTTCATCCTACCGGCACCGGTGTTCTTCGGGCTGACGGTGCGCGGGCTCGGCTTTGCGCCGTCACTGTTCCTCACCGCCTTCATCGCCTGCTTCGCATCGCAAAAGATGAACGTGTTCTTCGCGATCATCCTGTCGCTGCTGCTGACGATCTTTTCGGTTGGGGTCTTCAGCTACGGGCTCGGCCTGCCGTTCGAGCGCTTCGGCCCCTGGGTCCGGTTCTAGGAGACGATGATGGATCTTTTCAGCAATCTCGCGCTCGGCTTTGCAACAGCCGGCACTCCGGAAAACCTGCTCTTCTGCCTGATCGGCGTGCTGCTCGGCACGCTGATCGGCGTGCTGCCCGGGATCGGCGCCACGGCGACGATCGCCATGCTCTTGCCGATCACCTTCCAGCTTGAACCGGTTTCCTCGCTGATCATGCTCGCCGGCATCTATTACGGCGCGCAGTACGGCGGCTCGACGACGGCGATCCTGATCAACATGCCGGGCGAATCCTCCTCGGCCGTGACCGCGATCGACGGCTACCAGATGGCCCGCAAGGGCCGGGCGGGGGCAGCGCTTGCGATCGCGGCACTGGGTTCGTTCTTTGCCGGCACGGTCTCGACCTTCCTCGTCGCGATCTTCGCACCGCCGCTGACCGCAATCGCGCTGCAATTCGGCGCGGCGGAATATTTCTCGCTGATGATCGTCGGCCTCGTCTCCTCGATCGCGCTCGCGCACGGCTCGGTCGTCAAGGCGCTGGCCATGGTGGCGCTCGGGCTGCTGCTCGGCCTCGTCGGCACCGACATCTACACCGGCACGCCACGCTTCACGCTCGGCATCCGTGAATATGCGGACGGGCTGAACTTCGTGGCGCTTGCCGTCGGCGTGTTCGGGGTGGCGGAAATCCTGCGCAATCTCGAGGGCGAGTCGACACGCACGGTGCTGATGGCCAAGGTCACCGGCCTTTTGCCGTCCCGCCAGGAATTCAAGGAGATGATTGCGCCGGTCATTCGCGGTACGGCAATCGGTTCGGCGCTCGGCATCCTGCCGGGTGGTGGCGCCATTCTTGCTGCTTTTGCCTCCTACACGGTGGAAAAGCGGATGTCGAAAACGCCGGAGGAATTCGGCAAAGGCGCGATCGCCGGTGTTGCGGGACCGGAATCGGCAAACAATGCCGGCGCGCAGACCTCGTTCATTCCGCTTCTGACGCTCGGCATTCCGGCCAATCCCGTCATGGCGCTGATGGTCGGGGCGATGATCATCCAGGGCATCGTACCCGGTCCGAACGTCGCCACCGAGCAGCCGGCGCTGTTCTGGGGCATCATCGCCTCGATGTGGATCGGCAACCTGATGCTGGTCATCCTCAACCTGCCGCTGATCGGGCTCTGGGTGAAGCTCTTGACCGTGCCTTACTACGTGCTCTTCCCCATCATCATGGCTTTCTGCTCGATCGGGGTCTACAGCGTCAACGCCAACGTCTACGATCTCTACGCCGTCGCCTTCTTCGGGCTCATCGGCTATGTGCTGGCGAAACTTCGCTGTGAGCCGGCGCCGCTTCTGCTCGGCTTCGTGCTCGGGCCGCTGCTCGAGGAGAACCTCCGGCGCGCCATGATCCTGTCGCGCGGCGATCCGACGACCTTCGTCACGCGGCCGATCAGTGCCATTCTTCTGGCCATTGCGGTCGCCGTCCTCATTGTCGTCTTCCTGCCGAGCGTCAAGAAGAAGCGTGAGGAGGTGTTCGTCGAGGAGGGCTAGAGCATGATGCCGAAAAGTGTAAGCGGTTTTCGGACGACATCACGCTCTAACTATATAATGTAGAACAGAATTCAGATTTTAGGCCGGCCTAAAATCATCCTGTTCTGGGGGTTGAACTTACTGCCTGGTTGATGAACAAGAGATAATCTGAGGTGGGCGCCGGTTGGGCGCCCGTTTCGCTTGACAGGATATCCAGGCCCCCAGGAGCATTGCGCGATGAGCATTCCCGCCCGGATCAAGGACGATCTGCCGTTTCTGACCTCCCTGCGCCGCGACCTGCACGCCCATCCCGAACTCGGTTTCGAGGAGGAGCGTACCGCCGGCATCGTCGCGAGGCTTCTTGAAGAAGCTGGCATTACGGTGCATCGCGGCCTCGGCGGCACCGGCGTGGTCGGCACGCTACAGCTCGGCAACGGCACGCGCAGGATCGGGCTGCGGGCTGACATGGATGCGCTCGCCATGCCCGAAATGGCGGAGCGGCCCTATAAATCGACCGTGCCCGGAAAAATGCATGCCTGCGGCCATGACGGCCATACGGCGATGCTGCTTGGCGCCGCGCGGCATCTTGCGGCAACGCGGGACTTTTCCGGCACGGTGCATTTCATCTTCCAGCCGGCCGAAGAAGGGCGAGGCGGAGCAAGGCGCATGGTCGAGGAGGGGCTGTTCACGCTTTTCCCCTGCGATGCCGTTTATGGGCTGCATAACATGCCTGGGCTTGCGGTCGATGAGATCGCCGTGGTCGAGGGGCCGCAGCTTGCCTCCTCCGACAGCTGGCGCATTACCTTCCGTGGGACCGGCACGCACGGCGCCAAGCCGCATCTCGGCCGCGATCCGATCACGGCGGCCGGGACCTTCCTGTCATCGCTGCAGACGATCGTCGGACGGGTGATCGATCCGCTGCAACCGGCCGTCGTCAGCGCCTGTTTCCTGCAGGCGGGCGACCCGAAGGCTCTGAACGTCATTCCTGATATCGTTGAGATCGGTGGGACGGCGCGAGCCTATTTGCCCGATGTGCGCGACCAGCTGGAGACCGAGATCGGACGATTGGCGCATGGCACTGCGGCCATGTACGGCATTGCTGTGGACTATGCATTCGAGCGGCGGATTCCGCCCGTCATCAATGACGCGGATGCGACCGCACGGGCGCTGGCCGTGGCCGGCTCGGTCTTCGGCGGGAAGGTGCAGACAAGCTTTCCGCCGTCGACGGCAGGCGACGATTTCGCCTTTTTCGCCCAGAATGCGCCGGGTTGCTATGTCTGGCTCGGCAACGGTCCGGCGGTGGACGGGGCTCTGCATCACAACACGGCCTATGATTTCAACGATGAAGCGCTGGGATATGGGGCGGCCTATTGGGTGGCGCTGGTCGAGCGGGAGTTGAAGGTTTGATTATCTGCTGCCCAATTGCCCAAACCGGAATCGATTGCAGGAATTAGGCAGCAGCTCAAATTGTTACATTCGTCAATGTCCATCAGTCCATCGGCGATTCCTCAACCCGGGCCGTCCCGCGCGTGGCATGGATGAAGGCGAGCACGAAGCCGATCGCCAGCACAAGCACGATGGTCGGCGCCGGCGCGCTGTCGATGAAGAAGGACAGGTAGACGCCGACAAAGGAACCGATCACGGCAATGGCAACGGAGAGGAGCAGCATCGTGCTGAACCTGCGGGTGAGCAGGAAGGCGATGGCTCCCGGCGCAATCAGCATGGCGATCGAAAGGATGATGCCTACCGCCTGCAAGGCACCGACGATCGTCAGCGAGATGAGGGCGAGAAGGCCGTAATGCAGCAGGTTGATCCTGAGGCCCACCGCTCTCGCCTGGGCGGGGTCGAAGGCGTGCAGCAGGAAGTCCTTCCACTTCACACCAAGAACGACAGCCGTGATCGCAGCGATGACGGCCGACTGCCCGATGTCGCGCCAGGAGACACCGAGCATGTCGCCGAACAGGATGTGATCGAGATGCACGTCGGACTGGATCTTGACATAAAGGACCAGGCCGAGCCCGAACATGCCGGAGAAGACGATGCCCATCACCGTATCCTGTTTGATACGGCTGTTATCTTTCAGGAAACCGGTGGCGATAGCGCAAAACATGCCGGCCACGAAGGCGCCAACCGCAAACGGTATGCCGACGATATAGGCGATGACCACGCCGGGAAAGACGGCGTGGCTGATGGCATCTCCCATCAGAGACCAGCCTTTCAGAACCAGGAAGCAGGACAACAGCGCCATCGGGATTGCGACCAGCACCGAGATCACCAGCGCATTGACCATGAAGCCGAACTGGAAAGGCGAAAGAAGCGTCTCGACCATGTTCATGGCGCTGCCTCCAGCGCCTGCGCAGCACGTCTGCGTGCCGCCAGCATGCCGTGTTTGGGTGCGAAGAAGAACGCGACCAGGAAGATTGCCGTCTGCAGCACGACGATGATGCCGCCTGTCGCGCCATCAAGGAAGTAACTCGCATAAGCGCCAACGAAGCTGGTCATCGATCCGATGATGACCGCGATCACAAGCAGCCGCGGAAAGCGGTCGGTCAGCAGATAGGCGGTCGCGCCGGGCGTCACCACCATGCAGATGACGAGGAACGCACCGACGGTCTGCAGCGCCGCGACGGTGGAGGCGGACAGCAGCGTGAAGAAAATGACCTTGAGAGCGGTCGGATTGAGACCGATCGATCGGGCATGGCTCTCGTCGAAGAAAGTGACCATCAGGTCTTTCCATTTGACGAGCAGGACGGCGAGCGACACGAAGCCGATGATGGCGAGTTGCAGCGTATCCTCGGGCGTGATGGCGAGAATGTTGCCGAGCACGATCGTCTGGATGTTGACCGCCATAGGTTGGAGCGAAACCATGAACAGGCCCAGCCCGAAGAAAGAGGAGAAGATCAGGCCGATGATGGCATCTTCCTTCAGCTTGGTGCGCTGGTTGAGGAAAAGCATCGCTGCGGCAGCGAGTCCTCCGGAAAAGAAGGCTCCGATCGAAAAGGGAAGTCCGAGCATATAGGCGCCGGCGACGCCGGGAACGATCGCGTGCGAGAGCGCGTCGCCGATCAGCGACCAGCCTTTCAGCATCAGATAACAGGAGAGGAAAGCGCAGACGCCGCCGACAAGGGCGGACACCCACATGGCATTGAGCATGTATTCATAGGTGAAGGGCTGCAGGAGGTCGGCTATCATTCCCGGCCCCCATTGCCACTATCGGACCTCCGGGCGGTCGCTTTGCCACCCTGCATGATCAGGGGGCGCTCATCGTCGGTTATGACGCCGATCGACGTTGGCCTGCCGTTCTGCGCTTCGCTGAACACGAAATGACGCAGCACGCCGCCAAAGGTCTTTTCCAGATTTTCCTGCGTAAAAGTCTCGACGGTCGGGCCGTAGGCGAGCACCGTGCCCTTGATCAGAATGGTCCGGTCGCAGAACTCCGGCACGGAGCCGAGATTGTGGGTGGAGACCAGCATGACGCGGCCTTCATCCCGCAGTTCGCGCAGGAGCTTGATGATCTGGTCCTCGGTCTTTACGTCGACGCCGGTAAAGGGTTCATCGAGCAGAATGACCCGGCCGTCCTGCGCCAGGGCTCGCGCCAAAAAGACCCGCTTCCTCTGACCGCCGGAGAGTTCGCCGATCTGGCGCTTGCGGAATTCGCTCATGGCGACACGGGCGAGCGCGGAGGCCACTGCCTCGTGGTCCGCGGCCTTCGGGATGCGCATCATGCCCATGTGGCCGTAGCGGCCCATCATCACGACATCCTCGACCAGCACCGGGAAATTCCAGTCGACTTCTTCCGATTGCGGCACATAAGCGACGAGGTTCTTGCGCAGCGCCTCTTCGACCGGCATGCCAAGCACGCGAATGTGGCCCCTGGCGAGACGCACGAAACCCATGATCGACTTGAAGAGCGTCGACTTGCCGGAACCGTTGACACCGACCAGCGCGGCGATCGTGCCCGTCGGGATCTGGAAACTCGCGTCCCTCAGGGCCGTATGTCCGTTGCGGTAAGTGACGGTCGCATCCTTTACCGTGATCCCCGATCCCGCATCCGAGGATGCGGGACGGACAAGATTGCCAAGCAGCACGGTCATTGCGACAACCCATCGGCAAGACCCTTCGCGACCGTATCGGAGGTCACGCGCAGAAGATCGATATAGGTTGGCACCGGGCCGTCGGCTTCGCTCAGCGAGTCGACATAAAGCACGCCTCCATAGTGGGCGCCGGTTTCGCGCGCCACCTGCCGGGCCGGTTTATCGGAAACGGTGCTTTCGCTGAAGACGGTTGGGATCTGGTTTTCCTTCACCGCATCGATCACCTTGCGGACCTGCTGGGGCGTGCCCTGCTGGTCGGCGTTGATTGGCCAGAGATAGAGTTCCTTCAGCCCGAAATCGCGTGCGAGATAGGAAAAGGCGCCCTCGCTTGAAACCAGCCAGCGCTTGTCCTCGGGGATTTTTTCGAGGGTGGCGCGGATCGGAGTGATCGTCGCTTCGATCTTCTGCTTGTAGGCCTCGGCGTTAGCCTTGTAGGTCTCCGCATTCGCCGGATCATACTTTGCGAAAGCATCACGGATATTGTCGACGTAAATCAGGGCGTTCTTCGGTGACATCCAGGCGTGGGGATTGGGCTTGCCTTCGTAGGGGCCTTCCGAGATGCCCATTGGTTCGATGCCATCGGAGACAACGGCACCGGGGACGTCGTGCAGGTTCTGGAAGAACTTTTCGAACCAGCGCTCCAGATTGAGCCCGTTCCAGAGAATGAGCTGTGCACCTTGGGCCCGCTGGATGTCACCCGGCGTCGGCGCATAGTTGTGGATCTCCGCGCCCGGCTTGGTGATCGATTCCACGATCGCGGCATCACCGGCCACGTTTTTTGCCATGTCGGCAATTACCGTGAAGGTCGTCACCACCTTGAACTTCGAATTGGTTGTCTGTTGGGCAGCGGCGGGAAAGGCAACCAGCACGGCTGCGAATGCCACCCCTATCATTCCGGCCAAAACCGACCGTCTTTCCCCATAGAGCATATATTTCTCCTCTTGCTGCTTTTACGACCGAATTGCCAAAGCCGCGGAGAGTCGAACAAGTTGCGATTCAGAATGATTTGCAAAAAATGCTTGACGACCCTTGTTTCGACTATTGTGCAATTAAGAATGAATTGCAACAATGATCCGAACCGTAGGCCGAAAAAGATGACAGCAGGGCCCGACGGGCTGGCTGCGGTCAACCTCATCGAACAACGCACCGGGATTTGCCGCAACGGCGCATGGTTCGATCGGTTAGGCGTTTGAGGGGCACACGGCACGCCTTCTGTCGGAGCCGCGCTTTCCACGATCTACCAAACAGCCAGCACCGGGTTTTCCAGCACCTTGCCCGTTACAACATCGGCAATTCCCTGATCGGTCTGATGCGGGCCGACATTGCAGGCGAGCGTTGCGCCGAAGCAGGCCTTGAAGACCAGATAGGGCGGCTTCCATGTGACGATCTTTTCCATCGCCTTGCGGATGCCGGCAAAGGCCAGCGCCGTGTCCTTCAGCGACGCATCCGTCACCAGGCCGGAGAGCGGCAGCGGCAGCATCGCCTCGATCCTGCCGTCCTTGGCGACAGCCATGCCGCCGCCGGCTGATATGACTGCGTTGGCGGCGAGCGCCATGTCGCCGGCATTGCCGCCGAAGACGGTGAGGTTATGGCTGTCATGCGAAACGGTGGTACAGAAAGCGCCGCGCCATTCACCCCAGCCGGTGAGGAAGCCGATGCGCGGGATGCCGTCGGTCTTGCCGTGGCGATGGGCGACTGAAATCATGGCGCTGCCGGCCGGCGGCACGATGAAACCATCCCTGACCTCGGTTTCGGCCTCGCCCCATTGCGTGAAGCGCGGGCGGTCGATGGTGGCGACGCGGACGCGCTCGCCCTTCGCCGGAATGCGAAAATCATTCTCGGTCAGCGGCGGCAGCTTCACCGAATTGACAAGCGGCGCCGTATCGATCTGCTGGACGGCAACCTGCATGCTGCCGTTGCGGGCAACGATGCGGCCGCCTGATATGACGAGCCGCGCCCGGAATTCCGTGAGGTCTTCGAAGAGCACGATGTCGGCGCGGCGACCAGTGGCGACGAGGCCGAGATCGGAGCGCTTCAGACGTTGTGCGGCGTTGAAGGTCGCGGCGCGGATGGCCCATTCCGGCTTCATGCCGTAGCGCACCAGGCGCCTGACGACGTCGTCGAGGCCGCCGCCTTCCTGGAGTTCGTCAGGAAAGACGTCGTCGGTGCAGAGCGTGACGGTCGGGGGTAGGTGGCCGAGACCGCTCAGCACCTCGACGAACTCCTGCAGCAGATGGTCGTGAGAGCCACGCAGCTCAATCGTCAGGCCGGCGGAAAGCTTGGCGAGTAGATCGGCACCGGAGGTAAGTTCGTGGTCGGAGGTGATGCCCGATGCCATGAAGGCGTTGAGATCGGCGCCTTCGAGGCCGCGTGCATGGCCGCAGACGAGTTTCCCGGCGGCAAGGCCGGCATTGACGATATCAGTCATGCGCGGATCGCCGTCGATGACGCCGCGCATATTCATCACTTCGGCGACGCCGCCGACGGCGGAGGAGTGCAGCATCTCGGTGATCATGGAGGCATCGAAATCGGCGCCGGCAAGCTCCAGGCCCGGCGCGGAGGGCACGCAGGAGGGCGCAAGAAGGATCATACGCAGCGGCAGGCTGCGCGCCGCCTCGATCGCCCAGCGCACGCCGTCGAGCCCATGGACGTTGCCGAATTCATGCGGATCCCAGACGATGGTGGTGACGCCGCGTGGCAAGACAGCGCTCGCATATTCGGCCGGTGTCACCATCGAACTTTCGATATGCATGTGCGTGTCGATCAGGCCGGGCGTCAGGATACTGCCCGCCGCATCGATGATCTCGACGGCATCCGTGCGGCTTGCCGGGGCATGAACGCTTGATATCAGCGCGCCGACGAGGCCGATATCGGCTTGCCGGATCAGGCCCGTCACCGTATCGAGCAGCCGGCCACCGGTGATCAGCATGTCGAAAGGGGCGTCGCCGCGCGCAGCGGTGACGGCGCGGGCGCGCAAAGCGGGATCGTTGAGATCGGCGGGTTCTTGGCGAGCGGTGGCGTTCATTTGCGGGCCTCGTTGACCAGGGCAGCGAGAATGATGACACGCGCCATGTCGGCATCGATGTCGGCAGCGAATTGAGCATTGAAGGTCGCATGCGTGGCGCGGGTCTCGACGACGGTACGGCCGCGGGTCAAGGCGCCCTGCAGCTCGACGTCGATACGGGCAGGGCGGAAGCTGACGATATCCGGAGCGACGAAGGCGACGGCGGCGGAAGGATCGTAAATCGCCATGGCCGGGCGGCCGCGGCTGGTGCCGATACGGATATAACCCGAAAACATATCGGCGATCAGCTCGGCGTTGGCGCCGCCGGCATTGCGCACCGGCTCGGCGTCTTCGGGCCTCGCCAGCACCTTGCGGCAGAGGTCGAGATCGACCATGCGCAGCGGCAGGCCATGGGCGATGACGATCGAGAGGGCTTCGGGATCGGCGAGCGCGTTGAACTCGGCGGAGGCCGTATGGTTGCCTGACGTGACGCCGCCGCCCATCCAGACGAGCTCGGTGATGCGGGCAGCAAGATCGGGCCGGGCGAGCGCCACGGCAGCGATGTTGGTCAGCGGGCCAAGCGCCAGGATGCGGTGCTGGCCTTTGCGCTCCAGCCAGCGGCAGAGTGCTGTGAAGGCATCGCTTTCGGCAAGGTCAGCCGCCGGCGGCAGGCTTCTGCCTGATGTCGGGATGCCGGTTTCGCCAAGGATCGCCTGAGCGGTTTCCAGCTTGCCGAGCACGGGCATGGCGCGGCCGGTGTGGATCGGGAACGTCCAGCCGAAGGCGCTGGCGGCGCCGGCGGCGTTTATCCTCACCTGCGGCAGCGGCGTATTGCCGAAGACCAGTGATATTCCGTCGATCTCGAATTCCGACTGTCCCACCATCAGAATGGCGGCGATGTCGTCGAAGCCCATGTCCGTGTCGATCCAGACGCCCATGATTTCACCCGAACCGTTTGAGGCTTGCCGCGCCGGCAACCGGCAGATCGAAGCTAAGCGGGCTGCCGATCTCGTGCGGCGGCAGGCCTGCATCGATCTCGGCCTTGATCGGGCCGAGCGGAGTGTCGAGCAGGTATTCGCGGGTGTTGCCGGCGAAAGACGTGCCGCGCACGGTGCCCTGGAAAGCACCGGAGCCAAGTTTCACCATGCGCGGACGCCAGGCGAGGCCCGCTGCGGCTTCCGGAGCCGGGCCGGAAAGGCCGACCGGCCCATTCGGCGTCGCAAGCTTTCCATCCTTCAGCGCGAAGACATTCTCGAAGCCGACGAAATCGGCGACGAAGGCTGAGGCCGGATTGTTGTAGATCTCCTCCGGCGTGCCGATCTGTTCGATGCCGCCGTTCAGCATCACGACGATGCGGTCGGCGAGCGCCAGGGCTTCCACCTGGTCGTGGGTGACGAAGATCATGGTGACGCCGGTCTCTTTCTGCACGCGTTGCAATTCGGCGCGCATTTCAAGGCGAAGGCGGGCATCGAGATTGGACAGCGGCTCGTCGAGCAACAGCACCTTCGGCTCCATCACCATCGAACGGGCGAGCGCCACGCGCTGCTGCTGGCCACCGGAGAGTTCGGCAGGCTTGCGGCTGGCGAAAGCCGAGAGCCCGACGGATTTCAGGCCGGCGCCGACGCGAGCATCGAGATCCTGGGAGGAAATGCCCTTGAGACGCAGGCCGAAGGCGACGTTCTCATAAACTGTCAGATGCGGGAAGAGAGCATAGGACTGGAAGACGAGGCCAACGGCGCGTTTGTTGGCGGAGACGCGGGTGATATCGGCGCCGTCGAGGCGGATGCGGCCACCGGCGGGCGTCAGCAGGCCGGCAATGGCGCGCATCGTCGTCGTCTTGCCGCAGCCGGAGGGGCCGAGAAGCGCCACCAGCTCACCTTTGCCGATCGCAAGGTCGAGGTCCCGCACCGCGACCGTGTCGCCATAGGCAAGGGTCAGCTTGTCGAGTTGAAGATAGGCATCAGACATAGCGCGAGAATCCCAGGAAGCGTTCGGCGAGAAAGACGATGCCGATCGAGAGAAAGGCGAGAAGGGCGGAGAGCGCCGCGATGGAAGGATCGTAGGTGGTTTCCATGTAACCCAGCATGTCGATCGGCAGCGTGCGGACGCCGGGACCGGACAGGAAGAGCGAGACCGGCACCTGATTGAAACTGGTGACGAAACCGAGGATGAAGGCGGCAAGGATGCCGCCGCGGATATTCGGCATCACCACGCGGAAGAAGGCGCCGAGCCGCGAGGAACCGAGCAGGACGGCGGCCTCCTCGATGTCCGAGCGCAGATTGTCGAGGCTCGCCGAGACGACGCGCACGGCATAGGGCAGCACCAGGGCTGTATGGGCGAAGAAGAGCGCGAGCGTGATGTTGAAGCCGAAGGGCACGACGAGATAACGCAGCAGCGCCAGGCCGACGATGATGCCGGGAACGATGATCGGCAGCGAGACGATGGTGCGGACGGTCTCGGCCGCGGGCAGCTTGTAGCGGGAGAGGGCGTAGGCGGCCGGGATGCCAAGGAGAAGGGCTGCGATTGTTCCGAAGACGGCGAGGAACATCGACATGGCGAAGCTGTCGCGAAAGCTCTCGATGGTGAACACCTTCATCACCCAACGCAGCGACAGGCCCTGCGGCGGGAAGGCCAGTGTATCGCCCGCCGATAGCGAAGCGGCGATGATGATCAGGAACGGGCCGATCAGGAAGACCAGCAGCAGGAAAAGCACGAGAGGCGAAAACAGGCGCAGTGTCATCGGCGGTTCCTCGCCGTCGCAAGGCGTTTCAGCAGAATGTTGGCGGCAAAGCTCATGACGATCAGGATGAAGGCGATGACGCTTGCCGAAACGAAATCATTGGCGACGGAAACCTGCTGATACATCAGCGTTTCCAGCATCAGCACCTTGGAGCCGCCAAGCACGGCGGGGGTGATATAGGCGGTCAGCGATCCGGTGAAGACCAGCGTGCCGCCGACGACGAGGCCTTCCCTGGTGAGCGGCAGGATGACTTTCCAGAAGACCTGGAACCAGTTGGCGCCGAGCACGCGAGCAGCCGGGATCGCATCCTTCGGCATGTTTTCGAGTGCGCTGATCAGCGATAGGATCATCAGCGGCAGGAAGAGCTGCAGGAGGCCGATGAAGACGGCGGTCTCGGTAAACAGCAGCCGCAGCGGCTCGGCGCTGAGACCCAGGCCTGTTATCGCCTGGTTGACGATGCCGGTGCGGCCGAGAATGACGATCCAGGCATAGGTGCGCGCCACCGGAGAGATCATCAGCGGCAGGGTGATGAGCCCGATCATCCGGCCCTTGCCCTTCGCCGGCAGGTTGACGATGGCAAAGGCTGCGGCATAACCGATGACCGCCGACACGGCGGTGACTTCGAGGCCGAGCCGGAACGTGCGCAAGAAGACGGTACGGTTCAACGTCTGGGAAAAGAAATCGGCATAGGCCGACAGGCTCCAGCTGCTGCCGGCGCGGAAGCCCTCCGACAAGAGGATCGCAACGGGCAACAGAAAGACCACGGTCGCAAAGATGGCCGCCGGCAAGGCAAGCGCCAGGGCTTCTGCGCGGTTCTGGAACATGAGGCGCCTTTCGAGTGGAGAAGAGGGAGGCCCCGGCAGGGGCGCCGGGGCCAGTTTTCACGCGGGCCTTACTGGCCGACCTTCTCGTTCCACGTCTTCAGCCAGCCGGCGCGATTGTCGAGGGCGACGGCCGATGGGATCAGCTTGAGGCTCTTGGCCGTTTCCTCGCCATAGGTCAGGTTGTTGGCGGCGGCTTCGGAAAGCTTGACCTCGCTGTTTGCCGGGCTGTCGATCAGCTTTTCGGCGAGTTTGGTCTGGATCTCGGTCGAGAGCCAGAAGTCCATGAATTGCAGAGCGAGATCCTGGTTCTTCGAGCCCTTGGTCAGGACCAGCACGTTCATACCGCCGGTCTGGCCCTCCTTCGGCGTTGCCCAGGCGACCGGGACGTCGAGCTTGGTGAAGCCGGCCCAGGAGAAACGGCCGATCGGCGCTGCCCAGATCTCTTCCTGCTGCATCAGCTGCACCAGCTGCGAGGACTTTTCGTAGAAGGTGACGATCTCGTCCTTCTTCTCGCCCAGCGCTTCGATCGGCCCCTTCAGATCCGGCGTGTCCTTGCCGAGCGCCAGGCCGAGCATATAGAGCGCCGGCGGGCCTTGATTGGTGGTCACGTTCGGAAAGGCGACGTGTCCGACATATTCCGGCTTCAATAGATCGGCCCAGGAGTCGATCTTCATCTTGTCGGAGCGATAGGCAATCGATGTGGCGTAGAAGGTGTAACCGACGCTCATGCCGTCGCCGTTCGGATCCTTGGCGACGTCATAGAGCTTGGCGAAATCGGCGAGCTTCGCGGTATCGATCTTGTCGATCAGGCCGGTGCGGGACGCGGCCAGCGCATCGGCCATGGAAACGGCGGCGAGATCGACGACGGGGTTGGCCTTGTTCGCCTCCATCTTGGCCAGACGCTCGACGCTGTTGCCGGTTTCGACCACCAGCTTGCAGCCGCATTTGGCTTCGAACGGATCGTAGACCAGCGTCTTGAAATCGTCCTGCGCAAAGGCATAGACGGAAATCGTCAGCGTCCGCTCTGCCGCGGCGGCGCCGAGCGGGCATAGGGCGGCGAGGGCTGCCGAGGCAATGAGAGCTTTTTTCATCTTACATGTTCTCCATCTCTGAGGTTCTTGGTGCCGGGTTCGCAGGCCCGGATGATTGGCGGACGATCAGCTGCATGGCGACGCGTTCGATCTCCGCCGTAACGAGCACGCCCTCCCGGATGCTGCTTGTTCTTATGGTATCCACCAACGCCGACACCGCGATCCCGGCAATCCTCTCCATGTCCATCCGGACCGTCGTCAGCGACGGCGTGACAACAGGCGACCAGATGAGGTCGTCGAAGCCGGTGACGCTGACGTCAGTGGGAATGTTGATGCCCGCCTGCTGCAACTCCGTCAGCGCCCGCAGCGCCTGCAGGTCGGAGAGGGCCGCGAAAGCGGTGAAACCCTGCCTGACTTTTTCGGCGAGGCCGAGCGGGCAGCCGCTGCCGTTCTCCTGTTCCAGCCTGTCGATCCACAGCGTTGCCGAATGCATGCCCGCGCGCATGCCGGAGCGGATGCCGCCGGCGCGGTCGTTCTGGACGTTGGATTCCCGATTGTTGCCGATGATGAGGATACGGCGATGGCCGAGGCCTGCGAGATGGCCGGCGATTTCGCGGCCGCCCTGCCAATGGTCGGCGGCAACGGTGTTGCCGGGCGTCGAGGGAGTGTCGATGACGGCGACCGGACATGCTGCGGACGAAATGCGGGTGGCGCGGCGGGGAATGACGACCATGCCGTCGACGCCGCGCTCGACCAGCCGGTTGATCGCCTCGGTCTGGGCGGCGACATCACCGCGAGAATCGGCGATCAGCACGCCGTAACCGGCGGCCGAGGCAGCGAATTCGATCGCCTGCGCGATCTTCGGGAACAGCGGATTGGCGATATCGGGCAGCACCAGGCCGAGAACGCCGCTGCGGCCGGTCCGTAGCGCCCGCCCGGCCTGGCTCGGGACGTAACCGAGCTCGGCTGCATGCTCGCGGATTCTTTCGACCAGTTGGCCGGACACCCGGCCCTTGCCGGAAAGCGCATTGGAGACCGTGGCGGCGGAGACGCCGAGCGACGTCGCTATCCTGCTGAGGTTCGGTCCCGGGCGCGATGCTGGCATGATTGACGATCACTTTGATTAATCGTTTAATCAGAGTAATAGCTCAGCTTTTCCCGCCTGTCGAATCCGAATTCATCTTATCCGCAATTATTCGGTTACGGACGCGGCGGATAAGAAAAAAGCCCCGCGAGACGATCGCGAGGCTTTGTACTTTCAGATCGATTGAAGCAGCTGTCAGCCCTTGACAGCCACAATCTTCGCCGCCGGTGCGGTGGTGTTGCCGCCGGGGGCGAAACCGCCGCCGATTGCGATATTCAGCGACACGTAGTCCTTGGCCATCTGCTGGACGGCTGCGGCAAGGCTTGCCTGGGCGAGCGAAACCTGGCGCTGGGCGTCGAGAACGTCAAGCAGCGAAGAAGCGCCGTCCTTGTAGGATGCGGTCGAAAGTTCGAGCGTTTCTTGCGTGGTCTTCACCTGGGCTTGAAGCGCCGAAACCGTGCGGGCGTCACGCCGGACAGCCGAAAGTGCATTCTCGACCTGTTCGATCGCGGTCAGCACGGTCGACTTCCAGTTGAGATAGGCCGCTGCAGCATTGGACTGCGCCGTCTTGACGCCGGCGCGCAGGGTCCCGCCATCGAAGATCGGCAGGTTGAGGGTCGGGCCGAAGGACCAGGGCGTCAGGCCGCCATGGATGCCGCGCTGGTTGATGTAAGCCGGCGAGATCGAGCCGCTGAGCGAGATGCTCGGATAGAGCTGCGCCTGGGCGACGCCGATCTGGGCGGTTGCGGCCGCAAGGTCGCGTTCCGCCACCCGGATGTCGGGACGGTTGCGGATCAGGTCGGCCGGGATACCGGAGGTAATGCCGCCGCGGAATACCGGCTGGCCATAGCCCTTCAGCAGATCATCGACAAGGGTTGCGGCCGGCAGGCCGAGCAGCGTGGCGATGTGATGGGCCGAAATGCGGATGTTGGTTTCGAGGCCGGGAATTTCGGCGAGCGTCGACTGCACCAGGCCTTCGGCCTGAACGACGTCGAGACGCGAGGCGGCGCCGGCTTCCAGCTGGAACTTGGTCAGTTCGTAGGTTTCCTGACGGGACTTCAGGTTGGCCTTCGAAAGTGCCAGGCGCTGCTGATAATAACGAACGTCGATATAGCTCGAAACGAGGTCCTGCACGAGGGTCAGCTTGGCAACGTCTGCCGATGCGTAAGCAGAATCGAGCGAAGCGAGAGCACTCTCGGTGTTGCGCTTGTAGAGGCCGAAAATATCGAGCAGCCAGGTCAGCTGTGCTTCGCCGCCGCTGGTGTTGCGCGTGTCGAACTGCGTGCGCAGTTCGCCCTTCTGGCCGCTAACCGTGTGCGAGGCACCGACCGTCAGGTTCGGCAGGGCACCGGCTCCTGCGACGGTGACGTTAGCGGAAGCCGAATTGATGCGTTCGATCGCCTGCTGGACTGACAGGTTCTGGTCGAGGCCGGACTGGACGAGGCCGTCCAGCTTGCGGTCTTTGAAGGCGCTCCACCAAGCAACGGTGGTAACATCGCCATCGCTCTTGGTTCCACCCTCTCCGAATTTGGCGGGCAGCGGCATCTCAGGAGGAACATGATCCGGGCCCACAACGCAGCCCGACAATAATAACAATAATGCCGGTGTGGCAAAACGAAGAGATACCATTCATTTCATCCTGTACTCGAGCAAGTCAATTCTTGTCTGAAGCTTCATACTTCACTATCGGCCGCCGCGCCTCGTTCTACCAAAAACACCATTCCGAAGCAGTCGGGCGCAATGTAGCAACGGCAACAGCATTATCACAGTGCATTTATATCACGGTCCTGCCGCATTTTTGCCGCGTGTGGCAAAGATGCGTCGAATGACGACGAAAAACGACGGCACGAAGAAAATCCCGAGCATCGTGGCCGCCAGCATGCCGCCGAGAACGCCGATGCCGATGGCATTCTGTGCTGCCGAGCCCGCGCCTGTCGCGATCGCCAGCGGCACGACGCCGAGAATGAAGGCAAGCGAGGTCATGATGATCGGCCGCAGGCGCAATCTCGCCGCTTCCAATGTCGCCTCGTAGAGCCCCATGCCGCTTTCCATGCGGTCCTTGGCGAATTCGACAATCAGAATGGCGTTCTTCGCCGCCAGCCCGATGGTGGTCAGCAAGCCGACTTTGAAATAGACGTCGTTCGCCTGGCCGAAGACCGTTGCCGCCGTCAGCGCCCCGAGGATGCCGACGGGCACCGCCATGATCACCGAGAAGGGGATCGACCAGCTTTCGTAAAGCGCTGCCAGGCAGAGGAAGACGACCAGCACCGAGATCGCGTAGAGCATCGGCGCCTGCGAACCGGACAGCCGCTCCTGATAGGAGATGCCCTGCCAGGCGACCGTGTAACCGCCACCGAGTTCATTGGTCAGTGCTGCCATTTCGTTCATCGCATCGCCGGAGGAAACCCCGGGTGCGGAAGCGCCATCGAGCGGAATGGCGCTGACGGCGTTGAAGCGGGCAAGCGAGGGCGCGCCCTTCACCCACTCCGTGCGGGTAAAGGCGGAGAAGGGCACCATTTCGCCGTCATTGTTGCGGGCGTACCAGTGGTTGAGATCGCTCGGCTGCATGCGGAAGGGCGCATCGCCCTCGACGTAGACTGGCTTGATCTCGCCGTTCAGCGTGAAGTCGTTGACATCACGGCCGGTGAAGATGATCGACAGCATGGAATTGACCGAGGCGATGTCGACGCCCATGGCGCCGATCTTTTCCTGATCGAGCACGATGCGCATCTGCGGCTCGACTTCCTTGTTGCTGCTGCGCAGCGCCACGATCTTGCCCGAGCTATTGCCCATCTGGATCAGCCGCTTGGAGGCGGCCGTCAAGGCGTCGTTGCCGTGGCCGCCGGTGTCGACGAGATACATGGAGAAGCCGCTCGACACGCCGAGACCCTGGATCGCCGGCGGCAGCAGCGCGAAGACCTGCGCCTCGCGGATCGCAAAGAAATTGCCAAGCGCCCGGTTGACGACCGATTGAGCGCTCAGCGTCGGATCGGTGCGCAGCGAGAAATCCTTGAGCTTGGTGAAGACGATGGCGCTGTTCTGGCCGGAACCGCTGAAGCCGAAGCCGAGTGCGCCGAACACGGAATCGACGGCGTCCTTCTCGTTTTCACGATAGTATTTCTCGACCTTCTCGACGACTGCCTGGGTCTGCTGCGTGGTCGAGCCCGGCGGTGTGGTGACGATGGTCAGCAGCACGCCCTGGTCTTCCTGCGGCAGGAAGGAGCTCGGCAGGCGGGTGAAGAGATAGGCGCAGCCGGCGCCGACCAAAAGGAAGACCAGCATGACGCGGATCGGCCGCTTCAGCAGATAGCCGATGGTGCTGATATAGCCGTTGGTCGAGCGCGTGAAGTTGCGGTTGAACCAGTCGCCGACGCGGTGTTTCCTGTGTTCGCCGACCGGCTTCAGCATCGTGGCGCAAAGTGCGGGCGTCAGCACGAGGGCGACGAGCGCCGACAGCAACATGGCCGAGACGATGGTGATCGAGAACTGGCGATAGATGATGCCGGTCGAACCGCCGAAGAAGGCCATCGGAATGAAGACGGCTGTGAGGACGAGCGCGATGCCGACGATGGCGCCGGTGATCTCGCCCATCGATTTTTCCGTCGCTTCGAGCGGCGAAAGCTTTTCTTCGGACATGATGCGTTCGACGTTTTCGACGACGACGATGGCGTCGTCAACGAGAAGACCGATCGCCAGCACCATGGCGAACATCGTCAAGGTATTGATCGAATAGCCGGTGACCGCCAGCACCCCGAAGGTGCCGAGCAGCACCACGGGAACGGCAATCGTCGGGATCAGCGTCGCCCGGAGATTCTGCAGGAAGACGAGCAGCACCACGAAGACGAGCACGATCGCCTCGATCAGCGTGTGTACGACCTTCTCGATCGACAGTTCCACGAAGGGCGTGGTGTCGTAGGGATAGGTGATCTCGACACCTGCCGGCAGGCCGCGGCCGATAACCTCAAGCGCCGAGCGCACGCGGGCGGCGGTATCGATGGCGTTGGCGCCGATTGCAAGGTTGACGGCGAAACCGGTCGACGGCTGGCCGTTGTACCGCGAACTGCCGCCGTAGCTTTCCTGACCGATCTCGATGCGCGAGACGTCGCTCAGGCGCACCGTCGCGCCGTCCTTTTCGACCTTCAGGATGATGTGCTCGAAATCGGCGACGGTGGTCAGCTGGCTTTGGGCGGTGATGGTGACGTTGATCTGCTGGCCGGGGATCGTCGGCTGAGCACCGAGCGAACCGACGGAAACCTGGGTGTTCTGCGCCTGGATGGCTGACGTCACGTCGCTCGGCGTCAACTGGTATTTCAGCAGCTTGAACGGATCGAGCCAGACGCGCATGGCGTATCCCGAACCGAAGACATTGATGCTGCCGACGCCTTCCAGGCGCTGGATCTGATCCTCGATCGAGGTCGACATGATATTGCCAAGGTCGACGGAGTTGCGCTTGCCGTCGGTCGAAACGAGCGAGCCGACGAGAAGGATGCTCGAGGTCGAGCGGGTGACGCTGATGCCGGCATCGATGACGTCGCTTGGAAGCTGCGACTGAACCAGCTGCAGCTTGTTCTGCACCTGCACCTGGGCGATATCGGGATCGGCGCTCGTCCCGAAGGTGAGCTGGATGCTGGCCGAACCCGTCGATGAGGTCGAAGTCATGTAGGTGAGGTCGTCGAGGCCGGTCATACCGTCCTCGATGATCGTCGTCACCGATTTCTCGACAGTCTCGGCGCTGGCGCCGCGATAGGTGGCGTTGATGCGAACCGTCGTCGGAGCGATGTCGGGATATTGCGAGATCGACAGCGTGAAGATCGCCAGCAGGCCGGCGAGCATGATAGTGATCGCAATGACCCAGGCGAAAATCGGACGTCGGATGAAAAACTTGGCCATCGGTTATTCCTGTGCGGCTGAGACGGTGACGATGCGGGCCTGCGGCGATTACTTCGCTGCGGGCTTCTGCGCGTCACCGGCCGCGGGCTGCTCGGCAGGCACGACCACGCCGGTGTCGTTGATCTTCATCGGGACCGGCTTCACCGGCATGCCTGAGGTGATCGATTGCAGGCCGCTGACGATCAGCTGATCGCCGTCCTTGATGCCTTCGGTCACGAGCCAGGAATTGTTGGAGGGCGAGCTGTTCTCGAAGGCGCGGGTTTCGACCTTGCCGTCGGCGGAAATGAACTGTGCCGTCAGTCGGCCGTTGGCGTCACGGCTCGTCGCCAGTTGCGGCAGCGAATAACCGGCCTCGGCGCCGAGCTCGACGGTTGCACGGACATACATGCCGGGCAGCACGATACGGTCGGGATTGGGAAAGAGCACACGGATGATGAATGTGCCTGTGGTCTCACTGACCACTTGCTTCGACATGTCGAGCTTGCCCTGCTGGTTATATTCCTTGCCGTTTTCCAGGATCAGATGGAAGACGACATTGGCTTCGCCCTTGATGTCGCCGGCGGCCATTGCATCACGCAGCTTCAAGAGGTTGGTGCTCGATTCCGTCAGCGAGATGTAGATCGGATCGAGCTGGCGGATCGTCGTCAGCGCCGTCGTCTGGTTGGCAGAGACGACGTTGCCGACATTAACGGCCGTCTGGTCGATGATGCCATCGAAAGGCGCGACGATCCTGGTGTGGTCGAGGTCGATCTGTGCAGCGGAAAGCGAGGCCTTTGCCGACTCGACTTCGGCCTTGGCCTGGAGCAGCGTCGTCTTGGCCGTTTCGAATTCGATCTGCGTGGCGCCGCTGCCGACAAGGCGCTGGTAGCGGTCGAGATTGCTTTCAGCGCTGGGCACGCTCGCCTGCGCCTTGGAGATCGCCGCCTTGGCCTGCTCGACGGCAGCGATATAGGGTGCATCCTCGATCTGGTAGAGAAGGTCGCCTTTCTTGATCTCGCCGCCGTCCTTAAAGGCGACCTCGCGGATCAGGCCGCTAACCTGCGGCCGGATATCGGCGGTCTGAAATGTCTCGGCGCGGCCTGGCAGGATCGTGGTGATCGGGAAGCTGCCCTTCGTCAGCGTGATGACGCCGACGGGGGCAGCCTGCTGCGCCGCGCCTGCACCCGCATTGCCGGCGGGCTTGGAGCCACTGTCGCTGCAAGCGGCGAGAAGGGCTGCTAATGCCAGGGCCGAGGAGATGAGGAGGGCACGCCGTATCATGGTGAATTCCTGTGCGGTGGCAATCGCCGTTCAATCCACGAGCTCGGGCCTGCGGGCTCGGCTTGAGCGAGCGCAGGCTTATATAGGCGTCAGGATTGGGTTGGCTTCAAATGCCGTTATCCGAATTTAAGAAAAGCTTTACGAAGTGACGTAATTCAGCAATCATCACTTAGCAAGCGCTATTTTGCAGTGCGGCATCGACGAAACACACGATTTTTTCGGCGCGGTGCACAAGGGTCTCCTTGTCGTCGCGAGCGATCAGGACAGGGTGCAGCACGCAGGCCAGGACGTCTGCAACGGTACGCGCCGCGCTCTCGGGATCGCGGCAATGATAACTTCCCTCCGCCATGCCTTCACGGATGATCTCGCCGAGCTTCGCCTCGATGCGGGCGCGATAGCGATTGCCGGCCTCGAGTTTGGCCTCGATCGTCGAAAGCACCATTTCGAAGATATAAGGGTTCTTCTGGATGTCCTGCAGGTGGCTTTCCAGCAGGCGCAGGATGAAGCGCAGCAGTTGTTCCTTTGGCGGCAGCTTTTCATCGAAGGCGGCGAAGCGCTCGGCGGCATCATCGAGATGGCGTCCGGCGATCGCATCGACGAGCGCCACCTTGGAACGGAAATGCTTGAAGACATTAGCGGGCGACATGTGGAGCGCGCCGGCGATATCGGCGATCGACACCGCGACGAAGCCGCGCTCGCGAAACAGCATCTCCGCCATGGAAAGAATGTCTTCCCGCGTTTCCTCGGCCTTGCGTCTTGGCCTTCTTACCATCTGTTCCCCGCCGGGCTGAGCCCGATACCGCTTTTTTTCGATGCTAGCGCATAACCCCGAAAATCGGAATCGATTTTCGGAAAGGATTATGCGCCAATTCAAAGTGATAGAGCGTCCTTAACGTGTCCTGTTGGACGCGCGGCGCCCTAGCGCGATTGGGCGAAACGCCGCAAGCCGGTGATCGGCCCGGCGGCTTTCGTCTGTCGCCTTTTCAAGGAAAATAGCGAGCGAGGTTGTTGCGGACACGGGCAAGCGGCGTCTCGCCGCTATCGTCTGGAACGAAGCGCTCGCCGGTGATCGCCTCGTAGGCTTTGATATAGACGGCCGAGGTCTGCTCGATCAGTTCGGCGGGGATTTCCGGGATCTCGTCCTTATAGGGGTCGCAGCGCTCCGCCACCCAGGCGCGGACAAAATCCTTGTCGAAACTTTCCGGGCGTTTTCCGGCGGCAAAGCTTGCCGGATAGCTTTCGGCAAGCCAGTAGCGACTGCTGTCCGGCGTGTGGATCTCGTCGGCGAGGATAATGTTGCCGTCACCGTCGGTGCCGAACTCGTATTTGGTATCGACCAGGATCAGCCCGTTTTTCGCCGCCATCTCCTGGCCACGGGCAAAGAGGGCGAGCGCATATGTCGACAGCGTCTGCCATTGTTCATTGGTGAGAAGGCCACGCGTGACGATTTCGGTGGGTGTCAGCGGCTCATCGTGGCCGCCGTCGAATTCCTTGCTGGTCGGCGTGATGACGGGTTCCGGCAGGATCTGATTGTCGCGCATGCCGTCGGGCAGACGCATGCCGTACATCTCGCGTTCGCCCTTCTTATAAAGCGTCAGGATCGAGGTGCCGGTGGTGCCGGCGAGATAACCGCGCACGACGATCTCGACCGGCAGGATGTCGAGCCGCTTGCCGATGACGACATTCGGATCGGGATAGTCGAGAACGTGGTTCGGGCAGATGTCCTTCGTCGCCTCGAACCAGTAGCGCGCCGTCTGTGTCAGCACCTGGCCCTTATAGGGGATGCAGGTGAGGATGCGGTCGAAAGCGCTCAGCCGGTCGGTGCTGATAATGATGCGGCGTCCGTCCGGAAGATCGTAATTCTCGCGCACCTTGCCGCGATAATAGTTCGGCAATTCCGGGAAATGGGCTTCGGAGAGAATTCGCACGGCGTTCGACTGTCCTTAATTATTGGGTGAAGACTTCCTGCTCTAGTTTCATTGCTGGGGAAGTCAAGCCGATCGGGTATCGCATCACAGCCAGAACAGAGCGGTAAGAAGCAGGGCGAGGCCGTAACTTGTGACGGCAAGCGGCCAGCCGGTGCGCAGGAAATCGCCGAAGCGGTAGCCGCCGATCCCCATTGCCAGCGTGTTGTTGTGATGGCCGAAGGGTGTCAGGAAATCGAGCGACGCGCCGGCGGCGACCGCAATCAGATAGGCGTCAGGCGCATGCCGACCGGCTCTTGCGAATTCCAGTGCGATCGGGGTCAGGACGATTGCGACCGTCGCGTTGTTGACAAAAGGCGTCAATGTCATGGCGAGGAAGAGGATGAGGGCGATGCCTAAGAGTGGATGGGCGATCGGCACGACGAGGCTGAGCCAGCCGGCAATGGTTTCGGCCGCTCCGGTGGTCGCCACCGCCTGGCCGATCGGGATCATCGCCGCGAGCATGATGATGATCGGCCAATTGAGGTCGGCCATCGCCTGACGGATGTTGAGGTGATTGAGCAGAGCGAGCACGAGCACGACGCCGGCAAAAGCGACGTCGGGACGCAGGCCGGCCGCCGAGGCGGCGACGCCGCAGGCAAAGAGCGCGAAAGGCCGCCAGGATAGGAGCGCCGGTTCGCTCGGTGCTGTCGAGGCGAGCGGCAGGCACTCGCTTTCCTCCAACGCTTCGCCGATTGCAATGCGCGGCCCCTCCAGCGTCAATATATCGCCGATCGACAATTGCAGGTCGAGGAAGCGGCCTTCGATGCGTGGCGCGCGCATGGAAAGGGCGGTGACAGCAACGCCGCGAGAATGGAAGACTTCAAGCGAACGGACGCGCGAACCGACCAGCGTGCTTTCCGGCATGACCACGGCTTCGATACGGGTGAAATCCGGCTGCAGACCAAGCGGATGGGCATCGGCCATCAGCGCCCGTGTGGCGGCAAGATCGGCAAAGGTCGCATCGGCGCCCTCGGCAAGCAGTACGTCGCCGGGTTCGATCACCAACTGGTCGAGCGGACCGAACGCAAAGTTGTCGTCACGGATCAGCGCGTACGGCTTGATGACGAACCGTGCCGGGCAATCGGAAAGCCTTACGCCGATCAGCGGTGAGACGTCAGAAATGCGACGCTCGACGACGATGCGCCGCGCCGCCGCGGAGATCGTTGCGGGTGTTTCGTCGGCTTCCGGAAACAGGTGCTGCACGCGAAAGGCGATGAGCAGAATGCCGGCGATGGCCACCGGCAGGCCGACATAGGCGAAATCGAAGAAGTGAAAGCCGGTTCCGGTCGCCTTGGCGAGCGCATCGCTGACGAGCAGGTTGGCCGGCGTGCCGATCAGCGAAACGAGGCCGCCGAGCAGGGCCGCGAACGAGACCGGCATGACGAGCTGGCGGCGGGGGATCGTCAGGACCGTGCCGAGGCGTAGCGCGACCGGCAAGGTGATCGCAAAGGCGCCGATATTGTTCATGAAGATGGACATGAAGCCGGCGAGCGCGGAAGTGCCTGATATGACCTTGAAGCCCGAAGGTCTTGCGGCCGCGAAACGGACGGCGAGACTGTCGAAGATCCTGGCGCGCGCCAGCACCTGGACGATCAGCAGGATCTCGACGACAGTGATGACGACGGGACTGGCGAAGCCCGTGAAGATCTGATCGGCGGGATAAAGGCCGAGCGCATAGCCGCCAAGCAGGCCGGCGATCGAGACCACCTCGATGCGGATGCGATCGAGCGAGAAGAGAATGAGCATCGCCAGCAGAAGGATCAGCAGGGATGCTTGCTCGAACGACATGGGCGGGTCCGTTGTTTCATCGATCAGGCGGGACTGTAATCGTTCCTCATGCGCTGTACAGAGGTGCCTTCAGGCAAAGATTGAACAATCCTCATATCGCGCGTCTGGCTGATGGTGCTTGCCACCGGCCTCTGGCGTTCCGCTCCAGAATGGGGGTTGCGAAAACGCCGATGGTGCGAGCGCTCCATTGCGGCCCGGCGGCTGCGAGGCTTTCGCGCCAGCGCTCCGATTGCAGCATGGCTGCACCGATGACGACGGGTTCGATGCCGCAGCCTGTCAGCAGATGAAGACCGGCGACGATCGAGGCGCCGCTGGAAATGACGTCATCGATGAGTGCGACGCGTTGTCCCTGCAGCAGCGGCAGCATGCGCGGATCGATATAGAGGCGTTTCTGCTGTGTCGGGGTGGTGATCGAAGACAGGGCGACGGAGAGCTCGTCGCGATACCAGAATTTGCGCGAGGTGCCGAGCGGAACGTAGCGGCCATGGCCGAGCTTCTGCGCCACGGCGGCGGCCAGCGTCAGGCCGAGCGTCGGCAGGCCGGCAACGACGTCGATGCGCATGGGCCTGATCTTTTCGGCAAGGCTTTCGGCGAGCGCATCGAGCACGGCGAAGCTCGCCTGGTTGACGATCAGCGAGGCGAGGGCGCGGTCGCCATCCGCCAGCTCACGGATCGGCAGGCGAAGCTGGCGGCCGTCTTCGAGCGTGGCGACATAGAAGGAGGTAAATTCCCCATCGCCGGCAAAGGTGCCTTGCGGGTGAATCTCCTGCCAGAAATCCTGCGGCGCCATCTCCGTCACACCAGTCAATTGCGTCTCGTCCTTTCCATGCCGGTTTTCCGGCGCAGCGCCTGCAATTCCGGTTCGCTCAGCGCACGCACGGCGCCTTTCGGCAGTTCGCCGAGTTCGAGCCCGCCGATTGCGACGCGCACGAGGCGCAGGCATTCGGTTCCGAGCGCCTCCAGCATGCGGCGGATCTGGCGGTTGCGGCCCTCGTCGAGCTCGACCTCGATCCATGAATTCCTGTCACCGTGGCGCAGGCGCCGCGCGGCGGTCGCCGTCAGTAGCTCGCCGTCGTGGCGGATGCCCGATGTCATCGCGGCAATGTCCTCGTCGTCCATGATGCGGTCGATCTGGACATGATAGGTTTTCGTCACATGCGTGACCGGATCGAGCAGGATCTGGGCGAATTCGGTGTCGTTGGTGAAAAGCAGCAGGCCCTCGCTGGCCTTGTCGAGCCGGCCGACCGGAGAGAGATGCGGGATGTCGAAATCCCTGAGGCAATCGTAGACCGTCGGCCTGCCTTCTGGGTCGTGGCGGGTGGTGACGAGACCGCGGGGCTTGTTGAGCATCAGATAGATTTTCGCTTCGGCCGCGATGACAAGGCCGTCGATGCTGATCCTTGCCGTGGCAAGATCGACCCATGCTGAGGTATCGTTGACGATACGACCATCAACCGCAACACGATTTTCGGCGATCAGGCGTTCGGCCTGCGTGCGGGAGCAATAACCGAGCTTGGAAAGGGCACGGGGAAGGGTAACCCGTTTGGCCGCGGCGTTATCGGTAGGCTTTGTCCGTTCACGCGTCTTGTGCGGTGGGCGCCGCTCCCTCATCTGCCATCCTTATCCTGCTTTTGATGCCGTTTTCTTGGCATGAACGACAGAAGGATGCCAGCAGCGTGAATAAAAAACGAGGGGAATAACAGGCGCTGCAAAAGTGGCTCAGCGCTTTGGATAAAGCGCCGTCGCGGCTTTGCTAGGGTGGCGCTGCCTCAGCGGCAGGCCATGAAGCCGGCCAGTTCCTTGCGGCTGACGACTATGCCGGCGGCGGCCTTGACCGGATCCGGATGTGTGTAGGACAGACTAGGCATTTCCGGCAGATCGAGTGCCTGGCGCATATTCATGATGCCGACCGCATAGCGGCCATCGGCGCTGTCGACACTGACTTCGATAATGCAGTTGGCCCTCTTGTTTTCCATGGTAGTCCTCCCTTCGTTTTTTATGTTCCCATAG